>CAWFLB010000009.1:0-42398 GCA_963816615.1 uncultured beta proteobacterium | reverse complement strand
CGGGGACGATGATCAGTGCGTCGTCGGGCAGCGGGCGCGGACAAGACAGCCTCTCCCTGCCGCTTGGCCTGAGGCGCGAGTGCATCGACCCGCGCGGTCGCGTCGGCGCTGGCCGGGATCGGTTCGCTTTTGGTCGGTTCGGTCACAGTGCTCCCGTGCAGGGTGTCTTGCGCAGTCTGACTATCAGCAAGCCGTCGCTGGACTCGCGCGTGCCCGCCTCGTCGCATCGTGTCGGGTAACGGAATCCTTCGTTCGAAGTAGCCATACGGAATCTCGAGCCGCTGCACGGCGCGGCGCGATCCCGCGAAAGGCAACGGACACTCCGCGCGCACGACCAACGTCGTCGGCTCGGTACTCACCTCGATCCGTTCCGGCGGAACGCCGGGGAGAGCGACGATGATCACCACCTCGCGTTCGTCCTCGAAGACGTCGACCGGCGGCTCCCAGACCGCATGCGGCCGTGCCGATGCAGTGAGACGGAAGAATTGCCGGTGGATGCGCTCGGCCTGGTCGAGCAGGTCAAAGGCTTGCGCCCACATCAGGTCGGTTGGGCTTCGCGATGACATCGTGGTCTCTTGTACCGGGTTAGATGTGGGCAATGACGCCCGGTTCAAGCCTGCTCCGGAAGACCGGCTGCCCGCGGCGGCGACCTAGCCGGCTGTGCTGCCGTACCCGCGCTCCTCGAGGTCGACACGATCCTCCTCCAGACCCTTCCTGACCGCCCTGCGAATGGCCATCTCGAACAGCGGCTTGAGCCACCACTTGATGCCGGTGGCGGCGCTCGGCACGGAACGTCACCAGCGTCGCGTCGGCCCCGGCTGGTGTAAATCCCTGGTGGATGCGCAGGGCCTTGTTGGCGCCGGCGACCACCTCCGAGGAAAGGCTTCCGTCGGCATTGCGATGCTGGACGATCTCATCCGACTGCAGCATGCCAAGCAGTCGCACCTCCTGGCGGAAACGGCAGACGTCGCCGTCCTCCGAAAGCACGGTGATCGTCACGTCCGGGTGAACCCGGTGACGCTCGTGGTGTCGCATGTCGCCGAATTGGCGGCTGACGACTGCAAGCGGCCGGCGGATCGTTGCTTGTACCTCGACGTTGATCGTAGCCATCGTGCCGATCTCCTCGGGTGGCACGTATCGCGCTTGTCCAGGCGGGAAATCGCGATCACCGGGCCGATCGGTTATGCTACAACAGACGGCCCGATTCTCCTGCTTGCAACCGAGTGTCATGCGCGACCGAACGAACGGCTTTTTGCGCTCGCGGACGGCCGCATGAAGAACCTCTGAAAGACCACCGGCTTTTGGACGCGATCGAAGCCTTGACCACGCGGGCCAGCCCGCTCGCCTGACCGAGCCAGCGCCGGACGCCGGCGCGCTGGCGGCGATGTTGCGGGCCGCCGCGCGCGCGCCCGACCACGGCAAGTTAAAGCCATGGCGCCTCATCGTCATCGCCGCGGACGCACGCAACGCCTTCGGAGATATGCTGGCCGATGCGCTGCGTCGGCGCGAGCCGGAGCTGCCCGAGTCGGCGATAGACAAGGAGCGCGGCAAGCCGCTGCGGGCGCCGCTGATCGTCGTCGTCGGAGCGCGGCTGCGCGAGCACAAGAAAGTGCCTGCAGTCGAGCAGATCGTCGCGGCGGGTGCCGCCGCGCAGAATATCCTGGTAGCCGCGCATGCGCTGGGCTTCGGCGGCTTCTGGCGCACGGGCAACGCCGCCTACGACGACGGCGTCAAGGCGGCGTTGGGGCTGCACGCCGGCGATGCGATCGTCGGATTCCTCTACCTGGGCACGCCGGCGGTGCCGACCCCGCCGCTTCCACCGTCCAATCATGCCGGTCAGGTCGAGCACTGGACGGACCCCCCGATCACGATGCCGGACCTTGAGTGCGCCGACGGTCCTAAGTTATCGTCCGGTGCTGTAGGCACGCTCCGGACCGGACAATACGCAGACCCATGCTCATGAAGATTCGCATCATCGGGGCCTGCCTTGCGGTGTTGTGCCTGATCGCGGCACCGGCCGGCGCGCAGGCCCCGGCCCGTCCTCTACGCCGGTGCGTGTCATCAGCTTCGACGGCGGCTGGAACCTGCCGGTCTGGGCGGCGCAGCGCCAGGGATTTTTCGAGGCGAACGGCGTCTCCGTGCAACTCACCTATACGCCGAGCTCCGGTTTCCTGATCGCTTCGCTGTTCGACGGGAGGCAGGACGTCGCGCTGGCGCTGATGGACAACCTGATCGCCTACCAGGAAGGCCAGGGCGAGGTCAAAATCCCCGAGCCTCCGGACCTCGTCGCGATCCTCGGCGGTGACGGCGGATTCCTGTCGGTGGTGGCGGCACCCGGTGTCAAGTCGTTCGCCGACCTGAAGGGCAAGACGCTGTCGGTCGACGCCCCGACCACCGGTGCCGCGTTCGTGCTGCGCGAGCTCGTGGCGAAGAACGGGCTCGCCGACAACGAAGTCAGCTATGTGCGCGCCGGCGCGACGTCGAATCGTATACCGAGCTCCTCGCCGGCAAGCACGATGCGACGCTTGCTCCGCACGCCGTTCGAGTTGCTGGCGCAGAATCGCGGCTACCGCGTTCTGGCCAGCGCGGACATGCTTGGGTCGTACCAGGGCACGGCGGGTTTCGTCCGCCGTTCATGGGCACGGCGCACGAGGCGGCGGTAGTCGGCTTCCTGAAGGCGTATCGCGCCGGCGTCGATTGGGTCTACCAGCCGGCCAACCGGGAAATTGTCGAGGCGCTGCTGGTCGCCAATATCCGCGACATGACGCCGGCGCTCGCGCGGCAATCGTACGATCTCTTGCTGGCGCAGCCCGGTGGAATTTACCGGGACGCGCGGCCTAACCTGGCGGGCATCGACACGGTGCTGGCACTGCGCAGCAAGTACGCAACGCCGGCGAGAACCTTGAGCGACCCGGCGCGCTACGTCGACCTCACGTTCTACGACAAGGCTTTCCCTCCGCGCTGACAACGACTTGGAAGACGCCGCCGCATGGCCCAGAAAAAACGCAGCGACCCGAAGATCATTCGGCCGGATGACATCGATCCCTCCTACCGCTGGGATCGTCCATTGCAGTCGCCCGGCCACACGCAGGTCGACTTCGAGGAACGGATCAATTTCCGCCGCCTGCACGATTACCGTCTGGCGCGCACGCGCGCGGCGCTGGCCGGATCGGGACTCGGTGCGCTGCTGTGCTTCGATCAGCACAACATCCGCTACATCACCAGCACCGTCATCGGCGAGTGGGCGCGCGACAAGCTGACGCGCTACTCGCTGCTCACCGGCAACGGCGATCCCTACATCTGGGATTTCGGCTCGGCCGCCAAGCATCACCGACTGCATGCGCCGTGGCTGCATCACGACCACTGCCGCGCGGGATTGCTCGGATTGCGCGGCGCGATCGGCGCGGACATCACGCTGTTCCGCGACGCGGCGCGCGAGATCAAGTCGCATGCTCGACGCCGAGGGCGTGGGCAACATGCCGCTGGGCCTCGACGTCGTCGAGCCGCCGATGCTGTTCGAGCTGCAGAAGCTCGGCATCGAGGTGCGCGACGGCCAGCAGACCATGCTGCAGGCGCGCGAGGTCAAGAACATCGACGAGCTGACGCTGCTCAACATGGCCGCGGCGATGGTCGACGGCGTCTATCAGGACATCGCCGAGGCGCTCAAGCCCGGCATGCGCGAGAGCGAGATCGTCGCGCTCGCCACCAAGCGCCTGTACGAGATGGGCTCCGACTGCGTCGAGGCGATCAACTCGATCTCGGGCGAGCGCTGCTCGCCGCATCCGCACAACTTCACCGACCGGCTGATCCGGCCGGGCGACCAGGCGTTCTTCGACGTCATCCAGTCGTTCATGGGCTACCGCACCTGCTACTACCGCACGTTCAACGTCGGCCGCGCGACGTCGGCGCAGCGCACCGCGTACAGGAAGGCGCGCGAGTGGATGGACAAGGCGATCGCCGGCTGAAGCCCGGGCGTGACCAGCGACAGGATCGCGCGCGCGCTGCCCAAGGCCGGCGACATCGGCTTCGCCAGCGAGATGGACGCCTTCGGCCTCAACTTCTGCCATGGCCTCGGCCTCGGCCTGCACGAGCGCCCGCTGATCTCGCGCCTCAATTCGCTCAAGGAGCCGATCGAGCTCAAGGTCGGCATGGTGTTCGCGGTCGGAACTTATTGCCCGGCGAGCGACGGCGTGTCGGCCGCGCGCATCGAGGAGGAGGTGATCCTCACGCCGAGGGGCCGAAGATCATTTCGCTGTATCCGGCTGAAGAGCTGCCGATCGCCAATCCGTACTGAGGAAAGATTCATGGTCAAGAACGACTCCGTCGATCTCGACCGCCTGTTCGAGCAGGCGCGAACGCCGGCGACATCGATGCGCTGGTCGCCTTGTACGAGCCGCAGGCTGCATTGATGCCGTCGCCGGGCAAGGTCGTCACCGGCGCCGCGGCGATACGCGAAGCGCTGGCCGGATTCCTCGCTGCCAAGCCGTCGATCACGACGTCGGGAAAGCTCGTCGCGCAGACCGGCGACATCGCGCTGCTCGCCAACAAGTGGACGCTTGCGATGACGGGTCCCGACGGCAAGCCGACGACGATGAGCGGCAATGCAGTCGAAGTCGCCCGGAGGCAGCCGGACGGTCGCTGGCTGTTCGCGATGGACATGCCGTTCGGCATGGACGCCTAGAGCGGCTCGCAATGGCGACGAATACGCGCATCGGCTGGATCGGCATCGGCCGCATGGGCTACGCGATGGCGCGAGCGCCTCGCGAAAGCCGGCTGCGACATCACCGTATGGAACCGCACGCGGGCGAAGGCCGAGCCGCTCGCGAAGTACGGCGCGAAGGTCGCGGACGACGCTTGCCGAGCTCGCGGCCTGCGACATCGTGTTCTGCATGGTGTCGACCTGGCAACGACGTGAAGGAAGTGCTCGTCGGCCCGAACGGCGTGCTGTCGCCGGAAGCACGCGCGCAAGCCGAAGATCGTCGTCGACTGCTCCTCGATCTCGCTCGAGGATCGGCCGAGATCCGCGAGAAGCTCGGCCGAAGTGGCGTCAAGTTCCTGGCCGCGCCCGTGTCCGGCAACGCCAAGGTGATCAAGGCGGGCAAGCTGACGTTCGTCTGCTCGGGGCCGAAGGACGCGTATCGACGCGGTCGCGCCGTATCTCGCGCGATCGGCCGCAGGGCGTGTCCTACGTCGGCGAGGGCGAGCTCTCGCGCATCGCCAAGATCTGCCACAACGTGATGCTCGGCGTCGTGATCCAGTCGCTGGCGGAGATCACGATACTCGCCGCAGAAGGCCGGCATGCAGCGCCACGCCTTCCTCGATTTCCTCAACAAGAGCGTGATGGGCTCGATGTTCACGCGCTACAAGACGCCGGCCTTCGTCAACCTCGATTTCCACGTCACCTTCACGCCGGAGCTGCTGCGCAAGGACCTCGACCTGGGACTTGACGCGGGGCGCGGAGTTCGACGTGCCGATGCCGCTGGCCGCGCTCACGCGCGACCTGGTGCAGACGCTGATCGGCCGGGGCTGAGCGACCAGGATTTCGCCACGCTGATCGTGCTGCAGGCGCAGGCCTCGGGCATCGAGCTCAAGCCGGAAAACGTGCCGGTCAGCGACGGGCTCAGCCTGAAGTAATGCGCGCTTCAGCCGCGGCGTCGCTAACCGACCGTTCGCGCCGACCGCGACCGATCAGGTCGACCATCACCGCCGCGAGCAGCACGACGCCGACGACCAGCGGTTGCCACTGGGCGCGAATGTCGAGCAGATTCATGCCGTTGATGACCAGCGCCAGAATGATCGCGCCCAACACCGTGCCCAGCACGCTGCCGACGCCGCCGAATAGCGAGGTGCCGCCGATCAGCACGGCGGCGATCACCGGCAGCAGCAGCGGCTCGCCCATGCCCGAGTCGGCGGCGTTGACCCGCGCCAGGAAAACGACCGCAGCGAGACCCGACATCAGTCCGCTGAACATGTAGACCAGCATCTGCCGGCGTCGCACCGGGATGCCCGAGAGCCGAGCCGCCTCGGGATTCGCGCCGATAGCATAGATTTCCTGTCCGAAATTGGTCGCGCGCAGGAACACCGTCGCGACGATCAGCACCGCGGCCATCAGGTAGACCGGCACCGGCACGCCGAACAGGAAACCGGTGCCCAGCGCGCGAAACCCTGGTGGAAAGCCGAAGATCTCCTGCCCGCCCATGTAGTGAAACGCGAGGCCCTGAAGGATCCAGAGCATCGCGTACGTGGCAAGAAATGGCGGCAGGCGCAGCAAGGTCACCGCGAGACCATTCACCGCGCCCGCCGCCGTGCCGCACGCGAGCGCAGTCGCCACGCCCAGCCATGGCGGCAGACCCGACTTGATCACGCCGGCGGTGAGACAGGCCGACAAGGTCAGGTTCGCCGCCACCGAGAGATCGAAGCCGCCGCAGAGGATCACCACCGTGAGGCCGGCGGCGAGCAGGAAAATGAGGCTGGCCTGGCGCAGGACATTGAGCACGTTGGCCGTCGACGGAAAGCATCGCTGGCGAGCGCGAGCGAGAGTCCGATCAGCACGATCAGCGCCGCGCGCAGCGCGAGCGCACCGGCATCGCCCGCCAGGCGATGCCGTCACTGTCCGCGCAGGGGCGCGGCCCCGGAGCCGCCAGGCGTCATGCCGCTTGCATGCGACGGCTCTTGCGCAGACTGTCGATGACGATCACCAGCAGGATCAGCGCGCCGATCGACACGACCTGCAGCGACGACTCGACGCCGAGAAGGTCGAGCGCGTTGCGCAGCACGGTGATCGTAGCCACGCCCAGCACCGTGCCGAGCAGTCGCCCGTCGCCGCGCTCGAACGACGTGCCGCCGAGCACGACTGCGGCGATGGCGTCGAACTCCATGCCGATCGCCACCGTTGGATGCGCGGCGTTCATGCGGCCGGTCAACAGCAGACCCGCCACGCCCGACACCAGTCCGCCGAACGCGTAGATCGCGATGTGGTACGCCGACGCCGGCGCGCCGGCGAGCACCAGCGCGTCGCGATCGCCGCTGATCGCGAAAACGTAAGTGCCAACCGGGTAACGAAGCAGCAGGAGGCTGGTAGCCAGGTCGCGAGCGCGACCAGCACCGGGAGACCGTAGGCCGACACATCGCAGCGCACAGCAGAGTCGCTAGGCCGGACCCAGGCCCGATACCGCGATTGCCCTCGGTCAACACGAGTGAAGAACGCCTTCAGCGATGCCGAGCCATCCCAGGTGACGACGAAGGAGGAAGCGCGAGCAGCGAGACCATCTGCGCCGCTTCGGCTATCCCGAAAGCCATCCGACTGCGATCGTCACGCCGCCAGTGCGCTCGCCATGCCGTGCCCTCCCGCCAGCGACTCGGCCAGCACGACGCTGCACAGGCTCGACACCGCCCCGGTGGAAAGGTCGAGTCCCTCGCCGTCGATGGATCGAGGCGATCATCGGCGCATCGCCAGCATCAGCAGGATCGGACGCTCAAGGCGAGATCGGCGAGGTTGCGCGCCAGGCAAAGCCGTTCCACGGCGACGACGTGCACCCCCACCGACAAGCTGATCGGAAGGATCGCCGGCAGCGAACGTGCACGCCGCTCGACCAGCGCAGGCACGCGGCAGCAGCGGCATCTAGGTTGCGCCCTCGTGCATCGCGAGCCGCAGGATGCTCTCTTCGCTCAGCTCGCCCGTCCGATCTCGCCGACGATGGTCCTGTCGCGCATGACGTAGACGCGATCGCAGACCGAGACGATCTCGGGCAGCTCGGAGCTGATCATCAGCACGGCCGCCCCCTCCGCGACCAGCTGCTCCATCAGCTGGTAGATCTCGGCCTTGGCGCCGACGTCGATGCCGCGCGTCGGCTCGTCGAACAGGAACAGCGCGACCCGGCGTCGAGCCATTTGCCGATCACGACCTTCTGCTGGTTGCCGCCGCGAGAGAACTTGACCAGCCGCCGCGACGACGGCGTGCGTGACGCGCAGCCGCGCGATCAGTGGCTGCGGCGCGGCGCGTCGCCGCCCGGCCGGTACCAGCCGTTCGGAAACAGCCGCGCAAGCCGGCCACCAGCAGAGTTGTCCTGCACCGATCGCACGAGCGCCAGGCCCTGCCGCTTCCGATCCTCCGGTACCAGGCCCACGCCCGCGGCGACGACGCGCGGGCCGCCATGCGACGACGCTTGCCGGCCACCCGGACCTCGCCCGAGACGAGACGGTCGGCGCCGAAGATGGCGCGCGCCAGCTCGCTGCGCCCGGCCCCGACCAGGCCGGCGAGGCCGACGATCTCTCCCGCGCGCGACGACCAGACTCGCCCGCCGGACGCCGTTCTCGGCGTCAGACGCTCGACCTCGCAGAACCGGATCGCCCGGGACGCTTCGCAGAAGCGGTGCCGGTAGGTCGTGCTCACCTCGCGTCCGACCATCAGCCGGACCAGGTCATCGATCGTGCGCTCGCCGGCGGCGAGCTGGCCACCTTCCGTCCGTCGCGCAGCACCGTGATGCGATCGCCGATCGCGAAGATCTCCTGCAGCCGGTGCGAGATGTAGACGATCGCGACGCCGTCGCCGCTGCAGCCGCCGGATGATCGCGAACAGCGCGTCGATCTCCGGACTCGACAGCGCCGCGGTCGGCTCGTCCATCACCAGGATGCGTGCCTTCTGGGACAGCGCCTTGGCGATCTCGACCAGCTGCTGCTGCGCGACGCCGAGGTCGGCGGACCGGCGTGCGCGTATCGAGATCGCAGTCCGAGCGACGAGCACGCGGCGCGCCTCGCGCATGCGTCCGGACGCGATCGATCGTGCCGGGACACCGGCCCGGGAGTTCGCGGCCGAGAAAGATATTCTGGGCGACGTTCAGGTAGGGGACGAGCGAGAACTCCTGGAAGATGACGGCGACCCGAGCCGGCGCGCGTCGGCGGGCCGCGCGATCTGCACCGGCTTCGCCTCGAACAGGACTCGCCGCCGTCGGGATGGTACGCGCCGTAGAGCACCTTGATCAGCGTCGACTTGCCGGCGCCGTTCTCGCCGAGCAGCACGTGCACCTCGCCGGCGCGGAGGTCGAGGCGACACATCGTCCAGCGCGCGCACGCCGGGAAAGGTCTTGCTGACGTTGCGCAACGCCAGCAACGGCGCTGGCGAAGCGGGCTGCCCGGATCCGCCGCCGTCGTTAGCGTCGCCGGTCACGTGCGGCAGATCACGGGCAGCTGATCACGGCGACTGAAGCGATCAGCCGAGCGGACGGACCGCGATCATATCGAGCTCGACCCGCGCACCGGGCGTGGACAGCGAGTTGATGCAGATCGTCGTGCTCGCCGGTTTCCAGTCGCCGAAATACTCGGCCAGCACTTCCACCATGCCATCCATGTCGCGCATGTCGGTCAAATATTTGGTGACCTTCACCACATGACGCCAGGTCAACCCCTGGTCGTCGAGCACCAGCTTGATGCCTTCCATCGCGCGCCGGGTCTGCGATTCGATGTCGATCGGATGGCGATGCTCGTCGGCGACGTGCGGGTGCCGGTGGTAGAGCGGCGACGACGTCGAGCCGGAGATGAAGAGTATGTCGGCCGGTCCGGCAACGCGAACGGCCGGCGCATACGGCATGTAGCGCTCCTGATCCGGCCGCGGATGCACCGCTGCGATGCGCTGCGCGACGCCGGTACTGTCATTGCCCATCTGCCCCTCCTCGCGAAACCCAAGACGCGCCCTGTGGCGATACGCGCGCCGTGCAATCGTTATTTCGCGTACTCCTCCCATTTCGGGCACGTGCGCTTTTCCGCCGGGACCTCGAACGGGCCGGTCGTGGTCTTGTCGATGACGATGCCCTTGATCACGATCGTGTCCGGCACCGTTTCCTTGCGCAGGCTCCGCACCGCCGCCATCGTGGCGAGACACCCCATCTTGTAGCCGTTGAATTCCGCGGTCGCGAGCAATCGTCCCGCTTTGATCGCGTCGATCGATTCCGGCACGCCGCCGATGCCGACGACCTTGGTCGCTTTCTTGCCCGCGGCCTCCAGCGCCTCGATCGCGCCGAACGCCATCACGTCGGCGGCGGCCATCACGCCGTCGATCGACGGATTCGACTGGATCAGGTTTTCCATTACCTGCAAAGCCTGCAGCCGCTGATAATTGGCCGGTTGCGAAGCAAGCAATTTGACGCCCGGGTTTTCCTCGAGCGCCTTGTTGAAGCCGCGCACGCGATCGTCGCTGGTGGTAGCACCCTTGACGCCTTCAATGATCACGACGTTGCCCTTGCCGCCGAGCGCCTTGAGCAAATATCGGCCGGCATCGAGACCGAGGTTGTAATCGTCTGCGGCGACGTAGCTTACGAACTTGCCGCCGCGAACGCGATCGTTGTAATTGACCAGCGGGATGCCCGCCGCGTTGACCTTTTCGATCGCCGGCACGACGCCGCGCGGATCGACCGCCATGAACAGGATGGCGTCGGGCTTTTTGACGGTGACGTCCTCGATCTCCGAGAGTTGCTCGGCGAGATTGTTCGGCCGCGTCGGCGCGTAATGCGTGACCGGGCCGGCGCCCATGTCCTTCGCTGCCGCCTCGACGCCGGCGCGAACCAGCGCGAAATGCGGATCGACCTGGTTCTTGTAGAACGCGGCCAGGCGCTCGCCGGCCGCGCTTGCCGGTCCGGCAGACAGCGCGGCGCCAGCCACGACGACAATCAGCGCGAACCACCGCGGGGCCACTCGATCTCGGTTCTTCATCGCTTTCTCCTGTTCCGATCCGGCGCCGGACTAAGTGGCCGGCAGGGTTTGAAGTTTACCGCATACGATTACGGAACCAGGCAACTTGGCAACCCCGTCGCGCGCCGCCGCTGCCGCGAGCAGACGTGGATTCCAGCGCACGCGCGCATGATCCGAGGCGAGCACTTCTGCTGTGGCCGGCGCAGCCCGCCCGGATGACGGAATCCAGAGCCCGGAATCCAGAGCCGTCGGTGCCAGTTTTGGGGAGGACCGCCTGGAAGACCATGATCCAGGTCAAATCGAGCTCAGAACACCGCTCCCGGCGCGCGCGAAACCGGTTTTGATCTGCCTCAAGGCGCGCGGCGAATTTGCCCGGCATCATGCGGCATGGTCGACGAAATCCTGACCGCGCCCGCCGCGAGCCTCTCGTTCGATCCCGAGCTGATCCGGAAGTACGACGGCCTGGGCCCGCGCTACACCTCGTATCCGACGGCCGACCGCTTTAGCGAGGCGTTCACCCCCCAGCACCTGGTCAGCGCGCTCTTCGGTCGATTCGGCGGAAAGGCGCCGCGGCCGCTGTCACTTTACGTACACCTGCCTTTCTGCAACACGATCTGCTACTACTGCGCGTGCAACAAGGTCGTCACCAAGAATCACAAGCGATCAGCAAAGTACATCGATTACGTCGGCAAGGAGGTCGGCATGGTGTCGGCGATGGTCAGTGCTGCGTCGCCCGTCAGGCAACTGCACTGGGGGGGCGGCACGCCCACGTTCCTTTCGGCCGAAGAAATGTCGCTTTTGATGCGCATGCTTCGCGACAACTTTGCCTTCGCCCACGATGCGGAATGCTCGATCGAGATCGATCCGCGCAAGGTGACCGACGCGACGATCGCGCTGCTGGCCGAGCTCGGTTTCAATCGCATGAGCCTCGGCGTGCAGGATTTCGATCCCGAGGTTCAGCGCGCGGTCAATCGTATCCAGAGCGAAGCGGAAACGCGCGCTGTGATCAGCGCTGCGCGCGCGAGCGGGTTTCGCTCCCTCAACGTCGACCTGATCTATGGTCTGCCGCGGCAGACCGTAGCCGGCTTCGCCGTCACCCTGGAAAAGGTGATCGCCGCAGCGCCGGATAGGGTCTCGTTATACAGCTACGCCCACTTGCCCCAGCTGTTCAAGCCGCAACGGCAGATCCGCGACGCGGAACTGCCCTCGGCCGACCAGAAGCTCGCGATCCTTGCGCTGGCGATCGACAAGCTAACCGCTAACGGATATGTCTATATCGGCATGGACCACTTCGCCAAGAGCGACGACGAGCTGACGCTGGCACAACGCGCGAGCAAGCTGCATCGCAACTTCCAGGGTTATTCGACGCACGCCGATTGCGACCTGCTCGCTTTCGGCATTTCGGCAATCGGCAAGGTTGGCCAGACGTACAGCCAGAACGTGCGGACGCTGGACGACTACTACGATCGGCTCGACGCCAATGCCCTGCCCTGTTTCCGCGGCTGGAAGCTCAGCGCCGATGACAGGCTGCGACGCGATGTGATCCAGGCGCTGATGTGCCAGTTCACCGTCGACTTCGGCGCGATTGAAGTCGCGCACGACATTTCGTTTGTCGATTACTTCGGCCTGGAGCTCCAGGCGCTGGAGGCTCTGGCCGCCGACGGGCTGGTCGAGATCGCGCCTGATCGTATAACCGTAACGTCGCGGGGCCGGCTACTCGTCCGCACCGTGGCGATGGCTTTTGACCGTTATCTGCGCGCACAGCAGGCACCGGCGCGCTACTCGCGCGTGATCTGAAGTGCGCGGGCGCACCTAGTCACTAATCCGAATCCGCGGCCCCCGAGGCTGCATCGCCGGCTATCAGTCGGGCGATGGCTCGGACGTGCGCTCCGGCACTCGCACTCGCACCACGTAGACGCTGCAAGGAGCGTTCGCTGTGACGCTCGAGGCGACAGAACGCCACCACCCAAGAGCCCGCTGGGCCGGCCCCGGTGCCCCCAGGACGATCAGGTCGACGTGATTGACCCGCGCGAGATCGAGTAGCGTGCCGGTCGCATTGGCCGCTTCCACGACATGCAGCGAAACGCGCGACGAGGGCAGCTTCAGCGGCTCGACCCAGTACCGCAGCCTGGTCTTGTGCTCGAGGTGCTTGCCCGAAGCGGTGTCGGTGTCGGCAGGTCCTTCACCCAGCGGCGCGGCCCTGACCACCGATACGCACATCAGCCGGAACTCCGGATTGAGCGCGACCAGCTGTCGCGTCGCCAATTGCAGGGAGGGATGGCGTTCGTCGTCCGGATGCTCGGTATCCACCGCGACCATGATCACTGGCGCGCGTGCTGCGGCAATCGGTTGCCGCCCGCCGAGCACGTGCCGGTCGCGATGGGACCGCCACCAGCGGCCGAACTGCGGAAAAAATCCGGGAGTTTCGGTCCGGTCCGCTCGGTCCGTAAGCGCAACCTGCTCCGGATGGCGCAAGTCGAAGGCTATATGCGCCGCCGACTGATACCGCGCCGCCGCCGTGTGTTCCAGACATCGGAGAATGATCTCCTGCAGCCACGGAGGGACGCGCTCGTTCAGCGCACGCGGCGGAACGGGCTCGCGCCAGAGGCGATCGCGCATGCCGGCGTACGTCTGAGGTTCGCCGAACGGCTGCCTGCCGGTAGCCAGCTCGTAGAGCAACACGCCGAGGGCAAAGAGATCACTGCGCGCGTCGCTGCGGTCGTGCTGCAACTGCTCGGGGGATACATAGGCAGCCGAGCCTGCGGCAAAGTCCTTCGACTCGGCGAGCAGATCGGGATAGCGCGCATGCCGGGCAAAGCCGAAGTCGAGCAGCACCGCCTCGCCGGTCGGACGCAATATGATGTTTTCGGGCTTCAGATCCAGATGGACGACCTGCAGCGTGTGCACGCTGTGCACGGCGTCGGCCAGGGCCGAACCGATGCGCGCGACCTCCTCCGCTGGCAACGGTGCGCGCGCGATCATGTGCTCGAGTCCGTCCCCGTCGATCCGCTCCATCACGATATAAGGTGTCGCGGTCAGGTCGCCCGCCGCCACGAAGCGCGGCACCGACGGACCGGTCAATGTCGGCAGGATCATCTGCTCGATCTCGAAGCTATCGATGCCGATCGTGGGCTCGCCCGGCCCCAGCGCAGGGATCTTCATCACAATCGGGAAGCCGGGCTCCTTTTCCGGTGGCGCGACGACGTGGTAGATGTAACCGGTGCCTCCCTTGTGTAGGCATTCACCGAGCCGAAAGCCGTCGATGATCGCGCCGGGCTGCAAACGTTCTCGCATGGGCTTGCGAAGGATGGGGCTAAGGGACGATCAGATCCCGAGCTCGACGCGACAGGCAAGCGATTCGGGCAAGCCTGATTTGCGAATGCGCTCGGCTGCGGCCATCGCATCGTAGGAAACTCGATGGAACGTAATCTGCTCGCGGGCGCGGTCGAATAGCGTGTACGCAGCAGCGGGATTGCGGTCGCGAGGCTGTCCGACGGATCCGACGATCGCCACCCAGCGGCGCTGGCTGCGCACCGGGATCGCCGAGCCCGGGATCGGCCGGAACTCGCTCATGCGACCGCTGGCGTTCTCGAAGTACAGCAGCTGATCGTGGACGTGTCCACAGAAAGTGTAAGAGGCGTTGGCTGCGTCGGCGCACCGCTTGGCGGCCGAGGGGCTGTCGATATATTCCCAGCGTTCGGGAGATGCCGCGGACGCATGGACGTAGCACACATTCCCATCGCGCGCCACGAGCGGAAGCGATACAAGAAAACGTTTTTGCTCGTCACTCAGTGTGTTGCGCGCCCATTCGATGGCTGCCAGCGCGGCTTCGTTGAAATAGCCGGCGCTCTTTTCAAGAGCCTGGTCGTGATTGCCCTTGAGCGCCACGGCGCCTCCCGCCGCGTGCCGCATGACGATGTCGATGACGCCGCCCGGATCGGCGCCGTACCCGACAAAATCACCGAGAAAGGCAAAGCGTTCCGCACCCCGCTCGCCGGCATGGCGCAGGCAAGCGGTCAGCGCCTCGGTGTTGGCGTGAATGTCGGATAGCAGGGCGATGCGCAACGCACGTGCTCCAATAGGCCGCGATCGTGTGCTGATACTAGCAGAGTGGTGCACGCCTTTGCGTGTATGGCATGGGTAGAGTCCGACTTTTGAGTTGCGTCATCGGAGCCTTACGCAGCCCTTGCGAATTTGGTTATCAACGCGGACACTGCCCGATCGTTAACAAATGAACGCTAGCCTTCCGCTTGTAGAGCAATCTGTAGAGATGCTGCCGGTCCCGGCTTACCTGCAGGAGTTCTATTGGTGGGCGTATGTCCATCCCTGGGCCGTGCGCACGTTCGAACGCGCCTGGCTGGTCAATCTGATTCTGTTCGGCAACTATGCGCGGCTACGCGATGCGGCTCTCGCCGAAATCGGCTGTCCGGCCAGCGGACGCACATTGCAGGTCGCGTGCGTGTACGGCGACCTGACCGTGCGCCTGAGTAAACAGATTGCGGAAGACGGGGTGCTGGACGTCGTCGACGTCATGCCTATCCAGCTGCAGAATCTCGCGCGCAAACTGCCGGGAGATTCCCGGGCACGCCTGCTTCATCACGACTCCACCGCGCTCGGGATGCCGGATGGAACGTACGACCGGGTATTGATCTTCTTCCTGTTGCACGAGCAGCCATTGGCGGTTCGTCGCCGTACGCTCGCGGAAGCGATCCGCGTCGTCAGGCCCGGCGGCAAGATCGTGCTGGTCGATTACCACCAACCGCGTCGCGGTCATCCGCTTCGACGGGCGATGCGCGCGCTGTTGCGCCGTCTCGAGCCGTTTGCGCTGGATTTATGGCAAAGCGAGATCGCCGAGTTCTTACCGGCGGAGATTCGCCTGGGAGCGACCCGCAAGGAAACCTACTTCCGCGGCCTTTACCAGAAGGTGGTTCTCACGCGGTAAACGGCCGGTTGGCCGATGCCTGCCACAACCCTCGAGTGTCTCGTTTGTTCCACTACAAGGAGTCGGATATCTGATCTAGATCAAATAATTCGCCCGTCCTCAAGTTTCCTTGACCTGAGTCAATCAACGATCCCGGCGGCGATGACAAATTACCGCCATGAGCGCGCAAAAGAGGCCTCCGTCGAGAGCGGTAACAGCGAGCTCCGCCGTCGCATCGCCGAAGGGTCAATGTGGCCGACACCACCGCCAAGCGCTGTTGTTGTTACAGCGCAACACAAATCGTCTTATTTTCAGTGTTCGCTTGCGTACTGACGCGCCAAGGCGCAGCCTACGTTCGAGACCGCACATTGCTGGCGTCCGGCCGGAAGCGAGGGTTCGCCGAATATTTGCCTCGCCCGACATTCCATCCCCACCGAAGCATGAACTGATAGCGCCCGCAGGCGAGAGCGGCGTTCACCACGCATTCACTGGTTGAGGGAGAAGAATATGATGCCCGTCCAAAAATTAGCCGTGTTGGGTGCGTTCATCGGCTTTTTCCTCGCGGGCTCGGTCGCGGCTGCCGACACTCCCGCTCCCGCGGATACGGCGGCGCAAAAAGCGCTGGCCAAGGATGCTGTCTGCACCGCCTGCCACAACGAAAGCTGGCGTGTGCCGATTCTGTCGCTTTACCAGACGAAGCACGGCAACCGGGCGGACCCCAAAGCGCCGAACTGCCAGTCATGCCACGGCCAAAGCACCGGCCACCAGCAAGATCCTGCGGGCGTGCATCCGGACGTCGTTTTCGCCACCAAATCGAAGAACGTATCGTCGGCCGAGGACCGGAACGGAACGTGCCTGGGCTGTCACAAGACCGGACTTCGCATGCACTGGTCCGGCAGCGAGCACGAGAGTCGGGACGTGTCCTGCACCAATTGCCACACAGTGCACATTCCGAACGACCCGGTGCTGTCCAAGGTCACCCAGCCCGAGGTCTGTTTCGCCTGCCACAAGACGCAGCGTGCGCAGACGCACCGCATCTCGACCCACCCGATCCTGGCCGGCAAGGTCGCCTGCTCCGACTGCCACAATCCGCACGGCTCGACGGGTCCGAAGCTGCTGGTCAAGAACTCCGTCAACGAAACCTGCTACACGTGCCACGCGGAAAAGCGCGGTCCGTTCCTGTGGGAGCACGCGCCGGTCGTCGACGACTGCACCAACTGCCATACGCCGCACGGCTCGACCAACGCGCCGCTGCTCAAGGCGCGCGTGCCGTGGCTATGCCAGGAATGCCACAGCGGCGACCATGGTGCGGCGATCAACAGCGGCGCGAACCTGCCCAACGGCAACGCGACGACGATCAACGGCATGCAGGCGCCTGGCGAACCAGAGCCCGCGCACGCAGATCGAACGCGCGCGCCTGCCTCAACTGTCACGTGCTGGTCCACGGATCGAACCATCCGGCGGGCGCGAAATTCCAGCGGTAGCGAATGGAGAATCGGGGAGCATGAGATGAAGACCAAGCAACGGATTGTTTCAGCGGTCCGGGCGTCGGTCGTCGCGGTGCGCAGCGCGCTGGTGGCCCTGGCGATCGCTGTCGGCCGCGCAGGCCGCCGAGGCGACGATCGACCCGGCGCGTCAGCTGACGCAGCCGACCAGCGCGTCGAAGTGGGAGCCGGTTACGTCAGCCAGGATTCGTGCAAGTTCGGCGAGTACAACGGCCTGTTCAAGAAGGGCGCTTACGGCATCCTCAACTTCGACGTGCGCGGCGGCGGCAGCTACGGAAGCGAGCGACGCGACGCGCTGGCGCGCGACCGGCACCGACCTCGGGCTGGACACGCGCGAGCGTCTCCGGCGAGTACGGGCAGCAAGGCAAATTCCGGATCGATTTCGACTACGACGAGCTGCGGCGAAACCGCTCCGACACCTACCAGACGCCCTATCTGGGCGCAGGCTCCAACACGCTGACGCTGCCTTCCAACTGGATCAAGCCGCTCGTTCCGCAGGTGAGCGGCACCGCCATCAATTTCCGCTCGCTGTCGCCGACGACCGGCCTTGCGTCCGCGATCGTCGGCGGCGTCGTCACGCCGCCGACCGCCGCGCAGCAGGCGACGGTCAACAACATCATTGCCGACGACCTGCCGGCTTCCACAACGTCGACCTCGATACCAAGCGCAAGACGCATCAAGGGCGGCTTCAGCTACAACATCGATTCGCGCAATGGGAGGTCAAGGCCAGCGTACAGCACGAGAACAAGGAACGGCCTCAAGCCGATGGGCGCGGTGAGCTCGCAGGTGAGCGAATTCTCCGCGATCCTTCCCGACCCGATCGACCAGACCACCGACCAGTACAACGTGAGCCTCGACCTACACTGGCGAGAAGTGCTTTCATGCAGGTCGCGTACTACGGCTCGGTGTTCAAGAACAATATTCATCGCTGACCTGGCAGGACGTGAACGACCCGACCAAGACGGCGACAATGAGCAGCGCACCGAGCAATCAGTTTCCACCAGATCACTGCTCACGGGCGGCTACAACTTTTCGCCAACCACCAAGCTCGTCGTGAACGGATCCTACGGCGCGCAACACGCAGAACGAAGCTTTTGTCACCAACGGGCAGAACAACCAGTTCCCGCTGGGCCTGCCCGCAGTCGTCGCTCGACGGCCTGGTCGTGACGACGGCGTTCAATGCCAAGCTCACCGCCAAGCCCGATCAAGGATCTCAACCTGGTCGCCGGCTACAAGTACGACGACCGCGACAACCAGCACGCCGGTCAACACCTATTTCTTCCAGGATGCCAACGAAGCAAGAGCCGCCGCGGCATCCGCCTTCAACGCGGCGCTGGGACTGCCGGCTAACACGCTGGGCAGCAACATCAACATCTACGCCAATCGACCGTACAGCAAGAAGATCAACCAGTTCGACGTCGACGCCGATCTACGCGCGTGGCCAAAGGGCAGAGGCTCCAGGGCGGCTACGAGTACCAGCAGATCGACCGCAAATGCGACGGCTCGTGGATCAACTGCGCCGATGCGCCGAGGACCCGCGAGAACACTGCTCCGGGCCGAATGGCGCGCCAACGTGGTCGAGAACCTCAGCGGACGCGTCGCGCTATGCGTATTCCGAGCGGCGGGTCAACTACGACGAGAACGCATTCCTGTCGCTGGTGCCGATGGCCAACGTCGTCGCCCGCGGGCGGCGCCAACGGTCGAGCGCCTACCAGTATCTGCTGCAGACGCGGACTCTGACCGGCTTCGGTCCCGTCGCCGGCTTCCCTCCTCACCGCTCACCGGCAACGCGCGCGATCTTCTCGCCCAACAACAACATCCTTCCGCAGGCGCTCTACGGCAGCCGCAACAACATCAACGAAGAGGTCGGCATGCGGCGGTTCAACATGGCCGACCGCAATCGCAACAAGGTGCGCGGGTCGGTCAACTGGGATGCGAGCGACAACGTCTCGTTGCAGGGCGGCGTGGACTACAACAAGGACGACTACAACAATTCGGTCTACGGCCTGAAGAACGCGGAGAACTTTGCGCTGAACCTCGAGGGCAGCTACTCCGTCACCAGCGACTTTGCCGCCCAGGCGTTTTACTCGCACGAAGACATCAAGTCGCAGAGCGCAGGCATTTCGTACGGCTCCAACAGCAACACCGCCTTTGTCGGTCAGGCCGGCAACACGATCGTGTCCGGCGGCTGCTTTTCGAGCGTGCTGGCCAAGAACTCCAACGCCAAGATCGATCCGTGTCTGAACTGGTCGACCGACATGCGCGACAAGGTCGACACCTTCGGAGCCGGCTTCAAGTACAAGAACCTGATGGGAGGCAGGCTGGATGTGGCGGGCGATCTGGTCTACACCCACGCGCGCACCGACGTCGGCGTCGCGGGTGGGTCGTATGCCAACAACCCGTTCGCCCTCGCGGCGCCGGCGCCGGCGCTGGCGCCCGGCGTACCGGCGGTGTTTTTCATCCCCGCCGCCAACATGCCTACGGCGACGACCAAGACGATCGAGTTGCGCCTTGGCGGCCAGTATGCGATCGACAAGGTGTCGGCGGTAAGGGTGCTTTACTGGTACCAGCATCTGCGATCCAGCGATTACGTCTATGACGGTATGCAATTCGGGACGCTGACCAACGTGATCCCCACCAATGAGCAGCCGTTCAACTACAATGTGCACGTGGTCGGGGTCACGTATATCTATCAATGGCGATGAGGTGATGCGTCGTGATCGCACGATGAGGCCGAGTCGGAGTGAATATCCCCGTTCTTGCCGTGGCGCTCGTCACGGCGACGATGGGCGCCGGCTATTCGCTGGCGGCAGCGCAAGGGGCGAAGGTTCAGCCGGGGACGAATGACGACCTTCGTGCCGCCTACGCCAATGCCGCCGACGTCGCCGAAGGCAAGCGCATCGCGGAATCGACGTGCGCCGCGTGCCACGGCGCCAATGGCGTCAGCAGAATCCAGGGCGTGCCTAATCTCGCCGGCCAGCGTCCGGCCTATCTGTACCTCGAGCTGAGGGCCTACCAGTCGGGCGCCCGGAGCGACACGGCGATGGGCGACGCGGTCAAACCTCTCAACGACAACGCGCTGGTCAAGGTGGCCGCCTATTACGCGAGCCTCGATCCGGCGCAACCGGCGCGGCGGGTGCGAAGCAAGCTCCCGCCAACGCCGATCCGGTCCAGGCCGGCAAAGCTGCCGCGGCGCGCATGTGCCGGCTGCCACGGCGAAACCGGCGTCAGCAAGACGCCGGGAACGCCGAGTCTCGTCGGTCTCGACCCGAAATACCTCGTCGCGGCGATGAAGGCGTACAAGGCGGTCAGCGCAAGAACGAAATGATGAAGTCGATGATGGCCGGTCGCCGATGCCGATCTGACCAACATCGCGCTCTATTACGCGCTGCAAAAGCCTGCCCGCGCGCCAACTCCGGCTCCTGGCGATCAGGCGGCCGGCAAGGCACCGCGGCTGCCTGCGCCGGATGCCACGGCGACCAGGGCGTCAGCGCAATCCAGCGACTCCAAGCCTCGCCGGGCAGGACGCGCAATATCTCGCCGCCGCGTTTCACGCCTACAAGGACGGATCGCGCAGCGACGAAACGATGAAAGGCCTGGCGACTTCGCTCGACGACTGCGCGAAGAACCTGTCGGCGTTTTACGCGAGTCTGCAGCCGCAGCCAACCAACGATCCGGAAGCCCGTTGACGACCGAGGAATGGACGCAGCGATGCGACCGCTGCCACGGCGTCGACGGCAACAGCACCGATCCGCGCTTGCCGGCGCTGGCGGCGCAGCGCCTGGACTATCTGGAAAAGGTGCTGCACGCCTATCGGACCGGCGAGCGCAAGAGCCCGCAGATGGCCGCCATGTCGGACGTGCTGACCGAGGCCGATGTCGAGAATCTATCCGCCCACTACGCGCGCCAGAAGGCGCGCGCCGTCGTATTCATCTCGCTGCCCGCCAAGTAGTGCGGACAACGCGCGGACAAGCAACGCAACCAATCGAGGAGTAGGACATGAAGAACGTGCTCGTTGGTGGCGGGGTTTTGCGGACTGTTCGGTATCGTCGGTGCGGCGCAGGCTGCCGGAGACGCTCAGGCGGGCAAAGCCAAGGCGGCGGCCTGCGCCGGCTGCCACGGCGCCAACGGAGAAGGCAAAAAACCCTATCCCGCGCTCTGGCGGGCAAGAGCGAAAACGAGATCGCGCAGGCGCTGCAGGACTACAAATCGGGCAAGCGGGCGAACCCGATCATGAAGTCGTTTGCCACTCCGCTGAGCGACCAGGACATGGCGAATCTGGCTGCCTACTACGCTTCACTCAAGTGATCGTCTTTGGCGCGGGAATTCGATAAGACGACCCGGGCCCTAGCATGACAGCGCGGGCGTTTGGACGTCGCCCTTGGCGCTTGCGATAAAAGGAACCGACCATGAGCGACGTCCCGCTGCACCGGCTGTATCGTCACTATTCCGAACTGCCGTACAGCCAGCGCGTGCTGTACACGATGACGCTGCTCGTCCTCGGTCTGGGGTACCTGTTCGCCCTGATCTACCTGTTCCATACCTACGCCGGCCGGGCCGGCGGCAACCCGATGATGCTGTCGTACAACGACATCCTTACCGCTTATACGGGCAGCGGCAAGGGGTCACGCCTCGAGTCGGCGCTGCGCGGCCCGATGTCGACGATGCTGCCGCACGACGAGGCGAACATGCTGATCGCGTGGGTGCACGACGGCGCCGATCGGGCGAAATACGACACCGATATCAAGCCCCTGCTGGACCAGCGCTGCATGAGCTGCCACGACGGCAGCAACCCGCACATTCCGAACCTCAACGGATACGACAACCTGAAGAAGGTGACCGAGCAGGACACCGGCGCCGACGTCTTCACGCTGGTTCGCGTCTCGCACATCCACCTGTTCGGACTGACATTCATCTTCTTCATCATGGGTCTGATGTACAGCCACGCCTACGTCCGGCCGGTGTGGTTCAAATGCACGATCGTCGCACTGCCGTTCGTCGCGGTGATCCTCGACATCAGCTCCTGGTACCTGACCAAGCTGTATCATCCGTTCGCCTGGGTGGTGATGCTGGCCGGCGGCCTGATGGGGATGTGCTTTGCGTTCATGTGGGTCGTGACGATGTACCAGCTTTGGTTTTCGAAGCCGCCGCCCGCGGTCATGCACCGGGGAGACGGCGAGAATATTCCGAACGTCGGTTGACGACCTCGTGATCCTGAGGCAATAGAATGAGCATAGGGTTGCCCATGACAGAAAAAAATCGCGCCAAGATGCGGCTCCGGCTTGCGAAAGCGCAGATGCAGGTGGTGATTGTGATCATCGCCGCATTGGCGGCATGTATCGCGGCCCAAGGTGCCGCAGCGCAGAATACCGAAAAAAGCGGCAAGGAGGTCGTCGACAGCGTATGCGTTGCCTGCCACGGCACCGGCGCGCACGGCGCGCCCAAGATCGGCAACAAGAAAGCCTGGTCCAAGCTGGCGTCACGCGGCCTGACCGGTCTGTCGAAGAACGCGCTCAAGGGCATCCGACAGATGCCTGCACACGGCGGCAACCCCGGACTGTCTGATACCGAGATCGAACGCGCAATTACCTACATGGTCAACGAGTCCGGCGGGCACTGGACCGAGCCCGTCAGCCGGACGACCAAAGCCCCGGAGCGTAGCGGCGAAGAGATCGTCCGGATTCAGTGCTCCAAATGTCACCAGGAGGGCCTCGGTGGCGCGCCGAAGATAGGCGATCGGAGCGCATGGATACCAAGGTTGAAGCCGGGGCTCGATGTCGTCGTCCGCTCGGCCATCAATGGACATGGCGGCATGCCGGCCCGTGGCGGCATGGCCAATCTCACCGATGCCGAGTTGCGCAGCGCGATCATCTACATGTTCAACAAGGGAACGGTTCCACCGAAGGCGCCGTAGAGCGCTGCCGAAAGTCCTGTCGCGCCGGGCGACTGCCCGCGTCGACGCCCGAACGAGCAAGTACGGGCAGTCCGTCGAGGCTGAAGCGTCGTCTTTTGACATGTGTCAATTGGCTCACCTGACGGCGGCGTAGGATAGTGCCGTGACCACGGCGTCTCGGCCGGAACCCCGAGGAGTGATGCGAATGAAAAGGCCATCGCCCGCGATTGCGATGCTCATCTTCTTCTGGATGGTCTACAGCCTTGTCGCCGCCGTCGTCCTGTATCGGGTACTGCCACCACTGCAGCTGGAGCTGCTGGTTATTCTGGGCGGGATCGGATCCATTCTCGTTGTGTCAAGTCTGGTGCTCTTATGGCGAGCACCATCTTCCACGACGTCTGACGAGTGCCTTTGATCGCCCGAGGTCGGAGGACGAGCTAGACCATGTTCAGAAGAATTCTCGTGCCCATTGACGGCAGCCCGCCATCCAATCTCGGCTTGCGCGAAGCGATCAGCATGGCCAAGGATCAGAAGGCCGCTTTGTGTCTTCTCCATGTGCTGGATCAAAGGGTCATCACTCAAGGCCTCGACGGGATGACATACGTTTCGGCTGATTACGTCGATGAATTCCTTGCCGCGCTCCGGAAAGAGGGCGAGGCAATCCTGGCCAAGGCTGAGAAGCAGGCCCAAAAGCAGGCGGTCAAGTGCAAGACCGTGCTCATCGAGATGATCGGGCGTCCTGTCTCCGATGTGATCATCGATCAGGCAAAAAGGTGGCGCGCAGATCTGATCGTCCTGGGCACGCATGGCCGTCGCGGTCTCAGTCGGGTCGTATTGGGAAGCGACGCCGAGGGTGTCGTGAGATCGACGAATGTTCCCGTACTTCTGATGCGTTCGCCGGCAGCCGGAGGGAAGCGCCGTCCGATGGCCACTAGGCCTTAGGTAGGCGTTCACAATCCGCCCCGGTCGGCCGTCGACGCCGCGTATTCATCCGGCGGCCGATTGCTCGGCCAGGAACACTATCTCTTCAGGCTCAGAATGTACCGGGCCATGGTCAGCGCGTCAGCGCGCGAGATTTCTGGATGCGGCGGCATGTGCCACGGGCCACTGCCATGTGCGCCCTTGCGTACGGTAGCTGCGACGACCTCGACAGCACCGGGCTTGTTTTGATACTTCGCGGCCACATCGACGTACGCAGGACCGGTCTTGGTTTCGCGATCGGCATGGCACAAGTAGCAGTGGTTGTGCTGCAACAGCGATTGCGGCGTTTGAGCTTGCGCGCAGCCGGCAGCCAATATCGCAGCGATGAAGCCCGTGACGCGCCTCCTCTTGCCGGAGCGATTCAACGCTGCCATCTGGCGTGAGCCACGCAGTTGTCGTGGCCATAATCCCAGCGCCTTGGCCGGCGTCGGGACGGATCTGGTTCTGGCCATGACAGTACCCCTGAAGCGTTAACGCGGCGGGCCTTTCTCCAATTCCTAGAACGGGAGCGAGTCCGTCCACCCCAACCCTGATGATAGCCTTCGAGGGCCGATTGGCGTTGATCTCGGTCAAGCCGGTGACGATAACCCCGCTCTAGACTCATCTCGTATAAACCATCGTTCCGCAAACAATGTCGCCAAGGCGTTAGCAATGCAACATGGATCTCTGCTTCGCGATACTAGGCCGCCCGGCTGCAGTCGAGTTGACGAATGCGGTAACCCACCTCTGCTGCAACCCATCATGAACCGCGACCCAAGCCCGCACCAGGGTCTCACTTCCGCAGAGGCCGCTCGCCGGTTGCACGGCGGATACAACGAGCTGCCCTCCGCCAAGCCGCGAGGGCTGCTGTCGATTGCATGGGAGGTCGTGCGGGAGCCGATGTTCCTGCTGCTCATCGGCGCGTCGGCGATCTATCTGTTTCTCGGCGATATGCGGGAGGCACTGGTCCTGTTCGCCTCGGTATTTGTTGTGATGGGAATTACCTTCCACCAGGAACGTAAAACCGAACGTGCGGTCGAGGCCCTCCGCGAACTCGCGAGTCCTCGCGCGCAGGTGTCGCGCGACACCAAGTGGCAGTCAATCGCAGCGCGGGAAGTAGTCGTCGGCGATCTGATCCGCATCAGAGAGGGCGACCGGGTGCCCGCTGATGCAATTCTGCTCAGTGCGGACAATCTGGTGGCCGACGAATCGCTGCTTACCGGCGAATCGGTTCCGGTTCGCAAGCGGGCGAGCGATGTACCAACGGCATGGGCCCGCCCGGTGGCGACGACTTGCCGTTCGCCTACTCCGGAACGCTGCTAACCGCCGGTCAGGGGCTCGCCCGTGTCGCCGCAACCGGCGTTCAGACCGAAATCGGGAAAATAGGCAAGGCGTTGCAGACTGTCGTGCCGGAACCGAGCTCTATCCAGCGTGAAACCCGACGTGCTGTGCTTGATCTTCGCCGCCGTCGGCATCGCACTTTGCACTCTCGTTACCGTTCATCTACGCTCTCACGCGCGGCGACTGGCTGGACGGATTGCTGGCCGGGGTCACGCTGGCGATGGCGATTCTGCCCGAAGAGTTCCCGGTCGTGCTCACCGTGTTCCTCGCGCTCGGCGCCTGGCGCATTTCGCAGACAAGGCGTGCTGACCCGGCGCGTACCGGCGATCGAGACGCTGGGTTCCGCCACGGTGCTTTGCGTCGACAAGACCGGCACGCTGACGCAGAACCGCATGGCGGTGCGCCGTCTCTGGGTGCCCGGCAAGGCAGTTGATCTTGCAGGAGTCGCCCTGCCGAGCTACCCTCGTCATTGGTCGAGTTTGCGGTATTGGCGAGCGAGCGCGAACCGTTCGATCCGATGGAAAAGGCGTATCACCAATTGCTCAGCGACCGCTTCCCGGCCACGGCCGCGAAACTTGGCACCTGGAAGCCCGTGCACAGCTACCCGCTTTCGCCGGAGCAGTTGTCGGTCACCTACGTCTGGAAGCGGCGATGATGGCGATGCGCGTCGTGGTCGCTGCCAAGGGAGCTCCGGAAGCGATCGCGCGTCTTGTGCACGACTCGATGCCGCCGAACGTGCCGCCATCGAATCGCAGGTCGCCGCGATGGCCGCGGACGGCCTTCGCGTGCTTGGCGTCGCGAAGGGCACGCTTCCAGCGACGCGCGACAATCGATCGTGGCCTGCGTCGCAGCGTGAACTCGAGCTTCAATTCCTGGGCTTGACCGGGCTGGCGGATCCGGTTCGCCCCGCTGTGCCCGCGGCCGTGCGGGAGTGCTACGAAGCCGGGATCCGGGTCGTGATGATTACCGGCGACTACGCCGGCACGGCGCAGACCATCGCGCGGCAGATCGGCATTGCCAAGCCGGAGAACGTCATAACCGGGCACGAACTCGACACGATGAGCGATCGCCAATTGCGCGAGCGTGCGGCGGCGATCAACATCTTTGCGCGCGTCGTGCCGGAGCAGAAGCTGCGGCTGGTGCAAGCACTCAAGGCGAACGGCGAAATCGTCGCCATGACGGGCGACGGCGTCAACGATGCGCCGGCGCTGAAGGCGGCGCACATCGGCATGGCGATGGGCGGGCGCGGCACCGGACGTGGCCCGCGAAGCCGCCTCGCTGGTGCTGCTCGACGACGACTTCACCTCGATCGTGGACGGCGGTCCGGCTCGGACGGCGCATCTTCGACAACATCCAGCAAGGCGATGACGCTACATCGTCGCGGTGCACGTGCCGACCGCCGGCATGGCGCTGCTGCCGCTGCTGTTCGGCTGGCCGCTGGTGTTCTTGCCGGTGCACATCGTGTTCCTGGAATTCGTCATCGACCCGGCGTGCTCGATCGCCTTCGAGGCCGAGCCTGCGGAGCGGGACGTGATGCAGCGGCCGCCGCGTCCGGCGTCTTCACGCCTGTTTGATGGTTGGATGGTTGCGGTAGCGATCGTCGCAGGGCGTGGCCATCCTGGTCGCAGTGGCGTTGCTGTACGCCGTGGTTCTCGCCGATGGCGTGCCGAGAGCGCGAGGCGCGTGCGATGGCTTTTGCCGCGATCGTGATCGGCAACATCGGGCTGATCCTTGCCAACCGCTCGCGGCATGCAACGCTGGCCGAAACCTTGCGCCGGCCGAACCCGCCCCTCTGGTGGGTTGTCGGAGGTGCACTGCTTGGCCTCGGGTTTGCACTGTACGTGCCGCCGATGCGCGAGATCTTCCGCCTCGCACCGCTGAGCGCGCTGCAATTACTGGCGAGCGGGGCCGTCGCGTCGGCCAGCTTCGCTGCGCTGGCTTTGTGTCACGCAGTCCATCGACACGTGGACCACGCGGCAAAGTCCTCCCACCGCGTCCGTGAATTGATCCCGTAGCCCGCGGCTCGGTTGCGATCAGGTCTTGTCGGTTGACCCAGATCAAGGAAGTAATCAACAAATGAGCTGAAACTATTCGCAGGCGAAACTATTTTTCGTCGACCCATCGACCGAACAATCCGCCCAATGGACGAACACCTGATACTGGCGATGATGCTAATCGCGGTTGCGCTGATCGCCGCCTGCGCCATCGCTCTGGTTGTTTTCGTTGGCTTGCCCCATGACTATCTTTGCGTCTCCCGCCAGTGTCCTGCGCAAGCCGCGCGGGGCTTGCTTGACACGACCAGCCTCGTCCTGAAGAACGTGCTCGGGTCGGTCCTGATCGTGATCGGGGCAATTCTTGCCATACCGCTGGTCCCAGGCCCGGGCTTGCTTATCGCGGCGGCCGGCATATTGCTTCTTGATTTTCCAGGCAAGCCCGTATGCTACGCAAGCTCCTGAGTAAACCTACTGTTTTGCGACCCCTCAACCGGTTGCGCCAGGCATTTGCGCGAGCACCCTTGCTGGTCGATTGAGCAGGCGCATCGGGTCGGGTGCCTTCCGAAAGAGCCGGGGTACACAAATGCTGAAAGTCCTCCTTCCCGTCGACGGATCCAAGAGCGCCGCGCGTGCCACAAAGGCGCTGGTCAAGACCTTGGCCTGGTACAAAAGCAGCCCTCAAATCGATCTGCTTGCGGTACATCTGGCGGTGCCGCGGCTTCCCAATATGGGTCTCGTCGTCAGCAAGCAGATGCTCGACCGCTATTACGCCGAAGAATCCGCGGCGATGCTGGCGCCCAGCAAGAAGATTCTCGACGCGGCCAAAGTGAAATACACGGTTCACACCGCCGTCGGATCGATCGCTGAAACCATTATCGATCAGGCCAAACGATCCGACAGCGACATGATCTGCATGGGAACGCGCGGCATGACCGCGCTCGCCAGCATGGCGTTGGGGTCCGTCGCGACAAGAGTGCTGCACCTGGCGGAAATCCCGGTCATGCTGATCCACTGAGACCAGACAGGCCTCGGGGTCGGCGACCAACCTAGACGCGGATTGCGGCCTTGACCCGCTTGCGGTCGAACGGCAGCTCGCGGATTCTGACGCCGGTCGCGTCTGCGATCGCGTTGGCGATCGCCGCGGCGGTCGGGCCCTGCGCCGCTTCGCCGGTGCCGAGAAAGGGCTGCCGGGCGCGATCGATCACATGCACGTCGACGCTCTCCGGCATCTGCGCGAAAGCGCAGGATCGGATAGCGTGCTCCAGTCGCGGCTGGTGATCGCGGTCGCGGTCGAAGCTCACCGCTTCGTACAGGGTCCAGCTCGCCGACTGCACGATGCCGCCCTCGATCTGGTTGCGGATGCCGTCGGGATTGACCGCCTCGCCGCTGTCGACCGCGGCGACGGCGCGCACGACGCGCACGCGGCCGGTCTCGCGGTCGACGTCGACCTCGACCGCGAGTCGCGACATAGGCGGCGAGATTCTTGTAGCGGGCGAAGGCGAAGCCGCGGCCGCGTGCCCGGAGCTCGCGCGTAGGACGACCAGCCGAAGCGTTCCGCCGCCGGCGGATCACGTCCCGCGCGCGCGGGTCGTCGAGATGGCGCAGGCGAAACTCGACCGGATCGACGCCGGGCGGCGAGCGCGAGCTCGTCGATGAAGCTCTCGATCGAGAAGACGTTCATGTACGCGCCGAGCGCGCGCAGCGCCGAGACGCGCAGCGGCATCTCCGGCACGAAGTGGTGCAGCGACTCGTGCGTTGGGCAACCGATAGAGCGGCATGGCGTTGCGGTCGCCGCCGCCCTCGGGCAGCGGGATCGGCCTGGGCGCCGGCGGCGCGAACGGCCTCTCGCAGATGCCACGCCGGGCAGCAGATTGCCGGCCCCGCCCGGCCGCGTCGAATGCGTGTTGCTGCACACCTCGTACTCCCAGGCGACGATCTTGCCTGCGCCGTCGAGCGCCGCCTTGCGCTGCGTCAGCATCGCCGGGCCGTAGGGCTCCCAGCGATGCTCCTGCTCGCGCATCCATTGCACGCGCACCGGCCGGCCGGGCAACGCGACGCGCGAGCAGCGCGGCGTCGGCGGCCGCGTCGTCGGCGCCGTTGTGACCGTAGCAGCCCGAGCCCTCGACGTGGATGCAGCGCACGCGATCTGGCGGCGAGACGCAGCATTTCGGCGATCGCGCTGCGCAGCGGATAGACGCCCTGGCTGTGCGTCCACACGGTCAGCGTGCCGTCCTCGAACAGCGCCGACCGCGCAGGACGGTCCGATCGAGCCGTGCATCTGGTAGGGCCGGCGATAGCTCGCCTTCGACGCTGCGCGCGTCGGCGCGTTGCCGATCGCGTGCTCGTCGAGATCCACGATGATCGTCGGCAGGCAGCCGCTGCAGATTGCGTAAGAGTTCGCCTTGGTCGGGAAGGCGTCGCGCGTCTCGTCCCAGCGCGCGCGGCGCGCCGAGCGCGCGCATCGCGCTGCACCGCCTGGAACTCGCGCTCGGCGACGACGGCGACGAAGCTGCCGTCGCGCACGACCTTGAGCACGCCCGGGCATCCTCTCGACCGCGGCGGTCTCGAGCGTCTCGCAGACGCGCGCCATAGCTCGGCGGCCGCACGACGCGCGCGTGCACCATGTCGGGCAGGCGCAGGTCCTGCACATAGGCCGCACCGCCGGTCACCTTGGCCGGGATGTCGACCCGCGGCACCGACTTGCCGATGCATCGATGCGCCGCCGGGTCGCGCAGCTTCGATTGTCCGTCGGCGCGCGCACGTGCAGCAGATCGGCCGCGACCAGCTCGCCGATAGCCGACGCGCCGTCCATCGTCGGCGCGACGGCGCCGTCCTGCGCCGTGCAGCCGCTCGGCGGCCACGCCGAGGCGCCGCGCCGCTCTGGCGATCAGCATCTCGCGCACCTGCGCCGCGGCGTTGCAGATCGCCGTGCCGCTGTCCTTCATCGAGTTGCTGCCGGCGGTGTAGCCCTCGTTCGGGCGTGCGCGCGGTGTCGGCGGTGACCAGGTGGATCGCGCCGCGGCGGCACATCAGCTCCTCGGCGGCGAGCTGGATCAAGCGCCGTCTTGACGCCCTGCCCCAGCTCGGCCTTGCCGGTGAAGACGGTGATGCTGCCGTCGGCATCGATGCGGATCCAGGAGTCGAGCATCGGCTGGCTGTCGAGGCTGCCGGGCAGCTTCGGCGCCTGCCGCCGGTTGCTCTGCGCGCGCAGCGAGCGACGGCGGCAGCGAAAAGCCGACGACCAGCGCGCCGCCGCCGGCCAGGAACTCGCGCCGCGACAGCGACGGCGCTTGGCGTCAACAGGCGCCTTCATGCACGCCTCGCGGCGCAGCTGCCGCGTCTCGCCGCCTGCATCGCCTGCGCCGCGCGGCGAACCGCGCGAAGGATGCGCATGTGCGTGCCGCAGCGGCACAGGTTGGGCATCATGTGGCGGCGGATCTCGGCATCCGACGGCGACGGGTTTGCGTTCGAGCAGCGCCTGCGCGCGCATGATCATGCCGGCGATGCAGTAGCCGCATTGCGCCGCCTGCTCGTCGATGAAGGCGCGCTGCAGCGGGCCGGGCTTCTCGGTCGTGCCGAGCCCTTCGACGGTCTTGATCTTGCGTCCTGCCAGCACCGCGATCGGCGTCAGGCAGGAAAAGACCGCCTCGCCGTCGACCATCACCGTGCACGCGCCGCACTGGCCGAGGCCGCAGCCGAACTTGGCGCCGTTCAGCTCCAGATCGTCGCGCAGCACGTAGAGCAGCGGCGTAGCCGGCGTCGGCATCGACGCTCTGCGTCTTGCCGTTGACGTTGAGTTCAATCATTGCCGTTTCGATCCTTGTGCTGGACGATTTCCCGCAGCTGCCGCGACATGTCGGGCCACGGCTGGCTCCGGGCGAAATGGACCCTCAAATACGCAAGCAGCGACGCGAGCTGGTCTTCGGTCAGCGCGCCTTCGAAGCCCGGCATCAGGACGCCCTTTTCGCCCGGCTCGGGCCAGATGCCTTCGAGCACGATATGCAATACGTTGCGCGGATCAGGTGCGTGAATCGAAGTCGTCTGCGCCAGCGGAACCGTCCGGACCGACGATACCGCGTTCGCGCCTTCGTCGTGACAGCTCGCGCAGGCCCCGGCGAAAATCGCAGCGCCCGTCCGCAGGCGCGATTCGTCCGAGCTCGGCGCGGCCGTCTGCATGGGCGCAGGTTCTTTTTTTCCCATGACAGCCAGCAGGTACGTCGCCATGGCTCGAACGTCCGCCTCGGGCACATCGGCCAATTCGTGCACGACCGGCGACATTGGTCCTGCGGCGTGCCCATGTTCGTCGTCCCAGCCCTGACGGAGATACCGGGTCAACTCGTCGACGGTCCAGGCGACTGGCGCCGGCGACGACGCGTTGAGCGCGGTCGCATGCCATCCTTCCGCTTCGCCGCCGCCGAGGTAGCGATCTTTCCTTTCAGCACCCATGGCATTGCGCGGCGTGTGGCATGCGCCGCAATGGCCGAGCCCCTCGACCAGGTAGGCGCCGCGATTCCATTCGGCGGATCGGCCCGGATCGGACCGATAGACACCGCGTTCGAGGTACAGCGCCTTCCAGGCCGAAAGCATCGGACGGAAGTTCATCGGAAAGGCAAGCCGGTTAGGCGGTACCGTCGCACGCACTGGATCACGTGTCATGATGAACGCATAGATCGCGCTGACGTCGTCATCGGTGACGCGGGCGAAGTGGTCGTAGGGGAAAGCCGGGTACAGATTCCGACCAGTGCGGTCGACGCCTTCGTGCATCGCACGCAGGAACTCGGCTTCGGTCCACGCCCCGATACCGGTATCGACGTCGGGAGTGATGTTGGTGGAATAAATGACGCCGAACGGTGTTTCCAGCGGCAGTCCGCCGGCGAAGGATTTGCCGCCCTGGCGGGTGTGGCAGGTCGCGCAATTGCCGATCGCGGAAAGCTGGGCGCCCCGGGCGATCCTTGGGGCGTCGAATGAGCGCTTGCCGGCCGGCACGCCGGGCTCGTCTCCGAAGACCGGTGCGATCAAGACTCCTGCCGTCGCCACCGACATCGCCAAACCGATGAGCAGGCTGCGGGTCTGCATGCCCACATAGAGCGCCAGAAACCGATTCCGTTCCGTTCGGCGCTGGATTCGTCCCTGCTGCGCCGGGTGATCCCGGCCGACCGCGTATTTACATTTTCTCGAGCATGCGACGACGGCCCCGGGGCCGTCAGGACGCGTGTCCGAGCAGCTCTCTCAGCGCGATGAGATCGAGCAGTTTGACCAGCCGGCCCTGTACCTGGAGCAAGGCCTCGCGCTGGAAGCGCGAAAAGAGGCGGCTCACGGTTTCCAGCTTGAGTCCCAGATAACTGCCGATTTCCTCACGCGTCATGCGCAACACGAATTCGGACGACGAATAGCCTCGCGCGCGGTACCGCTCCGACAAGATCGATCAGAAAAGCGGCAAGACGCTGCTCGGCGCTCATCGTGCCCAGCATCATCATGATCTTGCGCTCGCGCACGATTTCGCGCGCGAGAACACGGTGCAGCTTCTGTCTGGACCGCTTCCTGGTCGCGAGCGAGTATTTGCAGCCGGTCGAACGAGATCGCGCAGACCTCGGAATCCTCGAGCGCGATAGCTTCGCTGTCGTGCAGCCCGGCGCCTATGCCGTCTGTTCCCAGGATCTCGCCAGGCATGTGGTAGCCGGCGACCTGCTCGCATCCGTCGTCGGCGAGCAGGACGGTCTTGAAGGAGCCGAGTCGAATCGCGTAAAGGTCGGTAAAGCGCCCGCCGGAACGATACAGCGTCTCGCCTTTGGCAACGCGCATACGCGCCGTGACGATCTCCTCCAGGCTGGACAGATCATCCGCATCCAGCGCGGCCGACAACTTCACCTCGCGCAGCTTGTCACGCTCGAGCAGCAGACCCGTGCGCGGCTGACGTCCCGCAGGACGCTCTTTGCCCGGAAAGGCGAAACGTTTGCTGGGCATGGCGGTCTGGACGGCGACAGCGGCAACGGCTTCCATGGCTCTCTCCTTAATGCGTTCGGATTATTTGCAGGCCGTGATTACTCGGACGCCGGAGCGAGCTCCGGCGATGACATCCTTGATCTTCCTGAATTCCGTGCTCTTGTCGAAGAACCAGCTCGCCCCGGCCTCCAGGCAGAGACGGCGATACTGCGGGTTCGCGTGATTGGTCAGCACGACGAAAACAATGGTCGGTACCTTCGGATGCACCGCGTGGATGAACATCGACGCCGGTCCCGCCAAGCAATTGGTAGTCGAGAACGACACAATCGGGCCGCGTGTTCAGGATTCCGGCTGATCGCGTCCGGAGGGGTTTCCGCAAAGCCGACGACCGCGGCGCCATCGATCTCGCCCATCAACTCGATCAGGCGCTCGCGAATCGGCGGCGAGTCCTCGACGATGAACACCTTGAGTGCTGGCCGGGCTGCAGAGCACGTTCTCATGGCGCTCAGTATCGGCGGACGCGCGCGCGCGCCCTATCGGCGGCCGCTGATTAGCGGCCGTCGGGATGTTCCGATTCGAAGGGTAGGAATCGCCCTACGGCCCGGCGAACAGGCCCCGGCGTAGGAATCCGGCAACTGACCTCGCTACCCGCGACTGCGACTGCTAGGTGGGCGCGTTGGGGTCGTCGATGAGGCGATGCTTGAGCGCGTAATGGACGAGCTCGGTCTGGTTGCGCGACCCCGAGCTTCTCCAGCAGGCGCGCCTTGTGCGTGCTCACGGTCTTCACCGACAGGTTCAGGCGCGCGGCGATGTCGGAGACGCTCGTGCCGGCCGCCAGCATGCGGAAGACCTGGTACTCGCGGTCGGAGAGCGCCGTGTGCGGCGGCCCTTCGCGTTGCGGCATCGCGCTCAAGCGCGAGCTGCTCGGCCACCTCGGCGCTGATGAAGGCGCCGCCGGCCGCCGACCTTGCGGATCGCCGAGACGAGCTGCGTCGAGGCGCTTTCCTTGGTGAGGTAGCCCGACGCGCCGGCCCGGATCGCGCGCACCGCGTACTGGTGCTCCTCGTGCATGCTGAGCACGAGGATCGCGCAGCTTCGGCTTCTCGGCCTTGACCTGCTTGATGAGCTCGATGCCGCTCTTGCCCGGCATCGACATGTCGAGCAGCAGCACGTCGAAATCGAGCGCGCGCACGCGCTGCAGCACCTCGTGGCCGTCGCGCGCCTCGCCGACCACCTCGAGGTCGCCGGCGGCGAGCAGGAGCTGCTTCAGCCCCTCGCGCACGATGGTGTGGTCGTCGGCGATGACGATGCGGATCATGGCGAGCCGGCATCGGACCGAACGGGCAGCCGCACTTCGATGTTGGTGCCCTGGCCGGGGCGCTGGTGATCGCCGCTTCGCCGCCGAGCAGGTACGCGCGCTCGCGCAGGCCGACGAGGCCGAAGGAATCCGGCTTGCGCGGAGCCTGCGGCGAAAACCCGAGGCCGTCGTCGCGCACGCTGAGCATTACCTCGGATCGCGACTCTGCTCGAGCGTCACCTCGACGCGCGTCGCCTTCGGCGTGCTTGGCGACGTTGGTGAGCGATTCCTGGAGGATGCGAAAGACCGCGGTCGCATGCGGGTCGGGCAGCTGCAAGTCCGGATGTGCTGACGGCCAGCTCGCATGGAATGCCGGTGCGCTGCGTGAAATTCTCCACCAGCCATTCGACGGCGGGCAGCAGGCCCAGATCGTCGAGCATCAGCGGGCGCAGGTCGGCGGAGATGCGCCGCGTCGCCGCCACCGTGCGTGTCGAGCAGCGCCTGCATCCGTGTCCAGCTTCTGCGCGAGCTGTCCTCGCCCGGCGGGCAGCTTTTCCTTGCACCAGGCCACGTCCATCTTCAGCGCCGTGAGCGCCTGCGCCAGCTCGTCGTGCAGCTCGCGCGCGATGCGGCTCTTCTCCTGCTCGCGCGCCTGCTCGGCGGCCGCGCCAGCTCCTGCAGTTCCTCCTGCGAGCGGCGCAGCGCTTCCTCGGCGCGCACGCGCTCGGTGACGTCGCGCAGGATCACCGTATAGAACTTGCGTGCCGCGCTCGGTGACCTGCGAGATCGACGCGTCGATCGGGAACTCCTCGCCGTTGCGCCGCAGCCCGGTCACGATGCGCTGCGCGCCCATGCGGCGCGACGCCGTGCCGGTCTCGCCGAAGCTGCGGACGTGATCGCCGTGGGCCGCGCGGAAGCGCTCCGGAATGAACCACGCGAGCGGCGCGCCGATCGCCTCCTCCTTGGGACAGCCGAACATCGCCTCCGCCGCCGCGTTGAACAGCACGATGTGCTGGCTCTCGTCGACGGTGATGATCGCGTCCATCGCCGAATCGAGGATGCCGCGCAGGCGCGCTTCGCTGCGCGCGAGCAGTGCCTCGGCGCGTACGCGCTCGGTGACGTCGCGCAGGATCACCGTGAAGAGCTTCCGGCCGTCCTCGATGTGCTGCGAGATCGACGCCTCGATCGGAAACTCCTCGCCGTCGGCGCGCAGAGCCATAAGCACCATCTGGCTGCCCATGCGGCGCGACGTGACGCCGGTCGTCGCCGAAGCGCTCGATGTGCGCGCGATGCGCCTGCGCGAAACCGCTGCGGGATGCAGCATGTCGAGCGGCTGCGCCGAGCACGGCGTCGCGCGGCCAGCGGAAACGCTTTCTCGGCCGCCGCGTTGAACAGAACGACGCGCTGGTGCTCGTCGACCGTGATGATCGGATCCATCGCCGACTCGACGATGTCGCTGACGCGCGCCTCGGCGTTTTGCAGCGCGCGGCTCGCCGCCTGGCGCCGCCTCACCTGACGGTAGAGCAGGAAGATGGCCAGAACAAGCGCCATGCTTGCCGAGAGCGAGCGCGGCAACGATCATCTCTTGCTGGTACCAGTCTAGCGACAGGGCAGCCAGGACCAGGACGGCGGTCGCGGCAAGAAGCGCGATGATCGGTCGCCAGAATGAGCAGCAGGCGGCCACGGCTCGCGGCGAGTGTGCCCTGACAAGAAACCACCGGAACGCGTAGTCCAGGCTTCATCGAATGACGCGAATGGGTCGACGAAAAAAGACCGCCTGGCACCGACCAGTGTCGACCGAGGCGGCCCTCGCAACGAGCTTGCTTGCTGCGGCGTCGATTATACGGCGGTCGTAGGTGCAGCACCGCGCCGGGATGTGTCCCGGCGGTCGCAAGACGACCGGGCGTTTGCAAGCCCCGATCCCGCTACCGCGACTAGCCCGAGGATCCGATCGTAAGTTCCGCGATCGGCCCGCGTAGCAGGCGCAGGACGCGGCGCTGCAGCCCGCGCCGGTCGATCACGGTGATGTCGCCACGGCTGTAGCGGATCAGCCGGCGCAGCTGCAGCGCGCTTGCGGCCTTGGTCACGCCCACCCGACGCACGCCGAGCATGAACGCGAGGAACTCGTGCGTGATGTGGAAGCTGTCGGAGCGCTGCCGATCCTGCGTCATCAGCAGCCAGCGCGCGAGCCGTGCCTCGACGACGTGAAACCGCGTGCACGCCGCCGTCTGCGCGAAGCTGGCTCATCTGCACGTACACGTAGCGATCGATCTTCGCGTCGCAGTGCCGGACTGCGCAGAGTTCGCGGCCGAAACGCGCAGCGTCGATGCGCAGCGCCGGCCCGCGCCCTGCACCACGGCACGCACCGGCGAGACGTCGACGCCGAGCGAGCGGCGTGCCGAACATCCCCTCGTCGCCGATCAGCCCGACTTCGATCGAATCCGGCAGCGTCGATCGCCTGGATCAGCGAGATGACGCCGCCGCGCGGGAAATACGCATGCGTCAAGCGTTCGCCCGGCGCGTAGAGCACGTCGCCCAGCACGAGCTCGACCGTCTTCGCCGCCGGCGAGAACGCGGCGACGGTCCGCGCCGCGCAGCGCTTCGAGCAGGCGATTGACCACGATGGCGTTTCACGGACGAACGGCACCGAATGGTCTCCTCGCGAGTCGCGTGCTCAACGCGTCAGCATTCGCAGAATCGCGTTTGCGCTGCCGATGCCGACTCTGAAGAGCGCGAGCCGCCTGCTACGATAGTCGGAGAATAGGCGACGCGGTCCCGGTCTGCTCGCTAGCGCACATATGTGTGCGCTGTCCGGGGCGCGAGGGCTATCGGGCGACGTACGGCAGCAGGCGATCGAACTCCGTCTTGACGACCTGGTAGCACTCGCAGGAGCGCGCCTCCAGGCCCGGGCCGGTCGAGCACCGTGATGCGGCCGCGGCGGTAGCGGATCGAGCCCGGCCTCCTGCAGCTTGCCCGCGGCCTCGGTGACGCCCTCGCGGCGCACGCCCAGCATGTTCGCGATCAGTTCCTGCGTCATCGACAGCTCGTTCGACGACAGGCGGTCGAGGCTCAGCAGCAGCCAGCGGCACAACTGCTGGTCGACCGAGTGATGCCGGTTGCACACCGCCGTCTGCGCCATCTGGGTGATCAGCGCCTGCGTGTAGCGCAGCAGCAGATGGAGCATCGGGCCGAACCGGCCGAACTCCTCCTTCAGCAGCTGCGCCTTGAGCCGATAAGCCGAAGCCTGCGCTTTGCACGACGGCGCGGCTCGGCGTGGTCTCGCCGCCCATGAACAGCGAGATGCCGACGATGCCCTCGTTGCCGACGATGGCGATCTCCGCCGACGCGCCGTCCTCCATCACGTACAGCAGCGAGACGATCGACGTCGTGGGGAAGTAGACGTAGCGCAACTGGACGCCCGGCTCGTAAAGCACGTCGCCGAGCTTCATCGGGATCAATTCGAGGTGCGGCGCCAGCCGGTCGAACTCGCCCGCGGGGAGCGCATCGAGCAGATGGTTCTGCTGCGGCGCATGGCGCGGGGGCGATTTCTGCTTGATCGGCACGGTTGAGGATTTGCTCACGGGCGCTGGCTTCGTAGCTGCGAATACGCCAGTCTATATCGTCGCGGGTCTTTCGGGTTCGGTACGGCACATAAGCAGCCAATCGAGAGAGAACGCGCACCCCCATACGTGCGCCACCGAACCGACCGCAAGCGGCGTCGCCACGTATGTTTGCGGCCATGGACAGAAGACCCAACCGCAGACGCCTGGCGCTGGTCGCGGTCGGCGTTATGGCGATCCTGGCCGGCTGCGCCTCGCTGCCGCCGGGTTCGGATTTTGCGAAAACCCGGTCGAGCGCGCTGGTGCAACCCGAACAGACGCGCATGGGGCGACAGTTGGCGGCGGCCAAAGCGGAGCACGCCGGATACTCCGGTTTCAAGCTGCTCGCGGTGGGCACCGACAGCTTTCTGCTGCGCATGGAAATGGCGCAAGCCGCCGAGCGGACGCTGGACGTCCAGTATTTCCTGATCCAGAGCGACGATACCGGCCAGCTGCTGATCGAGGCCCTGCTCAAAGCCGCCGACCGCGGCGTGCGAGTCCGCGTCTTGCTGGACGATGCCGGCTCGTTCGGCCGCGACGCCCAGATCAGGACGCTGGCCGGGTATCCGAATGTCGAGTTGCGCCTGTTCAATCCGTTTGCCTATCGTGGCAATGTGGGCTTCGTCCACGTCGCCGAGTTTTTCGCCGATGCAACCCGGCTCAACTATCGGATGCATAACAAGCTCTTCGTCGTCGACAACGAAATCAGCATCGTCGGAGGACGCAACATCGGCGACGAATATTTCCAGGGTGGTCGCGACTATGAATTCGGCGACTACGACATCATCGCGGCCGGCCCTATCGTCAACGATGTCTCAAAGAGCTTCGACGCGTTCTGGAACAGCCCGATGGCGATTCCGATCGAAGCACTTGCCGAAGGCAAGCCCTCCGCGCAGGACCTGGAAGACTATCGTGGCGTTCTCGCCGCGCACCACGCCAGGATGATTGAAGCCAACGCGCCTTATATGAGCATCCTGGCGGCCAACGAGCCGCTCACGGCGATGCTCGACGGCAAGTCATCGCTTGCCTGGGCTCGTGGCGAAGTCATCTATGACAGCCCGGAAAAAGCCAAGGTACAGGACGGCGAGCAGGGCGGCCGCTTGCTGCGCCACCGGCTCGGCGAGGTCGCGAAACAGGTCCGGACGGAGTTGATCGTCGTATCGCCCTACTTGGTTCCCGGGACGGCGGGGATGACGTTTCTGGCAGGCCTGCGCGAGCGCAACGTCAGCGTGCGGATACTCACCAATTCGCTCGCCTCGACCGACATGCCGGTCGTTCATTCGGGGTATCAGGCTTTCCGGGCGCCGCTGCTCGGAACGGGCGTCGACCTGTACGAGGTCCGCCCGGTCCTCGGCGCCCCGGTCGTCCGGGGCACGCGATTGAGATCGCTGAGCTCCGGGCAGTACGCATTGCATGCCAAGGTGTTCGTGTTCGATCGCGAGCGAGTATTCGTCGGATCGATGAACCTCGACCAGCGCTCGCTGCACCTCAATACGGAGATCGGGCTGATCATCGAGAGCCCCGAGCTCGCCCGCCAGATCGCGCTGCGCTTCGCGGACATCACACAACCGGCGAACAGCTACGTCCTCGTGCTGGGCGAAGCCGATCGATTCGGTGAACGCCATCTCGTCTGGCGCACATTGGAGAACGGAACCCGAGTCGACTTCGATCAGGAACCTGATGTGACTTTCTGGCAACGGCTGCAGGTCGACCTGCTTTCAATGCTGCCGCTCGACGACCTCCCTACAAGTGCGCTGCCGCACCGACTAATCGCGGGACAGCGGGCTAGCATCAACCAATGAGCTGTTCCGCTGGCGACCGCGGAGCTCGTGCCCGTTACAAGACAAACCAAGGAGCGAGTCATGAGTCTTGGTACCATTCTGCTAATCGTCCTGATACTGATCCTCGTCGGGTCCTACCCACGTGGCCGCACGCGCGCAGCTGGGGCTACGGTCCAAGTGGCATCGTCGGCGTGATAGTAGTAATCGTCATCGTCCTGTTCCTGCTGGGACGCCTGTAATCCCGCTCCATAAAAACGCAGAAACTCTCAAGGAATCAACAATGAAACTGAAACTTGCCACAACCTGCTTCGTCATCGGCTCGGTACTGGCGCCCGTTGTGGCCTATGCGGCCGATGGGGACGCCGACCGCTCCAAACCCGTCCATTTCGTCAAGGACTCGGTGATTACGACCAAGATCAAGACCAAGCTGGCTGCCGAGCATCCGGCCAGCGCCAAGCACATCCATGTCGACACTGATAAGAATGGCGTCGTCTGGCTGAGCGGCACGACCGACAGCCAGAGGAAGCCGACAAAGCCGTCGAGATTGCGCGCAATACCGAGGGCGTCAAATCGGTCAACACCAAGCTCAAGGTCCAGAAAAACCGCTAGCCGGAACAGCAAAAAATGCCTGGCGCCAGGACGCTTCGATGCGGCCTGGAGTCCGGCAGGTCCGACGTTCCGCCATTCTATCGTTCAACTCGCAAGCCCCATGCATGATGAGCACTGACGCATTCCAGCCAGCGTGGTCACGGCTGACCGGCAGCGAGCAGGCCGCACCCGCCGTCGACGCATCGCACGTCAAGCTTCCGGGCGGTCCGCCTGCCGGTCGAGGCACGCGGACTGGCGCTGGGTCTACTGGCGGTCCTCGCAACGGTGTTTGCCTTGTCGTGGGCGCAAGCCTTTTTCATTCCGCTGCTGCTCGGCGTCATCATTGCCTACACCCTGAACCCGCTGGTCGCCTGGCTCGAACGAATCAGGATCCCGCGCGTTGCCGGGACTGCTCATCGTGATGGCCAGCGTCGCAACTGCAGCTGTTCTTTGCATCTATTCGCTGCGCGGTGAGATGCAGACCATCATCGAGCAACTGCCCGCAGCAGCGACCAAGTTCTCCACGGCGCTGGCCCGCATGCGCATCAGCCAGAATGACAACCTGCAGAAGATCCAGAACGCCGCGACCGAAGTGGAGACCGCGACGGCGCGCGCGACCGGTGGCGCCTTGGCTCCGCGCCAGCCCGCCACTCACGTCATCGTCGATTTGCCCCCGTTCAGGCTCAGCGACTACCTTGGGCCAGTTCGATGGGCGCGGTCGGAGCGATTGGCCAGGCGGCGATGATCGTCTTCCTGGTGTTCTTCCTGTTGCTCGGTGGCGATACCTTCAAGCGGAAGATGGTGCGCGTGACCGGGCCATCGCTGTCGAAAAGAAAGATCACGGTCCACATTCTCGACGACATCAATGCTTCGATTCAGAAGTACATGCTGATGCTGCTGGCGACGAATCTGCTGGTCGCCTTGCTGAGTTGGTTGGCATTCCGCGCCATCGGCCTCGAGAACGCCGGAGCGTGGGCCGTGGCGGCCGGAATCTTCCACATCGTCCCCTACCTCGGGCCGGCGGTCACCGCCGCCGCCGCCGCAATGGCGGCCTTCATGCAGTTCGACTCGTTTGCCATGGCGCTGCTGACGGGCGGCGCCGTGCTGGCGGTCGCTACTTTCGTCGGAACCTTCGTCACCACCTGGATGACCGGAAGAATTGCCCATATGAACTCCGCAGCGGTGTTTGTTTCCCTGCTGTTCTGGGGCTGGCTATGGGGCATCTGGGGCATGCTGCTCAGCATTCCACTCATCGTTATCGTCAAGGTCGTGTCGCAGCACATCGAACAGCTGCACCCCCTGGCCGAATTGCTCGGCGATTAATCCGGCGGCAATGCGATATCGATGACGGCGCGTCGATTCTCGGGCATCTCACCCAGTTCCGCGGACGTCTGCGCAACAGCGGCTTGTCGCACAGGCCGTCGCTCGAAGAGCTTCCGTTGCGATCGGAATTGTTCAGCGCCGATCAGATGGAACGTCATGGCAAGACGCTCGCGACCTCGCATCGGGTGACGCCAGGGGGAGCGAAGGGCAGCTCTACCCGCGATTGGCATCGAACGAGGGCGTGTTGATCGACGCCTGCAAGCGCTTGGCTGCGGCGATTGCGACGCACCGCCGAATTACGCCGGCGGGCGAGTGGCTGCTCGACAATTTCCACCTGATCGAAGAGCAGGTCGCTAAGGCCAAGAGACACTTGCCGCGCGGCTACAGCCGGGAGCTGCCACGCCTGGCCATCGGGCCGTCAGCGGGTCTGCCGCGCGTGTACGACATCGCGCTCGAGGCCATTTCGCACGGCGACGGGCGGGTAGACGCCGATAGCCTGAGGCGTTTCGTAACGGCCTACCAATCGATTACGACGCTCAAGCTCGGCGAGCTGTGGGCCATTCCGATCAT
>CAWFLB010000008.1:0-260945 GCA_963816615.1 uncultured beta proteobacterium | reverse complement strand
CTGGTGCTCGGCCCGCACGGCATCCGGGTCAATGCCGTGGCTCCCGGCTTCATCGACGCGGGCATGGGGGCGGCGATCTATGCCGATCGTGAGGTGCGTGAATCGCGAAGCAGGAGCGTACCGGTGGGATCGCTCGGCACGGCCGAAGACGTCGCCGAAGCGGTCGCCTTTCTGGTGTCCGACAAGGCACGCTACACCACCGGGCATCAACTGATGGTCGATGGAGGGATCTCGTTCAGCCTGAAAAATCACCTGCCGCGCAAGCCGCCGCCGGTGCGGATGTAATCGACCGTCAGGAGCGCGTTGCGAACCGCTAGGATTTGACGGTATTTTCTGATAACTGGCGGGACGGATAACCATGGCTGCGACAGCGCCGACTTCGACCATTCGCGATTGCGCCCAGGCGATCGCGACCGCCATTGCCCGGCACGGCAGCGACGGCGAAAAATTGGGAGCGGCCATCAAGGCGTCGCTGCGCGACCTGGTGGCGATGCCGAACCTGCTGGAGCTCGGCATCCCGCGCGAGGGCAACAATGTCGCGTTCTCCCAGTATCTCTATTTCGACGGCGAGCTTTCGATCATCATTTTCGAGGTTCCCAACGGAAAGACGATACCGCCGCACGACCATGGCATCTGGGAGACGTTGTCGGTGTATCGCGGGCGGATTCGACACGTCGTCTACGAGCGCGTCGACGACCAGACGGTACCGGGAGCGGCCGAGCTTCGGGTAGCGGAGGACCGCGAGCTGGAGCCTGGCGACTTCGCGATTGTCTCCCCGCCTGCGGATATCCACAGCTTCACGGCGCTCAGCGACGGGACCTACGGCATCACCGTCGTCAGCGGAGCGTATAAGCGCGATCGTCATTACTACCAGCCGGAAAAGAACACCTACGTGATCAGGCAGGGACGCAATGCCCGCTGACGAGCAGGGACAGCCCAAAATCGCGAGCCGGTCGCCGGGAATCGACAGCGCTGCGGTCATCGATGTTCACGCGCATGTGCGGCTGCAGGCGACCACCGGCGCCGCCGGCCGGCACGGACCGGAGTTCGGCACCGACGAGAATGGCAAGCCCTGGTATCGCGTCGGCAACTACAAGCTGATCGGCGTCAAGCACACCGGCAGCCCGTTCACCGACCCGGATCTGCGCCTGAAGTCGATGCAGGAGGCGCAGATCGACTTTCAGGTGCTGTCGCCGAGCCCGCTGACTTACTTTCACCACATCGAGCTGGCCGAAGCCGCTGACATTCTGCCGACGCCATAACGACGCGATGGCGGAGCTCGTGCGAACCTATCCGGACAAGCTTGGCGGCCTCGCGGCACTGCCGATGCAGGACCCGACCGCGGCGCGCGAAGAACTCGTCCGCGCGGTTCGCGAGCTCGGGCTGTGGGGCGCGGCGATCGGCACGGAGTTCAACGAGCCGTTGCACAGCCCGGCCCTCGACCCGTTCTACGAGACGCTGGTCGAGCTCGACGTGCCGCTTTTCATCCATCCCGCTCCTGCCGGCATCGACGGACCGCCGGGCGATCCGAATCTCAAGCGCTTCGACCTGGACATCATCGTCGGCTTCGGTGCGCAGGAGGCTATCGCGGTTTCGACGCTGATATTCGGCGGCGTGCTCGACCGTCATCCCAAGCTCGACGTATGGATCAGCCACGGTGGCGGCTCGATTCCGGTCATGGTCGGGCGGCTTGCGCAAGCCGCGATCAAGCGGCCCTGGGCGACGGCCGCACACAAGAAGGACGGCGCGTTCGAGTCGCTGCTCTCGCGCCTGTGGTTCGATACCCATGTGAGCGACGAACGCGTGCTGGCTCTGCTGACGCAGGTCGTCGGCGCCGATCGCCTGGTCTTCGGCACCAATTTTGCCGGCTGGGACCAGTCGGGCGGCGGCCACCACGGTCCCGTCGATCCGCGCTTCGCGACGAATGCGCGCCGGTTGCTGCGCAAGGGACAGGGACTCGCGCGGCAATGACCGCAGACCCCCGGACGATTCCCCTATCGCTGTCGTACTACACGGTCCCCGAGCTTTCGCCGCCGCAGATGGTGAGGGCGGCTGCCGCCGCCGGTTTTGCCTTCGTCGGCGCCAGGCTCCTCAACGGGCAGCCGGGTCGCGATCTCGCGCCGCTGATGGAAAACCCGGCGCTGCGGCGCGAGACCATCGCCTGCCTGCACGATGCGGGCATGCGAGGTTCTCGACGCGAGCGGCGCGCGATTGCGGCCGGAAACCGACATGGCCGCGTTCGCGCCATTCATCGACGCGGCGGCAGAGCTGGGCGCGAGACACATCCTCGCCACCGGCGACGATCCGGACGAGCCGCGCCTCGCCGCCCGTTTCGCCGAGCTGTGCGAGCTTGCCGGACGATCGGGGCTGACCGTGGATCTGGAATTCGTGCCGTGGATGAGCATCGCCGATCTCGCGCTGGCCGCACGCATGGTTCGCACCGTCGCGTGCGCGAATTTCGGCATTGCCGTCGACGCGCTGCATTTCGACCGTTCGCACAGCCGACTTTCCGATCTCGCCGCATTGCCGAGGGACTGGTTTCGCTACGTGCAGCTTTGCGACGCGCCCGGCGCTTGGGCATCCGATCGCGCGTCGCTTGCTGCATGCGGCGGTAAGCGAGCGGCTGTTCCCGGGCGAGGGCGCGATCGATCTCGCGGGCCTCTTGCGCGCGCTGCCGCCCGGAATCCCGATCGCACTGGAGATTCCCACCGCGACCTTGGCGCGAACCGCACCGGCCGCCGAACGCTTGCGGCGCGCCGTCGCGGCGACGCGCAAGCTCCTCGTCGACGTCTACGGCTGACGCCGGCCTCCGGGCGCCGGCGGCACTCCGCCATACTGGGCCCAGGTCGATGCCACGTCCCAACCCGCGTCGACGACCAGGTTGACGCCGGTGATCGCGGAGGCGCGGCTGGAGGCGAGGAATTCGATCGCTTCGGCGACTTCGTTCGGTCGCACCATGCGTCCCAGTGCGGTGAATTCGCCGGGGTCTGCCGCATAGCGGCCGGAGCGGATGCGCTCCTCGACGCGCGGCACCAGCGTCGAGCCCGGCGAGACGGCGTTGACGCGGACACCGGCGCGACCCCACTCGCTTGCCAGGTTCCTGGTGAGCGCGACCACCGCCGCCTTGCTGGTGCCGTAGGCATGAACGGGCATCGAGGCGATGGCTGCGATCGAGGCGATGTTGACGATGCTGCCGCCGCCGGCCGCGGCCATGCGGGTACCGAAAGCGCGGTTCGCGAGATAGGTGCCGGTCAGGTTGACTTGCATCGTGCGCTCCCACACGTCCATCGGCAGTTGCGCCGGCGGCAGAACGTCCTGGAACATGGCCGCCGCGACCACCAGCGCCGCGACCGGCCCTCTTGCCGATTCGATGTCGGAAGCCGCGCGCTCGACATCGGCGGCGACGGCGATATCCAAAACGACCGCATGTCCGCCTGCATCGCTCGCCACGCGCTCGGCCGCGCGTCCATCCTTGTCGGCGACCACGATCTGCCACCCGCGCTCGTGCATCAAACGGCAGGTCGCCTCGCCGATGCCGTTGCCTCCGCCGATGACTACTGCAACTCTTGCTGCATCTGGCATAGACTGCTCCTTGAGCTGCCCGCGGAACGCTTTGCCTTGATACTACGATGGCGGCGGACCACGGCGTGTCATCGTACAGGCAACGCGCACACCGGGAGGATATCCATGCGGGTCGGCTTTGTTGGCTTGGGGCGGATGGGATTGCCGATGGCGCGCAATCTCCTTGGCGCCGGGCACGAACTCGTGATTCATAGTCGTGATGCCAAGTCCGTCGAGCAGCTGACGCGCGATGGCGCGCGCTCCGCCGATTCGCCGCGCGATGTCGCCTCCGTCGTCGATGTCTTCTGCTCCTGTCGCGTTTCGCCTGAACATTCGCTCGAGGTCTTTCTGGGTGCCGACGGGGCGGTCGCCGCAGGGCGGGCCGGCCTGTTGTGCATGGATTTCGCGACGATCGATCCGGCCACCTCGCGCCGCATCGGCGCCGGGCTGGCCGAGCATGATATCGGCTTCCTCGATGCGCCGGTCAGCGGCGGTCCCGGCGGTGCGGCGTCGGCCAGCCTCAGCATCATGGTCGGCGGCAGCGAAGAGGACTTTGCCCGCGGCCGTCCCGTTCTCGAGTCGGTGGGCAAGACCATTTTCCATCTCGGGGGCGTCGGCAGCGGCGTTTCGGCGAAGCTCTGCAACAATGTCATCACGGGGACGCTGCATGTGCTCATCGCCGAGGCGATGGTGCTGGGAACCAAGCTCGGCATCGAGCCAGCGCTGCTCTACGAAGTGTTGCGTTCGAGCTCGGCGCGAAGCAACACGCTCGAGCGGGTCGTGCCGAACCACTTTCTGCCGGGCAACTACGAGCCGGCGTCGGCGCTGGCGATGATGATCAAGGACCTCGAATGCGTGACCGCGACAGCCAAGTCAGTCGGTGTGCGGATGCTGTTGCCGGCGGTGGCGCAACAATGCTACGTCGAGGCGGCAGGGCTGGGTCACGGGGAAAAAGATCTCGCCGCGGTCATCTTGCCGATGGAAGAGATCGCGCAAGTCAAGGTCGGTCGAGCTACGTCTTGAAAGACGCCCGTAACCGAGGCGCCCGAATGCCCGAACCTTATCGCTCGTTTCGCGAATTCTATCCGTTCTACCTGTCCGAGCACCGCGATCGAACCTGCCGGCGCCTGCACGTCGTCGGCTCCGCGCTGGTGCTCGCTTGTGTCGTGTTGGCGCTGCTCTTGCAGAACGCGTGGTGGCTCGGCGGCGCCATCATTGCAGGTTACGGCTTCGCCTGGGTCGGCCATCTCTTTTTCGAGCACAATCGCCCGGCCACCTTCAGCCATCCGATCTACAGCCTGATCGGCGACTGGGCGATGTTCCGCGATGTGCTGACCGGCAAGATCCCCTTCTAGCGCGTTCGCCCGCCACGCGGGCGCGGCGTTGACATATACCTACCAGGGGTATATGCTGCAAAGATGGCTACGATTGCCGCTGTCAGCGCGCCGCCTGAATTGAAACGCCGGATCGAGCTCGGCCTCGAAGGCATGACCTGCGCCGCGTGCGCGGCCCGGATCGAAAAGGCATTGCGCCGCATTCCCGGCGTCGAAGCCAGCGTCAATTTCGCCACCGAAACCGCCTCGGCCACGCTGGGCGCATCGGTCGAGCCCGAGCAATTGTTCGCGGCGGTCGAGCGCGCCGGCTATCACGCCGTCCTGCGCCGCGACGCCGCAGCCGAACGCGCGGCGGATCGCGCGCGCAAGGCCACCGTCTATGCGCAGCTGCGGCGCGAAACCTGGATCGCTGCCGCGTTGACCTTGCCGTTGCTCGTGCAAATGGCGCCGATGCTCGCGTCCGGCGATTGGCTCGGCGGCGCGAGCGAGCACGCCGAATGGCTGCCGCGCTGGTTGCAGCTCGCGCTGGCCACGCCGGTGCAATTCTGGATCGGGCGCCGCTTCTACATCGGCGCGTGGCATGCGCTGCGCGGTGGCGGCGCCAATATGGACGTGCTGATTGCGCTGGGCACGACGATGGCGTGGGGCTTGAGCGCGGCAATCACGCTGCTCGGGCTCGAACATCGCCACGTCTATTTCGAGGCCGGCGCCGCGGTGATCACGCTGGTTCTGCTCGGCAGGCTCCTGGAAGCGCGCGCGCGCTCCGGCATGTCGGCCGCGCTCGAGGGCTTGTCGCGATTGCAACCGGCCAAGGCGCGCGTTCTGCGTGGTAGCGCCACAGTCGAGGTGCCGCTTGCGGCTGTCACTGTCGGCGATCGGCTGATCGTGCGCGCCGGCGAGCGCATGCCGGTCGATGGCATCGTGCGCGAGGGCACGTCGAGCGTCGACGAGAGCATGGTGACCGGTGAAAGCCTCGCGGTCGCGAAGACGCCGGGATCGACGGTATTCGCCGGCACGCTGAACCAGGAGGGTCTGCTCGAATGCGAGGCGACCGGCGTGGGCAGCGCGACCTTGCTCGCCGGCATCGTGCGCCTGGTCGCGGAGGCACAGGGATCGAAAGCGCCGATCCAGCGCCTCGCCGATCGCGTCGCCGGTGTCTTCGTTCCGGTGGTCGTCCTGATCGCGCTCGCGACGTGGGGATTCGGCTACTGGCTGCTCGGTGATGCGAGCGCGGCGATGATCAATGCAGTCACGGTGCTCGTCATCGCATGTCCGTGCGCGTTGGGCCTGGCCACGCCGACGGCGATCGTCGTCGGCACCGGCCGTGGCGCGCAGCTCGGCGTGCTGATCCGCAACGCCGCCGCACTCGAGCAGGCAGGACGTCTTTCGGCGCTGGTCGTCGACAAGACCGGCACGCTGACCGAAGGCAAGCCTGTCGTCGCCGGCGTCATCGCCCTCGATGGTGCGACGCGCTCGCAGGTGCTGGCGCTCGCCGCCAGCGTCGAGCGGGGATCGACCCATCCGCTGGCCAACGCGATACGCGAAGCTGCGACGCGCGACGGCATCGAGCCGCACCCGATGCGCGCGTTCGAGTCGGTTCCCGGCAAGGGCGCGCGCGGAACCATCGACGTCGCTGGCTCGGAGGTCGCCGTGATGGCCGGAACGCTTGCATTCCTCGCCGAGCAGGGCATCGCGGCGCCCGACGCGGGCGCGCTGCAAAGCATCGGCAACACCCTGGTCGGCGTCGCGGCGGACGGCCGGGTCGTCGGCATGATTGCATTGGCCGATCGCGTACGGCCGACGTCGGCACAGGCAATTGCGCGCGCCAAGTCGGCGGGCATCGACGTGCTGATGCTGACCGGCGACAACGCGCAGGTCGCGGCAACGGTCGCAGCCGAGGTCGGTATCGACGACTTTCGCGCCGCGGTGCTTCCTGGCGACAAGGCCGACACCGTGCGTGCGCTGCGGGCGCAAGGCAAAGTGACCGGAATGATCGGCGACGGCGTCAACGACGCGCCTGCGCTCGCCGCTGCCGATGTCAGCTTCGCCATCGGCACCGGCTCCGACATCGCGGTCGAGACCGCGGACATCACCGTCGTTCGCAGCGACTTGAACGCGGTGGTCGACGCGATACTGCTTTCCCGCGCGACCTTGGCCAAGATCCGGCAGAACCTGTTCTTCGCCTTCGTCTACAACGTTCTCGGCATTCCGCTAGCCGCGCTCGGCATGCTGAACCCGGTGTTCGCGGGCGCGGCGATGGCGGCGAGCTCGCTCTCGGTCGTCGGCAATGCACTTCTGCTGCGGCGATGGCGTCCGAAACAATGAATCCAACCAGGAGAAATCGATGACGACGGTTACGCTCAAGGTCGAGGGCATGAGCTGCGGCGGTTGCGTCGCCAGCGTCACGCGCGTGCTGAGCGCGCTGCAGGGTGTATCCGACGCGACGGTCAGCTTGCAGGCAGGAACGGCGCAGGTGACGTTCGACGAAGCGCGCACCAATCCGGCCGCGCTTCGCGCTGCGATCGAGGGTGCCGGCTATGAAGTCGCGTAAGCCGGCCGGCGATTCAGCCACCAAGCCGACGGTCGTTCATCCCGACAAGTCGGCGCTGGCCAAACGGGTCAACCGGATCGACGGGCAGGTGCGCGGCATCGGCAAGATGATCGACGAGGACCGCTACTGCATCGACATCCTGACCCAGTTGAGCGCCGTGCAATCCGCGCTGGACTCGCTGGGCCTGCAGCTGCTCGAGCATCATCTGCACGGCTGCGTGCAGCACGCGGTCAAGTCGGGGCAGGGCGACCATGCGATCGCCGAGGCGATCGGCGTGATTCGACGCTTCGCGAAATAACGCGCTGCGGCGCGCCGAATGCAAAGCAAATTGACCGCGCATGCCCGTAACGGCGATAATCCCTACCCTTCGGGGTGTAGCGCAGTCCGGTAGCGCGCTTGCTTTGGGAGCAAGATGTCGGGAGTTCAAATCTCTCCACCCCGACCACCGACTGGATCGGCTTCACGAGTAGAGGCTTTGATCGCGCAAGGCGCCCGTAGCTCATTCGGATAGAGCACCGGCCTTCTAAGCCGGGGGTAACAGGTTCGAGTCCTGTCGGGCGCGCCAATTCAGCGACGCGCCGCGACAGCGGCGGTAACCGATGGTGGCTGTAGCTCAGCTGGTAGAGTCCCGGATTGTGATTCCGGTTGTCGTGGGTTCGAGTCCCATCAGCCACCCCATAAATTCAAGGTCAGCGTCGGGCACGCGACTGGATCAGCGCCGATTTCGTCGGCTATTTCGCCGCCACCCGAGCGGGAACGTCGCATCCCTGCCCGTACACCCCAGACTACCCATCCCGTTCCACCGCGATGGTTGCCCGCCGTCCGTCGAGCCTGACGACCTCGGCTTCGGACAGGTTCGGAATGGTTCGCTTCAGCAGCGCGTATACGCCTTGATCGAAGGCGCCGCCGTCGCAGCGGCAATCGAGCAATGAGTCGATGTCGGATTCGTCTCGCGCAGTCCCCAGGTACTGCCAGCGGTCGATGACGTGCAAATCGGAGCGCTCGCGGATGCCTATCGGGCCGTGATATGGCCACGACGGCTTGTCCCACGTTCCGAGCGCGTTGAAGATGCGCGCCAGCTGCTTGGCTCGATTGGCCCGGCTGGTGCAACCCCTGCCGCCTTCCTCGCCCTCGCAAGCGCGACAACTTTCTGCGGCAAAGCCGTCTATACCGAGCATGCAGTGACAGAGGCTGGCCTTGAAAGCGAGCCGGGCCAAGGCGTTTTTTGCCTTTCGCTCGGAACTGAACAGCCCGAACGATCCGCCTGCGCCGTCTTCGATGCCGTCGTGCAGCGGAGCAATGACGACGCTCGGCATTGCCTCGGGGACAAGGCGGCAACAGAATTGCGGCACGCTCGCTTTGGCCTGCCGCCGGGTCGGATCCAGGACCGCCGCGTGAAGCTGCGCACCCAGGAAGCCTCGCGTGACGCGCCAGGTGATATTGGTGATGCGGTGCGCGTATTCGAGCGCCCTGCCAGACGCGTGGTCGAGCCGAAAGTAATTGATGACCTGCGATCTGAGATTGGTCGCGGCGCCGGTCAGCAACACCTGGTCATTTTCTCCGTGGAACATGTAGGCTCCCGGAGCGCTCGGCAGCTTCTCGACCAGTGAAGGATCGAGCCTCGCCGGCAGCACCGGTCCGGCGAGAAGCTTCTCCATCGCATCGTCGAGCACGTGCGCCGGGAACGAGCGCTCGAGCGACTGCCAAAGTTGCCAGATCAGGTCGGCATCGGGAAGGGCGCGGTGGCGGACTGTCGCATCGAGGCCGTGATGCTGCACGAGCGCGTCAAGATCGTGGCAGCCGAGCTGGGGATAAAGCCGGCGCGACAGCATCAACGAGCAAAGCAGACGTGGCTGAAAGTCGATTCCGATCCGGTCGAACTCGGCCCTGAGAAACCCGTAGTCGAATCGCGCGTTGTGCGCGACGACCAGCCGCCCCGCGAGCATGCGCGAGAGGTCGGCCGCCACGTCCTGAAAGCGCGGGCTGAGCGGATTTTCCTCCAACGATGCGTTGTCGCCTGCGCGCGTACGGGAGCGTAACAGGCTCGTCCAGCGCTCGACCCGCCCGCCGTCGACCAGGATCACGCCGATCTCGCGAATGCGATCGTCGCCGGGACTCAAGCCCGTGGTTTCCACGTCGACGAACGCAAGCGGTGGCGTCACGTCGAAGCCTGTCAAAGCATATTTCTGTTCATGCAGAGATTGTGAACGCCTGCGACGTTCGCCGCCACCACGACCCGTTGTGGCGCGAGCGCGCGGCGAGCACAAGGGCGCGGACTACGGGTACTCGACCACACTGCCCGCGCCGACCTGCCGGCCGGCGATTCTGCGCGCTCCTGCTCGGTGCTGCTGTGCATGCACGTAGGTGAATTCCGCGCCGAGCAGGAAAATCTGGGTCGAATAGTAGATCCACAGCATCAGCACGACGAACGGGCCGGCAGCGCCAAAAGACGAAGCCACCGAGCTCTTGCCGATGTACAGGCCGATCAGGACCTTGCCTATCTCGAACAGTAGCGCGGTGATGGCGGCACCAATCCAGACATCCTTCCAATCGATGCTGATGTTGGGAAGGACCTTGTAGATCATGGCAAAGAGCACGGTCACGACCGCGAACGAGACGAGGAAGGTGATTGCCTGCAGCAGGACGGCCAATCCTCCGAGCAGGGAGGTGCCCAGCGACGCGATCGCCGCGCTGAGAATCAGCGAAACGGCGAGCAGGAAGCCGATGAAAAGAATCATTCCCAGCGACAGCAGCCGGGAGCGAATCAGGTTGATGATGCCGCTTCCTACGCGGGGCTTGGCTTTCCAGATCCGGTCCAGGTCGTCCTGCAGTTCGACAAACGCGGTGGTTGCGCCGAGGATCAGAGTGAGTGCGCCGATCACGATGGCGAGTATGCTGTCGCCAAAGCCGGCGGTGCTCTTCAACAGCTCCTCGATCGCTTTCCCTCCCGCGTCGCCGAGCAGTCCCTGCAGCTGGCTGACGATGGCGTCCTGGGCGGCGTCTCGTCCAAACAGCAGGCCCGCGACGCCGATCGCGATGATCAGCAAGGGCGCGATCGAAAATGCGGTGTAGTAGGCGAGCGCCGCCCCCATGCTGGCGGCGCGATCGTCGAGCCATGCGCTGACCGATGACTTGGCCAGCGGCCAGAGCTGCTTGGGCGAAGACACGAGGGACGGCAACCGACGACGGACTGGTCGCGGGTCCGACTTATCTCTTGACGCTTCGCGCCGCCGCTTCGATCTTGGCGCGATCGGTGCCCACTCGAGTGATGATCGCCTTGAGCTGAGCCGGAGTGATGCCAAGTTTTCTGGCTTCGTGCTCGACCTCGTAGGGTTCGTCGCCGGCCACTCGCGACCGGTCCTGGGCGCCGCGCTTGCTCTTGTCGTCGGACATGTTCGTCTCCTTCGCCGTTTGCCGGATTCGGCCGGCCGCATCGACGCCACGCTATCCTCGAGACGCCCTCGGTGAAATAGGACCGGCGCTGATTTTGCTGTAGGTCTCTGCACCGCCCGGCGATGCAGCCCCGCCAACCGATTCGACGGCCCCTCACGCCGGCCCGAGTCCGGTCGGAACCCACCGGCCCGGGCGCTTGGGGTAACAAAGTCTTACACCGAAATCGGAAACCGTCCGATAGCCGGCGGTTGCTTGCGCGTCTATCGTCGACGGAGCAGTTTTTCAGGGACTATTTCAAGAGGCGCGCCATGCGGTACGACAGAAGCGCTAACGACGGCAAGGTGATCAGCCTGCCCGAACGCGCCGATGGTCGGATTGCGACCCGACCGATCGCGCCGCAGGCGGCTCTCCAGCAATCGTTGTCCCGGGACGCCCTCGGCGAGGCGCTCGATGCCTTGCTGCTGGCGCAATTCGAGCTCTGCGGCCATGACCCGCACCCGACGCGGGCATCGCTCAGCGAAATGAGATTTCGCCAGGCTCGAGAATCGCTTGACGCCGGAATCGCCAAACTCAAACGCTTGGCGGAAGGCGCGGATTTCCCGGCGTCGATCGACCCTTCGGCTCAGCCGCACGAGGACGACGTCTACGCGGCAGACTGACGGGCGGCCGTCAGGCCCGCTCATGCTGGCCTGACATCGGCGCCCCTCACCCGGCTCGCATAGCCGGTCCTGCAGGCGATCGGCCCAGCGCGCAAGGCGCTGATTGCGCTGCCTTGCCCTACAATGGCCGGGCACCCGGCCCCCATGGCTCTAAAATCCACGATCTGCAAGGTCGAGCTTGCCGTCGCCGACGTCGACCGCGGCTACTATCGCGATCACTCGCTGACGGTGGCGCGACATCCGTCCGAAACGGACGAGCGGATGATGGTGCGGGTTCTCGCCTTCGCCTTGCATGCCGACGAGGCGCTGGAGTTCGGTCGCGGCTTGAGCGCCGAGGACGAGCCCGACCTCTGGCGCCGGGACCTGACCGGCGCGATCGAGCGGTGGATCGAGGTCGGATTGCCCGATGAACGCAAGGTGCGCAAGGCCTGCGGGCGCGCGCGTTCGGTCGATATCCTCGCCTATGGCGGGCGCGCCGTGGCTCTATGGTGGCAGGCCGTGCGAGAAAAGCTGGACCGTCAGGACAGTCTGACCGTCACCGAGCTTCCGACCGAGGCGAGCCGCGCGCTCGCGCAATTGGCCGGCCGTTCCATGCGTCTGCAGGTCACGATCCAGGAAGCCCACGTCCTGGTCGTCGACGGATCGACCTCGCTCTCCCTCGACCTCCGAGACCTCAAAAGCGCATCGAACGCGCGCTGAATCCAGCGCTGGCCGAAGGCGGTCGCGCTTGCGACTGCCAGCTCCGGCGGCGCATCCCGCCCGCTCGGAGGAGCCTTCCGCCGGACGAAAGTCCTGTTCCCGCCATTCGGCCTGTGGAATACTGTCGCGCGCCGCGAACCTTGGCGAGGTATTTCGATCGATGGCTGCCCGCAGGACATACGCTTCCCTGGTCGCGTTGCTGGCGACGCTGTGGGTGCTCGACGCCCACGCCGGCAAGAGCACCGTCTGTACCGTTACCGTCAATTCGCCGAACGAAAAGGAAACGCTGCGTCGGATCCTTCCGGAAGACAAATTCCAGTTCGTCGAATTGGTGGAGCGGGGCCGCCCCGACTGGCTGGCATCGGCTTGCCGGCAGAAGCTCAGCTGCGACGTCCTGGTGATTTCCGGCCACTTCGACGGCGGGACCGAGTTCTACTCCGATCGACTGGACGCGCGTGAATCCCTCCCGGTCGCCGAGCTGGAGCGCGCTTCGTGCAGCGACTCGTGCTCCGGCCTGTTCTCGAAGCTCAAAGAGGTCTACCTTTTTGGCTGCAACACGCTGAATGCGGCGACGCCCGAGAGCACGGCCGCGGAAGTCGCGCGCAGCCTCGTGCGTTCCGGGCACTCGCGCGAGGACGCCGAGCGCGTCTCGCAGGCGCTGAACGAGCGCCACGGCGAAAGCAATCGCGACGGCATGCGCAGGATATTCGCCCGCGTGCCGGTGATCTACGGTTTTTCGGCGATGGCGCCGCTCGGAGCCGCGGCTGCGCCGCGCCTGGGTCGCTATCTGCAATCGAGCGCCGGCGGCGAATTCGGCAGCGGACGGCCAAGCGCGAGCCTGCTTGGGCAGTTCGCCGAAAGCCCGATGACCGTCACTGCCGGGCTGGGCGATGCCGATCCGCGCGCCGGCTATCGTCGCGAGGTTTGCCAGTTCTTCGACGAGCAGCGCTCGCCGGCGCAGAAGCTCGCCTTCATTCACCAGATCCTGGGCCGCGACATGGCCGAGGTCCGGATGTTCCTCGATCGCATCGAGGCTTTCTACGCCGCGTTGTCCGACGCCGAGCGGCAGGAGTCCGCGTTCCGACGCGAGCGCGACCGGATCGTCGACGATCAGGCCGCCCGCGAGCGGTATATGGCATTCGCGCGGGATGTCGATCGCCCCGAGGTCCGCAGCCGCATGGTGCACGTCGCGCGCTCACTGGGCTGGCTTTCGCCCGAGCAGGAAAAAGTCGAGATCGCGCGCATGGTCGGCGATTTGCTGGCGAGGAACGCGATCGGGTCGGGCGAAGTGGACTTGATCTGCTCGTTGAACAAGGATCGCGGTCTGGACGACGAGCTGGCGCGGCTCAAGCTGTCGCCGCGGCAGGCGGAGAGCATTCCCGACGCTGCGCTGCTGGCCTGCCTCGGCAGCATCGACGGGCGCCGCCGAGTACTGCAGGCGCTGACCGCGCGAGACGACGCCGACGTCGAGATTGCGCGCGTTTACTTGCGACACCACCCGATCGCCGACGTCAACGAGCTCCGGGATGTCGCGGCGCGCATCGCGCGCATGGCTGAATCGGATGCGCAGGTTCGCGCCCTCGATACGCTGGCCCACTATTACGTTTCCGACCGCGAAAGCCTCGATGAGCTGACCCGGCTGTTCCCGCGCGCGAGGTCGGTGAACGTCCAGCGCGCGATCGCGGGCGTGTTCATACGCTCCGATTATCGTGCGCTCCCCAGGCAGGACCTCGTGCGCATGTTGCGTCAGCATCGACTCAAGTCCCCGGACGGCGAGGACCTGATCGACGTCCTGATCCGCCGCCTCCAGGCTTAGCCTCTCCTCACCGCACCTTCGATCGAGCGGCGATCTTGGCCGCCGCACGGCGCGGCCGGATCGTTCGCGTCGCCGCGCGTCTGATCCTCCTCCTCTGTCTGTCCTACACGCGGTTCAGCGCAACGCCGATACCTTCGGCGCCGCAATTTGGATACGTTGTGCGCTGTATTCGAGCTTGCGCGGAGGAGGGCCGCGCATCGACGCTCGCGCACCGCGCGGCATCTGAACGCGGTACGTGGGCCAGCGTACAGAACCTTGCAGGCAGTTGCGGTGATGATATCGATCGCTACAAAGAGCTGCGCGAGAGCATCGCGTTCCGTTTACGCAGCGGCGGATTCATCTGCTGCCTCCTCGAATATTTTCAAGCCTCGCCGCGGCTCCCATCGCGCTGGCGCACGACCTCCAATGGCCACGAAAGTCATCGCACTGCTCGCACTGGTGGCCGCCCTCGGCGGAATTCCACAGGCTTACGCCGCCAAGAGCACCGTCTGCACGATCACCGTCAATTCCCCGGACGAAAAGGAAGCGTTTCGGCGTTACCTGCCCGAAGACAAATACCAGTTTGTCGAACTGGTCGAGCGGGGCCGCCCGGACTGGCTGGCCTCGGCTTGCCGGCAGCGGGTGAGCTGCGACGTGCTGATCATCTCCGGCCATTTCAACGGAACCGAATTCTTTTCCGAGCACCTGGATACGCATGAATTCCTGCCGGTCGCGGAGATCGAGCGCGCTTCGTGCAGCAACTCCTGCCCGGGCCTGTTCTCGCAGCTTAAGGAAGTCTATCTTTTCGGCTGCAACACGCTGAATCCCGAAGCGGGGACGAGCGCGTCCGCCGACATCGCGCGAAGCCTGATCCGCGCCGGGCGTTCCAAAGCCGACGCCGATCGAGTCTCCCGGGCATTGAATGCGCGGCACAGCGAAAGCAACCGCGATGGCATGCGCCGGATTTTCGTCAACGTGCCGGTGATCTACGGCTTTTCGTCGGTCGCCCCGGTCGGGGCGGTCGCCGCGAGCACGTTGAACCGCTATTTTCACGCCGCCTCGAGCGTCGAAGTCGGCCGCGGCCATGCCAGCCCACGCCTGCTTGGCCAGTTCTCGGCCAACGCAATGACCGCCGCCAGCGGCATGCGCGCTTCCGATCCGCGCGCCACCTATCGGCAGGAGGTTTGCCAATTCGTCGACGACCGCCTGTCACCGGCCCAGACGCTGCGTTTCATTCACCAGATCGTCGGCCGCGACATGGCGGAAGTGCGGATGTTTCTCGACCGCATCGAAACCTTTACGCAATCGTTGACCGAAAGTGAGCGCCACGATCCGTCGTTCATCAAGGCGTTCGACGAGCTCGCCGGCGACACGCCGGCGCGCGAGCGTTTCCTCGCCTTTGCTCGCGACGCCGACGAGCCGGCGCTTCGCTCGCGCATGGTCAAGCTTGCCCATGCCCTGGGCTGGCTCTCGGCGCAAGACGAAAAAGACGAGCTGATGCGTTTGGCGGAAGACCTGCTGGCCGGAGAAAAAATTGATCCCGCCGACGTGGACCTGGTCTGTTCGTTGAATCGCGACCACGCGCTGGATGGCGGACTTGAAGCGTTTCGGGTGCCGCCAGGTTCGATCGACAGCGTGCCGCACGCCGCGGTGCTGGCGTGCCTGGGAAGCGTCGACGGCCGGGCCCGGGTCTTGCAGGCACTGACCGGCGCGCGCACCGACGACGTCCAGATCGCGCAGGTTTACCTGCAGCACCATCCGATCGTCGACGTCGGCGAGCTTCGCGGCGTCGCGGCTCGGATCGCGCAGATGGCCGATCCCGACGCGCAGGTTCGCGCTCTCAATACGCTAGCCGGCCAGTACCTGTCCGATCGCGAGAGCCTCGACGAGCTGATGCGCCTTTTTCCGCATGCCAGGTCCCTCGGCGTCCAGCGCGCGATCGCCGGCATTTTCATCCGCGCCGACTACGGGGCGATAGACCGGGACGAACTGGTCGGCGTGCTGCGCCAGTATCGCCTTCGCTCCGCGGACCAGAACGACATCATAGACGCCCTGCTTCGCCGTCTCCGGGCCTAGCCTTCCGAGTCCGATCCGGCTTATGCTGGCGGCGGGGGAATCGGGTCGCAGGCACGTCGCGACGAATCAATGAAAGGACATCATCTATGCTGACTTTTGTTAACAGCGATACCGGACAGACGGTGTCGTGGACCGTGGGACAGCCGCGTCCATCGATCAACACGGCAGGAAACTTCAGCTGTGCGGCGGACGGCGGCGAACGCAAGTTCATCAAGGACAATTTTTCCGGCCTGCCGTTTCGCCTGACCATTGCGACCGTGACGATATGGCGAGGTGATCTGGCGCGCTTCATCGCCGACAACCTGTAGGCCCGCGAGCTCGCTGCGGCGGGACGCCTGGTCGCGGTCCCACCCGCAGCGTCCAGGGGCGAGGCGTGCTCCGCGCTACAATGCGGGCGCGTCATCTCTCGTCTCCTCCCGGAATCTTCTGATGCGAGTGTTCAATTTCAGCGCGGGCCCCGCCGTGCTTCCCGAGGCGGTGCTGCGCCAGGCCGCCGCCGAGATGCTGGACTGGCACGGCAGCGGCATGTCGGTGATGGAAATGAGCCATCGCGGCAAGGAGTTCGTCGGCATTGCCGCCAAGGCCGAAGCCGATCTGCGCGCACTGCTGTCGATTCCCGCAAGCCACAAGGTACTGTTCCTCCAGGGCGGCGCGATCGCGGAAAACGCGATTGTCCCGATGAACCTTCTGGCCGGCAGGACCTCGGCCGATTACATCAACACCGGTGAATGGTCGAAAAAGTCGATCAAGGAAGCCAAAAAATATTGTGCGGTCAACGTTGCCGCTTCCGCCGAGGATCGGCAGTTCACCTACGTACCGGCACTTGCGGACTGGAAGCTCGATCCCGGCGCCGCCTATGTGCATGTCTGCACCAACGAGACGATCGGCGGAGTCGAATACCAATGGACGCCTGATACCGGAACGGTGCCGCTGGTGGCGGACATGTCGTCGCACATCCTGTCACGCACGCTCGACGTCACCAAGTACGGCGTGATCTATGGCGGGGCGCAGAAGAATGCTGGCCCGGCGGGCCTGACGCTGGTGATCGTCCGCGACGACTTGCTCGACCGCGCGCTGCCGATCACGCCGTCGGCGTTCCACTGGAAGACGCAGGCCGAGAACGATTCGATGGTCAATACGCCGCCGACCTATGCCATCTACATCGCAGGCCTGGTGTTCGAATGGCTGCTGGCGCAAGGCGGCATCGCGGAAATCGAGCGCCGGAACATCGCCAAGGCAAAGCTCGTCTACGACTGCCTCGACCGCAGCGCCTTCTACCTGAGCCCGGTGCGCAAGGAAGATCGCTCGCGGATGAACGTCCCGTTCAAGCTTCGCGACCCCTCGCTCGACGAGTCGTTTCTGCAGGGCGCAAGGGAGCGGGGCATGGTCCAGCTCAAAGGGCATCGCGCCGTCGGCGGCATGCGCGCCTCGATCTACAACGCCATGCCTATCGAGGGCATTCAGGCGCTGGTTGCCTACCTTGAGGAGTTCGAGCGGCGGCACGGCTAGCGCCCGAACAGCCCAGATGCAATGAGCCAGTACCGGATTCTCACGCTGAACCAGATATCGGCGCACGGGCTGCATCGCTTCCCGTCGGCGCGCTACACGGTCGGCAAGGCGGTCGACAAGCCGGATGCGATCATCGTGCGCTCGCACGACATGCACGGCATGGCCATTCCCGGCACCGTGAAGGCGATCGGCCGCGCCGGGGCCGGCACGAACAACATACCGGTTACGGAGATGTCCGCGCGCGGCGTGCCGGTATTCAACGCCCCGGGCGCCAATGCCAACGCGGTGAAGGAGCTGGTGCTGACCGCGCTGCTGATGTCCGCGCGCAATGTCGTACCGGCGCTGCATTACGTCGCCTCGCTCGATTCGGGGGCCGCCAACCTGGAGGCGCGCGTCGAGGAAGGCAAGAAGCAGTTCGCCGGCGTGGAGCTGCCGCAGCGCACGCTCGGCATCATCGGCTTGGGCGCCATCGGCAGCCTGGTCGCGGACACCGCGATCAAGCTCGGCATGAAGGTCATCGGCTTCGATCCCGAGATCACGGTCGACGCCGCCTGGCGGCTGCCTTCGACGGTGCGCAAGGCCAACAGTATCGACGAGGTCTTGAAGCATTCCGACTTCATCACCCTGCACGTACCCTTGTTGCCTGGGACAAGGCACCTCATCGACGACCGGCGTCTTGCCATCGCCAAGCCGGGCGCGGTGCTGCTCAACTTCGCGCGCGATGCCATCGTCGACGAATCCGCCGTGGTCGCCGCCCTGCGGGCCCATCGCCTGAAGTACTACCTGTGCGATTTTCCCAGCCCGGCGCTGAAGGACGAGCCGAACGTCGTTGCGCTGCCACACCTGGGCGCCTCGACCGCCGAGGCCGAAGAGAATTGCGCGGTGATGGTCGTCGACCACGTCCGCGAGTACCTGGAGCAGGGCACAATCGCCAGCGCGGTCAACTTTCCCGACGTCGATATGCCGCGCGAGGCGCCACACCGGGTCGCGATCGCCAATGCGAACGTGCCCAACATGCTGGGGCAGATCTCGTCGACGATGGCGAAAGCCGGGCTCAATATCCACACGATGGTCAACAAGTCGCGCGGCGAGATGGCGTACACGCTGGTCGATGTCGACAGTCCGGTCGACGAGTCGCTGGTTCGCTCGATCGCCGCGATCGCCGGCGTATTGTCGGTCCGAGCGATCCCCGTCGATTCCGACGGCTGATGTTCGACCGGCGTCGCGGCCGCACCGCCCGAGTGCACCGCAGGGCCGCCGCTCACATGATCACGCGGTGCGTTCCCCAGCCTCGCTCGAGCATCGGGCAATCCTCGCAGTCCATCGTGCGGATGTCGCAGAACGGGATATCGCAGCCGACGCGGCGTCCCTGCAGGATCATCCGCACGCGATCGAGCTTCTGCGGGCGACGGCCTTTGATCAGCAGCACGTCGCCCGGTTGCAGCATCTTCTGCAGCGCTGCTGCGGCCTGGTGCACGGTGCGGCCGCCGTCGACGACCGCGGATCGCGGCATGCCGCCGCGCCGCGCGCCGGCCCAGTAGCGCCGGAAGCCGCGACCGATCACGACCAGGCGCGAGGCCACACGCGCAGCGCGCAGACCCAGCGCCAGGTAGATCGGTCGTTCGTGCCCTTGCGGCTCGGAGAGATCGCCGAACAGGACGATGCGGCGCGATGCCGGAATCTGCGCCAGCACGGCGAGTGCGCTGTCGATGGTCTCGATCGTCGACTTGTAATCGTCGCGCAGAACCATCGCGCCGTTGGGAAGACCGACCGGTTCCATCCGGCCGGGCGTGGGCGGCAGCGGCCGAATGCGCGCCAAGGCGTCGTCCAGCGAGACGCCTTCGACCAACGCGACGGCGATCGCCGCGAGCACCGGATAGATCATCTGGCGGCCGATAAGGCGGACCTCCGCCTGACGCCGCTGTCCGAAGGCGTCGAGCTGAAAGCGCATGCCGTGCGGCCAATCGAGCTGGACGTGCTCGGCGCGGACATCGCACCCCGCGCCAAAGCCGAACGAGACGACCCGGCCCGGTGCGCAGGTCTTCATCCAGAGCACATTGGCATCGTCACCGTTGAGCACGGTAATGCCCGAGGCCGGCATCGCGCTCAGCATCATCGCTTTTTCGGCGCGGGTGACCTCGAGTGTTCCCAGACTGCTGTGGTGCTCGCTGCCGATCGACGTGACCACGGTCAGGTCCGGACGCAGGAGCCTCGCGTATTGCGCCATCTGGCCGCGGCCGCCGATGCCGACTTCGATCGCTGCATGCCGCTGCCAGGGGCGGATTCGCAGCACCGCCAGCGCGATCGAGGTCCATGCATTCGCCGTCATCGATTTGAGACCCGGCGCGCCGAGCGCGGCGGCAACGGCGCGGGTCGTCGTCGATTTCCCGAACGAGCCGACCACGGCGACGATTCGCGTCCTGCGGGCGCTCGTGCGGCGATGCAGCCTGGCCAGCCTCGACATCAGCGGCCAGAGCCGGAATGCGACGCCGTCGCTGATTTGCCGCCGGCCCGCAGGCGTACCGAGCATTGCCGGGATGTCTTTAAGGCGGTACCGCATCGCGACGATCATAACTCCCGGCCGGCACGAGAGCCCGAGGCCTTGTGAAACGTCGGCACCGCACCCATCTGGACAATACGACTTCGCTCTCGCCCTCTCACCAGCGCCATGACCACCGCACTGAACATCGTCTGTCCGCACTGCGACACGATCAACCGGCTGCCCGAAGCCCGCCTCGGCGACGCCCCCGTTTGCGGTCAATGCAAGAAGAAGCTCTTCGTTGCGCAGCCCGCCGAGCTCAATGCGGCGAATTTCGATCGGCACACCGGCAAGAGCGACATTCCGGTCGTTGTCGATTTCTGGGCTGCGTGGTGCGGGCCTTGCCGGATGATGGCCCCGCATTTTGCCCGGGCCGCGGCGGAACTCGAGCCCCGGATGCGGCTGGCGAAGCTCGATACCGAAGCCGCCTCGGCGATCGCCGGACGGTATGGGATTCGCAGCATTCCTACGCTGGTCGTCTTCGACCACGGCCGCGAAACGGCGCGGCGATCGGGTGCGATGGAGACCGGAGCGCTGCTCGCATGGCTGTCTCCACTGGCACGCGCCGCGCAAGCGGCCGCCGGCGCGCGGGACTAGCAGCCTGATACAAAACCCTTCACGAGCCGCGTTTCAGACGCAATGGCCGCAGATGCCAGGCGTCGCGGCGCAGCGAATAGCTCGGCCTATTCGCAAGCCGTGCAACAACGCAGATGCGGCCATTGCGCCGAAATCGGCTATCTTGTCGTTGCGGTGATCATACGATGCCGCGCTTGTGACGCTCAACATTCTCTCCGATCTGAAAGGAATTCGCGTGGAACATACGATGCATCCAGACGTTACGCCGGAGTTGGCTCGCAAGCGCCGCGAGCTTGCGCCGGAAATTTACGGTGCGTTCCGCGAGTTCGGACAGCGGGTCTTCGCCGACGGGGCGTTGCCGTCAAAAACCAAGCAGCTTATTGCGATCGCGGTCGCGCATGTCACCCAGTGCCCGTACTGCATCCGCGGCCACACCGAACTCGCCTTGAAGCAAGGAGCGAACGAGCAGGAGATCATGGAAGCGATCTGGGTGGCGGCCGAGATGCGAGCCGGCGGCGCATATGCGCATTCGATTCTCGCCATCGACACGATGCACCGGGCTGCGGACAAGCACGGAACCTGAAGCGGTAGCCGGCGCATGCGCACTGGATGGCCGCGACGAGCGCGGCGTTCCCGCGGCCTTCCATCCGGATGCGGGACGATCCGGAAATCGAAGGCGATTAGCTAGTCGATCTCGCCGCGGCAGCGGACATGCCGAATGTTCCGTCGACGGCTTCGACAAACGTCCGCTCTTCACGCAGGATCAGCCGCTTTGCTTGTGCGAGCGCGAAATTCGCACGGCCTTCGGGATCGGCCTTGAGGCGGGTGCGATACGCCTCGTAGGAGGCGAGACTGTCGAACGCGATCAGGCCCCAGGCGACATTGTTGGTGCCCTCGTGCGGTACGAAGTAACCGATGAGGTCGCCCCCGCAGCGGGGAATGATCGGTGCCCAGCGGCTCGCATATTCGCGGAATGCGTCGACCTGGAAAGGATCGATCTCATAGCGGATAAAGCAAGTGATCGTCATCGATGCGCTCGCAGACTGAAAGTGGGCATAGTACCGCTTGCCGTTGGGGGCGGCACTCCTCGCCCGGATGATCGAGCTTGGTTGGGTCCGGCGGATCAAGGACTCGCGCGTCGTCGTGGTTTCCGCGACCGGTCGCCCGGCGCTGCAGCGATGGATCGGCGTGGCCGGGCCTAGCCCGGTCGCGAGTTCAGCCGTTCGATGAAACGGTCGAGCTCGATCACCATGCGCTCATGCCTGCCCGTGCCTATGCGTTGAACCCCGTCGGCCGCTTCGATGCGAAATGCGACCTGGCGGCCGGCGACCCGTGTGACTTCCGCCTCGGCCGTAACGGTGCGGCCGGCCGGCGTGGCAGCGAGATGCTGAACGTCGACGCGGGTCCCGACGGCGCTTTCGCCGGTGTCGAGGTAGGGTTTGATGGCGTTGAGCGCGGCATTTTCCATCATCATGATCATGACCGGCGTTGCCAGCACCGGAGGCAGCGTCGCGTCCTTGAAGCGATTGGCTAAGTGGTCGGGTGTGACGACGAGAGAAAACGAACCCCTGGCCCCGACGGGTATCGGCCGCATAGGTATGCCTCCTCGGTAGAATGGATGAACCGATGTCCGACCTCCTGTTCCACATGATAACGGGCGCGCCCGAGCCGGTCGCGCCGTTCAGCCATGCGGTCGAAGCCGATGGCTGGGTGTTCGTGACCGGACAGATGCCCTTCGAAGGCACCTCGAACACCTCACCCTATCCGGCGACGATCGAAGACCAGACGCACCAGGTGTTCAGGAACCTGACGACGGTACTGCAAGGTCTGGGGCTGGGCCTTGGCGACGTCGCGGCGGTGCGCGTCTACCTCCGGCATTTCGACGATGACTATGCGCGGATGAATGCCGTCTACGCGGGCTACTTTCCCGAAGGTCGCCGCCCGGCGCGCACCTGCATCGGCGTCAGCGGCCTGGCCCGCGACGCCCGGATCGAAATCGACATGGTCGCGCGCCGCTGAGTCGGAACGGACGCATGGCCCGGCCCGTCGCGGCGATAACGAGGGCCGGCGCAGCGTTCAGCCCCCAGCCGCCGCCCGCCTTTGCCTGCTCCGGCGGGAAATTACCGGGGCGGTCTTGCCGCCGAGCGTGCGATCGATCGCGTCGACGAATTCGACTTCGACGCATGCCCCGTTGCCGACTATCAGCGAAAGGTTGTCGACGACGCGCTGCGCCACCGCTTCACGATCGCACGCCGGCGCGCCAAGCAGTGCCACGCGAAAGCGGGTGTCGGCAAGCTGCTCGACCTGGTATTCCCAGATCGATCGCTCTTCGTTGAACAGGCTTCGGATCGCCTGCGGATGAACGATTCGGCCCGATGCGAGCTCGATCAGGTCGTCGCTCCGGCCCTCGGGGTAGGACAAAAGCGGCAGCGAGCGGCCGCATTCACAGCGATCGGGCAGCAGCGTCACGATATCGCCAAGCCGGTAATTGAGCAGCACCATGCCGTGATTGACGAGGTTGGACACGATGACCTCGCCGCTTTCGCCGTGCGGCAGATCGCGGTCGGCGCCATCGACGACACGAAGTGGATACAGATCGATATTGAGGTGCAGCCCTCGGTGTCGTTCGCATTCGAATCCGATCTTGAACGCCTCGACCGCCTGATAGGTGGTGAACACCGGTATCCCGAAGCGCTCCTCGATCAGCGTCCGCACCGTCGGCGACAGGCTGTCCGATGTGTAGGTGACGACCGCAGGACGGTGCATTGTCTGGCCGGTTCGAGCGAGATGTCCGAACAGGATCGCCAGATGCGAACCGTAGCTGTGCAACACGTGCGGCCTGAACGCGTTGACATGCTGCACGGTCACCTCGGGCGGATCGAGCAGCGACGCGTACTCGCGCTCGATGCCAACACCGCGCGGATAAAGCCCGCGCTCGCGGCAATATTGCTGGACTTTCAGCGTCGTGCTGTGAGGCGGCGCGACGACCAGCTCGCGGTATCCGGACCCGCGGCCGATGATCGGAATCCAGATGCTGCGCTCGCGTTCGCCGTGGGCGGCGTTCTCGAAGACGCCTCGCGGGTCGTGCATGATCAGTCGCGGAGCGCCGCAGCTGCCGCCGCTGGTGATAACGAGCAGATCGCGCCGAGGCACGGCCTTCGAGCAGAAATACTCGGGATCCCGCTGGATCTGCTCGCGCTCGAGCACGGGGAGGCGCGCCAGGCCGGCGGCATCGCGAATCGCCGAAGCAGTCAAGCCCAGGCGTCGCGAGGTCTCGCGGTAGTAGGGGACGGTCCGGAAGGCAAAGCGAACCATCCGCCGCACCCGGTCGGCCTGACGACGCTGCACGGCGGCCAGCGGCAGGAAGGGCAGCCGCGACTGGCCGCGCAGGTGCCATGCGAAATGGCTTGCCCAGCGCAACCGGCTTAGCAGCATCGGGGTGCTCCATCGCGCGCCGGACGGCCAGCCGGAAGCGGCCTCGCGCTTCTCGTGTTATTCATCGTCGATATCGATGTCCCAATTATTCGGGAAATCACCGGGCGGCGCACAGGCTGCCGCGCGATCCTGATCACCAGATCGCATACGTCGACCTTGGCGACCGGATTGCCGGTGAGCGCGACGCGCTCGATGCCATTGTAGGCGATGCGACCGCCGTCGCAGTACCCAAAATCCGGTTGGCACGCGATCGTCGCGGATGCTAGTGTCCCCCTGCGCCGGCCCGAAGGCGCCGCGCGGCGGGCAGCGTGCCGTACGAGCAAGGCAAAGGGTCGGTCACATGCGGCGACACGCAATGAACATGCAAACGGACAGGTGCCCATCGTTCGGTTCGTCGGAGCCGGGGTGTGACTGAGGTCGCGGCCGCGCCCTCGCCCGGCGCGCACACAACGGCCTGGATCGTCGGCACGGGATTGCTCGTCGCCGGTATCGCGGCGTCGGTCCTCGCGGTCGCCGTCGTCGAATCGGGCGGCCATTGGCGCGCAGGCGCGCAGGCGATCGCCATCGATGGCGGCTCGTTCTCGCTGGTGCGAGGCCGCGGTCACCGGGAGGGGTCGACGTTCGTGCTCGAGTCGACCGACAGCGAGGGGATAGCCGTGCTCTCGGCGCGGGTCACGCCTTTTCGCGCTGACGATCATCCGCGCGTGGACTTGAATCTGCATTCGACCGACGTGCTTCCGGCCGAGCTGGTTTTCCTCTGGCGTACGCAGGAGCGTCCGAACCGCAACTTTTCCAAGCGATTGGCCTGGACCGACACCCGCATCGCGCCGCTGGATCTCGGTCCTGACGACGGATGGACCGGCTCGATTACCGGCGTCGCCCTGGTGGCCCGCGGCGTGCTGTCGCGCCCTCTGGCGCTGGACGGATTTTCGGCTCCTTCGGTGTCGGTGGGCACCGTGATCGGCGACATCGCGGCGCAGTGGGCGGCCTTCATTCCAATCGTTGCCGCGTCGGTCACGCTGCCTTTCGACGACGAGCGCAGCCACTATGCGACGCTGCTCGCGACGGTGGCGTGCGGCGGCTTCCTGGCAGCGGCGGTCTACTGGCTGGTCACGCGGCGCGCATTGCCGCGCGATGCCCGCGTGTACGGGGCGATTTTCGTCGCCGCGTGGCTGATCGTCGATGCCCGCTTCCAGATCAACCTCTGGCGTCAGCTCGAGCGCACCGCGGTGATGTTTGCCGGCAAGACCGGGGAGGAAAAACGTCTCGCCTCGGACGACCATGAGCTTTACACGCTGATGCGGGAGGTGAGCGCGGCACTGCCGGCGCCGCCCGTGCGCGTGCATTTGATCGCAGACGATCTGGCGTTGCGCACGCGCGGGTCGTATTTCCTGTACCCGCAGAACGTCTATCACAGCATCGCACCGCGCGCGCGCAAACCTGTGCCGGAAGACCTGCGCAGCGGCGACTACGTTCTGCTTTTCCTGACCGGCGATCTGGGCTACGAGCGCGCGACCGAAACGCTGGTATGGCCGGACGGCCGGCGCAAGGCAGCCGAAGAGATCCTGTCGCGGCCGCCGGGCCTGCTGCTCGTTCGCGTGCGATGACTGGCGCACCGCGAGCCTTTCGAAAAGCTGAGAACGCGTGCAGGATCTGATCGCCATTGCCGCGAGCATCGCGCTGCCATGGCTCGCAGGTGCCTGTTGCATAGTGGCCCTGCAGCGGGGGGCGGAGCGTCGCGACTTTGTTCTCGCCGCCGGGTACGGTTACCTGCTGGGCGCGCTCGCCACTTCGCTGGCGATGCGCGTGCTCGACGCGATCGCGCTGCGATGGACGGTGCCGCTGATCGCGGCGCAGCTGGTTGCCCTGGCCGCCGCGGCCATCGGCCTCGCCCGGCCGCGATCGCTGCCGTCGCTGCGCGAGCGCTCTCGTGCAAGCCTCGGCCGCGTCAAGGCATTGGCGGGGCCGCAGCGCCTGGTGTTCTTCGCCTGTCTGGCGCTGATCGTCGTCCGAGTCTGCTCTGTGGGCCTCGAGCTGGCCTGGCGGCCGCTGCTGCCGTGGGACGCGTGGGCGCAGTGGGCGACCAAGGCGCGCGTCTGGTACGAATACCGGCAAATCACCGCCTTCGTCGATCCCGCAACGTGGCTCGCCTCGGGAAACGCGATGCAATTCGTCGACGCCCATTCCGACTATCCGGCGACCGTTCCGCTGCTCCAGGTCTGGACGGCACTGTGCCTGGGCCGCTGGGACGAGTCGCTGATGAACATGCCCTGGCTCGCGATCCTGGCGGCGCTCGGCCTCGCCTTCTACGCTCACCTGCGGCGGATCGGTGCCGGCCTCGCGCAAGCGATGCTGCTGAGCTATCTGCTGCTGTCGATCCCTTTCATCGACCTGCACGTCGCGGTTGCCGGCTACGTCGACATCTTCATCGCCGCCGCCTACGGCATGGCGGCGATGGCTTTGTGGCAGTGGTTCCGCACCCGCGACCGCACCGATGCAATGCTGGCGCTGCTGTGCGCGCTGGCCTGCATCGCGATCAAGAAGGAGGGCATCGTATGGGTGCTGACCCTCCTGCCTCCGGTACTTGTCGCGCTCAACCGGCGGGTGGGCCTGGCTGCGGTAGCTTTGCTCGGCGCCGCGATGCTGCTCTACCTGGTTTTCGGACCGGGCGAAGTCCACGTACTCGGCTATGCGCTTCGTACCCGGTTCAGCAACGTGTCACGGCCGATGTTCGAGCACTATTTTGAAATGGATAATTGGCACCTGCTCTGGTATCTGACGCTGGTGGTGATCGCGCTGCGCTGGCGAGTCCTGTTCACCGCTGCGCTGGCGCCGATGACAGTCACGCTGCTCGGTGCATTCGCCTTCGTGTTCGTCGTGTTCTTCTATAGCAACGCGGCTTTGGGTGTCGCCGACGAGACGCTGGTCAACCGCTTGCCGCTGCACTTGGCGCCGGCCCTTGCGTTTTACCTCGCGCTGCTGTGGTGGCAGGCGCCGGCGCGTGCCTCGGAGCTCACCTCGGCGCCGGCGCTCGAGGCAATCCTATGAGCGTGCCGCAGACGGTGGCCTCGATCAGCCGGCATCGGCCCGGCCTTGGAAGCGCCTGCGAAGCGACGCCCCGCCGTATGCGGCCAGGCAATACGCAAAGGTCGCGGAGCTGTACAGGTAATAGAGCTGATGATAGAGAACGCCGCCGATTGCGAACATCGTTCCGCGCCGCTGCCGGAAATAGCTGAACAGTCGACGGTTCGCGACCGCGACGATGACGGAAAGGACCAGCGCTGGCCAGGGCGGCGCGAGGCGTGCCGCGGCGGCGAGCAGCGCCACCACCCAGCACGCGGCCAGCGCGGCACGAAAACGCTCGGCCAGGCTCGTGTTGAGACTCGGCGACCACCAGCCGTGCGCGACGATCAGCCTCGACCATGGCATGGCGCGGCGAAATATTTCGGTGTACAGCAGATTGGACAGGCGCCACACCTTGAGATGGGTCGCCAGAAGCGCGGGCGCGAGATGAATTCGAAGGCCTTGTTGTCGCAGTCGCAAGCCCAGCTCGATGTCTTCGATCGACGAGTAAGGATACTTTTCTGCGTCGAATCCGCCGGCGCCGGCGAAGGCGTGCCTGACTACAGCGCCGCAGCCGGCCCAGAAGGTGTCGACGTCACCTCCGCCCTGCGTGTGCTGATAGCGGTGGACGAGATTCTTGTACTGCGAGAGAAAGTTGGGCGCCGGGGGATCGTCGTCGTAGCTGCCGAATACGGCGGCCGCACCGCTGGTGCGCAGCGCCTCGACCAGAACCCGCGCGCCATCGGCATGGACGACGACGTCGGCATCGACGAACCACAGGACATCGCCGCGCGCGGAGGCGACGCCGACATTGCGCGCGCCCCCGGGCCCGAGCCGGCCGCCGGATTCGACCACGGTGACGGCGGCGGCCACGGCAATCGCCGCGCTCGCATCGTTCGAGCCGTCGTCGACGACGATGATTTCCGCGATCTCGCCACTGTCGCGCATCGCCAGCAGCGGCTCGAGGCTTTGCCGCAATGTGGCGCCGCCGTTGTATACGGGCATGACGACCGTGACGGCAGGGGCCGCCGGACTGGTGCTTTCGGTCGCTGCGTTCAGTGCATTCTCCCGGCCGGCGCTTCGCCGGGCCCAGCACGACATACTTTCGGCCACGCGAGCACTTATAATTGGCCGCGTTGATCGCTTCGATGCGTACCGCGGACACCCGCATCGAACCATGCGCAGTCTAATCAGTCGCGGCAGCACGCGCAATCAATCAGGCGGCATCGAGCCGGCAAAGGTACGCGCGGCAATGAAAGTCAATGGCATGCGATCGGCGGGCGGCGAGCCGCGGCGCTGGGAAAGCGCGCTCGAGCCATTGCTGGGTGCGCGAACCGGGGGACTGTGGCGGCGGCACAGCGATGCCGTCAATGCAACGCTGCTGGCGCGCTGGCTTCCGCCGCAAGCTTGCGCGAATCTGCTCAAGACCGACCTTTTCGACGAGGCGATGGGCGACGGGCTGTACCCGCTGCTGTCCGCGCGCGCCGCCCGCGTTGCGGCGCTGGACGTTGCGCCGTCGGTCCTCGCCGCGGCAACGGCCCGCTATCCCGCCCTGCTGGCAGTCGCGGCCGACGTCCGCAGATTGCCGTTCGCCAGCGATTCCTTTGACGTCGTGGTGTCGAATTCCACGCTCGACCATTTCGACACCCACGATCAGATACTCGAGTCGCTGCGCGGGCTCCATCGCGTATTGCGGCCGAGCGGTCTGTTGCTGCTGACGATGGACAATCTCGCCAATCCCGCGGTGGCGCTGCGCAACGCCTTGTCCTTTCGCCTGCTGCAGCGTCTCAAACTTGTTCCCTATCCGATCGGAGCGACGGTCGGTCCGGCGCGGTTGCGGCGCATGCTGGGCGACGCCGGCTTCGAGGTGCTGGAGACCGTCGCGCTGCTGCACTGCCCGCGCGCCGCAGCGGTCGCGCTCGCGCGCCGTGTCGAACGTCGCGCCACGCGAGAGGCACAGGCGCGTTTCCTGCGCGCCGCGTCGCGCTGGGAATATCTGGCAAGCTGGCCGACCCGATATCTGACCGGGTATTTTGTCGGCATCCACGCGCGCAAGCGATGAGCGCGCCGGCCCGGCCAACCCCGCGGCCCTCGGCTGCTGTCGACGAACGAGGCGAGCGCGTCGCGCGATCGGCTTATCCGACCGGCAACGCGCTTCGTCGGGCACTGCTGACCCTTCGTGTCGAAGGACCGAAGAGCTTCTGGTTCAAGCTGCTGGGCGAATGCGGGTACCGGCGGCTGCTGTTGGTGGAGCGGTCGCTGGACCAACCGGTCGCCGACTTCACGCCACGATTGCCCGTGGACGTTGCGATACTCGCTCAGAGCGAGGTCGACGACTATCTCGTATTTCGTCCCGGCACGACTCGCCGCGACATCGCCGGCCGTCTGCGCTCCGGCGAAATGTGCTTTGTCGCCCGCCATCAGGGGAAGATCGTCGCCGGGGTCTGGGTGGCCGTGCAGCCGGTCTGGGTGTCATTCCTCGGTTGCCGGATCGAAGTGGAGGCGGGCGAGGCGCACATCTACGACAAGTTCACCGCGCCGGCCTATCGGGGCTACGGCATCGCCAATGCGGTGCGCACTTTTCATCTGCGGCATTTGCGGCGTGCCGGTTTTCGCCGCGCCACCGGCGCGGTTCTCCCGGAAAACGTTTCATCGCTGCGCGACGATTTCAGGGGCGGCTTTCGCGTCTACGGTATGCTCGGCCGTGTCAAGGTCGGCCGCTGGCAGCGGGTTTTCCTGATGCCTCCGCCTCGCGACCGCGGCTGACGGCTCGAGCGAAGAAGACCATGTGCGGCATTTGCGGCATCGCCTGGTCCGATCCGAATCGACCGGTGAATGCGGGTACGCTGCAACGCATGGCCGATTCGCTCCGGCACCGCGGTCCCGACAGCGAAGGCGCGCTGGTCGCGCCCGGCATCGGCATGGGCTTTCGCCGCCTGAGCATCGTCGACCTGAAGACCGGCGACCAGCCCATCTTCAACGAGAACGGCTCGATCGCCGTCATCTGCAACGGAGAGATCTACAACCACATCGAGCTTCGCCAGAGGCTCGCTGCCGCCGGGCACCGGTTCGCCACGGCCTCCGACGTCGAGGTGATCGTGCATCTGTACGAAGAGCACGGTCTCGACTTTGTTTCGCATTTGCGCGGCATGTTCGGCCTGGCGCTGTGGGATGCGCCGCGCCGGCGGCTGGTCCTCGCGCGCGACCGGCTCGGCATCAAGCCGCTGCACTATGCGATCACTCCCGACGGCCTGTTTTTCGGGTCGGAGCAAAAGGCGATCCTCGCGTCGGGGGCGGTCGAGCCGCAACCCGACATCCAGTCGCTGGGCCAGCTCCTTTCCTATGGCCGTATCGTCGCCCCGCGCACGATCGTCGCCGGCATTCGTCGCTTGCCTGCCGGCCATACGCTCAGCTGGAGCGACGGTCGCGCCGATATACGTCAGTACTGGGACGCGATGTTTCCGGCGCGTGACGAGTACGATCGAACGGCGACCGAGCAGGCATGGGCGGATGGGTTGCGCGACAAGCTCACCGAGAGCGTGAAGCTGCATCTGCGCAGCGATGTGCCGCTGGGCGCATGGCTCAGCGCCGGAATCGATTCGAGCTCGGTCACGGCGCTCATGTCGCGCCTGGTGCCGCAGCCGGTGCAGACATTCACGTTGCGCTTCGAGGATCCGGCGTTCGACGAGCTGCGTGACCAGAAAGGACTCGACGATTATCCGGAATATGGCCTCGACGGCCATCGTGTCGTCTGCCGCCATGCCGACATGGAGCGGCTGCCACAGGCGATCTGGCACGCCGAGGACGCGTTGCTGGGCGGCGTCGAGATCGGCCGGCTGATGGTCGCGCAAGCCACCGCCAGGCACGTCAAGGTCGTGCTCACCGGTGAAGGGTCGGACGAGATTCTCGGCGGTTACCCGTGGTATCCGACGATGCGCCTGCTCGCTCCGCTGTTTCTGTTGCCCAGGGTGGCGCGGCGGGCGATCGCCGGTGTGCCGGCGATCCAGCGGCGATGGCCTGGCGCAGCGGCAACGATCGCGGGCCCGCGCGACATGGGCTTCGAGCGTTTTGCGCGCAGCATCACGCACTTGCACGGACGGCCTGAAGGCGACGAAGTTCTGGCCCCGGAGATCGTCGCCCAGCTCCGGCGGCAGGGCGATGGCGTCGCCGACGCCGCTCCCCCGCCCGCCGGCTTCGAGCGCTGGCATCCGTTCGCGCGCATGCAATATTTCGATATCAAGCACCGCATGGGCGACGGCGTTGTGCTCGGGCTGGATCGAAGCTCGATGGCGTATTCGGTCGAAGCCCGCGTCCCGTTCCTCGATCACGAGCTGGTCGAGTTCTGCGCGCGCATTCCTCCCCGGGTAAAGATGAAATGGCTGCGCGAAAAACACATCCTGCGGCGCGCGATGGTGAGCGTGTTGCCACCCGACATCGTCAACCGTAAGAAACGCGGTTTGGAGGTGCCGATGGACAAGTGGCTGCGTGCGCCGCTGCCGGAGTTCGCCGCGGAACGGATGTCCGGCCCGGCGCTGCGGCAAAGCGGCTATTTCGATCCGGAGAGCGTGGCGGCGATGCTGCGGCGCCACCGCGCCGGGGGCGAAAACCTCGGGCAGATTCTTTCGGTTGTGCTGGGCGTGCAGGTGTGGCACGACCTGTTCCGTCACGGCGCTTCCGCCCGGCAGGTGCCGCCGTGAGATTCCGCCTGCGCGACCTGCCGGCAATGCTCGGGACACCAGCTGGTCGCGTCCACGTGCGCCAGGGCATCGCCTACCGCGCTTGGCCGCTACTGTCGCGGTTGGCGAGGCTGCATCGGCGCACGCTGGCACGCAAGACGCGCGTCATCGCGGTCACGGGCTCGTTCGGCAAGTCGACGACAACGCGCGCCATCGTGGCCGCGCTCGGGCTTCCCCGGCACGACGCGATGCTGTTCAATTCCTGGTCCTGGATCGCATTTGCGCTGCTCCGCATCCGGCCCGGACAGCGCCATGCCGTGATCGAAGTCGGCATTTCGAAGCCCGGCCAGATGAAGTTCTACGCGCGTACGGTGAATCCGGACGTCGCCGTGATCACTAGTGTAGGAAGCGAGCATCACCGCAGCCTGGGAACGCTCGAGGTCACGCGTGCGGAAAAGTCGTGGATGGTGCAGGCGCTGCCTGCGTCCGGAGCCGCCGTCTTGAACGGCGACGATGCGAACGTGATGTGGATGCGGTCAAAAACGCGGGCGCGCGTAGTCACCTTCGGCTTCGGCGCCGCATGCGACGTCCGGGCCGACACGGTTCGCCTCGATTGGCCGCGCGGGACGCGTTTCCATCTGACGGCGTTCGGCCAGGAGCGCGATGTCGCCGTGCGCCTGCTCGGCCGCCATATGATCTACCCGATCCTTGCCGCTGTCGCGGTCGCGCAACTCGAAGGCTTCACGCTGGACCGCGCGCTGGCGCGGTTGTCGGAGCTTGAGCCCACCCGGGGGCGGATGCAGCCGGTGCTGCTGCCCAACGGCGTGACCGTGCTGCGCGACGATTTCAAGTCCGCGCTGGAAACCGTGCATACCGCGCTCGACGTCTTGGGCGAGATCCCGGCCTCGCGCCGCGTCGTGCTGCTCGGCTCCGTGAATGAGCCGCCAGGCGCGCAGCGGCCGATCTATCAGGCGATTGGGCCAGCGCATCGCGGGAATGGCATCGCAGCTGGTTGTGTTCAGTCACGACTTCGAGCCTGTGTGGTCCGGCGCCCGACGCGGCGGCATGCCAAGAACGGCGGTCACCGACGCGGGTCGCACCGTGCGCGACGCAGCCGAAGCGCTGAGCCGATTGCTGCTCCCCGGCGACGTGCTGCTGATCAAGGGTCGCGGTCCGGAGAAGCTCGACCGGGTGAGGCTGATCCTCGAGGGCCGCGAAGTCGGATGCAATATTCGCTATTGCAGCTTTCGCACCGTTGAATGCGAGGACTGCGCGATGCTCGAGCGAGGCTGGGGACGGCACCGGGTGATCATGTAGGCCCCACGATTCGGGCGCATTTACCGCGGCCGCGTGAACCGCGGCTGACTGCGTTCCCTGCGAGTTCTACACCAGCGGGCGCAAATCACCGAGCAAGGTCGGCAGCAATTCCGAAACCGTCGGATGGATGTGCATCGCGCGTTGCAGGACCGTGTAGGGCGCGCCTGCGGCCATGACGTCGAGGATGCTGTGGACGGCCTCGTCGCCTTCGATGCCCAGCAGCGCCGCGCCGAGAATTTTGCGTGTTTCCGCGTCGACCAGCACCTGCATGAATCCCTGTGTTTCGCTGCGCTCGCGGGCGCGCCCGACCCTGGACATCAGCCGCTTGCCCATCAGTGCAGGACGCCCGGAGGCGCGCACCTCGCGCTCGGTCATGCCGACCCGTCCCAGAGGCGGGTCGATGAAGAGCGCATAAGTCGGAATGCGATCGCTTACCCGACGCTGCTCGCCGTCGAGCAGGTTCGCGGCGACGATCTCGTAGTCGTTGTACGAGGTGTGGGTGAAGGCTCCGCGTCCGTTGACGTCCCCGATCGCCCAGATGCCGGGAACGCTGGTTCGCAGACCCTCGTCGACCTCGATGTAGCCGCGCGGATCGGTTCGCACACCGGCCAGTTCGAGGCCCAGGTCGTCGGTATTGGGCACGCGGCCGATCGCCAGCAGCAGATGCGATCCGACGATCACGCGAGGCTCCTCGTCGCAGCTCACCCGCAACGACACGCCGTCTCCGTGCGGCGTGACGCCAAGACATTTGGCGTTGAGGCGAAAGCGGATGCCTTCCCCTTCGAGTATCGCTTCGGATTGCCGCGGAAACCTCCTCGTCTTCGCGTCCGATCAGGCGCGGGCCCATCTCGACTACCGTCACCGCGCTGCCGAAACGCCGATACATCTGCGCGAACTCGAGCCCGATGTAGCTGCCGCCGACGATCAGCAAGTGCTCGGGCAGGAAGTCGATATCCATCATTCCGCTGTTGGTGTAGAAAGCGACGCCGGCCAGGCCGTCGATGCCGCGGGTCGACGCGCGGCCGCCGACGTTGATGAAGATCTGCGGGGCCTCGAGCAGGCGTTCGCCGACGCGCACGCAGCGCGGCCCCTCGAAGCGCCCCTGGCCGTCGAACAGGGTGACGTTCGGCGCGTCGTGGATCCACTTCGTCACACCGGCGTTCGATTGCCGGACGATATCGTCCTTGCGCGCCTTGACCCTGGTCATGTCGACTCTGACAGGACCGTCGAGCACGACGCCGAATTCACCGGCACGGCGCGCGACATGCGCCGCGCGGGCGCTGGCGATCAAAGTCTTGGTGGGGATGCAGCCAACGTTGACGCAGGTACCCCCGATCAGCTTGCGCTCGATGATCGCGGTCCTGCGGCCGGCATTGCCCAGGCGAACGGCGAGCGGCGGACCCGCCTGCCCGGTTCCGATCACGATCGCATCGTAGCTTTCGGCCGTCACCGGGCGCGCTCACTCGAGCCGGGGCGAGCCGATCAGCCGTCGCTCGAGCCAGCGATCGGCGGAAATCCGGCCGGCGCCGTAGACCAGGAGCACCAGCAGCATCAGTCCCCACAGGAGGTGGTCCTTGACGGCGATGTCCGGCAAGTCGGGATAGGACACGACGGCAACGATGTTGAACACGAACAGCACGCCGGCGGCGAATCGGGTACCCAGGCCGAGCGCCAGCAGCACAGGCATCGACAACTCGGTCGCGGTACCCAGCGCGGCTGCGACCGAGGGCGACAGCAGCGGTACGTGGTACTCGTTCTCGAACAGCGCCAGCGTGACGCTCCAGTCGCGTATCTTGGTGAGGCCGGACAGCAGGAACACACGCGCGACATAGAGTCGCAGGGCGAGCGCCAGCAGAGGCTGCAGCCGGTCGGCCAGACGCGTAAAGCCGCAGTAGATCCCGGCCACGCGGTTGGACGGCCGCGATGCGGTGATGGAATTCATTGCTGTCCCTCTGGGATTGATGCACGCGGCGAATGAAGCGCGACCACGACGTGGCTGTCGACGTGGCGCCTCAGCGCGGCAGTCAGGTCGAACGATGGTTCGGCCTCGCTGGCGAGCAGGGCTGCCGCGCCGAGCGATGCGTTGGCCGCCAGCGCACGGAGCAGCGCCGCCTCGCCGCGCGGCACGCGCTCGATGGTGACGCCGCGCTCGCCGCGAGCGATCAGCAGGAGGTCGCCGCCTTCGCCCAGGTCGACGGCCGGCGGGTCGGTGATCTCGGCCTGGTTTGCCCGCCAGATACGCAGCACCGGGTAATGCGACTCGAAGAGTTGCGCCGACGGATGCAGCACCAGGCGCAGATCGGCGTATGCGTCCGGAGGTACCGCAGCCAGCGCCGCCAGATCGAAGTGAGGCGCATCGGCGGCAATGCCCGCCTGATCGATCGCCCACTCCAGGCGGGCGACATCCGGCAGGTAGCCGAGCGCGCGGGCCGGGGCGTAGGAGGCGAGAAAGCCCGGCAGGTCGCCGCCGTATCGGTTCAGGTCGCCGCGGGTCGATGGATGCGCTCGCACGTATTCGTCGACCGCGGCGTCGAAGAATGCCGCCCCGACCAGGCGCTTGACCACCGGGAAGGTCGCCGCCAGCGCCTTGCGGTAGTTTCCGAGGACGTTGTTGCGATAGACGTCTATGCGTCCCGCAGCGCTGAGCGTTCCGACGACGAGGCCGAGCGAGGCAAGCGCGGCGCGGTCACCGAAAACGATCGCGGCCGACATGCCGCGCTGGATCTCACGCAGCGATGGCATCGCGATGCTCGTCGAGAATCGCCTGCGCCTTCGCGGCTTCGTCCAGCAGCACGTCGAGCGCGGGAATGTCGGTATCCCATTCGATCAGCGTCGGCTTTGGACCGAAACGCCCGATCGCGATACGGTACAGCTCCCAGACAGGCGCGGCGACGCGCGAGCCGTGGGTGTCGATAAGGCACGGTCCGCCATCGTCGAATCCGGCGAGATGAATCTCGGCGACGGCGTCGGACGGGATGGCCGCGAGATACGCCCGAGGGTCGAAGCCATGATTGACCGCGTTGACGTAACAATTGTTGACGTCGAACAGCAACTTGCACCCGCTTTTCGCCGCGACGGCGGCGACGAAGTCCCATTCGCTGATCGCGTCGTCGGCGAAGCGTAGATAGCTGCAGACGTTTTCCACCAGCAGCGGACGGTGCAGCGCCGATTGGACCGCGTCGATCCGATCGCAGAGCAAGGTCAGCGCCTCGTTGGTCAACGGCAACGGCAGCAGGTCGTTCAGATTTCGGCCGTCGACATGGCTCCAGCACAAATGGTCCGAAACCGCCGATGGCTCGATCCAGTCCGCAAGGCGCGCCAAGCGCGCCAGATGCTCGGCATCCAGCGGATCGGCCGAGCCCAGCGAAAGGCCGACGCCGTGCAGCGAAATCGGGTAATCGGCCCGAATCGACTCGAGAGCAGAAAGCGCGGGCCCGCCTTCGACAAAGTAGTTTTCGCTGTGGACCTCGAGCCATCCGATCTGCGGCCGAGAGCGACAAAGCTCGGCGACATGCGGCGCGCGCAAGCCAATGCCCGCGGCTGCGGGGAATACGGGAGGTGTCGGCATATCGAGCGGCGATCGAGACGCCGGCCACGACCGGGGACGGCGCGGAAGTTGCCGCGAGGTCAGGACTTGGGCGCGGTGGTCTTGCCGCCGATCTTTTCGCAGGTCCCCTTGGCGACGTACTTCCAAGAGACCGGATCGTTGTCCACCGTGCTTTGACCTGCGCAGGCGTGCTTGCCTGCGGCGCAATCGTTCTGGCCGGCTTTAGCGATGCCGTAGCACTTGTCCTTGCCCGGCTGTGTGGGCACGGGTTGCGCCGAGACAAAGGTGGCAACACCGAGCGCCAAAAGGCCTGCGATGGCGGCCTGAATTGCAGCTTGCTGCTTCATGACAGCTCTCCTGTGCGATGGTCGATAGAATCGGTAGTGACGAAGCAGTTTCCGTCTGCGGCATTGGTCGCACCGATATCGCCTACCTTACACGATCGCGCCCGGCAATAAATACCCTTGGCGTCATCGAACCCCGCGCCCGGCCCGGCCTCGCCATTTGCCGCCCCCGACGACGGGCGCAGCCAATTGCCGTTACCATTGGGAACCTCTGGACTTGTTCAGAGGTTCCTTAGGTCTTCCTCGCCACGCCACCGCACATGCGTTTTACTGTCGCTACCTACAACATCCACAAGGGTTTTTCCCACCTGACACGCCGGGTCGTCATCCACGAGGTACGCGACAAGCTGCATGGGCTCGACGCCGACGTGGTATTCCTGCAGGAGGTGCAGGGCGTGCACCGCCGGCACGCCGGCCGGTATCGCGACTGGCCCCTCAAGCCGCAGCACGAATTCATCGCCGACAAGGTCTGGCGCGAGGTGGCTTATGGCCGCAACGCCGTCACGCGTCACGGCCACCACGGCAACGCGGTCCTTTCGCGCTTTCCGATCGTCGAGCAGGCCAACCAGGACATCTCGGCGCACGCGTTCGAAAGTCGCGGCATGCTGCACTGCGTAATGCAGTTGCAGCGCGGTCTTCCGCCGCTGCATTGCATCAACGTCCACCTCGGGTTGTTCGAGCGCGGCCGCGTCTGGCAGGTGCGGGCGATGTGCGAGCGCATACGCGAGTCGGTGCCGGCCGGCGCGGCACTGATCATCGCAGGGGATTTCAACGACTGGCGGCGCAAGGCCGACCGCATGCTGCAGGACGAGCTCGGCGTCGTCGAAGTCTTCGAGGCGGCGCGCGGTCGGCCTGCCCGCACGTTTCCGTCGGTGCTGCCGGTATTCCGCCTCGATCGCATCTATGCGCGCGGACTCAAGGTGCTCGCCGCCGACGTGCACTACGCCTATCCGCTGGCGCGAGTGTCCGATCACGCCGCGCTGGCCGCTACTTTCGAACTTTCGCGTTCGGGCGCAGCGTCGCGCTGATCGCCCCGCCCGAGGCGCGATGAATCGCTTCCTGCCGGGTAACCGCATCACCTTGCTGAGCAACGGTGATCAATATTTCCCTGCGCTGGTCCGTGCCATCGACGCCGCACTCGAGACGGTGTGGTTCGAGACCTATATCTTCGCCGACGACGCGACGGGCCGGCTGGTCGCCGGTGCGCTGATCCGCGCCGCGCAACGCGGGGTGCAGGTGCGCGCGCTGGTCGACGGCTGGGGAGCCAAGTTCTATCTCACCGTCGCGCTGGAACGCGAAATGCGCGACGGCGGTGTCGATTTTCAGAAGTACCGGCCGGAGGTGGCGCCCTGGCAGTTCCGCACCCATCGCCTGCGGCGCCTGCACCGGAAACTGTGCGTCGTTGACGGAAAGATCGCCTTTGTCGGCGGCATCAATGTCATCGACGACGACAACACGCCGCGGCAAAAGCCGCCCCGGGTCGACTTTGCGGTCGCCGTCGAGGGCCCGCTGCTGCCCGAGATCGAGCAGACGATGCAGCGTGTTTGGGCGATCGTGGAGCTGGTGAGAACGGGATCGTCCGATCTGCCGCTGTTTCCCGAGCGCCGTCGCGCTCCCCGCGTCGGCACGCAAACCGCAAAGTTTGTCATTCGAGACAATCTTCGCCACCGTCGCGACATCGAGCGGGCCTACCTCGCCGCGATCCGCAGCGCGAAGCGCGAGATCATCATCGCCAACTCGTATTTCTTTCCGGGGATCCGGATTCGACGCGCGCTGGTCGCCGCGTCCGAGCGGGGGGTTGCGGTAACGCTGCTGCTGCAGGGACGGGTCGAGTACCTGCTGCTGCATTTCGCCACGCGCGCGATGTACGGCCAGTTGCTGCAGGCGGGGATCGAGATCGAGGAATACCATCGCAGCATGCTGCATGCCAAGGTCGCAATCATCGACGATCTCTGGGCGACGGTGGGATCGTCGAACATCGACCCGTACAGCCTGCTGATGGCGCGCGAGGCCAACGTGATCGTTCGCGACCGCGGCTTCAACGCCGAGCTCAAGCGCCAGCTTCGTGAGCTGATCGCCGGTGGCTCGCGCCGCGTCGTCCCCGACGACTGGCAGAGCAAGCCGCGGATCTACAAGGCGGCGATCTGGATCGCCTACGGCATCGTCCGCTTGGCGATGGGTTGGGTCGGTTACGGCGGCAACGACTGGTTCGTCGAGAGCGCCAAGGACTGACCGATCGGCGCGCGGGCAAGGAGTATCCGCGATGAAGTAAGATGGCGGACGGCGCGAGCCGAACTGCCGTTGACCGCCCCGCGCGCCGCGGCGCGCGGCATGGCACCCACCGAACACTGATGCGACACAGCCCCTCTCTTCCCCTGCCGCCGCCGAGCGAGAAGTCGCGGCGCGTTCGCGGCGACTGGCACACGGTGCGCACGCTGCTGCCTTATCTGCTCGCGTACAAGGGCCGTGTGCTGCTCGCGCTCGGATGCCTGGTGGCGGCCAAGCTCGCCAATGTCGGCGTTCCGCTGGTGTTGAAGGAGATCGTCGATCGGCTGACCGCGGTCGTCGGCGAGCCAGCCGCTGGTGCTCCCGCTGGCGCTGCTCGCGGCCTACGGCGCGCTGCGACTATCGACGACGGCGTTCACCGAGCTTCGCGAGTATCTGTTCGCCAAGGTCACCCAACGCGCGGTGCGCACGATCGCGCTGAAGACGTTCCGCCATCTGCATGCGCTGTCGCTGCGCTTCCATCTCGCCCGTCAGACCGGCGGCCTCACGCGCGACGTCGAGCGGGGGACCCGCGGCATATCGACGCTGATCGGGTACACGCTCTTTTCGATCCTGCCGACGCTGATCGAGATCGCGCTGGTCTCGGGCATTCTGATCGTTCGCTACGACGTCTGGTTCATCGGCATCACCGTCGTCGCGCTGGTCTTGTACATCATTTACACGGTGACGATCACCGAATGGCGCACCGGATTCCGGCGCCAGATGAACGAGCTCGATTCCAAGGCCAATACGCGCGCGATCGACAGCCTGCTGAACTATGAGACGGTCAAGTATTTCAACAACGAGGAATTCGAGGCGCAGCGCTATGACGAAAGCCTGCAACGGTGGGAGACGGCTGCGGTCAGGAGCCAGACTTCGCTGTCGCTGCTCAACATCGGGCAGAGCGCGATCATCGCGATCGCGGTGACGCTGATCATGTGGCGCGCGACGCTCGGCGTCGTCGAGCACACGATGACCATCGGCGACCTGGTGCTGGTCAACGCCTTCATGATCCAGCTCTACATTCCGTTGAACTTTCTCGGCGTCATCTACCGCGAGATCAAGCAGGCGCTCGCCGACATGGAGCGCATGTTCCATCTGATCGAGGTCAACGCCGAGATCAGGGACGCGCCCGGCGCGCCGCCGCTCGCCGTCGACGGGGGCGAAGTGCGCTTCGAGCACGTCGATTTTCACTACGAGCCGAACCGGCAGATCCTGTTCGACGTGTCGTTCGTGATTCCGGCCGGCCGCACGATCGCCGTCGTCGGGCCGAGCGGCTCGGGCAAGTCGACGCTGGCGCGTCTGTTATACCGTTTCTACGACGTCAGCGGCGGCCGCATCACCATCGACGGCCAGGATCTGCGCTCGGTGCAGCAGACCAGCGTTCGCGCCGCGATCGGCATCGTCCCGCAGGACACCGTGCTGTTCAACGATTCGATCGAATACAACATCGCCTACGGCAACCCGGGTGCCACGCACGAACAGATCGTCATCGCGGCCAGGCTCGCGCAGATCCACGATTTCGTTTCCAGCCTCCCCGACGGGTATCGCACGCCGGTCGGCGAGCGGGGCCTGAAGCTTTCGGGCGGCGAAAAGCAGCGGGTCGCGATCGCGCGCGCGATCCTCAAGGATCCGCGCATCCTGATCTTCGACGAGGCGACCTCGGCGCTCGATTCCAAGTCGGAAAAACTGATCCAGGCAGAGCTCGAGGAGATTTCGGCCGGCTGCACGACGTTGACCGTCGCCCATCGCCTGTCGACGATCGTCGGCGCCGACCAGATCCTGGTGCTCGAGCACGGCCGCATCACCGAGCGCGGCAGCCATGCCGAGTTGCTGGTCGCCAACGGCGCCTATGCGCGCATGTGGGCGCTCCAGCAGCAGCGCCGCGATGGCCTGGAGGGAGGCGAAGCCGAACCGGGCAGCCCGTCGGCCCAGGTCATCGCCTGAGGGGGTTCGCCCGTTAAGCCGTTGGCATATTGGCCCGGGTGTGCTATAACCTTCCGTCGCTGCTGAGAACCGCCTTGATGAATTCACGTTTACTATTTGTTTTTATTAGCATATTTCTGATTGCACCAGGCGTCGGCGCGGCCGAGGACCTGAAGCCGATCGGATCGACGCTGCTGATCGACGCCAGCAAGCTCAAGCTCGCCTCGGCCAACGCGCTGGTTTTCGACGCCCAGACCGGGCAGCCGATCTACGCCAAAGGCGCCGATGCAGTGACGGCGATCGCCTCGGTCACCAAGCTGATGACGGCGATGGTCGTGCTCGACGCACAGCAGCCGATGGACGAGTCGCTGACGATCGACATCGGTGACCTCGACATGCTGAAAGCCAGCAGCTCGAGACTCCGTCTGGGCAGCACGATGACGCGGCGGGAAATGCTGCAGCTCGCGCTGATGTCGTCGGAGAACAGGGCAGCGTCGTGCCTGGCGCGCAACTATCCCGGCGGCACGCCGGCTTTTGTCGAGGCGATGAACCGCAAGGCGGCGAGCCTCGGCATGCGGCAGACGCATTTCAGCGACGCGACCGGGCTTTCGAGCGAGAACGTCGCCACCGCGCGCGACCTGGCGCGCATGGTGCAGGCGGCCGCCGGCTACCCGTTGATCCGCGAGTTCACCACCACCGCGAGCCACACGGTGGAGATCCAGCCGAGCGGCCGGGTGCTTGGATTCAACAATACCAATTCGCTGGTGCGCGGCGGCCAGTGGGACATCACGCTTAGCAAGACCGGCTTCATTCGCGAGGCCGGTAAATGCCTGGTGATGCTGGCCAACATCGCCAGCCGGCCGGTCGTCATCGTGCTGCTCGATTCCTACGGCAGACTGTCGCGCATCGCCGATGCGCAGCGCGTCAAGTACTGGCTCGAAACCGGCGAATCGCTGGTGCTGCCGAGCGCTTCGCACGTCTCGACCAAGGCGAGGCGGGCAAGCCATCGTGTGCACGGCAGCTTCGCGGCGGTGTCGAGCGCGGCCAAGGCGCGCCACCTCTAGCGGATTCGAAGGTCAGATCGACGGCCGCGACAGCGGCCGTTTTTCATTCCGGGTTCTTTGACACTTCCGGTGCCGGGGCTACTATCTCTGCTCGATCAGCTTTCGACAGAGCAATGTCCGCTCGCCCGCAGCCTCCTGAACACGGTGACGAACGCCCGCCCGCGGAACCGCGGCACCTGCTGGTCTCCGTCCCGATCGATGTCCGCAGCACGTCGCTTGCGGTGCTGGCGCTGATCGGAGCGATCGTCTTCCTGCACTGGGCGCAGGCCGTGCTGATACCCATCACCTTCGCGGTGCTGTTGAGCTATGCGCTGACGCCCGTGGTCGACTGGCTCAGGCGCCGCGCCAGGCTGCACAAGGCGATCGGGGCCGCGCTGACGCTGGCGCTGCTCCTGGGGGGATTGGCATTCGGCCTCCGTTCATTGCGGCCGGAGATGGTCGACATCATCGATCTGGTTCCGCGCGCCACCCAGAAGCTCACCGTCGCGCTGCGCGGCAACCCCCGCACGGAGCCGGGCGCGGTCGCCAAGATCCAGAAGGCCGCCACCGAACTCGAGAAAGCAGCCAACACGGCGGCGGCCGCGCCTCCGGCGAGCAAGCCGGGGCCCGAGGCGCCGGCGTTCAGGATTCGCGACTACATCGTGATGGGGACGGTCGGCATCGTGGCGGGCGTCGGCCAGCTGGTCGTCGTGGTGGCACTGGTCTACTTCCTGCTCATCGCCGGCGATACCTTCCGCAGGACGCTGGTGCGAATCAGCGGCGACACGCTGTCGAAAAAGAAGATCACCGTTCAGATACTCGACGAGATCGACAGCCAGATTCAGCGCTATCTGCTGGTGCAGATCGCGACCAGCGCGCTGGTTGGCGTCATCGCATGGCTGGTGTTCGCCTGGATCGGGGTCGACAATGCATTGACCTGGGGTTGTGTCGGCGGCGTGCTGCATCTGATCCCGTATGTCGGACCCACCGCCTTCATCGCGCTTATCGCGCTGGTCGCCTACGTCCAGTTCGATACCTTGCAGCCCGTGCTTATCGTGGTCGGCACCATGCTGGTCAATGTCGGCGTGATCGGGTTGCTGCTGGTTCCATGGCTCACCGAGAAAGTCGGGAGTCTCAATGCCGTGACGGTCTTCGTGGCTCTGCTCGTGTGGGGCTGGCTATGGGGTGTGTGGGGCTTGCTGCTGGGCGTTCCCATCATGGTGGCGATCAAAGCCGTTTGCGAAAGGATCGAAGACCTGCGGCCGATCGCCGCATTTCTCGGGCGTGATCGAGCGACGGTGCCGGGCGAGGAGGTGCAGGTGCCGTCCGAGCGGTGAGGAACGCGCGTCGACTTCTCCGGCCGTCCCGCGCCGACGGTCGATGCGAGCTGTCAGCGCGAACCCGAGCGGCGCACCGGGCCAGCGCGCTGCTGCGCCAGCAACTCGCCGGCGTGGGCCCGTGTCTTGGCGGTGATCTCGTGTCCGCCCAGCATGCGCGCGAGCTCTTCGACCCGGGCACCGGCCGACAGCCGCTCGAGCTCGGAGACGACGGCATCGCCCTTGCCGACCTTGCTGACGCGGTAATGCTCGTCCGCGCACGCGGCCACCTGCGGCAAATGGGTGACGCAGAGGACCTGCCGCCTCAGCCCAAGCTCGCGTAGCATCTTGCCGACGGTCGCGGCGACGGCGCCGCCGATGCCGACGTCGACCTCGTCGAAGATCAGCGTGGGAACGCGCCCGACTTCGGCCAGCACGACCTGGATCGCCAGCGCGAGCCGCGATAGCTCGCCGCCCGACGCCACCCTTGCGAGCGGGCCGAGCGGCTGCTTCGGATGGGTGGCGACAAGGAATTCGATCCGCTCGTTGCCATAACTCGCCGGCTCGGGCAACGCCGTCAGCGTGATCTCGCAGCGGCCGCCCGCCATCGCCAGCTCCTTCATCATCGCGTTGACGCGCTTGCTCAAGCTCGCCGCCGCCGCCTTGCGTTTGGCCGACAGCTGGCGCGAAAGCGCATCGAACGATTGCCGGGCTTGCACGGCGTCGCGCTCCAGCGCGCCGGCATCGGCTTCGGCGACGAGCTCGGCAAGCCTGCGCCCGGTCTCCTCGGCCAGCGCCGGCAGCGCCTCGGGACGCACGCGATGCTTGCGCGCAAGGTCGTGGAACGCGGCGAGCCTGATTTCGACGCGCGCGAGTTCCGCCGGATCGAGGTCGAGACGCTCGCGATACGTGCGCAGACTCCTGGCTGCCTCCTCGACGCGGATCCTGGCCTCGTCGGCGAGCAGAGCGATGTCGCCCAGCGCCGCGTCGTGCTGCGCTGCCTGCGCCAGACGATGCGCGATGATGGCGAGTCGCGCGCCCAGCGCCTCGTCGCCTTCGGTCAACTGGGTCTCCGCAGTCGCCGCCGCGTCGAGCAGGGTCGCCGCATGCGCGAGCCTCGATTGCGCCTGCGACAGCGACTCCCACTCCTCGGCGCTGGCGCCGAGTGCCGAAAGCTCGGCGTGACGCGCGGCCAGCGCGTCGCGCTCGGCCTGACGCGCCGCCGCCTCTCGGTCGCCCCGGTCGCGGCGCTCGACCGCTTCGCGCCAGGCGCGCCACGCCACGCCCACGTCGGCAGCGAGCGACTCGGCGCCGCCGAATGCATCGAGCAGCTCGCGCTGCGCCTCAGGGCGGCCCAGCGACTGGTGCGCGTGCTGGCCGTGCAGGTCGATCAGGCGTTCGCCGATCTCGGCGAGCTGCGCAAGTGTCGCCGGACGTCCGTTGACGTACGCGCGGCTTCGGCCCTGCGCATCCAGCACGCGGCGCAGCAGCAGCGGCCCTTCGTCGCCGAGGTCCTGCGCGACCAGCCATGCGCGAAGCTCCGGCGCGTCGTCGTCGAACTCGGCCGCGATCTCGCCTCGGTCGGTGCCGGGCCGAAGCTGCCGAGTCTCGAAGCGATCGCCGAGCAGCAGCGACAACGCATCGAGCAGGATCGATTTGCCCGCGCCGGTCTCGCCGGTCAGCACGGTAAAGCCGGGTCGGAACTCGACCTCGAGTGTCTCGACGACGGCGAAATTACGGATGGAAAGCAGGCGCAGCATCGATTCGATTGTCCGGCACTCAAGGGCTCTGGCGCGCCCCGATTATCGCCGGAACCCGCCTCGCCGCCCTCCGACCGATGCCCTAGGGTGCGGCGCTCCGATTGCTCAAGGACGCAGCCGCTCCGGCGTCTCGCTCCAGTGCAGCTTCTGCCGAAGCATCGCAAAATGATCGTGGTCCTGCGGATGCAGCAGGCGCAGGCGGTGCGCTGCGCGCCGGACGACGACGCGATCGTTTTCGACCAGCGCGAAATGCGACTGGCCGTCGCAATGCAGGCTCGCGTCCTTGCCGCGCAGCAGCGATATCTCGATCACCGCGGAGTCGCGCACTGCGATCGGGCGGTTGGTCAGCGCGTGGGGTGCGACCGGCACCAGCAGCAGCGCAGCGACGACCGGGTCGACGATCGGACCCTGCGCCGACAGCGCGTACGCGGTCGATCCGGTCGGCGTGGCGACGATCAGCCCGTCGGCCCGCATCGCATAGACAAAATTGCCGTCGATCGTCACCGCGCAGTCGATCATTCCGCCCATAGCGCCGCGGCCGACGACGACGTCGTTCAGCGCCAGCGCGTGCTCGCTGCCACCGGAGGCGCGGGTCAGCGTCGCGTCGAGCAGCGTGCGCGTCTCTTCGACGTAGCGGCCGTCGAGCATCGCCGAGAGCGCGGTCTCCATGTCGGCTAACGCGATGTCGGTGAGGAATCCGAGCCGCCCCTGGTTGATCCCGATCAGCGGCACGTCGAACGGCGCCAGTCGTCGGGCGATCGACAGCATCGTGCCGTCGCCGCCGACGGCAATCGCGAGGTCGACGTCGCGGCCGAGCTCTTCCGCGGGACGGGTGCGATAGCCGGGCAACGGCGTGCATTGTGCCGTCTCGGCATCGATGACGACATCGAGGCCGCGCGCGACCAGGAACGCAGCCAGACGCTGCAGCGGCTCGGCGATGCCTGCACTCGCATAGCGGCCGATCAGCGCGACCGTCGCGAAGCGTTGTGCCTGACCCCCCATGGCCGCGATTAAAGCACATGCACGCGGGCGGGCCAAACGCGCGAGGCACTGTGACGTCGCTTTGCGCAGGGAGCCGGCGGTACAATAGCCCATCGTGGATCCTCGCTCGCAACACCTGCTGAAGACGCTGATCGAGCGCTACATCACCGACGGCCAGCCGGTGGGCTCGCGTGCGCTGTCGCGGCAGTCGGGCCTCGAGCTGTCGCCGGCGACGATACGCAACGTCATGGCCGACCTGGAGGAGATGGGGTTCATCGCCAGCCCGCACACTTCCGCCGGCAGGATTCCCACCGCCAAAGGCTATCGCTTTTTTGTCGACTCGCTGATGGTGGTGAAGCCGCTCGAGCAGATCGAGATTCGCCGCCTTGAGGGCGAGCTGCAAGCCGATCATCCACAGCAGATTGTCAACGCCGCGGCGGTCATGCTGTCGCAATTGACGCAGTTCGCCGGCGTGGTGATGACGCCTAGGCGGCGCGAAGCGACGTTCCGGCATCTCGAGTTCCTTCGCCTGTCCGAGCGGCGAGTCCTGCTGATCATCGTGACCGCCGAAAACGACGTGCAGAATCGCATACTGCATACCGACCGTCCGTACAGCCAGGCGCAATTGATCGAGGCGACCAATTTCTTCAACCATAATTTCGCCGGCACGCCGCTCGGAGCGATACGCGGCCGGCTCGCTGATGAATTGCGCGCGCTCGGCGACGATATCGCCGGACTGATGAGGGCAGCCGTCGACGTCGGCGAGGGGGCGTTGAACCGGGACGAGTCGCTGGTGGTCAGCGGTGAGCGAAATCTGCTGAATGCGGGCGACTTTTCGTCGAACATGCAGCGCCTTCGTCTGCTGTTCGACCTGTTCGAGCAGAAGACGTCGCTACTGCATCTGCTCGACGCCTCGCAGCAGGCGGAAGGAGTGCAGATCTATATCGGCGGCGAGTCGGGACTGCTGCCGCTCGACGAATGCAGCGTCGTGACGGCGCCGTACGAGGCGGGAGGCGAGGTCATCGGCACGCTGGGCGTCATCGGCCCGACGCGAATGGCCTACGAGCGCGTGGTCCCGATCGTCGACGTCACTGCCAAGCTGCTGTCGAGCGCACTGTCGCAGCAGATCGCCGACGATTGATCGCGCCGACGGACGCGCAGTCGCGGCAGGCGAATCCGGCGCTGCGTTCGCCGGTCGCGAGCCCGTTTGCGCAGCGCCCGCGCTGACCCGCGATACACGCTGATGCGTTTTCTGCCCGAACCGGAATTGGCGCACGACCGGCCGCGGCGGATCGGCGTGCTTCTGGTCAACCTGGGCACGCCGGACGCGCCGACCGGCGCGGCAGTGCGCACCTACCTCGCTGAATTCCTGTCTGACCCGCGGGTGGTCGAGATCCCGCGCGCGGTGTGGATGCCGCTGTTGCACGGCGTGATCCTGCGCCTGCGGCCGGCGCAGTCGGCGCGAAAGTACGCGACGATCTGGAGCAAGGACGGTTCGCCGCTGCTGATCCACAGCCTGCGGCAAAAGACGCTGCTCCAGGGATATCTCGGGCAACGGATCAAGGATCTTGGCCTGCCTTCCGACCATGCCCAGGTCGAGCTCGGCATGCGCTACGGCAGCCCGACGATCGCCGGCGCGCTGGAGAAGCTCAAGTCGGCCGGCTGCGACCGAGTGCTGGTCCTGCCGCTGTATCCGCAGTATGCGGCGAGCACCACAGCGTCCGCGCTCGACGCGGTGTTCGCGACGGCAGCACGCATGCGCGCGATGCCGTCGCTGCGCGTGGTCGCGCCTTACCACGACGATGCCGGCTACATCAAGGCGGTCGCTCAGAGCATCAACGATTACTGGCTGAAAAACGGCAGACCGGACAAGCTGGTGCTCTCGTTCCACGGCGTGCCGAGGCGAAGTCTCGACCTAGGCGATCCCTACCATTGCCACTGCCAGAAGACCGCGCGCATGGTCGCCAACGAGCTCGGGCTGTCCAGCGATCAGTTCGTCGTCTCCTTCCAGTCCCGTTTCGGCCGTGCTCAATGGCTGCAACCGTACACGCTGCCGGTCCTGCTCGGGCTGGCGAAAGACGGGTTCCGTCGGGTCGACATCGCCTGTCCCGGCTTCGTCAGCGACTGCCTGGAAACGCTGGAGGAGCTTGGACACGGCGCGCAGGCGGCCTTCCTTGGCGCGGGGGGCAAGGAGCTGCATTGCATCCCCTGCCTTAATGAAAGACCGGACTGGATTGCGGCGCTGGCCGACCTGGCGGTGCGCAATCTGCAAGGCTGGCTCGACCAGCCTCCCGACGCGGCCGCGCGCGAGACGAGCCAGGCGCGGGCCAAGGCGCTCGGCGCGAAGCGATAGACGGCCGCCGCCGCGCTGCCGGCCGGGGCCCGCTCGCCGCTCGGTCCGGTGGCAGGGCGGGATCATGCTCCGATTGAGCGACTTTCCGCCGAACTCGGTTGAAGCTCCGCCAAACAGCCCCATATCTGGGGTGCCCGTAGAGGAGTTCCGATGAGTGAGAATCCCGACAATAACAGTCAAGTTTCCGGCGACATCGGCGTTCCGATCACCACCGGCGAGCCGGCTAGCACGCCGCCCGCCCGCCCGGGCGATCCTGCGCCCGATCTCGCGACGCTGCTAAAGCAGGCCGAGGACGAGGCGTCCCGGCTCAAGGACGCGTGGCTTCGGGCGATGGCGGAAACCGACAATGTGCGCAAGCTCGCGCAGAACGACGTGGCCAAGGCGCACAGGTACGCGATCGAGCGCTTTGCCCAGGAGCTGCTGGCGGTCAAGGACGCGCTCGAGCAGACGCTGGCCGCTCCGGCTGCATCGATCGAAGCGCTGCGGGACGGGGTGCTGTTGACGCTGAAGAATCTGAACGCCGCCTTCGACAAGGCGCAGGTGGTCGCGATCGATCCGCTGCACGAAAAGTACGATCCGCACCGCCACCAGGCGATGACGATGGTCGAATCCGACCAGCCGGCGGGCACCGTCGCGCAAGTCTTCCAGAAAGGGTACCTGCTCGGCGATCGCATCCTGCGGCCGGCGCTGGTCGCGGTGGCCAGGCCGAAGGAGCGGGGCGGCGACACCGGATGACGAGCGCTTTGCCTTGAATCGGACCGAAAAAACCCCACGTAGCGCATAAGAAAGCATTCAGCAAACGGAAGGAATCAGCATGGCCAAGATTATCGGCATCGACCTCGGCACGACCAACAGCTGCGTTGCCATCATGGAAGGCACTACGCCGAAAGTGATCGAGAATTCCGAAGGCGCCCGGACGACGCCCTCGGTCGTCGCCTATCAGGAGGACGGCGAGATCCTCGTCGGCGCGCCCGCCAAGCGGCAGGCGGTGACCAACGCGAAGAACACGATCTTCGCGGTCAAGCGGCTGATCGGCCGCAAGTTCGGCGAAAAGGAAGTGCAGAAGGACATCGGCCTGATGCCGTACAAGATCGTCAAGGCCGACAACGGCGACGCCTGGGTCGACGTGCGCGGCAAGAAGATCGCGCCGCAGCAAGTCTCGGCCGAGATCCTGCGCAAGATGAAAAAGACCGCCGAGGATTATCTGGGCGAGGAAGTGACCGAAGCCGTGATCACGGTTCCGGCCTACTTCAACGACTCGCAGCGTCAGGCGACCAAGGATGCCGGCAAGATCGCCGGGCTCGACGTCAAGCGCATCATCAACGAGCCCACCGCGGCCGCGCTCGCCTTCGGCATGGACAAGAAGGAAGGCGATCGCAAGATCGCCGTCTACGACCTCGGCGGTGGTACGTTCGATATCTCGATCATCGAGATCGCGGTCGTCGACAAGGAGCACCAGTTCGAGGTGATGTCGACCAACGGCGACACCTTCCTCGGCGGCGAGGACTTCGATCAGCGCCTGATCGACTACATCGTCACCGAATTCAAGAAGGACCAGGGGGTCGATCTGAAGAACGACGTGCTGGCGCTGCAGCGGCTCAAGGAAGCGGCCGAGAAGGCCAAGATCGAGCTGTCCTCGTCGCAGCAGACCGACGTCAACCTGCCGTACATCACGGCCGACCAGTCGGGGCCGAAGCACCTGTCGGTCAGGATAACGCGCGCCAAGTTCGAGTCGCTCGTCGAAGATCTGATTGAGCGCACGATCGAACCCTGCCGCATCGCGATCAAGGACGCGGGCGTCAAGCTGTCCGACATCAGCGACGTCATCCTGGTCGGCGGCCAGACGCGCATGCCGAAGGTGCAGGAGAAGGTGAAGGAATTCTTCGGCAAGGAACCGCGCAAGGACGTCAACCCCGATGAGGCGGTCGCCGTCGGCGCCGCGATCCAGGGCGGCGTGCTGAAGGGAGACGTCAAGGACGTGCTGTTGCTCGACGTGACGCCGCTGTCGCTCGGCATCGAGACGCTGGGCGGCGTGATGACCAAGCTGATCCAGAAGAACACGACGATCCCGACCAAGGCGCAGCAGGTATTCTCCACTGCCGACGACAACCAGAGCGCGGTGACGATCCACGTGCTGCAGGGCGAGCGCGACGTCGCGGTGGGCAACAAGAGCCTCGGCCAGTTCAACCTCGAAGGCATCCCGCCTTCGCCGCGCGGTATGCCGCAGATCGAGGTCACGTTCGACATCGACGCCAACGGCATCCTGCACGTCAGCGCCAAGGACAAGGCAACCGGCAAGGAGAACAAGATCACGATCAAGGCGAGCTCGGGCCTGTCCGAAGCCGAGATCGAGCGCATGGTCAAGGATGCCGAATCGCACGCCGAGGAAGACCGGAAGCTGCTCGAGACCGTGCAGGCGCGTAACGGCCTGGACGCGATGGTTCACAGCGTGAAGAAGTCGCTGGCCGAGTACGGGGAAAAGGTCGGCGCGGACGACAAGGAAAAGATCGAAGCGGCACTCAAGGACGCCGAGGAGCTCCTGAAGAATCCGCAGGCCGACAAGGACGCGCTGGAAGCGAAGAGCGAAACGCTGATGAAAGCCTCGCAGAAGCTGGGCGAGGCGATGTACGCGCAGTCGCAGGCGGAAGCGCAGGCGGCGGGCGGCGCCGGCGGGCAGGGCGGCGACGGGTCCGGAGCGAAGCAACCGGAGGACGAGAAGGTCGTCGACGCGGAGTTTACGGAGGTCAAGGAAAAGAAGTGATATTGCGTGATATTCCGTCACGCGTTCGACCGCCGGAGCGAATGCGAATAGCGGCGTTGGCGTGACGTAATATCTGGCCGGATTCGAGCGTCACCTGAAGGCGACGCTCAATCCGGCCGTTCGTCGTCATGATTGTCTGTTTCACGGATTTGCAATCGGCGGTTGGTTTTAACGAGTGCGCGGATCGGCGCTTGATCGATCTGCTCGGGAATGGGGCACTGGAGACGCATGGCTAAGCGGGACTACTACACGACGCTCGGCGTCAATCGCGACGCGACCGAAGACGACATCAAGAAGGCCTATCGTCGCCTCGCGATGAAGCACCACCCGGATCGCAATGCGGACAAGGGCTCCGAGGACAAATTCAAGGAAGCCAAAGAGGCGTACGAGATCCTTTCCGACGCCAGGAAGCGCGCGGCCTACGACCAGTACGGCCACGCCGGCGTCGATCCTTCGGCCGGCTTCGGTGCGGCGGGCGCGCGCGGCGCTGGCCCCGAAGGTTTCGGCGGCTTCGCCGACGCGTTCGGCGACATCTTCGGCGAGATTTTCGGCGGTGGCGGCGGGCGCGGTCGCGGCAACGGTGTCTATCGCGGCGCGGACCTTCGTTACAACCTGGAGCTGTCGCTCGAGGAAGCCGCGCGAGGAACCGAGGCCAAGATCCGCATCCCGGCGATGGAGAACTGCACGACCTGTCACGGGTCGGGCGCCAAGCCTGGCACACAGGCCAAGACTTGTCCGACATGCAACGGTCAAGGCCAGGTCCGCGTGTCGCAGGGTTTCTTCTCGATCCAGCAGACCTGCCCGCAATGCCACGGGACCGGCAAGATCATTCCCGAGCCCTGCACGACCTGCGGCGGCGTCGGACGCGTCAAAAAGCAGAAGACGCTGTCGGTGAAAATTCCCGCCGGTGTCGATCAGGACGACCGCATCCGCCTGGGCGGCGAAGGCGAGGTCGGGTTGAACGGCGGCCCGCCGGGCGACCTGTACGTCGTGGTCGGGCTCAAGCCGCACCCGGTGTTCCAGCGCGAGACCAACGATCTGCATTGCGAAATGCCGATCAGCTTCGCGACGTCGGCGCTCGGCGGCGAAATCGAGATTCCGACGCTCGACGGCCACGCCAAGATCAGGATACCGGCCGAGACTCAGACCGGACAGGTCTTCCGACTGCGCGGCAAGGGCATCAAAGGCGTGCGCAGCCACGGCCCCGGCGATCTCTTCTGCCATGTCGCGATCGAGACGCCGGTCAAGCTGACCGCGCGCCAGAAGGATCTGTTGCGCGAATTCGAAGCGATCAACGCCGAGAATCCGGGCGTTCACAATCCGCGCGCGAAGAACTGGTTCGACCGGGTCCGCGAGTTTTTCGGTCCGTGACTGACGCGTGGATCGCGACGATGTACGCCGCTCAGCGAAAGAAAACGACGGTCAGCAACGCATAGATGGGCGACAGCACCAGCAGCGACCAGCCGAGGTAAGCGAAGAAGTTCGGCATTTTCACGCCGCGCGCCTCGGCGATCGACTTAACCATGAAGTTCGGCGCGTTGCCGATGTAGGTGTTCGCGCCCATGAACACCGCACCCGCAGAAATCGCGGCAAGCGTTGTTGCCAGGGGGCCCATCAGCGCGACCGGATCGCCGCCGGCGAGATTGAAGAAAACCAGGTACGTCGGCGCGTTGTCCAGAAATGATGATAGCGCGCCGGTCAGCAGGAAATAGAGTGCGTCGACTGGACGACCGTCGGGCCCGGACACGAGCGCCAGCAGGGGCGCGAGCGCACCTTCGTTGCCCGCACGCAGCATCGCGATCGCAGGGATAATGGTGAGAAAGATCCCCGCGAAGAGCTTTGCCACTTCGAGCATGGGGGCCCAGGAGAAATGATTTGCGTGCCGCGACCGCGCGGGCGTCAGTTTCCACGAGGTCCACGCCAGCGCGATCAACGCGAAGTCGCGCAGCACGTTCTGCAGCTCCAGCGTCGTGCCGTACACCTCAAGCGTCAATCCCGGCTTCCACAATCCCGACCAGAGCACGCAGGCGAGGATGAGCGCGAGCAGAAGAAAATTAACCTTGCCATCGATGCGTATCCGCGAGTCGGGCGTCGGATCCGGCACGCGAGGCCGCGGCTCTTCGCGGCGGAAAAGGTACCGGTCGACGCAGTAGAAAAGTACCAGCAGGATTGCACTGGCAGTCAACGTGGGCCAGAGCATCGCTCGCGTCGTCCAGAAGAAATCGATGCCTTTGAGGAAGCCGAGGAACAGCGGCGGATCGCCGAGCGGCGTCAGTGCTCCGCCGATGTTCGCGACCAGGAAAATGAAGAAAACCACGACGTGGGCTCTATGCCGCCGGTTGTCGTTCGCGCGCAGTAATGGACGGATCATCAGCATGGCAGCGCCGGTCGTTCCCATGACGCTGGCGAGCAGCGTCCCCAGGCCCAGTAATCCGGTGTTTAACGCCGGCGAGCCGTGCAGATTTCCGCGGACGTGAACGCCGCCGGAGATGGTGAACAGCGCGAACAGAAGAATGATGAACGGGAGGTATTCGAGTAGCAGCGTGTGTACGACCTCGCGACCCGCCAGGTCGATGCCGTAGTTGAGCGTAAACGGAATCAAGAAGGCGAGTGACCAGAACGCGGTAGTCTTGCCGAAGTGGTGATGCCAGAACGCGGGCGCCGTGACCGGCGCGACTGCGATCGACAGCAGGATGCCGGCGAACGGCACGATCCAGAGAGGTGACAGAACGCTGCCGTTGAGCATGGCTTCCGCGGCGAGCGCCTGCGGCGCCGCCGTCGCGAGCGCTGCCGCGATCAGGGCATGCTGAATCCGCATTCGATGTCCGGGGCGATCAGGCGACCAGCGTTACGGGGTGCCGCCCTCGCTGTTCGATCTGGGCCCGCTCGCGCTGCGACAGCCAGCGGTACTTCGCCGCGGGCAGCAGGATGCGATCGACGTCGACGCGCGCCGCTGCGTCACGAATCGTGGCCCTGGTCGGACCGACGACGATTTCGGATGTGCAGGGAATTCCCGCGGCGGCGAGCGCGGCCTCCAGCGGGGCGAGCCAGCGTTCTGCGGCCGCGCGCACCAGCGCTTCGCCATGCGCGGGGGACACGTATAGAACCACCTTGCCCGAGACGCGCGGCTCGACTGCGGCGAGCAAGTGGACGGACGTCTGCCGATCCGGTGCTTCGCCGATAAGCATTGCTACGGCGCGAGCCGCGCCTTGGGGCTCGCTGAACGGTATAAGGACGCGAGTCATCGCACACCTCCGGACAGACCATTGCGCAGCGCCAAGAGCGCCACGCCACTCTCTCCGAAGATTACGAAAAACGCGAGGGCCGCTAATCCGGGATAACCTTACGCGTATGCGCGTACGGGAAGCCCTTATCGCGTCAATCCGTGTTAGTGTCTGCGTCCAGCGCCAGCCGGATGAGGTCCGGCAGTCGTTCGACGCCGAGCTTCTCCATCATTCTCGCCTTGTAGACCTCGACCGTCCGCGGGCTGATGCCGAGTTCCAGCGCAATCTCCCGGTTATGGCGTCCCGACACAGTCATGCGCATCACCTCGTGTTCGCGCGACGTGAGGCGCGTGAGGCGACGCTGGAGTTCCGCACGCCGCTCGGACGCGGCAAGCGTGACGCGTGCATCGGCGGCCGCCGCTTCGATTGTGGCCAGCAAAAGCCCATCGTCGATGGGCTTCTCGATGAAGTCAAATGCGCCCGCCTTGAGCGCGTTTCGGGCCGATGACGCGTCGCCATGCGCGGTGAGTACGATGACCGGAAGCTTCGCCTTACGCGCCCTCAACTCCGCCTGCACTTCCGCTCCGCTCATTCCAGGCATTCGCAGATCGAGCAGAGCAATTCCATCCGCAGGTTCGTTGCCGATCGCTTGGAGAAATTCCTCGCCGGATGCAAACGGCAGCGGGGTGTATCCGCTCAGGCGCAACAGCAGAGAAAGCGAATCGCGAACGCCATGATCATCGTCGACGATGTAAATGAATTGGCTGGTTCGCATCGGGCATTCGCAGTGCAAGTGCCACGGGCCACTATGTTGCGACGGGAAGCGACAGGCAGAAGCATGCGCCGGACGCGGCAGAATCGAGCCACAACCGGCCGCCGTGTGCCTCGACGATCGTGCGACTGATCGCGAGCCCCAGCCCCAGTCCATCCGTTTTGCTCGATGCCAGCGGCTGGAATAGCGTTGTCGCGAATTCCTGCGCCACGCCGGGACCGTCGTCGGCGACGGTGACCGCAGGAATCCCGGCTCGCCGATTTCTGCCGACAACCGGATGGTCCTGCTTCCGCGTTGTCCCTTGAGGGCATCGATCGCGTTGACGATCAGATTATGAAGTACGGTCTCGAGTTGTCGGCGGTCACCGAGTGCGTCCGGCAGGTCGCCGATCTGCGATGACGCTTACCGAGATCCCATGCCTTTGCGTGCGCGAACTCGCCGCGTCGGCTGCGCCTTCGAGCAACGCCTGAAGCGCCAGTCGTTCTTGGCGCAGGGTTCCGCTCCGTACAAGCTCGCGCAGCCTGTGGACGACCGTACCCGCACGATTCGCCTCCGAGACGACCTTGCTCAGCGTCGGCATGAGCTCGCAGTCGGGATCGCCGGCGGCGAGCAACAATTGGCAGGCTCGCGTATACGAGGCTACCGCCGATAACGGCTGATTGAGCTCGTGCGCGAGTGCCGATGCAAGTTCGCTGGCAGCCGCGGCGCGCAGGCTGCGATCGAGCTCGAACTGCTTTTCGCGCAACTTGTGCTCGGCGGCACGCCGTTCCTCTACCGTCACGCCGAGAAAGAGGCCGGTGAGCGCCAGAGCCAGCATAAGGAATTGAAAATCGAGAAACTCGCCTGGCTGGTGACCGCCAAAATTGAGCGCCGCGATCAGACCGAGTTGCACGAGCAATATCGACCACGTGGTGCCTGCGACGCCGCGGCGCATGGCGATCCAGATCAGCGGGATGAAGAGCACGTAGAAGAGCTTGAGTTCGGCGCCGAGCCCGGAAGCGAACACGACCGCCAGCGCCAGGACTATGGCGCCGACCTGCGCCAACGTCTCAGCGGACGGCCCGTCGAGCTGCTGTCAGCCGGATGCGCGCCGCGGTCAGCAAGGCGGGCGTCGTAACCACCACCCCGATCAGGTCTCCGATCCAGAACTGCGCGACGCTATCGACCAACCGGCCTGTGGGCAACACGCCAGCCACTGCGAATACGCCCACGTAGAGCATCGCAATTATCGCGGTCGCAGCCACGACCGTAGTGGTGAACACCGCCGTATCGTGCAAGGTCGCGAACTCGTTATGAATCTGGAAACGGTGGCGTAGCAGCGCCGCCACCGTTGTGTAGCCGGCTGCGAGGACGCCGCATGCGACGATCAGCACGGGCCAGGGTGCGGGCGCGCCCCGCACCAGCACTTCTGCGAGGACCGCGGCGACGAACAGCCACGGCGCGTAGCCGAGGCCGTAGCGTAGGAGCAAGAATAGCGACAGGCCGGGTGGCGGATTCCACGGCGTTATGCCTAGCGGCCCGATCGGGTCGATATAGCTTACCCAGTCAAGGGCGACGTAGGCCGCGAGGTAGGCAAAACCAACCCGGCGTCTGCCAGCCTTGGCAAGGTGACGACACGAAATGTACGGGCTGTCATTCGAGCTGGAACTTGATGGCATTTGTCGGCGCTGGAATCGTTCTCGGCAAAACGTCTGAACATTCCACCGTCTGACGCCGAGACGGGAAGCATTGATCGCGAGCGCAAGAGGCCCACCACGACCCATCCAGGTAGTATACGATTGCCGAGCTGGAATTCCGCGATCCCCTTTCCTGAAGATCTCAGTGCGCGCGACCAGCAGACACGTCGTCTACGACGTCATCGTCATCGGCGCCGGAGCCGCCGGAATGATGTGCGCGGCGGTCGTCGCGCGCCGCGGCCGGCGGGTGCTTCTGATCGAGCACTACCACAAGCTCGGCGAAAAGATCCGGATCTCCGGCGGCGGCCGCTGCAATTTCACCAATCTTCATGCCGAAGCGGCGAACTACCTGTCGCAGAACCCCGATTTCTGCCGCTCGGCGCTGTCGCGCTATACGCCGCGCGATTTCATCGAACTGGTCGAAAGTTACGGGATCGCGTGGCACGAAAAGACCCTCGGCCAGCTCTTCTGCGACCGCAGCTCGCTCGACATCATCGCGCTTTTGAAAAGCGAGTGCGACCGCGCCGGCGTGCACTGGCGGATGCCGTGCGCGGTGCAAGGCGTTATCCACGACGGAAGCGCCTTCGCGGTCTCGACCTCGCTCGGTCCGGTGCGCGGCGACGCGCTGGTGATCGCGACCGGGGGCTTGACGGTGCCGAAGATCGGCGCGACGCCATTCGGCTATCGCATCGCCGAGCAGTTCGGCATTCCCGTCGTGGCGCCGCGTCCGGCGCTGGTCCCGCTGGCGTTCGATCCCGCGGCACTTGCGCACTATGGCGACCTGTCGGGCGTCGCCGTCGACGCCGAGGTCTCCTGCAACCAAGGCAGGTTTCGCGACGGACTGCTATTCACCCATCGCGGTCTTTCCGGTCCGGCGATCCTGCAGATCTCGTCGTACTGGAACGGAGGCGACGCGCTGTCGATCGACCTGCTGCCGGACGGCGACGTGCGCGGGTGGCTGGAAAGCGAGCGTCGTTCGACGGCGCGTCTGGACAGCGTCCTTGCGCGCCGCCTGCCGCGGCGCCTGGCCCAGCAATGGACTGCGGCGCACGGCGTCGCGGTTCCGCTCAACGAGCTCGACGACAAGCGCCGGCACGAGCTGGCCGGCCTGCTCCACGCCTGGCCGGTGCTGCCGTCGGGCACGCTCGGCTACAACAAGGCGGAAGTCACGCTGGGCGGCGTCGATACGCGCGCGCTGTCATCGCAGACCATGGCGGCGAGCGAGGTGCCGCGACTGCATTTCATCGGCGAAGTCGTCGACGTCACCGGCTGGCTGGGCGGCTACAACTTTCAATGGGCGTGGTCTTCCGGCTATGCGGCCGGCCAGCACGCCTGACCCACCGCTTTAAGGAAAAGCCGGAATGTGCGGATCGGTGCCGCCGGAGACCGCTTCGGGATGATCGCGGCCCAGGCGCGTTTTCACCTGCTCGACGCTGTGCTCGGGAACGTCGACCATCAGCAGCAGTTTGCCTTCGGCGATCATCGGCTCGAACTGCTTGATGCGCGAATTGGGCAGCGCCGAGCCGACCATGCTCGAAAACCACGCGCCGAGCATCGCCCCGACCAGCGCCGCGCCGATGACGATCGGTATCTGCAGACGGGACTCGTTGAGCAGAAAATAGGCGACGGCGCCGCCTGCCGCACAGCCCAGCAGCGCTCCGGTGACGAGCCCGGTCTGCGCGCCGTGCACCAGATCGGTCGATTGCAGCACATTGGCTTCATGCAGCCCGTCCATCGGCATCCCCGGACGGGCGAGAAAATGGATGTGACGCTCCTCGATTCGCGCCAGCAACAGGTCGTCCATCATCTTGCGGGCGCTCGGGAGGTCGGGCAGCACGAAATACAGTCTGCGTCTCATCGCAAGCCTCCATGGTTGACCGAACGGCAGAGGATGCAAAGGCACGGCCGCGCTCGAGCACCTCGCAACGACGGATGCACCGCGGATACGGGTGTCGACCGTGACCTTACTGTACTGCCGCCTGCCGGGCGGCGCAAGCAATCCGCTCGTCGGCGACGCCGCGCACGACGACGGCACTAGCGCGCGCGGACCCGAGGGCATAGCATTCGCATCTTCGTTATCGCCGCTGCCGGAGATCGCAATGCCGTATCGGATGTTGCCGCTGCTCATCGTGCTCGCATTCGTCTGCTCATCCGCCGTGGCGCAAGTCAGGATCGGCCTGATGGTTTCGGCAACCGGTCCGACCGCGGCGATCGGCATTCCGCAGAAGAACACCGGCGCGCTGCTCGCCACGCGGATCGGCGAGACGACGATCGAGTACGTGCAACTCGAGGACGGCGGCGATACGACGCGCGCCGTGCAGAACGCCAGGAAGCTGATCGGCGAAGATCACATCGATGCGCTGATTGGTCCGTCGACGACGCCCAATGCGCTGGCGATCCTGGACATCATCGCCGAGAACAAGGTGCCGCTGCTGGCGACCGTCGGCACGTCGTCGGTGGTCGAACCGATCGACGCGAAGCGCCGCTGGGTGTTCAAGACCACGCAGAACGACGATCTGATCGCGTCCGCATTGATCGAGAACATGCGCAGGAACGGCGTCAGGACCGTGGGCTTCATCGGCTTCAACGACGCCTACGGCGAGAATTGGCACAAGGTGTTCGCGGCGCTGGCCGACAAGGCGGGCATCGCGATCGTTGCCAACGAGCGCTACGCGCGCAACGATTCCAGCGTCACCGCGCAGGCGCTGAAGCTCATCGCCGCCAGGCCCGATGCCGTTCTGATCGCCGCGGTCGGCGGACCGGCGGTGCTGCCGCAAGCCACGATCCACGACCAGGGTTACAAAGGCCGCGTCTACCAGACGCACGCAGTGGCTACCGACGACTTTATCCGGCTGGGCAAGGAAAAAGTCGAAGGAACGATACTCGCCGCCGGGTCGATGCTGGTCATCGACGACATCGCCGATACCGATCCGATCAAGCAGGTGGCGAGCGGCTACATGAGCGCGTACGAAAAGCGCTTCGGCACGCGCCCGGCGACGTTCGGCGCGAATACGTTCGATGCGGGATTGCTGCTGCAGCGCGCGCTCCCCATTGCGCTGAGCGCGGCGAAACCCGGCACCGAAGCATTTCGCGTCGCACTTCGCGACGCGCTCGAACAGCAGCAGGGCGTCGTCGGCTGCCAGGGCGTATTCAACATGAGCGCCAGCAACCACAACGGGATGGACGAGCGCGCCCGCGTGCTGGTCGTCGTCAAGGACGGCAGGTTCAGGCTTCTGGCGCAATAAGACATCGGCGGCGAGGCCGACGTGATCTCGCAACCATCGGTCGTCGGCGTTCTGCTCGCCGCCGGCAGCGGCTCGCGATTCGGTGGCGACAAGCTGCTTGCGACGCTTTCCGACGGCAGGCCGCTTGCACTGGCGGCACTGGCTCCGCTGGCCGCCGGCGTCGATGCGGTCGTTGCCGTCGTGCGTCCGGGCGACGCTGCGCTGGGCTCGCTGTTCATCGACTCGGGTGCGCTGGTCGCGCCGTGCCCCGACGCGGCCGACGGCATCGGCGCCAGTCTCGCCTGCGGCGTGCGCGAGGTTCAGCGGCGCTTTCCGCAAGCGCTAGGCGCGCTGATCGCGCTCGCCGACATGCCCTGGCTGTCTTCCTCGACCGTGGCGCGCATCGCGACGGCGTTGCGGCGGGGCGCTGCGCTGGCGGCGCCGACCTACGACGGGACGCGCGGTCATCCGGTGGCCATTGCGGCGCGCTATTTCGCCGAGCTGGGAACCCTTTCCGGAGACGAAGGGGCGAGAGCGCTTCTGGCGGCGCACGCGTCGGAGATCGAGCTTATTGCCGTCGACGATCCGGGCGTGCTGCGCGATGTCGACACCCGGGACGATCTTTGACGCCTCACTTCCTCCACATGTCGACCTGCCGGCCGACGATGCGATTCTCCTCGTCCTGCATTTTCCACCAGGCGCGAAGCTCCGCTTCCCCCAGCGGATGCGAGATCAGGAAGCCTTGCGCCTCCTCGCAGCCGTGCTCCTTCAGGAACTCGAATTGCGCCGCGGTTTCGACACCTTCGGCGATGACGCGCAGACCCAGGCTGTGCGACAGCGCGATGATCGCCTGCGCGATCGCTTCGTCGTTCGGGTTCTGTTCGATGCCGCGCACGAAGCGCTGGTCGATCTTCACGGCTTGAATCGGCAGCCGCGCCAGGTACGACAGGCTCGAATAGCCGGTGCCGAAGTCGTCGATCGTGATCGAAACGCCCATCTGCTTCAACTTGACCAGTGTCGAAACGGCCTTGTCCGGGTGCGTGATGATCACGCTTTCGGTGATCTCCAGGTCGAGGTAGCGGGCCGGGAGCCCGCTGACCCGGAGCGCCTCCTCGACGATCGACAGCCAGCTGTCGTGCTGCAGCTGTTGCACCGAAAGGTTGACAGACAACCGCAGCAGCATGTGCTGGCGGTGCCAGTTGGTCACCTGGCGGCAGGCGTCGCGCAGCACGCGCGCACCGAGCGCCTGGATCATGCCGGACTCCTCGGCGATCGAGATGAATTCCGCCGGACCGATGACGCCGCGCTCGGGATCACGCCACCGCAGCAGGGCTTCGACGCCGCAGGCGCGTCCGCTGGCCATCTCGATCTGCGGCTGGTAGACGAGAAAGAATTCGTCGTCCATCAGGCCGCGGCGCATGTCGGTCTCGATCTGCAGACGGGCCTGCACCCGCGCGTTCATGTCGGCGGTGTAGAAACGGTAGGTATTGCGCCCGCTGTCCTTGACCGAATACATCGCGGTATCGGCCTGCCGGATCAGTCCGCCCGGATCGGTCGCATCGGTCGGATAGATCGACACGCCGATCGAGCAGGTCAGCGTGGGGGTCTGGTCGCCGAGCCGGAACGGCGCGAGGAAGGATTCGCGCACGCGCGTCAGCACCGCCATGATCTCGATCGTCGCGCGCTCCGGATCGAGTCCGGGCAGGATGACGACGAATTCATCGCCGCCCAGCCGGGCGACGGTGTCGGACTCGCGCACCGCGTGACTCAGGCGCTGGGCCACCGCCTGCAGCAAATGGTCGCCGGCATCGTGGCCGAGCGTGTCGTTGATGCGCTTGAAGTGGTCGAAGTCGAGGAACAGGCAGGCAACCTGGAGATGATCGCGCGCGGCTTGCGCAAGAATCTGCTTCAGGCGCTGGTTGAGCAGCGCTCGATTCGGCAGGCCGGTCAGGATGTCATGCTGTGCCAGCTTGTACGCCTGCGCGATCGCGATCTCCAGCTCCTTGGTCCGCTGCACGACTTTCTCTTCGAGCGTGCGTTGGTATCCGGTCACCTCGGACTGCGACTTGGCCAGCCGCTGCGTCATCTGGTTGAACGCATGGGCGAGCAGGCCGACCTCGTCTTTCGACGTCGGGGTCACGCGAACCCCGAGGTCACCGGCGCCCACCGCCTTTGCCGCGCGGACCAGCTCGCGTATCGGCGAGAGCAGCCGGCGCGTGAGCAGAAGCGTGGCCAGGATCGCGATCAACATCAGCACGGCAACGACCGACAGCGCGCCGAGGATATTGGCGCGCAATTGCGCCTGGTTGCGCTCGTAGCTCAGGCCCAGGCGCACGTAACCGATCGGAGCGTTCGCGGTCGACGGTCCGCCAAGCACCCCGGCCGGTCCGCCTTTCTCTTCGGCGATCGGCGCGACCAGCTCGAGGTACCGGCGCCCCTTGACGCTGCGCACGCTGCTCTCGATAGCGCCCGGATGCAGCTCAACGGCGGGCGCCGGCGGCACCGCGGCGTCGACATAGCCCTGCGACGCGATCAGCTTGCCCTGGTCGTCGTGGACGGCGACGTAAGCGATCTGGCGGTCGCCCTCGAGGCTTTGCAACATCCGCTCCAGCGCGCCGACGTCGGCGGTGTAGACCGCATATTCGGACAGGTCGGCCAGCATCGAGACGATCGTCTGGCCCTGCGTCTTCAGCCGCGCCTGTTCGGCGTCGATCTGCTGCGCGACCAGAAGTGCGCTGATGGCAACAGCGGTCGCGACGATCAATCCGACCGTGAGCAGGTTGAGCCTGGTCAGCAATCCGCCGCGCATCGTGCGCGAACGGACCGAGGCGTCGGGCGGCGCGGCAACCTCATCTTTGGTCGATGCTGCCCGCTTGCGCATCAGCGTTATTCCACGATCCGATCGAACGACTGGCGCAGCGCGTCATCCCAGTGCAGGCCAAACAACCGCGCAGTCCGCTGGTTGACGAAGATGTGCAGCCGGGGAGGTACCGGTGCCGCCGCGTTGCGCCCGGCCAGGCGCTGCAACGCCAGCCGGCCGCAGAACATGCCGAGCTCGCGGTAATCCCAGTCGAGCGCAAAGAGCGCGCCGGCCTGCACCCAGCTCTCCGACAATCCGATCAGCGGCAGCTTGTGCCGGAAGGAAAAGAGCAGCAGCGCCTTCGCCGTCTCTCGCGTGTAGACGGTCGTGTCGGCTACCGCGAGCAGCGCGTCGGCCGAGGCGGACACCCGTACCAGTGCCGCAGGAAGCATCGCCGGCGCAGCGACCGGAACCAGAACAGGATTGAGGTCGGCACGCCTGATCGCCGCCGCCAGCGCTTCGATCGCCTGCCCATTCTGCGCCGGGTCGTACAGGACGCCGATATAGCGCGCCGCGGGCAGCAGCCGGCGCAGCCACGCGACCTGTTGCTCCGACGGAATTTCTGGCGGCACCGCCAACGCGCTCGCGCCCACCTGTGCGGACATGCAGTCGACGGCCGCGAGCGTAGGCGCATCGCGCGCCGCGCGGGTCGCGGCATGCGGGCCGATCGTGACGATGGCGACTTCGCTGCCTTCGCCTGCGGCCGCCTTCAGCCGTACGACGGCATCGGAGGCAGGAACCTCCTCGACGGTGATTGCGCCGAGCGCTTCACGCACACCGGCCTGCGCGGCGCGAAGCTGCGGCGTATCGTCAGCCGTGTACAGCAGCACGCGTGGCGTCGCGAGCGCCGATGCGGCAATGGTCGCCGCGAACGTCATTACCGCTGCGGCGGCGCGTTGGCTCAAGCGATCGCGACCGGGATCTTGCCGATGCGCTGCTGCCATTCGCTTGGGCCCGTCTGGTGCACCGAGGTCCCGGTAGCGTCGACGGCGACCGTTACCGGCATGTCGCTGACCTCGAATTCGTAAATTGCCTCCATCCCCAGATCGGCGAACGCGACGACCCTCGAGCTCTTGATCGCCCTGGAGACGAGATACGCGGCGCCCCCGACCGCCATCAGGTACGCGGCGCGGTGCCGGCGAATCGCCTCGATCGCGGCCGGTCCGCGCTCGGCCTTGCCGATCATCGCGAGCAGCCCGGTTCGGGCCAGCATCATCTCGGTGAATTTGTCCATCCGCGTCGCAGTCGTCGGGCCGGCGGGACCGACCACTTCGTCGCGTACCGGATCGACCGGGCCGACGTAGTAGATGACGCGGTTGGTGAAATTGACGCCGGGCGGCAGCGCCTCGCCTTTGGCCAGCAAGTCGGCGATCCGCTTGTGCGCGGCATCGCGGCCGGTCAGCAGCTTGCCGGAGAGCAGCAGCCGATCGCCGGGCTTCCAGCTCGCCACCTGCTCGCGCGTCAACCGGTCGAGGTCGACCCGTTTCGCCGTCGGCGAAGGCGCCCACTGCACGTCGGGCCAACGCGCGAGATCGGGTGGATCGAGCCTTGCGGCACCCGATCCGTCGAGCGTGAAGTGCGCGTGCCGCGTGGCGGCGCAGTTGGGAATCATGCCGACCGGCTTGCTGGCGGCGTGCGTAGGATAGTCGAGGATCTTGACATCGAGCACCGTCGACAGGCCTCCCAGCCCTTGCGCGCCTATGCCGAGCGCGTTGGCCGCGTCGTAGATGTCGATGCGCAGCTTCTCCAAGCCGTTGGCCGGGCCGCGCTTTTTCAGCATCGCCATGTCGATCGGCTGCATCAGCGCTTCCTTGGCCAGCAGCATCGCCTTTTCCGCGCTGCCCCCGATGCCGATGCCGAGCATGCCCGGCGGACACCAGCCGGCGCCCATCGTCGGCAAGGTTCGCACCACCCAGTCGACGATCGAGTCCGACGGATTGAGCATCACGAATTCGGCTTTGTTCTCGGACCCGCCGCCCTTGGCCGCGATGCGGACGTCGACGGTGTTGCCGGGCACGAGCTCGAAATGCACGACGGCCGGCGTGTTGTCGCGCGTGTTCCGGCGGGCGCCCGCAGGATCGTCGACAATCGATGCGCGCAATGTATTGTCGGGGTCGAGATAGGCGCGGCGCACCCCTTCATTGATCATCTCGGTCGGAGACATCGTCGCGTCTCCCCAGCGCACGTCCATGCCAACCTTGACGAAGGCGACGACGATCCCGGTGTCCTGACAGATCGGCCGATGACCTTCGGCGCACATGCGCGAATTGGTCAGGATCTGCGCGATCGCGTCCTTGGCGGCCGGCGATTCCTCGACCGCGTACGCGGCTGCGAGCGCCTCGATGTAGTCGACCGGATGATAGTAGGAAATATACTGAAGCGCGTCGGCGACGCTTTGAATCAGGTGTTCCTGCTTGATCGTCGTCATGGCTGGTGGTCGGCGCAGCGGCGGGCGAGACGCCCGGCGCTGCCGGGCGGAAGACCATGCAATTCTACCATCGCGGGCTCCCTATCCGCCCGCGCGGGAGCCTCGGTGCAGCCGGCGCGACATCGCCGATTGCACCGCGAGGGCAAGTCTCGGTAGACTGCGGTGGAGCGCCCGATAATGCGAGAGGTCCATCCTTTCGTCCGCGCCACTATCGTCGAGGAGGCAGGCAACATGTCCGCGATCGAATCGGTATCGAACGAAACGCGCGTATTCGAGCCGCCGCGCGATTTTGCCGCGCAGGCCACCGTCACCCGGGCCGACTTCGATCGGCTTAACGCAGCGGCCGCGGCCGATTATCCCGGCTTCTGGGCAAAACTCGCGCGCGAGCACCTGCTCTGGCACAAGCCCTTCACCAAAGCGCTGGACGAGGCGAATGCGCCGTTCTACAAGTGGTTCGAGGACGGCGAGCTCAACGTCTCGCACAACTGTCTCGAGCGCAATCTGGAAAACGGAAACGCGAACAAGGTTGCGATCATTTTCGAAGCCGACGACGGCGCGGTAACCAGGGCAACTTACCAGGAGCTCTATCACCGGGTCTGCCGCTTCGCCAATGGCCTCAGATCGCTCGGCGTCAAGAAAGGCGATCGCGTCATCATCTATATGCCGATGTCGATCGAGGGCGTCGTCGCGATGCAGGCCTGCGCGCGCATCGGCGCGACGCATTCGGTGGTATTCGGCGGATTTTCGGCCAAGTCGCTGCAGGAACGCATCATCGACGTCGGCGCGGTCGCCGTGGTCACGGCCGATGAGCAGGCGCGCGGCGGGAAGCAACTGCCGCTGAAAGCGATCGTCGACGAAGCGCTGGCGATGGGCGGATGCGAGGCGGTGCGCAAGGTCATCGTGTACAAGCGCACCGGCGGGGCGGTTGCGTTCGCGGCGCCGCGCGACCTTTGGATGCACGACCTCGTCGCCGGGCAGCCGGACACCTGCGCGCCGGAATGGGTCGGCGCGGAGCATCCCCTCTTCGTCCTGTATACGTCGGGCTCGACCGGCAAGCCCAAGGGCGTCCAGCACAGCTCCGGCGGGTATCTGCTGTGGGCGGCGCTGACGATGCGCTGGACGTTCGACATCAAGCCGACGGACATTTTCTGGTGCACCGCGGACATCGGTTGGGTCACCGGCCATACCTACATCGCCTACGGCCCGCTCGCGGTCGGTGCGACCCAGGTCGTGTTCGAGGGCATACCCACCTATCCGGACGCCGGACGTTTCTGGCAGACGATCGCCAAGAACAAGGTGACGATCTTCTATACCGCGCCGACGGCGATACGGTCGCTGATCAAGGCCTCGGGCGTCGCGCCGCAGACGGCGCCAAAGAACTACGATCTGTCGACGCTGCGGCTGCTCGGCACCGTCGGCGAGCCGATCAATCCGGAAGCCTGGATGTGGTATCACCATAACGTCGGCGGCGAACGTTGCCCGATCGTCGACACGTGGTGGCAGACCGAAACCGGCGGACACATGATCAGTCCGCTGCCAGGCGTCACGCCGCTGGTCCCCGGCTCGTGCACGTTGCCGCTGCCGGGGATCATCGCCGCGATCGTCGACGAAACCGGTCACGACGTCGAGCACGGGCACGGCGGCATCCTGGTCATCAAGCGGCCCTGGCCGGCGATGATTCGCACGATCTGGGGTGATCCGGATCGCTACCGCAAGTCCTATTATCCGGATGAGCTCGGCGGCAAGCTCTATCTCGCCGGCGACGGCTCGGTGCGTGACAAGAAGACCGGTTATTTCACGATCATGGGGCGCATCGACGATGTGCTCAACGTTGCGGGCCACCGGCTGGGAACGATGGAGATCGAATCGGCGCTGGTCGCCAATCCGATGGTCGCGGAAGCTGCGGTCGTCGGGCGACCCGACGACATGACCGGCGAGGCGGTCTGCGCCTTTGTCGTGCTCAAGCAGGCGCGGCCCGAAGGGGCCGAAGGCGAAAGGATCGCCAAGCAGCTGCGCGACTGGGTGGGCAAGGAGATCGGTCCGATCGCCAAGCCCAAGGACATCCGCTTCGGCGACAACCTGCCCAAGACCCGCTCGGGGAAGATCATGCGCCGGCTGCTGCGCTCGATCGCCAAGAACGAGACCATCACGCAGGATGTGTCGACGCTCGAAAATCCGGCCATCCTGGAGCAGCTTAAGCAGGCGTTGTAGCGTCGCCCGCGCGGCCGGTCGCACACTCTGCCGGTCTGCGCCGGCCGACTGGTCCGGTGTTGCCTACGACTTGGGTGGCGCGGTGTCCGAATACGACGGGCGCTTCGACAGCTTGTCGAACAACGCGACCAGATTCGCATGCTCGCTGCGCCATGCGATGGTCGGATGGCGCAGGTCGAGGTAGCCGAGCGTGCATCCGGTCGCAATATCGGCCAGCGAGTGCGCCTCGCCGTTGCACCAGGGCTTGTCCGCGAGTTCGGCCGCCATGTCGACGATGCCGCGCTCGATTTTTTCCCGGTTCCTCGCGATCGCCTCGCTGCTCTGCTGCTTGGCCGGTCTCGCCGCTTCGCGCACGATCGCCACAGCCGCGTCGCAGATGCCGTCGGCCAACGCCTCCCAGCGCCTGACCGCGATGCGCTGACGGCTGGGCTCGGGGATAAGCCGCGACACCGGGCTCACCGTGTCGAGATACTCGACGATGACGCGCGAGTCGTAGAGTGCGGTGCCGTCATCCAGCAGCAGCACCGGCACCTTGCCGAGGGGGTTGTGCGTCGGCACGATCGAGTCGGCGGTCCATGGCGAGGCCTCGACCAGTTCGCAGTCGATCTTTTTCTCGGCAAGCGCGATGCGCACTTTGCGGGCGTAGGGACTCGTTGGCGACGAGAGCAGTTTCATCGTTGGTTTCAGCGGTGGGAACCAGCGCGCACCAGGGGCGCAAACACTGCAGGATTATCGATAATTATAGCATCGCTGCACGGCGCCGGCATCGCGAAAGCTGCGCCTTCGCTGTGCTACACTTTCGTTCGACCTGGCCGTAGCGAAAATCGTCTGCCCTATGCCGATCGCCGAGGCGCTTTCCACCCTTACAGCGCTGTCGCCGCTCGATGGGCGCTATCGCGACAAGGTCGCCGCGCTGGCTGCACATTTCAGCGAATACGCGCTGATTCGCGAGCGGGTGCGCGTCGAGCTCGCGTGGCTCGAGGCGCTGGCGGACGAGCCGGGCATCGCCGAAGTTTCCTCTTTCAGCGCGGCGACTCGCCAGAAGATCTCGCAGGCAGGCAGCAATTTCAGCGTTGCCGACGCCGAGCGGATCAAGGCGATCGAGCGCACGACCAACCACGACGTCAAGGCTGTCGAGTACTGGCTGAAGGAGCGGTTCTCCAAGCTGCCTGAAGTCGCGCGCGCCGCCGAATTCATCCATTTCGCGTGCACGTCGGAAGACATCAACAACCTGGCGTACAGCCTGATGATAGACGGCGCGCGCCGCGGCGTGCTGATGCCGGCGCTGTCGGGGCTCATCGCCGATCTGCGATCGCTGGCGCATCGTCATGCCGAGTTGCCGATGCTCGCGCGCACCCACGGCCAGCCGGCGACGCCGACGACGCTGGGCAAGGAAATGGCCAACGTCGTCGCCCGCCTCGAGCGGGCGGTTGCGGAGTTCGGCAATGCCGTGCTTCCGGGCAAGCTCAACGGTGCCGTCGGCAACTACAACGCGCATCTCGCGGCCTATCCGGACGTCGACTGGGAAGCGCTGGCGCAACGCGTCGTCGCGAGGCTCGGCATGGAATTCAATGCCTACACGACGCAGATCGAGCCGCATGACCGGCTGGCCGCGCTGTTCGACGCGCTGTCGCGCGCCAACACCATCCTGCTCGATTTCAATCGCGACGTCTGGGGCTACGTGTCGCTGGGGTACTTCCGCCAGAAAGTCAGCGAAGGCGAAGTCGGATCGTCGACGATGCCGCACAAGGTCAATCCGATCGACTTCGAGAACTCGGAAGGCAATCTCGGGCTGGCCAACGCCCTGCTGCGCCACCTCTCCGAGAAGCTGCCGGTTTCGCGCTGGCAGCGCGACCTTTCCGACTCGACGGTCATGCGCAACGTCGGCGTGGCATTCGGCTATGCGCTGCTCGGCTACGTTTCCTGCCGGCAGGGACTCGGCCGTCTCGATGTCGATCCGGTGCGGCTGGCAGCCGACCTCGATGCGAACTGGGAAGTGCTGGCCGAGCCGATTCAGACGGTGATGCGGCGCTACGGGATCGACAATCCTTACGAGCAGCTGAAGGCGCTGACCCGCGGCAAGGGCGGCATCACGCGCGAGACGCTGCATGCGTTCGTCGATGCGCTTGCGCTGCCGCCGGAAGCGAAGCGGCGTCTGAAAGCGCTGACCCCGTCCAGCTATATCGGCAAGGCTGCCGAACTCGCCAGGCGGGTGTGAGCGGCGCGCGCCGCGGGTTTGCGCCTGCTACTCGGGGTTGCCCCGCCGTTCGCGCAGCCACTGGACGGCGATCGGCACCAGCGAGATTGCCACGATCGCCAGCACCAGGATCGTCAGATTTTCCTTGACCCAGGGGATGTTGCCGAACAGGAAGCCGGCATACACCAGCGTAGCCACCCAGACGGCGGCGCCAATCAGGTTGTAGGCCAGGAATCGGCGGTAGGTCATCGCCCCGACTCCAGCGAGAAACGGCGCGAAGGTGCGGACGATCGGGACGAAGCGGCAGATGATGATCGTGAACCCGCCGTATTTTTCGTAGAAGCGATGGGTGCGCTCCAGGTATTCGGGCTTGAGCCAGCGCGCCATCCTGCTTCCTGGCGGCAGGTTGAACACCTTCGGCCCGAGGAAATGGCCGACTGCATAATTGACCGAATCGCCGGCAACCGCCGCTGTGAACAGGACGAACGCGAGCAGGTGCACGTCGATGCCGCTCGCCGCGGCGACGGTGCCGGCGAGGAACAGCAGCGAGTCGCCCGGGAGCAGCGGCAGGACGACCAGGCCGGTCTCGGCGAAAATCACCAGGAACAGCGCGACGAACAGCACGATCGAGTGCTGCGCGGCGAGCTCGGCCAGCGTCTGGTCGAGCGCGAGCAGCGAATACAGTAGCGTCGTCAACATGGCGCCTGCCCGACGGCTGCAGCCGGCCTGTCAGGGCAGGATCTTCTCGGCACCCGCCGCGCCGCCTTTCTTGTCCGGTTTGACCAGGTCCTCGCGCGACACGCCCAGCCACATCACCAGCGAGGCCATCACCAGCGCCGACGAGTAGATGCCGAAGCAGATGCCGATCGCGAGCGCCAGTGCGAAGTGATGAAGTGTCTCGCCGCCGAAGAAAAAGATCGACAGGACCATCATCAACGTACAGCCGTGGGTGATGATCGTGCGTGAAAGCGTGCTGGTGATCGCACTGTTGATGACGTGCGGTACGCTTGCCTTGCGCATCTTGCGGAAGTTTTCCCGGATCCGGTCGGCGATTACGACCGACTCGTTGACCGAATAACCGAGCACCGCCAGCACCGCCGCCAGCACTGGCAGCGAGAACTCCCACTGGAACAGGGCGAAGAAACCGAGAATGATGATGACATCGTGCAGGTTGGCGATGATGGCTGAGACGGCGAATCGCCATTCGAAGCGCAGCGCCAGGTACGCGACGATGCCGAAGCTCACCAGCAGCAGCGCGAGTGCCCCGTTTTCGTACAACTCCTTGCCGACTTGCGGCCCGACGAACTCGACCCGCTGCTGAGTCACGCCGGGGTCGTCCGCGCGGAGCGCCGCCATCACCCGCTCGGACAGCTGGGCGGTCGACACGCCTTCCTTCAGCGGCAGCCGGATCAATGCGCTGGTGGCGCTGCCGAAGGTCTGCACGGCGAATTCGCCGAGATTCATCTTTTCGATGGCGGCGCGGACGCGGGTGAGGTCGGCCGGGTGCGTGTACGCGATCTCGATGACCGTTCCACCGCGAAAATCCACGCCGAGGTTCAGACCGCGGGTCGCCAGGAAGAATACCGCCAGCACGAAGGTGACCAACGAAATCACGTTGAACACCAACGCGTGCTTCATGAACGGGATGTCGTTCTTTATCCTGAAAAATTCCATCGTCGCTCTCTACGGTTCCCCTGCCGATGACGCGGCGCCCCTCAGGTCGCCGGCTTCCATATCTGCCCGATCGATATCTTCTCGAGCTTCTTGCGGCCGCCGTAGACGAGTGCGACCAGTCCGCGTGAGACGAATACCGCGCTGAACATCGAGGTCATGATTCCGAGGCAGTGCACGACCGCGAAGCCGCGCACCGGGCCGCTGCCGAAGATCAGCAGCGCGAGGCCGGCGATCAGCGTCGTCACGTTCGAGTCGAGAATCGTGTTCCATGCCCGCTCGTAGCCGGCCTGGATCGCCGCGTGCGGCGTGTCGCCCCACCGCAACTCCTCGCGTATGCGCTCGTTGATAAGGACGTTGGCGTCGATCGCCATGCCGAGCGTCAACGCCACCGCGGCGATGCCCGGCAGCGTCAGCGTTGCCTGCAGCATCGAGAGGATGGCGATCAGAAGCAGCAGGTTCACCGCCAGCGAAATCGTCGATATGATCCCCATCAGCATGTAATAGGCACAGATGAAAACGGCGAGCACGACGAAGCCGTACAGCACCGAATCGAAGCCCTTTTCGATGTTGTCCTTGCCAAGCGACGGGCCGACGGTGCGCTCCTCGACGATTTCCATCGGCGCGGCGAGCGCGCCTGCTCGCATCAGCAAGGCGATGTCGTTGGCTTCGCGGGTGTTCATCCGGCCGCTGATCTGCACGCGCCCGCCGCCGATCTCCTCGCGGATCACCGGTGCGGTGATGACTTCTGCTTTGCCCTTTTCGACCAGCAGGATCGCCATGCGCTTGCCGACGTTCTCGCGGGTCAGCTCCTTGAAGATGCGTGCGCCGGGGCCATCGAGATTCACGTGCACCGCCGGCTCGTTGTTCCGCGAGTCGAAGCCCGGCTGCGCATCGCTGATCCGGTCTCCGGTCAGCACCACCTGGCGCTTGACGAGGATCGGCGCACCGCTGGTCTCAGTGAGCTTGTCGTCGCCGAGCGGGACCTGGCCCGACAGCGCCATCTGCTGCGCGGTGGGATCGTCGTCGACCATGCGGATTTCCAGCGATGCGGTGCGGCCGATGATGTCCTTGGCGCGCGTCGTATCCTGGACGCCCGGCAACTGTACGACGACACGGTCGGCGCCTTGCTGCTGGACGATCGGCTCGGCGACGCCTAGCTCGTTGACCCGGTTGCGCAGGATCGTGATGTTCTGCTGCACCGCGCCTTCCTGGATGCGCTTCTGCGCTTCGGGCTTGAGGCCACCGACCAGCTTGAAGTCGCTGCCACCGTCGACATTGTTGAGCAGCAAGTCGGGAAATGCGGCCGAAATCTCGTTGTACGCCTTGTTGCGCTCGCCGCTGTCGCGGAAGCGCACCGCGACGCTCTGGCCTTCGCGCGCGATGCCCGAATACAGTACTTTCTTCTCGCGCAGCAGCGACCGGATGTCGGTCAGGTAGCGGTCGGCGGCCTTGTCGAGCGCCGCCTTCATGTCGACCTGCAACAGGAAGTGGACGCCGCCGCGAAGGTCGAGGCCCAGGTACATCGGCAGCGCGCCGATCGACGCCAGCCAGCGCGGCGAGGTGGAGAGGAGGTTCAGCGCGACGATGTATTGGTCGCCGAATTTCTGCTGCAGCACGTCGCGCGCCCTCAATTGCGTGTCGGGGTCGGGGAGGCGTACCTTGACCCCGGTGCTGTCGAGCAACGCGCCGTTGTAACTGACATTGCCCGCCTTGAGCGCGTCTTCGGCCATTTGCAGCGTGCCGGCGTCGATCTTCACGCTGGCCTTGCTGGTCGATACCTGGACCGCCGGAACCTCGGGGAAGAAATTCGGCGCCGTGTAGACGATCCCGACGAACAGCGCGACGGCGATCAGTATGTATTTCCAGGCGGGATAGCGATTCATTGGAGGTCCGGCGATGGGCGGCGCGTATCGCGAGAGGCGTCGCTCGCGCTCCCCGCGCGCGCGGCCCCTAAGCCCTGGTGTTTACAGGCTCTTGATCGTGCCCTTGGGAAGCAGCAGCGATATCGCGCTGCGCTGCACGGTGATCGTCACGTTCGGCGCGATGTCGACCTCGGCATAGCCTTCCGAAATCTTCGAGATCTTGCCGACGACGCCGCCTGCAGTGACGACCTCGTCGCCTTTCTGCAGCGCCTCGAGCATCGCCTTGGTCTCCCTGGCCCGCTTTTGCTGCGGCCGGATCAGCAGGAAGTAGAAGACGACGAAGATCGCGACCATCGGCAGGAAGGTCATCAGGTCGCCGCCGAACGGGCCTCCGGTCGACTGGGCATAAGCGGGGCTGATCAACACGATTGCTTTCTCCTCGCATCGGGATGGGGCTGACTGACCTCTGTCGCGGTCAGTCGGCTGATCGCGTCTGAGCTAACGGATAACCAATAATTCTATCATGCCCGACACGCCAGTCCGCGCCGGTATCGGCGGCACGCGCCGCGCTGCCACCCCCGGGCGATCAGCCTTCGGCCGCGTCGGCCTGTGCGCGGTCGGCGTGGAAGGCGGCCACGTACTGCGCCAGCGCGCCGTCGCGGATCGCCCGCCGCAATTCAGCGGTGAGGGTCAGATAGTAGTGCAGGTTGTGGACGGTATTGAGGCGGGCGCCGAGAATCTCGTTGGCTCTCTGCAAGTGGTGCAGGTAGGCGCGGCTGAAATTGCGGCAGGTGTAGCAGTCGCAGCCCTGATCGAGCGGGTTCGTGTCGGTGCGGTGCCGGGCGTTGCGTATCTTGACGTCGCCGTGGCGCGTGTACAGCCAGCCGTTGCGGGCATTGCGCGTCGGCAGCACGCAGTCGAACATGTCGACCCCGTACCCGACTGCCTCGACGATGTCTTCCGGCGTGCCGACGCCCATCAGGTAGCGCGGCTTGCCGTCCGGCAGCCTCGGCGCGACGTGCGCTTCGATGCGCCGCATCGCTTCCTTCGGCTCACCCACCGACAGGCCGCCGATCGCGTAGCCGTCGAAGCCGGTCGCGGTCAGCGCGGCCAGCGATTCGTCGCGCAGATCCTCGAACATGCCGCCTTGCACGATGCCGAACAGCGCGTTGGCGCTGCCCGCATGCGCGGCCTTCGACCGCGCCGCCCAGCGCAGCGACATCTGCATCGACGCCGCCGCCTCGTCGCGGCTCGCCGGGAAAGGCGTGCACTCGTCGAACACCATCGCGATGTCGGCATTGAGCGCGCGCTGCACGTCGATCGAGATTTCCGGCGTCAGAAACAGCCGGTCGCCGTCGACGGGCGAGGCGAACGCCACGCCTTCCTCGCTGACCTTGCGCAGCGGGCCGAGGCTGAACACCTGGAAGCCTCCCGAGTCGGTCAGCAATGGCCGATCCCAGCCCATGAAGCGGTTGAGGCCGCCGTGCGCGGCGATCACGTCGATGCCGGGGCGCAGCCACAGGTGGAAGGTATTGCCGAGGACGATTTGCGCGCCGATGTCGGCGAGCTCGTTCGGCGCCATGGCCTTGACGGTGCCGTAGGTCCCGACCGGCATGAAGACCGGCGTCTCGACGACGCCGTGCGCGAGCGTGAGGCGTGCGCTGCGCGCGCTGCCGCACCGCGCGCTGACCGAGAATTCCATCGCGGCGATTGTAGCAGGCGCGCCGCGGCATTCCGCCTCGAGCGACTACGCGGAAGCGCCGGGATCGCGCTCGAGCAGCATCGCGTCGCCGTAGCTGAAAAAGCGATAGCGCGCGGCGATCGCATGCGCATACGCGGCGCGAATAGCGTCGTACCCGGCGAACGCCGATACCAGCATCAGCAACGTCGAGCGCGGCAGATGGAAGTTGGTCAACAGGCGGTCGACGACGCGAAAGCGGAAACCGGGCGTGATGAACAGCGAGGTTTCGGCTTCGCCGCCGTCGTCAGCCGCGTTCCCCGCGGCGGCGGCCTCGAGCGCGCGCAGCGACGTCGTGCCGACGGCGACGACGGCGCGACCCCGGCTGCGGGTCTCGTCGATCGCGGCCAGCGTCGCCGCTGGAATGCTGAAACGCTCGCTGTGCATCCGATGTTGCGACAGGTCGTCGCTTTCCACCGGCAGGAACGTGCCGGCGCCGACGTGCAGCGTGACGTAGGCGAAGCCGATGTTTCGGGCGCGCAGCGCGGCGAGCAACGCCTGGTCGAAATGCAGGCCCGCGGTCGGCGCCGCCACGGCGCCCGGGTGGCGCGCATAGACGGTTTGATAGCGGGCCGCGTCGGCGGGCTCCGGTGCGCGAGCGATGTACGGAGGCAGCGGCACCGCGCCATGCTGCTCGAGATAGGCGGCGAGCGTCGTCGAGACGTCGAAGCGCAGCCGGAAAAAGCGCTCATCGCGCTCGCACACGGTCGCCGATGCGCCTCCCGGGAGATCGACCTTGCCGCCGACACGCGGCGGATGACTTGCCCTCAACTGCATCCACGCCTCGCGCGGCGCGACGATGCGCTCGAGCATCAACTCGACCTTGCCGCCGCTGGGCTTGCGGCCGACGATGCGCGAACGCACCACCCGAGTGTCGTTGAAGACCAGGAGATCGCCCGGAGCCAGGAGCCCGGGCAATGCTCCGAAGGACAGATCGGCATGCCGCGTACCTGCGACATGCAGCAGGCGGCTTCCCGAACGCTCCGGCGCGGGAGCTTGCGCAATCAGCTCGCGAGGCAGATCGAAATCGAAATCGGAAAGGCGGTAGCGCTTGGGGGCTGTCATCATGCGGCGCGCTCGAGATGTCCACGGTTTGAAGCGGCGCGCCCTTTCCGCGATAATGCCGGCTTCACCGCGCGCCGGCAACGCGGCGCACGCGAAACGCGTCGCCATGGCCCCGTCGCCGCGGATTTCACGCAGGCGGTCGCCGGGATGGCGGAATTGGTAGACGCGCTGGACTCAAAATCCAGTTCTGGCAACAGAGTGGGGGTTCGATTCCCCCTCCCGGCACCACAATAAGCGCCGGTCATGCCGCGGTGGGCGCATGATCTCGGCGTGGAGGTTCCCGTGACAGTTACCGCCGAATTCGGCCGCGCGCAGCGTCTCGACGAAGTGCTGAAGCTGGTGCAGGCGAAGGTCCCTGCCGAGCAACGCAAAACCATCTCGGCATTCGTCCTGAGCTACTACGGCCAGGTCGATCCCGAGGATCTCGCCGAGCGCGCTCCGGCCGACCTGTACGGCGCCGCGTTGTCGCACTGGAACTTCGCGCACCATCGCGATCCTGCGCATGCCCGCGTCCGCGTCTTCAATCCATCGATCGAGGAGCATGGTTGGCAATCGACGCACACGATCATCGAGATCGTCAACGACGACATGCCGTTCCTGGTCGACTCGGTGACGATGGAGGTCAACCGGCACGGCCTGACCCTGCACCTGATCATCCACCCGATCGTCGCGGTCGGTGCGCGAGGCCGACGGCACGTTGGTCGGTCGCCGCCGACGACGCCCAGGGTGCGCGGCGCGAATCGTTGATCCATGTCGAGGTCGACCGCATCATCGATCCGGCGAAGCTCGACGAGCTCGCCGCCGACGTCGTCCGCGTGCTCGATGATGTGCGCGCCGCGGTCGAGGACTGGAAAAAGATGCGTGACCGCGTCGGCGCGATGCTCGAGGAAAACGAAAAGCACCCCCCGCCGCTGCCGCCGGACGAGCTCGCGGAGGGCAGAGGCGTTCCTGTCGTGGCTGGCCGACGATCATTTCACGTTTCTCGGCTATCGCTGCCACGAGCTGGTGGTGATCGGCGGCGAGGACGCACTGAAGATCGTCCCCGGCTCGAGCCTGGGCATCCTGCGCGAAGGCGAGAACAAGGAAGTCGCGACCAGCTTCGCCGCGCTGCCGCCCGAGGTCAAGGCGTACGCCCGGCGGCCGGAGCTTTTGGTCGTGACCAAATCGACGTCGCGCTCGACCGTGCACAGGCCGGGCTATCTCGACTACATCGCCGTCAAGCGCTTCAACGCCAAGGGCGAGGTCAGCGGAGAGGACCGCTTCCTCGGACTCTTCACCTCGACCGCGTACAGCGCCAACCCGGCCGAAATACCGCTCTTGCGGCGCAAGATCGCCAACGTCGTGGCACGCGCCGGCCTGCAGCCGGGCAGCCACGCCGGCAAGGCCCTGATCAACATCCTGGAGACCTACCCGCGAGACGAGCTGTTCCAGACGACTGAAGACGATCTGCTGCGGACCGCCGTGGGCATACTGCATCTGGGCGACCGCCAGCGATTCCGCCTTTTCGTGCGTCGCGATCCGTTCGAGCGCTTTCTTTCGTGCCTGATCTACGCGCCGCGGGAGAACTACACGACCGAGCTGCGGCAGAAGTGGCAGCAGATCCTCCTCGAGGCGTTCAATGGGACGAGCTCCGAGTTCAACGTCTACCTGTCGGAATCGGTACTTGCCCGCATCCTGATCACCGTGCGCACCACACCGGGCGCGATTCCCGACGTCGACGTGCGCGTCCTCGAGGCGCGGCTGGTCACCGCCGCGCGGCGCTGGGACGACGATCTGAAGCAGGCGTTGATCGAGGCGCTGGGCGAGGCGCGGGGCAACGAGCGGTTCCGCCAGTTCGGCGACGCGTTTCCCGCCGGGTACCGCGAGGATTTCACCGCGCGCGAAGCGGTCCCCGACATTCAGATGATGGCGCGCCTGTCCGCTGCCGAGCCGCTGGCGATGAGTCTCTATCGTCCGCTCGAGGCCGGGGCCGGGGTCCTGCGCTTCAAGCTGTTCCATCTGGGGGAGCCGGTTGGTCTGTCCGACAGCCTGCCGATGCTCGAACGCATGGGGCTCAACGTGCTCGACGAGCGGCCGCATCGGATGAGCCCGCGCGACATGCCGCCGGTGTGGATGCACGACTTCGGCATGCAGTCGGGGCTCGCCGACACCGAGGTCGAGATCGATGCCGTGCACCAGGTGTTCGAGCAGGCTTTCGCCAGCATCTTCCGCGGTGAGGTCGAGAACGACGACTTCAACCGCCTGGTCCTGGCGGCGCGCCTTCCCGCCACCGAAATCGTGGTGATCCGCGCCTATGCGAAATATCTGCGCCAGATCGGGTTCCCGCTGTCGCAGTCCTTTATCGAGACGACGCTCGCCGCCCACCCGTCGGTCGCACACGGATTGATCGAGCTGTTCAAGACGCGTTTCGATCCCGACCTTGGCGCCGGCACCGGCGCGAAGAGCGCCGAACTGGTGCGCGCGCTCGAAGACGCGCTCGCGCAGGTCGACAACCTGTCCGAGGACCGCGTACTGCGGCAATACCTCGCATTGGTGACGGCCACGACACGCACGAACTTCTGGCGCCGCGACGCGAGCGGCCGGCCGAGGAGCTTTGTCTCGTTCAAGTTCGATCCGTCGAAGGTGCCGGGCCTTCCCGAGCCCAAGCCGATGTTCGAGATCTTCGTCTATTCACCGCGATTCGAGGGCGTGCATCTGCGTGGCGGCAAGGTGGCCCGCGGCGGCCTGCGCTGGTCCGATCGCCCGGAAGACTTCCGCACCGAGGTCCTGGGACTGGTCAAGGCGCAGATGGTGAAGAACACGGTCATCGTGCCGGTTGGCTCCAAGGGAGGCTTCGTGCTCAAGCGCGCGCCGTCGCCCACCGACCGCGACGCGTACCTCAAGGAAGGGATCGCCTGCTATCAGGACTACCTGCGCGGGCTGCTCGACCTCACCGACAACCGGGTCGGCGAAGGCATCGTCGCGCCGCCGCAGGTGAAGCGGCACGACCCGGACGACCCGTATCTGGTCGTGGCCGCTGACAAGGGCACGGCGACGTTCTCCGATTACGCCAACGGCATCAGCAAGGAATACGACTTCTGGCTCGGCGACGCTTTCGCGTCCGGCGGCTCGGCAGGGTACGACCACAAGGTGATGGGCATCACTGCGCGCGGCGCCTGGGAGTCGGTCAAGCGGCACTTCCGCGAAATGGGCGTGGATACGCAGACGACCGACTTTACCGTCGCAGGGATCGGCGACATGTCGGGCGATGTGTTCGGCAACGGCATGCTGCTGTCGCGCCACATCCGGCTGGTCGCGGCGTTCGATCATCGCCACATCTTCCTCGACCCGACGCCCGATGCAGCCGCCAGCTTCGCCGAGCGCGAACGGATGTTCAAGCTACCTCGCTCGTCGTGGGCCGATTACGATGTCCGATTGATTTCTGCCGGCGGCGGCGTGTATCCGAGAAGCGCCAAGTCGATCGCGATCACCGCGGAAGTGAAGAGCGCGCTCGCAATTTCGCAGGACGCGATGACGCCGGCGGAGCTGGTCAACGCGATACTGAAGGCGCCAGTCGACCTGATCTACAACGGCGGCATCGGCACCTATGTCAAGGCCGCCGCAGAGACCCATGCGCAGGTCGGCGATCGCACCAACGATGCGGTCCGGATCAACGGACGCAACTTGCGCTGCAGGGTCTTCTGCGAAGGCGGCAACCTGGGGTGCACGCAGCTCGGCCGGATCGAGTATGCGATGTCTGGCGGCAGGATCTTCACCGACGCGATCGACAACTCCGCCGGCGTCGACACCTCCGATCACGAAGTCAACATCAAGATCCTGCTCGGCCAGGCGATCAGCGACGGCGAGCTGACCGAGAAGCAGCGCAACGCCTTGCTGGTGACGATGACCGACGACGTCGCCGCGCTGGTTTTGCGTGACAACTACTTCCAGACGCAGGCCCTTTCGGTGACCGGCCGCATCGCCTCGCAACTGCTCGATGCCCAGCAGCGTTTTATCCAGTACCTGGAAAAGTCGGGACGGCTGAACCGGGCGCTCGAGTATCTTCCCGACGACGAGGAGTTCGCGGCGCGGCGCGGGAAAGGGCTCGGCCTGACCGGCCCCGAGCGCGCGGTTCTCCTTGCATACTCGAAGATCTGGCTGTACGACGAGCTTCTGGCGTCGACGCTGCCCGACGACAACTGGGTCGGCACGGCGCTGGCGCGCTATTTTCCGCGGCCGCTGCGCGAGCCCTACGCGGCGCACATGGCGCGCCATCCGCTTAAGCGCGAGATCATCGTGTCGCACGTCACCAACAGCATGATCAACCGCGTCGGCAGCACCTTCGTCCATCGGTTGTGCGAGACCGCCGGATCGAAGCCGGACGAGATCGTGCGTGCCTATCTGCTCGATCGAGAGATCTTCGGCTTCGTCTCTCTATGGCAGCTGATCGAGGCCCTCGACAACAGGGTCGACGATGCCGTGCAATCGGCGATGCTGATCGACACGGGCAGGCTGATCGATCGCGGCACGATGTGGTTCATGCGCTCGCGTCGGCTCGGCGACGACATGGCGGCGACGATCGATCATTTCGCGCCGCGGGTCGAAGCGCTGGCCTCGCGCCTGCCGCAGCTCCTGGACGCCGCCGAGCGCTCGCGGGTCGACGCCGAGATCGCCCGTTACGAGGCGAAAGCGGTGCCGCACGACCTGGCGGCGCGGGTCGCGACGTTCGACACGCTCTATGCGGCGCTGGACATCATCGAAGTCGCAGGCTCGACGCAGCGCCCGGTCGAGCTGGTCGCCGACGTCTATTTCGAGCTCTCGACAAGGCTCGGCTTGTCATGGCTGCGCGACAGGATCGCTGCGCTTCCGGGCGATCAGCACTGGCAGATGCTGGCCAAGGGCGCGATGCAGGACGATCTGTCCGGACTGCAGCGCACGATCGCCGCCGAAGTGTTCGGCGGCGCGGATGCAGCAACGTCGGCCGCGCTGATAGGCGCGTGGCAGGACCGCAACCGCCGCGGAATCGAGCGGGCCGTGCAGCTGCTGGGCGAATTGCGCACCGCTGCGCAACCCGACGCCGCGATGCTTTCGGTCGCACTGCGGGAGCTGCGAAACCTGGCCTAGGCGCGCCGGCGGCGCACCAGCTTTAGTTTAGATATGCGCGACCGCGAGCGCGCCCAGCGCGATCGATATCGCGGCGCCCGCGTAGGAGACGTATTGCAGGCCCCTGTTGCGGGTCAGAATCGTGATCGCGGCCAGTGCGATGGCGATCTGGATAAGCGTCATCGCTTGCGCCCAGCGATGGTGGACGTGCATCGAAGCCTCGCTCTTTTCCTCGGCCCGCGTCGACTGGTCCTCCAGCTGCTTGGCCTTGGGCATGATTTCTTCTTTTTCCTGCTTGTACCGGTCGACTTCCTTCTGGTAGCGCGCCTGCTGCTCGCCTGTCGTGAGCGTCGCGGCCAGCTCGGCGAGATTCTGCTTGGCGCTTTTGGCCTGATAGAAATTCCACTGGTCGGAAGCCTCGGTCCTGCGGATCGCTGCCTCGTTCTTGAACAGCAGGGCGTCGTTCTGCGTGTCGCCCGCCATGTAACCGAACAAGGCGCCTATGGTCGCGAAGATCGCCGTCATCACGGCGATGCGGCCGGCGAAAGGATCGCCGTGCTGCGCTCGATGCTCTACCTCGTGCTCGTGCGGGCCGTGCACGTGAAAATGGTCTTCGGCCATGCGGATCTCCAGTCGTTCGCGTTTCGGAGCGAGGCGACCGGGAGTTCTACCGGCGCACGCGCGAATAGGACGCGAAATCGTAGGCGAAGCCGGCGTCTCCGTCCAGCCGCCGCGGGTCGCGCGACGTCTCGCGCCACTCACTGCGATCGAAATCGGGGAACCTCGCGTCGCCGGCAAAATCGCGGTGGATCTCGGTGAGGAACAGGAGGTCTGCCAGCGGCAGCGCGTCGCGATAGACGGTCTCGCCGCCGATGACGAACACCGGCGGGGGCAGCGCGGCGAGCCCGATGGCTTCGGGCAGCGCAGGCGCGACCACGCAGCCCGGAGCGGTGAAATCGCCGCGTCGACTGACGACGATGTTCTGCCGCTCGGGCAGCGGCCTGCCGATCGAATCCCAGGTCTTTCTTCCCATGATGATCGCGTGACCGGTCGTCAGCGCGCGAAAGTGCTTCAGATCGTCGGGAAGGTGCCAGGGCAAGCGCCCGGAGACTCCGATCACGCCGTTGCGCGCGACGGCGGCGACCAGTGCAATCGCGCCCGTCGCGCTTGGCGGGGCGGCAGGGGCTGGTGTATCGTGCACGCGTGGCTCGCTGGTCCGTCTGCTTTGGCGCTGTCATGTGCCGTCCAACTCGATTATAGCGGCCCCGCCTCCGACATTTCGTGTACTACCCGCGTTCATTCCTCAAGTTCATTCTGCTCGGCTTCCTGCTGGTGAGTCTGCCGTTGCTCTATGCGCTGGTCGAGCTGATCGTCAGCCTCGACCGCCTCGGAACCCAGAGCCAGCAAGCAGTCCTGCAGGCAGCCCAGGCAGGCCGCGCCAGCCGACAGCTCTATGAACAGGCGACGACGCTGGAACGGCTGGTCCGGCAACAGCTGATCCTCGACGATCCTCAGCTGATCGACGATTACGCACGGCTGCGCCAGGATTTCCGGCAGACATCGCAGCAGTTGATGCAGCTCCCGCTCGATCGCGCACAGATCGCGCAACTCGAGCAAATCGCCGAAGACGAAACCCGGCTTTTTTCGCTGCTGAAGACGCCGCAGCGTCCGCCGGGTGCGGCGAAAACGCTGGCCGACGGTTATGCGACGATGGCCGAGGATACGCAGGCGATGATCAGCGCAACCAACCGGCTGACCGAGCACGAGATTCAGCGTCTGCAGCAGACGGCGGCGGAGGGTAGCAAGACCTGGGGCTATCTCGCGCTTGCCGCCGGGTTGATCGCGATGCTGCTGGCGATCACCTTCGCCGTCCTGATCGCGAGGCCGATACGACAGCTTGACCAGGCGATCCGCCAGATGGGAAGCGCCGACTTCACGCACGCAATCGAGGTCAACGGTCCGCAGGACATACGCTACCTCGGTCAGCGGCTGGAGTGGCTGCGTTCGCGCCTGCACGAGCTGGAAGAGCAGCAAAACCGCTTCCTGCGCCACGTCTCGCACGAGCTCAAGACGCCGCTGACCGCGGTTCGCGAAGGCGCCGAGCTGCTGCGCGATCGCGTCGGCGGAGAGCTTTCGCCCGAGCAGAGGGAAATCGTTCGCATCGTGCGCGAGAACACGCTGTCGCTGCAAAAGCTGATCGAGGACCTGCTCAACTACCATCAGACGCGCAGCATCGAGCCGCAGACGCTGGGGCCCGTCGCGCTGGCCGATGTGGTCAGGCGCGTAATACGCGAGCATAAGCTCGCCGCGTTTGCGCGCCTGATCACGGTGGAAGCGAAGCTCGTTCCTTCGATCATCGTCGGCGACGCCGAAAAGATCCGCGCCATCGTCGACAACCTGCTGTCGAACGCGATCAAGTACTCGCCGCGTTCCGGCACGATCGCGATCGGGCTTTCGTCGGATGGCGAGCAGGCGGTGCTCGACGTCATCGACGGCGGCCCGGGGATCAGCGCCGCCGACCGGCCGCACATCTTCGAATCGTTCTATCAGGGCAAGACCGCGCCCGAGGGCAGGATCAAGGGCTCGGGCCTCGGGCTCGCGATCGCGCGCGAATACACGCTGGCGCACGGCGGGCGCATCGAGCTGATCGATCGCGCCGACGGACGGCGCGGCGCGCATTTTCGCCTTCACCTGCCGCTCGCGATGCCAGGCGAGCGATCTCAGGCGAAGGATGCGACGCCCATTGTCACCTTTCAGGAGGAAGGGTGAGCCTTCGGGTGGATGTGGCGCGCACCGGCGCGGCCATCGCAATGCTGATCGGCCTGGCCGCAAGCGCTCTGCCGCCCCCCACACCAGGACCGGAGCCGCCTGCGCAGTCGCTCAGCGTGGCCCAGGCGGTTGCCGAACCGGCGTCGAAGCCCGGCCAGACGACCATCGCACAGGCTGCCCCGTCGGCCGCAGCCGCGCCGCCGCCGTCTGAACCGGCGCCGGCACCGGCGCCCGTCATCATCGTGCAGGAAGCGCCGCCACCGGCGCCTCCGCCGGTCAACGAGGACGAACAGCAGGCTCTCGCCCTGCTCGCCGATCTGCAACGCTACGCCATCGCGCCGGCTGACGAGCTGCGCCGTGAGCTCGCCGCGATCAATCAGGCCGGCAACCCGCGCCTTCGCACCGACGGCAACCGGATCAGGCTCGCGGTGCTGCTGACGATGCCTAACGCCGGGCCGCCCGACGACAGCCGCGCGCTGGCGCTGCTGGAATCGGTTTCCGGCAAGACCGGCGGCGCGTCACCGGTGAAACAGCTGGCCCTCGTCCTTTACGCGCAGATCGCCGAGCGCATGCGCAATGTCGGGGAGGAAAGAAAGCGATCCGCGCAGGCGCAGGAAAAACTCGATCAATTGCGTGCGGTCGAACGCAGCCTTCTGCTCGAACGCAGCCGAAACGCCGGCGGCGCCGGCGGTGGTGGTGGCGGCGGCGGGACTGGACGCTGATGTCCAATGGAAACTTATCGATGACCCTTGCGAGCGACATCCTCCTCGTCGACGATGACCCCGATCTGCTGAAGCTGATCAGCTTGCGGCTGACCTCGGCCGGCTATCGGGTACGCACTGCAGATAGCGGCGAAACCGCGCTCGCGGCGCTGGCCGTCCAGCGTCCGGCCGCAGTGATCACCGATCTAAAAATGCCCGGCATCGACGGTCTCGCCCTGTTCGACGCCATCCATCGCCAGCATCCGGCGATGCCGGTGATCATCCTCACGGCCCATGGAACGATCCCGGAAGCCGTCTCGGCAACGCAGCGCGGCGTGTTCGGCTTCCTCACCAAGCCGTTCGACAGCCAGGAATTGCTGCAGAAAGTCGCTGCCGCGGTCCGTCTGAGCGGGGGCGAGTCCGAGCCGACGGCGCACTCGACCGGCGAATGGCGAGCCGGCATCATCACGCGCAGTCCTCGCATGGAGGACCTGATGCGGCAGGCGCGCCTGGTCGCGGACTCCGATGCCAGCGTGCTGATTTTCGGTGAGTCGGGCACCGGCAAGGAGCTGCTGGCCCGCGCGATCCACCGCGCCAGCCGCCGCGCGACGCACCCGTTCATCGGCGTCAACTGCGGCGCGATACCGGAGCCGCTGCTCGAGTCGGAGCTTTTCGGCCATGCCCGAGGCGCGTTCAGCGGGGCGGTGCAGGCGCACAAGGGTTTGTTCCAGGCAGCCGATGGCGGAACGATCTTTCTCGACGAAATCGGCGACATGCCGCTGCCGCTGCAAGTGAAGCTGCTGCGGGTGCTGCAGGAAGGGGAAGTGCGTCCGGTCGGCGCGACGCAATCGGTGACGGTCGACGTGCGGGTCATCTCGGCCACGCACCGCGATTTGGATGCACAGAAGGAAAACGGCCAGTTTCGCGAGGATCTCTATTACCGGCTGAACGTGGTGTCGCTCAAGCTGCCGCCGCTCGCCGATCGCCGGGAAGACATCCCGCTGCTGGCGACGCACTTCCTGCGCAAGCTCGCCGAGCGGTACAAAAAGCCTGTCCCGACGCTGGCGCCCGATGCGATGGCTCTTCTTATCAGCGCTCCCTGGCCAGGTAACGTCCGGCAACTCCTGAATCTGCTCGAGCAGGCGGTTGCGCTGACCACGACCAGCGTGATCCCCGCCACCCTCGTGCACGGTGCATTGCGCGAAGATTCGGGCGTTCTGGCGCCCTTCGAGGAGGCACGCAAGCAATTCGAGCGCGATTACCTGGTCCGCCTGCTCAAGATCACCGGCGGCAATGTGACGCAGGCGGCAACGCTGGCCAAGCGCAACCGCACCGAGTTCTACAAGCTATTGCAAAGGCATCACCTCGAGCCGGCGATGTTCAAGGAAGCGAAGACCTGATTCGCGGCGTCGACGCGCCGGTACTGCTGCGTTGTTGCGTTTTTCGCACATATGTCTCAATTCAGAGACAAATTATACATCGTATAAACATATGCTTACCGCGGTGCAGCGCGAGGCTGTCGCTTAAATACGACGGTTTCCTTAGATCGGGGCGATGTTTTACATGCTGCGGCGCATGTTTGGCTCGCCGTCGGATACCAAGTTGCTGATTTATTTCGCATGATGATGGATGGCACAGCGATTGCTTGCTGTTTGCTCCGAAAGGCATCGACCGCAATGTGCGTCGGTGCCGGGAAGCATCAGGAGGCGGCAATGGACAGACTTGCACCCGAGTTCGCAGCGCACTGGCTTGCGGAGCCCGACCGATCCGGTGAGCCGGATGGCATCGACCATGGGCCCAAGCAATCCTTGTCGCCCACTCAGCAGGTAGCGCTCGAAGAGCTGGCCGACCGCGTCAACGCCGCCAGGTGCGTCGTCTGACGACTCCCCCGACCCCATCCCCCTTGCCCGCTACCTCCTCCAGCGGGCTTTTTTTTTGCTCTCCAGCGCCTCAGTGCCGCTTGAAGTACTGAACCTCGCGCTCGTGCTTTTCGGCGGCTCCCCGGGTCTTGAACGTGCCCAGGTTGCGCCGCTTGCCGGTCTTCGGATCGACCTTTCGCGAGTACAGGCGGTAACCGCCCGAGGCAAGTTTCCTGATCATCGTATTTTCCTTTGCAGCGCGTCTCTACCGACGATCGGTGCGGCTACACGGCGACCGGTGCCTTGATCGCCGGGTGAGACTGATAGCCGACGATCTCGATGTCGTCGAACCGGTAATCGAATAGCGACGGCGGCTTTCGTCGCAGCACGAGCCTCGGCAATGAGTGAGGCGTGCGCCCGAGCTGCAATTCCACCTGCTCGAGGTGGTTCAGGTACAGATGGCAGTCGCCGCCGGTCCAGACAAAGTCGCCGGCTTCGAGGTCGGTCTGCTGCGCCACCAGCTGCGTCAGCAGCGCGTACGAGGCGATGTTGAACGGCACGCCCAGGAATACGTCGGCGCTGCGCTGGTAGAGCTGGCACGACAGCTTTCCTGCCGCGACATAGAATTGAAAAAAGGCGTGGCAAGGCGGGAGCTTCATCCGCGGGATGTCGCCGACGTTCCAGGCCGATACGATCAGCCGGCGGGAATCGGGATTCTTCCGGATCTGGGCGACGACGTTCGCGATCTGGTCGATCTGGCGTCCATCGGGCGCCGGCCACGACCGCCACTGGTAGCCGTAGATCGGTCCGAGATCGCCGCTCGCATCTGCCCACTCGTCCCAGATCGTGACCCCATGCTCGCGCAAATATCGCACGTTGGTATCACCGGCGAGAAACCACAGCAGCTCGTGGATCACCGACTTGGTGTGCACGCGCTTGGTCGTCAGCAGTGGAAAGCCGGCGCCGAGGTCGAAGCGCATCTGGTAGCCGAAGACCGAAAGCGTGCCGGTGCCGGTACGGTCGTCCTTGCGCTGGCCGTGGTCGCGCACGTGGCGCATGAAATCGAGATACTGGCGCATCTTCTGGCGGCGGGATCGAACGGCGGATTCCGCCATTGTATGTCAAAGATGATCACCCTCCGGGGGAGACGATGGTCATAGCCGGGGGCTTGACAAAGCGCCGATTGCGGCTAGACTAACGTAACTATGCGACTAGTCATTTAGACATGAAACAGGCCTACGGCCGCTCGATACCCGCCGCTTGGCGGCGAATCGCACGGATCTTCGTCGCGCTCGGCGACGAGCACCGGCAGCGCATCCTCCTCATGTTCGAGCCCGGCGAGCGGCTGAACGTCGGGCAGATCGTCGCCGCATCGACCTTGTCGCGTTCGGCGGTATCGCATCATCTGCGCGTACTGCGCGAGGCCGGGGTGCTCAGGAGCGAGAAAGTTGGGAAGGAAGTTCAGTTCTGGCCGGACGCCCCAGCGGTGCAAGCCGCGCTGGCGGCGGTTCAGGACTATCTGGCGTCACATAACTAGCGGATTAGGAGTCGAGCAATGGCCGAACACAGTCAGTTCCAGCTGCTGCGAGAAAAGCGATTCGCGCCGTTCTTCTGGACGCAGTTCCTGGGCGCCGGCAACGACAACGTCTACAAGAACGCGCTGGTCATTTTCGTCGCCTTCCAGGCAGCCGCGCTGACTGCATTCTCCTCGAACGACCTGGTCAACATCGCGGCGGCGGTCTTCATCGCGCCGTTCATGCTGTTTTCCGCGACTGCCGGCCAGCTGGCCGACAAATTCGAAAAGTCGCGCCTGATTCGTCTGATCAAGACATTCGAAATCGCGATCATGGTCATCGGCGCCATCGGATTCTACCGCCGCGACCTGGTGCTGCTTTTCGTCGCCCTTGGCCTGATGGGCGTGCACTCGACGCTGTTCGGGCCGGTGAAGTACGCGATCCTGCCGCAGCACCTGAGGAACGACGAGCTGGTCGGCGGCAACGGCCTGGTAGAGATGGGAACGTTCGTCGCGATCCTGCTCGGGGAGATCGTCGGAGGCCTGGTGATCGCGATCAAGCCCGACGGGCCGCTGTTCGCGGGTGCGGTGGCGATAACGATCGCGATCGCCGGCTACCTGGTTTCGCGCGGCATCCCCGAAACGCCCGCGGTCGCGCCGGACTTGCGCATCAACTGGAATCCGTTCACCGAGACCTGGCGCAATCTTCGCTTCGCGCACGGAAACCGGGTCGTATGGCTTTCGATGCTCGGCATCTCGTGGTTCTGGTTCTATGGCGCGACGTACCTGACGCAGTTCGCCAACTTCACCAAGGATGTGCTTGGCGGCGACGAGCACGTGGCGACGCTGCTGCTCGCGATCTTCTCGATCGGCATCGGCGCCGGATCGCTGATGTGCGAGCGGCTGTCCGGACACAAGGTCGAGATCGGACTCGTCCCTTTCGGCTCGATCGGCCTGTCGGTGTTCGCGATCGACCTGTACCTGGCCAGCCGCAATCTCGCGCCGCAGGGCCTTGCCGGCATCGGGGCGTTCTTCGCCGTAAGCGCGCATTGGCGGGTGATCGCGGACCTGGTCCTTATAGGCATGTTCGGCGGCTTTTACATCGTTCCGCTGTACGCGTTGATCCAGGAGCGTTCGGAGCCCGCATTCCGGTCGCGCATCATCGCCGCCAACAATATTCTCAACGCGATCTTCATGGTCGCCTCGGCCGGCATCGCGCTCGCGCTGCTCAAGGCGGGGCTGTCGATCCCGCAGCTGCTGCTGGTCACCGGCCTGATGAACGCGATCGTCGCGATCTATATCTACACGCTGGTGCCCGAATTCCTGATGCGGTTCCTGGCGTGGCTTCTGGTTCACACGCTCTACCGCGTCGACAAGGAAGGTCTCGAGCGAATTCCATCCGAAGGGCCGTGCGTCATCGTCTGCAATCACGTGAGCTTCGTCGATGCGATCGTGATTGCGGCCTGCGTGCGCCGTCCGATCAGGTTTGTCATGGACCACCGCATCTTCCGGATCCCGCTGCTCAATTTCATCTTTCGCACGATGCGCACAATTCCGATCGCGCCGGCGAAGGAGGACGCGGCGTTGAAGGAGCGTGCATTCGAGGAGGCGGCCGCGGCACTTCGGGCCGGCGAGATCGTAGGCATCTTCCCCGAAGGAAAGCTGACCGAGACCGGCGAGCTCAACCCGTTTCGTCCGGGGCTGCAACGGATTCTCGAGCACGCTCCCGCGCCGGTCGTGCCGATGGCGTTGCGCGGTCTCTGGGGCAGTTTCTTCAGCCGCTCCGATGGAGGTCGCGCGATGCGAAAGATCCGTGGGTTGTTCTCGCGCATTGCGCTGGTCGCCGGCCAGCCGGTGCCGCCCGAGCGCGCGACGCCTGAATTCCTGCAGCAGAACGTGCTCGCGCTGCGCGGCGACTGGCGCTAGCCAGGGCCGCCAGGGAGGCCAACATGATCTGGCTCGGCTTGTTGATCGGCGGCATCATCGGCAGCAACTGGGGCTTCAGGAGCACGCTGCTCGGGGCGGTGTTGGGCGCACTGGTTGGTTTCTACCTGCGCAAATCGGCAGCGAATGCGAATGTCGCGCCGGCCGCCGCGCCTCGGGCTGATGGGGCGGCTGCCGAACCTGGGCCGCTCGGCGCGCCCGCCGCGCCGATGCTGCCGGTGCGCAAAGGCAGTACTGGCGCTGGATTCGCGCATCCGCCCCAGGACGCCCCAGCGCCTGCAGCCGCGGCGACAGCCCCGCCGGCGCCGCTCCGCCCCAACGCGCTTTGGGCCTGGCTGACCGGTGGCAATGCGCTGACCCGGATCGGCGTCGTGATCCTCTTTTTCGGCGTCGCGTTCTTGCTGCGCTACCTCGCCGAAATCGTCACGATCCCGATCGAATGGAAGCTGGTCGGCGTCGGCATTGTCGGGATGCTGCTGGTCGCCGCCGGCATCGTCCTTGGCCGCGGGCGTCCCGGCTACGGTCTGTCCCTGCAAGGCGCCGGCGCCGGGGTGCTGTACCTGACGACCTTCGCCGCCTTTCGCCTGTATCACGTCCTCCCGCCGGTCCCGGGACTGTTGTTGCTCGCGGTCATCGCCGCGTCGACCGTCGCTCTTGCGATTCGCGCCGATGCGCAGGCACTGGCGGGGCTCGCCGTCGCGGGGGGATTTCTGGCGCCGGTGCTGACCAACGTGATCGGCGAGCCGGCCGTGCTGTTCGGTTATTTCGCGATCCTGAATGCGGCCATCCTGGCGCTGGCCTGGGTGCGTTCGTGGCGCGCCCTGAACCTGCTCGGATTCATTTTCACTTTCGTCCTCGGATCGCTTTGGGCGTATCGCTACTACCGCCCGCTCTATTTCGCCACGGTCGAGCCTTTCCTCGTTCTCTTCTTTGTCTTCTACGTCGCGATCGCAATCCTGTACGCGCATCGCGGCCGATTCGAGGCGCGTGCCCCGGTCGACGGCCTGCTGGTTTTCGGCGTGCCGCTGGTCGGGTTCGGCCTCCAGGTCGCGCTGGTGCGCGATATCGAGTACGGCGCGGCCTGGAGTGCGGTTGCGTTGGCGATCGTCTACGGGCTGTTGTTTCTGCTGTTGCGTGCGCGCGCCGAGCCTGGCCTCGGGCTGCTCGCGCGCGCGTTTCTCGCGCTGACGGCCATCTTTGCGGTCGTCGCCGTGCCGCTGGTATTCGACTACCGCATTACCGCTGCGTTGTGGGCGGTGGCTGCGGCCGGGACATTCTGGCTCGGCGTGCGGCAAAGGACGCCACTGGTGCGCGGCTTCGCGCTGCTGGTGCAGTTCGGCGCCGGCGCGGTGTTTCTGTGGTCGGGCGCGGCGCGCGCCAGCGATCCGCTGTTCGCCAATGCCTTCTTTGTCGGCGCGATGCTCGTTGCCTTGTCGGGCATGACGACCTCGGCCGTGGCGGACCGCGCCGGTGACGTCCTTCCGGCATCCGAACGCGGTTTCATTCCATTGCTGCTGCTTTGGGGCGCGGGCTGGTGGCTGGCCGGCGGCGCTTTCGAGCTCGAGCGGCACCTGGAGCGCATCGACCTGCCACATGCGGCGCTGAGCTGGGTCGTCGTGAGCGTTGCCGCGGCGCTGCTCATCTCGCGGGCGATTCGCTGGCCGCGCCTGGTCTTGGTCGGTATCGCGCTGCTGCCGGCGATGGCGCTGGTGGCGTGGATCGACTTGCATCTCGCACGCACGACGCTGGAGAACTTCGGCTGGCTGGTATGGCCGCTCGCGTGGATCGTGCAATGGAGCGTGTTGTACGCGATGGATCGACCGCAGCGCGACGGCGAGTCGCCGGCGCCGGCGCCGACGCCGGGTCAGCTGTACTTCGCGCATGCCATCTCCGCGATCGCGCTGATCGCGCAGATCGCCTGGGAAGCGAGCGAGTGGGTCGACCGCATCGCGCCGCCAGAAACGGTCTGGCTTGCCTGCGCCGCTGTGCTGCCGCTGATCGCCTTTCTGCTGCTGGCGCGCCCCCTTGCCGGCGCGGCGCGCTGGCCGCTGACTTCGCATCGCGATGCGTATGCGATCGGCGCCGGCGGCCCGATCGCCGCGCTGACCGCTCTCTGGTTCGCTATCGCCACCGTCGTTTCGCCGGGCACGGCCTCGCCGCTCGCCTACGTGCCGCTGTTGAATCCGCTCGAACTCACGCTCGTGCTTGCGCTGGTTGCGCTTTTCCTTTGGAGCAGCCGTTTCAGCGGACTGCGCGACACGACCCGGTTTGCATGGCTGGGCGTCGGCCTGTTCGGGCTGCTCAACGGCGCGGCGTTGCGCACCGCGCACCATTGGGGAGGCATTCCGTGGCAGATTTCCTCTTTGCTGGCGTCGAAGCTGCTGCAGGCCGGATTGACCCTCGCCTGGGCCGCGACGGCGGTGGTGCTGATGTTCTTCGCCACGCGGCGCGCATTGCGGCCGCTTATGGATGACCGGCGCGGGCCTGCTCGCGCTGTCGATCGGCAAGCTGTTCCTGATCGACCTCGGAACGCTTTCCGGGCTTGCCGCGCGTGATCGCTTTTCTCGGCGTCGGCACGCTGCTGTTGCTGATCGGATACCTGTCGCCGCTGCCGCCGGCGGCCGACGCGCAGAGGCCGCGGACGGCGGCTAGACGCGATCTCGATTCGAAAGGGGGAGTTCATGGGGCAATTCCTTCGCTTTGCCGCGCTGATCTTGCTGGTTCTGATCGGCTTCGGTTCAGGCATCTGCGGGCTGTTCGGTCTGGCAATGACGGTGCCCGAGATCTTCGGGCCGCGACACGTGGTCGGCCAGCGACGTGGGCCTCGTCCTGGTTCTGAGCGCCGTCGGCGGCCTGATTGCGGTCGGATGTTTTTTCGGCGTCCGTGCCCTTGCCCGCAGTCTGCGGCGCTCGGCGCAGACCAAGCCGCCGGAATAGCGCCTTTCGGTCCGCCACGCATGGACGTCGGAGATGCACTGCTGGTGCATGCTGCGTTTGAAATGGCAGGCATCGGCGTCGGCATGCGGCTGTTCGCCGGAAGTCTGCGCGGCGCCGGCAGCGCGTCGCTGTGGCGCGGCCCCGGCTTCACGCTCGTCCTGGGGTGCCTGCTCGGCGCGATCGTCGGCAGCAAGCTCGCCGTCTGGCTCGAATATCCGCATCTGGTACGGCAGCACTGGGCATCGCCATTGCTCATTTTCACCGGGCAGTCGATCGTCGGCGGCCTGATCGGAGGCGTGGTCGGCGTCGAGATCGCCAAGCGCATCGCTGGCATCCGCCGCGCTACCGGCGACCACTTCGTGCTGCCGCTGGTCTTCGGCATTTCGATCGGCCGCATCGGCTGCTTCCTCGCCGGCCTCCACGATGACACGTACGGTCTCCCCACCTCGCTGCCCTGGGGCGTCGACTTCGGCGACGGCGTCCCGCGCCACCCGACGCAGCTCTACGAGATCGGTTTTGTCGCGGCGCTCGGCGCGGTGCTGCTGCGCCTGCGGGCGCGACTCTCGGCCGAGCCCGGGCTTGATGTTCAAGCTTTTTCTCGCCGGCTATCTGGTGTGGCGCCTGCTGATCGATTTCCTCAAACCGCTGCCGTACGCGTACGTCTGGGTCTCAGCGGTATCCAGCTCCTCGCTGCGATCTGGCTCGCCTGGTATATCCCGCTGACGGTGCGGCAACTGCGGAGGCTCGAATGACGCGAAAGACCCGTCCCTACCTGTTCTACGACACGACCTCCTCGGTGTGCGGCGAATGCCTGCGGCCGGTCGAGGCGAAGATCCTGCTCAAGGGCGAGCGCGTCTACATGGACAAGTGGTGCCCGGTGCACGGAATCGAGCGCGTGCTGGTCAGCGACGACGTCGCCTACTACCGCGCCTGCCGCGAGGTCTTCGTCAAGCCGCCCGAAATGCCGCGGCGGTTCAATACGGAAATGAAGTACGGATGCCCGTACGACTGCGGCCTGTGTCCCGATCACATGCAGCACTCGTGTCTGACGATCGTCGAGATCAATGATCACTGCAACCTGCAATGTCCGATCTGCTACGCGGAATCCGGTCCGGCGCGCAGCGAGCACCGCTCGCTCGACGAAGTGCGGCGGATGCTCGACGCGATCATCGCCAACGAAGGTGAAGCCGATGTCGTGCAGATCTCCGGCGGGGAGCCGACGTTGCATCCGGCGTTTTTCGAGATCCTGGCCGAAGCGAAGGCGCGCCCGATCCGGCACCTGATGGTCAACAGCAACGGCATCCGCATCGCCCGGGACCCGGCGTTCGTCGACCGTCTCGCGCGCGATTTCCCGAAGACCGAGATCTACCTGCAATTCGACTCGTTGCGACCTTCGGCGCTCAAGGCGCTGCGCGGCGCCGACCTGACGTCGGTGCGCCGCGCGGCGCTGGAGCGATTGAACGCGGCGGCACTGTCGACGACCCTGGTGGTGACGCTGAAGAAGGGCGTCAACGATGACGAGATCGGCGACATCATCCGCTTTGCCGCGACGCAGCCCTGCGTGCGCGGCGTGACGCTGCAACCGATACAGGAGGCGGGCCGCGTCGACGGCTACGATCGGGCGCGGGATCGCCTCACGGTCAGCGAAATCCGCCGGCGTATCGCCGAGCAGTCCGACCTGTTCACGCTGAGCGATGTCGTGCCGGTCCCCTGCAATCCGGACACGCTGGCGATGGCGTACGCGCTCAAGATCGACGGCGCGCTGGTTCCGCTGACGCGCTATATCGACGCAGCGACGCTGGTCGCCGGCGAACGCAGCACGATCGTGTTCGAAAACGAACCCGCGATCCGGGATCGCATCTTCGCGTTATTTGCGACCAATCATTCTCCCGAGTCGCAGGCGAGCTGCCTGTCCGACCTGCTGTGCTGCCTTCCCCGGGTCGAGGCTCCGGCGACGCTGGGCTACGAGAATGTCTTCCGCGTCCTGATCGTGCAATTCATGGACGCGCATTCGCTGGATATTCGCGCCCTGAAGAAATCGTGCATTCACATCGCGCAGCCCGACGGACGGCTGATCCCCTTCGAGTCGTTCAACCTGTTCTATCGCGATCGTCGCGCCGACCTGCTCGCAACGATCCGCGATGAGCTTTCCACGTCGTTCCGCCATCGGATCGGCGTTGCTGCGGTTCGAGTCATGCCCATCGCTTCGACGTCCGATCAGCTAGCCGCACCTGGCCACGCGGCTGCGAGCAACGCAGGCAGGGCGATCCCTGCCGGGGCGCGCAACACATAGTCGGCGGTGTCCGACAGCGGTGTCGGGTTCGGATTGACCTCGACGATCGTCGCCGCAGCCGACCTCGCATAGGCCGGCAGCGCGGCCGCGGGGTAGACCTCGGCCGACGTGCCCACGACGAGCAGCAGCTGACATTTCCTCGCCGCGTCCTCGGCGGCGCGAAGGGCATCCGCCGGCAACGCCTCCTGGAACCAGACGACGTCGGGCCGCAGCAGCGCGCCACACGCGGCGCAGCGTGGAACCTCGTCCCCCGTCTCGATCCAATGCTCGACGATCGTATGTTCGCGAGAGCATTTGACGCGGCCGATGTTGCCGTGCAGCTCCGTCACGTTGCGACTTCCCGCGCGCCGATGCAGGCCGTCGACGTTTTGCGTGATCAATACGAAATCGGAAATGCGGTTTTCCAGGTCCACAAGCGCGCGATGACCGGCGTTCGGCTCCGCCGTGGCGACCAGCTTGCGCCGCCATGCGTACCAATCCCATACGAGCTTCGGGTCGCGGCGGAATGCATCCGGCGTGGCCAGCTTCAGCGGATCGAACTGCGCCCACAAGCCCGTCTGAGCATCGCGAAACGTCGGCACGCCGGATTCGGCCGAAATGCCGGCCCCCGTCAATACCGCGACTCTCTGTGCCCGGGCGATCGCGTCAGAGAGCGATTCCGGTATCGTGATCGATGAATTTCTCGCCATCAGCTGTCGGTGTCGATGCAGGTCTTCAGCGTGCGCAAGCGCATCTGGTCACATGCTAAACTCGCCGCACCTCGTCGTCACGAGTGAGCGATGTCCGGCAATACCTTCGGCAGGCTTTTTTGCGTCACTTCGTTCGGCGAATCGCACGGACCGGCGATAGGCTGCGTCGTCGACGGTTGTCCGCCCGGCCTTCCGCTTTCCGCCGCCGACATTCAGCACGATCTCGATCGCCGCAAGCCCGGCACGTCGCGTCACGTCACCCAGCGCCGCGAATCGGACACGGTGGAGATCCTGTCCGGCGTTTTCGAGGGACTCACCACCGGCACGCCGATCGCGCTCCTGGTTCGCAACGAGGATGCGCGCAGCAAGGACTACGCGGCGATCGCCGACACTTTTCGTCCCGGTCATGCCGACTACACCTACTGGCAAAAATACGGCATTCGCGATCACCGCGGCGGCGGCCGACAGTCGGCGCGCGAAACCGCTGTGCGCGTCGCGGCCGGCGCAGTCGCGCGCAAATGGTTGCGCGCGCATCACGGTATCGAGGTCCGCGGTTATCTGGCGCAGATCGGCGCCCGAGAGTTACCGTTCAAGTCCTGGGATCACGTCGACGCCAATGCGTTTTTCGCCGCCGACAACGCGGTTGTTCAGGAACTCGAATCGTTCATGGACGCGCTGCGCAAGTCCGGCGATTCCTGCGGAGCGCGCATCACCGTCGTCGCCTCCGGGGTGCCGGTCGGCTGGGGCGAGCCGGTGTTCGACAAGCTCGACGCCGATATCGCCCACGCGATGATGGGCATCAACGCGGTCAAGGGCATTGAAATCGGCGCGGGCTTTGCCAGCGTCGCGCAGGCCGGAACCGTGCATTCGGATGAGATGACGCCGCAGGGCTTTGTCTCGAATAACGCGGGTGGAATACTCGGCGGCATCTCGACCGGCCAGGACATCGTCGTGTCGATCGCGGTCAAGCCGACCTCGTCGATCCGGCTCGACCGCCGGTCGATCGACAAGACCGGCGCTCCAGTGACGGTCAACACGCATGGCCGCCACGATCCCTGCGTCGGCATCCGCGCGACGCCGATCGCCGAAGCGATGCTGCTGCTGGTGCTGATCGATCATGCGCTGCGCCACCGTGCGCAAAACGCCGACGTCTCCTGCCCGACGCCCAGGATTGCGGCGGCTGCACCGCCCGAGGTCGTTGCCAGGCTCAAGGCCGCCGGCGCGATCGAGAATCCGGATCCGGACGAAGCCTGACGCCGCGTCGGCGCTTCAACCGAGGCGCGTACGCGTCACCTTGCTGCCGGCTTCGCCACGGGCAAAGCGCAGGTTGAGGGTGTCGCCGACGGCGAGCCGGGCGGCGTCCTGCACGATGGCGCCCGCCTCGTCGGTGACGATGCTGTAGCCGCGGTCGAGCACGCCGAGCGGGCTCAAGTGGCGCAGGCTTTGCGCGCATGCGTCGATGCGCTGCGCGTTGGCCGCTATCCGCTCGACACCCGCGCGCTGCCAGCGCTCGCGGCGCGCGGCCAGTTCCGCATGCGCGCGTGGAGGTGTCCGCAGAAGACGCGACAGAGCCGCGGCCCGGGTGTCCAGATCCCGTCGGCGCGCATCCTGCGCCTGCGTAGCCGCGCGCGCCAGACGTTCGCCCAGGGCGGCGAGTTGGGCCCGCTGACTCTCTATCCGCGCCGCCGGATGGATCAGCCGGCGCGATACCAGGTCGATGCGCTGCATGCGCAGCTCAAGGGCGCGGTCAAACGCATGCTGCCAGCGGGCGGCGATGCCGGTGGCCTGCCGGCGCAGCGCGGCAAGCTCGGGCACGGCAAGCGCAGCTGCCGCCGTCGGCGTCGGAGCCCGCAAGTCGGCCACAAAATCGCAGATGGTGAAGTCGGTCTCGTGGCCGACGCCGCTGACGATCGGAATGCGCGATTCGAATACGGCGCGTGCGACGACTTCTTCGTTGAACGACCACAGGTCTTCGATCGAACCGCCACCGCGGCATACGATCAGGACGTCGACTTCGCCATGGGCGTTGGCGGCCGCGATCGCCGAGGCGATCTCCGCCGGGGCGCCGGCGCCCTGGACCTGCGCCGGGTAGACGATGATCCGCAGCGCCGGCGACCGCTGGCCCAGGGTCGTCAGCACGTCGCGCAGCGCCGCGGCCTGCAGCGAGGTCACGATGCCGAGCGCGAGCGGAAACGCCGGAAGCGCTCGCTTGCGTTCGGGCGCGAACCAGCCGGCCGCGTCGAGCCGCGCCTTCAGCCGGGCGAAACGCTCGTAAAGCGCGCCGAGGCCGGCCAGCCGGACGGTGTCTACGTTGAGTTGGAATTCGCCGCGCGCTTCGTAAATCGTCGGGGTAGCGCGAACCTCGACCGCGACCCCGTCCCGGAGCGCAACTTCCAGCGACTGCGCCTTCTGCCGGAACAGTACGCAGCGCACCTGGGCCTGATCGTCTTTGAGCATGAAATAGCAATGCCCGGAGGCAGCCCGGGTAAAACCCGAGATTTCTCCACTGATCCAGGCGAGCCCGAGGTGGCGCTCGATCAGTAAACGTGCGGAACCGACCAGAAGCGATACCGGCAGCACCGGTGCCAGGGAGGGCGCCGCGGACTCCGCCGCTGTCAATGGGGGTAAGCGCATGTTGCGACTCTAACTACTGGCGGTGTGACGAGTGTCATAGACAAATAAAGGGAGCGCGGCAGCATCCACATGGCGTTATCCCGACGGGCGCAGCCTGCCGGCCCACCCTTGGCCGAACGTCGTAGCTGATACTCAACACATTGAATATTAAAGTGAAAAATACGGTGCGATTTTGGGCATGTCAGAGAAATTCCTACGCGCAGGACCACTTAGCGGCCGAATTTACAAGATATGCACACTTTTATCCACAGATATTGTGGAAAACAGTTGGCTGCTGATCGAGCGCGCGGCCCGCAAAGCCTTGCTGGGCGCGGCGCGCGCCGCATGGGCGCATTCCTCGTGGTATGGCGTCGATGACGCGGGCATGGGCACCGGTTAGAATGTAATAAGTTTGTAATTTGTTCATGAACAAAGCGCAATGACTGCTGCAGTGCGACAAAATGCGACCCCGGTCGTTTCCAATTTTCTTCGGCAAATCATCGCGGAGGATAACCGCCTTGGCATATATGGCGGGCGAGTGGTCACTCGCTTTCCACCGGAGCCCAATGGGTATCTGCATATCGGCCATGCCAAGTCGATCTGCCTGAATTTCGGCCTCGCCAGCGAGAACGGCGGCATCTGCCATCTGCGTTTCGACGACACCAACCCGATCAAGGAGGACGTCGAATACGAGGATTCGATCAAAGCCGCGGTCAAGTGGCTGGGCTTCGACTGGGGCCCCCACCTTTATCATGCCTCCGACTACTTCGATCGCCTGTACGAGTTCGCCCGCCACCTGATCAAAGCCGGCATGGCGTACGTCGACAGCTCCAGCCCGGACGAAATGCGCCTGCTTCGGGGCACGCTGACGCGCCCCGGCCAGGCCTCACGCTACCGCGACCGCGGTGTAGCCGAGAACCTCGATCTGTTCCGCCGGATGAAGGAGGGAGAATTCCCCGACGGGGCGCACGTGCTGCGCCTGAAAATCGACCTGGCGAGCCCGAACATCAATCTGCGCGATCCGGCGATCTATCGGATCCGGCACACGACGCACCACCGCACCGGCGACAAGTGGTGCGTCTATCCACTGTACGACTACACGCATTCGATCTCCGACGCGCTTGAGCGGATCACGCATTCTTTTTGCACGCTCGAATTCCAGGACCATCGCCCGCTCTACGATTGGGTGATCGAGCGTCTGGCCGATGCCGGACTGCTGGCGCGACCGTTGCCGCAGCAGCATGAATTCGCGCGCTTGAATCTCACCTATACGGTGATGAGCAAGCGCAAGCTGCTCGAGTTGGTCGACGGAGGACATGTCGACGGCTGGGACGATCCCCGGATGCCGACGCTGGTCGGGCTGCGCCGACGCGGCTACACGCCCGAGTCGATTCGGCTTTTCGCCGAACGCATCGGCGTTTCGAAGTCGGATTCCTGGATCGATATCAGCGTGCTCGAGGACTGTTTGCGCGACGAATTGAACGAGCGCGCCGAGCGCCGGATTGCGGTGCTCGATCCGCTCAAGCTGGTGATCGACAATTATCCGCAGGACGGAACGGAGGATTGTTACGCACCGAACCATCCGCAACGTCCGGAGCTCGGCAGCCGTGCATTGCCGCTGACGCGCGAGCTCTGGATCGAACGCGACGACTTCCAGGAGCAACCGCCGAAAGGCTATTTCCGGCTGTCGCCGGGCGCCGAAGTCCGGCTGCGCTACGGTTATGTCATCCGCTGCGTCGGCGTCGACAGGGACGCGGGCGGCGCGGTGACCGCCGTGCACTGCACCTACGATCCATCCACCCGGAGCGGCACGCCCGGCGCCGAGGCGCGCAAGATCAAGGGCAACATCCACTGGCTGTCGGTTAGGCACGCCGAGCGCGCCGAAGTGCGATTGTACGATCGCCTGTTCGCCGTGCCGCAGCCGGGACGCTCAAGAGAGGAGGGCGCAGATGCGCCGCCGCCGCGCGCCGCTGCGGACGCCGCGGTCGATGCAGAAATTCACTTCGACGAACCGACCGAGCGCAACTACCTCGACGACCTGAACCCGCAGGCCAAGCGTGTGGCGAACGCATACGTCGAGGCGGCACTGACGGGCGCCCCGACCGACGAGCGGTTCCAGTTCGAGCGGCACGGTTACTTCGTTGCCGACTGCAGAAATGCCGCGGTCGGCCGGCCGGTCTACAACCGGGCGGTGACGCTGCGCGACTCGTGGGGCAAGGACGCGCCCGGCAAGCGCTGAACCCGGCACGCGCAAGCGGCGCGTTGGCGTTACCATGCGTGATCTGCCGTCTCCCGGCCGGAGTAAGCGATGAAGCGCATTTTCCTGTTTCTGCTGACCAACATTGCGGTGCTGGTCGTGCTGTCGGTGGTCGTGCGGGTGCTCGGGCTCGACCGCGCCCTTGCCGCCAACGGCCTCGACGTCGGCGGTCTGCTGGTCTTTTCCGCGGTCGTCGGTTTCACCGGCGCGATCATTTCCTTGCTGATGTCGAAGACGATGGCCAAGTGGTCGACCGGCGCGCGAGTGATCGAGACGCCCAAGAACGAAGACGAGGCCTGGCTGGTGGCGACGGTCAAGCGCCTGGCCGACAAGGCGGGCATCGGCATGCCCGAAGTCTCGATCTACGAGGGAGACCCGAACGCGTTCGCAACCGGCGCCTTCCGCAACTCGGCGCTGGTTGCGGTATCGACCGGCCTTCTGAGCTCGATGTCGCGCGAAGAGGTCGAAGCCGTCCTGGGTCACGAGCTTTCGCACGTGGCCAACGGAGACATGGTCACGCTGACGCTGATCCAGGGCGTGGTCAATACCTTCGTCGTGTTCCTGTCGCGCGTGGTCGCGTTTTTCGTCGACCGCATCGTCTTTCGCACCGAGCGGGGCAACGGCCCCGGCTATTTCGTCACGATGATCGTCGCCCAGATCGTGCTCGGCGTGCTGGCGAGCATGATCGTCGCGTGGTTCTCGCGCCGCCGCGAGTTTCGCGCCGACGCCGGCAGCGCGAGGCTCTTGGGGACGCCGCAGCCGATGATGCACGCGCTGGCGCGCCTCGGCGGATTGCCTCCCGGCGAGCTGCCCAAGTCGATGAGCGGATTCGGCATCACCGATCATTCCGGATTCATGGCCCTGTTCGCGACCCACCCGCCGATCGAGGAACGCATACGCGCGCTGCAGGCGGGCGGGGCTGCGGCCTGATCCTTGTCCGACGCGCCGATGGCGGCTCCGCTCAGATACAAGATCGAGATCGAGGCGTCGAACGGCGTCTGGAGCGACGTGCGGGGCGCCGACGGCGCGATTCTGACGTTCGACAGTGAAGCCGAGGCGAGGACGCGCCTCGCCGAGCTGTATCCGGTCGAGACAAAGATGGAGCGCTACGCCGGAGGCAAGCGCACCCGCGTCATTCGCATACTGCCTGACGATGAGGATGACTGGCCGAAGCGCGGCGCGTCGAAGTAGCCGACGCGGTGCCCGGCGGGCGCACAAAAACTAACGGCCGGACATCGCGAAGGCAATGTCCGGCCGAATGCTCCGACGTGCGGCGGCGCGCCGCCGATGCAGATTACTTGAGGTGGTTCGAGACCAGCTTGGTCATCTCGAACATCGACACTTGCCGCTTGCCGCCGAAGACCTGGCGCAGCTTGTCGTCGGCATTGATCAGTCGCCTGTTGATCGAGTCCTGCAGCTTGTTCTTCTTGATGTAGTCCCAGATCTTCTTGGTGACCTCGGTGCGCGGCAACGGATTGCTACCGACTACCGCGGCCAGCGTTGACGACGGGGTCATCGCCTTCATGAATGCCGCATTGGGCTTGCGCTTTGCGGCGGGCTTCTTTGCGGCTTTCTTCGGGGCTGCCTTTTTTGCCGGTGCTTTTTTCGCGGGCTTCTTTGCGGCTTTCTTCGCTGCGGGCTTCTTTGCAGCTGGCTTCTTCGCGGGCTTCTTTGCTGCTTTCTTGGCAGTAGCCATAGCACTCCTTCCTGGTGGTTAATCGCTTCGATGCAACGGCGATGAATATGGAGTCAGCTCAATCTCCTGTCATTGCTGCTTCTCCATGCGAACAAATATACCGCATTCCCGCAGTCATGGTATGCAAATTGTGGTCGGTTTGCTGCCGCTGCCGTCAGCATTGTTGCGTCGTTGGTTAGCCGGCAGACGCGCCGGTTTCCGGCCGCCCGAGCGCGTGACGCCTGCGGCGCGCCGATCGGTCGCGCGCGGGCAGCCGGCGGCGGCGGGCCCGCGGCGTCGGCCCGAGCCGCGCGTGTCGGCGCGAAATCGCCGATAATGTCGAACCCGCATTATGACGCCCACCCCGAACCTCGCCGAACTGCGCCGCGAGTACCACCGCGAAGCGCTGACCGAAGCGGACGTCGACCCCGATCCCCTGCGCCAGTTCGAACGCTGGCTGCAGGAGGCCATCCGCGCGGAGCTCCCAGAGCCGACGGCGATGACCCTGGCGACCGTCGGCGCCGATGGCCGCCCGGCAGCGCGCATCGTGCTGCTCAAGGGAGTCGGACCGGAAGGCCTCGTCTTCTTTACCAACCACGATAGTCGCAAAGGGCGCGAGCTCGCGATTCATCCCGACGCCGCACTGCTCTTTCACTGGGTCGAGCTCGAGCGGCAGGTGCGCATCGAGGGCACGACGAGCCGGGTGGCAGGCGCGGAATCCGATGCGTATTTTGCCTCCCGGCCGAGGGCCTCGCGCCTCGGTGCCTGGGCGTCGCCGCAAAGCCGGACGATTCCCGATCGCGCCTGGCTGGAGCGGGAATTCGCGACTGTCGCGGCGCGCCACGGGGGAGAAAGCGAAGCGGTGCCGCGGCCACCCTTCTGGGGCGGCTATCGCGTGCTCCCATTGCTGGTCGAATTCTGGCAGGGCCGCAGCTCGAGGCTGCACGACCGCATCGTCTACCGGCGTGACGGTCCGCGCTGGCAGATCGAGCGGCTCGCGCCGTGAACTCGCCGGTAGCGCGCAGCCGCTACAGCTTCCCGGTCCTGATCGCGCTGGCGATCATCAACCACTCGGTGCTTGCCGGCAGCCGGGTGACTGTATCGCTATATGCATTGTCGGTCGGCGCGTCGCCGCTGGTGGTCGGAACGCTGATGGGGCTCTATGCGTTTCTGCCGATATGGCTGAGCGTCGCGGCGGGACGGCTGTCGGACCGGGTAGGCGTGCGGCGGCCGATGCTGGTCGGATCGTTCGGCATCGCGTTGGGCGCGGCGCTCCCCTGCATCTGGCCGGGAATTCCGGCGCTGTTCGCCGCCACGTCGTTGATCGGCGCCTCGTTCATGCTGTTCCAGGTATCGGTGCAGAATGCCACCGGCGAGATGGGGCCGCCGGCAGAGCGCGGGAAGAACTTCAGCCTGCTCGCGCTGGGCTACTCGATCTCGGGCTTCTGCGGGCCGCTTTCCGCCGGACTTTCGATCGACAGCCTCGGTTTCGGCACGACGTTCATCGCCTTCGCGCTGCTGCCGCTGCTGCCGGTGCTGGCCCTGAGCCGGCGCGCGCTGGTGCTCCCCGGACGGCATCATGCACAAGCGCAGGCAACGTCGGGAGGCATCATCCAGCTGATGCGCAACCCGCAGCTCAAGCGGGTGTTCATCGTCAATGCATTGTTGTCGATGGCCTGGGACCTGCACACGTTTTTCATTCCGATCTATGGCGCGACCATCGGACTGTCGGCGTCGCGGATCGGCGTCATCCTCGCTTCGTTCGCCGCGGCGACGTTCGCCGTTCGGCTGATGATGCCGCGGATAGCGCGCAACTTCAGCGAACTGCAGGTATTGACCGCGGCATTGTTCACCGCGGCCGCGACCTACGCGCTGTTTCCCTTCGTGGCCAGCGCCGGTGCGCTGATGGCGCTCTCGTTCGCGCTGGGACTGGCGCTAGGCAGCGCGCAGCCGATGGTGATGTCGCTGCTGCACAGCATCGCGCCTGCTGGCAGGATGGGCGAAGCGGCCGGAGTGCGCATGTCGATCATCAATGCCTCGACGTTCGCCGTGCCGCTGCTGTTCGGCGCCGTCGGCTCGACGCTCGGGCTCGCGCCGGTGTTCTGGTCGGTCGGCGCGGCGCTCGCCGGCGGCGGATGGTTCGCGCGGCGGTCCTAAGGAACCTCTGAACAAGTCCCACATGAGTCGCGTTTCTGCCGCAATGGCCTCAGATGCTAGGCGCCGCGGCGCAGCGAATAGTTCATCCTATTCGCAAGCCGCGCAACAACGCAGATGAGGCCATTGCGGCGAAACCCGAATGGGACGGGGCTTGCCGGGCGATCTGCTTTGTCGCGCCGCTCGCCAATGGGACCTGCCATTGCCTTCGCGTCGCTTCGTGCAGCTCACCCCGGCAAGCCGCCGTCGCGACCACGCGGGACTTATTCAGAGGTTCCCTAGCGCTTCAGGCGGTCGATGTACTGCTTTCTGAACTTGGCCACCTTGGGCGCGACGACAGCTTGGCAATACGGTTGCCTGCCGTTGCGCTCGAAGTACTCCTGGTGATAGTTCTCAGCCGGATAGAACGTCGCCGCGTCGGCGATCTCGGTCACGATTGGCGCCGGCCAGACACCGTCCCCTGTCAATTCGGCAACCACCGCCTCGGCGTCGGCCTTTTGCTCAGGCGTCTGGCAAAAGATCACCGAGCGATACTGCGTCCCTATGTCGTTGCCCTGCCGGTCGCGAGTCGTCGGATCGTGAATCGAAAAGAACACCCGCAGCAGGTCGCGAAACGACAGCACCACGGGATCGAAGCTGACCCTGACGACTTCGGCATGGCCGGTTGCGCCGCTGCACACCGCTTCGTAGCTCGGGTCGGCGGTGCGACCGCCCGGCGTAGCCTGATTCCACCGATTGCACGCCGGCCAGCTGGTCGAACACCGCCTCGAGGCACCAGAAACAGCCGCCGCCCAGCACCGCGGTCTGTGTCGAAACAGGCATGGTCGTCATTGTCGAGGCCCTTCGGTTGTCGGTCTGTGAGGATAGCGCGTTCGGGCGCGCCTTCGAAGCTGATTGGTCGAGCTTTCCGCGCCAAGCTTACGCGCTGCCGCTCCCCTCGGCGGCGCATCGACGGCGGCGGTGCGATAATCACCCGCCGCGGCCTAAGATGTCAGCTGCGAAGTGCCCGGCGATCATCGTATCGACGACATGACTCGATCTGAATCCAGGCTCGGTCGCGCACGCGGGGGCGCCGACCGACGCGGCGCGTGGTCATGACCGCCGGTCGGTCGGCCTGATCTTGTTCGCCCGGACTCGCGCCTTCGCGATGTTCGTCGTGCGGGTCATCCGCCGCCTGCACGCGACCCGCTTTGCGCGCATCGCCGCCAGCCTGTCATTCACCACGCTGCTGGGCGTCGTCCCGCTGTTCACCGTCGCGTTCGCCTACGTCGCACCCTACTCGATGTTCGAGCACTGGCAGGAGGCCCTCGAGCCGGTATTGCTCAAGTTCCTGCTGCCTGGCAGCAGCGGACCCGCGCGACAATATCTGGCCGAGTTCACCGCCAAGACGGCTGCCCTGAAAGGCGTCGGCACCGCTATCGTCATCCTGACTGCCGTGCTGCTGATCGCGCAGGTCGAGCGGGAGATCAACGCGATATGGGGAATCTTCGAAGCGCGCTCGCTGCCGCGACGGATCATCGTCTACGCGCTGGGTTTTGTCGCCGTTCCCGCGTTGATCGGCGCCGCCGTATACGCGACTTCGTGGCTGATCGATACCTCCGTCGCCGCCGTTCCGATGGCGTCGGCCGCTCTGCCCTATATCGCGCGGCCGTTTTCGCTGGCGATTGGCACCGTGCTGCTGACGCTGGCCTACAAGCTCGTGCCTGCGCGGGCCGTGCCTTTTCGCGCCGCATTCATCGGCGGCCTGCTCGCCGCGGTTGCGTTCGAGGGAGCGAAATTCGGCTTCGCTCTTTACATCACGAATGTCCGGACCTATCAGATCGTCTATGGGGCGCTCGCCGCGCTGCCGCTGTTCCTGATCTGGATCTACGTTTGCTGGATCATCCTGCTGGCCGGCGCCGCAGTCGCTGCGACCTTGGCCGAGCATCGCTGGGGCAGGAGCAGAAAGCGGCGCCGTCCCTGATCGCGCCGCCAGCAGCGCGGCGTCGCCTTGCCCAATTGCGTGTCAAGCTGACAGGCCGATGCAGAGCCCCACATGGCCGCGGCGCTGGCTTTCCGGGATGAGATGCTGCTAAAGTTCACGCTTCGCGTCGAGGGAGTGCCATCTCGTGTGGTCGATCATCCAGGCAGCGGGTTGGCCGATCTGGCCTCTGATATTTGCATCGGTGATCGCGCTGGCGCTGATATTCGAGCGGATGTGGTCGCTGCGCCAGAGTATCGTGGCGCCGTCAGGCATGGTGGACAAGGTGTTGGCCGAGTACAAACGTGGCGGCCTCACGCCGGAACTCCTCGCCAAGACCGCGCACCAGGGTCCGCTGGGCCGCGTCCTCGCCGCGGGGCTCGCCAACGTCAAGAGTCCTCGCCCGGTGATGAAGGAGGCGGTCGAGGAGGTCGGTCGCATCGTCAGCCACGAGCTCGAGCATTTCCTCACCACGCTGGGCACGATCGCCGCGATGGCTCCGCTGCTCGGCCTGTTCGGCACGGTCGTCGGCATGATCGAGATCTTCGGCTCGCAGACCGCATCCGGGTCGAACCCGATCTTGCTGGCCCACGGCATCTCGGTCGCGCTGTACAACACCGCGCTGGGCCTGATCGTCGCGATACCGAGCATGATTTTCTACCGCCATTTTCGCGCCAAGGTCGACGCGCTGATCCTGGAGATGGAACAGCAGGCGATCAAGCTGGTCGAGCTAGCGCACGGGGAGCGCAAATAATGGCCGGCCCGGCTGCCGCCGCGAGCGGCTGCTATCCTTCGCGGCGGCGCCCGTCGCGCGCGCCGGAAGCGCGGCAATGAATCTGCGCGGCGCCCGGCACCGGGACGAGCCGGAGATCAATTTCATTCCGTTGATCGATGTCCTGCTGGTCATCCTGATCTTCCTGATGGTGACGACGACCTATCAGCGTGTCGCGGAGCTCAAGATCACCCTGCCGGAAGCCAATGCCGACCCGATGCAGCAACGGCCGAAGGAAATCAACGTCGGCGTCAGCGCACAGGGACAGTACATGGTCGACAAGTCGCTGATGCAGTTCACGACCGTCAGCGCGCTCGCCGACGCGCTGAGCCGCGCCGCGGCCGGTGCAAAGGATCCGGTAATCATCATCAACGCCGACGCCAATGCGACTCACCAGTCGGTGATCCACGTGATGGAGGCCGCGCGTCAGGCCGGATTGGTCCACATCACGTTTGCGACTCAGGTTCCCGGCAAGTAGCGGATCGGTCCAGGCGCGGACCGACCGGGTCAGCCGTGCCGCCGTGAATCTTCATCAACGTCTGGGCGCAGCCTGGTTCTCGCCGCGACTGACCCCGCTATCCGTCCTGCTCGCTCCGGCATCGCTCGTCTTTGTCGGCGCCACCATCGTACGGCGCGCGCTGTATCGCTGCGGCGTGTTCTCGACCGAGCGCCTGCCGGTGCCTGTCGTCGTCGTCGGCAACATTACCGTCGGCGGCAGCGGCAAGACGCCGCTTACGATCGCGCTGGCGAGCGAGCTCGCGCGCCGCGGCTGGCATCCCGGCATCGTCAGCCGAGGCTATCGGGCGAAGAACCGCGCGCCCCGTGCGGTCGGCGTCGCCGATGATCCGGACGAGGTGGGGGACGAGCCCCTGCTGCTCGCGCGAACCGGGTTTCCGGTGTGGATCGGCGCCGATCGGCCGGCGGCGGCGCGTGCGCTTCTCGCGGCCCACCCCGATCGCGACGTAGTCATCGCCGACGACGGCTTGCAGCACTACGCGCTGGGGCGCGATATCGAAATCGCCGTGATCGACGCGGCGCGCGGTCTGGGCAACGGTCTGCCGCTTCCGGCGGGACCGCTGCGCGAACCCGCGGCGCGTCTCGGGCGAGTGGACGCCGTCGTGCGCCTGGGCGGCGCCGCGCGATCACCCGGGGAATTCGCGATGACGCTGGTCGGCGAGCGCTTCGCACGCGTCAACGACGGGACGATCACCGCGGACGCGGGGCTGTTTCACTCCGGCGCCGTGCATGCCATCGCCGGCATCGGCGATCCGGCGCGATTTTTCGCGCAGCTCGCAGCGCTCGGCATCGAGGCGACTTGCCATCCGTTTCCCGATCATCATCGCTACACCGCCGCCGACCTCGCTTTCTCAGGGGCCACGGCGATCCTGATGACCGAGAAAGATGCGGTAAAATGCAAGACATTCGCCGACGACCGCTGCTGGGTGTTGCCCGTCAGCGCGACCGTCGAGCCGGCTCTGTTCGTGCTGGTCGAGAGAGGCTTACGTGGACCCAAAACTGCTTGAGCTTCTGGTGTGCCCTGTCACCAAGGGCCCGCTGGTCTACGATCGCGATCGCCAGGAGCTGATCTCGAAGACGGCGCGCCTCGCGTATCCGATCCGTGACGGCATCCCGGTGATGCTCGAGGAAGAGGCGCGCAAGCTCGCGCCTTCCGAATACGAGTAACGCGCGAAAACTCGCGAACGTGACGCGTCCGCCGCGTTACGTTCTGCGACCGGTGCGCTAGCCGCCAGACGCGGGCTCCTTCTCGTGTTCACCGTCCTCATTCCAGCCCGCTATGCATCGACGCGGCTGCCCGGCAAGCCGCTGTCGGACATCGGCGGCAAGCCGATGGTGGTCCGCGTCGCTGAACGCGCACGGATGAGCGGCGCGAGCAAGGTCGTGGTCGCCACCGACGACGAGCGCATACGTTCGGCCGTCGCACGCTACGGCATCGACGTGGCGATGACGAGCACCGACCATCCGACCGGCACCGATCGACTGGCCGAGGCGGCGGCGCAGCTCGGTCTCGACGAGCGGGCAATCGTGGTCAACGTGCAGGGCGACGAGCCGCTGCTGGAGCCGGCGTTGATCCGGGCAGTCGCCGACAAGCTGACCGAACATTCGGACGCCGCGATCGCTACCGCGTGCCATCCGATCGCCAATGCCGACGAGGCGTTCAATCCCAATGTGGTCAAAGTGGTGCTCGATCATGCCGGCTATGCGCTCTATTTCAGCCGGGCGACGATTCCGTGGGCGCGCGACGCCTTCTCCGCTGGCCGCCGGCAGATTCCGGCCGGGATGCCGATTTACCGGCACTACGGGCTATATGCGTACCGAGTCGCTTTTCTGCGCCGCTACCCATCGCTGGCCACCGCGCCGCCCGAACGTTTCGAAGCGCTCGAGCAGCTGCGTGCGCTATGGCACGGTTACCGGATCGTCGTCACCGTGACGCGCGGCGCGCCGGCGCCCGGCGTCGATACGCAGGAAGATCTCGACCGCGTGCGCGTCCTCTACGCCGCGGGCATGGTTTGACCGGTCCCCGGATTACCGCCAGAATCGCGGCGCGCGTCGCCAGCGCCGCGCGCGGCGTGGCGCGGCGCAGTCGACTTTTTCCATTCCAATCATGCGACTGATACTCCTCGGGCCACCCGGCGCGGGAAAAGGGACCCAGGCCACCTTCATCAAGCAGGCCTATGGCATTCCCCAGATCTCGACTGGCGACATGCTGCGCGCTGCGGTAGAGGCGGGAACGCCGCTGGGTGTCGCCGCGAAGAAGGTGATGGACTCGGGCGCGCTGGTGTCGGACGACATCATTATCGCGCTGGTCAAGGAGCGGTTGAAGGCTGCCGATTGCGCCAACGGTTATTTGTTCGATGGCTTTCCGCGCACCATCCCCCAGGCCGACGCGATGAAGGACGCCGCGGTTCCCATCGATTTCGTTCTCGAGATCGAGGTCCCCGACGCGGCCATTGTCGAGCGCATGAGCGGCCGCCGAGTGCATGCCGCGTCCGGGCGCAGCTATCACGTCAAGTTCAATCCGCCGAAGGTCGATGGGCGCGACGACATAACCGGCGAGCCGCTGATCCAGCGTGACGACGACCAGGAGGCGACGGTCAAGAAACGGCTGGCCGTCTACCATGCGCAAACCGAACCGCTGGTCGCCTACTACCGTCAGTGGGCGTCCAGCGGCGATCCGCGCGCGCCGAAATACCGGAGCGTCGACGGCATGGGGGCGGTCGATGCCATCAAGGATGCCGTGCTTGCCGCGCTGCGCCACTGAGGTGACGACCGCCCGCCGGTCGCGCAACGCGAGGCGCACACGACGATGAGCGGCGATGTTCGCGCCATCGCGTTCTACCTGCCGCAGTTCCATCCGATTCCGGAAAACGACGCCTGGTGGGGCGCAGGCTTCACCGAGTGGCGCAATGTGGTCCGCGCCCGGCCGAACTTTACCGGCCACTACCAGCCGCATCTGCCCGCCGATCTCGGCTTTTACGATCTGCGCCTGCCTGAGACGCGAGCGCAGCAGGCGGCGCTCGCTCGCGAGCACGGCATCGGCGCCTTCTGCTACTACCACTACTGGTTTTCCGGCAAGCGTCTGCTGCAGCGCCCATTCGATGAAGTGCTGGCGTCGGGCGCGCCCGATTTTCCGTTCTGCGTCTGCTGGGCCAACGAGACATGGACCCGGCGGTGGGATGGCCTCGACAGCGACATCCTGATCGCGCAGCAGTATCGCGACGGCGATGCCCTCGCGCTGATCCGCGAGCTGTTGCCGGCATTCGCCGATCGCCGGTATGTGCGCATCGACGGCAAGCCGCTGCTGCTCGTCTATTGTCCCGATGCGATCCCGGACCCGCGGCGATGGGCGGAGGTCTGGCGCGGTGCCGCGCGCGACGCCGGCCAGCCCGGTCTCTATCTCGCGCTGGTGCAAAGCAACAACCAGACGACGATGGACCCGGCGGCGATCGGATACGACGCCGCGGTCGAATTCCCGCCGCACCTGACCCGATCGCAACAGATCGACCCCGACCCGACCAGCGTGCGCCGCGGCTTTCAGGGCGACGTTCTCGATTATGTTTCATGCGCGCAGTCGGTGCTCGCGCGGCCACGCCCGTCCTATCGCCTGTTCCGCGGCGTGATGACCGGCTGGGACAATACCGCGCGTCTGCCCGACATCGCGCGCTGCTTTGTCAACGCCGAGCCGGCGAACTACCAGCGCTGGCTCGCCGCCGCCGCCGCGATCACTCGCGAATGGCATGGCGGTGACGAGCGCATCGTGTTCGTCAACGCCTGGAACGAGTGGGCCGAGGGCTGCCATCTCGAGCCGGACCTTCGCTACGGGCGAGCCTTTCTCGACGCGACGCGGCGTGCGCTGGGCGGAGCCTAGCGCGTGTCCGATCCCGCCTCGCCGCTGGTCAGCCTGATCGTTCGCAGCAGCGCCCGCCCGACCTTGCAGGCGGCGCTCGATTCGATCTCGCTGCAGGACTACTCCCGTCTCGAGGTCATCGTCGTGGCCGCCAGCGGCCGCGACCATCCCGAGCTTCCCGGTCGCGCCGGAGCGCATCCGGTGCGCATGGTGACCAGCGACATCCCCCTGTCGCGGCCGCAGGCTGCCAATGCCGGCCTCGACGCGGCGCGAGGCGACTGGATCAGTTTTCTCGACGATGACGATCTGCTGCTCGCCGGACACGTCGCCGGACTCGTCGAGGCCCAGCGCAGTGCCGGAGGAGCGCGATTGGTCTACACGCTGGCACTGGGCCGCTTCGCCGACGGCCATGCCGAATCCTGGGGCAGGCCGTACGCCTTGTCCGAGCTCTACGAGCGCAATTACGTCCACCTGTCGACGGCGTTGTTCGCACGCAGCCTGGCTGCCGAAGGCTGCCGCTTCGACGAGGCGTTCGAAATCATGCAGGACTGGGATTTTTTTCTTCAGTGCGCGCAAAAGACGCCGTTTCATTTCGAGCCGCGACAGACGTTCGAATGGCACGTCGATCGCGGCGGCTCGGGAACCGGCGTCGGGACCAACCAGGACGCGGCCCGTTTCGCGCGCTTCCGCGACGCGATCTACGCCAAGTGGAGCGGGCCGCGCAGCGCGCTTGCCGCGCGCGTAAAGCAGCTGCTGGACCAAGCGACGGTTCGCCTGCGCAACCGCGACCTCGCCGGCGCGGAAAGCTGTTGCCGCGAGGCGCTGGCCGCGAGTCCGGGCGACCCTTTCGCGCTCAACACACTGGCGCTGGTCTGCCGCGCGGGCGGCAGGATCGCCGATGCCGAGCTGGCGCAGGCGCATGCGGTCGCCGTGCGGCCGAGCAACCCCACGCTCCTCTACAATCTCGCCGAAATCCAGCGCGACCGCGGCAACCTTGGCGGCGCGCGCGAATCGCTTCGCCGCGCGCTCGAGCTCGCCCCGGACTTCGCCGCTGCGCAGGCGCTGCTGGCGACACTCGACGCGGCGGCGCGGGTAAGGTTCCACAACGCGTCGAGGATGCGACGGGCAGGTTGGACGCGCCACCGTCGCGTCCATTACAATCGCCGGCTCGCAACGCTGATTTGCCGATGCCGCCCCCCGTGAGTCGACGCAACGCCTTTTACGCGCAGTCCGGCGGCGTCACCGCCGTGATCAATGCCAGCGCCTGCGGCGTCATCCAGACTGCCAGGCAGCACAAACGCAGCATCGGCCGCGTCTACGCCGGACGCAACGGCATCATCGGCGCACTGACCGAGGATTTGATCGACACCGGTCGCGAATCATCGCGGGCGATCGCCGCGCTGATGCACACGCCGGCCGGAGCGTTCGGCTCCTGTCGCTACAAGCTCGCCGGCATCGACCGCGACCGCGCGCAGTACGAGCGGCTGCTCGAGGTCTTTCGCGCGCACGACATCGGCTACTTTTTCTACAACGGCGGCAACGACTCGGCCGACACCTGCCTCAAGGTCTCGCAGATGGCGGCGCGGCTCGACTATCCGCTTATCGCCGTGCACGTCCCGAAGACCGTCGACAACGATCTGGCGGTGACCGATTGCTGCCCGGGTTTCGGCTCGGTCGCCAAATACGTCGCGACGTCGATGCGCGAGGCCGCGTTCGACGTGGCGTCGATGGCGAAGACCTCGACCCGGGTTTTCGTGCTCGAGGTGATGGGACGCAACGCCGGCTGGATCACCGCGGCGGTCGGGCTGGCCGACGACGCCGGCACGCCAATCCCGCTGTTGCTGCTGTTTCCGGAGATTGCGTTCGACGAAGCGAAATTCCTCGCGCGGCTGGATGCGAAGGTCGCGCAATTCGGCTATTGCTGCGTCGGCGTCTCCGAAGGATTGCGCGATGCGCAGGGGAAGCTTCTGGCCGAAGCGGGCACCAAGGACGCGTTCGGGCATGCCCAGCTCGGCGGCGTCGGACCGATGATCGCTTCGCTGGTCAAGGACAGGCTCGGCCACAAATACCATTGGGCGGTGGCCGACTACCTGCAGCGCGCCGCGCGCCATCTGGCCTCGAAGACCGACGTCGAGCAGGCGTACGCGGTCGGACGCGCCGCGGTCGAATATGGGGTACGGGGCCAGAACGCGGTGATGCCGGCGATCGTGCGCACCTCGGACAAGCCGTACCGGTGGAAGATCGAGGCGGCCCCGCTGGACAAGGTCGCCAACGTCGAGAAAACGCTGCCGCGCGATTACATCAGCGCCGATGGCTACGGTATTACGGCCAAGGCGCGCGCCTATCTCGCGCCGCTGACCCGCGGCGAAGCGTTTCCGCCGTTTCGCGACGGCCTGCCGCAGTACGTGCGGCTCAAGAACGTCGCGGTCCAAAAAAAGCTGGCGTCGTCGTTTTCGATCTAGCCGGAGCGCGCATCGGGCGCGGAAGAGGAAACCCGTGCAAAAGAGCATCGACTATTTCTTTACGCCGGTATCGCCGTTCACCTACCTGGGCCACGAGCGATTCGTGGCACTTGCCGGCCGGCATGGTGCGGCGATCGAGGTCAAGCCGGTCGACTTGGGCCGCGTATTCCCGGTTTCGGGCGGCCTGCCGCTGAAGCAGCGCGCGCCGCAGCGCCAGGCGTATCGGCTGGTCGAGCTCGCACGCTGGTCGAAGCACCTGGGTTTGCCGCTCAATCCGCAGCCGCGTCATTTCCCGGTACCGGCCGAACTGGCATCGAAATGGATCCTCGCCGCGCAAGACGCGCGCGGCGTTGTCGACACGCTCAAGCTCAGCGGTGCGATGATGCGCGCCGTGTGGGCCGAGGAGCGCAACATCGCCGATGCCGATACGCTGGCCGCGATAGCCTCCGAGCAGGGATTCGACGCCACGTCGCTGGCAGAACGCGCCGGCGGCGCCGACATCGGCGCACGCTACGATGCGCTGACGCAGGAGGCGATCGACCGCAAGGTATTCGGCGCGCCGACCTATATCTATCGAGACGAGCCGTTCTGGGGTCAGGATCGGCTCGACTTTTTAGACCGGGCGCTGGCAAAATAGCGTGTTTTGGCGCTTTGCCTGTCCCTCGCCTGCCGCGAGCGAAGGGCCGACGCCTGCCGGCGCACGCGAATGCCGGGCCATAACATAGATTCGCAAAGATGCGCAGCGATTCGCTCGCCACCATTTAGGGGATGCACATGTCAACCGCACTCGTTTTCGCGCTCGTTTGCGCGATCGCCGCGCTGGTCTACGGCGCCTGGTCGATTACCTGGATCATGCGCAAGCCCGCTGGCAACGCGCGCATGCAGGAGATCGCCGCAGCAGTGCAGCAGGGGGCGCAGGCGTACCTGAATCGCCAGTACGCGACGATCGCCGTCGTCGGCGTCATTCTGCTGGTGGTGATCGGCGCCTTCCTTTCCTGGCGTACTGCCACCGGATTTGCCGTCGGCGCGGTCCTCTCGGGCCTGGCCGGATTCATCGGCATGAACGTCTCGGTGCGTTCCAATGTGCGCACCGCAGAGGCGGCGCGCACCGGCTTGAACGAGGCGCTGGCGGTGGCGTTTCGCGGTGGCGCGATCACCGGCCTGCTGGTCGTCGGCCTGGGGCTGCTCGGCGTCGCGGGCTTCTACTGGTTCCTGGTGCAATCGGCGCATTACGTGCCGAACGCTACCAAGGAAGGCCTGCACGGCATCATCGAGCCGCTGGTCGGCCTGGCGTTCGGCGGTTCGCTGATATCGATATTCGCGCGGCTGGGCGGCGGCATTTTCACCAAGGGCGCAGACGTCGGCGCCGACCTGGTCGGCAAGGTCGAGGCGGGCATTCCCGAGGACGATCCGCGCAATCCCGCGGTGATCGCCGACAACGTCGGTGACAACGTTGGCGATTGCGCAGGCATGGCGGCCGACCTGTTCGAGACCTACGCGGTGACGATCGTGGCGACAATGCTTTTGGGCGCGCTGTTGCTGCCGGCGTATGCCGAAGCCGCGGTGACCTATCCGCTGGCGCTTGGCGGCTTCTCGATCCTGGCGTCGATCGTCGGGTGTTTCTTCGTCAAGGCCCGCGACGGCGGCAAAATCATGAATGCGCTCTACCGCGGGCTGATGGTCGCCGGCGGGCTCTCGGCGATCGGCTTCTGGTTCATCACCGACTGGCTGATGGGTGTCGTCGTCGCGACCAATCCGGAGCTCTCGACCTGGCATCTGTGGGGCGCCGGCCTGATCGGTCTCGCGCTGACCGCCGCGATGGTCGTCATCACCGAGTATTACACCGCGACCGAATTCAAGCCGGTCCGGCACGTGGCGCAGGCTTCGACGACCGGGCATGCGACCAACATCATCGCCGGACTGGGCGTATCGATGAAGTCGACCGCGTGGCCGGTGATCTCGGTGTGCATCGCGATCATGGCTTCCTACTGGCTCGCCGGGCTCTACGGTATCGCGATCGCCGCGACCGCGATGCTATCGATGACCGGCATCATCGTCGCGCTCGACGCGTACGGACCGATCACCGACAACGCCGGCGGCATCGCCGAAATGGCCGATTTGCCCGAGTCGGTGCGCGCGATCACCGATCCGCTCGATGCGGTGGGCAACACGACCAAGGCGGTGACCAAGGGCTACGCGATCGGATCGGCCGGCCTTGCCGCGCTGGTGCTCTTCGCCGATTACACCCACGCGCTGTCCGGCGCGAATATCAACGTGAGCTTCGATCTTTCCGACCACATGGTGATCGTCGGGCTGTTCCTCGGCGGCCTGATCCCGTATCTTTTCGGCGCCATGGCGATGGAGGCTGTCGGCCGCGCTGCCGGGGCGGTCGTCGTCGAAGTGCGCCGTCAGTTCAAGGAAATCCCGGGCATCATGGCCGGCACCGCCAAACCCGAGTACGGCGTCGCGGTCGACATGCTGACCAAGGCCGCGATCCGGGAAATGATCATCCCCTCGCTGTTGCCGGTCCTGGTTCCGGTCGTGGTCGGGCTGCTGCTCGGCCCGGTCGCGCTCGGCGGCCTGCTGATGGGAACGATCATCACCGGCTTGTTCGTCGCCATTTCGATGACCACCGGCGGCGGCGCATGGGACAACGCCAAGAAGTACATCGAGGACGGACATCATGGCGGCAAGGGTTCGGACGCGCACAAGGCGGCCGTGACCGGCGACACGGTAGGCGACCCGTACAAGGATACCGCCGGTCCCGCGGTCAATCCGCTGATCAAGATCATCAACATCGTCGCGCTGATGATCGTGCCGCTGCTGGCGCTGCATGGTGGCGACCGGAAGGTCGCGGTCGCTCCGGTGTCGATCACCGCGCCTGCAAGCGCGGTGGCGCCGGCATCGATCGCTGCCGCGCCGACGCCGTTGCAGGCGCCGGGCGAGGTGGCGAAAAAGTAGCGCCGGTCGCACGGATGCGAAAGGCCGACCCGCGGGGTCGGCCTCTTTGTTGGCCGCGCCGTCTTGACCGTCAGCGCTTCCTGGCCAGCATCACGCCGTCGCCGACGGTCAGCAGGCAGGCATCGACGCGGCGGTCGTCGCGGATCTTGGCGTTCAGCGCGCGCAGCGCGTCGGTATCGTCATCGTGCACGCTCGGGTCGGCTACCTTGCCTGACCAGAGCATGTTGTCGAGCGCGATCGCCCCGCCGCGGCGGATCAGCTTCAGGCACGCCTCGTAATAGGCGTCGTAGTTCGTCTTGTCGGCGTCGATGAACGCCAGGTCGAAGGTTTCCGCGCCCCCCTGACGCAGCAGTGCCGCCAGCGTCTCGAGCGCAGGAGCGAGGCGAAGCTCGATGCGGTCGGCGACGCCGGCCTCCTGCCAGTAGCGTCGTGCGACGCTCGTCCATTCCTCGCTGACATCGCAGCAGATCAGCTTGCCGCCCGGCGGCAGCGCAGCGGCCACTGCGAGCGCGCTGTAACCGGTGAACGTGCCGATCTCGATCGCACGCCGCGCGTCGACCAGTCTGGCGAGCATCGCAAGCAGTGCTCCCTGGTCGGCGCCGATTTGCATTCCGCCATGGGGCATCGTCGTCGTTTCTGCGCGGAGCCGGCGCTGCACGGAGGTTTCCTGCGCGATTTCTAGCGCCACATAGCGTTCGACTGCGTCCGGGACCAGTGATCTGTTCATCGGTTGGAGGATGCCGCTGTCCGCGGTTTCTTGCAATGCCGGCTGGTGGTGTGCCGGCGAGGGCCGCAATGAACAAGGGCGGCACGAAGCCGCCCTTGTCCCTGTTTCCTCGTGCCTTCCGCTTGCTGCGGACAACTCGCTTACGGCTTGTCCGAAAAGATCTTCATCGCGTCGGACGTGTGGATCATGCCCTTCTTGGCCTTGTCCATCATGTCGAAGCGCTTTTCCATCATCGCCATGAAGTCTTTCTTGGTGATCATGCCTTCCTTGTTCGCCATTTTTTTCACATCACTCGTCAATGGCGAGAGGCCCGTGTCGTCGGCCAGCGCCACCTGCGCCGACAGCGCGGCAATGCCCAGCATCGCGGCAAACGACAGTGCCTTCATGGTCTGTTTCATCGTCATCTTATGCTCCTTCCTGTAGTGGATCTCGGGGCGAGGCCCGGTTTCGCTCCACCGGGCGCGAGCGCATCGCACGCTCACGCCTTTGGTCGAAGCGACCTGCCATAGCTTACAGCGGGCGACGACATTCTACCCGGAGCCGGCTGACGGGGGTACAGCTCTCCCTGGCGGGCCGAAGAATTGCTTGGTCGCGGGGTAGAATCGGCCGGTGACTCTCCGGCATCCGACCCACGGCGGCCCGTTGTGGGCGTTGATCCTCGGCCTCGCGCTGGCGTTCGCCGCCGCCGCCCAGTCCCGCCCGCCCGAAACCCCGTCGGGGCGGTCGGTCAAGCAGACGGTCAGCGCCCGCTATCAGATGGTCGCGACCGCCAACCCTCTGGCCACCGCCGCCGGCGATGCCGTGCTCCGCCGGGGTGGCAGCGCCGTGGATGCGGCAATCGCGGTCCAGATGGTGCTGAACCTGGTCGAGCCGCAATCGTCTGGCATCGGCGGCGGCGCATTGATGCTGGTGCACGATGCCCGGCGCAAGACGCTGCTCGCCTATGACGGCCGCGAGACAGCGCCCGCGGCGGCGCGGCCCGATCGATTTCTCGATAAGACCGGTGTGCCGCTTCGTTTTTTTGATGCGGTTGTCGGCGGGCGCTCGGTTGGCGTTCCGGGAACGCTGCGCATGCTGGAATTGGCGCACCGGCGGCACGGCCGGCTGCCATGGGCAACCCTGTTCGCCCCCGCGATCCAGCTGGCCGAGCGGGGCTTCGTCGTCAGCCAGCGGCTGAGCCGCGCGATCGCTGGCCAGAGGTATCTGCGCCAGGATCGAGCGCGGGCCTATTTCCATAACGCCGACGGCACGCCGCTCGCCACCGGGCAGCTGCTGAAGAACCCGGCGTTCGCGGAGACGCTCAAGCGCATCGCCGCGGAAGGCGCGACCGCGTTCTACAGCGGCGAGATTGCGCGCGACGTCGTCGATACGGCCGACGGTTACGCCGCCAACCCGGGCGACCTTACCACCGCCGATCTCGCGGCCTACCGCGCGCGCGTACGCAAACCGGTCTGCGGTAATTATCGGCGCTACCGCGTCTGCGGCCCGCCGCCGCCGTCGTCGGGCGGTATCGCGGTGCTGCAGATTCTTGGCATGCTGGAGCGGTTCGACCTGCACTCGATCGGCAGCAGTGAGCTGATCAGCGCGCATCTTTTCAGCGAAGCAGGGCGCCTCGCCTACGCCGACCGCGACGCCTACGTCGCCGATCCTGATTTTGTCGCCGTCCCGGCCGGCCTTACGGATCGTGCCTACCTGCACGAGCGTTCGCGCCTGATCCGGCTCGACTCGAGCGTCGGTTACGCGCGCCCGGGCAACCCGCCCCCGATCGCGGGGCACGATGCCGCGGCTTTCGGGAGAGGCGAGGCGCTGGAGTTTCCTTCGACCTCGCACATTTCCATCGTCGACCGCTACGGCGACGCGGTGTCGATGACGACGACGATCGAGGACGCATTCGGCAGCAAGCTGATGACGGCCGGGGGATTCCTGCTCAACAACGAGCTGACCGACTTCACTTTTGCGCCGTTCGAATCGGGACGTCCGGTCGCCAATCGGGTCGAAGGCGGGAAGCGTCCGCGCTCATCGATGGCCCCGACGATCGTCTACGATGGGCAAGGGCGCGTTGCCGTCGTCGCCGGCTCGCCGGGAGGGCCTGCCATCATCAACTACGTCGCCAAAACGCTGGTTGCCATTCTCGACTGGGGACTCGATCCGCAGGCCGCCATCGACCTGCCCAACGTGGGCAGCCGCAACGGCCCGACCGAGCTCGAGCGGGGCACCAGCGCGGAGGCGCTGGCGCCGAAGCTGCAGGCACTCGGTGAGGCAACGCGGATCGTCGACCAGAACAGCGGCCTGCAGGTCATCGTGCGTGCGGGCGGTCGCTGGCGCGGCGCCGCAGATTCTCGCCGCGAAGGGACCGCGCAAGGTGACTGACGATCGGGCCGCCGCGTCGATGAGTCCGCACCGGATCGTGATCGTCGGCGGCGGGGCCGGGGGCTTGCCGCTGGCGACCGCGCTAGGCGACAAGCTCGGCCGTCACGGCAAGGCCGATATCACGCTGGTCGACCGCGCCGAGACCCATGTGTGGAAGCCGCTGTTGCACGAGGTCGCGGCCGGCCGCATGGATGCCGCGGCGCACGACGTCGACTACCTGGCCGTCGCGTACTGGCACAACTTCCGTTTTCGCCAAGGCGCCGTCGACGGCTTGAACCGCGCTCGTCGGGAGCTCAGTCTGAAGGCGGTCGATGATGATGACGGCCGGCAAATCCTGCCGCCGCGGATCGTGAAGTACGACACGCTGCTCTTCTGCGTCGGCAGCACGACCAACGATTTCGGCATCCCCGGCGTCGCCGCGCACGCGATCTCGCTGGACACGCCGCTGGACGCCGAGCGCTTCCATCGCCGGCTGCTCGCCGCGGCAGTGCGCGCCGACGGCGAAGCGGGCGAGGGCCGCTCGTCACATGTCGACATCGTCATCATCGGCGCGGGCGCCACGGGCGTCGAGCTGGCGGCGGAGATACGCCAGACGACGCGAACCCACGCCGTCTACGGTCTGGACAAGCTCGACCCCGTGCGCGATATCCACCTGACGCTGCTCGAGGCGGCGCCGCGCATTCTGCCGCAACTGGGCGAACGGATCGCCAAGGCGGCAACCGAGCTTCTCGGCCGGCTGGGCATCGCCGTTCGCACCGGCGAGCGCGTCGTCGCCGTCGACGACGACGGCGTGCACACCGCCGCGGGCGTGACGCTCCGCGCCGATCTGATCGTCTGGGCCGCGGGTATTCAGGCGCCTCCGATGCTGGCGAACCTGGATGGTCTCGAGGTCAACCGCGCCAACCAGCTGGTCGTCGCAGCGACCTTGCAGACCACGCGCGATGCCGACATTTTCGCCTTCGGCGATTGTGCCGCGGCACCCTGGCTGGGACGCGGCAAGGAAGGTGCGCTGGTGCCGCCGCGGGCGCAGGCGGCGCGGCAACAGGCGGCGCTGCTGGTGCGCACGATGCGGGCGCGGCTTGCCGGAGCGCCGCTGCCCGAGTTTCATTTTCGCGATTTCGGTTCGCTGGTCTCGCTTGGCGAATTGTCGGCCGTCGGCAACCTGATGGGCAGGCTGATCGGCGGCAGCATGCTGATCCAGGGGCTGATCGCGCGCGCGATGTACGCCTCGCTATACAAGCTGCATCAGGCGTCGATTCACGGTTACTTTCGCGTAGCGCTCGACACGATCGGGCGCTTTCTGCGCCGCCGCATGGAGCCGAGGGTCAAGCTGCACTGACTCGCGGCTGGCGCAGAGCTACCAGAGCTCGAACTTGTTGTACGCCTTGATCGGGTCGCGCAGGGCGGCGATGAATTCGCGTCGCCCCGGCGCCGCTTCAGGGCTGAAACCCGGCGACGCCGAACTGCCAGAACAGGAAGGCGAAAACGTCGGCGCGCTCTTCGTAGGCCTGTTTCTTGGTCGAGCCTATGCCGTGTCCGGCGTCGTAGTCGATGCGCAGCAGCACCGGCTTGCCGCTCGACGAGGCGGCCTGAAGGCGAGCTGCCATCTTGCCCGCCTGCCACGCGTCGACGCGCGGGTCGTTGATGCCGGTGATGACCAGCACTGCCGGGTATTTCACGCCGTCCTTGATGTGATGGTAGGGACTCATCGCGAGCAGCGACTTGAACCCTTCCTCGGTCTTGATCGTGCCGAATTCGGGGACGTTGGGCGCGCCGTTCGCGGTCGTCTCGAAGCGCAGCATGTCGGATGCCGGCACCTGATCGATCGCGGCGCCGAAGAGCTCGGGCCGATCGGTGATCGAGCGGCCGACGAAAATGCCGCCGGCGCTGCCTCCCCAGATCGCGAGGCGGGCGGGCGATGTGTACTTGTTGGCAACCAGCCACTCGGCGCAGGCGATCGCGTCGTTCCAGGTGTTCGGCTTGGTCGCCTTGTACCCGCCCTTGTACCAGTCTTCGCCGTTCTCGCCGCCTCCGCGCACGTGCGCGACCGCCAGTATGCCGCCCCGTTCGAACCACGGCAGGAACGTCGGTCGGTAGAACGGAAGCTGCGAGATGCCATAGGCGCCGTAGCCGTAGAGCAGCGTCGGGTTGTTGCTGTCGAGCTTGGTGCCGCGCTTGTGCACGATCGAGAGGGGGATCAGCGTGCCGTCCTTCGCCATCGCGCTCACTTCGGTCGCGACCAGGTCGGCGGGGGCGTCGTACTTGCCCCTGGGTTGCAAGCCGGTATCGGTCACCGTGCCACGCTTCGGATCGTACGCATACCATGCGTCCGAGCGAGTCCAGCTTCCCGCTTCGAACAGCGCGCCCGGCAGGCGCGGATCGGCGGCCAGCGCGCTCATGTCCCCCGAGAACGGCAATGTAATCGGGGTTGCCTTCGCGCCGGCGGCATAGTCGAGGCGCAGAAGATTACTGATGCCGCCTTTCATGCGCCGGACATACAGCGCGTCCCTGGCGCCGGCGAGCCCGGTGATCACGTTGTCGCTTTCGGGAATGACGACCTCGGCAGTCGCGATGTCGCCTTTGGCAAGATCCATCCGCAGCACCTTGAAGTGCGCGGCGCCGTTGTGCGATAGCAGGTAGATCGTGTCGCCGTGGATCGACAGATCGGTGACGCCGTCGCTGTAATCGACGAGCTTGCGCCATGGCGTCTTGTCGCCGGCCAGCGAGGTCAGCGGCGCGGCATAGAGCTTGGCTTCGCGCTGCACGCCGTTCACGATCAGCGCGAACACGTACGAAGACCCGGGAACGTAACCGGCGGCAACATTCTCGACCGGCTCGAGCGCAATGCCCGGCACGACGCCGACGCCGAACAGCGCCGCATCGTTGTCGGGATCGCGTGCCCAACCGGTGCAGATACGCGCGCTGGTTCAGGTACTTCGCGGTTACCGGCATGCCGGGGCCGAGCTTCTGCAGCCGGCTGTAGACCAGCGTGCCGTCGGGCAGCCAGGAAGGCGACGCGAAAAGCGCGCGGTCGATCGCGTCCCCGGTGTCCTTGCCGGCGGCGACGTCGAAAACGTGCAGCACGCTCTCTTCCGAGCCTCCCTCGGAAATGCCGTACGCGACGTACTTGTTGTCCGGCGAGGGCTGGAAGTAATCGATCGCGTAATGCGTGCCCGGAGAAGTTGCACGCTTGTCGGGATCGATCAGCAGGCGTTCCTTGCCGCGGGTTCCTTGCCGCATGTAGAGCTTCAGCGTGTTGTCGCTGGCGAACCGCTTCAGATAGTAATAGTTGCCGTCGTTAGGCTGCACGCCGGTGACGCGGGCTGCCGTGTCGTCGCCGTAGCGCTGGATTTCCTTCAGGATCGCCACGCGCTGCGGAATGCGGTCGAGCGTCGAGCGCGTGTAATCGGACTGCGCCTTCATCCACGCCGCGACATCCGGATTCTTGAGGTCCTCCAGCGCGCGGTAGGGATCGGCAATCGTCGTCCCGTAATAAGCATCGCTTGCGGGTTGCGATGGAGGCGCCGGCGGCTTCGCCTGGCCGAATGCCGTGCCGGCGACGACGAAAAGGACAAGCGCCGCAATGCGCCGTGTTGCAAAGGGAAACCGGGACATGGATGCTCCGATAAAAAACTGCAAGGCATGCGATTATGCCAGCGGCGCCGGCGCCCGGTCACGATGGACGATATACTGCGGGCTCCATCGAGGTCGTATTCGACGATGCTATCCGAGCTGCTTTCCGCGGCGATCCTGCTGGTCCTCGTGATCGACCCTTTCGGCAATGTGCCGCTGGTCGTCAGCGCGCTCCAGGCGACGCCACCGGCGCGCCGTCGCTGGATCGTGTTGCGCGAGTGCGTGATCGCCTATGCGGTACTGCTCGCCTTTCTGTTCGGCGGTCGCGCCTTCCTGCTGCTGATGCACGTCTCCGAAACATCGCTTTCGATCGCCGGCGGCGTCATTTTGTTCCTGATCGCCTTGCGCATGGTCTTCTCGCATCCGGAAGGCGTCTTCGGCGGCACGACCGACAGCGAGCCTCTGCTGGTGCCGCTGGCCATTCCGGCGATCGCCGGACCGTCGGCGCTGGCGACGGTCATGCTGATGGCTTCGCGAGAGCCCGAGCATATCGACGTGTGGCTCCTTGCGCTGACGATAGCGATGGTGGCGACAACGTTGGTGCTGCTCGCGGCCGGCCGGCTGCAGCGCCTGCTGGGCGAGCGCGGAATGCGCGCGTTCGAACGCCTGATGGGGCTGGTGCTTACTGCGGTCGCCGTCGAAATGCTGCTTGGCGGCATCAAGAGCATCGCCGCGCAGTTTCGCGGCTGACCGCTTTGTGCAAAGAGGAGACAGCATGACCGTCATCGTCGACAAGCAGGGGCCCGTATGGACCGTCATTCATAACCGCCCCGAGGCCCGCAACGCCATGGATCCGGACAGTGCCGATGCGCTGACTCGGGCCTTTCTCGAGTTCGATGCGGATGACGCGGCGCGCGTCGCCGTGTTGTATGGCGAAGGCGGCGCCTTCTGCGCCGGCTGGGATTTGAAGTTCGTCAGCACCTTGAGCCAGAGTTATCCGCTCGGAGAGCTTGATATTCCGCCCGCCGGACCTCGCGGCAACGGGGGCGAGATTCCCCGTGGTCCGCTGGGTCCATCGCGCCTCGAACTGGATAAACCCGTCATAGCAGCCGTCGCCGGCCCTGCGGTGGCGGGCGGGATGGAACTCGCGCTGTGGTGTGATTTCAGGGTGATGCAGGAAGATGCCTACTTCGGCGTCTACTGCCGGCGGTGGGGCGTGCCGTTGATCGACGGCGGCACGGTACGGCTGCCGCGCATCGTAGGCCAGGGCCGCGCGCTCGAGATCATCCTGACCGGCCGCAAGGTTCCGGCAGAGGAATGCTTGAGAATCGGCCTGTGCGAATATCTGGTGCCGAATGGCGAAGTGCGCGCCAAGGCCGAAGAACTGGCGCGGGACATCGCAGGCTTTCCACCGGTGTGCGTCCGGGCCGACCGGCGTTCAGCGATCAAGAGCCACGGCCTTTCTGTCCGCGATGCGCTGATACAGGAGTGGTACAACGGCCGCGAAGCGCTGGTAAAAGACGGCGCCGCGGGTGCCGCGCGATTCAAGGATGGTCTCGGCCGCCACGGCGACTTTTCCAAGATTTATTGATGCGGCCGCGGGTTTGGCGCGGGAATCACCGCAACTTGCCCAGAAACTCTTCGATCAATCCGACGCGATCCTCGACTGCCGGCGCAGCGCGCTCGATCCGCACGCGATCCTGGCCGGCAAACCGGTAGCGGCCGTCCTGCTGGATCAGCGCAATCAGCTTGCCGGCATCGAACGGCGGCCGCGGGCCGAACAGGACCTGCGAGCGGTCGGGCCCGGCATCGACCTTGATCACGCCGAGCGGCTTCGCCAGCAATCGCAGCCGATGGCAGTAGAGCAGCGCCTGCGCCTGCTCGGGCGGCAGGCCGAAGCGATCGATCAGCTCCTCTTGCATCGATGTGAGCTCGGCCGCGGTGTCGCAATTGGCCAGCCGCTTGTAGAGCACCAGTCGCTCGTGCACGTCGTTGCAATAGGTCTCCGGCAACAGCGCCGGAACATGCAGGTTGATCTCGGTGGTGACGCCCATCGGATCGTTGAGGTTCGGCTCGCGTCCCGAGCGCAGCGAATCGACGGCTGCCTTGAGCATTTCGGTGTAGAGCTGAAAGCCGATCTGCTGCATCTCTCCGGACTGCTCGTCGCCGAGCACCTCTCCGGCGCCGCGGATTTCCAGGTCGTGCATCGCCAGATAGAAGCCGGAGCCCAGGTCCTCCATCAGCTGGATCGCCTCGAGCCGCTTCTTCGCCTGCACCGACAGCGCCTCCTCGCGCGGCGTCAGCAGATAGGCGTACGCCTGGTGGTGCGAGCGCCCGACCCGGCCGCGCAGCTGATGGAGCTGCGCCAGGCCGAACTTGTCGGCGCGATGGATGATGATCGTATTGGCGGTCGGCACGTCGATGCCGGTCTCGATGATCGTCGAGCACAGCAACAGATTCGACCGCTGCTGATAGAAATCGCGCATCACCCGCTCGAGATCGCGCTCGGGCATCTGGCCGTGCGCGATCGCGATGCGGGCCTCGGGCATCAATGCCTCGAGCTTCTGCCCCATCGTCGCGATCGTGTCGATGTCATTGTGCAGGAAGTAGATCTGCCCGCCGCGCTTGAGCTCGCGCAGGCAGGCTTCGCGCACGATGCCGGGCGAGTATTGCGACGACGAAGGTCTTGATCGACAAGCGCCGCTCTGGCGCGGTCGCGATCACCGAAAAGTCGCGCAGCCCCTCGAGCGACATCGCCAGCGTGCGCGGAATCGGCGTTGCCGTCAGCGTCAGCACGTCGACCTCGGCGCGCAAGCGCTTCAGCTGCTCCTTCTGCCGCACGCCGAAGCGATGCTCCTCGTCGATCACCACCAGGCCGAGGCGCTTGAATTTCACGTCGCGCTGGATCAGCTTGTGCGTGCCGATGACGAGATCGATCCGACCGCTCGCGAGTCCTTCGAGAACCGTCTTCATCTCGGCTGCGGAGCGGAAGCGCGACAATTCGGCGAGCTTCACCGGCAAGTCGCCGAAACGATCGGAGAAGGTCTGGAAATGTTGCTCGACCAGCAAGGTCGTCGGCACGAGCACGGCGACCTGCTTGCCGTCCGCCACCGCGACGAACGCCGCGCGCAGCGCCACTTCGGTCTTGCCGAACCCGACGTCCCCGCAGACCAGCCGGTCCATCGGCTTGCCGGACGTGAGGTCGCGGATCACCGCCTCGATCGCGGCTGCCTGGTCGGGCGTCTCCTCGAAGCCGAAGCCCGCGGCGAACGCCTCGTATTCGTGCAGGTCGTATTTGAACGCGTGTCCTTGCCTGGCGGCGCGCTGCGCGTAGAGGTTCAGCAGCTCGGCCGCGGTGTCGTGCGCGCGCTGCGCCGCCCTTTTCTTCGCCTTGTCCCATTGTCCGCTGCCGAGCTCGTGCAGCGGCGCCGCATCGGGCGCTGCACCGCTGTAGCGGCTGATCAGATGCAGGCTCGATACCGGCACGTAGAGCTTGGCGTCGTTGGCGTAAAGCAGGTGGAGGAATTCGTTCGGGCCGTCGCCGAGGTCCAGCGTCGTCAGGCCCAGGTAGCGTCCGATGCCGTGCTGCTCGTGCACGACCGGGTCGCCGATCCGCACCTCCGACAGATCGCGCAGCATCGCATCGACGTTGCTCCGCCGCGCGTCGCGCTTTCCCGGCCGCCGCACAACGCCCGCATACAACTCGGCCTCGGTAATCAACGAAACGTTCGCTTCGGGCCAGACGAAGCCGGCGTGAAGAGGGCTTGCGACCAGCGCCGGGCTCGCGTCGCCGGCGATGAATTCCGCCCAGTCGGCGACCACCGCCGGCTTGAATCCGTATTCGGCGAAATACTGCTGCATGGTTTCACGGCGGCCGAGACTCTCCGCCGCGATCAACACGCGCTCGGGGGTGGCGGTCACATGCCGCTTGAGCGCGCGCAAAGGGTCGTCGGCGCGGCGATCGACCTGGACCGGCGGCAACGCGAGCGTGGCCTTCGCCCGGCGCGATCCCGTGGTTTTGATCGCCGCTTCACCCGCACCCGGCGCAATGGTGTCGCCTTGCTGATCGCCGGCAGCTCGTTCGCTTGCCGGGTCGGCCGGAGTTGAATCGGTCTGCGATTTCGACGCCGCCGATCCATCCGATCCGAGCTCGATGCGGGGAAACGGCCTGAGCACGCGGTGAAACTCGTCCTCCGGCACGAAGAGGTCCTGCGGCGCGAGCAGCGGCCGCGCCCGATCGCCGCGCAACAACCGGTACCGTGCGTCGGTGTCTTCCCAGAAGCGCCGGATCGCCGATGCGACGTCGCCGTGCAGACAGACCAGCGCTTCGGGCGGCAGATACTCGGCCAAGGTCGCCGTGGCGTCGAAAAAAAGCGGCAGGTAATACTCGATGCCGGCCGGCATGACGCCGTTGGACACATCCTTGTACAGCGGCGATTTCGACGGGTCACCTTCGAAAACCTCGCGGAAGCGGCCGCGAAAGCGCGTGCGGCCCGCCTCGTCCTGCGGAAACTCGCGCGCCGGAAGCAGCCTCACTCGCGGCACCGGATAGACAGTGCGCTGGGTATCGACATCGAAGGTGCGGATCGATTCGATCTGATTGTCGAACAGGTCGATGCGGTAGGGCAGGGGACTGCCCATCGGAAACAGGTCGATCAGGCCGCCGCGGATGCCGAATTCCCCGGGAGAAACGACTTGCGTGACGTGCTGATAGCCCGCGAGCGCAAGCTGCGAGCGCAGGCGATCGACATCGAGTGTTTCACCCTGATCGATGAAAAACGTGAACGCCGCGAGGTACGATGGCGGCGCCAAGCGGTACAGCGCCGTCGTCGCAGCGACGATCACCACATCGCAATCGCCGCGCGACATGCGGTAAAGCGTTGCGAGCCGCTCCGACACCAGATCCTGGTGCGGCGAAAAATGATCGTAGGGCAGGGTTTCCCAGTCGGGCAGGACGGCGATCTTCAGCGCCGGAGCGAACCATGCGATTTCGGCGGCAAGCCGCTGCGCTGCGAGCGCGTCGGCGCAGATGACCGTCGACAGCTGCCGGCGTTGCACGGCATCGGTCGCGGCTTGCGCAAGCGCGAGAGCGTCGGCCGAACCGGCGAACGGCGGCGCGACAGCCTTCCGCCCGGGCGGCGGCACGGCGGGCAGCAGGCGAGGAAGAGGAACGAATGGCGTCGGGCTGGCTGCCAGCGACGGGGACAACGGAATCGACAATGCGGAATCCAGCGAAAAATATCGATTATACGGGGCCGGCGAACAGCGGTTTCGAGCGCTAACGCGCGCGGCGCCCGGTCGGCGATAATGTCGCGATGAAACCGTCGTCCGCCCCGTGTCCCGCCGCAGTTGGTTCGAGCGTGCGTGCGCCGGCGCCGGAGTAGGCGACGCGATGGAATGCTTCAACATCGTGGTCGTGCGGTCCGGGGAGTCGATCCATCACGACGCTTACGCCAATGCCGCCGAGCAGTTGTGCAGCGGCTTTCGGTTGCTCGGCTACCCGGCCCGCATCGACCGGAACGCGCTGGTTTGGGACGCGACCAATATCATCGTCGGGACGCATCATCTGGCAGCCGATCTTGCCGATCGCTTGCCGCCAAACTCGATCATCTACAACGTGGAAATGGTCGTGCCCGGCAGCCCCTTCATTCAGGAGATGATTCCGTTCGTGCGGCGCTTCGAAACCTGGGACTACAGCGACGCGAACATCGCGAACTGGCGCAAACTGGGCGTATCCGATCGGGTCCGCCTGTTGAAGCCCGGTTATCTGCCCGAGAACACGCGGATCGATCCGGCGACCCCTACCGACATCGACGCCTTGTTCTACGGCACGGTCAACTGGCGACGCGACTCGATCTTCGCCGACATCGCGCGCTGTGGCGTGCGCGTGCACGTCGCATCGGGCGTCTATGGCGCGGAACGGCTGGCGCTGCTCGCGCGGTCGAAGCTCGTCCTCAACGTGCATTCGCGCGAGGATTCCGTGCTGGAACTGGGCCGAATCTGCGACGCGCTGGCCAACCGTCGCGTGCTGGTCACCGATGCTCGCGACGCCGACGGCCAGAACGCCGATCTGCTCGCGGTCATGGCCTGCGGCAAGCCGTCTGAGCTCGGTCGCCTGTGCCGCGACCTGCTCGATGACGAGCCGCGACGGCAGGCGCTCGCCGAGATGGCGCTGGCGGCCTATGCGCGGCGCGACTTCCGGCAATATCTGCGCGAACTGCTCAGCGAGCGCGCCGATTCCGCCAGAGCGTCGCCGCAGCCGACAGCCGGCTGAACTGCATCGCATGACGCGGAAGTTCAATCTGCTGATCGTCCAGCCGGAAGACTACGTCAACTACGCGCCGTTTCTCGGCGTCGCGCGGGCGATGTCCTTCGCATTGCGCCGGCTGGGTCACGATGTCCGACTCGCCGGCAACGAATTCCTCCGCGATGCGACCAATATGATCTTCGGTGCGCATCACCTGGACGCAGACCTCGCCGCGGGCCTCCCTCCGGATACGATCGTTTACAACACCGAACAGCTTCGCCCCGGTGGCGCCGTCGTCGAATCCCTGCGTCCGTTCGTCTCGCGCTTCGCTACCTGGGAGACCGACGTCGGCAACGTCGAGGCATGGCGTGCCGCGGGGCTCGGCGGTCGCGTTCATTACGTCCAGCCGGGATACGTGCCCGAGAGCTCGACCATCGACGTCACGACGCCGACCGACATCGACGTTCTGTTTTTCGGCAAGGTCAACCCGCGCCGCATGGTCGTTCTCGATTCGGTAACGCGGGCGGGAATAAGATTGCATGTCGCCGACGGCGTCTATCTGGCTGACCGCGACGCGCTGGTCGCGCCGCGCCAAGATCGTGCTCAACGTCCACGCCGCAGACGACTCGTCGCTCGAAATGGCGCGGGTCGCGTACACGCTGGCCAATCGGCGTGCGCTGGTCACCGAGCTCGGACGCGGGGCGAGACTCGACACCGACTTGCGCGACGGCGTTCTTGCCGGGCCGCCTTCGGTCCTGGCTGATCTTTGCCGGACGCTGCTCGCCGACGATCGACGGCGGCTCGCGCTCGCCGAGCATGGGTTTCCAGGCGTTTTCGCGGCGCGACCTGGTCGTGACGGTGAGGAAGGCGCTTGCGCAAACTGACGCGCGGCCGACGCGCGCCGCGGGCCGTAGTCATCCGCCGCAGTCGGTCGGGCGAGGCGCTAACGCGCGACGCAGACGCACGCGCATCGGCGCAGCGGGACGCGCATTCCAGAATCCCGCGTGCGCGACGTCACCGCCCTCGGCGGCGAGCGTCATCGCACCCAGGACACGTGCGACGACCGCCTTGAACTCCATCTGCGCGAAGCGCATGCCCAGGCACATGCGCGCACCGCCGGCGAAGGTAATGAGCAGGAAAGGGCGCGCGCGGTTCGCGCTATCGGCCGCGGCGTAGCGATCGATGTCGAAACGCAACGGGTCGGGATGGTTATCAGCCAGCAGGTGCGTTGCGGCGACCGCAACGGCGATCCGCGTGCCGGGGCTGGATGCAGTAACCGCCGAATTCGATCGCCGCCGCCGCGACGCGCGGAAGATTGACCAGAGGAGGATACAGTCGTCCGACCTCGAGCATGAATCGATCGAGCTTCGGCAATCGATCCAGCGCGTCCGAGTTGAGCGGCCGTGCCCGCCTCCATCCTGCGGCCCGCAGTTCTTCGGCGAGTGCTGGCGGCGACGGGCGGCATCTGCGCCAGGATGTACAGCGCGCGCGAATACAGGTGGCGCCGGTTTCATGGCCGGCGATCAGCAGGATCGTCAGATGCGATTGGATCTCCGCGTCGTCGCCCGCGTACGCCGGCTCCGCGAGCAGGACATCGAGCAGCGACCCAGGCTCGCCAGCACGATGCCTGCGCCGTTCGCGGATGGCGGTGCGCAATGTGTCGGCAATCACCGCGCGCGCGGCGGTGGCGCGCTCGACGTAGGCTTCCCTCGGCTCGTTCTGATAATCCTGGCCGTCGAGTATCGTGCAGATGGCGCGGTAGGCGGGCTCGATCGCCGCCGGCGGAAGGCCGCCTACCGTTGCGGCCACGGCGCGGAATGCGAACTCGCGCAGGGGCGGATAAAGGTCGAGCTCGGCACCGTCCTGCCACGGACGCAGGCAGTCATCGATGATCTGCATCATGCGGGACTCGTACGAGCGCAGTATCGCGCCGGTGAATGCCGGCGACCACGTCCGGCGTTGCTCGGCGTGCAGCGGATCGTCGGTATTGAGAACCGCCAGACCGCAGCCGGTACCGAGCACCTGGCGCCAGCCTTCCTCGCTGCTGAACGCCGCACGGCGCGAAAGCAGCGCGGTTTCGGCCGCCTGCGCTCCGACCAGCGTGACGCAGGGGCCGGCGTCCGGGCCGAACGGGACATTGCTGCGCAGCACGGCGCCGTGCTGCGCGCACGCTGCCGCCTGCAGTCGCGGCACGCTTCCGCTCAGCGAATCGTCGGCGGACAGCGCGAGCGCCGGCGCCGCCAACGACGCGTCCGGAAGCCGACTCACCCCAGCGTCATCGCGCGCGGCCCGGCGCTCGCCGCTGGCGCCTCACGACGCAGCGTCTTCGAGCGCGAGGGCCAACGCGTCGACGACCCGGCGCTGATCGTCGGCAGTCAGTTCGGCAAACGTCGGCAACGTGATGATGCACTCGTCCTGGCGGCCGCAGCAGGCGTCGGTCTGCTCGTTGCCGAACAGCGGATGCCTTGCGAGCGAAGGATAGTGCACGCTGGTGGCGACGCCGGCGGACGCCATCGCCGCACGCACCTTGTCGCGCGCCGGCGCGGCGACACGGATCACATACATCAGACAGCTGTCGTCGTCGCGACGCTCGATCGCCCGCACATCGCTTGCGGCCGCTGACAGCAGCCGATCGTAGCGCTGGAATTGCTCGCGGCGCTGCGCGCGGCTGGCCGGCAGCGTTTCGATTGCCGCATTGACCAATGCGGCCGCAACATCATTGCTGCGCAATTTCAGTCCGGCTTCGGCGGCAAAGACATAATCCGCGTGGCGCAGCGCTGCGGTCCGCTGCATGGTGTCCACGGCGAGCCCGAGATTCGATACCGGACGAACCCATGCTTCGTGACGCGGATCACGGCCCCAGAGCAGGCCGCCCTCGCCGCCGGGAAGCTCCTTGACGGCGTTGAAGCTGTAGCAGAGAAGATCGCCGACCGGAGCGGCGGCATCGAACAGGTCGATGCGGTGGGCGCAATCCTCGATCAGCAGCAGCCCGCGTTCGTCGGCGAGCGCGCGCAGCGCGGGCAGCTCGCGGCAACGCTGGCCGTACAGGTGAACGGCCAGCACCGCGCGGGTGCGTGGCGTCAGCGCACGTCGTACTCCCTCGACGCCGAGCAACAGGTCGTCCGTGCCGACGTCGGCGACGACCGGTCGGACGCCGGCCTGAAGGAACGCCATGCCCGACGCAACGAAGGTCATCGAGGGGACGACGATCTCGGGCCGCTGCGTACCAGCCAATGCATGCACAAGGCGGCCGGCCAGGTAGAGCGCGCTGGTGCAGGACGACGTCGCAAGCGCCCATCCGCCGCGGTCGGCGCAAAAGCGTTCCTCGAGCATGCGGCATTGCGGTCCGTAACCCAGCCAGCCCGAGTCCAGTGTCGCCATCAGGCGCGCGCGCGCCGCCGCCGGCACGCTGCACCGGAACAGCGGGATCGGGGACTTCGCGGCGCGCGAGTCGGTCACGATAACGGCGTCACGGGTTCGATGGTTGGCCGCGACCATATGCGGCGCGCAGTCCTCACGGCTGCATTCGAGATGCGCGACTTCGACCTCGACGCCATCGGCGCGGCGCGCGGTGCCTTGCGAGATGATTCTGCCGCCGCCGGTCGTCGCGGCGCGCAGCGACAGGTTGTTGCCGGCAATGACGGTCATGCGTATGACCCGGAGCGGCAGGGTGGCGAACAGGAAGTCGCGCACCGCCATGCCGGCGTCCACCGCCACGCCGGGATAGTCTGGCGGCAACAGCGAGCGATACGCGATCGTCTTGCCGGCATCGACCATCACCCGTCCGAGTTCCAGCGCGCCGGCGGCCGGGTCTCCCTTGCTCCATCCGATGGTGCCGACGAACGTATCGTCGCTTTTCATCCGGATAGCGAGCACTGCTTCATAGGGCCGATTGATGCCGTGCCGCAACCATTGCTTGTTGCGAGCGGCGTCGAGCGGACGCGAATCCAGGAACTGCCGCGACACTTCCGGGCGGTTACGCAAGGCCGTGATCGCGTCGAGCTCGGCTTCCTCGGGCCAGCCGACGCGTACGCATCTGCCTTCGCAGAGGATGCCCCGTTCGGGGATCACCCAGGGCTCGCCTGTCGCTCCGCTCGGCCGCGGTTCCACGTCACCCCGGCTCAATGCGCGACGCGTCCGTACTGATCGTCGAAGCGCACGATGTCGTCTTCGCCCAGGTAATCGCCGCACTGCACTTCGATCATGACCAGCGGCTCGTCGCATGGATTTTCGAGCCGGTGCCGCGTTTCGATCGGGATGAACGTCGATTCGTTGACACGAACCGGATAGACGCGGTCGCCGTTGGTGACGCGCGCTTCGCCGCTGACGACGACCCAGTGCTCGCCGCGCCGGTGGTGCAGCTGCAGCGAAAGCGCACCGCCCGGCCTGACTTCGATGCGCTTGATCTTGAACCCGGGACCTTCCTGCAGCACCGTGTAGGCGCCCCACGGTCGGGCGACGGTCCGGTGCAGCTTGTAGGCGTCGTGGCCGCGCGCCTTCAGCTCGCCGACGACTTCGCGCACGCGCTGCAGGTGATCGCGGTGTGCGACGAGCACCGCGTCGGGCGTGTCGACAATGACCAGGTTGTCGACGCCGACGGTGGCGACGATGCGGTCGCCGGCGTGCACGAACGTGTCGCGTGTATCGATGGCAACGCGCTCACCCTGACCGCGATTGCCCGCGGCATCCGGCTCGGTGAGGGCCGAAACCGCCTGCCACGAACCGACGTCGCTCCAGTCGAAGCCGCCGCGGATGACGGCGACCCTGTCGGCCTTTTCCATCACCGCGTAATCGATCGAGATGTCGGGCACGGCGGCGAACAAGGCGGCGTCGATCTCCAGCATCGAGGCATCGGCGCGGCCACGCAGAGCTTGCCATACGCTGTGCACAGCCTCGTACATCGCCGGCGCGTGCTCGCGGAACGCCGCGAGTATCGTCGCCGGCGTGAAGCAGAACATGCCCGAATTCCAGACGTAGCTGCCGGCGGTCAGATAGGCGACGGCGTCGGCCAGCGGCGGTTTTTCGATAAAGCGCGCGGCGCGAAATGCATCGCCCGAGCTCGATGCGGCTCGCCGCATTCGATGTAGCCGTACCCGGTCTCGGGATGCGTCGGTCCGATGCCGAACGTCACGATCCAGCCCGCCTGGGCAAGGACCTTCGCCCGCTCGACCGCGATAGCGAATGCGTTGCCGTCGCGGATCAGATGATCGGACGGCAGCGCGAGCAGGATCGCATCGGTGCCGTAGCGCGACTCGCGCGTAGAGCGCGCCCAACGCGATCGCCGGGCCGGTGTTGCGGCCGAACGGCTCGAGCAGATAGGCGATGCGCGCTGGTCCCGTCTCGATCGCGGCCGAAAACTGGTCCTTGGTCTGAAAGTAATAGTCGCGGTTGGTGATGACCACGAGTCCGGCGACGTCCGGCAGAGCGGCCGCGCGGGCGGCGGTCTTGCCGAGCAGCGTCTCGCCGTCGGGCAAGGTCAGGAAAGGCTTCGGTGCGGTCTCGCGCGACAGCGGCCACAGCCGCGTCCCGGCGCCGCCGGAAAGAATGATCGGTACAAGGCTCATCGCCACCCTAGGTCAGGTCTTGTCACTGCCGAATTCGGCCCCATTTTACCAGCAACACCCTGAGATGCCGCCGCAGCCGCCGAGCTGAGTCAGCCTCGAGTGTTATAATCAATGCTCCAGCGCGCAGGGCTCGTAGGCTTGACCGACGGGCGCAGTACCGATCACCGGGGGCGACCTGGTTTCGACGGGGACTGTGAAGCAGCGCGGGGCATGCCAAGGTGCAGAACCTTGTGAATCCTCTGCAATCGCAAACTTAACTGCGAACGACGAAAACTACGCTCTGGCGGCTTAATCCCGCCGGACCTCGCACCGGGCGGCGCTCAGCCCGGGTGATGTAACTGTCACAGCGAGGACATTTCGAGCGATCGCGTGCGTCCGGGTCACTTGGGCGACACGCTAAAGCAAGGTGACTGGTTCCGGCGTCGCCTGCCCGTCAGTGGCGCCGGGGCGAGAGCACAATGATGTGGCTAAGCATGTAGTCCCGACTGTGTAGCGTTTTCGGACGCGGGTTCGATTCCCGCCGCCTCCACCACATAACAGCATCAAAGAAGCGCAGCGAGGGCCAGCAAGTGACCTACGGCCCTCGCCTCCTGCCGCTTTTCCCTCTAGCTTCACCCCTCCCGAGCTTCAACGACGCGCAACGCCGCTTCGCTAAAGTCAAACCCAAGCGGGGGTACGGCCGGGGGTATCCTTGGAGCGGGTGTAGCAGACACCCTGAGAATTGGCGCGGTTCGGCCCGAACGGCAGCGTCGTGCCACTAGGAGACATCCCGACTAACTCAATTCCTGATCGGCAGCACCATCAATCCGGAATACTCAATGCGATAACCGAAAGCCGGCTTGATGGCGTCGCCATGATTCACTTCGAAGGCCGTCACGCGCCCCCGCCATCGACTAGGGCGAGGGGCGCCGACGGATCAGTGGGCAGGGCCGTACAGGTCGAGGCTGTTGAGCAGGTCGTTGGCGTGAGCGTCGCGCTCCCCCAGCGACGCCAAGCCGTAACGGGTCTCGATCATCTTCAAGATCGAGGTGGTGTCGTAGAACGTGTGATCCACGAAGCCGCGCCGGGCGAACGGTGAAATGATCAGGGTCGGCACGCGCAGTCCGGGCCCCCACCGATCCACGACCGGAGGCGGCACATGATCCCAGAAGCCACCATTCTCGTCATAGGTCACAACGATCACCGTGCTCGACCACAATGGGCTTCGTTCGATCTTCGAAATAATGTCGGCGACGTGCTGGTCGCCCGACTCGACGTCGGCGTAACCGGGATGCTGGGTCTTGGGGCCAATCGGCTTGTAGAACGCCACAGCCGGCAGGCTATTGCTCTCGATCCCCTTGATTAGGTCGGCCTCATCCTTCAGGTGTTCGCGCTTGGCCTCGGTGCCGTCCGCGTACTGCTTGAAGTAAGCAAAGGGTTGGTGAGGGAACTGGAATAACGGGTCCGCGTTGCCCGCCAGGACATCGTTCCAGCCACCGGAGTACCAGGCCCAGGAGATGCCCTTTTCCGTGAGGCGGTCCCCGATGGTCGGCATGGTCTCAGGGGGCATCAGCAGATTGGCATCTTTCACGGTAGAGGGATGGGGCGCATTCACTGTGAAGACCGTGAACACGACCCAGCCGTCCGGCGTGACCGCGCCGTCCTTGACCAGGTTCCCCTTCTCATCCAACACCGCTCGAATGGCCGGCGGCGCGTTATCGAAGCGCGGAGTGCAAGCACAGATCAGCCAAAAGTGGTTCAGCAATGAGCCTCCGAACGCTGCGTGGAAAAAGTTATCGGCTAGCGTGTAGCGCTCGGCATAGCGGTACAGGGCCGTTTGACTGCTGTCGTGGTAGCCCATGGTTAGCCCCGAGCCGGAAACGGCGACAAAGCGGTCCATCTTTCCGCCATGGATCTGCTGTTGCTGCCTATAGTAGCTGCGCACTAGGTCATCCGCATGCTTCTCGTGGATCGGCACGTAACGGTCTATAAGAAACGGCGCGTTGGGTAGGTTCGCGGGAAAGCGCTCGTCGGGCTCAGGTGGCTTGGCGCGATCGCTCATTACCGGCGGAAACGTGGCGTAAACCTGGCCTTGGGCGTCGGTCTGCGTTGCCGTCTTGCTGGCGTCCTGCAGTCCGTTGGCCCCGGGGAAATGGCCATACAGGTTATCGAAGCTACGGTTCTCCAGGTAGATGATCACAATGTGCTCGATCCGCTCCGGCCCCCGAGTCTGCGGGCCTGCCGCCCACGCCCATTGGTTTACGGCGGCCAGCAAAGTAAGACCCAGCATCGAACTAATGCGGTGCGATCGCTTTCGTATTTTCGATTTCATCTGGGGTCCCTCGCAGGAGCACTCGTCGGCGCGGGCGCGCTGGGCAATGGCAGCGATCGATGCGCCCGAATTGACAGACGTTTGCGGATGATATAAACGGGTGCAATCTGGTGTCCAATGCATAATTCTCCTGACTGTTTATGCAGATCGGAGCTAAGCAACGAGCATGGACCTGAGACGCCTGCGAACATTCGTCGCCGTAGTCGAGCTGGGAACGGTCTCGAAGGCGGCACTACATCTGCATATCAGCCAGTCAGCCCTGTCGCGGCAAATCAGCGATCTCGAACAGGAGCTCCGCGTCAGGCTCTTTGATCGCGTGGGGCGCCGTCTCGTCCTGACAGCCATCGGCGAGGAGCTGATGGAAGATTGCCGCAGCGTCTTGCGCCACGTCCGTTCGCTGGGCGAGCGGGCAGAGCTGCTCCGTCGCGGAGACAGCGGCGTGTTGAAGGTGGCGGCCTCGCCGCAGATGATCGAGAGTGTTTTGTCGACCTTTCTGCCCCGATACGCTGTGCGCTTCCCCAACGTGCAGGTCAGGCTGACCGAGGCCCTTGGGCCGGCCCAGGTGGCGCTGCTGGAACGCGGCGAGGTTCACTTGGGCATCAGGCACGACCAGGGTGTCGATCCCCGCCTGGCGAGCCTGCCACTACAGCCGGACGAGGTGTTGGCCGCGTGCGCTCCATCGCTCTACTTGGGCGCCGCCAAAACGATTGATATCCGCAGCCTTGCATCCTATCCGTTGCTGCTGCTGGAGGCAGGTTACTCCGTGCGTGTGCAATTCAATGTGGCTTGCCGTCTGGCAAACGTCAAACCCAACATCCTGTTCGAAAGCCGCGCGCCCCACACCTTGCTTGCGCTCGCCGAAGCTAGATACGGTGTGGCAATCATTCCGTCGCTCCTGCGGACGGATCGCTATGAGCTATCCATCCTCCGCGTAGCGCACCGGGGGAAACCGCTTCGGGAAGGTTTGGTCGTCCAGTGGGATAACCGGCGTCCAATACTTCCCTACGCCGCAAACTTTCGCGAGGCGCTCGCCGAGCACATGCGCGAGGTCTTCTCGATGACGCAGCCATCAAAGGGCAAGAGCGCACTCGCACGGAAGCAAGTTGCTGTCGCAAGAGCACGCGGACAATGAGGTCCTCGGAATGTCTCAAATGGGTCACACTCAGCCGTTAGCGAATCAATCGGTCAAAGGCCGCTTCTGGCCGAACGGAGACACCAGACTGCCGGCCGGCGATCGACCACTCCGGTACTTGTCTGCGCAGTCCAGACGATGCCTGAGCCTTTCAACGCTGCTGAGAACACCGAAGCGTGGTAGCGCGCATTGCACGTCGTGGGTTTCGTCGCCTGCCGTCTCAGGTGAAGGCAGTCAGTAGCGAGCGGGCGAAAGGTACTCGCTGGGAATCTCGGGCATGATGTTTTCGGCGATGCGCCGATTGTCATGCGCCCCAGGGCTCGGTACCAGTACTACCCGTTGCGATCAAACCGAGCACTGGGCACAGCGGCGCTGCGCCTACTGGACGGGGCTATTGCACACGCCGTGGCGGTGGCGCACCATCGTTCGGTACCGAACTGAAAGGGTGCGACGCAAGCGCCTTGGGGGTGAACGTGAAAACAAAGATGCGGGGTCTCGCAGCGGCCGGACTGTTTGTTTGCGCCTCGTTGACGACTGCGGCTAATGCAGCCATTTTGTTTCAGCATCCCTTCGTGTTGGGTGATGGGAGTGGCGGGTGGTGCAGTTCGTGCGTTGGGGAGTTTAGGGAATGGGATGCATTCGACCTTGCATTCGCGGCCAACGTTACTGAAATTGACGCGCGGTTAGCTTTTACCAGCGACCCGGCGTTGGAAACTGATCTCCAATATTCAGTCTGGGATTCTACGCGCACGACGCAACTCTTCTCGGAGAGCTTCACCGCGGCGGGGCTAACGATCATCTCGCTTGGTGGCCCGAATTATGACGTCTTCGCGCCGATTGCCGGACTCACCCTGAACGCCGGAACGTATTATCTGAGTATCTACGATCCTCTTCCGCCAGACCAATCATCAGTGGCGTGGTACAACACTAACGTCACCGTTGATGGCCGGTCGCGTCAGTCGCTTGGTGCTGCCCCACTCCCGCTCGCGGGCGGTGGAACCGGTCTCGATTTGGCGTTCCGGATTATTGGTGTTCCAGAACCCGGGACGCTTCTACTTCTGGCGCTGGGCCTCATCGCGCTCGGGACGTTGCGCTGCCGCAGCTTTTGATCCTCCCCGGACGCCAATTACAGAGTGACGGCCCCTTCGCGGGGCCGTTTTCTTTTCCGCTTCCCAGTACACAGGGGTATTGCGTTGTCTACGAGAACGGAACGACGTTGGCTGGATCGATTGAAGTGTTGCAGTAGCAGTATGTGAATTGTTGAATCGAGCCCGCAGGTGTTTGATGGAGCTCCGTCAGATGCTTCACCAGTCGAAAGTCGGCGCCGAATTCGTCATGGAGGGCATCGGCGCCATAACGTACAACGTCCAAGCCACTGCACTTCGTCGGCCCTTCGGGACCGAACGTTGCGACGATGACGTGGCCTCCGGGTTTGACGGCGCGCGCCACCTGGCGCACATACGCCACACGGTCCTTCGGGTTGGTCAGGAAATGGAACACGGCCCGGTCGTGCCACACATGGTACTGATGGCGAGCAAAACCAAACGTGGTCACGTCGCCGCGAAGCCAGTTGACCCTGTCCGAGTTGACACCAAGGCGTTCCTGGGCAACGGCCAGTGCGGTCGCTGAAACATCGAGAACCGAAATATTGTGATAAGCGCGAGCCAGCAGGTCGTCGACCAAAGTCGATTCGCCGCCGCCCACGTCAATGATTTGTGCGTTCCGATCGGGCGATGCTTCCTCAATGAGCTGAAGCGATATGTCCAGGTGCGGACGATACCAGCTGACCTCTTCCGGCCGCTTGGTTCGATAGACCCTTTCCCAGTGCGATTTGTGATCCACGATGTCCAGTTTCTCCGCCGCTCCGCCGGCACTCGGCCAAAGGTGTAGCGCCGACCCGCCCTCGCTCTCGGCACGGGGCAATGCAACCGGGGCTCAGCCGAAAGTTTAAGCTATTACGAGACGCGCGGAGCGGCCCGGGCCTGATTCACCCTCAAGGTTGCGTTGGTGTAGCCTTCGTAGGTGCCCACCCAAATCAGACGGTCGACGCAACGCAGGCGCGTAGCGGGGCGCGAGCATCTCGGCCTCGATCCCGATGAATACGCGATCCTGCGCCGCTTGCGCACGCCGCAGCAGATCCAGGCCTTCGTCAACGCGATTCCGATCAATCACGAGACCGGCGGCGAGACCGTGTACTCGGTCCGCCAGGTACTCGCGCATCGCCGCGCGCATTGCATCGAAGCCGCTCTGCTCGCGGCCTGCGCGCTGTGGATCCACGGCGAGCCCCCTCGCGTCATGCATCTGGACTGCGACGCCAGCGACTATCCGCATGTGGTTGCGTTGTTTCGCCGTGGCAAGTGTTGGGGCGCGATCTCCAAGTCGAACGGGGTCGCGCTTCGCTACCGCGATCCGATCTACCGCAATCTGCGCGAGCTCGCGATGTCGTATTTCCACGAGTATTCGACCCGCGGCGGCCGCAAGACCCTGCGCAGCTACGCGACGCCATTGGACCTGCGCCGCGTCGATCCCACCCTGTGGGTCACTGCCGACGGGTGCTGGGCATTGCACGCGAGGCTCCAACGCCGCCGTCATTACGCGTTGATTTCGGCCCGGCAGCAGAAATCGCTTTCCCGGCGCGACGCATTCGAACGCGCCGCGGGCAGAATAGCCCAGTATCCCAAGGAAAACGGACGCCGATGAAGACCATACGCTGGGGCATGATCGGCTGCGGCGACGTTGCCGAAGTGAAAAGCGGGCCCGGATTCTACAAGGCCGATCACTCGTCGCTGGTCGCGGTCATGCGTCGCAACGGTGCGCTCGCCGCCGACTATGCCCGACGGCATGGCGCCGCGCGCTGGACCGACGACGCCGACGCGATCATCCGGGCCACCGACATCGACGCCGTGTACATCGCGACTCTGACCGACAGTCATCGCGAATACACGCTGCGCTGTGCGCGGTCGGGCAAAGCCGTTTACGTCGAAAAGCCGATGGCGATGCGGCATGCCGAGTGCGTCGAAATGATCGAGGCGTGTCGCGATGCCGGTGTGCCGCTTTGGGTTGGCTACTATCGCCGAGCGTTGCCGCGGTTCCTCAAGGTCAAGGAGCTTGTGGAAAGCGGCGTGGTCGGTCAGGTGCGCATCGTGAGTTCGCGCCAGTTGGCGCGCGCTCCGCAAATCACGCCCGGCGAGGCGTTGCCGTGGCGCGTTGATCCGGCGCGCAGCGGCGGAGGCTTCTTCTTCGAAGCGGTCTGCCACACGTTCGATTTTCTGGATTTCACCTTCGGTCCGATTGTCGAGGCGCGGGCCATCGCATCCAATCTATCCGGCGCGTATGCGGCGGAGGATACGGTCGCCGCCACCTACCGTTTCGAGTCGGGCATCCAGGGCTGCGGCATGTGGTGCTACGCCGCAGGCGAGGACGTCGAAATGAACGAGATCGTCGGCGAGCGCGGCCGCATCCTTTTTTCGACCTCGCAGCCGTTGCCGATTCGGCTAATCCGAGGCGACGCGGTCGAGGACTTTCCGCTCGGCGACCCGCCGCACGTGCACCAGCCTCTGATCGAATCCATCGTGTCCGAGTTGAACGGGCAAGGGCACTGCCCGAGCACCGGGACTAGCGCGGCCCGCACGGCATGGGTGATGGACGAGATTCTCCGGGAATTTCGCGCCGGTCAGTCGCGGTGACTGCCAATCGCGCGCTGAGCAGGCCGACCGTCTTTCGCAGGCGCGACCTCTGACTTGAAGCTTTCATGTTGTACATGGCAGAATGCACGCGTCAGATCAGCTTGCGTGTCCGGCACCGATGGATGACGGGTTCAAATACCGCGGCTTCGAGGTTCACCTCGAGGTATGGGAGAGTCGAACGGAGGCCCGCATCCGCTGGCTGTGCGGCGTAACCTTCGTGCAACACGGCCTCGGATACGCGGCGAGCTTTTCGGACCGACTGTTCGACTGGCCGGCCGACGCGCGGCGGTACGCGGAAATGCGAGCGAAAAAGCTGCTTGATGCCTATGCTGCCGGCGACATCGCAGTGCTCGGCACCCCCGTCTCGTCACACCGCGCAACACAGCGCCCGCGGTATCCGGTGGAGCCATTCAGCGACTCCCGCAGCAGGTTCTAGGGCACCGATTCTTCTTCGGGCGCCCGCAACGCCAGAAGCGGTCGGACTGATACCGATCGGTTTCGTCTAGCTTTTCCGCCGACAACCTGTCGGCCCGCGCCGCCGCCGTGTCGCGTGCGGCCGCCTGCGCTTTGTCCTACGCAGCGTACTCCTTCCTCCCATAGCTGCACTCATCGACACGGCCTCACCGCGCCGATTGTCTTACAACGCAATCATCCGTGCGCCGATTGAAGCTCGCGGTTGCGCAGGCAATAGTGTCCACGCCATTAAAGAGCCTCGAATCACCGGGCTGACGGCGCACGATGCGCCCAACCATTGAGAAGGATGTCAAATGAACGCGATGCGCATGTTGCTGGGAGTTGCCTTGTCGTCATGTTGTCTCTTTGCGTCGGAAAGCCAGGCGATGATCGTCCTGTCCAACGGGGAGACGCAGGTCGTCTGGCACGTCGGTGATCCCGAGCCGTCGATCAACGAGAACGTCGCCTGGTTCACCGCCGCCGTGTGCGGATCGGAACTCACCTGGGTCAGCCAGCGTTTCCCCGGGCTGCCGATGCGCACCCTGAGCCGCGCGCCTGGCGCTTACGATTGCGTCATCTATCGCGGCGACGATGCGCGATTCATCGCCGACAACCTGATCGTCAACGGCAACCAGTAAGAGGGTCCGGGGGCCGCTCCAGCTTCAGAGCGACTGCAGGCACGTCCGCTGGAGGCGTATTCGGCCGGATGGCGAGATTGGCCGGCGCCGAAACGGAAAGGGCAGGGATCAGATCGTCCGGTCAACCTGAGGCAATCGACCGGTTGATTTGGATCTGCCCTGCCTGATCTCATTATGCGTGGCCTTTGCGAGTCCGCCATCGGCGGATTTCTGATTCTGATGTAGGCGCGCGCCGAGGCAGCGCGTAGGAGTCGGATGAGGGCTAGGGTTGCCGACCGTTCCTGGCCAGGCGCCGGCGCAGTTCCTCCGACGCGAGCGAGGCCTGGTATTCCGCCCTCGATTCGCCGCGAGCGCGGTCGCCCGCCGCGATGGCGTCGATCTGTCTTTTCATCGACCTGACGACGCCGGGCTCGCAGTCGGCGAGCGCTGCGACGTACGCTTCGACGCGAGACGCCAGATCCTGCCGGTCGACCAGCTCGGTCAGGAAACCGATGCGCAGCATTTCGTCGGCGTCGAGGGTTTGCGCGGTCAGGAATATGCGCTTGGCCTGCGCTGCGCCGACGGCAGCCACCGCGCGCCGCAGGCCGCCCGGGTAGTAGTGCAGTCCGAATCTTGCGGCCGGCATGAACATCCGCGATCCGCGCACGCCAATCCGGAAATCGCAGCACAGCGCAAGATCGGTCGCTCCGCCGTACACGCTCCCGTTCAGCGCGCAGATCGTAGGCAACGGGAACCGTTCGATCGCATCGAGCAAGTCCTCGAAATCGCGGTCGAGGCGGCCGACGATCGCATCGACCGTATACCCCGAGCTGAACGTCGTCTCCCCCGTTCCGGTGAATACCAGCGCTCGCGCCGACGGATAGAGGCTGCTGTTGTCCAGATAGCCGCGGATGATCGCGACGTCGTCCGGATCGATGCGATTGTGCTCTGCGGGCCGGCGCAGGTGTATTGTCGCCACGAGGCCGTCGACTTCAAGCGTGGGCGGACCGTCGACATGCATGAGGCTCTCCTGGCGGGATGATCGCGACGGCACGGTCGTGCGGCATGCGGTGCCCGTACGCGAAGGCACTTCGCGTCAGACTATAGCGCGGGCTTCGCAGCAGGGCCAAAAAGCGCGGTCGGCGCGACTGACGCCGGGCAAGAGGCTCCAATGCCGGAACGATCCGCCTCGTGAGCGCATCCTACCGACAACGCTGAACCGACGGCGGCAGCCATGCGAATCGAAGACTACGCGATGATCGGCAACAACCGCACGGCGGCGCTGGTCGGGCGCGACGGCTCGATCGACTGGCTGTGCGCGCCGCGCTTCGATGCCCCGGCCTGCTTCGCGGCGCTTCTGGGTACCCCCGACCACGGGCGCTGGCTGCTCGCGCCCCGCGGCGCGGTGCGCCGCGTCGAGCGGCGTTACCGGGACCAGACCCTGGTGCTGGAAACCGACTTCCACACGGGCACTGGCGCGGTGCGCATCGTCGACTGCATGCCGCCGTGGGACGAGCGTACCGATGTCGTGCGCATCGTCGAAGGTCTTCGGGGACGAGTCAGCATGCACATGCAGCTCATTATTCGCGGCGGCTATGGCGCGATCGTGCCCTGGGTCCGACGCGTCGACGGTGCGCTGCTGGCGACCGCCGGACCCGAGTCGCTGGAATTGCGTTCGGGCGTCCCGGTGCGCGGCAAGGGATTCACCACAGTGGCGTCGTTTACGGTCGCGCGCGGCGAGCGCGTCGCCTTCGTGCTCACCCATTTTGCCTCCCATCTGCCGCGACCGCTGCCGATCGATCCCGATGCGGCGGTCGACGCGACCACGCAGAGCTGGCGTGCCTGGTGCGCGCGTTGCACTTATGACGGACGCTGGCGCGACGCGGTAGAGCGCTCGCTGATCACTTTGAAGGCGCTCACCTACGCGCCGACCGGCGGCATCGCTGCCGCGGTGACGACGTCGCTGCCCGAAGCGATCGGTGGCGTGCGCAACTGGGACTACCGCTACTGCTGGCCGCGGGACGCGACCTTTACGCTGTATGCGATGCTGCTCGCCGGCTACCGCGACGAGGCGCACGCCTGGCGGCGCTGGCTGCTGCGCGCGGCCGCCGGCAGGCCGCAGGACATGCAGACGGTGTACGGCCTGTCCGGCGAGCGCCAGCTGACCGAATTCACGCTTCCCTGGTTGCCCGGGTATGAGAACTCGGCGCCGGTTCGCGTCGGCAACGCTGCGGCGACCCAGTCGCAGCTCGACATCTACGGGCACGTCATCGAAGCGCTGCAGCTCGCGCGGAGCGCCGGCCTCGACCCGGATGCCGACGCCTGGGACTTCGAGCGGGCGCTTTTGCGCTACCTGGAAAAGAACTGGACCGAGCCCGACAACGGCATCTGGGAAATGCGCGGGCCGAGACGCCAGTACACGCACTCCAAGGTGATGGCGTGGGTCGCCGTCGACCGGGCGATCAAGGCTGTCGAGCAATACGGGCTGGCCGGTCCCGTTCAGCGTTGGCGGGCGCTGCGCGCGCGCATCCATGCACAGGTTTGCCGCAAAGGCTACGACGCCTCGCGCAACAGTTTCGTCCAATACTATGGCTCGCGCGAGGTCGATGCGAGCCTGCTGCTGTTGCCTATCGTCGGGTTCCTGCCCGCTGACGATCCGCGCATGCGCGGCACGCTGGCGGCGATCCGTCGCGACCTGGTCGTCGACGGCCTGGTCGCGCGCTATCGCAACCAGCCCGACGTCGACGGCCTGCCGCCGGGCGAAGGACTCTTCCTGCCCTGCTCGTTCTGGCTCGCCGACAATCTCAGCCTTGCCGGTCGGCGCGCCGAAGCCGAGCGCTTGTTCAAGCGGCTGCTCAGCCTGAGCAATGACGTCGGGCTCTTCTCCGAAGAGTACGATCCGGCGGCCCGCAGGCAACTGGGCAACTTTCCGCAGGCGCTGACCCATGTCGCGCTGATCATTACGGCGCGCAACCTGTCGCACCGCGGCGGGCCCTCCGAGCATCGCAGCCGCGGCATGCGCGATGCACCCCCCGGCGGTACTCATCCGGCGATCGCATCCGGCGCCGCTGGGGCGCGCCGAAGCACCGGCCGCAAGGCCGGCCGGCGCTGAGGCATGCGCGGCGCACGCCGCCTCGCCCGCGTCCCGCCGGTCGAACACACGCTGCGGCAGCGTCGCGGCTATGATTGCGGCTTGTCCAAGCTCACTGCGCCAACGCCGCCGGGATCGAGACGGGGATGAGCCGTCGCCCTGAACAAGCTCGCCCAGGGCGCGCACCCGCCCGCCCTGCGACCGACCCGCACACGCTGAATACGGCGTTGCGCGCGTGGGCGTCGGCAATCGATGCGGTGTCCGACCTGGTATTCATGCACGACGAGGGCGGTTGCCTGATGCGGGTCAACCGCGCTTATGCCGAGCGCGCCGGCTCCCGGGCGCCCGACCTGCTGGGCCGGCCGTTCCGGGAGGTCATGCCGGAAGCAGGGGCCGCTGACGGTCCTGCCGACCAGGCGCCAGCAGAATGCACGGACGGCGAACGCGAGCTGACGCTTGCGAGCGGCGAGTCTTTCAGTTGCCATACGCAGTCGCTGCAGGACGATTCCGGTGATATCAGTTGTTGCATACATATTCTGCGGTCGCGCGCCGGAACCAGCGTCGCCGACCCGCCGCTCGCGACGGCTGGCGGTCACGGCGAGGACCAGCGACTGCGCCGCAACCTCGAAGCCACCGTCGCCGCATTCGCTGCGGCGATCGAGCTGAACGACCCGGGTAACGGCAGCCACGGTCGTCGCGTTGCCGCGCTGGCGCAAGCGATCGGCCAGGATCTGCCCTTGTCGGCCGACCAACGGGAAGGCGCGCGCCTGGCGGCGCTGATCCACGACCTGGGCAGTTTCAAGATTCCGGTCGAGATACTGGTCAAGCCAGGCAAGTTGAGCGCCGTCGAGCGGCTGCTGGTGCAATCGCATCCGGAAGTCGCCCATCGCATCCTGCAAGGCATCGAATTTCCGTGGCCGATCGCGGAGATCATCCTGCAGCACCACGAGCGCATCGATGGCGCCGGCTACCCGCGAGGCCTTCCCGGGTCGGCAATGCTGATCGAAGCCAAGGTCCTCGCCGTGGCCGACGCGATGGAGGCCATGCTTTCGGACCGCCCGTACCGGCCGAGCCTCGGCGTCGAGGGCGCGTTGAACGAGTTAATCCAATGCCGCGGGACCTCCTACGACCCGGCTGTCGTCGACGCATGCGTCAGGCTGTTCGCCGAGCGAGCCTTCCAGTTGCCCGACTAGGGCGCGAGGGACGCGGCGAGCCTGACTTGGGCTGAGGCTCCGGTAGGGGTCCTCAATAACGGGAGCTGCCCGACGCGCCTTCCTGCGCCCGCTGCGGCTGTCATATTCGTCACATTCGATCTAAGCGGCGCCTGCCAAGCCCGCCGAGGGCCACGCCTGTGGGCTACGAACGCCTGAAAAAGACCGGATCGAAAAACAATAAATATCATCTAAATCAACTAGATGAAGACAAGCATTGTAAATCATTCCACGCTTGGCACAGCCGTTGCTTTAGGGGTGACTGCCAAACTTAAGATCACACGTTCGAGGCGGCAGCAAGCCTCAAAGTTAATTTCTAACGGGAGAGCAACATGAAAGCAACGAAAATCGCCGCCGCCCTCGGAATGAGCGTCGGTCTGATCGCAGCCGGAGCTGCGTATGCCGCCGATACGTCAAACATGACGGTGCAAGCCGCCGTCGTCGGCAGCTGCAAGTTCAACAGCACGCCGACGCTGGACTTCGGCAACCTCGATCCGGCCAACGCCACCAACGGTTCGGGCAGCTCGACGATCAGCTTCTGGTGCACCAAGGGCTCGAGCTACACGGTGACCGCGGGCAACGGCAACAACTACGACGCGGGCAATACCACCAGGCAAATGAAAGGTCCGGGCGCGACCGACCTGATGGCGTACTCGTTGACCCTGCCTGGCGCGCGCTACCGGCACCGGCGCCGGCAAGTCGACTGCGATCACCTTCGCCGTCACCGGCACCGTGCTGAACGCGAACTACATCAACGCCACGGTAGGTAGCTATACCGACACGGTGCAAATGGCCGTCAATCCGTGACCGGGCGAAAGCCTCTTGCTGGACCAAGCCGCCGGAGCGATCCGGCGGTTCGTTTTTTGTGGCCCCGCTAGCGGGGCCTGCGTAGACTGCACCCCATGATGCGAATCGTCCTCGCTTGTCTGCTCCTCGCCTGCATGGCTCCGGCCCTGGCGGGGCGTTTCAGCGTCGCACCGATCCGCGTCGATTTCGGGACGGGCCAGCGCATCGGCGCAGTCACCGTGACCAGCGAGGACGACCATCCGCTGGTGTTCAAGAACAGCCCGTCGACCTGGACGCAAAACGCCGACGGCGGTGACGTCTATACGCCGACCAGCGACCTGGTCGTCACGCCGCCGCTATTGCGGGTCGAGGCGGGCGAGCCGCGCATCGTGCGCATCGGAACGCTGCGTGAGCCCGGCGATGTCGAGCGCAGCTACCGCGTCTTTCTCGAAGAGCAGGCGCCGGCCAACCCCGAGGGAGGTGGCGCGACCATCGCGGTGGTCATCAAGTTCGGCGTGCCGGTGTTCGTCGCGCCGCGGTCGGAGCGTGTCGCGGGGAGCGCCGAAGTCGTCGAACGCGGCCGCGGCAAGCTCACGCTGCAGGTCAAGAACACCGGCAACGTGCACTTCAACGTCGAGGCGATAACCGCCAACGGCTTTGCGCTCAAGGACGTTTCGACCTGGTACCTCCTTCCCGGAACGACGCGCCGCTACGAACTGGCGATCCCTGCGGACGCCTGCACCGGGGCCGCGCTCGATCTGCGTATACAAGCCACCCGCACCGTCCTGACGGCAAGCGCCGCGGCGAGCGGTGTGTGCCAGCCCTGATGCCGTGGCGCAATCCATCCGACATTGCTGGCGCGGGATGCTCGCCGCCGCCCTCGTCGCGGTCGCGGTCACAGCGAGCGCCGATCCGGTGCCGACGATCGTGACCATCACCGTCAACGGTCAGGGACGCGGCGATCATTTCGTTTTGAAAGACGGCGATCGCTGGCTGATCGCCGATACCGAACTGCGCCAGCTCGGATTGCAGGAAGCCGTCGGCGAGGTCGCCACCTTCGAGGGCCGGCCCTACCACGTGCTGAACTCGCTGAAGCAAGTCGCGGTCGTCATCGACGAAGCGGCGGGCCGGATCGACCTGGTCGCGGATCCGGCGGTATTCGGACAGCAGCGCCTCGATCTGACGCCGGCGCCGCGGCTGATGCCCACTTACGACACCAGCGCTTTTTTCAATTACCAGCTCAATTGGGCCGGCGCCGAACACCAGCGCAGCAGCTACGGAATCAACACCGAGCTCGCCGTGCGCTATGGACGCTGGCTGTTCGACAACCAGACCAACTATCTGAACGACGCGAACGGAAGCACCTTTACGCGACTCGGCACCAACGCGACCTACGACTGGTATGAAAAGCTCGCCCGCTTCGTCGCCGGCGACCAGGGTGCATCGACCGGCGCGCTCGGGCAGTCGATGCAACTCGGCGGCGTGGGCTTCTATCGCGCGTATTCGATGGATCCCAGCCTGATCACGACGCCGACGGCACGTTTCACCGGCGCGACTCCGGTGGCGGGCGAAGTCGAGGTCTACGTCGACGGCATTCGCGTCTACACCGCGCCGGTCAAGCCGGGGTCTTTCGAGCTCGACAACATCACCCGCTACGCGGGCCTGCGCCATGTCGAAGTGCTGGTCCGCGATCCCTCGGGACAGGTGATCCAGCGTTCGAGCAGCACGACCTACCTGTCAGACCGGCTGCTGCGCGGTGGCCTGGACGAGTTCACTTATGCGGTCGGGCTGGTGCGGCCCGGGATCGGCGTAGGCAGCGATAGCTACCATGGGCTCGGCTTCGCCGCCGCACATCGGGTCGGCCTGACCGATGCGTTGACTCTCGGCGCGCACGCCGATCGCACGCCGGATTACGCGACCGCCGGCGCCGATGCGACAGTGCGCCTGGGCGATCTCGGCGTGTTCGGCGTCGAAGGGGCCGCCGGCCGTCCGCAGCAGACGGGCCATGTCGCCGGTGGCGCGAGCCTGCTGTATTCGTACACGGCGGACGGCTTCGGCGTCGACCTCAATTACCGGCGCCTGCAGCGTGGTTTCCTCCCGGCTGCAACCTTGTTCCCGCAATTCGTGCCGCTGAAGGATGCCGGCGTGCAGGTCAGCTACGGCTCACCGCGCTACGGCACATTCACCGCCACGGCAACCCGCAGCGAATTCGAAGACGGCAGCCGGCAGAATAGCTACACGCTGCGTTACAACATCTCACCGTCGACGCATTGGAACATCGATGCGACGTTCGGCCACGTCAGCGGACAGGGAGGCGCGCAATCGGGCGTGTCCGCCGCGCTCAGCGTCAACTATTTCTTCGGCGACCGGACGACGGCGACGGCGCGTGTCCAACGTACGCCCAGCAACGGGACCGAATACGATGTCGAGGTCGCGCGCACCGCTCCGATCGGCCCCGGGTTCGGCTATCGCGTCGACATGCAGCGCAGCGCCGGGGTGTACCAGGTCCGCCCGCAGGTCCAGCTCAACACCGACAAGCTCGAATACACGCTCGGCATGTCGCGCCTGTTCGGAAGCGACGCCAACACCACCACCGCGGAAGCCTCGCTCGCCGGCGCCTTCGCCTACGTCGGCGGGGTCGGCAAATTCACCCGCCCGATATACGACAGCTTCGCGATCATCAAGACGGGAGATCTGGAAGGCGTGAGCGTCCGGCAGAACAGCCAGGACGCCGGCCGCAGCGGACCCGACGGCGCCTTGCTCGCGTCGACCGTTGGCTCGTACGTGGAGAGCAGGTTTACACTGGATGCCAACACGGTCCCGATCGACACCATCATCGGCCAGAACAGCGTCATCGTCGTGCCCGCGCTGCGCGGCGGCGTGCTGGTCGACTTTGCGCTGCGGCCGCAGCGCGCGCTGAGCGGAATGCTGGTGTTGCGCCGCGGGCGCGACGAACGGCCGCTCGGCGGCATCGACGCCGTCTTGTCGTCGGGAACCTCGCAACTGCAGCTGTTCACCGCGGCCGATGGTGCGTTCTATATCGAGGACGCCGCGCCTGGCCGCTATGGCGCAGACATTCGCACCGAAGGCGGTTCGTGTCATCTTGGGATGGACGTGGCGGCGGACGCACGCATGCCGCTCAACGTCGGAAAGGTCTACTGTGAAATGCAACCTTAAAGCATCCATCGCTGCGGGATTGTTCGCCATTGCAGCCCCGGCATTCAGCGCCTCCGTCTGCACGATCCAGTCGCTGCCGACGCTCGGCTTTCCGAACTACGATGTTTTTGTCGCGGCGCCGACCGTGACCTCGCAGATCGCGACGATCCGCTGCACCGGCAGCGGCAGCCTGCCGTCGTTCACCGTCGGCATCGGACAATCGGCGACGTCGGGGTCGATTTCCGGACGGCAGATGGCGCAAACGCTGGGCAGCGGGCGCCTCAACTACAACATCTACAAGGATGGCGGGTATTCGAATCTGTGGGGAGACGGCACGGCAGGCACGACGCCGCTGGTCGTCACCACGGCGGGCCTGAATACTTCGGTTCCGATCTACGGCAAGATCGATCCGGGCCAGGATGCGCCGGTCGGAAACTACAACGACACGGTCGTCATGTCGGTCAATCCGTAGGATGCGCGCGGCGGGGCCGCGCGCTTTGCCATCCGGCGTCGCCTTAAGACCGGCTAGTACATTACCGTCGAGGAAATCTGCAGCGGCCAGGGGTAGCTTCCGGGCGCGACCTCGGGAGCGAGGAAGAACCGGTAGCTCAGGCGCATCAGCATCTGGTTGCCGGTAAACGGCTGATGGGCCATCCCGCCGTCGGGGCCGAGCTCGAGGCCGCTCACCAGGCCGGTCACCTGCGCCTTGCGAAACACGTTGGAGCGTGCGTCGAAGCTCAGCGAAAAGCCGTTGCGGTCGTTGGTCTTGGCCATCAGGTCGGTCGCGGCGGGCACATCGATGTAGCCGCGCGCGACGTCTTCCGGCGTGACGTCGAGCGTTGAAACCTGCTTCAGCACCTGAAGCCTGAGATACGGGAGGACGTTGGCCGTCACCTTCATCGTCGACGAGCCGAAGCCGAGGAGCCGCGCGTGCGGTCTTGGGGCTCGCGCTCAGCGCAAACGCCGCCGCCAATGCAACCCACCAGGATGCGCTGCAGCTTGAGTCCGCGCGCGACGTCGCGCTCGCTGACTGCGCCGGCGGCAACCAGGGCCTCGCCCAGCCGTTGTCGCGAATGCGCCTGGCGCTCGATGCCATCCTGCAATTGTTCAGAAGTGATCCTGCCGGTGCTGACCAGCAGATTGCCGAGTTGCAACGGTCCCGCGCGTCTCGCGCGCGCGGCGTCGAGACGCTCCTGAAAGGCCAGCAATGCGGCGAGCTCGGCTTCGCTGAGCCAGCCCTTGCGCACGAGCACTTGTCCCAGTCTTTCTTTCGACGACTGCTGTTCAGCCAGCGCGCGAGTCAGTTGCGCTCGCGTCAACCGCCCAGCCTCGACCAAGAGCTCCCCGATCGGTTCTCTCGGTCCGGCGGCAGCGTCCAGTATATCGTCCAGGCTCGCCCATTGGGCGCAAATGCGCTCGACTGCCTCGCGCTCTTCCGGGCGAAGTTTCTTGGCGTGCAGCATGCTCTCTACCGTCCGGGTGAGAGGCGGCTCGCGATCGCGATGCCGGGGCTGGTTGTTGTTATCCGTGGCGCTACCCATAAGGCTGTTTCCTTTGTTGGTTACAACCGCTCTGGCTTGCGCTTGCGCAAACCGTAGCATCGACAGCGACCGCAGGGGGCAACGAGTGACGCACGGCGCTCTTCGTCGAGCGCTGCGGGTTGCCGAATCGAAAGCCTTTGCCCGTGAACCGCATCCATACTCGCGGCACAGGAAGTAGGCAGCAAAAAGCATGCCCCGTAATCCACAGCTATGACAGTGTCATGGAATCCCAACGGCGAAAAAAAAGAGCGCCCTCAGGCGCTCTGATCCGTGCTCGTTGCGCCTCTAGACGCGGCGGCGATATTCACCGTTGCGGGTGTCGATTTCGATCTTGTCGCCGGTCGCGACGAACAGCGGCACCTGGACCTCCATCCCGCTGGCGAGCTTCGCCGGCTTCAGCACCTTGCCCGAGGTATCGCCCCGCACCGCCGGCTCGGTGTAGGTGATCTCACGCACGACGCTGTTGGGAAGCTCGACCGAGATCGGCTTGCCCTCGTAGAGAGTGAGCTCGCAGGGCAGGCCTTCCTCGAGATAATGGACGGCGTCGCCGATATTCTCGCGGTCGACCTCGATCTGGTTGTACTCGGCGTCCATGAAGACATACGCCGGATCCTGATAGTACGAATACGTGACCTCTTTGCGCTCGAGCTGCACCAGGTCGAATTTCTCGTCGGCGCGATAGACGGTTTCGGTGCCGGAACCGCTCAACAGATTCTTGAGCTTCATCTTGACGACCGACGCGTTGCGGCCCGATTTGTTGAACTCGGCCTTCTGCACGACCATCGGGTCCTTGCCGATCATGATGACGTTGCCGGCGCGGACTTCCTGCGCGGTTTTCATGGCTGCACCTGCACTGTTGATTGCGGTCGAAAAAGCGGGCTCTTAGCGGAGCTCGCGAAACCCAAAATTATACCAGCCGCTCGACCATCTTGACCAGCCGCCCTGCAAGGTCAGGTTGGGACGCGAGATCCGCCGTCCACAGTCGCGCATGGTCGCGCAGCGAGGGCAGTGCAGCCGCGAAGGCGTCCCAGATTCGGGCGCGACGATGCCTCGTCGGCAGCCGGGTCGTTCCAGGCGCGGTGCCATGCATCGAAGTCCGCTGCGCTGTCTCGTGGCAACCCTTGCGCGTAACGCCGCAGAAACGCATCGAGCTTGACCCGCTGCGCGTCGTCCGCTTGCGGGTAGGGTTGCCACAGCAGAGGGCGCGCCGCCCAGAGCGCGCGGACGAACGAATCCTCGCCGCGAACCAGGTTCACGTCGCACGCCCACAGCAGCCGGTCGTAGTCTTCCTGCGCGACGAAGGGGACGCCTGCCAGCGTCAGCCGGCCGCGCATCAGCGTTTGCCCCGCGTGCGGGACCGCGCCGCCGCTCCACCGATCGAGATCGCCGGTCGCCACGCCTTCGGGCACGATGCAGCACACCGGCACGTCGCCATCGGCCCACGCATCGAGCAGCGCCGACAGATGGCGGTTCGGATAGCAGAACAGCGAGATCGCCAGCGCGCCTTCAGCTGGCGCGGCGCCTAGTGAACGCCAGAATGCCGCCGGTGCAGCGGGGTCGGACTGGAATGCATCGCGGCGCGCAAGCAGGTCCGCCTCGCGCAGCAGGCCGCCGCTTTCAGGCGTGAATCCGGGGAAATAGAAATGGCGCTGCAAGGGCAGTCGCGAATGACGCGAAGCCAGGCCGTGGCAGCCTTCGATCCACGTTTCTGCCGTCAGGTACTCCAGATTGATCCAGGCCGGTGGTGCCGCCAGCATCGCATCGATGTACGACGATGGAAGGCCGCAGCCGAACGCCTCGATCACGACCTGTCCCGGCGTCACCGGCGCCATCGGGCGCTCCGTGCCCGCCCAGCGCATGACGTCGATGCCGCGCACGGTTTGCCGCTCGGACGACGGGTCGACGTCGGGCGCGATTCGCGACAGCGCCGGCAGCGTGTCGACGAACAGACGCACCGCGCGCCGGTGCTCGGCGGCGAGCTGCCTGGCGAGCCGCCATGCGACGCCCGCATCGCCGTAGTTGTCGACGACCGAGCAGAAGATATCCCAGCGCTGCGGCGCGGTCATGGGCGGCACGAGAACATCATCGGTCCAATCGGCTGGCTTGCTCCAGGCTTCATTGATGAGCCGCGGATGGCCGGCATCGGGGATCGGTACGAACCCGGATCACAGTTGAACCCATCGGCTGCGTCGTGTCGAGTGTGCTTGGCGTGCTAGCAGCTACAATAGCGGCGCCGACTCTCCCGTTCGAGTCCCATCCTTGGTCAGCCATTCCGCCGCCGATCCGGCTTCGGCACTGCTCGCGGTCGACGTCATATCGGACGTCGTCTGCCCCTGGTGCTATATCGGCAAGCGCAAGCTCGAAGCCGCGCTCGGCGAGCTCAAGACACGCGCGCCGGACCTCGCCATCGCCGTTCGCTGGCACCCGTTTCAGCTCAACCCGGACCTGCCCGCATCCGGCGTGCCGCGCGCAAGCTACCTCGCTGCCAAGTTCGGCGCGGCCGACCGTGCCGCAGCAATCTATTCGCGGGTCAAAGAGGTCGGCGCGCAGGTCGGCATCCCGTTCGCGTTCGAGCGGATCACGCTGCAGCCCAATACGCTCGAGGCGCACCGGCTGATCGCGTGGGCACAGGCTCAAGACGACCCCGGTGCGACCGCAGCGCTGGTCGAGCGATTATTCCATGCCTATTTCATCGACGGCGAATTCCTCGGCGACCGCGAGACCCTGGTGCGTGCCGCCGATGCCGCCGGCTTCGCGTCCGACGTTGCGCGCGCCATGCTCGCCTCGGACGAAGGGCGCGATATGGTCGCGGACGAGGATCGCGAGTCGCGCAGCGTCGGCATCCAGGGCGTGCCGTTTTTCATTTTCAACGGCCGGACCGCCGTTTCCGGCGCGCACGATCCGCCGACCTTGCTCGACGCGATCGCGGCGGCGATGCAAGGCGGATAAACCGTTCGACGCGTCCGGGATAGCGCGCAATCGTCGTCGCGCCGACGTCGCCGTCGTCAGCGCGGTGCGCGGGCGGCGAGTACCCGGTCGACCATCTCCCCGGCGAGGCCCAGGTAGTTCGCCGGATCGCATAGCTCGGCGAGCCGGTCGCGGTTCAGATGCGCGGTGACCTCGGCGGTCTCGTTCAGCAGGTCGAGCAGCGGCCGCTTTCGCTCGATCGCCGTGCGGCAGAGATCGTAGACCAGATCGTGCGCGCGCTCTCGGCCCAGGTGCGGCGCGAGTCCCATCATTACTGCTTCGGCAACGATCAATCCATGCGTTATCGCGAGGTTGTCCTGCATCCGGCCGGCGTCGACTTGCAGACCTTCGACAATGGTGCGCGCGTGCGCCAGGGCGCCGGCGGTCAGCACGAAGGCTTCCGGCAGCACGATCCATTCGATGTGCCACGGGCCGGTCGCGCGCTCATGATCTGCGGCCATCGCCTCGAGCAGCAGCGCGGCGTGCTGACGCACGACCGAAGCGCAGGCGTGCAGGTAGACGCTGGAAACCGGATTGCGTTTCTGCGGCATCGTGCTGCTCGCGCCACGGCCCGGGACGAACGGCTCGGCGACCTCGCCGACCTCGGTCTGCATCATCAGCTTGGTGTCGATCGCGAGCTTGGCCAGCGTGCCGGTGATCAATCCCAGAAAGCATCCGACCTCGGCGATGCGGTCGCGTTGCGTGTGCCAGCTGATGTCGGGCTCCGACAGGCCCAGTTCGCGCATCAACGCTGCCCGCACCTTGAGTCCGTCAGGTCCGAGCGATGCAAGCGTGCCGACGGCGCCGCCGAATTCGCCGACCAGCACGCGCGGTCGCAGCTCGGTGAGCCGCACGCGATGGCGTTCGATCGCCGAGAGAAGGCAGGCAGCCTTGTAGCCGAAGCTGATCGGTGCCGCCTGCTGCAGATGGCTGCGCCCGGCCATCGGCGTATCGCGGTAGCGCAGCGCCAGCCCGGCAAGGGCGTCGGCGATCGCGGCGAGCTCGGTCTCGACCAGCGCCAGCGCGTCGCGCATCTGCAGCACCGTCGCGGTGTCGGTGATGTCCTGCGTGGTCGCGCCCCAGTGGACGTAGCGGCCGTGCGGCTCGGCGCACAGCGCGGTGAGTTGCTGCACCACGCCGACGACCGGCGAGCCCGCGCGTTCGGATTGCGCGCGCAATTTCGCCATGTCGATGCGATCAACGCGGCAGTTGCGCTCGATCTCGGCCGCCGCGGGCGGTGGAATAACGCCCAACCGCGCCTGCACGCGCGCCAGCGCCGCCTCGACGTCGAGGTAACGCTGCGTGCGGCTGTCGTCGGAAAATATCGCGCGCATCGCTTCGGTGCCGACCAGGTTGCCGAGGATCGCCGAGTCGATCAGGGTCGAGGGCATTCGAGCTCCGAAGGCTGGGCCTGTGCGGAAATCATATCGCGCCTTCGGCGCGCAGTTCCGCAATGCGTTGCGGCGAGTAGCCGAGGTCCGTCAGGATAGTGTCGGTATGTGCGCCAAGCGCGGGCACCGCCCCCCATTGCGGCGTGGCCTCGTCATCGGTTCCCGGCGGCAGAAGCGCAGGTATCGGGCCCGATGGCGAGTCGACGTCGCGCCAGCGGCGACGGGCGGCGAGCTGCGGATGCTGCCAGACGTCGTGCATGTCGTTGACCTGCGCATTCGCGATGCGCGCCTCGTCGAGCCGGCGCACCACCTCCGCCGCGGTCAATCGGCCGAACACGGCGACGATGATCCGGCGCAGCTCTTCCCGCGCCGCGCTTCGCTTCGAATTGCTGGAGTAACGGGGATCGGACGCCAGATCGGTCCGCATCAGCACGCGTTCGCAAAAGGTCGTCCACTCCCGCTCGTTTTGCAGCCCGAGCATGATCGTCTTGCCGTCGCCGGCGGGAAAGGGCCCGTACGGGTAGATAGTCGCGTGGCTCGCGCCGGTTCGCGGCGGCGGATCGGCGCCGTCGAATGCATAGTACAGCGGGTAGCTCATCCATTCGACCAGCGATTCGAGCATCGAGACGTCGAGATGCCGCCCGCGGCCGGTGCGGCCGCGCTCGAGCAGTGCGGCGAGAATATTGCTGTATGCGTACATGCCGGCAGCGATGTCGGCGATCGAGCAGCCGGCCTTGACCGGGTCCGCTTCGGTGCCGGTGACCGACAGGAAGCCGGCTTCGCTCTGGATCAACAGGTCGTACGCTTTTTTGTCGCGATACGGGCCTTCGCTGCCGTAGCCGGAAATGTCGCAGACGATGATCGCCGGCTTGGTCGCCGACAGCGCGGCATACGACAGGCCGAGCCTCGCCGCGGCGCCGGGCGCCAGGTTCTGCACGACGACGTCGGCATGATCGACGACCAACCGCTGCAGGATCGCGCGCGCTTCCGGATGTTTGACGTCGAGCGTCAGGCTTTCCTTCGAGCGATTGGTCCAGACGAAATGCGAGGCGAGGCCGCGCACCCTCTCGTCGTAGGCGCGCGCGAAATCGCCGACGCCCGGACGTTCGACCTTGATGACCCGTGCCCCGAGATCGGCGAGCTGCCGCGTCGCGAACGGCCCGGCGATCGCGTGCTCGAGTGTGACGACGGTGATGCCGGCGAGCGGTTGCACGATCGGGCTTCTACGCGACGATCGCCGTGGCTTCCATCGCCAGGCCGCCGCGATGATCCTTCGCCCACAGTCGCACCGTCTTGCCGTCGTGTTCCGGTCGGCCGCAGAGGAAAAAGGGATGGGTGTCGAACAGCGGGCTCGACGCCCGGAAGCTGAAGCGCATGACCGGCGAATCGGGCAGGTGTTCGCGCAGGAGGTCGAGCAGCAAGGTAGCCAGCAGCGGCCCGTGCACGATCAATCCGGAGTAGCCTTCGACTTCGGTCACGTAGCGGCGGTCGTAATGGATGCGATGGCCGTTGAAGGTCAGCGCCGAATAACGGAAGAGCAGGACGGCGTCGGGTACGACCTCGCGCTCCCACGCGGCGGCGTTGGGCGCGGCGGTCGCCGGCGGCGCGATTGCGCCGGGTCGCGCCGCCTCGCGATAGACGATATCGTGCGTTTCTGCGATAGCGACGGCGGACTCGCCGCTACGCCGCAACTCGTGCCGGACCTTGACGAACACCAGCGGCCCCGAGCGGCCCGACTTTTCGCTGATGCCGGCGATTGTCGAGACGCGGCTCACCCGCTCTCCGATGCGCAACGGATGCCAGAACTCGAATTCGCTGCCGGCCCACATGCGGCGCGGCAGTGGCACCGGCGGCAGGAACTCGCCCCGCTGAGCGTGGCCATCCGGGCCGACCTCGGATTGTCTGTACAGCGGCAGGAAATAGAGCCAGTGCCACAACGGCGGCAGCGGCGTTCCATCCGGCGGCCGGATCGGCGGTCGGTCCAGCGTCGCCGACAGCGCCGCGTACGGGGTGGCCGTGATGACGTCGGTCGATGTCTCGTTCCGGCCGAGCCACTGGTCGAGATTCATCGCGCGATACCGTGCATCGACATGATCGGCGACGGATGGTCGCGTCTACTTCGTTGCCGGCAGCTTGCCCTGCACGCCTTCGACGTAGTAGTCCATCTTCAGCAATGCATCGTCGCTGATCACCTGGCCGGCGGCGAGCCGCTCGCGGCCGTCGTTGTCGCGAACCGGTCCGGTGAACGGATGGAACTTGCCGCTGGCGATGTCGGTCGCGGTCCGGTTGACCAGGTCCTGGACGTCGCTGGGCACGACGGGATTGAACGGGCCCATCTTGATCATGCCCTGCTTGAGGCCGCCCCAGATGCTTCCCGGCTTCCACTTGCCGTCGATCGCATCCCGCACCTCCTTCGTGTAGTAGGCACCCCACTGATGGGTCACCGCGGTCAGCTGAGCATGCGGGCCGTACTTCGACATGTCGGAGTGGTAGGCGATCGCATACACTCTCTTCGCCTCCGCGTCCTGCACGACGGCGGTCGAGTCGGTGTGGTTGGTCAGCACGTCGGCGCCCTGGGAGATCAGCGTGTCGGCGGCCTCGCGCTCGCGCCCGGGGTCATACCAGGAGTTGACCCAGACCACCTTGGTCACCGCGTTCGGGTTGACGCTGCGCATGCCGCGCGTGAATGCGTTGATGCCCATCACGACCTCGGGGATCGGAAAGGCGGCGACATAGCCGGCGATGTTGGATTTGGTCATCCGCCCGGCGACGATGCCGGCCAGATAGCGTCCCTCGTAGAAGCGCGCGTTGTAGATGCCGACGTTCTTGTCCGTCTTGTAGCCGGTCGCATGCTCGAAATATGTCTTCGGAAACTGCTTGGCGACCTTGATCGTCGGGTTCATGTAGCCGAACGAGGTGGTGAAAATCAACTGGTAGCCGCTTTGCGCGAGCTCGCGGATCACGCGCTCCGCGTCGGCGCCTTCCGGCACGTTCTCCACGTACTTGGTGACGACCTTGCCGTCGAGCGCCTTTTCCATTTCCCTGCGCGCCGCGTCGTGCTGCGAGGTCCATCCGGCGTCGCCGACCGGGCTCACGTAGACAAAAGCGACTTTGAACGGCGCGTTCGCCGCGCTCGTGCCGACCGAGATGAGGGCTCCAAGAGTTGCCAGCGCGGCAAACGCAACACTTTTGGTCGACAGCAAGGACATCGATTTCTCCCGGAACTAAAGCTTGCGCACCGGCCGAGGTTTGTTCTCCGCTGGCGCAATCGGGCATTTTACTCGAAGCAGTCAGCCGTCGGCGTGGAACGGCCGCCCAAGCGATGCCGGTGCGTTCAAGCGTATCGCGGTTGCATCGCGGGAGATCATCGCCAGCACGGCGATGGTCGCGGCATAGGGCAGCATCGCCAGGAATTGCGAAGGTACGGCGATCCCGATCGCCTGCGCCTGGAACTGCACCAGCGTTACCGCGCCGAACAGATATGCCCCGGCGAGCACGCGCCACGGTTTCCAGTTCGCGAACACGACCAGCGCGAGCGCGATCCAGCCCCGTCCGGCGGTCATGCCCTCGGTCCACATCGGCGCGTACGCCAGCGCCATGTAGGCGCCGCTCAAACCCGCGCAGGCGCCGCCGAATGCGACAGCCATGTAGCGGACGGCAATGACGCGATGGCCGATCGCGTGTGCCGACGACGGCGACTCGCCGATGGCGCGCAGAACGAGGCCGCCCCGCGTTCCGAAGAGAAACCATTGCACCAGTGCGAATAGCGCGAGCGAGAGATAGACAAAGGGACTGTGCGCGAACAGCAGCGGGCCGATGACCGGCAGACTCGAAAGCACCGGCAGCGCCAGCGGCGGGATCGGCTCGACGACATGGCCGACATGGCTTACTCCGACGAACGCCGACAACCCGATGCCGAACAGCGAAAGCGCGAGTCCGCTGGCCACTTGATTTGACAGCAGCGACAAGGTAAGCACGGCGAATATCAGCGACAACACCGTGCCGGACGCCATGCCCGCGATCACGCCGAGCCAGCCATGCCCAGTTTCGTCGGCGACGATGAACGCGGCGACCGCACCGACCAGCATCATTCCTTCGACGCCCAGGTTGAGCACGCCGGCCTTTTCGGTCACCAACTCGCCGAGCGCGGCGAACACCAGCACCGTTCCGGCCGCCAGCGTCAGCGCCAACAGCGTGATCGCGTGATCGATCATCTTGCCGGACTTGCCGATGCATCCGGCGCCGCGGCGCCGACGCGGTGGCGCCGGACGCGCACCCGATAGCCGATGAACAAATCGGCTGCGAGCAGGAAAAAGAGAAGCATTCCCTGGAACAGACGCGTGACCGCCGACGGCAGGTCCAGTGAGATCTGCGCGGCTTCTCCGCCCAGATACAGTAGAGACATCAGCAGGCTCGCGAGCACGATGCCCAGCGGATGCAGGCGGCCGACGAACGCGACGATGATCGCCGCGAAACCATACCCCGGCGAAACCGACGGCAGCAGTTGCCCGAGCGGCCCCGCGACCTCGCCGACGCCGGCGACGCCCGCCGTTGCGCCGCCGACCAGCATACCTACCCAGACGACGCGATCGGCGGAAATGCCGGCATATCTCGCCGCACCCGGTGCCAGCCCTGCGACGCGCATGCGAAATCCGGCGAGCGTGCGCGCGGTGAACAGCCAGCCTGCGGCAATGACAGCGATCGCGAGCAGAAAGCCGACATTGAGCCGCGTGCCGGCGAGCAGCACAGGCAGCAGCGCGTTGTCGCCGAACAGGCTCGACTGCGGAAAATTGAACCCCTCGGGGTCGCGCCACGGCCCCTGCACAAGGTAGGACAGTGCCAGCGTGGCGATATACACCAGCATCAGGCTGGTCAGGATTTCGTTGGCGTTGCAGCGCGTGCGCAGCCAGGCCGGAATCGCGGCCCAGGCCAGGCCGCCGGCGGCGCCTGCCGCGATCATCAGCGGCAGCAGCACAGCGCGGTCGAGCTGCGGCAGCCACAGCGCAAGCCCTCCGCCGCATATGGCGCCGATCGTCAGCTGGCCTTCGGCGCCGATGTTCCAGACGTTGGCGCGGTAGCCTATCGCGAGGCCGAGAGCGCACAGCATCAGCGGGGAGGCCTTGAGCAAGAGTTCGCCAACGCCGTAGCGCGTCGCCACCGGTTCGACGAAGAAGGCGAGAAATGCGTCTACCGGGTCCTTGCCCAGCAACGAAAACAGCGCAAAGCCTGCGGCGAGCGTGGCTGCCGCAGCGAGCAGCGGCGACGCCCACGCCATCAGCCGCGACGGCTCGGGCCGAGCTTCCAGTTCGATCAGCATCGCTGCGCGGCGTGCGACGCCAAATCCGCCGTGTCGAGAAACGAGCCGCCCATCAGCAGCCCGAGCTCCGGGACGCTGGTTTCCCGCACCGCCTTGGCCGGCGAAAGCCGGCCTTGCGTCATCACCGCGATCCGGTCGCAAACCTCATACAGCTCGTCGAGCTCCTCCGACACCAGCAGCACGGCGACGCCCGAGTCGCGCAGGTCGATCAGCGCCTGACGGATCTCGGCCGCCGCGCCGACGTCGACGCCGCGCGTCGGCTGCGCGGCGATCATCACGCGCGGATCCTGCAGAATTTCGCGTCCGACGATGAACTTCTGCAGATTGCCGCCGGACAGACTGCGCGCTGCGGCCCCGGGACCAGGGGTCTTGACGTCGAACCGGGCAATCGCCGCCCGTGCAAAGGCGTGCACGGCGCGCCGCCGTATCAGCCCCCGGCCGGTGACCAGTTGCTGCCCGTACGCGGTCAGCAGCGCATTTTCGGCAAGCGACATCTCGGGTACAGCCCCGCGGCCATCGCGCTCTTCTGGAACGTGACACAGGCCCAGCGCGCGGCGCCCGGCCGCATCGAGCCGACCCGCCGGAACGCCGTTGAGCACGATCGCATCCTCGGCATCGGCCAGGCGCTCGCCGCTCAGCGCGGCAACCAGCTCGTTCTGGCCGTTGCCGGATATGCCGGCGATGCCGACGATTTCGCCGCCGCCAACGCGAAGATCGATGCCTTTGAGATCGGTGCCGAACGGATCTTCGGCGGCGAGCGAGAGCTTGCGCACCTCGAGCAGTCCGTCGCCGCGCGTCGTCGCGGCGCGGTGCTGCGGATGCGGCAGGTCGCGGCCTATCATCATGCGCGCGAGATCGGCGCTGCTTTGCCGGCGCGGATCGCAGTTCCCGGTGACGCGTCCGGCGCGCAGCACCGTCGCGCGATCGCAAAGCGAGCGGATTTCGTCCAGCTTGTGACTGATGTAGAGGATCGAACAGCCTTCGGAGGCCAGATGCCGGAGCGTGGCAAAGAGCTTGTCCACCGCCGCCGGCGTCAGCACCGACGTCGGCTCGTCCATGATCAGCAACTCGGGTCTTTGCAGAAGGCAGCGCACGATCTCGACGCGCTGGCGCTCGCCGACCGAAAGAGAGTACACGTGACGGCGCGGATCGAGCGGCAGGCCGTAGCGCGCCGAAGTCTCGCGTATCCGCGCGTCGAGTTCGCGTCCGCGGCGACTCCTTTCGAGCCCGAGCACGATGTTTTCGGCGACAGTCAGCGTCTCGAACAGAGAGAACTGCTGGAATACCATACCGATGCCGAGCGCGCGCGCCTTCGCTGGGCTGTCGACGACGACCGCTTCGCCGTTCCACCGGATCGTGCCGGCGTCCGGCCGCACGATGCCATAGACGATCTTGACCAGCGTCGACTTGCCGGCGCCGTTTTCGCCGAGCACCGCGTGAATTTCGCCTGCCGCGACGGTGAGATCGATACCGTCGTTGGCGATGATGCCGGGGAAACGCTTGGTGATGCCGGAAAGCTGCAGGCGGGGTGCCGGCGCCGCGTCCATCGCGTCAGCGGCGCCGGGTCGTCATCGTGGCGGTGCGCAGATGATCAGCGCACCGCATACAGCGGCGCCGAAGCCCCGATGGCCAGGCGCCGCCGCTCGTTCACTTCTTGCTGGCTGAGCGCGCGATGTCGGCAGTCAACCGGGCCGCGCCCTTGCTATGCACGTTACCGCGAACCAGGATGTCCGGCGCGTGGATTCCCTTCTTGCCGTAGTACGTTTCGTTCCAGTCGTTGGAAACCGCGACGATCGTGCCGTCGAGATTGACGCCGCCATAAAGGCCCTTCGAACGGCTGTACGTGACCAGATCGGTGATGACGTCGGCCTTTGCGCCGGCGCCGACCGGGCCCGCCGCGATGCTCGCGTCAGGCCCCATCTTGAACGAGTCGGACAGCAGCGAGTTGAGACCCTTGTCGGTCATGACCAACGTAATCATTTCCGATACCGATATTCCTGCCTGGAATCCAACGCTGGCGGTGGCCAGCGTATAGAAGGCCGGGCCTGTCCATCTGCCGGTCTTGCCGTTGCGCACCATAAGCACGGCGCGGCCGCCCGAGCCGCCGAAGATGAAGCCTGCCTTGGCGACTTCCGGCGCGATCAGCACGGCTTTCGCGTGCTTGACGTTTTGGCGCAGCCAGTCCATTTCCGGGTCGCGCATGAAATTGCCAAACGTCCTGTCCGCGGCGTCGACCAGCGATTGCGGGGTCGGCTTGGCGCGCGGGGCCTCGGTCGGTCCCTTGCCGGTCTGGTCGGATTGCGCGAGCACCATCGTGCTCGCGGCGGCCAACAGGATCGATGCGAACGCGTTGGCTACGATGAGCGGTATTCTGTACTTTGGCATGCCGTCCTCCCTTAGGAAGCGATGAGGTTCATGGGCCCTACCCGGATATTATATGCCGGCCGCGCCGGGGTGTGGCGGCGATGACCCGATGCTATAGTGGCGGCTCGCAACCCGTCCCGGGCTGAGAAGCATGTCACTCGACGCGGTCTTGCTCTCGCGGCTGCAGTTCGTCTGGGTCGTCGCGCTGCACATCCTGCTGCCCGCATTCACCGTCGGGCTGGCCGCGTACATCGCAGTGCTCGAGGGCTTGCACCTGACGACGGCACGCGCCGTCTATCTGCGACTGTCCAAATTCTGGCTCAAGGTATTCGCCGTCTCGTTCGGCATGGGCGTCGTCTCGGGCATCGTCATGCCGTTCCAGTTCGGCACCAACTGGAGCCGCTTTTCCGATGCGACCGCCGACATTGGCGGACCGCTGATGGCGTATGAAGGACTGACCGCCTTCTTCCTCGAAGCGGGATTCCTCGGCGTGCTGCTGTTCGGGCGCGCCCGCGTGCCGCCCTGGGTGCACTTCATGGCCGCGTTGATGGTTGCCCTCGGCACGCTGTTCTCGACCTTCTGGATCCTCGCCTTCAACAGCTGGATGCAGACGCCGGCGGGATACACGATTGTCGACGGCCGTTTTCTTGCCGAAGACTGGTTCGCAGTGATCTTCAATCCGTCGTTTCCCTACCGGCTCACACATACGGCGATCGCTTTTTTCATCACGACGGCGCTGGTCGTCGCCGGCGTCGCCTCCTATCACCTGCGCGCCGGCCGCTTCCGCGAGGAAGGGACGATTATGCTCAAGATGGCGTTCGGCCTGCTGACGCTGCTGGTGCCGCTTCAGATGCTGCTCGGGGATCTACACGGCCTCAACACGCGCGAGCATCAACCGGCGAAGCTCGCGGCAATGGAAGCCAACTGGGAAACGCAAAGCCGCATGCCGCTGTTGTTGTTCGCGTGGCCCGATGAGCGCGCCGAGGTAAACCGTTACGAGGTCGCCATTCCCGTGCTCGGCTCGGTGATCCTGACGCACGACGCGGACGGGGTCGTCCGTGGGCTGAAGGAATGGAAACCGGAAGACCGGCCGCCGGTGGCGATACCGTTCTTTTCGTTCCGACTGATGGTAGGCATCGGTCTGGCGATGCTTGCGCTGGTGCTCTGCAGCTGGTGGGTCTGGGCGCGAGGTGCGCTGGGCGATGCGCGCTGGTTCCATAAGCTCTGCGAGATTGCGTCGCCGCTGGGATTCGTCGCGGTCATCGCCGGCTGGGTGACGACCGAAGTGGGTAGACAACCGTGGACGGTGTACGGCCTGATGCGGACCCGGGATTCGATCACTCCGTCGCTTGCCGGCGGCGACGTTTTGGCATCGCTGTCGGTCTATGTCATCGCATACGTAGTGATTTTCGGCGTCGGTGCTTATTTCATGGTGCGCTTCCTGCGTGCGGGCCCACTCGACCGGGGGCCCGGGACCGGGCAGCGGGGCGTGGGGACGGCGGCGCGGCCGATGTCGGCTCTGGAAGTCGACTGATGTCCCTCGACCTCGTTCCGCTCTGGGCCGGCATTCTTGCGCTGTCGGTGTTCATGTACGTGCTGCTCGACGGCTTCGATCTTGGCATCGGCATTCTGTCGCCATTCGCGCCCGATGAGGCAAGCCGCGACGCGATGATGGATTCGGTCGCCCCGATCTGGGATGGCAACGAGACCTGGCTGGTGATGGGCGGGATCGCGCTGCTGGCGGCGTTTCCGATGGCGTTCGCCATCATCATTCCTGCGGTGTACTTTCCGATCTTGTTCATGTTGATCGGGCTGCTATTTCGCGGCGTCGCGTTCGAGTTTCGACACCTGTCCAAGCGGCGGCACCTATGGAACCGGTCGTTCCATCTGGGTTCCGTGGTCGCGACGTTCGCGCAAGGCGTCGTCCTTGGCACCTACGTGCAAGGCATTCCGGTCGACGGCCGGCACTACAGCGGCGGCAGCTTCGACTGGGCGACCCCTTTTGCGCTGCTGACCGGCCTGGGGCTGATCGTCGGCTACGCGCTGATCGGCGCCTGCTGGCTGGTGATGAAGACCGAAGGTGCGCTGCAGGACTGGGCTCGCGGCAAGGCGAGGCTGCTCACCTTCGGCGTCGCCGCATTCATCGCGATGGTCAGCATCTGGACGCCGCTGATACAGCCGCAGATCCAGCAGCGCTGGTTTGCCTGGCCGAACCTGCTGCTTCTCTCGCCGGTGCCGGTGATCACGCTGGCTTTATTCGCCTGGCTGTTGCGCTCGCTCAAAGCGGGAGGCGAGGCGATGCCGTTCCTGCTGGCGCTGGGGCTTTTTGGGATGTGCTATCTGGGCCTGGGCATCAGCATCCTGCCGATGATCGTTCCATACACGGTCACGCTCTGGGCCGCCGCATCGTCGCCGAAATCGCAGGCCTTCCTGATGATAGGCACGCTGTTCCTGCTGCCGATCATCGTCATGTACACCGGGTGGTCGTACTGGGTGTTTCGCGGCAAGGTTCGGGCAGGCGAGGGCTACCACTGATGCAGCGTCCGGGCGGTTGCGCTCGACTTTGCAGCGGGCCGAGCGAGCGCTTGCCTTGAGCTCGGCGACCGCGCGCCGTCCAGCTGATGCCGCAGCGACGCTGGCGGTCGTCGACGTCGGCTCACGCCGCGAGCTGAACTTCTCCGGCCGGCTCGACGCGTATTCGATCGCCGGCGTCTGGCACGATGCGCGCGCTGCGCTGGCGGCAGCTCCCGAACGCGCGATCGTCATCGATGCGTCGCGCGTCGACTATTGCGACGGCGGCGGCATCGCCATGCTGATCGACCTGCTGCGCCAGCCGCGCCCGGCCGATGCGCCGGTCTCGCTCTCGGGCCTGCGGCCCGAATTCCAGGCATTGCTCGACCAGTTCGATCCGGCGGCGATGCAGGTGCCGGTCGAGCCGCATATCGCGCGGGTCAATGTCGTCGTGGAGATCGGCCGCGCGGCCGCGATCACGGCCCGCGATATTCGCGCGCAGGTCGCGTTCATCGGCGAAACGGCGATCGCGCTGTGGTACGCGGCCAAGCATCCGGCGCACGTCCGCTGGAAGGACGTCTGGTACACCTGCGAGCAAGTCGGCGTCAACGCGCTGCCGATTGTGGCGCTGATTTCGTTTCTGCTCGGCATCATCCTGGCTTTCCAGGCGGCGGTGCCGATGCGACAGTTCGGCGCCGAGCTCTTTGTAGCCGACCTGGTTGGGCTCTCGATCCTCCGCGAACTCGGTCCATTGATGACTGCCATCCTGCTTGCCGGGCGGTCGGGCGCCGCGTTCGCTGCCGAGATCGGCACGATGAAGGTGAACGAGGAGTTGAACGCGCTGACCACGATGGGACTCGACCCCGTGCGCTTTCTGGTCGTGACCCGGATCCTCGCGGCGCTGCTGATGATGCCGCTGCTTACGCTGTTCGCCGACCTGATAGGCATCCTCGGGGGAGCGCTGACGATGATCACTTTCAACATCCCGATCGTCAGCTTCCTGCACGAGGTCGATAGCCTGGTCGATGTGAAGGACTTGCTGGCCGGACTGGCGAAAGTGCCGGTATTCGCCGTCCTTATCGCCGGTGTCGGCTGCCTGCGCGGTCTGCAGACGCAGACCGGCGCCAGCGCTGTCGGCATATCCGCAACGCGTGCAGTCGTCTCGAGCATCGTCCTGCTGGTTATCGTCGACGGCATCTACGCGTTCGTCTACTATCTGCTCGACATTTGACTCACACCCCCGCATGCCCGCCGATCCGATCATCACCGTCGAGCACCTGACCGCCGGCTACGAAGGCAACGTGCTGATGCAAGACATCAACTTCAGCGTCCATCGCGGCGAGGTCTTCATCATCCTGGGTGGGTCGGGGAGCGGCAAGAGCACGCTGCTCAAGCACATGATCGGGCTCTACCAGCCGATAGCGGGCAGCATACGTATCGAGGGCGACGATATCGTGACCGCCGAAGGCTCCGAGCGGCGCGCGATTCTGAACAAGATTGGCGTGATGTACCAGAGCGGCGCGCTGTTCGGCTCGATGACCTTGCTCGAAAACGTGCGCCTGCCGCTGGAGGAATACACGGCACTGGACGGAGCCGCGATGGACCTGATCGCCAGGATGAAGCTGCAGCTGGTCGGGCTCGATGCATTTTGCGGCCACATGCCGGCCGAGATCAGCGGCGGCATGCAAAAGCGCGCCGCGATCGCGCGCGCGATGGCGCTCGACCCGATGATCCTGTTCCTCGACGAGCCGTCGGCCGGGCTCGACCCGATCACCTCGGCCGAGCTCGACCAGCTGATCCTGCGACTGGCGAAGAGCCTGCGCATCACCTTCGTCGTCGTCACGCACGAGCTCGCCTCGATCTACACGATCGCCGACCGGGTGATCATGCTCGACAAGCGCACCAAGGGCATCATCGCCGAGGGCGACCCGAAGGTGCTGCGCGACACCAGCGACAATCCGTGGGTGCGGAGGTTCTTCCGGCGCGAAGTGGCCGCCGAACCGGCGTAACCGGCGATGAGCGCACAAGCCAACTTCTTCAAGATCGGGTTGTTCGTCATCGGCGGGACGCTGGCGCTGGTGCTGCTGCTGCTGATCCTCGGATCCGGCCAGCTGTTCCAGTCGAAGGTCACGATGGAGACCTATCTGAACGAGTCGGTCCAGGGGCTCGAAGTCGGCTCGAAAGTCAGGTACCGCGGCGTCGTCGTCGGCGAAGTGCGTCGCATCGGCTTCACCTACAACGTCTACGAACAGGATCAACCGATGCCGGTGCGGCTGCGCTACGTGATGATCGAGGCGACGATCTTGCCTCGGCTGATCGGCGGCCGTGCAGGCGGCGACATCACGCGCCCGGACACGGCCAAGGTCGAGATCGATCGCGGCTTGCGCGTTCGGCTCGCGCCGCAGGGCATTACCGGGACCAGCTATCTCGAAATCGACTACGTCGATCCGAAGGCAAATCCCGTGCTGCCGATCACCTGGACGCCTAACAATCTCTACATTCCGAGCGCGCAGTCGACGGTTACCGCATTTATCGCCGCCGCGTCGGACATCATGGGACGACTGCAGAAGCTCGACCTCGAAACGACGCTGGCCAACGTCAACAAGCTACTGGTCACAACGAACAGCCGGATCGACGCGATCGACACGGCGAAGCTGTCGCAGAGCGCGACGCGCATGATGGACAAGATCGACCACAAGCTCGACCAGCTGGCGGTCGACAAGATAAGCAACCAAAGCATCGCGCTGCTCGGCGAGCTCCGCGCGACCAACCAGCGGCTTGCCGCGGTGCTCGACGACCCGGCGCTCAAACGCCTGCCGTCGGACGCCGACGCCGCGGTCGTGCAGCTCAAGAAAACGCTCGACGACCCGAATCTGGCGAAGTCTCTCGCGCACCTGCAAAGCACGCTGACCCGGCTAGACCGCCTGACGGGCAGCGGCGAGGCCGACCTGAAAAAGGCATTCGACAATCTGCGGCAGCTCACCGAAAACCTGCGCGACCTCTCCGAAAACGCCAAGCGCTATCCGTCGCAGCTGCTGCTCGGCGCGCCTCCGCCGCCGGCGAAAGGCCTCCAGCCATGAAGCCATCCGTTCCCGTGTCACGCCGTCGGGCTATCGTGTCCGCGCTGGCGCTCGTTGCAGGCGCGTGCTCGCTGTCCCGTCCGTCGCCGGTCAAGTCGACCTACCTGCTCGAGCCGCCGGCACCGTCGATCAAGAATCCGACGCCGGGAACGGCCACGCTCAAGATCGAAACGATCACGGTGGCTGCACCCTTTCGCGCCAGAACGCTCGTCTACCGCGAAGGGGATCTCAAGTACGAAGCCGACTTCTATGAGGAGTTCCTGGTTTCGCCGGCGACGATGATCGGCGAGGCGATCGCGGCTTGGCTTGCGGCGACCGGGATCTACCGGGCGGTGCTGGCGCCGTCGACGTCGCTCGATGGCGACTTCGCGCTGGAGGGATTCGTCACCGAGCTCTACGCCGACCTGCGCGATACCGCGCATCCGGCCGCGGTGCTGAAAGTGAAGTTTTTTCTCACCAGCAGCGCCGCCGCGGTCGGAACCTTCGTCTGGAATGGCGAGCTGGGCTCGCGCATCGACGTGCCGTCACGCTCGGCCGACGCGCTGGTGCGCGGGTTCAATTCGGCGCTGGGCAACGTGCTCGAGCAGCTGGCCGCGGTGCTGCGCAACCTGCCGCAGAAATAGCCGCGCCGTTTCAGGCCCGCACGCCGGTCAGGTCGTGCGCGCTCGCGCCGGTAATGCGCACCCGAGCGAACTCGCCGACGGCGACCGATGCGCCATTCTCGATGCATACCGTGCCGTCGATCTCCGGCGCATCGGCCGCGCTGCGCGCGATCGCACGCGCGCCCTCGTGGGCGTCGACCAGCACTCTGACTGTCGTTCCGATGCGACGTTCGAGGCGGCGGGCGCTGATCGCTTCCTGCGTTGCCATGAATCGCGCGCGGCGCTCCTCGCGCAGCGCGTCGGGAACCGGATCCGGCAGCGCATTGGCGGTCGCGCCGTCGACCGGCGAATAGGCGAAGCAGCCAACCCGATCTAGCTCCGCCTCGGCGAGAAATTCCAGCAGGTCGTCGAATTCGGCGTCGGTTTCGCCCGGGAATCCTGCGATGAATGTCGAGCGTATTGTCAGCTGCGGACACGCGGCGCGCCAGGCACGGATGCGCTGCAGATTGTTTTCGACGTTTGCCGGCCGCTTCATCAGCTTCAGGATGCGCGGGCTCGCATGCTGGAACGGCACGTCGAGGTAGGGCACAAGCCCTGGGCCGCCGTCGCTCGCCATCAGCGCGATGCTCTCGTCGACATGCGGGTACGGATAGACGTAGTGAAGGCGCACCCAGGCTCCGTACTCGACCGCCAGCGCGCCGAGTGCCGCCGCCAGCTCGGTCATTCGCGTCTTCAGCGGCCGGCCGCGCCAGAATCCGGTCCGATATCGAACGTCGACGCCGTATGCGCTGGTGTCCTGCGACACGATCAGCAGTTCGCGCACCCCGGCCTTCAGCAGGTTTTCCGCCTCGATCATCACCTCGCCGATCGGCCGGCTGACCAGATCGCCGCGCAGCGAGGGAATGATGCAGAACGTGCAGCGATGATTGCAGCCTTCGCTGATCTTGAGATACGCGTAATGTTTCGGCGTGAGCTTGACGCCGATGTTGCCGAGCGGGGGCGGCACCAGATCGACGAACGGATCGTGCGCCTTCGGCAGGTGCTCGTGCACCGCCGCCATCACTTCGGATGCGGCGTGCGGCCCGGTGACGGCAAGCACCTTCGGATGCGCGGCGCGGACGAAGTCCCCGCCTTCCTTGGCGCCGAGGCAGCCGGTGACGATGACCTTGCCGTTTTCGGCCAGCGCCTCGCCGATCGCGGACAGCGACTCATCGACGGCGGCATCGATGAAGCCGCAGGTGTTGACGACCACCAGGTCGGCGTTTTCGTAGCTCGGCGCGATCTCGTAACCCTCGGCGCGAAGCCGCGTCAGGATCTGCTCGGAGTCGACCAGCGCCTTCGGGCAACCGAGCGAGACAAACCCGACGCGTGGCACCGGCGCCGGGCGCGCGCGGGAACGCGCCGGAAGGGGGTTGGCCATCAGCGGCCGATCGTGCGCTGCGGAAATTGCGCGCGCTGCAATGCGGATATTGCGGCGCTTCGAGACATTAGCGCTTTTTGTCGTCGTCGCCGGATGGTTGGCCGGCACCGAAATTGGGGAAGGGAAAGGCGGTGAACAGGCCGCGCGTCTGGTCCTGCATGCGCTGTTGCATGTCCATGAACAGCTTGGCGCTCTGCTCGAGGTAGTTGCCGAGCATGCCTTGCATCGCGGGCGCCTGCATCTGCAAAAACTGCTTCCACAGATCGGGAGTCAGCATCATCTTGTCTCCGTAGATCTGCTTGGCCTGGTCCTGCAGCTTGCCCTGGATCGCCATGAACGCCTTGACGTTCTGCTCCATGTAATTGCCCATGATGCCCTGCAGCGCGTTGCCGTAGAAACGAATCATCTGCGACAGCATCTCGCTGGAGAACATCGGTACGCCGGCAGATTCCTCCTCGAGGATGATCTGCAGCAGGATGCTTCGCGTCAGATCATCGCCGGACTTGGCATCGATCACCTGGAAATCGATGAAGTCGAGCACCATCTGCTTGACGTCGGCCAGCGTGATGTAGCCGCTATTGGCGGTGTCGTACAGGCGGCGGTTCGGGTACTTCTTGATCAGGCGTAGCGACTTGGACATGCATGGCTCCGGGGCTTCGGACCGAGATTATAACCTGCTGATTTATTGGGGTGTTTGAATCGGTGTTCCGGGTACTTCGGGCCCATTGGTGCGATGCACAAAAAAATGCTTGACTGACCGGTCGGTCGTCCCTACAATGTGAATTGTGCGGTGCAGCAATCGGGGCGTGGTCCCGGGGTCGTCCGGCGAAGGGCCGGCGACCGGAAAGCCCCTCGTTGCCCGTCTGTCCGGACCCGTTTTAGGGTCCTGTAACCCAACGGAAAAGGATGACCATGTACAACGCAACCGAACAATTCGCCGAAATCAACAAGGCGGGATATGACAATGCCGTCAAGCTGGCGACGATGTCGCTGGACAAGGCCGAGCAGCTCGCCAAGCTCAACCTCCAGGCCGCCAAGATCGTCCTCGAGAACGGTGTCTACACCGCCAACGCGGTCGCCGGCATCAAGGACGTCCAGGAATTGGCCGCGGTCCGCGCCAAGCTGACCGAAGCCGGCGTGCAGAATGCCCTCGGGTATTCGCGCGGCGTCTACCAGATCGCCTCCGAAGCGCAGGCCGATTTTTCGGCGCTGGCCGAGCAGGCCTGGGCTGCCTACACCAAGGGTTTCGCGGTGTGGGTCGACAACGCCACCAAGAACGCGCCTGCGGGCTCCGACGTCGCTGTTACGGCGTTGAAGTCGACTGTCGCCGCTACGACGGCCGCTTTCGACCAGTTCTCGAAGGCGACCAAGCAGGTCGTCAGCTTTGCCGACGCTTCGATGCGCGCCGCCGCCAACAACGCCGCGAACGCGACCAAGCCGGCCGGCAAGGGTCGCAAGGCCGCGTAAGGCAAGATCTGCGGATAACGTTGGGAGCTTGAAACCGTAGAAGGAGTCCCAACCTAGATTTCGCTGGCTCCATCTGTATCATTTTCCTCCTCCTAAATGATACAGCCTCGCCCCGGCAGCAATGCCGGGGTTTTTTTTGCCCGTCGCCGCGGCCCTCCTAGCGATCGGCGTGGAAGCGCGCATTTCGTGTCGACGCCGCCGCCACGCGCGATCCCGCACGCCTAGCGCGCGGGTCCCTCGCCGCGGGCTCGCGCCGCTAGAACATGTGCTGGCCGCCGTTGATCGCGATGTTGGCGCCGGTGACGAACGCCGCCTCTTCCGACGATAAGTACGCGACCAGTCCCGCGACTTCGTCCGGCTTGCCCAGCCGGCCCATCGGAATCTGCGGAATGATCTTCGAATCCAGCACCTCCTGCGGGATCGCCATCACCATCTTGGTCCCGATGTAGCCGGGCGAGATCGTGTTGACGGTCACGCCCTTGCGCGAGACCTCAAGCGCCAGCGCCTTGGTGAAGCCGTGCATACCGGCTTTCGCCGCTGAGTAGTTGGTCTGACCGAACGCGCCCTTCTGGCCGTTGACCGACGAAATGTTGATGATGCGGCCCCAGCCGCGCTCGACCATGCCGTCGCAGACCTGCTTGGTCATGTTGAAGCACGAGTCCAGATTGGTCCGGATCACCGCGTCCCAGTTCGCCTTGTCCATTTTCTTGAACGTCATGTCGCGAGTGATGCCGGCATTGTTGACCAGCACGTCGACCGCCCCGACGTCGGCCGCGACACGCGCCACGCACGCGACGCACGAATCCCAGTCGACGACGTCGCAGGGATAGGCGTGAAAGGCGTGGCCCGATTTTTTCATGGTCTCGAGCCATTCCTGCGCCTTGAGGTTGCCCGGCGAGTGCGTCGTCACGACCGTGTGGCCGAGCGCGGCAAGCTTGATGCAGATCGCCTCGCCCAGCCCCCCCATGCCGCCCGTCACCAATGCAACGCGCTGCTTGTCCTGTGCCATCGTCTTCTCCTTCGCCCCTCGGTATGTGGTTTGTCGCCCGGCGTGCAACCGATCGCAGCGCCTTCAGCGCTCGACCGCCATCGCGACGCCCATGCCGCCGCCGATGCAAAGCGATGCGAGTCCCTTCTTGGCATCGCGCCGCGCCATTTCGTAGAGCAGCGTCACCAGGATCCGGCAGCCCGATGCGCCTATCGGATGCCCGAGCGCAATCGCGCCGCCGTTGACGTTGATCCTGCTCGTGTCCCAGCCCATCTCCTTGTTGACCGCGCATGCCTGCGCGGCGAATGCCTCGTTGATCTCCATCAGGTCGAGGTCCGCCGCCTTCCACCCTGCTTTCTCCAGCGCGCGCCGCGACGCTGGGACCGGTCCCATGCCCATGATCGACGGATCGACGCCTGACGACGCAAATGCCTTGATCTTGGCCAGAGGCTTGAGCCCGAGCTGCGCGGCGCGCTCGGCGCTCATCACCAGCACCGCCGCCGCACCGTCGTTGATGCCGGACGCATTGCCGGCAGTGACGCTGCCTTGCTTGTCGAACGCTGGCCGCAACGCCGACAGCGCATCGAGCGTCGCGCCCATCTTGATGAATTCGTCGCTGTCGACTGCGACCGGGTCGCCCTTGCGTTGAGGGATCATCACGGGAACGATCTCGTCCTTGAACTTGCCGGCCTTCTGCGCCACCTCGGCTTTGTTCTGGCTGGCGACCGCGAATTCGTCCTGCTGCGCGCGCGAAATCGTGTGCTGCTTGGCGACGTTTTCCGCCGTGATACCCATGTGGTACTGATTGTAGACGTCCCACAGGCCGTCGACGATCATGCTGTCGATCAGCTTGGCGTCGCCCATGCGAAAGCCGTCGCGGGAGCCCGGCAGTACGTGCGGCGCCGCGCTCATGTTTTCCTGGCCGCCAGCGATGACGATATCGGCGTCGCCGCAGCGCACTGCCTGCGCTGCGAGCATCACCGCCTTCAATCCCGACCCGCAGACCTTGTTGATCGTCATCGCCGGAATCTCGGCGGGCAGTCCCGCCTTGATCAGCGCTTGTCGCGCCGGGTTCTGGCCGCTGCCGGCCGTCAGCACCTGGCCCAGTATTACCTCGGACACCTGTCCGGGCTTGATCTTGTACCGGGCGAGCAGCGCCATAATGACCGTGGCGCCGAGCTCCGGCGCCGGCGTCTTGGCCAGCGCGCCGCCGAATTTACCTATCGCCGTGCGCAGCGCGCCCGCGATGACAATGTCGCTCATGGAATTCTCCGCAAAAGATAGGGCGTGACGACCTGCTTGCCGCTAGCCCGGGATCGGATGATCGCGACGCTATGGTAACGCAGCCCGCGCCTTCGGGGCAGCGGCAACGCGGTCGATCGATGGCAGGCGCTCGCCGACGCGACTAGGAAACGCGCTCGACGACGTAGGTCCCCGGCGCCGGCGTCAGCGGGCGATACCTCGCGTTGCCGAGCGCTTTGGGCGCGGGCCGCATTCCGCCGGTGTAGTCGCCGAGCCACGCCGCCCAGTGCGGCCACCAGCTGCCCGGCTGCGTCCGGGCGCTCGCCAGCCATTGGTCCGGATCGTCGGTCGAGAGACCGCCGACCCAGTAGTTGCGCCGATTTTTCGCCGCAGGATTGATCACCCCGGCGATGTGACCGGACGCGCCGAGCACGAACGTCGGATCGCCGCCGAGCAGGCCGACGCTCCTGTACGCGCTGCGCCACGGCACGATGTGATCTTCGCGCGCGGCGAGAACGTACGAAGGCATCGCGATGCGCCCGAGATCGATCGGCTGACCGCACATCGAGAGCGCTCCCGGCTCGCGCAGTCGATTGTCCAGATACATGTCGCGAATGTAGTCGACGTACATCGGCCCCGGCAGATTCGCCGAGTCGCCGTTCCAGTACAGAAGGTCGAATGCTGGCGGGGTCTGTCCTTTCAGGTAATTCCCGACCACGTAGTTCCAGACCAGCTCGTTCGGCCGGAGACTTGCGAACGCGCCCGCCAATTCGCTCCCCTGGATGCGGCTGCCGCCGCACAGCGCCGGCGCGCGCGCCGCCAGCCCCTCGCGCGAGAGGTAAACGCCGATATCGCCCGGATCGGCGAAGTCGAGCATCGTCGCCAGGAGGGTGGTACTTGCAACCGGCGACTCGCGCCGCGCAGCGAGGACCCCGAGCGCGCAGGCCAGCAGAGTGCCTCCGACACAGAATCCGAGTGCGTTGATCGTCTTGCTGCCGGCGATGTCGCGGACCGCCTCGATCGCGGTGAGCACCCCCTGCTGCAGATAATCGTCCCAGGTGAGGCCGCCAAGCTCGGCAGGAATGTTGCGCCACGACACCATGAATACCCTGTGGCCCTCGCCGACCGCGTAGCGGACGAAGGAATTGGTCGGCTGAAGGTCCAGGATGTAGTACTTGTTGATGCAAGGCGGGACGATCAGCAGCGGTCGCTTGGCTATCCGGGCTGTGGTCGGCGTGTACTGGATCAATTCGATCAGCGGATTGCGCAATACCACGCTGCCCGGGGTCGTCGCCAGGTTGCGGCCGACCTCGAAGGCGGTTTCGTCGGTCATCGCGATGCGGCCGCGCTGCGCGTCGGCGACCAGGTTTGACAAGCCCTGCGCGATCGATGTGCCGCCGGTGGCCAGAGCGCGCTGCAGCGCCTCGGGATTGGTGGCGAGAAAATTGGATGGCGAGATCGCAGCCACGTATTGCCGGGCGAGAAAGGCCAGCCGTTTCCTGGTGGCGTCGTCTGCGTCGGCGAGCGCAGCGAACTCGCGGACGTACTCGCCGTAGAGCAGGTAGGCGTCGCGCAGCCATGTGAAATAAGGGTGCTCGCGCCATGCCTTATCCGAAAAGCGCGAGTCGTCGCGGCCCTCCGCCGGCTCGGTCGTCGTCCGGCCCTCCGCGGCGCGTGCCCACAAGACCTCGAACTTGGCGGCGTAACGCTCGGTGAGCTCCGCCGCTGCGGCTGGATCGATCGACGCTGCGATCGCCGGCGGCGCGATCGCGTGTGCCGGAAAGCCCGCGGGCACGGCGGTGGGCACCGTCTTCAGTGCCGCATCGGTCCACAACTGCGTCCACAACGCGCCGACTTCCTGCCAGCGGCGCGCCAGATCCGACCAGTCGGCCGCCTGCTCTACAGTCGCCGGCTCGCGCTTCGCGCGCTTAGTCCCGTTCATCGCGATTCAACGTTCGAGCCACAGATGCACCGCGGCGATCAGTCCGATGCCGATGCCGATAAGCAGCAGCTGCTGCGCCGTCGCGGCCGGCGCCGGATGTCGGTGCAGGCTGGGAATCAAGTCGGCGACCGCGACGTAAAGCAGACTGGCCGATGCGATCGCGAGCACGGTCGGAAGCACGTGCTGCATCGACGCCAGCGCCGCATAACCGGCGAGCCCGCCGAGCAGCGTCGCGGCGCCGGTCGCCAGGTTGTACGCGAACGCGCGCCGCCGTGCGTAGCCCGAATGCATGAGCACGGCGAAATCGCCGACCTGCTGTGGAATCGCGTGCGCGACGATCGCCAGCGCGGTTGCCGTCCCTAGCGCGAAGTCGGTCAGGAAGGCCGCCGCGATTACGATGCCATCGCAGAAATTGTGCACGCTGTTGCCGATCACGATCATGAGCCCCGAGCGGCCGCCGTCGGCGCCGTGCCCATGCGGCTCGGCGGCGGATTGCCGCTTGTCGCCGAGAGCCTCTGCTTCGAGGTGGCTGTGCCGCCACAGCACCAGTTTTTCCAGCAGGAAGAACAGCAACAGTCCGGCGAGCACCGTCAGCATCACGCGTTGGGTCGAGCCGTGCTCGAGCGCGTGCGGAAGCAATTCCAGGAATACCGCGCCGAGCAGCGCGCCGACGGCAAAGCTGACCAGCTTGGATATCCAGCGCGCATGCAATGCGAGCGTGCCAGCAGCAGCGATGATCGCCAGAACGCCTCCGGCGAGGCAGGCGACGACGATCGCGTAGAGTGGAGAATGCGCTGTCATCGCCAGAGCATTATACGAGAGCGTCGGTGCGGGCTGGCTCGGAGGCGAGCCAGATCAGCGTCGCCATCCTCGCCGTGGCGTCCGGGCCGCCGCGACGGTGTGAATAGAATGACGCCGGCTCGCTGAGGGTGCAGCGACCGCCGCCGTGGATCGCTGCGGCGTCGACGCCCGCGCGAGCAAGCGCCCGGCGCGCAAGCGCATAGAGATCGCCGCGCCACTTGCCTTCGCGCGTTGCGACGAAGCACGCCGCCGCGCCCGCGTCACGTCCGCAGAATGCGTCATGGACATCGGCGCCGACGTCGAAGGCGCTCGGCCCGATCGCAGGGCCGAGCCATGCCAGCAGATCGGTGGGTTCCGCCTGCATCGATCTGACCGCGGATTCGAGGACGCCCGAGGCGAGCCCGCGCCACCCCGCGTGCGCCGCGGCGACGACGGTGCCCCGCCGGTCGCAGAACAGCACCGGCAGGCAATCCGCCGTCAGCACCGCGCACACCTTGTCATCGACGCGCGAGACGGCGCCATCGGCCGCGGGCGCATGGCCGTGTTTCTCGTCAGCGCTGACGATCGCCGCGCCGTGCACTTGTGCTAGCCAAAGCACGTCGGCAGGTGCGAAGCGGCGGAGCAACGCGCGCGCCACGGCAGCGTCCGGCGCGTCGCGCGAGAAGTCGGCCGCGCTCCCCGCGAGGCCGTTTCGCGTGGTCGAGAATGCGCGCACCGTCGCCGGCGCCGGCCACTCTGGCACTATCCAGTCGAGTCCCGCCGACCGAAGGCGCGCCGCCAACGCCGCCTCAGCGCGCATGACCGGCCCGCTCGCGCAGTGCCGCAAGAAGCGCGGCGAAGTCCGGCGGCAGCGGCGATTCCCACTGCATCGGCTTTCTTGTCGACGGATGAACGAGCCCGAGACGCCACGCGTGAAGCGCCTGCCGCCCGAATGCGATGCCGCGCTTCTTGCCGTACGTCGGGTCGCCGACCAGCGGATGTCCGAGAAAGGCGAGATGAACGCGGATCTGGTGGGTGCGCCCGGTCTCGAGGCGGCAGGCGAGCAGCGTGCAATCGCCAAAGCGCTCGCGCACCTCATAGTGGGTAACGGCGGATTTTCCTGTCGCAACGATAGCCATCGACGTCCTCCGAACCGGATGGCGTCCGATCGGCGCATCGACGGCGCCGCCGCGAGCGATATCGCCGGCTGCGAGCGCCAGATATTCGCGGTGGACGCTTTTCGCCTGAAGCTGGCGCACCAGATCGGTCTGCGCGACTTCGGTCTTGGCCACCACCAGCAGCCCGCTGGTATCCTTGTCGAGTCGATGCACGATGCCGGCACGCGCGACGACCGCAAGCTGAGGTGCGTGATGCAGCAGCGCATTGGCGAGCGTTCCATCGCGGTTGCCGCTGCCGGGGTGAACGACCAGACCCGCCGGCTTGTCGATCACGAGTATCGCCTCGTCCTCGTGAACGATCGTCAGCGGCAGCGCCTGTGGCGCAAAGTCGGCCGTGGCGGGATCGGACAGCGGATGCACGAGGACTCGCTCGCCGCCGCCGACCTTGCGGCTCGCGTCTGCAGGCGCGCCGGCGAGCAGCACGCGGCCGGCGTCGATCCAGGTCCGGATACGGGTACGCGAATGGTCGGGGAACATCGTGGCGAGCGCGCGGTCGAGCCGCATGCCCGCGCATTCGGCCGGAATGGTCAGCTCGCGCTGCGCGCCGGCCGCAGCGTCGGGGTTATAATTCACGGCTACGTATGGAGCAAGCCAAGATGTCGAAGCTGAGCGGATATACGCTTGTGTTGCTGATCCTGATGAGCGCGGTCCTGGCGGGGTGCAACCTGCTGCCGGAGGTCAAGGACGAGACCGCCAGCTGGACCGCGGAGAAAATCTACAAGGATGCGCACGAGTCGATGCTGGCTGCCAATTATACCCGTGCGATCAAGATGTTCGACACGCTCGAAGGCCGATTTCCGTACGGCCGGCTGGCGCAGCAGTCGATTCTGGAAGGCGCCTACTCGAACTTCCGCCAGGGCGAGGCGACGACGGCGATCGCAGCCTGCGATCGCTTCATCCGCACCTACCCGAATCACCCGAATGTCGATTACGCGTACTACCTGAAAGGCCTGGTCAATTTTCGCGAGGACCAGGGCGTCCTCGGCTACCTGGTCGAAACCGATCTGTCCGAGCGCGATCCGAAGATGACCAAGGAGGCATTTGGCGCGTTCCGGGAACTGGTGACGCGGTTTCCCGACAGCAAATATGCCGAGGACTCGGCCGAGCGCATGCGGTATCTTGACCAATGCGCTCGCCGGATCCGAAGTGCACGTCGCCCGCTATTACTACAACCGCGGCGCCTATGTCGCGGCGGCCAATCGCGCGCAGGCCGCGCTGATCAATTACCCGAAGACGCCGGCGAACGAGGACGCGCTCGTATTGCTGATGGAAAGCTACGACAAGCTTGGCATGGACCAGCTGCGCGACGACACGCGCCGCGTGCTGAAGGAAACGTTTCCCAACGGCCGGTACTTCGCCGCGAGCGCGAACAAGCCGTGGTGGAAATTCTGGGGCAAGGACGACCCGGCGCTGCTGCCGCCAACGGACTCCGTAAAGGCTTGGTGGAAATTCTGGTAGCGTTCCGCACCGACGGTTCGGAAGCTGGCGGCGCGCGATACCAGACCCGTTAACCCTCGATCGTCGCCGGCGCGAAAAACGCGCGTACCTCCGCCAGCTCCCTCGTACGCCGCATCGGCGGCAACGCCTGCCAGATCCGCCTGCCATACGGCTTGTCGACGAGTCGCCGGTCGCAAATCATCAGCACGCCTCGATCGGTCTCTGAACGTATCAACCTGCCTGCCCCCTGCTTCAAGCTGATCGCGGCCTGCGGCAACTGGTAATCGAAGAACGGATTGCCGCCCTCGCCGCGCGATGTGCTCGAGCCGCGCCGCGAGCAGTGGATCGTCGGGTGGTGCGAACGGCAGCTTGTCTATGATCACCACCGACAAGGCTTCGCCTTGCACGTCGACGCCTTCCCAGAAGCTCTGGCTGCCGAGCAGCACCGCGTTGCCGAGGCGGCGAAATCGCGTCAGCAGTTCGGTGCGCGAACCCTCGCCTTGCACCAGCAGCGGAAAATCCAGGTGCTCGCGCTCGAGCGCCGCCGCCAGCGATTCGCGCGCGCGGGCCAGCGCGCGCAGCGTCGTGAACAGCAGAAAGGCGCGACCGCCACTGGCCTTCAGTACCGGCAACGCGGCCGCGACGACGGCATCGGTGTGCTCGAAGCTGTTCGGCTCGGGCAATTCGCGCGGCAGATACAACAATGCCTGGCGCGCGTAGTCAAACGGGCTTTCCCAGTACCCGGTCGCAGCCTCGGCCAGGCCGAGCTCGCGCTGGTAGAGCGAGAAGTCGCTGCCGATCGCCAGCGTCGCCGAGGTGAAAATCCACGCCCGGGCGTGATCGGTCACCTCTTTCGCGAATATTTCGGCGACCGACAGCGGCGAGGCCCGGAGTTGCCAGCTCGAGATGCCGATGTCCACCCAACGGATCCACTCCGGATCGTCGTGATCGCGCCAACGGCCGAGCCGTGCCAGCGCGTCGTCGGCGCGATGCGCGCACTGCGCCAGATCGTCGCTGCGCTCGGACTGCTTGCCAAGCTCGGATGCGAGCGTCGTCAGCGCGGCGTCCACCGCGTCGAGCGCTTCATCGAAGCCGGCGCGTCGCGCAGCCACCGCCCGCGGCAGCTTGGCGGGACCTTCGCCGGCGGCGAGCCGGAACCGGCGCAGCGCCAGCACAAGCGCCTGCGCGGCCGCAGGCAGCGGCGCATAATCGCGTGCGGCCTTCAGGCCTTCGAGTTCGGCGTCGCGCGCGAGCTCGCCCAGTTGTCCTGCGGTCACTTCCTCGCCGAAAAACAGCGTCGCGGTCTCCGGCAGCTGGTGCGCCTCGTCGAGGATGATCGTGTTAGAAGCCGGCAGCAGCTCGGCGATGCCTTCGTCCTTCAGCATCACGTCGGCGAAGAACAAATGATGATTGATGACGACGACGTCGGCCGCCAGCGCCTGCTTGCGCGCATTCATCACGAAACATTCGTTGTAGCTCGAGCATTCGGTGCCGAGACAATTCTCTCGCGTGGAAGTGACATCCGCCCAGATCGGCGCATTCTCCGGAACGTCGGCGACCTCGCTCTTATCGCCGCTGGCCGACGTGCGGATGAAGGCTTCGATCCGCTTGACGTAACCCGCGTCGGCGCGCGACGCGAAGGTCGTCTGTGCCGCGGTTCGCGCCAGATGATGATGGCAGATGTAGTTGCCGCGGCCCTTGAGCAGCGCGACACTTACGGGAATGCGCAGCGCATCGCGCACCAGCGGCAAATCGCGCTGGAAGAGTTGGTCCTGCAGCGTCTTGGTTCCGGTAGAAACGATCACCTTGCCGCCGGAAAGCAGGGCTGGGACCAGGTAGGCGAAGGTCTTGCCTGTGCCGGTCCCGGCTTCGGCGAGCAGCTGCCCACGCGTTTCGATGGCACGCGCGATCGCCTCGGCCATCGCGAGTTGCTGAGGTCGCGTCCGGTAGCCGGGGATACTGCGGGCAAGCGCTCCGTCGGCGCCGAAAACTGCGCGAAGCTCGGTGTCGCTCAGCGTCGGCCTCTCAGCGCGGCGGCCTCGCGCGCCGCGTCATCGTCGCGGTGGCGTGTGATCACTGCTTGGTGGATTTCTTCTTGCTCGCGGCTTTGGTTGCCGGCTTTGCGGCGGCGACCGCCGGCGGCGGCTCGCGCAGCGCCTTGATCTGCGCGTCGAACGCGCCATAGGGGTGCGTGACGCGCTGCTTGTAGTTGACGTCGAATTCGCCCGGCCCCGGCGTCAGCTCGCCAAGGCTTTTGGTCCAGGTGGCGTAAAGCGTTTGCAGTCCCTGCACTTTTCCCTTGTTGCGCCCGGCTTCGCGCAGCGCCGCCTGGTACGGTCGCGCGATCAGACGCTTGTGCTTTTCGATGCACCCTTCGGTCTTGGCGCCGTTGACGCCTTCCTGCGCGCCGGCGAGCCCGAATTCGATGATCTCGATGCTCTTGATCTGCCGGCACATCGTGTAGGTCTGCGGAACCGCCTCGAAGAAGCAGTCGGTGGCGGTACCGTGGAGTGCCGTCGGGCAGATGTACGGATCGACGTTGTCGAGCGCGTACGCCGATACGGCGGGAAGAAACGCCGTGACGGCAAGCAGGGCGAGCAACGGGCATCGGCGCATGATGGAGCCGGACAGACAAAAGGTCGTCCATGCTACCAAGTGCGGCGGGCGCGCTCAAGCGCCGCCAAGGCCAACGTGCCGCTCAGATCGTCGCGCCGCCCGAGACTTCGATAACGGCGCCGTTGATATAGCTCGCTTCGTCGGATGCGAGCCAGGCGTAGGCGTTGGCGATTTCCTCCGGCTGGCCCAGACGGCCGAGCGGGACGCGATCTTCCATCATCTTGACCACCTTGTCCGGCATCGACGCCAGGATCGGCGTGTGGATGAAGCCCGGGCAGATCGCATTGGCGCGGATGCCCTTGCGGCCGAGCTCCCTCGCCCAGGTTTTCACCATGCCGATGACGCCGAACTTGGTCGCCGCGTAATTGGTCTGTCCGAAATTGCCGTAGATGCCGACGATCGACGAGGCGTTGAGTATGCAGCCCGAATTCTGCTCGAGCATGATGTCGACGACCGCCTTGGTGCAGTTGTAGACGCCCTTCAGATTGACGTCGACGACGCGGTCGAACTGGTCGTCGCTCATTTTCTTGAATTGCGCGTCCTGCACGATGCCCGCGTTGTTGACCAGCGTATCGATGCGGCCCCATTTGGCCATCACGCCTTCGACCATGCGCGCGATGCTTTGCTTGTCGGTCACATCGATGACAAAGCCGGCGCACTCGCCGCCGAGCTCCTCGATCTTTGCGATGGTTTCCTGGATCGTCGTCTCGTTGATATCGCAGACGGCGACCTTGGCGCCTTCTTGGGCAAATTTGACCGCAGTCGCCTGCCCGATGCCCTGTCCCGCACCGGTGATGATCGAGACTTTGCCTTTGAGCCGCATGGTTTCCTGACCCCGATGATGGCGGGCATTGCCGCCGCTTGAGTGCGGCGACTCTATCCGTTTTCATTGCATTGCACAACCTCCAGCTCGGGGCGCGGCGTGCCTGCGCTGGAGGCGCTAAGCAAGCAGAATAAACAACAGCTTAGCGGATGGACGCCGATCCGATGCCAAGCTTGCAATGGTCGTGGCCTGCGCAATTCTGATGCATCGCAGGACAGCCCGCGCCCCGGGAGCGGCGCATGCATGCATGACGTCAGGCAGGCTGCCAGTGCTCGACCACCAGCTGCAGCGAGTCCAGGCCCTGGTAATGATTGACCTCGGGGCGGTACGCCGCTCGGATACGCGGCGGCAGGGGCGCGGTTTGCTGGAAAACGATCGCGTCGAATCGACGCTCGTCCATCGACAGCGCGAGCTTCAGGTGCTTGTCGCCGACCACGCGTTGCGCTGTCACCGTGAACTCGGAGTCGAACGCCGGGGCGGGGAAGCCCTGTCCCCACACGTGCGCGGCGCAAGACTGGGCGAGCCCCAGCGTAAGCTCGTCGGCAGAGAGCGTCCCATCGGTCTCGATCGTGCGCTTGAGCAGCGAAGGCGACAACCATTCGCGTCCGATCCGCTCGAACTCCTCGACAAAACGGGGAAGCGCCCGTTCGTGCAACGACAGACCCGCCGCGTAGGCATGCCCGCCGAACCGGCTGATCGTACCCGGAGCTCGCTTGGCGACGAGATCGAGCGCATCGCGCAGATGAAAGCCTGCGATCGCGCGCCCCGATCCGCGCAGTTCCCCAGCACTGCCGGCCGGCGCGAACACGATCACCGGGCGATGATAACGATCCTTGAGGCGCGATGCGACGATGCCGACCACGCCCTGGTGCCACTCGGCTCGGTAGAGGCACAGCGTGTACCCGTCTTCGTCGACGACGCACTCCATGTCGGCCAGCGCCTGTTGCTGCATCGTCGCCTCGACCTCGCGCCGCTCGCGATTGAGCGCGTCGAGCTCGGCCGCAATCCGGTCGGCAGCCGTCTGATCGTCGCACATCAGGCAGGCGATTCCGACCGACATGTCGGCGAGCCGCCCTGCCGCATTGAGCCGGGGACCCGCGATGAACCCGAGGTCGTAACTCGTGGCCCGTTGGGGCGCGCGCCCCGCAACCGCGAGCAGCGCGCGTACGCCCGGCTGCATGCGGCCGGCGCGGATTCGCCGCAATCCCTGGTCGACCAGGATGCGGTTGGCGTGATCGAGCCGCACGACGTCGGCGATCGTGCCGAGCGCCACGAGGTCGAGCAAATCCGCCAGACGCGGTTCGGCGCGATGCGCGAAATGACCGCGCTCGCGCAGCAAAGCCCGCAATGCGCACAGCAGATAGAACATCACGCCTACTCCGGCCAGATGTTTGCTGGGGAACGCGCAGCCCGGCTGGTTGGGATTGACGATCCATGCCGGCTCCGGCAGCCGTTCGCCGGGCAGATGATGGTCGGTGATCAGCACGTCGATGCCGAGCGACTGCGCGGCGGCAACACCTTCAACGCTGGCGATGCCGTTGTCGACGGTGATGATGATGTGCGGCCGACGGGTCGCGGCGAGCGCGACAATCTCAGGTGTCAGGCCATAGCCGAAGTCGAAGCGATTGGGCACCAGGAAGTCGACCGTCGCTCCCATCTCGGCAAGGCCGCGCATGCCGACCGCACAGGCGGTTGCACCATCGGCGTCGTAATCGGCGACGATCAGCAGGCGCTCGCCGCGCTCGATCGCGGCGGCAAGCCGCTCGGCCGCCTTGTCGATGCCCTTGAGCAATTGCCATGGTGGCAATCCGGCCAGATCGTTATCGAGTTCCGCTGTCGATGCGATGCCGCGGGCAGCGAAGACCCGCGCCATGATCGGCGCGATGCCGGCGACGCCGAGCGCCGCGGCGGCGTCGGGGACATTGCGGCGCGTGATCTCCATTCAGCCGCCGGTAGCGATCAGCTTTGAAAGCGGAGGCCGAGCGAATCGGCCGCGCCAGCGCGCGGCGAGCGAGGCTCGACCAAAGCCGTACGACCATGCACGCCCGCGGCCGGAAAGCACGACCGAAAGCTCGAGGCTCGCATCTGTGTCGAGCGCTGCGAGCAGCGGATCGGCCCAGTCGCGTCCGAGAGCAGGCAAGGGCGAGGCTTTGTCGTTCGCGCCGACCGCCGGCAGCCAGACCAGCGATGGCAACCGCGGCTCCGCAGCGATCCAATCGCGAAGCGACTGAGGCACGGCCGCGACGGCGACTTCGCGGGCGCGCGCGAGATCGCGCGGCAACGGCGCGTCGGCGTAAAGCGATGCGATGCGCGGCATCGCTTGCGCCGCTCGCCTGCCACCCCCCGACAGCCAGATGCCGTTGATCGGCGCGCTGCCTCGCTGCTCGCGCAAGGCACCGACCGGATGGGCAAAGAGCAACATCTGCATTTCACTCTGCCATCGACGCCACCGCGCCGCGTCGGGTCCCGCAGGGAGGAACGGCGAAATCGGCGCGCCGAGCGCGTCGTCGGCCGGATGCGTGGTCAGCTGCTGAGGAGAGTCGGCGGCGATCAGCCAGCGCGCCGGCGCCACGGCGATAAAGCGCAGCCCGTCGCCTTCAAAATGCGCATTCAGTGTCGCCAGCAACGCTTGCGACTCATCCGCGGCCAGATCACCTGCGACGGCGGCAAGGCGCACGTCGAGCTGGCCAACCAGCAGCGTTACCGGCTCGGCCAGAAGCCAGTAAGCCTCGCCAAGGTCGAGATTCGACGCAACGGCGAGCAGCGGCGCAATGGGCCAGTCGAGCTGCCTGGCGACGCCAAGCGCCGTGCAGAGGATGCCTGGCGCACCGCCGAGCGCGGCGGTGCGCGTGCCTCTCGCCAATAATCGCGCGAGCGGGGCGCCCTCGGCGTCGGCGCGGAGTGGCTCGGCCTCCGCAAAATCGAGCAATCCCGGGACGACCAGCGTGAGTTGCATGCAAGAGAGACGGGCGGTGGCGAATCGAGTCTAGCACGCGGGTCTCGCGCCCCTTGGTGCGCCGCCCCGTTGCCGCCGAGCGCCGAAAATGCGTAGCGAAGTGTCTGGCAGCGGCAGGTCGAGGGCGGTATTTGCGCGGGCGGCCTCCATTCTGCCGTGGCGGATTGTCCGGCACAGCTCTTGCTCAGGTAGCGTGGTCCGATTCATGGCCTGAGACCTTGTACTCTACACACAAGCTGCTCGCGGTATGGCGAAAGCCGGCAAGGCTTACGCTCGGCACCAAAACGGCGATCGCGACGTCACTGCTGTTCCTGGTCACGATTCTTGCGATCGGGATGGCGGCGCTGCAGTCTTTCCGCACGCAGATGCTGAACGTCATGGTTGCCGATCAGAACACGCTGGTCGTTCGCATCGCCGACAATCTCGATCAGAAGCTGCAGACGCTGCAAAAGGCGCTGGCACTGAGCGCCAGCGAGATTACCGAAGCCGACATCGCGTCCTCGGACGCTGCGCAGCGATATCTGGATACGAGCACCGGCCTGTTCGCGGTGATCGATCGCTCGATCTTCCTGTTCACCGCCCGGGGAATCTCGCTGGCTGAGCGCCCGTTTCGCCCGAACCGTCGCGGCGGCGACGCTTCAGAGCGAGAATACATGCGCGATACGATCAGAACCCGTCTCCCGGTGATTTCCGAGCCGTTCATGACCAACGTAGGCGACTCCAACATGGTCCTCGTCGCGACCTCGCCGGTGTTCGACAAGGACGGGGAAATGGTCGCCATCCTTACCGGCAGCCTCGGCCTCACTCGGCCCGGGATGCTGGGCAAGATCGCCAAGACGGTGATTGGCACGACCGGCTATCTGTACATCGTGACCTCGGACGGCAAGCTGATCATGCATCCAGACCGGGAGCGCCTGTCGCAGCGCGCCTTCCCGCCGGGGGCGAATCCGCTTTTCGAGCGTGCGCTCAAAGGCTTCGAAGGCACCGGCGACGCCCTGGAATCCGATGGTCGCGAAGCCATCGTCACCTACCGTCGCGTCCCGTCGTCGAACTGGATCGTCGCCGCCGTCTACCCGAAAGACGAGGCGTTGGCCGCAATTCACCAGCTGACCTTGCGATTCGTGCAAATGCTGCTGCTGGCGAGCGTTCTGGTCGTCGCTTCGATCTGGATATTGACCCGATACCTGATGCGACCGCTGGTCGTCCTGACCGATCACCTGAAAAGCTATTCCTCGCACACCGAAAGAATCGCGCCGTTGACGGGGCCCGCGGGCGGCGGCGAAATCCGCGCTCTGCGCCGCGCCTTCAACCGCCTCACCTCCCGCCTGCGCGATCGGGAAGACGCCTTGATCGAGACGATGCAGAAGTATCAGCTGATCACCGAGAATTCCACCGACCTGATCACCAAGCACGCGACCGACGGAACGATCATGTACGCTTCCCCGGTTTCTGTCGCGATCCTCGGTATGCCGCACGGCGAGCTGCTCGGCCATTCGCTTTGCGAATTCGTTCATCCGGACGACTTCAGCACCGTTCGCAGCGCCGTCTCCGAAGCGATGCAGAACAGGTCGCTGGCGACAATCGTCTACCGCGCCCGGCACGCCGATCAGCACTACGTATGGCTGGAGACGACGCTGCAGCGGATGAAGAATGCCGATGGAGAGGACACGCAGCGGATCCTGTGCATTTCGCGCGATGTCAGCGATCGCAAGCGGATGGAGCAGCGCCTTCACGAACTGGCCCGGACCGACCATCTGACGGCCCTTCCGAACCGCTTCCTCCTCGACGAGCGATTCGCGGGCGGGCTCGCGCAGGCCAGGCGCGAAGGGTCATTGCTCGCGATGCTGATGATCGACATCGACCGCTTCAAGAACATCAACGACACGCTCGGCCACGGGATGGGAGACACGCTGTTGAAGCTGGTCGGAGTCCGGCTGAAAACATGCATTCGCGACTGCGATACGCTTGCCCGCTGGGGAGGCGACGAGTTCGTGCTGCTGCTCCCCGGCGTGCAGGACGGCAGCAGCGCGGTCACCGTTGCGGAGCGATGCCTGACCGCGCTCAAGGACCCTTTCGTCGTCGACGGGCGCGACCTGCATATCACCGCGTCGATCGGCATCAGCATTTCGCTAGATGCGAGCACGGCCTCGGAGACGCTGCTGCAGAATGCCGACGTCGCCATGTACAGGGCCAAGGCTCGCGGCGGCGATTGCCTGATGATGTACAGCTCCGACATGAGCGCCGGCGCGCATAGCCGCCTGTCGATGGAGAACGCGCTGTTCAACGCGATCGCCAAGAACGAGCTGTTGTTGCACTATCAGCCGCTGATATCCGCCAAGACCGGAAGGCTGGCCGGCGTCGAGGCCTTGTTGCGCTGGAACCACCCGGAGTACGGCATGGTTACGCCGGCGCAGTTCATTCCGATCGCCGAGGAGACCGGACTGATCGGCGCCATCGGCGAGTGGGTATTGCGCACCGCATGCACGCAAATGAATGAATGGTACGCGCGCGGGCTGCCGCGGATTCCGCTGTCGGTCAATCTTTCCAGCCGGCAGTTCCGTCAGGAGAACGTCGCCGGCACGATCAGCAAGGTGCTCGACGACACCGGCTTCGATCCGAAGAACCTCGAGCTCGAATTGACCGAGTCGCTGTTGATGGACGATCTGGTGAGCAGCAAGGCGACGCTCGCCGAGCTCAAGGCGCTCGGCGTGTCGATCGCCCTCGACGATTTCGGCACCGGCTACTCGTCGCTCAGCTACCTCAAGGGTTTCCAGCTCGATACGCTGAAAATAGACCGCACGTTCATCGCCGATCTGATGAGCAGCGAGGCGAACGCTTCGATCGTCCGGGCGACGATCGCTCTTGCCCGCGGCCTGCATTTGAAAACCGTCGCGGAAGGCGTCGAAACGAGGGCACAGGCGGACTTCCTGGTCAAGCACCGCTGCGACGTGCTGCAGGGTTTCCTGTTTGCGCGTCCGATGGAGCCCGCCGCGTTCATATCCTTCGCCCAGGCTGCGCACACCTACCTGTTGTCCAGGCCGGCTACCGACGAGAGCGAAAAGGTGGTGTGAGCCGCTGCGCCCCGCGCCGATCGATCGGCGCCTCGGCCAGTAAGGGTCAGGAATGCGCTTGTTCCAGGGCAGCGGCGATGATCTGACGCTGCTCGGTGGCGTGCACCGCCGCGCTGCCGGTCGCGGACGCCGCGGACGCGGCACGGCCGACGTAATCGAGCGATACCCCGGGCGGCAACGCGCCCTCGAGTTGCTCGCGAACAAAATGCCACGCCCCGTGGTTCCTCGCCTCTTCCTGGGACCAGACCGCATGCCTCAGCCTGGGAAAGCGGCGAAGCTCGGCGGCAAGCGCATCGGCCGGAAACGGGTAGAGCTGCTCGACGCGAAGTATCGGCACATCCGGGCGAGACGTTTTCGCGCGTGCGTCGGCCAGGTCGTAGTAGAGCTTGCCGCTGGTCACGATGACGCGGGAAACCGCTTCGCGGTCGATGTCGCGATCCTCGCCGAGCAGCGGCCTGAACTCGCCGTCCGCGAGGTCGGAGAGCAGCGAATACGAAGGCCGCACGCCGTAAAGCCAGGGCTTGGGCGTCATGACGATCAGCGGCTGCCGGCGCTCGGTCAGCGCCTGGCGGCGCAGCAGATGAAACATTTGCGCCGCCGTGGACGGCATCGCCACGTGCATGTTGCCCGACGCGCATAGTTGCAGGAACCGGCCGAGGAACGCGCACGAATGTTCGGGGCCCCAGCCATCGTGGCCGTGCGGCAACATCAGCACCAGCCCGCTCTCGTAACGCCATTTGGCTTCGCCGGACGCGAGGTACTGATCGATGAGCACCTGCGCGTTGTTCACAAAGTCGCCGAACTGCGCCTCCCATACGACCAGATCGCGACCGCATTTGAGGCTGTAGCCGTACTCGAAGCCGACCACCGCTTCCTCCGACAGCGGCGACTCGAAGATCGAGAAGATTCCCTGGCCGTCGGCGACGTGGCGCAACGGGACGTGGAGGTCCTGCCAATCGAGGTCGGCATCCTGATCGTGCCAGACATGCTGGCGGTGAACGAAGGTGCCGCGACCGATGTCGAGGCCGGAAAGCCGGACGTTGAACCCGTTCGCCAAAAGCGAGCCGTAGGCGAGGTTCTCAGCGAGCCGCCAATCGACCGGGCGATCGTCGTTGCGCGCAACCAGCCGCCAGTCATCGAGCATCTTGGACAGATCGCCGTGCAGCGCAAAGCCATCCGGCGCCGCGGCGAGACGCTCGGTCATCGCCCGGAGCTGGCCGAGCGGAACGGTTGTTCGGGCTGGCTTCCCCTGCGGCGAAGGCGGCGACTGCGGGGCGGATCCATCGACGATCGTCGGTGCGGCGTTGCCGGGCACCGCCTTCAGCGCATTCAGGGCTTCGGCGCCGAGGGCTTCGGCCAACGCCTGGCCGGCGATGCCGCGGCGCGAAAGCTTTTCTGCGTAAAGACCGACCACACCGCGATGGCGCCGGATCCGCCGCTGCATCGCCGGCTGCGTTATCGTGGGGTCATCGCGGACGAAATGGCCGTATCGCCGGTAGCCGACGTGGTCGACGACGATGTCCGCGCCGAAGGTCGTGCGAAACCCGGTCGCGAGCCGCGCCGCAAATGCGACGGCATCCGGATCGTCGGCATTGACGTGAACGATCGGTGCATCGACCGCCCTTGCGACGTCCGCGCAAGACAGGGTGGACCGCGAGTCCCGCGGATGCGAGACGGTCGAGCCGATCTGGTTGTTGAGAATCAGGTGCACCGTGCCGCCGACGCCGTAGCCGCGCGTCTGCGACAGATTGAGAGTCTCGGTCACGATGCCCTGCGCCGAAAACGACGCATCGCCGTGCACCAGGACCGGCATCACGTTCCGGGTGGAACCGTCGGCCTGGCGCTCCTGGAGGGCGCGCGCCATGCCGCAGACGACCGGTGAGACGCTCTCCAGATGCGACGGGTTGTGCGCGAGCAGAATGCCGATCTCCCGGTCGCGGGTCTTGATCCGGGCCGAGAGGCCGGCGTGATCCTTGAGATCCCGCGCCGCCAGCTCGATGTCCGGGTCGACCGAGAACAGTGAAAGCAGGTTTTGCGCCGGCACATCGAGCGCGTTCAGCATCATGTTCAGCCGGCCGCGATGCGGCATGCCCAGGACGATGCCGTCGACACCGTGCGCGGCGGCGCATTCGATCGTTTCGCGCAGCAGCGTGACGATGCTTTCGCTTCCCTCGAGGCTGAACTGCTTGTACGCGGCGAAGTTCGTCCGATGAAACCGCTCGAATGCCTCCGCCGCGACAAGCTGCCCGAGGATGCGCACCCAATCGTCGCCCTCGGGCCAGCCGCTGCGCGTCTCCATTCGGACATGCAGCCAGCGGCGCTGCTCGGCGGCACGGACATGCGCGCAATCGATGGCGACCGATCCGCAGTACGCTTCGCGCAGGCGACCGAGCAGCGCAGACAATGTGAGCACTTGCGGGCTGCCGGCGAAATCAAGCGCGTAACCGACCGATTCGTCGACCGACAAGCCGTAGGTGAGCGGTTCGAGCTCCGCCATCGGCGAATCTCGCTCCGCGGCGTCCAGCGGATCTATCGACGCGTGAAGGTACCCATGCGACCGATAGGCTTCGACCAGCGCGCCGGCAGCCGACGGCAGCGGAGGCGTGGCGGCCGCATCGGCTCGCCTGTTGTCCTGGCGGACAGCCGATTCAGACGGCAATGCCGACGAAAGCTTGGGCATGGGCGGTGAGTGTACCCTACAGGCGAGTGTGGCACACTTCGTCGTCCGAATGCATCCAAATCAGCAGTGACTCCCTACGAAGTTCTCGTCGGCCTTCGTTATACCCGCGCCCGTCGCGGCGCCGGCCGCAACGGATTCGTCTCGTTCATCGCATTCGTCTCGATGGCGGGCATCGCCCTAGGGGTTGCCGCACTGATCGTCGTGCTGTCGGTAATGAACGGATTCCAGGACGAACTGCGCAACCGCATCCTCTCGGTCGCATCGCATATCGAAATCCGTGCGCTTGGCGGCGCGATGGTCGACTGGCAGGACGTCGCGCGAGTGGCGCAGCAGGACGCGCATGTGCGGGCGGCGGCGCCGTTCGTCTTCGGTCAGGCGATGCTGTCGGCCGGCGATGCCAATCGCGGCGCCCTGGTTCGCGGCATCGATCCGGCGCGCGAGGATAAGGTCGCCGACATCGGCCGCCACATGCGGGCCGGATCGCTCGCCGATCTGAAGCCCGGCGGCTTTGGCATCGTGCTGGGCATCGAGCTGGCGCGGGCGTTGCGGGTCCAGATCGGCGATTCGGTGCTGCTGATCACCCCGCAGGGAACGGTCACCCCCGCGGGCACGCTGCCGCGGGTGAAGACCTTCCGGGTGGTCGGCGTGTTCGAGATCGGAATGTACGAATTCGACAACGGGCTTGCGCTGATCGAGTTGTCCGATGCGCAGAAGCTGTATCGCCTCGATGACGGCGTCAGCGGCGTTCGCCTGAAGTTGGACGACATGTTCGCGGCACCCGCGGTCGCGCGCGACCTGGCACGCGTCATGCCGGTCGATGCCGAGGTGCGCGACTGGACGATGGACCACGCCAACTTCTTTCGCGCCGTCGCGATCGAAAAGCGTGTGATGTTCATCATCCTGACCTTGATCGTCGCGGTCGCCGCGTTCAACATCGTCTCGGCGCAGGTGATGGTGGTGACCGACAAGCAGGCCGACATCGCCATACTGCGCACGCTCGGCGCCTCGCCGGCGAGCATTCTCGCCATATTCGTCATCCAGGGCGGGCTGGTGGGCTTCGTCGGAACGCTGATCGGCGTCGTCGGCGGGATCGCGCTGGCGCTCAACGTCGACGTGGTCGTGCCGTTTCTCGAGCGCACGTTCAGCATCCAGTTCCTCGACAAGAGCGTCTACTACATCAGCGAGCTGCCGTCCGACCTGCAGCGCGGCGACATCGTGCTGATCGCCGCGATCGCGCTGCTGCTCGCGCTGCTCGCCACGCTGTATCCGAGCTGGCGCGCGGCCAGGGTCAACCCTGCCGAGGCGCTGCGCTATGAGTGAGGCCGTCAGCGGCGAGCGCCGCGTCGCGGTCCTCGAATGCCGCGGCTTGAGGAAGACCTACCGCAGCGGGCCGCTGGACGTGCCGGTGCTGCTCGGCATCGACCTGACGGTGGCTCCTGGCGAGCGGGTTGCCATCGTCGGTGCGTCGGGTTCGGGCAAGAGTACGCTGTTGCATCTGCTCGGCGGCCTCGACGCGCCCAGCGCCGGTGAAGTCCGGGTCCAGGGCGCGCCGTTCGCCCAACTGTCGGAAGCCGAGCGCGGGCGGGTGCGCAACCGCGCGCTGGGCTTCATCTATCAGTTCCACCATCTGCTGCCGGAATTCTCGGCGCTGGAAAACGTCGCGATGCCGCTGTATATCCGCCGCGACGCAAGGCCTGCGGCACGCGCAAGCGCGTCCGCGCTGCTCGAGCGCGTCGGGCTCGCCCATCGCGCCCAGCACCGCCCGGCCGAGCTGTCTGGCGGCGAACGGCAGCGGGTCGCGCTCGCGCGCGCTCTGGTGACCGCGCCGGCCTGCGTGCTCGCCGACGAGCCTACCGGAAACCTCGATCGGCGTACGGCAGGCCAGGTGTTCGACCTGATGCTCGAGCTCAATCGCAGCGCTGGCACCAGCCTGGTGATCGTCACGCACGACCCCGACCTGGCCGCCCGCACCGACCGCACGCTGCATCTGCTCGACGGTGTATTGACCGTCTAGGCGTCGCGCGACGCAGTGAGCGGCAGTTCGTCCATCGCGGCGATCTGCTCGCGCAGCTCGAGCACGCGATCCTGCCAGTAACGCTGCGTGTTGAACCACGGGAACGCCGCCGGAAAAGCGGGATCGTGCCAGCGGCGCGCAAGCCATGCCGAATAATGGATCAGTCGCAGCGTGCGAAGCGGCTCGATCAGGTTGAGCTCGCGGTCGTCGAAATCGCAAAAATCCTCGTAGCCGTCCAGCACCGCCCGCAACTGGCGCCGCATGTCGTCGCGATCCCCGGACAGCAGCATCCACAGATCCTGAACGGCGGGACCACCGCGGCAATCGTCGAAATCGACGAAATGGGGCCCTTGCATCGGCCCGCCGGTTCGCCACAGCACGTTGCCCGCGTGGCAGTCGCCGTGCAGACGGATGGTGCGGACCTCGCCCGCGCGCTCGTAGCAGCGACGCACGCCATCGAGCGCCTGCGCGGCGACGCTTTCCCACGCCGCGCGCAGATCGGCCGGAATGAAATCGTTGGCTAGCAGCCAGGCGCGAGGCTCGTCGCCGAAACTCGCGACATCGAGCGGCGGGCGCAGGCGAAACGGCGCGGTGCTGCCGACGCCGTGGATGCGGCCGACGAAGCGTCCGATCCATTCGAGCGTCGCGCGATCCTCGAGTTCGGGCGCGCGACCGCCGCATTGCGGATAGACCGCGTAACGGAAGCCGGCGAAGCGGTGCAAGGTCGTGCCGCCGATGACGATCGGCGCAACGACAGGAATCTCCCGCGCGGCGAGCTCGGCGACGAACGCATGCTCCTCGCCGATCTGCTCGTCGCTCCAGCGCGACGGACGATAGAACTTGACGACGACCGATGCCGCCGTTTCCGCGGGCACCGCCGCACGGTCGTCGAGCCAGGCCTGGTAGACGCGGTTCTCGTAGCTGTTGAGCGCGAGCAGCCTGCCGTCGCAGAAAAGCCCGACGTGATCGAGCGCGTCGAGCACGCAGTCGGGGGTGAGTCCCGCATAAGGCGGCGTCGAGGCTTCGTCCATCCGGCCATTGTACGTAGGGCCGGAACGATGCCCGCGGCGATCACGGGCCCGTGTTGCTAGTACGCGACCGGCACCGGCTCGAGGCTTCGCCACAAATACCAGGTGGCGACGGAGCGCCAGGGACGCCAAGGCTCGGCGACCGCGAGCATCGCGCTGCGGGTCGCCGCGCGGTTCCGCAGATATTGTCTGGCCATCGCCTTTTGCAGGCCGAGGTCGTCGACCGGAAGGATGTCGGGGCGCAGCTCGTGAAACATCAGGAACATTTCCGCCGTCCAGCGACCGATTCCCTTGACGTCGACCAGCTGCGCGATCACCGCCTCGTCGTCGAGCTTGCGCCAGCGCTTCGGATCGAGCTTGCCCTCCGCGAAATGGCGCGCGAGATCGGACAAGTACTCCGCTTTGCGCTGCGACAGCCCGCAAGTGCGCAGGTCGGCCATGTCCGCTGCGACGACTTTCGCCGCCGGCAGCCGCCGGAACCTGTGCGCAGGCGCGTTGTCCGCTACCGCGACAAAACGCCACCAGATCGCGTCGGCGGCTTTGACCGATATCTGCTGGCCGACGATCGCCCGGGCCAGCGTCGTGAACGGATCGGCCCGTCGCTTCAAATGGATGCCGGGATGGGCTCGTATCAAACGGCGCAGGACGCGGTCGCGGCGCGAAAGCTCGCGCGCTGCCTCATCCCAGAATGGCGGCTTCATAGGCTCGAGGGCGCGTGCGGATCGGCGCAACGGTCAACCGGCGCAACCGCGGCGCCCAGAGCGGCCGCAAACGGCCCGTCGCAGCGCGCGTCGGGGCGGGTCGGGAAGTGGTACATTACGCGCCTTTCGCTGGAGAGGGATCGATGCGCAGTCGGGTTCCGCCGGTCATCGTCGCCTTGAGCTGGCTGCTCGCGCTATTCGCCGCGCCGATCGCGTCAGCCGCCGCGGACCCGAACAAGGTGCTGCATGTCGCCATCGAGGCGGGTGACGACGGCTTCGATCCGTCGCAGAGCACCAATTACTATTCCGGCCTGATCGAAGAGGTCATTTTCGAACGGCTCCTCACCTACGATTATCTGGCCGAGCCGGTCAAGCTGGCGCCGATGCTGGCCGAAGCGCTGCCCGAAGTCGGCGACGGCGGCAAGACGTATACGTTTCATTTGCGCAAGGGCGTCTATTTTACGCCGGACCCCGCGTTCAAAACGGATAAGCGCGAGCTCGTCGCCGAAGACGTCGCGTACTCGATCAAGCGCTTCCTCGATCCGAAGAATCGCTCGCCGTGGCGATTTCTTTTCGACGGCAAGATCGTCGGGCTGAACGAGCAGGAAGCGCTGGCCAAGAAAAACGGCGACCGCTTCGACTACGACGCCAAGATCCCCGGCCTGGAAGTCGTCGATCGCTATACGATCCGGTTCCATCTCACCGACACCGATTACAACTTCGTCTACATCCTGGCGTCGCCGACGAACAGCATCGTCGCACGCGAAGTCATCGAGCGTTACAGCGAGGACACCAAGGGCCATCCCGTCGGCACAGGACCGTACATGCTGGCCGAGTGGCGGCGGGGTGCCCGCATCCTGCTCAACGCCAATCCCGGTTACCGCGGCTTCGTCTGGGATTTCCAGCCTTCGTCCAATCCGTGGGACCAGGACGTGGTCGCGGCGATGAAAGGCAAGCAGATGCCGCAAATCGGCGTCGTCGACGTTCGCCTGATCGAGGAGGAGCAGTCGCGCTGGCTTGCGTTCCAGGGCGCCGAGATCGACTACATCGACCGCTTCGGATCCTTCGCGCCGATGGCGATTCCCGGCAACAAGGTCGCGCCGTATCTGGCCAAGCGCGGCATCAGGCTCTACCGGTATCTCGAGCCGGAGATGACTTATTACTACTTCAATATGGTCGATCCGGTCGTCGGCGGCTTCACCACCGAGAAGATTGCGCTGCGGCGCGCGATCGCGATGTCGTACGACATCGACGAGGAAATACGCGTCATCCGGAAGAGCCAGGCGATCCGGGCCGAGTCGCCGATTCCGCCGGGCGTGGTCGGATACGATCCGAATTATCGTTCGAGCTATCACTACGATCCTGCGCTAGCCAACAAGCTGCTCGACTATTTCGGATACAAGCGTGGCGCCGACGGCTTCCGGGCGCTGCCGGACGGCAAGCCGCTGGTGATCACGCTCTGGTCAACACCGGAGGCGCTCGCCCGCGAATACGACGAGCTCTGGAAGAAGAGCCTCGACGTGATCGGCGTCCGTTTCGCGACGGCAAAAATAAAATTCGCCGACCAGATACAGAAGGGCCGCGCCTGCCAGATGCAATTCGCCGGAGCGGCGTGGACCGCGGACTGGCCGACCGCGGACAATTTCCTGCAGCTGTCGTACGGTCCGAACGTCGGCGAGGACAACTATGCCTGTTACAAGTCCGCGACCTTCGACGACTTCTACCGGCAGGCGCAGCGCTTGCCGGATTCGCCCGAGCGCAACCGTCTCTACCGCGCGATGGCGCGGCAGATGGAGGTCGACACGACCTGGGTCATGGGCGCCACCCGCTACAAGAGCACGCTGTTCTATCCGTGGCTGCTGGGCTACAAGAAGCACCCGATCCTGCACGCGCCGTGGCCGTTCATGGACATCGACAATTCCAAGCGTCCCTCCCGATAGTGCGAACCTCGTGTCGTTCCCGAACTCGCCGTCGATTTGCGCGGTAATGCTCCGATGTCGGCGATAGCGCGCCGCGCGCTGGCCCTGCTGCTCGGTGCGCTGATCGCGCTGGCGCCACCGGTAGTTCGGCCTGCGCTGGCAGCCGACCCGGACAAGATCCTCCGCATCGAGTTCTACGTCGCCGAGACCGGCTTCGACCCGGTTAAGGTGCAGGACTACTATTCGCAGACGGTCTGCGAGGCGATTTTCGAGCCGCTGATGACCTACGACTATCTGGCGCGGCCGGCCAAGCTCGCGCCGCGGGCCGCCGAGGCGATGCCGGTCATAAGCGACCAGGCCAGGACGTACGTCTTCAAGATCCACAGAGGAATCTATTTCGCGCCGGACCCTGTTTTCAAAGGCAAGGCGCGCGAGCTGACCGCTGAAGACTATGCCTACACGATCAAACGTTTCCGCGATCCGGCCAACAAATCGCCGTATGAAAGCTTTCTCGGCGGCGTCGTCGGGCTCGACGAAGTCAAAAAGGACGCGGAAAAGACAGGCAAATTCGATTACGACCGCAAGGTCGAGGGCTTGCAGGTCCTCGATCGCTATACGCTTAAAGTCAAGCTAAAGGAAACCGATTACAACTTTGCGCACATCCTGGCGTTGCCGAACACCGGCGCGGTAGCGAGGGAGGTGATCGAAGCGTATGGCGACGACACCAACGGCCACCCGGTCGGCACCGGACCGTACATGCTCAAGGAATGGAAGCGCTCCAACAGGATCGTGCTCGAGGCCAATCCGTCGTTTCGCGGACTGATCTGGCATTTCGAGGCGAGCAGCGACCCGGCCGACAAGGAGCGGATCGCCGCGATGGAAGGCAAGACGATGCCGCAGATCGGCCGCGTCGAAATCAGCATCATCGAGGAGCAGCAGGCGGCGTGGCTCGCTTTCCAGAACAACGAGCTCGACATTCTGTACCTGCGCGAGCAGTTCGCCCCGGTCGCATTGCCGAACAACCAGGTGAATGCCGACCTCGTCAGGCGCGGAGTGACGCTGAACCGAACCACCGACCCCGACATCAACTACACGTACATCAATACCACCGACCCGGAATTCGGGGGCTTCGACAAGGACAAGATCGCGCTGCGCCGGGCGATCTTCATGGCCTTCGATAATGCCGAATACATACGCGTCATCCGCAAGGGCCAGGGGATCGAGGAGTCGTACCCGATCCCTCCCGGCGTCATCGGCAACGATCCGACCTACCGTTCGGTCGTGCCCTACGACCCGGAGCTCGCCAACAAGTTGCTCGACTATTTCGGCTACCAGCGCGATTCGGAAGGTTACCGCACGTGGCCGGACGGCAAGCCGCTGGTCTGGCGCTATTCATCGACCCCTTCGTCGCGCGATCGCGAGCTCGACGAGCTATGGCAGAAATCGCTGCAGCGCATCGGCGTTCGCTTTCAAGTCGACAAAAACCGCTTTCCGGAGGAGCTCAAGCGGGAGCGCGCATGCCAGTTGCTGTCGCGGACCGCCTCGTGGATCGCCGATTATCCCGATGGCGACGACTTCATGCAGCTCTTCTACGGACCGAACAGCCACGAGAACAACAACGCATGCTTTCAGCTAGCCGAATGGGACCGGCTCTACCTCAAGACCAAGACGATGCCTGATTCGCCGGAACGAAGCCGCCTGTACCGGCAGCTCTGGCGCATGGTCGAGGTCAACGGCGTGCTGAAAATGCACGACACCCGATACCGGAATATGCTTCTGCAGCCGCAGGTCGTCGGCTACAAGAAGCATCCGATTTTGCTGGCGGAATTCATTTATTTCGACATCGACAACAGCCGGCGACAGTGATCTGCCGGCGCCGGTGACACACGGCGGACGGCAATGCTGGCACACTGAGCGCGGTAGGCGCCAAGGCGATCGATGGCTAGCGCTAAGCAGGAGGAAACATGACGGCGTACATCATCAGACGGCTGTGGCAGATGATCCCGACCTTGCTCGGGGTGATCCTGCTGGTGTTCATCCTGTTCAACTGGGTCGGCGGCGATCCCGCCTACGTGCTGGCCGGCAAGATCTCCAGCGCCGAGCAGATTGAGAACATCCGCCGCCAGCTCGGCGTCGATCAGCCGTTCTACGTGCAGCTGTGGATATTCATCAAGCAGGTCCTGACCGCCGATTTCGGCGCCAGCTGGAGCACCAACGAGGCCGTATCGCACATCATGGCGACGCGCCTCGGGCCGTCGCTGACCGTCCTGATTCCGCTCTTGATCATCAGCACGCTGGTCGCAATCGGACTCGCGCTGGCGGTCGCGTACGTGCGCGGCTCGCTGACCGATCGCGCGGTGATGATCGTCTGCACGGTGGGCCTGTCGGTATCGATCCTGGTCTATATCATCGTGTTCCAGTATGTGTTCGCGTACAAGCTCGGCTGGTTCCCGGTGCAAGGCTGGGGCGACGGCTTCTGGCACAACCTGATCGTGTACGCGTCGCTCCCGATCATCATCCTGCTTGTCGTCAGCGTCGCGCCCGACCTGCGGCTGTTCCGCACGTTCGTGCTCGACGAGATCAACCAGGACTACGTCCGCACCGCGCGCGCCAAGGGTGTGTCGGAAAACCGCATCATGTGGGTGCACGTCCTGCGCAACGCGTCGATCCCGATCATCACCCACGTGATGGCGCAGCTGCCGGGCCTGCTGATCGGGGCGTTCCTGGTCGAGCGTTTTTTCTCGATTCCCGGGATCGGTCGCGAAGTGATCCTCGCGGTCGAGCGCAGCGACTTTCCGGTGATCAAGGCGATCACCGTTTACGTCGCCGTGGCGACGATGATCGTCAATCTGTTGACCGACCTGATGTACAAGGCGGTCGATCCCAGAGTCCAACTCAAATAGGAGGCGGACGATGCCCTACGACGTTCCGCACGCCGTCTCCCCCGGTCTCTGGGCGCTGGCCTGGCGGCGGCTGCGCTCCGACCGCGTGGCGATGATTTCGCTGGCGATCGTCGCCGCCTTCCTGGTGATGATCGTCCTGTCGGCCACCGGGCTGATCGCCAAGGATTGGGCGCGGGAGGAGGGCGTCAACTACGCGCCGCCCACCTTCGTCGGACCCGACGCGGCGACGGCGCCGGCCGGCGCCGTGCCCGGCGCGCCGACCGCGACGGCGGTGCCGTCGGCTGAAAGCGAGACCGACCTCGAAGTTCCCGATCCGCTGGCCGATGCGCTGGCGGCGATCAAGGCCGGGGCGACCAAGCCGGGCGAAGCGCCGCCGGCGCCCGACACCAAGAGCGTCGACCCGCTGGCCGACGTGATGGCCGACATCAAGGCGAAAGGAGCGGGTCGCACCGACGCGGTCGCCACACGCGCGGCGACCTTGCCCTTTGGCGGCGACAAATGGGGCCGTGACGTCCTGAAGAAAGTGATCAAGGGCTCGCAGACGTCGATCTTCGTCGGCATTGCCGCCGCCATCGTCGCCGTGTTCCTGGGCTCGGTCTTCGGGGCGGTGGCCGGTTACTACGGCAAGTGGCTCGACGACGTCTTCAACTGGTTCTACAGCGTGTTCACGGCGATCCCCTACCTGCTGCTGATCCTGGCGGTCGCCGCGGTGCTTCAGCAGAAAGGCACGCTGACGATCATCCTGATCCTGGGCCTGACCGGCTGGACTGGCGTGTTCCGGCTGATCCGCGGCGAATACCTGAAGCACAAGGGGCGCGAGTACGTGCAGGCCGCCGACGCGATCGGTGCGTCGAACGCCCGCCGCATGTTCGTGCACATCCTGCCCAACGTCAGCCACGTCGTGCTGGTCCAGCTTTCGATACTGACGGTCGCCTTCATCAAGTCCGAGGTGATCCTTTCGTTCCTCGGCTTTGGCGTCCCGGTCGACGTCGTCTCGTGGGGCTCGATGCTGAACGAGGCGCAGAACGAGCTGATCCTCGGCAAATGGTGGCAACTGGCGGCGGCCGGGACATTCATGGCGCTGCTGGTGACCGCGTTCAGCCTGTTTACCGACGCCTTGCGCGACGCACTGGACCCGAAACTGAAATGACCAAGACCGCCGCGCTGCCCGCGCAATTTGCGACCGGAAAAACACGATGACCGCGCCGCTGCTCTCGATCCGCAACCTCCGGGTCAATTTCCGTCTCGACAAGGACACGACCTTCGAGGCCGTCAAAGGTATCAGCTTCGACATTCCGACCAACTCGACGGTCGCGCTGGTCGGCGAATCGGGCAGCGGCAAGTCGGTGACTTCGCTGTCGATCCTGGGCCTGCTGCCGAAAGAAAATTCGACGGTGCTGCCGGGCAGCGAGATCGTCTACGGCGGGCAAAACCTGGTGGCGCTCGGCCAGGACGAATTGCGCAAGATCCGCGGCGCCGACATCTCGATGATCTTCCAGGAGCCGATGACGTCGCTGAATCCGGTGTTCACCGTCGGTTTCCAGCTGACCGAGGTTCTGCGCATGCACATGGGCATGGGGCCGGCGGAGGCGAGGAAGCGCGCGATCGCGCTGCTCGACGAGGTCGGCATCCCCGATCCCGAATTCAAGATCAATGCCTACCCGTCGCAGATGTCCGGCGGGCAGCAGCAACGGGTGATGATCGCGATGGCGATCGCCTGCGAGCCCAAGCTGCTGATCGCCGACGAGCCGACGACTGCGCTGGACGTGACGATCCAGAAGCAGATCCTCGACCTGATCGCCGCGCTGCAGAAAAAACATCAGATGTCGGTGCTGTTCATCACCCACGATCTGGCCGTCGTCGGCGAAATCGCCGACTACATCGTCGTCATGCGCAACGGCGAGATCCGCGAGCAGGGACCGGCCAAGGCGGTGTTCGAAAATCCGCAGGACGCCTACACGAAGGCGCTGCTGCTATGCCGGCCGCGGCTCGACCGCCGGCCGGTCCGCCTGCCGGTGATCGAAGATTTCATGAACGGCCACGGCAAGGCGATGCACCTGACCGAGCGCAAGCGCGGCATCGATCGCGCCGATCCGATCATTCTGGACGTCCGCCACCTCGGCAAGGACTTCTATTCCCGCGAGGGCCTGTTCGGAAAGCGCAAATTCGAGGCGGTCAAGGACGTGTCGTTCCGGCTGCCGAAGGGCAAGACGCTGGGTCTCGTCGGCGAGTCCGGATCGGGCAAGACGACGGTGGGACTCACGCTGATGCGGCTTCACGAGGCGACGACGGGGGAGGCGCTGTTCGAGGGCAAGGACATCCTGTCGATGTCTCCGCGCCAGTTCATGGACTACAAGCGCCGGATCCAGATCATCTTCCAGAACCCGTACGCGTCGCTGAACCCGCGGATGATCGTCGGCCAGATCCTGACCGAGCCCATGCAGATCCACGGCATCGGCAAGTCGGTGCAGGACCGGACCGAGCTGGCCTTCGAGCTCTTGCAGAAGGTCGGCTTGCCCGAAGTCTCGTTCTACAAATACCCGCATGAATTCTCGGGTGGACAGCGGCAGCGCATCGCGATCGCGCGCTGCCTGACGCTCAAGCCGGACATCCTGATCTGCGACGAATCGGTGTCGGCGCTCGATGTCTCGGTGCAGGCGCAGGTGCTGAACCTGCTTCAGGACCTGCAGGACGAATTCCGCCTGTCCTACATCTTCATTTCGCACGACCTCGCCGTCGTCAAATACATATCCGACGAGATCATGGTGATGAACCAGGGCGCGATCGTCGAGATCGCCAACTCCGACGACATCTACCTGCACCCGCAGCACCAGTACACGAAGAAGCTGCTATCGTCGATACCGAAAGGCTGGCACGACGGGTCGTAACCTGCGCTGCCTGCTATAGGGTAAAGGCCATCTCGCTGACCACCGCGCCCGGCAAGCGCATGCTGCTGACGCTGCGCGCGCGGTAGCTCTGGTCGCTCACGACCAGCTCGCTCTCGGACGTCAATCCGACCAGCCGCTCGCCGAGCAGCCGGTAGACGCTGTCGTCGAAGCGCATGACGTTGACCGGCGCGACAATCCGCCCCTTGTCGACCCAGAACGATGCGAATCGGGTCATCCCGGTGACGCGGCAGGCGGGGCGGTCGGAAAAGTTCAAATACCACAGGTTGCCGATGTAGAGGCCGGTGTCGAGGGCCGACAGCGCGTCGGCCTCGGCCAGCTCGCCCGGCGCCATGTCCAGCGACTCGGGGCTCTCCGATGCGTTGGCGCCGTTGGGAGCGAGCGTGAATTCCTTCGCGGTCCGCGGGCTGACCAGCGAGCCGACCAGCCTTCCGCCCTTGACCAGTGGCACCGATGCCGGCCGCGAAAAGCCTTCGTCCTGGAACGCCGGCGCGACACCGTTGGCGGTGTTTTCGGAAAACGAAATCGCGGGATCGAGCGCGGCGCCGCCTTCCTGCATCCTGAACAGACAACTCTGCCGCGTCGCCAACGCGCGCCCGGAGAATCCGCCCCAGCAAAGCATGCCGGCGATCTCCTCCATCGCGGTCGGCGTCAAGTAGGCGCGATAGCCGCCCGGTTCGACCGAGCGAGCCGGCACTGCAAGCAGCGCCAGCCGGTCGCGGGCCGCGCGCATTTTGCCGGCGAACGCCTGGTCCGACCAGTCGAAGCCGCTGTACGCCGTCTTCACCGCCTTGTCCGCGCGGTGGTAGAGACTCCATTGAAGGTTGAAGCTCGTCACCTCGTGCCAGTTGCGCTGTCCGAGCGAATTGGCAAAACCGCGGTAAACCGGCCCCGCCGCATAGATGCCGACCAGGTCGAGGCCTTCAGCGGCGTCGAGCACCGTCGCGATGATGCCTTCGGGCGGAGGCGTCGGGGCGCTCCTGACGACCCGGCTGGAATGGACGTCGGTCGCATAGTCGAGATGCGGATCGTCGGGGAGATCCCCCACCGTGTCGCGCAGTGCGGCCAGCGCCTGCGACAGCGGCTCGCGGTCGCGGGCCAGGTCGCCGCTTACCGTCAGGCAATGCTCGGCATGCTTGCGGCCGGCGATCAGGCGGACCCGGACGTAGCGCTGCGCGACCGTCCCCGGCTGGCGGATCTTGCCGTGGTTCATGCGCACGAAGTCCGACACTTCGGCGTCCATTGTGCAGGTGTAGACCTCGCCCGGCCGGAGCGCGCCGTCGAGAAATGCCGCCAGTTCGTTGAAATAGCTCTCCATCGTCGAGATCGTCATCAGTTATCGCCTCCGAACACGTCGACCCCGGTAAAGACGCAAGCCGGCGACGCGTGCCCGACGCGAATCAGCTGCGACGGCTCACCCTTGCCGCAGTAGGGGGTCCCGAGCACCCTGACCGTGGCCGCCTCGCCGACCTTCGCGAGGCTGCGCCAGAAATTGGCCGAAATCCCGCGGTAGTTCGGGTTCTTGACGACAGTGGTCAGCTTGCCGTGCTCGATCAACTGTCCCCATTCGCAGCCAAACTGGAATTTGTTGCGGGAGTCGTCGATCGACCAGGAGCTGTTGGTCGCCATCAGGACGCCACGGTCGATCCCGGCGACCATCGCTTCGAGCGATGTATCGCCTGGCTCGATATTCAGGTTGGCCATGCGATCGATCGGCGGCCGGTTCCAGCCGTCGGCCCGCGCATTGGACACGCCGGAGATCCTGGCACGGGCCTGCGAGATCGTGCCGCCCAGCGGCCGCTCGAGTATGCCGCGCCGGATCAGGTGCACCTTCTCGGCGGGTGCGCCGTCGTCGTCGAAGCCGTAGCTTGCGAGCTCTTCCGGGCGCGTCGGATCGAAGCTGACGTTGAGCAGCTCCGATCCATAACGGTAGGTTCCGAACATATCGAGGGTGACGAAGCTGGTGCCGGCGAAGTTGCGCTCGTCGCCGAGGATGCGGTCGAGCTCCAGCGGGTGCCCGATCGACTCGTGGATCTGCAGCACCATCTGGTCCGGCATCAACAGGACGTCGGTCGTGCCGGTCGGACAGTTGGGTGCCGCCAGGAGCTGCAGCGCCTCGTCGGCGAGCCGCCGGCCGCTGCCGCGGAAGCCGAACCGATCGAGAATCGACTCGCCTCCCTGCTGAGCCAGTCCACGATAACCGTTGAGCGTCCGGGTCTGCGTGTCGCCGTCGGCATGGGCGCTGACCGAAAGATTGGGCATGACGAAGCGGTAGCGCTGGATCACGTCGCCGCCCGCGCTGGTGAGGTAGACGTGTTGCGCGACGCGGGCTTCGACGCTCGCTTCCCAGTCGACGATGCGCGAGTCGAATCCGGCATCGCGACACTCGCCGGCGAGGAGGTCGTACCACTCGCGGCGCGACCAGGCCTTCGCATCGGCATCGGGCGAGGCGTATTCGCCGCGCGGCGCGACGTGGGGCAGGGCACGAAAATCGATCAGCGAGCGCGATGCGCTCGCCCGCGCCCACGCCGAGGCGCGATCGAGCGCGTCCTGCAGTCCGGAGCGCGACAGGTCGCTGGTCGCCGCGTAGCCGCAGCCGCCGTCGGCATACACCGTCAGCATCGCCCCGCGGTCGACCGACGACGACGGGGGCTGCGGGACATTCTTGCGCACGGCGAAATTCTCGGCGCGTTCGTCGACCGCGCGCAGCGACCAGAAGTCGCCGTTGCAGCGCAGATGCCGGAAGTCGGCACGTAGAGATTCGTTCATCGGGGATCGATGCGGCGTGCGCCGCGAAGAAAAATGATGCTCATTATCGCCCGGCCCGACCGCGAGCGCACGTCAGCGGCCGCGTTCGTCAGGCAGCAGCGGCGCGGCGGCGAGCGTCGAAAGCGCTTCGCCGGCCACGCGCGTTATTCGCCAATCGGGAAGCATCGTCGCGCCGAGCGCGCGGTAGAACTCGATCGCCCTGTCGTTCCAGTCGAGGACGGTCCACTCGAACCGCCCGCAGCCGCGCGCGACCGCCAGGCGCGCGAGATGGATCAGCAAGGCGCGGCCGTAGCCGCGGCCGCGGAATTGCGGACGGATGAACAGATCCTCCAGATAGAGCCCGCGCCGGCCGAGAAACGTCGAGAAATTATGGAAAAAAAGCGCGAAACCGGCGCTTTCGTCGCCTTCCCACGCCACGATTACTTCTACCGTCGCATCGGGGGCAAAGAGCGCGTTCGAAAGCTGGTCTTCGGTCGCGACACAAAGGTGGGCGAGCCGCTCGAATTCGGCCAGCCCGCGAATCATCGCCAAGACCGCCGGAACGTCGGCAGGCTGCGCTGCCGCGATGCGGAATTGGTTCATCCCGCAGCGCACCGTTGCGATGGCCGCGACTTGTTGGATGACGCCCGGTAATCTCGCCTGAGGCGATGTCTGGTGCGCTGCAGCAACGAGGACTGCGCTTGCGTGTTTTCGTCAACGGGCCGCAAGAACCGGGCTCGCGGGACGCTCGTCGCACAGCTTTGGACCGGAAGTTTTGTCGGTCCGAACGAACGCGTTGTTGGCAGATTTGCAACAGTTCTGCCACGTCGAGTGCAACAAGCGCAACAATTCGTTGCCGGCCGTTTCGTCATTGTTGTAATGTCGAGACGCTTTCAGAAAAGCGAACGGCCGATTTCCCAGCAAAAAAGGCGGTCTCCGGTAGTCCCAGTGCAGCGAAACAATCCGTAGGAGCGAGCAGTTCCGGTTGCCATTGGTGTTCGGATCTGTGCGTAACGGCCGAGGCTATTGTAATTGTCTAAACTTTCCATTGGGGGTTCCATGTTGAAAGTAAACAGAAAAAAACTGTCGCTTGCAGTCATGCAGGCGCTGGGTGCCGGAGCCATGGTCGGCGTAGTTGTACCGGCGGCGCTTGCCCAGACGGTGCCGCCGGCGACTAACGCCGACGTCCAGAAATTTACAACCACCGTCACCGGCTCGCGCATTCCGTCGGCGAACCTCGAGAGCACCAGCCCGATCACCCAGATTACCGCGCAGGACATCAAGCTATTTGCGCCCCTGTCCGCAGAGAACCTGCTCAATATCATGCCGCAGGTCATCGCCGACCAAGGGCAAATGGTCTCCAACGGCTCAACGGGTACGTCGAACGTCAATCTGCGCGGCCTCGGCTCCGGGCGCACCCTGGTCCTCGTCAACGGTCGCCCGCTCCCGCCGGGCAGTCCGGTGAACGGCGGTTATGGCGCCGACCTGAACGAGATTCCCTTGCCGCTGGTCCAGCGCGTGGAAATCCTGACCGGCGGCGCATCCGCGGTCTACGGTTCCGATGCCATCGCGGGTGTCGTGAACTTCATCATGAACGACCATTTCGAGGGCGTCCAACTGGACGTCGGCCACAGCTTCTACAACCACCGTCAGCACAGCTCCATAGGAGACCTCGTCGCAGCGAAGGAGGCAACGAATCCGAGCAATTTCCACAAGCCGGGCGACGCCAGCTCCGACGGCGAGGCCGACTCGTACAGCATGATTCTCGGTGGCAACTTCGACGGCAACAAGGGCAACGCCACCGTTTTCCTGGGTTTCCAGAAGGATAAGCCGCTCTTGCAATCCCAGCGCGATTTCAGCGCGTGCTCGCTCGCCGCCACGTTCGGCAGCGGCTTCGCCTGCGCCGGCTCGAGCAACACCGCGCCCGCCAAGTTGAATTTGCCTGACGGCAGGGCGTTCACGATCGCGGACGCCGCCGGGAACGTGCGGCCCTATTCCAGCGGGAGCGACTCGTTCAATTTCGGTCCGTTCAACTATTACCAGGCGCCGGACGAGCGCTGGAACGTCAACGCCTTCGCGCACTATGACGTCCACCCGCGGGCGCGCGTCTACGCGGAATTCGGTTTTCACGACGATCACAGCCCGCGCCAGATCGCGCCGGGCGCTGACTTCGGCAGCCTCGAACACCTTTCGTTCGACAATCCGCTGCTGTCCGATCAGTTGAAGGCGACCTTCGGCATCACCCCGACCAACCCGGTGGACGTCGTTATCCAGCGCCGGAACATCGAGGGCGGGCCGCGAATCTTTGACTTCCGCACCACCTCGTATCGAGGCGTGGGCGGCGTCAAGGGCGAGGTCGTGGACGGCTGGAACTACGATCTGTACTACATGCTCGGCCGGGTCATCTATTCGCAAGCATTCAGGAACGACTTGTCGACCTCGAAGTTCGGCCGCGCCCTCGACGTCATCACGGACCCCGCAACAGGCCAGCCCGCCTGCCGATCGGCGGTCAGCGGTTTTGACCCTGCGTGCGTGCCATGGGACATCTATCACCTCGGGGCCGTAACGCCGGCGCAGTTGAACTACATTCAAACTCCGGCATTCCAGACAGGCACCACCGAGCGGAGGGTCTTCGGAGCGACGCTGGGCGCCGACCTCGGCATGTACGGCTGGAGACTCCCCTTGGCCAAGGAAGGGGTCGGCGTCTCGTTCGGCTACGAGAATGGCATCGACAAACTGAACCTGGACACCGATGCGGCGTTCCAGAGCGGCGACATCGAGGGGCTGGCGGTATTGCCCAACAGCGGCCAGATCGCCCGAAAGGAATATTTCGCTGAAGTGCGCGTGCCTATCATGGAGGACCAACCGTTCGCGCAGTATCTCGCCGTGAACGGCAGCTACCGGTATTCGGACTACAGCATTCACCAGACGGCCAACACCTACGGAGTCGGCGTCGAATGGAACCCGGTCCGGGAAGTCAAGCTTCGCGGCAGCTACCAGCAGGCTGTGCGCGCGCCGAACGTCGTCGAACTGTTCCTGCCGCAGTCGCTCAACCTGTTCAACGGTCAGGATCCCTGCGGCCCCGGTCCCAATGGCGAGCCTCCGTCGGTGACCGTGGCGCAGTGTGCTCAGAGCGGGCTCCCCGCCAACCTGTACGGCAATAACCTGCTGCGTAGCCCGGCAGGGCAGCTTCAGTTCAAGCAGGGCGGAAATGCCGACCTGACGCCTGAAACGTCGAAGAGCTACACCTTGGGCGTGGTGCTGCAGCCGATGCGCAATCTGAGCGCGACCGTCGACTACTACAAGATCAAGGTCGATAACGTTATCTCGACCATCCCGTCCGCGCTGGCCCTCCAATCGTGCGTCCAGACCGGCGCGTTCTGCGACCTGATCCACCGGGACGCGCAGGGCACGCTCTGGCTCCCGGGCCAGGGGTTCGTCACCGGCACCAACCTCAACATCGCGAAGCTGGAAACCGACGGCATCGACTTGGTCGGCAACTACCGGCAGACGTTGCCGCCCGGCTGGGGCAATCTCGCGGTCGAGTTCAACGGAACTTACCTGATGAACCTGAAGATCGACTCGGGCACGGGGGCGGGTCCGTACAACTGCGCCGGATTCTATGGAGTCGTTTGCAATGGCAACGCCGGCATTGCGATCAATCCTCTGGCGAAGTGGAAGCACCTGCTGCGCGGAATCTGGTCCACCCCCTGGTGGAACGTGGATCTTGCCGCGACGTGGCGCCACATCAACTCGGTCAAGTTGGATGCGTGCGACACGCAGGCGCAATTGGCCAACCCTGACATATGCTCGCCCGAAGAAGCCAAGCTAGCCTCGCGAGACTATCTCGACCTCGGTCTTTCGTGGCCGGCGACCAAGATATTCACGGTGTGGGCGGGCGTCACCAATGTTCTCGACAAGGATCCGCCCCTTGCGGGCACCTCGAGCGGCGTCGGTCCTACGTCGTCCAACAACGGAAACACCTTTCCGCAGCTATACGACAGTCTTGGCCGGCACTTCTTCGTATCGGTGACCGCGAAGTTCTAATCCGCGGCACGATTCCGGCATCTTCGACGGCGAGCTTCGGCTCGCCGTTTTTTTTTGGCGATGGGCAGGCTTTGCCGGAAGGCCGCTCAGGCCGTTTCCGGCTCTGCGCTTCCCCCGCCAGCGGTGAACGCATTCACGCCCGCCGTCAGCGCCGTGATCAGCGCCCGCTCGGGTAGAGTGAGATGCGGGTGCCAGATGTCGAAGATCAGCACCACGCGCAGCTTGTCGCTGTCGTTCCACGCCTCGTGCTCGATGGTATCGTCGAACACCCATGCGCGTCCGGGCACCCATTGCCGCGTATCGTTGCCGACCCGGAATCCACAGCCCTCGGGGACTATCAGAGGTAGGTGCGTGACCAGGCGGACGTTGGTCACGCCGGTATGCGGCGGAATCCGAGTCCCGGGTTTGAGCAGCGAAAACATCGCCGCCGGCGTGCGTCCGGGTTGGTCCGGCTGAGGTGCACCGTCCAGTGCTGCCATGGTTTTGGGGCACTTGGCGGCATTTTCCTCGACTCGCTTCCCCGTCTTGTATAGGTGGAACGCGCTCCAGCGGGGGGAGTTGTTCAGCTCCACCCACTGGTTGAGTGGCACGCCCGGTGGATAGGAGATATACGGGGTGAATCCCTCCTCCGCCTGAAGGATTGCGACAAACTCGTCCCGGATCGCGTCGGTGGCGGCCTCGATCGAGTCGAGCCAGGGGAAATCCGCGCGGTCGAAGAACTCGATCGGCGCAAGCCCCGGGTAGTGATAGATCTCGGATCTCGATTCGTACCTTCGCTTTCTACCGACCATGATGTCGAGGGAATCGCGAAACCGCTTGAGGTTCTCCCCCGCATGTTCCTGGTAATAGGGGTCCAGGCGTTGATCCAGAAAGGCGCCGAGCTCTCTGCCGTATTGCTCCCAGTTCGCCAGCGCCTTCGAAACGGCGGGCCTGAGTTCCGGGCGGAGGCTCTGCAGGGGTGGAGAGACTTGCACTATCGCCACGTTCGCCAATGCCGCCTCGTGCGTTTTGCCCTGCCGTTCGAGGAGGTCGGCTCGCAATATCAGCGCCACCAAATGCTTCGGATCGAGGACCAGTGCGCGCTGAATCGCGGTCTGTTCGGCGGCTTCGTCCTTGACCTGCCGGCAGGCCAGCGCAAGATTGATCCATCGCTCGGCATCGGCGCCGTCGGCGTCGACCAGGCGCCGGAACGCCGCGCGAGCGGATTGAAAGTCCCCGTGCGAAACGCGTGCTGGCCGAGCGTGGTGAGGGTCCGCTCGTGGCCCGGGTCGATTTCGAGAATCCTTCCCCAGAGAGCGTTGGCTTCTGCGTCCCGGCCCGAATTGGCTGCTCGAACGGCGGCGGCCTCGAGGGATGTGATTTGCGCCAGCTGAGCGGGGTCGTTCTGCCTCATTACTTTCTACTTCAGCCGGGAAACCTTGATGAAGCTACGCCTGCCCTCGATCGTAAGGTTGTAGCTGCCCAGGGCGCCTTGTTCGATTGTAACCTTCATCGTTGTTCCCGGCGCCGGATCGAACACCACCGTGCTGTCGGCATCGAGCTGTCTCCAGACTTGGCCGTTGTCGAGGATAAATACGGACTTGTCTCGCGGCGTCCTGGCGAACTCGATAACCGCGGCCGTGATTTCGGTTAGTCCCTCTCCGGGAGGAGGGCTTGGCGTCGGCTTGCCGAAATCTTCAGGCTTGGTAGCGGAGTTTTGCGGGCGCGCAAACCCGAACCAGTCGAGAATGCCGCGCTTTGCCGGAGCTTGCTCCGCGGGTACGGCGAGCGCGCTCTTGGCGCGTGGCACCGCGGCATCGAAGCACTTCAAACGTTCGGCGGCATCGACGATGTCCGCGCATTTTGTAATCTCGGTCAACACGTCTCGCGTGACATCGGCACGCGCCGGGCCGGCAACCGAAACTGCAAGGAGAAGGAGCAGAAAGGTGGTTCGCATTGGACGTTGGATATGGGAATCGGGTATCTGTCAGACTGGTTCTGCCGCCAGGCGGATCGCGTCGAACGATGACCTGCAAACCGGCGCCTTTCCTCGGCGAATCAGCGCGCCGGAACTCCCAGCCGCGGCAAACGAAAGGATAGCAAAACTCGAATCAAAGATCTTACAATGAATGCGAAGGAAGCGGCTGAACCCGTGGGGAGCAGCCCTTCGGAAGGGTGAGGTGAACGGAAAGTGTTCCTAAAGATCAAGGACCTTCTTACAACCCCTGAAATCGCGCGGCTGACCGCCCTTAGCGGCGAGGTGCGATTCGTCAATGGCCGGGTATCCAACCCGGCGAATCAAACCAAGGACAATCTGCAGGCGGACCCCAACGATCCGAAATACGCGGAATCCGTTCGGATCGTGAGTGCCGCGTTCTCGCGTTCACGCGAATTCGTCGACTTCGCTATGCCGAAGCATGTGGCACCTCCGCTGCTCTGCCGCTACACGCCGGGCATGAAATATGGAGCACATGCGGACGCGGCGCTTGTATACATCGGCACCGCGCGTCTGCGGTCGGACCTTTCGTGCACTGTCTTTGTCAGCGAGCCCGCTGCTTATGAAGGCGGCGAGCTGTCGATCGTCGTCGGCAATCAGGCGATCGCGTTCAAGGGTCAAGCGGGCGAGGCCATTGTCTATCCATCGACGGCGCTGCACGAGGTCGTTCCGGTGCGTTCGGGCCAGCGGCTGGTTTCGATTACCTTCATCGAGAGCTTCGTTCCCGATCAGCACCAGCGAACGCAGATCTACGAGCTCAATGAGATCGCGGCGCTCGAGGGGCTGACGATGAAATGGGAAAATCGCGTACGTCTCGATGTCGTGCGGCAGAACCTGCTGCGGATGTGGGCGACGACCTAGCCGGAAGCGCTTTGCAGCACCTGCGCGACAGCCTCGTCCGATCGGGCGAGCTGCTCCACCCAGGCCAGGCCCTTGCGAATTTCCTCTCCGTTGCGCCGTCGCGAATCGCGCAGAAGCTGGGCACGGACGTCCGGCGTATAGGCAAATTCCGGCGCTTTGGAATAACGTGTCAACACCGGGCTGCGGCCGAGCTCCTCGAGACGTCGAGGCTCGATGGGCAAGCTGAAGTGGTTAGCAATGCGCTCCATACTTGGGCCGACGCTGGCCAGGAACTGATCGAAGTCAATCGAGATTACTCTGCCTGGGTGCCGGCCAAGAGCCTCGCGTTGCGACCACGATTCGACGAGCCAGCTCATCGCAGCCAGCTCGCCGATCGACAAGGCATGCAGCGGCGGCAGGGGCGCCCCGATGCGCGACTGCAGCCGCCTCAGGCGCTCGGGGCCGTGTCCGCGCAGGTCGGTCGGCGAGTTCTCTCCAGCCAGCAAGGTCGCCAGATAGGGCTCGGCGCGCAGGTTGAGGTAGATCGCGCGCGACACTTCGCTTCGCGCCAGAAGCGCTCCGGCCATGCGCCCAACGCTGCTCGTCGCCTTGATGACGACGCAGCGAGTTGCCTGGTAGCCACGGCACCACATCTGCATCAACATCGCAAACGCCGCGCCGAATTGCGCTTCGCTTAGCAGCGCATCGGTGCGCCCCAGTGTATCGTACGCCTCAGCGATCGTTCGCAGCGGCAAAGGCTCGCGCAATGACAGTACGGTGCCGGTTTCATCGAGCAGGCGGCTGACCAGCGTCGAGCCGACGTGGCCGGTATGGAAAATGAAATGCACTGGCCGCCCGCTGCGCGCAAGTCGGGATGCCGCGATGACGCTATCGACGCTCGCCCATGCGCCGGTGAGGGCAGGCCCGAGGATGCGATCGTCCAGGAAGCTCGATCGATGATAGGCATCGGCATCGAGCCGCACCAGCAAGACCATCCAGCGACTGAGGTCAATCTTTTGCGGATAGATGTCAGGTGACGACGGCAGGCGCGCCAGCATGTCATCGGCGATCGTACTCGGCCGTTGTAGGGTCATAAGACAGTGATCGGGCTTGGGCCCTGTTGGGCGCCAATCGTGGAAGTTTAACCGCCCGACCGCTGTTTACATCTATTGGCTCGGTGCGCGTCGTCGAATTCGCGGATCGAGCCGATGGAACCGCCGGCGAATGGCGACGGTCGTAATTTGCATTGCGCTGGTATTGCCTGGCGCCGAACAAACAGTATCGGAGGGAACATGAAGCTCAAGGCAAATCTGATCGTACTGATTGGAGCGTTCAGCGGCGCGGCGATTGCGGCCTCCTACGTCGCGACGGCGCCGGCGAGCTACGAGGGGCTGGTGTCGGTGCAGTCGCGAAATCTGGACAAGTTGTATGTTCGCCCGAACGCCGAGCTGGCTCGATATCAAAAAGTCATGATCGACCCGGTCACGGTCGAATTCAGCAAGGAGTGGGATCGGAATGTGAACGATCCGCGATACACCACGCGTGTCCGGCCTGAAGACGCGCGCCGCATCGCGGAGGAGACGACCGCCAACGTGGGCGACATCCTGGGTGACACGTTCAAGGCGCGGGGCTACGAGATTGTCGCGGCGCCAGGGCCCGGCGTGCTTCGGCTCTCGCCGCACGTCACCGAGCTCTATGTTAACGCGCCGGACATTTTCCCTCCGGGCAAGACACGGTCGCTGGCCAGAGAGGCCGGCGAAGCGACAGTGATCCTCGAAGCGCGCGACGCAAGCAACGGAACGCTCCTCGCCGTCGTCGCCGATCATGGCACCGCTCGGGAAATGCTGCACCTCAGCCGTGCGACCAACGTGTCGAACAGCTTCTGGTTCGACGGCATGTTCAGGCGATTCGCCGCCCGCGGGGTCGACGCCATCAAAGATCGGCCGCGGACCTAGGCGGCAAGCGCGGGCGCCGGCGGGCTCCTCGATTTCTCGGCCCGTTCCGGCGGTTGTGCTAACCGATCGCGCCGGATACTGCCCGCTCCAGCTTGGGTCTTTGGCGAGGTCGGAGCGTCATATCTCGAATAGCGTCGTCACGTAGCACCTGCGCTCCCGTCCCACTCCTCGTGCTCGATCGCGTCGTCGACGTCGCGGCGCCAATGATCGCGCCCTTGGCGACCCGCCCGGCACTCCGCTCGGGGCCCGCGCAGCAATAAAATGTGCTAAAAGACGCGCTGCAAGACGTTCGACTCCAACGCCCGGGGCGCCCAGCGATCTCGACCGCCTGATCGTGTCCGCGTGTCGCCGCGGGCCCGAGACCCGGGCATCGGTGCGGCCCGAATGGTCGGGCCGATGCGAGAGAGCGTTGTCCGCAACCGACTTCGAGGACATATGATGAACACGAAATTTGCCGCGGTCCTGTTCGCCGCCGCGATGGTCGCGGGGCAGGCTGCGTCGGCCGAGGACAAGATCGCCGATGTCACCGACATGCAGGCGCTGCGCGCCGCAGTGCGCGCCGACAAGAAGGCATTGGTGGCGTCGACCCTGCAGCTAACGCCCGCCGAAGCCAAGAAGTTCTGGCCGCTGTACGACGAATATCAGCGCAACCTCGATCTGACCAACCGGCGCCGCGTCGTTGCGGTCGAGCGGGTGATCACGCGGGACAGACCCGAATCGGATCTATCGGCGAAGAATCTCGTCAACGAGCTGATCGCGGTCGACGAGGCGGAGATCAAGGCGCGGCGAACGCTGCAGAATCGCCTGATGCGGGGCGTGCCGTCGCGGATCCTCCCGCCCAAAAAGGCGGCGCGCTACCTGCAGCTCGAATCGAAGATCCGCGCGGTCCAGGCTTACGACGTCGCTGCGACGGTGCCTTTGGTCAAGTAAGGGCAGAGTGCCCGCTGGTAGCCGGCGTCGGCGCCGCCGAGCCGGTCCGGCCCGGCGACGGCGCGCGTGCCCAGCCGTTCCGACACCGGGTGCTTGACCCTCGGTGCGGTCAACTGGGTATGCACCTGCGCCACCGACGGATTGCGCGACGCGATCACGTCGACCCTGATCCGTCTCGAGTCCAGGTCCGCCGCCGGGGCGCTGACGGGGAGGGGTGCGACGACCGTTCGGACGGTGCTGCTGCCGGTATCGATTTTCGTCGGCAAAACCACAGCCAGGGCAACGGTCATTGCGGTCAGGGCGACGGCAACGGCCCCGAACGCGGCGGGTCGGGAGGTTGGCTTGTATTCGTTCATGGTCTGGCTCCTGTTTCGTTTTGCTGCTGCCTGCTTTGGATGCAGCGACCGGGAGACGCGGATTCAATATTTCGCGACGCCTTGCCACCCGATAGGTCCCTCGCTTTCGACTGCATCCTAGGCAGACGCGGTGCCGGCCTCAAGGCGCAAGCGACGAATGCGCCGAATTGCGGGTGCGAAAGCGCGTGGCGCGCGATGAACTGCAAGGCGCCTGGCGCCCGGACCGGTCCGGGAACCGATGCTTTGCCTCGAGATTGCGGCATGATTCGCTCCTTTTGCCCGCGCACCGCGGGCCTGATGACCCGGGATCGAACTTCTGATGCTTCTCGGGCCTGCGATGCCATTATCAAAAGCGTCCGGGCAAGCCGCAAACGAAATGCATGCATCGAACGCATGCGCGACGCGAATGATTGGACGGGCGCGCGAACCGCGATGACGTCGCTCGGCATTGACCGGGATGCTCGCGGCGTGCCCGGTCGTTCCGGCATCGAGCAACCGCCCGAGGTGCTCGGCCACATGTCATTTTTGAGTGGACTTTTTGGCGCTTTTGTGTAAAATTCCGCGACTTTCTGACGAAAGCTTGGCCCTGCCGCACGGCGGGGCCAACGCGTTTTGGCGTTTGCGCGCCCGGCCCGGGGTGCACCGTACGACGGATTCCCGAGTCAGACATGTCGAGGCCATCGGCGGCAAGCACGCGGGTTAAAGCCGGGCCAAACGCCAACTTTTCGACTGAATACGACAATTCCTGGAGATACCATGCTGAAAATAACCCGCCTGGCCGCCCTGGCCGCGGCTCTGCTGCTTGCGGCAGCTCCCGCGGTCGTCCCGTTCGCGGCGCAGGCGCAAGGGCAACCTTCGACGCCCGCGGCCGCCCCGGAGTCGCAGCCGCCCGCCGCCGCTCAGCCGGCCGCGCCTGCTGCGCCGGCCGCGCCAGCGGCCGCGAAAGGGGACCGAACCACCGAGCTGGTCGACAACCCGTACGGCCTCGAGGCGCTTTGGAAGGGAGGCGACATCGTCGCCAAGGTGACCCTGGCCATCCTGGCGCTGATGTCGATGGGAAGCTGGTACATCATCGTCACCAAGGTCTACGAGCAGTGGCGGATGAACCGGCAGGCCCGCGCCGCCGACAGGTCCTTCTGGAATGCACCGTCGGTGCGCCAGGGTGCCGAAAAGCTCAAGGAAGGCAGCCCGTACCGCTTTATCGCCGAGTCCGGCCTCGAGGCATCGAGCAAGCACGTCGGCCTCCTGGGCAACGTCGATCTCAATACCTGGATGACGATGTCGATCCAGCGCGCGATAGACAATATCCAGGCGCGAACGCAGGACGGCCTTGCGTTTCTGGCCACCGTCGGCTCGACGGCGCCCTTCGTCGGCCTGTTCGGCACGGTGTGGGGCATTTACCACGCGCTGACCGCGATCGGCATCGCCGGCCAGGCGTCGATCGACAAGGTCGCCGGGCCCGTGGGCGAGGCGCTGATCATGACGGCATTCGGCCTGGCGGTCGCCGTCCCGGCGGTGCTGGGCTACAACTGGCTGATCCGCCGCAACAAGGCGGCGATGGATCTGGTGCGCAGCTTCGGCGCCGACCTGCACGCCGTGCTGCTGAGCGCGCCCAAGGCGGCGGCGCCTGCCTCGGCCAGGGCCTGACGCCATGGCGATGAGTGTCGGATCGCCAAGCGGCGACGAGGACGAGATCGTCTCGACGATCAACACCACGCCTCTGGTCGACGTGATGCTGGTCCTGCTGATCATCTTCCTGATTACGATTCCGGTCGTTACGACCTCGATCCCGGTGCAGCTGCCGAAAGAACGCAACGAAGTGCGCGAGACCAAGCCGGAGAACATCGTACTGTCGGTCGATCTCCAGGACCGCATCTACTGGAACGACCTGCGCATTCCGACCACCGCTGCGCTGATCGAACGGCTGAAGAAGGTCTCGGTGCTCACGCCGCAGCCGGAGGTGCAGATCCGCGGCGACGGCGGCGCGAAGTACGAGGCGGTCGGCCGCATCATCTACGCCTGCCAGCGGGCGGGCATATCGAAGGTCGGGTTCATCACCGAGCCGCCGCCGCGCAGCAATGGCTGACGACCTTAAGCAAGTCTTGAGGAGCGCGACATGGCAATGAATGTAGGCACCAGCGGCGGCGCGACCGGCGACGGCGAGGTCATGATGGACATCAATACGACGCCGTTGATCGACGTCATGCTGGTGCTGCTGGTCATGCTGATCATCACGATCCCGATCCAGCTGCACTCGGTCAATCTCAACATGCCGGTCGGCAATCCGCCGCCGCCGCTGGTCCTGCCGGAGGTGGTCAAGATAGACATCGACGACCGCGGCGCGATCTACTGGAACGGCGAGGTCGTGCCTGACCGCGGCACGCTGGAGGAAAAGATCAAGGCCGCGGCCTCGCAACAGGTCCAGCCCGAAGTCCACCTGCGGCCGGACAAGGAGTCCAAATATGCAGTCGCTGCGGCCGTGATGGCGTCGGCGCAGCGCCTGGGGCTGACCAAGATCGGCATTGTCGGCAGTGAGCAGTTCATCGAGTAGCGGCGCCGCGAACCGCGGCAGGCGGCTGGAGTCATAGGGACATGGATTTCGCACGACAACAGAGGGACCCGACCCGACATCTGCTCGGGATCTCGATCGTCATCCTGGTGCACGCGGTGGTCATCTATGCATTGGTGACGGGGCTGGCGAGGCGGGCGGTGGAAGTCATCAAGAAGCCGCTGACGGCGACGATCATCGAAGAGATCAAGCTCCCGCCGCCGCCGCCGCCGCCGCCGCCGAAGAAGATCGAAATACCCAAGGCGCCACCCCCGCCCGAACAGCCGTATATTCCGCCGCCTGACATCCCTCCGCCGGTGACAAATACCGAGCCGGTGATCGCGGCGCCGACAATCACGCCGCCGGTGGAGCCGCACGTGATTGAGCCGCCGCCGCCGCCGGCACCGCCACCCCCGGCGCCGAAGCCCGCGATACGTCGTGGTCTGGTACCGATCGACAAAGTCGATCCCGTCTTTCCCAAAAAAGCCATTCGCGACGGCGTTGAGAGCGGCAGGGTTCTTGCCCGTCTGCAAGTCGATGAGAAGGGTCTGGTCACCGACGTCAAAATTGTCGAGGCCAAGCCCCCGCGCGTCTTCGATGCCGAGGTTATCCGAGCGCTGTCGCAGTGGAAGTTCAAGCCCGAGGGCGACCGCTACATTGCCGAAGTGGAAGTCAACTTCGTGCTGCAGTAGCGCCGCGATCAAACAGGCATTGGAAAACAAAACGGCCGCCTCGGGGCGGCCGTTTCACATCGCGGAGCGCGCGCTTTGTGGCGCGCTCGTATATCGTCCTAGTTCGCGCGCGCCGCGTAAACCAGCGACGTCCACGCCGCGGCGCCGCATAGCGCGAGCAGCAGCGCGAAGTCGCCCAGTCCCATCCGATGTCCGAGCAGCAGGGCCACGCTGCCGCGGAACGCATCGTCGAACGCGCCCGGCAGCGAAACCATCGCGGCGCCGCCGGCCAGAAGCCAAAGCAGCACGATCGCCGGTCGCCGCCACGCCGGCAGGGTCGGCGCGGCGGGGAGCCGGCCGATCACCTTCGTGGTGAAGCCGTCGTCGGCGACATACGCGGCGCGATGCTCCTGCGCGGCCGCTTCGAGCGCCGCGTCGATCCAGTCGCCATCGATGTCGTGCGTTGTCATGCTTGCGGGCTCCATGCGCCCAGGCGTGCCTTCAATTTCTGCTTCGCGCGCAGGATGTGCGTTTTTACCGTGCCGACGGGGCAACCGAGCACCTGCGCGGCTTCCTCGTGCGACAAGTCATTATGATAGCACTGCACGATCGCCGCCCGCTCAGCCTCGGAAAGAACCAGCATCGCCCGCTCGAGATCGACGCTCAGCGCCGCCTGCCGCGACATACTCGCCGGCGCTGCGGCGTCCGGCACCGCGATCGTCTCGCCCTCGGCGTCCTCGGGCATCGCCAGCTCCTTGATCTTTCGCGCGTCGCCCAGAAAAACGTTGTAGGCGATTCGATACAGCCAGGTGGAAAACTTGGCTTCCTGCCGAAACGACTTCAGATTGCGATAAGCGAGCAGGAATGTCTCCTGAGCCAAGTCGTCGGCCTGCGCGACATTGCCCCCGGTCAGCCTGCGCAAGGTCGAGCGCACCGCGGACTGATGCCGCCGAACCAGTTCGCCAAAAGCGTGGCGATCGTCCTGGACGACTGCGCGAGCGATCAGCTGAGCGTCGCTGACCTGAACGGACGCCATCAGTATTGCCTGCCGGCCTTAGCACGTCTTTCGTTCAACCCTTGTCGTCGCCCGGGACTCCGCCGGTGACGCGCCGTTCCAGATGCCGGTCTTCGAGCCACCACAGCGCCACATAGCCGGCGCCGACAAAAAGCAGTACCAAACCGAGCCAATTGGGTTCACCGTTTTCTGTGATCGAATACAGCACCAGCGCGAGACCTACGGCAGCCAGAAGGATGCCTTTGCGCAGGTCCGACCATACGGCGCGTCGCCTGGTCGCGACCGCCTGCGGGACGGGGGCGGCACCGGCCGCGGCCGGCGCCGCCTGCGTGCCCGCCATGACGGCATCGACCGCTTGCGCCGACGGCATCACGCCGCGCTCGGCGAGTTTCAGCACGGCGTCGTTTTGCAGGCGCGTCTTGCGCAGCTTGTACCAGATGATGCCGACGAGAAGGATGATAGGTGTCAGGAAGATCGATCCCAGCACCAGAAAGACCACGCCGACGATCCAGGGCGCAACGTCCATCGCCTGCTTGAACGAGTCGAAGTCGTCGATTTGAATACGCGCGCGGTGGCGGTCGAAGGACGGCGGTTCGTCCGGCTCATCGGCGGCCGTATCCTCGGTGGAGGCTGTCGACGGCGGGGCCACCGTCGGCGCGGCGGGCGGCGCGGGAGCCGCCGCCGGCTGCGATTTCTGCACCGCCCCGGCCTTGGCCGGCGCGTCGGCGGCGACTCCGGCGCCGGCGGCGAGGCACAAAGCCGCGAGCACGAGCGCGATCAACGCGCCCGGCATCGGACGGCTACGGACAGTGTGGCTGGGCATACGCACTCCCTCGAATCATGGTTTATGGCCGTTAGATGGCGCGAGGCGGCCCGGCGGATTCACCGTCTCGGTCGGCGTCCCTGCGCTCCCCGGCGGGGGTCGACCTGCATGCTATCATTGCCCGGATTTTCGGCCCCACGCGGTGAATCGCGACACGGAGCGACATGACGGCAACGACACCAAGCCCGAGTTCCCGCTCTAAGTGAGCCGAACCAGCCAATTGCTTGCCGCCGCGGTGGTCGCAGCAGCCCTGCTCGTGACTCAGCCGATACGCGCAGCCGACGATGCGGTGACGCTGAATTTCGTCAACGCCGACATCGAAGCCGTCATCCGGGCCGTCGGCGAAATGACCGGCAGAAACTTTGTGCTCGATCCGCGGGTGAAGGGTGTAGTCAACATCGTTTCCGCCACGCCGGTTCCGCGCGCGCTGATCTACCCGACGCTGCTCTCCGCGCTTCGCCTGCAGGGACTGGCCGCGATCGAGAGTGACGGGGTAACCAAGATCGTGCCCGAGGCGGACGCCAAGCAGCAGGGCATGCCGGTCATTACCGGCCCAGTCGGCGTCGGCGGGGATCGGGTCGTCACCGCGGTCTACATGCTCAAGTACGAATCGGCGACCCAGCTGGTCAATGTCCTGCGACCGCTGATCACGCCGAACAATGCGATCGCCGCGGTACCAACCGCCAATGCGCTGGTGATCACCGACTATGCCGAAAACCTGAAACGCATCGACCGGATCATCGCGTCGCTCGACGTGTCGCCCGCCGGCGAACCCGTCGTCGTGCCGCTGCGCAACGCTTCTGCGCTCGACATCGTGCCGATGCTTTCGCGCTTGCTCGCCGACAACGCGCCGGGCGCCGGCGGGGTGGCGGATGCGCAGCAACGGCTGACGCTGGTCGCAGATGCGCGCTCCAACAGCGTCCTGATCCGCGGCGAGAACGCCGCGCGCATCGCGCGTGTGCGCGCGCTGATCGGAGAGCTCGACACGCCGGGCCGGGCAGGAGGCAACATTTCGATCATCTACCTTAAGAACGCCGATGCGATCCGGGTCGCCCGGACGCTGCGCGCGCTGTTCAGCGGCGGCGGCGACACCGGCGAGGCGACTCCGTCCGCGTCGCTGGCACCGGGCTCGACGGGTCTCACCGCCGGCGGAATGACGACTGCTGGCGCGGTGGGGGGCGGGGCGACCACTGCCGCCATCGCGACGCCGCTCGGCGGCAACGCCGCGGGGTTCGCCGCTTCCGGCGTGACCATACAGGCGGACGCGGCCAACAACGCGCTGCTGGTGATGGCGCCGGAGCCGATGTACAACAACATCCGCGCGATCGTCGAGAAGCTCGATGTCCGCCGCGCGCAGATCTATGTCGAAGCGCTTGTCGTCGAAGTGTCCGCCGACAAGTCCGCGGAATTCGGCATCCAGTGGAACCTGCTCGACGCCAACAAGTTGAACAACGGCGCGACCCAGGTCGGTGGCGGGGTCAACTTTGGCACGCGCGGCACCGGAACCAACATCATCGACGCGCAAGCGAACCTGGGCTCGCTGGGCCAAGGCCTCAATCTGGGCATCATTCGCGGCACGATCAACATCCCGGGACTCGGCACGATCACCAATCTCGCCTTGCTCGCACGCGCGCTGGGATCGGACGCGAATACCAACATCCTTTCGACGCCGAACCTGCTGACGCTCGACAACGAGCAGGCCAGCATTATCGTCGCCGAGAACGTTCCGTTCATCACCGGCCAATACGCGCAGACCGGATCGGCCGCAACGGTGACGCCGTTCCAGACGATCGAGCGCAAGGACGTGGGCCTGATTCTCAAGGTCAAGCCGCAGATCACCGAGGGCGGCAGCGTCAAGCTGACGATCTATGAAGAAGTCTCCCGCATCGAGGACACGACCAATGCCGCCGGCATCATCACCAACAAGCGCTCGCTCGAATCGACGGTGATCGTCGACGACGGACAGATCATCGTCCTGGGTGGATTGATCCAGGACAGTTACACCGACGGAACGAACAAGGTCCCCGTCGTCGGCGACGTCCCGGTCTTCGGCCAGCTCTTTCGCTACGACAACCGGCGCCGGATCAAGACCAACCTGATGGTGTTCCTCAAGCCGACGGTCGTTCGCACCAGCAGCGCGGGCGCGGCCCTTACCGGCGATCGCTACGATTACCTGATCGGCGAGCAGCAGCGTCTCGCGCCCGGACCGCGCCTGTTCTGGCCCGACCCAACCGAGCCGCGACTGCCCCCGATCACCCAGCCGCCGGCGCCGGTGGCGACGCCGCCCGCGCCGCCCGCGGCCAAATAACCGCTAGGCCCGCGAGCGCGCGATGCCGGCCACCCCGATCTCCAGCCCCCCGTCCAGCACGACCGGGTCGGCGGCTCTCGAGCGCATCCCGTACGCCTTCGCCCGCATGCACGGCGTGCTGCCGCTGAAGGAAGACGGCGACTCAGTCCTGGTGCTGGCGCGCAGCGACGCGTCGGTCGAAGGCATCGCCGAGCTTACGCGCGTGCTGCAACGGCCACTGAAGACGCTGACCGTCAACGCCGAACGCTTCGCCGCCGAGCTCGCCACCGCGTACAACCAGGCGGCGCCGGTCGCGCAATTTTCAGCCGACCTGTCGCTCGATGCCGATCTCGCGCGCCTGCTGCAGGACATTCCGCAGGCCGAGGATCTGCTGGGCGCCACCTCCGACGCGCCGGTGATCCGGATGATCAACGCATTGTTGCTGCAGGCGTTGCGCGAGCGTGCGTCGGACCTGCACTTCGAACCGTATGAATCGCGCTCGGTCGTGAGATTTCGCGTCGACGGCGTGTTGCGCGACGTCGTCGAGCCGCCGCGCGCCCTGCACGCCGCGCTGGTGTCGCGGCTCAAGGTGATGGCGAGCCTGGACATTGCCGAAAAGCGCCTGCCTCAGGATGGCAGGATGGCGTTGAAGCTGGGCGACAAGAGCGTCGACGTGCGCGTGTCGACCTTGCCGACCGGCCCGGGCGAGCGTGTCGTGCTGCGCCTGCTGGACAAGGACACGGCGCGGCTGGACCTGGCCGCGCTGGGCATGAGCGCGTCGACGCGCGACGCGATCGATGCCCTGGTCCGCGAGCCGCACGGCATCCTGCTGGTCACCGGGCCGACCGGTTCGGGCAAGACGACGACGCTGTACGCGGCCATGTCGCGGCTGCCGCGCGGCGAGCTCAACGTGATGACCGCCGAGGACCCGATCGAGTTCGCGCTCGACGGCGTCGGCCAGACACAGGTCAATCCGCGTATCGACTTCACGTTCGCGCGCGCACTACGTTCGATCCTCCGGCAGGACCCGGACATCGTGATGATCGGCGAGATACGCGACCTGGAAACCGCGCAGATCGCCGTGCAGGCGAGCCTCACCGGCCACCTGGTGCTGGCCACCTTGCATACCAACGATGCGGTCAGCGCGGTCACCCGGCTCGCCGACATGGGCGTCGAGACCTATCTGCTGGCTTCGAGCCTGCTCGGCGTGCTCGCGCAGCGTCTGGTGCGCTGCCTTTGTGTCGCGTGCCGGGCGGCGTATGCGCCGACCCAGGGCGAAGCGGCGTTGCTCATCGAGCTCGGTCTGCGTCCGGATGCACCGCTGTACCGCCCGGTGGGTTGCGCCGAATGCGGGGATTCCGGGTATCGCGGCCGCACCGGGATCTACGAGCTGGTGCTGGTCGATGAGACGATGCGCCGGCTGGTCCACGATCACGCCGGCGAGCCGGCGTTGCGCGAAGCATGCGCGCGCGCCGGCGTGCGCACCTTGCGCGGCGACGGCGCCCGGTGGCTCGCCGACGGAACGACCTCGCTTGCCGAGCTGCTTCGGGTGACCGGGGCCGCCTGAGACGTTCGCTCGATGGCCCATCCGCCGAAATCGTACTTGCTCGAACAGCTGCGGGTTCAGGCCGATTCGGTCAGCGCGCGCCGCGTGCAGGAGCAGCGGCTGTCCCGCGAGGTCATCGACAAGATCGATCGCCGCTTGCATGCCTTGTTCCAGTATTTCGACGAGGCCTGCAAGCTGCTGCAGGTGATCGCGCCGCGCATCGAGCGCGAATTCGTGTTGCCGGACATCGCGCGCTATTCGGACATGGTGTTCGATCGCGGCCTGGTGATGTTCCGCAAGCAGCCGCTGCAGAAGCGCGAGGTCTATGCGCATGTCGTCATCTACTACACGCTGACCGGACCGGCGCCGCCGCCGGTGCACGTGCCGATGAGCCGGTCGGGCGAAATAGAGCGCGCGCTGGTCACGGCCAATATCGAGTTCAGCTGCGAGTCGGATTCGACGGTGCGCGGAGCCGCGACCAAGAACACGATCCGCATCGCGCCGGGCATGCGCTGCGAAGTCCGTTTCGATCCCGACTTCGTCAACGAGAGCATCATCGTCACGCTGCGCAACGTCGACCGCTTCGAGCCGGTGGTCTTCGATTTTCACCCCGACGCGCTCGATACCCCGGTGCTCGACGACCTGGTCAACCTGATGCTTGGCAAGCCGAGCCAGTTCCTGCTGCGCGCGCCTTTGCGCGGCTTCGGGCGCTAGCTGCCGGGCAGACACCGGAACGTGCCCTCGTTTCGCTACGAGGCAGTCGACGGCGCCGGCCGCGCCCAGCGTGGACTGCTCGACGCCGCCAGTCCGCGCGCGGTTCGCGATCAACTGCGCGGCGACGGATTGTTTCCGACCGCGATCGAGCCGGCCGGGGGCGGACCGTTGGCACACGTTGCGACGACCCGGCTCGCGCCGCCGCTGCTGGCGCTGCTGACGCGCCAGCTTGCGACGCTGGTCGCATCCGGGATGCCGCTCGACCAGGCGCTTTCCGCCGTCGCCGAGCAATCCGATCAACCGCGGGCGGCACGCGTGCTGGTCGCCATCCGCGAGCAGGTCGCTGCCGGCGAGCCGCTGGCGGCGGCGCTGTCGCGATTTCCGCGCACCTTCTCCGAGCTCTATCGCGGCCTGGTCGCCGTCGGCGCCGAGAGCGGACAGCTGGGAGGCGTGCTCAGCCGGTTGGCCGACTATCTCGAGGCGAGGCAGGTTTTGCGGGCGCAATTTACCGCGGCGCTGATCTATCCGGCGTTGATCACGGTGATCGCGCTTGCCGTCATCGCGACGCTGCTTCTTTACGTCGTGCCGCAGATCGTCGCCGTGTATCAGCAGAGCCGCCAGGCGCTTCCTTTTCTGACCCGCGCGCTGATCGCCACCAGCGACTTTCTTCGCACCACCGGCGTTTATTGGCTGATAGCCTTCGCTTTGCTGGTCGCCGGCGCGGTGCTGCTGTTGCGCAGCGACACCTGGCGCGAGCGCTGGCACGCGCTGCTGCTGCGCGCACCGGTGGCCGGCAGCGTCCTGCGCGGGCTCGACACCGCGCGTTTCGCGAGCACGCTGGCGATACTGACCGGCAGCGGCGCGCCGCTGTTGCGCGCACTCGAAACTGCGGCCGCGGTGGTCTGGGCGCGTCCGATGCGGCGCGCGGCGCAAGCCGCCGCGGGCCTGGTGCGCGAAGGCGTGTCGCTGGCGCGCGCGCTGGCGAGCCAACGCGTATTCCCGCCGCTGCTGGTGCACCTCGTGGCCAACGGCGAGCAAAGCGGGCAACTGCCGGCGATGCTCGACCGCGCAGCGCGCGAGCAGGAGCAGGACGTCGAGCGTCGCCTGACCTGGCTCGCCGCACTGGTGCAGCCGCTCTTGATCGTGTTCATGGGTGCGATCGTGCTGGTGCTGGTGCTCGCTGTGATGCTGCCTATCGTGTCGATGAATCAGTTGATACGCTAGCGGATAGCACGCCGTCGGCGCGCCTTTGCTGCTGCTGCGCCAGCGCCCAGGCGACGTGCTCGCGTACCAGCGCCGAGGGATCGTCGCTTCGTGCGGCCAATGCCCGGACAATCGAGCTGTCGTAATTCGCATTGCCCAGGCCGACGGCAAGGTTGCGCAGCCAGCGCTCGTAACCTATGCGCCGGATCGCGCTGCCCTGCATCCGGCGCTCGAACTCATCGCGGCTCCAGGCGAACAGCGTGACCAGGTCGCCGTTGTCGAGACCGTTGCGGACCGCGAAGTCGCCTTCGCCGGCCATCTTCGCGTATCTGTTCCACGGGCACGCGAGCTGACAGTCGTCGCAGCCGTAGACCCGGTTGCCTATCAGCGGCCGCAACGATTCAGGAATGCTGCCCTTGAGCTCGATGGTCAAATACGAAATGCAGCGGCGCGCATCGAGCTCGTACGGCGCGACGATCGCACCGGTCGGGCATGCGGCTATGCACGCGCTGCAGCTGCCACAATGCGCGCTCGTCGCGTCAGTGACCGGCAGCGGAAGGTCGGTGTAGATCTCGCCCAGGAAAAAGAAAGAGCCCGCGTCGCGGGTGAGCAGCAACGTATGCTTTCCGCGCCAGCCCAGCCCCGACTTGGCGGCGAGGGCGACTTCGAGCACCGGCGCGCTGTCGGTGAACACGCGGTAACGAAAATCGCCGACGCTCGCGGCGATCCGTGCGGCGAGGCGCCGGAGCTTGCCTCTGAGCACTTTGTGATAGTCGCGGCCCAGTGCATAGCGCGAAACATAGGCCTTGCCCGGGTCCGCCAGCGTCGTCGCCGCGTCGCGCGCTCCGGGCGCGAGATAGTCGAGCCGAGTGGTGATGACGCGCAGCGTGCCTGGAACGAGCTCGGCCGGGCGGGCCCGGCGTACGCCGTGGCGTGCCATATAATCCATTTCGCCATGGCGACCCGCGTCCAGCCATGCGAGCAGATGCGCTTCCTCGGCCTCGAGCCCGGTGTCGGCGATCCCTATTTCACCGAAACCGAGTTCGAGTCCCCAGCTGCGGATGTCGCGAGCGAGTCCGGTGAAATCAGTGCTGCCACCGGCGGGCGTTGCGCTAGCCAAATTGATTCCAGACATTCTTTGAAGATGCTCGTCGCAGCGGCACGAGCATGGCTTGAACGATGACGAGTATGCACATATCGCGCAAGTACCTGCCCGATCCGGATGCGACGATGCGAGCCGGCGCGGCACTGGCGCCCGGATTGCGCGGCGGCATGATCGTCACCTTGACCGGCGAGCTGGGCGCGGGAAAAACGACGCTGGTTCGTGGCCTGCTCCACGGCCTCGGTTGGACCGGAGCCGTCAAAAGCCCGTCGTACACGATAGTTGAACATTATCTTGTTTCGAGCTTATACTTGTATCACTTTGATTTCTATCGTTTCGATAATGCCGCTGAATGGGAAGATTCCGGCTTCGCCGACTACTTCCGCCCCGACTCGCTATGCGTGATCGAGTGGCCGGAACGCGTTCGCGGCATGTTGCCGGCGGTCGATGTCGCGCTGTCGCTGCAATACGAGCGCGAGGGCCGCGAGCTTTTGCTGCAAGCGGGCACGCGCGCCGGTAACGCATGCCTGTCCGGGTTCGCCTCGCAGGTGCGATAACAGGAATCTCGCTGCAGCGGCGCCGCGTTTGCCAATGGCTGCTGCTGCCGGCCGGGCAGTTGCTGCTGCCCGGACTCTCGTCCGCCGCGACGGTCGCATCGGCGCGGATATGGCCGGCGCAGGAATATACGCGGCTGATTCTCGAGTCGTCGTCGCCGATCGCTCACCAGCTGATGCTGCTCAAGGATCCGCAGCGCCTGGTGCTCGATCTGGAGGGCGTCGAGCCGGACGGCGAGCTCGCCCAGCTGGTGCAGCGCCTGCGCCCGAACGACCCGCATATCCAGTCGATACGCGTGGCGCGTTTCAGGCCCGGGATCGTCCGCATCGTGCTCGATCTCAAGGACGACGTCGAGCCGCAGATTTTTGCGCTCACACCGGTGGGCGAATACGGTCATCGTCTGGTGCTCGATCTGTACCCTCGGACGCCGCCCGATCCGCTGATGGCTCTGCTCGAGGGCGAGGCCCGCAGCAGCCAGGAGCGCACGCCCGACGCGGCGGCGAACAAGGCGCCGCGCGGCAAGGCGCAGAGTCCGACGGCTTCGCGGAGGCCGATCATCATCGCGCTGGATCCCGGGCACGGCGGCGAAGATCCGGGAGCGATCGGTCGCCGCGGCACGCGGGAAAAAAACGTGACGCTGGCGATCGCGCGGAAAATCCGCTCGCTGATCGATCGCGAGCCCGGGATGCGCACAATGCTCACCCGTGACGACGACTACTTCGTGCCGCTCAACATGCGGGTTGAAAAAGCGCGCCGCGTGCGAGCTGACTTGTTCGTGTCGATTCATGCCGACGCCTTTACCACGCCGACTGCGCGCGGCTCGTCGGTTTTCGCGCTGTCGGAACATGGCGCGACAAGCTCGGCGGCGCGCTGGCTTGCGCAACGCGAGAACGAAGCCGATCTGATCGGCGGCGTCAATCTCGACAATCGCGATCCGATCCTGGCCAAAACGCTGCTCGATCTATCGCAGACCGCGCAGATCAACGACAGCCTCCGCGTCGGGCGCTCGGTGTTGGACGGGATCGGAACGATCAATCCGTTGCACAAGGGCAGCGTCGAGCAGGCCGGATTCGCCGTTCTCAAGGCGCCCGACATTCCGTCGATCCTGGTCGAGACGGCATTCATTTCCAATCCCGACGAGGAGCTCAAATTGCGCAGCGACCAACACCAGCAGCAGTTCGCCACATCGATCGTCGGCGGCATCAAACGCTACTTCGCGCAGAGCCCGGCGCTGGCACGGGCGAAGATCGGGTAGCGTTCCGGTTTCGCCGGGCCATCACGTACAATCGTAAGCGATGGTCCGTTTCTTCCTCTGGTTTCTTGTCTTGCAAGGGACACTGTTCGGGCTCGAATTGACGCCGTGGGCGCAGCAATGGTTCGTCGTGCCGTGGACCAACACGCTGGCCGCGATCAGCGCGGGCATCGTGCAATTGTTCGATCCGCAGGTGCTGTCGCACGGCAAGGTGTTGCAAAGCGCGAGCAACGGCTTCGCGGTATCGATCGAAGCAGGTTGCAACGGCGTCGAGGCGACGATCGTGCTCGTCGCTGCCATCCTGGCTTTTCCTGCGTCGTGGCGGCGCAAGATCGCGGGGCTGGGCATCGGCATCGTCGCCGTGCAGGGACTCAACATCGTCCGGGTGATCAGCCTCTTTTACCTCGGGCAATGGAACTTCAGCGTCTTCGAATGGGCGCATCTGTACGTCTGGCAGGGGTTGATCATGCTCGACGTGCTGGTGGTCTGGCTGCTCTGGGTGCGCACGTTGCCGCAGCCGGACGCCGACCTCCCGGCGGTCGCCGCCTGATGCGATGCCGTCCGGTTCGTTCGCGCGATTCGTTCTTCTGGTCTTCGCCTGGCTCGCTTGCACGCTGTTCGTCTGGTGGCTCGCCTCCCCTCTGCTCGCCTGGCCCGTCGGGCTGCTGGCCGAGCTGGCAAGCCGTCTCGCGCTTCCCGATCTCGTTCAGGCGGTAGAGCAGCACGGTGACGCGATCACTTTCGTCACCTCGCTGCACGCGGCCAATGCGACCGGCGGAGTGGTGTCGGACGACATCGACGTCCGGCATTTCACCTTCGGCCTGCCGTTGCTGGCTGCGCTGATCCTTGCGGCAAGGGCGCCGCATCGCATCCGCAATTTGCTTCTTGGCTACGCGATCCTGCTGCCTTTCCAGACCTGGGGCGTGATCGCTGAATTTCTCGAGGACATCGCGGTGGGATTCGGTCCCGGCGTCGCATCCCAGACCGGGTTCAGCGCCTTGCAGCGCGAAGCGATCGCGTTCGGCTACCAGTTCGGCACGCTGATCCTGCCGACGGTCGTGCCCGCCGTCGTCTGGGTCATGATGCATCGTCGACTGCTCGAAGACCTCGCGCGCCGGCGCTCTTCCTGAAGGCGGCGGTTCGGCGTGATTCAGCGAGCCAGCGCGTCCTTCTTCCGTTCGAGCTCGCGCTGACGCAGGACGCCACGCTGCACCTTGCCCGTGGTGGTCATCGGCAGCGCCGCGATGAATTCGATCTCTTTCGGGTACTCGTATGGCGCCAGATGCGCCCGGACGTGGCGCTGGATCGCATCCTCGAGCGCAGGGGAGGGATCGTGCCCCGGCGCCAGCACGATATAGGCCTTGATGACATTGCCGCGTGTCTCGTCGGGACTGGGCACGATCGCTGCGTTGGCGACCGCTGGGTGCTTGACCAGGCAGTTCTCGATCTCGGACGGACCGATCCGGTAGCCGGCCGCCTTGAACATATCGTCCGACCGTCCCTGGTACCAGAGGTAACCCTCGTCGTCCTGCGTCGCGAGATCGCCGGTGCGGCACCAGTCGCCGCTGAACTTTTTCGCCGTCGCGTCGGGGTTCTTGAAATACTCGAGAAAAAATACCGGGTCGGGTGCGCCGTCGGGCGCTATGCGGTTGACCGCGACTTCGCCCATCTCGCCTTTTTGCGCCGGCCCGCCTTCGTCGTCGAGCACGACGACGCGATGGCCGGGATAAGGGCGGCCCATCGATCCCGGCTTGGCCGGCCACAGCGTGTGCGAATTGCCGACGATATAGTTCATCTCGGTCTGGCCGAACATTTCGTTGATCGTGACGCCCAGCGCTTCCTGCGCCCACGAGAACACGGTTGTTCCCACCGCCTCGCCTGCGCTCATCATGCTGCGCAAGCCGATGTCGTAACGGTCGCGCGGCCGCGGAAGCGCCTTCATCATCATCTTCAATGCGGTCGGAAACAGGAAGGTATTGCGCACCCGGTATTTCTCGATCAGCGCGAGCGCGCGATCGGGATCGAAGCGGCCGCGGTAGCCGACAATAGGACAGCCGAAATACAGCGTCGGCAGCAGCGCGTCCATGAGGCCGCCGGTCCACGCCCAATCCGCCGGCGACCAGAACACATCGCCGCTCTGCGGGAACTGGTCATGCGAATAGACGAAGCCGGGAAGATTGCCGAGCAGGCATTGCTGCGGCATCAACGCGCCTTTCGGCGGCCCGGTGGTGCCGCTGGTGTAGACCAGCAGCGCCGGATCGGTGGCACGCGTTGCCACGGGCGAAAACTGCGGCGAAGCCTTTTGAAGCAGCCGATCCCAGTCCAGCACAAACGATTCGCGCGCACCGGCGACGCCGATCGCATGCCGCAACTCGGGCAGACGGTCGCGGATCGACGTCAGGTTGGGCAACGATGCCGGATCGACGATGGCAACGGCGGTTTCGGAATTGTGCAGCCGGTATTCGAGCGCTTCCGGCCCGAACAGGAACGACAGCGGCACCGCGATCGCGCCGAGCTGATAGCAGGCGATGTGCGCTACGGCCGTTTCGGGCCGCTGCGGCAGCATGATCGCGACCTTGTCGCCGCGGCCGACGCCGAGAGCAGTCAACGCATTTGAGCACCGGTTGGCTTGCTGCTGGAGGTCCCAGAAGCTCAGAGCGCCGCTCGCCCCGGACTCGTCCTCCCAGAAGATTGCCAGCCGCGTGCGGTCGTCCGCATGGCGCCCGCATACTGCCGCACCGATGTTGAAGTCGTCCGGCACGTTCCAGCGGTGCCGCGCGCAGAGTTCGTGATAACGGTCGTCCGTCATCCGGCGCGCAAGTGTCAGGGGGCTGTGGCGGCGGCGTGGCGTGCCGCGGCGTCCTGCGACTCGATCGTCGCCCAGATCCAATCCGGTTGTTGCTCGAGCAGCCGGCCGAACGCGATCTGCTGCGAAACCCCGGCCACGCGCATCTGCATGCGCTTTCCCGGCTGGTACTCGCCGGCCGGAACGATCAGCGTCTGGATGGTAGCCTCGCTGTCGCGCCGGCGCAGCGAAAGGAAGAGCCCCGGGAAACGGCGGCCGCTGACCGTAGGCACGACGCCGTCGACCGAGTAGTCGGCGTCGCCGCGCTTTTGCTCGAACAGCTCGACGCCGACCAGATTATTGGCGATCACCTGCAGGCCGATCTCGGCGCGCTCGCTGGTCAGCCGCTTCATGCGGCGGACGATGCCCAGCGTCCACAGAGACTGGCCGTGCGCCCGGATCGCGACCAGTGTCCCCAGCGTGACCAAATTGATCACGCTCATCGGCGAGACCAGCCGATAGCCGGTGTTCGACACGTCGCGGATATCCCAGGAGCCTCCTGGCGCCGCGTAGGTCGCGAGCAGCCGACGCGCGACCTCGACCGCGCGCGCGTTTTCGTTGCGTATGTGGCCGAAGGTCGCGAGCTCGATCGAGTCGTCGAAATTCCCGAGTCGATGCCCCTTTTCCACCAGCGGATGCACTTCCTCGTCGCGCAGGTAGCCGGCGATCTTGGTGAATCCGGCGATTGCGTCGACCGCGCCCGATGCGTTGATGCGCTCGCCGCGTCGTGTCACCGGACGGAACTCGGGGTCGACTTGGGCCGCAAGCTTGGTCATCAGGTTGAGCTGCTCGGTACGGCGCGGCGTCCGGTCGGATAAAGGATCGCTGCGCACTTTCTGCTCGAGCATGACGACGTTTTGCATCAGCATCGCGTGCAGCGGCCGCGTGTCGAGGAACAGACACGCGGCCCTCGAGCGGCTCCGGCCCGCGCCGCTTCAGCCCGGTACGCGCGCCCAGGTCGACATAGAAGCTCGTGGCCGTCGACGATTCGATGTTGAGCCGCAGCGACGCGCACCACTCGGACAATTGCTCGGCCACCCATTCGACGTGGCGCGCCGACAGGTTGCCGGCATTCATCAGCTGAAGCAGCAACACGCGCAGGTATTCCTGCTCGATCGTGGTCAGTGCGCCGTCGGCCAGCGCGGCAATCGGCTGTCTCTCGATTTGCATCGTGCAGGCGACCTGGAATAGCGAGTGCAAATCGGTCCAGCGTGCCGGAATCCACTGCTCATACCGATACAGGCGGATCTTGGCGTCGAGTCCGTGGTGGATGATCTGGCGCGCGATCAGCTCGGGAAGCAGCGCCCGCCAGCGGTTGCTTTGCGCGTGATCGCTGACTTCCCGCGCGAACGCCTGGTAGCAGAGGAGGAAGCCCTGGGTCAGATCGAACATCGCCTGCCATAGCTGGCTTTCGACGCGGCTCGAGCGGCTGCCGTGCTCGTGGTATTGGCTGGTCAGCGTTCGGCGAAGCCCCTCGATCTGGACGTCGAGCCGAAATACCGCCTCGAGCCGTGCCGGCGAGCGATGGGTATTGCGCTCGGTCAGGGCGCCGAGCTCGGTCAGGATGGCCGAATGCGCCGCCAGCGGATCGTTGGCCGGAAAGGTCGAAAGCCAGCGCTCGGCGGTTTTGGCATCCGCCAGCGGATCCTTGATCGACTTGCCGAATCCGAACATTTCTAGCGGGTGTCCTTCGGCCGGTACGATATTTGCACTAGCCTGATTGTGGTCAGCAAATGGGCAAAGACTTGACGGTAGAACTGTGCCGGAAGCCCTTGTTCGGAAAGCCGGATGATGGAGCAAAGCAGCAGCGGTAGCAATACACCGCGGCGTGTGGAGACCAGGACTGACGTGTTGCGGCAGGCTATGCCGCGGCGCGACCAGCTGAAAACCACAAGTTAAGCCTTTATACTTGTAACTAACAGGAAGCTGAGGTCTTGCCATGGGAATCTTAATCAAGGCGCCGACGCGCCGCAGCAACCCGGGACTGCAAATTGCGGCCCCGGTGGCTGCGAGCGGCGATGCGGGGCGAAGCGCGTTGCACATTCGCGAAGTCGTGCGGATCACAGGCTTGCGGCGGGAGCAGCTGTACATGTGGCAGCGCCGCTACGGCTTTCCGCATCCGGCGCGCGATGGTTTCGGCGATCGCGTCTATCCGCCCGACCAGGTCGCCCGGCTCAAGGTGATCAAGCAATTGCTCTCGGAAGGCTGGCGCGCGGGTGCCGTCGTGCCTCTGGCCGAGCCCGCCCTGCAGTCGATGCTCGGGATCGCCGTCGACGCCCCCGCGCCGCTTCCGGAAGAAATCGAGACCGCGGTCACCCTGCTCGGCGAGCACCGCGTCGGCGAGTTGCAGAATCACCTGTCCAAGCTGCTGGTCGGACAGGGTTTGCGGCGCTTCCTCGAGCAAACGCTGATCCCGCTGAACGAGGCAGTGCACGAGCGGGTCGTGCGCGGCGAAATGCAGAATTTCCAGGAGCTGCGCTTCGCCGACCTCGCGCAGCGGCTGCTCCGTGATGTCACGCGGCTGGTCCGACCGACACGCGACGCGCGGCAGATCCTGCTCGCAACGCCGCCGAACGATCCGAATCAGCTGGGCCTCGCGATCCTTGAATTGCTGCTGTTCACCGAGGGCATCAATTGCCTGACGCTGGGCAGCGGGGTGCCGCCCCAGGAAGTCGCGGGCGCGGCGCGTGCATACAAGGTCTGCCTGGCGATACTGCTTTTCGATCGAGGCATTTCCGGCAAGATCGCAGGACAGGAAATCCGTTCGCTGCGCGGTGCGCTCCCCGAGGAGCTTCCGCTGGTGGTCAGCGGCCGGGCGGTGAATCTGCTGGCCAAGCCGATCGCCAACGTGCGAACCGCCGCCGATTTCAGCTCGGTCATGGTGGCGATGCGGGAGTTGGGCGCCGTCGGCGGTGTAGCGCAGGTCCCGCAGCGTGCCTGATGGATTGATGCTCCGCTTGCCCTGGCGCGTGATCGCGCTGGTGCTGATCGCTGCGCTGGGCTACCTCGCCTGGCGCGGCTATCAGCAGCCCGAACTGATCCTCGACTTCGCCAACGCGCGATTCTGCTGAAGCCATTCCGCTTCAGTCCCGCTCGAACAAATCCTTGAGCTTGCGGCGCTCTCGCTTGGTCGGACGACCAGGCCGCGTCGTGACCGCAGCGGCCTTGCGGCGCGCGATTTCATCGGCGCGAGCGGCGATGCTGTCCGGCGCCTCGCGATAGAGCCCGGCTGCAGCGCGGGCATCGCCGCGCCGGTCGGTGACGGCCTCGACGACGACATCCCAGGTCAATCCATCCTTGCGCAGCAACACGCGCTCGCCGATCGCAGCGCCGCGCGAAGGCTTGATCCGCCGATTCTCGACGCGGACCTGTCCGGCCTCGATCGCCAGCGCCGCGAGGCTCCGCGTCCGGTAGAAGCGCGCCGCCCACAACCACTTGTCGAAGCGCACCCGCGCGGTCGCCGCCGGGTCAATCGGTGTCGGCCTCACGATCCATCCAGGCGGCGGTGGCCGTCGCGTCGGCATGATCTTCTCCGCGCAGGCCCGACGCGACCCGACTGCGATCGATTTGATCCTTGTTCTGCGACAGCTTGAATTTGGCGTCGATGCGCTCGATCGCGATGCGGAACGCGACGATTGCGCCCACCATCGCATCGAGCCTTGCTCCTTCGAGTTGCAGGCGCCACGGGGCGGCGCGGCCACCCTCGAAGCGTCCAATCATCTGCTGCAAGGTCGCCAGCGTCTCGTCGCGCTCGGTGACTATCTCGGCCGACCCGTGGACGTGGACGACGACGTAGTTCCACGTCGGGACCTGAGCCGCGGGCTCGGCATACCACGACGGCGACACATAGGCATGCGGACCATGGAAAATCGCCATCGAGGCTTCATCGGCAAAGTGGCGCCAATGCGGATTGGCGCGCGCCATGTGTCCAATCAGGCTGCCGTGCGGCCCCGGCTCCGCTCGGAGAAGCAGCGGCAGATGGCTGATCCGTGGCTCGCCCGCGCCGGGTGTGATCAACGTGGCGAAAGGATGCTCGTCGACGAGCCGAGCAATCGCCGCCGGGTCGTCGCTGGCAAACGAGGCCGGCCGGTACAGGCTCATTTCAGCGGCAGCGTGTAAATGGTCAGCGGAAGCGCCGAATTCTTGTCGAACGTCGTGCCCGCATCGATGCCCGCTCTGGCGACCGCGCTGGCCGATCGCAAGCGGCGGTACATGCTGTGCATCGCGCCGAGCGCGAATTCGCGGCCTGATCCGACAGCCCAGAAGTGGTTGTACTCGAAGACCTCGCGCATCGAGTAGACGCCGAATATGCCGTGCGCGCTCGCGATCAGCGCGGTGATCTGCGTCGACTCGTAAGGGTCGTCCTCTTCCTCCTTCGGGTTGAGGAAGTGCTGCTCCTTGAGGATCGGGTGCAGCTTGCGAAAGGTCTCGAATATCGCGCGTCGTGTCGAAAAATCGAGGTCTTCGTGCTTGTCCAGCAGGCTCTCGAAGACCAGTTGATGCGCGGCGCTGCCGCACAAGCCGATGTAGGTGCCGCGATGGTGGACGATCTTTTCGTAAGCGCGATCGAAATAGGCGGAAAGCCGCGTGTCGCCGAATGTCGTCAACGAGTCGGCGGCGATGGCGATCTCCTTGTTCTTGCGGACAACGACGAGTGTGGTCATGGCTGGATCGGTCGAGCGGAGAGCGGCATCGCCGTTGCATCGCGTCGATGGCGCGAAAGCGAATTATAACGCCGGGCCCCGGCGTCCCGCCGCGGCGTCGTTTCCCGATGGGCCCCGCTATCGAGGGAACGGCTGCCGAGTCTCGTCGCCATCGACCGGCAGCATTGCCACCGGAGGCAGCGCGCGCACGTCCCAGGCATTGAGCGCCCAGCGCCAGAAGGTCACCACGGACCGCGGCGGGCGCGGCGGAGGAGGCTGGCCGAGAAATCGCCAGGCGTGGCATAGCGCAGGGAGCGGGTCGTCCGGCAACCGCGCCGCCCCGGTTTCCTTGGAAAGCTTGTGTCCACCCTGGTCGATGGCAATCGGATGGTGCAGGTAGGCTGGCGTGGCGAATCCGAGCTGGCGCTGCAGCCATATCTGCCGTGGTGTCGACGCAAGCAAGTCGGCACCGCGCACAACGTCGGTGATTCCCTGCAACGCATCGTCGACTACCACGGCGAGCTGGTAGGCATACAGTCCGTCGGCGCGGCGGACGACGAAGTCGCCGACGTCCCGATCGAGCCGCTGTTGCTGCCTCCCCTGGAGCCGATCATCGAACGCAATCGGCGCCTCGTCGACGGCGACGCGCCAGGCTCGGCCTTCGGTGCCGGCGACGATCGCGTGGCGGCAAGTGCCCGGATAGATTCGCTCGCCGCTTGGGGCCGGTGGCGTGGCCTCCAGTTCCCGTCGAGTACACGCGCATGCGAACAGCAGCCCCCGCTCGCGCAAACGGTCGATCGCCTGCTGGTAGAGCGCGCTGCGCTCGCTTTGCCTCGATATCGGTCCGTCCCAGACGAAGCCGTAGGCCGCGAGCGTGGCGGCGATCGACTCGGCGGCGCCGTCGCGGCGCCGCGGCAGATCGACATCTTCGATGCGAAGCAGCCATTCGCCGCCCCGCGCCCGCGCATCGCAGTAGCTGGCGAGCGCCGCGATCAGCGACCCGAAGTGCAGGCGGCCGGTAGGCGAAGGGGCGAAGCGGCCGCGATAACGCAGCGCCGGACTCACTTGCCGGCGCTGGCGCCGACGGCCGCGGCCGACGACGTAGCCCGTTCCTTCGGTGGTTCCCAGCGCCACTTGGAGAGCATCAGTCCGATCACGCGCTGCGGATATTCCGCCTGACCGAGGCTGCCGTTGTAGCGCCCCAACGCGCGGAAGTAATCGCCGTTCTCGCGATCCAGGTAATAGCGCAGGATAGTGCAGCCGTAACGAAGATTCGTGCGCAGGTGAAACAGATCCTGGTCGGCGCTGCCGATGTTGGTCACCCAGAATGGCATGACCTGCATATAGCCGCGTGCGCCTGCGCTGGAAACCGCGAACTTGCGGAAGTTGCTTTCGTGCTCGATCAGGCCGAGCACCAGCTGGGGATCGAGCCCGGCGCGACTTGCCTCGTATTGCACGGTGATCAGGAAGTCACGTCGGGTCGGCCAATCGGGTATTTTTTTCGCCAAGCGGGAGGCCATGTCGGCAAGCCAGGACCGGCCCTCGCCCTCGGTGGCAAACATCAGATGCGGTGCCGGGAAGTCGCTGACCGCGCGATGAAGCGAATTCTGCACGCTCGCCGACAGGGCCTCCTCGACCTGTGCGCCGGCACGCGCTCCTGCGGGCGCGAGCAGGAACGCGGCGAGGACGATGGCGGCGTAGCGCTGGCGCATGATCAGAACTCAAGCTTGGAGCGCAACAGCGCTGAGGCTTCGGCGAGCGGCACGACCGTCGGCTGCGTCTCGCGCCGGCCCTGGTACTCGACCTTGCCGTCCCTGAGCCCGCGATCGCCGACGGTGACGCGATGCGGAATGCCGATCAGCTCGAGATCGGCGAACATCACGCCGGGGCGCTCGCCGCGATCGTCGAGCAGGACTTCGATTCCAGCCGCCTCGAGCTCGTCATGCAACCGATCGGCGGCGGTCCGCACGGCATCGCTGCGGTCGTACCCGATCGGCGCGATCGCCACTGCGAACGGGGCGAGCGGTTCCGGCCAGACGATGCCCCTGTCGTCGCAATGCTGCTCGATCGCTGCGGCGACCACGCGCGTGATGCCGATGCCGTAGCAGCCCATCTGCATCGGCTGAGGCTGGCCAGCGGCGTCGAGAAACGTCGCTCCCATCGCTTCCGAGTAGACGCTACCCAGCGCGAAGACGTGACCGACTTCGATCCCTCGCGCGATCGCGAGATCGCCCTGGCCGTCCGGGGACGGGTCGCCTGCGACCACGTTGCGGATGTCTGCGATGCGGTCGGGTTCGCGACAGTCGCGGCCGAAGTTGACACCACGCAGATGATAGTCGGCTTCGTTGGCGCCGCAGACGAAATCGCTCATCACGGCAACGGTCCGATCGGCGATCAGCGGCATGTCCTCCGCGATGCCGACCGGGCCGAGATAACCGGGCGGGCAGCCGGTTGCGGCTGCAATCTCGGCGTCGCTCGCCCAGCGAAATCCCTCGAGTCCGCCGAGCTTTCCTACCTTGACCTCGTTCAGGCTGTGGTCTCCTCGCAGCAGCAGCATATGCACCTTGCCGCCGGCGTGCAGCATGATGCATTTGACCGTGCGCCCGAGCGGCAGATGCAATAACGCGGCGACGTCCTCGCAGGTCGACATGCCTGGTGTCGGCACCTTCTGCATCGGCTCGGCGGGCGGTGCCCGATGCGCGTGCGGCGCCACCGCCTCGGCCAGCTCCACGTTGGCGGCGTAGCCGGAAGCCGGGCACCAGGCAATCGCATCCTCGCCCGAGTCGGCCAGCACCTGAAACTCGTCCGACGCGCTGCCGCCGATCTGGCCGGTGTCGGCGGCGACCGCGCGGAACTCGAGTCCGAGACGAGTGAATATCCGCGCGTACGCGTCGTACATCAGCCGATACGATTTCAGCATGCCGGCGGTATCGACATCGAACGAGTACGCATCCTTCATGATGAATTCACGCGATCGCATCACACCGAAGCGCGGGCGCACCTCGTCGCGAAACTTGACCTGGATGTGGTAGAGATTCAGCGGCAGCTGGCGATAGCTCTTCAGATCCTTGCGCGCGATGTCGGTGATCACTTCCTCGGACGTCGGCTGAACGATGAAATCGCGCTGATGACGATCCTTCAGGCGCAGCAGCTCGGGACCGTATTTGTCCCATCGTCCCGACTCCTGCCACAACTCGGCCGGCTGGACGACCGGCATCAGGAGCTCGATCGCGCCGGCTCGATTCATTTCCTCGCGGACGACCGCCTCGACCTTGCGCAGCACGCGCAGTCCCAGCGGCATCCAGGTATAGATGCCGGCCGACAGCCGCTTGATCATGCCGGAGCGCAGCATCAGCCGGTGGCTGGCGAGCTCCGCTTCGGCGGGAGCTTCTTTAAGGGTCGAAAGAAAAAACCGCGATACGCGCATGCACGGCCCAGTTTTCCGGCAAACCCTGCATCTTACGTGAAAGGCGCGATCCCTTCCCGGCGCCGGCCGGCGAGAAGCCGAGGCCCGGCGTCAGCGCACGACGATGACCGGAGTCTTCGAGTGAGTAAGCACCTTTTGCGTTTCGCTGCCGAGCAGCAGCGCCGAGACGCCGCGGCGGCCGTGCGATGCCATCACGATAGCATCGCAGCGATGCTTTCGAGCCGCGGCCAGAATCGCGCGCCACGGCGTCGAATTGATCGCGTGCACGGCATCGAATGCGACCCGCGCGGTCTTCGCCTTGGCCGCGATCGCGCCGAGGATCTTGTCGGCCTGATCCTTGCAGATCGCCGCGTACTCGCGGCGCGACATCGGTTCGACGATCGCCCCCTCGGCGTACACGGGAATCGGGTAGTCGGGCGAGGCGTAGAACGCGGTGAGCCTGGCGTCGAGCGCTTTGGCCAGTGCAACCGCATGCGTCACAGCCTTGCCGGAAAGACGCGTGCCGTCGGTCGCGACGAGGATGTTCTGGTACATAGGCTGCCTCCGGTCGATGGCGTCGCGGACCGTACGCCGCGGCGATGATGCCGCGATTATGCGCTGGCTCGCCCGGGCTTGGTTGCGCCAGTTTCCGCGTGCGACAATCGCCGGATCATGGACATCGACGACCCGCGGGTGTTCGCAACGCAGACCGAATCCGCCCACGCGCCGCTGTTCAATATGGCGGAGGCGAGCCTCGCCGCATCGAGCATTGCCCGCTCGGACGAAATCGATCGGGCGCTGGTCATGGCACTCGCGCAGCGTCTGCTCGCCGGTGAAGGATCGTTCCTTGCCGACCTTGTCGCCGCAGCGCCGTCCGCCCAGATCGCACGCCACCTTTGGCGCCGCTTGGGCGATGCCTGGCGCGAGGCGTCTTGCGGCCAGCCGGGGGACCGGCTGAACGCGACGCTGTTTGCAATCCCGCTGGTACTGGTTGCGGCGGGCAAGGACGCCGACGCCGAAATCGCCGGCGTGCTGCGCGACAGCGCCAGTGTCGCGACGGTGCTGCGCGAACATCGCGCGCTCGGCGGCAACCAGACATTCGCGCTGGCCGCATCGCTGGTCGCTTCCGATGCATTCGACCTGACACGGCTGGCGCAGCTCCTCGCGTGGCAACGGCAGGCCGCCGACGGCGGAGTCGATCGTCTCGATTGGCAGCCGACGCCGATCGCGACCCAGGCCGGACAGGAAGGCGTCCATTTGCGGTTTTTGGTCGGCGTGGCGTTGGCCGCCCCCGGAGCGGAGGTGCTGCGCGAGACCGACAACGGTCCGTGGGCGATGGCGCTGGCGCAGGAGCTGGCCCGCCAGCTGGCGGGCCCGGGTTATTCGGTGCTTGCGCTGCCGCGCGCCGCGCAGCCGCCGCTGGCGGCTTTGCAGCAGGGACGCGCCGCGCAGCGCGACATCGGCGCCCAGCTTTTCGCCAGCAATGCGATTCGCCGCCTGCGCGCCAGCGTCGGCGAGCCATCGGCCGTGATCAGCGCCCATCGCTGCGCCGCCGCGCCTGGCGGCGGCGAATTGCGTCTTTCACTGTCAAGCCCGTTCGACCCGCGCCGCGCCGAGGGTTTTCGCTGTCCGCTGTTCGCTGGCGATCGCGCCATCGATGTAGCGACGATGCTCGCCGACTTGATGCGCGACTGCCGGGTCTCGGACGTGCAGGCGCTCCCCGGCGTGCATGCCGATCGCGACCAGGCGACCGGCATGACTCTTTTGTTCAAGGCCGACGCCATCGCCGATGCGCGGGCGTCGATCGTGCACTGAGGTGAACAGGCCCTAATGCGCAAGCTGCACGGCAATGTCGATCCGGTCGAGCGTTGCCACATCACGTTAGCTGAGGCTGCACCGCTGGTGCCGACGCCGGACGGCAAGCGCTCTGTGGCGTTGTTCGAGCACGGCACGTTGCAGGTGAAGCTGTATGCGCCGCGCGGTGCCGACCCGCAGTCGCCGCACGCGCGCGACGAGATCTACGTGATCGCGAGCGGAGCCGGGTGGTTCGTCAACGGTCAAGTCCGCCATCGCTTTGCGCCGCACGATGTGCTTTTCGTCCGTGCAGGCGTCGTGCACCGCTTCGAGGAATTTTCGGGCGACTTCCAGGCCTGGGTGTTTTTCTACGGCCCGGAGGGCGGGGAGACCGACGCCGGATAGGGCGGCGTCGTGGTCTAGCGGCGTCTTATCTTGCCGATGCCGCTGATTTCCTGCTCGAGCCGCGGATTGCCGGAGTATTCGACCAGTCCGGCGCCCGAAATGTCGGCCTTCAGCAGCGTCTTGGCGTTGACGATAGCCTTGCCGGCACCGCTGACCCGCACTCCGACGTTGTCGCTGATCAGGTCGCCGGCCTGGTAGGACCCCGCACCCGATAGATCGATGTCCTGATCTGCCACCTTCCCGGCGATCTCGGCCTTGATCGCGCCCGCGCCGTCCAGGCGCAGCTTGTTCGCCTGCAGGTCGGCTATCTTGAGCTTGCAGGCGCCGGCGAAATCGAGGCGCAGTTCGTTCGCCTTGAGATTGTCGGCGACAATGTTGACCGCGCCGGCCGCCTCGATCCGCTCAAGCTGGATCAGGTTGATCGTGATCTTGGGCGTGCGCGTGGTGGCTCCGCCGGTGATCCATTGCCACCAGTGGCTCTGGTCAACCATGCCGATCTGCAGCGTCCGGCCGCGCACCTCGGCATGAATCTGCTTCAGGCCCTGCGCCGTCGCTTCGAGGGTAATGCCCTCGGTCGCGCCCTGCACCAGCGTGATATCGGCTTGTCCGTCGATCTGGATGCGCGAAAAGCCGGTCGCCGCGCGCGTTTCCCGCAGGACGTCCGCCGCCTGGCTGGTGCCGGCGGCCAAGCTTGCCGACAGGAGGGCGACGGCGATCAGCAGAGGTCTCAAGGCGGCTTCCGGATGGCGGCGATACCGGTTGGATGCGGCGGGGGCGGGCGACGGATTCAAGTTTTTGGCCTACCTCACCGTCAAATCGTCTCGGAGATCCGCCCGGTAGCGGCGGGCGTTGGCAACATAATGATCGGCGATGCCGCGGATCCTGGCGACCTCGCCGTCGTCCAGCGTGCGCACCACCCGGCCCGGCGACCCCAGTACCAGCGAGCGGTCGGGAATCGTCTTGCCCTCGCCGATCAGCGTGTTGGCGCCGACCAGGCAATCGCGTCCGACCCGGGCGCCGTTCAATATCACCGCCTTGATGCCGATCAGCGAGCCTTCACCGATCGTGCACCCATGCAGCATCACCAGGTGGCCGACCGACACCGAAGGCCCCAGCGTCAGCGGCACGCCCGGGTCGGTGTGGAGGACCGAGCCGTCCTGGATGTTCGAGCGCGGGCCGACGGTGATCGTGTCGTCGTCGCCGCGGATGACGACGTTGAACCAGACCGAAGACTCGTTTTGGAGCACGACGTCTCCGATGATCGTGGCGTTGGGGGCGATGTAGTGCCCGCTCCCCACGAGCTGTACCTTGCGCGAACCGAGAGCGTAGAGCATCTAAGCGGGGCTTAAGGAAACCGGAATGATACGGCAAGGGCTCCGTATGGAGCCTGTGCGTGCTCGCTCCCCCCTTGGTCGGTTACCGGCGGATGTCGACCTCCAGCGCGTCACCGACTCGGGTCGTCGGCGCGGTCTTTCGCCGTCCGTTAGGCGGTGCGGACCAGCCGTGTCCCGGCCAGCCGATCGTGCAGCAACCTGCGGTCCGGGTCGAGGAGCGCCCAAGCGTAGTTGACCGCCAGCAACGCCGCCGCCCAGCGGCGGTGTCCATAGGGCCGCATGGCCAGGTATGCCGCGATCGCGCAGGCGGGACCAATCCAGGCGGCCAGGTAACGCACAGCGGCACGGCCGGGGCTGACCGCGGCGCCTTCGGACGTCACCAACGCGATGCTCCAGGTGCGCATCGGCAGGGTCCGCCGGCCCCCACTCCACAGCCAGCTGCAGTAGGCGCCAGCGGCGGCGAAGAGGCAGGCGAACGATATTGCGCGAGCGCCGGGCGCGGGCAGGACCAGCGTGCGGCTTGCGTACGCCGTGCCGGGAGCGATCCAGGGCAGCAGGATCAGGCTGACGGCCAGCGCCAGCGCAGTCAGCAGCAGCCCTTCGTACAGGCTGGAAGCAAGTCGGCGCGCGAGGCCGGCCTGCGGAAGATCGGCCGGCGCCGGAGCGCGCCCTCGCCTCAACGGCGTCCGGCTATTTGGTGGTGGCCGGCTGCGCCGGCGCGGACACGACGGGCGGCGCGGACACGACGGGCGGGGCGGGGGACGGCGGCGGCGCCTTGCCCCCGCTGCCGTTCTCGCCCTTGCGAGCAAGCTCGCGCCGCTTTTCCGGAGGCAGTCGTTGATATTCCTGCCATTTCTCCCGGACCTCGCGCCGCTTGTCGGGGGGCAACTGCTTGAGCGACTTGTATTGCTCCCGGGCGACCCGCCGTTCCTCCGGGGTGAGATTCGCCCAGGTGATCATCTGCTGCTGGACGCGCTGTTGCTCGGCGGCGGACATCTTGGGAAAACGCTGCGCGATGCCAAGCCATTTTTGTTTGCGCTGCGCATCCAGCTGGTCCCATTGCGATACGAGCGGCGCAAGCGCCGTCTTGTTGGCCGGAGAGAGCTCGGCCCAGCTGGGGGATCGAAGGATGACCGGCCCGCCCAGGGCCGGCGCCGGCGCGGCGAAGCACGCGGCAGCGAGCAGCGCGACGACGAGAAATGCCGGCGGCGATATCAGTTGTCGGTGCTGTGCTTCAGCCAAGCCGGGAATCCGCGGTCAAGATACGCTTCGATCGGCAGGTCCGAAGTCAGGATGGCCGCGTCGGTTTCCTCGATGTCCCGGACTTGCTGCATCGATTGCCAGTACTGAAAATAAAGCACCGCGCCGACGATCATCAGCACGCCGATCCAGACCCGTGCATCGGCGAGAATATGCCGCTTGCCAGGGCTGGGGCCACCGCCGGCGCCGGCCAGCGCCAGGTCTGCCGCAGGTTCCGGCTCGGCGAGCGCCGCCAGCGCCTCGCGCCGGGCAAGCTGCAACCGGTAGGCGGTACCGGACTTCAGCCGGGTGGCGCCGTGGTCGAGATAAGCCGTTATTTTCTTGGCGATTTCGCGTTCGTCGGTCATAAAGAAACACCTTTGGCTTTTAGCGTATCCGCCAGCGCCCGGACCGCTCTGGAACAGTGGGTCTTGACACTGCCTTCCGAACAGCCCATCGCCGCCGCAGCTTCGGCCACATCCAACTCTTCCCAGTAACGCAGCAGAAAGGCTTGCCGTTGACGCGCGGGAAGCCGGCCTACCGCCTGCTCGATCAGCCCGACGATCTCCGACTGCTCGACCTGGCTGGCGGGATCGGCAGCGATATTGGAGTCCGACTTCGCTGCCATGGTTTCCAGCGGATCGTAATCGTCGTCCTTTTCCTCCCTTTGCCCGAATGCCGACAGCAAGGTGGTCCAGGTCGACCGCACTTTTTGCCTGCGGAAGTGGTCGTGTATCGTGTTTTGCAGAATGCGCTGGAACAGCATCGGCAACTCGAATGCCGGCTTGGCCGAGTACTTCTCGGTCAATTTCAGCATCGCATCCTGAACGACGTCGAGCGCGGCATCCTCGTCCTTGACCGCGAATATCGCCTGCTTGAATGCACGACGCTGTACTTCGGCGAGAAACGTCGAAATTTCCTGGTAGGAGGCCAGTTCAGTCTTCCAGGCACCGAGGCATCGTTGGATTATAAGCACAGCGCCGGCCGGGAAAAGCTGCGGCAGAGGCGAAAGCGTTGACGAAAACCGGATGAGCCTTTACTGTTTGGGCATCGGCTTGGGTATTCGGCCGATAAGAGCACTGCAAATCGGCTGTTCGTATTCCGTCCGGCGGCGCCACAAGTGCTTCCGGCTACCCTTCGGACTGCGGACGGCTTTGATCTGATCGCGGCTTTCTACCCGATTCAAGCCTTGGTCGGACGCGTCTACCCGTTTTCGCGTCCAGGCAGTTTGCAGCGATCCGGCCGCTTTCGGCGGCAGGGCGCTGGCCATGCGGCTGAACTAAAGCGAACCTAAAGGCGAGACATGCAACTCACGGGCGCAGAAATCGTTATCCGCTGCCTACAGGAGGAAGGCGTCGAGTACGTCTTCGGGTATCCGGGCGGCGCGGTCCTCAACATCTACGACGAGCTGTTCAAGCAGGACAAGGTCAAGCACGTGCTGGTGCGGCACGAGCAGGGGGCGGTCCACGCGGCCGACGGCTACTCGCGCTCTTCGCACAAGGTCGGCGTCGCGCTGGTGACCTCCGGGCCGGGCGTGACCAACGCCGTCACCGGCATCGCCACCGCGTACATGGACTCGATCCCGCTGGTGATGCTGACCGGCCAGGTGCCGACGCACGCCATCGGCCAGGATGCGTTCCAGGAATGCGACACCGTCGGGATCACGCGGCCCTGCGTCAAGCACAACTTCCTGGTCAAGGACGTCAACGACCTGGCATTGACGATCAAAAAAGCGTTCTACCTGGCGGCGACCGGGCGACCGGGCCCGGTGCTGGTCGACATTCCGAAGGACATCACCCAGGCCAAGGCGGAATTCACCTACCCGAAGACCGTGTCGCTGCGCTCGTACAATCCGGTGACCCGGGGCCACACCGGACAGATCAAGAAAGCGGTGCAGCTGCTGCTCGAGGCGAAGCGGCCGATGGTCTATGCCGGCGGCGGCGTCGTGCTGAACAACGCCGCGCCGCAGCTGACGCGTCTGGTGCGCCTGCTCGGCTTCCCGTGCACGACGACGCTGATGGGGCTGGGCGGCTTCCCCGGCACCGATCCGCAATTCACCGGGCTGCCGGGAATGCACGGCACCTACGAAACGAACATGGCGATGCAGAACTGCGACGTGCTGATTGCGATCGGCGCGCGGTTCGACGATCGGGTCATCGGCAATCCGGCGCACTTTTATCGCGCGGATCGCAAGATCATTCACATCGACATCGACCCCTCCTCGATTTCCAAACGGGTCAAGGTCGATACTCCGATCGTCGGTTATGTCGCCGACGTGCTCGACGAGATGCTCAAGCTGATCGAGTCGTCGAGCCTGCGGCCGGACGCCGCGGCGCTCAAATCATGGTGGGCCGAGATCAAGGAGTGGCAACGCAAGGACTGTCTCAATTACGATCGCAAGAGCGCGCTGATCAAGCCGCAGCTGGTAATCGAAAAACTCTACGAGATCACAGGCGGCGACGCGTTCATCACCTCCGACGTCGGACAGCACCAGATGTGGGTCGCCCAGTACTACAAGTTCGACAAGCCGCGCCGGTGGATCAATTCGGGTGGGCTCGGCACGATGGGATTCGGCCTGCCCGCGGCGATGGGCGTGCAGCTGGTCAATCCCGGCGCAACGGTCGCCTGCGTCACCGGCGAAGCGTCGATCCAGATGTGCATCCAGGAGCTGTCGACGTGCAAGCAATACCATCTGCCGATCAAGATCGTGAATCTGAACAACCGCTACATGGGCATGGTGCGGCAGTGGCAGCAGTTCTTCTACGGCAACCGGTACGCCGAATCGTACATGGACGCGCTGCCGGATTTCGTCAAGCTGGCCGAAGCCTACGGTCACACCGGCCTCAAGATCGAAAAGCCCGGTGACGTCGAAGGCGCGCTGCGGGATGCATTCAAGCAGAAGGAGCGGCTGATCTTTCTCGATTTCATCACCGACCAGACCGAGAACGTCTTTCCGATGGTCCCCGGCGGCAAGGGACTGACCGAAATGATCCTCGCCGAAGAGCTCTGAGGAGATCGCGATGAGGCATATATTGTCGATCCTGGTCGAGAATGAGGCGGGCGCGCTGTCGCGCATCTCCGGCCTGTTTTCCGCGCGGGGCTACAACATCGAGTCGCTGACGGTGGCGCCGACGGAGGACGCGACGATGTCGCGCATGACCATCGTCACCGTCGGTTCCGACGACGTGATCGAGCAGATCACCAAGCAGCTCAACAAACTGGTCGAGGTGGTCAAGGTCATCGATCTTTCCGACGGCAACCACATCGAACGCGAGCTGATGCTGGTCAAGGTGCGCGCCGCCGGCAAGGATCGCGACGAGATGAAGCGGCTGGCCGAGATCTTTCGCGGCAGCATTCTCGACGTGACCGACAAGAGCTACACGATCGAATTGACCGGGACGGGCTCCAAGCTCGATGCCTTCCTGCAGGCGATCGAACCGGGCGTTATCCTGGAGACGGTGCGCACCGGCGCGTCGGGGATCGGCCGCGGCGAACGAATATTGCGAGTTTGAAAAGGGGTCGGGCAATGATGAAGGTCTATTACGACAAGGATGCGGACCTGTCGCTGATCAAGGGGAAGAAGGTCGCGATCGTAGGCTATGGCTCGCAGGGTCACGCGCATGCGCAGAATCTGAACGACTCGGGGGTCAAGGTCACCGTCGGCCTGCGCAAGGGCGGCGCGTCGTGGGACAAGGTAAAAAAAGCCGGACTCAAGGTCGCCCCCGTCGCCGACGCGGTCAAGGGCGCCGACTTCGTCATCATGCTGATGCCCGACGAGCACATCGCCGCCGTTTATCGCGATGAGGTCGAGCCGAACATCAAGAAGGGAGGCACGCTCGCCTTCGCGCACGGCTTCAACATCCATTACGGACAGGTGCAGCCGCGCGCCGACCTCGACGTCGTCATGATCGCGCCGAAAGCGCCGGGCCACACGGTGCGTTCGACCTACGTGCAGGGCGGGGGGACGCCGATGCTGATCGCCGTGCATCGCGACGTCAGCCGCAAGGCCCGCGACCTGGCGCTTTCGTACGCCGCGGCCATCGGCGGCGCGCGCGCCGGTGTCATCGAGACCTCGTTCAAGGAGGAGACCGAGACCGACCTCTTCGGCGAGCAGGCGGTGCTGTGCGGCGGCTGCGTGGAGCTCGTCAAGGCGGGGTTCGAAACGCTGGTCGACGCCGGCTACGCGCCCGAGATGGCGTACTTCGAATGCCTGCACGAGTTGAAGCTGATCGTCGACCTGATGTACGAGGGCGGCATCGGCACGATGAATTATTCGATCTCGAACAACGCGGAGTACGGCGAATACGTGACCGGCCCCAAGATCATCACCGCCGAAACCCGGCAGGCGATGCGCGACGCGCTGGCGCGCATCCAGAGCGGCGAATATGCGAAGGATTTCATCCTCGAGAGCCGGGCCGGCGCGCCGACTTTGCTGTCGCGGCGGCGGATGACCAGCGAGCATCCGATCGAGCAGGTCGGAGGGAAGCTGCGCGAAATGATGCCGTGGATACGCAAGAACAAGCTCGTCGACCAGAGCCGCAACTGAGACGCACGCGACAGGACGGCTGGGTCGGGCTGGTCGTGCTGCTGCTGGCGCTGGTGATCGTCGCGGTGCTGGCGCAGACCGCGCTCAAGCGCTATGGGCTGCTCGGCGACTCGGCGACCGCGAACGGCTCGGCGCGCGGGCCGACGGCCGTTTCCCCCGGCGAGGTCGATCCCGCAACCACGACACCGCGCAACGCGCTCGAGCGCGCCCGCGGCCTGGAAAACGCCGTGCGCAAGCAAGCCGACGATCTCGGCAAGCAGATCGACGACACCGCGAAGTAGCGCGCCTTTCATGAGCAGCGAGTATCCGCACCCGATCATCGCCCGCGAGGGCTGGCCGTTCATTGCGATCGCCGCCGCGGTCGCGCTCGCGCTGTCTTATTTCGGGCTCTGGATTCTCGCCTTCATCGCGTGGCTTGCGGTGGTCTTCATCGTTCAATTCTTTCGCGATCCGCCGCGCGCGGCGCCGGAAGAGCCGAACGCGGTGCTCTCCCCGGCCGACGGCAAGGTAATGTCGGTCGAGCGCACCCGCGATCCCTATCTCGAGCGCGACGCGCTTAAGGTCAGCGTGTTCATGAACGTGTTCAACGTGCACTCCAATCGCAGTCCGGTCGACGGCGTCGTCCGGAAGCGCTGGTATCACGCCGGCACCTTCGTCAACGCGGCCCTGGACAAGGCGTCGCTGGAGAACGAGCGCAATGCGCTGCATATCGTCACCGCAACCGGTGTCGACGTGACCTGCGTGCAGATCGCCGGCCTGGTTGCGCGGCGCATCCTGTGCTATGTCGAGCCGGGCGATGCCCTCAAGCGGGGCCAGCGCTACGGCTTCATCCGTTTCGGCTCGCGCGTCGATGTTTACGTCCCCGCGACCGCCGTGCCCAGGGTCGCCGTGGGCGACGCGGTCCACGCGACGACGACGGTGCTCGCCGAGCTTGCCTGACGCGCACGACCGGGCACCGCCGCGGCGACCGAGCTAATTTGCGGGGCTGGACGCCAACTGCTAGTCTGTCCTCATGGGGGATTTTCAGCAGGAACGTGCACTGATCAAGAACCGCGTGCGCCGGCGCGGCATCTATCTGCTGCCGAACCTGTTCACGACGGCATCGCTGTTCGCCGGCTTCTACGCGATCGTGCAGGCAATGAACGGCCGTTTCGATCAGGCGGCGATCGCCATTTTCGTCGCGATGGTGCTGGACAGCCTCGATGGCCGCGTCGCCCGCCTGACCAAGACGCAAAGCGCGTTCGGTGCCGAATACGACAGCCTGTCCGACATGGTTTCCTTCGGCGCCGCGCCGGCGCTGATCGTCTACGAATGGTCGCTGCGCGGCATGGGGAAGCTCGGCTGGATCGCCGCCTTCGTGTACGTGGCGGGAGCGGCGTTGCGGCTCGCGCGCTTCAACACGATGCTCGAGGTCGCCGACAAGCGCTACTTCCAAGGGCTGCCGAGCCCTGCGGCAGCCGCGCTCGTCGCCGGGTTCGTGTGGATCGCCGACGACAACGCGATCGATCCCGAAAGCATCCGCTGGCTGGCCTGGGCGGTGACGGTCTTTGCCGGCCTGACGATGGTCAGCAATCTCAAGTACTACAGCTTCAAGACGATCAACCTGCGACGCAGCGTGCCGTTCCTGGCGATATTCTCGATCGTCCTGTTTTTCGTGCTGGTCAGCTATCAGCCGGCGATCGTGCTTTTCGCCGGGTTCGTCATCTACGCGCTGGCCGGCTACGTCTGGTCAACCTGGTTGGCGCTCAAGCGCCGGCGCGGGTGATCGGCGCCCGACTGACGCCGACGACGGGACCGGCCCCATTCGGGCGCTCGCGAGGCCGACCGTTGCGCACCGCCGCAATTCCCGCTATAGTCGTCTTATGAGCAGCCCGGCCCTTGCCTTCGCATCGCCCGCCCCGATCGCCATCCTCGGCGGTCTGCTGCTGCTGCGCCCCGCGCGCAGATAAAACTTCCCCCCTTTTTAGAGCAGTGCCCGCGCCACCCGAAACCGGGTGAGTTGTTTGTTGCACGTCAGACGCATTCGCGACGAGGACCGTCATGGAAGCTGATCCGTCGAAAAAGTACCACCCGTTCCCTCCGATCGATCTCCCCGATCGGCGTTGGCCATCGCAGACGATCACCCGGCCGCCGATCTGGCTGTCGACCGATTTGCGCGACGGCAACCAGGCGCTGATCGAGCCGATGGACGCCGAGCGGAAGCTGCGCATGTTCCGGCAGCTGGTGAAGATCGGATTCAAGGAGATCGAGGTCGGATTTCCCTCGGCGTCGCAGACCGATTTCGACTTCGTGCGCAAGCTCGTCGACGACGACTTGATTCCCGACGACGTCACGATCCAGGTCCTGACGCAATCCCGCGACGAGCTGATCCGGCGAACCTTCGACTCGGTGCGTGGCGCGAAGCGCGTGATCATGCACCTCTACAACCCGACGGCACCGCTGTTCCGCCGGGTCGTCTACGGCAAGGACAAGGCCGGGATCGTCGAGATCGCGGTCAACGGCACCGAGCTTTGCCGGCAGTGCGCGGCTGAACAGCCCGACGTCGACTGGCGCTACGAGTATTCGCCGGAAACGTTCACGATGACCGAGCTCGACTTCGCCAAGGAGATTTGCGAGGCGGTGATGGACGTCTGGGAGCCGACGCCGGCAAAGCCGATCATCCTCAACCTGCCGGCGACGGTCGAAGTCGCGACGCCCAACGTGTACGCCGACCAGATCGAATGGATGCATCGCAATCTGTCGCGGCGCGACAGCGCGCTGTTGAGCCTGCATCCGCACAACGACCGCGGCACCGGTGTCGCAGCGGCCGAGCTTGGCGGTCATGGCCGGCGCCGACCGCATCGAAGGCTGCCTGTTCGGCAACGGCGAGCGGACCGGCAACGTTTGCCTGGTCACGCTGGCGATGAACCTCTACTCGCAGGGCATCGATCCGGGTCTCGATTTTTCCGACATAGGCGTGATCATCCGCACCGCCGAGTATTGCACCGACCTGCCGGTCCATCCGCGGCACCCGTATGCGGGCGAGCTGGTATTCACCGCGTTTTCGGGCTCGCATCAGGACGCGATCAAAAAGGGGCTGGCCGCGCAGAGCGAGGCCGAGGCGGCGGGCAGGACGCTGTGGGAAGTTCCGTATTTGCCGATCGACCCCGCGGACGTCGGGCGGACATACGAGGCGGTCATCCGCGTCAACAGCCAGTCGGGCAAGGGCGGCATCGCCTACCTGCTGGAGCGCGACTACGGGCTGGCGCTGCCGCGCCTGCTGCAGATCGAATTCAGCCAGGTGATCCAGCAGATCGCCGACTCGACCGGCAAGGAGCTTTCCGCGGCCGAAATCCACGCCGCTTTCGAGAGTGAATACCTGCGGGCGGCGGCTCCGATTGCGTATATCGACCACCGCGCCCAGCACACCGCCGCCGACGGCGCGATCGAGCACCTGACCGCGCGGCTCAGGATCGACGGCGTCGAAGCGCTGCTCTCCGGCGACGGCAACGGTCCGGTCGATGCCTTCATTCGCGCGCTGCGCGCGGCGACGGGGCTGGACGTGCACGTGCTCAACTACAACGAGCACGGCGTCGGCAGCGGGGAGGATGCAACCGCGGTGGCATACGTGCAGCTACGCGTCGGCGCCGACCGCACCTGCTATGGCGTCGGCCTCGATCCGAATATCGTCACCGCGACGCTGCGCGCGGTGATCAGCGCGACCAATCGCGCGGTCGAGCGCGGATGGGCGAGCTTGCCGCGCGCGAGGCAGGTGGCGAATGCCTGACCCCGGCCGGCGTTTCGGGCGAGACCCCTGCGCAGCCGACGCGCTGTAGGACCAAGTGCAGGCGCCGAACGCACAATCTGCTGCAGACGGGGAGCAGGCGCTTCTCCCTTCGTCGATCCGCGTCGGCGATACCGACCTCCCCGTCTGGCCGACGGAGCAGGAGGTCGCGCCGCTGTCGGCGCCGATGATGGCGGTGGCGCAATTCGCCGACGTCGATGCGTTGCACCCGGCGCTGATCGACGCGGTGCTTGCCGCGGAGCACGACCCCCGATGGCGCGCAGTGCTGGTGGTGCAACCTTCCGGTTCGCCTGGCCCGTCGGTCTTGCGTGGCGGATGCGGTACCAAGGTGCGCAAGATTTCCGACTGGAACGCCGCCCCGGCTTCACTCGTGCACGCGCGCGCGCTGATGCTCGCGCACCGGACCCTGTCGCGGCGACCCGTGTACGCAGACGATAGCTGGGCCAGCGTGTATCGCGCCGGCGACTATTGCATGCCGCATAGCCACCTGCGATCGAGCGCAAGCATTGTCTACATGCTTGATCCGGGCGACGGCGATCCTGACGAACCGTTTGCCGGCAAGCTGTGCTTTTCCGACGCGCGCATCCCCGTCTGCTGCCCGCACGAACCGGGTCGCGTGACCCAGCTTCTGATCCCGACGATGGCGGCGGGCACGATGATCATCTTCGCCAGCGACTATGTGCACAGCGTCAATCCGTACCGGGGCCGGCGACCGCGAATCACCCTGTCGTGGAACATCACGATCGAGCGACTGCCCGGCCGGCCAGGGGAGGGCTGGGTGAAGCAGGCGTAATCGCCCCGAACTGCCTCGGCCGTTCGCGTTCTGGTATGATTGCCGCACTGCAACATAACCGGCACGGCGCGCCTTCAGGACTTGGGGTGCGCCGCAAAAAAAGGGCTTCGGCGATGAGCGTCCGGCAATACGGCCCGGGCATAGTGATTTCCGGCCCTGTCACCGCGGCCTACGCCGAGATCCTGACGCCGGAGGCGATGGCCTTCACCGCGCGGCTGCAGCGCGCTTTCGGCCGCCGGCGCGACGAGTTGCTGGCGCTGCGCACCGACCGCCAGGCGCAATTCGACGCCGGCCAGCTGCCCGATTTTCTGCCGCAGACGCGCGCGATCCGCGATGCCAACTGGACTTGCGCGCCGGTGCCCGCGGACATCCAGGACCGCCGAGTCGAAATCACCGGTCCGGTCGACCGCAAGATGATCATCAATGCGCTCAACTCGGGTGCCAGCGTCTTCATGGCGGACTTCGAGGATGCCAACACGCCGACCTGGGACAACAACATCCAGGGGCAGCTCAACCTGCGCGATGCCGTACGGCGCCAGATCGACTACGCGAGCCCTGAAGGCAAGGCCTACCGACTGGAGGAGAAGACGGCCACCCTGTTCGTGCGGCCGCGCGGCTGGCATCTGCCGGAGAAGCACGTCTCCATCGACGGGGCCGCGGCTTCAGGCGCCATATTCGATTTCGCGCTTTATTTTTTCCACAACGCGAAAGAGCTCCTCGCTCGCGGCAGCGGGCCGTATTTCTATCTGCCGAAGCTCGAGAGTCACCTCGAAGCGCGGCTCTGGAACGATATTTTCGTGATGGCGCAGGACCAGCTTGGCGTGCCGAACGGGACGATCAAGGCGACGGCGCTGATCGAGACGATCCTCGCGGCGTTCGAAATGGACGAGATCCTGTACGAGCTTCGCGACCATTCGGCCGGGCTCAATTGCGGGCGCTGGGACTATATCTTTTCGTGCATCAAGAAGTTCCGCAACAATCACGACTTCTGCCTCGCCGATCGCGCGCTGGTGACGATGACGACCCACTTCATGCGCTCGTACGCCGAGCTTTGCATCAAGACCTGTCATCGTCGCGGCATTCATGCGATGGGCGGGATGGCCGCGCAAATTCCAGTCAAGAACGACGAAAAGGCCAACGCCGAGGCGTTCGCGCGCGTCAAGGCGGACAAGGAGCGTGAGGCGACCTACGGCCACGATGGCACCTGGGTCGCGCATCCGGGCATGGTGCAGCTGGCCAAGGAGGCGTTCGACCGTCTGATGCCCACGCCAAACCAGATCGCGCTCAAAAAGCGCGATGACGTCAAGGTCAGTGCCGCCGACCTGCTTCGCTTCGAGCCAGCATCGCCGATCACCGAACCGGGCTTAAGGCTCAACATCAACGTCGCGATCCAGTACATCGGCGCATGGCTCGCCGGCCAGGGCGCGGTGCCGATCTACAATCTGATGGAAGACGCGGCGACAGCCGAGATTTCGCGCTCGCAGGTTTGGCAGTGGATTCGATCGTCGAAGGGCAAGCTCGACGACGGGCGAACGATCAGCAAGCCGATGGTCGGCGCGATGATTCCCGAGGAGATGGGCAAGATCCGGCAGTTGCTCGGCGACGCTTTCGGTGCAGGCCGCTACGACGAGGCGGCGGCAATTTTCGTCGACCTGGTCAACAGCGACAACTTCGTCGATTTCCTGACCTTACCTGCCTACGAACGCATCGACTAGGGCAGTCGCGGATCGCGCGTGCGCCGTTCGACTTCGATCACGCGCGTAACAGCATCCGGATCGACCTGCTGAACGAAATCCATCACCGACTCGGCGCTGACGACGTCGATCTTCCCGGCCATGCGGCGATCGATCGGCTGATCATCGAAGGCGACGTTGACGCGAAACAGCGTTGCGCCGATCCGCTCCATCGGCGGCACGTACAGCGTGCTCGGCCGAAAGCCTTTCCCGCGCAACCACGCCTGCGCGGCGCTGCGGCTGCCGATCGGCCTCTCGGCGAGGGCATCGGCCAGCGTTTCCAGCAGCCATTGATTCGAGTTCTGATAACGGGTCGCGAAAGGATAGGCGACGAGGTTATAGCGCACCTCGTGAAACCTTCCCCCGCGTCCGGCGGCCAGGACGTTGGCGATCCTGCGCTGGATCTCTGGCGAAGGAATGACGATTTTTGCCTGGTACGCAAACATGTCGTCGAGAAAGAAATCGGCGAGCCCGTCGTCGTACAGCGCTGAAATCGCGGTGCCGCACTGGTTGAGCGCCTCGACCATCGTCCAGTCACCGCGCGGGTGCCCCCGCCAGGCGAAAGCGACGTGCGAATAACGCAGCCCGTAGCGCGACAGGTCGCGGCCGACCCGCGCGACCAGCGCGATCTCGGCGCCCTCGCGATCCAGCGCATCGCGCACGTCGAGCGCTAGCGTCATGCCCGCGCGCACGTCCGCAGGTGAAAGGAGTTTCTCGGTACATGCCTGACCGGCAACGGCGGATGAGGCCAGGCATGCGAGGGCGACGGCAAGGATCAAGTGGCGCATGGCAAGCGCCTTCAGCGCTGCGTCGATCGCGCCTGGTAGAGCAGCGCGCGACCGACATCGTTGGGTACGAAGGCGATGAGCCTTCCCGCGGCGATCAACGAACACCCGGCGGCCTCGGCCACCACAATGACGCTCTCACCGACGGTGAGCATCGCGGCGCTTACGACGTTGCTCGCGACCCGAACCGAGACCTCTGACCCTGTCGCCACGTCGCGCAGCACGATGACGCTCGCGTCGGCGAGCGGCCGCACGGTGGCGACGACCAGCTCGCTGCCCGATCGCAGCACGCCGACGCTGCCTTCGACGATCATTCCTGATGCGGCAAGCGAGGCTTGGGAAGCGGCGACCGACGCGGCGATGCTGTCTTGGGCGAACGCCGGCGCGGATGTCAGCGAGACAGCGAGGGCTGCCGCAACCGTCAAGCGGGCAATGGTGCGTGTGACGTACATGGCGGGCTCCTGTGGCAAGCGGGCTTGATGCCCGCGATACGGATTCTGCAGCGGCGGTGTTGTTAATCAACACCCTCATATCGAAGTAGTGCATTCTGATACCATCTGCCACGAAAATCCGCTACGGAGGTGCCCTTGGCTGACGCCCAGCAGCTGATCGATACGCTGAAAAAATTGCTGAAGGCGCGAGACCTGACCTATGCCGCAGTCGCTGCCCGCGTCGGGCTGTCGGAAGCGAGCGTCAAGCGGCTGTTTTCGGCGCGCACTTTCACCCTCAAGCGCCTCGAGGCCTTTTGCCGGCTGCTCGACATCGATTTCTTCGAGCTCGCCAGGCTGTCGCGCAGCAGCGCGGACGAGGTCCGCGAAATGACCGACAAGCAGGAAACGGCGCTCGCCAGGGATGCCAAGCTGCTTGGCGTGTTCTACCTGTTGCT
>CAWFLB010000007.1:0-72906 GCA_963816615.1 uncultured beta proteobacterium | reverse complement strand
GCCGCTCGCCTATCGATTTACGCCGCGCGGGTCGTTCGTCATGGAGTTCGGAGGACCCTTTCAGGTCCTCGGGCCGCAGTCGACCCACGACGAGCGCGTGGACTCGCTCGTCGGACAGTACGCGAACTTCCTGCGCGACGAGTGGCGCAGATATTCGTGGAATGTTTCCTGGCAGCATCTTCAGCATTATTGCCGGCTGCCTGCAACCGATCCCGGCGCGCTCCGCGACAAGGCGGCCAGCCCCCGCGCGCAAGCTCTTCCGCAGTGATTTCTTCCTTTGAATATAATAGGAGGATTGCGGCGTTGCGTTCTCGATGTGCACGGATAGCCGGCCGATCGACTTGCGCGGCATGGGAGCCGAGAAAAGGGTGAAGACAATGAGCGACGAGAATCAACCGACCACGCATTTCCGGCACCGCAGGCAGGTGCTGCAAGGAGCGGCGGCAGCGTTGGTTTCCGTCGGCATGGGCTCTCGTGCGCTCGCAGCAGAAAGTCTTTGCAGGTGGGCGGCTTGCCTGTCACCTGCAACCTGACGCTTCCCGTCGCCTGCCAAGCTTCGGCGATGGATGCCAACCTGCCCAAGGGCTCCGACCCGCTATTCGAGTTCAACAAGTACAGCGGCTGGCCGGAGCTCAAAGAGTCGCTCATGTCCGGGCGCCTCAAGGCGGCCTACATGCTGGCGCCGCTCATCATGGATCTCGCCGACAGCTCGATTCCCGTCAAGGTGGTCTCGCTGGGTCACCGTTCGGGTGCGGTGATCATGGTGCACAGCGATTCTCCCTACAAGAGCTTCAAGGACATCACGCGCAAGCGGATCGCCATTCCCAGCCGCTTTGCGGTCGACTATCTTTACCTGCGCAAGATGCTGGAAAAGGAGGGCATGACCATCAAGGACGTCGAAGTCGTCGAGATGGCGCCTCCCGACATGCCCGCCGCGCTCTATGCCAAGGCGGTCGAAGGTTACGCGACCGGCGAGCCATTCGGCGCTGTAGCACAGAAGGCCGGCTACGCGCGGCCGTTGAGCATGACCCGCGACGCATGGCCGAACTACATCTGCTGCGTGCTCACGGTACGCAACGAGCTTATCAAGGAAGATCGGCCGCTCGTGCAAAGCCTCGTCAACTACGTTCAGGGCGCCGGCACATGGCTCGACCTGCAGCACGCGAACCGCACGAAGGCCGTGCAGATCGCCGCCGGAAAGAAGTTCTTCAACCAGGATCCGGCGGTGCTTCAATTCGTGATGGACAACCCCTACGATCGCGTCACGTACGGTGATTTGCGCCTCATCAAGGCGGAGTTCGAGGAGCTCATGGATCTATCCATTGCGGCCGGAACGATCAAGCGCCGGTCCCCGTACGAGAACTACGTGGACGAGAGCTTCGTCAAGGGCATCTTGCCCGAGCGCATCACGATCTGGAATCTCGCTCGGTGCTTCGCGGGTTGTGGCGCTCGTCGCGCTGCTTGTCTATTCGTTTGCGTTCGGCGCGCCGGAGCCCGCGCTCCGGTCGGGCGCGTTCGACCCGCCGCGGTTGGCGCCGGACTTCGCCCTCAAGGGTCGGACGGCGCCGAACTGAAGCTCAGCCGCTACCGCGGCAAGGTGGTGGCGCTGGCATTCGGTTACACCTACTGTCCGAGCGTCTGTCCGATCACGCTCTTATACCTGGCCGAGGCCAGAAAAAAGCTCGGCGCGGCGGGCAAGGACCTCCAAGTCGTGTATGTCACCGTCGATCCCGAACGCGACGACGTCGAACATCGGCAAATATCTCGCAAGCTTTGACCCGACGTTTATCGGCGGAACCGGCACGCCCGAACAGCTTGCCGAGATACGCAAGGAGTACGGGATTACCATGTCCGGCAGTTCCCGCCGCCGCCGAAGTCCAGTCGATGTACTATCTCGACCACTCGTCGTTCGTGTACCTGATCGATCGGGAAGGCAAGACTGCGCGCGATGATGCCGTATGGAGTAACGCCGATGACATCGAGCACGACGCCAAGGCGCTGCTGGGAAGGTGAGCGTTGCTGATGACCGGCAGGCGCGTGCAGATCTTCCCGACGAGGAGGCGCGCCGCACGGTGATGGGACTCGGCATCTTGATCGGGGTGATCCGTGCAGTCGTGGCCGCGGCTGCCTGGGCGGTGGCCCCGATCCATTCCGACTCGAACGAGCAAGTCTACGTAATCCCCAAGGAGACGTGGGAGCACAGGCAGGCGAGACCATCTCGAGCGTTACCCTCCGGATCCACCTGACGATAGGTGTCAAGGACGTCCTGGTCATGCGAAACGAGGACGACGTGCCGCATCTGTTCGGACCCGTGCTGATCATGCCCGGCCAATCGTTCAAATGCCGTTCCAAATGCCTCCGACGTATCAGTTCACCTGCCCGCTGCACTCCAAGGGCGCTGTGACATCATCGTCGAACCGATGCCCGAACCCGGCTGGTCGAGACTATGGTGGCGGGCCACGGCAGCGATGAGCCCGCTCGCATCGCTATAGCGGACCCCGTGGAGTTGGGCACACTCAAGCACGCGCTCCCGCCGCTGGCGATGGCGGCGTTCCTGGTTGCCGCATGGTGGCTGGCGGTCGTCGAAACCAAGAGCGTTTTCTTTCCCACCCCTCCGCAAGTCGTGACCGCCACGGTCGAGCTGCTGCGCGACGGAACGATCTGGGACCACATAGGCGCATCGCTGTTTCGCGTCGGCATGGGCTTCCTGCTCGCCGTCGTCGTCGCCATACCCCTGGGCCTCTGGATGGGATGGGTCAAGGGCGCGTTCGCGACGTTGAATCCGATCGTCCAGATACTGCGGCCGATCTCCCCCATCGCGTGGATCCCCCTCGCCATACTGTGGTTCGGCGTCGGAGACGTGTCGCCGATCTTTCTCATCTTCCTTTCATCAGTATTCCCGACTATCGTCCAGACCGCCGATCGGCGTGCACACGATCGACCGGCAATACATCTGGGCCGCCGACAATTTCGGCGTTGGTCGCTACAAGCTCTTTCTCCAGGTCGTCATCCCCGCGGTGCTGCCCCAGATCATCGTTGGAATGAGGGTCAGTCTCGGCGTGGCCTGGCTCGTCGTCGTCGCCGCCGAGATGATCGCGCTCAGCTCGGGGCTCGGCTATCTGATCATCGACTCGCCGCAATGCCGGAAATCGCTACGACCTGGTGGTCGCCGGCATGGTCATCATCGGAATCACCGGGCTCTTGCTGGATGCCATGATGCGCCGCCTGCAACTGCTGAAGGTCGTCGGGTGGCGGTATGCCCGCTAAGATCGTCGTCTCGGACATAACGAAGAGCTATTCCACCGACAAGGGTCCGCTGAACGTAGTCGGGGAGATCAACTTCGCCGTCGACGACGGCGAATTCGTGGCCATCGTCGGACCCTCGGGCTGCGGCAAGACGACTTTCCTGAACATCATCGCCGGATTCGTGCGTCCCGACGAGGGCCAGGTCGCGGTCGACGGCATAGCGACGCGCGGGCCCAGCCCCAAGGGCATCGTTATTTCGCAGCAAGGCTCGGTCTTCCCCTGGCTCACGGTGAGACAGAACCTGATGTTCGGGCTCAACGGCCACCGTCCCGATCAAATGGCGCTCGCCGATCGCTATGTACGATGGTGGGATTGAAGGGGTTCGAGAAAGGCTATCCGCACGAGCTTTCGGGCGGCATGCTCAAGAGAGTCGAGCTGGCCCGCGCACTCGTCGTGAAGCCGGAGATCCTGTACATGGACGAGCCGCTGTCGGCGCTGGACGCGCTCACCAGCCTTCAAATGCGCAGCGAGCTGCTGCGAATCTCGGAGGACCGGCATACCTGCCTGCTGATCACCCACGATGTCGACGAGGCGATCCAACTGGCCGATCGGATCCTGGTGCTATCCCCGCGCCCCGCAACGATCCAGGCGACGTTCGACGTGCCGTTCCCGCATCCGCGAAATCTCTTGAGTCCCGAGGCCGTGCAGCTCATGGTAACACTCGCAGACTCGGGGCTCCAGCCTGGGCGATTCGACCACGGTGATCTTGCCTCGGCTATATTGAATCAACCCGGCGTCCTGCAACTTTCCGCTCTGACCCCTTCGCGCCGCACGCCGAGCATGCTGGCGATCAATTCCTGCGTCATCGAGAGTTCGTTCGATGACAGACGATCGAGGCTAAGCAATAGCCACCGACAATTGCTTATCCACCGAATGGTGCCGATTGCAGACGCGGTCTGGGCCATCTGAGCGATCAGGGCCTGGGTGTAGCGCAGCAGGAGACGCATTGTCGGACCGAAAGCTCGAACTCGTTCTGGAGTAATTGGGCCCTGAGCCGGGGAGCGGCCCCGCGCTCTGCACGACCGCGCGGCTGGCGTGGCGGACCAGCGTTAAAAGAGATATGCCGAGAATGCCTTCGTTACCGACGATGGCGATTTCGGCGACGCGCCATTCTCTAAAACATACAGCAGCGAAACGATGGACGTCGTGGGGAAATAGACGTACCGCAATTTGCCCCCAGATTCATAGAGGACGTCAACGAGACTCATCGGTACGAGCTCCAGATCGGGCAGGAGGCGTGCGTAGTCCGCCGGGGGCAACGCCGCGAGCTGATGGCTTTGCAGTGGGCTGTTCGGTGAAGTCTGCGGCCGCCCCTTTACATCAGCGATCTATCCCAACAAGGGTCGAAGTCAAAACCCGGCGGAGCAACAAGGATTGGTTCCATAAAGCCTAGGTTTATATGCATGTCTCTACTGCACGTCCCGGCAAAGCACTTTTCTGGAGCCTATTTGAAATGCGACGCCGACACAGATATAAGCGTGCCGCCATACTTTGCCACAGTTTGACCGTGGAAGGAGAAATGATCAGGAGGGTCGCGCGCTGGTACCACGTTCGTGCGCCGGATTACTATTCCCTTGGTCAATGGCTCGGCTAATTTGGCGGCGTACCCTGTTGTGCCGCGACCTGACATTCAGCAGAAGAGCTGCTTCAGCCGTTAGCGGTTGCCCCTGCTCTTCCGCATATCCGATCTCTATGACGATATCGAATAAACTCAACGATGGACTCGAGGAAAAGGTAGTTGCAGCCTTTCAAACTCCCTGATTTTTTTCAATCCGGTGAATAACTTCATGGTTCGTATAGTGCTGATTATTAATAGCGTTTGGTTGGTATAGTGTGGCTCATTAATGCGGCTGGCAAGGAGAAAGGCAACTTTCTTTTGCACACATAGTCAGTGCCATCGGCCTATGGCAATTGATTGGTGCAGTGGTTTATTCCGAAAAGCGGTTGAGCTGGTGGCGCTAGTCGCCGCCGCCGAGGCGGTGACGTCGAAGGCTTCCAAAAAGCAAAGGGCTAGCGGTTAAGCTAGCCCTTTGCTTAGATTGGTAGGCCGTGTAGGGATCGAACCTACGACCAACGGATTAAGAGTCCGCTGCTCTACCAGCTGAGCTAACGACCCGATGTGATTTGTCTGGCAGAAGCTTTGTCGGTGCGTGGAACGGGAACGAGCGGCGGGCGACGAAGGCAACCGTGCCGCCGCAGCGCGATGAGCAACGGCCCCGCGGTCTCGCCCATCATGGCGCGACGGACCAGTGGCCCCGGCGGCGCGCCGTGGCTGAGGAACTCGTCGTGAAGGCTTCGACGGCGCTACTCCGGCCCGCCGCGTGTGGCCGTCCAATCGCTGCGCAATTTCATGATCATCAACTTGCCCAGCGTGTAGTTTCCGTAGCCGGGATCGAAGGTGCCGCGCGCCGCCTGCTGGCGCGCGTTGCCCGGATCCTGAAACGCCTTGTCGCGGAAAAGCGTTTCGGATCGCGACCGACACGCCGCGCCGAGGGGCGCGCGTCGCGAAGCAGCGCCCCGTCGAGTTGCCCGATGTGGGTTCCGGCATCACCCTGTCCGAGTCCGGCTTCCCACATCATTTCCCGGCGTAGTGCGCCCAGCCCTCGTTGAACGCGTAGATCGATGAACAACCGCCCGACCTTGGTCCGCGATCGATTCGAATGCAGGAACTGCAGCAAATGGCCCGGCCGACTTTCGCGCACGGAGGTGAAGAGCAAGCTCGCCTTGCCGGGCACGTAGCCGCCTGGTCGGCAGCGCTCCACGCCGTATCCGGCGAGAAGTAGAAGATCGCGGAAGCCTCTTTTCGTGCACGGGGCCGGGTATCCGGATAAAAAGGGCGAGGTTCCAGCGCTCGTAGGCCGGGGCCTCGGCAACCTTTGCCTGGTCGGAGGCGGGAATCGTCACCATCGACAAAAACTCGCAGCTCATCGAGCTGAGCCCGCGCGCGGTCGACGCCGATGCCTGGCGGTTTGTCCGCCTGCATCCTCGCGACGCAGGCTTCGTCACGACCAGGCGCATAGATGTCGCACGCGGCGCGAAGCGCCGCGAGATTGCGCGCGAGATCCCGCTCGGCCACCTCCTTCAATCGCGACAGTGGCACGCTCGATCAGTTCGGTCGCGCAGCATCTCGCTGAATTTGACCCAGCGCGAATTGACCGGTTGCCGTCGCTTCCTGGCTAGCCAGCCAGGCATCGAGGCCGCGCATCGCCGCGATCGCCGCCGCGTTGGCCTCGCGCAAATCGGCCTGCAGCTTCGGATCGGCAACGGCCGAAAAGATCCCCGGCACGTCTGTTCTGTAGAATGTCCCCAGGCCGCCGAACGCGATGCGCCGACTTGCACACAAGTGCGCGGCATCGGCGTGCGCAGATTGCGCGGATGTGTTCGGCCGCGGCGGAACCGCCCGCGCGTACTTAATGTACGCTCGCACCCATCGGCAAGCGGCGCGTATTCGCGGGTGACGGAGACGCTTGGGATCCAGCTCGCCGCTGTAGTAGGTGGGATCACGGGCGGCAATTCGGCTGATTCAAGCCAGAACAAGTTTCCATCGAGCCGGGCCGCGACGTAATCGCGCTCGAAGCGGCGAGCCTCGTCGAGGCCCACCCGAACCGCAGCGCGGCGCTTGCACGCGCAGGCGGCGAATTTCGTTGTCGATGCGGCCCGGCTCCAATCGGGCAGCCGCCCGTCGAATCCGTGCCGCCCGGGCCCACACCCCCGTTGGCGGATCGGCCTCGAACTCCGACTCCAGCAGCGCGGCCACGGTCGTCCCACGCCGTGCCCCGCGGAGTCCGGCGGCGCGCGCGGCGTCGCTTGCTGGCAACCGGAAACGAGGAGCAGAAGGGTGGCGGCAGCAGAAACGTCGCGGTTGAGGGTAAGTTGTTTTATCTCGTTCGTTGGTGTACTGGATGTGACCAACGGATTAAAAGTCCGCCGCCTCAATGAGACGAGCTAACGACCCAAAGGGGCGCGGATTATAGCGAATCCCGCGCGCTGCCGCAAAGGCGAGCGGCGTTTCTTGCCGGCGAAAGCAGCAAGCGCCGCTAATTCAGATCGCGCGTCAAGAACCGGGCAACGACATGAAATCGATGCCTTCCTCGCGCAGGGATTCGGCTTCCTCGGGGCGAGGCCTGTCCGCGAATGCCGCGCTTCGGCGATTCGTCGTAGTGGATCTTGCGCGCTTCCTCCGGAAACGTGCCACGCTTCTCGGCACTGGCCACCAGACGTCGCATCAGCTTCAGCGCCTCGGCTTCCCCCGGCCAGAGTCCGAGTTGCCTGTTTCACGCTCGGCCTCCGGCGACGGCGCCCGCCCGATCTGAACATTGGCCGATGGGCTGACGTCGACGCGTCGCACACCGGGCAGCGAATCATCGTCTGATCGTGCTGCGGCGCGAGAATCCTCGGTCGAGGCGAACCAGCCCTCGAAACGGTGCTGCTGTGCGCAAACCAAGTCATCATTGTAGATCTTTCATCCGGTGACGCTGTCCACGACCGCCACACCTGGTATCTCGACGCGGCGACGCACCCGGGCGATGATCGCCGCCAACGCGATAAACGAGCCCAGCGCCAAGCGCGGGAAATGCCGGGTCAGCCCCTGGCCGATCGTGCATCCTAGCGCGGTAACGCCGCCAAAACCCATTAACACGCCACCGGCGATATGGTTGACAAGGTCCTCGGCTCGGCAGGCGAAGCCCTGCCAGCGGAACGCCCCGGTCGCGAGCGCCATCGCGGCCGATCCGGCGGCCATGCCGAGCACGCCGGCAATGCCGAAGGTGACAAGCTTGGACGGTCGCTCCACAACAGCAACAAATCCAGCAGGTAGGCCACCCGGCGCGACGAAGCTGAACGACTCGGCGCGCCCCGAGTTGGTTGCGACGAAGGCTTCCTCCAGCGTGTTCGGATTTTCGGCGATATAGCCGATACGACCTGAGCGGCCGACGATGACCGCACCGATGACGATGCCGCCGACGGCGAGCTCCCGGCTGCTGCGGAAATCCGGGCTGGCGAAGACGAACACCGCGATGGCTGCAGCAATCGCGAGAGAGAGTCCCAAGCTCATTGGTGCTGCCGCCTTAGCCCAACCCGCGGCGAGGCTCCCCAGGCTGGGGAGCCTGGCCGCGGGTTGGGCGGCGGCGGTGTGGCGATCAGGCTGGGTGTCGCGCTGGTGATCGCCGCGGCGATCGCGATATTCGTGTTCGCCAGTCGCGATTTCCGCAGCAGTCACGAGCTCGCGATCGGTGGCATCGTCATCGGGGCGGTGATCGTCGGCGGATGGTATGTATCGGGTCATATCGGCTATATCGCCGAGGATCCGAGGACGCTGGAAGAAGCCTTTGTCGCCACCAATTCGGGCCGCGCCGAATCCTTCAGCTTTGTCGCGCCGGCCGCCTATTTGCTGGAACTATTGCTGTTGTGGAGCGATCAGTCCAAGCTCGTCACCTTCGGCATTGCCGGCGTGCTCGGCGTGGCGGCCGGATCGGCGGCGACGGCGCTTGCGACCGGGGCGTTCCGCTGGGAGGGCTTCGCCTCGACCGAGGACCTTGTCAACCATATCGCCGGTGGCGTGTTAATGGGATTTGGCGGCGTCACCGCGCTCGGATGCACGATCGGCCAGGGGCTGACCGGCATTTCGACCCTGGCGGTGGGATCGTTCCTCGCGCTGGCGGCGATCGTCGCCGGTTGCGTGGCGGCATCGAAGTACCAGTATTGGCGGGTCGGAATGGACAATGAGCCTCGCCGCATGAAAGACCTACAATGATCGTGTACGACCTGGTTTGCGCACAGCAGCACCGGTTCGAGGGCTGGTTCGCCTCGACCGAGGATTACGCGCGCCAGCACGACCAGACGATGATCCGTTGCCCGGTGTGCGACGACGCCGCGATCGAGCGTCGGCCATCGGCCAACGTGCAGATCGGACGCGCTGCGACGCCGGCAGGCGAACGTGAAACTGAGCAACCGAAACCGTCACCGCCGGCGAAGCCGAGGCGCTGAAGTTGATGCGGCGCCTGGTGGCCAGACGCCGAGAACGTCGGGCGCGCGTTTCCCGAGGAAGCGCGCAAGATCCACTACGACGAAGCGCCGAAGCGAGGCATTCGCGGCCAGGCCTCGCCCGAGGAAGCCGAGTCGCTGCGCGACGAAGGCATCGACTTCATGTCGCTGCCCGGCTTCCTGACGCGCGATCTGAATTAGCGGCGCGCGGCTTTCCCGTCGGCGCGAACGCCGCTCGCCTTTGCGGCGAGCGCGCGAGATTCGCTATAATCCGCGCCCTTTGGGTCGTTAGCTCAGTTGGTAGAGCAGCGGACTTTTAATCCGTTGGTCACTGGTTCGAGTCCAGTACGGCCTACCAACAGATCGATGAAAACAAGATTCCCTCGACAGCCGTGGCGTTGCTTGCCGCCGCGCTGCTGCTCGTCGTTTCCGGCTGCCAGCAAGCGACGCGGCCGGCGTCGCTTCCCGCCCGCGTCCCGCGCCGCCGCGTGGGACGACTACGTGGCCGCGCTGCTGGAGTCGCAGTTCGAAGCCGATCCGCCGACCGCGGTGTGGGCCGGGCGACACGAATTCGACGGGCGGCTGCCCGACTTGAGCCGGGCCGGCATCGACAACGAAATTCGCCGCCTGCGAGCGCAACGCGAGCGTGCGTTGCAATTTAAGGATGATGGCCTCGACGAGACTCGCCGCTTCGAACGCGATTACGTGGCGGCGCGGCTCGATGGAGACCTGTTCTGGCTTGAATCGGCCGAGCTGCCGTTCCGTGATCCCACCTATTACAGCGGCGAGCTGGATCCGAACGTCTACGTCAGCCGCGAATACGCGCCGCTTGCCGACCGGCTGCGGGCCTACATCAAGTACGCGCGGGCGGTTCCCGCCGCGGCCGAGCACATTCGTGCCAACCTGCGCACGCCGATGCCGCGCACCTTCGTGCAAGTCGGCCGCACCGCGTTCGGGGGCTTGGCGACATTCTACGAACAGGACGTGCCGGGGATCTTTTCGGCCGTTGCCGATCCGACGCTGCAGGCCGATTTGCGCGATGCCAACGCGTCGGCGATCGCGGCGATGCGCGGACTTGACGCCTGGCTGGCTACCCAGGAAGCGACGGCAACCGATCAATTCGCGCTGGGTCCGCAGAAATTCAGCGAGATGCTGCGCAGGACCGAGCAGATCGACGTGCCGCTGTCGCGATTGAAGGAAGTGGCCGAGCGGGATCTCGCGCGCAATCTCGCGGCCCTTCGCGCCGCCTGCGACGTCTATGCAGCCTGGACAAAGCAGCGAAGCCTGCATCGCGAGGATGCAGGCGGACAAACCGCAAGGCATCGGCGTCGACCGCGCGCAGGCTCAGCTCGATGAGTTGCGCGCTTTTGTCGAGAAAAACCAGCTGGTGACGATTCCCGCCTCCGAGCAGGCGAGGGTCGCCGAGGCGCCGGCCTACGAGCGCTGGAACCTCGCCTACATCCGGATACCCGGCCCGTACGAAAAGAGGCTTCCCGCGATCTTCTACATCTCGCCGCCGGATCCGGCGTGGAGCCCGGCCGACCAGGCGGCCTACGTGCCCGGCAGGGCGAGCCTGCTGTTCACTTCCGTGCACGAAGTCTGGCCGGGCCATTTGCTGCAGTTCCTGCATGCCAATCGAGCGCGAACCAAGGTTGGTCAGATATTCATGGACTACGCGTTCAACGAGGGCTGGGCGCACTACACCGAGGAAATGATGTGGGACGCCGGACTCGGACAGGGGGATGCCGAAACGCACATCGGGCAACTCGACGCGGCGTTGCTTCGCAACGCGCGCCTGCTGTCCGCCATCGGACTGCACACCGGCGGCATGTCGGTCGCAGAATCCGAAACGCTTTTCCGCGAAAAGGCGTTTCAGGATGCCGGCAACGCGCGTCAGCAGGCGGCGCGCGGCACTTTCGATCCCGGATACGGAAACTACACGCTGGGCAAGCTGATGATCATGAAATTGCGCAGCGACTGGACTGCGACACGCGGCGGGCGGAGCGCATGGAAGGACTTCCACGACCAGTTCTTGAGCTACGGCGCGCCGCCGGTACCGCTGGTGCGGCGCGCCATGCTGGGCGAGGGTGCGGGGTCGCTGTTCTGACGTGGCGGCTCCCGTTGCCTTGCGACCCCCGGCGCGCGTATAATTTGCCGTGCTGGTCGGAGCCGATTCGATACCAAAAAAGCTTCAGCCAGCCAAACACACCGGGTCGTTAGCTCAGCTGGTAGAGCAGCGGACTCTTAATCCGTTGGTCGTAGGTTCGATCCCTACACGGCCTACCAATCTAAGCAAAGGGCTAGCTTAACCGCTAGCCCTTTTGCTTTTTGGAAGCCATTCAACAACGCCGCGGCTCGGCGGCGGCGACTAGCGCCGCCGGCTGCAACCGCTTTCCGGATAAAACCGCTGCACCAATCGATTGCCATAGGGCCGATGGCACTGACTATGTGTGCCAAAAAGGAACCTATTTCTCCTTGCCAGCCGCATTAATGAGCCACACTATACCAACCAAACGCTATTAATAATCAGCACTATACGAACCATGAAGTTATTCACCGGATTGAAAAAAATCAGGGAGTTTGAAAGGCTGCAACTACCTTTCCTCAAGTCCATCGTTGAGTTCGATATCGTCATAGAGATCGGATATGCGGAAGAGCAGGGGCAACCGCTAACGCTGAAACAGCTCTTTCTGCTGAATGTCAGGTCGCGCACGACGGTACGCCGCAAATTAGCCAAGCTTATTGACCAAGGAATAGTAATCCGGCGCGAACATGTGAACGATCAGCGCGCGACCCTCCTGATCATTTCTCCTTCCACGGTCAAACTGCTGGCAAAGTATGGCGGCACGCTTACATCTGTGTCGGCGTCGCATTTCAAATAGGCTCCAGAAAAGTGCTTTGCCGGGACGTGCATGCAAGGAGCATGCATATAAACCTAGGCTTTATGGAATCAATCCTTGTTGTTCCGCCGCGTTTTGACTTCGACCCTTGTTGGGATAGATCGCTGATGTAAAGGGGCGGCCGCTATGTCTTCACCGCATAGCCCACTGCAAAGCCATCTGCTCGCGGCGTTGCCCCCGGCGGACTACGCACGCCTCCTGCCCGATCTGGAGCTCGTACCGATGAGTCTCGTTGACGTCCTCTATGAATCTGGGGGCAAGTTGCGGTACGTCTATTTCCCCACGACGTCCATCGTTTCGCTGCTGTATGTTTTAGAGAATGGCGCGTCAGCCGAAATCGCCATCGTCGGTAACGAAGGCATTCTCGGCATATCCCTTTTCATGGGCGGCGACACCACGCCCAGCCGCGCGGTCGTGCAGAGCGCGGGGTACGGCTTCCGGCTCAGGGCCCAATTACTCCAGAACGAGTTCGAGCGTTTCGGTCCGACAATGCATCTCCTGCTGCGCTACACCCAGGCCCTGATCACTCAGATGGCCCAGACCGCGGTCTGCAATCGGCACCATTCGGTGGATAAGCAATTGTGCCGGTGGCTATTGCTTAGCCTCGATCGTCTGTCATCGAACGAACTCTCGATGACGCAGGAATTGATCGCCAGCATGCTCGGCGTGCGGCGCGAAGGGGTCACTGAGGCTGCCGGAAAGTTGCAGGACGCCGGGTTGATTCAATATAGCCGAGGCAAGATCACCGTGATCAATCGCCCAGGGCTGGAGGCCCGAGTCTGCGAGTGTTACCAAGTAGTCAAGGCGGAATTCGACCGCCTCCTGCCGTACGTCACTACGTAGCTGCTCCTACCCGTCTCTGCGACTATGAACTGACCCTTGGCGGACAGCGCAAGGCGGCCCGGGCCGATCGATGACCCGAACTTCTCGATCAGCCCACTAAAGTCCGAACTCGCGCAGGATCGATGCTTTGAGCGCACTGCCTCGGGGCTCAAAAGATTCCGTGGATGCGGGAACGGCACCTCGAACGTCGGCCTGGATCGTTGCCGGACGCGCGGAAAGAACCAGGATCCGATCCGCCAGATGTATCGCCTCCTCGACGTCATGGGTGATCAGCACGCAGGTATGCCGTTCCTCGGCGAGAATTCGCAGCAGCTCGATGCGCATCTGAAGGCTGGTGAGCGCGTCCAGCGCCGAGAGAGGCTCGTCCATGTAGAGAATCTCCGGCTTCACGACGAGCGCCCGGGCCAGCTCCACTCTCTTGAGCATTCCGCCCGACAGCTCGTGCGGATAGCCTTTCTCGAATCCCTTCAATCCCACCATCGACGCATAGCGATCGGCGAGCGCCTTCTTGTCGGGGTGGTGGCCGTTGAGCCCGAACATCAGGTTCTGTTGCACGGTGAGCCAGGGAAAGACCGAGCCTTGCTGGGAGATGACGATGCCCTTGGGACTCGGCCCGTCGCGTCGGTACGCCATCGACGGCGACCTGGCCCTGATCGGGGCGAACGAATCCCGCAATGATATTCAGCAGCGTCGTCTTGCCGCAGCCGGAGGGTCCGACGATGGCCACGAACTCGCCGTCGTCGACGGTGAAGTTGATGTCCCCGACGACGTTCAGCGGACCCTTGTCGGTCGAATAGCTCTTCCTTATGTCCTTGACGACGATCTTAGCGGGCATACCGCCACCCGACGACCTTCAGCCGTTGCAGGCGGCGCATCATGCCGTCCAGCAAGAGCCCGGTGATTCCGATAATGACCATCCCGGCCACCACCAGGTCGTAGCGATTTCCGGCGTTGCGGGAGTCGATGATCAGATAGCCGAGCCCGGACCTGAGAGCGATCATCTCGGCTGCGACGACGACGAGCCAGGCCACGCCGAGACTGACCCTCATTCCGACGATGATCTGGGGAAGAACCGCCGGGATGACGACCTGGAGAAAGAGCTTGGCGCGACTGACGCCGAAATTCTCGGCGGCCCAGATATATTTCCGATCGATCGTGTGCACGCCATCGGCGGTCTGCACGATCGTCGGGAATACCGACGAAAGGAAAATGAGAAAAATCGGCGACAGGTCTCCGACGCCGAACCAAAGAATCGCCAGGGGAATCCAGGCGATCGGAGAGATCGGCCGAAGTATCTGGACGAGCGGATTCAACGTCGTAAACGCGCCCTTGACCCATCCCATCCAGAGTCCCAGTGGAACGCCGACGACGACGGCGAGCAGGAAACCGGTTCCGACCCGAAACAGAGACGCGCCTATGTGATCCCACAGCGTTCCCTGCTGCACCAGATCCAGCGTGGCAGTCACGACCTGCAACGGCGTGGGAAAGATGACGCTCTTGGTTTCCACGACCGCCACCCACCACACGGCGACGAGGAACGCCGCCATTGCCAGCGGCGGGAAGGACCTGCCTGACCCTACCCACGCCGCGGTCCCTCTTATAGCCATGCTCCGGGCGTCACGAGGCCGGTCGCGCGCCACCGAAGTCGCGCCCACCCGGGTTCGGGCATCGGCTCGACGACGATGGTCAGCAAACCGCTCGAGTGCAGCGGGCAGGTAAACAGATATTCGGAAGGCCGCTGAAAGGGCAATTGAAACGATTGACCGGGCATGATCAGCACGGGCCCGAACAGCTGCGGCACATCGTCCTGGTTTCTCATCACCAGGACATCCTTGACGCCTATCGTCAAGTGGATCCGCGAGGGTATGACGTCGAGATGGTGTCCCGCCTGCCTGTGCTCCCATGTCCCCTTGGGGATTACGTAGACTTGCTCTCTGGAATCGGAACGGACCGGGGCCAAGGCCGCCCAGGCGAGCGCGGCAACGGCGAAGCTCGCCAGCGGTATCAGGACCCAATAAAGAAGACGATGTCCGATCACTCTGCGGCCACTGCGCCTGTGCGTCCGCGGAAGATCGATGTCCCGAAGCCTGCGGGTCATCAGCAACGCTCACCTGCTCAACAGGGCTTTGGCATCGTGCTCGATATCGTCGGCGGTTACTCCAAACGGCATCATCGCGCGCAGCTTCCCTTCGCGATCGATCAGGTACACAAACGACGAGTGGTCGAGATAGTAAATCCCCTTGGACTTCGAAGCGGCATCGGTGAAAATCTTGTCGGACATGGTAATGCCGTACACCTTGCGTATCTCGGCCAGCTGCCCGGGCGTTCCGGTGGCGCCGACGAACGTCGGGTCAAAGAATGCGACGAACTTCTTCAGATGTTCGGCGTCGTCTCTTTCGGGATCGACGGTGACGAAGACGACTTGCAAGTCCTTGGCGCCTGCACCCAGCTTCTTTCTGGCTTCGGCCAGGTATCCGAGCGTGACCGGACAGACGCTGGGGCAATTGGTATAGCCGAATGCCAGCGCGACCACTTTGCCGCGGTAGCGGCTGAGCTTGAGCTCGGAGCCGTCCGACCCTCGAAGGGAGAAGTCCGGCGCCAGTCGAGGCGGATCGAAAACGCCTGCCCTCAGTTCGGCGGGGCTCTCCGCCGCGCCGACGGTGAGCGGCAAGAAGGAAGAGCGGAAGAAGCGCCAGGACCCTGCGATTCATCTCCTTCCCCTGATTCAGAGCGTGATGCGGACCGGCTTGATATTTCTGACAAAGCTCTCGTCCACGTAATTTTCATAGGGACTGTTGTGCTTGATCGTCCCCGCGGCGATGGAAAGCTGCATCAGCTCCTCGAACTCCGATCTGATCAGCCGCAAATCGCCGTAGGTGACGCGATCGGACGGATTGTCCATCACGAACTGGAGCACTTTCGGGTCCTGATTGAAGAACTTGGGCCCGGCCGCGATCTGGACGGCCTTCGTGCGGTTTGCCGGCGCGAGATCCAGCCAGGTGCCTGCGCCCTGGACGTAGTTGACGAGCTGCTGCACCAACGGTCGATTTTCCTTGATCAGCTCGTCGCGCACGGTCAGGACGCAGCAAATGTAGTTCGGCCACTCGTCGCGCGTCATGCTGAAGCGGCCTCGCGTAGCCGGCGCGCTGCGCGACCGCCCCGAAGGGTTCGCCGGTCGCGTAGGCGTCGACCGCTTTCGCATACAGAGCGGCCGGCATGTCGGGCGGGGCCATCTCGACGACTTCGACGTCCTTGAGGGTCATGCCTTCCTTCGCCAGCATCTTCCTGAGGAAGAGATAGTCGACGGCGAAGCGGCTGGGTACCGCAACACGCTTGCGCGTGAGGTCCTTGAAGTTCTTGTACGGAGAATCGGTCCGCACCATGATCACCGCGCCCGAGCGATGGCCCAGCGACACGACCTTGACCGGTATCGCACTGTCCGCGAGATCCATGATCAGCGGCGCCAGCATGTAGGCGGCCTTCAGCCGTCCCGACATCAGCGATTCCTTGATCTCGGGCCAGCCGCTGTACTTGCTGAACTCGAATATCGGGTCGGAGCCCTTGGCGCAGGTTGGCATCCATCGCCGAAGCCATGCAGGCGACGGGAAGCGTCAGGTTGCAGGTGACAGGCAAGCCGCCGACCTGCAAAGACTTTTCTGCGCCCAGCGCACGAGAGCCCATGCCGACGGAAAGCAACGCCGCCGCCGCTCCCTGCAGCACCTGCCTGCGGTGCCGGAAATGCGTGCTCGGTTGATTCTCGTCGTTCATTGTTTTCGCCCCTTTCTCAGCCGCCGTCTTGCGCAGGTCGATGACGGCCGGCTATCCGCTGCACATCGAGAACGCAACGCCACAACCCGCCTATTATATTCAAAGCGAAGAAATCACTGCGGAAGAGCTTGCGCGGGCGGGCTGATCGCCTTCTCGCCGAGCGCGCCGGGATCGGTCTCCGGGCAGCGGCAATAATGGGCAAGATGGTGCCAGGGGATATTCCACGGATACCGTCGCCACTCGTCGCGCAGGAAGTTCGCGAACTGCCCGACCAGCGAGTCGACGCGCTCGTCGTGGGTCGACTGCGGCCCGAGGACCTGAAGCGGTGCTCCGAACTCCAGGACGAACGACCCGCGCGGCGTAAATCGGTAGGCGATCGGCACGACGTGAGCGCCGGTCATCAGCGCGAGCTCGGCGAACCCGGCGGCGATCGGCGCTGGCGCCCGAAGAACTCCACCGAACGCGAATTGTCGAGGTTCTGGCGGGCGTCGGGCAGGTTGAAGACCATGCCGCCTCGGCTGAGAAGCTGCTTGGCTGCGTGCATCTGCCGCGCGAGCTCGAACCGTTTCGCGGCCGGCGTCTGAAACCCTTCTGCTCGAGCTTGTCGTTCGTGAGACCGACCTCGAGGCCGTCGTGTCCGCGATGGCGAAGGTACAGTTGGAACAGGCGGGCAGAACTGGCCGTGGACCGGCACGACGATGAGCCCCGCCCCGTCTTGCCGGCGCTCGATCGAAATGCTCCCACCCGATGACGCGCGTCAGTCTGCGCCACGAGCTCGGGCGGCCCGTTCGCAGAGATCGTGGAAACATCCGGCGCGCCAGAGCCGGTCCGAGCAGGGACGAGGCCGACGAATTGGCGCCGCTCGGCGAGCGGCACGCCGAAGACCGTCGCGAAGTGACGAAGGAAATCGGCGTCTGCGGGCCAAACGTCCCTTTGCACCGGCGTCTGCGCTGCAAAGGAACTTCAGCCATCGCGCGTTCATGCGATGCGCGATCTCGTCGCCTGCGCCGCGCCTCACGGCCTCGTCGACGAACCGCTTGGCGCGGTCGAACCGCTGCCGATCGAGCTCCGAGCTGAGATGCCGCCTGAGGTGACGCTCGATCGGTCTGATGAGGTAAATCACGAGCGATTCATTCCGATCAGCGTTACTTGAGCGGAATATCGAGCGGGCGTACGCGCTCGGTTGCCGCCCGATGCGCTGCGGGACTGTCGGCCATCGAGTCGAAGTTGCCGGAGCGATCGGTCAGCAAGGACGCGGCGTACATCAGCGCCTGCGCCTGCGTGCTGCTGAATCCCATCGCCTCGCGAGCTTTCGCATGCCCGGCATCGCTCGCCTGGTAGTAGGGCAGCGCGAGCGATCGGCTGAGCTCCAGCCTCGCCTGCACCTGCGACGAGAAAATCGATCGATGCTCGTCGCGCCTGGCGCGCTGGCGAAAACACCGGTCGATCGTATGCGCGGCCGCGTAGGCCGAGTACATGCCGAACACGACGCCCACCGAGAAGATGGGGTCGACGAAGCCCGCCGCGTCGCCGAGCAGGAAGAATCCCGGTCCGGCAACCCGGTTGGACCGGTACGAGTAGTTCCGCACCAGCCGCACCGAGCCTTCGCAGAACGTCGCGTCGGCCAACAGCCGCTGCAGCAGCGGCAACGCGCGGCATTGCCTCAAAAACCAGGCCTCCCACGACTCGGCGCTTCCTTTGCTTTCGCTCGCCCACGCCTTGGGGATGACGAGGCCGATGCTCGTCGACTCCCGCAGCATGATGTGCCAGAGCCATGCCCATCCGTCGCCCTGCGGCAGCGCGCTGACGTACGTCGTCGGCGGCACTTCGCGCACCGACTGCGCCGGATAGATCTGGCCGTCGGCCGCCAGATAGCTCGAGTTCGCGAAATAGCCCCACACGCTCATGAAGCGGAAGCCCTCGTCGAACACGCGCAGTCCCAACTGCCTGCCGAGGACGCCGGTCTGCCCGCTGGCATCGACGACGTACCGGCAGCGAATCCGCGACGCGCTGCTCTCGCCGACCGGCCGATAGCTGACCGAGACTTCGCTATCGTCGTCCTCCGCCCGCGAGAGATCCGCCGCCAGGACCGCGATCTCCTCGCCGACCCAGGCGCCGGAAGCGCGCGCCCGCTCGAACAGAATCTGATCGAAGCGATCGCGCTCGACATGCAGCGCGGGCCGCGTGTACCCGAAGTCGCCGAACGAAAGGCGGCGCATCTCGCCGTTCCAGTCGACGCTGCCCCCGGCCTTGCGCAGGAAACCTTCAGCGGCGATCGCGTCGCTTACCCCGGCGGCGTCGCAGTACTTCCAGACATCCGGCAGCAGGCTCTCCCCCACTTGATACCGAGGGTGCTTCTGCCGCTCGAACAAGGCGACGGAGTAGCCCTTGCCGGTCAGGTAGGTCGCAGCGAGACTGCCCGCCGGCCCGCCGCCGATCACCACCACGTCGCACGACTCGGGAACCGTGCTCATGCGGGGAGTTTCTTCACGATCAGATTCCTGACCGCCCGCAGCGTCTGGAAGTTTTCGATGAGGACTTCGTCGGGCTCGATCGAAACCGCGAACTTCTCTTCGACGAACGCGATGAGCTTGAAGATGCCCAACGAATCGACCAAGCCTTCGGCGATGATGTCGGTGTCCGGCGCGACGACGATCGCTTCCTGCCGGCCCGCCCCCTCGTGAACGAAAAACGAGGCGAGGGTGGTGAAGATCTGCTCGTCCGTATAGTTCATGTCGATTCTTGGATTGCTTCGTGGGACTCTGTCACTGAACGTACCTCTCATGTATCGGGGTGCGTTGGAGAGTAACAGCCTGAGAGGCCGCGCAACAGTGGTCTGCGCAAAAGGCGCCACCGTGGGCATCAACACACGCGAAAGCTCCTCCCGAAGCCGCAGTCTGTCGACTTTGCCGGTGCTACCGCGCGGAAGCGACCCGCGCACCGCGATCGACAGCGGAATCATATACGCAGGGAGACGTTCGGCGCAAAACGCGCGGAGCTTGCCGGCGTCCAGCTCGTGCCCGCCCTTGGCCACCGCCGCCGCTCGTATCACGTGACCGCTTTCTTCGTCGGGTAGAGCGATGGCGGCAGCCTCTGCGACTGCCGGATGCTGGTACAAAACACTTTCGATTTCACCAAGCTCGATGCGGTAGCCGCGGCTTTTTACCATTCCGTCCCGGCGGCCGAGAAGATGAAGCAGCCCGGCGCCATCCTCGCGCACGAGGTCTCCGGTCCGATACCAGAGCGCGCCCTCGCTCCGTTCGCCGCGAGAGACGAGGGCATGTGCGGTGGCGTCGGCCATCGCCTGGTAGCCGGTCATCACGCTCGGGCCGCTGACGTAGAGCTCGCCCGTTTCGCCTGGCTCGCACACCGACCCCGCGTCGTTCACGACGAGCAGCTTGCTGTTGGCGCAGGCCGTGCCGATCGGCACCGGTGACGTCTGCTCGGCGGGCAGCGCGTCGACCGCGTAGGCGGTGCAGACGTTGGTCTCGGTCGGCCCATACCAGTTCCAGTAGCGCGCGCCGGGGATTTGCTCGCGCAGGCGGCGCAGATGCGCGACTGGGAAGACTTCGCCGGCGAAAATGATCTGGCGCAGCTGCGACCAGTCGTGGCGCTCGAGTCCGCCCGAGAGCGCGAGTCGCGCGAGCAGCGAAGGTACCGAGTACCAGACGGTGATCCGCTGCGCTGCGATCCAGTCCGCGAGATTGCGTGGGAAGACGTTGAGGCCCGGCGGCACCAGCGCAACGCAGGCGCCGGCCTTGCAACTTGCGAAGAGGTCGAACACCGACAGATCGAAGTGCAGCGGCGCGTGGCTTGACACGACGTCGGTCGGGGCGAGCGCTGTCGCCCCGGCCGCCCAATCGACGAACGAGAGCGCGGCGCGATGGCTGAGCACGACACCTTTTGGCTGTCCGGTCGAGCCCGACGTGTAGAGGATGTACGCCGTGCACGAAGGATCGTGCTCTTCCCGACCGGCGCTCTTGTCCGCCACCGGAACACGCGAGGCGTTCGCCCTCTCGAAGCCAAACTCCACGTCGACCGGCTGCTGCGTCGCGCGAGCGATGCCGACGAAGGCCGGCGGGGACGCGAGCGCGGGAGCGAGCATCGGCCACCACTTCGGCGTGGAGAAGATACCGCAAAGGTCGCCGTTCTCGACGATACGCGCGACTCGCTTGACAGGCGACGCGACATCGAGCGGCACGTACGCGGCCCCGGCCCGGAGCACGCCCCACATGGCGACGATCGCGTGGAGGGACTTGTCCAGGTAGAGGCCGACGCGATTTCCGGGCCCCGCGCCTTGTGCGACGAGCTCGATGGCGAGGCGGGCCGAGGACTCGTCCAGCTCGCGATAGCTGATCGACTTCGCCCCGTCGACGATCGCCGTCCGGTCCGGATACCTGGCCGCGCTTTCGATCAGCAGATCGTCGAGCATCGTCGGATTCGTCAGAGTTCCATCCAGCGCGCCAGGATCTGGCGTTGCATCTCGGCCGTTCCCGAGTAATAGAGGCTGCCCAGCGCGTCGCGCAGATCGCGCTCGATGCCCGTTCCGGTCAGATATCCGTAGCCCCCATAGACGCGCATTGCGTCCTCGCACGAGCGCACCCATGCTTCGCTGACGCCGAGCTTGGTCATGGCGGCTTCGGCCAGCGCCGGGCGCGACTCCTGCTTGAGCCACGCGAAGCGATAGAGGAGCAGACGCGACGTCTCCCAGCGAACGCGCATGTCGACCAGCCGGTCGGCGACCGCCGGAAACTGCCCGATCGGCCGGTCGAATTGGCGCCGCCCGCGGGCGTAGTCGAGGCAGGCCTCGAGTTGGCGCTCCATCGCACCCACGGCGACCGCCATGATGAATCCACGCTCCCACTCCATGATGTGGTTGAAGATGGCGAGCCCCGCGCCTTCCGGGCCGAGCCGGTTGCGCGCGGGCACGGCGCACCCGTCGAGCACGACCTCGCTCATCGCCGCGGTCGAGAGTCCCATTTTGTCGATGCGCTCACCGACCCGAAGGCCTGGCGTCCCGCGCTCGACGACAAAGGCGCTCAAGCCAAAGCCGCCGCGCCCGGGATCGAGCGTCGCCAGGACGAGAAGCAAGTCCGCCACCGGCGCATTGGTGATGAACATCTTGTCGCCTGCGAGCACGTAGGCGTCGTCGCGCTTGGTAGCCCGCGTCTTGAGGCTGAAGATGTCGGAGCCTGCCTCGCGCTCGGTCGCGGCGAGCGCGCCGATCCATTCGCCGCTCGCGAGCCGAGGCAGATAGGCGAGCTTCTGCTCCTCGGTCCCGAACGTGGCGAGCGGGTTCACGCAGCCCCAGAGGTGCGCGTTGAGCGCGAAGTTGAAGCCGTTGTCGCGGCTGCCACGGCCGAGCGCTTCGAGCGCCGACATCGCCGAGACCGGATCGAGCTCGGCACCGCCGTAGCGCGAAGGCGCTACCAGCCCGGTTAGCCCTAGTCGCGCAGACGCTCGCCAGCCATCGCGGTTGAACGTCCGCGTCCGGTCGCGCGCCTCGAGGTCGTCATTTAGAGCCTGCTCGGCCCATTCGCGGATGCGGCGCTGCCGTTCGGTCTGCTCCGACGTCAGTGAGAATTCCATTGCGCGTTCGCTCCCCTCTCAACGGGTGCCGGCGGCCCGGCGGCCGACACCCCCCACTCCGACCGTATCGCACTATGAACAAGCCGGGCCTCGGGAGCAAATGAGGGCAGGCGATCAGGGAAGCGCCCCGTGGTCTGGATATCGTCTTTGCTCGCCTGGGCCGCCGGGACGTCGGATAATGTCCGGCAGAGGCTTACCTGCTGCCCTACCCGGAAATCAGCACTTATCTGATGGTCCCGGCGGCGGGACCTCCTCAGACTAGCCTTACTTTTGGCCGCGACCGCGGCTCTCCATCGGGAGAGATAGAAATGCGCTACCTGATTATCGCGTTGGCCCTGCTCGTTGGCGCCTCGTTTTCCGCCAGCGCGCAGCTTGGCGTCAGCATCGGAGGCCCCGGCTTCAATATCGGCATCAATATGCCGGTGTATCCGCGCCTGGTGCTTATCCCGGGGTATCCGGTCTACTACGACCCCGACGTAAGTTCGAACTACTTCTTCTACGACGGCCTGTACTGGGTTTACGCGGGCGACAATTGGTATGCGAGTACCTGGTACAACGGCCCTTGGGACCTGGTCCCGCCGGAGGAAGTGCCGCAGTTTCTGTTGCTGGTTCCGGTCCGCTACTACCGCTCACCCCCGGTTTATTTCCTCAGCTGGTCGCGCGACGGGCCGCCGCGCTGGGGCGAGCACTGGGGCCGCAGCTGGGAGCAGCGCCGTTCCGGATGGGATCGATGGGACCGCCGCTCGGCACCGTCCGCCGCACCACTGCCGGTATATCAGCGTCAATATTCCGGCACGCGCTATCCGCGCGCGGTCGCACAACAGCAGACGATACAATCACAGAATTATCACTACCAACCGCGCGATGCCGTAGCGCAGCAGCATTTCCAGCAACGCGCGGTCCAGGGCCAGACGCAGGGCGCGCCGGCCCCGGCGCGCGCCCAGACACAGGCGCCGGTGAAGCAGGCATCGCCGCCGTCGACTGCCCAGCGCGCGCGCGTCGATAGGCAACTGCAGCAACAACAGCAACAACAGCAACAACAGCAGCAGCAAACGACGCAGACGACGCGCCAGGGGCGCGCGGCGCAGTCCGCGGCGCAAACACCGCAGTTGCAAGGTCCTGCGCAGGACCGCGGACGCGGCAATGCGGGCCCGCCGCAGGTGAAGAGCGCCGAGACCAGAGTCGCCCCGCGACAAAACCAGCCCGCCGTGCAAGGTTCCGGCGCGCCGCAGGCCAAGGGCGGTGGCGACCATCCCGGCCCGCAAGCCGGAGGCCAGCAGAATCGTGGCGGGCAGCAGGAAGCCAAGGGCGGCGGACAAGGCAAGGGCGCACGCGAAGGCAAGGTCAAGGAAGACAAGAAGGACTAGCGTCGACGGCCGTAACCCAAGGAGCAACGAACGATGAGCGTTACCGGTTCCCCCCGCACGCGGATGCCGAAAGCGAGGGACGTGCGCAACCAATTGTCCGAGGCCGAGTTCATGCTCGGCCAGGTTGGCAGGGCGAGCGGCGAAAGGGCCAGCGACCTGCTCTCGCAAGTCGAGGGCAGGCTGCGTTCCGCCGCGGACGCGGTGCAGGGACTGCAGCAGGATGCAATCGATCGTGCCAGAGCCGCCGGGCGAGTCGCGGATGATTATGTCACCGACAATCCCTGGCGGATGGTCGGGGTCGCCGCCGCGCTCGGCCTTGTGGTCGGCGTGTTGTTCGGTCGCCGTTGACCCTGCTCCGGCGAAGCAAGCATCGCCGGAGCGCATGGGAAACGGCAACCCATCCGAGGAGAAGCCGAGATGCTCAAATGGGCCATCATCTTTTTTCTTATATCGGTCGTCGCCGGCTTCTTCGGATTCACCGGCGTCGCTGCCGGCTCCCGCGGGATTGCCAAGGTTCTCTTTTTCATCGCGATCGTTATTTTCCTGATCGTCCTGGTCTTCGGCGTGTTCCTGGGAACGCTGGTATTTTGATTTCCTGACCGCCGGGCGCTGATCTCCATCAGCCCTCGGCGCGCGGTCAAACAGCCGAGACGGTTGCGTCTTTCGCGAGCCGCCCGCCGGGTTTTCTCTGCTCCGCCGAGTTTTCCGCTGCGCCTACAAACGATTCAGAGCCCGTCCTATTTTTTGGAACGGAGCAGGCGGTTAACTTCGTGTTTCGCCAGGCCGTCCCGGGTGCCGCGAGACGCTCCAGGGACCGCGAGGGAGGCCTGTGCAATCACCCTTGTTAAAAAAATTTAGGAGCAGCGATAAAATGAAACCATGGACACAGCTGATCTTGGCGACGACCTGCGCGATCGGGCTGGCCGCCTGCAACACGATGCAGGGCGCGGGCAAGGACATCGAGCGGGGCGGAGAAAAGATTTCCGACGCGGCGGCGAAGGTTCGGGCGGACTGGCGCCATGCCCGCGACCGTTACGAGCACGACTACGATGAAGCTCGCACGCGCTGCGCGGGCGGCACGGCTGCACAGCGGGAAGCCTGCCGCGAGCAGGCCAGGGCGGCGTACAGTGCCAGGATGAACGAGGCGCGCAACACCTATCACCGCCGCGACATGCGCAGCGCAACGGCGGACGAGCGCGCCGAAGACGCCTACGAGGCGGCGCGCGACAAGTGCGACGACTTTCGCAATGACGATGAAGACCGTTGCATAGCGAGCGCGCGAGCGATGTACCGGCGGTAACCCGGCTTGCTGCCAGGGCGTCGGACCATCATTGAAAGGAGCAGACGATGAACCGCAATCAAGCCAAGGGAAGCGTCAAGGAGGTCACAGGTAAACTGCAGCGCAAGGTCGGCGAAATGACGGGCAACAAGACCCAGCAGGCCAAAGGCGCCGCCAAGCAAGTCGAAGGCAAACTGCAGAAAGGCATGGGCGACCTCGAGCAGTCCAACGATCGGGCGAATCGCAGGACGCGTTGAGCGGGTTCGGAAAAGGCGCGCCGCGTCGGCAATGAGTGCGACGCGGCGCAGCCACGAAACGGAGGCTCTGTATGTCCAAGTGGCTGGTCGGGCTGGTCATCGCCTTTATCCTGTCCGGAGCCGCGTCGGCCCAGCCGACCGCCGCCCCCGATCAGCAGGAAAAAACAGTAAACCCGTATCTGTATCTGGTGGATTCGAACGGCAACAAGGTGCTGCTCAGCACGCAATTCTGGCGCAACGATCCCAAGTACGACGACCGCGCATTTCATCGCTTCCTTGAGGTGATGACCGCGCTGGAAAAGCGCGGCTTTCACAAGGACGAGAAGGCCGTCATCGAAAACTGGGACAAGCCCGAGCCGGTCGTTCGATGCTACATCTATATGGAAGATCTGCAGTCGGCCAAGAAGGCGAAGGGTGCGGTGGTAAGCGATTCCCGCCTCTGGTGCGCCGACAACGGCGCATCGGAGCATGAGGTGAGGCCGTCCGATACGGCGAAGCACGTCGACGAGGTCATGAAGTACTTCGACGAGTACTTCGCCCGGGCGAAGGCGCGGGTGCACAAAAAAGGCGGCTAGCGAGGCGTAGCGCGCCGGTTCGGCACCGGCGTCGCAAACATCGCTTTTGGACGTCGCGCGCAGCACGGGGGCGACGCTGCTGCAGCGATTGCGGGCCGTCGGCGCGATCGCGGGCTGACGATAACGCGCCCTTCGCAAGTTCGACCTTGCGGTAACATCGGGCGCATGTCGCGACTGGTCAAGACCTCACGTTCCGTTGTCGTGCCGACGGCGCGCACCGCGACGACGCGCGTGCGTGAAGGCTCGCCGTGGAGGGTCGGCTTCTACCTGGTCCCGGAGTTTCCGATGATGGCATTCGCGGCGGCGATCGAGCCGCTGCGCGCTGCCAATCGGCTGACCGGCCGGAAGCTGTTCGATTGGCGCCTGTTCTCGCGCGACGGGGATCCGGTGCCTGCGAGCAACGGCATCGACATTGCGGTGGATGGCTCGATCCGTGACAGCGACGCATTGCATCTGCTACTCGTTTGCGCGGGTATGCCGGACGCCGGCGCACGCGACAAGCCGCTCGCCCAATGGCTGCGCGGGCTCGCGCGCGGCGGCACTTCGGTCGGCGGCGTCAGCCTCGGTGCGTACGCGCTGGCACATGCTGGGCTGCTCGACGGACGGCGCTGCGCGCTGCACTGGGAAAACCTGGCCACGTTCGCCGAACAGTTTCCGCGCGTGCGCACGACCAGTGACATATTCGTCATCGACGGTGATCGGTATACCTGCTCGGGCGGCATCGCGGCGCTGGACATGATGCTGCAGCTCATTACGGCGCGCGACGGGCGGGCGCTCGCCAATGACGTGTCCGAGCAATTCATCCATCCCCGCATACGCGGCACGCAGGACCGGCAGCGCATGGCGATCCAGGCCCGGCTGGGGGTCGCCAACCAGAAACTTATTGCGGCGGTCGGATTGATGGAAGTGACCGTCGATGAGCCGCGTGACGTGCGACAGATCGCCGTCCGAAGTCGGTCTGTCATCGCGGCAACTCGAGCGTCTGTTCGCCAAATATTTGCAGGCGAGCCCGAGTCGGCATTATCTCGAGCTGCGGCTGGACAAGGCGCGGGAGTCGTTGCTGCAGACGTCCAGCCCCATCCTCGACGTTGCGGTGGCGTGCGGGTTCGCTTCAGCCTCGCATTTCAGCCGCTGCTATCGTGACGTGTACGGCCACAAGCCGAGCGACGAGCGAGCCGCCGCTCTCGTGGGGCGAACGGCGCGACCTCGCACGCGCTCGCGGTGACTTCTCGCTGCCGGCGACACCAAAAATGACGATGGTGTCGATCGCCGCGATGCCGAAGCGCGAGTGAGCCGGGCGCAGCGCGCTAGAGCTTGTTCGCGTAGTCCTTCTGCACCTTCTTGATCCGCTCGTGCGAGCCCAGGAAGGCGTGCTTGGACATGTCCGGTGAATACTTGCTGCCCGGCGGATGCTTGCCGACGGCCTCCGCCAGCGCTCGGATATGATGTGGGCCGGCGCCGCAGCACACGCCCAGGTACCGGATGTCGAGCGCCAGCGCCTGCCGGCCGAATTCGGCGATCTCGAAGCGGTTGCATGTGAACGGATCGAGCGCGACAGGGAAAGGCCGGCTGCCCTCGTCGTAATGCCAGTGAGCGTCGCGCAGCGACTGGAACGAAGGTTGCGTTTCGCTGGTGCGGTACGGAACCGGCAGCGCAGCCAGGTGGGTTTTGACTGCGGCGCGGATCTCGCGCAATAGCGGCATCATCGTCGCCGGTCCGCGGATGCAGTTCAGGCCAACGACGTCGGCGCCCGCGTCTGCGAGCTTCCTGCATGCGTCGGCGACGCCCCAGTTCTCGCGCGTCACGTCGTCCTGGTGCATGGCCAGCGTGATGACCGCCGTCTGACCGGCGCGCTTGACCACGTCCAGCGCGATCAGCGCTTCCTGGGCGTAGGAAAACGTCTCGCCGATGATGAAATCGACGCCGGCATCGACCGCCCAGCCAACCTGCTCCTCGAACATTGCGCGGACCGCCTTGTGCGACGCGGCATCGGCAGGGTCGTAGACGTTGGTATTGCAGATGTCACCGGCGAAAAAGGCACCGCTTTCGGCGGCCACACCTTTGGCAATCTCGAGCGCGCGCCGGTTGATCGGCTCCAGGTCCTTTTCGCGGCCGATGATGCGCAGCTTTTCCCGGTGCGCGTAATAGGTGAGCGCTTCCACGACGTCGGACCCGGCATGCACGAAATCGCGATGCAGCTGAGCGACGACTTCGGGATGCTCGAGGACGACCTCGGGAACGAAAGCCCCCGCCTGCAGGTAGCCGCGCCGTTCGAGCTCGAATACGTAGCCCTCGGCGCAAATGACCGGGCCGGCATCGAGACGTTGCATCAGTGAAAGCCGTTGCGATCCTGGTTCGGTCATGGCCAGCCCTTCCACGCAAAGCCGAAACTATCGCACCTCGGCTCGTCGGCGACCAGCCGCGAGGCGACGTCGATTGTCGCGGGCGCGACGCCAAAGCTCCGCCCGCTTCGCCCGGGCGGGGCGTGTGTCCCGCCGAACCGGGACGCAAGAGTCCGCGATGGACCAACCCGGGTCGCATCTGTAACACTTGCGTCCCGGGCCGCCGACTATGCTTGCGGCGGAGCCCAGGGGCTTCGGAGGATCGCGGTGGAGACCTTGGCGTTCATTCTGCACAACCTGCCGGCGATCGGCGAGCGCACGGTCGAACACCTGTCCATCGTCGGCGTCGCCGTCGGCTTCGCGATCCTGACCGGCGTCCCGCTGGGCATCGCGATCACCCAGAGTCAGCGCACCGCCGACACGGTGCTCTACCTGGGCTCGATCGTGATGACCATTCCATCGATCGCGCTGTTCGGCGTCCTCATTCCTCTGCTGTCCAAGATCGGCCAGGGGATCGGCTATCTGCCCGCGGTGATCGCCGCGATGCTCTATGCCCAGCTGCCGATCGTGCGCAACACGTACACGGCGATACGCAACGTCGATCCTGCGCTGCGCTCGGCCGCGATAGGCATGGGCATGTCGACTTCGCAGCGGCTGCTGCGCGTCGAGATCCCGATTGCGCTGCCGGTGATCATCGCCGGCGTGCGAATCGCGGTCGTCATCAACATCGGCGTCACCGCGATCGCGGCGTACATCGGCGCCGGCGGCCTCGGCACGTTCATTTCCCGCGGGATCTCCCAGACCGATATCCGCCAGCTGATCACCGGCGCGCTTGCGCTGGCCCTGCTCGCCATCGCGGCCGACTACGGGCTGCTCTGGCTGCAACGCCGGCTTACGCCGAAAGGCGCGGCGGAACGCGCGGGCTGATGCGACCGACGGAGACACGAACATGATCCGGCTCGAAGGACTGACCAAGATCTACCCGTCGGCGCATGGCGGCGCCGCCTCGGTCGATCGCGTCAGCTTCGAAGTCGGCGCCGGCGAGACCTGCGTCCTGCTGGGGCCGTCCGGCTGCGGCAAGACCACGACCTTGCGCATGATCAACCGGCTGGTCGCGCCGACTTCGGGCAAGGTCTTCATCGGAGGACGCGACACCAGCGGGGAAGACCCGGTGGCACTGCGCCGCACGATCGGTTACGTGATCCAGCAGATCGGCCTTTTTCCCAACATGACGGTCGCCGAAAACATCGGCGTCGTGCCGCGGCTGCTCAACTGGGACCGCGCCCGTATGCGCCGTCGCGCCGAGGAACTGCTGGCGATGCTGGCGCTCGACCCGGCCGAATTCCTCGATCGGTATCCGAGCGAGCTCTCGGGCGGCCAGGCGCAGCGCGTCGGCGTGGCCAGAGCACTCGCCGCCGATCCGCCGGTGCTGTTGATGGACGAGCCGTTCGGAGCGGTCGACCCGGTCAATCGCGAAGTTATCCAGGACGAGTTCCTGCGCATGCAAAAGGCGCTGCGCAAGACGGTGTTGTTCGTCAGCCACGACATCGACGAGGCGGTGAAGATGGCGGACAGGATCGCGATCTTCCGCGCCGGCCGTCTCGAGCAATATGCGGCGCCCGACGAACTGCTCGGACGGCCGGCCAACGATTTCGTCGCCGGTTTTGTCGGCAGCGATCGCACGCTGAAGCGGTTGCGGCGGATCGCGGTCGGCGATGTGATGCGAGCCGTCGGGCCGGCCGAGGCGCGATCGCCGGGGGCGGCGCCGGCCGTCCGGGCGAACGACGATCTGCGCCGAGTCGCCACACTCTTCCTCGAGCTCGGCGTCGACTCCATCAACTGCGTCGACGCCGACGGGCGCGTCGTCGGCGTCGTCACGAGGGCGGCGGTCGCCGCGCGGCTCGCGGCAACGGGCGATGCTGTCGTTCCGGGGGCGCCTCGTTCATGACCACGCTCGCCCGCAGCCGGCAAGCGAATGCGCACTCGATGCTGCCTTACGCCGTCCTGGCCGGGATCGCGCTGGTGGTCGTCTGGGTGCTGGTGGCAAGCGGCTTGTGGACCGACATCTTGCGCTATCGCAAGGACATCATCTATCTGACCAAGCAGCATCTGGTGCTGGTCTCGGTGTCCGGCGGCGCGGCTATCGTCACCGGCGTCAGCCTCGGCATCTGGCTCGCCAGGCCGTCGATGGCGCGCTACGCGGAAGCGACGATGCAGGCGGTCAACATGGCGACCTCGATCCCGACCTTGGGCAAGCTCGCGCTGATGATGACCTTGCTCGGCATCGGACCCTTGCCCGCGATCGTCGGCCTGTGGGTTGCCACGCTGCTTCCCATCGTGCGCAACACCTACGCGGGACTGCGCGCGGTGCCCCGACACCTGATCGACGCGGCACAAGGCATGGGCATGAGCCCGGGCTCGATCCTGCGCCGGGTCGAGTTGCCGAACGCGCTATTCGTCATCTTCGCCGGCATGCGCACGGCGATGGCGGTCAACGTGGGCACCGCGCCGATCGCCTTTCTGATCGGCGGCGGCGGATTGGGCGAGCTTATCTTCACCGGCATCGACCTGCAGGAGTACGGGATGATGCTGGCGGGCGCGATCCCGACGGCGCTGCTTGCGGTAGCCGTGGATTTCCTGTTCGGGCAGGCGCAGTATTGGCTGGTACCGCGCGGCGTCAATCCGTTGCGGAATTCTTGAGGCAAATCGAGGAGAGGCGCGATGAACAAGGCGATGGGCATTCTTTGCGGCGGAATTGTGGCGGCAGCGCTGAGCGTTGCCGCGGCGGCGCAGACAATCGTGGTCGGCGGCAAGGCGTTCACCGAGCAGCAGATCATGACGGCGATGACGGTGGAGTTGCTCAAGGCCAAGGGCTTCAGCCCGAAACGCGAGGCCGGAATGGGCAGCGCGGCGGTCCGTTCGGCACTGGAAAACGGCCAGGTCGACGTGTACTGGGAATACACCGGCACAGGTCTGGGAGTGTTCAACAAGATCACCGACAAGTTCTCGTCGGCCGAGGAAGCTTACAAGCGCATCAAGGAAGTCGACGGCGCGAAAGGTATCGTCTGGCTCAACATGTCATCGGTCAACAATACCTACGCGTTCGCGATGAACCGTGATCAGGCGCAGAAGCTCAATATCGTGACGATGAGCGACCTCGCCAAGGCGGTCAAGAGCGGCGCCAAGCTGACCTTCGCATCGAACGCCGAGTTCTACGCGCGGCCCGACGGTCTGCCGGGATGGCAGACAGCGTACGGCTTCGAGTTCGACCGCGACAACGTCAAGCGGATGGATACCGGCCTTGTGTACTCGGCGTTGAAGGACCGCCAGGTCGATACCGGCGTGGTGTTCGCGACCGATGGGCGTATCCCGGCGTTCAATTTTGTGGTGCTGAAGGACGACAAGCACTATGCGCCGCCGTACAACCTGACTCCGGTCGTGCGCAAGGAAATTCTCGACAAGTATCCGAAGATCGCCGAACCGTTGAACGCGCTTGCCGCCAAGCTCAACGACGAAACGATGGCAAGGCTCAACGCCAGCGTAGACGTCGACAAGAAGACGGTCGAGGACGTCGCTGACGGCTTTCTCAAGAGCAGCGGCTTGATCTGATGGCCGAGCTCGCGACGCGCCCCGTCCGGCACGCGGCGCGTATCGACAGCGCCGTCGCGCTGGCGCGCGGTCTCGATTTCGGCATGCTGCCGGACGACGTGGTTCGGCTGGTGCTGCGCGGCCTGACCGACCTGATCGGGGTCGCGGCCGCAGGCTCGCGCACCCCCGCGGCGGCGATCGTCAATGCGTACGCGTCGACGCAGATGTGCGGGCGCGACCATCAGGCGCGGATCCTTTTCGACGGGCGTTGCGCCGGCATCGCCGGCGCCGCCTTCGCCGGCGCGTCGACGATCGACGCAATCGATGCCCACGACGGACACGTGTTGACCAAGGGACACGCCGGCGTCGCGCTGCTGCCGGCGCTGCTCGCCTATGTCGATGGCGGTATGGGCACGGTCAAGCGTATCGATGGACGCGAGTTCATCAGCTGCCTGGCGATGGGCTACGAGCTTGCGACGCGCGCGGGTATCGCACTGCACGCGACGGCCTCCGACTACCATTGCTCCGGCGCGTGGAACGCGCTCGGTTGCGCGGCGATCGGCGGGAGGCTGTTGAATTTTGACCAACGCCGCATGCGTGAAGCGCTGGGGATCGCCGAATATCTGGGCCCGCGAGGCCAGATCCTTCGCGTCTGCGCGCAGCCCTCGATGCTGAAGGACGGTTCCGGCTGGGGCGCTCATGCCGGCGTGACGGCGGTGTTGCTCGCGCGCGACGGGTTTACCGGCGCTCCGGCGCTGACGATCGAGGCGGACGAGGTGGCGACGCTGTGGAGCGACCTGGGGCAGCGCTGGCGTATCCGGAGCAATATTTCAAGGCCTATCCCATATGCCGCTGGGCGCAGCCGGCGGTCGAAGCGGCGCTTTCGCTCAAGCGCACGCATCGCTTCGATCCCGGGGACATTGCGGCGATCGGCGTCGAAAGCTTCCGCGAGGCGATCGACCTGGGTTCGCGCTGCCTCGTGCCGGCGACGACCGACGAGGCGCAGTACAGCCTGCCGTTCCCCGTGGCCGCCGCGCTCGTTTTCGGGCGCGTCGGTGTCGACGAGATCGGCGCGGCAGCGCTAACCGACCCACGTGTCGCGCGTCTGCTCGCGACGTTTGCGCTAAGCGAGGACGGCGAATTCTCGCGGCGCTTTCCGGCGGAGCGGTGGGCGCGGGTTCGCGTCGGCCTCGCCGATGGCAGGGTGCTCGTCTCCGAGCCGGCGCAAGCGCGCGGCGGACCGGAGGCCCCGTTGTCGGACGAAGAAATCGGCACCAAGTATCGCGACCTGGCCGACCCGGTGCTCGGTCCGCCCCGTAGCGCGCGCATCGCCGCGCTCGTGCAGTCCTTGCCGAACGACGCGGCGGCGCTGTCGACGCTGGTCGACGAGCTTCTGTCCCCCGCTGCTTGACGGTCGCGAAGTCGCCTTTTCATCGGAGCGCGACGCGTTCAGGGCGGCGCCCGGCAAGCGATGCCGCGATGATCGAATATCGAGACTTCAACCAAGGAAAAGGCAATGCCCCGAATTCCTGACCGCGCGGACTACGTGATCATCGGCGCCGGCATCCACGGCCTGTCGACGTCGATGCATCTCGCACAGAAGCTCAAGGCGCGCGGCAAGACCATCGGCGCCGGCGGCGTGCGCATTGTCGTGCTCGACAAGACGGGAGTGGGCGCCGGCGCCTCGGGCATCGCCTGTGGTGTCGTGCGCAACAACTATTACCAGCCGGCGATGCGCGAATTGATGGCGCAATGCGTCGAAGTCTGGGAAAGCGACGCGAAAGCGTACAGCTACCACCCGGTCGGCTACATGCAGATCAGCCCCGAGGTGATGCGTGCGCAAGTGGGGACGATCTACGAGCAACAGCAGGCGATCGGCTACGACTCGACGTTCGTCGAAGGCGAAGCGGAATCGCTGCGCTACATGAAAGGGCTGTTCCACGACTGGCAGGCGAAGAACATCACGTCGGTGCTGCATGAAAAGCGGGGCGGCTACGCGAACAACCAGGCTTCGCTTGCCGGTCTCGAGAAAAAAGCGCGGGCGCTCGGGTGTCGAAATCGTACCCGGGGTGGCGGTGACCGGCTTTCGCAGCGATGGTGGTTCCGGCGCGGTCCGCGCGGTCGAAACCGATGCCGGAACGATCGCCTGCGACCAGGTCATCGTCGCTGTCGGCCCGTGGATCAATTCGATCTGGAACATGCTTGACGCTGCCCAAGCAGATCGCCGTCAAGGGACGCGACGGCGTAACGCACGAAGGCGTGCGCATGTGGCACTACATGGCGCTGCAGGAAGGCACGCTGGGCGTCGATCCCGATTTCCAGAAGACCAACGACGGCGCGATGCCGCCGGTGATACACGTCGACACCGACGCGCCGCTGTACTCGGACCGCGACGGAAGAGCTGATCACCGACCAGTTGTGGGGGCTGTATTACAAGCCCGACTTCCACTTCGGCGGCGTCCAGGGCGGCGCGATGCCGGCCGCGGTCGAGCGCGACGCCGATCAGGTTCGCGTCGATCCGTATGGCCCGAAGTCGCCGGAGTTCGTCGTCGACGATAACTTCGCCGACATGTGGACCTCGGCGCTCGCGCATTGCCAGAAGCGCTTCGAAGGCAAGCACGGCGTGTACCGCAACGAGCCGTCGGGAGGAGTCGGCTGCTTCACGCCGGACAGCTTTCCGGTATTCGACCGGTTCCGCGAGAACGTCTACGTGATCGCCGATTCCAATCACGGCTACAAGATGATCGGCGTCGGCAAGCTGGTCGCCGACGAGTTGCTCGGTGCCAAGCCCGCATTGCTCGCAGCCGTTCCGCTTTTCGCGCTACGCCGAGGGTAGGCTGCACCCGGTAAGCCGAAGCCCGTTTCCCTGGAGCTGACGGCGACGTACAATCGGGCGGTCGGGCGGCGGCGCGCGGGAACCCGTGAGCGCTTCCGTTGACATCCAAATCACCGACGCGGAAACTTGCTGGCCGCCGCACACCGGCCACGCGACAGCATTTTCGTTCGAGTCTCCCTATTGGCACAAGCCGCGAAACCGCAACGCTCGATAGTATCGGCTGCAAAAGTACGTGTTGGCGACCGGCTCGTCGTCCTGGCCGCATTGGCGTGCGTCGTTGCGCTCGCCTGGAGCTATCTGCTCTACCTCGTTTTCAGCCAGCCGATGATGGATATGGATGCGCGGGCGATGGCAATGATGCCGGCGCGACCGTGGGACGCGCGCTATTTCGGCGCGATGCTCGCCATGTGGATGGTGATGATGATCGGCATGATGTTGCCGAGCGCGGCGCCGGTGGTGCTCCTGTTCGATGCCCTGGAGATTCAAGCCGGACGCAGCCACCACGGCAGGACCGCGCTTTTTGCGGCAGGGTATGTCCTCGCATGGGCCTTTTTCAGCGTCATCGCGACGGCGGCACAGTGGGCCTTGAGCGCTGCGACGCTGCTGTCGGCGACGATGTCCGGCACCAGCCCGGTTCTCGCCGGATTGCTGCTCGGAACCGCCGGCGTCTATCAACTCACGCCATGGAAGACTGCGTGCCTGCGACAGTGCCGCAGCCCGGCAGAGCAGCTGATCGGAAATCGGAGCAAGGGGCGGTTCGGCCCGCTGCTGACGGGCTTGCGTCACGGCGCCTATTGCATCGGCTGCTGCTGGGCGCTGATGGCGCTGCTGTTCGCGTTCGGCATCATGAATCTGCTGTGGGTAGCCGTCCTGGCGACTTTCGTCTTTGTCGAAAAGCTCACGCCGGGCGGCGAATTGCTCGGGCGGGTGGGGGCCCTCGCGATGGTCACCGCCGGGATCGCCCTGATCGCGGTCCGTTGATCGACTGCAACGACTGCACGACTGCCCCACAACCTGATCGCGAAAGGATCAAGCCGGATGGCGATGACTAAATGGTTCTTGAAAGGCAAGGAATTCGGCAATTGCAACTGCTCCTACGGGTGCCCGTGCCAGTTCAACGCATTGCCGACCCATGGCAACTGCATGGCGATGTGCGCCTACCAGTTCGACGAGGGACGTTTCGGCGACGTCCGGCTGGATGGCCTGCGCGCAGCGGCGACATGGAAGTGGCCGGGTGCCGTACACCAGGGCAACGGCACGATGCAGCTTTTCATCGATCAGCGCGCCGACCAGCGCCAGCGGGACGCGCTGGTGACGGTGATGAGCGGCAAGGAGACCGAGGAAAGGGCGACGATGTGGTGGGTTTATTCCGCCATGTGCCCGACCAAGCTAGAACCGCTGTTCGAGCCGATCGAATTCGCGGTGGACGTCGACGCTCGCCGCGCGCGCCTGGTGATCCCGGGGCTTGTCGAAACCGTCGGCGAGCCGATCCGCAACCCGGTGACCGGCGTCGAGCATCGCGCCCGGATCGACCTGCCGAACGGATTCGAGTACCGCCTCGGCGAGGTCGCGAGCGGAACCACCAAGGCGACCGGCGGCGTCAAGCTGGACTTCCAGAATACCTTCGGCTTGTGCGCCAACATCCACCTCAGCCACGCCGGAGTCGTCGGCTAGCCGATCTCCGTCACTGCAGCGGCGGCGCGGCGCCCTAAGCGAACGCCACTGCTGCGCGCACCGCGTAGCCGCAGGGCGCGGCCGCGACGCAGAGCGAGCGCCAGATGTCGTGCGCGAAGCTTCTTGCGACCAGCACCGTGCATCCGGGCGGGTCGCGGTGGCGATAGAACAGCGCGGGAACGCGGCCGTACAGGCTTTGCCGGCAGAAGCCTTCGCCGAATGCTCTCGGGTGAAAATCGAGCGGGCATCCCGCAGCGAGCACTTCGGCCGCCCGGGGCCCATCGACGACGTAGGCGATGCGGCTCGCCGAAACGTCGAACAGCGCACCGCCCGCGGCATTGATCGCGTCGCGCGCGCCGGAGAAACCGCCGAGGCGCGCATCGGCGCCCGCGGCCAGCAGCCAGGATTGAGGTCCCAGCCACAGCGCGACCACGCCGTCACCCCTGCTGGTCGTATTGGCGATGGCCGGCAGCGTGACGCCCGCGATCCGTCGCATCTCGGCGTTCAACGACGCTGATTTCGCATCGCCTTGCACGTTCCACGCCGTCGCTATCGTCGCTTGGCCGAGAACAATCGACGAACCCGCGGCCCCATAGTGCCCGGGCACGGTGGAACCGATCGCCGTGGACATGGATTCAGACACGCAGTCGCTCGCCTTCGGGATCGATGAAGCACGGCGGCCCGACACGCACCTTGACCCGCGCATCGGCCAGCGGTGACACCGCCCACAAGATTTGTCCATGCCGCGCGCGGCCGCTGTCGAGCAGCGCCAGCCCGATCGATGCGTCGAGATTCGGGCTCCAGCACCAGGAGCTGATGTGTCCCAGCATCGGAACAGGCATCGGCTGCGCCGGATCGGCAACCAGCTTGCCGCCGCGGGGAATCATCCCATCGATCGCGGTCAGGCCGACCAGCTGCCAGCGATAGTGCGCGCATAACGCGGCGCGCGCGAGCAGCGGCTTGCCGACGCACCATTTGGCGGGACTGACGAGCTTGCCCATGCCGAGGTCGTCGGCGGTCGTGCGGCCATCGGCCTCGGGCCCGACGACGACGTGTCCCTTTTCGATGCGCAGCGTGCTCATCGCTTCGGTGCCGTAAGGCATGATGCCGAACGCCTGCCCCGCCGCGATCACCGCTTCCCACATCGCGTGGCCGTGCGCGACGGGCACGTGGATCTCGTAGGCGAGCTCGCCCGAGTAGCTCATCCTGAACAGGCGGGCCGGGATGCGCGTGGCTCCTGCGACGAGTTCGCAATCGCCGACGGCGAGAAACGGAAATGCCGCGTTCGAGACGTCGATCGATACGAGCTCGGCGAGCACCTTGCGCGCCATCGGACCCGCCAGCGCCGCCGCCGCCCATTGCTCGGTGACCGACGTGGCGAATACCTGCAGCTCCGGCCATTCGACCTGCAGCAGGTATTCGAGATGCTGCATGACGTTGACCGCATTCAGCGTCGTCGTCGTCATCAGGTAGTGCGTCTCGGCCAGACGCGACGTCGTGCCATCGTCGAACACCATGCCGTCGTCGCGCAGCATGACGCCGTAGCGGCAACGCCCGACCGCCAGCGTGTCCCAGCGGTTGATATAGACGCGATTGAGAAACTCGGCGACGTCGCGTCCCTGCAGCTCTATCTTGCCCAGCGTCGAGACGTCGACGGCCCCGACGTTGGTGCGCACGTTCTTCGCTTCGCGGTTGGCCGCATCGTCCTCGGACTCGCCGGGCCGTGGATACGAGTGCGGCCGCTTCCACAGGCCGGCGTTCAGCATGCGCGCGCCGTGCTCGACATGCCAGTCGTGCATCGCCGAATAGCGCGTCGGCTCGAGGTTGGCGCCGGCCTCGTGCCCGGCCAGCGCGCCCAGCGCCACCGGCGTGTACGGAGGACGAAACGTCGTCGTGCCGACTTGCGGGATCGCAACGCCGAGCTCGGAAGCGAGGACGGCGAGACCGACGATGTTGCTGGTCTTGCCCTGGTCGGTGCCCATGCCCAGCGTCGTATAGCGCTTCAGGTGCTCGACCGAGCGATAGCCTTCGCGCGCCGCGAGAGCGATGTCGGCGACGGTCACGTCGTTCTGCCAATCGACGAAGCATTTGGCGCCGCGGCGCGACGGCACCGACCAGAGCGCCTGCAGCGGGCCGCTCGTCTCGACGGCCGTTGCCGGCGCGGGCGTTGTCGTGCGGGGACCGAATCCCGAGCGCGCCGCCGCGGCGAGCCCCGCGGCATGTCCATCGGCGAGGACCGCATTCAAGTCGAGCCTGCCATTGCACGCGCCGGCGGCCACGATCGCCTGCGGCGAAGTGTCGGGCACGAAAGTCGCCAGCGCATCGTCGTAGCGAAGCTTGCCGCGCGATTGCGAATAAAGATGTACGGCAGGATTCCACCCGCCCGACACGCACACCAGATCGCAGTCGATCCGCCGCACCTCGCCGCCTCCGAGCGACACCAGATCGACGCCGGCGACCCGCAGCCTGCCGTGCGCGCGCATGATCGCGCTGCCGGGCAGGACCGGCATGCCGGCAGCGCGCGCGCGTTGCGGAGGGTCGCCGACGAGCGCCGCCAGCGGGCGGGCGTCCGCGATCGCAGCGATGGCGACCCCCGCGGCGTGCAAGCTTGCCGCAGCTTCGTAGGCGCTGTCGTTGTTGGCGAAAATCACCGCCCGCGTTCCCGGCTTCACCCCGTAGCGCGAGACGTAAGCCTGCGCCGAGCCGGCGAGCATCGTGCCAGGCAGGTCGTTGCCGGCATAGGCGATGCCGCGCTCCAGTGCGCCGCTCGCAAGCACGACGATGCCGGCGCGAACGTGCCACAGCCTCTGGCGCGGCGTGAACGGCGGCGGCTGCGGAAGATGATCGGCGAGGCGCTCGACCAGACCGACCAGATTCTGATCGTAATAACCGAACGCCGTCGTGCGCGGCAGCAGCGTGACGTCGCCGTTCGCTGTCAGCTCGTCGATGCGCGCGGCGACCCAGCTCGCGGCCGGCGCGCCGTCGATCATCGTTGCGTCGCCGCGCAGGCTGCCGCCGAACGACGCGTTTTCGTCGCACAGCATCACGCGTGCGCCGCACCGCGCCGCAACGCCCGCCGCGGCAAGGCCAGCGGGGCCGCCGCCGATCACCAGCACGTCGCAGTGTGCAAAGCGATGCTCGTAGTGGTCGGGATCGGGCTCGCGCGGCGCGTGGCCGAGGCCCGCGGCGCGCCGGATCGCATGCTCGTACTTGAGCCACCAGCGCGGACCCGGCGGCCACATGAAAGTCTTGTAGTAGAAGCCGGCTGGAAACAGCGGCGAGAACGCGTCGTTGAGCGCACCGATGTCGAATGAAAGCGACGGCCAGCGGTTCTGGCTGTCGGCGACGAGACCTTCGTAGAGCTCCTGCTGCGTCGCCCGCGTATTGGGCTCGGTGCGCGCGCCGCGGGCGAGCTGAACCAGCGCGTTGGGCTCGTCGGCGCCGGCGGTGACGATGCCGCGCGGACGGTGGTACTTGAAGCTGCGGCCCACAAGATGCACGCCGTTGGCCAGCAGGGCGGAAGCCAGCGTGTCGCCCGGATGACCCTGGTAACGGGCGCCGTCGAATGAAAAATCGAGCGTCCGCGAACGATCGACGATGCCGCCCTGCGCGAGTCGATGCGACTGGGTCACGGCGCGTTTCCGGCCAGATCCTGGTCGGGGCGGGCGCTGGCGAGAATGTCGTGCGTGCGCGTATCGCGGCGGACCTTGAACCAGCGGCGGCACCCGGCGCTGTGCAGCCACAGCTCGTCGTGCGGACCGCAGGGGTTGTCGCGCAGATAGACGAATTCGAACCACGCTTCGACAGACGCATCCGCTGGCGGGCGCTTGAGCGTCGCATCGCCGCCATAGGTGAATTCGATCTGGTTGCGCGGGCCGCACCACGGACAAGGGATCAGCAGCATCTCAATGCGCCCCGGGCCGCGGCCCCGCGCCCTTTTCGTCGATCATCCGGCCTTCGGCGAAACGCTCCAGCGTGAACGCGGCGTTCAACGGGTGCGGCTCGCCGCGCGCCATCGTGTACGCATGCAGCCAGCCGGAGGCCGGCGTGGCCTTGAAGCCGCCGTAGCACCAGCCGCCGGTCATCGTCAGGCCGCCGACCGGGAGCCTCGCGATGATCGGGCTGCCATCCATCGTCATGTCCATGATGCCACCCCAGCTCCGCAGCTGGCGAAGACGTCCGAAGCTCGGAAACAGCGCGAGACACCCGGCGACCACGTGCTCGAGCGCCGGTAGGTTGCCGCGCTGGGCGTACGAATTGTAGAAATCGAGGTCGCCGCCCATGACCAGTTCACCCTTGTCCGACTGGCTGATGTAGAAATGCACGGCGCCCGAGGACACGACGGTGTCGAGCACCGGCTTGATCGGCTCGGAAACCATCGCCTGCAGCACGTGCGATTCGATCGGCAGCCGGATGCCCGCCATCGCGGCGAGCCGGCTCGAATGCCCGGCGACCGCGATGCCCAACTTGGAGGTCGCGATGAAGCCCCGCGTCGTATCGACACCGGTCACCGCGCCATCGGCAACCCGGATACCCGTGACCTCGCAGTTCTGGATGATGTCGACGCCGCGCGCGTCGGCGGCTCGGGCGTAGCCCCACGCGACCGCGTCGTGGCGCACGGTGCCGCCGCGCGGCTGCAGCAGCCCGCCGACGATCGGAAAGCGTGCCGACGGCGAAGTGTCGAGCTCGGGAATCCAGGCGGCGATTTCGTCGCGGCTCAGGAACTTCGCATCGATGCCGTTCAGACGCATCGCGTTGCCGCGCCGGAGCGCAGCGTCCATGTCGACCGGCGAGTGGACGAGGTTCAGCACGCCGCGCGCGCTGTACATCACGTTGAAGTTGAGCTCCTGCGACAGGCTCTCCCACAGCTTCAGCGAGAACTCGTAGAAATGCTCGTTGGGATCGAGGTGATAGTTCGAGCGCACGATCGTCGTGTTGCGGCCGGTGTTGCCGCCGCCCAGCCAGCCCTTTTCCAGCACCGCCACGTTGCTGATGCCGTGCTCCTTGGCGAGGTAGTAAGCGGTAGCCAGGCCGTGGCCGCCGCCGCCGACGACGATCGCGTCGTAGCTGCGCTTCGGCTCGGGGCTGCGCCAGGCGAGCGGCCAGTTCTGGTGGTGACTGGCCGCGTTGCGGGCGAGCGAAAAAATGGAGTAGCGCAGCGGGCTGCCTCGGCGTTTTCCTGGCATTACACTAGTGCAACGCGAGCGCCGCGCGCAATGCTGCCTGTGCGCCCACGCTGTGCATGTCCTGCCCGGTCTCCGCGACGACGTCTGGCACTTCGACGCGCGGCAGGCCGCGGATTCCGAGTTCGCCGTTCACGATCGGCAGATCATTCTTCATGAATGTGTCGAACTGACCCTTGATCTTGGCAAGCTCTGCCCCAAGGACGTCGATACGAGCAAGCTGGTACGCCGTTGGGCGGCCCTCCCAGGACATGATTGCACCATAGAGCAGATCGGTGTGCTCGCGCAGGCGCTCTTCACCGGTGATTGCACCGCCCTCCTTTGTGGCGACGATTTGTTTTCGGATTGCATCGGCTTTCTTTTCCAGCTGTTCGAGATGCTTCCTCAACGTATCGTTGTCTGACAAAGCCAGAGCCTGCGTTTCCGAGGCCTCGCGGACGATATTGATTCGCCTGACGAGCTGTGTCATTTCCCCGAACAGCGCATGGACCCGCATCGCTGCGTCAAATTGAGCCTTGCGGTCCGCTAGAGTATAGGTCGCTCGGCGGTCCAAACCGATTGCGAGCGGGTACTCGTAGACCTTATCTGCCTTGGTAAGGCGCACGACGTAGGTTCCAGGAGGCAATCGTGGGCCGCGGGTTGCATTGCCCGCCAGTTGCGCCGCCGGAGGGGTGATTGGAGGCTTGACTCTCATCGACCAGGTGACGCGGTTAAGGCCGCGATGTTTGCTGGCGGGGATGGTATCGACTACGTCACCGGCCGCACCGAGTATCTCCAGCTTGAGCGTACCGAACAAGTGCCGTTTTTGCTGGTAGTAGGTAATGACGGCACCATCGACAGGATTCTGGCCCACGAATTTCGCATCTCCTTCGACCCAGCCGCCATTGCCAATGATTCGCTGCTGAATCGGGCGGGCCGATACGAACGCCACGTCCTGTTTCAACACGTCATCGCTCAAATGGCGCAGCGGAGTGATGTCATCGATGACCCAGATCCCGCGGCCGTGAGTCGCGAGGACCACGTCGTTGTCCCGGGATTGAAGCGCAATATCGCGCACCGCTACCGCGGGAAAATTTCCCGGCTTGAACTGTGCCCACTCCGAGCCGCGATTGCTCGTAACCCAGAGGCCGAACTCGGTCCCGACGAACAACAGGTCGGGGTTGACTAAGTCTTCCTTGACGACATGAGCGTAGCCGCGCAGGCCTTGTCCGGGACCGGCGATGCGTGCCCACGTAGCGCCGAAATCAGTCGTCCGGAAGACGTAGGCCTGCATGTCGCCAAAAGTGTGGCGATCGACTGCAACGTATGCCGTCGCGGCGTCGAAGCGGCTGGCTTCGACCCACGATACCCAATTGCCGGAGCCCACGTCGGGTAGCTTGCCGGCAAGGTTCGTCCAGCTGGCTCCGCCGTCCCGGGTCAACTGCAGGTTGCCGTCGTCGGTGCCGACCCAGATCACACGCGAATCTTTAGGCGATTCGCTGATCGAATAGAGCGACGTGTGCATTTCAGCCGCGGAGTTGTCGACCGTGATGCCGCCGGATTCCTCCTGCTTTTGTTTTTGCGGGTCATTCGTGGTCAGGTCCGGAGAAATCCGCTCCCAGCTCTGTCCCTGGTCGCGCGACCGGAACAGATATTGCGCTCCGATGTAAAGCGTCCCCTTGTCGTTCGGAGACAAATGCATCGGCGTGTTCCAGTTGAAGCGGAGTTTCTCTCCAGCGGCGGCCTTGGGCTGGATGTCGCGCATTTCGTGCGTCTTTCGATTCACGCGACCGATATAACCACCCTGGCACTCGCCGTACAGATAATCGTGGTCGACGGGATCGGCGAAGGCCCAGAAGCCGTCGCACCCGAAAAAAGCCTCCCAGCGGCTGTTCGTTATCCCTCCGGGGTAGGCGGAATCCCCGACCCACACGGCGTTGTCCTGGAGGCCGCCATAGACCTGGTATGGATCGGCGTCGTCGACGCTGACGTGATAAAACTGCGAAACTGGAAGGTTGTCGCTCTTCCACCAGCGATTGCCGCCATCGACCGAGATCCACAGTCCACCGTCGTCGCCCCCGACGAGATGCATCGGATTTTTCGGATTGATCCAGAGATCGTGCCAGTCACCGTGCGCGCCGTCGCTGGTCGCGGAAAAGCTCTTGCCGCCGTCTGTCGATACGATGAGCGTGTAATCCGGCTTGAAGACGCGGTCCGGGGTCGTCGGATCGACTACGAGGTTGGAGAAATAGAACGGCCGCCAAACCATGGCCTGACTGCGATCCCGCTCTTCGAAAGTCTTGCCGCCGTCGTCGGAGACGAACAAGGCGCTGCGCTTTGCTTCGACAAAGGCGTACACGCGCTTCGGGTCCGAAGGTGCAATGGCAAGCGCGGGGCGCCCCCACGGCTTGGCCGGCAATCCGGCGGCCGTCGAGGCATCGAGATTGCGCCAGGATTTGCCTCCGTCTTCGGTGACGAACATTCCGCTGCCACTCTCCGCTTCGGACGATTCCCCGCCGGAACGGAAAGTCCAGCCTTTGCGGCGGAAGTCCCACAGCGCGGCGATGATGCGCTCAGGATTTCGCGGGTCCATGACGATCGACGAGCAACCGGTCGACAGGTTGCGCCCCCGGAGAATCGGCAGCCACGACTTCCCGCCATCGGTAGTCTTGAACAGACCGCGCTCGTCAGAATCGCTCCAGAGCTTGCCCGGGACGCATGCGTAGACAACGTCGCCATTGATCGGGTGAACAATGATCTTCGCGATACGCTCGGAATCGGGCAGTCCCATGCGAATCCAGGTATCTCCGTTGTCGGTGGACTTGTAAATGCCGTCACCGATCGAAACCGAATTGCGAGTCCAGGCCTCGCCGGTGCCGACCCAGACGACGTTCGGCCGGGACGGGTCGAGGCTGATGGCACCTATGGACTGCACCGACTGCTTGTCGAACACCGGCCTGAAGGTAGTGCCTCCGTCGAGCGATCGCCAGACACCGCCGCTTGCCGTGCCGACGAACAACGTCACCTTGCCATCTGGATTGACGTTGGCAGCTACCGCCGCGATACGTCCGCTCATCGTGGCGGAGCCGATGTTGCGGATCCCGATACCGGAAACCACTGCGCTATCGAGAGCGGCAGTCGCGTCGCCTGCGAACGCCGCCACGGCGATTCCGAGACAGGCGCATCGCAAAACATTCCGCACGCGAAGACAGAGTTCTCATTTGCGCTCGGCAGGGAAATCGAAACAACGTCTCTTGCAACGGAACATTGGCCTCCGCCTTGTCAATCGTAATCTTGCGCGTCTTCGCTTCTCCTTTGGGGCCGGCATCGATGGAAAACGGAAAGTACACGCCGTTTACCTTCTCATAGTTGCCGACGTCAGTTTCGACTTCCACCAGGGCACCACGGACGGTGCGCTGGTAAAGAACGCGAATGACAAGGTAGTAGTCGGGATCAAGGTAGACGATACTGGACGTCGCCTCCCTTTGACGTGACGCGCAGTTTGTGCGCTTCGGTTCCGTCGACGTCCTCCGTGCCGAGATACTCGATGCCATTGCCCTTGCTGGCGCTGTCGACCAATGGTCCGTCGATGTCTGCGATATCGATTAACTCCTTGCTTTCGTCCAGCGACAGACGTTCCGGGTCTTTTCGGCCGAACAGCGGCGAGATCCCCCAGCCTTCCTGTCCGTCCCATGCGCGAACCGTTGTCAGCCCTTGAAGCGTTGCATCGGTGCGGACTTGATTCGGACGCCGGATTTGTCGAACCAAGACGAACTCAGCGGTGAACTCCCCGCTCAATTGCAAGTTTTCCGGTCAACCTGAGAGTCTGGATCGCCTTCATTTTCTCGGCCCCGCCTCGTGCCTCTATGTATTTGGCGACCAGCTCATCGGCGGTGACCGCATCGGAGACGCCAGACACCACGTAGAGCGACGCGATCAGAAGACAGAATCGAATGGACATTGCAAGCTTCTTACTCGTGACAACCGACGGCCGGAAGGCGGAGTCTATGGTTTGCGAAATCCGACGGTCAAGCTGCGGGTGCAGGCACCCGCGCGCTCACTACCGGGACCATCCACACCGCGTAGCGCTGCGGATCGCGGATGTCGGCGATCATCTGCTCGAAATAACCCAGCGCCTGATCGCGCGTGATCGGCGTCAGCTCGGCGATCGGCTCGACATAACCGTCGCGCCAGGCTTCGATGATCGACGCGAACGTCTCGCGCGGCACGCGCACGGTATCGACGACGACATAGTCGACGGTCACAGCTTCGAGTTTCATCGCGGCCAGAATGCCGAAGATGTTGCGCCCGATGAAAAGGTCGGTTCCCGTGGCCGCGCCGAATTGCGCCGGAACGACATGCCAGAAGTCCTGGAGGTCGAGCGCGCCGCGCTGAAAATGCAGCATCCCATAGTCCTCGGGAATCAGGTGCAGCGTGCCGCCGGGCCGTGTGACCCGCATCAGCTCGGCCAGCACGCGCTCCGGATACGGAATCGAATGGATGACATGACGGCAAACGGTGAGGTCGAAACTCCGGTCGGTCGCCGAGAGCTCGTAGATGCTTTGGTGTTCGAACGAAAGCCGGGACGCGAGGCTTCGGTAGCGCGACCGGGCGAGCTCCAGATGCGAATCGATGATATCGACGCCGAGCACGCTGGCGCCAGGAAAAAGCCGGGCCAGGCGCGAGGAGGCCTCGCCGGTGCCGCAACCGGCATCGAGGATGCGAGGCGCCGCGGGCAAAGGATAGCGGCTGAAAAGGGGCGCTTCCTGCGGCCAGATCGCTTGCGCCTGCGCGGCCAGGTTGCGCACCATCGACTCGTCGGCCATCTGCTTGGCCTGCGGGTTGAGATCCGTCACCTGCTCCTCCTCAATCAATGTCGGCCGCAGCGCCGACGCAAGCGCACAATCGCGCATACAGTGCCGTTTTTATACCATAATGTCACGCCGCCGCCGCTATCACGTTTACGTCGTCGAGTTGTCGAAAGACGTCTTGTACGAGCGCCGCTTCCGCAAAGCCAATCCCGATTACGTCGACGGCAAAACCTGCGTGTACGTCGGCATGACGGGACTCGATCCCGATCTGCGATTCGACAAGCACAAGGCCGGTATCCAGGCCAATCGATTCGTGCAAAAATTCGGCCTGCGTCTGCTGCCGGAGCTCTACGAGGTCTACAACCCGATGCCCTACGACGGTGCGCGCGATATGGAAGTCGAGCTGGCCATCGCGCTTCGTGAACAGGGCTACGGCGTGTGGCAGGCCTGACGCGGCGCCGGAACCTCATCGACCGACTTCATGCAATCCATCATCTCCGTCACCAATCTTTCCAAGACCTACGCGTCCGGTTTCCAGGCGCTCAAGAGTGTCAACCTGGAGATTCGCCGCGGAGAAATCTTCGCGTTGCTTGGCCCCAACGGTGCCGGCAAGACGACGCTGATCGGCACCATATGCGGGATCGTCAATCCGACCGACGGAAAGATCATCGTCGACGGTCACGACATCGTTGCCGATTACCGCGCTACCCGCGCGATGATCGGCCTGGTGCCGCAGGAACTGACCACCGACGCGTTCGAATCAGTGTGGGGAACGGTGTCGTTCAGCCGCGGATTGTTCGGCAAGAGGGCAAACGCCCGCCACCTCGAAAAGGTGCTCAGGGACCTGTCGCTGTGGAGCCGGAAGGACAGCAAGATCATCACGCTCTCGGGTGGCATGAAGCGGCGCCTCCTGATCGCCAAGGCACTGTCGCACGAGCCTCAGATCCTGTTTCTGGACGAGCCCACCGCCGGCGTCGATGTCGAGCTCAGGCGAGACATGTGGCAACTGGTGCGCTCGCTCAGGGAGCAGGGGGTGACCATCATCCTGACGACGCACTATATCGATGAGGCCGAGGAGATGGCAGACCGGGTCGGCGTCATCAACAAAGGGGAGATCATCCTGGTCGAAAACAAGGCCGAGCTGATGCACAAGCTCGGTCGAAAGCAACTGACCTTGCAGTTGCACGACGCGCTGACGGCCATCCCTGCCGCTCTCGCCGGCCATCACCTGGAGCTTGGAAGCGCCGGGACCGAGCTGATCTACACCTACGACACGCACGGCGAGCGGCCCGGCATCGCCGCGCTGCTCGACGATCTGGACAAGGCGGGGATTCGCTTCAAGGACCTGCAGACGACGCAGAGCTCGCTGGAGGACATCTTCGTCAACCTGCTGCGGGAGCAGAAGTGAACGTTCACGCCATTCGAGCGATCTACAAGTTCGAGATGGCGCGCACGCGGCGAACGCTGATGCAAAGCATCATTTCTCCGGTCATCTCGACATCGCTGTATTTCGTCGTCTTCGGTGCCGCGATCGGATCGCGCATCCAACATGTCGAGGGCATAAGCTACGGCGCGTTCATCGTGCCCGGTCTGATCATGCTGTCACTGCTGACGCAGAGCATCGCCAACGCGTCGTTCGGCATCTACTTTCCCAAGTTCACCGGCACGATCTACGAGCTCCTGTCGGCGCCGGTCTCGTACCTCGAGATCGTGATCAGCTACGTGGGCGCTGCCGCGACCAAGTCGATCATTCTCGGCCTGATCATCCTGGCGACGGCTGCGCTGTTCGTGCCCCTGCAGATCGCGCATCCGCTATGGATGCTGCTGTTCCTGCTGCTCACCGCGGTGACGTTCAGCCTGGTGGGTTTCATCATCGGCATCTGGGCCGACGGCTTCGAGAAGCTGCAGCTCGTGCCGCTGCTGATCGTCACGCCGCTGACCTTCCTCGGCGGCAGCTTTTACTCGATCGACATGCTGCCGCCGCTGTGGCAGAAGGTGACCTTGTTCAACCCGGTCGTCTACCTGATCAGCGGCTTCCGATGGAGCTTCTACGGCATCGCCGACGTCAGCGTGGCCTTGAGCCTCGGCATGACGGTGCTGTTCATGGCGATCTCGCTGGCGATCGTCGCCTGGATCTTCAAGACCGGGTACCGTCTCAAGACTTGAGATGGTCGCGGCGCCGTTCGAGCGCGGGCGCGACGTTGCGTTCAGCGATCGGCGAGCGCGATCTCGACGCGCCGGTTGCGCTTGCCTTCGCTCCGAATCCTGAGCACGCGTATCGCGCCGATCTCGGCGATGTTGCGAACATGCGTGCCGCCGCATGGCTGCAGATCGATCCCCGGAATCCTGAGCAGACGAACGCGCCCGGCGCCGCGCGGAGGCTGGACGCTCATCGTCTTGACCAGTTCAGGACGCGCATCGAGCTCCTCGTCGGTGATCCACACGGTCTCGGTGTCGACTCCGCGCGCGATCAGTGCGTTGGTCTCCTGTTCGATGCGTCCGGCATCGAGCAGGCTCATGTCGATGTCGAAGTCGAGCCGCGCTTTGTCCGGGGCGATGTTGCCCCCGGTGACCGGCGCCACGACCACGCAGGACATGACATGGAGCGCCGTGTGCAGCCGCATCAGCGCATAGCGGCGCGGCCAGTCGATCTCCAGGTCCAGCGTTTCGCCAGGCGCCGGCTGCGGCATGCCCGGCGCGACGATATGGACCACGCTGCCCGGGTCATCGCCCTTGCGCGTGTCGGCGATTTCGATGCGCTCGCCGTTGGCGCGGATCAGCGCGCCGGCGTCGCCGAGCTGGCCGCCGCCAAGCGGATAAAAGATCGTGCGGTCGAGCTCGATGCCGCGGTCGCTGACGGCGACGACGCGCGCACGCGCGGACGTCACGTAGGCATCGTCGCGGAAAAGAAGCTCGGTGCTCATTTCGGGGACCCAGGGGATCCGGAGTACAGCGCGTGATCGGCAGGCACGCTAGAGTATCTGCGACAGGAAGGCGCGGGTCCGGTCGGCCTTCGGCTGATCGAACAGCATCGCGGGCGGCCCCGATTCGACGATGACGCCGCCGTCGGTGAAATACACGGTGTCGGCGAGCTCGCGCGCGAAGCGCATTTCGTGAGTCACCAGCATGCAGGTCATGCCTTCGCCGGCGAGCTCTCGTATGGTATTCAGCACTTCCTTGACCGTTTCCGGATCGAGTGCCGCGGTGACTTCGTCGAACAGCATCACCTCGGGGCGCATCGCCAGCGAGCGTGCGATCGCGACACGCTGCTGCTGTCCGCCGGAGAGCTCACCCGGGTAGACGTCCTGCTTGGCGGACAGGCCCACCTTCTTCAGCAGCGCGATCGCCCGCGCGCGCACTTCCTCGCGCGGCTCCCGCAGCACGTACATCGGGGCCATCATCACGTTTTCCAGCGCGGTCTTGTGCGGAAACAGGTTGTATTGCTGGAACACGATCGACACTTCCCGGCGCAGCGCGAGCCGCTCCTTGTCGGTCTTGAGCAGATGTACATCGAAGTCGGCCACCCGGATGCTGCCGCTGTCGATCGGCACCAGCGCATTGATGCAGCGAAGCAGCGTCGACTTGCCCGATCCCGACGGTCCGATGATGCAGACGACGCCGCCTTTCGGCACGTCCATCGATATGCCCTTGAGCACCTCGACGTCGCCGAACGACTTGTGCACGTCGTGGATGGAGACGATCGGACGGGCGTCGGGTTCGGTCATCGGATCGTTTCAGACGTTGACGGCGTAACGGGCTTCGAGGCGCACGGTCCAGCGTGCAATCGGATAACAGTAGACGAAAAACCAGAGCAGCACATAGCTGTAGAACGAAAGCAGCAATCCCGGTCGATTCTCGGCGGACAGCGCCTCCCGGGTCAGCGTCATCATCTCGTTCACTCCGACGATCGAGGCGAGCACTGTCGACATCGTCAGGATCGCGTACAGGTTCATCCAGGGCGGCAACATGCGCTTGACGCACTGCGGCAGGATGATCATCCACAGAGTCTGGCGACGGCTGAAGGCGAGCGAGGCAGCAGACTCCCACTGCGCGGTCGGGATCGATTGCATGGCGCCACGCAGGATCTCGCCGACGTTGGCCATCACCGGCAGCGCGAGACCCAGCGTCGCCTTGACCCAGTCGGGCAGCGGAATCGTCACGCCGAAGACGGTGATCTGGAACGGCAGCAGGAACATGCAGTAGAAAAGCAGCACCAGCCACGGCGCATTGCGAAAAAATTGTGTCGTGAGCCACGCCGCCCGCTTCACCGGGCGCAGCAGCGAGAGTTGCGCGAACCCGAGCAACAGCCCGAATGCGGTGCCGACCGCCATTGCGACGAAGCTGATCGCGAGATTGAACACGAAGCCGCGAGCGAGCAACGGTGTCCATTTCCATAGCGTGGCCAGTATCGACGGGTTGTCGGCACCGGCCTGGGCTTCGGCGATGCCGCAGCCGATCACAAAGACGGCGAGCAGCACGACACCGTGCTCGGCGCGAAGCGATAACCGGGGCGAGCCGGCGCGGCGCTCGGCAGCGGCGCGCCGGGCGACGCGCGCCGCAGCGCGGCAGCAGCACCGGCAGGTCGGTCGAGCCCGGTGGCCGCCCGATTGCGCGCATCGAGCTCACTGGCCGAACCCCGGCACTTCGATGGCGCGCTCCCAGCGATGCATCAGGTAGACCAGCGCGCCGACCAGCCCGAAGTAGCAGATCAGGAGCACGTTCATCATCACCGGCACGTTCAACTCATCCGACCAGATCTGGCTCGACACGTAGAGCATCTCGGGCACGGCGATCGCATAGGCCAGCGTGGTCGTCTTGACCAGGTTGACCAGGTTGTTGTTGAGCGCGGGCAGGCTGATGCGGAACGCCAGCGGCATAACGATCAGCGCGTACGCGCGCAGGCGGCTGAATCCCAGCGATTCGGCCGCTTCCAGCGTGGTTTTCGGCACCGCCTCGACGCCCGAGCGGAAGATCTCGACGTTGAACGCGCCGGCGAAAAAAGACAGCGAGATGATGGCCCAGGTCACATTGCTGACCAGCGGCTGGTTTCCGGTTCCGAGCGAGCTCCGCAACAGGCTGCCGACGCCGAAATAGAAGAAATACAGCTGGACCAGCGGCGGGGTGTTGCGGAAGAACTGGATGTACCAATGGACGACGTGGCGCGTGACGCGCAGCTTCGATCCCTGCAGCCAGGCGCCGACGACGCCGATCAGCACGCTCAGCACGATGCAGATCAGCGACAGCTTGAGCGTGGTCAGGAAGCCGTCGGTGAAGCGATGACGGTCGAACGAATCGTAGAAGATCGTGAGATTGATGCCGGTCGTCTGGTACAACCAGCGAAACCAGTCCCAGATGAACTGCATCGGCCGTCCCCGTCGGCAGGCGGCGGCTGGCGAGGGACGCGGCAGCGACGCCCGCGATCCCGGAAGTCGCCGCCGCGCCGACCGCTATTTGTATTTGTCGTGCATTTCCTGCGCCCACTTGGTGGACTTGATTCCCCACTTCTTTTCGAGCTGCTCGATCATTCCGGTCTTGTGCCAGTCGGTGATCGTCTTCGACATGAAGTCGGCGAAGCCTTTCTCGCCCTGATTGACCGCGAGACCCCACGGCACGAACGAGGATCGAATCCAGCGGCATTTCGTAGTTCGCCCAGTCCGGCTTTTGCATCTCACCGATGATCGCCGTGTCGTCGTAGGCGAATCCGACGCAGTTGCCGTTCTTCAGCGCCGCATAGGCTTCCGCGGTGCCGGGAAAGGCGACGCCTTCGATGCCGTACTTTTCCTGCAGCTCCTTGTTGTAGAACGAGCCCTGGATCAGGCAGACCTTCTTGCCGCGAAGCTGGTCCCAGCTCGTCAGGTGCGCCGGACTTCGGCGCCATGACGTTGGTGCCCGACCCGTAGTACGAAGGCTCGACGATGTCGACGATCTTGCGCCGCTCGGGCGTGTCGCTCATCGTCGCGATCATCATGTCGATCTTGCCTTGCTGCAGGAACTGGATGCGATTGGACGCGACGACCGGCACGAGCTCGAGCTTGACGCCCAGCCGCTTGGCGACGTCGGCGGCCAGATCGGCTTCGAAGCCGACAATCTTGCCGGACGGATCGAGATACCCGAACGGCCGGTAATCGGCCTTGGTGCCGACGGTCAGCACACCCTTTTGCTTGATCGGTCTGCAGGACATCCGCGTGCGCGCTCGTGGCGAACACGGCGGCGGCCAGAAGACCGGACGCCAGCAACGACAAGTAGTCTCTTCAGCATTTTGAACCCTCGTTCGAATGAAGCATTGATCTTCAGGAAGCCGAACTGTGCGCTTCCACTCCCCCACGCAATCGCCCAGCGCCTGATCGATGATCGCCAGCGCCCGATCGATCTCGTCGGGCTTGACCGTCAGCGGCGGAGCGATGCGCCATACTGCTCCGCGCGTGGGCACCTGGCGTATGTTCATCGACAGGCCCAGTTCCATGCAACGCGTCGTCACCTTGAGCCCGAGCTGATGCGCGGGCTCGCGGGTCTCGCGATCCTTCACCAGCTCGACGCCGAGCAGCAAGCCCTGCCCGCGCACGTCGCCGATCACCTCGTAGCGCGCCTTGAGCTCCAGCAAGCCGTTTTTCAGACGCTCACCCATCGCGCGTGCGTTGGCCGCCAGCTGTTCGCGTTCGAGCACGTCGAGCACTGCAAGCCCCACGGTGGCGGGCAGCGGATCGGAAACGTGCGACGTGTAATTGGCGAACCCCTTGCTGTAGCAATCCTCTTCGATCTCCGGGCTGGTCGCCGTCGCCGCCAGCGGCAGGCCGCCGCCGAGCGTCTTCGACATCGTCAGGATGTCCGGTGTCACGCCCAAGCCCTCGAAGGCGAAGTTGCGGCCTGTCCGCCCGAACGCCGTCTGTGCCTCGTCGAAGATCAGCAGCATGCCGCGCGCATCGCAAAGCTTGCGCAGCCGCGTGAAATAACCGTCCGGCGGGACGATGATGCCGCCGGCGCTCAAGATCGGCTCGACGATCGCCGCGGCAGGCGCGCCTACCGACTGCGCGTCGAACAGGTTGAAGCCCACGTCGAGGCAGCTCATGTCGCAACGATCGCGGCAATGTTTGATCGGGCAGCGATAGCTGTTCGGCTCCGGGAATAGCGAACGTGCCCGGGATTGTCGGCCCGTAACCACGCCGGCCGCTCGCGTAAGTGTTCGAGCTCGCGCCCGCGGTCGTGCCATGCCATGAGCCGTCGAGTCCGACGACCTCGAATCCGCCGGTGAACTTCTTGGCCAGGCGAAGCGCCGTTTCGTTGCTCTCGCCGCCGGTGTTGAGGAAGATCAGCTTGGACAGGCTCCGCGGCAGCATCGCCGCCATGCGCCTGGCGAGTGCTGCGACCGCCGGCGACAGCATGCCGCTGAACAGATGCAGCACCTCGCGGCAGCTCTTTTCGATCGCGGCCACGATCGCCGGATGATTGTGGCCGAGGGTGGCGCACATCTGGCCCGAGGTAAAATCGAGGATGGCGCGTCCGTTCTCGTCGTACAGGTACGATCCACGGGCGCGAACGATGAATTCGGGATGAAATTCGGCGCCGTAGCGAATCAGGTTCTCGCGCACCGCGCGATGCAGCGCGGCGGGCGTATCGGCGTCGGCCTGCGGTGACGAAACCGGACTCTCAAGCGGCTTGCTCAGGTTGTCCATACCGCGTCTTTCATGCAGGCGCCACCGTTACTTCGTCATGGCCGGACAGTTTAGCACCGGGCGCGTTTCGGGCAAGCGGGGTCTTCCGGCGGCGAAACATCCGAAACGATCGGCGGGCATTGCCGCCGAGTCCGGCCCGCGACGCCGATTCCCCGGCGAAACGTGCTGCACAATGACAGGTCCCCGCCCCCGGCCTTGAACCGCCAATGGACATCGACACTTTCCTGCATCGGCACGGCATAAGCGCCGTCCGCCATGAGCACGCGGCGGTGATGACCGTCGTTGAGTCCGAGCGCCTGGTGCCGCCACTGCCGGGGGCGAAGACCAAGAATCTGTTCTTGCGCGATAAGAAGGGGGCGCGTCATTTCCTGGTGACCGTGCCCGCCTCGCGAGTCGTCGACCTGAACGCCCTGGGTGCGGCCCTGGGCGCCGGGCGGCTCGGCTTCGCGTCGCCCGAACGCCTGCAAAAGCATCTTGCGATCACGCCGGGCTCCGTCAGCCTCCTCGCGCTGGTCAACGACGCCGCCGGCGCGGTCGAATTCGTCATCGACCGCGTACTCTGGGACGCCGAAGCCGTGCAGGCGCACCCGCTGACCAACACCGCGACGATGATCGTTGCGCATCCGGAGCTGGAGAAATTCCTGCGCCTGACCGGGCATGTGCCGCGCGTGATCGACGTGCCGGCGGCGTAACGAGCGTCAGCGGCGTCGTCGCGCCAGCCAGGCCCGCAATTCCGCGCCGAAGACGTTCTCGGCCAGGCCGGCGAACACCAGCACCGCGCCGAGCGCCTGCATCGGCGCCAGTGATTCGCCGAGGAAAATCGCGCCGCTCGCCAGTCCAGACACCGGGATCAGCAGTGCGAACGGCGCGATCAACCCAGTGGGATAACGGTGCAGCAGCGCCGCCCACGATGCGAAGCCGAACAGGGTCGCGCCCCAGGCAAGGACGAAAACGCAACCCCAGGTCAGCGCGCCGGCCGAGGCAACCGCATGCCAGGCACCCAAGCCGCCTTCGAATGCGTACGAAAGCAACGCGAGCGGCAGCGGCGGGACCAGGCTCGACCAGACGATCAGCGCGAACATGTCCGGTTCGTGCGCGCCGGCCGCATGCTTGGCGATGACGTTGCCCGCTCCCCACGCGAAGGCGGACACGATCACCAGCACGAAGCCGATGAAGGTGGATTCCATCCCGCTTGCGAGCTTGAATGCGGCGAGCAGCACGATGCCGGACGCTGCGATCGCCGCGCCGATCAGGTTGTGCCGCTGCAGCCTGTCGCCGAGGAAGGCGATCGCGAGGCCGATGGTGAAGAAAACCTGGAGCTGGATGACCAGAGACGACAAGCCTGCCGGCATGCCGAGCTTGATGGCGAGAAAAAGCAATCCGAATTGAACGACGCCGATCGCCACCCCGTAGCCGATGATGTCGCGCCAGGGCATCCGCGGGCGCCGGATGAAAAAGACCAGCGGTATCGCGGCGAAGAAGAAACGCAATGCCGCCAGCGCGAACGGCGGAACTTCGCGCAGCCCGACCTTGATCGGCACAAACGAGAAGCCCCACAGGGTCACGACCGCAAGTGTGAGCAGCAGGTCGCGTGGGGCCAGGCGATTCTTCAGTGGAAATTCCGTGCGCGAAAAGGCCGAGACTTGTCACCTCAAGTCTATCACGCGCCCGCTTTGCAGCGACTCGCGCAGCGCGAGCGCAATGCGCGTCGCCTCGGTCGCGTCGTGCAAGGTCAGCGATGGGGGGCGATTGTCGAGCACCGCGTCGACAAAATGCGCAAGCTCGTGCAGGAACGCCGCTTCGAAACGCTCGTAGAACGTCGGCGTGCATTCGTTGCGCACGCCGTGCGCATCCGAAATGTCGACGCGGTCGAGCCGCGGGTTAGCGCCGATGGTCAGCCGGCCGACGGTGCCGAAGATCTCGGTCGACGTCTCGTGCCCGTGCGCCATCGTCCGCGACGCGTAGAAGCAGGCGAGCTTGCCGCCTTCGAACTCGCAGGTCGCCACGCCGTTGTCGACGTCGCCGAATTCGCGCAGTCCTTCGTGTATCGCGACGGTGCCGGCGGCGAACACGCGCAGCGGACGCGGATTGCCCAGGAACCAGCGGGCCAGGTCGATATCGTGGACCGTGCAGTCGAGAAATATGCCGCCGCTGGTCGGCGCGAAGCGGACGAAGAATCCCGACGGATCGTTCATGTCGAGGTTCTGCGAGCGGACCAGAAACGGCGTGCCGATCAGGCCGGACTGGATCTTGTGATACGCATCGCGATAGCTCGGGTCGAAGCGGCGCCCGTAGCCGATCATCACCTTGAGCTCCGGCCGCTTCGCGGCCTCCCGCTGCACGCGCTCGCAATCGGCGATCTCCAGCGACAGCGGCTTTTCGCAGAACACGTGCTTGCCCGCCTCGAGTCCCTGGATGATCTGCGCCGCGTGCAGCGTCGTGGGCGTCACCAGGAACACCGCGTCGACATTCGGGTCGGCCAGCATCGCCGCGTAGTCGCGGTAGCCGCGCGCGACGCCGAGCTCTCCCTCCGCCCAGGCGAGTTCTTCGGCGACCGGGCTGCAGGCGGCGACGAGCTCTGCGCGCGGGATGCGCTGCGCGAGATTTTCGGCGTGGCGTCGGCCCAGCCGGCCCAGGCCCGCGATGCCGATGCGCAATCGTCGCTTCGCGTCCATCGTCCGGGTCACCTCAGAGCTCGATGACGCGCCGTTCGCGCCACGACCGCGTCGCCGCGTCGGCCAACGCCAGCGCCTTGACGCCGTCGGCGATGGTCGTGTTGACCGGCTTGCCGCCGGCGACCGCGTCGATGAAATGCGCCATTTCGTTGGCGTAGGCAACGCGGTAGCGCTCGAGGAAGAAATGCTCTGGTTTGTCGCAACTGACATTGACGGCGGTCTGCGCGGCGACTTCGGTCGGGCGGTGGTTGCCGGCCTGCAGCATGCCCTTGGCGCCGAGGACTTCGAAGCGCTGGTCATAGCCGTACGCCGCGCGGCGGCTGGTGCTGATCTGCGCCAGGCGTCCGCGGCGGGTGCGGATCGTCACCGTCGTCGAATCGATGTCGCCCGCCGCTTCGATCGCCGGGTCGGTCAGGCAGCTGCCCGTCGCGTACAGGGTCGCGGCTTCGTCGTCGAGGATCCAGCGAAAAATGTCGAAGTCGTGGATCAGCATGTCCTTGAATATGCCGCCGGAAACCTTGATGTAATCGACCGGCGGCGCGCCGGGGTCGCGGCTGGTGACGATGAGCATTTCCGGATCGCCGATCTCGCCGGCGGCAAGGCGCGCCTTGAGCGCGGCGAACGTGGGATCGTAGCGGCGCTGGAAGCCGATCAGGCAGGTCACGCCGGCGCGTTCGACCGTTTCGGCGGCACTCACCGCGCGCGCCAGGTCGAGATCGACCGGCTTTTCGCAAAAGATCGCCTTGCCGGCGGCGGCGGCCCGCAACAAGAGGTCGGCGTGGGTGTCGGTGCTCGAGGCGATGACGACGGCGCCGATCGTGCGGTCGGCCAATGCCGCGTCGACGGTCGTGACCTTCGCGCCGTGGCGCGACGCGAGCTCGCCGGCGGCGGCTGCGTTGACGTCGGCCACGTACTTGAGCCGCGCGCCGGGCAGCCGCGCCAGGTTGCCGGCGTGGATTTTTCCGATGCGTCCGGCGCCGAACAGTGCCGCTTCAATCATCGTGCTCTCCGTGATGCGTCCGTCGACGCCAAGCGCGGCTTCAGCGCTTGAGCATCCATTCGTGCGCCGGGTCGTTTTTGAAATGCCATTCGCGTTTCGGACCCGCCATCACGTTGAGGTAGTACGAATCGTAGCCGTGGGGCACGGCCACCGGATGGTAGCCGCGCGGCACCAGCACGACGTCGTGATCCTCGACCGCGTGCGACTCGTCGATCGAACGGTCGTCGGTATAGACGCGCTGGAACGCGAAGCCCTGTGCCGGCTTCAGCCGGTGATAGTAGGTTTCCTCGAGCGAGCTTTCGGCCGGCAGGTTGTCGGTATCGTGCTTGTGCGGCGGATAGCTCGACGAGTGTCCGCCCGGCGTGACGACTTCGACCAGCAACAGATGCGAGGCGGGCTCGGTCTGCGGCAGGATGTCGCAGACATAGCGCGTGTTGCTGCCTTCGCCGCGCTTGAAGCGCTTCATCGACTGCGGCTCGATCAGCCGCGCCGCGGGACCGGCCGTCGCGGGCGCGCTGCCTACGCCGATTTCGGCCGCGGTATGCGCGACGATGCGCGCCTTTTCACCCGGCGGCAGATAGACCGCATACGGCGCGCGATCGTCGAAGACGCTCTTGCGGTCGCCGATGTCGCGCCAGCTATGGCCGGTCGCTTCGATCGTGACCTTGCCGCTCAGAACGACGATGCAGGCTTCGGCGCCGGGAAGCGCGACGTTCAACGACTCGTTCGTGGCCAGCCGGTAGGCGGCGAAGCCGACGTAGCTCCAGCCGGCGGAACGCGGCGTCACGCGCACGATGTCGCGGCCGCTGCGGCTGCCTTTGATCAGCAGGCTCATTGGACCCCCACGCTTGCGGCCGGGTTGCCGAGCCGCGATACCAGCTCGCGCAGATGGCGATACCCGAGCTCGGCGTAGCGATAGCTGGGCGCGACGCTCGGATCCTGCTCCGCCTCGACGACCAGCCATCCCTGGTAGCCGTTTGGCCGCAGCAGCTTGAGCAACGACGCGAAATCGACGGCGCCATCGCCGGGAACCGTGAACGCGCCGTTGATCACCGACTCGAGAAAGCTCCAGTTGCGATTCCAGGCCATCGCGAGCACTTGCGGCCGGACGTCCTTGCAGTGCACATGGCAGACGCGCCGGACATGACGCGCCAGCATCGCGACCGCGTCGCCGCCGGCGAAGGTCATGTGTCCGCTGTCGAACAGCAGGCCCACGTCGTCTCCGGTCAGCGCCATCAGCCGGTCGACGTCGGCCGGCGACTGGACGTAGGCGCCCATGTGATGGTGATAGGCAAGCCGCACACCGTGCGCAAGCGTATGCCGCGCGAACGCGTTCAACCGGTCGGCGTACTCGCGCCACGCGAGGTCCCCGACCAAGCGCGGCCGCTTGTACAGCGGCTGCGGCGCGCCCTGGATGCTGTCGGCGACTTCGCCGTAGACCATCACCGTCGCGCCGTTTTCCGCCAGCAGCTTCAGATGCGGCGCAACCGCGGCGATTTCCTCAGCCACCGAGCGGCGCGCCAACCGGCCCGAGTACCAGCCCGACACGAGCTCGAGCCCGTGAGCCGCCAGCACCCTGGCCAGCGCCTTGGATTCGCGCGGAAACTTGTTGCCGAGCTCGAAGCCCTGGTAGCCGATCGCTTTGCCTTCGGCGAGTGCCACCTCGAGCGGCGTCTCGCCGCCGAGCGAGGGCAGATCGTCGTTGCTCCACGATAGCGGGTTGATGCCTATTTTCACGTTGAAGGCTTCGCTCATGGCCGCTGCTGCTTCCTGGCCTTTTCGTAGGCTTCGCGTGCGCGGCGCACGCTTTCGCGCTCGGAGACTTCGGGGACGGCGACGTCCCACCACCACCCGCCCGCTTCGGTGGTGCGGTCGGGGTCGGTTTCGATGCAGACGACACAGGTTCGCGGCGCGGCGCGGGCGCGCTCGAGCGCCGCTTCGAGCTCGGGAATCGTCTTGACGTTCTCGGCCAGCGCGCCGAGCGAGACGGCGTGCGCGGCGAAATCGATCCGCGGCGCGCCGTCCGCGCCCTGCACGCAATCGTCGAACAGATTGTTGAACGCCGCGCCGCCGCACGCCTGCTGCAGCCGGTTGATGCAGCCGTAGCCGCGATTGTCGAGCACGACGATGACGAGCTTTTTGCCCAGCATCACCGAGGTCGCGATCTCGCTGTTGAGCATCAGGTAGCTGCCGTCGCCGACGATGACGATGACTTCGCGTTCGGGCCTGGCCATCTTGACGCCGATCCCGCCGGCGATCTCGTAGCCCATGCACGAATAGCCGTATTCGACATGGTAGCCGCCGGGCGCCGACGTTCGCCAGAGCTTGTGCAACTCGGCGGGCAAGGTGCCGGCGGCGCAAACGACGATGTCGCCGCGCCGCCGAGTCTTTGGCCGAGCGCTGCACGGCGCCGATCACCTCGCCTTCGTACGGCAGCGCCGCGTCGCGCCGGCCGGTGATGCGATCGACCTCGCTGCGCCAGGCATTTGCCGCGGCTTTCGCCTTCGCCTGCCACGACGGCTCCGACTGCCAGTTCGCGAGCGACTGCGACAGCGCGTCGAGTCCGAGACCGGCGTCGCCGACCAGCGCCACCGAGTGCCATTTGACGGCATCGAACGCGTTGACGTTGAGACTCACGAGCTTCGCGCCCTCGAACATCGAGTGCGAGCCGGTGGTGAAATCCGTTAGGCGCGTCCCGACCGCAAGCACCAGATCGGCGTCGCGCGCGAGCTCGTTGGCCGCGGGTGAGCCGGTCACGCCGATCGCTCCGAGCTGCAGCGGATGATCCCAGGGAAGCGCACCCTTGCCGGCTTGGGTCTCGGCCACCGGCACGCCGTGTCTTTCGGCGAATGCGGCGAGCGCGGCGCCGGCGAGGCCGTACAGCACGCCGCCGCCGGCGATCAGCAGCGGGCGCCGTGCGTTGCGCAACAGCGAAGCCGCGCGCATGAGCTCGGCTTGTCCCGGCGGTTGCGCGCGAAAGACGATCGTGGCCGGCGCGAAGAATGCGTCCGGATAGTCGCAGGCCATCGTCTGGACGTCCTGCGGCAATGCGAGCGTGACCGGGCCGCACAGCGCGGCATCGGTCAGCACATCGATCGCGTGCGGGAGCGAGGTCAAAAGCTGCGCCGGATGCACGATGCGGTCGAAATAGCGCGACACCGGCCGGAAGCAATCGTTGGCCGACACGCCCGCGTCATCGAAGTCCTCGATCTGCTGCAGCACCGGGTCCGGCGCGCGCGAGGCGAACACGTCGCCGGGCAGCAGCAGCACCGGCAACCGGTTGACATGCGCCAGCGCGGCCGCCGTCACCATGTTGGTCGCGCCGGGACCTATCGAGGTCGTGCACGCCATCATCCGCCGCCGCATGTTGGCCTTGGCGTAGGCGATCGCGGCATGCGCCATCGCCTGCTCGTTGTGCGCCCGGTAGGTCGGAAGCTGATCGCGATACCGGTACAGGGCTTCGCCGACACCGGCGACGTTGCCGTGGCCGAAGATCGCGAACACGCCGCCGAACAGCGGCCGGACGCCGGAACCGGTGTCGGCCGAGAGCGCGGCGAGATAGCGCACCAGCGCCTGCGCCGCGGTCAGCCGGACGGTGCCGCTCATGCCGCGGCCGCCTTGCGGCTGAGCGCGTGCTCGCCGCGGGTTTCGCGCCATGCGGCGATCAGCGCCTCGAAATTCGTGCGCACGGCGCGCACCAGCGCCGCATCGTCGATGTCGCCGGAGAGCCACTTGAGGCTGGGCTCGTGAAAGATCGTGCGGCCGACCGCGAAGCCGCGGCAGGTCCGGCTCGAGCGCGCCTCGGCGAAGCCGGCAGCAAGCGTGTCGGCATCTACCGCCTGTCCGAGCAGCAGCACACCGCGGCAATACGGATCGCGCTCTTCGATCAACGCGTCGATCGCCGCCCATTCGGCGCCGGCCATCGGCTCGAGCTTCCACCATTCCGGATAGATGTTCAGGTTGTACAGCCGCTTGATCGCGCGGTACACGGTGTCGGCGTCGCGCGGCAGCTCGCGCGGCGGGATGATCTCGAGCAGCAGCTCGTGTCCGCTCGCCTGCACGGCGTCGTACAGCGCGCGAACCTGCGCTTCCTGCTCGAGGCGGTTGTCGATGTCGTCGTCGGGATGGAACCTGACCAGGCATTTGACGACGTGTTCCTGCGGCCACGCAATGAGACTCGTGCCGACCGAACGGCCGCGATCGAACACCAGCGGATTCGATCCCGGCAGCTCGACCGGCCGGCCTATCCACCAGCCGCGTCCGGTCGCGGCGTTCAGCGCATCCTGCCCATAGCGATCGTCGCAGAGCATGCCGATGGATCCGGCGAGTCCGAGCGCAGCTTCGGTCTGTCCGACGGCCTCGACAAAGAGCTTTTTGAGCTTCGGCAGCCGCGCCTCGCTGGCGCCGGCTTCCTGCGCCAGCTCGAAGAACTGGTTGCGATGGTCGAAGGCGAACGCGAACACCGGATCGCGCGTGACGCGCGGCGCGGTGACCCGATGCAGCCGGGTCAGCTTCGCATCCTGATCGGGGCGCGGAATCTCTCCGGCGTGGGCGAGAAAATAATCGAGCTCGACGCGCGTCGGCATCGCCGGCGCGCAGCCGTGGCGCGATACGACCAGCGCGCCACAGGCGTTGGCGTAGCGGCAGCAGGCATCGTAGTCCTCGCCGCGGACCCAGCCCGAGAGGAATCCCGCCGAGAAAGCATCGCCCGCGCCCAGAACGTTGAGCACCTCGACATCGACGCCGCGTCCGTTGAACGCGTCGTCGAGCGAGCGCGGTATCGCGCCGTCGATCACCGCGCAGCCGAGCGGCCCGCGCTTGACCAGCAGCACGGCGGCGGTGACGCGGCGCACCGCGTTGAGCGACTCGATGATGTCGCTGCTGCCGCCGGCGATATTGAATTCCTCGATCGTGCCGACGGCGAGATCGATCTTCGGCAGGATCGCCTGCAGGTGCGCGGTCACCGTGTCGGAGCGGACATAGCGGGTGGCGCCGTCGCCGCGCGCGGTCAATCCCCAAAGCACCGGGCGATAGTCGATGTCGAGGATCGTGCGCACGTCGTTCGCCCTCGCGCGATCGAGCGCGAGCTTGCTGATGCGGTCGACATGCGCGGTCGAGAAGTGCGTTCCGGTGATCAGCAGCGCTCTGCTCTGCGCGATGAAGGCCTCGTCGACGTCGCTTTCGGCGATGGCCATGTCGGCGCAGTTCTCGCGCAGAAAGATCAGCGGGAACGTATCCTTGTCCTCGATGCCGAGGACGACCGCGCCCGTCAGGCGCGACGGATCGATGCCGACGTGGCTGACGTCACAGCCTTCGCGCGCGATCGTCTCGACCAGGAAGCGACCCAGCCCGTCGTCGCCGACGCGCGAGATCAGCGCGGCATCGAGACCCAGGCGCGCGCAGCCGAACGCGGTGTTCGCCGACGAGCCGCCCAGGTATTTGGCGAAGCTGGTGACATCCTCGAGGCGGGCGCCGATCTGCTGCGCGTAGAAATCGACCGCGAAGCGGCCGAGGCAGATGACGTCGAACCGCCGGCCGGCGGCGAAAGGCGTGGCGTTTCGCATCGGGACTCTTGCGGCTCGTGATGCGGAGCAGCGGAGCGCGATTGTCGCGTATCCGCGTTGCCAATTCAAGTTCCACAGTCACGCGGCTTTGGATTATCGTTGCGTCGGCGCCGCGAAGGCGATGCGAACGGAACGGCGCCGCGCGGGTCGAACTCATGAAGTCGCCCGTGCCCGTGCATTTCCTGCGCACAGGCCGCAGAGGAGGCAATCATGCCCTTGACCGCCCGCTATGCCGCCGCGCAGCAGGTCGCGCTCAAGGCCGGCGAGCTCGCGCGCGACCTGTTTGCCAAGCGCGATTCGCTGATCGTGGAGAACAAGGGGGCGCAGAATTTCGTCAGCCGCGCCGACCGCGCGGTCGAGGATTTCATCGCCAGCAAGCTCGCCGCGGCGTTTCCCGGCGATGCCTTTCTCGGCGAGGAATCGGAGGCATCGTTCCGCGGTTCACCCGAGCACATATGGGTCGTCGATCCGATCGACGGCACGCACAATTTCCTGCGCGGCTTGCGCTACTACTGCGTGTCGATCGCGTACGTCGAGGCCGGGAAGACCGAGTTGGGCGTCGTCTACGATCCCGAGCACGACGAGATGTTCCACGCGCGCCGCGGCGACGGCGCGTGGCGGCGGCACGCCGGAGAGCAGGGGCGCATCGCGGTCAGCGGATGCAAAACGCTGAAGGAGGCGCTGGTCGGGCTCGGGCACCACGATCGTTTTCCCGAGCCGCGTCACCTCGCGCTCAGGCACGCACTGATGGACGCCGGCGCCGCGACGCGGAACCTTGGCTCGGGCGCGCTGCAGCTCGCGCATGTCTCAGCCGGACGCCTCGACGGCTTTGTCGAGCTGTCGCTCAATGCCTGGGATGCGCTCGCCGGCCTGATGCTGGTCGAGGAAGCCGGCGGGTATGTCGCGCCGTTCCCGGGACCGGAGGGCTGGCATGAACCGGCCCCGGTGCTGGGCTGTGCGCCGGGCATCGCCGGCGCGCTTCAGACCATGGTCGGCGCCTGGTAGGCGCGGTCAGCCGCGACGAAGACGGACCAGCGCGCCGCCGGCGAGCAGGACGCCGAGCACGGGCGAGTCAACCGGCCGGCTGGCCCTTTTTCACCTTCGCAAAATCGCCGGCGAAGACGCTGGCGAACGATTCCGGCTTCAAGTATTTGCGCAGCGCCGCGTTGACCGCCGGCGCGTCGAGGCTTTCGAGCGCGGCGTCGAGCTTGGCCGAATAGGCGAACGTGCGGCCGACGAACGACTGCTCGTTCAATGCCGCGGCCAGCGTCGCGTCCTGGCTGCGAGCCAGGCGGCGCTGCTGCAGCAGCGCGCGCTTGGCGTCGGCAACCTCTTCGGCGCTGAAACCCTCGCGCTGCGCGCGCTCGACCTCGTCCTGCACGCCGCGGCGCAGGCGCTCCAGATTCTCCGGCGCGAAAATCGCCGAGATCGAGATGGCGGTGTTGGGCTCCCAGCTGCTCGCGTGCATCGAGCTGCCTATGCCGTAGCTCAAGCCTTCTTTCTGGCGGATGCGATTCCACAAACGCGAGTTGGTCGAGCCGCCCAGGATGTAGTTGGCGAGCATCAACGCCGGGTAGTCGGGATCGCTGTCGCTCAATGCGAACGCCGTCTGACCGATCAGGAAGGCGTTCGCCTTGTCCGGGGTTTCGATCGGCATCGCCGCGGCCCGCTTGGTCACCAGCGGGTCTGGGACGCGGACATAGCGGCTGGGCGCCGACCACGCGCCGAACAGCCGTTGCAATTGCTCCTTGACGGCGGCAACGTCGAAATCGCCGACGATGCTCAACTCGGCCGCGCCGGCGCCGTAGAAATTGCGATGAAAATCCTGCAGCTGGCCGACGCCCGACGCCTTGATCTCAGCGAGCTCCTCGTCGAACGTCGGCGTGTAGCGATCGTCGCCTTTCGGATACGGATTGTCGTAGCGCGCCAGCGCCCGCACGGCGATCGCGCGCGGGTCGGAGCGCTCCTGCTCTATGCCCGCGGTCTGCGCCCGCTTGAGCGTATCGAGCTCGGCGGCGGGGAACGACGGATGCTGCAGAACTTCGGCCAGCAGGTCCAGGGTCGGCGCGAGATTGGCGCGCAAGGTCTGGCCGCGCGCGCTCAGTGCGGTCTGCCCGCCGCTTATCGACAGGCTCGCGCGCAGACGGTCGAGCGTGTCCTCGATCTCCTGCCGGCTGTGCTGCGAGGTGCCGCGCAGCAGCATGCTGCCGGTGAGCCGCGCGTCGCTTTCACGGCCCTTGATCGACGCCTCGTCGCCGTAGTGCATCGACAACTGGAAGTGCACGGTGCCGCCGCGCGTTTTTTTCGGCAGCAGCGCGACTTTCATGCCGTCGGCGAGCGTATAGCGCTCCGCGCGCGCGTCGAGGTTGACCGGCGTCGCGTCGAACGTTTCGCCGGCGGCGATCGCCGGATCGCCCTTGTAGCCGTTGACCATCGCCGCGATGTTGACGGTGGGCGGCGTCGGCGAGCGGTCGGGCCTGGCATCGGGAATGAATTCGCCGACCGTGCGGTTGGCGGGCTTGAAGTACGCCGCCGCCACGCGATCGACGTCGGCGGGCGTCAGCGCGCGCCAACGGTCGCGCTGCAGGAAAAACAGCCGCCAGTCGCCCGACGCGATCGATCCCGACAGCGCGATGCCGAGGCGCTGCGGATCGTTGATCGTCTCGTCGATCGCCTTCAGCGCCTTGACGCGGACGCGGTCGATTTCCGATGCGCTGAACGGCTGCTTGGCCACGTCCTCGATCACCTGCAGCATCGTCGTGCGCGCAGTGTCGAGCGGATCGTTTTCGGGCACCTGCGCGAGGAACATCGCGAAGCCGGGGTCGTAGCCGTTGTAGACGAAGTCGTCGACAGCGGCGGCTTTCCTGGTCTCGACCAGGGCCTTGTACAGGCGCCCGCCCGGACTGACGGTCATCGCATCGACCGCCGCCGAGATCGCGATCGCGTCCGGATGCGCGCCCGGAACCGTGTGATACATCGCCGACAGCCACTGCGTGTTGCCGACTCGGCGCAGCGTGACTTCGCGCGCGCCGTCCTGCACCGGCTCGTCGGTATACAGCTTGGGCAGCACGCGCGCCGGTTTCGGCAGCGGCCCGAAATACTTGGCGATCAGCGCGAGCGCGCGGTCCGGATCGAACGCCCCGGCGATGATCAGCACGGCGTTGTCGGGCTGGTAATAGAGGTGATAGAACGCCTGCAGGCGGCCGATGTCGACGCGCTCGACGTCGGTGCGCGCGCCGATCGTGTCCTTGCCGTAGTTGTGCCAGTCGAAGCCCGCCGCGGTCGTGCGCTGGATCAGCATGCGCACCGCACTGTTTTCGTTGCGCTCCATTTCGTTGCGCACGACGGTCATCTCGCTGTCGAGGTCCTTGCGCAATACGGTCGAGTTGACCATCCGGTCGGCTTCCATGCCCAGCGCCCAGTCGAGGCTTTCGTCGGACGCCGGGAACGTCTCGAAGTAGTTGGTGCGGTCGTACCAGGTCGAACCGTTGAACGCCATGCCGCGCTGTCCGAGCGCAGCCATCAGATTGCCGCGCGTCTTCGTGCCCTTGAAGACCATGTGCTCGAGCAGGTGCGCCATGCCGGTCTCGCCGTAGTTTTCCATCCGCGAGCCGACCAGGTAGGTGATGTTGACGGTCACCTTCGGCTGGCTGGCGTCGGGGAAGAGCAGCACCTTGAGACCGTTGGCGAGGTCGTACTCGCTGATGCCTTCGACCGAGGCGCCGGCGGTGACGCCGGCCGGAAGCGCGGCGCCGGCGGCCGCGACGAACAACAGCAACGCCATGCCGAAGAGGCTGCGAACGAGCGGGCGTATGAGCGATGACATCGGCGATTCCTCGAGAGCGATAGCGTGGAGATTCAGTATAGCGGCGGCAAGGCGCCTGGAACCCGACTTGCGGCCCGTGCTTTCCTGCGGCCCACTAGGACCGCGGCGGCCGGGCGGTGTTCCCCCGGCGTCGCTCGGTCAGTTTGACGTTTACGTAAACGGCATATAATGTCAGGGGCAAGACCTCGGGAGTAAGCTCTTCAGGGCCGGTTGGGCCGGCGGTGGTGTGTTTTTTGGCCCGCCTTCAACTTCGCCTGCCTTCGCTTCGCGCCAAGTCCGGGTCCGACCGCCGGAGTAAGTGATGAACGACCTCGCCATCGCCAGAAAGCCGCTGGTCTACAAGCCGGCGCACAAGATCCGTTTCGTCACCGCGGCGAGCTTGTTCGACGGCCACGACGCGTCGATCAACATCATGCGGCGCATCCTGCAGGCGTCGGGCTGCGAAGTGATTCACCTCGGCCACAACCGCTCGGTCGACGACATCGTCAACTGCGCGCTGCAGGAAGACGCGCACGGCATCGCGATCTCGTCCTACCAGGGCGGCCACGTCGAGTTCTTCAAGTACATGCTCGACCTGCTGCGCGAGCGCGGCGGCGCGCACATCAAGGTCTTCGGCGGCGGCGGCGGCGTCATCGTGCCGGCCGAGATCGACGAGCTGCACGCGTACGGCGTCACCCGGATTTTCACGCCGGAGGACGGACAGCGCCTGGGCCTGCAGGGCATGATCAACGAGATCGTCACCGCTTGCGATACCGATCTCGCGCGGGACTTGCCGAAGGATCTGGTCGCGCTGAAGTCAGGCGACCGCAATTCGCTGGCGCGCCTGATCACCGGGCTCGAGGCGGGCAGCATCCCGGCCAAGCTGCGCGACGAAATGCTGCGCGCCGCGGAGGCCAGCAAGGCGCCGGCACTCGGCATTACCGGCACCGGAGGCGCGGGCAAGAGCTCGCTGACCGACGAGCTGATCCGGCGTTTCCGCCTCGATCAGGACGACCGGCTGAAGATCGCGATCATCTCGATCGACCCGTCGAGGCGCAAGTCCGGCGGCGCGCTGCTCGGCGATCGCATCCGCATGAACGCGATCCAGCACCCCAATATATACATGCGGTCGATGGCCACCCGCGAAGCGGGGTCCGAGGTGTCGCAGGCCTTGCCCGACGCGATCGCCGCGTGCAAGGTCGCGGGCTTCGACCTGATCGTCATCGAGACCTCGGGTATCGGGCAGGGCGACGCGGCGATCGTGCCGCTGGTCGACGTGTCGCTGTACGTGATGACGCCGGAATTCGGCGCCGCGAGCCAGCTCGAGAAGATCGACATGCTGGATTTCGCCGACTTCGTCGCGATCAACAAGTTCGACCGCCGAGGCGCGGCCGACGCGCTGCGCGACGTGCGCAAGCAGTATCAGCGCAACCGCGAGCTGTTCAAGCAGTCGCCCGACCAGATGCCGGTGTACGGAACGATCGCCGCCCGCTTCAACGACGACGGCGTCACCGCGCTGTACCAGGCGCTGGCGGCACGGCTTTCCGAGGAAGGACTGAAGCTCGCCGCGGCCAAGCTGCCGGCGGTGACGGCGCGGCATTCGACCGGGCAGAACGTCATCGTGCCACCGCAGCGCGTGCGCTACCTGGCCGAGATCGCTGAGATCGTGCGCGGCTATCACGGCTGGGCGAAGGCGCAGGCGAAGATCGCGCGTGAAAGGCAACAGCTGCGGGCGGCGAAGGAGATGCTCGCCAATGAATGCAAAACGGTTGCCGCGAAGTCGGCGGACAAGGCGGCCCGCACCACGGCGGCGCTGGAGTGCAAGGACGATCACGCCGCGCTCGACCACCTGATCGCCGACCGCGACTCGAAGCTCGACCCGCGCGCGCAAAAGCTCCTCGCCATGTGGCCGCAGACCAAGGCCGCTTACACCGGTGACGAGTACGTGGTGAAAATCCGCGGCAAGGAAATCCGCTCGGCGCTGACGACGATTTCGCTTTCCGGCACGCATATCCCGAAGGTCGCGCTGCCCAGGTTCGAAGACGATGCCGAGATCCTGCGCTGGCAATTGACCGAAAACGTACCCGGCTCGTTCCCCTACACGGCAGGCGTGTTCGCGTTCAAGCGCGAGAACGAGGATCCGACGCGCATGTTCGCCGGCGAGGGCGATGCGTTCCGCACCAACACGCGCTTTCACCTGCTCGCCGACGGCATGCCGGCCAAGCGCCTGTCGACCGCCTTCGACTCGGTGACGCTGTACGGCAACGATCCCGACCTGCGCCCCGACATCTACGGCAAGGTGGGCAACTCGGGCGTGTCGATCGCGACGCTCGACGACATGAAGGTGCTGTACTCGGGCTTCGACCTGACGGCGCCGAACAACTCGGTGTCGATGACGATCAACGGCCCGGCGCCGACGCTGCTGGCGATGTTCATGAACACCGCAGTCGACCAGCAGGTCGACAAGTTCCGGCAGGACAACAAGCGCGAGCCGACCGACGACGAGCATGCGAAGATCGTCGCGTGGACCTTGTCGAGCGTGCGCGGCACGGTCCAGGCCGACATCCTGAAGGAAGATCAGGGACAGAACACCTGCATCTTCTCGACCGAATTCAGCCTCAAGGTGATGGGCGACATCCAGGAATACTTCGTCCAGCACGATGTAAAGAATTTTTACTCGGTGTCGATTTCCGGTTATCACATCGCCGAAGCGGGCGCGAATCCGATCTCGCAGCTCGCGTTCACCTTGTCGAATGGCTTCACCTTCGTCGAGACCTACCTGGCGCGCGGCATGCACATCGACGACTTCGCGCCGAATCTGTCGTTCTTCTTCAGCTACGGCATGGATCCCGAGTATGCGGTCATCGGGCGCGTCGCGCGGCGCATCTGGGCGGTGGCGATGCGCGAGCGCTACGGCGCCAACGAGCGCTCGCAAAAGCTCAAGTTCCATTCGCAGACCAGCGGCCGCAGCCTGCACGCGCAGGAGATCGCGTTCAACGACATCCGCACCACCTTGCAGGCGCTGATCTCGACCTACGACAACACCAATTCACTGCACACCAACGCCTACGACGAGGCGATCACGACGCCGACCGAGGAGAGCGTGCGCCGTGCGATGGCGATCCAGCTGATCATCAACCGCGAATGGGGATTGGGCAAGAACGAGAACCCGAACCAGGGCAGCTTCATCGTCGAGGAGCTGACCGACCTGGTCGAGGAAGCGGTGCTGAAGGAATTCGAGGCGATCAGCGAACGCGGCGGCGTGCTCGGCGCGATGGAGACCGGCTACCAGCGCGGCAAGATCCAGGAAGAGTCGCTGTACTACGAGCACCAGAAGCACGACGGCAGCTACCCGATCGTCGGCGTCAACACCTTCCGCAATCCGCACGCCGATACGATGCCGCCGCAGAAGATCGAGCTCGCGCGCTCGAGCGATGAGGAAAAGCAGTCGCAGCTTAAGCGGCTGGCCGAATTTCACGCGCGCAACGCCAAGGCCGCGCCTGCGGCGCTGGAGCGGCTGAAGCGCGTCGTGATCGAAAACGGCAACGTCTTCGCCGAGCTGATGAAGACGGTGCGCGTCTGCTCGCTGGGTCAGATCACCAAGGCGCTATTCGAGGTGGGTGGGGAATATCGGAGGAGCATGTAGCTGTAGCGTCGTTTATCGGTGCATGCCACGTTGGCGAGTCGCTCCGATGCCGACTGCGCGAATGCCGGCTCTGGACCCTTTGCTGTCATTCATCGGCGCGGAAAGCAGTCGTCCACGCCGGCCACGCGCGCCGCCGCGACGCGGCGGAGTCCTTTGAAGTCCACAAGGGCGGAAGGCTAGTTCAGCGCTACGTCAGCCGCGCGCCACGCCCGATCGAAACGTTTCTGCACGGCAAGGGCTTCCCTGTCGCGGCCTTGCCCGACCAGCGCAGCGCGCAGCCCGAAAAGTGCGCGCCCGCTTTCGGCATGGATCGCGAGCTCATCGCGGAAAATCTGCTCGGCGGCTGGCAGATCGCCGGCACGCAGCAACGCGGCACCCAATAAGTTGCGCGACGGCAGGTACCAGCCTGGCGGCTCGTCATAATTCAGCGCGTCCTCCGCGGCGACTGCCTGCCGAAAATACGTGATCGCTGCCGCGGTGTTGCCCGCCATCATGGCAAGCCGGCCGTCAAGGTATGGCCTTGCTACCAATGCCAGCATCTCCGCGTTGTTGTTGCCGTATTCGATCGTCTTTGACAGCACCTTTGCCGCTTCGGCGAACTGCGTGCTCTCGGCCTGCGCATCGTCTGCTTGACCCTTGGCAGCGAACGCTAAAGTGCGCGCCAGATGCCACATGGCGCCGGTGATCGGCGCCTCGAAGGCGGGTTCTGGAAGAGACAGGATCTCGTCCCAACGCGCGAAGTCGACCAGAACCAGCGCCGGCGTCATCAGGAAACCATCGACGTACGGTACTTCCTTGATCCGCGGGGCCTCGACTTCGTAGAGCTTCCTGGCGGCCGAGAGCGCGTCGCGCGAATTGCCGGCGAACGCATTGCTGATTGCGAGGAAATGCAGGTTGTGCCCGTAATAGCCGATCAGATAGAAAGGGAGCGAATCGCCGCCGGTGGCCGCCAGGCGTTCATCCGCCTTCGCGGCCTCGACATTGGCATGCGCCGCCTCCAGGTAGTTTCCGGTGCGGATGTAGACGTGCGCCGGCATGTGGACTAGGTGGCCCGCCGACGGCGCCAGCGTGGCCAGCCGCCTTGCGGAGGGCAGCGCCTTTTCGGGATGGGGTGAAGCCTCGACCGCGTGGATGTAATAGTGGTTGGCGCCGGTGTGATCGGGCGCGCGCGCCAGCACGCGTTCCAGTACCGCGACGAGCTCGAGCGTACCTGCTGCGGGCGTGCCGTCGGGCGCCCAGAATTTCCACGGATTCAGGTCCATCAGGCTCTCGGCGTAGAGGACCGCGGCGTCATTGTCGTTCGGATAGCGACGGACGAGGTCCCGCATCGCATCCTTGTAGGCCACCTGCAGCGGCGCAACGTCAGCGTCTGGATTCGCGCTGTAGCGCTTCGAGAGAGCGTCGATATAGGTTCGTTCTGCGGTTGAGACTCTCGATTTCAGCGCGATGGCCTTTTGCAGCGCCTCATACGCCGCCTGGTGCGCCTTCGGCTCCATCGGACGATTGATGTTCGGGCCGAGCGCGTACGCCACGCCCCACTGCGCCATCGCGAGGTTGGGATCAAGCTCCCACGCGCGCGTGAACGATTGGATCGCCGCTTCGTGATTAAAAGCGAAGACGAGGCGCATGCCTTGGTCGAAGTAGGCCTGTGCCCGCTCGTTTCGCGTCGTTACCGGGTGGTGAACTGGTCCGAGTCCAGGATCGATCTCCTGATTGGAGGCGGTGGGCGCCGCCACGTCGTGCGCAAGCACGCTGGTGGTGACGACCAACGTGACTACTGCGACCAACCGAGCAAGGCAACTCGGCATGAAGGTTCTCCCTGCGTCATGAACCACCGCGGATCTTGGACTCTGCCTCGGGTCTTAGCAACAACACCGGACGGATTGCTCAGCGACCGCATGGGGTGCGGTCTGCTACGGCCCGCTCTTGGCCGTTACCCGCGATCCGTCATTGGTCTTCCGTAACGAGGTGAAAAAGACGTCAGTCAGAAAGCTTGTCTTCATCCTCAACTCCTCGGCGTCAAAATCCTCGGTCCCGTCCCCGTTAACGCCAGCATCAACTCGTGAGCCTTTTCACGAACGCTCCCGGTTCGTCGAGCTGACCGCCCTCGGCCAACACCGCCTGGTCTAGCAGGATGTGGCTCCAATCGGCGAACGCTTCTCGGATGGCGCCGGTTCACTTCCAGCGTGGGTTTAGTCTCGGTACCTTGTGCCGCGCCGCTTTCAGCATGCGCCCCGCAAGTTCGAGCGAGACGCGGCCGGCCCTTG
>CAWFLB010000006.1:0-86017 GCA_963816615.1 uncultured beta proteobacterium | reverse complement strand
CGGTTGAATCGCGAAGATCGTGAAACTCGCCACTAAAATCGGCGAGATAGTCGTCCAAGGTCACGTCGTCCTCGAAGCGGCCGATTTCGGCGAGTTGCACGGTCTTGTGGAACGCGACCTCCGCCTGCGCAGTTTCGATTTCGAACGCCGCATACCATGCACCGCGTTCGGGGCCGTTGAAACGGCTGCCCAGCGGATGCGGATGCGTGAACGTTGCGTTGACGACGCGATAGTAGACGCCGAACAGCAACTCGCGCACGCCGATGGCCGACGCCAGTTCGTTTCGGCGAGGAGGCGATCGTTGGTCGCATTGTCCAACTCGAAGACGTCCGGCGAATTGCCCGTCGCTGTCCGCAATTCGTGTGAGCACACTGCTACCGTCATCGCTGTACTTCGAGTGGATCAGGCGGTGGGCATCGTTGCGGCGGACAGATGACGTGCTGGGCAGCGCCCTCACATCCCGCCCCGGCGGGCGTCGAGCAGGCGCCGCACGGTCTGCATCGCGGGCGCGCCGCCTTTCATCATGTAGGCGAGCGGCGTGCTGCTCACGAAAATGCGGTTGGTATTGGGCAGACGCACCCATTCGTCCTCGGCGAGCGACCGGCCATGGAGAATATTCAGGGCCTTGAAGATGCCGATCGGGATAGGAGATCCGAAGCAGCTTGTCGGCGTCGAGTACCCGGCCTTTCGGGTTCTTCTTCATCTCATAATACGGGCCGTTAGTGACGCCGCCAAGAAGTTGCCGTGCGTCCTCGTCGCGCACGCCCCATCGGTCGACAATGTTAAAAAACGCCTTGAGGGCCGACGGGCTCAGCCGTTCGCGCTCCGCCTTGGAAGCGAAATCGATCACCGGCGACGGTTCGTATCGCGTAGTGGGATAGGTCAACGCGGCCATTGGATATCTCCTAGATAGGAAGAGAACACCATACTAATAAGGAGGTGTCAATTCCGACGAACGAAGCATATGGAGTGTTTACTCGCGCATGGGCCGCGCGCGCAACACCGGGCGCGCCGTGCAAGATACGCTCGATACGTACGGCGGAGCCCATAGGTCGGTAGAAAATCACGTACTGGCCGTAAGGCAGGACACGCAGGCCTGGCGCCACATCCTCCCGCGCAGGAAAGGTCAGCGCATTGTCGAGAATCTTGCAACACTGGGCACGCAATTCCCGGACGAAGGACAGCGCCCGCGGCGGATTGTCGAGCACAATGTCCGCCAATTTCTTCAAGGTCGGCAAGCGCAAGCGGTGCAAAGATCAACCGCATCAGCTGCTACTGCCCGTCCCCATCGCGGCGTATTTCTTTTCCAAACGGTCAAACACTTCTTCCGCCGGAACACCCGTGCCGCTCACGATCCGCCTCAATCGCAGCTCTAAGTTCCGCGAGCTTGAGGGCCTGTAGCTTCTCCTGATCCTCCAAGAGCCGGAGCCCGGCGCGCACAACCTCGCTGGCGTCGTCGAAACGGCCGCCCTCGAGTTGCTCCTTGATGAACTCCTCGAAATGGGGACCTAGGGCGACGCTGGTAGGCATAGGCTGTCACTAACAGTTAATAATAGATGGTATTATCCCCGATGCGTGCCGCCCGTCAACTTCCGGATCTCCCGCGATCTGCTGCATACCGGCGGGCTATTCGCCGTGGTCGAGGCCGAATAACCGTCTGCACCAACCGCGTCCCGGGGTCTGCGCCGTGGTCTCCGATTCACCGTCCGCTTCCTCCGACCCGCTCTCGTCCTGGTCAGTCGGTGGTGGGTGGCCTTGCAGAGGACCTTCTTCGGTTTGGGCATCACGCTCATGCTGAGCGTCCCGCGCTTCTTATCGGCGCTGATCACCATCGACAGCGTGGCGGTCGGTTGCCAGTGCATAGGTCGGTGAACATCGTCATTCCTTGCTCCTCGCGTTTCGGTTGGTCCTAGCACGATGATCGTATGACCGCGCTTGCGCTTGTCTAGTCCTATACCGCCTATGTTTCGGCGTGGATTCGCAAAAGGTTGGCGGCCCACGCTTTGGTTCCTCGACTTGGAGGGCAAGCGTAGGATGATGCGCGTTTCAGCATATTCAAAAGGTCGTGTCCCACGGGAGGTGCTATGAATGTCCGCTGCGTTCATGTGCTCGTAATCTTTGCTTCCTGGCTCTCAATTGGCCAGGAAGGGGCGCTCGCTGCTGACCCGCCATCGATATTTGAACCGGAATTCGGTGTGTGCACTACGCCGGTTTCATCCAAGGAAGAAGAACGGCTCAAGGCGGAACAGCACAAGTACGAGTCGCTTATTGCGCCGCTACAGCTGAAACTAGAAACGCTGAACAAGCTGGATTCGGAGGAGAGCAAATCCCTCGAAGCAGAGCTTCGGCCAATCCAAGTCAATCTCCTCCGCATACTGGAGCGACTCGAGTGCAAACGGCTCAGTGCGCTGAACGACGTCGTCGTTCGCGGACCGCCGCCCCGAAGCTCAACTTCGTTGAGATGCGCATCCTCTACGCACCGACCGCCTTAAAGAACCGGGTTCTGAAAGTGCCGCGCGGAAGGATCCGAATCACTACTTCTCTGGCGCCTTGGATCCTGACTTCAAGGACTTTTCGTTCGGGACGGTGTCAGTGACCATTCCCACACACAGAGGCAGCCTGGCGAGCTGAACCTTCCGAGTTGGTGGCAATTTGTTGATCAGCCTGATCCGACACGCTACTTCGTGCTTCGCGAAATCAGCGAAACCAGCCGAGAGACTTCTGTTTAAGCAGATCAATCAAACCGGCCTCAGCAAGGAATCCACCTTGCTGCTTTTCGTGCATGGCTTCAACGTTACCTTTGCTGACGCCGCGCTGCGTACTGCCCAGCTTGCTCACGATCTGCAGTTCCCTGGCAAGGTCATGTTGTATAGCTGGCCTTCATTCGGATCGGTGGAAGAGTATTGGAAGGACGAGGATAGCAGTCGCATTTCAACGCCGCGGTTTCGCAAACTGCTTACCGACTTGCTTGCCACGAAGGTGACGCGCATCTTTATCGTTGCCCATAGCATGGGCACCAGAATCGTGATTCCCACGGTTCCACTTCTGGTTTCGCAAGTCTCGACGTGTCCAAGGTGCCGGAACTGATGCTCGCGGCCGCCGACTTTAATACCATCGAGTTCCAGGAACTTGCCGCTGAATTCGCGAAACTTCGCGCCCGAGGAACGCACTTGACAATTTACGCAGCGTCCAATGATTTTGCGCTGCAAACCTCACGGAAAATTCATTCCTATCGCAGACTCGGCGAAAGCGATCCGTCCCTGAGCATCTACACTGGCCTCGACTCGGTTGACGCACGGCTGCGGCCCCGATGAGACGCGCCTACGGGCATTCTTACGTTTCGGATAGCTCGCAGGTTCTTGGAGACATGCAAGACCTAGTGTTGAAGGGACTCGCGCCGAAGGATCGAGGCTTACAGCCAATCCCAAACACCTTCGACTACGGCTGGAAGATTCCCAAAGTGAACTGAATATGAAGGCCGGCCTTCTTACCGGATTCGGCCTTGTGGTCGCGTGCCTCGGAAGCTCGCCCGGCGGCTCTCGCTCAGGAACCGAACCCGCTCGAACTTGGGCCCGCACTGTGCCCGCCGAGCTGGGGAGCGGGCGATGGAAGCCGCAAAAGGCGCAGCGAGCGGACCCTCCTATGTCGCCGCACTCACTAGCTAAGGCGCACGGTGGATGATTTCGTGACTCAGACTGGCGAGAGCGAAGAGGCCTCACTCCATTGCTTGAACGCGTTTGGCGCAACGCTTCTGTCCCTTGGCGAACGGGCGGAGGCGAGCTCCGTCTACCGGCGAGCGACTGAGATTGCGAGAAGGGAATACGGCGACGACGACGATAGCACCCTGACGATGCAGGGCAACCTAGCCGTCGCGCTCACCGGTATGGGCGTCCTCGACGAGGCAGAAAGGCTGCAAGCAGATACGCTGGCTCACCGCGAAAAGCTCGATGGCACGCCAAAGGCCCACAAGCTCGCCTTCACCTTGATCAACCTTTCGAGCATTGAGAGCGCGCGCGGTGAGCTGGTGCCCGCCCGCCAACATGCCGAGCGTGGATGGCGCTTGGCGCAGAAATACATCTCACCGACAGACAACCGCATGGGCACGATCCTGCACGAATATGGATTGGTCCTGGACAGGGTCGGACTGCCTCGATGGGGCAGGAGTTCTCCGAGCAGGCCCTCGCCATCAGACTCAACGGGGGAGACGCAGGAGGGGCCATCGATTCCCTCGCGTCGCTGGCGGCATCGTTCTTTGATGTCGGCCGGTTCGATGAATCTGATCGACGATATGCGGAGGCTTACGCCATCGCAGAGCGGGAATTGCCGCCCCTGCATCCGGTGCGTGCCGAGATCGCCAGGAGCTGGTGCCGCGTCCTGAACGCAGTGGGCAAGACCGACGAAAGCCTGCGGCGATGCGACGAGGCGATCGAGATCTTTGCAAGACGCGGCGATCAGAGCCAACTGGATGTCTATCTCACGCAGGTGAACCGAGGCATCACACTTGGATTGTTAGGGCGTTCTGCGGAAGCAATCAAATCTCTGCGCGGCACGGTCGAAGGATTGCGGGAAACGCTCCCGCCCACCAGTCCGGAGCTCATAGAAGCCGTCCGCGCCATGGGCGTAGTGCTCGTCGACGCGGGTCAGATCGACGATGGGGCGAAATTGCTAGGCGCGTCCTTGCGAGAGCAAAAGGGCGTTGTCGGCGACATGCACCCCGATGTCCTTCTGACGCAGGGCAATTACGGCGTGGTGCTCGCAATGCAGGGCAACGTGCCTGAAGCGGAGGCCGTCCTCGCGGACTATGCCGCCAAGGCCGACACGATGCGTGGCCTGTACGGGAAGGATGAACGAACGATAAGAGGTGTGTTCAGTCGTTTTGCCTCTACGCGAATGTTTCTCGCTAAGTTGCTAATCGTGCAGGGCCGTTGCCAGGAAGCTTTCGACTGGATCGAGAACACGAAGGCGCGTTCACTTCTGGATCGACTGCGCGACCGTTCATCCTTCGGCTCAGCTACCCCATCGGATCGAGAGATGTTCGGATCACTGCAGCAGGCGCGCGTGCGCCTGTATGTTGAACGCGCTCGGGCAGCTGGCAACGGCGCTCGTCAAACTGACATCGACGGAAGGCTGCGTGCAGTCGACGACGAGATCTCCAGGCTAGTCGAGGCTGTTCGCTCAAGGCATGCTGCGCTAGGGGGAGCAGAAACGCCGAGCAAGGCAATTCTCAGACGGGGCATTCTATCGAACACAACTATTGCGAGCTTCGGGCTGGCGGATGACGAGGTGTTGCTCGTGAGCTATCGCACCACGATTGGATTTCAGTGCACTACCCTGGAGAGCTGGGATGGACTCAGTGACACTTTATTGGCCACACGAGACCTTGAAGCAACACCTGGCGGGGTGGCCGGTCTGCTCGCCGGCACCAGCACAACGCCAGCCAGAAGATTGATCCGGAAGGGAGCGCGAACCTTTGCCGTACTCCCACGTGCCGCGTCCATTCCCAGTGGGGCAACAGCCGTTAGTTCCAGCGACGAGCTGTTCGACACAGTCGGTCACGAACTGGCGGGTTGGCTCGTCCGTTCGGCGGGCACGACGACGCGCTTGGTCATATCGGCGGACGGGTTGCTTAACTTGATTGCGTTCGATGCATTGCGCGTCGATCACCGTGCGCTCGTGGACCGTTACAGCATTTCGCAGGTAGCTTCGTTTGCCTCCTACCCTGGCAAAGCGATCCCGGCGCAGCTGCCGAGCGGCGCCGGATCGATGATCGCGTTCGGCGACCCGGTCTATGGGGCACCCGATGTGAGCGCAGCCGAATCGTCAAGGGGCGCGGCCCGGGTCATCAGGGGTTCGCTTAATGAAGCTGCGACGAACTGGCCGCGGTTACCGGCGTCCGCTGTGGAGGTGCGCGCCCTCTCATCGATGTTCAGGTTGGTTCCGGGCAAAACCTTGTTTGCCAGAGAAATGGCGAACACGCTCAATCTGAAGGAGCTCAACGACAGCGGTGCGCTTGCGACGGCTCGCTACCTGGTCTTTTCGACGCACGCGCTGGCAGATTTGAGCGACCCAGAACTCAGCAGTATCGTTTTGTCGTTGCCTGCGGGAGGATCGCCACGCGAGGCTTACTTCACAGCTGCAGAGATAGCCGCACTCGATCTGCACACGGAGCTTGTGTTCTTTTCTGCCTGCGAGACGGGGTATGGGCAAGTCGTGTCGGGCGAGGGCGTTCTGGGCTTATCCGCAGGAGCCATGGTAGCCGGCGCCAACTCGACGGTGCATACCTTGTGGAGCGTCGTCGATTCCGCGTCGGCGGATTTCACGGTCCGCTTCTTCGCAGCCATTCGAAAGGGCGTATCCCCGGAAGTGGCGTTGACCAACACGAAGCGAGCTTTTAGACGGGAGTCGAAGCACGCCTCGCCGGCCTACTGGGCACCTTACGTGCTCGTGCAGGCGCAGCGATAGACAAACTTTAGGTCGACCGAATTGCCTCCGCTTGCAGCTCGTTCCTGAAGGCTTCCAGATCGATCACCACGTCGGCCATGGCCGCGAGCTCCGGCGTCTGCGATACGAAGTATTCCTGCCTGTAGCCGCCGATGCGCAGCACTTCGCGCTTCATCGCCATGAACATCCGCTTGCGCTCAGGATCGAGCGGCCCATCCGCCTCATCGGAGAACAGCGTCTCGTAGTGGCGCCCCGAGTTCTGCGTCAGATACAGCGCGATCGCGCGCGTCAGACTCTCGTTGATCCACACGCGTTCGCCAGCGCTCATCTGCGTCACGCTCTTGGCCTCGCCCGACTCCGCGTCGTGCACCACGATGTCAAACCCTTCCCGCGCCTCGCCTTTGGCTGTTTCGACCAAGGTCTTCAGCGATACCGTGAACCTTGGGCCGTAGCACGCCAGCAGCAGGTCATTCGCCAGGCTGGAGAGCGTCGGCCCGGAGTCGTCGATCGATAGCGCGATCAAGCCATCATTGCTCATGCACTTCGCGAAGAGCAGCCACACGCCAACTTGGTCCTCGATTCGCCGCATCCGCGTATCCAGCGCCGTCAGCCGCTCCTCGATCACTGTCTTTCGCCGCCGGAATTCCTCGCCGGCCTGCTGATCGCGTAGCGCTTTCATGTACGCCGCTTCGGTCGTGACGAGCGCGCGTTGCGCTTCCTCCACGCCTCGCTGTGCCCGCTCGATCTGCGACGCGTCGAAAGGCGCCGGCAGCGCTGCGATCGCCGCGTCCAGTCGCCCCAGCGACTCGCGCTGCCGCTTTCGCTTCGCCCTCGCGCTGCGCGACGATGGCCTGCCTCGTCGCCACGATCGCGCCCCGCTCGGTTCTTTCCTCGACGGTCTCTTCGCCGTCGTGCTGCGGCAACGACTCGATCTGCTGGACGATCCCTGCGAGCGTTTCCCGAGCTTGCGCGAGCTCTCCTTGCCTTGCCGCCCGCAACGAGAGCCTCGCCAACCGTTCGCGCGAGCGCTTGAGGCTCGCCTCCGCGACGTTGAGTTTTGCGGGAGCGGCTGTTAAGTCCCGCCCTTGTGCTTCGATGTCCCTCAAATGGTGAGCCACCTTGGCTCGCGCTTCTTGTAGACGAGCGATCTGCGCATCGGCGCTGGGCTTGAGGCTTTGCGCTTCTCGCGCGTCGGAGAGCAGCTTGCAACGTCCCTGCAGATCCGTTCCTGCGCAGGGCACTTCGGCGGTCAGCCCGAAGCGACGCGAGAGTTCCTGCGCCTTCAACGAGGCCTGCCCCGCTTCCCGCTCGATGCCCGCGATCCGCTCGCGCGCGAGCTTGCTGTCGGCCCGGAGCTTCTCCAGCCGCTCGACATCCCGGCGCAGTCCGGCAACGCGCTCTTCGCGCTGCACGACCACGCTCTCCGCCCGACCCAAGCCTCTGGCTGGCCCGTTTGATCACGCCGCCGATCTTGAGCGTTGCTTCCAATCGCGTACGCTGTTCGTTGAGTCCCTTACGGCGCTTCCGCTCGTCTTCCGCGCGCTGGCTGATCCTTCGCGTTCAGCTGCTCGAGGCGTTCGCCCTCCCGCCGGTCCTGCGCGTCGAGCGCACCGAGCGCCGCCTTCGCCGCCTCGATGATGGAGCGTCTCTCCTCGGTGAGTTGGGTGCGGCGAGCTTCCGTTTGTACCGCTACGTCGCGTTTCGCGGCGTGCTTCGCCAGTTCCTCCTTCGCCCCATCGAGCGCGGCTTGTCTGGCCGCCTTCGCACTCTCGGCCGCTGCGATTCGCGCGCCTGTATCGCCCAGCTGCGCGAGCTCGCGCGCGACCTGCTCGACCTCCGCCTTGAGGCCAGCGCGTTCCTGCCGAACTGCGACCAACCCCGCCTTGAGAAGCTTCGCGGTTTCCAACGCCTTCGCACCCAGGGCGCGAATCTCGTCGAGCCCCAGCAGGTCCGCGAGCAGCGTCTTGATCTCCGCGTTCTTGTACGCCGACAACTGCCGCCGTCCCTGCGCCGCAAACACCGACGTGAAGAACGTCTCGGCGCTGCCCAGAATCTGCTCGACGCATTGCACGTAGGTATCGACCTTGCCGTCGGACACCGTGCCGTCACCCAGTCGCATCGGCTGCCATGAATCGCCTCGCCGAACATGCAGGAACGCTTCGGTCTTCTTCTTCCCGTTCAGCCGGAACACCAGCTGCGACCGGTAACGCTCGCCGCCATGCTCCCAGACCAGGTCCTTGACGCTCTCCGGCAAGCACACCTGGTCGTAGTAGGAAAAGCCGCCTAATCCGTCTGCCCCGGCGCGTGATGGCATGGTCGGAAACGGCGTCATGTTGTCCATGATCGTGGTCTTGCCCCGCCCGTTGCTGCCGACGATCGCGACAGCTGGGCGTCGCCGGCGAGCTGTTCGAAATCGAGCTCGATCACGTCGCGACCCAACCCATCGCGAATGCCGCGAAAGCCTTTGAGCGTCAGCGAGATTGGTCTCATGGGGGATTCCCGGGTTGAGCGAAGACGACTTGAGTGTCGCTTGCGCTACTTGCGGGTCAAGCCGCTTCGACGAGTACCGGCAGGCCCTCTGCGTCGGCGGTCATCCCGGCCGAGGCGTCTGTATCGGGCTCTGCGGCCGCAGGAATCGCGCCCTGCGTCTCGATCGCGCCTTCCATGATGTTCGCCGCGATCTCCTCCGGCGCGCGCGTCTGCAGGGCTTCCAGACAGCCGAGCAGCGGCTCGGCCCTGGCTTCGGTCAGCCTCGCCCAGACAGCGATCTTGGCGGCGATGGTCGCCTCCTGCGAGATGCCCGCCGCCCGGGTTCGCACGACCGGGAATCACCCGCCCTTCGAGCTTCACTTCGGCGGCCGCGCCGAAGATGCCTTGAATCGCCGACCGGTCGACTTCGTGCCGGTCCTCCTCGGGCATCGTCCAGCGCACCCGCACGAATGCTCCGGTGACGTCGTTGGCTCGCGCGAACTGTTGCAACTCGTCCAGCTTGGGCATGCCATCGAAGCTGATCTCCACCGTGCGCCTGGCCGGGGTGGCGATGAGCTCGAAGCGCACCGACGCCGCCTCGACGTCCCAGATCAGGAATCCCTTGTCGCCTTGTTCGCCGTAGTGCAAGCGGCCGATCGATCCCGCGTAGGCGATCACTCGGCCCGTCTTGCTCCCAGGACTGGTGCTTATGGATGTGCCCGAGCAGAAAGGCCTGCGCCCCGGCGCCGAAGAGCGACCCGGTGGTGAACTCGTGATCGAATCCCGCCATCGGTACGCCGTGTTCGGTCACGCATCCGTACACGGTGCCGTGCGACACGCCGATCGTCGGCACGCCAGCGGCGCGCGCGGCCTCATTGATCGGACGCAAAGCCACGCAGCAGCGCCGTCAGTTGCTCGCCCACGGCAGCCGCCGCTTCGCTGGCACCCACCGCCGCGGCCACGACGGCCTTGTTCACGGTCGGCACGCAGGAAAACACCGCCCGCGCGCCCGGCGGGATCTGCTCGAAGCGCCAGCCTTCCGATTCCAGCCAGCGGCCGTCCTCGATGAGCGCCACCTGCTGCAGCCGGTCTGCGACGTGGACCCGGAACCGCCCGCCCAGCAGTCGAAACACGTTGAGCGCTCCCGGCGGCTCGTGCGAGAAGGTTCCGTGCAGCATCAGCACCGGGCAGTGATCGGCGAGCCGCCGGATGTTGCGCGCCAGGGCCTCCACCGCCGGCGCATGCACTTCTAACGCATGATCGGTCGAATCCCCCGAGATCACCGCGCAGTCGACCCCGCGTGCGATCGCCGCATCGACGGCGAAGCTGAAGCACCGATCCACCTCGGTCAGCGTCGCGCCGGCGTAGTGGAGGTCCGAAAAATGCGCTACTCGAATCATGATTCATCCTTGTCGATTGCCGCCCGGTTCGAACGTCCTCTCACGCGAACACATCGATCTCGGCGTCGATCTTGTTGGTCAAGCCGTCCGGATCGTCGCGGAAGCTTTCGATCTCTGCGAGCGCGCGGCGCCGGCCCGCCGCGTTGATCTTCCAACCTGGACCCCAGCGCTTCGCCGCGTACGCTGCGTAGCGCGCGCCATCGATACCAAACTCGGCCGCCGCGTTAATCACCTGCTCGACGCTCGGTCCGCTGCCACCTTCGCTTTTCGCCGGCCTTGCTTCTACCGCCGGCGCGCTCTGCGCTCGCGGCGCTGCAGCGTGCGGCTCGTTCCCCTGGATGCTTGCGCCTGGCAACTCCACTTCCGCTCCGTCTCTTGTCGCTGGAACCTCAGAGGTGGCCGCGCCGATGAGCGGCTCATCCCCGGCCGCCTCGCCCGCCGGCCACGTCCTCCAGCACTCGCGCCGCCTGGCTCCCGTTAACGATCGCCGTCTCGTCCTCTTCGTTGGCCCGCAACAGCGCGGTGACGTCGATCGGCGCCTCGAGGTCGATGATCCAATGCGCCACGCGGACTGCGCGCCCTGTTTCGTCGATGTGCGGTACTTCCTTGAGCGTCTTGGTGATGAAGAACGAGGTGCGCTTCTCGTCGAGGAACCCCGAGATGCGCCCGCCGCGCATGAAGGCGATCGTTTCGAACTTCTGGATCGCCGCGTTCATCGCGTAGAAGCTGTTCGTGTGGAGCTCGAAAGCGCCGATCGATTTGATGCCTGGGATGAAGAAGATGAAGCGGCCCGACAGGTTGCACTGGCGGTTCTGGTACTCCCTGCAGAGCTCCGGATCGCACAACCCACCGTTTTCCTGGCGCAGCGTCGTCTTGCGCCCGCCGAAGATGCGGATCGCGCGCTTGCCCGTGGGGTCCATCGGCACCGGCGCGTAGCACTTGCAGTAGCGCACCCGGCCGTCGGGCGCGTACTCGCTCCAGAACTTCTTCTCGTTCGCCCCCCAAGCGATCAGCTCGTGCGGCATCACCGCCTGCCACATGTCGGCCGGAAACACGACCGGGAACCGGTAGAGCCGCTTCGTGCCGTCGCCGCGGTCTTCGCCGTACGCCGTCAGGATCTCTTTGGCGATCTCCGGATTCGGAAAATCGTCTGGCCGCACCGTGAACCACGGCACGTTCTTCGGGATCAGCGGCGTCTTGAGCTCCGGCACGGCCTCGCTGATCGCGCGCTCGATCGCCTCGAACGAATGATTGGCCGCGACGCCGCGCTCGTAGATCTCCTTCGCCTTCGGATGTTCGGCGGCCTTCTTGGTGAGCACCTTGATGCCCGCCCGAATCTTGCCGCCGGCGGGGATGCGCACGGGTCCCTGCCCGAGCAGCGTGGGCAGTGCCGGCTGCGCTCCATTGATCGTTACCACTGCGTTGGTCATGTCGAGACTCCTAGGTGATTGCGAGAGAGCTCGCATCTCTAGGATCTCGCATGAAAGCGCGTGGTCAAGTCCTTGCTTGGCTTACCTGCTCACAATGCACCCACGATGCGAGGAAGCCGGAGGCGTTCCCGCGCATTGGCTTTGGGATTCGAGAACCGCGGCTCCTCTACAGAGTCACTCGATCGAGGACCGCCAGGAAACTCGTCACCTTCCAATGTGCCCGCGATGCTGATTGGAACCGAGCAGGCTATGCGCGAGACGCCCGTGCAACGCGGCGTCTCGCTGACGAGCAGTCCTGCGGGCGGGCGCCGGCGATGTGGCTGCAATTGCGACCGCGTGCGCGGAGGCCCCGCGTTAACGTACATCCCGGGTGCCCTGCGCTGCACGCCACACCAAGCAAGACTTACTGCGACTCCCGTGCCGGCGTGGCAGCCTCAGCGGTGCGTCCTGGTTCGACCCGACAATGGCGTAGCGACCACGGCCAAGATGCTCGATCCAGGGCGATGGCAAAGCGCACCATAGAGCGTGGCACCGCTGAGTTTGGCGCAGGTCCCCGCCGCTCCCGTAAGCTCGTTATGCGTCGCCCAACGGACACGCTGCGCAAGAACCCGGTAGGCCGCGAATCGACACTACTCAGGGTGCGCCGTAGCAATCCGATGCCCGGCGAAAGGCCAGCTGGGGAGGACGCTGTCTTATTCCTCCCTCAAATTGCCTGATTCGGAGAATCGTCTCTGCGATGCCGTCAGGCGGCAGTGCGTTGCGACCCGTGTTCGTTGATACCGGTGACCAGGCTTTCCGGTCCGGACCCGCTGCGCGAATGCGATGATCTGATGCGCCGCGCGCAGCACGTGTCACTGCACCGCGCTGCCTGCACCCAGAAAAGCTGCGTTCTTTCCACCGTGCAAGTCCCGCATTTGCGTGAACGCGCCTCGATCATAGCGTCAGTTCAGGTGGCGACAGTCGGCGCGCTCGTGCATCGAGCGTAGTCGTTGATAACCCACGCCTGCCTGCTGCCGATCAAGGACCACCGAGAAAACCGCCGTCCACGGACACATCCACGCGAGTGCCGCACGCTCTCTCGATGCTTCGGCGTACTCCAGCACGCTCAAGACGCCCGGGGCTCACGGACCGTGCGCCGAGGCCTCCGATACGTTCTGCTTCACGCTCGACGCGGTACGCTCACTTTTCTCGTTCGTTCTCAGTGGCGCCGCTTCTGGCAATGGCGGCATCTTCTTGTCCGTGTTCCACACCCATGCCGTGTCGCCTGGCGCCTTGAGCGCCTTCTCCTTGGCCGCACGATCCTGCGGATCCAGGGAGGCGCTCACCACATGCAGCGGTGTGGGCTTCGCACCCGTATCGAGGAGAAGGACGTTCGGGAACGACGCCGCACTGCGCGCGTCGTAACGCAGCGGCTTCATGAATCGACGTCTCTGCTCCGTCAACGCCTCGATGAGATCGACCTCATGGATCCCCTCGATGGGAATCCAGTTCTCGGTGGTCAGCATGAAGCTTGCGGTGTCGATCTGGTAGGTGTGCTCGCGCTTCGCGTAGATCAGCGCGCATATCACCACCCGCTGCTTCGTCTTCGTGTCCGCATCCCGGGCCTCGAGCAAGCCGCCATATGCCCGCTCGATCCGTTCCCAGGTCTTCGCATCGATGAACAGCGGCGCGTCCGGCATGTGCTTGAGCCACACCTTGCGTCCCAATGGCGATGCTTCCTCCCTCTTGTACTCTCCGAGAACGAGCGCCATCTTGAACTGGACATCGTCTTCGCGGCGACTGAAGGACCGCGAGCTTGCTGCGTCGGCGCTCCGCGATTTCGCTCTTGTGCTCCTCGTGAAACTGCTCGGGCACGTACAAGCGCTCGGATAGCGTCACGCCTTTCGTCTGGACCCCGTCCGCCGCTTCCAACAGATACTTGTGCATCACCCCCTGCGTCCGCTTGCCCTCCATGGCCGGATACCAGCGATTGAATCCCGCGCGCTCGAACAGGAAGTGCATGACGGCACGCAGGCTCATCCGATGCCGCGGCGCATTGATCTCGGCCGGTTCCTGCGCTGCGCCCCTCACGGTCGCTCCTCCCCGGCACACGCGCCAGCGGAAAATCCACGCGCAGTTCGACCGACTCCGGAGAATGCTCGATGATCGCTTCACCGATCAGTTCCCCCAGCCCGGATTGACCGAGCTCGGGTTCGTAAGAAGCGCACGTCGCATGATGCTGGTGCCCCTATCTGGCATCCGCTTGACGACGTACAGGCGATGCTTGGCGACGTACATTTCGATCCCACCACGCTGGCACATGCACCGCGGGCGTTCCGGTGTGTCGTAGACACGAGCAAGCGCGTCCTGTAGCGCGGGATCACGCGATGTGTACGTCCTACCTTTGATCAAGAATCGCTGCTCTTCCATGCCGTATCTCGCGCTTCGCCAAACGTCGCCAGTGCTTACACCAACTCGCGGACTACCGCTTTCAGAGATTTGCAGAGATTCATGTTCGTTCTGAATCAGATTACGGACCGAGTTGCGCTCCTTGAGCCCGAGCACCGCCCCGACCTGATCAACATCGCAGCCCCTCTCGATAAGCTTGTTCTGCAACCGTTCGCCGTGCGCAAAGTGCTGACACACCCTTGAGTCCGGCCCTTGCGAAGATCCTGCGGTAGATGTCCAGGATGACTCCGCACCGGTGTTGCCTCCGGTTGCCGATCGCTCGGACTTTGATCGGCATCGCGTGCCCGTCCGCCGGTCAGAAACAGCCTGCTGTCTGGGTCAAGTCCTCGGTACTTCGTCCACGTCTTGGTGCCCTGCCCGCGCCGGACCCTTTCTTCCAAATAGGCGTCCACTGCCGCGACGACCTTGGTGCTGGCGAAGAAGAGCGGCCTTTCCTTGCCGTTGATGGCCGACATCGGCGCGCATCAGCGATTCCTCGCGTACCGACCCGTCTTCGGTCAGGTAGTCCCGTACTTCGAGTCTGGCGATTTCCAGAGGGCTTGGCCGCTGTCGCGAACAGTACCAGCAGCAAGGCCGCATCCCTGTTCCTGCAACTTGCTGTGCTGCCGGGTCATCGCCACGGCACGCTCGATGTCCTCGTCGGGTCAACGCGCGTGACCCCTTGTCGGCGTTGACCACACGCTGCGGGCGATAGTGCTCGAGCGCTTCAAGGTAGTTGTCCTTTCGCGCCCGCATCGCCTTGCACCGTCGGCACTTCGTCCTCGTCCACCCGTTCCACCCCCACGACCGTCTGCAGGTCGCGGGCAAGCGCCTTCACGCGTTGCTCGACGGCCGAGCGGCTCAGCCCCGATTCCTGCGCGACGGCCACATACGTCTTGCCGTCCAGGATCCCCTTGAGCATCTGTGATCGACTTGGCCACTGATTCCGCTCTCATCGCGTGAGCCTCGCGTTGGGTCCGATCGGGCCATCTTGCGGATCGCCGCGCACGGCGCCAGCCGAAAAGACCGCTTTTTGCGGGGGCTTTCGGCATCAGCTTGAAGAAATGGCGGGGCCTAACAACCGGCCATGAACGCCGAGGTTGGCACTAACAGTAACACCGGCCCGGTATTCCTTAGACCATTAACGAAACCGAGCGGATTTTGCCTGCTGTAGCCCTTGCCCGGGGCCGTCTGAGCACATTTTGTATGAATTTCTCATAGCAGGAGCGAGTTTCGCGGCCGCGCGCTTCTGCTGTTTGTAGGGGTTCGTTAGACCATTAACGAGACACCGTTTCCGTTAGACGATTAACGAAGAAGATGCTGGACTCAGGGGACGGCCTACCCGGAAACTAACGGGCTATGCCTGGCCTTCCCCGACAGCTGACGAACAAGCGCGCCGAGCTCGCACACGAGCTCGCCGGCGTCCTGCATCGTTCGAGAGTAGCGCGGTAGCCGAGCCCTGCCACCCATCACGTAGACAGCACGAGCCGCACCTTTTCAAATGGCTCGAGCGCTGCGGTCACCAGTCGAGGCGCTTGTTCGAACAGCTCGTGTCCGGCGCTGCGGAGTTCGATGCCCTGCGCCGTCAGATAGACGTCGTCGGGATGCAGTACGTCATCTAGGTCGAGAAATAAGGTGACCAGTGGTGTCTCCAACCGCAGGGCAAAGCGGTTCCTGCACGCCCCGCGGGCATGTTCGTTTTCACTACGATGGCCGGCTCGTGCCGGCTAGAACTTGGTGGTCACCGCCGTATGCGGCGAAAGCTACCGATGACCACGCCCACGATTTCCAGTGAGCCCCGCGGTTTGATGGGTTCATACGCGGGATTGGCAGGTTCTAAGAAGAACTGCCCTTTACGGTCGAGCCTGAGTGTCTTGACCGTGATGTCGCCGTCAACGACGGCAACGACGATATCGCCGGCCTTGGTGGCGGCGTTCATTTCGACTACGGCCAGGTCGCCGTCCATAAGGCCGGCGTCCTTCATTGAGTCACCGCGCACTTTGATGAACGCGGTCCGGTTCGGGTCGTCGATGAGGTAGTCGTCGACCGTTAGAACCTCGGGCTCCTCCTGCGTCGCCGGCTGCGGCTGTCCCGCGCGCACCGACCCCAGCAACGGTCGGGCGAAGAACTTCCGGGTCGGCGCGATGCGCCCTTCTACGCGTTCGAGGAAGCCGGCCTTGTTAAGGCGACTGACGACCCCAAACACCGAGCTCGCCGTCGCCAGCCCCGTGACTTCTGCCAGCTTGGTCATCGAGGGAAACGCCTGGTGGCGCTTCCAGTAGGTCCGCAGCTTGGCTAGGTACTGTTCGTCACGCATTTTCGCACTCACGAATATTCATACGTACTGGAGAATATCACCGTTTCGTGGCCTTGTCGAACGACCGTTCGTCTGAAATCTGCGTGTTTTCAGATGCTTATGTAATCTATACTGGCTTGGCGATGGCCCCGACGTCATGGGTTCGCTGCCCTAAAAAGTGGCGGGTATGCGGCGCAAGGGGCACAATGTCGGGAGGGAGATTCCCCTGTGGTTGGGGTGGGCTTCCGATTGCCCTTACCCAGCCCAACAAAAAATGCCGTCACCCAGGGATCTCCTCCACCGCCTGTTCGAATACATCGGCGAGCAACTCAAGGACATCGACCCGCGGGGCTATCGCCTTTCGAGCCCGTCCGGGTTCCTGCGCCGCCGCCGCGACTTGGTGGGGCTACCGGGTGTCGACTTCGATATCCAGGTCGAGGGCGACCACACCTGGATGCGCATTCAGCGGCTCGATGCGCACCCACCGCCGGCAGTTCAAGAGAAATATCGCGGACTCATTCGCGTCAGCAACGACCCAGAAGGACCGCCACCCAGCCTCAACGAAGCTCATCTTCAGAATTGGCTCACCACGGCTGCCAAGGACAAGTCGGCTGAGGAGCGCAAGGACCTCGAAGCACGCGGGCGGAGTGCTGCCAATCGCGCGGTCAGTGAGTACATCCAGTTATGGAATGCGTGGGCTGTTGGTGAGAAGCCACGACGCAAGACTATCAGCCTCTATGGCGACCTGTTCGCCATCAAGCACGCGGTCGAGGCCGAGGAGACCGCCAAGCCGGTCGAGCTGGTGTGGGGCATCGGGATAACAACCTGGGAGCTGGAATTCAAGGGTCAGAGCGTTGCGTTCGAGTACCCCCTTCTGACCCAAACGCTCGAAATCGCGCTCGATGAAAAATCGCTCGCGCTGGAAGTCCGACCGCGGGCTACCAATACGCGCCCGGAGCTCGATGCGTTCGTCGCTTGTTCAGTCAGAGGTGCCGCGGACGTCGAGCGGTCAGTTCGGCAACACATCGAGCGGAACAAGGAACGGCCAGTCTCTCCGTTCGATGCAGGCAGCTACACCGATGTGCTCAAGCTGGTCGCCGGCAATCTGGATAGCGAAGGCAGTTACCGCGAGGTTCTTAACAGCGACGAGCCAGTGCCACCGCAGGTGACCACATCGTCGTTACCGATGCCTGGGTGCTGCTGTCGCGCCCGCGCGCCCTCAACGTGCTGGTCGATGACCTGCGCCGCCTGCAGGAGAAGCTCGCCGGCGGCTGCGAGTTGCCGGAGGGAGTCCTCGCGTTGGTGTCGCCACCCTCGGACGTGCCGGTCGAATTCGAGGCGGTCAATTTTCGTGGGCTATCGAGTCGCGGCGATTCATCAGGCGGCCAAGCCCCGACAGAACTCTACTTCCCGCTGCCGTACAACGAAGAGCAGGTCACCATCGTTTCGCGGCTGGAGCGGGCCGCCGGTGTCACCGTGCAAGGACCACCCGGTACCGGCAAGACGCACACCATTGCCAACATCATCTGCCACTACCTCGCGACTGGGCGCCGCGTCTTGGTTACCTCGAAAGGCGACCCTGCCCTCGACGTCCTGCAGTCGAAAATTCCCGAGGAGGTCCGACCACTGACGGTTGCGTTGCTGACGAGTGACCGGGAAGGTATCCGACAGTTTCAGGCGTCCATCGAGGCCATCCAACATCAGGTCTCGCAGCTCAACCCGGCCTTGTGTAAGCAGGAGATTGAGACGCTCAAGCAGTCCATCGACCGTGCGCACGCCGAGCTGGCCAAGATAGACCGACGGGTCGACGAGATTGCGATGGCGCAACTGCTGACGTCGACGTGGACGGCGTGCCGATGCGAGCGCAGAAGCTCGCCGAGCTCGTGGTCACCGGCCGCGAACAATTCGGGTGGTTCGACGACGAAGTCAGCTTCGCCAACGCCCGCCACTCACCGACCGCCGAAGGCCAGAGTACTGCGGGAGGCACGACGCACGCTCAGAGCCGACTTGGCATACGTCCAAGCCCCGAAGTGCCCTCGGCAGACGACTTCCCCAACGCGCAGCTGCCATCGCCGAGCTGCACGGCGTTATGTGCCGCATTCGCGAGTTCGAAGCGCAGGAGCGCGACGGCGAGCTCCTGCAGCTCACGGCGCTCACTCAAGATGTCTTGAATGCCGCCCGCCAGCTGTCTCGCGATGTCGAGCAGGCCTTCAATCTTGCCGAAGAGCTCGACGGTGTTCCAGGCGGTTGGCCGATGGAGCTTACGCCTCAAGTGCCGGCTTCCTTCCTTCGCATCAGAGCGACAAGCACTCGAGTCGCTGTTCAACGACCTACAGTCCTTGGTCGACGCACGCGCCGAATTCCTGCGGCGGCCGGTTGAGATAAGCGACGACTGCCTCGCGTCGCACAAAGCCTGTCAGGCCATCAACCGCGGCGCGGAATCCGGCAAGCCGTTTGGGTTCGTGCCCTCGGCGCCGGTGAGGCGAAGGAACTGCTCGGCACAGTTAAGGTTTCGGGCTTGCGCCGCACCGCTCAAGGAGGACTGGGAGCTAGTCCATCGCTACGTCAGTCTGCATGAGCGTGTCATCAGCTTTGTCGTGCGATGGAACGGGTTTGCCGAGACACTGTCGGTGCCCCGGCTCAACGGTGGCGTCGCCAATCTGCGGCAAATCGAACTGACCGCAATTGCAGCGCGCAAGGCGCACGACCTGGCGATGAGCTTCGATGCGCGGCTACCGAGCCAGGCGCAGAAGGTTTTCGCTCAGCCTCCACTGAAGCTGCTCGTTGGCGGACCAGTCCAGTTGCGAGAAGTCCGCGAGCAACTCGTGAGTCATTTAAGCCGGGCCGAGCTTTCCTCAGCTGCCACCCAGTTCTCGACCTTGCAGGAAAAGCTCGCCGGCAAATCAGGGCCGGTCACCGATGCGCTTGCGCCAGTTCCTGGGGTCGGTGCTCGGTAACAAGAAGTTCGCCCGGAACAGGTGGCGGCACGCTTCGCCGAACTGATGGCCGACCTGCGACGGGTCGGCGGCATTCGCACCAGTTCTCGCGACAGTAACGGGATGGCGCGAAACAACTGGCCAATGCCGGTGCGCCGATGCTCGCCGTCCCGCGTGCAGAACGATTCCGGTCGAGGCCACCGGAGAAGACACCGCGTTCCCTGCGGCTTGGCGCGATGCTTGGACGTGGGCCCGTGTCCAGGTCCACTTGGAATCAATTGAAGCGCGGCGACGAGCTGGTGGCGATGTCTCGCCGCCGAAGCGACCTCGAAGCGGGGCTGGCCAAGCTCTATCGCGACATGGTTGCCAAGGCAGCGTGGCTAGCCACGAAGCGAAATTCGACGCCCAAGGTCTGCAGGCCCTGGCCGGCTATGCGACAGCGATCCGGCGAATCGGCCAGGGTACGGGGCCCAACGCGACGCGCTACCGGCGCGATGCCCGCGAAGCCATGCTCGATGCGGCCGGCGCCGTGCCGTGCTGGATTATGAGTCACTTCAAGGTCTCCGAGTCGATGCCGGCCGAGCATCGGCGCATTCGACCTGGTCATCGTCGATGAGGCGAGCCAGTCCGACCTGTGGGCGCTGCCGGCGATTCTTGCGTGGCGAAGAAGATTCTCGTGGTCGGCGACGACAAGCAGGTCTCGCCCGACGCCGGTTTCATCGCCAGCGCAACGCATCCAGGAGCTCAAGAACCGCTTCCTGGCGGACCAGCCCTACGGCATGCGAGATGACGCCGGAGAAGTCGCTCTACGAGCTGGCCGCCCGCGTCTTTGCTGCCGAACAGTCATGCTGCGCGAACACTTCCGGTGCGTGCCGCCCATCATCGCGTACTCGCAATCGGAACTTCTACGGACGCCATTCAGCCACTTCGCATTCCGAAGCGCTTCCGAGCGCATCGACCCGCCGCTGGTGGACATCTACGTGCCCGCATGGCATCCGTGACACGCAGGACCGCAACGAGGCCGAGGCGGAGGCGATTGTCGCCGAAATTAAGGCCATCCTCGCCGACGAGCGGTTCGCCGACCGCACGATTGGTGTCGTTTCGCTGCTGGGCATGGAGCAGGCCAAGCACATCGACACGCTGGTGCGCTCGCGAGTGCGAGCGCGACCGAGCTTCTGCGCCGCAAGTTCGAGTGCGGCGACGCACGCACATTCCAGGGTAGCGAGCGCGACATCATGTTTCTCTCGATGGTCGTCGACCCGACGCAACTGCAAGGCGGTGTCCGGGCAATATGTTCGAGCAACGCTTCAACGTGGCTGGCAGCCGGGCGCGCGACCGGATGTACCTGGTCCGCTCTGTCGAGGTGACCGACCTGTCGGACAAGGACCTGCGGCAGGCGCTCCTCGCCACTTCAGCAAGCCGATGGTCGCTGACAAGCGAGGAGGCCGAGTCGCTCGTTGAGCGTGTGCGAGTCCGGATTCGAGCGGCGAGGTGTTCACGCGAGCTGGCTCAGCGCGGCTACCGCGTAATACCGCAGGTCAAGTCTGGCGCCTACCGCATCGACATGGTGGTCGAAGGCGAGCGGAGACACGCGCTTGCCATCGAATGCGACGGAGACGAGTTTCACGGCCCGGACCGCTGGCGCAGGACATGATGCGCCAGCGGGTCCTGGAGCGTGCCGGCTGGACGTTCTGGCGCTGCTTCGCTTCGACCTGGACCCTGCGCAAGGACGAGGTGGTCGCCGAATTGCTGAGCCGTTTGGGGCGATGGGCATCGAGCCGATCGGTGCAATCGACCGGGCGCCGAGCTTTGTCGAGAAGCGTATCTGGAAGCTGGAGGAAAACGGTAGTGCAGAGGCAGCCCGGGAAGCGCTTGATTCAGCCATAGCGGCCACGAAATGACCGAACCGCCACCCCTTGCGATGCGGTTTGTGACTGCGCGCGCAATGGAGTTGCCCGCCGCACTCGAGCAGTTAGCGCGGTCGTGTAGCCACGTAATGTCAATTGACATCAAAGCACGCCCGCATGGCAGCGTTGTCGTTACGCAAGACACGAAGACCACGGAATACACAGTCACGCAATGCTTTCTTGCTGACCCTGATGACTGGCATCGCGCTCATTTCCCGGTCGTCTACTCCACCGCAGAGTAGAGCGCCTGACATCGGAAAAATTGAATGAAAAACAACTTCATCACTTTCGTTGCCTTCGTTGTTCTCCTCGCCCTCTCTGGCTGTTCGGGTCCCATGGACACGCGAATCGACGCCTCGACACCGGAGGCCTATCCGGGAAGAAGACTGCGAGCAATAAGGGCAAAGCTCCAGCCGGACGACCTCAAGAAATTTGAGGACGCACTCACCGTCGTTGCGTTCAACGGCATCATTCCGAAGGACAGCGGTCTGTTCGGAATGCTCGCGGCCGCAGGAAATCCGGAAAAGTTGCAAGGCCAGATGCTTGCGGTCGTCAACGGCAGAACGCCCAGAGAAATCATCGCTTCAGCCGCCACCATTCGAAAGGGCCGCGCAGAAGCCGAGTTGAAGAGCGTCAATGACGAAATCGCAACTCTGGAAAAACAGAAGGCAGATGCTACGAAATCAGGAGGGTTGCTCGACAAAATCGCGATTGCCGATGGGAAGTACTACTGGAGCAAGAACGCATTCATGCCGCAACCGGTCATCGACTTCAAGGTGACCAACAACACCGGTATTCCGTTATCGCGCATCTACTACCACGGAGTGGTCAGCACCCCAGGGCGCAGCGTGCCGTGGGTCGACGACGATTTCAACAATGAAATGGCTGGCGGATTGGAGCCGGGCGAGAGCAAGCGGCTGCAATTGAGCCCCAACATGTTTTCCAACTGGGGGCCTCGCGAGACCCAGGACCGCAACGATTTGGTGCTAGCGGTAAAGGTCGTAAACGCGGAAGGGGTCGACAAGAAGAAACTAGCAGCGAGCTTTGACAAAAGCGACGCCGAACGCTTGGCGAAACTTGGCGATATGAAGAAAGAGCTCGAGAAGACCATGGCCGAACGATAACGCTGCAAGCATGGAACGGCAAACTACTTCACGGAATACGCCATGGGCAACTCCTACCGCAAGCGCATGACCCAGATGGACAAGGTCGCGGTGCATTCTCCCGCACCAAGGAGAAGCGCCTCCGTAGGGAGCTCAAGCGAGACCCGTTGTTAAAGGCGGACATCGACAGCCGGTACGCGGAGGCTCGGCGTATCTATCGCGCACAACTGGAATCAGGCGCGCAGTTCGCGGCCGACCAGCAACTCCGTTACTACCTCACCAGTATCAACATGCGCACGTGGCAACATGGGCTGCGCTCGTTGCCGTCTAGTTTCAACGTCACCGAGGCCTTCTTCATCGACGAGTATCTGACGCTCTTCCGATTGCCGGAGTCGGACTACCTCATCAGCTCGTCCGATTTTTTCGATTTTGTGACCGCGCCAGGCGCACCTGACGTCAATCTTGACGCAGCCTACGATTTCAAGGAAGGGGTCATCTATAACTTCAGCATCATTGACGACCCGCGAGAATCATGGCTGAAACCAGTGCTGGCAACAGCTACGCTCTCATTTCGACGTCGATGGTTCGTCGGGGTGATGAGCTTTGCGTCATGCTGACCGCGGGAGCCGCTGGAACCGACCTCGATGAGCTGCAATCGGCAACGAACTACGAATGGGCGGACGACGAAGGATGGCTCAAGTCCGTGCGTCCCGACCCAACGCTGAAAACGGGCCCAGTAATGCTTGAGCAGTATCCGGAACTGTTACGCGTCGAGGCAATGGCCCGGTTTGACCTGCGCCATCGCACGATTGACGCTCGGTACCTGTTCCTTGATGGGGGCTCATTCTTCAAGGTCATCACTGACGACGACATCATGTATGACCTCTCCGAACAGAAGCACCCTGACCGAAAACAATCGTGGGCCGACCGGCGCAAATCTGGTGCAGAAGGTGTGGAACAGCGAGCAGCCCTCTTGACGTAATGAAGACAGTTGTCCTGTTGCCGGCTTATCTGCGGGCAAAGGTCACGCTCATCGAGTACGAGTCAAAACCGACGAAGCTCTCGCAAGAGGCCGCCGCCTCGGCTAAGGCGCAGAAAGAGATTAAGCGGGTTCCCGAAGCAGACAGAGTGCTCATCCGCCACATAAGCGCCATACGCATTATTCGGCCGCACGCATCAAGCCTCGTCGGCCGGAGTTACGCACCGCCACGGTTTCAGGTGCCGGTCGATGGCTTCTGGCGCCAGTTCATGGACCCCGAACGGGTTGGTCACGACGCGGCCGGAAACGAAATCAAAGGGCGGGAACAATTTGCACAACACACGCGATACCGGGACAATCCGGCATTGGACGCGCCAAAGATTGTCTATCTCAAGAGCTCGCTGTCGTCCGCGAAGAAGCGGCTTGAGAATTGGCGCAGGGCGCACTCCATGCCCAACCAGGGTCGCACAGCAGTAGGCGCAACATCACCAGCAGAGCACTTCCGTGGTCCTTCCGGAAGCCGACCTTACCTCGCCTTTGGCAAGCGCCGGGATGCGCAGCGAATGCAGAGGACGCACCGGCGCGTACGTCTACGTCATGCGATGCCCGGCTCACGGCGCCGACATCTACAAAGTCGGGTACAGCGCCAAGGACCCGGAAATGCGTGCACGCGAGCTCTCCGCAGCAACTGCAAGCCCCGTGAAATTCCTGCTGGTGCAGGCGTGGGCGGTCACTGATGGCAATCAGGCTGAGAATGCCGCGCACAGCTCACTGGACCTCTGTCGTTTGGCAGCAAATCGTGAGTTCTTCCAAGCGAAGTATTCCGACCTACGAGCAAAGCTCGAGACGGCCATAGCACCTTGGTTGATAACCTAGCCAACGTCGCCGGCGAACCAGCTTACGTTTTCACGGCTATCAACCGTCATCTGGCCTGACGACACCACCATGGGCCACCCCGCAAGTCCTCGGCAGGTGTACTTCTCTGACGTTTTTGGCGTGAGTGCCGAGACGCTAGACGAGTACGGCATCGACATCGCGTTAGTGAACGACTTACCGCTGTTCATTGACCCCTTCCTGCTCTATGACAGCGAAGACGCCAAGTACCGCCAGTTGCACGACGACATCATTCGCTACCTGGTGTTTCTCGCGACCGGATTCTGGAAGGGGACCTGACCGAGGGGGAGTTGTCACATTGGTTGTTCTTTCCCGAGGTGCGACAGAACTGGCTTGGCTTCAGCAAGACCGGCAACCGCGGGACTGGGCTTGGTAACGATTTTGCGCAGGGGCTCTGTCGCAACCTCGCAACTGTTTTGGCAGAACTTTGGAGAAGAGACGCTCACTCACGACAGCCACCTGGAAAAGTTGAGTCTCATAGACGGCGGGGTCGGCCGCGACCACCTAAGCGACTTCACCACCAATCTAACGAAGCTGTTTCTGCTGGAGTATACGCAGACGTTTGCGAGGAAACATTTACCGCCGGGCCATGTACACCGGTTTCACGTGGCGAAGGTGACCTTTGACTACGAAACGCAGCGATGGAGAGGCGGGCACTTTGACCTGCCCATATTCAATGGCGACTTCGTCCTACTCGACGCCAAAGGAGATACTGACCCGTGACGAGGCGTGGATTAACCATGGTGACATGATTGCGCACTTTGCAAGCATCAGGGATGCGCTTCCCGATGCAGTACTTCGTGCGCAGGTCAACGACCACTTCTTCGCTCAAATCAACGAACGCTCGCAAGCCGACGAGCGCCGAGATGCAGCCCGCGCAACGATTGCTAAGTACCCTGAAATTCTCGACTACTACATCAAGGAGAAGGAGGAAAGCGCCCCTGAGGCCCACTCGGTAAGCAATCGCAAGGTGCACGAGACGCAAGTCCAGTTCGTAGAGAACGTTCGCGCGCTGGTAAACGACCACCTGGTTGGCGCGGGTTCTACCAACTAGGTGACTCGTATGATGAAAGCCTCAAACGGGTCGCGTACCTCAAGCATGTCATCGAGGACAACGACGGCTACCGCCTCTTCTACCGTGGATGGCAATCCCATCAAGCGCGAAAGTGACCTTCAGACGATGTTCCGCCTGACTTGGTACGAAACATCATTCGACGTGAACGCCGAGGTGAACAACGGTCGCGGGCCCGTCGACTTCAAGGTTTCGAAGGGACGTCGAGATATGAGCTTGGTCGAGTTCAAGCTAGCGAGTAACACGTCGCTGAAGCGGAACCTTGAACATCAGGTCAAGATTTATGAGCGAGCGAACGCGACCGAAAAATCATCAAGGTCATCCTGCATTTCAACGAAGCGGAGCTAGATAAGGTCATGGCGATTCTTCGCACGTTGAAGCTTGAGGGTCGCGAGGACATCGTGTTGATAGACGCAAGCAACGAGAACAAGCCTTCTGCGTCAAAGGCTGCGTCGCATTAGCCCCTTCATGCGATTTACTCGGATATCTCGCGTACGAAGCCGCCGGCGACGCAGGTCATATGTTGTTGTGAGCCGGACTTGCGCTTGAACGCCGCAGACAAGGGGTGCATTTCGTCATCCGGGCTGCCGTCGCCCTCGCGATAGTCATCGAAGGCTTGGCACGCACGCATTCTATTTTTCTCCAACGAACCGAAGGCCGCGCGATGCCACGCTATCTTACAAAGTCACGGTTTGCACTCGCGGCTGAGTGTCCGACGAAACTCAACTACACTGGGAAGCCCGATTACCTGGACACGACGGTCGAGGACACTTTTCTCGCCGCGCTTGCCGAGGGCGGCTACCAAGTTGGCCAGCTCGCCTGCCTTATGCATCCTGGCGGAGTGCGTGTCGACGACCTTGAGCACGACAGCGCGCTGACTCGCACTGCTGAGCTATTGCAGGCCAAAACGATTACAGTCTTCGAGGCTGCACTAGCCCATGGCCCCCATTTCGTCCGGGTGGACATCCTGAGGAAGGACGGCAATCGCGTCGACCTCGTTGAGGTCAAGGCGAAGTCATACAGCAGGGAGGACGGAGAGCTGCGCGGCAAGCGCGGCGACATTTCTTCGAAGTTCAGGCCGCATCTTCTCGACGTGGCGTACCAGCGCCATGTGGCGCGGCTCGCAATGCCCAGTGCGGAGGTACGCGCGCACCTCATGCTGGTCGACAAGGACACCGTCGCGACGGTCGAAGGGCTAAACAATCGTTTCAAGATTCGCCGGGTGAATGGTCGTCTCCACGTCGACTACGTGGCGCCGGAAGGAGACGGTGCTCTGGGCGACCCTTTGCTTACGATTCGCAATGTTGACAGCCAAGTCGACCAGCTCATCGCTGAGGGCCTTGCAGTCGAAGCCGGCCGCGTGACCTCCTTCGAACAGGCCGTAACGGAATTTGCTAAAGCCTATGCCGCCGACCGTCGCCTTGCCCCCGCGCCGTCAGCGGGGTGCGGGACCTGCCAATTCAAGGCGGACAGGTGGCCGGCCGAGGGCCAGCCGCGCAGCGGGTTTCACGAATGCTGGTCGCAAGCATTCAACCTGGGTCCGGCTGATTTCGCGGGCGGGACGGTCCTTGACCTGTGGAACTGTCGACGTAAGGACCAGCTGATTGCGCAAGGTGTGCTGAAGCTTGCCCAAGTGACGTCGGACCTCCTAGACCACGATGGCGCGCCGCCTGGTGCCGACGGACTCACCACCAAGCACCGGCAGTGGTACCTGTGTCGGCCCGAGTGGCCAGGCGGTGGCGATTTCTACTTCGACGCGGTTGCGATGCGACACGAGATGGCGCGGTGGAGATATCCCCTCCATTTCATCGACTTCGAAACGTGCACAGTGGCCATTCCGTTCACCAAGGGACGGCGACCCTATTCACTGACCGCGTTCCAGTTCTCGCACCACGTGGTCGAAGCCGATGGAACGCTATCGCATCGGACACAGTGGCTATGCGCGGAGCCCGGCGTCGACCCCAACTTCGACTTCGTGCGTGCGCTGCGGCAAGCACTTAACGGCGACAGCGGCACTGTCTTCCGCTGGGCGGACCACGAGAACACGGTGCTTACCCAACTCCGGGAGCAATTGCTCCAAAACGACCAGCCGCCTGCGGACAGGGATGAATTAGTTGCGTTTATCGACTCAATCACAAAACGCGGCGACGCCGTTGGAGTACGAAACATGGTCGATCTTTGCGTGCTTTCGGGGAAACACTTCTTTCATCCGAGCACGAAGGGTAGCGCCTCACTCAAGAAGGTGCTCCCGGCGCTCATGCGGAGCTCGCCGCGGTTACGCGAACTCTACGGCGTGCCCAATTATGGTCCGAACACCAGCCTCAACGTGGTACAGCCCATCGCGTGGTGGCAGGAAAGGGATGGCCATGTGCGGGACCCCTATTCCCTTCTACCACCTCTTTTCGATGACTTTACGCGCGAAGAAGTTGACGCTCTCGAAGAAGGCCTTCCGGAGGACCTTAGGGAAGGCGGAGCAGCGATGGCAGCCTATGTGCGGTTGCAGGCAGAGGACCTTGGAGATGATGCAAGGGCTCCCATCAAGGCCGGACTGCTGCGCTACTGCGAGCTTGATACGCTGGCCATGGTGATGGCAGTACAGGCTTGGCAGGGGTGGGCTGAGCAGTAATCTCGTGGCCTACATTGCTGCAAATCAGCGGCCTCCGAGCCAGTTCGAATCCCCTCCTGCTGCCAGCGCCAGCATCCCATGGCTCCGAGCACATCCTATTCAATTGCGCGTTAGTCCGCCTGACTCATTGTCAAGACGGAAAACACCCGAAACGCCGTGCTTGTCGGCTTGCATCCTCCATTTCGTCGCGCCAGACCCTTGAAGTGGCGCACCGGCAGTGCAATACTCAAGCCGCTTGTCCGTGAGCATCGTGCTCACACAGCCTTCATGTCGACTGGTCATCCAGCCATGCATGAAGTCCAGTACCTCGGTATTGGCGTTGCGGTCGTTACCCGCCCTTGAAGTGATCGGAAGCGATTCCGATCTCGTCGCGCAAGCGACTTAGGTTGTGCGCTCGGTCTAGCGCCCGAGCATAGCTGGCGTTGTCGGATCGCAAGGTCTGGCGGTGCCATGTGATGCGCCTTCGGCCATGCCTCGTGCATGGACTCGACGGTTCGTCACGCAGCAAGGCCCTCAGTTCGCAAGGACCGAGGGCCTTTTTCTTTTCGCGCGCGGCGACGCGTGTCTGCTCCCCTTCACCATCTTTTGAGCGCCATCGGCGAGTTTTTTCTCGTCGGTATCGATGGTGCCGCCCGCGGAAACCTGCTCGCCGAGTCCGCGTAGCACTCGCTCCCTCGAGACGTGGCGTTTGGGCGCGAAGCCGCTAACAGATGCCGTTACACCCTCGCTCATTTGCGCTCGACGGAATCCCGCACTGAGCTGGCGTTCGCATGGGATTCCGCCGATTGCTGGTTTTGGTCAGTACATGGACTTCAAGGAATGACCATGATCAACCGTACCGTTATTTGAAAACGAACTGTTCTCGCACTGCGCAAAGTACGACTGTCGCCTCCGCCAGGAGGACGCATGCGAGTGGTCGCGAAGATCGTGGGCAGCGAACGGAGCGGTTCCAGTTGTCGCGCAACGCGGCGTGAACGCGTTTGGCAGGAAAACATGAGTGAGAAATTGCTGACCGTCGCCGAGGCCGCAACGACCCTTCGGCTGCACCCCGTCACCCTGCGCGCCCTTGGCGGCGGCGGGTACCGTGCCGGCCGTGAAGATCGGCCGCGCTTGGCGCTTCGTTGAAGTTGACTTGCTCGCCTGGGCCCGCGCACACTATCGACGCGCGGACGCCGTAGGCGACAAGGAGAGTACATGTCGCTCTACAAACGTCCAGATAGCCGCATCTGGTGGGCCACGATCACGCCTACCGGACGGAGGCCGCGTATGCCGCTCTAGTGGCACCGCGAACCGCAAAGAAGCACAGGAATGGCTCGATCACGTGCGCGCCGATCTCTGGCGCGTCCACCGTCTCGGCGAACGTGCAACCTACACGTGGCAGGACGCCGTAGTCCGGTGGTGCGAGGAAAAGGCCGACAAGGCCACGGCGCACGAAGATCGAGTCAAGTTCCAGTGGCTCGATGCGCACCTCCGCGGCCGGCTGCTGCATACGATCACGCGGGACGAGATTCAGGCGATTGGCAAGGCAAAGGCAGCGGAGAGTTCCCGCGCCACCGCCAATCGCTATCTCGCCCTCGTGCGGGCCGTATTGAAGCGGGCAGCCGGTCCGTGGCAATGGATCGAGAAAGCGCCAGCCGTCACCCTCTATCCGGAGGCGAAGCGACGGGTGCGCTGGCTCACCAAGGAGGAGGTCATCAGGCTCTTGAACGCGTTGCCACCGCATCAGAGACAGCTCGCGCGCTTTGCGCTCGCGACAGGATTACGGCAGGCCAACGTGCTCGGACTGCAATGGTCTGACGGTCGATCTCGGTCGCCGCACGGCATGGGTTCATGCCGACGAAGCGAAGGGCGGCGAGGCGATCGGCGTGCCGTTGAACGACGACGCGATGGCGGTGCTCAGCGAAGAGAAGGGCAAGCATCCCGAGCGCGTATTCACCTACAAGGGCAGACCGCTCGGTCAGGTGAACACGAGGTCGTGGCGCAATGCCTTGAAGCGCGCCGGCATCAAGAACTTTCGCTGGCACGACTTGCGGCACGTATGGGCCACGTGGCACGTCATGGCCGGTACGACGATGGCGGAACTGCAGGAGCTCGGCGCGTGGAAGTCGGCGTTGATGGTGAAGCGCTATGCGCACTTCGCGCCGGAGCAGCTGCGCGCAGCCGCGGCAAAACTTGCTACGTTTTCGTCTACAGTCGCCGGAAAGCGAAACGCCGGAAGCAACGCAAGGTATTGAATAATTGGCTCCCCGACCAGGGCTCGAACCTGGGACCTGCGGATTAACAGTCCGTCGCTCTACCAGCTGAGCTATCGGGGAACAGCCCTCTAACGAGCCTTCATATCGCGTCTTTGCTGCGAACCGGGTCAATGCGGCGCTATCGACAGTGGTCGGCGCCGGATCTATCGCCGCCGCGACTACAGCGGCGGGTCGCGCGGCGATCCGGCGACCGGGCGAGAAATGCGGCGCGGCCAGCCGCAGGTAGTGGAACATCGACCACAGCGTCAGCATCGCGGCGACCCATAGCGCGATCGTGCCGAGCAGCTTGGTGTCGATGCCCGGAATCACCGGCTGGTAGAGCAGCAACGCGATGATCGCGGTGATCTGCGCGACGGTCTTCACCTTGCCGATGAACGCGACGGCGACGCTTTTCGACTTGCCGATCTGCGCCATCCATTCGCGCAGCGCCGAGACGGCGATTTCGCGGCCGATGATGATGATCGCGAGCCAGGCGCTCGGCGCGGTCGAGCCAGACCAGCATGATCAGCGCCGCGACGACCATCAGCTTGTCGGCGACGGGATCGAGAAACGCGCCGAACGCCGACGTCTGGCCCCACCGCCGCGCCAGATAGCCGTCGGCCCAGTCGGTGATCGCCGCGACCGCGAACACGGTCATCGCCAGCCAGTTCTTGTGCCGGCATCGACAGCATCGTCGTCGGGCAGGTAATAGACGCCGACGAACACAGGGATCAGGACGATCCGCAGCCAGGTCAGCGCGGTGGGAAGATTGAATATCATGGCGGTGGCCGCGTGCTGCGCGCGGTGAACGCATTCTACTCCGGCTGCGGCGCGCCCAGACCGCCGATGAGCGACGGCGCGGTCCTGAGTCGAGGGTGGCGATCCGTCAATGCAGCTCGGCGAATATGCGCTCGGCCAGCGCGCGGCTGATGCCGGCGACGCGCGCCAGATCGTCGACGCCCGCCGCCTGCACACCCTTCAAGCCGCCGAAATGCGCGAGCAGCGCCTGCCGCTTGCGCGCGCCGATGCCGGCGATCTCTTCCAGTGTCGACGTGGTCCGCGCCTTGCCGCGGCGCGCGCGGTGTCCCTGGATCGCGAAGCGGTGCGCCTCGTCGCGGATCTGCTGCAGCAGGTGCAGCCCCGGGTGATCGGCCGGCAGCTGCAGCGTCTTGTCGCGGTCGCGGAAAGACGATTTCCTCCAGGCCGGGCTTGCGCTCGGGTCCCTTGGCGATGCCGATCAGTTGCGTCGCGTGCAGCCCCTGCTCGGCCAGCACCTCCGCCGCGACGCCGACCTGCCCCTTGCCGCCGTCGATCACCAGCAGGTCCGGCGCCGGATATTCACCGGAGACGATGCGCGCGACGCGCCGCGTCAGCGCCTCGCGCATCGCCGCGTAATCGTCGCCGCCGACCGGCGGCTTGACGTTGAAGCGCCGGTACTCGCTGGTCTGCATCGCCAGTCGATCGAAGATGACGCAGCTCGCGACCGCGGCCTCGCCCATCGTGTGGCTGACGTCGAAGCATTCGATCCGCTGCACCGATGACGGCAGGCCCAGCGCCTCCTGCAGCGCGGCGAGCCGCTCGTCCTGCGTCGCCTTCTGCGCGAGCTTCTGCCGGATCGCGAGCTCCGCGTTCTGCACCGCCATCGTCACCCAGACGCGACGCTCGCCGCCGGGATTGGTGACGAGCTGAACCTTGTGCCCCGATTGCGCCGACAGCACTTCGGCGAGCACCGGGTCGTCGCCGCCCCCGGGCGCGACGATCGTCGGAGGCGTCGGCCGCTCCAGATAATGCTGGACCAGGAACGCCGGAACGACCTCGTCGAGCGTCGCGCCTTCCGCGTGCTGCGGAAAGAACGTCCGATCGCCGACGTGCCGGCCGCCGCGTATCATCACCAGATTGACCGCCGTCAGCCCGCGCTCGGCGACGCCGGCGACGACGTCGACGTCGCCGGCGGTCGCGCTCTCGACGAACTGTCGCGACTGCAGCTGCTGCAGCCGGCGTGATCTTGTCGCGCAGCCGCGCCGCGCGCTCGAAGGCGAGCGACGCCGCGGCGGCGTCCATCTGCCGCTGCAGCGTCGCCAGCACCTCGGTCGTCTTGCCCTGCAGGAACAGGGTCGCGTTCTTCACGTCCTCCTGGTAGTCCGGCTTCGGAAATCAGTCCGACGCAGGGGCCGGTGCAGCGCTGGATCTGATGCAGCATGCACGGCCGCGAGCGATTGGCGAACACGCTGTTCTCGCAGGTGCGAAGCTGGAACACCTTCTGCAGCACGCGCCATGCCCTCGCGCACCGCGCCCGCGCTCGGAAACGGCCCGAAGTAACGGTGCGGCTTGTCGAGCTTGCCGCGGTGGAAGCGCAGCTGCGGAAACGTTTCGCCGGTCAGGCAGATGAACGGATAGCTCTTGTCGTCGCGGAAGACGACGTTGTAGCGCGGCTGATGCGCCTTGATCAGGTTGTTCTCGAGCAGCAGCGCTTCGCCTTCGGAGCGCGTGACCGTCATCTCGACGCGCGCGACCTGCGCGACCATCGCCTCGGTGCGCGGATGGTGCTCGCTCTTCTGGAAGTAATTCGAGACGCGTTTTTTGAGGTCGCGCGCCTTGCCGACGTACAGCGTGTCGCCAGCGGCATCGACCATGCGATAGACGCCGGCGCGATGGGGCAGCGACTTCGAGCAGCTCGCGCGCGTCGAAGGCTTCGGCTTTTCATGCCGGGCGGTCATTGTCGTCGGACATCGGCTTCAGCTCAGTGCTGCGCGGCGGGCGCGGCGCGATAACGGGCGATCGAGGCGAACACCTGCTCGAACATCGCCGTCGTCAGGCGCCGCGTGTTGGTGTTGTAGCGGCTGCAGTGATAGCAGTCGAACAGCTGCACCGGCCGCCGTCGCCCGGCAGCGCATGCTCGGCGCCGTGCGCGAACGGATAAGCACGCGACGCGAGGCCGAGCGCCCGCAGCGTCGCGTCGTGCGCGATGCGTCCCGAGCGCGAGAATCGCCGCGCCGTCGGGCAGCGTGCCGAGCTCGGCCGCGAGATAGCGCATTGCAGTTCCTGATCTCCTCGGGCAGCGGCTTGTTGTCCGGCGGCAGGCACTTGACCGCGTTGGTGATCCGGGCGTCGACCAGTTGCAGGCCGTCGTCGGCGCCCAGCGACTGCGCCCGGTTCGCGTAGCCGAACTTGTGCAAGGTCGCATAGAGCAGGATGCCCGCGTAGTCGCCGGTGAACGGCCTGCCGCTGGCGTTGGCGCCGTGCATGCCCGGCGCGAGCCCGACGATGACCAGGCGCGCCGCTCATGTCTCCGAACGGCGGCACGGGACGGCAGAAGTAGCCCGGATTCGCAGCGAGCACCTGATCCAGAAAGTGCGCGAGCCGCGGGCAGCGGCGGCAGTCGATGTCGTAGGCAGCGGCCGGGACCGCGGCATGATCGGGTTCGCGGCGGTGCAATCGACTCATGTAGAATGGCGCGTTGCCCGCCGCCGCAGTCACTGCGGAATCGTGCGGATGCGCAGAATTGCCGGAGCATGCGCCGGAAACGGCGGCGGGTATTCGCAATTTTAGCACGCCGTCGCGATGCCTACCGGCCTCCGATGCTCCCTCCCGAATCACGGCTCGAAGTGCGATCGCGGCTGCCTGCGCAAGCCGACCGCAAGCCGCCGCTGCTATTCGTGCACGGCGGCTACTGCGACGCGTGGTGCTGGGAGCCGTATTTCCTGCCCTACTTCGCCGCGCACGGCTATCGCTGCGCATGCGCTGAGCCTGCGCGGCCACGGCGCGAGCGGCGGCCGCGAAGTCGCTGTTCGTCGCCGGTCTCGACGACTATGTCGCCGACGTCGAGCATGTCGCCGGCACGCTGCCGTCGCCGCCGGTGCTGATCGGGCATTCGATGGGCGCGGCGATCATCGAGCGCATGCTGACGACGCGGCCGATTCGTGCCGCGGCGCTGCTGGCGCCGATCCCGCCGGGCGGGCTTGGCGCCGGTGGCGCAGCGGCTGCTCGCCTGGCAGCCCGAATACCTGGTCAACATGCAACGGCTCGACGCGCCGCACTTGAGCGGCGACGTGCTGGCGGCGCTGCGCCCGATGTACTTCAGCGACGAGCGTTCGCGCCGAAGATCCTGGCCGAGGCGATCGCCCACCTGACACCGGAATCGCCGCGCGCGCTGATCGACCTGACGCTGCGGCTGCACGGCGGGCGCCCCGGTCGCGCCGGCGCGCCTGTTCGTGCTCGGCGCGCAAGACGACCGGATTTCGACGCCGGCCGACGTCAAGGCGACGGCGTCGCTGTACGGCGTTCCCTCGCTGGTTCTGCCGGGGCTCGCGCACATGCTGATGCTCGAGCGCGACTGGGAAACAGCGGCGCGACCGCTGCTCGCGTGGCTCAACGCGTCAGAAAAAGGGGCCAACCGGCCCCTTAACACTTCCTGGACAAGCGAACAGCCCCGCGCTATTCCTTCTTCGCCGAGAACCGACGGCGCAGCAGCGGCACGCTTAGAGCAACGATCAGCCCAGCCAGCAGCAATAGAGTCGATCCGCTGGTTGCCGGAATCTGAGTGCCGACGCACGCGCCTCCGGTCGCAGTCGGGAAGAATGCGTCGATTTCAAACAGATCGCTGTCGCCGCGAAGCTCGCCCAGTTCGAGACCGATCCCCGGCGCCGATCCGCCGATCCCACCCGGATAGTTGACATTGATAACGGTGGTCGTCGTGCTGCCCACAGGTACGCTGATCTGCCGGGCAAATTTTTCGACGCCGTCATCGAAGATCGTGAACCATACGACGTCGTTACCGCCGCCGTCATCGACGGTCCCGGTCACGGTCACCGACAGCGAGCCGGTGACCCCGGCACAGGAATCGGTCGTCAGATTGATATTCGTAAAAGGGGCCGAGCCTACGCTTGCGGCCGGCGTCATTCGGCCCGACTCCATACTCCCTCTGTTCGGTCCCGCCATCGCAAGACCAGCCACCATCAATCCCGCCACCAATACCAACCTCGTCCCGCTGCTAGCTACTTTCACTCTCCCCCCTGCTTGCGTAGAGTTATTTGCCGTCGCCGTGGGCCGTTGCCCTGGATGGTGCAACGGCCGGTCGGCTCCCCTCGCCCCTTGACGTTTCCGCCTAGTCCACGGCGCGCATCCCAGCGGCACTTAATCGCATTGTCAGGCAGTTGTCAAGAAAATCGGTGCTTCGGCCCGATTCCAGGCAACTTGCCATCGACGGTCATGTCGTGCTGGATAGACTCGGCAGGGTAAACGCAGGCGCCCCGGTCCGGAGCGGTGCACAACAGCGCCGCTAGTCATGCGCTGCGCGGTGAACTCCGCAAACTCGCCGGGCGGCAGCGCCTCGCTGGCCAGGAAGCCCTGGAAGCAGTGGCAGCCGCGCGCATCGAGAAAGTCGAGCTGCGCGCGCGTGCCGACGCCTTCGGCGACGACCCGCAGACCCAGCCCGCGCGCCAGCGCGATGATCGCCTCGGTGATCGCCGCGTCGCCCGGATCGGTCTCCAGATCGGCGATGAACGAAATGTCGATCTTCAGCGTATCGATCGGGAAGTGCTTCAGGTGCGACAGGCTCGAGTAGCCGGTGCCGAAGTCGTCGATCGCGACCGAGAAGCCTTCTTCGCGCAGCTGCTGCAGCACCTTTTTGATCGCATCGAGATCGTGCAACAGGCTCGATTCGGTGACTTCGAGCTCGATCCACGACGGCTCGCAACCGGCGGTAGCGCACGATCTCCGAGATGCGCTGCGCCAGATCGTCGCGGTAGAACTGCCGCCCGGAGAGGTTGACCGACACCGTCAGCGCGAGACCGGCCTTGCGCCACGCCACGCATTGCTCGGCGGCGCGTGCTGCAGCACCCAGTCGCCGAGGACGTGAATCAATCCCGACTCCTCGGCGAGCGGAATGAATACCTGCGGCGCGACGTCGCCGTGCTCCGCGTCGTGCCAGCGCAGCAGCGCCTCGGCGCCGACGATCGCCCGGTCGGTGATGCGCACGACCGGCTGATAGTGAAGCTTGAGCGCGTTCTCCTTGACCGCCATGCGCAGCGCGTTCTCCAGCGTGTGCTGCTTGAGCCGCCGCGCGGCGAGATCGGCGTCGAAGAACTGGTAGGTGTTGCGGCCGAGCTCCTTGGAGCGGTACATCGCCACGTCGGCGTGCTTGAGCAGGCCTTCCGGATCGTCGCTGTCGTCGGGATAGACCGAGATGCCGATCGACGAGGTCACGTAGATATCGTGCTCCTCGATCTCGAACGGCTGCGCGATCGCGTCCTGCAGCTTTTGCGCGACGCGATTGAGCACCGCGGCATCGTCGAAATCCTCGACGATGACCATGAACTCGTCGCCGCCGAGGCGCGCCAGCAGGTCGGTCTCGCGCAACGCCTCGGACAGCGCTGGCCGTGACGCGCTTGAGCAGCTCGTCGCCGATGCGGTGGCCCAGCGTGTCGTTGACGTTCTTGAAGCGGTCGAGGTCGATGAACAGCACGCCGACGCGCCGGCCGCTGCGCTTGGCCTTTGCGATCGCCTGCGTCAGCCGCTCCTGCAGCAGCAGGCGATTCGGCAGCCCGGTCAGCGCGTCGCGCGTCGCCAGATATTGCAGGCGCTCTTCCGCCTGGATGCGCGACGACACGTCCTGCACGAACGACAGGATCGACACGATGCGGCCCTGCTCGTCGAGCAGGCACGAGTGATACCACTCGCACCAGATCGTCTCGCCGTCCTTGCGGTAGTTGCGATTGAGGCCCGTCGCGCGCGGCTCGCTCGCCGGTCATCAGCTTGTTGATCAGCTCGACGACCGCCTCGCGATCGGCTTCGTGCGTCAGCTGGCTGCCGCTGATCGGCATGCCGAGCACCTCCTCGGCGCGCCAGCCGAAGATGTTCTCCGCCTGCGGCGACCAGCGAACAAGGCGAAAGTCGCGGTCCCACTCCAGCACCGCCAGCGGCGTGTTGTTGATGTGCGACGAAAGCATCCAGTTGGCGCGGTGCAGCGCTTCCTCGTTGCGCTTCTGGTCGTGGATGTCGGTGTGCGCCGCGTAGATGCCGATGACGTTGCCCTCGGCATCGCGGTTGGGCGCGAGGTGCATCGATTCCCAGCGCTGCTCGCCGTTGGGCTGCGACGAGGAGCTGCTCGGTCGAGATCGTCTCGCCGGCGAGCACTCGCGTCAGCAGCGGCTGCAACTGCCGCGTCCGCGCCTCGCCGACGACCTCGGCGACCGGCCGGCCGGTCAGGTCCTTGCGGCTTTCGGAAAGCCATTCCTCGTTGTGCCGGTTCAGGAACCGATAGCGGTATTCGCGATCGATGTAGGCCACGCGCGCCGGCACGTTGTCCATGATCAGCCGCAGCTCGGCCTCGCTGGCGCGCAACGCTTCCTGCGCCTGCTTGAGGCCATGGATGTCGTTCATCAGCACGAACGCGCCGTGCACCTCGCCCGCCGGCGTCGCGTCGGGCACCACGCGGATGGTCATCCACCGCCTCACGCCGCCCGCGCCCGGAACGAGGCGATCGAACGAGGTCGACTCGCCGTGCAGCGCGCGCGACAGCATCGCCTGCGCGCTGGCGTAGATGCCGTGGCCGACCACGTCGCGCAGGCGCAGCGCGCCGACCTGCTCCGCGGTCAGTCCGAAGTACTGCAGAAACGGCCGGTTGACGTACTGGCAGCGCTCGTCGCGATCGATATACGCCACCGGCGCCGGAACGCCGTCCATGATCGCGCGCAACTGCGATTCGCGCGCCGCCAGCGCGTTCTGCGCCTGCTTGCAGGTCGGTGATGTCGTGGCCGACGATGTAGTAGCCCTTGATCGTCCCGTCGAAGCGCATGTCCGGGACGATGCGGTTGCGCAGCCACCGCTGGCGGCCGTTGACGTCGATGTGCTCGCGCTCGTAGGTGACGCTCTCGCCCTTGCGCCGCGCGGTCGACGAAGGGCTGCTGCAGTTCGAAGACCTCGGGTCCGAGCACCTCCTCGACCGATCTTGCCGATGACCTCGTCGCGGCCGATGCCGACCAGACGCAGGAACGCATCGTTGACGAAGGTGTAGTTGGCGATCCATGTCGACGTACACCACCGGCTCCGGAATGTTGTCGGTGAACAGCCGCAGCTGCTCCTCGCGCGTGGCCAGCGCCTGCTCGGTGAGCTTGAGATCGTGAATGTCGTATTCGGTGCAATACAGCCCGCGGACCTTGCCCGTGGCGTCGAGGTCGGGCGCGATGCGGCCGTGCATCCAGCGCCGCTGGCCGTCGGCGCTGGCGCCGACGCGCTCGTATTCGACGTTCTCGCCCTCCTGCGCGCGCTTGATGATCGGCCGCAGGAACGAGTTGACGTCGTGCGGCATGACGTCGTACGGCGTCTTGCCGTAGATCTGGTCCTGCGGCCGGCAAACCCAGTTGGCGAACGCCTGATTGACGAAGGTGTACTTGAGCTTGCTGGTCGAGATAGGCGATCGGACCCGGAATGTTGTCGGCGAACAGCCGCAGCTGCGCTTCCTGCGACTTCAGCGCCTCGCGGATGCGGACGTCGTCCTCGATGTCGTTGATGACCACGAACGCGCCGCCGGTCTTGCCTCCGGGCTCGCGGTCGGGGAACAGCGTGATGCGCACCCAGCGCAGCTCGCCGCGACGAGGACCGCTCGCGGCGGTCGTAGCTCACCGTCGCGCCGGCGAACGCGCGCTCCACGTAGCCCTGCATCTCGGCCAGCGCGTCGGGCGCGACGAAGTTCTTGAGCGGCTGGCCGAGCAGATCGTCGACCGGCGCGCCGATGTATTTGCCGTAGGGCTTGTTGGCGAAGCGCAGCCGCAGCGCGCGATCGAAATAGAAGATCGGCAGGCCGACGCTGTCGGTGACGATGCGCAGGCGATGCTCGCGCTCGCCGGCCTCGAGCTCGAGGCGCTTGATGTTGTCGACATCGGTGTACGTGGCCAGCACGCCGCGGACGTCGCCGCGCGGCCCGCGATCGGGGTAATAATCGACGCGGATCCAGAAAGCGTTGCGCTTGACCGAGGAAAGCTGGCGCTCGAAGCTGACGCGCTCGCCGGCAAGCGCGGCTTCGAGATAGGCGTGGTAGAGCTGGTAGAGCTCGCGGCCGTCGACCTCGACGACTTCGCGGCCGATGACTTCGGCCTGCGGCTTGCCCGGTCCAGTCGAGGAAGGCGCGATTGACGAAGCGGTAGCGCTGGTCGACATCGATGTAGCAGACCGGCAGCCCGAGCGCGTTCAGCTTGCGCTGCGAAAGCGCAAGCAGGGACTCCCGCTCCATTCCCTCGCCCGACGTCTGCAGCGTCGGGTGATCGAGGCGGGTCAGTGATCGGGTAAGCGCCATGGCACCGGGTCGCGCCGCCTGCCCCATCTCCCGGGAGGCAGGAAGCGGGCGGCTAATGCAGTCTAAGTGTCGAACCGCGACTTACAAGCAAGGAGCCTGCCATCGGGGACGCGAGGGATGTCGAGCCCTCATGCGGGGCTTTTCATGGCTGTTGGCTTGGCCCGACGTGGCGGCAGGCTACAATCGCCGTCACAAAATCACCCCGCACGGCACATCGGACGCGTCTGCTGCGATGCCCGGATCGCGCTGCATTCCGCGCGCGAATCGCACCCAGGCGGATATTCATGCGGAATCGATGCCCCGGTCCTGCGCTTGGCCGCCCGCTGTGCTGGCGATCCTGCGCTCCTGCTGCTGCCTGCCATGACCGCCTTGGCCGCGCCGGTCGAGCCGCCTGCGGTCATCGGCATCCCGATCGACTTCATGCTGTTTGCGCTGACCCTCGTCGGGATCGCGCTCTTTCATCGGCATACGCTGGCGATCGCGGTCGGCGGCCTGGTCGTGATCTCGCTGTTCAAGATCGCCTTCTCGCCGTTTGCCGAAGGGCCGGGCGTCGCCGGGCTGGCTTTCGCACCTCGGCCACGAATGGGTGCTGCTCGCCAACCTGCTCGGATTGCTGCTCGGCTTCGCCTTGCTGTCGAAGCATTTCGAGGCGAGCCATGTCCCCGCCTGGCTGCCCCAGTTCCTGCCCGACGACTGGAAGGGCGGCCTGGTGCTGCTGGTCATGATCTTCGTGCTGTCGAGCTTTCTCGACAACATCGCCGCCGCGCTGATCGGCGGCACGATCGCGGGCGCCGTGTTCCGCGACAAGGTGCACATCGGCTATCTCGCTGCGATCGTCGCCGCGTCCAACGCAGGCGGCTCGGGCAGCGTCGTCGGCGACACGACGACGACGATGATGTGGATCGACGGCGTTCATCCGCTGCAGGTGGTCGAAGCGTACATCGCCGCGGGCACGGCGATGCTCGTCTTCGGCGTCCCGGCCGCGCTGCAGCAGCAGCGCTACTCGCCGATCGCAAGGAGCCGCCCGCGGGCGTCGTGATCGACTGGGCGCGCGTGTTCATCGTCGCGCTGATCCTGATCACGGCGATCGTCGTCAACGTCGTCGTCAACGTTCGCTTCAACGATATCTCCGGCATCTTCCCGTTCATCGGCGCCGCGGTATGGGTCGCGCTGCTGGTCTGCGTGCCGCTGCGGCGGCCCGCGTGGAGCGAGCTGCCGGGCGCGCTGCGCGGCAGCATTTTTCTGCTGTCGCTGGTGCTCGCCGCGTCGATGATGCCGGTCCACAAGCTGCCGGACGCGTCGTGGCAGCGTGGCGCTGGGGCTCGGATTCGTGTCGGCGGTGTTCGACAACATTCCGCTGACCGCGCTGGCGCTGCAAGCAGGGCGGCTACGACTGGGGCTATCTTGCCTACGCGGTCGGCTTCGGCGGCTCGATGATCTGGTTCGGCTCGTCGGCGGGCGTCGCGCTGTCGAACATGTACCCCGAAGGCAAGGACGCGATCGCCTGGGTGCGCGGCGGATGGCACGTCGCGCTCGCCTACGTGATCGGATTTTTCGTGATGCTCGCGGTGCTGGGCTGGTATCCGCAGCCGAAGCACGAGGCGCCGACAGACCGGCGCACCGCTGCGCCGTCGCGGCGCGGGGCGCTCCGACTGACGGCGAGATGGCAGGCGCGCCGCTGAGCTGCACGGCTCACCGCGTCCCGCGACTTTGGTCGCGTTTCGCAGGTCGACGCGCTTCAGCGCACGCCAGCCGCCTTGCTACGAAGTGCCAGCGTCCGTCGTGACCCTGCACCCAGTGCTGCGGCTCGTAGTGATAGCCGTGGCGCTCGCGTACCCAGACGCCGCCGACCCATACGTGTTTGTGGCCGTTCCAGCGCCAGTAGCCCGGCGCCCAGACGTAGCCGTGCCGCGGTGCGGCGCACGACTTCGACTCGAGGCGGCGGCGGCGCAACTTCGATCTCGACCACCGTCTTCGCCTCGCTGGCAGCGAGACCGCCGATCGCGCCCAGGGCCAGTGCTGCAACCAGAATTTTCTTTCGCATTGACATGTCATGCTCCCATCGTCGGTTGAGTTTCGCAGACGCCCAGGCGCGACGCACGCGCCCTGCTAACGCTTGTGATTGCCTCGATGTTGACACGTTCGGCCCGCGCTTGGTTGTCTCGACAGTTTTTGCGGCCGGCGTAGGACGACATGCCGACGCTCGACGCGATCGACGACCAGGATGTGGACGCGGAACGGCCCGTGCGCGCCGAGCACGATGGTCTGCTCGATGTCGCCGGTGCGCGACGGTCCCGAGATCAAGATTGATCGCTCGCGGCATCGGATGCCGCGCTCGCGGCGGATCAGCGCAAACGCGTCTTCCATGCTGTCGACAATGCGAGCTCGCCGACACGACCGCGACGTGCGTGTCGGGCAGCAGCGTCGTCGCGGTCGGCGTGTCGGCGCCGGAGACGACGACCAGCGTTCCGGTTTCGGCGATCGCGCAGAAGACGCCGGTGATGCCGAGGCGATCGTCGCCCGTCGGTCGGGCGCGCTTCGATCGCTCAATCCCGCGCCGGCCCAATCGAGGTCGCGCGAATTCCGGCCAGCACACGCCCGTGCGTGCGAGCGCTGCGCGGCCAGGCGCGCGGCGACGAGCTCGAGCGCGTCGAGGTAACGCGCGACCGCGCCGGGAATCTCGTCGCCGATCGCCGATGCGCGCGACCGTGCTCTCCATGTCGGCCGCGCGCTGCATGAAGCGCAGCGACGCAGATCGTCGGGCATGCGCGGCCGCGGGCCCTGCGCGCGTGCGCGTCGATGTACGCTTGCGGCCGTCGGCGAGCGCCGGCCGTCGCTCGGTCCGCGGATCTTACCGAGCGCCTGGCGCACCCGGCCGATGACCGTGTCGCGGCCGAGTCTTCGCCGCCGGCGTTCATCGGCGCTCGCACGAACGCGTCGATGCGCGCGACGCCGTCGCGAATCATCGCCGGCGACGCCGCGTAGGAAAAACGGATGTGCTGGCCGTCGCCGGGAACGCGACGGCCGAAATGAATGTCGGCGAGCACCGCGACGCCGGCCTCGTAGAGCAGGCGCTTGCGCAGCTCCTCCGAATCGGCGCAGCCGGTTTGCTTGCACGCCTCGGTGACGTTGGGCCACGCGTAGAAGGCGCCGCCCGGCGTCTTGCAGCTGAAGCCGGGCACCTCGTTGAGCAGCCGACGATCAGGTCGCGGCGCTCGAGGAACGACGCGCGCATCGCGTCGGCTGCATCCTGCGGCCCGTTGATCGCCTCGACCGCAGCCCACTGGCTGATCTGCGAAGCGCACGAATCGGTGTTGGTGATCCAGCGCGTGAACACCGGCGCGAGCGCGCGGTTGGCGACATAGCCGATGCGCCAGCCGGTCATCGCCCAGGTCTTCGACGCGCCGTCGGAAATGATCGTGCGCTCGAGCATGCCGGGAAGCTGCGCGAGCGACACGAACTCGCCGTCGTAGCTAAGCCGCGAGTAGATTTCGTCGGCGAAGACCCAGACCTGCGGATGGCGCCGCAGAATCTCGGCGATCGCCTCCAGATCGGCGCGCTTGAGAATGCCGCCGGTCGGATTGTGCGGCGTAGTTGAGAATGAGCAGCTTGGTCTTGCGGCGTGATCTTGGCCTCGAGCTCGTGCGGATCGAACGCGAAATCGCGCGACTCCGTGAGATAGATCGGCACCGGCACCGCGCCGTTGGCGACGATCTGCGATTCGTAGATCGGAAATCCCGGCACCGGATAGATCACTTCGTCGCTCGGCGCCGAAGTCGGTCACCGAGGCGATCGTGTAGGCGATGAACGGCTTGGCGCCGGCGCCGACGACGACATCGTCGGGCGCGATGTCGAGCCCGCGCCGCTGCGCCCATGTCGCGCGCCGCGGCGGCGCGAAGCTCGTCGATGCCGGCCGACGGCGTGTAGCCGTGCTTGCCGTCGCGGATCGCCGCGATCGCCCGCATCCTGGATGTTGGCGGCGTCGGAAAATCCGGCTGGCCGATGCAGAACGAGACGATGTCCCTGCCCTGCCGGATCAGACCGTTGACCTCGGCCAGGACGACGAACGCATTCTCGGTGCCGAGGTTCTCGCCGCGGCGGCTGATCTTGGCGCGGTGCTTGGCAGGTCGCGCGGCGCGTTCATCGTGCGGCCTCCATCGTTCGCGCCGTTCGGCGTACAGCTCGCGAAACGTTCTTCCCGCGGGCGCGGGCATGTCGCGGCCATCGGTCCAGCCGCGGCCGAGCGGCAGGCGATGGATCAGCCGCTCGCTGCCGCCCATCCACTGCAAGCATGCGCACGCCGATGCGCGTCGCACATCGCGTAGAGCGCCGGCCGCGACGCGAGCCACGACCAGGCGCGCAAGCCCGCGCGCTCGTGCCACGGGCGCAGGTCGCCGCTCGAACTGCTGCTCGCGCAGCTTGCGCAGCAGATCGGGCAGCGGAATCTTCACCGGGCAGACGACGCCGCACTGGTTGCACAGCGTCGACGCCTGCGGCAGATCGAGCGCGTTCTCGATGCCGATGTACGCCGGCGTCAGGATCGAGCCGATCGGTCCGGGATAGACCCAGCCGTACGAGTGGCCGCCGATATTCTGATAGACCGGGCAATGGTTCATGCACGCGCCGCAGCGGATGCAGCGCAGCGCTTCGCTGAGCTTCGCTCGCGAGCACGCCGCTGCGGCCGGCGTCGACGAGGATGAAGTACATGTGCTCGGCGCCGTTGAATTCGCCTTCGCCTTTGGTCGCCGGTGAGAATGTCGACATAGTTGGAAATCGACTGGCCGGTCGCCGAGCGCGGCAGCAGCCGCATCAGCGTCGCGACGTCTTCGAGCGTCGGAACGATCTTCTCGATGCCGGAGATCGCGACGTGCACCTTCGGCAGCGTCGTGGTCAGCGTCGCGTTGCCTTCGTTGGTCACCAGCACGACCGAGCCCGTCTCGGCGACGAAGAAATTGCCGCCCGAGATGCCCATGTCCGCGGTCAGATAGTGCGTGCGCAGCACTTCGCGCGCTTCGAGGCAGAGCTCGGCGATCTCCGGTCTTGCGCGCGGTGCCGTGCACCTTGGCGAAGAGGTCGGAGACCTCCTCCTTGCTCTTGTGCAGCGCCGGTCCGATGATGTGCGACGGCGGCTCGTAGTCGTTGATCTGCAGGATGTATTCGCCGAGATCGGTCTCGACGACCTCGCCGCCGGCGGCTTCGATCGCCCGATCCAGCGCCGACTCTTCGCTCACCATCGACTTCGACTTGATGATCTTGCGCACGCCGTGGCGCTTCGCGATGTCGAGCACGTGCCGGTTGACGTCGTCCGGCGTCTCGCGCCCAGAGCACGGTCGCGCCGCGCGCGGTCGCGTTGTGCTCGAAGATCTCCAGCCACACGTCGAGATGGTCGAGCGCCCGCTGGCGGATCGCGCGCGCGGCCTCGCGCGTCGCCTCGAAGTCGTCCAGCTCGACCAGCGACTCGCGCCGCTTGGCGACGAATTTGCCCTTGATCTTCTGCAGGTTGCCCTGCAGCTGCGCGTTGCCCATGTTGTCGTGGGCGCGCTCCTTGAAATGCATCGATGCGATTTGCATGCGATCAGTCCGTGACGGCTACTCGTCGCCGGCAAGCACCTCGGCGACGTGCAGGACGCGGGTCGTCATGTCGCCGCGCCGGCGCAGCCGTGCCCTCGATATTGAGCATGCAGCCGAGATCGCCGAGCACCACCGCGTCGGCGCCCGAGCGCGACGATGTTCGCGCATTTGTTGTCGGCGAGCCGCGTCGAGATCTCGCCGTACTTGATCGAGAACGTGCCGCCGAAGCCGCAGCAGGTCTCGCACTCGGTCATTTCCTTGAGCGTGACGCCGGGCATCTTCGCGAGCAGCTTGCGCGGCTGCTGCTTGACGCCCATCTCGCGCAGGCCCGCGCAGGAGTCGTGATAGGTGACGGTGCCGGCGAACGTCCCGGGCACCGACTCGAGCTTGAGCACGTTGACCAGAAAATCGGTGAGCTCCCAGGTCTTGGCGCCGAGTGCGTCGGCGCGCGCGAGCATCGCGGCGGATCGTCGCGGAACAGATCGGCGTAGTGGGTCTTGATCATGCCGGTGCACGAGCCCGACGGCGCGACCAGGTAGTCGCAGCCTTCGAATTCCCCGACCAGCTTCGGCGCCAGCGCGATCGCGCCGTTGCGGTCTCCCGAGTTGTAGCCGGGCTGGCCGCAGCAGGTCTGCGCGGCGGGACGAAGACTTCGGCGCCCGCCCGCTTCGAGCAGCCTGATCGCCGCGAAGCCGATCGACGGACGCATCAGGTCGACCAGGCAGGTGACGAAGAATCCGACGCGCATCTTCGATCCGGAATTCAGTCGACGTTGTCAGCTCGCGGCCGCGTGCGATCAGTACGAGCGCGTCAGCGCGACGACACACATGCCCATCAACTGCTGCGGAAAAATGCCGAGCAACAGCAGCGCGAGCCCGTTGAGCGACAGCAAACCCGCATGTCGCCTCGCGCCTCGAGCGGCGCCTTGTCGACCGGATCGTCGAAATACATCAGCTTGACGATGCGCAGATAGTAGAAAGCGCCGATCAGCGACGCCAGCACCGCGACCACGGCGAGCCAGACGAGGCCGACGTCGACCGCCGCCTCGATCACCGAGAACTTGGCGTAGAAGCCGACCGTCGGCGGCACGCCGGCGAGCGAGAACATCGTCAGCAGCATCAGGAACGCGTACCACGGGCTGCGCTGGTTCAGGCCCTTGAAGTCGTCGAGCTGGTCGGCCTCGAAGCCGGCGCGCGACAGCAGCAGCACCATGCCGAAGCCGACCAGGCTGGTCATCACGTAGGTGACGTGTAGAACATCGCCGCGCTGTAGCCGTTGATGTTGGCGGCGAGAAAGCCCATCAGCATGAAGCCCATGTTGGCGATGGTCGAGTACGCGAGCATGCGCTTGATGTTGGACTGCGAGATCGCGATCACGTTGCCGACGATCATCGACAGCAGCGACAGGACGATCAGCATGCCCTGCCAGTCGAAGGCGAGCGCCGCGAGCGACCCGACCAGGATCCGCGTCATGAAAGCGAACGCGGCGAACTTCGGCGCGGTGCCGATGAACAGCGTGATCGCCGTCGGCGCGCCCTCGTACACGTCGGGCACCCACATGTGGTACGGAACCGCGCCGAGCTTGAACGCGATCGCCGAGACGACGAACACCAGGCCGAAAATGAGGATCGTCCTGTTGGCGTGGCCGGCGAAAATGATCGTCGCGACGCGATTGATCTCGAGCGTGCCGGTCGCGCCGTAGATCATCGACATGCCGTACAGCAGCAAGCCCGAGGCCAGCGCGCCGAGCACGAAATACTTCATCGCCGCTTCGACCGCCTGCGCGGATTCGCGATGCAGCGCGACCATCGCGTACAGCGACAGCGACATGCAGCTCGAGCCCGAGATAGAGCGTCAGGAAATGGTTGGCCGAGATCATCACCATCATGCCGAGCAGCGCGAACATCGCCAGCACGAAGGTCTCGCCGCGGAACAAACCGCGCGCCGCCAGATAGCTCCGCGAGTAGAAGAGCATCAACGTCACGGTGAGGCAGGTCAGGAACTTGAGCACGTCGGCCGAGCGCGTCGGCGACGAACATGTTGCCGAACGTGCGCACCGGCGTCTTGTGGAACACATACAGCGTCAGCCACGCGGTCACGACGATGCCGAGCTGCGTCAGCCAGTAGCTAATTTGCGCCGCGGCTTCGGGCACGAACAGATCGATCATCAGCACCACGCAGGCGACGACCAGCAGCACGATCTCCGGCAGCGCCGGAAGGAAGTCGAATGCACGGGCGTGCCGGTCATCACAGCTTGCTCTTGGCGACGTGCGCGAGCAGATCGGTGACCGAGGCGTGCATCACGTCGGTGAACGGCTTCGGATAGACGCCCAGGACCAGGACCGCGGCGACCAGCGTTCGCCAGCAGCCAGAACTCGCGCCGCGAGACGTCCTTCAGCGCGGCGACGCGCTCGTTGGCGACGTCGCCGAACCAGACGCGCTTGTACATCCACAGCGTGTACGCGGCGCCGAGGATCATGATAGTCGCGGCGAGAAAGCCGAGCCAGAAATTCGACCTTGACCGCGGCGAGGATGACCATGAACTCGCCGACGAAACCGCTCGTTCCCGGAAGACCGGCGTTGGCCATCGCGAAGAACAGCGCCAACGCGGCGAACTTGGGCATGGTGTTGACCACGCCGCCGTAGTCGGCGATCAGCCGGCTGTGCATGCGGTCGTACAAGCACGCCGACGCAGAGAAACATCGCCGCGGAAACGAAGCCGTGCGAGATCATCTGCGACAGGCCGCCCTCGACGCCCATTTCGCTGAACAGGAAAAAGCCCAGCGTGACGAAGCCCATGTGCGAGATCGACGAGTAGGCGATCAGCTTTTTCATGTCGGCCTGGACCAGCGCGACAAAGCCGATGTAGACGACCGCGATCAGCGACAGCGTGATCACGAATCCGGCCAGATAGCGGCTCGCGTCGGGCAGGATCGGCAGGATGAAGCGCACGAAGCCGTACGCGCCGACCTTGAGCGTGATCGCCGCCAGAACGACCGAGCCGCCGGTCGGCGCCTCGACGTGCGCGTCGGGCAGCCAGGTATGCACCGGCCACATCGGCACCTTGACCGCGAAGGCGAGGAAGAACGCGACGAAAAGCAGCAGCTGCGTCTTGAGCGACAGCGGCAGCTGATACCACTCGAGGATCGAAAAGCTGCCGCCGCTGACCGAGTAGAGATAGATCAGCGCGACCAGCATCAGCACCGAGCCGAGGAACGTGTACAGGAAGAACTTGATCGCGGCGTAGACGCGATTCGGGCCGCCCCAGATCGCCGATGATCAGGTACATCGGGATCAGCATCGCCTCGAAGAAGACGTAGAACAGCACGCCGTCGAGCGCAGCGAACACGCCGTTGATGAGCCCCGACATGATCAGGAACGCCGCCATGTACTGCGCGACCTTCGTCTCGATCACGATCCAGCCCGCCCAGACGACGAGCACGGTGATGAAGCTGTTGAGCAGGACCAACAGCACCGAAATGCCGTCGACGCCGAGCAGATAATTGACGTTGAAGCGCGGGATCCACTCGACGGCCTCGACGAACTGCATTTCGGCGGTGCCGAGCGTGAAATGCGTGTACAGCGGAATCGTCACCGCGAAGCCCGCGACCGACCCGACCAGCGCCAGCCAGCGCGCGGCGGCCGCGTCGCGGTCGCGGTTGACCGCGAGCACCAGCAGGCCGGCGACGATCGGCACCCAGATCGCGAGGCTGAGGTAAGGCAGCATCGTCATCGCATCGCGCCGCTACAGCGCGACCCACCAGATCAGGAGCGCGAATACGCCGATGATCATGGTGAATGCATAGTGATAGACGTAGCCCGACTGGACCTGGCGCAGCGCGGCCGACGTCGCGCCGACCAGGCGCGCGCTGCCGTTGACGAAGAAGCCGTCGATGATCGATCGGTCGCCGACGTTGGAGAAGAGCGCGCCGATCGCTCGGAAGCCGCCGGCAAAGAACCAGTCGTTGAAGCGGTCGATGTAGTAGTTGTTGACGAGCAGCGTGTACAGCGCGCCGGTCCGCGCCTGGATCTTCGCCGGCAGATCGGGACGCTTGATGTAGAGGAGCCACGCGGTCGCGATGCCCGCGACCGCGAGCCAGAACGGCAGCCCCAGCAGGCCGTGCTCGACGAACGGCACCGCGCCGTGCCACTCCTCGCGCATCGTCGCCATGCCGGCGTGCTGCGGCGCGATCGCGATCGAGCTGCCGAAATAGTCGCCGAACAGCACCGTGTCGATGTACGCCCAGCCCGAGTACATCGACGGGATCGCCAGCAGGACCAGCGGCACGGTGATGACCCACGGGCTCTCGTGCGGCGGTCGCGCCGTGCCCGCATGGTCGTCGTGCCCCGGCTCCTCGTGCGGCAGCTCGTCGGCAGCGAGGTGGCATGACGGAAGCGCTCCTCGCCGTGAAACGCGAGAAACAACATGCGGAAGGTGTAGAAGCGCGGTCACGAACACGCCGAGCGTCACGGCGAACTGCGCATAGCCGTGGCCGCCGTACCGTCGACAGCTGCACCGCCTCGATGATCGCGTCCTTGGAGAAGAATCCGGCGAACGGCGGGATCCCCGCCAGCGCCAGCGAGCCGACCACACATCGTCCAGTAGGTGATCGGCATGTACTTGCGCAAGCCTCCCATCTTGCGCAGGTCCTGCTCGTGATGCAGCGCGATGATCACCGAGCCCGCGCCGAGGAACAGCAGCGCCTTGAAGAACGCGTGCGTCATCAGATGGAAGATCGCCGCCGGATACGCCGACACGCCGAGCGCGACCGTCATGTAGCCGAGCTGCGACAGCGTCGAGTAGGCGATGACGCGCTTGATGTCGTTCTGGACGATGCCGAGCAACGCCATGAACAAGCGCGGTCGTCGCGCCGATGACGGTCACGAACGACAGCGCGGTGTCGGACAACTCGAACAGCGGGCTCATGCGCGCGACCATGAAGATGCCGGCGGTCACCATCGTCGCGGCGTGGATCAGCGCCGAGATCGGCGTCGGGCCTTCCATCGAATCCGGCAGCCAGACGTGCAGCGGAACCTGCGCGCTCTTGCCCATCGCGCCGACGAAAAGCGCGATGCAGATCGCGGTCATCACCGACCACTGCCGCGTCGCCGACGAGATCGAGCGTCGTGCGTCGCGAGCTGCGGCGCGGCGCCGAACACCGTCGCGTAGTCGAGCGAGCCGAAAAACGCGACGATGAGCCCGATGCCCAGCACGAAGCCGAAGTCGCCGACGCGGTTGGCGAGAAACGCCTTGAGGTTCGCGTAGATCGCCGTCGGCCGCGTGTACCAGAAGCCGATCAGCAGGTACGACACCAGTCCGACCGCCTCCCAGCCGAAGAAAAGCTGCAGGAAGTTGTTCGCCATCACCAGCATCAGCATGCTGAACGTGAACAGCGAGATGTAGGAGAAGAAGCGCGTGTAGCCGGGATCGTCGGCCATGTAGCCGATGGTGTAGATGTGCACCATCAGCGACACGAAGGTGACCACCAGCATCATCAGCGCGGTCAGCGGATCGATCAGGAAGCCGATCGCGAACTTGATGTCGCCCGACGTCATCCAGATGTAGAGGTCGCCGTTGAACGAGTGGCCGGCCAGCACGTCGCGCAGGACGCAGTGCCGAGCCGACGATCGAAACGGCGACGCCGAGGATGCAGATCCAGTGCGACAGCCGCCCGGCCGAGTCGCCGGGCCCCAGAGGCCGACGCACGATCGCGCCGAGCAGCGGCGCGAGCGGAATCGAGCAGATAGAGCTGCTGCATCGTCAGTCGCTCCGCACCTAGTGCTTGAGCGTCGCCCAGGTCCTCGACGTCGATCGAGCCGACGTTGCGGAACAGCAGCACCAGGATCGCCAGCCCGATCGCCGACTCGGCGGCGGCGACGGTCAGGATGAAGAAGACGAACACCTGTCCGGCCGTATCGTCGAGATAGTGCGAGAACGCGATGAAGTTGAGATTGACGGCGAGCAGCATCAGCTCGATCGCCATCAGCATGATGATCACGTTGCGGCGATTGAGGAAGATGCCGATCACGCTGATCGCGAACAGGATCGCGCCCAGGACCAGATAGTGCGACAGCGTCGGTTGCCAGAACAACGACAAGTCCGATTCTCCCCGTAAGGCGCGCCGCGCCAGCGGCCGCGCCGGTGCTGCTTCGATCGCAGCGATCCTGAGCCGCGCTCACGTTCCTCGTTCTTCTCGGACCGGCATGTCGAGCATGCGCAGCCGGTCGCCGCGCCGGACCTTGACCTGCTCGGCCGGATTCTGGTACTTGGTCTCGCGCCGCGTGCGATGCGTCAGCGCGATCGCGGCGATGATCGCCACCAGCAGGATCACCGCCGCGATCTCGAACGGATAAGCGTAGTCGGTGTAGATCCTGCAGTCCCAGCGCGCTGGTATTGCTGTAGCCGGCGGCCGCTGCCGCCGGCGCCGCGCCGGTCGCCGGCGCCAGGTAGCCGCCGATCAGCACCAGCGCCATCTCGACCAGGATCAGGATGCCGACGGTCGCCCCGACCGGAATATAGCTTCGAAATCCCTCGCGCATCTTGTCGAAATTGACGTCGAGCATCATCACCACGAACAGGAACAGCACCATCACCGCGCCGACGTAGACCAGCACCAGCGCGATCGCCAGGAATTCGGCCTGCAGCAGCATCCAGATGCCGGCGGCGCTGAAGAACGACAGCACCAGCCACAGCGCCGCGTGCACCGGATTGCGGCTGGTGATCACGCGCAGCGCCGCGAACACCAGGATCGCGGCGAAGGCGTAGAAGATGACGGTCTGGACGTTCACGGCTCATCGATAGCTTGCGCGTCTTCGGTCCGATCGGCGGCGATCTGCGCTTCGTAGCGGTCGCCGACGGCGAGCAGCATCTCCTTGGTGTAGATCAAGTCGCCGCGCTTCTCGCCGTGGTATTCGAGAATGCGCGTCTCGACGATCGAGTCGACCGGGCAGCTACTCCTCGCAGAAGCCGCAGAAGATGCACTTGGTGAGATCGATGTCGTAGCGCGTCGTGCGCCGCGTGCCGTCGTCGCGCTGCTCCGACTCGATGGTGATCGCCAGCGCCGGGCACACCGCCTCGCACAGCTTGCACGCGATGCAGCGCTCCTCGCCGTTCGGATAGCGGCGCAGCGCGTGCAGTCCGCGGAAGCGCGGGCTCTGCGGCGTCTTCTCCTCGGGAAACTGCACGGTGATCTTGCGCGCGAACATGTTGCCGCCGGTGACCCGCAGGCCCTTGCCACAGCTCGACCAGCAGGTAGGTATTGAAGAAGTCGCGGACTCTTTGGAGCATGGCTGTCTCAATGCCTCAGTGAAACAGATACGCCCAGCGCGTCTGCATCATCGCGCCGAGAAAAACGATCCAGACCAGCGTGATCGGAATGAACACCTTCCAGCCCAGCCGCATGATCTGGTCGTAGCGGTAGCGCGGAAACGTCGCGCGTATCCAGAGAAAGATGAACAGCACGCGCACATCTTGACGAACAGCCAGGAAGCCGTCGCCGAGCGGATGCACGCCGGCAGCCGATGTCGTTGAGAACGGCCACGGCGACAGCCAGCCGCCGAGGAACATGATCGACGCCAGCGCCGAGATCAGGATCATGTTCATGTATTCGGCGAGGAAGAACACCGCGAAAGCCACGCCCGAATACTCGACGTGGAATCCGGCGACGATCTCCGATTCGCCTTCGGCGACGTCGAACGGATGGCGATTGGTCTCGGCGATGCCGGAGACCAGATAGACGACGAACAGCGGCAACAGCGGCCAGATGTACCAGTGCGACAGCGCCGCCCGTCCTGGCCGCGGACGATGTCGCTGATGTTGAGGCTCGACGCCGCCATCAGCACGCCGACCAGCGCGAAGCCCATCGCGATCTCGTAGGACACGATCTGCGCCGCCGAGCGCAGGCAGCCGAGGAACGCGTACTTGGAGTTCGACGCCCAGCCGGCGAGGATCACGCCGTAGACGCCGATCGAGGTCATCGCCAGGATATAGAGCAGGCCCGCGTTGATGTTGGCGAGCACGAGGCCGTCGTCGAACGGGATCACCGCCCACGCCGCGAGCGCCGGACCGATCGACAGCACCGGCGCGACGAAGAACAGCGTCCGGTTGGCGCCGGTGGGAACGATGATTTCCTTGAACATCAGCTTGAACACGTCGGCGAACGGCTGCAGCAGGCCCAGCGGGCCGACGCGATTGGGGCCGATGCGCACCTGCATCCAGCCGATGACCTTGCGCTCGGCGAGCGTCAGATAGGCGACGCCGAGGATCAGCGGAACGGTGATCGCGACGATCTTGGCCAGCGTCCAGACCGACGCGGCCAGGCCGGCGCCGAAGAACTCGCTGCACCGGCGCGCAGCAGCTCGTCCATCACACCGGCTCCACGCGCGATCGGACCGAACATCGGCCCGAGCATGCTGGTCGCTGGCGTGCGCCGCCGCGACGCGCACGCAGCCGTCGGGCACGCTCGCGTCGAGCGCGCGACCTTCATCATCGCCTCGCCGCCGCCCTGGCGTACGCGCGCCGCGTCGCCGTCGGCGAGCTTGAGCGCGCCAGCGTCGCCGCGTTGACGCGCGACCGGCGGCGCGCGCGCATCGCGCGTCTTCTGCAGCGACGGCGCGCGGCGCACCAGCGGATCGGCGAAATAGATCGGCACGTCGGCGATGCGCTCGCAGGCCCGCGGCGTCCGGCGCTCGCGCGGCTCGACGAGCGCGCGTGTCGCGATCGCCGTTCGACAGCCGCGAGCGATCGCGTCCTGCGCGGCAGCTCGCGCGCGGACGGCTTCGATGCTGTCGTAGTCGAAATCCGGCAACGCCGAGCAGCGATCCCGAGCACGCGCAGCACTTTCCACGCCGGGCGCGTCTCGCCGAGCGGCGGCACGACGCCGTTGAACGCCTGCAGCCCGGCCCTTCGCAGTTGACGAACGTGCCCGGCGGTCTCGGTGAACGGCGCGATCGGCAGCAGCACGTCGGCGTACTCGACCGCGCCTGTGCGGAACGGCGACAGCGCGACGACGAATTCGGCCGCCGCAAGCGCCGCGCGCGCCGCCGCCGGGATCGCGGCATCGAGCTCGGGCTCGGCGTGCAGGAGCAGATATGCCTTGCGCGGCGGCGCGCCAGCATCGCCTGCGCGTTCAGACCGCCGCGTTGCGGCAACGCGCCGGCGACGATAGCCGCCGACCGATGTTCGCCGCCTCGGTCAGAAAGCCCAGCGTCGCGCCGGTCAGCTCGCGCCAGCGCCTGCGCCAGCGCGTGCAGCTGCGCCGCCTGCGGATGCTGCTGCGCGAAATTGCCGAGGAAGATGCCTTTGCGCTCGCCCGAGGCGAGGCTCGCGGCGATCGCCTGCGCCGTCGCGCCGAGGCGCTCGATCCCGGCAAGCGCCGCCGGCGCCGGCTTGCCCGCCGCTGCGGCCGCGGCCGCCACGACGATCTCCGCCAGCAGCGCGCGGCATGCGCCGACGGCGCGACGATCGCCTTGTGCGCAGACCGTGATCAGCAGATCGTCGTCGGCCGCATGCAGCAGCGAGATCTGCGCGCCCTTCTTCGCCGACTGGCGCAGCCGCTGCGCGAGCAGCGGATGATCCTTGCGCAGGAAGCTGCCGATCACCAGCACGCGGTCGAGCGCGGCGAACTCGGCGATCGACATGCCGAGCCAGGGCGCGCCGGTCGGCGCATTGCCATCGCCGCTGAAATCGCGATTGGCGCAAACGGAAATCGACGTTGTCGCTGCCGAGGCCGCGCATCAGCTTCTGCGCGAGATGCAGCTCCTCGAGCGTCGAATGCGGCGACGCCAGCGCGCCGATGGCCTCGCGCCGCCATGCTGGTCGCGCACGCGCTTGAGCTCCGCGCGCGGCGTACTCGAGCGCGGTCTGCCAGTCGGTCTCGCACCAGCTCGCCGTCGCGCCGGATCATCGGCGCGTCAGGCGGTCGCGGCGAATTCAGCCCTTCGTAGGAAAACCGATCCTTGTCGGACAGCCAGCATTCGTTGATCGTCTCGTTCTCCAGCGGCAGCACGCGCATGACGCGATCGTTCTTGACCTGCACGACCAGGTTGCTGCCCAGGCCGTCGTGCGGCGACGACCGACTTGCGGCGCGCCAGCTCCCAGGTGCGCGCGCGTGTAGCGGAACGGCTTCGACGTCAGCGCGCCGACCGGGCACAGGTCGATCATGTTGCCGGACAGCTCGGAGTCGACGGTCTTGCCGACGAAGGTCATGATCTCGGCGTGCTCGCCGCGGTTGGCCATGCCGAGCTCCATGACGCCGGCGATCTCCTGGCCGAAGCGCACGCAGCGCGTGCAATGGATGCAGCGCGTCATGTCGGTCGAGATCAGCGGGCCCGAGGTTCTTGTTGAACACGACGCGCTTGGCCTCGTTGTAGCGCGAGCTCGACGCGCCGTAGCCGACGGCGAGATCCTGCAGCTGGCACTCGCCGCCCTGGTCGCAGATCGGGCAGTCGAGCGGATGGTTGATCAGCAGGAACTCCATCACGCCTTTTTGCGCGGTGACGGCCGGCTCGGAATGCGTCCACACCTTCATGCCTTCGGTCGCCGGGCGTCGCGCACGCGGGCAACGGCTTGGGCGCCTTCTCGACCTGCACCAGGCACATCCGGCAGTTGGCGGCGATCGTGAGCTTCTTGTGCCAGCAGAAATGCGGCACGTAGATGCCGAGCTTGTGCGCGGCGTCCATCACCGTGCTGCCGCTGGCGCACCTGCGACCGGCTTGCCGTCGACTTCGAGGTTCAGCATCGTGCGCATCCCGGAAGCTGGCAGTCGTTCGGAAGCTCAGACATAAGCCGGCACCAGGCACTGCTTGTGGTCGATGTGGTGCTGGAATTCGTCGCGGAAATGCTTGATGAAGCTCTTGACCGGCAGCGCCGCGGCGTCGCCCAGCGCGCAGATGGTGCGGCCGGCGATGTTGTCGCGACACCGACAGCAGCAGATCGAGGTCGTCGTGTCTTGCCCTTGCCGTGCTCGATGCGATCGACGACGCGCCAGAGCCAGCCGGTGCCCTCGCGGCACGGCGTGCACTGGCCGCACGATTCCTCGAAGTAGAAGTACGACAGCCGCAGCAGCGATCGCACCATGCAGCGCGTCTCGTCCATCACGATCACCGCGCCGGAGCCGAGCATCGATCCGGCCTTGGCGATCGAGTCGTAGTCCATGTCGGTCGCCATCATCACCTCGCCGGGCAGCACCGGCATCGACGAGCCGCCGGGAATGCAGGCCTTGAGCTTGCGCCCGCCGCGCATGCCGCCGGCCATCTCGAGCAGCTGCGCGAACGGCGTGCCGAGCTTGATCTCGTAGTTGCCGGGGCGCTCGACGTCGCCCGACACCGAAAAGATCTTGGTGCCGCCGTTGTTCGGACGGCCGAGAGTGAGAAACGCCTCGCCGCCGTTGCGGATGATCCACGGCACCGCGGCGAACGTCTCGGTGTTGTTGATCGTCGTCGGCTTGCCGTAGAGGCCGAAGCTCGCCGGAAACGGCGGCTTGAAGCGCGGCATGCCCTTCTTGCCTTCGAGCGATTCGAGCAGCGCGGTTTCCTCGCCGCAGATGTACGCGCCGTAGCCGTGATGGTTGTACAGATGAAAGCTGAAGTCCGCTGCCGAGAATGTTGTCGCCGAGCATAGCCGGCCGCGTACGCCTCGCTCGAGCGCCTCTTCGCAGCGCTCGTAGGTATCCCAGATCTCGCCGTGGATGTAGTTGTACCCGCGCTTGCAGCCCATCGCGTACGCGGCGATCGCCATGCCCTCGATCAGGATGTGCGGGTTGTAGCGCATGATGTCGCGGTCCTTGAACGTGCCCGGCTCGCCTTCGTCGGAGTTGCAGACCAGGTACTTCTCGCCGGCGTACTGCTGCGGCATGAAGCTCCATTTGAGGCCGGTCGGAAAGCCCGCGCCGCCGCGGCCGCGCAGCGCCGATTTCTTCACCTCGGCGATCACGGTCGCCGGCGGGATCTTCTCGGCGAGGATTTTCTTCAGCGCCTCGTAGCCGCCGCGCGCGACGTAGTCGTCGAGCGCCCAGTTGCGGCCGTTGAGCCCGGCCAGGATGATGGCGTCGGGACCGTAGTCGAGAAATTCGGACGGGCGCGTTCATGCGCTTCGCTTCCGCCGTCAGCTCGGCCAGCAGCGATCGAGCTCGTCGGGCTTCATCCAGCTGCACATGCGCTTGTTGTTGACCAGCAGCACCGGCGCGTCGCCGCAGGCGCCGAAGCACTCGCCTTCCTTGAGCGTGAACATGCCGTCCGGCGTCGTCTCGCCGAATCCGATGCCGAGCTTCTGCTTGCAGATGCTCCGCCGCCTCGCGTCGCGCCTTGCAGCGCGCACGGCAGATTGGTGCAGATCGTCAGCTTGTACTTGCCGGTCGGCTCGGTGTTGTACATCTCGTAGAAGCGTCGCCACCTCGTAGACCGCGATCGGCGGCATGCCGAGATACTGCGGCGACGAAGTCCATCGTCTCGGTCGACAGCCAGCCGTTCTCGTCCTGCGCGATCGCGAGCGCGGCCATCACCGCCGACTGCTTCTGATCGCGCGGGATACTTGGCGATCTCGCGATCGATCCTTGCCAGCGCGTCGGCGCTCAGCATCGCGTCGACGCGAGCTGCGCGCTCGACGCGAGTCCGGCTTGCACAGATCTCGTCCGTCCAGTAGTCGACGTGATCGCCGATGTGCGTCATGTGGCGCAGACCGCCGCCGAACGCGCCGATCTTCTTCGAATCCGGGTACTCGCAGACCTCCGCCGGCATCATCGTGCTGACCGACAGATAGGCGAGCTCGGCGTCCGGAATCGTTGACGATCTGGTGCGCCGTCTCCGGGCCGCCGATCGGGCAGCAGATGACATCGCCGGCGCGGATCTTCCGCGTCTCGCTGCCGTAGCGCAGCGTCCCGGTGCCCTTGACGATGAAGAACATTTCCTCCTCGCCGCGGTGGCTGTGGAACGGGCACGAGCGCTTGCCCGGCGGGACGACATCGTACGAATAGCCGAGGTCCTTCGCGCCGAGCAGCGGCCCGATGCGCACCGGCGTCGCACTCGAACTTGTCGCCCTTGGCGAAATGCTCGAGCTTCAACTCGTCGATGTTGACCACCCTGGAATCGATGACGCTCATCGGTCGATCTCCCCGAACACGATGTCCTGCGTGCCGATGATCGCGACGACGTCGGCGATCATGTGGCCGCGCGACATCTCGTCGAGCGCCGCGAGATGCGGGAAGCCCGCCGCGCGGATCTTCAGCCGGTACGGCTTGTTGGCGCCGTCCGAAATGATGTAGATGCCGAACTCGCCCTTCGGGTGCTCGACCGCGGCGTACGCTTCGCCCGGCGGCACGTGCATGCCTTCGGTGAAGAGCTTGAAGTGATGGATCAGCTCTTCCATGTTGGTCTTCATTTCCTCGCGCGAGGGCGGCGCGATCTTGTGATTGGCGGTGATCACCGGGCCGGGATTCGTCGCGCAGCCAGTCGATGCACTGCCTGATGATCCTGTTCGCCTCGCGCATCTCCTGCACGCGGACCAGATAGCGGTCGTAGCAGTCGCCGGTGGTGCCGACCGGGATGTCGAATTTCATCCGGTCGTAGACCGCGTACGGCTGCTTCTTGCGCAGATCCCAGGCAACGCCCGAGCCGCGCAGCATCGGGCCGGTGAAGCCCAGCGCCTTCGCGCGCTCCGGCGTGACGACGCCGATGCCGACCGTGCGCTGCTTCCAGATCCGATTGTCGGTGAGCAGAGTCTCGTATTCGTCGACGTAGCCGGGAAAGCGCCGGGTGAAATCCTCGATGAAATCGAGCAGGCTGCCCTGCCGGTTCTCGTTCATCCGCGCGATCGCCCTGGCGTTGTGGATCGGCGACGGCTGGTACTGCGGCATGCGCTCGGGCAGGTCGCGGTAGACGCCGCCCGGGCGGTAGTACGCGGCGTGCAGGCGCGCGCCGGAAACCGCCTCGTAGCAGTCCATCAGGTCCTCGCGCTCGCGGAAGCAGTACAGGAACGTCGTCATCGCGCCGACGTCGAGCGAGTGCGCGCCCAGCCACAAGCAGGTGATTCAGGATCCGCGTGATCTCGTCGAACATCACGCGGATGTACTGGCGCGCGGATCGGCACGTCGATGCCGAGCAGCTTCTCGATCGCCAGGCAATAGGCGTGCTCGTTGCGACATCATCGAGACGTAGTCGAGCCGGTCCATGTACGGCAGCGACTGCACGTAGGTCTTGTATTCGGCGAGCTTTTCGGTCGCCCGGTGCAACAGCCCGATGTGCGGATCGGCGCGCTGGATCACCTCGCCGTCGAGCTCGAGCACCAGCCGCAGCACGCCGTGCGCCGCCGGGTGCTGGGGGCCAAAGTTCATCGTGTAGTTACGGATCTCGGCCACGTACCTAACCCTTGCGGAACCCTTCGCTTTCCGCGTAGCTGTCCTCGCGGATGATGCGCGGCATGACCTCGCGCGGCTCGATCGTCACCGGCTGGTAGATGACGCGGCCCTGCTCGGGGTCGTAGCGCATCTCGACGTGGCCGGACAGCGGAAAGTCCTTGCGGAACGGATGGCCGACAAAGCCGTAGTCGGTCAGGATGCGGCGCAGGTCCGGGATGGCCGGTGAACATGACGCCGTAGAAATCGAATGCCTCGCGCTCGTACCAGTTGGCGGACGGCCAGATGTCGATCACCGACGGCAGCACCGGAAAATCGTCGTCCGGAGCGAAGGCGCGCACGCGCAACCGGTGATTGTGCGTGATCGACAGCAGGTGATAGACGACGGCGAAGCGGCCGCCGTGCAGCCGCTCGGCGGTTCTGCCGGCGTCGCGTCGGAGCTCGAATACGCGAGCCCGCGTGCGGTCGAGCCATACGCCGAATAGTCGACGCCGCAAAGATCGATCAGGTCTCGAAGCGAAACTCCGGACGATCGCGCAGCGAGCGCATCGTCGTCGACCAGGTCGATCGGCGGCGACTACCGCGGTGACCTCGCCGAACGCCGTCTCGACGCGGAGCCTCTCGCCGAATACGGAGGCGAGCGCGTCGGAAAGCTATCCGTTTTCATCAGCGCGCGATCGTGTTGGTGCGCCAGATCTTGTTTTGCAGCTGGATGATCCCGTAGAGCAGCGCCTCGGCGGTCGGCGGGCAACCGGGACGTAGATGTCCACCGGCACGATGCGGTCGCAACCGCGCACGACCGAGTACGAATAGTGATAGTAGCCGCCGCCGTTGGCGCACGAGCCCATCGAAATCACCCAGCGCGGCTCGGCCATCTGGTCGTAGACGCTTGCGCAGCGCCGGCGCCATCTTGTTGCACAGCGTGCCGGCGACGATCATCACGTCCGATTGACGCGGGCTCGGCCGGAACACGACGCCGAAGCGGTCGAGGTCGTAGCGGGCCGCGCCGGCGTGCATCATTTCCACCGCGCAGCAGGCCAGCCCGAAGGTCATCGGCCACATCGAGCCGTTGCGCGACCAGTTGATCAGCGCGTCGAGCGACGTGGTGACGAAGCCCTTTTCGAGGATGCCTTCAATAGGCATGGGAGCCCTCGGTCGCAGAAACTATTCCCACTCCAGCGCCCCCTTCTTCCATTCGTAGACGAAGCCGATCGACCAGAATGGCGAGGAAAACCATCATCGACCAGAAGCCGAAGATGCCGATGTCGGGCAGAACGACGGCCCAGGGAAACAGAAATGCAATCTCGAGATCGAACAGGATGAACAGGATGGCGATCAGGTAGTAGCGGACGTCGAACTTCATCCGCGCGTCCTCGAAAGCCTCGAACCCGCATTCGTACGGCGACAGTTTCGCCGCGTCCGGGCGGTCGGGGGCGACCAGGGTTCCGACAGTGAGCAGCAGCAGCCCGATGCCGACGCCGACGCAGGATGAAAAGCAGGACCGGAAAGTACTGTTCCAGCATGATCGGATCTACGACCCCGTCAAAACGCGGTCGGCAGCATCCGCACCGCTCGCCGCAGTGTACTGCTCGTCCGGCGCTCGCCGCGCCTTATCATTCTGGTGCCGACGGGGAGACTCGAACTCCCACGGCTTACGCCACTGCCCCCTCAAGACAGCGTGTCTACCAATTTCACCACGTCGGCTTGTCAGCGCTCTGCTCCGTCGGTTCGCATCCGGCAAACCTGAGCTCCCGGTTTTGGCCGATCGCGGCGACTCTCGCCGCCAACCGCCGCTATTTCGGTATTTCCGCCGCCTTCGAATTCGGATCGGCAGGCGCCGGTGCTGCCGGCGCCGCCGGCTGGGGCAGATCGCCCGCTTTCGGCGCCGTCGCTGGCGCTTTCGGCGCCACGCCTTGCTGCATCAGATCCCGCGCCGCTTCATGATTGGTCGCCAGATACGTCAGGCCGAGGCTCGACAGAAAGAACACGGTCGCCAGTATCGCGGTGGTTCGTGACAGGAAATTGGCCGATCCCGCGGCGCCGAAAAGACTGCCCGATGCGCCGCTGCCGAACGCCGCGCCCATGTCGGCCCCCTTGCCATGCTGCATCAATATGAAGCCGATCAAGGTGACGGCTATCAGAAAGTGCACACCGATCAGAACTGTTTCCCAGATCATCTTCGTTCCTCGTAGCCTGCCGCGCGGCCGGCGAACGAGCCGTCGCTGCGCCGCGTTGCGCCGTGTTAGGCACGCGCAATCGCCAAAAATTCGTCGACTGTCGAGCGATGCGCCGCCGACCAGCCCCCCGTCGATATTCGCACATGCAAACAGCGTCTTGGCGTTGTCCGCCTTGACGCTCCCTCCATAGAGCAGCAGCATTTCGTCCGCCGCCTCGCCAACCGTCGCACGCAGCCGGCGCCGCAAAAGCTCATGCACGGCTTCGGCCTGCTGCGGCGTCGCCGTTCTGCCGGTCCCGATCGCCCATACCGGCTCATACGCGACGACCGCCTGCGCAACGCTTGCCTCGCCAGCACCGCGACAACCGCGTCGAGCTGCCGCAGCACCACGGCGTCGGTAGCCCCTGCCTCGCGCTCGGCCAGCGTCTCGCCGACGCAGACGATCGGCGTCAAACCGGCGGCCAGCGCCGCTTCCGCCTTGTTCGCAACCGTGGCGTCGGTCTCGCCGTACAGCGTCCGCCGCTCGGAGTGGCCGACGATCGCCACCCGGCTGCCGAATTCGGCCACCATCGCCGCCGCCACCTCGCCGGTGAATGCGCCGGAAACATGTTCGCTGACGGTCTGTGCGCCCCAGTCGAGCTCCGAGCCGGATAGCGCCGCCTGAGCCTGCCAAAGATAGGGAAATGGCACGCAAATCGCTATTCGCCGCGACGGCTCGCCGTCCAGCCCGAACGCAAGTCGGCGAGCAGCGCGTCGTTCTGCCGCAAACTGCCGTTCATTTTCCAGTTGCCGACGACCAGTTTGCCGCGCATTGCTCGCTTGTAAAACCGCATTTGGCCGCAATTGCGGCCGCCCGGGCTATAACCTGTGGATTTTACCCCGCCGCAGGCGGCGGGGTCAACGCGCTGCGCCGCAGCATCGCGGCCGGCGACGCCGGGCGGACTCTTCGGTTCCGGCGACGCGTCGCGGACGGCGTATCAAGAGCATCGGGAATCGCGCGCGGCGGTCACGACGACGAGAGTAAAAGCAGCCGGGGCGCCTAGACGCGGTCCCGGACGAACCCGCGCAGCGCCTCGAGCAGACGATCGAGGTTCGACCGCAGCGACTCGAATCCGTCGAGCTTCGCCAGCGTCGTCTCGTTCATGTAGAAACGGCGGTTGATCTCGATCTGCAAGCTGTGCCGCCCCTCGTGCGGGCGCCCGAATTTCCGAACCAGCTCGACCCCCTTGTACGGGTCGTTGATCGCCACGTCATAACCCATCGCGGTGAGGCGTGCGGCGACGAATGCGGTGAATTCGGGCGCGCAGGTCGTGCCATCGCGATCGCCGAGGACGAAATCGGCGCGGGCCCTTTCCCGGATCGTCGGCATTGACATCGCCTTCGGCGGGCATCGAATGGCAGTTCAGATGCCATACCGCCCCGAAGGCACGATGCCGCTCGTCGAGCGCAGCGGCGACGGCCGCATGATACGGATCATAGTAATGTTCGATACGCCGCTGCACCTCGGCCGCACCGAGCCGGCGCGCGTACATAGGCACGCCGCCATGCGCTAGGCGCCAGACGAGCCCGATGCCTTGCTCGGTCTTGCGCGACGGCGTCACCGGCCCGGGCCACACGTCGGCGAGAAGCTCGGTGTCGATGTCAGCCACGTGCCGGTTCGGATCGATATAAGCGCGCGGAAACAGAGCTTCGATCAGCGTCGCGCCGATCCGCGGCGCGGAGCCGAATAGCTCCTCGACATAGGTATCCTCGGCACGCCGCACCAGTGCACGCGGTGCGGCGTGATCGAAGTCTGCCGGATACGCGGTGCCGCTGTGCGGCGAGTCGAGCACCAGCGGAATCGAAGGGCCCGCTTCGGCATGGCATCGAACGGGCGCTGTCAATGCCGCACCGCGTCGTTCAGATGACAGGCCGACCAGCGGCCCGGCGCGATCTCGTCCAGCGGCGGCGACACATCGCGGCATATCCGCATCGCATACGGGCAGCGCGGATGGAAATGACAGCCCGAGGGCGGCGCCATCGGCGAGGGTATCTCGCCGCGAATCGGGACGAAGCTTCGCTTTTTTGGCTCGAGATTGCCGATTTCGAGCAGCAGCGCCTGCGTGTACGGATGGTTCGGCGCGCGGAACAACTGCTGGGTCGGACCGGATTCGACGATGCGTCCCAGGTACATGATCACGACGCGATCGCTGATGTGCCGCACGACGCCCAGATCGTGGCTGATGAAGAGATAGGTGAGGTTCAGCGCCGCGCGCAGATCCATGAACAGGTTCAGTACCTGCGCCTGGATCGATACGTCCAGCGCGGCGACCGATTCGTCGCAGACGAGGAATTCGGGCTTGACCGCCAGCGCCCGCGCGATACCGATGCGCGCGCGTTGGCCGCCCGAGAACTGGTGCGGAAAGCGCCGCATCAAGGTCGGATCGAGGCCGACGCGATTGAGCTGCAAGCCGACGTATTCGACCTGCTGCTGCGGCGTGATCAGGCGGTGGACGACCGGGGCTTCGCCGACGATGTCGACGACGCGCAGGCGCGGATTGAGCGAACCGTACGGATCCTGGAAGATCATCTGCATTTTCAGCTGTTGCTGGCGCGTGTCCGCGGAAGACGACTCCGGGAGGCGCGTCCCGCGCCAGCGCCGCTCTCCCTTGGTCGGCGGCAGCATGCCGACCGCGATTCGGCCGAGGGTCGACTTGCCGCAGCCCGACTCGCCGACCAGGCCGACGACCTCGCGTTCGGCGATGCCGAGGTCGACGCGATCGACCGCATGTACGACTTCGTCACGCAAGCCCGCGCCGAGCAGATTGGCCAGGCGCGCCGATAGGTCCAGCGGCTTGATGAATTGCTTGGATACGTGGCGAAGCTCCAGCAGCGGCGGCGCCTGCGGAACGAGGTCGATCTCGACATCGGCATTCATGCGCGCGGTGCCGCGGCGGCACGTTCCCACATCGCATCGAACGCTTGCTCGACCGCGCGAGCGAAGCCGGCCGCGTCGAGCAGCGGCGAGGCGCGCAGCCGATCGCGCAGTCCTGCGCGCAGCGTCGCGAGCCGCATCCGATCGCTCGCCAGACCGACCGCGGCGCGCACGTACTTGTCGGGCGTGCGCGTGATCAGCTCGGTCAACCCCGCGTTGCGCAGCAGGCTCGCGCCGCTTCGCGAAAACGGCCGGTCGCCGACCAGCGTGACGACCGGAACTCCCATCCACAGCGCGTCGCAGGTCGTCGTTCCGCCGGCGCACGGCAGGCTGTCGAGGGCGATGTCGGCGCGCAAATAGCGCGCGAGATACGTTGCGATCGGAGCCTCGCCGACCTGCTCGATGCGCTCGGCGGCGACGCCTTCTCCGGCGAGGAATGCGAGCACCCTGGCCCGCTGACCGGGGTCGGCCGTCGCCAGCAGCAGCAGGCGCGAACGCGGGACTGCGGCGAGAATGCGCGCCCAGAGCGCCAGCGCCGTCCGCGAGATCTTGGTCGCATGATTCATGCAGACGAACGTGATCGCATCTGCCGTCGACGCCGGCAGCGGACCGACTTCCGGCGCCTCGACATAAGGGCGGTAGCACCATTGCGTCAGCGGCAGCCGCCACAGCGACCCGGCATCGGCGGCCCCCGGCGGCGGCGGCGGATCGGTATACATGTCGGTCAGGCGGTAGTCGATCGTCGGCACACCGGTATCGCCGAGATAGCCCAGCCACGTGACCTGGACCGGCGCCGGCTTGAGAAAAAACAGCGGCAGGCGGTTGTGCGCCGTGTGGCCGTTCAAGTCGACCAGGATGTCGATTGCATCGGCGCGAATCCGCTGCGCAGCCTCGGCATCGGACATCGCGGCGATCGGGACGAAATGGTCGGCCAGTGCTGCGAAGCGGGCGGTGATTTCGTCGCCGCCGGCATAATTCTGATAGCAGAAAATCTCGAAGCGGCTCCGATCGTGCGCGGCCAGCAGCGGCTCGGCAAACACCGCGACCGCGTGTCGCCGCCAATCGGAGGAAACGTACCCTATCTTCAGCCGCCGGCCGGCGCGCGGCACCGGGATGATGGCGGGCAACGGCGCGACCCGCGCGGCAAAGTGCTCGCCGAAGGCGCGGTGCTCGGCGGCGATGCTGGCCGCGGTCGCGCGATCGGAAACGCTGAGCGCGAACAGCAGCCCACTCCAGTTCGCGGCCCGGTCGGGCGCGAGCGCGACGGCGTGCTGGAACGATGCGATGGCGGCCTCGTTGTCGCCGATGCCGAACTGCAGCATGCCGAGGTTGCCGTACGCCTGCGACAGGCGCGGGTCGAACTCGATCGCTCTGCCGTAAGCGGCGACCGCGGCGTCGAATCGGCGCTGCCGCGCCCGCAGGTTGCCCAGACTGTTGTAGGCGATCGCTGACGAAGGCGCGGCGGCCAATACCGCTTCTATCTCGGTCTCCGCGCCCCCGAGGTCGCCTGCGTCCAGCAGCGCATTGCCGAGATCCAGCCGAGCGTCGACGAGCTTGCCGTCGAGGGCGATCGCCTGGCGCAAATCGATCAGGGCCTCGGCGCCGCGTCCGACCGCCTGCAGCGCAAGCCCGCGCAGATGGCGCGCGCGCGCCCGGCGCGGATCGGCGGCGATTGCCCGCTCCGCATAGTCGAGCGCCATGTTCGCCTGCCCGCGACGCAAGGCCAACAGCGCCCCGAAGGTCAGCGCCGAGGCGTGATTCGGATCCAGCCGAAGCGCCTCGGCAAGGATGTCCGTCGCCTCGTCGCCGCGGCCCGCGAGCTGCTCGCTGGCCGCGCGCGAGACCAGCCGATCGACCGGACCCGGCGCCGATTCGCTCATGCTCCGGTCACCGCGAGCGGGTAAAAGCAGCGCAGCGCGTGGTCGCGCGAGCCGATCGGCGTCATCTCCGGCGTCTGCGTGCAGATTTCGGTCGCGTAGGCGCAGCGCGCACGGAACGCACAACCCGGGCCGATGTCCAGCAGCGGCGGCGTCATGCCCGGAATATTGCGCAGACGCTTTTGCTCCTGCGCCCGCCCCGGCACCGAATCGAGCAGACCGCGCGTGTACGGATGACGCGGCGCACCCAGCACGTCTTTCGTCGTGCCCTGCTCGACGACGCGACCCGCGTACATCACGCAAACACGGTCGGCGAGACCGGCGATCACCGAAAGGTCGTGCGTGATCCAGATCAGCGCGGCGCCGGTCTCGCGCGTGAGCTTCTGCATCTCGAACAGGATCTGACCCTGGATCGTGACGTCCAGTGCGGTGGTCGGCTCGTCGGCGATGATCACGTCGGGGACATTGAGCAGCGCGATCGCGATCGCCACTCGCTGCCGCATGCCGCCGGAGAGCTGGTGCGGATATCCGGCGAGCCGCGCATCCGGCGACGCGATGCCGACCTGTACGAGGCAGGCTCGGGCGCGAGCCACTGCGGTGTCGTACGGCACGCGCTCATGGGCGAGGATCGCCTCGACCATCTGCGTTTCGATGGTGAGCACCGGGTTGAGCGTCATCATCGGATCCTGGAAGATCATCGCGATCCGGTTGCCGCGCAACCGGCGCATCGCTTCAGCATCCAGCGCGGTGATGTCGTCGCCGCGATAGATGATCCGGCCGGCGACGATGCGCCCGGGCGCGTCGATAAGACCCATGATCGAGTATCCGGTCACCGACTTGCCCGAGCCCGATTCGCCGACCAGACCCAGCACCTCGCCCCGCGCGATACCGAAGCTGACGTCGTCGACCGCCTTGATCGCGCCCGCCCTGGTGAGGAAATGCGTGCGCAGGCCTTCGACGCTCAACACCGCGTCGGTCATCGCTGCAGCCTCGGATTGACGACGTCGCGCAGCTGATCCGCGACCAGGTTGATGCTGAAGATCGTCAGCAGCAGCGCGATGCCGGGAAAGAAGCTGATCCAGTATTTGCCGGACAGCAGGTACTGGTAGCCGTTGGCGATCAGCAGCCCCAGCGACGGCTCGGTGATCGGCAAGCCGAGGCCCAGAAAGGACAACGTCGCCTCGAGCGCGATCGCCGCCGCGACCTGCACCGTCGCGACGACGATCAACGGCGGCAGGCAATTGGGCAGGATGTGGTGGAACACGATGCGCGCGGGAGTCAGCGCGAGGCAGCGCGCCGCCTCGACGTATTCCCTGCCCTTCTCGACCAGCGCGGCGCTGCGCACCGTCCGCGCGTAGTACGCCCATTGCACTGCGACCAGTGCCGCGATGATCTTCGACATGCCCTGTCCCAGCACAGCCAAAAGGATCAGCGCGATCAGGATCGCAGGAAACGAAAGCTGGATGTCGGCGACGCGCATGATCAGCATCTCGATCTTGCCGCCGAAGTATGCGGCGCTGAGGCCGAGCGCGAGGCCGAGCGCGAGTGCCAGCACCGTGCTGGCCACGCCGACCGACAGACTGATGCGCAGCCCGTAGAAGATCGCCGAAAGCATGTCGCGGCCCTGATCGTCGGTCCCGAGCCAGAAAGTCGCGCCATCGGACGACACCGATCCGGGCGGCAACCGGCCGTCGAGAACGTCGAGCTGCGCCAGATCGTAGGGGTTCTGTGGCGAGATCAGCGGCGCCGCGATCGCCACCAGAACGATCAGTCCGAGCAGCGCCAGCCCGAACACGGCGATCCGGCTGTCGGCGAAATCCGCCGCGATGCGTCGAAACGGCGTCTGTGCGGCTGCGCTGGTCAATGTCATCCCTTGCTGTCCGCCAGACGCACGCGCGGATCGAGCGTCGAGTAGAGCAGGTCGATCAGCAGATTGATCACGATGAACATGAATACGGTGATCAGCAGATAGGCGACGATCACCGGTCGGTCGAGCAGGTTGATCGAATCGATCAACAACTTGCCCATCCCCGGCCACGCGAACACGCTTTCGGTGACGATGGCGAACGCGATCACCGAGCCGAACTCCAGCCCGATGATGGTCACGATGGGGATCAGGATATTGCGCAGCACATGGACGCCGATCACGCGCGCGTTGGTCAGGCCCTTGGCGCGGGCAAACTTGACGTAGTCCTGCAGCAGGGCTTCCCGCGTGCCGGACCGCGTCAGACGGATCAGCAATGCCAGCTTGAACAGCGCGAGGTTGATCGCGGGCAGGATCAGGTGGCGCCAGCCCTCGAGCGACAGAAAGCTGACGGGGACGCCGAAAAGCTCTCTTGTCGGTCCGCGCCCGTTCGACGGCAGCCAGCCCAGCATCACCGAAAAGACCATGATCAGCATCAGCCCTACCCAGAACGTCGGGAGCGAGAAGCCGAGAATCGAACCGGCCATGATCGAGCGGCCGGCGATGCTGCGCGGCTTCAGCCCGGCCCAGAGCCCGAGGGGAATGCCCAGGACGATCGCGATCAGCATCGCGATCAGTGCGAGCTCGAGCGTCGCCGGCATCCGCTCCAGGATCAGTCCAAGCGCGGGCGTGCTGTGCACGAACGAACGGCCGAGATCGCCGTGCAGCGCGCCGGCGAGAAATTTCCCGTATTGCGTCCACAGCGGCTGATCGAGTCCCAGTGCCGCGATCGCATGCTCGCGCTCGATCTGATCGGCCTCCGGATTGATCAGGATGTCGATCGGGTTGCCGATCGCGTAGACGCCGACGAAAACCAGTATCGACATCACGAACATCACCAGCAGGGCCTGCAGGCTGCGGCGTATGACGTAGACGAGCATGGACGGATCGGCGGACGGCGTCGGGAGTGTGTAGATTACATGAAGGACGAAGCACTCGCGGGCTTGGCTGTTATTTCCTACAGTTGACTGCGCGCACCGCGCAACTAGAGTAGGGACACGCTGCAGAGGGTCCCGCAGCCGATCTTCTCGTTCCGGGGGAGTGCGATGAAGATACTCGTGATCGACGATCATCCGTTGATACAGGAAGCGCTCAGGCACGTGCTGACCGAGCTTGATGCGGCGCTCGATCTGGTCCAGGCCGAGGATGCGTCCGACGCGCATGCCGCGCTGTCCGCAGCGCCGGACACCGAGTTGATCGTTCTCGATCTGACGCTGCCGCGCAGCGACGGTTTCGAGCTGCTCTCCGAATTGCGCCGGGACTGGCCGGGGATACCGCTGCTGGTGCTCTCGGCGACGCACGATCGTGCGACGGTCGAGCGCGCGCTCGATCTGGGCGCAATGGGCTTCATTCCGAAGACCGCCAATACGCGGGTGCTGATCGATGCGCTGCGACTGGTGCTTTCCGGCGGCGTTTTCGTCCCGCCCGACTGTCCGGGAACCGGCAGCGCTCGGCCGCGCGCCGCCGCCAGAGCGCAAGACCTGGGACTGACCTTGCGCCAGTCCGACGTTCTGCGCCTCTTGGTCCAGGGCAAGCCGAACAAGCTGATATGCCGCGACCTTTCGCTGTCCGAAGGAACGGTGAAAGTGCACGTCAGCGCGATCCTGCGCGCGCTCAACGTGCACAACCGCACGCAAGTGGTGATCGAGCTCGCGCGGCGAGGCGTCAGGCTCGATACTCACGCGGCGCGTCCGCGCTGACTCGCGCCGCGGTTCGTGGCGTCGCTGACCGCCGTGCCGCCGCCGCTGCTGGCGCGCGCGCGCGGCGACCAGGTTGCCGCGCTGTTCGCGCAATGGCCGCGCACGACCGCGTCGATGGCGCTCGGCGGCGCAATTCTGACCACCGTCATGTGGGGCACGGTCCCGGCGTCGGCATTCGCCGCCTGGTTCGCCGCGATTCTGCTCAATCAGGCCTGGCGTTTCCAGCTGGTGCGCCGCTATCGGGCCGCGGCGCCGGGCGAATCCGCGTCGGATCGCTGGGGGCGCGCGTCGGCACTGGGCTCCGCCGTTGCAGGAGCGCTATGGGGATGCGCCGGGATCATGTTGTTCGTCCCCGGCGATCCCGGCCATCAGGCGCTCGTGATCGTATGCCTGTTCGGCGTGATTCTCGGCGGGATCAATCTCACCTCGGTCTACAAGCCGGCGTTCTACGGCTTCGTTCTGCCCGCGCTGCTGCCGCTGATCGTGCGCGTCGCGGCCGAAGGCGATCGGCTGCATTTCTACATCGCCGCGGTCATGGTGGTCGTGCTCGCCTTCATCCTGGCTTCCGGACACAACCTCAATGACCTGATGACGCAGTCGCTGACGATACGGTATGAGAACGTCGACCTGATCGGCGAGCTCACGCGCGAGACCGCTGCGGCCGACCGCGCGCGCGCCACCGCCGAGGCGGCCAATCGCGACAAGACCCAGTTCCTCGCCGCGGCCAGCCACGATCTGCGCCAGCCGTTGCACGCGATGGGTTTGTTCGGCGCGGCGCTATCGGCACGGGTCCGGGACACCGCGACAAGGGAGATCGTCGATTGCATCAATGCGTCGGTCGAAGCGCTGGAGCGGCAGTTCACCGCGCTGATGGACATATCGAAGCTGGATGCCGGCGCGGTGGTTCCGTCGCGCGCCCGATTTCCGCTCGCGCCGTTGTTCGCGCGACTCGAGCGCGAATTCGCGCCGCTCGCCGCCGCGCGCGGCCTGCGTCTCGCAATCGTGCGCACCGGCGTATGGGTCGACAGCGATCCGGTACTGCTCGAGCGCGTGCTCGCCAACTTTGTTTCGAATGCCGTGCGGCATACCACTCGCGGCGGCGCGGTCCTCGGCGCGCGGCGGCGAGACGGGCACGTCGCCATCGAGGTGCGCGATACCGGTGCCGGCATCCCCGCGGCCGAGCGCGAACGCATATTCGAGGCCTTTTACCAGATTCGCCCGGCGACGCGCGACGCGGGTCAAGGGATGGGGCTGGGGCTTGCGATCGTCCGCCGGCTGGCGGCACTGCTGGAGCATCCGATCGAGGTCGATACGACGCCTGGGCGCGGATCGCGCTTTGCCATCGTGGTGCCGCGCGCGGCCGCGCGAGCCGCGTCGTCGCCGCAACGACTGCTGAATCCCGGTACGGACGCGTTAGGCGGCGCGTTGATCGCCGTCGTCGACGATGAAAGCGCCATCGTCGACGCGATGCGCTTCTGGTTCGCGCAATGGGGTGCGCGCGTGTGCGGCGGTGGATCCGCCGGCGCCGTGCTGGCGGCATTGGGTGAGCTCGGCCGCTACCCCGATCTGATCGTGGCCGACTATCGACTTGCCGGCGATGCGCTGGGCACCGAGGCCGTCACGCGCCTGCGCGCCGAACTGGGCCAGCAGATACCCGCAGTCCTGATCAGCGGCGATGCCTCGGCGGAAGCTTTTGCCGCCATGCGCTCGACCGCGCCCGATGTGCTGCTGAAGCCGGTACTGCCCGATGAATTGCACCTGCTCGCCCAGCGCCTGCTCACCGACGCCGGATCCAACCGCTCGACCGCGCACTTCAGTACCGCCTGACGGGGAGGCACCAAAAAGAGCGCCCCGCGAAGGAGGCGCATGAGGACAGACCGAGTTCGTAGACCCTGTTCGGATCCTGGGGGAGGAGTGGACCCGGTCTGCGAAACGGCGCGCGGCGCACGTTCGTGCGGCGCCGCCACCATTATGACGTTAGCATTATGGTCCGGCGACGGGCGAAGGCAAGGCCGTCCGTCGCCGGAGCGCGCCGCATATCGGCGCCGTGACCGACTACAGCGTTATTGCGTGCCGGTCCCGCGCGCGGCCCGCATCTGGGCGCGGAACTCCTCGGCCTGCGCGATGCGCGTGTTGATCGCGTCACGCACGACCAGCTTCTGATCCGGCGACAGGGTGTCGTACAACGTGAGCCAGGCCGCACGCGCCTGCTTACGCAAACCGCTGTTCTGCTGCTGTACCTGGTCGGACAGCGCAGCCAGCGAGGCCAGGTCGGGCGCGCTCTTGGCAAGCTCGGTCTGGGTCGCGGCTTTAAGCTGGGCGAAACCGCTCTTCATCGCGTCGCGCGCAGCCTTGCCCTGGGCCAGCGCATTGTTGAACTGCAGTTGCTGCGACGTATTGAGCTTGAGTTGCGCTTGCAGGCTGGCGAGGACCGCCACCGGATCGGTGCTGTGGCCGTGCCTCGGGCCATCGGCCCACGAATAGGCGGCCACGCCGCCAAGGGCAACCGCTGCAAGCGCGGCAATCAGGATGCGTTTCATTGTAGCGATCTCCTCGATAATGGGTTCTTCGCTGCCCCGCTCTTCCGGGTCGCGAACGATGCCGACTCTAGGCGCCGCCTGTAAGCCAAGCATTGCAGCGGACGAGCGATTTGTAACCTTTCGTTCCCGCGCTCATCCGGCACTTGCTGCCGGCAATGAGTGTAACCATTCGTTGCCCGGGGGACCGGGCGTTACAATTTGTGACAAGTGACGGGCGCCGCGCGCCCCGCGCCCGCGATAATCGAACGATGAAACAACTTACGCCCAAAATTCTGGTCGTCGATGACGACCCCCGCCTGCGCGAGCTGCTCGTACGTTATCTGACCGAGCAGGGATTCCAGGTCCAAGCGCTAGCCGACGCCCGGGAGCTCGACAAGAAGCTGCAGCGCGACCCGCCCCACCTGCTGGTGCTCGACCTCATGCTTCCCGGCGAGGACGGGCTTGCCGTTTGCCGAAGGCTGCGCGGCTCGGGCGAAACCGTTCCCATCATTATGCTGACGGCCAAGGGCGAGGACATCGACCGCATCGTCGGCCTCGAAATGGGCGCCGACGATTACCTGCCCAAGCCATTCAACCCGCGCGAGCTGGTCGCGCGCATCCATGCGGTGCTGCGCCGCCAGATCGAACGCCTGGCGCCCGGCGCGCCGGTTGGTGAGGGCCGGATCGAATTCGGGCCGTATGTCCTCGACTTGACCACGCGGACGCTGACGCGCAACGGGACGCCGTTGCCGATGACCACCGGCGAGTTCGGCCTGCTCAAGGTTTTTGTCACCCACGCACGACAGCCGCTGGCGCGCGAAAAGCTGATGCTGCTGGCCCGCGGGCGCGATCACGACGTCTTCGATCGGGCGATCGACGTCCAGGTCTCCCGGCTGCGCAAGCTTATCGAGCCGGATCCCGCCGCGCCGCGCTATCTGCAGACGGTCTGGGGCTTTGGTTATGTCTTCGTGCCGGATGAGGTCCCCAGCAGAAGTCCGGCCGACACCGGGGCGGGGCCGTGACTTTGTGGCCGCGTTCGCTGTTCGGACGCCTGGCCCTGCTGCTCCTGATGGTCGTCGTGGTGAGCCAAGCGACGGCGATACTCCTGTACCGGCAGGACCGTGCCGCACTCGTCGCCCGTCAGTTCAGCGATACCAAGGTCGTGCAGCTGCAGGCGCTACGCGCCGCGCTGGCGGCAACCGAGCTGCACGAACGCAGCGAGACGCTGACCCGGCTGGGTCAGGAATACGGTGCGCGCATCGTCAGCGATGACGCGCGCGGATTCTTGGGCGTGACGCCGCAAAACCCGCAGCTGGTCGATCTTGGGGAGCGACTCCGGACCGAGCTCGGTCCGGAGACCGAGCTCCGCCTGCAGCCGCGGCAGCAATTGCTGTGGATCAAGATGCAGGCCGGCGATCACGCTTACTGGGCCGGGTTCCACTGGCCGCGTCCGTCAGAAGCAGCCCAGTCGCGCGCGCTCGAATGGAGCCTGATCGCGCTGGTCGTGCTGCTCGCCAGCGCCTACGCATTTGCACGCTACCTGTCCCGGCCGTTGCGGCAATTGAACAACGCTGTGGCCAACGTCGGCGCGGGAAAGGCACAGCCGCCGCTGCCGGAAAAGGGGCCGTCCGAAATCGTCAGCCTCAATCGCGGCTTCAATCAGATGCTGGCCAACCTGCGCCAGGCCGAGCAGGACCGCGCGCTGCTGCTGGCCGGCGTCTCGCACGACCTGCGCACACCGCTGGCCCGGCTGCGCCTGGGCGTCGAGGTCGGCACGCACGACGAGCAAATGCGCGAAGGCATGGCCGCCGACATCGAGGAAATGGACAAGATCATCGGCCAGTTTCTCGACTTCGGCCGCGACGATCGCGATGTTGCCCTCGAGGTGCGGCCGCTGGACGAAGTCGTCGCGCCGCTGCTCGAGCGCTACCACCGCGCCGGCAGCGAGGTTCGCTACAGCGCCGGCGAGATTCCAGCACTGCCGATGCGAGCTACCGCGATGTCGCGCCTCTTGTCCAACCTGATCGACAACGCGTTGCGCTACGGCGGCACGCCGGTCGATGTTTCCGCGCGCAGCGAGGGTACGTCGGTGGTGATCGAAGTCGGCGACCGCGGCCCGGGCATTCCGCCGGAACAGGTCGATCGCCTGAAGCGTCCGTTCACCCGCGGCGACCCGTCGCGCAGCGGCGCCGGCGGGGCGGGTCTGGGGCTCGCCATCGTCGAGCGGATCGCGCGATTGCACGGCGCCCGCTTCGATGTGCTCGCCCGCGAAGGCGGCGGCACGCTGGCGCGAGTGACGATGCCGGCCGGCGCCGGACTCTAGCGCGCTAGCTTTTCGCGAACAACACCAGCGAGACCATCGCGGCGATGCCTTCGCCGCGTCCGGTGAAACCGAGACCTTCGCTGGTCTTGGCCTTGACGTTGACCGAGCCGGTCGGACAGCCGAGATCGGCCGCGATGTTCGCGCCCATTGCGGCGAGATGCGGCGCGAGTTTCGGCGCCTGGGCGACGATCGTCGCGTCGATGTTGCCGAGCTCGAATCCGCGCGCTGCCGCCAGCTGCCAGACGCGGCGCAGCAGCACGCGGCTGTCGGCATCCTTGTACGCGGCGTCGGTGTCGGGAAAGTGCATCCCGATATCGCCCAGTCCGCACGCCCCGAGCAGCGCATCGCAGACCGCGTGCAGCAGCACGTCGGCATCGGAATGTCCGGCCAGTCCGCGGTCGAACGGAATGGTCACGCCGCCGAGCACCAGGCGGCGGCCCGGCACCAGCGCGTGGACGTCGAAGCCCGTTCCGACGCGCACCGTAGCGATGATCAGGCAGTCCTTGCGCGACCGGCCAGTATTGCCTCGGCCAGCGCAATGTCTTCGGGATAGGTCACCTTGATGTTGGCGGGACTGCCCTGCACCAGGCGCGGCTTGACGCCCAGCGCCTCGACCGCCTGCGCCTCGTCGAGCAGTTGCGCGACGTCCGCCCGCCGCAGCGCATGATTGAGGATCGCATAGCGGAACATCTGCGGCGTCTGCGCGCACCACAGCCCGTTCCGGGGCTCGGTCGAGGCGGCGCGCACGCCGGCGCCGACTTCGGCGCGCTTGAGCGTATCGCACAGCGGCACCGCGAGAAGCCCGCCGACCGGCTCGTCCTCGAGCTCGTGCAGCAGCCGGTTCAGGGTCGTCACATCGATGCAGGGCCGCACCGCATCGTGCACCAGCACCCAGTCTTCGGCCCCCGCCCGCTTGCCGACGGCGGCCAGGCCGTTCCTGACCGATTCGCCGCGCGTAGCGCCCCCCTCGTACACCGGGACGACGCCGGCCACCGATCCGATCCGTTCCGCATAGTGCTTGTCGCCGGGTGGCAGCACGACAAAGATCGCCTCGAGCACGATCGAGCGATTCAGCGCCGCGATCGTATGCGCGAGCAGCGGCACGCCGGCGATCGGCGCGTACTGCTTCGGAAGCCCGCCGCCGAAGCGGACGCTGCTGCCCGCGGCGGCGATCAGCGCATAGCGGCGCGGGGTGGCAGTCATCCGCGCTCGCCGCCAGTTTCGCGACGGGAGCCGCCGCGCCGGAGAACCGACGGACCTGCGGATCGCTGGTTTCATCGGGGCTGCGGGAACGATGGGCATGCGGCGGCGATTGTACGCCCGGTCACCGTCAGGCCGGGGGCAGCAGCGGCGCCAGCGCGGCACGTATCGTGTCGGGCACGGGCGTCGGGCGCCGGCTGGCGCGATCGACCCACACGTGGACGAAATGCCCGGTCGCCGCCGCGTCCTCGTCGCCGGCGGCGAACAGCCCGACCTCGTAGCGGACCGACGTCGTGCCCAGACTGGCGACGCGCAAGCCGGCGTCGACGATCGCCGGAAAAGACAGCGGCCGATGGAACCGGCAAAACGTCTCGACGACCAGGCCGATCGCCGGGCCGTGGCGGATATCGAGGCCGCCGGCACGAATCAGATGCTCGTTCACCACGGTATCGAAGTACGCATAGTAGACGACATTGTTGACGTGGCCGTAGATGTCGTTGTCGATCCAGCGTGTCGGGATCGCCAGGAAATGACGGTAGTCGCCGCGTCGCCACGGCGCCGCATCGCTCATGATCGCGGCCGATCGCGCAGTCGCGCTTCGAAAATCTCCACCCAATGCAGCACCGGTCGAGTCGCCGCGCTGGCGAGATGGACCAGGCAACCGATGTTGGCGGTCGCGATGACGTCCGGCGCGCCCGCTTCCAGCGCGGCCAGCTTGTTGGCCTTGAGCTCGCCCGCCAGCTCGGGTTGCAGGATCGAGTAGGTGCCCGCCGAGCCGCAGCAAAGATGCGGATCGGCGACCGGAGTCAATTCGAGTCCGATCGCCTCGAGTATCTCCTCGACATCGCCGACCAGGCGCTGGCCGTGCTGCAACGTGCACGGCGAATGGAACGCCACGCGCTGCGGCCCGTGATCCATCGCCACCTGCGGGGCGAAGCGTTTCCATTCGGCGGCGATCACTTCGACCGAATCGCGCGCCAGCGCTGCGACGCGACGCGCCTTGTCGGCGTACGCCGGATCGTCGCGCAGCAGATGCCCATACGCCTTGACGACGACCCCGCACCCGCTGGCGCTGACGACGATCGCCTCGACGCCCTGCTCGACATGCGGCCACCAGGCGTCGATGTTGGCGCGCGCGATAATCGAGCGCCTCGTCGTGCGCGCCGAGATGATCGCTCAATGCGCCGCAGCAGCCGGCACCCGAAGCCCGGACCAGCGTGATGTCGACCCGGTCGAGCGCGCGGGCGAGCGCAGCATCGATGCTCGGCGCCAGCGCTGGCTGCACGCAGCCCGCGAGCAACAACATCCGCCGGGCATGACGCGGCTCCGGCCATCGTTTGGCGGGGCGCGATGCGGGAACCCTGGCGGCGAGCGCGCGCGGCAGCAACGGCCGCGCGATGCGGCCGGCGGCAAGTGCCAGACCGAACCAGCGGCGATGGGTCAGGCCCTTGCGCAGCAGCCAGCGGCGCATGCGCTCGCCGGCCGGACGCTCGATTTTTTGCTCGGCGACGCGGTGCCCGATATCGAGCAGCCGCCCGAAGCGCACACCCGACGGACAGGTCGTTTCGCAACTGCGGCAGCCCAGACAACGGTCCAGGTGCAGCGTGGTAGTGGCGGTGACCGCATCGCCTTCGAGCATCTGCTTGATCAGGTAGATGCGTCCGCGCGGGCCGTCGAGCTCGTCGCCCAGCAGCTGATAGGTCGGGCAGGTCGCCGTGCAGAAGCCGCAATGCACGCAGGCGCGCAAGATCGATTCCGCGTCGCGTCCGTCGGCGGTGTCGCGGATGAAGTCGGCCAGATGCGTTTCCATCCAGGTCCTGTCAGAGCTCCGCGTACATCCGGCCCGGATTGAAAATGCCGGCCGGATCCAGCGCCGCTTTCAGCCGCTGATGCAAGGCGAGCAGCGCAGGCGGCAACGGTTGAAACACGCCGGCCGACTTGTCGGAGGCGCGAAACAGGGTCGCATGGCCGCCGTGCGCCGCCGCCCAGGCGCGCGCCTGCTCGGTATCGCCCTCCTCCTGCGCGGCAAGCCAGCGCAGCGCGCCGCCCCATTCGATCATCGTCGCGCCGCCGAACGCCGTGTGCGGCGCGGTCGCGCGCACCGACAGACGCCACAGCGCCGGCCCGCGCGGCGCCGTCGCGTCGCCATTATTCTGTCCGCGAAAGGGCGCGAAGAAATCATGCGTCTGGTCGCGCACCGCGGCCCAGTAGCTCGCGGCGTCGTCGAGCGGCTCGCCGCCCAATCGCCGCGCCGCGGCCGCCACTGCGCTGTCGGCGCCGGACAGGCGCACGCTGAGCCGTCCCTGGTGCCAGCAGCTCGCCGACAAGGGCAGCGGCGCCGCGCTCCAGGCGTTGAGCCTGCGCAGCGCCTCGTCGGCGGGCAGCTCGAAGGTTCGCGTCGTCTCCGCGCGCGGCAGCGGCAGGCACTTGAGCGACACCTCGAGGATGACGCCCAGCGTCCCCAGCGATCCGGCAATCAGCCGCGAGACATCGAATCCGGCGACGTTTTTCATCACCCGCCCGCCGAACGCGAGCTCGTCGCCGCGTCCGTCGAGCAGCCGTATGCCCAGCACCAGATCGCGCACGGCGCCCGCGTACGGCCGGCGCGGTCCGGACAGGCCCGCGGCGATCGAGCCGCCGATGGTCGCCTTCGGTCCGAAATGCGGCGGCTCGAACGCGAGCATCTGGCCCGATTGCGCCATCGTCTGCTCGACGTCGAACAGCCGGGTGCCGCAGCGCGCGGTGATCACCAGCTCGGTCGGATCGTAGTCGACGATGCCGGCGTGCCCCGAGACGTCGAAGATCTCGCCGGTCAGACGCTGTCCGTAGAAATCCTTGCTGCCGCCGCCGACGATGCGCAGCGGCGTCGTCGCCGCCGTCGCCGCGCACACGCGATCGCGCCAGGCGGCGAGAAGATCGCTCATCCGCCGCGCCGGCCGAGTCATTGCTGCTGCGCCTGCGCCATCGTGCTGTCGAGCATCGGAATATGCTCGGTCTCGCGCGCGGCGCCTTCGGCCCATTCGCGCATCGCCGGCAGGTCGAGCAGCGCGCGGTGGTACGCGGCCGCCGCGCCGTCCAGCGCGACGCCGTAACTGTCGAAACGGTAGGCGACCGGGCAGTAGAACGCGTCGACGATGCCGAACGCGCCGCACAGGAAATCTCCGTCCCGGCCGAAGCGCTCGCGCCCCTCGCGCCACAGCGCGGCAATGCGCGCGATGTCGCTGGCGACCGCCGGCGAGGGTTTTCGCTTTTGCCGGATGCGCAGGTTCATCCCGAATTCGTTGCGCAGCTCGCTGTAGCCGGAATGCATCTCGGCGGTCGCCGAGCGCGCCCAGGCGCGCGCGACGCCGTCGGCGGGCCACATGCCGGGATGCCGCTCGGCCAGATACTCGGCGATCGAAAGCGAGTCCCAGACGATCGTGCTGCCGTCGCGCAGGCACGGCACCTTGCCCGAAGGTGAATGGACGCGGATCCGTTCGCGGGAATCCGGCTCGTAGAGCGTGATTCGATGCTCCTCGAACGGAATGCCGAAGGCCTTCATCAAGACCCAGGCGCGCAGCGACCACGTCGAATAATTCTTGTTGCCGAAGTAGAGCGTATACATGGAGTTCTCCGCCGAGGGGTTGCCGTCAGCGCTCGCCTGTCATCCGCGGCGTCAAAACGGGACCGTCTTGCCCGGATTCATGATGCCGTGCGGATCGAGCGCGCGCTTGATCGACCGCATCAGATCGACCGCCTCGCCGTGTTCCTGCGCCAGCAGGTCGAGCTTGTGCCAGCCGATGCCGTGCTCGCCGGTGCAGGTGCCGCCCATCGCGATCGCGCGCATGCTGACCGCTCGCGCCAGCGTGTCGGCGCGCTCGCGCTGGCCGGCATCGCCCGGCTCGTAGAGCACGACCAGATGAAAATTGCCGTCGCCGACGTGGCCGACGATCGTGACGGTCAGGCCGCTTTTTTCGATGTCGGCCTTGGTTTCCAATATGCATTCGGCCAAGCGGGAAATGGGCACGCAAGCGTCGGTGGCGATGGCGGTCATTCCGGGCTTGAGCGCCAAGCGTCGCGTAGTACGCGGCGTGTCTCGCCTTCCACAGCCGCGTGCGGTCCTCGGCCAGCGTCGCCCACTGGAATTCGCTGCCGCCGAATTCGTCGCTGATCGCCCGCATCGTCGCCGATTGCTCGCGCACACCCGCTTCGCTGCCGTGGAACTCGAAGAACAGCGTCGGCAGCGCCTGGTAGCCTTCGAGCTTCGAATAGCGTATGCACGCATCCATCTGGACATCGTCGAGCAACTCGATCCGCGCCACCGGGATGCCGGTCTGCATCGCCGCGATGACCGTGTTGACCGCGCCGGCCAGGTCCGGGTATTGGCAGACCGCCGCCGCTATCGCCTCGGGGACGCCGTAAAGGCGCAGCTGGATCTCGGTGATCACCCCGAGCGTGCCTTCGGCGCCGACAAAAAGGCGCGTCAGATCGTAGCCGGCGCTCGACTTGCGCGCCCGGCCGCCGGTGTGATCACGCGGCCGTCCGACGGTCACGATCGTCAGTCCCATGACGTTTTCGCGCATCGTTCCGTAGCGCACGGCGTTGGTGCCGGAAGCGCGAGTCGACGCCATGCCGCCGATCGTGGCGTTGGCGCCGGGATCGATCGGAAAGAAAAGGCCGGTGCCCTTGAGCTCGGCGTTGAGCTGCTCGCGCGTCACGCCGGCCTGGACGCGGCAATCGAGATCCTCGGCGTTGACTTCCAGCACGCGATTCATCTGCGACAGGTCGATGCAGACGCCGCCGTACAGCGCGGCAACGTGGCCTTCGAGCGACGTGCCGACACCGAACGCGATCACCGGAACACGCGACAAATGACAGAGACGAACGATCGCCGCAACCTCGTCGTTCGTGCGCGGGAATACGACGACGTCGGGCAGCGCGGCGTCGGCCAGACCCTCGCCGTGGCTGTGGTGCTCGCGCACCGCCTGCGTGGTCACGGCGCGCTCGCCGTAGTCGCCGCGCATTTGCGCGACCAGCCGCGCGACGACGTCGGGATCGGGCCGTACGATGGTCTTCGCTTCCATGCTGGCAGCTCTCGCGTCTTTCAGCCTAGCGCCTGTTCGACAGGCGCTAAAAACGGGGCAGATCCGGGTGCGGCAACTGGCCGCCGTGGACGTGCATCCTGCCCATCTCGGCGCAGCGATGCAGCAGCGGCACGGCCTTGCCGGGATTGAGCAAGCCTTCGGCGTCGAACGCGCGCTTGATCGCGTGAAAGCGCTCGAGCTCGGGCGCGGCGAATTGCGTGCACATCTGATCGATCTTTTCGAGACCGACGCCGTGCTCTCCGGTGATCGTACCACCGACTTCGATGCAAAGCTCGAGAATCCTCGCGCCGAACGCCTCGGTCCTGGCGACTTCGTCGGGCACGTTGGCGTCGTAAAGGATCAGCGGATGCAGATTCCCGTCGCCGGCATGGAAGACATTCATGCAGCGCAGGCCGAATTCGCGCGACAGCGCTTCGATGCGCTTGAGCACCGGTGCCAGCGAACGGCGCGGTATCGTGCCGTCGATGCAGTAGTAGTCGGGCGAGATGCGGCCCGCGGCCGGAAACGCCGCCTTGCGGCCCGACCAGAACTTCAGCCGCTGCGTCTCGCTTTGCGACACCACGATCGTCGTCGCGCCGCTCGCTTCGAGCAGCTCGCGCATCCGCGCGATCTCGTCGGCGACCTCGTCGGTCGTGCCGTCGGATTCGCATAGCAATATCGCCGCGGCGTCGACCGGATAGCCGGCGTGCACGAAAGGCTCGACCGCTGCGATCGTCAACCGGTCCATCATCTCGAGGCCGGCCGGGATGATGCCCGCGCCGATGATCGCCGCGACTGCGTCGGCCGCCTTTTCCAGATCGTCGAAGCTCGCCAGCACGCAGGTCGCCTGCTGCGGCATCGGCGTCAGCTTGACGGTGACCTCGGTGATGACCGCCAGCAGACCTTCCGAGCCGGTGATCAGCGCGAGCAGGTCATAACCTGCGGCATCGAGCGCCTCGCCGCCGAATTCGACCACGTCGCCGTCGATCAGCACCGCGCGCACTCGTCGGACATTGTGCACGGTGAGGCCGTACTTCAGGCAGTGCACGCCGCCGGAATTTTCGGCGACGTTGCCGCCGATCGTGCACGCGATCTGCGACGACGGATCCGGCGCGTAATACAGCCCATGGATCGCGGCAGCCTCCGAGATCGCCAGATTGCGCACGCCCGGCTGGACGACGGCGCTGCAGGAGAGCGGATCGATCGACAGGATGCGCTTGAATTTCGCCAGCGACAGGACGACACCCTTGCGGTAGGGCGTCGCGCCGCCGGACAGTCCGGTGCCCGCGCCGCGGGCGACCACCGGCAGCCGTGCCGCATGACAGAGTCTAAGGATGCTGACTACCTGCGCCTCGTTTTCCGGCAACAGCACGGCCAGCGGCTGTTCACGGAACAGCGTCAGCCCATCGCATTCATAGGCTCGCGTCCCCTCGGCCGTGGCGACGATAGCCGACGGCGGAAGTATGTCGCCAAGCGCGGAAAGCAGGGTTGGATCGAGCATCGCAGAACACGGCGCTAGCCGGATTCGATTATTCCACAAACGAAGCGGCGGCACTACGCAGCTTGTACCGTGCAACTCGCTCTCCGCCACGCTGCGCGAATGCCCGTCTCGTCTATAATCGCCTCCTGTTTGGAGATCGCGGCGAGGCCCCAGCGGGAGCTCAAACGATGAATCCGGATGAAATCTACGCCAAGACCGAGGAAGGCGTGCGTGAGCTCAAGGAGCGCACGCACAACCTGCCGATCGCGCTGCGTAGCCTTTTGATCATGATCGACGGCAATCGCACCGTCGCCGAAGTTCTCGAGCGCGCACGCGCCGTGCGCGCGGACGCCGCGGCGCTGGCGACGCTGGAGCGCGTCGGCCTGATCGCCAAGCGATTCAGCGCGCCTTCGTCGGCCGCGGGCGAAGCCGAGGCGGCGCCGCGCAGCGAGGACGAAGTGCAGCGCTTCATCGCGGCGCAACAGCAGATCAGCGACGCGATCAACAACCACCTCGGATTTCGCGGCTACCTGATGATGATGCGTCTGCAGCGCGCCGAAAACCTGCGCGATCTACGCGACTTTCTGCCCGACTTCGCGCAAGCGTTGATCAAGCGCATCGGACCGGCCAACGCCGGGCAGATCGTCTCCGGGATCGAGCGGCTGCTCACCACCGGCGGCTGAGGCATCGGCCGACGCACTGGCGCTTGCGCGCCGAACGCTCGCTGCGTCCTTCCCGCACGCGACCTCGCGACGCCTACTGCGCGCCGGCCCGGCTGTAGCCTGCCAGGTCCGTGCATCCGAGCGCCAGCACATAGCAGCGATAAGCGATCCGCCGCTCGAGGCGCCGCGTGCGCACCGCTGCGCGCAGCAGAATCGCGCCCAACGCGCGCAGCATCGGAGCGAGCCCGCCGGCGATCCCCGCCCGTCTCGCATGCAGGTAAACCGGGTGCCTGATCCGGTGCCACCGTCCTGCCCCTGCGCGAGTACGTCGTCGTAATAAGCGTAGCGTCCGGCGCCGCTGTCATGCGCCAGCTGGAGCCAAAGCTCCTTCGCCATGTCGTTGTAATGCGTCGCGAGCGGCGCGCGAATCTGACCGATGACGGCGCCGCGCTGCAGCGCGCGATGAAATAGCGCCGTCTCGCTGAATCGCAGGTAGCGCGCGTCGAGTCCGCCCAGCGCGTCGAGCACGCTTCGGCGGATGACGCTGTTCGCACCGAGCGAAAAAACACCGGCCGCGAGCGCGCGTCGCTGATGGCGATCGTTGTGCATCGCGATCAGACGACCGAGCGGCGACACGGCGTGATTGAGTCGTGGCGCCCATGCGATGTCGCAGTCTGGGAGTACGCACGAAATGCTCGTCGATCAGCGAGCAGCAATCTTCGTGCAGCACCGTGTGTCCCTCGCAGAAAAACACGAGGTCACCGGTGCAGCACCGGTGGCCGGCCCGGTAGAGCTCGACCTCGTTGGTGGTAATCGCAGGATCGAGGTCTGTGCGCGCAACGGCGTCGCAGCGCGCCAACAGTGCGCCGACAGCGGGATCGCGCATCTCGGCCCCATCGCGCGTCGTCACCGCGACCACTTCGTAGCGATCGCGCGGATAGCGCTGCGCGAGCGCCGACTCCAGCGACTTCCAACCGGCGTTTCGCCGGTCGAACAACGGAACGATGATCGAGATTTTCACGCCGGCGTCACCTTGCCGGACGGAACTTGTGCGCCAGCGTATTCTCGTCGGTGCGCGGGACGTAAGTGATGCCGTTGCGCGTCGCCCACAGGTTGACCTGGAAATGCAACGGGATGATGCCGGTATCCTCGATCGCGATCTCGGTCGCGCGCTGCAGCAGCGCCTCGCGCTTCGGATCGTCGACGGTCGCGAGCGCCTGCTCGAGCAGGGCATCGACTCTCGGATTGGAGTAGCGGCCGCGATTCGCCGTTGCCGAAGCCCTTGTCGCGGTTGTACGTCGCGAGCAACGCCTTCAGCGGACTCGACGCCTCGCCTGTGCCCGAGCTCCAGCCGAGCAGCATCAGGCTGAACTCGAGATCGGTCGCCTGCGGAAAGTACGTGGCCGAGGGCATCGCCTCGACCTTGGTTGCGATGCCGACGCGGGTCAGCATCTGCGCGACGGCCTGCGCGACCTTGGCGTCGTTGACGTAACGATTGTTCGGCGCATGAATCGTTATGCCGAAGCCGTCGGGGTAGCCGGCGTCGGCGAGCAGCTTCTTCGCGCCGTCCGGATCGTACGGCTCGACCTTCAGGTTCCTGGTCGTGCCGAACATGCCGTCGGCGCAGCAGCTGGCCGGCCGCCACCGCCTCGCCTTCCATCACGCTTGTCGACGATCGCGTTGCGGTTGATCGCCTTGGACATCGCCTTGCGCACGCGCGGGTCCTTCAGCGGATTCTTCGCCAGCGGCTTGCCGGCCTTGTCGGTGACGAACGGCGATACGTCGCGATCGCTGTCCATGTGCAGGTAGATCAGCCGATCGGCGATGACCTTGTACACGATTCAGGCGCTTGTCGGCGCGAATCCGCGCCACGTCCGAGGTCGGCACGTACTCGATCGCCTGCACGTCGCCGGCGAGCAGCGCCGCGACGCGCGAGGCGTCGTTCGGCAGGAGGCGCAACGTCACCTTTTCCCAGGGCGTCTTGCCGCCCCAGTAGGCGTCGTGGCGCGCGAGCTCGATGCGATCGCCCTTGGCGTAGCGCACCAGCTTGTACGGCCCGGTGCCGATCGCGGCCTTGCCGCTGTTGAAGTCCTCGGTGCGTCGCCTTTGCCGCCTTGGCGGAAATGATCGCGACCTGCGTCATGTCGGTCGGCATCAGCGGATACGGGGCCGCGGTGTGGAAGCGGATCGTGTACGGGTCGACGACGGACATTTCCTTGATCTGCTTGGTGTAAGCGGTGAACGGCGACGGGCTGTTCGGCACCGTCGGGACGCGCTCGATCGATGCGACGACGTCCGCCGCGGTGAAGTCGCTGCCGTCGTGGAACTTGACGCCCTTGCGCAGCTTGAACTCCCAGGTCAGCGGATCGACGGTACGCCAGGATTCGGCCAGCCCGGGGATCGGCTTCTGGCGCTCATCGCGAAGCACCAGATAATCGAAGATGTGCGCGGCGACGTTGTTGTTCGGCGTGACGTTGTGGTAGTGCGGATCGATCGCCGTCACGTCGGCGCCGATGCCGATCGTGAGGTCCGCGGCAGCGGCATGGCAGGCGAGCGCGCCCGACAGGGCAAGCAGTGGGACCAGGAGCTTCATCATCCGCGGCATCACGAACTCCTTCGATCGCGGGCTGCGGCAGCCGGCCGGCAGGCCCAATCGTAACCGATTGTAACCGACTGTTCCCGCGGAGAAACTCGCTGTCAACGCCGACGTCTAACT
>CAWFLB010000005.1:0-25374 GCA_963816615.1 uncultured beta proteobacterium | reverse complement strand
TAGGCGCCGGGTTCCTGCCTCCGCAGCATGAAGCGCGCTGGCTGGTCGGTGCCGCGCATCGACCCAAGCGTCGGAACCGCGGCCAGCAGCGCCTGCGTATATGGATGCCGCGGCGAGTGGAACACCTGCGTGGCGCTGCCGTCCTCGACCTTCTCGCCACCGACCATGACCACGACCCGGTCTGCGACCTCCGCGACGACGCCCATGTCGTGCGTAATGAATAGCACCGCCATGTGCATCTCGGCCTGAAGCACTCGGATCAGGGCGAGAATCTGCGCCTGGATCGTGACGTCGAGCGCCGTCGTCGGCTCGTCGGCGATAAGCAGGCGAGGCTTGCACGACAGCGCCATCGCGATCATCACCCGCTGCCGCATGCCGCCCGAAAGCTGATGCGGATAGCGGCCGAGCACTGCGGCATCCGGGATCGGACCTGCTCGAGCATGCGCAACGCCTCTCGGCGGGGCCGCAAAATCCACGCCCTGATGCAGGCGGATCGATTCCGCAATCTGCTCGCCCACGGTGAACACCGGATTGAGCGAGGTCATCGGCTCCTGAAATATCATCGCGATCTCGGCGCCCCGGATCGAGCGCATGGTCGCGGCGCGCGCCTGCGCGAGATCGATGCGGTCGCCGCCGGGGCGCGTGAAATCGAGCGTGCCGGCGGTGATCCGTCCGCCGCCGTGCTCGACCAGTCGCATCAGCGACAGCGCGGTCACCGATTTGCCCGAGCCGGATTCCCCGACGATCGCGACTGTCTCGCCCCGTCCGACCTCGAATGACACGTCGCGCACGGCCGCGACGACCCGCTCGGTGGTGCGGAATTCGACCGACAGGCGGTGACCGAAAGCGTATGCGTGGGCGCCGTTTGCATCATTGCCGGCCGGGGCGCCGCTTATCGCGACCCCTGCGCGCGCAGCTCGATCGATGGTCGCGTTCATCGTGATCGCCTGCGGGTCGGGGAGCAGGTGCAACAGCGACGGCCCGTCGCGCGCCAGTGCACGCTCGAATGCCGGCGCGAACTCCGCGGTGCGGCACACGGTCTCGCCGTGCGCGCCATACGCGCGTGCGAGCGCGGCGAAATCCGGATTGGCGAGATCGGTACCGTAGACCCGCGCCGGATAGTCGCGTTTCCTGATGCATGCGGATCGTTCCGTACATGCCGTTGTCGATCACGACGAACACCACGTTCAAGCCGTATTGAACGGCGGTCGCGAGCTCCTGGCCGTTCATCAGAAAGCACCCGTCGCCGTTCCACGACAGCACGACCCGGTCCGGATGAACCGCCTTGGCCGCGATCGCAGCCGGCACGCCGTAGCCCATCGAGCCGCTGTACGGTGCGAGCTGGGTACGGTAGCGCGGATAGCGATACAGGCGGTGCAGCCACATCGCATAGTTGCCGGCGCCGTTGGCCAGGATCGCGTCCTCCGGCAGGCGCTCGCGCAGAAATCCGACGACCTGCCAGAGATCGAGCTCGCCGGGCATCGGCCGCGGCGACTGCCAGGCCAGATAATCGGCGTGCGCCGCGGCCGCGCTGCCGGCCCAGGCGGGAGCCGCGATCGGCGGCATGTCGGCCAGCGCCGCACAGGCCGCCGGCAACGACGCCGCGATCGCCAGCGCCGGCTGATAGACCTTGCCCAGCTCGTCGGCGCCGGGATGCACGTGAATCAGCGCCTGCGTCGGATTCGGCACGCTGAGCAGCGTATAGCCGGAGGTGACCGATCTCGCCCAGACGCTCGCCGATCACCAGCAGCAGGTCGGCATCGCGCACGCGCGCGGCGAGCTTCGGATTCGGACCGATCCCGACGTCGCCGGCGTAGTGCTCGTGGCGGTTGTCGAAGAGATCCTGGTTGCGAAACGCGCACGCGACCGGCAAGCGCGTTGGCCTCGACGAAGCGTGCGAGATCGGCGCAGGCGCGCTGCGTTCCAGCCGCTGCCGCCGACGATCACCAGCGGCCGCCGCGCCTGCGCCGAGGCGCGTGCGCAGCTCCGCGATCAGCTCCGGGCCCCGGATGCACGACGTCGGCTCGACGCGGGCGTCGTCGACGGCGGCGCTGGCGAAAGCATGTCCTCGGGCAGCGCCAGCACGACCGGTCCCGGGCGGCCCGACTGCGCGACCCTGAAAGCGCGCGCGACGTATTCGGGAATGCGCTCGGCGCGATCGATCTGCGCGACCCATTTGACGCTGCTGCCGTACATGCGCCGATAGTCGATTTCCTGGAAGGCTTCGCGATCGGCGAAATCGCTGCCGACCTGGCCGACGAACACGATCATCGGCGTCGAATCCTGCACCGCGGTATGGATGCCGACCGCGGCGTTCGATGCGCCCGGTCCGCGCGTCACCAAGCGCGATGCCGGGCCTGCCGGTCAGCTTGCCGTACGCCTCGGCCATGTACGCCGCGCCGCCTTCCTGCCGGCAGACGATCAGCCGCAGCCGATCGCGCGCGTCGTACAAGGCGTCGAGCACCGGCAGATAGCTCTCGCCGGGAACGCAAAAGGCCAGGTCGACGCCCTGGGCAAGAAGGTTGGCGACCAGGATCTGGCCGCCGGTGCGTGGCGAGGGCATGGGCGGCGTCATTCTAGAGTACCGGGCACCGAATGGCGATTTCGGGTGCCGATGCGTATTCCGGCCGCGCGCGCGGCTGTCATAGGGCTCTATAATCACGCGACGCCGGGGCGGCCCGGGCAAAAAACGATTGCCACAATGGATCTGCCGCCACGCTTCACGAAGCGCTGCTCTTCGCCGTTGCCGGCGGCCTGCTCGCGCTGGTGATGATGCGCTGGAAGCCGGCGACCCGGCCCGGCCTGATGCCGATGCTGAGCATGCTGGTGATCGGCGTCGCCGGCTTTGCCGCGCTGGCTCGCTTCGGCGCGAGACTCGAAGGCACCAAGCTCGGCATCGCCCTGCGCGAAGGCCTGCTGGTCGTCGCGACGATCGGATTCATCCGCATCCTGCTGGTCTTCGTCTTCCAGGGCGTGCTGGCGCGCATGGCGCTGCCGCGCATCCTCGGCGACGTCCTGTTCGCCCTTTCGCTGATCGTCTACGCGATCTACCGGATGGACGTGCTGGGCGTCGAATCTGGCGGGCATCGTCACGACGTCGGCGATCCTTGGCGGCGGCATCGCGCTGTCGCTGCGCGAAACGCTGGCCAACCTCTGGGGCGGGCTGGCGCTGCAGCTCGACAACACCTACCGCATCGGCGACTGGGTGCGCGTCGACGATGCGATGGGCCAGGTGGTCAGCATACGCTGGCGCTACACGTCGCTCGCGACCAACAGCGGCGAAACGCTGATCATCCCGAATTCCGCGCTGGTCAACAATCGCGTCCACGTGCTGGCGCGGCGCGGCGACCTGCGCATCCCGTGGCGGCGGCCGATCGAGTTCGGCGTCGGCTACGAATGGCCGCCGAGCCGGGTGATCGCCGTCGTCGACGCGGCGCTCGCCCGCGCCGACATGCCGAACGTGGCGCGCGCGCCGGCGCCGTCGTGCATCTGCGCCGGCTTCGAGTCGAGCTCGATCAAGTACGTCGTCCTACTACTGGCTGACCGATCTCAGCCGGGACCTGCTGACCGATTCGGTCGTCCGGGTGCACGCGTTCGCGGCGCTGGCGCGCGAGGGCATGGAGATGCCGATCACCCGCGCCGAGGTCTTCTTGAATCCGGCCAGCGACGTCCGCGCCGAAGAGGCGGTGCGCGAGCGCGATACGCGGATCGCGCTGCTGGTATCGCTGGAATTGTTCGCGCCGCTGACCGACGAGGAGCGCAAGGCGCTGGCCGCGGAGCTGAAGCCGGCGCCGTTCGTCGCCGGCGACGTCACACGCGCGAGGGCGAGCCCGCCGAATCGCTCTACATTCTCGCGCGCGGCCAGGTCGGTATCTTCCGCGATGCGGCGCAGCCGGCCGAATCGCCGCGGCAGCGGCTGGCCACCCTGTCGGCGCCCGGCTATTTCGGCGAAATGGGACTGCTGACCGGCCAGGCGCGCACGGCGACCGTCGTCGCCGAAGCCGAGGTGCTCTGCTACCGGCTCGACAAGCCGGGCTTCGAGGCGATCCTCAAGGCGCGGCCCGAACTGGCCGAAGGCGCTGTCGCAGACGCTGGCCGCCAGGCAGGCCGCCAACGATGCGACGCTGGCGTCGCTTTCCGCCGAGGCGCGCGCGCGCGCGACCGGCACGCGCGCCTCCGACCTGGTGCGGAGGATCCGGGAGTTCTTCGGGCTGTAGAGGCCGGGCGCCGCGGCTCTACCCGCGCGCGGCGACGAGCTCGTCGCGCCTGAGCAGGAACACGCTGTCCTCGCTGCCGCCGGTGGCGAGCCAGGTGAACGGCAGGCGCGGAAACGCCGCTTCGGCGGCGGCCCGGTTGTGGCCGACTTCGACCACCAGCAGGCCGTCGGGAGTGAGGAACTGCGGCGCCTTGGCCGAGGACGATGCGCACCGCATCGAGGCCGTCGTCGCCGCCGGCGAGCGCGATCTCGCGGTTCGTGCCGGTATTCGGGCGGCAACTCCTCCATCGCCATCGCCGTGACGTACGGCGGATTGCTGATGATCAGGTCGTAGGTCTTTTCGGTCAGGTTCGACAGCAGGTCGGAGCGGATCAGGTTGATCCGATCCTGCAGCCCGTGATCGGCGACGTTGCGCTGCGCGACCGCCAGCGCGTCGGGAGAAATGTCGGTGGCGTCGACGTCGGCGTTCGGAAAGTGGTGCGCGAGCAGAACCGCGAGGCAGCCCGACCCGGTGCACAGATCGAGCGTGCTTTGCACGGCAGCGGCGTCGGGAATCCAGGGTGCGAGCCCGTCGGGCAGCAGCTCGGCGATAAACGAGCGCGGAATGATGACGCGCTCGTCGACATAGAAGCGGAACTCGCCGAGCCACGCTTCGTGCGTCAGGTAGGCGGCCGGGATGCGCTCGTTGACGCGGCGCTCGATGATCTGCAGCAACTCTGCGCGCTCGGCTTGCGTGAGCCGTGCGTCCAGGAACGGCTCGAGCCGATCGAACGGCAGCGACAGCGTGTGCAGAATCAGGTACGCCGCCTCGTCGTAGGCGTCGGCCAGTGCCGTGGCCGAAGAAGACACCGGCGGCGTTGAAGCGCGACACCGCGTAGCGTATCCAGTCGCGAACGGTCTCGAGCTCCTGCATGACTGTGCTCATCGGCAATCGGCGCGGTGCGTCGTGTTCAGGTCAGCAACCGCTCGAGTATGCCACGATAGATCGCCGCCAGCGGCTCGAGATCGGCGACGGCGACGCGCTCGTTGAGCTTGTGGATCGTCGCGTTGACCGGCCCGAGCTCGACGACCTCGGCGCAAATGTCGGCGATGAAGCGGCCGTCGGACGTGCCTCCGGTGCAGGAGAGCTCGGGCGCGATGCCGCAGACCTCGCGTATCGCCGCGCCGGCGACGTCGACCAGCCGGCCGCGCGCGCGTCAGATACGGCTTGCCGGAGCCGGTCCAGCGAAGCTCGTAATCGAGGCCGTGCCTGGCCAGGACCGCGATCGAACGCGCTGCTCGAGATCCTCGCGCGTGCTGCACCGGCGCATAGCGGAAATTGAACTCGAGCTCGAGCGTGCCCGGGAATGACGTTGGTCGCACCGGTGCCGGCGTGGATGTTCGACGCCTGCCAGCTCGTCGGCGGAAAGTAGTCGTCGCCGTCGTCCCAGCGTGTCGCCGCCAGCTCGGCGATCACCGGTGCGGCGAGATGGATCGGATTCCGCGCCAGATGCGGATAGGCGACGTGACCCTGCACGCCGCGCACGATCAGCTTGCCCGACAGCGTCCCGCGGCGGCCGTTCTTGATCATGTCGCCCAGGCGCTCGACCGACGAAGGCTCGCCGACGACGCAGTAGTCGAGCGTCTCGCCGCGGCCGCGCAGGCGCTCGACGACGCGCACCGTGCCGTCGACGGCGGGCCCTTCCTCGTCCGAAGTGATCAGCAGCGCGATCGAGCCGGGATGGTCGGGACGCGGCGCCGACGAATTGCTCGATCGCGACGACGAACGCCGCCAGCGAGGACTTCATGTCGGCCGCGCCGCGGCCGTACAGGTAGCCGTCGCGCAAGCGTGGGCTCGAACGGGTCGGAATCCCAGGCGTCGAGCGGACCGGTCGGCACGACGTCGGTGTGCCCGGCGAAACAGACGACCGGATGCGCATCGCCGCGCCGCGCCCACAGATTGCTCACCCCGTTGGCGACCAGACGTTTCGCAGCGGAAGCCGCTCTTGGCCAGGCGCTTGCCGAGGATGTCCTGGCAGCCGGCGTCGTCGGGCGTCTGCGAGCGGCGCGCGATCAGCTCGCGCGCGAGATCGAGCGTCGGCGCGTTGGACGAGCTCGTCGCCACGCTTATCGGTCGCTCGGGCAAGCGGCAGACTACGGACGGTTGAGGAATTCCGGGTCGATTTCCAGCTTGACGAAATCGCGGGACAGGGCGCCGTCGCCGGGGCTCCTCGTCGCTTCCGGTGTCGACGCGCGTCGTCGGCGGAATTCTGGTTGACCAGCCACGCCAGGTTGGTCGGCGAGTCGGCCGCGCTCAGGGCCTCGTCGTACGAGATGACCCGGTCCAGGTAGAGGCGGCACAGCGCCTGCTCGAACGTCTGCGAGCCCGGATACAGGCTCTGCTCCATCGCTTCCTTCATCTGCGTGATCTCGCCGTTCTTGATCAGGTCGGCGATCAGCGAGGTGTTGAGCAGGATCTCGACCGCGGGCTGCTGCTCGCCTTCCTTGTTGCGCACCAGCCGCTGCGAGATGATCGCGCGCAGGCCGATCGACAGGTCGGACAGCAGGCCGGAGCGCGCGTCGTAGGGAAACATGTTGATGATCCGCGACAGCGCGTGGTAGCTGTTGTTCGCGTGCAGGGTCGACAGGCACAGGTGGCCGGTCAGCGTGTGCAGCAGCGCATGCTGCATCGTTTCGCGGTCGCGGACCTCGCCGATCATGATCAGGTCGGGCGCTTCGCGCAGCGCGTTCGGCAGCGCCTTGGTGATAGCCCTGCGTGTCGACGCCGATCTCGCGCTGGTTGACGATCGACTGCTTGTGCTCGAACAGGTATTCGATCGGATCCTCGAGCGTCAGGATATGGCCGGAGCGGTTGCTGTTGCGGTAATCGATCATCGCCGCCAGCGTCGTCGACTTGCCGGAGCCGGTCGCGCCGGCGATCAGCACCAGGCCGCGCTTTTCCATCACCAGGTTGAGCAGCACCGACGGCAGCTTCAGCGCCTCGAACGGCGGCACGCGGCTGCGCACGTAGCGGATGACCAGCGAGATCGTGCCGCGCTGCCGGAAGATGTTGATCCGGAAGTTGCCGACGGCGCGGTCGAGGTACGAGAGGTTCATTTCCAGCTCGTTCTCGAATTCGCGCGCCTGCTCCTTGGTCATCAGCTCGTAGGCGATGCGGCGGACGGTCTCGACGTCCATCGGCTGGGTCGAGATCGGCGAGACGACGCCGTTGATCTTGATGTTGATCGGCGCGCCGCAGGAGATGAACAGGTCGGAGGCCTGTTTCTCCGCCATCAGCTTGAACAATCGGTCGAGGTACATGGTTCGGTCCCGGTATCAGCAATAGGGTGACCAGAAGCTCGTTTTACCTGTCGACAACAAATATTGACAATGTCATTAATTGACAAGAATAACCAAGGTCGAGCAAAGTAACAACTGGCACGTGGCCCGCCGTGCGTTCCGAGCATCGGCGGCCGCCGGGCCCTTTTCGATTGCCAATCCATGCTCGCCATCATCGGTGGCAGCGGGCTTACCCGCCTGTCCACGCTCGCCGTCGCCCACCGCGAAGTCGTTCGCACGCCCTACGGCGAGCCGTCGTCGGCGCTGCTGTTCGGCCAGATCGCCGGCCGCGACGTCGTCTTTCTGGCGCGCCACGGCCACGGCCACACGATCCCGCCGCACCGGGTCAACTACCGCGCCAACCTCTGGGCGCTGAAGGAGCGCGGCGTCGAGCGCGATTCTGGCCGTGGCCTCGGTCGGCGGCATCGCCGCCGGCGTATCGGCCCGGGCGACCTGGTTCTGCCGCATCAGCTGATCGATTACACCAGCGGCCGCGAGACCACGTTCTTCGACGGCGGCGACCGGGTCGTGATCCACGTCGATTTCACCGAGCCGTATTCGCAGGCGCTGCGCGAGCACTGCCTGGCCGCGGCGTCGGCCGGCGGGCATCACGCTGCGCGATGGCGGCGTCTATGCGGCGGTATCGGGGCCGCGCCTCGAGACCGCGGCGGAGATCGACCGGCTCGAACGCGACGGCGCGACGATGGTCGGCATGACCGGAATGCCGGAAGCGGCGCTCGCGCGCGAGCTCGGCGTCGACTACGCGGCGATCGCCGTGGTCGTCAATCACGCCGCGGGCCGCGGCGACAGCGCGCGTGCGATTTCGATGGCGAGCATCGCCGACGTGCTGGAGACTGCGATGGACAAAGTGCAGATCCCTGATCGATCGGGGTCGTGGGGCTCGTGCCGTGATCCGCGACATTCTTCGCATGGGCGACCCGCGGCTGCTCGCAGCGCTCGAGCCGAGGTCGAGCGCTTCGGCACGCCGGAGCTCGACGCGCTGGTCGCCGACATGCGCGAAACCATGATCGCCGCGAACGGCGCCGGCCTCGCCGCGCCGCAGATCGGCGTCGGCCTGCGCGTGGTCATCTTCGGCTTCGAGCACAACGACCGCTATCCGGACGCCGAGCCGGTGCCCTACACCGAGCTGGTCAATCCGGTGCTGACGCCGCTGTCCGACGAGACCGAGGAGGGCTGGGAAGGCTGCCTGTCGGTGCCGGGCCTGCGCGGCCGGGTGCCGCGCTACACGCGCCTGCGCTACGCGGGCTTCGATCCGCAGGGCAGGCCGATCGAACGCGAGGCCAACGGATTCCATGCGCGCGTGGTCCAGCACGAATGCGACCACCTGGACGGCATCCTGTATCCGATGCGCATGCGAGACATGCGCATGTTCGGCTACACCGAGGTCCTGTTTCCCGACGTCGATGCCCGCGACGAGTGACCGCGCGGCGCGGCTAGCGCGCTAGACGCGCAGCTGCTCGTAGAGCGCGGTCTCGAGCCTCAACCGCGCCGCCTCGTCGTGCAGGCGCGCGCCGTCGAGCAGGAAGACGTCCTCGGCGCGCTCGCCCAGCGTGTTGATCTTGGCGCTTTCGACGTTGACGTTCGCCTTGGCCAGCGTATAGGCGATGCGCGCCAGCAGACCCGGCCGGTCGCCGGCGACGATCTCGAGGATGAAGTGCGTTCCCTTGTCGTCGGGGAAGATGCTGACCTCGGGCGAGAGCGGAAAATGCCTCAGGTGGCGGCTGACCCGGCCCTCGGCCGGAAGCTCGAGCGGCGGCCGCTCGGTCAGCACCCGCTGCAGCTCGAATTCGATGTAGCTGATCGCCTCGCGATAGCCGGCGTTGGGGTTCGCCGGGATCGTGCACGACGAAGGTGTCGAGCGCGTAGCCGTGCCGCGTCGTGTGGATCTTCGCTTCGAGAATCGACAGCTGGGCGCGGCCGAGAAAGCCGCAGATGCGCGCGAAGAGCTCCTTCTGGTCGGGCAGGTAGACCATCAGCTGCAGCCCGGCGCCGTCGCGCGCGAGCCGCGCCTTGACCACCGGCTTGCTGCGCCGTCGACCCGGTAATACAGCTGGCGCGCATGCCAGGCGATGTCGTCGGCGCTGTGCCGCTGGAAATAGACGATGTCGAGTCGCTGCCAGAGCGCTGTCTTCGGCGCCTTCCGGAACCGCGTACAGGCGCAGCTGGCGCGCGGCCTCGGCGCGCCGCGTTTCGAGGCTGTCGGGCGCGCGCTTGCGCGCGCTGCCTCCGTCCAGCACGCGCTGCGCGGCGTGGTACAGGTCCTCGAGCAGCTTCGCCTTCCAGGCATTCCAGACCCTCGGGCTGGTGCCGCGGATGTCGGCCACCGTCAGCAGGTACAGCGCCGCCAGGCGCCGGTCGGTTCCGACCCTGGCGGCGAACGCCGCGACGACGGCCGGATCGGCGATGTCCTGCTTCTGCGCGGTCGCCGACATCATCAGGTGCTGCTCGACCAGCCAGGCGACGAGCTCGGTGTCCTCGCGCGAAAGCTGGTGCGCGCGGCAGAATCGCCGCGCGTCGGCGCTGCCCAGCGTCGAATGATCGCCGCCGCGGCCCTTGGCGATATCGTGAAACAGTCCGGCGAGATAGAGCACTTCCGGCCGCGCGAAGTCGGCGATCAGCCGCGAGCACAGCGGATATTCGTGCGCGTGCTGGGCCTCGGTGAAGCGGCGCAGATTGCGGATCACCATCAGGATGTGCTCGTCGACGGTGTAGACGTGGAACAGGTCGTGCTGCATCTGGCCGACGATGCGTCCGAACACCGGCAGATAGCGGCCGAGAATGCCGTACTGGTTCATCCGCCGCAGCTCGTGCGTGACGCCGCGCGGCTGGCGCAGGATCTCGATGAAGCGCGCGCGATTGGCCGGGTCGCGGCGAAATGCGGCATCGACGCGATTGCGGTTGCGCCACAGCGCGCGCAGCGTGCGCGCCGACATGCCCTTGAGCTCCGGATGCTGCTGCAGCGTGAGGAAGCTGTCGAGTATCGCGGCCGGCCGGCGGGCGAACAACTGCTCGTCGACGACGTCGAGCAGCTCGTCGACGGCCTGAAAATCCGCGTCGATCGGCTGCGCGGCGAGCTCGGCGGGAAACAGCCGCGAATGCAGGTTCTGCAGCAGCACGACGCTGATCTGGCGGATCGACTTCGCCGCCCGGTAATAGCGCTGCATCAGCTGCTCGGACGCGCGCCGCTCGGCCGTGTCGGCCAGCCCGAAGTCGCGGGCGAGCGCGGTCTGCACGTCGAACACCAGCCGGTCCTCGCGGCGGCCGGCGAGATAATGCAGGCGGATGCGCAGGTCGCACAGCAGCCGCTCCTGCCGGACGACCTCGCGCGCCTCCGGACCGGTCATCAGGCCGCGCGCGGCAAAATCGCGCCAGGAACGGCCGAGGCCCGCGGCGCGGGCGATCCACACGATCGTCTGCAGATCGCGCAGGCCGCCCGGGCTTTCCTTGACGTTGGGCTCGAGATTGTAGGCGGTGTCCTGGTAGCGCAGGTGGCGCTGCTGCTGCTCGAGCGCCTTGGCTTCGTAAAAGGCGCGAGCGTCGATGCGTTGCCGCGATGCTGCGGCGAAAGCGCTGGTAGAGCGCGCGCGAGCCGGCGATCAGCCGATGCTCGAGCAGGCTGGTGCGGATCGTGATGTCGCCGGCCATCTCGGTCTCGCATTCGGCGATCGTGCGCACCGCATGCGCGACCTCCAGGCCGGTGTCCCAGAGCAGGCCGATGAAGCGCTCGATCGCGGGCGCTGCCCGGGCCGGCCGAGCGCGCGCGGCAGCAGGATCAGCACGTCGACGTCGGAATACGGAAACAGCTGGCCGCGGCCGTAGCCGCCGACGGCGACCAGCGCGCAGCCGGCGCGGCGCGCCGATGTCGGCCCAGAGACCGCGAAGCACGCGATCGACCAGCCGCGATTGCGCGCCAGCAGGCGATGCGGCGCGTGGTCTTCGGCGAACGCGGCGCGAATCGCTTCGCGCCCGGCGGCCAGTTCGCGCTTCCAGCGCGCCGCCGACGCGGCCGCCAGCCGGCGGTAGTGCGGTGGCGAGCGTCGCAGCCACGGCGCTGCGGATTCAGGCCGCGACCGCGAGTGGCGGCGGCGGGGCGCCGGCCGACACCGTCAGCACCTCGTAGCCCTGCTCGGTGACCAGCACCGTGTGCTCCCATTGCGCCGACAGACTGTGATCGGCGGTCACGATCGTCCAGCCGTCGGCGAGCCCGCGAATGCCGGCGCGGCCGGCGTTGATCATCGGCTCGATCGTGAAAATCATGCCCGGCTGGAGCTTCAGGCCGGTGCCCGGCTTGCCGTAGTGCAGCACCTGCGGCTCCTCGTGGAACTGGCGGCCGATGCCGTGGCCGCAGAATTCGCGCACCACCGAAAAGCCGTGGCCTTCGGCGAAGCGCTGGATCGTCGCGCCGATGTCGCCGAGGCTGCGCGCCCGGCTTTGACCTCGCGTATGCCGCGCCACATCGCCGCGTAGGTGACTTCGCACAGGCGCTTCGCCTGGATCGGCGGCGTCGCCGACGTAGAACATCCGGCTGGTGTCGCCGTGAAAACCGTCCTTGATCACCGTGACGTCGATGTTGACGATATCGCCGGCCTTGAGCACCTTGTCGCCGGGAATGCCGTGGCAGACGACGTGATTGACCGACGTGCAGATCGACGCCGGATACGGCCGGTGGCCGGGCGGCGCGTAGTTCAGCGTCGCCGGCACGACTGCTGCACGTTGACCTGGTAATCGTGCGCGATGCGATCGAGCTCGCCGGTCGTGACGCCGGGCCGGACGTGCGGCGTGATGAAGTCGAGCAGCTCGGAGGCGAGCCGGCCGGCGACGCGCATCTTGTCGATCTCTTCGGCGGTCTTGATGGAAACGGACATCATCGGTTCCGGTGTAGGGTTTGACGCGGCGCTCGTGCGCCGCCGCTACTCGCGCGTCACGCGCGCAACAGCTCGTTGATGCTGGTCTTGGCCCGGGTCCGCGCATCGACCTGCTTGACGATGACCGCGCAATACAAGCGCGCAATTGCCTTCGGACGAGGGCAGCGTCCCGGCGACGACGACCGAGCCCGCGGGCACGCGGCCGTAGCTCGACCTCGCCGGTCGCCCGGTTGTAGATCTTGGTGCTCTGGCCGATGAACACGCCCATGCCCAGCACCGAGTTCTCCTCGACGATCACGCCTTCGACGACCTCGGAGCGCGCCCCGATGAAGCAGTTGTCCTCGATAATAGTGGGGTTGGCCTGCAGCGGTTCCAAGACCCCGCCGATGCCGACGCCGCCCGAAAGATGCACGTTGCGGCCGATCTGCGCGCACGAGCCCACGGTTGCCCAGGTATCGACCATGGTTCCGCTGTCGACATAGGCGCCGATGTTGACGTAGCTCGGCATCAGCACGACGTTGGGCGCGATATACGCGCCGCGCCGCGCTACCGCCGGCGGCACGACCCGCACGCCGGCCTCAGCGAACGCCTGCTTCGTCGAACTGCGCGAACTTGGTCGGCACCTTGTCGTAAAACCGGAACGGCGCCGCCGGTCGCGGCCAGCCCGATCGGCGCGTTTTCCGCCAGACGAAACGACAGCAGCACCGCCATCTTCAGCCATTGGTGCGTGACCCATTCCCCGCCGCGTTTTTCGGCGACGCGGACGCGGCCGGCGTCGAGGTCGGCGATGACCGCGGCGACGGCGTCGTGGACCTCGCGCGGAGCGGTCGACGCGGCGAAAGCTCGGCGCGCCGCTCCCAGGCGGATTCGATCGTCTGCTGCAGGGTGCTCATCGGGAAGGACGCACGGCGCCGGGTCGGCGCGGGCAAAGGCATCATTTTACCTGCTGGCGCGGGCCGTCGCGCGTATCCCCTCGAACTGAGGACTCTTACCTGAGCGATCGTTGGACGTTGCGCGTGCCGGCGATGCGGTCGCACGTTTCGTGCGAAAATCCAACGGCGCTTGCGAGCCGATTCGCCGGATTTCGCGACGCCACGTTGTTGCGCGCTTCGAGCTGACCGACCCGCCAAATGCTCCACCGCGCGAGTGCCCGCCGCCTGCGATGAAAGTACTGTTTATCGCCGAGGCGGTCACGTTGGCGCACGTTGGCCGCGCGATTCGGCTCGCGTCGATACTTCACCGTAACGGAACCGAGGTCGAGCTTGCATGCGACAGTCGGTATCGCGCATTTCTGACCGGTCTCGACTTTCCGGTCCGATCGATCCAATCGATTCCAACCGACACCTTTCTCGATTTGTTGGCGCGAGGCCGGCCGGTCTTTTCCATCGCGACGCTGACTGCGTACGTTGCCGAGGATCTCTCGATACTTCGGGAGGCGAAAGCAGACGTTGTGGTGGGCGATTTTCGACTCTCCTTATCCGTTAGTGCCCGCGTTGCCGGCATTCCCTACATCAACGTAACGAATGCGTATTGGAGTCCTTACGCCAGGCCCCGCTTCCGGATTCCAAGTTTTCCGTTTGTGCCTCGTTGGGGTCTGAAGCCGGCGAGCGCTCTTTTCCGCATGGTCCGCCCGGCCGGGTTCGCAATGCATGCCCTGCCGATGAATCGCCTGCGTCGCAAACACGGCTTGCCGGGCTTGGGGTGGGACGTGCGGCGGGTGTATTGCGATGGAGACCTCACGGTCTACGCAGACATTCCCGCGCTAGTTCCTACGTTCAATCTTCCGACTACGCATCGATACATCGGTCCGGTATTGTGGTCGCCACCCGTGACCCCCCCGCGATGGTGGACCGAGGCCTTGCGCGGGGAGCCGCCGATCTACGTCTCGCTGGGAAGCTCCGGACCAGCGCACCTTCTGCCCATGGTCGTCGAAGCGCTCGCAGGGCTCGACCGCCCAATCGTCGTGGCGACCGCGGGAAGAAGCGTGCAATTGCCGCCGACCCCGCGACTTTGGGTCACGGACTTCGTGTCCGGCGAAGCTATCGCAGCGAAAGCATGCGCAGTCGTTTGCAATGGTGGCAGTCCGACGACTCATCAAGCGCTTGTCCATGGCATCCCGGTCGTCGGAATCGCAAGCAACCTCGATCAATATCTCAACATCGATTACATCCAGCAATTCGGTGCGGGAATCTCGCTGCGAGCGGATCGTGCGAGTCCGAGCGGAATACGGGCGGCAGTACAGCGCGCAATCGAAGATGCCGGCCTGCGGACTCGAGCACGGGCGGCAGCCGCGCTCGCGGCCGCGGTCCAACCCGATGTCGAGTTTCCCGCCGCCATAGCGGCCTTGCTCCGCCGACCGGCGGCAGGATAAGACCAAGCTACCGCACGCCGAACGGTACTAACCCCCGAACCTTGCATCACCGACTGGCCTGCGCCATCATGACCGAAGCGCAATTGGCCGCAGAGTCCGCACCCAAAACGGATGTAACGAGGCATATCCAATCGCATGCGCAAGATCAAAGCGAGCCAGATTCTCGTTTTCATTGCCTTGCTGTCGCTGGCATGGGTCCTGGGAATCGGCACAACCTGGATTCTGTTTGGCAGGGTTCCTTCCGGAGATTTTCGCGGCCTGCTATTGCTCGCCTCCAGTGTCCTGATTTCTTACCTTTACGCTTTGCTGATCTACCGAATCTTCATGGCATGGTCGCCCCTGGAATCAGGTGAAATTACCGCGGGCTCAAGGCAGGAGTTCATTTACCACGTCTATCTGTTGTTCTATCTGCTCCTGTTCTATCCGGTCATGCGCACGGATTCGTGCCTGTTCCGATGACGCGGGTGCTGTACCAGGCGCTGGGGGCGCGGCTCGGCGCAAACACCTACAGTTCAGGCATCATTCTCGATCCGCGCTTCGTGGAGATCGGCAGCGACTGCATCGTCGGGCAGTTCGCTCTGATCGTCGCCTCACGTGATCGAAGGAAGCAGGCTCGCCCACTATCCGGTCCGCATCGGGAACAACGTGACGATCGGCGCGCACGCGGTCGTACTCTCGGATGTCACCATCGGCGACGATGCCATTGTCGCGACCGGAGCCGTGGTCAAGAAAGGCACGCGCATCGGACCCGGCGAAGTCTGGGGGGGCGTACCGGCGACTCTATTGGACCGATCGGATAAAAGAGGTTTGCAGGTTTAGCGGACGGAAAGGCCCGCGCTCCCGCGTGTCGTACCAAGGGTTCGCGCGAACGCCACGACGACACTTGGTCGGCATACGCTGGTATGCGCAAAGAAAAACCCCCGGCCAACATCTCCGGGGGTGATTTTCGGGAACGCGCGACCGCGGTTCCCGTAGCCTGAAGTTCTTAGTTGGCGTTGCGCCGGCGCACCGTCCAGCCTATCCCCGCGAGACCCAGCCCGAGCAGCGCCAAGGTGATGGGCTCCGGAACGGTCCGCGTTGCTGCGGTGAACGATCCGTTCGCATCGGCCTGGAAGTGGAAGTCGCAGGGTGCCAGTCTCGTGTTGCCGTTCTCGTCGGAACACGTCGCGGTGACCGGGAACAGTCCGTTGACCTTGTTGGTTCCCAACAGGCTATAGAAAGGCACGTTCCCGACGACGGCGTCGCTTGGATTGGTTTGATCGAACGGCGTAATGAAGCTCGTGTTGAACAACAGACCGATCAGGAATGCGCTCGGATCCCCTTCGAACTTGAAGTAATTGGGGTCGTACGTAATATTGCCGATCGAGATCTTGCCACCGCCCGCGCCCGTCACTGTCTGGACGCCGTGTTGGTTATCCACCCCAAAACCGTCCAGTAGCGTAAGGGGCTTCGAGGGGTCAACGGTGAAATTGGAAGCGTCACCGGCGTTGATCGTTCCCGACAGGATGTTCAGCCCATCTCCGTATCCGGTACCAGTGATCGTGTCGCGGTTTGTCAGGCCATAGAACAGGCTGAACGTGCCGCCGGTGGCTGACGAACGAGGCGGCGTCGCTGGAGGTTGCCGTCCCCGTTTCATTCAACGTTCCCTGATAGGTAAGCTCGTGGCCTGCGCCACCGAAATCGCCCAGCGTATAGGTCGTCGCTCCGGAATCGCTTCCGATGAATGTACCCAGATTGCTCTGGGCATACAGGTTGAACGCCGAAGGCGTTGTGCCGCAAGCGGTACCGAGCCGACAGCCAACGCATTGCCCGGCGTAAAATCAAGCGTGCCGAGCGGCTTCGACGGATCGGGAAGATCCCGGTGCCGGTGCCATCGAAAAAGAAGCTGATCGTGCTGGCCTGGGTCGTTGCAGCCAAGCCCATTGCGGCGGCCAAGCCGGCAGCTGCTATAAACCTTGATACTTTTGTCATTTCAGGTCTCCGGTCAAATGCGATGCGACATAAGTCACGCCGAACATTGAGCACGATATGTACCAGTTTCGTAATAGGCTGTTTTAGCGTTATTTTTCCCAGCAGGAGCCTCTTCCGCCGGGGCGATTGTAAAACGAGTCGACAGCGGCGGCCTGGCTTTGCCCGTCCGATTGGCCACCGTCGGATGCCGGTGCCGCCAAAGGGCACATGGACGGTGTGCTTCCGAGTGTCGACAAACAGTGTGTAGGACGATGCGCTTTGGATGAACGGGGATCCCGGCGTGAGGGCGAAATCGTCGGGTTTCGTTACACCGGGCAGGCGCCAACGGGATGAAGAGAGCGATGCCGCGTTTGACAAAAAATCAGGCAAGCCATTGATTGGAGTACATTTTCTGGTTCCCAAGGTTTTATCGCTGGCCTTTCGCAATCTGGCGCGCAACCGGGTTCGATCGCTCATCGCCCTGTCCGCCATTGCCTTCGGTGTCATCGCGCTTCTTCTCGCCGGGGGGTTCGTCGAATGGATTTTCTGGGCCATGCGCGAAGCCGCGATCCAGACAGGGCTGGGGCACGTCCAGATCTCGCGCCCCGGCTTTCGCGCCAAGGGATTTGCCGATCCGAATGCCTATCTTATGCCGGCTGATGCGCCGGAGCTGAAGGCGATACTCTCCGCCCCCGGCGCCAGGGTGCTCGATCAACGCCTGATCCTGAGCGGCCTGGCCAGCAACGGTGAGAACACGGTCGCGTTCACCGGAGAGGCGGTCGACCCGGATGCCGACAGGTTGATCAGCAAGGTGCTTGGGGTTGACGGGGACTCCCTTTCCGCCGCGGATCCTTCGGGGATTGTCCTCGGCCGCGGTCTTGCCGGCGCCCTCGGAGTCAGGCGCGGCGATCTCGTAAGCCTTGTCGTCAGTCTTCCAGGTGGCGGCATCAACGCGGTGGAGGGCCATCTGCTGGGGACGTTCTCGATCGGGGTCAAAGCGTTCGACGACAGCGCCGTGCGCATGCCGCTCGCCCTCGGGCGGCAACTGTTGCGAGTCCGCGGCGCGCATGTCTGGGTCCTGGGGCTCGATGCGACCGAGCGGACGTCGGAGGCGATGGCCTATCTGCACACGCAGCTTCCGGCCAGCCGCTTCGAGCTGGCGTCGTGGCTCGACCTGTCGGATTTCTATCGCAAGGCGGTCGTTCTGCTGTCGCGGCAGATCGACGTCGTGGCGCTGCTCATCGGCGTCATCATCGTTCTTGGTATCTCGAACACTCTGACGATGAATGTTCTGGAACGTACCGGCGAGATCGGCACCCTGATGGCGCTCGGCACGCCGCGCCGCGGGATACTCCGCCTGTTTGTCCTCGAAGGGCTGCTGCTCGGTCTCGTGGGAGGGGTCGTCGGCCTGGCCATCGGATTCGTCCTGGCCGAGTTGCTGTCCCGGATCGGCATCCCGATGCCGCCGCCGCCCGGACGTACGACCGGCTACTCGGCGCAGATCATTCTCACCTGGTACCTGACCATCGGCGCATTCCTCGTTGCGGTGCTGTCGACGACGCTGGCCAGCCTTTATCCTGCCTGGAAGGCATCCCGGCTGCCAGTCGTTGATGCGCTGCGGCAGAACCGTTAGGACGAGCGCTCCGGCATGCTGAAGATTGCGCTGCGTAATATTGTTCGTCAGCGGGCGCGGACCGCATTGACCCTGGCCGCGATTGCGCTAGGTGTAGCGAGCCTCGTGTTAAGCGGAGGTTTCGTCGCAGACATCCTGCTTCAGCTTCGCGAAGCGACCATTCGTTCGCAACTGGGCCATTTGCAGATCTACAAACAAGGTCAATTCGAAGTGGCGGCCATCGGCCGTTCGATTTTGTGATCGATCACCCCGAAGGCATCGACCGCGTTGTCGACGCCGTGCCGGGCGTGGTGGCGCGTGCAGAACGATTGAGTTTCTCCGGTCTGATAAGCAATGGGCGCGGCGAACTGCCGATCCTGGGCGAAGGCGTCGAACCGGCGCCCGAGGCGAAAATCGGATCGGCGATCTCGATGGTCGCGGGAAGACCGCTTGCCCCAGGCGACGAGTTCGCGATCGTCGTCGGCGAAGGGCTCGCCAACGCGCTTAAACTCAAGATCGGCGATAGCGTAAATCTGCTGCTGACCACCCGCGAAGGCGCGATGAACACGCTCGACTTCACGGTCGTCGGAGTGTTCCGCAGCTTGTCGAAGGAGTACGACGCGCGCGCGGTGCGCGTACCCCTCCCTTCGGCACAGGAATTGACGGCCGTCACCGGAGTAAACGCAGTCGTCGTCCTGCTCGCTGAAACCGACTTGACTGCGCCCGCCCTGACAACGTTGCAGGCGCGTCTGCCGGCCGGATTCGAGGTAGGACCTGGCAGGAGCTGGCCGACTTCTACAACAACACGGCAGCCCTTTATGAGCGGCAGTTCGGCGTGCTCCAGGCGATCATCCTGGTGATGGTGCTGCTTAGCGTGGCGAACAGCGTAACCATGACGCTGCACGAACGCACTTCCGAGTTCGGCATCATGCGCGCACTCGGAGGACGCGGCGCGACGTGTTCCGCCTGGCCATGCTTGAGACCGCTCTTCTCGGCGCGATAGGCGCTACGCTAGGCGTGGTGGCCGGCGTGATGCTGGCGTTGATGATTTCTGCCATCGGGATTCCGATGCCACCGCCGCCGAACTCGGAGAGCGGGTTTATCGCGACAGTTCAGATCGTCCCGGCGGTGCTTGCAGCTGCGCTGGCGCTGGGCCTTCTTGCGACCGTTGTCGCCGGGGTGCTTCCTGCACGTCGAATCGCCGGCATTCCGGTAGTCGACGCGCTCCGCCATGGTGTCTAGGCGATGGCAGGACGTCAGTAGTCGAGACGCTTGAGGTAGTCCTTGGAGAACATCTTGTCCGGCAGTTCTTTGAGTTGAAGATTGCTGTACTGGAGGAGGGATTGCTCGCCTTGATGCAGGGCGTCTTCAATGAGCACTTCGGTGGGCCGGACCTTGCCCCCGAGCGCCTGGAAAGCGCGGTAGTGGCCGACTTTGAGCAGGCGGTCGGAAAGGCTGTAAAACTCCGCCTTCTGAGGCCGTAGGCCGGCTTCCCGGACCCAGTACTTCACCCGGTGATACGTGACGCTTCGATCGACGGCATCGAGATCGAGCACCTGGCACGGGGCGTCGTCGACCGTTTCGGTTCCGAGTAGCGCGGTGTGTAGTCGCCCGCGAAATTTGCCCGCGCCAGGTCGCCGTTGGCGACCTGGCCGGTCAACCGCTGCGACAACGCTAGCCGTACCGGTTGCGAGAGAGTTCGGGAGGTAGATCCATAAATCGCGACCCCGCATGAGCAAGACCTGCCCCTTGTCGGCGGCCGGCTCGAGCGTGATCACCAGTGTGTTGTCGTTGCCCTTGGAAAGAATCCGGTATTTCCGGCGCTCGGGCTCCTTGTCCGGTGCCGTGCTGGTGATGATGACATCGACCTGAAAGCTCTCGCGCGGGAACCGGACTTGATCGGCCTGTTCCACAAGCCGCTCGGCTTGCTCGGGCTCCGCCGCCCATGTAACCTTGGCGCTAACTGCGGCCAGAATCAAGGCCGCCCACACCGCAGCGAGTCGCAACATCGTCATGCGTATGTTCCCGTCTATCGATACCGTTCCGCCGTGGCAGGCGTTTCCAAGCATTGCGGAGTAGCCTTGGTAATGTAATGCAAGGGTGTTTTGGCTGCAAAGGATTGCGCGTGCGTATCGAACCACTCGGACGTCCATTGCGAGTCGTGAGGTAACCACACGGTGCTGGTTCGTGTCGAGAATGTCACCAAGGAGTACAAGCTCGGTGACCAGCCCGTATTGGCTCTCAGTCGCATCAACCTGCAGATTGAGGATGGCGTGTTCATGGCCATTGCCGGGCCTTCGGGCAGCGGCAAGACAACACTTCTCAATCTCATCGGTTGCATCGACACGCGCGACAACCGGCAACATCTTCGTGGCCGACCACGACGTTTCGGGAAAGAGCTCCGACGAGCTTGCCGCGCTGCGGGCCCGAACGATCGGCTTCATCTTCCAGACGTTCAATCTGCTGCCGGTGCTCTCAGCGGAAGAGAATGTGGAATACCCGCTGCTGCAGTTCAGGGAATTGTCTTCGAGCGAGCGGCGGCGGCGCGTGCGTAAGTATCTTGACGTGGTAGGCCTGAGCACCTTCGCGCGGCAACGCCCGAACCAGCTGAGCGGCGGCCAGCGCCAGCGCGTTGCGATCGCGCGCGCGCTTGCCACCCATCCCAAGATCATTCTCGCAGACGAGCCGACTGCGAATCTCGACCATAAGACCGGCGGGCGCATCTTGCGCCTGATGCGCAAAATCAACCGCCAGAGCGGCGCGACCTTCGTTTTCTCGACCCATGACCAAAGAGTGATCGACATGGCCGATCGGCGTGTCGATCTCGAAGACGGAGAAATTGTTCGTCTGGGAGTGCGTAACGGAAAGGAGTGGTCGTATGCGGCCGAGCGACCGATCGATACGATTTCCGACGACGATGACACCGATGCCTAGGCCGAAGACCGCCATGCGACGGATATGCTTGTTGACGGGCCTCGCTCTGCTGGGCGCAAGCTGGAATGCGGCCGCGGACGAGAGACTCTTGTTGGGTCCTGCGGCGGCGGCGCGCAACGATGCTATCGGGGGCTTCCGGCCTGCCATCCAACTTGCCGCAGTCGACGACAACACCACGGCGCCTTCGACCGACGAGGCGATTGCTCCGAAGTGGAAAGGTTACGCCCAAAGCGAATTCGCCTACACCTATCCAGCGCCCGCGCACTGGTCGAAGCTCAAGGGGCGATTCGAAGTCGAGGTCGAGGGTCGATTCAGCGAGCAGCTGCGCTGGAAATTGAGCGGCGGTGCGAGCTACGACGCGGTGTTCGACGTCACCGATTTCTATCCGCACGACGTCGCGCACGACCAGCGGCAGGAGTTCATCGCACGCGAGAACTATCTGGACTATTCGGCCGGGGATTTCGACTTTCGCTTCGGCCGGCAACATATCATATGGGGCGAAGTGGTCGGCCTGTTCTTTGCCGATGTCGTATCGGCAAAGGATCTTCGTGAATTCGTTCTGCCGGACTTCGACCTCATCCGCATCCCGCAATGGGCGGCGCGCGCCGAGTATTTCAAGAATGACTTCCACGCCGAGGCGGTGTGGATACCGGTCATGAGTTACGACAAGATCGGCAAGCCGGGCGCTGACTTCTTTCCCTATCCACCGCCTCCGCCAGCCGGTTACGGCGTCGCCTTCGAGAACGAGGTTCGCCCCGGCGATAGCGCGTCGAATGCCGCCTATGGCGGCCGGATGTCGTATTTAAAGAACGGCTGGGATGGTTCCGTATTCTATTACCGCAGCTTTGATGCCACCCCGACATTCTATCGACAGATTGTCGCCGCTCCGGCGCCGTTTTTACTGTATCAGCCCAGGCATGACCGCATTTGGCAGGCCGGCGCGACGCTTGCGAAGGACTTCAGCGACTATGTGCTTAAGATCGAAAGCGTCTATACGGCCGGCGCCGGATACAATGTCACGCGTCTTACCGATGATGATGGCGTCGTCAAGCAAGATACGTTCGAATATATTGCCAGCGTCGACGTCCCGTTTGGTGAGGAGTCACGATTCAACGTCCAGTTTTTCCAACGTTTCTACGGTAATCACGACCCCGATATCATTCCGCGGCGAGTCGAGAGCGGCGGGTCGGTGTTCGTAAGCACGAAGCTGACGTCGGCGTTGTCGGCCGAGGTGCTGTTCGTGTCGAGCCTCAACCGGGTCGACTGGATGTTGCGTCCGAAGCTCGTCTGGGGATTCGCTCCGAACTGGCGGGCGGTGGCGGGTATCGATGCCTTTGGCGGTTCGGCGACCGGTCTGTTCGGGCAATTCAATTCGCGTGATCGCGTCTACACGGAAGTGCGCTACAGCTTCTGATCGCCGCTGACGAGCAGATGCTCGAGCGACAGACGCAACGAGCGTGCCTGCGCGGGATGACCGGCGCCGATCCGGCCCATGAATACGGCGCGCTCCGCGACATCGACTCCAAGCAGGCGCTCGAGTGCCTTGCGGATTGACTGAGCGCGTCTGACCGCCGGGGCAACAGCGGTAAAGTGCCGTCCTTCACGTGCATAGCGCGCGAAAATCAGCGGCGTATATTCCGGCTGGAACTGCAACCCCAGGCTCGTTGCGGTAAGCCAGAATCTCTGCAGCGCGCGGCCGACTGCGATGTAGTCGTCCACCGTTGTGGGGGCACGCTGGGCGACGAGTACGCAATGAGCGGCGCAGGCAATGCCGGGCACCAGGTCGAGCTCCACTCTCGGCGCGACCGTTCCTGCGAAGAAGCGGTTAAGAATGGCGATGCGCCTCCAGCTGACCATCGCCCAGCGCATCAGCACTAACGTCGGCGCACTCGCGCCGAGCGCGGCATCCGGAACGCGATCGGGGCTGGACTGCACGCCCCACTCGATGACGTCCCGGTGCACCCGATAGGCTTCGGGGATGGTCAATCGGATCTTTGCGGCTGTGAAGTTGAGCCACGCCATCCGCGCGCGCGCGGTCCATTCTTCGAACCAGACCAGCGCAAAACCCTCGCCGACAGTACGCTCCAGCGCACTTTTCTCCGCGGCCGACAGACGTCGCATACGCAGGGGCCGCCGATGCACGCGGCGCTGCTGAATATGGGCGACCAGCGGGTCTTCCGCGAGTCCAGGCCGATTTTGGAAGCGAAGCTCGAAGACAGGACGCTCATCCGGAGAATCTTTGCTTCGGGCGAACTGTGTCGCCAGGCCGAAGCGCGTCGCGGCCAGAGCGATTGTTTCCAGCAGCGCGCCGATCGAGATTTGGCTGGGATGACCGTCCAAGTCGTAAACGCAATGAGTGCGCGTGTCGCGTCCGAAAACGGTGAGGCTGTCGCTGCCGCGTACAGCGAAGCGCCAGGGTTGCGTGTTGTCCCCGCTTGGGGCCCAGCGAGCGAGGTCGAGCACCGCGGTGAGCGGCATCATTGCCTTCGGCTGGACTTCAGGGGCGAGCGCCTGCGCTTTGCCCCGAGCTGTCGGCGCGCGATCGCGAGGATTATGCGCTGGAGGGGCCCGCGATTGCCCCATGGACGCCAGGTCCGCTTGAGCCTCCCACGGTACGCGTCGAACTGGAGCGCGACCGGCGCAGCATAGATCTTGCCGCGGCCCAGCATGATCTTGAGTGCTTCGGCCGCCGCCATTCCGGCGCAAAGCTGACAGGCGATCACAGTCGAGGGACCCCGCCGTGCCGCCAGATCGACCGCTCCGGGGTCCGCAAGATAGGCTCGTTGCAGCATCGCCGGCGACAGCCCTATGAGGAAGCGTATCGCCTGTTCGTGCTCGGACAAGCCCTCCAGATGAAAGTACTCTTCGAAACTCATTCGGCCCGGCAAAAACGTAAGAAGGGAAGCGCCCATACCGAGCGGTGCAGCGGTCAAGGCCGGCACGCCCAATCGCGCGCAAGCCGCGAAGGTCGCGCGACGCGCGTCGAAGGCGAAGAAGTCGAGTCCATCGACGTACAAATCTGCACCAGTCAGAAATTTGTCCAGATTGGCGCCCGAAACGCCCTCAGGAAATATTTGCAAATCGAGCTCGGGGTTGATGTCCTTCGCCATCTCGGCGAGCACGTCGGTCTTTGGACGGCCAAGCGTGCTGAGCAGGGCGCCGCTCTGGCGGTTGAAGTTGACCAGGTCGAAGGCGTCGAAGTCCGCGATATGAAAGGCACCGATGCCGAGGCGCGCGAGAGTGATCAAATGGGCACCCCCCACCCCGCCGAGTCCCGCGATCGCCACGCGCTTGCCGCGCAATATTTGCTGCTCGGCGACGGTCACCCAACCGATATTTCGTGAAAACGCCTCGTTGTAGGCAAACCGGCTCATTGCTGCCATCGGCAAAAGTCTTGAACTTTAGCAGTCCTTCGGAGGGAGAGCAACCGCAGTCTCAGACAGGCGGCGCCGGGCGTGCACCGTGTTCGCCCTCGACAAGGGCAAACGGGTGCAGCAGCAGCGAAGGCAGCGAGTGCCTTCGGGCGACGAACTACTACATCGCCTTGAACAAATGGGCGAACGTACGGCTGACCATCAGCGATTCCTTGCGGTGCTTGAGCACGATCAGCGGCTGGTCGCGGTGATCGCGCTCGACGCGGGCGATCGCTCGCAGGTTGACGATCGTTCCCGATGCACCTGCCAGAATGATTCGGGGTCGAGCTCCTCGAACAGCTCCTTGATCGTCTTGCGGATCAGCGCGTCGCCGTCGGCGGTGACGACGCGCGTGTACTTGTCCTCGGCACGGAAATAGCAGATCTCGTCGACCGGAATCAGCCGCATCGTGGCTCCCAGCGACGCCTTGATCCAGCGCAGAGAACCGCTGCTCGCGCGTGCCGCCAGATGCTGCAGAATCTCCGACAGATCGGCCGGCGGCGACGCGAGCCGCTGCTTCAGCCGGTCGACCAGCTTGACGACGCGCTCGGCGGTCACCGGCTTCAGCACATAGTCGACCGCGCCCTGCTCGAAGGCGTTGACCGCGTACTCGTCGTAGGCGGTGACGAAGACGATGTGACAGGCGTCGCCTATGGCGGCCGCAACGTCGAGGC
>CAWFLB010000004.1:0-799849 GCA_963816615.1 uncultured beta proteobacterium | reverse complement strand
GAATCGTCGATCAGGTAATCGAACAGGCCGCTGACCCCCGCTCGCGTACTGCCGGTCTTGTAAACCTGCAAATGTCCAAGCTGCGAGTGGATTGTCGCCTCGCGTCAGTTGCATCAGGATATCTTCGACATAGCCGCCACTGAGGATCAAGCCCGCAACGCCGAGACCGAGCGCGGCGGCGAGCGTCAGCGCCGTGCGCGTTTGCTGTCGAAGCACGGCTTTCGCAACGCGAGTTTGAGCATCCCGGACGCCGACTGACTCAGTGGTTGTGACGCAGCGCGTCGACGATGGGCAGGCGCGCGGCCTTCCACGCCGGATAAAGACTCGCGAGCGTTGCGGGAACCACGGCCATCACAGCGCCCAAAAGGCGAGTCTCGCCGTCAGGATATCTGCGCGGAGAAGCCGGTGTCGCGTCCGGGCGGCGGTGGCATCGAGATAATCCCGATATGGGAAATGATTTGCGCCAATAGGAATCCGACGGCCAATCCGATGATGCCGCCGATCACGCCGAGCAGGAATCCCTGCAGGATGAATAGCTGCAACACCTTTTAGCGGCCGCGTGCCCAAGGCGAGAACATTCCAATTTCCCCAGTGCGTGTCGAGCACACTCATCGTCATCGTATTGGATATGCCCAGGACGATGATCACGCCGATCAGCAAGGTGACCACATCGACCTGGCGCGAGAGCAGCGTCACCGATTTGCGGTAAAAGTCCGAAAGCTCGAACCAGGACTTGACCTCGAACCGGTCAGCGGGGAGCCTTTCGCGCAAATAGGCGACAGTTTCATCGGTCCGTTCGGTGCTGGCAAGACCCACGACCCATGCATGCGCACCCTTGACGCGCAGCAACTCGCGGGCGAGCGCAATCGACATTCGGGCCGCGCTATCGTCGTACGCCTTGACCTCGGTAGTGAATATGCCTCGCACGCGCGCTTCGACGCCGTTGATCCCGCCTCCGGGGATACTGACGAGGAAGCGTATCGTGTCGCCGCGATGGACATCGAGCGCCTTTGCCAAGCCACGGCCGACGAGAACCCCGGCCTGATCCCCAGGTCCAAATCCCGCCATCGATCTGCACGTCTGCGCTCAGAGTCCGTTCCGCAGTCGGGTCGCCCGCTTCACCCGAGAAAGCGATTGTGGTTTCGCCGCGGCTGACCAAGCCGCTCAGGATCAGCCGTTCGCCGACCACTTGCACGTACGGCGCACTACGCACGACCGCGAGCTCGGCATCGCTTTCGGGCAACAGGAAGCCATTGGGGTCGGCAAATCCCGCTTCCCGAAAGCCAGGACGCGAGACCTGCACGTGACCCGTCCCCGTCCGAATGGCGTCCTCGCATCGCCCAGAAAATCCACTCGATGAAGCCCCCCGCCAATAGCAAGGCCGCGACACCAAACGCAATGGCCGACAGCGAGATCAGCGTGCGCGCATGATTCGCTCAGATCCGGGCGGCGAGCTTCAGTAGGATTGAGTCCATGAACGGGTTACTGGCGATACTCGCAATCCGCTGTCAACCGATGGTTGCATGTTTCTTCATCGGGGCCCAACCGCGCGGCGTGCCCTTGACTGATCAGGCGTGCCTGACGAATTCTCCAAAAGCGTTCCAGCGATGGCGGCTCTCCGTCTATCAAACGGGAATACGCCTTGTAGGTTGAGCACAGTCATCCACGTCGTGGAAAAACTCCTTGAATCGGCTGCGATACAGCGTGATCGCCCGCACCTTCTGCTGAAACGCACCTTCGTCCAACGACAGGCGCGATTCCAGTGTCGACCGCACCCCTGCGCGTGCGGGCGCCTGTCTGTGGAGTGACATCAGCCGGAATAGATACCAACCTACCACAATCCTCGCAAAGGGCCTGATGAAGTTGGGCCGGAGGTTTCCGATGAGGGCGCTATGGGCATAGGCGCGCGCCGTCTGCCACCACTCAACGAACCTGCTCTCCGGGGCGAGGCTCCGGTCATCGGGGTCGCGCGAAGAAATCTCCGAGCTCCTTGAGTCGATACTTGGTGCTCCGGGGAAACAGACTGTAGGGGGCATCTTCGTAATAAAGAACATCGGGCCGATCGGCCCAAGGTCTGAGAGATCAAGTGCGTTAACAAATGGTCTACGTGCCAGCCGATGGCCATTGGCACGTATAAGCGTTCGTAGTCCAGTGCGTCGAGAAAGGCGAAGACGCGCTTCCGAAGGGCGGGTAGATAGGTCTCTGCATCTTCCGGAACGACGTGGCCTGAAGATGTTGCCGATAGAGCGATATGCCGGCCGTCGGAAGTAAGCATCCAGTTCGTCGAAATTATGCGATGTGTAGCCCAGGAATCGGGCGGCAGTCTGCTCCTCCGCGTAACGTTCCGAGCTGATGGAGCCGAGCAACGCCGATGGACCTTCACTTTCTCCGGGTACTTGGTGAACAAGTTGAGCACCAGGACTGGGCCTTGTCCGCGGAGACGGGCAATTTCGCCGGCGCAGGAGAACACGGCGTCATCCAAATGGGGCGAGACGAAAACCGCCTTGTAATGTGGAGCTGTGCTGCTCATGTCGAGTAGCGTTTCCGGTCGTTCCACCTGTTCCACCGCGACGAGCGGCTGGCGACAATCACATTGCCCGGCGGGCTTGCCTCGCGGCGGAATGTTACTGGAATCGAATTGTCGTTTCTTCTTGGATTGAACGAGAACGGGTCTCGGAGGCGTTACCTTCCCGGCCGGCTCGATGAAACATGACGCGCTGCCTCATTCCGGCCGCGGCGCAAAGGGCGTATTTGCGTAGACCTTGACCACTGACGCAAAACCCGGTCGTTGGAAATCTTGGCCGTCGTGAGCTCAACGATGTCGGTTTCCCGTATCTTTTTCCACAACTTTCTGGCCAGGTTAGTTTGAAACATGCACACGATGATGATTCCCTCGTCGGCAAGGAACTTGCGATATCGTGTGAATACTACAAAGGGAGTCCTGATGTAATAGAGAGACTCGTTGAAGACAATCACATCATACATGTCGTGAGGGTCGTATGTTCCTGCATCGGCTAGGACAAACGCGGTGTTCTCGTCCTCTCTAGACTTTGCAAGACGTATTGCCTCGACGTTCATGTCAATGCCGACGTATTTGGCATAAGCAATTCTCGACTGCAACACCCCTTCCCCACATCCGACATCGAGGATCTTCCGATTTGCTGGTCTTCAAATAATCAGAACAGCCGATGATGCTGTAGCCAATCCCATGCCTCGTCGTCTACCGTCTTTCATTTAGGCCCAGCGCCCGCTCGCGTAACGCTTTCCAGAACCTTTAACCAACACCTTGCCATACCATCCGCGGTATGGAACGAAGGGCAGTCGCCTCCACCCCTGTGCGCGACGCCCCCCGCTTTTATCTTTTCCCGACGGCTGGCGCCATGGGTAATCCCTGAATTCGGCCGGACGTTGAACCGCCCTCGATTTTTCGTTAACCAGGGGTACCGTCTCAAGCCGACATTTTCCGCTTGTCACGAGTCGCGGCCCATGGTTGCAGACACCTGTGCTTCGTTCTTGGCTGTCGGTCGGTTTAACACTCGACCACGTGAGGTGTCCCTGTCACCTGCGTTTTCCTTGTGACGAGCTCGTGGCGGTCGCCCTCAGGCAGGCCGCGCGCAGCGAATCAGGCGCCCCGGATACGGCCGGCAAGCACAGCCCGGTAAGCCTCCTCCAAGGCATCGACCACCGATTCCGGCCGATAGGCCTGCGCACGCCGACGTCCGGCCGCCCCCATGCTAACGCGTAGCGCCGAGTCCGTGACCAAGGTCGACAAGCGGGCGGTCAGGTCCTCGGAAGCGGCGGATCGACAATGTAGCCGCTGGTACCGTGTTCCACCACCTCCATGGCGGAAACGATACGACTGGTCACGATGACCGGCTTGCCGAACCACATCGCCTCCATGGCGGCCATGGGTTGTGCTTCGATCAAGGAGGGCAAAACGAATACATCGCAGGCCGCGTAGTAGCGTGCCAGCGCCGGATGATCCAGGAAGCCGAGGAATTTCATCCGGTGGGAAATGCGCAGATTCTCGCATTGCCGTCCCAGCCCGTCGCGCAAGGGGCCGTGCCCGGCGAGCCAGAGTATGGCGTCGGGCACCGTGCGCAGCAGGCGGTGAAACGCCTCGAAGAGATAGGGGAGGTCTTCTCCGGCCCGAGCCGGCCCCGCATAGAGGATGGTAAAACCGGCTTCACGGGGCGCGGGCACAATACCGCTCGTCTCGCCGAAAACCACGGGATTGGAGATGTACCGGACGGGCGTGCGGATGCCTTCCCGGGCGATCTGGGAAGCGAGGTTCTGCGATGGCGCGATTACCAGGTCGAGCCGATTGTTGCAGCCGACGATCTGCTTGCGGATGCTGCTCCGGAAAGGCCGCATCAGCAGCGGCTGCGTCAGAACTTCCGCAGTGAAGTGATAGGTGGAAACCTGGGGCAGGTTCAGCGCCTCGGCTGCGGCGCAGGCCCGTTTCATCAAAAAGCCCACGTAGTGGTGGTGCACGAGGTCGACTTTTCCTGCATCAGAATACGTTTCACCGTCGCAGACGACGGCAACGCCTGATGAAAGCCATATACCATCAGGGTAAAAAGACGATGCAGTCGAACCCCTTCCCACGTCTCCGTCTCGGGTTCGCCACGGCGACGCGTGGTGAGGATGGACACGCGATGCCCCCGCCGCGCCAATTCCTGGCTTACGTGTTGTACGTGGATGCCCACGCCGGTGGCCGCCGGGCGTGCGTCGTCGGACACCATGCAAATGTTCAGCCGGGATTTCATAGCAAGCCGTTTCCTCGACGGACAATCTGCCGGAGTTCGACTCTTCGCCGGTTTTGCTTTTGTTGCGTGCCCGGTCCTGCTGGAGCCGAGCAAACCTACGTGGGTCGTGGATACGATGGATCGGGAAACGACTGGGGAGCGTCCGCTGGCGATCGGGATGATGGCCTATTGAGTGCGGGTTATCAAGGATGCTTGCAGGCAATGGCAGAGGTTTCGCTTTGCGAGTGAACCCGGTACGAGCCCTTCGCCCTTCCTCGCATGGACGACGCTGGTGTTGGTGCGGGGGGGTCGATGACCGGAACGACTTCGAAGTTGGCCGCGGCGCTTCGCTTTGCCCGAAACACTGTCTCAGTGATGGCGGCGTCGAATAACTTTACAAGCGCGTGAGGGCGTCTCCGCAGCGGTCTTGACAATAATGCATGAAAACAATCGGTTATCTTGACTTAGCGAATTAGGCATGAGTCCTGCTTTGCTAGTCTCGAAACATCATTCGGTCGTCGTGTAAAGTGTCTTGGAGAGAAAAATGAGCAAATTGCAAAGGGCGCTAGGCATAGCTACATTGGCACTGGCATTCGGTGGCGCAGCTCAAGCGTCCCCCGTTTTCGACGCAGGTGGCAGTTCGATTTTTTTCAACAATTTCGAGAATCTGTACCGGTCAAGCACGGCTTGCACCCAGGCCACCTGTCTGGCGCCTACCACTGGCGATCCCACGGGATACCAGAGGATAAATCCCACCGTCGCCGGTAACATAGCAGCTGGCGACATCTTTATTGGGATTCTCAACGTCCAGAACATTACGTCCGCGGTATCGGGCATGGATACCTATAACAGTGTTGCGGGCGACCGATTTACCGGGTACTTCGCGCAGATGGTGACCGCCGTTACCTTCCCTGATACGTTTAACACGGCCCCGGATGCCACCACCGCGCACATCACGTTGGGGGCGACGACAGACCCGTTCGGCATTTTGGCGGCAGGAGAAATGTTCAAGCTCTACGCCGAAACTCCCAGCTTCAGCTCCGGGGGGAGCGCTTCCGACATAAGTGCGAACATTGCGCTTGCTACCGCCGGAACGCTTTGGGCAGGACTTGGTCTCGGTACCCCGCCGGATGGCTACGCCTATACCCATACCGATATTACGACGGCCATTACCAGCTCGAACACCGAGGCTTTCTTCGCCGTGAATGTGCTGAACCGGTACAACGTCGGCACCGGTGGTTACAACGCGGGGACCTTAGCTTTGATCAATGACTTCAACGAGACCGAGATCGGCGGGTACCCGGGACAAGGGGCGGGACAGCTGCTCTGCTCACCGGCCCAAATCGCTAGCCCCACCATCTCCTGTACCGACTTAGTAGGGACGAGCGAAATCGAGTCAAACACCGAGTTCGGCACCACTTCCCCGTGGATGTACGCAAGCAACGATCCGTTCAGGTTGTTCCGGGTGCCGGAACCCGGAACGCTCGCCCTCGTCGGGCTTGCGCTGGCGGTCCTCGGTCTTCGTAGCCGTCGTGTGTTCTGATCGTAGCGCTCGCAACGAAAGCATTCGCCTGAAACATTTGAAGAGGCTGAAGACCAACTAGCTCACCCACTCTGCTTCAAGAGGCGAATCGACTCAAATTAAGTGGCCGCAGTCCGGCCACTTTTTTGTCCGCTCTCGTGGGCGCCCGCCGAATCTGTCGCCGTGCCGCCGGCTGCGCCCCTGTTAGTCCGCTCAACGAGTGCCTGCCTAGCGCGCCGGCCGAATTCCAAGACAGCGGTGCCAGCGAGGATCAGGCCGATGCCGAAAAGACGGAAGAGCCCGATCGCCTCGGCAAATACCATAGCGCCGGCAAGCACGACCAAAGCGTTTGCGACCGCGAGCTGGACAAGAATGGATAACGGAAGCAGCGCCCGCGCTGCAAAAGCAACCCGGAGTAGCGCCAAGCGGCGACTGGCAACACCATAAGCGGGGATCCGGTTCAAAAGGAATGCGAAGGATTCGAGCTGCCCGTCCGCCAGCGTCAGGTAACGCGGTCCCACTTGGTCAGCGCGGCGCCCATGCCGAAGCCGATCCCAACGGCAATCGCGAGCGGCACTTCCGAACGGCGCTGCGCCGACCCGCCAGGAACAGTGCCAGCCATCCCGGCCGCGCACAGCGCTAGGAAGGCGATGAGCCGCGGCCATGCAATCGCGACTTGCTTGATAACAAGTCTCTGCGCCTCGACGGCAAGCAATACGGCACCGACGACAGTGAGCGCCAGGCCAACCCATCGACGCGGCCCAGCCGCTCGTGCAAGAAAGTGATAGCGAGCAGCACTACAAAGATGTCGCCCACCGACATGAGGGGCTGGACGATGCTCACTTCGCCGAGGTCGGTCGCCTTGACAAAGAACAGCCAGCCGACGACCGTCAAGAAGAAGCCCAGCATCCACTTCCAGTTCGTGGACGAACGCATACAGCGCCACGTTTCCGGCCGGCGCCGTACCCATGCGGCAACTGATCAGCGGCGATCTTCCACAGAAAATAGCCAAGCTGAATGGCGAGCGTCGCCGCCAGCGTCACGAGCACGACAATCATCTGGAGCAGGCACCAAATCTGGCCATAGTCGTAGGCGGACATACGTCCTCCGGCGCACGTCATCGCCGTTTACAACAGCGCGCAAGAGCGACTTTGGCGAAAATGGCGCAGCCGTCGATAGTGAAGCGGCAGGTGTTAGCTATTGCGGTGCGCGGCCGCTATAGCCCGGCTGGGATGCGACATTTCAACCCAGGCCGCGCAATCGCTGTTCGATACCGACTTCCTCATGCGGCGAGAAGGCGTAGGGATAGAGCGAACGCACGGTCGCGTACAGCTGCGGATGTCCGCCGTAGTGGGCGATCTGGGTCTCGGCGTGAGCCAGACAGAGTCCCAGCAGAACGGCGGGCGCGGCGACGCGCGGATTGAATCGCTGCAAGCCGAGTTGTTGGAAGCCGAGCATGCGGCGGTAGAAGCCGACGTGACGAGGATTGACCTCGATTAGGAGGTCAGTGCAATAGTACATTCGCCGCGCATAGATGAACGCAAGATGAAACAGCGCCGCCAGCAACGGCCGCGAGCGAACATCGTTGTCGATTGCCAGCTTGGTGAACTCGCACAGGCGTCGCCCGTCGCGGCGCAATGTATCGGCTTCATCGGCATACAACTCGTCGACAAACAACCCGGCGCCGGCATCCAGACCGACCGACACGGTGCCGACGATGCCGTTATGTCCGTGCGCGGCGAGGGCTATGCGGGTGGGATCGGTGCCGCGGGTTTCGCCGATCTTGTAGTTGCGCCACGCGTAGCGCCGTTGTACCAGGCAGTTGGCGGAGTTGCGCCTGTCGTCGGTGTCGGCGAGTCGCAACTTGAATCGTCTGCCCGCCGGTTCTCGGTGTAGTTGCCGGACGTCCGGGTCTTCGACACAGAGGTGGATCGGGACGGGGGTTTGTGCGATGGAGGCGATGGTGTCGCCGCCCGGTGTTTCTTCGACCAACTGCCTTCTTGCGCGTAAAGCCAATGCCCTCTCCCGTTTCAGGCACCTCCCGTGCCTGCCAATCGTTCGCGCCGCCTGATGGGTCGCTAGTGTAGATCAATATTGCGCTGCGATAAAGTGTCGTCGATCGACGACGGCGGCCAAATCGATTATTTCCATGTGTGCGGTGGTGCCCAGGGCCGGACTCGAACCGGCACGACGCCTTTTAAGCGTCGGCGGATTTTAAGTCCGCTGTGTCTACCAGTTTCACCACCCGGGCCGGCGCTCGCGACGCCGTGTTTATTGTACCGGCATCCTGCCGTCCGCGGGCGCAGGCTCGCCGGGGCCCGATCGCGCGAGCCGGCCGAGCAGTGCATTGGCGCCGATCGAGAGCGTGAACAGGACGATCAGAAGCGCGTACATCCGGGGCATGTCGAAGGTCGAGTAAGCCTGGATAATCAAGTAGCCAACGCCGCGATTGGACAGCTTGGTTTCGGCAAGCAGCGTACCGATGATCGCGACGCCCAGGCCGAGCCGCACGCCGTTGACGATCGGCACGCGCATCGCCGGCAAGTAGACCTTGGCTACCATCTGCCGGGTCGAGGCCCGAAAGCTGCGCCCGACGCGGATCAGGACCTGATCGATCTGCCGCATGCCGGCCGCGGCGCTGATCGCGATCGGGAAGAAGCACGAGAGCACCCCCATCGCGACTTTGGATCCGGAGCCGACGCCGAACCACATGATCAGCACCGGGAAGAAGATGATCTTGGGCGTCGGGCCGAGATAATAGATCAGCGACTCGAACGCGCGCGACAGGAATCGATTCGCGCCGAGCAGGATTCCGACGCCCAGGCCGGCGATGCCGCCGATCACCAGAGCCACCGCGATCTCCCCGACGGTGATCGCCAGATTGTGGTAGAAGCCCTGGTCCGCCAGCACGCGAACCAGTGCGCTTCCGATGACGCTCAGCGATGGGACGACGTCGCGGAACAAAAGACCCGACCTCGCGAGCGTTTCCCAGGCGAGTGCCAGGCAGACGACGATCGCGATCCGGAGCAGCGCGATGGCACGCCACGATGTCGCGCCGGGATGTCGCGTCATTCGCGCGGCTGCAGCCAACGCTCGATCCGTCCGGTGAGGTCGAAAAATACGATGCTGGCGAGAATGACGAAACAGATCGCGCCATAAGTCGCGGGCAGATCGTAGCGTTCGGCGAGGTCGTTGATCAGCTGGCCCAGCCCGCCGAAATTGATCAGGAACTCGACGCCGACGATATTGATCATCGCGAAGATCAGGCCGAGCCGGAGTCCGACGAAAATCGACGGCAAAGCCGCCGGCAGCAGTATTTTCCGGAGCTCCTGCCAGCGGGTGAGCCGGAAGCTCCTGCCGACGTCAATCAGCACCTGCCGCGTCCGGGTGAGCCCTTCAAGGGTCTTGAGGATCACCGGCGCCAGCCCGGCGGCGAAGCCGATCATGATGATCGTCGTCGCGCTGCGACCGAAAATCACCAGGAACAACGGATACATCAGCACGATCGGCGCCGCTGCCAGCGCGGCCACCCAGGTTTCGCAGGCGGCCCGGAACAGGCGGAAGCGATAGAGCAGGGCGCCGAGCGTTATGCCGGTGACCGCGAGCAGCAGGCTCGCCCAGAGCAGCTCCTGGGTCGTCTGCACGAAGCGGTGCAGCACGTTTTCCTCGGTGACGATGCGCGGTATCGCGGCCAGGATCTGCGATGGCAGGGGCACGATATAGCGATTGATCAGCCCGCTGCGGATCAGGACTTCGATCAGCGCGATTACGGCCACGGTCGTCGTGACGCCGACCGTTCGCGCGGCGAGCCGGGAGACGCAGTGTGGAACGATTCACTTCTTCGTCGCCCGAAGGACGCGCGACTCGTCCTCTTGTATGCCGCGCGTGGCTTCTTCGCGCAGGTCCTGCCAGATCTCCGCGACATAACGGCCGAACGCCGTACTGCCGACGACCTCGGAATCGCGCGGATGCGGCAAATCGATGGGCACGACGCGCTTGAGTCGGCCCGGCCGGTAGGTCATGACCAGCACGCGATCGGAAAGCTGCACGGCCTCGGTGAGGTTGTGCGTGATCAGCAAAGTCGTCTGCCGAAGCTGCTGCTGGATCTGCAGAACCTTGTCGCCCAGCAAGAGCCGCGTCTGCTCGTCGAGGGCGGCGAACGGTTCATCCATCAGCAGGATTCGCGGCTCGGACGCCAGCGTGCGCGCGATCGCGACGCGTTGCCGCATGCCGCCGGAAAGCTCGGCCGGGTAACGTTGGCCGAAGCCATGCAACCCGACCAGCGCCACGAAAGACTCGGCCCGTTCCAGCCGCTCACGCCGCGCGACGCCCGAGAGCTCAAGCGGAAACGCCACGTTGTCGATCACGGTCCGCCATGGAAAGGTCGATTCTTCCTGGAAAACCATGCCGATCGCAGCATGCGTGCCGGATATCGTCTCGCCGGCGACGGCGACCCGGCCCGCGTAGTCGCCGATCAGCCCACCGATGATGTTGAACAACGTCGACTTGCCGCAACCGGATGGGCCGATGATCGACACGAATTCGCCGGCGCCGACGCTGAACGACATGTCGTCGACCGCCGTGACGACACCGCCGGCGATGGGGTAGTGCTTGCTGATGTGCTCGACATCGAGCGACCGCGCAGCGGTAGTGCTCATGGTCGGCAGCCCCGAGGCGGGCTTTAGTGCCGCGGCGGAATCTGGATCAGCTCGGCGAGCTGCTCCTTGGTCAGCGGCGCGGTGGTGAACTTGAGCGCGACGGCATCCTGCACGATCTGGTCGAGCCCGACGATCTTGTCCGGATCGACGGCGGACTTGGGGAAGAAGCCGTCGCGGGTGCGCTTGGCGGTCGCGACCGAAATGCCGACGAAGTCGGCGTAGGTCTTCAGCGCGGCGGGGTCGTCCGAATACAGCCAGTCAATCGTCTCGCGGTATGCCTTCATGAACCGCTCGATGACAGGCTTGCGCTGCTGCAAGGTCTGCACGTTGGTGATCAGCAGGCGGACGGTCTGCCCCTTGAAGATCGACGCATCGTTGCCGCTGGCGATGATCCGGATCTTGCCTTCGTCGAGCTGTTGCAGGCCGAACGGCGGCGCCGACCAGCCGATGTCGATCTGGTTGGACATCACCTGCGTGAGCGTCGGCGCCGGGCCGCCGGTCGCGGTCGGCCTCGCCTTCAGGTCATACTGCTTCATGAAGGCGGTGACGATGCCGTGGGTCGACGAGCCATTGGTCGAATAGGCGATCGTCTTGCCCTCGGTGTCCTTCAGCGATTTGATCGGCGAGCTCGCCGGCACGTACCAGAAAAGGTCCGACGCGCCGGTCGTTTCGGCGCCGATGACGCGGACCGGTGCGCCCTTGGAGAACGCCGACAGCACGCCCATGATGCCGGGCGCGACGCCGATCTCGACGCTGCCCGAGATCACCGCCTGCTGCGTCTCGCCCGCGCCCTGCGTATACAGGATCTCCAGGCTGAGGCCGTTTTTCTTGAATATGCCGCCGCGCTGGCCGATCTCGGCGATCGTCGTATCCCAGTTACCGCGCTGGCCCGCAGCCACCCGAAGCGTGTCCTCCGCCCGCGCCGCCGGCATCGCCAGCGCAGCCAGCAGCGCCGCGATCACAACGCAATATCTTCCCGTCTTGCGCATTGCTTCCTCCTGTTACGGTCCTGGTCGGGATCGCCTCGCGCGGGTTTGCGTTCGCGAAGGCGGCGCCTGTATGCGGCTGCGCGACAGTGTCGCGTGCGTCCGGTCCGGCGTCAATCGCCGGCACGGTATTGTCCGCACGACGCGATCGCGCCTGCGACTACGAGATCGGCCGCGCCTCGAGCTCGTCGGCCGCGGCACCACCGAGAGTCGTCCAGTCGGTCTTTTTGGGAACGATGCCCTCGAAGGATCTGAGCTTGACGTGGCGGACGTGGTCCGCCGACGTTCCGATCGCGGGCCCGCCGTCGCGCACCTTTCGCGCGGCATCGACCATGATGCGGCGGAATTGCACGATTGCCATGTCGCTCGCGCCGAGCCGTTCCCGCGAGCGGTCGGCGATGGCGCCCATCGTCTCCCACATCGCGATATCCTGGTTCGGGATGCCGGTGATGCCGGTGTGGCTGCCATGCCTCATCGCGTCGCGATCCTGGAGGTAGTCGTTGTCCCGGGTGCGCATGCTGCGAAAATTCGCGTCGAGATCGACGCCGACCCGAGCCCTGCAGAACTGGCGCCACGCCTCCTGCTCGATGCCTTCACCTTCGCTCCAGGCGATGAAATAGAACATCGTGCTGACGTCATCGAGGGGAATGTTGAGAATGGCGAGCTGGTAGCGATCGTTCGGCGGGATAAGGACGGTGAACGGCGCGATGAAGACAGTAATGCGCAGGTAGTCGTGGCTTTCGGCGTTGCTGATCGGCCGACGTATCGCCACATAGCGAAAGCCGAAGCCGGTGCGTTGCACCTGCAGTCTGGGCGCCTTGTCGGTCGACGGTCGCAGCCACTCGCCCTCGGTCGCGCCCGCGCTGGCCACCTGAGCCGGCACCATGTCGGTCGAATGCAGGCTGGAACTGTGCGCGGAATCGATCGCGCCTTCGAGCACCTGAGCCCAGTTGCATCCGACATGGATCTTGACGATGCTGGTGCGCACGGCCGCGGACGGCGCCCACGCCGGCGGCTCGAAATCGCGGATCTGCCCGGGCGGGCCCATCCAGACCCACACGAACCCCCCGGCCTCGCGGCAGGGATACGTCTTGTGGATGAGCTTTTTGGCGAGAACGGCTTCGTGCGCCTCGGACGGCCGGTCGACGACGTTGCCTTCGACATCGATTTTCCAGCCATGGTAGAGGCAGCGCAGCCCGCATTCCTCGTTTCGCCCCAGCGCGAGCGACGCCCGCCGATGCGGGCAATGTTCGTCAAGCACACCGAGCCTGCCCGCCGTGTCGCGAAAGGCAACCAGGTCTTCGCCCAGCAGTCGCACGCGTACCGGCGCGCCGTCGCGTTCGGCGACCTCCTCGGAAAGACACGCCGGCAGCCAGTGCTGGCGCATCAGTTTTCCCATCGCCGCGTCGCCTTCGACCCGGCAAAGCAGCTCGTTGTCTTCGGCGCTTAACATGGCACCTCCGGCCGGTCCTGTCCGCCGATCCGGTTGCCCGAGCCGGTGAAACGGGAATAATATTAGGACCCTAAGTAAATAATAGGCAATCGGACGCGCGATGTCGAGTCATGCCGCAGCCGCGCCGGGCCATCCTTGCCGATGCCGTCTGCCGGTCGAGCATGCCTGAGCGGCGATTGCGCCTTGGCGTCGCGGGACTCGGGCGCGCATTCACGCTGATGCTGCCGACGCTGACCGGCGACCCGCGCCTCGAGCTGGTCGCCGCGGCCGATCCGCGAGCGGAAGCGACAGGACGCTTTGCCCGGGAGTTTGGCGGCCGCGTCTACAGTTCGGTCGACGGGCTCTTTGCCGACGGCGATGTCGAGGCCGTCTACGTCGCGACCCCGAACCAGTTCCACGCCGAGCACGTCGAGGCTGCGGCATCCCGCGGCAAGCACGTGCTGGTCGAGAAACCGATGGCGATCACGCTCGACGAATGCCGCCGCATGATCGATGCCGCGGAACGCGCCGGCGTTTGCCTGATCGTCGGCCACAGCCACAGCTTCGACGCGCCGATCCTGCGCACGCGCGAGATCATTGCGAGCGAGGCGCTGGGTGCCGTCCGGATGATCAATGCGCAGTACTACACCGACTTTCTGTACCGCCCGCGGCGCGAGGAGGAGCTGGTCACGGCGCGCGGCGGTGGCGCCGTCTTCAGCCAGGCCGCGCACCAGGTCGATATCGTGCGCCTGCTCGGCGGCGGTCGCGTGCGCAGCGTTCGAGCCGAGACCGGCGCCTGGGACCCGGCGCGTGCTACCGAGGGGGCTTACGCGGCCTTGCTCGCGTTCGATGACGGCAGCTTTGCGTCGCTCGCGTACAGCGGCTATGCCCATTTCGATGGCGACGAGCTCTGCGGCGGCATTGGCGAAATGGGCGGGCTCAAGAAGGCGAGCGATTATGGCGTTGCGCGCCGGAGCCTCGGCAACGCCGCCGATCCCGGCGAGGAAGCGGCGTTGAAAAACGTCCGCAACTACGGGGGTGTCGACTATGCCGGGCGCGTCGCAGCCGGGCCCGAAGCGCGATGGCATCAGCATTTTGGCCTGGTGCTGGTCTGTTGCGAGCATGGCGACCTGCGCCCGCTGCCGAACGGCGTGATGATCTACGGAAATGAGCGTCAGCATCTGGAGCCATTGCCACGGCCGCGGGTGCCGCGCACGGAGGTGATCGACGAGCTCTACGGCGCGGTCGTCTCCGGGCATGCGCCGGTGCATAGCGGCCGATGGGCGATGGCGACGCTCGAGGTCTGCCTCGCGATGCTGCAATCGGCGCACGAGCGGCGCGATATCGTGCTCTCCCATCAAGTCGGCCTGCCGTCGTGACCTCCGGGCGCGCTCCGCCATCGCCGATCCGGCGCCCTGGGGATCGGTCGGAAGGGCAACCGGCGCCGCGCACCGCGCGGCAGCCGCGAACGGGGCTGGCCGACGCCGACACCTTGCGCCTGCTCGCGCATTGGCGCGAGGCGGTTCCCGACGATCGCTTCGCGCACTTGGTCAAGGATGCGACCCGAGCGCTGGTTCGCGCGCTGCAGCGGCGACTCTCTCCATTCGGCGTACCTTTCGGCCATTGGGCCTTTTTGCGCATCCTCTGGGAGTCCGACGGACTGACCCAGCGCGAGCTGAGTCGGGAGGCGGGGGTGATGGAGCCGACCACATTCGGGGCGTTGAAAGCGATGGAAAGTCGCGGCTATATCGCCCGGCGCCAGCTCGGCGGCAACCGGCGGAAAGTCCATATCTTCCTCACCCGCAAGGGACGCTCGCTGAAGCGCAAGCTGGTGCCGCTCGCCGAGGAGGTGAACGAGATCGCCGTGCGCGGCGTGCCGGCACGAGATGTCGCGGTGACCCGGCGCACGCTGCTCGCTGTGCTCGAGAGCCTTGCCCGGGACGAGGCGAGCGAACCCGGAGATCGCCTATCGACTGCGATCGAGCCGGGCACGAAGCCGCCTGCGCGGCGTCCGCGTGGCAAGGTCCGACCCGGCGGGATGGCGTAGAGTATCGCCCGCGTGCCGCCGGTCGGCGACTGCAACGCTCAAACCAAGAATCCGATGAACCGATTGCGACTCTCGCTGGCATGCTGGAATTACGACCGCACGCGCGCGCTCGCCGACGGCAGCGTGCAAGCCGAAGGCATCGACCTCAACTATCTCGACCTGCACGTCGAGGAGACGTTCTTCCGCATGCTGCGGAACCGTGAATTCGACATCGCCGAAATGTCGCTTTCCTCGTATGCGGTGTCCGCTGCACGCGATTCGCCGGCCTTTGTCGCGATCCCCGTCTTTCCGTCGCGTTTTTTTCGCCAGTCGTGCATTTTCGTGTCCGAAAAGAGCGGCATACGGGAGGCGCGCGACCTGATCGGCAAGCGCATCGGCACGCCCGAATACCAGATGACCGCGCCGGTGTGGATCCGCGGCATCCTGCAGGACGAGTACGGCGTGGATCCGGCGGGCGTCGAATATTTCACCGGCGGCGAGGAAGAGCCGGGGCGCGATGAAAAGCTCATGCTAGACCTGCCGCCGAAGTTCAGGGTGAAGCGCATCGGCGCAGGACGAACGCTCGCGGCGATGCTCGCGGACGGCGAGATCGACGCGCTGCATGCGGCGCGCATTCCGTCGACCTTCCGCAGCCGGCCCGGCACCGTCAGGCGTCTGTTCGAGAACTACGTCGAGGTCGAGCGGGCCTACTATCGAAAGACCCGGATTTTTCCGATCATGCACACGGTGGTGATTCGCCGCGACGTTTATGACGCCAACCGCTGGATCGCGCAATCTCTGACCAAGGCGTTCGAGAGGGCGAAGCAGCGAGTCTACGAGAACCTGTACACGACGTCGGCGTTGACCACGATGCTTCCATGGCAGATCGCGCAGGTGGAGGAGGTGCGGCGCGACATGGGCGAGGACTGGTGGCCGTACGGCTTCGAGCCTAACCGGCACGTGCTCGACACATTCCTGCGCTATCACCACGAGCAGGGGCTGTCGGGACGTCGCCTGCAGCCCGAGGAGCTCTTCGCTCCGGAGACCTTGTCGTCGTTCCGGATCTAGGGGCCGGGACGGGCGTCAGGCGTTGAGGCGCGGCTCGAAGCGACCATCGATCGCGGTCCAGCCGGCGTCGGCGAATATGACGGTGCCCGTCAGATAGCTGCTGGCGTCGGAGGCGAGAAAGACGATCGGCCCGGCCATTTCCTCGGGCTCTGCCCATCGTCCCAGCGCGCACCGGCTCGCGTAAGCGCGGTTCCATTCGGGATTCGACATGATCTGTCGCGTCAGCGGTGTCGCGACGATGCCGGGCGCCAAGGCGTTGACGCGCACGCCCGCCGGTCCGAGCTCGGCCGCGAGACCGCGCGCCATCTGGACGATGCCGGCTTTGGTCGATGCATAGATGCTCTGGCCGGGCTCGACGGTAACCGCGCGGATCGATGCCATCAGAATGATGCTTCCACTCTTGCGCTCAGCCATCGCGCGAGCGCTGGCTCGGGCGACGCGAAACGTGCCCTTGAGGTTCAACTCGATCACCCGATCGAATTCCTCGTCCGTATAGTCGAGCAGGCGTTTGCGCAGATTGACCGCCGGCGTCATCAGCAGCACATCGAGCCGGCCGTGGTCGCTCAATACGGCGGCCACCATCCGATCCACGGCCGCGGTATCGCGCACGTCGATCGGCAACGCGCTCGCCTGGCCGCCGCCGGCCTGAATGCGACCAGCCACACCCTCGGCGTCGGCGACGCTGATGTCGGCGACGCAGACGTGCGCGCCATGGGCCGAGAGGCCCTCCGCGCCGGCCTGGCCAATGCCGGAGCCGCCACCGACGACCAGTGCCACTCGACCCGACAGGTCGAACAAGGCACGGTAGTCGAACTTCCGGTCCGGATTCACTCGAGTAATATATTAGATATACTAGCGACGGGCAAGCGGGGGGAGCAGCCGGTGTCACGCATCACCAAGCGAAAACCTGGGGCCGCGGTGGCGCCGTCGCCGGAGCGACGCGCTTTCACCGGGCGCGCCGGCCGGCGCCGGGCCGAAAGCGCGTCGGCGACCATCTACCGGACGCTGCGCGAGGAAATCATCTGGCTTGCGCGCAAGCCAGGCGAGCCGATCATCGAAAAAGATATCGCGGAGGCGCAAAGCGTCAGCCGCACGCCCGTGCGCGAGGCGTTGCTCCGGCTGGCGGCCGAAGGCCTGGTCGACACGGTGGCCAAATCCGGCACCTTTGTCGCTCGCATTCCGATCAGCGCCCTGCCCGAAGCGATTGTCGTGCGCAAGGCGCTGGAGCAGGTGACCGCACGCGCGGCGGCATCGCACGCGCGTCGCAGCGAAGTGACCAACCTGCGGGCGATTCTCGAGCGCCAGCGCGAAGCGGAAAGCGCAGGGGACCGTGTCGCGTTCCACATCGCCGACGAGGCGTTTCATGCCGCTGTCGCCGCCACCGGCGGCTACCCGGGCATCTGGTCGCTGGTCAAGGGGGTGAAGACGCAAATCGATCGCTATCGGCTGCTTACCCTGCCGCAGCCTGGCCGCATGGCGCGGGTGATCCGGGAGCACGCGGCCGTCGTCGCCGCCATCGAGCGTCACGATGCCGATCGCGCTGCGGCGGCCATGGAAGGGCACCTCGATGGACTCCGGATCAGCATGGAGGACATCCGGCGCATGAATCCCGATTTTTTTTACGAAGACATTCGCGGTAAGGAGGATTTTCTTGCATGAATGGTTCCGACGCGCGCTTGCGACGGCGCCGCCAGGACAATGGCGCGCGCCGCCGCGTGTTCGCGTGGCCGAATCGGCGACGAGAGAGTCGAAAGGTTGCGAGGCGGGATCCAGGCTTGCCGTCCGCATTCGTTGTTGAAGTCCAACCAAGCAGGAGGAGCGATGAAAGCTAGACGAAACGTCTTACGCGCCGGCGTCGCGGCAGCGATGCTCGCACTGGCCGGTCTGTTGCCGTCAGGGCTCGCGTCGGCGCAGCAAAAGCTGGTGATGAAGGCATCGGATGTCCATCCGGAGGGCTACCCGACCGTTGCGGCGGTGGAGAGCATGGGAAAGAAGCTCGAAAAGGCCACCAACGGGCGGCTCAGCATCCAGATGTACGCAGCGATGCAGCTCGGCGGCGAGAAGGAGGCGATCGAGCAGGCGCAGGTCGGCGCGATCCAGTTTGCGCGGGTGAGCGTCGGCGCGCTCGGCCCGGTGATCGATGAGCTCAACGTCTTTAACATGCCGTACCTGTTTCGCAACACGGCGCACATGCAGAGGGTGATCGACGGCCCGATCGGGCAGGAGCTGATGGACAAGGTCACCAACAATCCGAAGGCGGGGCTGGTCGCGCTGTGCTGGATGGACGCCGGCGCGCGGAGCCTCTATGACACCAAAAAGCCGATACGCAACCTCGACGACATGAAGGGAATGAAGTTCCGCGTGATGGGCAACCCGATGTTCGTCGACATGATGAACGCGCTCGGCGGCAACGGCGTGGCGATGGGCTACGACCAGGTGTTCAATGCGCTGCAGACGGGTGTCGTCGACGGCGCGGAAAACAATCCACCCAGCTTCGTGTTCGACAATCACTATCAGGTCGCCAAGTACTACACGCTCGACGAGCACCTTATCGTCCCGGAGATGCTGGTCTTTTCCAAAAAGACCTGGGACACACTGTCCAAGGGAGACCAGGCGCTGTTGGTCAAATTCGGCCGCGAGGCGCAACTCGAAGAGCGCAAGCTCTGGGAAAAATACGAAAAGGATGCGATGGACAAGGCGAGGGCGGCCGGCATCCAGATCACCGAGATCGCCGACAAGAAGCCGTTCCAGGCCGCGGTCAAGCCGGTGTGGGACAAGTACGGTCCGAAGTACGCCGACATGATCAAGCGTATACAGGCCGTACAGTAGTCCCGCTCGATCCCGGCTTCGGTCCGGGCTCGATGCGGGTCATATCCTGAGTCTGGCCGGGGCAGCCATTCGTCTGCCCCGGTTTCGCGCGAAGCCCGGTCCGGACGTCGGTGCGCGGATGTCGGATCCTGCAGCTTGTTGAGGGGGAAATCGATGGCGCTTCTCTATCGAAGGGCGATGGACGCCCTGTACCTGGCGTGCGTGATCATTGCCGGAACATCGCTGGTGCTGATCTCGGCGGTGATTCCATGGGCGGTCTACACGCGCTACGTGATCAACCGCGCGGCGTCCTGGCCGGAGCCGACGGCGGTGCTGCTGACGATCGTGCTCACCTTCTTCGGTGCCGCAGCCTGCTACCGCTTCGGGCTGCACATGAACGTGACGCTCGTCGTCGGACTGCTGCCCAAGGCGTGGCGGCGCATAACCGACGTCACCGTTGAGTTGCTGATGGCATCGATGGCACTGTTCATGGCGTTCAAGGGCACCGGGCTTGTCGAGGCAACCTGGTCGAATACCATCGCCGACTTTCCGTCGCTGTCGGTCGGGGTCACCTATCTGCCGATACCGATCGGTGGAGCGATCCTTTTCCTGTTCGTCGTCGAGCGTCTGACCATCGGGCCACCGGTCGACAAGGTGGGCGATGCCCACTCGGTCGCCGCGTTCGATTGACCGCCTCGGAGAGCCCGCCGATGGATATCCTGGTCCTGCTCGGTAGCCTTTTCATATTGTTCGCGCTCGGCGTACCGATCGCCTATTCGCTGGGCCTGGCCGCGATTGCCGGCGCCTTCTGGATCGGGGTGCCGCTCGAGGCGGTGATGCTCAAGATCTCCGACGGGGTGAGCAAAGTCGCCATGCTGACCATTCCGTTCTTCGTCCTCGCCGGGGCAATCATGGCCGAGGGCGGGATGGCCAAGCGTCTGGTGGCATTCGCCAACGTGCTCGTCGGCATGATTCGCGTGCGCGGGGGGCTGTCGGCGGTCAACATCGTCGCCACGACGTTCCTGAGCGGAATCTCCGGATCGTCGGTCGCAGACGTCTCGGCGATCGGCTCGGTGATGATCCCGCAGATGGAAAGGATCGGCTATCCGCGGGCATTCGCCACCAACGTGACAATCACCGCGTCGGTGCAGGCGATCCTGGTGCCGCCCAGCCACAACGCGGTTATCTACTCGCTGGCGACCGGCGGCCTGATCTCGATCACCAGCCTGTTCATGGCCGGCATCGTCCCCGGGCTGCTTCTCGGCGCGGCGCTGATCGCCCTGGTCATCTATATCGGGTACCGGGACCGCCATCCGCGGGGCGAATCGGTGCCGCTCGGCGCCGCGCTTAGGATTTCGTTTGACGCGCTGTGGGGCTTGATCACGATCTTCATCATCATCGGCGGCATCCTGCTCGGCATATTCACGGCGATCGAGGCCGGCGCCGTCGCCACGCTGTGGGCGTTCTTCGTCACGATGTTCATCTACCGCGACTACCGCTGGCGCGATCTGCCGACGCTCGTCCACCGGACGCTGAAGACCGTCGCGATGGTGATGACTCTGATCGCCTGCGCGTCGGCGTTCGGCTATGTGATGGCGCTGATGCAACTGCCTGCCAAGATCACGGCGTTCTTCCTGACGATTTCGAGCAACAGGGACGTGATACTGATGCTGATCAACATCATGCTGCTCATATTGGGCTGCCTGATGGATCTGGCGCCGCTGCTGCTTATCTGCACGCCGATCCTGCTGCCGGTGGTAAGCACCTTCGGCGTCGATCCGGTCCATTTCGGCATGATCATGCTGCTGAATCTGGGCATCGGCCTGCTGACGCCGCCGGTCGGCGCGACGCTCTTCGTCGGATGCGCGGTCGGCAAGGTGACGATGGAAGAAGTGATGCGCGGTATCTGGCCGTTCTATGCCGTGATGTTCGCGGTGCTGATGCTGGTCACCTACATTCCCGCAATCTCGCTCTGGCTGCCGCATATGCTCGGGATGTAGACTAGCGCAGGGAACGTTCGGAGCACCCGAAATGACGATCAAGGCGATCAACCCCGCAACCGGCGAAGTTTTCGAATCCTACGAAGAGGCCGCGCCCGAGGCTGTCAAAAAGATCATCGCCAAGGTTAACGCAGCGTTTCTCGATTGGCGCCGCACGCCGATCGCCGAGCGCGCGAGACCGATGCGCAAGGCCGCGGAAATCCTGCGCGCCGAGGCGCACGATCATGCCCGCCTGATGGCGCGGGAGATGGGCAAACCGGTCCGCGACGGCATCGCCGAAGCGCAAAAATGCGCAGTGGGATGCGACTACTACGCCGACAACGCGGAACAACTACTGGCGCGGGAAACGGTCGCGACCGAGGCGCGCTCGAGCTTCGTCACTTTCAATCCACTTGGCGTCGTCCTGGCCGTGATGCCGTGGAACTTTCCGTTCTGGCAGGTCTTTCGCTTCGCGGCCCCCGCCTTGATGGCGGGCAATGCGGCGGTGCTCAAGCATGCCTCGAACGTCCCGGGGTGCGCGCTGGCGATCGAAGACATCTTTCGCCGCGCCGGATTTCCGGAGAACCTGTTTCGAACGCTGATGATCGGCAGCAAGCGGGTGGGTGCAGTGATCGAGCACCCGCTGGTGCGAGCGGTAACGGTTACCGGCAGCGGAGCGGCCGGCCGCGCGGTGGCGGCCAAGGCGGGGCAGATGTTGAAAAAGACTGTCCTCGAGCTGGGCGGAAGCGATCCGTATCTGATTCTCGAGGATGCGGATCTGGAGCTTGCGGCGAAGGTCTGCACCAAAGGGCGCCTGGTGAACTCGGGGCAGAGCTGCATTGCGGCCAAACGTTTTATCGTCGTCGAGCCGGTTCGTGCGAAATTCGAGTCCCTTTTTGTCGAGCGGATGAAAGCCGCGAAAATGGGCGATCCATTCGATGATCAGACCGAGATCGGTCCTCAAGCGCGAAGCGACCTGCGCGACGCTTTGCACGCACAAGTCGAGGCGAGCCTCGCCAAGGGCGCGCGCTGCCTGCTCGGCGGGAAAATCCCCGACGGCCGCGGCGCATATTATCCGGCGACTGTCTTGACCGATGTCCGGCCCGGCATGCCGGCGTACGACGAAGAACTGTTCGGTCCCGTAGCCGCGATCATCCCGGTCAAGACCGAAGCCGAGGCGATCGCCGTCGCCAATGACTCGGTGTTCGGGCTGGGAGGCGCAGTCATCACGCGCGACATCGCGCGCGGCGAGCGGATTGCCGCCGAGCTGATCGAAAGCGGCTGCGTCTTCGTCAACGAAGCAGTGCGCTCGGACCCGCGTCTGCCGTTCGGCGGCGTCAAGGAAAGCGGCTACGGTCGCGAGCTCTCGTCGTACGGTATCCGCGAGTTCGTCAACGTCAAGACGGTGTACGTGGCCTGAGCAATCGCGCGCCCCGCTGCGCAGATCATTCGAGTTCGAAGCCGTCAGCACCATGACCGCCACTGGCGGCGTCGGGAGACGGTCCGCGATCAAACGCCCGCGGCATTCACGGCAGACACGATCCAGGTCGAGCCATTCAGGCTCACGTGGCCATCCGGCGAGGCAAATGGAGTCAAAGCGCCCTCGACGGCGTCGAGAATGACACTAAGATGCTCGACCCCTACCTCACGCACCAGTCGGGAGGTGGGTCCCATCTGAACCGCCGCTTCGGCCGCGGAGCGCGGTGTCGAGCCGAGAAAAATCGACTTGTCGAAGCGTTGTACATCGATATCGCGAAAGCCGGCATCGGACAAGATGGCACGCAGCCTCTGGTCGTCGGCAAACGCGAAGGGTCCAGGCGCGTTGGGATCGGCGCCGGGCGGCGTGATACCCATCGCCTTGCGTGCTGCCGCGAGAGGCGCCATGGCCCACGCGTTGTCCCGAGGGGCTCGCCAGCAGACGAACACGGACCGGCCCCCGGTTCGCAGAGCCTTGCGCAAATGGCGGAAGGCCGCAGAGGGCTGGCTGAAAAACATGACGCCAAAACGCGAGAACAGCAGATCGATATTTGGCGGGAGCGCAACCTCGGAAGCATCGCCTTCCCAGAACGCGAGCTGCGCACAGTCGGCCAGCGCCCCACGCGAGCGGGCAACTGCCAGCATCGGCTGCGATACGTCGATGCCGACGACCGCGCCCGTCGGCCCCACCATCCGAGCCATCGCGATCGACGTGTCCCCGCAACCGCAGCCGATGTCGATCACCCGCTCCCCGGTTCGCGGCGCTGCCGCCTCGAGCGCGGCGTCACCGAACGGTACGACGACGCGGTCGAACTGTTGCTGCATCGCCACCCATCGGTGGCCCAACGCACCGTTCCATTCCGCGATCTGTTCGGAGTTTTCAGACGGAATCGCGGACGTCGGTGGCATGATTCTTTCTTTCCAAGGTTTTGCGCCGGACCAGGCAATCGAGATGGCGCTCAGTCCAGCGGCCAGGGCATCGACTTCGGCACGGTCATCGCAGGCGGCTCGACGGGCACCTCGCTGCGCCGGGGCTTGTCGACGACGCGCCACCACGGCGTTACCCGATCCGCGTGCGCCGGCTCGACAGGCTCGCCCAGGCGGGGCATCACGAGTTGCACGCCCTTCTTCGGGCCTAACGCGAGCAATGTTTCGGCGGGTGCGTCCCAAGCGTGCATCGCCAGGCTGAACGTGCCCCAGTGCACCGGCAAGAAGGCGCCGCCACCCAGAAGCGAGAGCGCTTCGAGCGCATTTTCCGGACCGAGGTGGATGTCGCCCCAGGCTGGATGGAATGCGCCGACTTCCAGCATCACCAGGTCGAACGGGCCGAGGCGCTCGCGAATGGCCGAGTATTCGGTCGTCAGTCCGGTGTCACCGCTGAAAAACACCGTATGGCGCGACGACCGGATGACCAACGACGACCACAAGGTCGCGTTTCGGGTCTTCAGGGTCCGTCCGGAGAAATGCTGCGACGGCGCGGCCGTCACCGTCAGGTCGGCATTGGGCAGCGTGTACGACTCCCACCAATCGAGCTCGATGATCCGCTGCGCCGGCACACCCCAGGCTTCGAGGTGCGCGCCTACGCCGAGCGAGGTTACAAACGGTACGTCACGCCGTGCCAGTTCGCGGATCGTCGGGTAGTCGAGATGGTCGTAATGGTCGTGCGAGACGAGAACGACATCCACGGGAGGCAGCGCATGCAGCGGAAGCGGCACTGGCTGGAAACGCTTGGGGCCGACGAGCCGCGAGGGTGAGGCCCGCGGCCCCCAGACGGGATCGGTAAGGACGCGCAGACCATCGATCTCGATGAGCACCGTCGAGTGGCCGAGCCAGGTCGCGCGCAGTCCCGAGCCGGGAGCCTTGACCCAACCCAAAGTTGGATTCACCGACGGTAGCGGCGCCGTTGGGACTCGCCGATCGCCGCCGCAGAGAAATTCCTTTAACGTCGGCGGTGGAACCGTGCTGTTGCGTAATCCGGGAAGTACGGGGTGGATATTGATGAATGCCTCGCCCGCCCAGAGGAGCGAGGCTTTGATGCGCTCGAGACGCAATCCACCGGGTCGCTTGCCGAGTGACTTCATCGGATTCCCTTCGCGTCTACCGCAGTGCGTTCTTGCTCGCGGGTGCGTTGACTTCCGAGCAACAATAATTGAGGCAATTTCGATCGAATGCAATACCTTGATGCCCGGCCGGATCGGTCAAGGCCGCGGTCGTCCTGCAGCCCGAGTCCGCCGGATCGTGCCCGCCATCATGACCCACGCAGTCGCAGCGCTTGCCAGCGCGAGCGCAGCCGAAACCAGCATGATCGATCGAAATCCCGTGACAAACGCCTCTGCGATCGCATGCCTTGCCGATGTGGTGTCGCGGGCATCAGCGTTCACGGGGACCTCGATGGCGGCCAACTTGCTTCGCTGTTGCTCGATCGCGTCGGCGACAGTCTGGGTCACGTCCACGCTCTGGAGTTCGGCATGCAAGCTGCGGTTGAAGATCGAGGCCATGATCAGCCCGAACAATGCCACCGCGAACAGTGCGGCAATGCGCGATGCGGCATTGTTAATTCCTGAGGCCGCGCCCGCGAAGCCGGTGCCTACGGAATTCATGACCGTGGTCGTCAGAGGCGCGACGCTGATCGACATCCCCAACCCAAGGACAAAAATCGCCGGAAAGAACGTGGTCCAGTAGCTGCCACCGATGCCGGGGACCGCCAAAAGGGCAAAACCGCCGGCCGCCACGACGGGGCCGATGATCAGCGGCGCCTTCGCGCCATAACGATCGATCAATCCGCCCGACCAACGAGAGAGCAGGGCAAGCAAAAGAATCAGTGGCAACAACGCGGCGCCGGCAGCCGTTGCGGAGTAGCCCTGTACCTGAATGAGATTCAGCGGCACGAAGAAGAGGCTGCCGCCGAGCGCCGCGTATAGGAGGAATGTGAGCAGATTAGCCCCGGAGAACGTGCGCGAGCGAAACAGACCGGTCGGCATCATCGGAGTTGGCTGATGAATCTCCACCGCGATGAAGCTCGCCAGGGCGAAGATTCCCAGCCCGAACGAGGCCAGGATCTTAGGCTGAGACCATTCTGCGCTGGATGATTCGATCAGTCCGTAAACGACGCCGCTGAGCCCGACCGTCACCAACAGCGCGCCCGGCCAATCGAGCGTTCCGTGCGCGTTTTCGTTTCGGCTTTCGGGCACACGCCACAGCGCGATGGCGATGACCGCCACGGCCAACGGAAGATTGATGAAGAAAACGGCTCGCCACGACCAATGATCGATCAGCCAGCCGCCAAGCACCGGCCCGAGCGCCGCGGTGATGGCCGTCGCACCGGACCATGTGCCGATGGCTTTGCCGCGATCATGCTCGGCGAACGATGCGCTGATGATGGCGAGGCTGCCGGGGACCAATAACGCGCCGCCGATTCCCTGCAGCGCGCGCATCAGGATGAGTGCACGCACGCCGCCGGCAAGCCCGCATCCGATCGAGGCGACGGCGAATAGCGCCACGCCCAGGAGGAACACCCGGCGCCGCCCGAAGCGGTCGCCGGCCGCTCCGCCGACCAGGAGCAACGCAGCAAGGAACAGTGCGTAGGCTTCGATCACCCATTGGACGTCGACCAGGCTGGCGTTGAGATCCCGCTGCAGCGCCGGAAGCGCCACATTGACCACCGTTCCGTCGATGAACGCCATGCCGGACGCCAGGATCGTCGCCGCCAGGACCCATGGTGCTGCTTCCGGTGCACATGGCGAAACGCACGCCCCAGTGCGAATAACGCCGACGTCGGATGGAAACGCCGAGAATCCGGTCATCGCGCTTTGACACCGAGCGAAATATCCGGGCAACGCATAGGAGAAGTTTTGGAGGCGGAGGTCGGAATCGAACCGGCGTAGACGGCTTTGCAGGCCGCTGCATGACCACTCTGCCACCCCGCCCGGGCGGACACGCGACACCTGCCGCCGGCGCGTCGCATCGAAACGGATCAAGAGAGCGCCGGCTCTCGCTAGAGAAATCTGGAGCGGGAAACGAGTCTCGAACTCGCGACCTCAACCTTGGCAAGGTTGCGCTCTACCAACTGAGCTATTCCCGCGACTGGCAAACGTTAATTGTAGCGCGAATCGGCGTTTTATTTCAAGGGATTGCGCGCTCGAGCACGGCTGGCGAACTAGGCGATGACGTGGGCAATCGCGTCGGCGACGTAATCGATGTTCCGCGAGTTGAGGGCGGCGACGCAAATCCGTCCGGTGTTGATCGCATAGATCGAAAATTCGTTGCGCAGTCGCGCGACTTGCGCGTCGGTCAGACCGGAGTACGAAAACATGCCGCGCTGCCGGAGCACGAAATCGAATTTCGCAGCCGGAGCCCGCATCGCGAGCCGATCGACCAGCGCGTGACGATTACCGCGGATGCGATCGCGCATCTCGCCGAGCTCACGCTCCCACAGCGCCCGCAGCTCCGGAGTTTCCAGGATCATCGCGACCACCTGGCCGCCGAAAGTCGGCGGGCTCGAGTAGTTGCTGCGAACTACGCGCTTGATCTGGGACAGGACGCGCGTTGCTTCGTCCCGATCGGCGGCGACAATCGACAGCGCGCCGACGCGCTCGCCATAGAGCGAAAACGATTTTGAGAACGAGGTCGCGACGAACAGAGGGCCAGGCGTGGCCGCGAAGCGGCGGATGATCGCGCCATCGGCGTCGATGCCGGCGGCGAAACCCTGGTAGGCGATGTCGAGAAACGGCAACAGCGCCCGAGCGCGCACTACCTCGATGATACGGCCCCATTGTTCGTCGTTGGGATCGACGCCGGTCGGGTTATGGCAGCAGGCGTGCAGTACCACGATTGCCCCGGCGGGGAGCCGCTCCAGCGCATCGATCATGCCCTCGAAGTCGAGTCCGTGCGTCAGTGCCGAATAATACGGATAGCTGTTGACGGCAAATCCGGCTCCTTCGAACAGCGCGCGATGATTCTCCCAGGACGGGTCGCTGATCCAGACCTGCGCGCCTGGCGCAAAACGGCGCAGAAAGTCGGCGCCGATCTTGAGCGAGCCGGTACCACCCAACGCCTGAACGGTTACCACGCGGGCCGCCTGCACGACGTCGGAATCTGCACCGAAGACCAGGCTGCGAACGGCACGGTCGTAGGCTGCGATGCCGTCGATCGGCAGGTAGATGTGCGGGCCGCCCTTGTCGGTCAACGCATGCTCGGCCTGACGCACGCATTCGAGCAACGGCACCCTGCCTTGGTCGTCGCAATAAACGCCGACGCCGAGGTTCACCTTGCGTGGGTTCGGATCGGCATTGAACGCTTCGGTGACGCCCAGGATCGGATCGCGCGGCGCCATCTCGATCGCGGCAAGAAGCGGAGGAGCATGCGGAGCGTTCATTGGCGGGGCCGGTCTTCAAAAAGAGCTTCATTTTATCATGCGGGTCCGACCGGCTCGGACTGCGGCGGAGATCGCCTCGAGGACGGGCAGCGAACCCTGTGGTCCGGGTGCGGTTTGGACCGTCGGGCCGCGTGGGGACCGCAGCAATCCGTTGAAATCGCCCGGCGTGGCCGCAATATAAGCATGCGGGCTGCTCGAGATACACGAGGGTCGGCATCGCTTTGTACCGGCGGATTACCCCGATCGGTAGCCATGATGCGGCGGGGCTCGCCGATCGGCTAAAATGTTCGATTGCCCGGCGCCAAGCAACCCACCCGATTCCATGATCCTCAAATTCCCCGACAGCCCGTACGAGCTGCACCAACCGTTTCCACCCGCCGGCGACCAGCCGGAGGCGATCGACAAGCTGGTCGAAGGCCTGTCCGACGGGCTTGCGTTCCAGACCCTGCTCGGCGTGACCGGATCGGGCAAGACCTACACGATGGCCAACGTCATCGCACGCACCGGACGCCCGGCGCTGGTACTTGCGCCCAACAAGACGCTTGCCGCGCAGCTCTATGCGGAGTTTCGCGAATTCCTGCCTAACAACGCGATCGAGTATTTCGTCTCGTATTACGACTACTACCAGCCCGAGGCCTACGTGCCTTCGCGAGACCTGTATATCGAAAAGGACTCGTCGATCAACGAGCACATCGAGCAGATGCGGCTGTCCGCGACCAAGTCGATCCTGCAGCGCCCGGATTGCATCGTCGTCGCCACCGTCTCGGCGATCTACGGCATCGGCGATCCGTCCGAGTACCACAGCATGATCCTGCACCTGCGCCAGGGCGATCATCTGACGCAGCGCGACGCCATCAAGCGCCTGACGGAAATGCAGTACCAGCGTAACGACACCGAGTTCCGGCGCGGTACGTTTCGCGTGCACGGCGATGTGCTCGACATCTTTCCTGCGGAAAGTGCCGACAATGCGGTTCGCCTGTCCGTATTCGACGACGAGGTCGATTCGCTTCAGCTGTTCGATCCGCTCACTGGCCATATCCGGCAGAAGCTTGGACGCTTCACTGTGTTTCCGTCGAGTCACTACGTGACCGGCCGGCACAAGGTGCTCGAAGCAGTCGAGAAGATCAAGGTCGAGCTGGCGCAGCAGAAGGAGGCGTTCACCGCGCAGATGAAGCTGATCGAGGCGCAGCGCATCGAGCAGCGGACCCGCTTCGACGTCGAGATGATGCTTGAGATCGGGTTCTGCAAGGGCATCGAGAACTATTCACGTCATCTGTCTGGACGCGCTCCGGGCGAGCCGCCTCCGACGCTGATCGACTACCTGCCGCGCAAGGCGCTGGTGTTCGTCGACGAGTCGCATGTCACGATTCCTCAAGTAGGCGGGATGTACAAGGGCGACCGCGCGCGCAAGGAGAATCTGGTCAACTACGGGTTCCGCCTGCCGAGCGCGCTGGACAACCGGCCATTGCGCTTCGACGAATTCGAAAAGCTGCTGCCGCAAACGGTTTTCGTTTCGGCCACGCCGGCCGACTACGAGACGCACGCACGCAGGCCAGGTGGTCGAGCAGGTCGTGCGGCCGACCGGCCTGGTCGATCCGGTACTCGAAGTACGACCGGCGCAAACGCAGGTGGACGACCTGCTGTCGGAAATTAACCTGCGGGTGGAGAAGGGCGAGCGCGTGCTGGTTACGACGCTGACCAAGCGCATGGCCGAGGATTTGACCGACTATCTGAACGAGCACGGCGTCAAAGTGCGATACCTGCACTCGGACATCGACACGGTTGAGCGGGTTGAGATCATCCGCGATCTGCGGTTGGGCGAATTCGACGTCCTGGTCGGGATCAATCTGCTGCGCGAAGGCCTCGATATTCCCGAGGTGTCGCTGGTTGCGGTGCTGGACGCCGACAAGGAGGGCTTCCTGCGCGCCGAGCGTTCGCTGATCCAGACGATCGGCCGGGCGGCACGGCACATCAACGGTACGGCGATCCTGTACGCCGACAAGATGACCGATTCGATGCGGGGTGCGATCGGCGAAACGACACGGCGCCGCGACAAGCAGCTTGCGTGGAACGAAAAGATGGGGATCACACCCAAGGGCGTTACCAAGCGGATCAAGGACATCATCGACGGCGTCTACGACATCGACGAGGAACGCAAGCAGCTCAAGGCGGCACAGGCGCACAGCAAATACGAGGCGATGCCCGAAAGGGACCTCGAAAGAGAACTGAAGCGACTCGAGAGGGAAATGCTCGACGCGGCGAAGAATCTGGAGTTCGAAAAGGCCGCGGAGTTGCGCGATCGGCTTTACCAACTCAAGGAAAAGCTGTTCGGCGTCGCGTTGGGTTGACGCGCAGGCGAACCGGGCGACTAGCCGTATGAAATTCAAGGACTACTACGCGATTCTCGGCGTCGAGCGGGGCGCGACCGAGGAGGACATCAAGAAGGCCTATCGCCGGCTCGCCCGCAAGTACCATCCCGATGTATCGAAGGAACCCGAGGCGGAAGCACGCTTCAAGGAAATGGGCGAAGCCTATGCGACGCTCAAGGATCCGGAAAAGCGCGCTGCCTACGATCAACTGGGACAGCAACGTCCGGGCGAGGAATTTCGCCCGCCGCCGGAGTGGTCGACCCAGTTCGGGGACGCGGCCGGCGCTTTCGACGAGATGGACCTGGCCGATCTTTTTGCCGGCCTGACCGGACGCCGCGGCCCCGCCGGTCGCCGCGGCCCGCCGCCGGCGATGCGCGGGCAGGACTACGAGATCACGGCGCCGATCAGCCTGGAAGATGCGTTTCACGGCACGCACGTCAATCTCGACCTGACGACCACCGAATTCGACGAGCAGGGTACGCCAAGGCGGGTGCCGCGAATCGTCAAGGCCCGGATTCCCAAAGGCGCCACCGAAGGCCAGTCGCTGCGGTTGCCGGGGCAGGGCGGGAAAGGCATCGGCGGCGGGGCCGCCGGCGACATCTATTTGAACATAACGCTGAGGCCGCATCGTCTCTATCGAGCGACAGGGCACGATCTCTTTCTCGATCTGCCGCTCACGCCGTGGGAAGCGGCACTCGGGGGGCAGGTGGAAGTGCCGACGCTGGCCGGACGGGTAAACTTGCGGGTGCCGCCGGGTACGCCTAACGGCCAGCAGCTGCGCCTTTCCGGTCGTGGCCTGCCCAAGCCGCAGGGTGGGGCCGGAGACCTCTATGCGATCGCCCAGCTCGTCATGCCGCCTGAACTATCTGAGCGCGAAAGCGGTCTTTTGAAGGAGTTGGCCGCAACGTCGACATTCAATCCCCGGCAGCATTTGCACTAAGGAGGCTCTCGTGACCGTCGAATATTGCGACGCGCTATGGCCCGACGAGCGGCAGGTGATCCCGCTGCGCTCCGTGGCGGAAGTTTCCGGCCTGTCTGAAGGCGAGCTCCTGCAGCTGATCGATTGCGGTGCCCTGGGACCGTTCTCCGAAGCCTCCGGACAGCTCATGTTCTCCATTCAGTCGATCGCCGTCGCACGCACCGCGCGCCGATTGCGTGACGATTTCGAGCTCGAGCCGCACGGCGTGGCGGTGCTTCTTGCGTATCTTGAACGCATACGCGAACTGGAGGCGCAGTTGCGCGCATTGCAGGCGCGAGTGCCGCGATGAGCCTGCACGACCGCGCCTCCGGAGAACGCGGGGGCCTGCCCGTGTTGAACTGGATGAGGTCGCTGATCGCACCACCCGACCCGATCGCACGTGTGCTGTTTGTCTGCACCGGCAACATATGCCGCTCACCGACCGCCGAAGGCGTTTTTCGCTCGCTGGTCAAAGAGCAGGGACTGGGCGATCGCATCGTGATCGATTCGGCTGGAACCCATGACCACCAGCTCGGCCAACGGCCGGATCCTCGCGCGCTTGCCGCGGCAAGACGCCGCGGATACGAGATCGGCAAGCTTCGAGCACGCTTGGTCGAGCCCGAGGACTTCAAGCGCTTCGACTGGATACTGGCGATGGATCGCAGGCATCTGGAATATCTGGAATCGATGCGGCCTGCGGGCTATCAAGGTCACCTCGGACTGTTTCTCGCCGTGGTCGGTGATGGCCCCGACGGCGACATGCCCGATCCCTACTATGGCGATCCCGGAGATTTCGAGCGCGTGCTCGATCTGACGGTCCCCGCCGCCGCCGCGCTTTTGCAGGCTATTGTCGAGCGCACGAAGCAGGCAAGCCGCGCCTAGACGAGCACGCTCCGCCGCCTGATCGATCGGTGCGCCACGGCGGCCGCTCGCCGAGGCGTACCTGGTCCGCGCCTGTCAAGCCGCTGGCGGCGCAGAATCCTTGTGCGTCGTCTCGACCAGCTGCAGCGGCTCTTCGCCTGTTTCCGTCCGGGCCGGGCGCACACGCCGTGGCCGAGGTGGTTCCGCAGGCTCGGCGAATTCGATCGCAGCCACGCGTTCACGCGCGGTCTCGATTAACACCAGGCCGGAATCCGGCGGCAGCTCCAGCGAAACTTTGGGCAGTTCAGGCAACTCGCGTGAATGCGCAGCCTCCGCGCGGATGTCAGCTGCGTCGCCATTGGCTGGTTGCGTCTCCGCAGAAATCAACGCATCGGACCGGTCATGCCGCTCAGGCTCGGATGCCGATAACGCATGAGGCTCGGCGCTCACCAGCGCCGGTGCCGGCGCAGGCGCTTCCCGTATCGACGACTCGTCGGGCACGACCGGCGTCCACACCGATGGCGGCGTGTCGTCATCTGCTCGCGTCGCTGGGGTAGCGTGTTCGTGCGCGGTCAGCAGGGGCTCCGCAGCGGCCGCAGGAGGCGACTTCGGCACTGGCGCTGCCGATGTCGAGTCCTGGACAGGTGTGGGCACCCGCGGTTCCCCGCGCTCCCCTCCCTCGCCTCGATCGTGTCCGCCACGACGGCGATCGCGCCGGCGGCGCGTTCCGTCCCCCGCTTCGCCGCCGCCCGGCGCACCCCGCGCCGCGGTCACCGGTTCGATTTCTGGCCGCGTTTCCTGCCCTGCGCGCGGCTCGCGCGGAGCGCGTTGCCGGTTCGGGTCGCGCTGGCCGTCGCGGCCCTCGTGCCTCGGCGCTCCCCGACCCGGTTCGCGCCTAGGCTGTTGTCCCTGGGATCCCTGTGTTCCCTGCGGCTGTCGCTGGCGTTGCGGTTCGCGCTGCCGGTCCTTCGGTTGATCTTCGCGCGACGGCTCGCGACGCTCTTCACGCTGACCGGTACGTGCGGCGTCCCGCGGCGCATCGCGATGTCCGGAGCCGTGACGGCGTTCGTCGCGATGACCGTGGCGATCGCGATCCTGACGCCCGCGACCACGAGGTTCCCGAGCCGGTTCGGTGCGCGCGGGGGCAGGCGCGGTCTCGGCCGGCCTGGAGCGGAACCACCCCAGCACCTTGTTCAGCCAGTTGACCTCGGCCGCCGGCTCGGCAGCGAGCTCGACCGGCATCGGTGCCGGTGCACCCGTCGTGATTCCCTTGACCATCGCTTCCTGGCGCGGCTCCTTGGCCTCTTCCTTCTTTTGCCTGACCAGGTCCTCTTCCTCGGGCTTTTCCACCATGTTGAACGAGGCGGGCAACGGCTCGCCCTGGTTGAGGTCGTCGTGGCGCAGTCGCGTCACCTTGTAGTTTGGCGTCTCCAGATAGGTGTTGGGCACCAGAAGGACGTTGACCTTGAAGCGCGCTTCGATCGTATGGATCTCGGCGCGTTTTTCGTTCAGCAGAAACGTCGCGACATCGACCGGTACCTGCGCGACGATCTGCGCGGTGTTGTCCTTCATCGCTTCTTCCTGCAGGATGCGCAAAATGTGCAGCGCCGTGGACTCGGTGCCGCGGATGTGGCCGATGCCATGGCAGCGCGGGCAGGGAATGTAAGCCGATTCGGCCAACGCCGGCCGCAACCGCTGGCGCGATAGCTCCATCAGCCCGAAGCGCGATATCTTGCCCAGCTGCACGCGGGCACGATCGTATTTGAGCGCGTCCTTCAGGCGATTCTCGACCTCGCGCTGATTCTTCGCACTTTCCATGTCGATGAAGTCGATGACGATCAATCCACCCAGGTCGCGCAGGCGTAACTGGCGGGCGATTTCGTCGGCGGCTTCCAGGTTGGTGTTGAACGCCGTCGTCTCGATGTCGCCCGCCTTGGTGGCACGGGCCGAATTGACGTCCACCGAGACAAGAGCTTCGGTATGATCGATCACGATCGCTCCGCCCGCGGGCAGCGGAACCTGGCGCGCATAGGCGGTTTCGATCTGATGCTCGATCTGGAAGCGTGAAAATAGCGGAACGTCGTCCTTGTAAAGCTTGACGCGGCCGACGTTGGCCGGCATCACATGGCTCATGAACTGCTGGGCCTGATCGAATATCGCCTCGGTGTCGATCAAGAGCTCGCCGATGTCGGGATGGAAGTAGTCGCGGATCGCCCGGATTACCAGGCTCGACTCCTGATAGATCAGGAACGCGCCGGACTGTGTCTTGGCAGCGCCATCGATCGCCTGCCAGAGTTGCAACAGGTAGTTCAAGTCCCACTGCAGTTCTTCAATCGACCGGCCGATACCCGCGGTGCGGGCGATCACGCTCATGCCGCTCGGTACGTCGAGCTGGTTGATCGTGTCGCGAAGTTCGTTGCGGTCCTCGCCCTCGATGCGGCGCGAGACGCCGCCGCCGCGAGGATTGTTCGGCATCAGCACCAGGTAGCGGCCGGCGAGCGAAATGTAGGTCGTCAGCGCCGCGCCCTTGTTGCCGCGCTCGTCCTTGTCGACCTGGACGATCAGCTCCTGGCCTTCCTTGAGCTGATCCTGGATGCGGGCCTTTCCGTCGCTTTCGCGCAGGTTATCGCGGGAGATTTCCTTGAACGGCAGGAAACCGTGGCGATCGGCGCCGTAATCGACGAAGCAGGCCTCGAGACTGGGCTCGACCCGCGTGATGACGGATTTGTAAATATTGCTCTTGCGTTGTTCCTTGCTGGCGGACTCGATGTCGAGATCGACCAGTTTCTGGCCGTCGACGATGGCCACCCGAAGCTCTTCGGCCTGAGTGGCATTGAACAGCATGCGTTTCATATTCTTCCCCGGCGCCAACCTCGGGCAGGGGCCAAGCGTGCAGCTGAAGCGGGCGGCGCCCTTGCGGGCGCGTCAGGCTAGCGGGCGGCGGGCGAGGGCGAGACTGGCCACACGGGCAGCATGAGCTGCCTTGCTACGAGGGGTCGGATGCGGGTATCGGGCATCGGCGAGGCGGGTCCGGCAGTGCACACTCGGATGGTCACTGGAGAATCGCCTGTCTCGGGAGCGTGGATAGTGTTTTTCGCGTTGTCGCTCAAACTGTCTGGTGGCTGAATCGACGTTCCCGCGGGTTAGCGCCGGTCGCGTGCAGCCAGGTACAGAATTCGTCGTGTCTTAAATTGCGCCGCGCGTCGTGCCGCTTCATCGTGCCACTGGCCGGTGCGGAGACTGCGCTCTTCCATTAACATCGTTACTTTTCCGGCACGCAGAGTCCGGACGGTGAACCGATTTAACCTCGCTGCCATAGCCTGCCCCGTCGCCGGGGCCGGCAAGCGGTTGCGGACCCGATATGGGGATCCCGCAAGCTGAGGGTGCGGGCCTGTAGCCACGCAAAACCGCCAGCCGCTTGTCGCTGCCAATCACAATTATAATGAAATGAATGATTTAAGCAAGGATGCTGTGAACCGCCTTGCAGTGGGGGAGGCGGGCGCGGGGCAGCGCGTGGACAATTACTTGTTGCGTGTGCTCAAGGGCGTCCCCAAAAGCCACATCTACCGAATACTGCGTAGCGGTGAAGTTCGGGTCAACCGCAAGCGCGTGCAGCCCGATACCCGGCTGGTAGCCGGCGACGAGCTTCGCATCCCTCCGATACGTACGGCGGCGCCCGATGCGGTGCGCCATCGGCCGATTCCGCGCCCTATCGATCCTCCGATCCTGTACGAAGACGACGCGCTGATTGCGGTCAACAAACCGGCAGGTCTTGCCGTCCACGGGGGCAGCGGCGTCGCCTATGGCTTGATCGAGCAGCTGCGCGCCGCCCGCCCACAGGCGAAATTTCTCGAGCTCGTGCACCGGCTGGACCGAGACACCTCCGGCGTTATTCTGGTCGCGAAGAAACGCTCCGCCTTGGTTGCCTTGCACGCCGCATTGCGCGCCGGGCAGGTCGACAAGCGCTACCTGGTGCTGGTACGTGGCAAGTGGCGCGATGCGAAGCGGCAGGTCGATCTGCCGTTGACCAAGTTCCTGACCGGCGAAGGCGAGCGACGCGTGCGCGTCGAGCGAACCGGCGGACAACTCGCTCGCACGGTGTTCTATCGGCGCCAGACCTGGCCTGACGCCGCCCCGCCAATGAGCCTCCTCGAAGCCGAGCTACACACCGGGCGGACGCATCAGATCAGGGTCCATCTGACGCATCTGGGTTTTCCCTTGGCAGGCGACGACAAGTATGGCGATTTCGCATGGAACAAGATACTTGCCCGGCAAGGCCTGAAACGAATGTTTCTGCATGCTTGGCGGCTTTCCCTGACGCATCCGGTCGAACCGCGCGGGATCGCCTTTGAGGCGCCGCTGCCGGCGGACCTGGCCGGATTCGTCGCACGGCTGAGTTTTTCCGATTCCGGCGATGCGTGAGCGTACGACGCGGTATCGACTCCTGGTATTCGACTGGGATGGAACACTGGCCGATTCGACGGCGCTGATCACGACGGCGATCCAGCAGACTTGCCGGGACTTGGGGCTACCCGCACCCGATGACCGCAGCGCCCGCCACGTGATCGGGCTCGGTCATCGTGACGCCATAAGCCTGGTCGCCCCGACGCTTGTGGCCTCGGATATCGGGCGCTTTTCCGAGCGCTATCGCCTGCATTACCTGGTCGGCGATGCCGACATTCCGCTTTTCCCGGGTGTTGTCGATATGTTGGATGAGCTCGATAGGCGCGGCTTTCTTCTAGCCGTGGCCACAGGCAAGACCCGCCTCGGGTTGGCGAGGGCGCTCGCGCAGCATCGCATTGCGCACCGTTTCGTCGCGTCGCGCTGCGCAGACGAGACCCTTCCCAAGCCTCATCCGGCGATGCTGCTGGCGCTGATGGATGTCGCCGGCGTGACCCCAAATGAAACGCTCATGATTGGCGACACGACGCATGACCTCGATCTCGCCCGCAATGCCGGCGTCGATGCCGTTGCCGTTTCGTACGGCGCCCACCCGGCATCCGGGCTCGCCGCGATGGCGCCGCTGGCAACCCTTCAGTCACTTGGGGAATTACGCTCGTGGCTTGCGAAGAACGCCTGATCTGCGCCAGCGGCGACTTAAGCGATGGCGGCGCCGGGGTCCGATTCGACGTTCGCTCGGATGGTGTCAGGCGGCCAGCGTTTGCGATTAGATGGCGCGGCGGCGCGCACGCCTACGTCAATGAATGCCGACACCAGGCGAGCGAGCTCGACTGGGAATCGGGGGATTTCTTCGATGCGTCCAAGCTATACTTGGTCTGCGCGACGCACGGCGCACTGTATGAGCCGGACAGCGGGATTTGCGTGGCCGGTCCGTGCCGCGGCGCGCGCCTCAAGGCGGTCATGCTTGCCGAGCATCACGGCGGGATCTACTGCATCGAGGATTGAATGGCTGACGACAATTGGGAACGCGGCGTCATCGAGCGGCTTGCGACCGAAGGCTTGCGCGAACAGCAACGCGCTCGACGCTGGGGCATCTTCTTCAAGCTGCTGACCTTCGGTCTGCTGTTTATTGCACTGATCGCCGTGTTGGCGTCCATAACCAGCGGTGAGCGGAGCTGCGCAGACAAATGCACTGCAGTCGTCGATATCGAAGGCGAGCTTGACATCGATAGTCGTGCCAGCGCGGAAAACGTCATTCAGGGGCTGCGCGCCGCGTTCAAGAACAAGACCACGCAAGGCGTCGTGCTCAGGATCAACAGTCCCGGCGGCAGTCCGGTGCAGGCGGGGGAGATCAACGACGAAATCCGCCGGCTCCGCGGCAAATATCCCGATACCCCAATTTACGCCGTCGTGGAAGAAATTTGCGCGTCCGGCGCGTACTACGTCGCCGCGGCGACCGACAAGATCTATGTCGACAAGGCCAGCCTGGTCGGATCGATCGGTGTCATCTTCGACGGATTCGGCTTCGTCGGATCGATGCAGAAGCTCGGGATCGAGCGGCGGGCGATCATCGCTGGTGAAAACAAGACGTTTCTCGATCCGTTCTCTCCGCTGTCGCCAAAACAGCGCGCGTTCGCGCAGCAGATGCTGAACGAAATACACGACCAATTCATCGCGGTGGTCAGAGAGGGTCGCGGCGCAAGGTTAAAGGAATCGCCGGAGTTGTTCTCGGGTCTCGTGTGGAATGGCCAGCGGAGCATCGAGCTCGGCCTCGCCGATGCGCTTGGAAGCGTCGACTACGTGGCTCGCGATGTCATCAAGGCGGCCGACGTAGTGAATTTCACGCCGCAGGAAAATCTTCTCGAGCGCGTCGCGCGAAAATTCGGCGCGACCGTCGGTCGCAGCCTGGGTTCGGCGATCGGCGCGTTTGGGACGAGACGGTAGCAAAGTGCTTTCGAGCCGCTGTAGCGGAGGCTAATCCCTGGCTTTGGGCGACTTTGCGAGCCCCTCGACCCGGTCGCCGGGTCCGATCCCGAATTGCGCAAACCAGCCCTTCTTCATCTCCAGCGCATACAACGCCAGCCCGCGCGAGTGGTGGGTCATTTCGGTCTGTGGCGCCATGTCTTCGATGTTTAGAATAAGTCCGTCGCCCCCGATAAACGCGATCGACAGCGGGATATACGTGTCCTTCATCCAGAATGCGAGCAGTTGCGGTTCCTCGAATACGAACAGCATGCCGTGGTCTGGACGCAGGCTGAAACGGCGCATCAACCCGGTTGTGCGAGAAGCATCCGTTGCCGCGACTTCCGCGGTCACGCGATGTCCGCTGATCGTCAGTTCCATCGTCGGCAACGACTGCGCGGAAACTGGGAATGACCACCCTAATGCCATCAGCAGAAATGCAATCGATCCCAGGAACTTTGGCGTCATCGGGTAGCGCCCGCTACGCGGTATGGCGCAGATAAGTGATCCATAGCAGAAGGCTCGCTATGGTAAAGCCGGCCATACCCAAAGCGAGCGCCAGCAGGGAACCCGCGAGCATCGGCGCTATGGTTCCGGCGTTGACGGCTGCCAGAACAAATTGCAGGAACCCTTGCAGCGACGACGCGAGGCCGCGCATTGTCGGAAAAAGATCCAGCAACAACAGCGTCACAGATGGCATCGTGACGCTGCTGCCCATCGCGTAGATCATGATGGGCAGGACGTGCCAGGGCATGCTGGGCGGGACGAACGCCGCGACGCCGAGGTCGGTCGTGACACCAATAAACATCAGAGCATACCCGAGACCGATTGTTCGGCGTGGCGTCATCATCCCCGCGACCCGTCCGGATATGAGCGCGCCGATCATCACGCCGGTGATCATCGGAATGAAAAGCCAGGCGAATCCGTAGCTGGAAACGCCGAGAAGATCCATCAGGAACGATGGAGCACCAGCGATATACAGGAAGAATGCGGCGAAGTTCAATGCCGGCATGGCGCCGAGCAGCAGAAATTCGGGACGGCGCAGCACATTGACGTAGTTTCGCCACAGATGACGCGGCAACAGCGACTGGCGGGCGCTTGGTGCCAGGGTCTCTGGGAGTCGCTTCGTTGCCCATGCCAGGAGAGCGATGACCAGCGCCAGTAGCATCCAGAAGACCGCACGCCATCCGAACGTGTTGAGCAGCACGCCGCCAAGCACTGGCGCGATCGCGGGAGCGACGCCGAACACCAGGGTGATCTGGGACATCAGCCGCTGTGCTTCGGCGCCATGAAAACGGTCGCGAATGATCGCCCGACCAACGACGATGCCAGCGCCCGCGCAGAGGCCCTGCAGAGCGCGGAAAAGCCAAAGCGTCTCGATGTTCCCGGCGATCGCGCAACCAAGCGTGGCGAGCGCATAGATGGCGAGGCTCGCCAGCACGACCGGCCTGCGTCCCAGGGCATCGGCGAGCGCGCCATGCCAGAGCATCATGAACGCGTAAGCAAACAAATACACCGATAACGTCTGTTGCACGGCGATCGGCGGAACATCGAATTCGCGGCCGATGTCGTGGAACGCAGGCAAATAAGCATCGATCGAAAAGGGTCCGAGCATCGCCAGCGCAGCGATCAGGATCGCCAGCGACCATGTGCGAACGTGCACTGCGGTCATCGACCGGCCCGCGAGTCACTTCGCGCCTCGTCAAGAGAATTCGGTATCGGTTCACAGCTCATAGCTTTCCGCTTTGCCCTGCAACGCGGCGTCGACCGCGGAGCGGTCGAACTGCGGCGCGAACAAAGTGATGAATTCGTAGACGAACCCGCGCAGATAAACACCGCGGCGAAGCGCCAGTCGCGTCGTGCTCGCGGCGAAGAGATGGGAGGCGTCGAGCTTTTCGAATTGAGTGTCGCGCGCCGGGTCATGCGCCATCTGAGCGACGATTCCGACGCCGAGGCCGAGTTCGACGTACGTCTTGATCACGTCGGAATCGAGCGCGGTCAGCACCACATTGGGTTCGATCCCCTTGGCGGCAAAGGCTGCGTTGATTTCCGAGCGTCCGGTAAAGCTGAAATCGTAGGTAACGATCGGATAGCGCGCCAGCGCCTCGAGGGTCAGCGGCCGCACCTTTGCCAACGGATGTCCGTTGGGCACGAGGACGCATCGATTCCAGGTATAGCAAGGCAGCGAAACGAGTCCGGGATAGTCGGCAAGGGCCTCGGTAGCGATGCCGACATCGACGTCCGAGCGCTGCGTCTGCTCGGCGACCTGCGCAGGGTTGCCTTGGTGCAATAGCAAGCGGACCTTCGGATAACGTTCGGCAAAGCGCTTTAGCACCGGCGGCAGCACGTAACGGGCCTGCGTGTGGGTTGTTGCGATGGCGAGCGTTCCGGTGTCCTCGCTCTTGAACTCCGCACCGACTCGCTTGAGGTTATTTATCTCTTGCAGCGCGCGCCGCGCAATAGCGACGATCACTTCTCCGCCGGCAGTCAGTGCCGCCAGGCGTTTACCCTGGCGGATGAAAATCGGCACACCCAGTTCTTCTTCGAGTTGCCGGATCTGCTTGCTGATGCCTGGTTGCGACGTGAACAAGGCATCGGCGGCTACCGACACATTCAGGCCGTGATCGACTACTGCGCAAAGATAACGGAGCTGCTGAAGGTTCACTTCGACCTCGTTATAACCTTGCGTTAGAATTGTCGGGAATTATATAGCGCCCTTCCGGATCTTGCGGGGTGGGCGCAGACCGTCGCCCGCCATGGCGCAATACTTTTCGATCCATCCGGTGGACCCCCAGCCTCGGCTTATCCGCGAAGCCGCGGCGATCGTACGGCGGGGCGGAGTGATCGCGTATCCGACGGATTCCAGCTATGCCTTCGGCTGCCGCATCGGCGATCTGGCAGCCGCCGATCGAATCCGCCGGCTGCGGGACGTCGACGACAAGCATCAGTTGACGCTGGTGTGCCGGGATCTGAGCGAAATCGGCCGCTATGCGCAGCTCAACAACGAGCAGTTCAGGATCGTCAAATCGGGGGTGCCCGGTAGCTATACGTTTCTGTTGCCGGCAACGCGCGAGGTGCCGCGGCGCCTGAAGCATCCGCGACGTCGCACGATCGGTGTGCGCGTTCCGGATCACGCGGTCGTGCAACGATTGCTCGCCGAGTTGGGCGAACCGCTGCTTTCCTCGACGCTGATACCGGCCGGCGCGAGCGAACCGCTGAACGACCCGGTCGAGATTCGTGGCCGCTACCAGCATGTGCTCGACCTCATCATCGACAGCGGCGCGTGTCATCTCGAGCCGACGACCGTCGTCGATCTGGCGGTGACTCCTGCGGTGATCACGCGGCTCGGGCGCGGCGATCCGGCGCGGCTGGGTCTGGTTGAAGTTTCCGCGTGACAGTCCAGGCGGGCCGGCAAGCGTGGGGGACGCCCAGCTGGTAGAATGCGCCACCCATGGATTTTTCGCTGATCGAGACCATCGCGCTCTACGCGGTGCCGGTGGTTTTCGCCATTACCTTGCACGAAGCGTCCCATGGCTACGTCGCCCGCATTTTCGGCGACCATACCGCGTACATGCTGGGACGGGTGACGCTCAACCCGCTCAAGCATATCGATCCGGTGGGTACGGTCATCGTCCCGCTTGCGCTGCTGCTTCTTTCCAAGCTCGCCGGCGGTGGGGGTTTCCTTTTCGGTTGGGCGAAACCGGTACCGGTCAATTTCGGTAACCTGAACCATCCGAAGCGCGACATGCTGTGGGTCGCCGCCGCAGGACCCGCGGCGAACTTCGCAATGGCGCTGCTCTGGATGGTGGTTTATCGGGTGAGCTCGCCTGACGGCGCGCTCGCCAGCGACGGGATGCTGCTGATGAGCCGCGCCGGAGTCATGGTCAATGTGGTGCTGATGGTGCTGAACCTGCTTCCGATTCCGCCGCTCGACGGCGGTCGAATTGCAATGAGTCTTTTGCCGCATTCGCTTGCGGCCGGCTATTCTCGTCTCGAACCTTATGGCTTCATGATCATTCTGCTGCTGCTTGCGTCGAACGTCCTGGATCGGCTGATGTCGCCGATGATATCGCTGGTGCTTCGGTTGCTGCAGGTCCTGGTCGGCTTCTAGCCGTTCCAGCCTCATGAAGGCACGCAATGTTTTCTGATCGCGTACTGTCAGGCATGCGGCCAACCGGTCGTATGCACATCGGCCACTACCATGGTGCGTTGAAAAACTGGCTACGGCTCCAGGAGGAGTACGAATGCCTGTATTTCGCCGCCGACTGGCATGCACTGACCACGCATTACGAGACTCCGGAGCGGATCGAAGACAGTGTCTGGGAGATGTTCATCGACTGGCTCGCGGTCGGGATCAATCCGACGCGCTCGACGATCTTCATTCAGTCGCGCGTGGTCGAGCACGCCGAGCTGACGCTACTGCTTGGCATGATCGCGCCGGTGGGCTGGCTCGAACGCGTGCCAACCTACAAGGAACAGCAGCAAAAGCTCGGCGATCGCGACCTGACGACCTTCGGCTTTCTAGGCTACCCGGTCATGCAGGCAGCAGATATCCTGATTTACCGCGCGAACATGGTTCCCGTCGGCGAGGACCAGGTTTCGCACCTCGAGCTGGTACGCGAGCTCGCGCGACGCTTCAATCACATCTACGGTCGCGAAGCAGATTTCGAGGAAAAGGCAAGAGCAGCCATCAAAAAGCTGGGGTCGAAGCGGGCTAAACGCTATGCGCAGCTGCGCACGGCATTTCAGGAGCAGGGAGACGAAGCCGCGCTCGAGACGGCACGCGACATGCTGGACGGCGCGCAGAACCTTGCGCTGGGCGACCGCGAGCGTCTGTTCGGCTATCTCGAAGGCTCGCGCCGCGTCATCCTGCCCGAGCCGCATTCGCTTTTGACCGACACACCGAGGGTGCCCGGTACCGACGGCCAGAAAATGTCGAAGTCGTACGACAATGCGATTTTCCTCCGAGAGGACCCGGCGACGATCACCACCAAGGTGCGCACGATGCAGACCGATCCGGCGCGGGTCCACCGGTCCGACCCCGGCACGCCGGAAAAGTGTCCGGTCTGGTCACTGCACCAGATCTATTCGGACCAGGCGACCCAGGACTGGGCGCATAACGGATGCACGACCGCCGGCATCGGCTGTCTCGACTGCAAGCAGCCGGTGATCGACGCCATCATCGCCGAGCAGCGTCCGCTGCACGAACGCGCGCAGAAATACCTGGACGACCCGTCGCTGGTGCGCGCCATTGTCGCGGACGGGTGTGAGCGCGCACGCAAGCTGGCGGAGGAAACGATGCGCGACGTGCGGGACGCGATGGGGCTCGGCTACACGTGATGGCGAACGACGCCGAAGTGCCGGTCATCGATCTCGCCCAGGCGGCCGGGGCGCCGGTGGCGAAGGTGTACGGCCAGCCGATGCTGGCGCTGCCCCAGGACCTGTATATCCCGCCGGAAGCGCTTGAAATCTTCCTCGAGAGCTTCGAAGGGCCGCTGGACCTCTTGCTTTATTTGATCCGCAAGCAGAACATCAATGTCCTCGACATCCCGATGGCGGAGCTGACCCGCCAGTATCTGGGGTATGTCGAGATGATGCGCCGTACGCAGCTCGAGCTCGCCGCCGAATACCTGCTGATGGCGGCGGTGCTGATCGAGATCAAGTCGCGGCTGCTGCTTCCGAAGCCTCCGCAGCTGGGCGAAGAGCCCGCGGACCCGCGCGCCGAACTTGTTCGGCGACTGCTCGAGTACGAACGGATGAAGGCCGGCGCGCAGGCGCTCGACGAGCTGCCGCTGGTCGAGCGCGACTATGCTCTGGTGCGCGTATGGTTCGAGCGCGTGGCGAGCGCCCGATTGCCCGATGTCGACGCCGATGACCTCAAGGCGGCCTGGGCAGGACTGGTGGCGCGGGCGCGGGTAAATCGCCATCATCTGGTCACGCGCGAGCAACTGTCGGTGCGGAGCCAGATGAGCCGCCTGCTGAAATTGCTCGAGCCTGGGCGCTTCGTCGAATTTACGACCTTGTTCGACGGACGCAGCAGCGTTGCACAGCTGGTCGTCACGTTTCTGGCGGTCCTCGAGCTTGCGCGCGAGCGTTTGCTCGATCTGGCGCAAGCCGAACCGTTCGCGCCGATATACGTGCAACGGAAGGGCGATCCGGCATTCGCGCTGGAAGGGGAAAGCGGAGTCTGATTCCGGCGCGACCCTATTCGGCACACGCCGAAGAAGGGGCGCACGCCGAATGCTGCGCCATTTGGAAATAATATGGATTTGAAACACGTCGAAGACATTCTCGAGTCCGTGCTGCTGGTCGCCGGAGAGCCGCTGCCCGTCGCCCAGCTGTCGAAACTGTTCGATCCGCCGCTCGAACATGACGTCGTTCGCAGCCTGGTCGAGCGGATCCGCGACAACTGGGTGGGTCGCAACGTCGAGCTTGCCCAGGTCGCCAGTGGCTGGCGTTTCCAGGCGAAGCCGTCGATCCAGCCCTATCTGGACCGGCTTTCGCCAGACAAGCCGCCGCGCTATTCACGCGCGGTGATGGAAACCCTGGCAATCATCGCCTATCAGCAGCCGGTCACGCGAGGAGACATCGAGGCGATCCGCGGCGTTTCGGTGTCGACGCATATCATCAAGACGCTGGAAGACCGGCAGTGGATCGAGGCGGTCGGCCATCGTGAAACACCGGGTCGTCCGGCGCTGTACGCGACGACCCGTACCTTCCTCGACGATCTCAACCTGCGTTCTCTCGCCGAACTGCCGCCATTGGCGGAGCTGGACACTTCCCACCTGATGGAGTTACCCGATGCCCCAGCAAAGGCCGCCGAGGTCGAACTCGCGCTCGCGAGTCCGATCCTCAGCCCACGGACCGACGTACCCGACGCACCAGACGCGGCGGACGGACGATCGGCCCCGCCCGAATCAACCCAGACGCTCCACTGAGCCGGTCTTCACCGAACCGCAGCGCCTGCACAAGTTGCTGGCGCAGTGCGGTTATGGCTCGCTGCGCGGCCTGGAAGAGATGATCATCGCCGGTCGCATTACGGTGAACCGGCAGCCGGCCGAAGTCGGCCAGAAAGTCGGTCCGGGCGACCAGGTCCGCATCAACGGCGAACTGGTGCGGATCCGCTTCGCGCCGCCGCGCGCTCGCGTGCTGCTCTATCACAAGCCGGCCGGGGAAATCGTCAGTCGCGCCGATCCCGAGGGACGGCCGACGGTATTCGACAAGCTTCCCCGCCTCGGCAGTGCCAAGTGGATCGCGGTCGGGCGCCTCGATTTCAACAGCGAGGGCTTGCTGCTTTTCACGACGCTGGGCGAGCTCGCCAACCGCCTGATGCATCCACGCTACGAAGTCGAGCGTGAATACGCGGTACGCATCGTCGGCTCGCTGACGCCGGAACAGGAGCGGGCATTGCTCGAAGGGGTCGAGCTGGAGGACGGTCCTGCCCGGGTACTCTCACTCGCCGATGGCGGCGGCGAAGGATCGAATCACTGGTACAAGATCACGCTCCCCGAGGGCCGAAATCGTGAGGTGCGGCGGCTCTTCGAGGCCCTTGGACTGATGGTGAGCCGCCTGATACGCACGCGTTACGGCATCGTCAGCATGCCACCCCAGCTCAAGCGCGGTCAGACACTGGAATTGGGACCCGATGAATTGAACAAGCTGATGACGGCGACGGGGATGCTGGGTGGGGATGCGCCTGTTGGCGATGCCGATGAGCAGCCGCGGCGCAGCCACGACGCCGACGACGAGCACGAGGAAGAGGAAGTCGACGGCAATCGAGGCACTTATGGGCCGCGCGAAGAACCCACGCTGCGCGAGATCGACGGCAATCGCGAACCAGGGCCGGGCAAGCCCGCGCCGCGGCCGGCGAGCCCTGGCCGGGGAAGGCCGCATGGCCACCGTGTGGCCGCACCCCAGGGCGTGCCGGGGCAGCCGGGCGCCACTGCCCCGCGAGGCGGACCTAAACAGCGCGGCGGGCGCGGATATCAGGGTGGGCGCGGCGGTCCAGGCCCGCGCGGGGACGCAGCATCGCCCGGCGCCCCGGGCGGCGGCCGCGGCGGACGCCGGCGAGGGCCGCGCGGCGGCGGTCAGCCGGGCGGTGGACAACCCTAGCGGCGGAGTTCGTTATTCGAAGCGCGGGTTGCGCTTGTCGAGAAATGCGCTGATTCCCTCGACGAAATCCGACGTGGCGCTGCACGCGCCGAAGCTCGCCGCCTCGGCGTCGAGCTGCGCTGACAGCGAGCGCGACAGCGACTCGTTGATCAAGCGCTTGCCGTTTTGCAGCGCCAGTGCGGGCCCGCTCGCCAATGCTTCAGCCAGTTTTTCGACGGTCGTGGCCAGCTCGGTCTCGGGCACGGCGCGGTTGATCAAGCCGATGCGCAGCGCTTCATCGACACCGAAGCGTTCGCCCAGCAAGACGATTTCCATCGCTTTCTTGACTCCGACGATGCGCGGCAGGGCGTAGGTCGTGCCGCCGTCCGGCGTCAGGCCGATATGGCGATAGGCCGAGGTGAAATAGCTGGATTCGGCGGCCACGGCCAGATCGCAGGCGCACATCAAAGACAGCCCGAACCCGGCGACCGCGCCATGCACCGCGGCGATGACCGGGTGCGGCATCCTGTAGATGGCTTCTATCGCCGTGTGCACGCGCTGCACGATCCGCGCGAAATCCTGTTTGCGCTGCGCCGGCGGGGCATCGAGCTTTGCGGCGAAGGTACGGATGTCTCCCCCCGCCATGAAATGCCGTCCGGCGCCTTGGATGACGACGCAGCGCACGCTGTCGTCGGCGGCAAGCGTTACGGCGCGGCCGACCAGTGCGTCCATCATCGCGAGATCCAGCGCGTTGAGCGACTCTGGCCGGTTCAACGTCAGCGTCGCGATTGAGCCTTTGCGGGCGAGCAGAATCGGGTCGTCGGTCACCGCGGCAGGGTATCGTGAATCGGGATCCGGCTGTCAAGCCTCGTGGGCGGAGCTGTCCCGCGGCGCGCCGTCGCGGTGGCTGGGGTGAGTCGTCTCGCCGGCCTCGACCTGGCGGAAAGGGCTCGCGCGCTCCAGTTCATCGACCGTTTGCGCGACATCAAGGCGCTCGCGTGCGACGAAGGCCTGGATCGCACGAGCGAACTCGGGATCCGCAATCGCATGCGCCGAGCGTGTGGTTACCGGCAGGAAGCCGCGGGCGAGCTTGTGAACTCCCTGCGCGCCGCCTTCGAACAGGCCGATCCGCCGTTCGATGCAGAACTCGATCGCCTGGTAGTAACAAGCCTCGAAGTGCAGGCCCGGCACGTGTTCCGTCGTTCCCCAGTATCGGCCCCATAGCGTGTCGCGATCGAAAATGTCAAGCGCGGCGCAGACAGGCGTTCCGCCTCTGGCGCCGATGACCAGAACGACATTGCCCGGCATTGTTCTCCCCACCCGTTCGAAAAAAGGCAACGACAGGTATGGGGTCGATCCGTGCCGGCGATAGGTATTGGCGTAGCAGCGGTAGAAGAATGCCCATTGCGCTGCGGTGATATCGGAGCCGGTCGGGCGGCTGAAGCTGATTCCGTCTTCGGCGAGCCGTTGCCGCTCCTTCCGGATCTTCTTGCGCTTGTCGTGATTCAATGTCGACAGGAAATCCGCGAAGTCTCGGTATCCGGGGTTCTGCCAGTGAAATTGCAGGCTGTCGCGCATCAGCAGGCCCGCTTCAGCGCACTGCGCCGCATCGTCCGCATGCGGGAACAGGATATGAAGCGACGACAGGCGTTCCTCGCCCAGCAGCGCTAGAGCCGCATCGAGCAGGCGCTGGCGCAGCGGCCTGCTGCCGGCCAGCAGGCGGGGCCCGCTGGCGGGCGTGAACGGGATGGCCGCGAGAAGTTTAGGATAATAACGCTGGCCGTGCCGACGATATGCGTCGGCCCATGACCAGTCAAAGACGTACTCGCCGTACGAGTGCGCTTTCAGGTAGAGCGGCATCGCGCCGACCAGCGCATCCTCCTGCCGCAGCAGCAGATAGCGTGGCGCCCATCCGGTCTTCGGGGATGCGCACCCCGTTTCGTGCAACGCATGCAGGAAAGCGTGCGACAGCAGCGGCTGGCCGCTGACCAGCGCGTCCCATTCTGACGGCTGAATCGCAGCGAGCGTATCGGTAACGTGCAGGGAGAACGTCGGCATGCCGCGTCGATTGTCGCGTGAAGGGCCGGCACCGGCAAGAGCGATTCGCATTGTTGCTGCGCCGAAACGCGCGCAAACGATGTGCCTCGACTCGCCGTCGCCGGTCCGGCGCGGGTACAGCGAGAGCGCATGTTAAAATTCATCCATGCGCATCGCGATCGCCCAGCTGAACCAGATGGTCGGCGATCTCCCTGGAAACGCTGTCCGCATTCTCGACGCGGTGGACGCGGGCAGGCGCGGTGGAGCGGATCTCGTGGTCACACCGGAATTGTCGCTATGCGGCTATCCGCCGGAGGACCTGCTGCTGCGCCCGGCGTTTCTCGAGGCGTGCGCGAGCGAGCTCGCACGGCTCGCGGCGCGCATCGCTGGCCCGACCGTCCTGGTCGGATACCCGGAGCTGGCAAGCGGCGGATCCCGGCACAACGCCGTTGCCGTCGTGCGCGGCGGCAGGATCATCGCGGCATATCGGAAACACACGCTGCCCAATTACACGGTTTTCGACGAGCAGCGCTATTTCGTCGCCGGTACCGAGCCCTGTGTGTTCGATGTCGCCGGGGTGCGTGTCGGGCTGGTCATTTGCGAGGACATCTGGTTTCCCGAACCGGCACGGCTCGCGCGCGGCGCCGGCGCGCAGCTTATCGTCGTTCCCAACGGCTCGCCGTATCACACCCGCCAGCAGTCGTTGCGACGCGACGTCGTGACGGCGAGGGCGGTCGAAACGGGGTGTCCGATCGTCTACGTCAATCGTGTTGGTGGCCAGGACGAGCTCGTTTTCGATGGCGCATCGTTCATCGTCGATGACGGCGGTAAAGTCGTCCAGCAGTTGCCGGCGTGGCAGGAAACCATTGCATTGGCCGAATTCGATGGCGCCAGGCCGAAACCGGTGCGGGGCGATCTCGACGTCCGTCTCGAGGCGCATGTATACGCGGCGTTGACGATGGGCGTGCGCGACTACGTCGACAAGAACCGCTTTCCCGGGGTGTTGCTTGGATTATCCGGCGGCATCGATTCGGCGCTGACGCTGGCGGTGGCGGTCGACGCGCTGGGGCGCGACCGGGTCCGCGCGCTGATGCTGCCATCCAGGTTCAACGCGGCGATCAGCCTGGAGGATGCGCGTACGATGGCGGGAATCCTCGGCGTGCGCTACGACGAAGTTCCGATCGATGACGTCCTGCAGGCGTTTCTCGAGTCGCTGGCCGCGGAATTCAAAGGCCTTCCCGAAGACGCTACCGAGGAGAACATACAGGCGCGGATCCGCGGCACGCTGCTGATGGCGATGTCCAATAAACACGGGTCGATCGTGCTCACGACCGGCAACAAATCGGAAATGGCAGTCGGCTACGCGACGCTGTATGGCGATATGGCTGGCGGATTCGGCGTGCTCAAGGACATCGACAAGACGCTGGTTTACAAGCTTGCGCACTATCGCAACAGTCTGGGTCGCGTGATCCCCGAGCGCATCATCACGCGCGCGCCTTCTGCGGAGCTCAGGGCCAATCAGACCGACCAGGACAGCCTGCCTCCGTACGAGACGCTCGACGCGATACTGGAAGCTTATGTCGAAGAAAACCTGAGTCCGCCCGACATCGTTGCGCGTGGACATTCGCCGGACCAGGTGGCGCAGGTCGTCCGGTTGATCAAGCTGGCCGAGTACAAGCGGCGCCAGGCCGCCGTCGGGATTCGCATCACGCCGCGCGGATTCGGCAAGGACTGGCGCTACCCGATCACGTCGGCATGGACCGATTGAAGGCCGGAATCGCCTGAAAGGCGCGGTGGTGTGTGTCCGGACTCGCTGGTTGCTGCCGCCGCGCTGGTGTAACCTAACGGCGGCTGCCGACAAGCGACGGTAGCGCGAACGCCGGCGAACAGAGGCACGAATGAAAAAGGTCGAAGCGATCATCAAGCCATTCAAACTCGACGAGGTGCGGGAAGCCTTGTCGGAAATCGGCGTCAGCGGCCTGACGGTTACCGAAGTCAAGGGTTTTGGGCGGCAAAAGGGCCACACCGAACTCTATCGTGGCGCCGAATACGTGGTCGACTTCCTGCCCAAAGTGAAAGTCGAGGTCATCGTGGCCGACAGCCTGGTCGAGCGTGCGATCGATTCGATCGTCAAGGCGGCGCGCACCGGCAAGATCGGTGACGGCAAGATATTCATCACGGCGGTCGAGCAGGTCGTGCGCATTCGCACAGGCGAGTCGGGAGAAGCTGCTGTCTGATGCCTCGTCCTTCGCGTTGACGCCAACTACGAGGAGATGACCAATGTCAATGCTGAAAGATTTTCGCGATTTTGCCGTCAAGGGCAACGTGATCGACCTGGCTGTCGCTGTCATCATCGGCGCCGCGTTCGGCAAGATCGTCGATTCCCTGGTCAAGGACATCATCATGCCGGTGGTGGGCAGAGTCTTCGGCGGACTCGATTTCTCCAATTACTTCATCATGCTCGGCTCGCCGCCCGCGGGTTACAGCGGGGCGATGACCTACGATGCGTTGACCAAGGCCGGCGTGCCGGTACTGGCCTACGGCAACTTCATCACGGTGATCATCAATTTCCTGATCCTGGCGTTCATCATTTTCTGGATGGTCAGGCAGCTCGCCGCGGTCAAGAGAAGGATCGACCCTGCCGCAGCGGCCGCGCCGGTACCCGAAGAGGTGCTGCTGCTGCGCGAAATCCGGGACGCGCTGAAGAAGTAAATCGGCGCGGCGGGTCGACGGCGGCCGATGCGGCCGCGTTGACCCTGGCGGGGCTTGATGCCAGAATCCGCCGATAGCAAGCAATGCACAGGCGTCGCCGGGAAACGATGCCTGTCCATTATCATCAGCTGAAAAAATTCACCGCGTTCGGCCGCCCGAGTCGCGCGCTCGCTACGGAGGAACACCATGAAGAAAGCAGGCCTTGCCCTCGGGCTGGCAGCGCTGGTTATTTGCAGCGTCGCCTACGGCGACATCAACGTCGGCGTCACGCTATCGGCCACCGGCCCGGCGGCGTCGCTGGGAATCCCGGAAAAGAACACCATCGAAATGCTCGGCTCGCCGACGATCGGCGGACAAAAGATCCATTTCATCGTCCTTGACGACAAGTCCGATACGACCGAAGCGGTCAAGAACACTCGCAAGCTGATCAGCGAAGACAAGGTCGATGTCATCGTCGGATCGACGGTCACGCCGAATTCGCTGGCGATGCGCGACGTCGTCAACGAAGCCGAAGTGCCGATGCTGTCGATGGCGGCGTCGGCTCAGATCGTCAATCCGGCCGATCCGAGAACGCGCTGGGTGTTCAAGACGCCGCAGAATGACTCGTTGATGGCCGATGCCGTCGCGGTGCATATGCGTGCGAGCGGTGCAAAGACGATGGGCTTTATCGGCTTTGCCGACGCGTACGGCGACAGCTGGCTTTCGGAGATAGTGCGCTCGTCACAGATCGCCGGAATCAAGATAGTCGCCCAGGAAAAATATAACCGCACCGATCCGAGCGTGACCGGCCAGGTGCTCAAGCTCATTAGCGCGAATCCGGACGCGATACTGATAGCCGGCTCGGGAACGCCGGCTGCGACGCCGCAGAAGGAGCTGGTCGCACGCGGCTACAAGGGGCGAATCTATCAGACGCACGGCATTGCCAACGCCGACTTCCTGCGCGTCGTCGGCGCCGATGGAAACGGCACAGTGCTGCCGGTGGGTCCGATGCTCGTGTACGAACAGTTGCCCGACAGCAATCCGGTGAAGAAATCCGCGGCGGAATACGTCAAGGCCTACGAGAGCAAATACGGCCCCGGCAGCCGCACGACCTTCGGCGGGCATGCTTGGGACGCCTATGCGCTGCTGCAGCGGGCGATACCCGAGGCGCTGAAGAAGGCGCAGCCGGGCACGAAGGAATTTCGCACGGCATTGCGCGACGCGCTCGAAAGCGCTAAGGACGTCGCGGGAAGCAATGGAATTTTCAACATGAGCGCGTCCGACCACAACGGCATGGACAACCGCGCTCGCGTCATCGCCAAGATCGAAAACGGCAAATGGGTCCTGAGCAAATGAGCTGACGTCCGTCCGGCTGAGGAATCCCGCGGCCGGCCTTGTATTTTCGCGCGCCGCCGACGCCACCATCGCCGATGGATTTATCGATCGCAGCGCTGCTTGCGCAGGACGGCATCACCAACGGCGCGATCTACTCTCTGCTTTCACTGGCGATAGTGCTGGTGTTTGCGGTCACGCGGGTGATCTTCGTCCCGGCCGGCGAGTTCGTGACTTACGGCACACTGACGCTGGCCTCGCTGCAGCTCGGCAAGTCGCCGGGCACCGTCGGACTGCTGATCGGCCTCGCCGTCGCGGCCGGTGCGGTAGAGATATCCACGGCAGTGCGCGATCGAGACTGGCACCGTCTGCCGGGGCGGCTGGGGATTTATCTGGTCGCCCCGCTGGCGATCGCCGCGCTGGTCTATTTGTTGGCGCCGCTGCTGCTACCGTTTCCACTGCAGATACTGCTCGCGGTTGCCATCGTCACCGCACTCGGGCCGCCGCTCTATCGCGTCGCCTATCAGCCGCTGAGCGAAGCGTCGGTATTGGTGCTGTTGATCGTCTCGGTGGCCGTGCATTTCGCCATGCGGGGCCTCGGCCTCTGGTATTTCGGCGCCGAAGGATCGCGGACGCCAGCTTTTACTTCCGAGTCGTTCCGTGTCGGGGACGTTCAGATCAGCGGGCAGAGCGTCCTCGTCCTGCTGTTCTCGCTACTGGTCATTACCGCGCTCTATGCCTTTTTCGGGCGCACACTGTACGGCAAGGCGCTTCGCGCGACCGCGCTCAATCGCGTCGGCGCGCGCCTGGTGGGCATCAGCCCGAGCCTGGCCGGGAGCCTCACGATGACCCTGGCCGCGCTGCTGTGCGCGTTTTCCGGCGTGCTGATAGGACCGATCACGACTGTCTATTATGACTCGGGATTCCTGGTTAGCCTGAAGGGATTCGTCGGCGCGATCATCGGCGGCATGAGCAGCTACCCACTGGCCGCCGCCGGCGCGTTCCTGGTCGGGCTGCTCGAATCCTATTCGTCGTTCTGGGCGAGCGCGTTCAAGGAGGTGATCGTCTTCACCTTGATCATACCGGTCCTGCTTTGGCGCTCGCTGACCACGCACCATCACGAAGAAGAAGAGTAGCGCGATGAGGCGGGCGGCACTGCTGATCCTGATCGCGGCATTGCTGATCGCACCGACGGTGGCGCCGCCGTTCTGGATCACTTTGCTTAATTACATCGGCCTGTACAGCATCGTCACCCTGGGACTCGTGCTGCTGACCGGAGTCGCCGGCCAGACCTCGTTCGGACAAGCCGCATTCGTCGGGCTCGGTGCCTACACCACCGCGTATCTATCGTTGAATTATCCGTCAGTGTCGCCGTGGCTCAACCTGGCGGGCGGGATGGCGCTCACTGCGTTGGCGGCGCTGGCGCTGGGGTTCATAACGTTGCGGATGAAAGGCCATTACCTGCCGCTGGCCACGATCGCCTGGGGCACAAGCATCTTTTATGTGTTCGGTAATCTGGATTTTCTCGGCGGCCATACCGGCATGAGCGGCATCGCATCGCTTGCTTTCGTCGGCTGGGAGTTGCGCAACGAACGTCACATCTATTACCTGATCTGGCTGATCGTCCTGGCTAGCTTGTGGACGGCCGACAATCTCCTCGATTCGCGACCCGGGCGCGCCGTACGTGCGCTCAAGGGCGGGCTGGAAATGGCCGAAGCATTCGGTGTCGACGCGGGAAGGCTCAAGATCGTGGTGTTCGTCTATGCCGCGCTTCTGGCCTGCATCTCCGGCTGGCTGTACGCCCACCTGCAACGCTTCGTCAATCCGACGCCGTTTGGCATCAACCAGGGGATCGAATACCTGTTCATGGCGGTCGTCGGCGGCGCCGGCAGCGTCTGGGGGGCGGTCGTCGGTGCGACGCTGATTACCTTGCTCCAGCAATTGCTGCAGAGCTGGCTGCCCCATTTGCTGGGGCGCGAAGGGAATTTCGAGCTGGTCGTGTTCGGCATGCTGATGATCCTGCTGCTGCAGCGCTCGCGCGACGGCCTTTGGCCATGGCTGGCACGGCTGCTCCCCGCCGAACCGACGCGTCCCGTTCCCGAGGCGCCGGCGCTGCCGGGCCGTACGCGACCGAGCGGGACAGCGCCTTTGCTGATTGTCGATCGCGCGCGCAAGGTGTTCGGCGGACTGGTCGCGGTCGACGATCTTTCATTCGAGATACGGACTGGTGAGATTCTGGGCCTGATCGGGCCGAACGGCGCGGGCAAGAGCACGATGTTCAACCTGATCAGCGGCGCGTTGCCGCTGAGCCGTGGCACCATCGCTTTCAACGGTCAGCAGATCGGTGGTCTGCAACCGTTCAAAATTGCGCAGCTGGGCATCGCGCGTACGTTCCAGCACGTGAAACTTATCGCGGGCATGTCGGTGCTGGACAACGTTGCGCTCGGCGCCTACCTGCGGGGCCGCGCCGGCGTTACCCGTGCCGCGTTGCGTCTCGACCGGCGCGAGGAGGCACGCGTGCGCGCCGAAGCGGCGCGGCAGGTCGCCCGCGTAGGATTGACCGATACGCTGCATGCGCCGGCGGGCTCGCTGCCGCTGGGGCGCCAACGGATCGTCGAGATCGCTCGAGCACTCGCCGCCGACCCGCTGCTGCTTCTGCTCGACGAGCCGGCGGCAGGGCTTCGCTTCCTGGAAAAGCAGGAGCTCACGCTGTTGCTCCGCAGTCTGCGCGAGACCGGGATCACCATCCTGCTGGTGGAACACGACATGGATTTCGTCATGGGACTTACCGACCGCCTGGTGGTGATGGACTTCGGCGAAAAACTGGCCGAAGGCCTGCCTGCAGATATCCAGCGCAATCCGGTCGTGCTCGAAGCCTATCTCGGAGCGGCCTGACCGCGCCACGGCAATGACCGCATTGCTCGAAATCATCGACCTGCATGTTGCTTATGGCAAAGTTGAAGCAGTGCACGGTGTCTCGCTGACCGTCGCCGAAGGCAGCATCGTCACGGTGATCGGACCCAACGGCGCCGGCAAGACCACGTTGCTGGCGGCGATCATGGGATTGCTGCCATCACGCGGCGACATCGTCTACGCCGGTGCGCGCGTGAACCGTGCCAGCGTCGAAGAGCGCGTCGCCCGGCGGCTTTGCCTCGTCCCGGAGCGACGCGAATTGTTCGCTGCGATGACGGTCGCGGACAACCTGGAGCTCGGCGCATTTCAACGCCACCGGGCGCACGATCGGACGCTCCGAAGCACGCGCGACGAGGTCTACCAGCGCTTTCCGCGCCTCGCCGAGCGACGCGCCCAGCTTGCAGGGACGTTGTCGGGCGGCGAGCGGCAAATGCTCGCACTCGGCCGCGCGCTGATGGCTGGGCCGAGATTGCTTCTGCTCGACGAGCCGAGCCTCGGTCTGGCGCCGCTTATCGTCAGGGAGATCTTCAGCATCATTGCGGCGCTCAAGGCCAGCGGCGTGTCGATCCTGCTGGTCGAGCAGAACGCCCGGGCCGCGCTGCAGATCGCGAGCTACGGCTACGTTCTCGAGACCGGGACCGTCGCGATCTCCGGCCCGAGCGAGACGATATCGCGCGACGCGCGCGTCGCCGCGACCTACCTGGGACGGGCCCCGGTGGTCACGTCATAGCGGCGCCGCAATAACGCTTGTGCGGGCGGGCGCGTGCCCGGACAATGCGGGTATTCCGCCATTTTGTGATTACCCCCGTGACCGATCTTTCCGTACTTCCGGTTCAACCCGCGCTGCTCGATCAGGCGACCCGGCTATTGCTTGCCCCTGCAGCGCTGGAATTCCGCCAGCTGTCCGACGTGCTCGCAGGAATCCATGGCCATCGCGTCGATCATGCCGATTTGTACTTTCAATATTCGCGCGTCGAAAGCTGGAGCCTGGAGGAAGGGATCGTCAAGTCGGGCTCGTTCTCGATCGACCGCGGCGTCGGCGTGCGGGCGATCTCAGGCGAGAAGACCGCGTTCGCATACTCCGATGACATCAGCCTCGACGCCTTGACGCAGGCCGCGACCGCGACCCGCGCCATCGGACGTCAGGGTCAGTCATCGGTCGCTGCGCTTGATCGGATCGGCGGTGCGCGAACGCTCTATTCAGCCAGTGATCCTGTCACGACGCTGACCGACGAAGCCAAGGTGGCGCTGCTCGAGCGGCTCGAACGGCTAGCTCGCGCCCGCGATCCTCGGATAACGCAGGTGATGGCGACGCTCGCAGGCGAATACGAGGCGATTCTTGTGGCGCGAAGCGACGGCTCGATCGCGGCGGACGTGCGGCCGCTGGTGCGGATTTCGCTCAATGTGATCGCCGAGCAGAACGGCCGCCGTGAACAGGGAATGGCCGGCGGGGGCGGCCGTGTCGACTATCGATATTTCACCGATGCGCTGCTGGAGAGCTATGCGGCGCAGGCGGTCGACCAGGCTTTGATGAACCTCGACGCGCGCGACGCGCCGGCTGGCACGATGACTGTCGTTCTCGGCCACGGCTGGCCGGGAATACTGCTGCACGAGGCGATCGGCCATGGCCTCGAGGGCGACTTCAACCGCAAGGGCACGTCGGCATTTTCCGGCCGCATCGGCCAGCGCGTCGGTGCGCGCGGCGTGACGGTCGTCGACGACGGGACGATCCCGGATCGTCGCGGCTCGCTCAACATCGACGACGAAGGCAATCCGACGCAGCGCACGGTGCTGATCGAGGACGGCATTCTCAAAGGTTACATGCAGGACACGTTGAACGCTCGGCTGATGGGCGTCGCGCCCACCGGCAACGGCCGCCGGGAATCGTTCGCGCACATGCCGATGCCGCGCATGACCAACACGATCATGCTCAACGGCGATCGGGACCCGGCCGAAATCATCGCGTCGGTGCAGAATGGCCTGTACGCGATCAACTTCGGCGGCGGCCAGGTCGACATCACCAACGGCAAGTTCGTTTTTTCGGCGGCGGAGGCCTGGAAGATCGAAAACGGCAAGCTCGCTTACCCGGTCAAGGGCGCGACCCTGATCGGCAACGGGCCTGACGCGCTGACGCGCGTGTCGATGATCGGCAACGACCTGGCGATGGACTCCGGCATCGGGACATGCGGCAAGGAAGGGCAGAGCGTGCCCGTGGGGGTAGGGCAGCCGACGCTGCGCATCGATGGCTTGACGGTCGGCGGAACGGCCTGATCGAGACGACGCCAGGCGCCAGGCGTCAGTGCAGCGGCCCGGCCGGCTGGACCGCTGCGATCGCCGGGGCTGGCGACGAGTGGTGCATGACCACCCGCCAGCCAGAAGGGGTGCGCAGGAAAACGTTGGTGACGATTGCCGCACCGCGAGGCTTGACGTCGTTACCGATGGTGACCTGCTCGATCGCGCTCTGCATTGCGAGCCCGACTGTCTCGACGATCGTCACGTCCTCGAGACGGAAAGTCAGCTTGGTGTCGCTGGCGAACAATTGTTCCCAGCCTGCGCGTACGGCTTCGTAGCCGACCAGGCGCGGGCCGCCCGGGTGAATGCAGACGAGCTCCTCGTCCTCGGCCCATGTTGCCATCATCGCGTCGACGTCTTTCGCCTCGAATGCCTGATAGAACGCCATCGCGGCATCCTGCGGCGAAGTGAAGATCGTCGGCGTGCGTGGCTTGGCCATTGTCAACGTCGCGCTGCGCTTGTCAACGCTGCGTGCGCGCCAAATCATACACAACATTCGGCGCCAGTTCGCGCATGCATTTGAAGTGCCCGAGCGGACATTCGCGCCGGAAGCACGGGCTGCACACGATGTCGATCTTGGCGACGCGGGCGAGCGGCGACAGCGGCGGCGTGTAGTCGGGGCTCGACGAGCCAAACAGTGCAACCAGCGGTCTTCCAACGGCTGCGGCGGCGTGCATCAGGCCTGAATCGTTGCTGACCACGACGCTAGCGGTAGCCAGCAGATCGATCGCGGTGCCCAGATCGGTCCTGCCGCAGAGGTTTCGCACTTCGGGCACTGCGGCGGCAATCGGGTCAGCTGCGATCCGGTCGCCGGGCGACCCGAGCAGCCATACCATGTACCCGGAATCGATGAAGCGCCTGGCAAGCGTGATGAAATGCTCGGTCGGCCAGCGCTTGGCCGGCCCGTATTCGGCGCCGGGACAGAGGATCGCCACCGGGCGATGGGTGTTCAGGCCGAGAACGCGCATTGCTTCGGCCGCGTTGCCCGCGTCCGGCACGAGCATCGGAGCTGCCGGTGTCGGGACGAGCTCGCCCGGTTGCGCCGCGAGTGCCACGAACCGGTCGACCAGGCGGGGCAACGCCTTGGGATCCAGGCGCCGCGCGTCGGTCAGCAGCATGCCGCGCGCTTCGCCGACGTAACCGACGCGGCGCGGAATCCGCGCCAGCCACGGAATCAGCGCCGACTTGAACGAATTCGGCAGCACCAGTGCCCGCGTGTAGCCGTTGCCGCGCAGCGTGCGCGCCAGCGCGCGTCGCTCGCCGAGTCGGAATTCGCGGTGGCGGATCGGATTTTCGATGATGTTGCGCACGCCCCGCATGCGCTCGTATACCGGGGCACACCACCTCGGAGCAAGCACGTCGACGGTAGGTTCCTGCATCGGCTCGCGCAGGATCGCAAGCAGCGGCTCGGAGAGAATGGCATCGCCGACCCACGACGGTGCGACGATCAGGATGGGTTCAGCCATGGCGTTTCGTCCCGGCGCGACCTTCGACATCTCGCCACGCTGTGACCACGAGGAGACTGCTCAGTGTCCGCGCGGGGGCGCACCCTTGAGCCTGTACTGCGTGCCGCAATACGGACACATCGCCTCGCCGGTCGCGGCGACGTCGAGAAACACCCGCGGATGGCTGGACCACAGCGGCATCGCCGGGTTCGGGCAATACAGAGGCAGGTCCGCCGCCTCCACCTCGACCGCGTTTTGTGCCGGACTCGTCGCAGCCATCGCTTCAGACCGCGGTCAGCCAGGATCGATACTTGGGATTCTTGCCGTGCACGACATCGAAGAACAGAGCTTGCAGCTTCCTGGTGACCGGGCCGCATGCGCCGGAGCCGATCGTGCGGTTATCGAGCTCGCGGATCGGTGTCACTTCGGCGGCGGTGCCGGTGAAAAACGCTTCGTCGGCAATGTAGATGTCGTCGCGCGTCAGTCGCTTGGCAGTCACTTCGAGGCCGAGATCACGTGCCAATGTGATCACCGAATCTCGCGTGATGCCGACCAGCGCCGAGGTGAGCTCGGGCTCGTAGAGACGCCCGTTCTTGACGACGAACACGTTCTCGCCCGAGCCCTCGGCGACAAAGCCGTCGACGTCGAGCAGCAGGGCCTCGTCGTAGCCGTCCATCGTCGCTTCCTGGTTGGCGAGAATCGAGTTGGCGTAGGTCCCGGCAAACTTGGCACGCGCCATCGTCACGTTGATGTGATGCCGTGCGAATGATGACGTCTTGACCCGAATGCCCTTATCCAGCGCCTCGGGCCCGAGGTAGGCGCCCCACGGCCACGCGGCGATCGCGACATGAACACGAGCACCTTTGGGCGACACGCCCATTTTTTCCGAGCCGTAGAACGCGATCGGTCGCAAATAGCACGAATCGAGCTTGTTGGCGCGGACCACTTCGCGTTGGGCGTCCATCAGGATGTCCTTGGCGTACGGGATCTCCATCAGGTAGATGCGGCCCGAGTTGAACCAGCGCTCGGTATGCTCGGCCAGCCTGAAGATCGCCGGACCGTCGACGGTCTTGTACGCGCGCACGCCCTCGAACACGGACAGCCCATAGTGCAGCGAGTGGGTCAGCACGTGCGTCGTCGCTTCGCGCCACGGCACCAGCTTGCCGTCGTACCAGATGAAACCGTCACGATCCGACATCGACATCATGCAGCTCCGCGCTCGGCAAAACGACTATTTTAGCCGATTTCAGCGGCGATTTCCGACCAGGGCCCGCCGAAGATTTGTTTCCAAAGTATCGCGACGGTCGCGCGACGGCCCGCTTGCGGAAGTGCCTCGACCCGCGCCTCGGCAGCACCTTGAAGGCGCACCTGGTGCTGGAGGCGGCGATATTCGCGATAGGCATCGGCGACGCTCGCGGCAAGATCGGCGGGCAGCAGTCCGAGCCGCGCGCCAAGCGCGAGCAGTGCGATGTTTCCTGCGTTGCGGGTCAGGTCGCGATGCACGTTGCTGTGCGCCAGCACCAGGAACTGCACGGCGAATTCAACGTCTACCATGCCGCCCGGATCGTGCTTTAGGTCGAAAAGCCCGCTGTGATTCGGATGCCCTGCCTGCATCCGTCGGCGCATCGCGACGATGTCGGCGCGCAGCTTCGCCTGGTCGCGCGGCAGGCGCAGCAGCGCCTCGCGCTCCGCTTCGAACGCAGCGCCGATCTGCGCGTCGCCTGCGACATAGCGCGCGCGCGTCAGCGCCTGATGCTCCCACGTCCAGGCCGTATTGCGCTGATAGTTGCGAAACGCCGCGAGGCTCGATACCGGCAATCCGCTCGCGCCGTCAGGGCGCAGTCGCAGATCGGTGTCGTACAGTCGGCCCGCAGCGGTGGTGCTGGTCAGCCAGGTGGTCAAGCGGTGGGCCAGCCGTGAATACGCCTGCGGGGCTGCGTCGCCCGCATCGTCGTACAGGAACACGAGGTCGAGGTCCGACGCATAGCCCAGTTCCTTTCCGCCCAGTTTGCCGTAGCCGATGATCGCGAACTGCGGCGCGCTCGCGCCCGCGCCCTGCATCTGGATCCAGCAATGTTCGAGGGCGGCCGCCAGCACGATGTCGGCAAGCATCGACAAATGATCGGCCAGCCGTTCGACCGAAAGCAGGCCGGCCAGGTCCTGCGCCAGCAGGCGGAAGACCTGCGCCTGCTGGAAATGCCTCAGCGCATCCATCTGCCGTTCGGCGTCGCCTGGGTGTGCAGCAAGCTGCGCATCGAGCTCCCTGCGCCATTCGTTCCAGTCCGGTTCCGCGAGCAGCGCCCGGCTGTCGAGCAGCTCATCCAGCAGCATCGGATGCTGCATCAGGTAAGCGGCGGCCCACGAGCTGGCGCCGAGCAGCTGCGCGAGCCGCGGCAGGATGGGGGGGTGCTCGACCAGTAACGCAAGATAGGCGCTGCGCCGGCTTACGGTCTCGAGCAGCGCCAGAAGGCGCTCAAACACGGTCTGCGGCGCCGCAGTTGCTGCGGCGGCGCGCAGCAACTGCGGCACCAATGCGTCGAAGCGTGCACGCGACGGCGTCGGTAGCTGCAGATAGCGCGGACTTTGCCGCACGCGCGCCAGCTCGGCGATCAACGCGCCCGCGTCGCTGTAGCCCGCACTGGCAAGCGCTGCGAGCTGAGCGTCCTCTGGCGCCGGCGCGACCCATACGGCGGCGAGCGGATCGCGGGTGACGACGTCGTCGGCGGCTGAGAAAAGGGCGTCGAAATGCCGGTCGACATTGTTGCGATGCTGGTCGAGCAGGCGATCGAATGCCGCCGTGCTGGCGCACGCCATCGACTCGGCAAGTGCGGCGCGCTCGGCATCTTCGCGCGGCAGGTCGTGCGTTTGCGCGTCATCGCGATACTGCAGCCGGTGCTCGACCATGCGCAGAAACAGGTAGGCCTCGACGAGCTCGTCGGCTGCTGCTGCCGGCAGCAGCCCGCGGCCTCGCAGCCCCCGCAGCGCGGGTAGCGTCCCGCGCAGGCGAAGCGCGGGCTCGCGGCCACCGCGCACCAGCTGCAGCGCTTGCACGATGAATTCGATCTCGCGGATGCCGCCGGGCCCGAGCTTGACGTTGCCGGCAAGATCGCGACGGCGCCCCTGCTCGCGGATCTGGCGATGCACATCGCGCAGCCCTTCGTACGCATCGTAATCGAGGTACTTTCGGTACACGAAAGGCGCGACCAGTCGCTCGAGCTCACCGCCGCGCCCGCCGGTCAGCGCGCGAGCCTTGAGCCAGGCGTAACGCTCCCAGGTGCGGCCCTGCGTCACCAGGTACTGCTCGAGGGCAGCGAACGATGATGCCAGCGGACCCGCGTCGCCGTAGGGGCGCAGCCGCAGGTCGGTGCGAAATACATAGCCTTCGGGCAAGGGCTCGTCCAACGCGGCGACGACACGACGCCCGAGGCGATCGAAAAAATCCTGGTTGGCCAAAGCCTTCGGGCCGCGAGTGTCGCCTTCCTCCGGGTAGACGAAGACGAGATCGACATCGGACGAGACATTTAGCTCTCCTCCGCCGAGCTTGCCCATTGCGACGACGATCAGTTGCTCGGCCGCTTTGCTGTCCGCGCCGATAGGCTCGCCATGGATCTCGGCGAGCCAGCGCGAATGTGCACCGACTGCCGCAGCGATCGCTTTCTCGGCCAGCCGCGTCATGGCCGCGCAGACTTCGTCCAAATCGGCGCGCCCGATCAAATCGCGTAACAGGACATGCAGGTACACACGCTTACGGAGCCGTCGCAGCGCCGACGCCAGCGCCGCCGGATCGGATCCCTGCGCGAGCGCACCGATTTCGTCGTCGCGCCATTGGAACGGCCGGTCGAGCATGGCCTCGACGTCGGCACAAAGCCCGGGATCTGCAATGCGCAGACGGCTCGCGTAACGGCTGAACTCGTACGCTGCGGCGAGGTCCATCCTGGAATTCAACGCGGCGGCCGCTCCTTTCGTATTAAAATCGGGCCAGAACGATCTATTATGCCCTTCGCGCGCGCAGCTTCGAGTTTTCCGCCGGCTTTCTCCCATTCGATTCGCAAGATTCTGCGCGCGGCTCGCGCGGTCGCATTGATCTCTCTCATCGCGATCTGCCTGATCTTGCTGGCGGTGCGTTTTGTCATTTTTCCGCGGGTCGAAAACAACCCTGGCGCGGTGGCACGTATGCTGACGGCGCAGATCGGGCAGCCGGTGGAGATCGGCTCGGTCGCCACCGGTTGGGATGGCTGGAACCCGCGCCTGGATATCGTCAATCTGCGCATCATGGAACCCGGCGCCGACATCGCCAGCGTCAACTTGCCGGAGATGCGCCTTACCGTTGCCTGGGATTCGCTGCCGTTTCTCGATTTGCGGCTCAAGCAGTTGTCGATCGAGCAGCCGCGCCTGATCATCCGCCGCGACGCGTCGGGCATGCTGCACGCTGCGGGGATGACCCTGGATCTCGCGGAAAAGCCGGGCGAGCAGAATGTCGTCGAGTGGGTTCTGCGCCAGCCGCGCATCGTGATTCGCGATGCTGTCGTGGCGTGGCGGGATGACTTGCGTGGCGCGCCGCAACTTACGCTGGAGCATGTCGTGCTGCGGCTGGAGAATCGCGCTGGCCGCCATCGCTTCGGGCTGGCCGCCGCGCCGCCGGGCAACCTCGCGGCGCCACTCGACGTCCGCGGCGACTTCACCAGCGGCTCGCTATCCGACTGGCGCGGTGCGTCCGGGCGCTTTTACGCCCGGGTCGACTTTGCCGACGTCGGCGCCTGGCGCGCATGGTTGCCGGAAAGCATTCCGATCCGGAACGGCAAGGGCGCGCTCCGGATGTGGCTGGAAATCGCCAACGGCGAACCGCGCGATGTCATCGCCGACGTCGTCCTGCGCGAAGTCGAAGGCAAGCTCGCCAGCGATCTGCCGCAGCTCGCGCTCGCCCGGCTCGAAGGTCGCATCGGCTGGCACGATGATCCGACGCGGCGCGAAGTCTCCGCCCACCAGCTCACATTCGCCGCGCCGGGCGAGGTTCCCTTCGATCCGAGCGATTTCAAGTTGACGATGCACTATGATGCGGGCCGGGCGATCGACGGCAATGCTTCGTTCAACCGTATTGAGCTCGCTCCGTTGCGACAGCTGGGTGCGTATCTGCCGCTGCCGACGCGCTGGCGGGACGATCTTGCGCGCTTTGCGCCTCGTGGCACATTCGATCAAGTCCAGATGCGCTGGACCGGCGATATCGCCGGGCCCACGGCGTTCGACGCATCGGCGAACTTCGCCGGCCTGGGATTTGCGCAGCAGGACGCAATACCCGGGGTAACCGGTCTTTCCGGCAGCATCGTCGCCACCGACCACGATGGAACGATCAAGCTGAACAGTCGCGCGCTCGCCGTGCACTGGCCGCAACTGTTCGCCCAGACGCTGGCGCTCGACACCGCAAAGGGACAACTGCGCTGGCGCAAGTCCGCCGAAGGTTATGCGGTCCAGGTCGAGCAGCTGGCGCTGGCCAACGCGGATGTGGCGGGCGTGGTCAACGGCGAATACCGCACGATTGCCGACGCGCCGGGCGCCGTCGACGGAACTGCGCAATTTTCGCGCCTCGACGCAGCGCAGCTGTATCGCTACGTGCCTCTCGCCGCAGGGGCCGGCGTGCGCGAATGGATACGCACCAGCCTGCTCGCCGGCGGCTCGAGCGATGTGCGCCTGAAGGTCTCGGGCAATCTCGCTGATTTTCCGTTCGCGGATGGCAAGAAGGGCCAGTTCACGGCGACCGCCAAGGCGCAGGGAGTGACCCTGGACTACGCAACGCATTGGCCGCAGCTGACGGGCCTCGATGGCGAGGTCAGGGTCGACGGAGCGCGCATCAGCGTCGATGGCCGCAACGGGCGCGCTTTCAATGCTGCGATCAGCCGGATCAAGGTCGAGATTGCCGATATGCGGATCGCGCACCCGGCGCTGCGCATCGAGGGCGAAGCGGCGGGGCCGGCCGCGGATTTCCTGCGCTTCATCGCCGAAAGCCCGGTCGACGACTGGTTGGACCATACGACCCGCGGCGCAGAAGCAAACGGCGACGGCAAGCTCGCTCTTAAGCTGGAACTGCCGATAGGCAACCACGACGGCGACCAGATCGCCGGCGAATTCACTTCTCCGGCAATCGACTCAAGTTCGGCGACGGCATTCCCGGCCTAAACCAGCTCAATGGCAAGCTCGCGTTTACGCGGCGCGAAATCCACAGCACCGCGCTCACCGCGGAGATACTCGGGGGGCCGGCACGCTTGACGGTGTCGGGCGCCGTCGGCGGGATGCACGTCGACGCGCAGGGCAGTGCCGACGTTGGCTTGCTGCGTGGTCAATATCCGCAGCAGGTTCTGGCTGCGCGTCTGACCGGCACCACCGACTGGCAGCTTGCGCTCAATGTCGCACCGGACCGATCGAACTGGACGCTCGACACCACGCTGAAAGGCGTCGCGGTCGATTTGCCGGTGCCGGCGGCGAAGTCTCCGGCCGAGGCGATGCCGCTGCATATCGAGCGCCGCCAGGCGGATGCCGCCAGCGATCAGCTGCAGCTCAGTTATGGCCGTCTGGGCCGGCTGACGGTGCAGCGGCGTCTGACCGCGTCAGGTCCCGTCCCCGAGCGGGCATTGCTCGCGCTGGGCAAGGGCACCGGCGTGCCCGATCGTCGCGGTCTATGGATTCGCGGTGACGTCGATCAACTCGATCTCGACGGCTGGCTCGCGTTGCGCGAGCAAGTGGATGCCAGCGTCGACACCGCGCCGTTGCCGCTATCGGGTCTCGAGGTCAGCGTCGGCGCGCTCGATGTGTTCGGCCGGCGGCTAAACGATTTGCGCGTCGGCGCGACTCGCGGCGGCAGCGACTGGCAACTGGACTTGCACGGTCGCGAGCTCGAGGGCATGGCGCGCTGGGAAGCGTCGGCCCCTGCCCATCCGAACGGCCGCATCGTCGCGCGCCTGCAGCGCCTGACGCCGCCGACTGCGGCGTCTTCGCATGCGGCGCCGACCGCGACCTCGGCGTCCGAAGTGAACAGCTGGCCGGAGATCGATCTGTCGGCCGACACTTTGCGCCTGAAGGAGCGGGACCTGGGGCGGCTCGAGCTGAACGCGCAACCGCGCGGCGCCGACTGGCGGATCGACAGCCTGCGCCTGATCAATGAAGACGGGCGGCTCGATGCCAATGGCTGGTGGCGCGGCGGCGGCAATGAGCAGACGACGCTGGACACCGACCTCGACGTGCACGATGCGGGCAGATATCTGGCACGCTACGCGCTGCCGGACGCGGTCCGCGGCGGGTCGACGCGGATCCGCGGCCAAGTCTCTTGGTCGGGCGGGCCGCAGGACTTCGACTATCCGACGCTCAACGGCAAGCTACGCCTCGAGACCGGGCGCGGCCAGTTCACCAAGCTCGATCCCGGCCTCGGCAAGCTTCTGGGCGTACTTTCCCTGCAGTCGCTGAAGCGGCGCCTGAACTTCGATTTCCAGGACCTGTTCGCCGAGGGCTTCGCCTTCGACGAAATCACCGGCGACGTGCGCATTCAGAACGGCGTGATGAAAAGCGACAATCTGAAGATCGTCGGGCCGTCGGCGCGCGTGGCGATCCAGGGCGAGGCCGACATCGCGCGCGAGACGCAGCATCTCTCCGTCCACGTGCAGCCGACGCTGTCGGCCGGGGTGTCGGTCGGCGCGGCGGCGCTGCTGCTCGCCAATCCGGTCATCGGCGCCGCAGTATATGCGGGGTCGCTGCTCGCGCAAAAGGCGATGCAGGATCCGATCGAGCAGATGTTTTCGTTCGGTTACGCGGTGACCGGCAGCTGGTCGGACCCGATAGTCGAGCGCGAAGGCAGATTCCCCGCCCCGGCGGCAGCCTCGGCAAGCAAGCCTGATGCAGCACCTCAATGAGCACCGCGGCCAGCCCTGACAGCATGCGCGTCGCCGCGGTGCAGACGGTTTCCGGCAGCGACGTCCAAGCCAATCTGGCCGCCGTCGAGCCGCTGATCGTCGCCGCGCGAGAGCAGGGCGCCATGCTCGTTCTTCTGCCCGAGTATTTCGGCATTTTCGGTGCACGTGCCACCGACAAGGTCGATGCGCGCGAGCCCGACGGCCACGGCATTCAGCAGGATTTTCTCTGCCGGGTCGCGCGCGAGCAACGGGTATGGCTGATCGGCGGTACGGTGCCGATCGCGACCGACGATCCGGCGCGCGTGCGCAGCGCTTCGCTGGTATTCGATCCGCAGGGTCGACGCGTTGCGCGTTACGACAAAATCCATCTGTTCGCGTTCAGCCAGGGAGACGAACGCTACGACGAAGCGAAGACCATCGAGTGCGGGCAGGCGCCGGCCAGCTTCGATTCACCTTTTGGCCGCGTCGGCTTGTCGGTCTGCTATGACCTTCGTTTTCCGGAGCTCTACCGCAGCTATCGTGATCTCGCGTTGATCGTCGTGCCGTCGGCGTTCACCGCAGTGACCGGCGCCGCGCATTGGCACGTGCTGCTCAAGGCGCGCGCGATCGAAAACCAGTGCTATGTGCTGGCCGCAGCGCAAGGCGGTATGCACCCTAACGGCAGGCGCACGTATGGACACAGCCTGCTGATCGATCCATGGGGAACTGTCGTGGCCGAACTGGCAGAGGGCGCAGGCGTCATCGTCGGCGACATAGACGCTTCCCGGCTCGCCCAGGTCCGGCGTGATCTGCCCGCGCTGTCGCACCGCCGGTTACGCTGATGGTGGTGTGGCCGCGATCAGGGCGCGGCCTTGAGCAGGACTACCACGGCGCCGCCGCCACCGCCGTGCCTTGGCGCCTCGCAATAGGCGAGCACTTCGTCCCACTGCGATAGCCAGCGCCGCACTTTGCTCTTCAGCACCGGTTCGCGGTTCGGCGACGACAATCCCTTGCCGTGAACGACACGCACGCAACGCAATCCGCGGATGCGCGCATCGGAAAGAAAATCGGCGAGCGCGTCGCGCGCCTGGTGGCTGGTTAACCGGTGCAGATCGAGCTCGCCCTGCACCGTCCAGTGCCCGCGTCGCAAGCGGACGAGCACGTCGGTCCCAAGCCCCGGACGCAGGAACGTCTGATGCGCGTCCTGCTCCTGTCCGACTTCCCAGGAAGAAGGCGATGGCTCGATGCCGAACTTGCTCGCCGCGAGCGCATCGGCTTCGTCAGCCAGCCGCTTGGCCGGCGTCGGCGCGGGCCGCGCTTTGTCGATGCGCGCGCGGTTGCGCGACGGCAGCGGAGCGACATCGGCAAACGCCTGTCCGAGGTCGATGTCGGCGTCCAGGCGTGCGCCGCGCGTCGCCGCTTGCTTGCCGTGATTCGCCGTGACGCGCGCAGCCCCCGTCGGCGCCGGTTTCTTTTCGGCGCTGCGCAGCAAGGTCTTCAGATCGGAGAGCTTCGCCATCGCGCGAATAGACTCGGTGACTCCCAAAGGGCCGCAGCAGCCGTGCGCGCGGAAGCACGCACGGCAGTCGGCCTAACCGACCGAAAGCGCGGCGGTTTCGACGACCGGAAGCGGATTGTCCAGATATGCTTCGGCATCGAGCGCCGCCATGCACCCGGTCCCTGCGCTGGTCACGGCCTGCCGGTAGACGTGGTCCGCCACGTCCCCGGCGGCGAACACACCGGGGACGCTGGTCGCCGTCGCATCGCCGGAGCTGCCGCCTTTGACGGTGATGTAGCCCTCGACCATCGCCAACTGTCCCTCGAAGAGTTGCGTGTTCGGCGTGTGTCCGATGGCGATGAAAACGCCATGGGCCGCAAGCTCTCGCGTCGCGCCGCTCGCCACCTGCTTCAACCGCACGCCGGTGACGCCGGACTTGTCGCCGATGACCTCGTCGAGCGTGTGGTCCCACAGCACGCGCACGTTGCCCCCATGCGCCGTTTTGGCCATCAGCTTGTCGACCAGAATGGCTTCGGCGCGGAACTTGTTGCGGCGATGGACCACCGTGACCTGGTGCGCGATGTTCGACAGATACAGTGCTTCTTCGACCGCGGTGTTGCCGCCGCCGACGACGACCACGTCCTGCCCTTTGTAGAAAAAGCCGTCGCAGGTCGCGCAGGCGGACACACCCTTGCCCATGAAAGCTTGTTCGGACGCAAGGCCGAGATACCGCGCCGAGGCGCCCGTGGCGATGATCAGCGCGTCGCAGCTGTACTCGCCGATATCGCCGACGAGGCGCATCGGGCGCTCGCGCAGCGCCGCGGTATGGATGTGGTCGAAGATGATCTCGGTGTCGAAGCGCTCGGCATGCCTCTGAAAGCGCGCCATCAGGTCGGGGCCCTGCACGCCATCGGCGTCGGCGGGCCAGTTGTCGACGTCGGTGGTGGTCATCAATTGCCCGCCCTGCGCGAGCCCGGTGATCAGCGCGGGTTTCAGGTTGGCGCGCGCGGCGTATACTGCCGCCGTAAATCCAGCCGGGCCGGAGCCGAGAATCAGCAGGCGATGGTGTTTGGCGGACATGGCAGGATGCTGGTTGTGCTCGGGCGCAGATCGGCCCGATTCTAACCGATGTTGGGGTGTCCCCCTGAGGCGCAAGCAGCGACCCTCCCAGCCTCGAACGGTGTATAATGTGCTGCGTTAAAGTCGCGGTACAATACCATGATTTTCAAGCAAAAATCACAAAGGCAGCGCCGCCCTGCCGCCGCCCCGGAGGGCCGCCTTTCGCCGCGCCTCGCGGCGTTGGTGCGCGAGTCCTGGTGGTTGCTTGTCGTGGCCGCATTCGCTTATCTCGCGCTGATTCTCGCGACCTATCAGCGCAGCGATCCCGGCTGGTCGTTTTCGGGCACCGGCGCGGCGATCCGCAACAAGGGCGGAGCGGTCGGCGCGTGGCTTGCCGATCTGCTTCTTTATCTTTTCGGCATCTCGGCGTGGTGGTGGGTTTTCGCCGGCATCGTGCTGGTGGTCACAGGTTATCGCCACCTGACGCGGTCGATCGATGCCGCCGATCGCCACCATCCCTGGCTCGCCGTCCCCGGCTTCGCTCTGGTTCTTCTGTCGAGTTGCGCGCTCGAGGCACTGCGGCTCTACCGCATTCCTGCCACGCTCCCGCACACGCCGGGCGGTGCGATCGGGCAGGTGATCGGATCGGGCTTTTCGCGCGCGCTCGGCTTCAACGGCGGCACGCTGCTGCTGATCGCGCTTCTGGCCATCGGCTGGTCGCTGTTCACCGGGATGTCGTGGCTGCGCCTGATGGAGCGCGTTGGCGCCGGTATCGAGCGGCTGATCGAGGGCTTGCGGCGGCGGCGCGATGCGCGGCGCGACCGGCAAATCGGCGCCGTGTCGCTCGAGGAGCGGGAGCAATTTGTCGAAGCGGCGCGCGAGAGCATCGAGGATCGCGAACCGGTGGTCGTCGTGCCGGCGATGGTCGACGTGCCGAGCTCGGAGCGCGTCATCAAGGAAAAGCAGAAGCCGCTGTTCCAGGACATGCCGGACTCGCCTCTGCCGCCGCTGGCGCTGCTCGAGGACGCGCCTTCGGCGCAGGAACAGATCAGCGCCGAGACGCTGGAATTCACCTCGCGGCTGATCGAGCGCAAGCTCGCCGACTTCGGCGTATCGGTCAAGGTGCTGGCCGCATATCCGGGGCCTGTCATCACGCGTTTCGAGATCGAGCCCGCGATCGGCGTCAAGGGCGCTCAGATCGTCAATCTGATGAAGGATCTGGCGCGCGCCTTGTCGGTGGTGAGCATCCGCGTGGTCGAAACGATCCCCGGAAAATCGTTCATGGGTCTCGAATTGCCCAATGCCAAGCGGCAGATCGTGCGCCTGGTCGAGCTGCTGTCGTCGACGACCTACAACGATACGGCCAGCCCGCTGTCGCTCGCCTTGGGCAAGGACATCGCGGGCAAGCCGGTCATCGTCGATCTCGCCCGCATGCCGCACCTGCTGGTCGCCGGCACGACGGGGTCGGGCAAGTCGGTGGCCGTCAACGCGATGATCCTGTCGCTCCTGTACAAGGCCGAGCCGCGCCAGGTCCGGCTGATCCTGATCGACCCGAAGATGCTGGAGCTTTCGGTCTACGAGGGCATTCCGCATTTGCTGGCGCCGGTGGTCACCGACATGAAGCTCGCCGCCAATGCGCTGCACTGGTGCGTCGGCGAAATGGAACGCCGCTACCGGCTGATGTCGACGCTGGGCGTGCGCAACCTCTCGGGCTACAACGCGCGCGTCGCCGAGGCGAAACGGGCCGGAAAGCCGCTGAGCAATCCGTTCTCGCTGACGCCCGAGAGCCCGGAGCCGATCGAGGAAATGCCGCTGATCGTCGTCGTCATCGACGAGCTCGCCGATCTGATGATGGTCACCGGCAAGAAAATCGAGGAGCTGATCGCGCGCATCGCGCAAAAGGCGCGAGCCGCCGGCATTCATCTGATCCTCGCCACGCAGCGCCCGTCGGTCGACGTCATCACCGGACTGATCAAGGCGAACATTCCGTCGCGGATCGCGTTCCAGGTCGCGAGCAAGGTCGACTCGCGCACGATCCTCGACCAGATGGGCGCGGAGACGCTGCTGGGACAGGGTGACATGCTGTATCTGCCGCCGGGAACCGGGCACCCGCAACGCGTGCACGGCGCGTTCGTTGCCGACACCGAAGTCCATCGCGTTGTGGAACATCTGAAAGCGCAGGGTGGGCCGCAGTATCTGGACGGTATCCTCGATTCGGGCGTCTCCGGCAACGGCGATGAGGGTGTCATCATCGACGCGGGAGACGCCGAAGCCGATCCGATGTACGACCAGGCGGTCGCCGTCGTGCTGAAGACGCGCCGGCCGTCGATCTCGCTGGTCCAGCGTCATCTGCGCATCGGCTACAACCGGGCGGCGCGCCTGATCGAGCAGATGGAACGCGCGGGCCTGGTCTCGGCGATGCAAACCAACGGAAATCGCGATGTGCTGGTCCCGGCAGGAAAGGGCGAGAGCGCATGATCACTCGCTGGCCAGTCGCCGCGGCGATCTGCCTGGCGCTGTTGTTTGCCTGCCCGGCGTCGGCTTCAGGCGTCGACCAGCTGAAGGCTTTCTTGGGCGGCGCGAAGACCGGCCAGACGACGTTTCGCCAGGTCGTCAGCAGCAAGACCGGACGCGTGCCGCAGGAGTCCAGCGGCACATTCGCGTTCGCGCGGCCCGGCAAGTTTCGCTGGACCTACGAAAAACCGCATGCGCAAATCATCGTCGGTGACGGCGCCAAACTCTGGATCTACGATCCGGACCTGAACCAGGTCGTCGTCAGGAAACTCGATCAGGCGCTGGGGGCGACGCCCGCCGCGCTGCTGGCCGGCGACGACGCGCTGGAAAAGAATTTCGAGCTGCGGGACGGCGGCAAGAACGGCGATGTCGAATTCGTCGATGCGAAGCCGCGTGCCGCAGACAGCGGCTTCGCCAGCGTGCGAATCGGGCTCAAAGACAATCTCCCGCGCACGATGGAACTGCATGACAGCTTCGGCCAGATGACACAACTGTCGTTCGGCTCGTTTGAGCGCAATGCGACGGTCGATGCATCGCTGTTCCGTTTTGTGCCGCCGCCAGGCGCCGATGTCGTCGGCGAATGACCTCTTCGCCGTAGTCAACCCGGCGACGCCGCTGGCCGAGCGCCTGCGGCCCAAAAGCATCGGCCAGGTCATCGGGCAGCGGCATCTGCTCGGACCCGGCAAGCCGCTGGCGGTCGCCTTCGCGTCGGGCAAGCCGCATTCGATGATCCTGTGGGGGCCGCCGGGGGTCGGCAAGACGACGCTCGCGCGGCTGATGGCCGACGCGTTCAACGCCGAGTTCATCGCGCTGTCCGCGGTGCTCTCCGGGGTCAAGGACATCCGTGACGCGATCGCGCAGGCGGAAGCCACGCTCGCGCAATCGGGTCGGCATACGATCCTGTTCGTCGACGAAGTGCACCGCTTCAACAAGGGACAGCAGGATGCGTTTCTTCCCTTTGTCGAAAAGGGACTGGTCACGTTTATCGGCGCGACGACCGAAAATCCGTCGTTCGAGGTCAACAGCGCGCTGCTGAGCCGCGCCACCGTCTATGTGCTCGAGGCCCTGTCGACCGATGAGCTCTCGGCACTGCTCGATCGCGCGCTCGCATCCGCCATGTCCGATGCCGTGCTCAGCGTTGCCGCGCGAGACGCCGTGATCGCCTATGCCGACGGCGACGGCCGGCGGCTGCTGAATCTGGTCGAGCAGCTTGCCATCGCCGCGCAGGAAGCCGGCCGAAGCGACATCGATGGCGATTTCGTCGAGACCGCGATCACCCGGAGCCTGCGCCGATTCGACAAGGGCGGCGAGGCCTTCTACGACCAGATATCGGCGTTGCACAAGTCCGTTCGAGGATCCGATCCCGACGCGGCGCTCTATTGGTTTTGCCGGATGCTCGACGGCGGCGCCGATCCGCTGTACGTCGGACGTCGGATGATACGGATGGCCAGCGAGGACATCGGACTCGCCGATCCGCGTGCGCTGCAGCTGACCCTGGATGCCGTCGCGACCTACGAACGGCTGGGAACGCCGGAAGGCGAGCTCGCGCTGGCACAAGCGGTGATCTATCTCGCCTGCGCCGCCAAAAGCAATGCGGTGTACGTCGCGTACGGCGCGGCGCGCGCTTTCATCGCCGAAGACGGTTCGCGCCCGGTGCCGCTGCATTTGCGCAACGCGCCGACCAGGCTGATGAAGAATCTCGGCTACGGCAAGGACTATCGCTACGCGCACGACGAGGAAGATGCCTACGCCGCGGGCGAAAGCTACCTGCCCGCCGGCATGTCGGCTCCCGACTGGTATCGTCCGACCGATCGCGGCCTCGAAGCGAGAATCGCGGAACGGCTGGCCGAGCTGAAGCATCGCGACGCCAAGGCGCGCTCGGGCGAGGGCGAATCCTGATCGGTCGCGGCGCCTAAGTCCGCGCGCGGCCCTCTGCTAAAATCCGCGCATGATCGATATCCAGCTTCTGCGCAATGACCTCGACGACGTCGTTGCGCGCCTCGAGACGCGCGGATATCGGCTCGATGCGGCCGCATTCGTTGCGCTCGAAGCCGAGCGCAAGCATATCCAGACGCGGACCCAGGAGCTGCAGGCGAGACGAAACACGGTTTCGAAGCAGATCGGCGCGGCCAAGAGCAGGGGCGAGGATGCGACGGCGGCTTTGCGCGAAGTCGGTGGCATCGGCGACGAGCTGACTTCGCTCGAACGCAATCTCGACGCGGTGCAGCAGCGCCTGCGCGATTGGCTGTTGGCGATGCCCAACCTGCCGCATGCGAGCGTGCTGGTGGGCGCGTCCGAAGCCGACAACGCGGAAGTGCGGCGCTGGGGAAGCCCGAGGACGTTCGACTTCACGGCGCGCGATCACGTCGATGTCGGCACGGCGGTTGGAGGACTCGACTTCGACGTGTCGGCCAGGATTTCCGGCGCCCGCTTCTACACGCTGCGCGGCGCGGTCGCCCGCCTGCATCGCGCCCTGGTGCAGCTGATGCTCGATACGCATACGGTCGAACACGGCTATACCGAATGCTATGTGCCTTACCTGGTCAACGCCGAGACGCTGGTCGGTACCGGGCAGCTGCCGAAGTTCGAAGAGGACCTATTCTGGGCGACCAAGGGCGGCGCACCCGACGAAGGTCGCTGGTATCTGATCCCGACGGCGGAAGTGCCCCTGACCAATTTCGTGCGCGACCAGATCCTCGCGGCCGCCGCTCTTCCAATCAGGCTGACCGCGCACTCGCCGTGCTTCCGGTCGGAGGCGGGCAGCTACGGCAAGGACACGCGAGGCATGATTCGCGTTCATCAATTCGACAAGGTCGAGATGGTGCAGGTCGTGCACCCGGACCGGTCGTACGAGGCGCTGGAGGAAATGACGCGCCACGCCGAATCCATACTGCAAAAGCTCGAGTTGCCGTATCGTATCGTTGCGCTGTGTACCGGGGACATCGGTTTCGCTGCGGCAAAGACGTACGATCTCGAAGTCTGGCTGCCGGGGCAGGGGAAATATCGGGAAATCTCGTCCTGCTCGAACTGCGAAGCGTTCCAGGCGCGCCGCATGCAGGCGCGATTCCGCAATGCGCAAGGCAAGCCCGAGCTGGTGCATACGCTGAACGGGTCGGGGCTTGCGGTCGGCAGAGCGCTGGTCGCGGTCCTGGAAAACTTTCAGCGGGCCGACGGCGGCGTCGACGTTCCTGCGGTGCTACGGCCGTACATGGGCGGGGCGAGCGTCATTGCGGCGGTGCGCTGATCACTTCGCGGCGTTGGGCGGTGCCGCCATCGGCTGCGCCGGTTTTTCCTCGATACCCGAAAACATGCGCAGTCGCGGCTGCAGAGGAGGTTGCTGTGCGAGCAGGATGTCGTAATAGGCTCGAACCCGGTCGACGAAGGTGACCGGCATCGCACCGCGTGCATAGCCGAATTTCGCCGCTTCGTAATACTCGGGCAGCGCGAGCAGCGGCAGCGTCTTTTTCAGTGCCGACCAGGTGTCCGGATCGAGCTTCTGCTTCTGTGCCAGGATGCGCGCGTCTTCGAGATGGGCGATTCCGATGTTGTATGCGCCGAGGGCCAGCCAGGTGAGGTCCGGTTCGACGATTCGCTGCGGCAGCCTGTCCTTCAGATCGCGCAGGTAGCGCGCGGCGGCCATGACGCTCGCCTTCGGGTCGAGGCGATCGATGCCGCCGAGGCGCTGCGCGGTTTCCTCGGTTAATTGCATCAAGCCGCGTACGCCGGTCTCGCTGGTAGCTTTCGCGTCCCATTGCGATTCCTGGTATGCGATCGCCGCGAGAAGTCGCCATTCGATGCCGGTTGCCTGCTGCGCGGCCTGGAATGCTTCGCGAAGCTGCGGCAATACCGATTTGATCCGCTCCTGGAATACGCCGGCATCGATACGCGGCACCGTGCCGTACGAGAAATAGCGCTCGATCAGCCGCTGCAGCCTGCCGTCCCGGCGCAGTTGCGCAAAAAACGCGTTGGCGCGGTCGCGCAGCTTTCCCTCGCCCGGCGGAAAGGCCCAGACCAGCTGCTGCTTGCCGGCGACCGCAAAGGCCTTGTCGAAATTCAAATAGACGTGCCGCGCCGCTTCGGCGTCGTTGGACGCGACGATCGCATAGCTCAAGTTCCCGTCGGAAACCTGGCTGATCATCGCCTCGGTCGACGGCAGCGTGATCATCTGCCATCGGACCTCCGGGTGATCGGCCCGCACTTTGGACAATGCGGCCGCGAGGCCTCCACCTTCGAGAACCCCGACGCTTTCGCCCTCGAGATCGCGCCAGGATTCCGGCTTGAAGCCGTCGATGTTGTAGATCAGTACCGGTTCGGCGGCGTAATAGCCGGACGAGTAAAGCACGGAGTTCGCCGACGGCTTGGTTTCCGGGCCGGGCAGATACAGATTGCCGGCGCCGAAACGAGGGCCGCCATCCGTCTCGGCCAGCTTGTCGACCGGGTCGCCGGTGGGGACCACTTTGAGCGTTGCGCCCTCGTGCTTGGCGAACATCTGGGCAAGGTCGTAGTCGATGCCCGCACCTTGATCGTCGGCGCCGACGAACCAGGTTGCCGGTCCAGTCCTCAGCAGCACCGTCAATTCGTTCGATGATGGCGGTGCCGGTGGCGGCGACGGGCCGCAGGCAGTCAGGATTATCGCGGCCGCGATGCAGCTGCGCAGCAGAGAGCGTGTGCGCAATCCGGCTCCGATGCGTGATGCGCTTGATCGCATTATAGCTGTCTGCCGATATCGACCAGGCGCGGAGGCACGGACCCGGGCTGCATCGACCCGTCGCGCTGTCGCGTTGCTTGCCGCGTCGGCGCGCTTCGTCGATAATGACGGACAGCAGCGGCAATGATTCATGGCGGGCCGCCCCGCATTGCATGGTGGTGAACCTGGTCAGGTCCGGAAGGAAGCAGCCATAGCTATTCTCTGCAAGTGCCGGGGGTACGGCTCGCCACCCCCTCTTTCGCGTCAGTTCGGCTTAATGCTGCGTTGCTCGCCCGCCCCAGGCGCTTATGTACATTCTAGGTACACGGCGCGCCTGCGTCGGTCGAGCGCCTTGCCTGAAACCGAACGCGACGCGAAATAGCCTCGCGGCTCGCTGCAACGCGAACGCGAAGCGAAAGCACGCTTTGCTAAACGCTAAACGCTGAAGGGCCAATGAGCTACCAAGCGCTCGCCCGCAAGTGGCGGCCGAAGAAATTTTCCGATCTGGTCGGACAGGATCATGTCGTGCGCGCCTTGACCAACGCGCTCGAGCGCGGACGCCTGCATCACGCCTATCTGCTGACCGGCACGCGAGGCGTCGGCAAGACGACGATTGCCCGGCTTCTGGCCAAGAGCCTCAATTGCGCTACCGGTGTCACGGCAACGCCGTGCGGTGTCTGTCCGGCCTGTGTCGATATCGACGCGGGACGTTTCATCGACCTGCTCGAGCTCGACGCGGCATCGAACACCGGCATCGACAATATGCGCGACATCCTGGACAACGCCCGTTACGCGCCGACGGTCGGCAGATACAAGGTCTATCTGATCGACGAAGTCCACATGCTGTCCAAGGCGGCGTTCAATTCGATGCTGAAGACTCTTGAGGAGCCGCCGGAGCACGTCAAGTTCATCCTCGCCACCACCGATCCGCAGAAAATCCCGGTCACCGTGTTGTCGCGCTGCCTGCAATTCAACCTCAAGGCGCTTCCGGCGACGCAGATCTCGGCGCGGCTGGCCGACATACTTCGAGCCGAACAAGTCGGTTTCGACGAACCCGCGCTGGTCTTGATCGCGCACAGCGCGCGCGGCTCGATGCGCGACGCGCTGTCGGTCCTCGACCAGGCGATCGCCTACGGTGCGGGGGAAGTGCGCGAACCCGTGGTGCGCACGATGCTGGGCGCGGTCGACACCGAATACGCGTATCGCATCGCCGATGCATTGCTCGCCGGCGATGGCAGGGCGCTCCTGGCCGAAGCGGCGGCGCTCGGCGAGCGAAGCTTGTCGCTGCCGGCGGCGCTGGAAGAGCTTGCGGGGCTGTTTCACCGAATTGCGGTCGCACAAACCGTCGCCGGGGCCACCGAGTCGTTGCCCGACGCGGCGCGGGTCGCCGCCTACGCCGGGGCGTTTACCGCCGAGTCAGTTCAGCTCGCCTACCAGATCTGCGTGCAAGGGCGGGCCGATATGGCGCTTGCGCCGGATGAGCCGACCGGGTTCGCAATGACGCTGTTGCGGCTGCTCGCGTTCGAGCCCGGTGCCGCGCCGCCGGCCGGGGCCAAGCCGGCGAGCCGCGCGGTGGTGCCCGAGCCCGCAAGCAGCGCGGCAAAGGTGTCGACCCAGCCGGCGCTTCCCGCAGGTGCAAGCGCGCCGGAGGTGCGTTCCGCAGCGCCGCTGCAGATCGCCGACTGGCCGGCGTTCGTCGCCGGCCTCAAGCTGTCGGGGATCGCGTTGCAACTCGCCGCGCAGACCGAGCTCAAAGGCATCGCCGGCAACGAAATCGTGCTCGCGGTCCCCGAGGCAGCGCGCCACCTGACCGACAAGGCTTACGCCGACAAGCTTAAGGCGGCACTGGACGACGCGTTCGGACGTCGCGTCCGCCTGCGCTTCGACGTCGACGCGGTGGTGGGCGCTACGCTCGCCGCGCAGGAAAAGCGCGAGCGCACCGAAGCGAACGCCAAGACCGAAGCGGCGTTTCGCGACGACCCGTTCGTGCAGGACGTGTTGTCGAGATTCGACGCCACGATCAAGCCCGAATCGATCAAACCCAGTTCGTAGTTCAGGGACCGTCCATGATGAAGAACCAGCTCGCGGGCTTGATGAAGCAGGCGCAGGCCATGCAGGAAAACATGAAGAAGGCGCAGGAAGCGATCGCAGCGATGGAAATCGAGGGTCAGTCGGGTGGCGGCCTGGTCAAGGTGCTGATGACCGGGCGTCATGACGTCAAGCGCGTGACCATCGATCCCTCGCTTCTGGGCGAGGACAAGGACATGCTCGAGGATACGGTGGCGGCGGCGATCAACGACGCAGTCCGCAAGATCGACGCCGCGTCGCAGGAGAAAATGTCGGGCTTGTCGGCGGGTTTGGGGTTGCCGCCGGGCCTCAAGCTGCCGTTCTGATCGGTCGGGGCGCGTTTCGCTGCATGGAGCCTCTGAGCAGCCTGGAGGAACTGACGCAGGCACTGCGTTGCCTGCCCGGCGTCGGACCGAAGGCGGCGCAGCGCATGGCGCTGCACCTGCTGCAGCACGATCGCGAAGGGGGACAGCGCCTTGCGACGGCGCTGGAAGCGGCGACGCGCACGATCCGTCACTGCCAGCGCTGCAATACTTTCACCGAGGACGAGCTCTGCGCGCTGTGCCGGTCGTCGAAGCGCGATCCGGCGCTTGCTGTGCGTGGTCGAGACGCCGGCCGACCTGATGATGATCGAGCACACGCAGGCCTACGCCGGGCCTGTATTTCGTGCTGATGGGGCGGCTGTCACCGCTCGACGGGATCGGCCCGAAGGAAATTCGCCTCGATCGCCTGCTCAAGCGCGCCGCCGATGGCGCCGTTCGCGAAGTCGTGCTCGCGACCAATTTCACCAACGAAGGCGAGGCGACCGCGCACTACATCGGTGAGCTGCTGAGCGCACGCGGGCTGAAGGTCACGCGGCTCGCCCGCGGCGTGCCGGTTGGCGGTGAGCTCGAGTATGTCGACAGCGGGACCTTGGCGCAGGCACTGCGCGAGCGGCGAGCACTCGGCCCCTGACAGCGGCTCGTCAGCGAGCGAACAGGTTGGCGTTTATTCTGCGCCGCCTACTTGGTGCCGTGATACAGCAGGCTCGGCAGCCACAGAACGATCTGCGGGAACACGATGCAAAGGGCAAGCCCGACTGCCTGCAGTCCGATGAACGGCATCGCCGCCTTGAAGATCATCGCCATCGAGATCTCCTTCGGCGCCACGCTCTTCAGATAGAACAGCGAGTAGCCGAACGGCGGACTGAGAAACGCCATCTGCATGTTGACCATGAAGATGACGCCGTACCATAGCGACAGGTCGTCCGAGCTGACGCCCGATATGCCGAACAGGCCGCCGAAGCTGAGCGCGGTCAGGATCGGCAGAAAGATCGGCACGGTCAGCAGCAGGATGCCGACCCAGTCGAGGAACATGCCGAGGATGAAGAGGATCACCATCATCAGAAACAGGATGCCGTAGGGTGGCAATCCGGTGCCGATGATCAGATCCGAAACGAACGTCTGTCCGCCCTTGATGATGAAGAAGCCGACGAACATCGTCGCGCCGAAGAAGATCCACATCACCATCGCCGTTGCCTTCAGCGTCGACATCGCCGCTTCGTAGAGCGCGGGCCAGGTCAGCCGGCGATGCAGCGCGCACACCGCCAGCGCGCCGAAGGTTCCGATACCGGCCGCTTCGACCGGCGTGGCGATGCCGACGAAGATGACTCCCAGTACGAGAATGATCAGCAGCACCGGCGTGATCGTATTGCCTAGCAGGCGAATCTTTTCGCGCATGTTGACGCGCTCTTCGACCGGCAGCGCGGGGCCGAGCGACGGATTGATGTAGCAGCGTATGGTCACGTAGGCGATATAGATCCCCGACAGCAAGAGTCCCGGGAATACCGAGCCGATCAAAAGCTCGCCGAGCGATTGTTGAGCGACGACCGCGTAGACGATTGCCATCACCGACGGCGGGATCAGGATCCCGAGCGTTCCGCCGGCGAGCAGCGACCCGCAGGCGAGCTTGGGTTCATAGCCGCGCCGAAGCATCGCAGGCAGCGCGATCATGCCCATCGTCACTTCGGTCGCGCCGACGACGCCGACCATCGCCGCCAATAGCGTACAAGCGACGACGGTGGCGGACGCCAGCCCACCCTTGACCGATCCCAGCCATTTATAAATGACGTCGAAAAGCTCCTCGATAATGCCGGCTTTTTCCAGCACCGCCGCCATGAAAATGAACAACGGCACCGCGGAGAGCTGATAGTCGGTCATGAACGGGAAGATCCGCGACGGCATCATGTTGAGGACCGCGCTGTTGCCGAACACGAACAGGAAAATCGTCGCAAGGCTGCCAGTGCAAAACGCCATCGGCAGGCCCAGCATGAGCAACAGACCCAACGCGCCAAAGAGCAGCACGCTCAGCCATTCGATGCCGATCTCGAGGCCCATGCCTTACGCTCCCCTGCGCGTGACCAACAGCACGTCCTTGATCAGCTTCGCGACGCCCTGCAAAAGCAGTAACGCTGCGCCGATCGGCATCGTCAGCTTGACCGGCCAGTACTGGATGCCCCATTCGGTAAACGAATGCTCGTTGAAGGCGATCGAATCGGCCGCGAAGCGATAGCCGGTCACCAAAAATGTCCCGATGAAAATGAAAAAGAACACCGAGGTGATGATGTCGGCGATCGCCTTGCCGCGAGGCGAAAATTTGGAGTACACGACATCGACACGAACGTGCTGATCTTCCCGGTAGGCATAGGCGCCCGACAGCATGTACTGCATGCCGAACATCAGGAACATGCTCTCGTGCACCCAGTTGGTCGGTGAGTTAAAGGCGAACCGGGCGATGACCTCGTAGTAATAAACGAAGACCGCCATCAGGGACCACCAGGCGACGTATTGGCCTGCCCGCACATTGATCCACTCGATCGCGTCGGTGAGTCGCGTGTGTAGATGCAGGGTCGGGTCCTGGCCTACGCCTGCTTCATGCACCTCCGAAACAGCATCGGCGACCTCGATGGTGGTGGCTTGGGCGCGACCGGCCTCCAGCGCCCGCCTTTTGCGCACAAGGCTGGGCAGCAGCACGGCGTCGATCAGCAGCAGGACGGCCATCACGATAGCGCTCCATCGCGCCCGTGATCGCCATTGGTCGGTCACCGCCTGGGCGACCGCCGCTTCGGCTTCTTTCTGCTTGACGTCGGCCTGGGCGCGCGCGTATTGCGCAGCCTCCTCGGGCGTGGGTGTCTCCGATCGCGGCTTGGCCTGTTCTACCGCGGTATTCGCCTGCTCCAGCGCAGCGAAAGTGCGCGACGTATCGTCGCTTACTTCGCGGACCTGCGACGTGCAGTAGATGATCGCGAGGAAGACCGGAATGAATACGAACCCGTAAGCACTGCGCAGATAGAAGCGGTGAATGCCCATGAAGCCTGAGCAAAGCCAGAAGAGATAGGCGATAAACAGCGACGGGCCCCGGTGGCAGCGGATGGCGCAACTGTCGACGGACCAGGTACGAGCGCGATCGCCGGAAATACGATCAGACCGGCCCAGTAGAGCCAGTGCGGCATGACGAAAGTCAGAGAGGGCATGGCGCGCGCACCCATCGCCTGCGGCGGCCATTCGGCCGCCGCAGGGCAATCTGGACTGGAGGGGTCCGGCTGCGGAGCAACCGGCTTAGACGTCGACCTTGAGGCCCTTGTACATGTCGGGCGTCACGTAGCCGACCGTGTGCGACTCCATGACATCGAGCTGCAGCTTGAAGATCTTCGCCGCGTCCTTGTCCTTGTTGGCCCACTTGAACCAGATCGGCACCGCGATGCGCTGGCACTTCGGCAGGTCCTCGAGCCGGCATGCGGTTGATCTGCGTGCCCGCCTTCTCGAACTTGCCCCAGGCTTCCATGTCGGCCTTCTGGATCGCCGCATGGTGGACGTTCGAATAGACCTGCACTTCTTCGTCGACCCAGGTCTTCATCTTCGGCGACAGCTTGTTCCAGACGTCCATCCGGACGACCAAGTCCATCAGGTCGACCGGCTGATAGACCGATTCGAGTCCCGGCGGCCCGGTCCAGATGTACTTCGAGACCTGCTGGAAGCCCAAGTCCCAGTTGACCGCCGGACCGGTGTAGTCGGCAGCCTCGATCGTGCCTTTTTCCAGGGCCGAGAAAACCTCACCGCCGGGAAGCAGCGTCGTCTTGGCGCCTGCCGCAGCGAATCCCTCCGCGATCATGCCGCCCGGAACGCGCAGCTTCAGATCCTTGAAGTCCTCGATCGTGCGGATCGGCTTTTTCGAATGGATGATGTTCGGGCCATGGTGAATGCGGTTGACGTAGTACAGGCCCTGCTTGGCGAAGAGGTCGCGCGCCGCCTGCAGACCGCCGTGGCTGTAGAAGAAGATGTCCCACTCATGCGGATAGCGCAGGCCCATCAGGTAGGACGACAGAAACGCCGTCGCCGGCAGCTTGCCCGCCCAGTACAGCGTGAACGAATTCATCGCTTCGAGCACGCCGTTCTTGACGGCGTCGAGTATCTCGAAGTCGCCGACCACTTCCTTGGCCGCGAAACCTTTGAACTCGAGCTCGCCGCCGGTTCTTTTCCTTGATTCCGGCGCACCAGGTCTTGAAGGTCTGCAGTCCCACGCCGGCCGGCCAGGACGTCTGGATTTTCCACGTCGTCGTCTCTGCGGCGGCGGCGTTGCGAATGAACGGCGCCGACAATGCGGCACCGCCCGCAACGGCGACACCGGCTGCTTTCAGCAGTCGCCGGCGCGCGGGCTGGACGACATCGGGGACAGGTGTGACAGCCGGACTGTCATTGCTATCATTCATTGCTGCTCCTCCTAACGGGTAACGGAACTTTCCGCATGGGCCTCTTTCGGACCGGATGCAATCTTGCACTCCAATCCGGGCTTAGAGCAAGCAAATTCCCGAGACGCCAGGCCGGCACTAGGGCCGCTCGTTCGGGAAGGCACGCGGGGCAGGACGTCGGCCGGCGCAGGGGCGCGCGGGCCGTTGCACACGACCGGCGCGCAGGAGTAACCTCGACCAAGGGTGCCGGATGCGCGGATTCGGGCGGAAGGAGGCAATATGCTGGTCAGCGAAATTCTGCGGATCAAGGGCAACGCGCTGTTCACGACAGGCCCGGAGGGCTCGGTGCTCGACGCGGTCAAGGTGATGGCCCATCACGACATCGGTTCGCTGGTGGTGATGGACCACGGCCGGATGGTGGGCATGCTGACCTTCGCCGAAGTGCTGCAGGCGCTGTCGAAGCGCCAGGGCCAGCTCGGCGACCTCAAGGTCAGCGACATCCACGTGAGCGACCCGCTGACGGCGACAACCGGTCTCGACGTAATGGAGTTGCGGCGCGTGATGCTCGAGCGGCACGCGCGCTATGTCCCGGTCATCGACGGCCCGACTTTGCTCGGCGTCGTGTCGTTTCACGACGTGGCCAAGGCGGTTTACGAAGAGCAGAGCTTCGAAAACCGCATGCTGAAGAGCTATATCAAGAATTGGCCCGACGCCGACGAGCAGTAGCTCGTCGCCCCCTTGCAACGACCGGCGGCGGCAATCCAGCGGACGCCGGTCAGGCTGTACTCCGCGCGGGGCTATCGCTCCCCAGAAGGAACATCGAAGGCCTGCCGGAGAGCCGCAAGCGTGGCGCCGCGCGCCACTGCTCGACGGTGCGACTGACGATTTGCTCGTCCGCCAATGTGAGGTCGGCGGCAATGCAAAATCGCGTTCGCGGCCGGCAGGCGGCGAGCACCGCGTCGACGACCGCCTCGTTGCGGTAGGGCGTCTCGATGAACAGTTGCGTGGCTCCGGTGCGGGCCACCGCGGCGTCCAGCGCGCGCAGCGCCGCAGCGCGCGGATCGGCGCGAACGGGAAGATAGCCGTGGAAGACGAAGTTCTGGCCGTTCATGCCCGAAGCCATCAGCGCGAGCAGCAGCGCCGACGGCCCGACCAGCGGCACGACGCGAATGCCGGCCTCGTGCGCCGCCGCGACCAGCGGTGCGCCTGGATCGGCAACGCCCGGGCATCCGGCATCGGAGACGAGGGCGAGGTCCTCCCCGGCCAGTGCCGGCGCAAGCAACGCCGCCACGGCTTGCGCCGGCGTGTGCTCATTCAACTCGGCAAACGCGATCTCCTGGAGCGCGTGGTCGGACGGCAGCGACTTGACGAATGCGCGGGCAGCCTTCGGCGTCTCGGCGACAAAATGGCGCAGGCGGCGGGCGATGGCGATCGTGCGCGCGGGCAGCACCGATCCGGGGTCGACCGCGCCGAGGAGGTTGGGCAGCAGGTAGAGCATGCCCCCGGCGTCGCGTCCGCGATTCACAGCGGATGCAGCCCTTCGGCGATCAGCATGTCGGTCAGCCGGATCAATGGCAGGCCGATCAAAGCCGTCGGATCGTCGCTCGCCACCCGGGTGAAGAGTGCGATGCCCAGCGCTTCGACCTTGACCGATCCGGCGCAATCGTACGGCCGGTCGCGTTCGAGATAGGCTTCGAGCGCCGCGTTGTCGAGCTGCCGAAACGTGCTGGCGACGTCGACCAGCGCCCGGCGACAGCGGCCGCTCTTCGCGTCGAGCAGCGCGACTCCGGTGTGAAAAACGATCGTACGTCCCTGCATCGCGCGTAACTGCTCGAGCGCCTGCGCCGCATCGCGCGGCTTGCCGATCGCCGCGCCGTCGAAATTCGCGACCTGGTCGGACCCGACGATCAGCGAGTCAGGATGATCGCGGGCCACGGCGCGCGCTTTCACCTCAGCCAGGCGCACCGCGGTGTCGGCGGGCGCCTCGTCCTGGAGCGGCGACTCGTCGACATCAGGCGCGGCCGTCGTGAACGGCAGTCCCAGGCGCTCGAGCAAGGCCTTCCGGTACGGCGACGCGGAGGCCAGCACCAGCGCACGCGTTGCATGCGGGGAAGTTGTTGTTTTCACGGTTTTCTTTGACACTCGATGCCAAGCAAGCTATTATGCAACGTTTGTCCAGCCCGTAGCGGCCGGGCCACGCCTCGCCGCCGGCGACTTCGTCGGAACGCGGCGTTTGCCGAGCCGGAAGGCCCATCCAGATGGCGACGACTGACACCGGCGCACTCGGCCGCTTCGATGCATTCGAATTGTCCGCCGCCGGGACTGACGTGGCGGGCGAAATCGACGCACGCGCGCTGCCTCGCGCCGGCGACCTCCTGGCCGCCGGGACCGAGGCCGTGCCGTTGGCGTGGCGCATCAGCGGCGGCCACGACGCGGCTGGACGGCCTTTGCTGACGGTACGGGTGGACGGCGCGGTCCCGCTGGTTTGCCAGCGCTGCCTGCAGAAGTTTGTCGCGACGGTCGCGCAGCAGACCGAATTGCTGCTTGCGCGCGACGAAGCCGAGCTGGCGGCGCTGGATGTCGAAGAGCCCGAAGTGGTGCTGGCGAACTCGACCCTCGATCCGCGCAACCTGGTCGAGGACGAGCTCTTGTTGTCGCTTCCGTTGTCGCCGCGCCACGGCGCGGAAGAATGCGCGGCGGCATTGCGGCCGGGTACGGATGACGGCCGGCGTTCGCCCTTTGCCGGACTGGCGGCGTTGAAGTCGCGCAATCCCGGTTGAGCATCGCGGGCAGGGCGCCCGCAGCAGTTACGGAAACGGAAATACCGTTGCCCGTATCGATCCAATCATCGAGGAGTTTCAGCAATGGCTGTCCAGCAGAACAAGAAGTCGCCGTCGAAGCGCGGCATGCATCGGGCCCATGATTTTCTGCCCAAGCCGCCTCTCGCGGTCGAACCGGTCAGCGGCGAAGTACACCTTCGCCACCATATCAGCCCGAGCGGCTACTATCGCGGCAAGAAAGTAGTCAAGACCAAAGCCGACGAGTAAGCCGCCAACACCATCCCGGGGTCCGGCATCATCATGAGCGCAAGCGCGACCCGGGCGGACCGGGGCGGCACGCGGGCGAAGCGCTTCGCTGCGCAGGCGCCATCGTCCGACACGCCGAGCGCGACAGCCGAGATGATCACTGTCGCCGTCGACACGATGGGCGGCGATACAGGGCCACCGGTCACTGTGGCCGCGGCGCTCGCCTTTCTCACGGAAACGCCGAAGGCGCGCGTGATCCTCGTCGGGCGCGAGCCCGAGGTGCGTAGGGCGCTCGGCACGCAGCGTCCTTCGGTGCTCGATCGTGTCACGATTCACGCGGCAAGCGAGGTCGTCGAAATGGACGAGCCTCCCGCCGAAGCGTTGCGTCGAAAGAAGGATTCCTCGATGCGCGTCGCGATCAATCTCGTCAGGGACGACGCGGCACAGGCCTGCGTATCCGCCGGCAATACCGGCGCCCTGATGGCGATCTCGCGCTTCGTCCTGAAAACCCTGCCCGGCATCGATCGCCCGGCGATCGCGTCGCAGCTGCCGACGCGAACCGGCGTCACGACCGCACTCGATCTCGGCGCCAACGTCAATTGCACGCCCGAGCAGCTGGTGCAATTCGCCGTCATGGGCAGCGCGCTGGCTGCCGCGGTGGACGGCATCGAGCGGCCGACGGTCGGCCTGCTCAATATCGGCGAAGAGGATATCAAAGGCAACGACGTTGTGAAGCAGACCGCCGAGCTGTTAAAGGCCTCGGATCTCAATTACTACGGCAACGTCGAAGGCAACGACATCTACAAGGGGACGGTCGACGTCATCGTCTGCGACGGCTTCGTCGGCAATGTGGCGCTGAAAACCTCAGAAGGCCTGGCGCTGATGCTGTCCGACTTCCTGCGCGACGAGTTCACGCGCAATCCGGTGCGCAAGATGCTGGCGGTGTTTGCGCTGCCTGCGATCAGATCGTTCAAACGGCGGATCGATCCGCGACGCTACAACGGCGCGACGCTGATCGGCCTCAAGGGCATCGTGGTCAAAAGCCACGGCTCGGCGGACGTGCTGGCGTTCAAGCACGCGCTCAAGAAAGCGTACGCCGAGGCCGCCTACGGCGTGCTCGACCGGATTGCGCGCCGGCTCGCGGCCATGCCGGTTCCGGCGCCAGTCTCCGGCGGCAGCACCGGATCGATCGTCGATGCATAGCCGCATCGCAGGAACCGGCGGCTATCTGCCGGCGCAAATCGTGACCAATGCCGATCTCGCGCAGCGGATCGATACCGATGACGAATGGGTTCGAGCGCGCACCGGTATCCGCCAGCGTCACATCGCCGCGCCCGGCGAGCAGACCAGCGATCTGGCGCTTATCGCGGCGCAGCGGGCGCTGGCCGCGGCGAAACTCGCGCCCGACGCGGTCGATATGATCATCGTCGCGACGACGACGCCCGACATGGTGTTCCCGTCGACGGCTTGCATCCTGCAGCACAAGCTGGGCGCCAGCAACGGTCCCGCATTCGACGTCCAGGCGGTATGCAGCGGCTTCGTCTACGCGCTCGCGATCGCCGATCGCATGGTGGCGACCGGCGCGGCGCGCAATGCCCTGGTCGTCGGCGCAGAGATCTATTCGCGCATCCTCGACTGGGACGACCGCGGCACCTGCGTATTGTTCGGCGATGGAGCCGGCGCAGTCGTGCTGGTGCCGTCGGAACGGCCGGGAATCCTGTCCGCCCACCTGCACGCCGACGGCAGCTATCGCGACATCCTGTCGGTGCCGGGAACGGTGGCCAACGGCGCGGTCAGCGGCCGGCCGCTGTTGAAGATGGACGGCCACACGGTGTTCAAATTCGCGGTCAAGGTGCTCGCCGAGACGGCGCAGGAAGCGCTGGCGGCGACCGGGGTGGCGCCCGGTTCCGTCGACTGGGTGATTCCGCACCAGGCAAATATCCGTATCATGGAAGCGACGATGAAGAAGCTCGGCCTCCCGCTCGAGCGCATGGTGTCGACCGTCGGCGAGCACGCCAACACATCGGCGGCATCGATTCCGCTGGCGCTCGACGTGGCGGTGCGCGACGGGCGCATCCAGCCCGGTCAGCATGTCCTCCTGCTGGGTGTGGGCGGCGGGTTTACCTGGGGTTCGATTCTGTTGCGATGGATTTGACACGCATCCGACGGTCGCGTCGGCCGCGCGCGCGGGCACGACGATGAAATTGGCGATGATATTTCCGGGGCAGGGATCGCAGTCGGTCGGCATGATGGCCGGCTATGATGCGCACCCGGCGGTCCGGCAGACGTTCGCCGAGGCGAGCCAGGTGCTCGCGCAGGACCTGTGGGCGCTCGCCAACGACGGGTCGCCGGAAGAAATCAACCGGACGGTGAACACGCAGCCGCTGATGCTGACGGCCGATGTCGCCGTCTACCGCGCGTGGCGCGCGGCCGGCGGCGCGGATCCGGCGATCGCCGCAGGCCACAGCCTCGGCGAGTATGCGGCGCTGGTCGCTTCCGGCTCGGTCGCATTCGCCGATGCCTTGCCGCTGGTGCGCTTTCGCGCAGAGGCGATGCAGGAGGCGGTGCCCGACGGCACCGGTGCGATGGCCGCCATCATGGGCCTGGACGATGCGACACTGGCGGCCCTCTGCGCCGAGGCGGCGCAGGGGCAGGTGGTCGAACCGGTGAACTTCAACGCGCCGTCACAGATCGTGGTCGCAGGACACCGCCAAGCCGTCGAGCGCGCGATCGTGCTCGCCAAGAGTCGCGGCGCCAAGCGCGGCTTGCTGCTCCCGGTCAGCGCACCGTTCCACAGCTCACTGTTGAAGCCGGCCGCCGAGCGGCTCGCCGGTTATCTCGACCGAGTCGATATTGGCGCACCGTCGTTTCCGATTTTGCACAATGTCGATGTCAAAAGCGCGGCCGCACCCGCCGGCATTCGCGATGCGCTGGCGCGGCAGGCGGCGAGCCCTGTGCGCTGGGCCGACACGATGCGCGCCTTTGCCGCAGACGGAGTGACGCACGTCGTCGAATGTGGCCCCGGAACCGTGCTTACCGGGTTGGCCAAACGCACGGTGCCCGAGCTCCTCGTATTTTCGTCCAACGACGGCGACGCGCTGGCCGCGGCACTCTCGGCAGTCATGGCGGCGTAGACGATGGGACTCGACCGCAGCGTGGCCCTGGTCACCGGCGCGAGCCGCGGCATCGGCAAGGCGATCGCGCAGGTACTCGCTCGTGATGGCGCGGTCGTCGTCGGCACCGCCACGACCGATGCCGGCGCGGCGTCGATCGACGCCTATCTGAAGACGGCGGGCAACGACGGCGCAGGCCTGCGGCTGGACGTCAACGAGGCGACCGGGCCCGAAGCGGCGATCAGCGCAATCCAGCAACGCTACGGCGATGTCGCGATACTAGTGAACAATGCCGGCATCACCCGCGACAATCTGCTGCTGCGCATGAAGGACGACGAGTGGGACGCGATCATCGATACCAACCTCAGATCGGTCTATCGCCTGTCGAAGGCCGTTCTGCGCGGCATGATCAAGGCCCGCTACGGCCGCATCATAAATATTGGCTCGGTGGTCGGCGTCAGCGGCAACGCCGGCCAGACCAATTATTCGGCGGCAAAAGCGGCGCTTATCGGGTTCACCAAGTCGCTGGCCCAGGAAGTCGGCAGCCGCAACATCACCGTCAATTGCGTCGCACCCGGGTTCATCGACACCGACATGACTCGCGCCATGGATGAAACGCAGCGCGAAAGGCTGGTCGAGCGGATTCCGCTAGGCCGGCTCGGACTCCCCGAAGAAGTCGCAAACGCGGTCGCCTTTCTCGCCTCGGCCGGCGCCGGCTACATCACCGGCGCCACGTTGCACGTCAACGGCGGTATGTATATGCAGTAGCCCGAAAATGGGCTCTATCTGGTAAAATCCACAGGTTGTGAAGTTCAGATCCCGTGAGGGGAGGAGAGGCATGGAAAACGTAGAGCAGCGAGTCAAGAAGATCGTCGCAGAACAACTTGGTGTCAACGAAGCGGAGATCAAGAACGAATCGTCGTTCGTCGACGACCTGGGCGCGGACTCGCTGGATACGGTCGAGTTGGTGATGGCGCTGGAAGAAGAGTTCGAAACCGAGATTCCCGACGAGGACGCCGAGAAAATCACTACCGTGCAGCAGGCGATCGATTACGTCAGCGCACATCTGAAGAAATAGCATCCCCCGCACCGGGCAGCCGAGAGCGGCACCAGTCGTCCTCCGGCGGCCCGGCAGTTTCGCGCGAGCGGAACGCGACCGCATCCCGGTCCGCCCTTTCACGATCAGCCCATGGCCAGACGGCGCGTTGTAATCACCGGAATAGGTATCGTGTCGCCGGTCGGCACCGGCGTCGCGACCGCGTGGGACAACATTCTCGCCTGCCGGTCGGGCATCGTCGCGATCACGCGCTTCGACGCAAGCGCCTTTCCCTCGCGCATCGCCGGCGAGGTCAGGGACTTCGACGTCACCAAGTACCTGTCCGGCAAGGATGCCCGGCGTTACGACCGGTTCGTGCACTATGGCCAGGTCGCGACGATGGAGGCGGTTGCCGACGCGGGGCTCGACGGCTACAGCGGCGACCTGGAGCGCGTCGGCGTTTGCATCGGTTCAGGCATCGGAGGTTTGCCGATGATCGAGGACACGCATAACGCCTATCTGCAGGGCGGGTTGCGCAAGATCTCGCCGTTCTTCGTGCCCGGATCGATCATCAACATGATCGCCGGGCTGGTGTCGATCCAGTACGGCTACCAGGGGCCGAACCTCGCTACCGTAAGCGCCTGTTCGTCGGCCAATCACAGTCTCGGTGAAGCAGCGCGACTGATCGAATACGGCGACGCCGACATCATGGTCGCCGGTGGTGCGGAAGGAACGGTGAGCGCGCTGGGCATCGGCGGCTTTTGCGCCGCGCGCGCTCTCTCGCAACGCAACGACGATCCCGCGACGGCGAGCCGGCCCTGGGATATCGACCGCGACGGGTTCGTCCTGGGCGAAGGCGCGGGCGTGCTGGTGCTCGAAGAGCTGGAAAACGCCAAGGCGCGAGGCGCGAGGATCTACTGCGAGCTGGTCGGCTACGGCATGTCGGCCGACGCCCACCACATCACGGCCCCCCCGGAAGATGGCGGCGGCGCGGCGCGCAGCATGGCCAATGCACTTCGTAACGCCGGGCTCGACCCGCGCGATATCGACTACATCAACGCGCACGGTACCTCGACGCAGCTGGGCGACGTGGCTGAATGCGTCGCCGTCAAGCGATGTTTCGGCGAGCACGCGTCGCGGCTGGCGGTATCGTCGACCAAGTCGATGACCGGCCACTTGCTGGGCGCCGCCGGCGGGATCGAAGCCGTGTTTACGGTCCTTGCCTTGCGCGACCAGGTTGCGCCGCCAACAGCGAACCTGTTCAAGCGCGACCCGCGCTGCGACCTCGACTTCGTGCCGAACGAGGCGCGCAGGATGAAGATCCGGGCTGCGCTGTCGAATTCGTTCGGTTTCGGCGGCACCAACGCGACCCTGGCCTTTCGGCTGCTGTGAGAAGCCCGCGCGGGCATTGCGTGCGAGTGAGCGTCGTTGACCGACGGCTGCCATGGCGCTGATCGTTCAAAAATACGGCGGCACGTCGGTCGGCAGCATCGAGCGGATCCGCAACGTCGCCAGGCGCGTAGCGCATTTCCATCGCGCCGGGCATCAACTGGTCGTGGTTCCGTCGGCGATGAGCGGCGAAACCAACCGCCTGCTCGCGCTGGCGCGCGAGCTCGCACCGAATCCCGATCCGCGCGAGCTCGATGTCGTTGCGGCAACCGGCGAGCAAGTCACCATCGGTCTGCTTGCGATCGCGTTGCAGCAACTCGGGCTGCAGGCCAAGAGCTACACCGGCGGCCAGGTGCAGGTGCTGACCGACAGCGCGTTCACCAAGGCTCGCATTCTGAAAATCGACGAAGAGCGGATCAGGCGCGATCTGGCCGAGGGAACGGTGGTGATCGTGGCAGGCTTCCAGGGGGTGGATGCCGACGGCAACATCACGACCCTTGGGCGGGGCGGGTCGGATACCTCGGGTGTCGCCCTGGCGGCTGCGCTCGCCGCCGACGAATGTCAGATCTATACCGACGTCGACGGCGTCTACACGACCGATCCGCGCATCGTTCCGGAGGCGCGGCGCCTCGACCGGGTCACGTTCGAGGAAATGCTCGAAATGGCGAGCCTCGGCTCGAAGGTCCTGCAGCTGCGATCGGTCGAGTTCGCCGGCAAGTACAAAGTCAAACTGCGCGTGCTATCGTCCTTCGAGGAGCCCGACAGCGACTCGCGCGGCACGCTGATCACGTTCGAGGAAGACGACACCATGGAACAGGCGATCATTTCCGGTATCGCGTTCAACCGCGACGAGGCCAAGATATCGTTGATGGGCGTCGAGGACCGGCCCGGCATCGCGTACGCGATTCTGGGCCCGATTGCAGCCGCCAACCTCGACGTCGACATGATCGTGCAGAACATCGGCGCGTCCGGACACACCGACTTTTCTTTCACTGTAAATCGCGGCGAATATCAGAAGGCGCTGGACGTGCTGATGCGCGAAAAGGGCGCCGCCTTCACGGCCCGCGACATCATCGGCGACAACCGAATCTGCAAGGTATCGCTGGTCGGCATCGGCATGCGCTCGCACGTCGGGATCGCGGCGAAGATGTTCAAGGCGCTGGCCGACGAGCAGATCAACATCCAGATGATCTCCACCTCGGAGATCAAGACGTCGGTCGTCATCGACGAGAAATATCTGGAGCTCGCGGTCCGCGTTCTGCACCGCGCATTCGAGCTCGATCAGGCTCCGGCCGCGATCGAACCGCGATAATCCGCGAATTCAGCATCGCGTTGTTTGACCCTGCGCGAGGCGCGCAGGTAAAATTGAGAGTTATCCGGAGAGATGGCCGAGTGGTCGAAGGCACTCCCCTGCTAAGGGAGCATACGGGCCAAAACCTGTATCGAGGGTTCGAATCCCTCTCTCTCCGCCAGAATTGTGACGCTCGGCTGGAATCCACCCCATATGAGAGCTCATACCGTATCGAAGATTTCCGCGTCGGGATGGTGGGCCGCGAACGCGTACCACTCGCCAACTCCAGAGTCGAGGAATGCGAGTTGCGTTCCGACGAGCGGGCCGGAGACCGCTTCACCCATCTCGTTCCACACTGACCCCGTCTGTTCGTCGTACACCCCGACCGAGTCCGAGTAAGCGAAGACCAGGATACGTTCTCCGACCCGGCGATGGAAGGCGAGCGCCTGCAATGTCCCGGGCCGGCACCTCACGACCATTGCTGCACCGCCGAGCGAGTCGTTCAGGACTGGACCGATTCGCGCCAATGTCTCTAGCGGATAGGCTCGGGCCTTCGCTCCGTTGTTGACGCCTAGAATGAGCGTGCTGTGCGGAAGTCGCTCATCGAGTGGTCTGACGAGCGTCGCGCGCATCCCTGGCGGGATGCCGGGCGAGCCGGGGGAGTACTGGCTCGCGCGCCCTTGGCGCCGCGCCTGGTCCGCGTAGGGAACCATTGTGGTCGGATGCATGCCCAGCCACTCGCTCCAGAGACACTGCGAGAGGGGGAGACGCTCCAGTGCCGCCCCACGCATCCTGCCGGCCAGCGCAACGCCAGTGAACGGCGACCAAAGGCTCTCAGTCGACGTGTCTTCCAAAAGCATCGTGCCATTGTATTTGCCGCGCAGACGAAAGACGAGGGACTGCCCTCCGACCTCCCTCCGAAAGGCCGATCCGCTGCTGCAGATCGCGCAGAGGGTCACGAGCACGGGCCGATTATCGAAGGCAAGATTGGCTACGTGGGCGGCTGTCATGATCCACCATGGCAACGCCCAGGCCCGACGACCCAGATAGACGCCGAGGACGGGATCGGTGCCGCGAAGGTGGTCGTGCGCGACGGTCCAGACCGGATCATTCAGCGGCTGGCCCCAGCTATCTTCGAGTTGTTTCGGTTCGAAGAGGAGCGCTTGCGACAATTGCACCACGAGTGCCGCCGACTACGATTTACCAATGCGCATTCGTCGCATCGTACGTTGCCCACCTTGCAAGACGCTGACGAGACTGGCGACGGTCTCCGGAGCCGCATGGCGCTCGGTCAGGTGAGGACTGCATCCTTGGGCGCGCGCTACTTACACTTCCGCGCACGCATCTTGCGGTGGGTTGGAGTTCCGCGGAAAGGCCTTTACATAGCGGGTAACGGCTGAATGGCCATCACCTCTATCGAGGATTGCGGGATCTGCAGATGCGGATGCCCTTCAAACGCCTTTGTCGCCGCTTCGTGTGATTCCGCCTCCACAATCGCGTACAGCATGATGTCGTTTCTCTTGTCGGACGTGCCTCGCGCGGCGACAGACTTGGTCTTGCCGACTCCCGCTCCCTTGTCGACGAACATCTTCGCGTGATCGCTCATCCACTTTTTCCATTCGCCCTGCATCTTCCCTTCGGCTGCCTTTCGCTGCTCCGGGTCGGTTTTCTTCCATTCGTCAATGACCGACGGGGGTGCAAGATACGTGACCAGAAACTTCATAGTCTGACTCCTTAGGAAGAAGACGCTCGCGAGGCCGGTCAGCGCCGGCTTCGCGCTCCTTGGGGGCGTATCGGGAAGACCGACGAGCATGCGCTCTGTTCCGGTTTGGCGGCCGCACCGCCAAAAAGGAGACTATGTCCTACGAGTCGTCGTAGCGATGTCCGACAAACCGCCCGACAGGTCGATCCTGAATCGCCACCGTCGCGTGGCCCAGTAGGCACCGGCGTAGTCGATGCCAACGCGCGGCCCGGCGATGATGCGCCGCGCCGGTACGCGAATCCCGCGGTCCTCGACCCACATCTGCGTCGACTGGGTCACATCGATGTGGTCGAGCCGCCCATCGACGCGGAGGTGCGCGGTTACGCGGCCTGGGCCCGACACCAGCGTTCGCTGTTCGGTGCTTCCGGACAGGACACCGCGGATCAGCACGCCCTCGGGATTGCCTGCGCCAGCGGTGCTGAAATTGAGCAGCCAATGCATCCCGTACACCAGGTAGACATAGGCGGTTCCGCCGTCCGCAAACAGCGGTTCGACGCGTGCGGTGCGGCGTCCGCCGAAGGCATGCGACGCGCGGTCTCTCGGGCCCTTGTAGGCTTCTGTTTCGACGATCATTGCGGCGAGCTCGCGGCCGCGGTGGCGGCGCACGATGAATTTGCCCAGGAGGTCGCGCGCGACGCGCAGCGTCGGCCGGTTGAAGATGGCGCGACCCAGCCGCCGCCCGTTGCTCTCCATCACCGCGGGTTCAATGCCGCATCGCCAGCATCGCCTTGAAGAGCGCGAGGTCGTCCCACGGCACGTCGGCCGCGCACCGGTGAAGCCAGGGGCTGAGTGGATCCCGGAGCCATTCGCGGGGGAAGATAGCCACACTGGGCCCTGGCTGTGGCGACGCGGCGGGTGGCGCCGGCGGCAGGCCGCGCAATTGCCTGGCCATCGCGACGGCGAGGTCGGCGCCGACGCGTTCACCCATGTGCATGTGCGTAACGATCCTGCGATTGATTTCGAGCAGGTAAGGGCGTCCACCCTCGTCAAGAACGAACTGGACATTGAAAAAACCGCTGATGCCGAAGGCACTGCACAGCGTTTCGGCGTAAGCGGCGCTTTCAGGTGAGTGTACGAAGCGCAGCACCGACGTCTGACCTTTGCACGGCAGCGTTGCTATCTGGCGCTCCCAGGAAAACTGTGCCAGCGGCTCGCCTTGCCAGGCCGCCAACGCCTGCGAGTGGTAGGCGCCGCGGATGAACGTTTGCACCAGCAACTGGCGGGGGAGCCGCTGCCCGAGGTCGAGCTGGTCGGGGCTCAACAGCGCCTGGCCCTGGCGCAGCAGATCATCGGCGTCGGTGACGACGGCCACGCCCTCGCCGGCGAAGCCGAACCGGCGCTTCACGACGGCGGGATACCCGAGGGTACCGGCGCAGGCGATCGCCTCCTCAATGCCGTCGGCCAGTGCGTATGGCGGCATGCGAACGCCGAGGCTCTCGGCGGCCGACGGCAGCAGGATCTTGTCGATGCTCGTCTGGTAATGCGCCGGATCGCCGAGCGAAGTCCGGATCAACCCGTCGAGCCGTAACCGGATCGCCGACGGCAGATCGGGCGGTGGCTCGAGCACCAGCGCAAACATTAGCCGGATGGCCATTTCGTCGCAGGGCACAAGCAGGCGGGGCGCGATGTCGTCGACGGCGGCGGTCAGCGACTGCAACCATTCCATCGGAATCGCATTGCCGGGGAGTGCCCGCCTTTTGGTCACATATTTCGATTTGGCTGCCAGCGAATCGGCGGGCGCCAACAACGACACCTCGAAGTCCGCCTTGGTCAGCGCGCGTGCCATGCGCGCGGGGCCGAGCCATTGCGAGGCTGTCGACACCATCAGCAGCGCTTCGCTCATCGGCAGACGCTGCCCGCGTGGATGCCGTCCCGCAGGCGCCTCATCGGGTCCGCAATCCGGCATCGCGTATCACGGCCGCCCAATGCTCACGGTCGGCTTTGATGTCGGCGGCGAACTCCTCCGGCGTGCCGCCGAGCGGCTCCATGCCCATGCTCGCGAGTTGCGCACGCAGGTCGTCCATTGCGAGGATTCGCGCCAGCTCGCGATGCAGCCGCATCACGATTTCGCGCGGCGTGCCGGGTGGAAGGAACACGCCGTGCCAGGTCACCACGTCGAAATCGGGAAATCCCGATTCCGCGACCGTCGGGATATCGGGAAATGCTGCCGCGCGGTGCAAGCCCGTCACGGCCAGCGCGCGCAGCTGGCCGGCGCGAATCAGCGTCGCCACGGTCGCCAGATGCGTGAAAATCAGTGGAACCTCTCCGGCGAGGACATCTTTGACCGCGGACGCGGTGCCGGCGTAGGGGATCTGAAGCATCTTGACCCCGGCGCGCTGGCAGAGCAGCACCGCCGCCATGTGCGAGGTCGATCCGATGCCGCTGCTCGCGTAAGCCAGCGGGTTGGACGCGCCGCGGGCCCGCTTGATGGCGTCGTCGAGCGATGTGACTCCGAGGCGGGGTGTCGCGGCGATGACGATCGCGAGACTCGCGAGCTTGATCACGGGAACGAGCGGCGCATCGTCGGCGACGTCGCGACCCTGCGCGCTGGGCACGATCGCATTGGTCCCGTTGTTTCCGAGCAAGATCGTGTAGCCGTCAGGTGCTGCCTTGGCCATGTATTCCAGCGCGATTCGACCTGCCGCGCCGGCCCTGCTTTCGACGACGACCGACTGGCCAAGGGCATCGCTCAACCGCGCTCCTATCAGGCGCGCGAGAATATCGCTGGTGCCGCCGACGGTATTCGGGATGACGAGGTGAATCGTGCGCGTCGGATAGTCGGCGCCTTCGGCGAGAACGACCGCGGAATGCGCGCCGGCCAGCGCGATGGACAACCAAGCGATGAACCGCCGCCGCGGGATTTCGATCATGCGCCGTTGCTAGCGCATATTGCCGGTGTGGCCGAGCGAGTAACGACCCGGCTGAGGCCATACCGTAAGCCCGTGCGGCTCGCGACCCACCGGTATGCTGGCGACCTGTCCTGTTGCGGTGTCTATCGCGTAGACGACGTTATCGTATCGACCGGCAAGCCACAACATCTTGCCGTCGGCACTGACGTTGCCCATATCGGGGCTGCCGCCGCCAGGGATCGGCCAGGTCGCTTCGATCTTCCGGGTGGCGAAATCGATCACCGTAACGCTTCCCTTGCCGTGCGGCGGACCATGGATCTTGTTCGATCCGCGATTGGCGACATAGAGCTTTTTGCCGTCGCGACTCGGGTAGAGGCCGTGCGTTCCGATGCCAGTCGGAATGAAATCGATTTGCCGGAACTCGGCACCGTCGACGACGAATACGCCGTCGGCTTCCATGTCGGCGACATAGAACAGCTTGCCGTCGGGCGAGATGCGGATGTCCTGCGGCATGCTGGCTGCCATCGCGTGCGATTTCCGCTCGACGGCCCGGCGCAAAATCGATGCGATTCCCGATGCCACGGGCTTGGCGAGCTTCAGGTAACCCAGCACCTTGTGGTCGATAAGATTGATCTTCACCAGGCCGCCGTCGAATTCGCAGGTGAATATCGCGAAGCGGCCATCTATCGAGAAATCGGCGTGGTTGATGCCGTCGCATTGCGGCGTCGCGAGCGACTGCTGCATCTGCATCGAATGCGGATCGCGAAAGTCGAGCCGCTTGCGCGCCTCCGCGACGATGATCGCCGATTGGCCATCGGGCGTGAAATACATGTTGTACGGATCGTCGACGACGATCGGACGGCCCGGCTTGCCCGTAATGGGGTCGATCGGCGTCAGGCTGCCGTCGGTGCGGTTCTCGGCATTGTTGGCGACCCAAAGCGTCTTCAAGTCCCACGACGGCACGACATGCTGCGGATTGACTCCGACCTTGAAGCGATCGACAACTTTCATCGTCGCGGGATCGATAACGTAGACATCGTTCGACTGCACGTTGGGCACGTAGACGCGCGGGAGTGCCCCGGCGACCGCGGGACTCAGCTTGCCGGCGCCGGCCTCACTGTACAGATTGTTCGGATCGGGCACCGGCGGCATGCCGGGGACCGTGACGACGACATCGGCGGCGGGCGAGGACGGCACATCGCCGGCGACGCTGAATGAGAGTACAGCGGTACCCAGACAAAGTGTTGCGACCAGCGTGCGGGAGGGCGAACTCTGCTGCATCGAGCGTCCAGTTTCGGCGAGTGACGAATTATCGCCGAAATCGCCTGCTTCGCCGACTACCGATGCTCGATCGCCTTCCGAATTGCTGCCACCGTTTGCGTGACCACGATGTCTGCGCCGAGGCGACCCAGTTCCGCGGTGGCGCGGCGCGGGTCGCCGTAGACACCTTGCGCAGCGGTCGGTTTGGCGGATGAGCCAAGTTGCTCCGAGCGCACGAGGTCGGGTGCCAACGCCAGCGTAAGCGACGTATCGGCCAGGCCGGCATGCGATCCGATTTCGTCGTCGCTGTAGCCGCGGCCTTTCAACGCCTGGACGTACGCCGTCTGCGTCGATCGATAGTACTCTTCGATCGCGTGCGCTCGGGTGTCCTGAGAACGCCATTCGCGATTGAGGCGGGCCGCGACAGCGATCTCGTCTTTCTGGTAGCCACCGTGGTCGCCCAGAAAAACGATGTCGCGAAAGCCGGCGCGACGCAAGCTGCGGGCCGCGTATTCGAGCGTCTTTTCGAAGATCGCGTCGGGAACCGTGATCGTTCCGGGAAAGCGCATGTGCTTCGTCGGCGGGTCGAGGTTGCCTTCCGGCACGTAGGCGATGACCGGGGCGACGAGCGCATTGCCCAAGGTGCGCGCAATCTTGTCCGACAGCGCTTTGACGCGCATGTTGTGTTTCCCCAGCGCCATCAGCGGGCCGTTCTGCTCGGTCGCGCCGATCGGGACGATGACCGTGGTCTTGCCCGCGGCAACGGCATCGCGCAGCTCGGTCCAGGTCAGATCGTCGATGAAGACGCTGTCCGGCGGCTGCGCCGTCGCGGTGGCGGCGGCCAGCGCCGCGACGCAAAGCGCAGCGCGGAGGATCGTGGCATTCATCGGCACATCTTATGGGATCGGACCGGTGCGGCCAACTCGGGCATGGGTCCCGCCACGGCACGAGGCAATGCGACGTATTCACCGCCGCCAACAGCGGCGGCGATGTGGGTGATGCTTGGGGCGTCGTTGCTATCTGATATAATTTAGTGCTAAGCGCCCGTAGCTCAGTTGGATTAGAGTACCTGGCTACGAACCAGGGGGTCGTGGGTTCAAATCCTGCCGGGCGCGCCAGATAAACAAAGGGTTAGATCGATTCGGTCTAGCCCTTTTTCTTGGCGTTAGGGACTTTTTGGGGACTCGGCTCACGCCACCACCTGTTTCTTCGCTTCCAATTGCAACATCTGCAGTGTCTTGTTGGCTCTGCCGTGCTCGTCGGCGATGAGGTCCAGCGCGGTAACCAACTTTTCGATATGCGCTACCGAGTTGGGCCCGCGACTCCATGGGACGAGCTTCCGCCCGCCGACTCGCCGCGACCGCAGCAATTATCGAATTCCGCGTCAGCTGTGGCTGCGCTACTTCTCGACGACGAACTCGGTCGACATGCCCGACTTGTAATGTCCGGGCTGATTGCACAACAGGATGTATGTTCCAGCTTTTAGATTCAGCGTGACCTTGCCACGGGCGCCGGGCTTTAGCTCCGAAATCTCGCCCAGCGAGTGCACGCGCTTTTCGATGATCGTGCTGGTCTTGCCGTCGTAGGGTAATTCCTTTCCGCCTGACGGGGCCGGGACCACCAGCACCTCGTGCACGAGACCCTTCGATCGGTTGACCGCCTCAAACGTCACGGGGCCGGCTTTCACCTTCGTGGTATCGGCCTTGATCACCATCGCTGAATTCGAAGGATCGCCACTCGAGTCCTGAAGCGTGACGGCCACGATTCGTGCCGTGGCGGCATACGCAATGGGCGAGAGAGCGGGGGACCACAGTGCAATGGTCAGCAAGGCGGTGAAGAGTCGTTCGATCATCATTACGTTCCTAGCTAGGTTGGACGCGGCATCATACGCGCGATTGTCGCGAATACCCTATGGGCGCGTGCGACCGCATTACCCTACGCAAAAAAGGCAGCTGGCTCCATGCCGTGGCGTCGCTTCACCACATCGGCGTCCGGCGAAGCCAGGAAGGAGAGCAACGCATGCACGGCGGTCGGAGCGTTCGATGCTGTGCATACGGCCGCCGAGAACACGGTTGTCACCTGGATCTCCGCCGGAAGCAGGCCGACGACCTCGATGCCGGGCAAGTGCGTCAACTCGCTCAACTGCTGGAAGCCCAGCTCGACGTCGCCGCGCGCGAGCAGAGTACCGACGGGAACGCCGGGCGAAGCTTGAACGATGCGGGAAGCGATATCGTCGGCGATACCCCAGCGCTCGAACAAGCGGACGAGGTGCGCACCGCTCGGCCCCGTCGAATATCCGATGCTGCGGGCGCGCAGGACAGCGTCGCGAACCGCCGACTCGGTCGAGACGTCGGGTCGCGTCGCTCCGGCAGGTACCGCTATCGCGACGCCGGAGCGAGCGAGATCGGTGCGGCTCGCTGGAATGACACGACCGTCGGCTGCCAATCGCTCGATCGCCTCGTCAGCCAGCACGACGAAGTCGAACGCTTCGCCGGCGTGCACCCGCCGGGCCGCATCGACGCCGCCCACCGCAACGACTGCGACAGCTTGCCCTGAGCGCTGCTCGTACATGTCGCCGAGCTCGACCAGCACGTGACGCATCGCCATCGACGAAATACCGGTGATGCGGTCAGGCTTGCGCGACTCGACGCCCATATCCAGCGCCTCGATCAGTCGACGTATTTCAATCCGGCCTTTTGCAGCGGCTCACGCATGTGGTACATGTCCAGCCCAAGTACTCCGGCGGTCAGCTTCGCGCGCTTTTCGCCTTCGTTGGCTTCACGCGCGGCTGCAGCATCCAGCGTTTTCTGTGCGAGGGCCGCAGGCACCACGGCCACGCCGTCGTCGTCGGCCACCACGATGTCGCCTGGGGTAACCAACGCCCCGGCGCACACGACCGGAATATTTACCGAACCCAGTGTGGCTTTCACCGTGCCCTTGGCGGAGACCGCCTTGCTCCAGACCGGGAACGCCATCTGGGTGAGCACGCGCACGTCGCGCACCCCGGCGTCGATGACGAGCCCTCGGGCGCCCCGCGCCTTGAAGCTCGTCGCGAGCAGCTCGCCGAAATAGCCGTCCGAGGAATCCGCCGTGACCGCGGCAACGACGATATCGCCAGGCTGGATCTGCTCAACCGCGACGTGCAGCATCCAGTTGTCTCCAGGGTGCAGCAGCACGGTGACGGCCGTTCCGGAGACTTGCGCGCCGGCGTAGATCGGGCGCATGTACGGCTTGAGCAGGCCCGTACGCCCCATCGCCTCGTGGACGGTCGCCGTTCCGAACGCGCCCAGCCTGGCCGCGATGTCGCGGTCGGCACGAACGATGTTGCGATAGACGACTCCGAGCTCGACCATGGTCAACGTCCTTTCGCTTTCAGCGCGGCATCGAGGCGCGGATAGACGCGCCGCGCGTTGAGTTCGTAGATGTTGTGCCTCTGCGCCGGATCGATATTCACGGCCTCGATGTAGCGCCTGGTGTCATCGTAGTAGTGGCCGGTCTCGGGATCCAGCCCTCGCACCGCGCCGATCATCTCGCTCGCGAACAGGATATTGTCGACCGGAATCACGCGCGTGAGCAGGTCGATGCCCGGCTGGTGATAGACGCAGGTGTCGAAGAAGATGTTGTTGAGCAGGTGCTCCTTGAGCAACGGCTTCTTGAGCTCCTGCGCCAGGCCGCGGAAGCGTCCCCAGTGGTACGGCACCGCGCCGCCGCCGTGGGGAATGATGAAGCGCAGCGTCGGGAAGTCCTTGAACAGGTCGGCGGTCAGGCACTGCATGAAGGCCGTCGTGTCCGCGTTCAGGTAGTGCGCCCCGGTGGTGTGGAAGCACGGGTTGCAGCTGGTGCTGACGTGGATCATCGCCGGGATGTCGTACTCGATCATCTTCTCGTAGATCGGGTACCAGTGACGATCGGACAGCGGTGGGGAGTTCCAGTGTCCTCCGGACGGATCGGGATTGAGATTGATCGCCACATTGCCGAACTCCTCGATGCACTTGACCAACTCGGGAATGCATGTCGCCGGATCGACGCCGGGACTCTGCGGCAGCATCGCGGCAGGGATGAAGTGATCCGGGAACAGGCGGCTCACCCGGTGACACAGCTCGTTGCAGATCGCGGCCCACGTGCTCGAGACCTGGAAATCCCCGATGTGATGCGCCATGAAACTCGCGCGCGGACTGAAGATCGTGAGGTCGAGCCCGCGCTCGCGCATCAGTCGCAGCTGGTTGCTCTCGATCGATTCGCGCAGCTCGTCGTCGCTGATGGAGAGCTCGGACGCCTTCGGCATCTCCGCGGGGTTCGTGATACCGGCGATCTGGCGGTTGCGCCACCCCTCCAGCGCCTTCGGCGCGGTCGTGTAGTGGCCGTGGATGTCGATGATCATCGAGTCACTCCCGTTGCAACGCCGTGTTTCACGATCGCATGCACATGCCCGAGGGTCGTGACCGCAGGATCGGCTGCCGCGCCGTTCAGCGCTGGCTCACCGCGCCGGCGGCTGGTCCCAGCTGAGATTGCCGGCCCCTTTACCTGCCACCGAGTACAACGCGCCCGGCGCGTTGCGCGTGCGCTGAAAGGCTTCGAGCGTCTCGCCGCGCATTGCGGCATAGATGTGGAGGTTCGACACGCCGCTAACGGCACCGAGCTTCTCGAGCATGAAGAAGATGACGCCGTAGTGGATCAGGCCGCGCCAGTCGCGTCGACGGACCAGGTCTCGCTCTTCTTCATTCAACCCGGCAGCCTCGAAACTTGCTTCCGGGTCGAGAAGGAACGACTCTCGATGGCTCGGCTCGACCATCCGGTGCAGGTAGTCGTTGATGCGAAACGACTTGACGCTGCGCTCGAGCGTGAACGGGTACGTGCCTTCGAGTCGTTCGACGCCACTGAGCTCGCCGGCCACGTGACGGCGGTGACGTTCGATGACCGCCGGGTCGGGCGCATCGGTGCCTTCGTAGATCGCGGTGGCGATGCCGGCCATCGATGGGAGGTAATAGCTGCGGAACTTGCACTCGACCTTCGCCGAAAGCGCGCCACGCATGGTGAGCCACATGACCACTTCCGCGCCCTCGAACCCCCCGAGCTCCGCGTATTCGGCGATTTTCATTTCGGCCAACTGATCGGGATCGCGCTCGAACAGGTCGAGAAAGCGCTGGTCCCAGGCAGGGTTGTTGAAACCCGCGCGCTCGCCGTGCACCTGGTGCGATAACCCGCCCGTGGCGACGATGACGACGCGCAAATCCTCCGGATAGCTTTCGATCGCGCGCCTGAGCGCCTGGCCGAGCTTGTAGAAGCGACGCGCGCTCGGCATCGGGAGCTGCAGCACGCCCATCTGCAGCGGGACAAGGCGCACCGGCCACTCCGGCTCGTGCGGGCAAAGCACCGACAGCGGCGAGAAGCAGCCGTGATCCAGCGCCCGGTTCTGGAAAAAGGACATGTCGAACTCGTCGGCCATCAGCGAGTGGCCGATGTGCGAGGCGAGGGCAGGGTGCCCCTTGATAGATGGCAGATCGCGGGCACCGGCCCCTTCGTCGGCGACAGGCCACTCGGGACCCACGCCGAGCGCGAACGCCGAGTAGTGATCGAAAAAGAACGACGTGATGTGATCGTTGTAAATCCACAGCAGGACGTCCGGACGCTTCTCGGCGAGCCAGGCGGATAGCGGCGCGAAGTTCTCGAAAATCGGTGCCCACACGGGGTCGTCGCGCTTGTTCCGATCGTAGGCGAAGCCGATGGTCGGCGTATGCGAGGCGGCGATGCCCCCGATGATGCGTGCCATGCTGGTACTCCTCTTCTAGCTTAGATCTGGTTCGACATTACCAGGCGCGGCGTAATCCGCGCCGAGATCTGGGATATGGTCGTGTGCGCTACTAGTCCGGGGCGCGGTGGGTCGATGGCCACTCCACCGCAGCGGGCTCCGCGGTCAAGAGTTCCAGGAGGCAAAGGCCCGACGCGCCCGTCAGGAACAACCGGCAGTTTACCGATGCGCTGAACCACGGGAGAGCGACGGGTTGCGAGAAGCGCCTTAGTGTCAATAGCCATTAGGAGGAGATGGGCACTTGCTGGTGCCATGTCACAAGCAGCGGGGGCATGGCTCGGCCTGAAGCGCTCGAAGGGGCCAACCCGCTGGGATCGCTTTGTAGCCGACAGCGTGTCACAATTAATTGCGTAGACCTTGGGTCGGATAGGGGAGAACACCATGAAGAACGCTGGCCGTAGTGGTGCTTTGCATAAAGGCGAAGCGCAGTTCGCGAAAGCCCTGCTGGCCACTCTGATCTGGGTGCTAGTCGCATCATGCGCATCGACGCCTGACGGCGACCGACGCATTCTGAGGGAGGGATCCGGCCCTGACCCGCGGATCTCGGGCGCACCGCTGCCCGCCGACGCGGCGTTTCGCTCCTATTTGCATGCGGTCGTCCGCTTGTTCGGCAATCGAGGAGCATGCACCGGGACGCTGATCACACCGAGGCTGGTGCTGACCGCGGCGCACTGCTTCGGCTTCGATTCCACCAACCCCGGCGATCGCGGGCCCATGATAGGCGGTGATCCGAGCTGTGTGGTCGAGGACGCCAGCGGTCGCATCATCGCCACGGGCGGCTGTGGGACGGTAGCCTTCACGCACGTCGACGGCGTCGAGACGGCCCGCGCGGACATCCGCCATGCCTGGGTCGTCCAGGCGACCAGCAGCCAGGGCAGTCCTAACGGGCGGGACATTGCCATTGCGGCGCTGCCTATCCGCGCCACTCCCGCCACGCGCGCGGCTGCTGCCGCTGTCCCCGTCTGGATCGACGGCGATCCCGGTGGAGAGCACTGGAAGCATGCGGAGATCGTATATGCCGGGTGGGGTGCGACCGCGCTGATCGCCAACACCTGCGAAGGCATCCAGACTCAGGGCCCGCCGGCAACGCGCTTGGCGGTCGAATGGCGAAAGCGTCTGGACAGCAACTTTCCCATCGACAGCCAGACCTGCTGCTTTCCCAACCAGCATAGTCTCGGCACTCCAATGTACGTCGCCAACTTCAATTTATATGGGGACTCGACCGGACTCGTCCTCAAGGGCGACAGCGGAGGGCCGTTGTTCTCGCCGGACGGGAGCGGTGCGATTCGCGTCGTCGGCGTGACCAGCGGGGACTCGTGTTTCGACTCGGAGTTCTCCGGTACGCTACAGGCCCTATGGACCAGAACGATGAATCCTGACAACGCCGGGTTGATCAGACGGGTCGTGTTCGCGTCCGACGGGCGCTCTCGCGGGAACGACGTGCGAGCCGGAGACAGCGATGGCGACGGCGTGACCGAACGTCCGCTGACCGACCTGAATCCCTTTATAGGCGAGTTGGACAACTGTCCGGACGTTGCGAACCCGGACCAGCTCGACAGCAACAACGACGGCATCGGCGACGCCTGTCAGCACTGTCCGCGCGGGATATGCACGCCACCGCCCAATGCGCCAACGGGCTGCAGGTCATCCGGTACCGCGATTTGCGGCGTGGTGAGCATCGAGTGCCAACGTCCGTTGCCGTTCGCGGACGAGACCCTGGTGCGCGACTTGGCGAGCGACCTCGGGATGACGGTGATGCGGACGGTCCGCGAGATCGGGCTGGTCGATGCCAACTACTTCCGCGAGGGCGAGGCGCGAGTGCAGGTTTGCACCCGCAATCGGGGCGGCGCGGCGTGCAGCAATGAGGTGCTGGTTACGTTGGGACCGCTGGTCTGCATTTCCTCGCCGCCGCATTCGCCCCCTTGTCGGGAAGGGGAGGTCAAATGCCCCGGGCACGGAACAGCGTGCATGCCGTCGAGCGCGTGCACCCCGGTGATGTGAGGCGCTTCGCTCTCCGTTAAAGGTGCCGTGGAATGGGGGCCGCGCGACGACGGGTCGCTCAGTTTTGATTTCAACGGGTTGGGCACGAATGACACTCGGCGAATGTAAAGTATTTGGGCAATTTCCGACGGCGCGTCGGTCGGCGCGAGTGTCCCTTTGAAAACGCGCCGGGCGCGCGGGATAATCGAACCGGTCGGATACACTGGTGAAGTAGAACTGCATATCCATTTCGAAAGGGCCATACCATGATCAAGCGTCTCATCCCGTTCGCGGCAATATTGTTGTTGGTGTTCACCGCTTCGACCGCATTGGCGGACGAGTACCAGGACACGATCAACGTCTTCAAGAACGCCGGCGAGAGCGGCACCTTTTTCAAGAGCGCGTACGGGTACGCGGTTTTCCCGACCATCGGCAAGGGCGGCGTCGGCGTCGGCGGTGCCTTCGGCAAGGGCCGGGTGTACGAAAAAGGAAAATACGTCGGCGACGCGTCGATGACGCAGGTCACCGTCGGCTTTCAGCTCGGCGGCCAGGCCTACAGCCAGATCGTTTTTTTCCAGGATCAGCGCGCGTTCAAGCAATTTACGAGCGGTAATTTTGCATTTGGCGCGGAAGCCTCCGCAGTCGCCATTACTGCGGCGGCTGGCGCAAAGGCGAATACTTCCGGTTCGTCGGCGGGCGTCAGCGGCACGAAGAACGCCGCCGCGACCGTCGGCGCCTACAACAACGGCATGGCGACCTTTACCGTGGCCAAGGGCGGCCTGATGTACGAAGCGAGCATCGGCGGCCAAAAGTTCAACTACACGCCGCGTTGACGGCTGCTCCCCTCCCGGGCGAATTCGAGCTTATCGCCCGTTACTTCGCGCCGCTCGCGAAAGGATTTCCGGGAGCGTATGGTTTGCTCGACGACGCGGCGGTAATCGCCGCGTTGCCGGGGCATGAGCTCGTCGCCAAGACCGATGCGATCGTCGGCGGCGTCCATTTTCTTCCCGACGACCCGCCGGGACTGATCGCCCGCAAGGCGTTGCGGGTGAATCTCTCCGATCTCGCTTCGAAGGGCGCGATCCCACGCGCCTATATGCTCGCCATCATGTTGCCGAAGACGGTAAACGAGGAATGGATTGCCGACTTCGCGCGTGGCCTCGCCCAGGATCAGGACGAATACAACGTGCATCTGATCGGCGGCGATACCGATTCGACGCCTGGCCCGTTGACGATCGCGATCATGGCATTCGGCGACGTGGCAACGGGGCGCATGCTACGCCGCAGCGGGGCGCGCGACGGAGATACGGTGTTCGTGAGCGGGAGCATCGGCGACGCGGCGCTCGGCTTGCAGGCGTTGCGCGGAAAATTGACAGGGCTGGATGCGCACGCGGCGGCCTTTCTCGCAGATCGCTACCGCGTGCCGCAACCGCGGGTCACATTGGGCCCGCGGCTGATCGGACTCGCCACCGCTTCTCTGGACGTCTCCGATGGTCTGCTGGCCGACCTTGGCCACCTCGGCGAAGTCTCAGGGCTGGATGCGGTCGTCGACGCGCCACACGTGCCGCTATCGATGGCCGCGCGCGGCGTTCTGGCCGACGACCCCGCGAAAATGCGAACGGTGCTTTCCGGCGGCGACGATTACGAGATTCTGTTCGCGGCACGACCGGAGACGGCAGACGAGCTGAGCGAACTGTCGCGGACGCTGCAAGTCCCGATCACAGCCATCGGCCGGATGACCTCGCCGCCAACCGGCAAAGGCGGGCGCATCACGGTTCTGGACGAATCCGGAAAGATCCTCAACGTCGGTCGCGCGGGCTGGACGCATTTCTAGGCCGGCGTCCGTCATCCACCGCCGGTGGCACACGGCGTCGCGGGACGTCTCACCCCGGTGCGCGTTCCTTCCACAGCTCGTTGAGTCGTTTCGCAAACCGCGTACCCAGCGCCTCGTCTTCGTGCATGAAATAGACGTAGGTCTGCGGCAGCGCCGCCGCGGCGATACGCGCCGCCCACGCACTCAACTCCTGATCATCGTAGTGGGTGCGGCGCAAGCGCAGGTACCCCCAGTCCGACGTGGCGACGAACGGCGTGTCGCCTTCGTCGGTGTCGGTGACGCATAGGATGGCGCCTCGGCTGCGCAGCGTCTCGTACACTTCGTCGTCGTGCCAGGACGCGTTGCGAAATTCGAACGCGGCGCGGGTGCCGGACGGCAGCAGCAGGAGAAAGTCCCGCAATCGGGGAAGATCCTTTTTGAGAAACGGCGGCAGCTGGAACAGCAGCACGCCAAGCTTGCTTCCCAACGCGCCTGCGCGACGCACGAACTCGGCGACGTGCGGTTCGGCCTCCCGCAGGCGCAAGACATGAGTGATGCGCTTCGGCGCCTTCAGGGTGAACGTGAAACGCTCGGGCACCTGCTCCGACCATTGCGCGAGCATCGCTTCGGCAGGCATGCGGTAGAAGGTGTTATTGATCTCGACGGTAACGAAGCGATCGGCGTAGTAGCGCAGCATTTCGCTGGCCGGAAGTTTCTCCGGGTAAAAGGGGCCCAGCCACTCCTTGTACGAGTACCCGCTCGTGCCTGCCAGCAGTTTCATCGGTTCGCTTCCTTTTGCCCTAGCGAGGCTTGAAGCCGACTCGGGCCATCGCGGCGGGGCTCAATGGCACCGCCGCCTCGGCGATGTGCCGCCACGGATCCGCCTTCGATTTGGCCAGCCGCCTGGGCACGTTGTCGATGTTGAAATGATCGAAGCGCAGATCGCGCGGCAGCTCCGACCAGGCGACCGGCGTCGATACCGGAGCATTCGCCCGGGCGCGGGTCGAATACGCGGCGACTGCCGTCGCACCTTCGCTGTTGCGCAGATAGTCGATGAAGATCTTGCCCCGGCGCGAGATTTTCAGCAGCTTGGACGTGAACCGATCGGGAAAGGTCCTTTCGAGGAATTCGGCGACGGCCTTGGTGAATCCCTTGACATGCTCCCATCCGACGACAGGCTCGAGCGGCACGACCACATGCAAGCCCTTGCCGCCCGTCGTTTTGAGGAACGGCGCGAGGCCGATATTCTCCAGCAGCGTCTTGACGATCAGCGCCGCCTGCCGCAGTTCCTCCCAGGCGACCGCATCGTCGGGATCGAGGTCGAAGATGATCCGGTCGGGGAAGCCGAGGTTCGGGGCGCGCGATCCCCACGGATGGATTTCGAGCACACCCATCTGCAGCAAGGCGACGATCGCCGGCACCGAATCGGCCATCATGTAGAGCGCAGTGCTGCCGTCGCTGTTCGCGATCTCGACGCGCGAGATCGCCGCGTTGACACCGTCCTCGGCCTTCTTCTGATAGAAGCATTCCTCGTTCCACCCGTTCGGACAGCGGAGCAAGGTCAGCGGCCGATCGCGCAGATGCGCCAGCATCGATTCGCCTACGGCCGCATAGTACAAGGCGAGAGCGCGCTTGGTGACTCCGGCTTCGGGATACAGCTTCTTGTCCGGATTGGTGAGCGCGATGCCGGCGACCACATTTTTCCCCGTCGCCGGCCGCGCTTGAGATCGCAGTGCGATGCGCGATGCGGGCTCGAGCGATGGCCGACTGAGCGTTGGCGCAGCGGTCGGCTCTCTGACGACCTCCCCGGCATCTTTGTCGGCACGCAAGCCCTGGAACACCGGATGGCGCAGGGTTCCATCGTCGGTCCACTCAGTGAACGAGACCTCGGCCACCAGAACCGGCTTCACCCAATGCGCGCGCCGCGCTTCGGCGCCCAGCGGCGGGTTGTGGAATGGGCTCTTGTTCTGGACCAGCCCGGACAACGCGCGGCTCAACGTGGCCAGCGAAGTATCGCTGAATCCCGTGCCGACCTTGCCGGCGTAGGCGAGCTTGCCGTCGGCTTGATAGACGCCGAGCAGCAAGGCACCGAATCCCTGGCGAGACCCTTCCGGATCGGTGAAGCCGCCGACCACCATTTCCTGACGGCGCAGGCACTTGATCTTTTGCCACCCCGGCCCACGGCCCGCGCGGTGGGGCAGGTCGGCCCGCTTGGACACCATCCCTTCGAGGCCGAGGTCGCCGACATTCTTGAAAAACGCCGCCCCCGGAGCGGCGAAATGCTCGCTGTACTGAATGGCGGCCGGGCCGCCCGACAGCAAATCGTGCAGCAGGCGTTTGCGCTCGGTCAGCACGACTCCGCGCAGATCGTAGCCGTTCAGGTAGAGCAGGTCGAACGCCAGGTACTTGAGGCCGCGCGAGTCCGCTGCCGACAGCGCTTTTTGCAGTGCCTGAAAACTGGTGCGCCCGTTCTCGTCCAGGGCGACCACTTCGCCGTCCAGCCACGCATCGTCGACCGGAACAAGCGCGAGCGCACGGGCGACAGCGGGGAAGTCGCCGGTCCAGTCCTTGCCGTTGCGCGACACCATGCGCACCTGCTGTTTCGCGATCCGGACCAGCATCCGATAGCCGTCGTATTTGATTTCATGCACCCAAGCCGGTCCAGTCGGCGGCGCCTTGGCCGACGTCGCCAATTGTGCTTCGATGAGGTCCGGAAGCGACGCCTTGCGGGCCCCTTTGATCTTTGCCAGGCCTGTGACGGCCTTCGACCCCGATTTGCGTATCGCGCCGCCCTTGACGTTGTCGGCGACCGACTTGTTCGAATGCCAGGTCCGATCCGCGTCAGCGGCGATCTGCTGCAGAGTTCGTCCGGTAACGACGCTGTCGGGGCGATCCTCGACGATCCATCCCTGAGGACCGAGGCGCGCGAACTCGTCGGCCTCCTTGAACAGCAGCCAGCTGTTTTCACCACCATACTTGCCGCTGCGGCTGCGCACCAGATTCCAGCCGCCTTTGAGCTTGTCGCCTTCCAGCTCGAACTTCAGCCGTCCCTTGGCATAGGCTTCGTCGGGATCGGTCTTCGGCAGCCACGTCCCCCGGTCCCACACCATGACTGTTCCCGCACCGTATTGTTTCGGCGGGATCACTCCTTCGAAATCACCGTATTCCATCGGGTGGTCCTCGACATGCATCGCGAGCCGCTTGTCGTTCGGATCGAGGCTCGGCCCCTTGGGTACGGCCCAGCTCAGCAGCACGCCATTCAACTCCAGACGGAAGTCGTAATGGAGCCGGCTCGCCGCGTGTTTTTGAATGACGAATTTGAGGCCGTGCTCACGACGCTGTCCGACCTTGCCCGAGGGCTCGGGTGTCACCAGAAAGTCACGTTTTTGCCGGTAGCGCTCGAGGGCCATGGGACGGGGTGAAGGTGCCCTTACGATGCCTTATCTGCAACGGACCGAAGGCAGGGCACGGCAAAAGCATGCGATTAAGTTGATGATCACGCGATATTTTGGCACGATGAACGGTTCCGATACCGTATCCCTCTCACGGAGGCCCGTTATGGCCGCTCGCGCACTGGCTTCGGTCACTGTCAGCTTTGGCATGGTTTCGATCCCGGTCAAGCTCTATACGGCGACCCAGGCCCAGGCAGGCGTTTCGTTCAACCTGCTGCACGCCGGCTGCGGCTCAAGGCTGAAACAGCAATACCTGTGCGCGCGCGAAGGCGTCGTGGTCGAGCGGGCGGACATGGTCAAAGGCTACGAATTCGCCAAGGACCAGTATGTGACCTTCACGCCCGAAGAATTGAAGGAGCTGGAGGAGAAGGGCACGCAGACGATCGAAATCAGCGAATTCGTGCCGGCGGAAAGCATCGACCCGATCTATTACGACAAGGCCTATTTCCTCGGCCCCGACAAGGGGGGCGCGAAACCGTATGCGTTGCTGGCGGAGAGCATGCGCCAGACCGGCCAGACCGCGGTGGGGCGCTACGCCGCGCGCGGCAAGCAGTACATCGTCCAGTTGCGCGCCGTCCCCGGCGGCCTGGTGATGCAGCAGCTGCTCTACGCGCCGGAAGTCCGCGCGCTGGCCGACATCGGGATCGAGGAAGCGCCGGTGCGCGATACCGAGCTTGCCTTGGCGAAGCAGCTGATCGGACAGATCTCGTCCGATCAGTTCGACCCGACCGCTTACGAGGACGACGTCAGGAAGCGCATCGAGGCCGCCGTGCAGAAGAAGGTCGAGGGCGAGGAAATCGCCGTGTCGCCCAGTGCGCCGGAAGCGGGCGCGCAGGTCATCGATCTGATGGAGGCCCTGCGGGCAAGCCTCGAAAAGACCGCCGGCAAGCGCGCGCAGCCGAAGACGAGCGCGGCTGCACCGACCGAAATGAAGGCTGCGCAGCGCAAGCCCCCGAAGAAAATCGCCAGCGAACCCGAAACGCGCCGCAAAGCCGCCAAGCGCTAGGAAACGTGCCCGTGACGTCGTGACCGAAGGCTATTCGCTCCGCGAAGTCGGCAAGCTGCTCGGACTCTCCCGTTCCATGATAGGCCGGCTGATTGACGCCGGGTTCGTGTCGCCCACGCGCGGCCAGCGGCGCGAATACCGCTTCACGTTTCGCGACCTCGTCCTCTTGCGAACCGCGCAAGGACTGACCGAGGCCAGGATTCCATCGGCTCGGATCCTGCGCTCGCTGCGCCGCCTGCGGTCCCAGTTGCCCGACGAAGTCCCGATGGCCGGCCTGCGCATCGCGGCCGTCGGCGACGCCGTCGTGGTGAGCGAAGGGGCGGCGCAATGGCGTCCCGACGACGGTCAATACGTGATGCAGTTCCAGGTCGCATCGCCTGACGGACAGCTCGCCTTCTTCGGTCCCGGCGAAACGCCTTCCGGAACGTCGCGCGAGCCGTGGTTCGAGCAGGGCGTCGCACTCGAGCACACCGATCCCGAGCAGGCGTGCGAAGCCTATCGACAGGCGATCAACGAGGATGCCGCGAATGGCAGCGCCTATGTCAACCTCGGGCGGCTGCTGCACGAGCGTGAGCGAATGCAGGAAGCGGAAGCCGTGTATCGCAACGGGCTCGCGGCCTGCGGACCCGATGGAACCTTGCTGTTCAATCTGGGCATCCTGCTCGAAGACCTGCATCGTCCCGAGGAGGCAGCCGACTCGTACCGCGCGGCGGTATCCGCCTCTCCCGACCTGGCGGACGCGCATTTCAATCTGGGCCGACTGTGCCACGCCCAAGGGTTGCAGCAGGAGGCGGTTCGGCACTTCAGCGCCTTTCGCAAGCTCACCGGGAAGCGGTAGAGGCGCGCGGGCGCATACGAGCCAGCGGTTCCGAAACGATGCCCGCGACAGCAGACTTGTTCGGCGTCCGAATCCTGTTCATCGGGAACAGTTACACGTCGCGGAACCAGTTGCCGCGTTTGCTGACGAACCTCGCTGCAGCGGCCGAGCACCCGAGGCGCGTGGAGACGGACACGATCTTCGCTGGCGGCGCAAGCCTTCGGCGTCACTGGAACGCGGGTGTCGCGCTGGGGGCGCTGGCGAGATCGCCATGGGACTATGTGGTGCTGCAGGAACAATCGACGCTGCCGCTGAAGAATCCGGTGCGCTATCACGACAACGTCAGGCTATTCGACGCCGAGATCGTCCGGCGCGGCGCGAAAACGGTGCTTTATCTGACGTGGTCGAGGCAGCAAGCGCCGCATACCCAGGACAGCATCAGCCGCGCCGTGGAGGAAATCGGCGCAGAAATCGATGCGCTGGTCGTTCCGGTCGGCCCGGCATGGCATGCGGCCATGGCGGAGGACGCCGATCTTCGACTCTACGCCGACGATGGAAGCCACCCCACCGCGACAGGTTCCTATCTCGCGGCGTGCGTGTTCCACGTCAGCCTGTTTGATCAAGCGCCGCGGGAATTTTCAGTCTCCGACTCGCTGCGGATCGATCGCGGCGTCGCCGCTAGGCTGCACGCGATCGCTCGACGCTTTGGTGTTCCACGTTAGCGCTCGCGCGACAGGTGCCGTTCGCCGACGACGAGGTTCTCCATGCGCTGGACTGTACAAGCTGCACACCGCCGCGCGGCGTCTGGCTCGTGAACAGAGCGATTCGATTGGCGTAAACGCTCGAACGAGGCAGTCTTGTGCTGTACGGTCGCGCCGAGCCATGCTATCGTGAAAAGAGATCTTTCCCACGTTTCTCGCAAGGATCCGTCGATGCACGAATTCGAGAAGATCGAGATCCTGCTGGCCGAGGACAGCGAAGCCGACGCCGAGATGACAATGCGGGCGCTGCAGCGAAACAACCTCGCCAACCATCTGGTCTGGGTCAAGGATGGAGCCGAGGCGCTCGATTTCATTTTCCGCCGCGGCGCCTACGCGCAGCGATCCGAAGGGGCGCCCAAACTGGTTCTGCTCGACCTCAAGATGCCGAAAGTCGATGGCATCGAGGTGTTGCGGCAGGTCAAGTCGAACGAGGCGACGAGGACGATACCGGTCGTGATGTTGACATCCAGCGCCGAGGAACGGGATATCGTCGCCAGCTATTCACTGGGCGTGAACAGCTACATCGTCAAACCTGTCGACTTTTCGAGCTTCGCCGACGAGGTCGCCAAGGCCGGATGCTATTGGGTGCTCGTCAATCGTCTTCCGGGCAGCGTGACCGGCCCCCGACGATGAGGCCGCGTCGATGAGCACCGTGCTCAAGTTGCTGATGGTCGAGGACGTGCCGTCGGACGCCGAGATGACGCTGCGCGAGATCCAGCGCAGTGGCCTGGAAGTCAGCCTTCGGCGGGTGGAAACCGAAGCGGACCTGAGGCGCGAATGCATCGATTTCGCGCCCGACATCGTCCTGTCGGATTTCGCCATGCCGCAGTTCGACGGGCTCTCGGCGCTGCGCATCGTGCGCGAGTTGCTCCCGCACCTGCCGTTCATTTTCGTTTCGGGCACGATCGGCGAGGAGACCGCGATCGAGTCGCTGCGAAGCGGCGCGAACGATTATGTGCTCAAGACCAATCTGCCGCGCCTGCCGACGGCGATACGCCGCGCCATGCATGATGCTTCTGAGCGGACCAGGCGCCTGGAAACGGAGGAAGCGTTGCGCCTGAGAGACCGCGCGGTCGAAGCGAGCGTCAATCCGGTGCTGATCGTGAGCGCGACCGACCCGGACATGCCTCTGGTTTACGTCAACCGGGCGTTTGAGCACGTTACCGGCTACAGCCGGGACGAAGTGATCGGCGCGAACTGCCGCGTTCTCCAAGGCGAGGATCGCGACCAGCCGGAGCTCGACAAGATTCGCCGCGCCATCAGCGAGCAGTGCGATGGGCAGGCGGTGCTGCGCAACTACCGCAAGGACGGCAGTCTTTTCTGGAACAAGCTGTATGTCACTCCCGTGCGGGATCCGACGTCGAATCGTGTGACGCACTTCGTCGGCGTGCAGTACGACATCACCGAGATCAAGCGCTATCAGGAGGAGCTCGAGCACCAGGCGAACCACGATGCGCTCACCGGCCTCCCCAACCGCAACCTGCTCAGGGACCGCCTGACGCAGGCTGTGGCGCTGGCGCAGCGCTACAAACGGCCGTTCAGCCTGACCGTGATCGATCTGGACAATTTCAAGCTGATCAACGACAGCCTCGGTCACGACGTCGGCGATCGGCTGCTGAAAATCGCCGCGGAACGGATCGCGGCGTGCGTTCAGGCCGGCGACACCGTGGCACGTTTCGGCGGCGACGAGTTCGTGCTGCTCGTCGCCGAGCAGGAGCAGGAGGAGGGCGGCCTATCGCGCGGTCCAGCAGGTGATGGCCGCGATTTCGCAGCCGTTTGTGATCGATCAGCGCGAGTTCAAGATCACCTGCTCGATCGGAATAGCGAGCTTCCCGCGCGATGGCGAGGATGCGGACACGCTGCTGCGCAATGCCGATACCGCGATGTACCGTGCGAAAGACCTCGGCCGCAACAACTTCCAGCTCTATTCGTCCGAGATGAATGCCGATCTCGGCGAACGATTGATGCTCGAGACGGATCTGTGGCATGCGGTCAAACGCAACGAGCTGGTTCTGCACTATCAGCCCAAGGTCGAGCTGAAGGGCGGACGCATTATCGGCATGGAGGCGCTGCTGCGCTGGCGCCATCCGACCAAGGGAATGATCCCGCCGGGAAAATTCATTCCGGTCGCCGAGGCAAGCAGCCTCATTACAGAGATCGGGCGTTGGGTAATTCACGAGGCGTGTGCGACAGAACAAGGCGTGGCAGGACGCCAATCTGCGCTCGGTGCCGATCGCCGTGAACATTTCGGCGCGACAGCTGCACGACAAGGACCTGGTCGACACGATACGCACGGCGCTTCAGACCACGCGCCTGCGGCCGGAGCTGCTCGAAATCGAGCTCACCGAAAGCGCGGTGATGATGCAGCCCGACGATGCGATCAACACGATGGCCAGGCTTCGCGGCATGGACGTTCGCATTTCCCTCGACGATTTCGGCACCGGGTATTCGAGCCTCAGCTATTTGAAGCGGCTCCCGGTCACCGGGCTGAAAATCGACCAGTCGTTTGTCCGCGACCTCGCGTTCGATCCGGATGACGCCGCGATCGTTCGCGCCATCGTCGCGGTCGCCCACGAGCTGATGCTCGACGTCACCGCAGAGGGCGTGGAAACCGCCGAGCAGGCCGAATTCCTCAGCGCTCACGGCTGCCGGGAAGCGCAGGGATACTACTTCGCGCGCCCGGTGCCGGCGGAAGAGATGCGAAAGCTTCTCGAACGCGGCACATTGCCGGTCGCCTGAACACCGGGCGGGACCGGGTCAGCATGGCGCACCAGCTGACGGAAGCGCGCCCGGCGTTCCTGTCGACTCTGCCGGCGGGACGTCGTGAGCGCCGGATCGCGCTGATCGTGGTGGTGGTATCGGTCCTGATATTTGCCGCACTCGCGCCTTTCGCCAGAGTCCAGCTTGCACCTGTCTGGGCATTCATTCCGGCCTACCAGTCCGCGCTGGCGGTCAACGACCTGATCACCGCGGTGCTTCTGCTCGGCCAATTCGGCCTGCTGCGATCACGGGGGCTGCTGGTCCTGGCCGGGGCCTACCTGTTCGCGGCCTTCATCGCGATCGCCCATGCCTTGACGTTCCCCGGCCTTTTTTCGCCTGGCGGTCTACTCGGCTCGGGCCCGCAGAGCACGGCGTGGCTATACATGTTCTGGCATGGAGTGTTTCCGCTGTGCGTGATCGTCTATGCGATCCTCGAGGGCCGCGATCGCGATCCGATCGCCACGCCGAGGGTCGGTATCGCCATGCTGTCCGCGGTCGCGGTCGCTTTGGTCGCGACCTGCGCGCTGACCTACCTGGCGACAGCGGGCCAGCGATCGCTGCCGCAGATCATGCAGAACAACGGCTATACGCCAGCGATGATAGGCGTCGTGTCCGCCGTCTGGCTGTTGAACATGCTCGCTTTGGCCACGCTGTGGAGGCGTCGCCCGCATACCGTGCTAGATCTGTGGCTGATGGTCGTGATGTGCGCGTGGATCTTCGACATCGCCCTGTCCGCGGTTCTCAACGTCGGCCGTTTCGATGTCGGCTTTTATGCCGGACGAATCTACGGCCTGATGGCATCGGGCTTGGTCCTTCTGATGCTGCTGCTCGAGAACAGCGCCCTGTACGCCCGGCTGGTCGAGGCGCATGACAAGCATGCCCGGCGGTTGAACATCCTGCGCGAGATCGACCAGGCGGTCGCGGCGGAGCGGTCACCGGAAGTCATCGCCGGAGCTGCGATCCAGCCGTTGCGCGAAGTTCTCGGTGTGGCTCGCGCGGTGGTCAATATCTTCGATCTTGCCGCTGGGGAAGCGGAGTGGTTGGCTGCAGCCGGCAGGCGGCGCACCCACGTCGGTTCCGGTGTGCGCTTTTCGCAGCAACTGCTCGGAGACGTGGAGGCGCTGAAGCGAGGCGAGCCTCAGCTGATCGATACGCATGCCTTGCCTCCGGGACCCGACGTCGACGCGTTGCTGGCGTCGGGAGTACATCGGTACATGGCGATGCCGATGATCGCGGGCGGTGAGCTGATCGGCGCGATCAGCTTCGGCGGCGAGTCCGGATCATTCTCGGCCGAGCAGATGAGCATCGCTCGCGAGGTCGCAACGCAACTCGCGATCTCCGTCTCGCAAGCCAGGCTCTACAACCGGGTCAAGCGCCATGCCGAGGAGCTCGAGCTGCGCGTGGCCGAGCGCACCGCGGCGCTGCAGGCGGCCAACAAGGAGCTCGACGCCTTTTCCTATTCGGTGTCGCACGACCTGCGTGCACCGCTGCGAGCGGTAGATGGGTACGCACGCATGCTCGAAGAAGATTACGCCAGCCGCCTGGACGCGGAGGGAAACCGGCTGCTCGGCGTCGTTCGGGCGAGCAGCCAGCAGATGGGACGATTGATTGACGATCTGCTGGCCTTCTCGCGCCTTGGCCGCGGCGAGCTTCGTACCAGGCCGCTGCGCCTGAATGACCTGGTCAAAGAGATCATCGACGAGTCGCGTCCGGAACATGATGGGCGGACGATCGATTTTCTGGTCGGTGACCTGGGTAGCGCCGAGGCGGACCCTGCTCTGCTGAAGCAGGCACTGTCAAATCTGGTCAGCAACGCGATCAAATTCACCCGCGGCAAGGAGCGCGCGGTGATCGAGATAGGCACCGAGAACAAACGCGACGAAACGATCGCCAACACCTACTACGTCAAGGATAATGGCGCCGGCTTCGACATGAAATACTACGGCAAGCTGTTCGGAGTCTTTCAGCGCCTGCATAGTCATGCCGAATACCCGGGCACCGGAGTCGGACTGGCGATCGTACAGCGGGTCATCCATCGCCATGGCGGGCGGGTCTGGGCCGACTCGATACCGGGGTCCGGCACCGCGTTCTACTTCACGTTGCGCACGGATGCGCCCACGGCCCCGCCGGAGACGTTCGCGGACAAGGATGCAACTGCGGCGTAGATACGTGTCGCCGCCTAAGGCGACTGAAGCCCTTCGTCGAACAGATCGTGTAGCAGGAAGCTTTCGAGCTCGCCGTTGTCCTGGAGGCGCGCGGACAGCGTCACGCCATCTTCGTGATGCGGCGATCGCCAGATGAAATCGCTATTGGAATGCTCGCGAATGATGGCGATCATCCTGCGTACGACGGCAGTGCGCATGTCGGGGTTGTCGCCTATGCGCACCTCCACCAGCTGCGGCGCCTTGCGGCCCATCTCGTTGTTCCAGCCGAAGAACTCGAACGCCGCGTCGTCGTAATTCATTCGCCGGATTTCGAACATCCCTCCGCCGCGCCGCCTGTTCTGGGTCGCCACGCCGGTCGCCGGGGTCGGCAGATTGGCAGCGATGTTCACGCCGGGCGTGGCGCGCTGGATTTCTCCCGCGTCCGAAGGCGGTTCGCCGCGCTCACGTCGTCTGGCCGCGATGTACGCCGAGAGATCGCCGGCTGGAGGGCGGGCGATCTGCGTCGGCGCAGCGCCCGACATAGCGGGTATAGGCGGCGGCTGATCCGGAGACTCTGCGATCGGCGCATCGAGCGCCGGCGCGCGCACAATCGATCGGGAGGCGGCCGCCCGCTTCGCCCGGCGTGGCGCTGGCGCCAAGACTAGCGGGGAAGGCGGCGCGATCTCGGGCGGCGGCGGCGCGGATCGGACAGGCGCGGCAAGGAGCACCTCGAGCCGGTCACCCGCAAGAAGCTGCACCTCGTCTCCGGGTCCGGTCGCGCGCACCCGGGGCAGCAACGACAGGGCCGCGACGTGAACCAGCAAAGACAGGCCGATCGTCACCCGGAGCGTGCGCAACGCGGGCCGCTCGCCGCGGCAGGTAACGGAATGGAGCCCGAAATGCATCGATCGTCGATCTTACCTGCTCGACGCATTCGATGGCGCCGGACTCCGACCTGTCGGAGACACGCAGACGAGTCGCTGTCGCCGCGCTGACAACAGCCGCGGCTCGTGTCTGGAAATAGCGGGCAGGGGAACCGTTCCGTTAATCGCACGGCACGGAGACGGCATCGTCCGCGCTCTGTTACATTCTGTCGCCATGAACTATCGGCCTCGCCAGCGCCGGCATTCGGCACGCGACCTGGAGACGATACTCGGCGTCACGAGCGCTTTGGCGGCTCCCTTCGATCTGATGACCATGCTGGCCGAGGTCGTCAGCGCCGCCAAGCAGGTTCTCAGTGCCGATCGCGGCTCGGTGTGGTTGTATGACCCGGCTGCGGACGAGCTGGTTCTGGAAGTCGCTACCGGCATCCGGCCCGTGCGCGTGCGGGCGGGGGCCGGGCTGGTGGGTGCGTGCGCGCGCGATCGGCAGATCATCAACGTGCCCGACTGCTATGCCGATCCGCGATTCGACCCGGGCGTCGACAAGACCTCGGGCTACCGCACCCGTTGCATGCTGACGCTGCCCCTGGTGGACCACAAGGATGTCTTGGTCGGGGTGATGCAGGTGCTGAACAAGGCGGGCGGTCGGATATTCGACGCCCATGACGAGGCGCTCGCGACGGCGCTGGCAGCGCAGTGCGCTGTGGCGCTGCAGCGAGTGCGAATGACCCAAGCCGTCATCGAAGGCGAAAAAATGCGCCAGGAGCTGGAAATGGCGCGCGTCGTCCAGATGAGCACGTTGCCAGCCAGTATGCCCACGCTTGCCGGCTACGACGTCTATGGCACCTTCAAGCCGGCGGAGCTCACCGGCGGCGACACGTTCGACCTCGCACTGCTCGACCAGGGCTTGTTGGCCGTGCTGGGCGATGCGACCGGGCACGGCATCGCCCCGGCGTTGTCGGTGACGCAGATGCAGGCGATGCTGCGTATGGCTTTCCGCCTGGGTGCCGACCTCGAGACCGCGTTCAGGGAGGTCAACAACCAGCTCGCCGACACCCTGGCCAGCGACCGCTTCATCACGGCCTTTGTCGGCATTCTGGACGCCGCCACGCACAGCATGCGCTTCCACAGCGGCGGCCAGGGGCCGATCCTTCATTTCAAGGCGGCGCCCGGAACCTGCGACCGGCACAAGCCGACCAGCTTCCCGCTGGGCGCGATGCGCTTGTCGGCCCTGCGGCCTTTGGTGACGCTCGCCATGCAGCCGGGCGACATCCTGCTTCTTCTGTCGGACGGCATCTACGAATATCAGGGTGCCGGCGGCGACCAGTTCGGCGAGGCACGGGTCGAGGCCATCGTCCGCGCACACCATCGCAAGTCGATGGCGGAGCTATCGGCCATCCTGCTAGACGCGGTTCAGGCATTCGCCGCTGGTGCCCCGCAGGACGACGACATAACGGTCGTGCTGGTCAAGCGCGACGACACGCCGACCGCCGTCCATCGCACGTTCGAGCGCAGTTTCGACTCGATCGAGGGCATCTTCGCATTCACCTCGGAAACATTTGCCGCGCAGCAGATAGACGCCGGGCTGCTGCCGGTCATCGATCTCGCAGTGGAAGAGTTGTTCACGAACATGGTCAAATACAGCACCATGAGCCGCGCAGCCGTGCGCGTCGACCTCGCCAAGATCGATGGCGGTGTCGAAGTGACGCTGACGGATTATGATGTCGAGCCATTCGACGTCACCAAGGCGCCCGACGTCGACATCGAGCTGCCGATCGAGCAGCGCAGGCCCGGCGGCCTGGGTCTGCACCTGATCCGGCGGCTGGTGGATAGCATCGAGTACGAATATTCAGCAAAGAACCGGCAAAGCCGGACCACGTTCCGCAAGACCGGGGCCGGACAGCCGGCCGCCGGGGAAGCGGCGAACACAGGGGAAGCGCATGCTCGCGATAGATTTCGGCCCGGATGACGTCGTCGTCATCACCGGGCGGTTGGACGCAGCCCAGTCCGCGGCGGCCCAGGCATTTCTGGACCAGGTTCAGGGCAAGGTGACGCTGGACTGCAGCGGCCTGGAATACATCTCCAGTGCCGGCCTGGGGGTGTTGCTGAAGACCCAGAAACGGCTGCTGGCGGCGGACGGCAAGCTGCGGCTCTCCGGAGTCAATCGGCACTTGAGGGACATTTTCGAGTACTCGGGCTTCGACCAGATCTTCGAAATCGAACCCGCCCGCTGATCGGTCCCAACTTTCCCGGCCCTGGCGTGTAATTGTGGACAACGACCCGGACTTGGCATTGGTCGAGCGCTGCCGGAACGGTGATTGGGCGGCTTTCACCGAGTTGGTGATCCGCTACCAGCGACCGATCTACAACGCCTCGTTCTGGATCCTGCGCAAGGCCGAGGACGCGAACGACATCACGCAAATCGTGTTTCTCAAGGTTGCGGAGCGGCTCGACGAATATGATCCTCGGTTCAAATTCTTCAGCTGGATCTACCGGATTGCGGTCAACGAGTCGCTCAATCTGCTGCGCCGGAACGGCCGGGAGGAAGCGCTCGATGACGAAGTTGACCTGCCGGGCCTGGACAGCTCGAGCCCGGAGCGGATCGCCAGCGAAGCGCAGGTTTCGCGGCGAATCCAGAGCGCGTTGATGAGCATGCCGACCAACGACCGGATGGTGCTGACTTTGCGGCACTTTTCCGAATGCAGCTACCAAGAGATCGGCGAGATCCTGGGCCTTGACGAAAAGACGGTGAAGTCCCGACTGTTCGAAGCTAGGCATCGCCTTCGTGAATTGCTGAAAGACCTGCGATAATCGACATGAATAATTCCGAACTCGACCGACTGATGCACGCGGTGCTCGACGGCGAAGCGACGCCGGAAGAGGCTGGCGAGCTCGACCGCCGGCTGGCGACCGATCCCGCGACGCGCGAGCAATTCGATGATCTGAAACGGTTATTCGAAGCGCTCCGCCAAGTGCCCAAGCTGTTTCCGCCCGAGGGTTTGGTCGCCGCCGTGACGGCGGCACTGCCGCGGCCGCCTGGCGGCCGGCGCCAGCTGCGCCAACTTTTTTCCCGGTCGCGTGTAATTAGGCAAGTTTCTATGGGACCCCGGGGCACGATCCCGGGGGCTACAGCAAGGGTCCACCAGGCATCCCAACCGGGACCACAACCAAGGGGCTACAAGATGAACGAGCAAAAGAGCGGCTTTATCGGCAAGCGTACGGTCTGGATCGGCGCCGGCATCACCGCCGTAGCCGTCATTCTCGTCCTGCAGTATGTGGACTTCCCGCCGTCCGGCAAGGATGTCAGTGGCACGATCGTGCCGGCGCAACGTTACCGGGCGGACCAGCCGACCGCCGGCGATGTCAAGCTCGGAACGCAGTCCGGCGGCCAACCGACGACCACGATTCCGGCAGCCGGCGACGTCGCGGCGGGGAACGCAGGTAGCGCCGGCAATGCGGGTAGCGCCGGTAATGCGGGTAGCGCCGGTAATGCGGGTAACGCCGGAAATGCGGGTAACGCCGGAAATGCGGGTAACGCCGGTAATGCGGGTAACGCCGGTAATGCGGGTAACGCCGGTAATGCGGGTAACGCCGGTAATGCAGGTAACGCCGGTAATGCAGGTAACGCCGGTAATGCAGGTAACGCCGGTAATGCAGGTAACGCCGGTAATGCAGGAATGCAGGTAACGCCGGTAATGCAGGTAACGCCGGTAATGCGGGTAACGCCGGTAACGCCGGTAATGCGGGTAACGCCGGTAATGCGGGTAACGCCGGTAATGCGGTAATGCCGGTAACGCCGGTAATGCGGGTAACGCCGGTAATGCAGGCAACGCCGGTAATGCAGGCAACGCCGGTAATGCAGGCAACGCCGGTAATGCAGGTAACGCCGGAAATGCGGGTAACGCCGGAAATTAATTCGACTACAAGTCCAAGTATGACGCAACCGCCGGCCTCGAGCCGGCGGTTTGCATTTGGACGCCGACACCTTATGCTCCCGCAGGTCGTCATGGCCTGGGGGAATTGCATGCGTGGCCGAATTGTGTGCCTGCTCTTGGCGTTGGCACCCATGATCGCAACCGCCGACGAAAGCCCAGTCGGAATTTCGCATCTCGAAACAGACGATCTCAGCCTCTATTTCTATGATTCCCTGAGCTACCTCGCACCGCACGCAGCGCGAACGTTCACCAACGCGTTCACCTGGCAGCGCCGGATGTTCGGCTGGGTGCCGTCCGAGCCCACAACGGTCCTGCTGCAGGACTTCAGGGACTACGGCACCGCCGTCGCCTATTCCGCCGCGCGCAACACGATTGTCGTCGATGTTGCGCCGCTATCGCTCGCGTTCGAGACCTTTCCGGCGAGTGAACGGATGTACGGGCTGATGAACCACGAAATCAACCACGTGGTGCAAGGCGACATTGCGTCGGACGAGGACCGCCGCTGGCGGCGATTCTTCCAAGGCAAGGTCACCGCTCAATCGGAGAACCCCGAATCGATCCTCTACAACTACCTCACAGTCCCGCGCTTCGCCGCCCCGCGCTGGTATTTAGAGGGCGACGCGGTCTTCATGGATACCTGGATGGGCGGTGGGGTGGGCCGCGCGCAGAGCGGCTATGACGAGATGGTGTTCCGGGCGATGGTGCAGGGCGACGCCCATTTTTATGATCCCGTGGGGCTCGCGTCGAAAGGCGTTTTCGTCGACTTCCAGGGGGACAAGAATGCGTACCTTTACGGCACGCGATTTTTCACCTGGCTCGCGTACACCTATTCCCCTGAGAAGGTCGTCGCGTGGATCCGACGCGATGAAGGGAGCGAGCGCTACTGGGCCGACCAGTTTCAGCAAGTGTTCGGCATGCCTGTCGAGCAGGCCTGGCAAGACTGGATCCGCTTCGAGCACGAGTTCCAGCGCCAGAACCTCGCCGAGGTGCGAAAGTTCCCGATCACGCCGCACCGCAACCTGGTCGGGAGTGCGATGGGTTCGGTGTCGCGCACGTATTTCGACGAGGCTACGGGCACCCTCTACGGCGGCTTCAGGTACCCCGGCGCCTTCGAGTACATCGGCGCGTTGAACACGCGCGACGGCAGCGTCCGGAAGCTGGCTGAAATCAAGCGAGCGAAGCCCTTCAAGGTCACGTCCTTGGCGTATGACCCGGCCGGCGGAACCGTCTTTTTCACGAACGACAACTTTGGTTTCAGTTCGTTTCGGGACCTCATGGCGGTTGACGTGAAAACGGGAGAAGTGCGACTTCTCTTCGAGAATGCGCGCGTTGGCGAGCTCGCCGTCAACCCGGTCGACCAGGCGTTGATGGGCGTACGCCACGAAAATGGCCTGGCGACGCTGGTGCGCATTCCGAAACCGTACAACACCTGGTACAGGGTGTACGCGTTTCCTTATGGCGTTGTCCCGTATGACCTCGACATTTCGTCCGACGGGCGCATGCTGTCGGCCTCGGTGGCCGAAGTCAACGGTGACCAGTTCCTCCGCGTATGGGAAATCCAGAAGATTCTGAGCGGCGACGCAACGCCGCTTTCCGAGTTTCGCTTCGGGCAGTCGGTCCCGGAGAGTTTCGTCTTCACCCACGACGGGCGCTATCTGTACGGAAGCAGCTATTACACGGGCGTCTCGAACATCTTTCGCTATGAGGTCGCCACCGGCGCGGTCGAAGCAGTCTCCAATGCGGAATCCGGTTTCTTCCGCCCGGTCCCTCTCGGCGACGGTCGGCTCGTCGTGCTGAACTACACGGCGGATGGTTTCGTTCCGGCGATCATCGAGCCCCGTCCCATAACCGATGTCAGCGCGATCAAGTTCCTGGGGGCCGAACTTGTGGACAAGTACCCGGTGATCAGGACGTGGCAAGTGCGCCCTGCGGGCACGGTCGACGACGAAAAACCGATGAGACCGAAGGGCCCATACCTTCCTCTTCGCGCCCTCGAGCTGGCGAGCGCGTATCCGGTGCTGCAGGGCTACAAAGACTCGGTCGGGCTCGGCTACAGGTTCAATGTGGAGGACCCACTTCAGTTCGCAAGCCTCGGCATTACCGCCGCCTACACGCCGGACAGCAACGTACCAAGCGAGCAGCGCGGCCATGTGAACATCACAGGTCGCTACCAGTCTTGGCGAGCCGCTTTTTATTGGAACAGGTCCGACTTCTACGACCTGTTCGGCCCCACCAAAGTGAGCCGCAAGGGCTACGCCGCCAAGCTCGGCTATGGCTGGTCGTTGATCTACGACGAGCCGCGCCGCCTGGACCTGCTTCTCGATCTCGGCTACTACGACAAGATCGACACGTTGCCAAATGCCCAAAACGTTCCGACCAATTTCACGCGCCTCCTGGTCGGGGAAGTCGGGTTGCGCTATAGCGACGTGCAGCAATCGATCGGGTCGGTCGACGACGAAAAAGGAATCCGGTGGGCGTTGCTCTACAGCGGCAGCCGGGTTAAGGATCACATCACACCTCAGGGTCGCGCGGAACTCGATCTCGGTTTTCCGCTTCTCGTCGCGAATTCTTCGGTCTGGCTGCGGAGTGCCGTGGGCGCGGCCAATGGAGACCGCAACAACGCCGTCGCCAACTTCTATTTCGGCGGCTTCGGCAACAACTACGTGGACAACAAGCCCGTCAAGCGTTACCGCCAATACGATTCGTTCCCCGGCTTCGGGATCGACCAGATCCGTGCACAAAGTTTCGTGCGCGAAATGGGAGAATTGAACCTTCCTCCGTACGTCTTTGAATCGGTGGGTACGCCGGGCTTTTTCCTGAACTGGGTGCAGCCGTCCGTATTCGTCGCGGGCCTGTGGGCGAATCCGGGAAACTCGGCGCTGCGGAAGGACTACGCGAGCCTGGGTGCCCAGGTCGACATGCGCATCAACGTTCTCCACTGGTATGCCATGACGCTGTCTGCAGGCTACGCGCTCGGCTTTCAGAGCGGCCGGCGCACGGACTCCGAGTGGATGCTCTCTCTTAAGATCATGTAGGGCCAGCCGACATGTCGGCCAGGCTCATCGTGCCCGCGCTGGTGGCCCTGCTGCCGGTGCTGTGCTTCCTCGCAGCGCTGCTCTACCTCGACAGCTACAAGCTGGTCAAGCTGCAGGCGGTTGTCGCAGTCGTCGCAGCGGGCGCCATCGTCGCGGGCGTCAGTTTCTTCCTCAATGCATGGCTGATCGGTCTGCTCGGCATCGAGCTCACTGCCTATACGCGTTACGTCGGGCCGGTCACCGAAGAATTGCTGAAGGGCCTCGTCATCGTCACCCTGATTCGCCTCCATCGCGTAGGATTCCTGGTCGATGCGGCGATTTTCGGTTTTGCCGTCGGCTCAGGGTTCGCGGTCATCGAAAATCTCTATTACCTGCAGCAGGTGCCCGATGCCGGCATGGGAACCTGGATCGTGCGCGGATTCGGCACCGCGATCATGCATGGCGGGGCGACTGCGATGTTCGCGGTGATGAGCGTTGCAGCCCTGGAGCGGATGCGGCGCGCGAACCTGCTTTCGTTCCTGCCGGGATTTGCCGTGTCAGTGGCGTTGCATGCCGCGTACAACCATCTGTTTCTGTCCCCGAAGCTCTCGACGCTTGCGATGCTGCTGGTGACGCCGCCGCTGTTCTATTTCGTGTTCGAACGGAGCGCGAAGACTGTAGGCGACTGGCTGGGCAGGGGCTTCGACGCGGATACCGAAATGCTCGAGCTGATCAACTCCGGCCGGCTGTCCGATTCGCCGATCGGCGAATACCTGCACACCTTGAAAGACAGATTCCAGGGAACGGTGCTCGCCGACATCCTGTGCTTCCTGCGCCTCTACACCGAGCTGGCTTTGCGCGCCAAGGGCATCCTGATGATGCGCGAAAGCGGCTTCGAGGTCGATGTCGACGAGGAGACTCGAGCAAAATTCGACGAGATGCGGTACCTGGAGCGAAGCATCGGCCGAACCGGATTGATGGCGATGCAGCCGGTGCTGCACATGAGTCACAAGGACCTGTGGCAGCTCTACATGCTAGGAAAATGAAACGCTGCTTCGCGGCGGGGTGCCGTCCTATTACGCCACCACTTGCTGCCGCAGGACAATGCGCCAGATGCCTGTCGCGATCAGCGAAAACCCGGTCAACAGGCCGATGAACGCCAGCGAGCTCTGCGGCCATCCGATGGCGATCAATATCGCCACAACGATGGACAACAGCCCGTCGAACAGTATCCAGCCCCATCCTGAGTGCGGTTTCAGACGAAAGGCCAGCATGGTTCGAGTGACGCCGCCCGCGAACAGGAAGGCGCCGACCATAAGCGCCAGCGAAGCGACTCCGGCGACCGGGACGATCAGGATCGCGATGCCCAGTACCAGCGTCAACACACCGGAGGCAAGCTTCCAGCCAAAGCCGTCCCTGTGGCGCGTCTGGATCGCATACACGATCTCGAATGCGCCGCCGAAAATGAGCAGCCAGGCGAAAATAATTGCCGTCGCCAGTGCCGCCACCCCGGGCATCGATATCGCCAGGATGCCCGCCAGTATCAGCAGTACTCCCCACGCCACCTGCCAGCCGCTGCCGGAGGCGCCGAGTTGCGCGCCGGATGCCGCGTTTTTTGGCTCTGCCATGATCGCACCTCGTTCAGGGAGCGGAACGGAACCGCGAGTCCGGTCCTGTGCCCGGTTTTCGATCATGCGCTGCAAAGGTGCCCTGGTCAAAGCACCTAGGCGCGATAACAGCCCCCGCTGCGAAGTAAATCGGTCCGACCGGCTCGAGTGCGGTATCTTGTGCGTCCCGAATCGACCGATTGCGGCCGCCGAGCCGCGATAGTCGCCCACAGCGCATCATGGATCTCGTTTACGGCATACCTTTGATCGTGGTGCTGGCGCTGGCGTGGCTGGGGGCCCGCCATGTCATCAACAAGGCGCGACGCCAGCGCGAATTGTTGCGGCGGCAAAGGCGGCGTTCCCGCAGCAAGTATCGGGATGCGCCGGAAACCGTCAGCTCGCGATCGGACATGCGCTCGACCGACGCCCCGGTCACCGTCGCCGACAAGATTCGCAAGCGCGCACGCGCGCCCGACGACGGCTCCGGGGAGCCGCCGCGACGCACCGATTAGCGACGTCGCCCGGCCAAGTTTGACCCTGGCCGTCAGTGCGGCGTCATCGCATCCGCGCAGCCGCTATCGAGTCATTGCCGAACGCCGGGCAGGGCGGTCGGGTCGCCATGCGCGAAAAGCGACGTAATTGCAGGGAGATGGATGCGGCGGTGCGGCGTAAGGGGTGCCAGAACGGGACGGCGCCGGCGAGGAGAGATGGTCACGGAGAACGCCGCCCCGTCTGGGTGAGATCTCTAAAGCAATCGACGTGCCGGGCATGCTGCCGCACCATCGGCGCCCGAGTCCTTCCTCGCCCCGGGGAGGACGCAACGGGGGGTTGACACCGGACACTTAAGTAATCATAATGCGAATCATTCGCATTATGATCCGTCAAGCCAAGGGTCCACTGCATGTTCGCCACGGCAGTCATCGTTTTCCGCGAAACGCTTGAGGCAGCCCTCATCGTCTCGATCGTGCTGGCAGCGACGCGCGGTATCGCCGGCCGCCGCCGCTGGATTAGCGGCGGAGTTGCGGTTGGCATCGCAGGCGCGCTTGTCGTTGCCGCTCTGACCGGAGTCATCTCGGCGGCGCTGCAGGGGGTCGGTCAGGAGCTGTTCAACGCGGCGATATTGATCGCGGCGGTCGCGATGCTGGGCTGGCACCACCTCTGGATGGCCGTGCATGGCCGGGCGCTCGCGTCGCGTCTTCGGCGCTTGAGCGATTCGGTGCGCGAGGGTGGCGCGACGCTGGCCGCGCTGTCGGTCGCGGTGACGCTGGCCGTGCTTCGCGAAGGCGCCGAGACGGTTCTGTTCGTCCAAGGCGTCGCCGTCGACGAATCGTTGCGCAATGTCATGGTCGGATTGACGCTCGGCGTGGCCGGCGGCGCGGCGCTCGGCGCGCTGCTCTATCTCGGCCTCGTTCGCGTTCCGGTGCGGCATTTCTTTCGCGTCACCGGCTGGATGATCGTGGCGCTCGCCGCGGGCCTGGCCGCGCAGGCGGCGCGCTTCCTCGAACAAGCCAATCTGCTCCCGGCTATCGTGCCCGAGCTGTGGGACACCTCGCCGTTCCTGTCCGGCGCAAGCCTGCCGGGTCAGCTGTTGCACGTTCTGGTCGGCTACACGCCTACGCCGTCGGGCCTGCAGTTCGCATGCTATGTGGCTACCGCTGCCGGGCTGATCGTCGCTTCGCATTGGCGCAGCGCCGCGACCGGCCGCAAGCAACTGCGCGCCGCTTGATCAAGCCAATCGAATCGATACACCAGATCGGAGTTCCAATGCGTATCATTCTTGCTCTGTGCGGCTTCGCCCTCGCTGGCCTTGTCCTTGCCGCTGAGCAGACGTTCGAGATGGCCATCCGCGATCACCGATTCGTGCCCAACGAGATCACCGTGCCGGCAGGGCAGAAGGTCAAGCTGATCGTCAAAAACGAGGATGCCACTCCCGAGGAATTCGACAGCAAGCGGCTCAACCGCGAGAAAGTCATTCCGGGCCGAAGCCAGGCGACCATCTATATCGGTCCATTGAAGCCGGGCGAATATTCGTTCGTCGGCGAGTTCAACGAGAGCACCGCGACCGGCAAGATCGTCGTGAAGTGAGCTCCCCGGCGCGCTCGAATCGCGCCGCTCTCGAACGCCGTCTCCTACGCGTCAAATCGCTGCCATCGCCGGCAGTAAGGGAAGCTCGCGCTTTTTTCACCAATAACTATCGGGGAAATCGACATGACCTGGGTTCGTGCCGCCGCGTTCGGCGCATTGGTGTTCGTTTGGTTGTTAAACGTCGCACCCGCGCAAGCCGTCGAACCGGACACCATCTACTCGCCGCGCGTCGAGCAGGGTGAATGGGAGCTCGAGTACAAGGGACGATACTTCTACGATCGCGAAAGCGACGAGCACAGGCAATCACAGAACAAGCTGGCGCTGGGCTACGGCCCGACGTCGTACTGGTGGACCGAGCTTTACGCCGAATACGAGCATACGCCCGGAAGCGGGGGTGGCTGGTCGGCCTTCGAATGGGAAAACCGCTTCCAGCTCACCGAGCCGGGCCAGTACTGGCTCGATGTCGGCGCGCTGGTCGAGGTGGAGCGGACGCATCCGGGCACAGGCAAGGAAGTGCGAGCCGGCCTTTTGCTGGAAAAGGACATCGACGAAACGACGTTGACGGTCAACTGGCTGGTCAGCCGGGCTTTTGCCGAGGAGGAATCGTCGCACTGGGAGCAGATATACCGCGCGCAATGGGCGTGGCGCTTTCGCCCGGAATTCCAGCCGCTGCTGCAATGGCAGAGCGACGAGCACAGTTCGTACGCGGGTCCGGGCATTGCCGGCAAGATCAGGATCGCGAGCCGGCACCTCGGCTATCATCTGACCTGGCTGCGCAGGGTCAGCGGCGACATCCCCGCCAACGCGCTGCGTTTACAGTTGGAGTACGAGTTCTAGGCACGATGACCGGCAGTTCACGGTGCGCCTGCAAGATACTTGTTGCGCTTGCCGCGGCTTGCGCGTTGGGGTGGGCCGCCGGCGCGCGGGCCGATCTGTGGGGATACGTGGATGACGATGGCGTCGCGCACTTCGCCACCGAGCCCTTGGATTCGCGCTATCGGCTTTTTTTCAAAGGCGGCAGCACGCTGGACGCGCCCGAGGGGAGCGGGAGCGAGCGCGCCGAGGCGATCGACGACGAAGCCTTCCGGCACACCGCGATTTACCAGCGCGCGGTCAATCACCCAAACCTCAAGCGTCTGTTGCCGCTGATCGAGCGCAACGCCCGCGCGCAATCGCTCGATCCAGCGCTGGTCAAAGCCGTCATCGCCGTCGAGTCGGGGTTCGACCCGGCGGCCGTGTCGCCGAAGGGCGCGTTCGGACTGATGCAATTGCTGCCTGAAACGGCGGCGCGTTACGGCGTCGCCGGCGATCCCAAGCGCAGCGCCGCGCAAAAGCTGCTGGATCCCGCGGTCAACCTCCGCGCGGGAACTCATTATCTGCACGACCTGATCGTGCAGTTCGGCGACGACATCTCGCTCGCGCTGGCGGCATACAATGCCGGCGAGCAGGCGGTATTGCGCTACGGGTCGCGTGTTCCACCGTTTGCCGAAACACGGGAGTTTGTAAGATTGGTCGAACAATTCCGACGATTGTTCAGTCCCCCGCCGCCATCGCCGCCATCGCGCCTTCGTCTCAAATTGCCGGCCAGGCGCGGGCCCCTGGCCGCTGCCGAACAGATCGGCGCGTCTGGCGCGAACCCGCATGCGGCGCACGATCCGGGCCTGCATTAGAATGATGCCGCGGCGGCCCGAAGGCGGCCGGGGAGAGGTAAGCATGTCGACAGTCGATACCGTGCGCGCCGCGCCTTCGTCGTATCTGTATTACCGGCACACGGCGGCGGTGCGCATCATGCACTGGATCAACGTGATCGCGCTGACGGTGCTGCTGATGAGCGGGCTTAACATCTTCAGCGCGCATCCGGCGCTGTACTGGGGTCACTCGTCATACTCGGGTCGGCCGCCGGTGCTGGAAATCGGCGCGATGGAGGATGCGGACAACGTCACCGGCGTCACCCGTATTCTGGGCCATGATTTCGACACGACCGGCCTGTTCGGCGCTTCACGCGACGCCAACGGAGAAGTTGTCTCGGCGACGTTTCCTTCCTGGCTGACGATCCCGGGCAACCGCTGGCTGTCGCTGGCGCGGCAATGGCATTTCCTCTTCGCCTGGATTTTCCTGGTCAACGGTCTGTGCTATGTCGTCTACGCGATCGCAAGCCGCCATCTTGCGCGCGACCTGGCACCGACCGGGACCGACTGGCGCTCGATCGGACGCTCGATCATCGACCATCTGCGCTTCCATCATCCAACCGGCGAGGCGTCGAAGCATTACAACATCCTGCAGAAGCTCACCTACCTGACAGTGATTTTTGTGTTGCTGCCGCTGGTGATACTGATGGGATTCGCGATGTCGCCCGGACTGGATGCGATCATTCCCGGGTGGGTTAACATCGTCGGCGGCAGGCAGTCGGCACGGACGATCCATTTCATCGTGGCGTGGCTATTGGTCCTTTTCGTATTCATCCACGTTTTCGAAGTCGTCATCACCGGTCTGTGGAACAATCTTCGCTCGATGATTACCGGACGCTACCGCGTCGAAGGCGAGGCTCGCGATGAAACCCGATGAAATTTTCCCGCGGCGGCGTTTTCTGCTGGGAGCGCTGTCCGGGGCGGGCGCGCTGCTGCTATCCGGCTGCGACAGGCTTGCCAGTACCGCGTGGTTCCAGAAGACGCTGGATGCAGGCGAGACGCTGACCCGGACCGCGCAACGACTGGTGATCCCGCGCAAGGCGATGGCGCAGGAATTCAGCGAGGCGGACCTGTCGCCCCAGTTTCGCAGCAACGGCACGGCGGTACCGCGCAACGCGCAATATCAGGCGCTGGCGATGGCTGGATTCGCGCCCTACAAGCTGGACGTCGGCGGCCTGGTCGAACGGCCGACCAGCTTCTCGCTGGCCGACCTGCGCGCGCTGCCGAGCCGCACGCAAATAACGCGGCACGATTGCGTCGAAGGCTGGAGCGCGATCGGCAAATGGAAGGGCGCGAAACTAGGCGCGCTGCTCGATGCCGTGCAGCCGAAGTCGAACGCCCGGTATGTCGTTTTCCATTGCGCCGACCCGATGGAAAACGACGGCACGCAGTCCGTACTACGAGAGCATCGATTTCGAGGACGCCTACCATCCTCAGACGATCCTTGCCTACGAGCTGAACGACAAGACCTTGCCGGTGCCGAACGGCGCGCCGATCAGGCTGCGCGTCGAGCGGCAGCTTGGCTACAAGCATGCCAAGTACGTGATGAAGATCGAGCTGGTCGACACCTTCGCCAACATCGCCGGCGGCAAGGGCGGCTATTGGGAAGATCAGGGTTACCAGTGGTACGCGGGAATCTAGCGGACCGTTTCCGACTGAAGTCTTTACGGATCGGTTGACGCGGCGGGCCGCTGCCCGCCAAACTTCGCGCTTTGTCCGCCGCGGCCATCCCCATGCCTTCCGTTGCCTTCGATCGCTTCTACCGTTACGAGGAGTTGACGGCGATCCTCAAGCAGTACGCGGCCGAATTTCCGCAGCTGGCAACGATAGAATCGATCGGCAAGAGCCACGAAGGCCGCGACATCTGGGTGCTGACGGTCACCAGTCTGGCGAGCGGGCCCGCCGCTGAAAAGCCGGCTTTCTGGGTCGAAGGCAATGTGCATGCGACCGAGGTCGCAGCTTCGGTTGCCTGCGTCTATTTCCTGAACCATCTGCTGACGCGCTACGGGCACGACGCCGACGTCACACGCGTGCTCGATACCCGCGCGTTCTACATCTGCCCGCGGGTCAATCCTGACGGCCCGGAATGGGCGCTGGCCGACAAGCCGAAATTCATACGCTCCAGCACGCGACCCTATCCGTACGACGAGGAGGAAATCGAAGGACTGACCGTCGAGGATATCGACGGCGACGGCCGCATCCTGCAGATGCGCGTGCCCGACAGCAACGGTCTGTGGAAGTCGCATCCCGACGAGCCGCGCCTGATGGTGCGCCGGGAGCCGACCGAGGTCGGTGGCAGGTACTACCGCGTCCTGCCCGAAGGCACGCTGGAAGATTACGACGGCTTCATGTTAAGGATCAAAAAGAGGAAAGAGGGGCTTGATCTCAATCGAAACTACCCTGCGCATTGGCGCCAGGAATACGAGCAGCTCGGCGCCGGTCCCTATCCGACCTCGGAGCCGGAGGTTCGCGCGCAGGTCCAGTTTCTGACTTCGCATCCGAACATCGGTGGCGGGATCAGCTACCACACCTGGAGCGGCGTCCTGCTGCGGCCGTTCGATCATTCGCCCGACGAAGACATGGTTCCCGAGGACCTCTGGGTTTACAAGAAAATGGGGGTCAAAGGCACTGAATTGACAGGGTATCCAGCCATCTCTGTCTATCACGAATTTCGCTACTATCCGAAACAGGTGATCGGCGGAACGTCGGATTGGCTGTTCGACCATCTTGGGGCGTTTTCCTGGGTTGTCGAGATCTGGTGCCCGATGCGCGAAGCAGGCATCGAGAAATATCTGTATATCGACTGGTTCCGCGACCACCCGATCTCCGACGACCTCGCGCTGTTCCGCTGGAACGAACAGAAGCTCGGCGGCGCCGCGCACGTCGACTGGAAACCGTTCGTCCATCCGCAGCTGGGGCCGATCGAAATCGGCGGCTGGAACCGGCTGCATGCATTCAGCAACCCGCCGCCGGCGTTCCTGGAAAAGGAGGTCGCGCGTTTCCCGTCGTGGATGATCTGGCAGGCTCTGCTATCGCCGAAGCTCGAGCTCGTCGATGCGCGTGCCGAGCGTATCGGATCCGAATCGTGGCGTGTCCGGCTGGTCGTGCAGAATACCGGCTGGCTGCCGAGCTACGTCAGCAAGCGAGCGCTGGAACGCAAAGTCGTTCGCGGCCTGATCGCCGAAATCGCATTGCCCGATGGCGCCAGGCTGCACAGCGGCAAGCGCCGCCAGGACCTCGGGCAACTCGAGGGCAAGGCGTACAAGCACACCGGGGTTTCGTTCTGGCCGGACTATCATCTGACCGACGACCGTGCGAAGATCGAATGGGTGGTGCAGGGCAGGGCGGGGGACCGCATCGCGCTGACGGCGCGGCATGAGCGCGCCGGCACGGTGCGCACCAGCGTCACACTCGAATAAAGGCGATCGATGGCGAAAGTTCTCGGCCTGGGCGGACTTTTTTTCAAATCCCCCGACCCCGAAAAGCTGCTTGCCTGGTACGCGCAGTGGCTGGGCATCGGCGACGGCAAGGCGTCGATCGAATTCCGGAGTGCGACGATGCCGGCCAACAGCTTTACCGTCTGGAGCCCCTTCCCGGCGAATACCGACTATTTCGCGCCGTCGGGACGCGCTTTCATGTTCAACCTCGTGGTCGACGATCTCGACGGCGCGCTCGGCCAGGTCCACACCGGCGGGGCGCAAGTCGTCGGCGAGATCGAAGAGCACGAGTACGGACGCTTCGGCTGGTTCATCGATCCTGACGGCAACAAAGTCGAGCTGTGGGAGCCGCCGAAGACCGCGTGAAGCCGCGATCATGAACCGCAGCCATCATCCTGCCCGCGAGACATGGGTGCACGTGATGACAGCTCGATCTGCTGTCTGCGTCGCGGCAGCACTGGTTGTCCTCGTCGGATGCGCCCCGGCGCCGACGACGCCGACCAAAGCGGGGCTCGACCGGATCGAGCACATCGTCGTCATCTACGCCGAGAATCGCAGCTTCGACAATCTCTATGGCCTGTTTCCCGGCGCGAACGGCATCGCCAATGCCACGCCGGCGCAATACACGCAGCTCGACCGAGACGGAAAGCCGTTCGCGGCGTTGCCGCCGGTGTGGAAGGGCAAGGATGCCGATCCTGCGTTCCCACACAATCTGCCGAATCGTCCGTTCCGTATCGATGCTCCGCCGATCGACCTGCCGCTATCGGCGCCGACCCGTGACCTGGTGCACAAGTTCTATCAGAACCAGGACCAGATCAACGGCGGGCGCAACGATCGCTTCGTCGCCGTCGGCGACTCCGGCGCACTGGTGATGGGTTACTACGACGGATCGAAACTGCCGATGTGGCGCTGGGCGCAGGAATACACGCTGGCCGACAATTTCTTCATGGGTGCGTTCGGCGATTCGTTCCTCAATCACCAATGGCTGATCTGCGCGTGTACGCCAATCGATCGCGACGCCCCGGCCGACCTTCGCGCCCAGCTGGACGAGCGTGGCCGCCTCAAGACCCTGCCGGCCTCGCCGGCATCGGCGCTGCAGGGGCCGCCCGACTTCGTCGCCAACCAGGTGTCACCTGACGGCTACGTGCTGACCACGACGCAGCCGCCTTGGCAGCCTTCACGCGTCGGCCCCGCCAAGGGCGGAGACCCGCGAGGCACCGATCCGTCGAAATACACGTTGCCGCCGCAGGGTCAGACGACGATTGGCGACACCTTGTCGGCGAAGGGCATCAGCTGGGCGTGGTATGCAGGGGCCTGGAACGTGGCGCTCGCCGACGGCACGCAGCCGCCAGAAGCGAAGCGGAACGTCATCTACAACACCGCCAGCGGTTCGCCCAACTTCGTCGCGCATCATCAGCCGTTCAACTACTTCCGCAACTATGCCCCCGGCACCGCCGCGCGCGCAGAACACCTGAAGGATTACTCGGAGCTTGCCGACGGCATTGCGCGCGGCACTCTGCCGCAGGTCGTTTTCTACAAGCCGCAGGGATCGCTGAACGAGCATCCGGGCTACGCGGATGTCCTGTCGGGCGATCAGCACATCGCCGATGTCGTGGCGCGGATCAAGGCAAGCCCGCTCTGGCCGACGACAGCGATCATCGTGACCTACGACGAGAACGGCGGATTCTGGGACCATGTCGCGCCGCCTGTCGGCGATCGCTGGGGGCCGGGCACGCGCATACCGACGCTGGTCATTTCACCGTTTTCGCGTCGCGGCTTCGTCGACCATACGCAATACGACACCACCTCCATCATCAAATTCATCACGCGGCGCTTCGGGCTCCAAGCTTTGCCGGGCGCGCGTGCGCAAATGGGCGACCTCACCGCGGCGTTCGACTTTTCGCAGTGACCGGTGCCGATCGCCGGGCCCGCGAGTCCGACTCATCGCCTGACGGGCGATGAAGACGTCGCCGCTATCGCGAGTTCCGGCCAGCGTGTGGACGCTGGGACTGGTCTCGATGCTGATGGACATCTCGTCAGAGCTGATCCACAGCCTGTTGCCGCTGTTCATGATCACCGTGCTCGGCGCGTCGACCTTCGCCGTCGGCATCATCGAAGGCATCGCCGAGGCGACTGCGCTGATCACCAAGGTGTTCTCCGGTTACGTCTCGGACCGCTTTCGCAAGCGCAAGCTGCTCGTGGTCCTGGGCTACGGCGTGGCCGCCGTCACCAAGCCGATGTTCCCGCTGGCGACCTCGCTCGGCTGGATCGTCGCCGCGCGCTTCGTCGATCGCGTCGGCAAGGGAATACGCGGCGCGCCGCGCGACGCGTTGATCGCCGATATCACGCCGAAGAGCCTGCGCGGCGCGGCCTACGGACTTCGCCAGGCGCTCGATACCGTCGGCGGCTTTGCCGGACCGCTGCTGGCTATCGCCGCCATGCTCTGGTTCTCCGACAATTTCCGTGCGGTGTTCTGGCTGGCCACCGTGCCCGCATTCGCCGCCGTCGCGCTGCTGATCTTCGGCGTGCGCGAGCCGGATCGGGTCGCCGACGGCAAGCCGACGGGCGGGCCGATCGCGCTTTCCGACATCCGGCGCCTGTCGACGCGCTACTGGTGGATCGTGACGATCGCCGCGGTAATGACGCTGGCGCGTTTCTCGGAGGCGTTCCTGGTGCTGCGCGCACAGAGCGTCGGCATGGCGCTCGCCTGGATTCCGCTGGTGATGGTGCTGATGAGCGTCGTCTATGCGCTGATCTCCTATCCGGCGGGCGTGCTGACCGACCGAGGCCGGCAGGGCGCGTTGCTGTCGGGCGGGCTCGTCGCGCTGATTGTCGCCGATCTCATTCTGGCCTATGCCGGATCGGTGAATGCGGTCCTGGTCGGGACCGCGGTATGGGGCGTGCACATGGGCCTGACGCAGGGCGTTCTGGCGGCGCTGGTGGCCCAAACTGCGCCGTCCGACCTCAGAGGCACGGCATTCGGCCTGTTCAATCTGGTCAGCGGCTTCGCCCTGCTGGCGGCGAGTGCGCTGGCGGGATGGCTTTGGTCGATGCATGGCCCCAAGCTGACCTTCCTGGCCGGCGCGGCGTTCACTGCGCTTTCCTTGCTGGGTTTGTGGCTCCGACCTCGTAGCCCCGGCACCGATACCCCGCTGTAACGAGCACTTACGGGGCACAGTTCGCGTGGGGTCGGAAGAATTGTTTCGCCTCCCGGTGGCGCGATGGTATCCTCCCAATAGAACGAACGTTCTGTACCTCGGGGTGGATCGGAAACGCCGACTCGCTCGCCGGGCTCAAGACGCGGAGAGCAAATCGTTGCGCACGCCGACCACAACCGCCATCCAAGCGCAGGCCGCCGCCGACCGCCATTGGACCGAGCTCAATGCGCAGCAGCGGATGGCGGTCGAGCACGGCGCAGGAGGGCAGGGCGAGGGACCACAGCGACCGTTGCTGGTCATCGCCGGCGCCGGCTCGGGCAAGACCAACACGCTCGCGCACCGCGTCGCGCATCTGGTGTTCAGCGGAGTCGATCCGCAGCGGATTCTCCTGCTCACCTTTTCGCGGCGCGCCGCGGCGGAAATGGAGCGCCGTGCCGGCCAGGTGCTGAGCCGAAGTCTTGGCGCCGGCGCATCGCAGCAGCCGCCGGTCTTGCCATGGTCCGGCACATTCCACAGCATCGGCGCGCGTCTCTTGCGCGAATATGCGGAGCGCATCGGTCTCAATCCGTCGTTCACCATTCACGATCGTGGCGACTCGGAGGATTTGCTCGCGATCGTGCGGCACGAGCTCGGCCTGTCGGCCACCAAGAGTCGCTTCCCCGGAAAGGCGACCTGCGTCGCGATCTACTCACGCGCGATCAACAGCGGCGCCGCGCTCTCCGACGTGCTCTCCGCGAGCTTTCCCTGGTGCGCCCATTGGGAAGCCGAGCTGACCAAGCTGTTCGCCGCGTACGCGGCCGAAAAGCAGTCGCAAAATGCATTGGACTACGATGACCTGCTGCTCTACTGGGCGCACATGGTCGCCGAGCCGTTGCTGGGCCGTGAAATCGGCGCCCGTTTCGACCATGTGCTCGTCGATGAATACCAGGATACGAACCGCCTGCAGGCGGCGATCCTGCTGGGTATCAAGCCGGATGGGGCGGGGCTCACCGTCGTCGGCGACGACGCCCAGTCGATCTACTCGTTCCGAGCCGCGACGGTGCGCAACATCCTGGATTTCCCGCATGCCTTCGATCCGCCGGCGCAGATCGTCACGCTGGAACGCAACTACCGTTCGACGCAGCCGATTCTCGATGCGTCGAACGCGGTCATCGCGCTGGCCAGCGAGCGCTACAGCAAGGACCTCTGGACCGAGCGCAAGGCGTCGCAAAAGCCGCAACTGGTCAGCGTTCGTGACGAAGCCGACCAGGCGCGTTGCGTCGCCGACCGGGTGCTCGAGCAGCGCGAGAGCGGCATGACGCTGAAATCGCAGGCGGTGCTTTTCCGAAGCTCGAGCCACAGCGCGCAACTCGAGCTTGAACTCGCCCGGCGAGGCATCCCGTTCGTCAAGTATGGAGGGCTCAAATTCCTCGATGCTGCGCACGTCAAGGACGTCTTGTGCGTGTTGCGCTGGGCGGACAACCCTCGCAGCAGGATGTCGGGCTTTCGCATCGCGCGCCTGCTGCCCGGTGTCGGCCCCGCAACTGCCGCGCGGCTGCTCGATGCGATCGAGGATGCGCCTGAGCCGGTGAGCGCAATGGCCGATTTCCGCATGCCTGCACAAGCGGCCGCTGACTGGACCCACTTGCGCGACCTGCTTGGAGCGCTGCGCTCCGGGAAGGCTGGCTGGCCGGCCGATATCGACATGGTCACGCGCTGGTACGAGCCGCACTTGCACCGGATCTACGACGACGCGCGGCTGCGGCAGGCGGATCTTGCGCAACTGGGCAGGATCGCGTCGACTTATCCGTCGCGCGAGCGCTTTCTGACCGAGGTGACACTCGATCCGCCGGCGGCGACCAGCGACGAGGCCGGCGCGCCTGGCCTGGACGACGACTACCTGATCCTGTCGACGATCCATTCGGCCAAGGGACAGGAATGGCGCAGCGTTCACGTCCTCAACGTCGTCGACGGCTGCATCCCGTCGGACTTGAGCACCGGATCCGCGGAAGAGATCGAGGAAGAGCGTCGGCTGCTGTACGTGGCGATGACTCGCGCCAGGGACGATCTGCACCTGATGGTGCCGCAACGTTTTTACGTGCATCAGCAGACGCAGTACGCCGACCGTCACGTCTACGCGTCGCGCAGCCGCTTCATCCCGGACCGTATGACCGCGTTGTTCGAATGCTGCGCCTGGCCGCCGGCGAAGCCTGAGACCGAGAGCGAATGTTCGGGTGCAGTGCCGAGGCCGGTGACCGACATCGCTGCGCGCGTTCGGCTTCGCTGGCAGCAGCCGGGTTGAAGGCACGCCGCTTGGCCTTCCTGCCCAGGGACCCTATCCTGCTACGTATAATGTATATTATGTAAAGTACTGGATGGGCTGCCCAGAGCAAGGCAGCAGCCCTTGTGGCACCCGCCCCGCTTCGATGGCTCAGGAAACTCGGTCGCCGGATGGGCGAAGCGGAGCGCCGCGAACTCGCCATTTCCAGTCGCGGATTTCCGGCATGTCTTCGCCGTACTGGCGGATGTAGCGCTTGTGGTCGATCAATTTGTCGCGAACGAACTGGCTGAGGTACGCGGCGCGCGCGCCGAGCGTCGGAACCCGGTTGATGACGTCGCTGACCAGATGGAAGCGGTCGATATCGTTGAGCACTGTCATATCGAACGGGGTCGTCGTCGTTCCCTCTTCCTTGTACCCGCGCACGTGCAGGCTGTCGTGGTTGGTGCGCCGGTAGGTCAGCCGGTGAATCAACCATGGGTAGCCGTGGTAGGCGAAGATGATCGGCTTGTCCTTGGTGAATAGCGCGTCGAACTCGCTGTCCTCCAGACCGTGCGGATGCTCGCTGCGCGGCTGCAGCGCCATCAGGTCGACCACGTTGATGACGCGGATCCTGAGCTCGGGCAGATGCTCGCGCAGAATGTCGACGGCGGCCAGCGTCTCGAGCGTCGGCACGTCGCCGGCGCAGGCCATGACGACGTCGGGCTCGCCGCCCTCGTCATTGCTCGCCCACGTCCAGATGCCCGAGACCTGCGGCGCAATGCCTGATCGCCGCGTCGATATCCAGCCATTGCGGCTGCGGTTGCTTGCCGGCGACGATCACATTGATGTAATGCCGGCTTCGCAGGCAGTGATCGACGACGGTCAGCAGCGTGTTGGCATCCGGCGGCAGATAGATGCGGATGACTTCGCCCTTCTTGTTGGCGACGTGGTCGATGAAGCCCGGATCCTGGTGGCTGAAGCCGTTGTGATCCTGCCGCCAGACGTGCGAGGTCAACAGGTACGTGAGCGAAGCGATCGGCCGCCGCCACGGAATCTCTCGCGACACCTTCAGCCACTTGGCGTGCTGATTGAACATCGAATCGACGATGTGGACGAACGCCTCGTAGCAGGAAAAAAAGCCGTGGCGGCCGGTGAGCAGATAGCCTTCGAGCCAGCCCTGGCACAGGTGTTCGCTCAGGACTTCCATCACCCGCCCGTCCGGCGCGAGCTTGGTGTCGCTAGGCAGAATCTCGCCGATGAACATGCGGTCGGTGACTTCGAACGGTGCCATCAAACGATTGGACGTCGTCTCGTCCGGGCCGAACATGCGGAAATTCCGCGTCTGCGCGTTGAGCTTGAAAACGTCGCGCAGCAGCAGCCCCGTCACTCGTGTCGATTCGGCCGTGGTGGCACCGGGATCGCCGACCTTGATCGCGTAATCGCGGAAGTCCGGGAGCTTCAGATCATGAAGAAGCAGTCCGCCATTGGCATGCGGATTCGCTCCCATCCGCCGCTCGCCCTTGGGGGCCAGCTCGGCAAGCTCGGGGATCAGCTTGCCCTCGTCGTCGAACAGCTCTTCCGCGCGATAACTGCGCATCCACTGTTCGAGCGCCGCAAGGTGCGCGGGATTCTCCGCCAGATTGGCGAGTGGCACCTGATGCGAGCGCCACGAGCCTTCGGTCGCCAGCCCATCGACCATCTTCGGGCCGGTCCAGCCTTTGGGCGTGCGCAGCACGATCATCGGCCAGACTGGACGCTCCGCGAACCCCTCTTTACGCGCACGAGCCTGAATCCGGCCGATATCGGCGACGACCCGATCGAGCGTGGCCGCCATCGCCTGGTGAACGAGTGACGGGTCGCTTCCTTCGACGAAATACGGCGCGTAGCCGTAGCCGCGAAACAGTGCTTCGAGCTCCTCGTGGCTGATCCGGGCCAGAACCGTCGGGCTGGCGATTTTGTAGCCGTTCAGATGCAGTATCGGCAGCACCGCGCCGTCGCGCGCGGGATTGAGAAACTTGTTGGAGTGCCAGCTGGTGGCGAGCGGGCCCGTTTCCGCTTCCCCGTCGCCGACGACGCACGCAACGATCAGGTCGGGATTGTCGAAAGCGGCACCATAGGCATGCATCAGCGAGTAGCCGAGCTCGCCACCTTCGTTGATCGATCCGGGGGTCTCTGCAGCCACGTGACTCGGAATGCCGCCGGGAAACGAGAATTGCTTGAACAGGCGCTTCATTCCCCGTTCATCCTGGGTCACGCCGGTATAGAACTGGCTGTACGTGCCTTCCAGGTAGGTGTTCGCCACCAGACCCGGGCCGCCGTGTCCGGGGCCGGTGACGTAAATCATGTTCAGGTCGTACTGCTTGATGATCCGGTTGAGGTGAACGTAGATGAAATTCAGCCCCGGGGTCGTGCCCCAGTGCCCGAGGAGCCGCGGCTTCACATGCGAAAGTTCTAGAGGTTTCTTCAGTAAAGGATTGTCCAGCATGTAGATCTGCCCGACCGACAGATAGTTGGCGGCGCGCCAGTAGGCGTCGATTCGCCGTAGAAGCTCAGTGGAAAGTGCCTCGCTCATTGTCGGCAACCGGACGTTCGTCAATGCCCGCTCGGGGTTCGACTGGAAGGGGACCGTCGAGTGCCGGGAGCCACCAGGCTACGAGCTCACCGCGACCCGGTCACGCAATAGCGGGCCAGCGCGTCGAGGACGCCGTCGTCTTCGCCGGCGGGCGCGGCGCAGCTGATCGCCGTGCCGGGAAAACGCCCCTGAGCCGCGGCGATCAACCCGGGCAGGTCGCGGCGCACGTGCCCGCCCTGGCCGAGGAACACCGGTATGACACGAATCGAGTCGACCCCGAGCGCGACCAGCTCGTCCAGGGCGCCGTCGAGGTCGGGGTGCATCAGCTCGAGGTAGCACAGGCGCACCTCGGTCTCCGGCGCCAGAGCCCGGACCCGCTGCTGCAACCTTTCGAAGGGCTCCGCCCATCGCGGGTCGCGTGCCCCATGCGCGAAAAGGATCAAGCCATGGGTCACGGCACGCGCACCTTATTCCTTTTGGCTATCAACTAATCGCCACTCATTCCTTGTCTGCATAAAGGCGCCCTACTACGCTGGAGCCAGAACTTATCGGGCCGCCATGTACCAGTACGACCACCACGATCAACGCCTTGTCGACGAGCGCGTCGCCCAATTCCGCGACCAGACGCGGCGCTTTCTCGCCGGTCGAGCTCTCCGAGGACGAGTTTCGGCCGTTGCGCCTGCAGAACGGCCTCTACATACAGAAATACGCGCCGATGCTGCGCGTGCTCGATTCCGTACGGTCTGCTGTCGTCGACGCCAATTGCGCAAGCTCGCGCATATCGGTCGCAAGTATGACAGAGGCTACGGCCACTTCACCACGCGCCAGAACATCCAGTTCAACTGGCCGCGGCTGGAGGATGTTCCGGACATACTGGCGCGAGCTCGCGACCGTGCAAATGCACGCGATCCAGACCAGCGGCAACTGCGTGCGCAACATCACCAGCGATCATTTCGCCGGCATCGCAGCGGACGAGATCGTCGACCCGCTTCCGTACAGCGAGCTGGTCCGGCAATGGGCGTCGTTCCATCCGGAGTTTGCCTACCTGCCGCGCAAATTCAAGATCGCGATTTCGGGCTCGGCGACCGATCGCGCGGCGACCTCGGTCCACGACATCGGCATGCACGCGCTGTCGCAACGACGCCGGAGAAGTCGGGTTTCGCATCCTCGTCGGCGGAGGTCTCGGCCGCACGCCGGTCATCGGCCATGTGATCCGCGAATTCCTGCCGCGCGAAGAGATCCTCAACTACCTCGACGCGATCCTTCGCGTGTACAACCGCTTCGGGCGCCGCGACAACAAGTTCAAGGCGCGGATCAAGATCCTGGTCAAGGAGATGACGCTCGAGGTCTTCCGCCACCACGTCGAGAGCGAATGGGAACGCATCTCGCGGCGGCCCGGCGACGGTGCCTGACGAGGAGATCGAGCGCATCGCGGCGTTTTTTGCGCCGCCGCCTTACGCAGCGCCTGCCCGGCGACGACGTCGGGCTTTCGCGCCGCCGTGGCCGACAACCGCGCCTTTGCCAACTGGGTCAAGCGCAACGTCTTCGCGCACAAGGTGCCGGGCTATGCCGCGGTGACGCTGTCGCTCAAGAAGACGGGTGTGCCGCCGGGCGACGCCACGTCCGACCAGATGGACGCGGTTGCCGACCTGGCCGATGCGTACAGCTTCGGCGAGATACGCGTGTCGCACGAGCAGAACCTGATATTCGCCCATGTCAGGCAGTCCGCGCTGCTCGGCGCTGTGGGGCGAGCTCAAGGGCCTTGGCTTCGCCACGCCGAACATCGGCCTTCTGACCGACATCGTCTGCTGCCCCGGCGGGCGACTTCTGCTCGCTCGCCAACGCCAAGTCGATACCGATCGCCGAAGCCATCCAGCGCCGCTTCGACGACCTTGACTATCTGCACGACATCGGCGAGATCGATCTCAACATCTCCGGCTGCATGAATGCGTGCGGGCATCATCATGTCGGCAACATCGGCATCCTCGGCGTCGACAAGAACGGCGCCGAGTGGTACCAGGTCTCGATCGGCGGCGACCAGGGCGAGCATGCGTCGCTGGGCAAGGTCATCGGCCCGTCGTTCGCCGCGCGCGAAATGCCCGATGTCGTCACTCGCCTGATCGACACCTACATCGAGCGGCGACGAACCCGACGAGCCGTTCATCGACACCGTTCGCCGCATCGGCATCGAGCCGTTCAAGGAGCGCGTCTATGCCGCTGCTCACTAAGGACCGGCGCCGTCGTCGAAGATCGATGGACGCTGTTGCCCGACACGGCGACGCCGTCCGACGTCGGCACGTCGCCGACGATCGTGCCGCTGGCGCTGTGGCTCGCATTCCGCGATGCACTGGCCGCGCGCAACGACATCGGCGTGTGGCTCAAACCCGCCGACGATCCGGATGCGCTCGCCGGCGATGTCGGCGCGTCTGCCGCTGATCGCGGTCGAGTTTCCGCAAGTTCGGCGACGGGCGCGGCTATTCGAGTGCGCGACTGCTGCGGGAAAAGTACGGCTTCGGGGGTGAGCTGCGCGCGGTCGGCGAGATCCTGCGCGATCAGCTCCATTATCTGCGGCAATGCGGCTTCGATACCTTCGCGCTGGCACCGGGACGCAACGTCGACGAAGCGCTGGCCGCGTTCGGCGATTTCAGCGACCAGTACCAGGCGACGGTCGCGCAGCCGCTGCCGCTATTCCGGCGCCGCCTGAAGGCGGCAGCAGCCGACGATTCGCCGACGGGACGATGAACACTTCGAGCGGCATCGTCTATCTGGTCGGCGCGGGGCCCGGCGCACCCGACCTCCTGACCCTGCGCGCCGCGCGCTTGCTCGAGCGCGCCGACATCGTGTTTTACGACGCGCTGGTGCATCCGGATACGATCGCGCTCGCCGCGAACGCCCGCAAGATCGCTGTCGGCAAACGCTGCGGCAAGCACTCGACGGCGCAGCAATTCATCAACAAGCGACTGGTCGACGCGGCGGCCCGATACGCCGTCGTTGTCCGCCTGAAGGGCGGCGATCCGATGCTCTTCGGCCGCGCTCAGGAAGAAATCGCCGCGCTCGAAGCGGCCGGCGTGCGCTACGAGGTGGTGCCGGGCATCACGGCAGCGCTGGCGGCCAGCGCGGAAATCGGCATTTCGCTGACGCAGCGCGGCGTCGTGCGCACAGTCAGCCTGGTGACCCCGCGGGTCGGCGACGGCGAGGCTGCGAACGAATGGGCACGAAGCGTCGCCGCCGCGGACGCCAGCGCCATCTACATGGGGATCGGCCGGGCCGAAGCCATCGCAGGGGCGCTGATCGCCGCGGGGAAGCGAAGGAGCTACACCGGTCGCAGTGGTCGAGAACGCGTCGCTGCCGAGCGCTCGCGTGCTTTATACGACGATCGCGGCGTTGCCGGGCATCGCCGATGCCGGCCTGACCGGGCCGGCCGTTATTCTGGTCGGGGCGCAATTTCGCGCAGGCCACGCGTCGATCGGAAATGCGATCGCCGATCTCGCTGCACCGGAAGACACTTCCGCAGTCGACCGACGTAACCGCGCGCGCCGCTAGCCGACAGCGCAAGTTTCTGGTCTGACCGCGGACACTCGCCAGCGCCGGGCTTGCGGCGCAGCGCGCTACAATGGGCCACGGCCGGATCCCGGCGCCTCGCGCCCGATGCAGCTACCTCTTTTCCAGCTTTCCCCCGCCGAACAGCAGGCCTGGTTGCGCGACCGGTTCGAGCGTCCCGCGCCGCCATCGGCGCTCAACCTTTCCGACGGATTTCGCCTGGCGGGCCGCGAAGGGCGGACCACGCCCGCGGCGGTACTCGTGCCTCTGGTCAACCGCCCCGAAGGCCTGACCGTGCTGTTTACCGAGCGCAGCGTCGACCTGCCCGATCATCCGGGACAGATCAGCTTTCCCGGCGGTCGCATCGAGCCCGAGGACGTCGATGCTGTCGCAGCGGCGTTGCGCGAAACCGAGGAGGAAATCTCTCTGCCGCGCGATCGCGTGCGGCCACTGGGCCGCCTTGCCGATTACGAAACCGTAACCGGGTTTCGCGTCACCCCGATCGTCGGCTGGATCGAACCTCCGATCGTGCTGAAGCCCGACCCGGTCGAAGTCGCGGCCGTGTTCGAAGTGCCGCTGGCGTTTCTTCTCGAGCCGGCCAACCAGCAGCGCCACTTCCGCATGCTCGGCGAGTTGCGGCGCGATTACCACGCGATTCCATACGGCGAGCACTACATCTGGGGTGCGACCGCGGCGATGCTGTTGATACTCGATCGCACGCTGCGAGCGGAGTAGCGCGCCTGGCGATCCCGGCAACCTCACGCGTCCGCACCGGGATCATCCTCTCCGGCGGGGGTGCGCGCGCCGCGTATCAGGTCGGTGCGCTGCGCGCCGTGGCCCGCATTCTTCGACCCACAGGCGCCGGGCCGTTCGGCGTCATTTGCGGAACGTCGGCGGGCGCGATCAACGCGGCTGCGCTTGCGGTCAACGCAGACAAATTCCGCGATGGCGTCGCCCGCCTGGTGCGGCTTTGGCGGAACATCGACGCCGGCGACGTGTACAAGGCCGACTTGCGCACTGTGTCGGCACACGGCATGCGCTGGCTTGCGTCGGTGCTGACCGGCCGACCGGGCCCGGCGAATGCGGCCTCGATGTTCGACAACCGGCCGCTGCGCAGTCTCTTGCGACGGGAGCTCGACGCCAAGCGCATCGCAGCGCACGTCGCCGACGGCACCCTGCGAGCGCTGGCGATCAATGCCACCAGCTACAGCACCGGGCACGCGGTGACGTTTTATCAGGGAGATCCTGCCATCCAGCCGTGGCAACGGATGCGGCGCCGTGGCGAGACGGCAACGATAGGTATCGACCATTTGCTCGCCTCGACGGCGATACCGTTCGTGTTCCCCGCGACCCGCGTCGGCAACGATTACTTTGCCGACGGCTCGGTCCGACAGATCACTCCGCTGTCCCCGGCGCTACATCTGGGCGCTCGGAGACTGCTGGTGATCGCGGTCGGCCAGTTCACAGGGCAGAAGCCGTCACCAACCCGCGCCGCGGCGAGGCGCTATCCGTCGTTTGCGCAAGTTGCCGGTCACGCGCTATCCAGCATCTTTCTGGACAATCTGGGTGCCGACCTCGAGCGCATGTGGGCGATCAACCAGCTTGCCAACCTGATCGCACCCGAGCGAATGGTCGAGCATGGAGTCGAGGTCGCGCACGTCGACGCACTCGTCTTGGGGCCTAGCCGCGACTTGGCCGAGCTTGCGGTTGAACATGGACAACATCTGCCGACCGGCGTTCGCTACCTGCTGGGCGGTCTGGGTGGCACCAAGGGTACCGGCGGCAACCTGCTTTCGTATCTGCTCTTCGATCGTCATTATTGCCGCGCGCTGATGGCGCTCGGCCACGCCGATGCGATGGCGAGGCGGGAAGAAATCGACGCTTTCCTCGCCAGCGACAGCCCCGGCTTCGTTCCGGTATTCCCCGGCGCGTTTTTCCGCTAGACCCCTCGATTTGACGCCGTCGGCGTTTTCCCCGACGATGCATTGCGGCGCAGCGCATCGACTCTGCGCGCAACGACCGCATGCCCGCTCCGCAAGAACGCCATTTCGCCAGCCTCAGTCCGCACGGATTCCATCGCGTCGTCTACCGACAATGGGGCGATCCGGGCAATCCGCGCGTCGTCGTCTGCGTTCACGGATTGACCCGCAACGGCCGCGACTTCGATGCGCTGGCCGCGGCGCTGTCCGACCGTTTTCGCGTCGTGTGCCCCGACATGCCGGGGCGCGGCGACAGCGAATGGCTGGCCGACCCGAATGACTACACGTTTCCGACCTATCTGACGACGCTGACCGCGCTGCTGGCACACGCCGCCATCGAGCGCTGTGCATGGGTCGGCACGTCGATGGGCGGACTGCTTGGCATGGCGCTCGCCGCGCAGCGCAACACGCCGCTGGTGCGGCTTGTCGTCAACGATGTGGGCCCGGTGATCGAATCGCCGGCACTGGCGCGGATTGCCGCATACGTCGGCGCCGACCCGCATTTCGCGTCTTTCGCCGCGCTCGAAGCGCATATCCGCGCGGTGTCCGCGCCGTTTGGCGCGCTTTCGGATGCTCAGTGGGAAACGCTGGCGCGAACGACGGCGCGCCAGCTCGCCGATGGCAGCTGGAGGCTCAAATACGATCCCGGGATCGCGTTGCCGTTTCGGGCCCAGGCGGAGCAAAAGAGTGATGTCTGGCCGTTGTGGGATGCGATCTCGTGCCCGACGCTGATCCTTCGGGGCGCCGACTCCGACCTGCTCGCGCCGGCAACCGCGGCGGCGATGCTTACCCGCGGGCCGAAGCCGCGGCTGATCGAGTTCCCCGGCGTCGGACACGCCCCGATGCTGCTCGATGTCGAGCAGATATCGCCGGTCGCCGCCTTTCTCGATGCCATGTAGGCGCCCTGCCCGACCGGCATCGTCCGATCCGAATCGCATCGTCTACAATCAGACCGCTGGTCATCCGAAACCCAAGCCCTTGAGCCTCGCCCTCAGCCTTCCACCGATCGACGAACGACCTGCGCATCCGCCCGAAACGCGGCCGGCGCAGGTCCAGACTGGATCGACGAAGCGATGAAGCGCGATTCGATCGAAGCCGCAGGGGTCATCGGAGACGCGCTGGCGGCCATCAACCGCGCCGCGATTTCCGATTCGCGCCGGATGGAACTCGCCGAAAAGTTCTACGCAGCCGCTGTCATGCTCTGGCCGATCCTCGAGCGCAATTTCGCGCGCGCGGCACATCCGCTGACCGGCAACGCGCTGCAAGCCGCCAAGGTTGCACTGACACTGTCCGCCGAGCTCGCGACTGCGTACAAGCGCCTGCTCGTGCATGAAGCCGACAAACGCATCCTGCTAGGTGGCAACCGCTTGCTGGTCGCGCTGATCCATCGCTGCCTGCAGTGCACGACGCGCGTGCTGACCAACAGCTACATGTCGTACGCACCGGTGCCGGCGCGCACCTGGCACGATGCGCACGCGATCTATGTTCATGCCCGGTCGCGAGGACTGCACCAGACGCCGATCGGCGGCGACAGCGCAGAAGCCACGCCGGAGCGGATCTATGTGCAAGCCCTGCTGCTGGCGCTGGCCAATCCGTACGGCTTCCTGCCGACCCAGCTCGGCCACGTTATCCAGTATCTGCAAGAGCATTCGCATTGGGCGAAGCTGACCGACCAGGCACCGGTGCATCGGCTGGCCAAGGCGGTGGCGATCGTTCCGATCGGGCACGATTTCCCGCCGTTTTCGTCCAACAAGGGCGGCAATCTCGAGGGCAACAAGCTGTTCCTGCTGACCTTCGATCTGGCCTTCCATTTGCAGGAGCAGCTGCGCACGCTGGATACCGGAGGCATGGCGCCGGCGGGATTTCCGACCGATACCGCGGCGGTCGCGCAGTACATGACGCTGCTGCGCCGTCTGTTGCGGCAATGGGCGATACCGCCGGCCCGGCAGTTCAACCGCCTTCCCTCTCGAGCCCGGGTAGTGATGTGTGCCGGGTTGAACGCAGTCTGGCAATACAGTCCCGGCGCGCATCTGGACATCTTCAAACCCCCGCCCGGGCTGCCGACGATGACCGCCTGCCAAGTGATCAACCATACGCCGGGCGGCTACGCCTTGCGCCAGATCGACGCGGTGCATGCACCATTGCGCGTCGGCGACCTGATTGCCCTGCGCGTCGAGGGACGAAGCGCGCTGCAGGCGGCGATGGTGCGCTGGTTTCGCAATACGATGCGCGGCACCGGGCTCGAGTTCGGTTGCGAGCTGTTGACCGACAGCCCGGAAGCGGCGGCTGGCCGCGGCGAAGGCGCGGAAGGAGCACCGCTGCTGCCGATGGTGCTTCTGCCGGACAGCGGTCACAACGAATCCCCGCCGATGGCACTGGTGCCGGCGGGCGCGTTCCAGCTCGAGCAGGCAATATCACTGCATCGCGAAAAGTCAGTTGGCACCGCCGTGCTGACCAAGCTGGTCGATCAGGGGCCCGGCTTCGAATTATTCGAATATGTCGCTGTCGCCTGAAGGCGGCGACCCGCGCTGGCGGCGCGCGTCCGCCGCGCTGCTTCTCGCGCTGGCGTTGCTGGAACTCCTTTGGGAGCTTTGGCTCGCGCCGCTGAAACCGGGCGGCTCGTGGCTGGCGCTGAAGGCCCTGCCGTTGCTCGCTTTCACGCCGGCCGTGGCGCGTGGCCGCGTGCGCGCGCGCCAGTGGACGTCGCTTTTGCTGCCTTGGTACGCCGCCGAAGGCGTCGTGCGCGCCTTCAGCGACAGCGGTCGCCAGGCCTTGTGCGCCGGCGCAGCGGCCGCGCTGGCACTCGCGGCGCTCACGGCGGGGCTCGGGTGGTTCCGCGCCCGAGGCCGGGCACGGCGCTCGCCGGCTTGACGCGGCGTCAGCGCGCGCCGTGCTCGCCGTGACCGGTGAGACCTCGCGGCAACGGAAACATCACCGATTCGACCGCGCCGTCGAGCTCGCGCACCTTGGCGGCGCCGAGCTGGCGCAGCCGTTCTATTACCTGCTGCACCAGAACTTCCGGAGCCGACGCGCCCGCGGTGACTCCAACGTGTCGCTTGCCCTCGACCCACCCCGGCTGCAGCTCGTCGGCGCGATCGATCATGTAGGCGGGAATGCCCAGATGCGCGGCGACTTCGCGCAAGCGGTTGGAATTCGAGCTGTTCGGGCTTCCGACGACGATGACGACGTCGCACTGCGGCGCAAGGAACTTGACCGCGTCCTGGCGATTTTGTGTCGCGTAGCAGATATCGTCCCTGCGCGGGCCCGTGATCTCCGGAAACCGCCGCTTGAGCGCGGCGACGATCGCTGCGGCGTCGTCGACCGACAGCGTCGTCTGCGTCACGTAGGCAAGTCGCGACGGGTCGCGGACGACCAGGCAATCGACATCGGCGACCGATTCGACCAGCACGATGCCGCCGTCGGCCTGGCCCATCGTGCCCTCGACTTCGGGGTGCCCCGCGTGGCCGATCATCACGATTTCGCGTCCACTCGCGCGCATCTTGGCCACTTCGACGTGCACCTTGGTCACCAGCGGGCAAGTCGCGTCGAAAACGGTCAAGCCGCGTGCCGCGGCTTCGGCCCGGACGGCACGCGATACGCCGTGCGCGCTGAAGACGACCGTGTTCCCACGTGGGACGTCGGCAAGCTCATCGACGAATATCGCGCCCTTCGCTTTGAGGTCGTCGACGACAAACTTGTTATGGACGACTTCATGGCGCACGTAGATCGGTGCACCGAACCGGGCGAGCGCCTGCTCGACGATCGCAATCGCGCGATCGACGCCGGCGCAAAAGCCCCGCGGGTTGGCGAGAATGACCTCGTTCACCGGTTCTCCGTCGCTGCCGTGCGGCCGACGCGATGCTGGCGAAAGCTGTCGAGGATCAACAGCGCGACGCCGACAGTCAGCGCGCTGTCGGCCAGGTTGAAGGCGGGAAACGGGTCGAAGCGCGCGGCCAGAGGGCCCCCGAACGGAAGGTAATCGTGCACCAGCAGGAAATCGACCACCTTGCCGAGCGTCACCCGATCCCAGAGGTTGCCCAGCGCTCCACCGAGGATCAGGCTCAGCGCGAGGCTGTAGACGCGGTCGCCGCCGCGCCGCAGCAGCCAGACGACGAGCGCCGAGGCGACGAGCGCAAACGCGGTGAACAGATAGCGCTGCCAGCCGGATGCATCGGCGAGAAAGCTGAATGCGGCACCGGCGTTGTACGCGAGCACGATGCTGAAGTTGCCGGTCAGCGCGCGCTGCTCTCCGGCGCGCAGGGCCGCTTCCACCCACGACTTGGTCAGCTGATCGGCCGCGATGACGGCGGCGCTGACCAGCAGCCACATCCACCAGAGGCGCCCGACGGTGGCGGCGCTGCGCCCGGCAGTGTCCATCTGGCTCATGCGAATCGGCGCGGCTCGCCGCTGCCGTAAAGGTTGGCCACGCAGCGTCCGCACAGCGTGGCATGAGCGGGATCGGCGCCGACGTCGGCGCGGTAGTGCCAGCAGCGCTCGCACTTGGCGTGGGCGCTCGGCGTCACCTGGATGTCCAGCGCGTCGCCGCGGGCAACCGTCGCCGACGAGGTGATCATGACGAAGCGGAGGTCGTCGCCGAGCGAGGCCAGCGCCTCGTAGACCGGCGTCGGCGCGCTGATCGCGATCTCCGCCTGCAGCGACGAACCGATCTCGCCCCGTTCGCGCGACGATTCCAGCCGCTTCTGCACGGCGTCCCGCACGCTCATGATTGCGGTCCAGCGCGCGGAGAAATCGGCGCCGCCGTCGCCGGGCGCGGGTCGCGGCGCTTGCCAGGTGGCGGCGAAAATCGTCGGATCCTGCGGATGAACGATCCGCCAGGCCTCTTCTGCAGTGAACGATAGAATCGGCGCCATCAGCTTGATCAATTCGTCCCGGATCGTGGCAAGCACCGTTTGCGCCGAGCGTCGCGAGCGGGAGTTCGACGCCGTCGTGTACAGGCGGTCCTTCAGGATGTCGAGGTAGCGTCCGCCCAGCTCCTCCGAACAATACAGCTGCAGCGCCTGCACGACCAGGTGAAATTCGTAGCGTCCGTACTTCTGCCGCATGTCGTCGAAATTGCGGTCGGCGACCACGAGCGCGTAGCGGTCCAGCTCGAGCAGCTCGGCCGCAGGGACCGCATCGCGCGCAGGATCGAAATCCGACGTGTTGGCGAGCAGGAATCGCAACGTGTTGCGGATGCGGCGATAGCCTTCGACGACGCGCTTCAGGATCTCGTTGGATATCGAAAGCTCGCCCGAATAGTCGGTCGCGCCCACCCACAGGCGCAGGATCTCGGCGCCGAGGGTGTCGGAAACCGTCTGCGGCGCGACGACGTTGCCCTTGGACTTCGACATCTTCTTGCCGTCGCCGTCGACGGCGAAGCCGTGCGTCAGCAGCGCCTTGTACGGCGGCACGCCATTCAACATGCACGACGAGAGCAGCGACGAATGGAACCAGCCGCGATGCTGGTCCGAGCCTTCCAGATAAAGGTCGGCGGGAAATCCGGTCTGGTCCGGATGCGAGCCGAGATGTTTTTTGCGGCCGTCCGGGCCGCCCATGACCGTCTGGTGGGTGGCTCCGGAATCGAACCAGACGTCGAGCGTGTCGGAGAGCTTGCGGTACTTTTTCGGGTCGACGCCGAAGTCCTCGTAGGTCGCTTTCTGCCATTCCTCGATTCCGCCGCGCTCGACCTTCGCCGCGGCGAGCTCGAGCAGCGGCAACGTGTCGGGATGCAGCATGTCGGTCTCGCGATCGACGAAAAACGGCAGCGGAACGCCCCATTGCCGCTGGCGCGACAAGGTCCAGTCCGGGCGGTTGGCGATCATTCCGGACAGCCGAGCCTTGCCCCAGGCGGGGAAGAACTGTGTCGCTTCGATGCCAGCCAGAGCGGTTTCGCGCAGCGTCTTTTTCGGCTTTACGCCGCGCCAGCCCGGTACCTCGTCCATGCCGGCGAACCACTGCGTCGTCGCGCGATAGATGATCGGCGTCTTGTGCCGCCAGCAGTGCATGTAGCTGTGGGTGATTTTTTCGGCGTGCAGCAGCGCGCCGACTTCGCGCAGTTTTTCGACGATCAGCGGATTGGCTTTCCAGATATTGAGCCCGCCGAAGAACGGCAGCGTCTCCGCGTAACGGCCGTCTCCCTGCACCGGATTCAAAATCTGGTCGTCGGCGAGACCGTAGCGTCGGCCCGACTGGAAATCATCGACGCCGTATGCCGGCGAGCTGTGCACAATCCCGGTGCCCTGCTCCAGGCTCACGAATTCGCCGAGCTGAACCGGAGAGTCGCGATCGTAAAACGGATGGCGAAAGCGGATGCCCTCGAGCGCGCGGCCGGGTGACTGGTGCTCGAAACGGCCGGCGGGCTCCTTTCTTGCGATGCCGAAGCGCGCAAGGCAGGCGTCGACCAGCTCGCTCGCCAGGACGAAGTTGCCGCGATCGGTCTCGACCAGTGAATAGACATGATCCGGGTGCACGGCCAGCGCCTGATTGGCCGGAATCGTCCACGGCGTCGTCGTCCAGATGACGGCGCGCGCCGAACCGTCGGGCAATTTCTCGAGGCCGAATGCGCGCGCGAGCTTCACCCGGTCGCGAGAATCGACTTCGAAGCCGACGTCGATCGCGATGTCGGTGCGGTCTTCGTATTCGACCTCGGCCTCGGCCAGCGCCGACTGGCAATCGAAGCACCAGTTCACCGGCTTGAGTCCACGGTAGATGTAGCCCTTGGCGAGGATCGTGCCAAGCATGCGTATCTCGTCGGCCTCGTTGCGAAACGCCATCGTCGTGTACGGATGATCCCAGTCGCCGAGCACGCCTAGACGCTGGAACTGCGCCTTTTGCCGCGCGATCTGCTCGGTCGCATAGGCCCGTGCCAGCCGCTGCGTTTCCTCGACCGGGATATTCTTGCCATGGGTTTTTTCGATCTGCACCTCGATCGGCATGCCGTGGCAGTCCCAGCCCGGCACGTACGGCGCGTCGAAGCCGGCCAGTTGCTTGCTCTTGACGACGATGTCCTTGAGGATTTTGTTGACCGCGTGCCCGATGTGGATGTCGGCATTCGCGTATGGCGGTCCGTCGTGCAGAACGAAGCGGGGACGTCCGCGGCTGGCGGCACGAATCGCCTCGTAGACTTTTCGCTCCTGCCATTCGCGGACCCATGCGGCTTCGCGCCGCGCCAGATCGCCGCGCATCGGAAACGGCGTGTCGGGAAGGTTGAGCGTCGACTTGTAGTCGTTGTTCGGCTTGTCGGCCATGGTGGTCGTCGGCTATCGGGTCGCGGCCGGGCCGCTCGCGAAAAATTCGCGCGCCTGCGCGACGTCGGCGCGCATCTGCCGGGTCAGCGTGTCGAGGTCGGCGTAGCGCTCCTCGTCGCGGAGCTTGCGCAGGAACTCGACGACGACGCGGCGACCATAGACCGGCTGGTCGAAGTCGAAGATGAATACCTCGAGCAGCGGCTTCGCGCCGGCCTTGACCGTCGGCCGCACGCCCAGGCTGGCCGCGCCCGCCCTGCCGCCGTCTCCAAGGCCGTGCACGCGCACCGCAAAGATTCCGGTCAACGGGGGCGCGTGCCGCAGCACGATGTTCGCGGTCGGAAATCCCAGGCTGCGGCCCAGCTTGTCCCCGTGCGCCACCTTGCCGCCGATGGCGTAAGGACGTCCGAGCAATCGCGCCGCATGATCGAGCTCGCCCGCGGCGAGCGCCGCGCGCACCGCGCTGCTCGATGCCCGCTCGCCGTCGACGACGACCGTCGGCATCGCCTCGACGCTGAACGTCGTCGCGGATCGCCGAAGCAATGCCAGATCGCCGCTGCGGCCGCGGCCGTAACGAAAATCGTCACCGACCAGCACCCAGCGCGTCCCGAGCCGCCGCACCAGGACGTCGTCGATGAATCGCGCCGCGGGCAACGCCGCCAGCGCGGCGTTGAAGCGCGCGACATGAACCTGCGCCACGGCATGGGCGGCGAATTGATCGAGCTTGCCGCGCAGGGTCGACAGCCGCGGCGGAGCGGCTCCGGGCGCAAAGAATTCTCGCGGATGGGGATCGAAGGTCAGTACAGCCGACGGCAGGTTCAGATCTTCTGCGGCCTCGGTCAGCCGCGTCAGCATCGCCTGGTGGCCGAGATGAACGCCATCGAAGTTGCCGATGGTCAGCGCGATGGGGCGATCGGGGTCGGCGAGATCGGGAAGTCCACGAAATACCTGCACTGCAAGCCCTGTCCAAGGCCGGAAGACCTTGAAAAACCTTGATTTTAGCCTGCGCCGGCACCTACGGTCCAGCGCTCGCCGGCGATCGTCTGTTGCGCGACTAGGTCGCAGGCCATTCGCGCCAGCCGGAAAGCAACGGAAAATACAATCCCAGGCGAATCGGCTGCGCAGTCAGCCCGCGCACGACTTCGGCATACGCTTCCAGTTGCGGCCGATAGCGCTCCTGCTCGCTGTCGAGGAACGCATCGCGTCCGGCGCCCTCGTGGCGCGACAGCTTGAAATCGACGATCCAGCGCACGCCTTCGGCATCGACGAAGCTGCGATCGAGCACGATATGCACCGGCGCGCCCTCGCGCATTCCGGTCAATGCATATTCGCTCCGCGCATCGCGGTGGCTCGGATCGAACAGCCAGCGACCGCGCGGGTCGCCCAGCGTCAACGTGACGGCGCCCAGAACCTGATCAGCGGCCGATTCGGCTTCGGCGCCGGTGAATCCCAAGCCGGCTAGCTTCCGCACGACACGCGCGCGCTGCGTGGCGATGCGCGCGGCCGTCCATCGCTCGAGACCTTCATCCGCGCATTGGCGCAGCAGGCGATGCGCGACGATGCCGATCTGGCGCGCGGTTTCGCGCACCCAGTCGAATTCGACTGGCGAAGGTTCGCCCGCCGCCGCACGCGCGACGACCGGCAACCCGGGCGGCAGTGGCGGCGGCTGCCAGTCGAGCGGCAGACGCAGCAGCGGCACGCCGGTCGCCTGGCGTGGCAGCGCCGTCCCGGGCGAGACCGATGCGGGTGGGACGAGCTCGGCCTCCAGGGCCGGCCAGAGCGCGGCCAGGGCAGTTCCCCGCGATGGTCTGCGCCAGCGAAGGCGCGCATCGTTGTCCAGCTCGCTGGCAAGCACCGCGGTCAGGTGCAATCGCTTCCTGGCGCGAGTGCAGCCGACATAGAGAAGGCGAATGAGCTCGGCGCCTTCCTCGGCTGCGGCGAGTTTGCTCAAGTACGTGTACACCGGATCCCGCTCGGCGAGGTCGACGTGCCTTGCCGCGATCGGCGCAAGCAGCAGCCCGGTCGCTCGCCTTCGCCAGCGCAAGAGCTGCGGCGGACCGCTGCCCGGCGCCTCCGCCAGTCCCGGCATGACGACGACGTCGAATTCCAGTCCCTTCGCACGATGCAAGGTCATGATGCGCACCTTGGCATCGGCGCCGGCGCCGGTCTCCACGAACGTCATCGCCAGGGCATCGAGAAAGGCATTCCAGTCGGGTAGATCGGCGCCGGGGGCGTGCTCGGCCAGGAGAGCGAAAAAGCGCTCGGCCGAATCGAGATCGCTCGGTTCGGCGACGCAGGCCGGGCCGCCCAGGGCCAGCCAGGTTCCGCGCACCGTGGTAGACAAGGACAAGCGCCCGCGGTCGGCGACGGCCGGCGCGATTGCGGCGGCCAGTCGCTGCAGGCGACGCCACCCATCGGCCGACATGGCCTCGGGCGCGACACGCCGGTCCGCATGGAGCGAGACGATCGCTTCGCACAAGCTCTGCGACGCTGCCTCGCCATCCAGCGCGAAAACGTCCGGCAGCGTCAGCCCGCACCATGGCGCTCGCAGCAGCGCAAGCCATGCCAGCCGGTCGTCGGGCTGGATCAGCGCGTGCGTGAGCGACACGAGATCAAGAATTATTTGCCGATCAGCCATTCGATCGAGATCCACCGCGGCGAACGCAATGCCGGCGCCACGCAGCGCGGGAAGAATCTCCGCGAGGTCGCCGCGTTTGCGCACCAGCACGGCAACCTCGCGGGCGCCGTCGGCCAGCGCGGCCCGGACGTATGCGACAACCTTGGCTGCTTCGTCGGCTTGGCCGATGCACGCCTCCACCGTGGCGGAGGGCGGAGGCTCCGCCGGAAGCACCGCGATGGAGGCGCCGAACGCGATGGCGCTTTCGGTTGCGCGCGGCGAGGCGTCGATCGCCCGCGCGAACAGGCGATTGACCCACCCGACCAGTTCGCATTGCGTGCGGAAATTGCATTGCAGGACCAGCGGTTCCAGCACGACTTCGCCCAGGCGACGCCGCCGCTGCGCGTCCAGATAGAGCTCCACTTCGGCCTCGCGAAAGCCGTAGATCGACTGCATCGGATCGCCGACGACGAATAGGCTCCGGCCGTCGCCCGGGGTCCAGCCCGCGACCAGGCGCTCGATCAGCTCGTATTGCGCGAGCGAAGTGTCCTGGAATTCGTCGACCAGCAGGTGCTCGATGCGCATGTCGAGCCTCAACAAAAGGTCGGACGGTGCCTCGGGCTCGCCGAGCGCGCGCAGCGCTATCTGGCTGGCCTCGATGAAGTCGATCGCGCGCGCCTCCGCGAAGACGAGCTGCAGCCGTGCCGCGGCGCGCGGCAGCACTTCGAGCAGCGCTTCGATGAACGCCCAGGCCGATTCGTCGTAGCGCGGCGGCGGCAATCGGCGGATGCCGTGCAGCGCATCGGCCAGGCCCGGCACCGCAGCAAGGCGTCGCAGCAAGCCCACCATCGACTGCTTTTGCGCGTCGCGCCCGCCGGCCCCGGCATCGCGCACGTTTCCCCTGGGCGGAAAACCCTGCGCAACGGTGATGTCGGCGTAGAAGTCCCCGTTCTTCTTGAGCAGCCAGTCGGCGATTGACCGCCATTGCTCGAGCGAGTCGGCGTGCGCCTCGGGCAGCGCCCCGCGTTGCGCCAACGCAGCGATCGGATGGGCGGGATCGGATCGCGACAAGTGGACCGCGGCGTAGCGGGCGAGGTCGAGCATCTGCCGCGTATCCGCCGTCGGCAGCAGCGCGGCGACGGTTTCGAGCTTGCGGGTGATCTCGATGGCCAATGCGCGCTCGAGGCGGGCTCGAAGGGCCGTTGCATCGCCGCCCATGACGTGGCGCAGCCATTGATCTCGCTTGGCCAGCATCTCGGCGATCAGCAGCGTCAGCCGCTCGCCGTCGTTGTCCAGATAGTCGAGCAGCCGCTGCCAAGGCGCGCTACCCTCCCCCGCAGCGTCGAGCTCGGCTCGCGCGGCCTGCGCATGCAACGCTTCCGCGCGCTCGATCAAGCGGGGCATCGCGCCCAGCTTCACCGCCATCGGCGCCTGCCGCATCCATGTCGCGCATAGCGCGTCGATCGTGTGGACCTGCAGGCGCGACGGATGCGCGACCAGCTCCCATCCGCGCGCCGCGTCGCGCTCGAGCACGGCGCGTGCGAGGCCGTAGGTGAGCGTGCGATGCGGCTGATCCGGTGCCACGCCTCCGGCCGCCTCGCGCAGCGCCTTGATGATGCGCTCGCGAATCTCTGCGGCGGCCTTGCGCGTGAACGTCATCGCGACGATCGCCTCAGGCCGCTCGACCTGCGCGAGCAGCGCCAGGCAACGCTGGATCAGGAGCTCGGTCTTGCCTGAGCCCGCCGGCGCCTGGACAATGAACGAGCGCGTGACATCGAGCGCCGCCGCGCGCGCTGCGCCGTCGGGCGGACGACTCGATTCAGGCGTCGGCATCATCGTCGGGCTCCTGGAAACGCACCGAATCGATACGGCACAGCGCCTGCAATCCGCAGATGCGGCACGGCGACGGCTTCGGACGCGGCGTGACAGTCGCCACGCCGGCGGCGAGCTCGACCGCGAGCGCGCCGAGGTGCACATCCCACCACGCTTCGAGTGAACGCCAATCGGCAAAGGCGCCGATGGTGGCGACGGGGGAGAGCGCGGGCCACGCCGCGCGATCGGCGGCAATACCGGATGCGGCGATGCTGGCGGTGCGAAGCTCGCCATGGGCAACGGCGCGAACCGCGAGTTCTGGCTCGGCCGCCCGCTGCGCCAGGGTATACGTACCGAGTTGCGATGCGCGCGGCCGGTCGTCGAACCATTGCCCCGGCTGCTCCAGCATGCCGGTCTTGTAGTCGATGATCGCAAGGCCGCCGTCTCCGAGTGCATCGATCCTGTCGACGCGCATTCGAAGCGCGATGCCGCCGAGTAACAAGTCGCGCCGCGCTTCCACCGCGGCGACCTTGAACGGAGGCCTCACGCGTTCGATGACAAGCCACGCGCGCAGCAAGCGGTTCAGGCGCCGCGACTCGGCCGCGCGCACGGCGTCCGGCACGTTGCGCCACCGCACTATGGGCAGGCATGCCAAGCCCTTCCCGACCGCCGCCGCAATCTCCGTGTCGAGCGTCTCGGGATCGAGCGCCAGCAGCCTCGCGCGATCCGCGATCGCGGTCCAGAATGCGGCGAGTGTCGCATGCACCAGCTGCCCGCGTTCGGAAGCCGCAAGACCTGCCTTGGCCGTCGGCCACTGCTGCGCACCGAGCCGATGGCGCGCGACGGCCTGGAAAGGGCAATCGCTTTGCGTCTGTATGACGCGCGCGCCGCCGCGGATCGTCGTCCCTGGAGGCATCGGTGGCGCACGCTCGTCAGCGAGACTCTCCAACGCGACGCTTCGCGCCATCGATCCGGACCAGGTGTCAGGCAGGGACGGTGGCGGCGATTGCGCATGCGAAAGGATGAGTGCCGACGGCGCCAGCGGAGGATCGTCGACACCCGCCGCCGAGCTGAACACGACCTCGTCCGCCGCACGAGCAAATCGCTCGGTCAGCCTGCGCGCATAGTCGAGTTCCCGCTCGGCCGTGGCGCGAGGCACGCCGCGTTCGCGCTGCCATGCGATCGGCAGCAGCGGATTGGGTCGCGGCGCGGCGGGCCATCGATCCGCCGAAAGGCCGGCGACCCAGAGCGCATCGAAGCTCAATCCTGCCGCTTCGAGTACGCCCATGATCTGGATCGGAGCGTCTCTGCCCTCCGGCTGATGCAGGGTTTCCGCCGCGATCGCACGCAGCGCACGAATCGCTTCGGCGCCGTGTTGTCGCGGTGTTACCGCACCCAGCGTAACGAACTCGCTGAGCAGCGCCTCCCACGCCTCGCGGGCCTGGTATTCGGCGCTGTCCAGCGCGCGCGTCCCGGGCCAACCGGCTGCCGCAAGCCAGTCTCGCCACCCATCGGCCCATTCGCGGGGCGTGGCGAAACGCGGCGCGCGCACCGCGTCCCGATGGCGCTGCCAGCGTGCCGATAGATCGGCCGCGACCGGCTTCATCGCGGCGATCGCATCAGCCAGCGTGACGGTCCGCACGCCGTCCTCCAGCCACCTTCGCTCGAGCGATGCGAGACGGTGCCACGACGTGTCGGCGGCGGGAAGATACGGCGAGCGCAGGAGTGACGCGGCCGCGCCGACGGTCAGCGGCGCCACGGACAGCGCGATCAAGTCCAGCGCCGCGCCGATCAATGGCACGTCGACCAGCGGCACACCCAGCGAAATCTCGAATGGAGCGGCGCCGCGCGGTCGCCCAGGCGATATCGAGGCCGGATCGAGTATGTCCTGAGCGAGCGCCATGACCGTATCACGGCGTGCGATCAGGTCCTCGACGACGATGCCTACGCGAATCCCCGGACTCGCCACCACGCTTGCGCGGCCCCAGCCCAGCGCAGCCGCCATTTCGTCACGCGGCGTGGCCGCGATTGTCCGTGTGATTCCCGTGTCGCGCGCCGGAAGTGGATCGACTTCGTGCACCGCGACTCCCGACGATGCGAGCGCCGACCACAGCCTCTGCTGAGCCGGCGTGCGCTCGTAGAAGCCGGCGATCCATAACGCAGGCAACCCTGCGGAGATCTGCGCAGCGTGCGCCGTGATCGTATCGGTTGCCTGGGCGATGTCGATCACGTCGAGCCGCCGCTGCCGCGCGAGATAAGCATCGGCCCATGCGGCGAAGCGCGAGGTATCCTGCTCGTCGTCGTGACCCGCCCAGCTGCGCCAGCTTTGACCACCGGCGCCCCAGGCGTGAACGAGTGCCCACGCGTCGAGTGCGAGCGCTGCTGCGCCTCTGGTATCGGCGAGCGTCGCGCCGGAGTCTTCAACCACCCGCTGCCACAGACCGATAGCCTGCACTGCGCTTAGTAAGGTGCGATCTTCCCCTGCAGGAGCACGCGCGAGCAGCGAATCCCAGAGCGATGAGATCCACGTCGGATAGGGCAGGATGGCCGGCGTTGGCCACGCACGGCGCCCACTGGCCGCGAGAGACGCATCGAACTGGGCGTGCAGCCGCCGGGCGAGACGACGATTGGGTGTCACCGCGATCGCGCCGTCGGCAAGCGCGGACAGGAGAGCGTTCATTGCCCGCCATGGTATCCGACGCCACGGTGCGCGCTGTCAGCTCTCGGGAGGCGCCTCAATCATCGACGGCGCGGGTCGTTGCGCATGCCGGTGGGCACGCGCAGCAATGGGAGACGCGTCAGTCGTCGCCGGCGACCGTCGCGACTGGACGGGATTCGGGCCCAACGCGCGACCCGGCCGCGGATTCCGCCGCGCTGACCGCCGCCGCCATCAACTCCTGGCCATTGATCAGGCCGTGCGTGCGCGGCATCACGCTAGGCGCTGGTGCGAACCATTCGCCGCACCAGTCGTCGTCACGAACCACGGGCCAGACGCCCTCGACCAGATAACCTTTGTCGTGCTGCGGATTGAGCATCGGCGAATGGCGTCTGCACTGGCCCCACATCGTCGTGCGCCCATCGGTGGATCGCGCTTCCTTGCGATCGTAGAATTGGCAACCCTGGCATTTTTTCACGGTACTGCCTCCCGGCTCTCATTATTTGGTGATATCAGGTCATGCCGCGATGGCAGTTCGATCAGGGGTCGCGTCGAGTTGATCTTGGCATCGCCGGTGCAGCCAGACCTCAGTCCAATGGCTGGTGCAGACGGTCGATGCCGCTATGCGGCCCAGGCGCGGATCGCAGCCAGCAAGGGCGTCGGGACATCCTGCACGCGGCGCCCGCGTGGCTTCTTGGCTTCTTCGTCGAGCAGCGACTTGAGCTCGGCATCGGCCTGCGCCGCGCTGCGCTCGAGCTCCTCGTCGTAGACATGGCGCTGGTCCGGATCGGACAGAAGCGCATGCGCTTCATGGATCAGACGCACCAGCGTTTCGTCGGTGTGCTCGTTCAGCCGCTGCTTGATCGTCTGGTACGCGGCTTCGATGCGAGCCGCCGATGCGCCAGGCGGCAAATCGAGGTAATCGTAGTAGGTGTACTGCACGAGTCGCTCCCGATAATGTTTGGATTCGGCTGGGCCGGAGCCCTGATGGCCATGGCTACGCAACATCCATGCCACCAGTTCTGGCCAAAGCGGCCGGCGACGCACAAGCGGCTGATTGCTTGAGCGAAGGCACCACGCGAAACGGGGCGGGGCAGTGCGCGCGCGGTTCGATCCCGCGGCTGCCGAAACATCCGCCGGACTGCCGCCCTGCGGCAAAGCCGTGCTGCCTAAAGCATGCGCAACGAGCTCGCGCGGCGCGGCGGAGGAAACGCGCGATCGAGCTCGGCAAGCGTTGCGTCATCGAGAAGCACATTCGCCGCCGACAAATTGTCGTGCACATGCGTGGCGTCTGCAGCCTTCGGAATCACAGCGACATCGGGTCGCTGCAGCAGCCACGCGAGCGCAACCTGCGCCGGTGTCGCTCCGATCCTGTTCGCAATCGATTGCAGTGCCCGCTCTCGCAGCAGCCGTCCCTGGTCGAGCGGCGAATACGCCATCAGCGCGATGCGTGCGCGGCGGCAAAGCGGAACGAGATCCCATTCGATGCCGCGCGCGCCGAGGTTATAGAGCACCTGGTTGACTGCGCACTGGTCGCCACCCGGAAGCGCCAGCATCTCTTCGATGTCGGCGCGGTCGAAGTTCGACACGCCCCAGGTCCGGATCGCGCCCTCGGCTTGCAGCGCTTGGAATGCGGCGACCGTTTCCGCCAGCGGTACGTCGCCCCGCCAGTGCAGCAGGTACAGGTCGAGGTGGTCGGTGCCCAGTCGCTTGAGACTGTGCTTGCATGCGGCGATCGCGCCGCGCCTGCTGGCATTGTGCGGATAGACCTTGCTGACCAGGAATATCCTGTCGCGCCGCCCGGCGATCGCCTCGCCGACGATTTTTTCGGCTTCTCCCTCGCCGTACATCTCCGCGGTGTCGATCAGCAATATGCCGAGCTCGATGCCGAGCTTCAGCGCAGCAATTTCCTGCGCCCGCCGGTCGCGACGCTCACCCATGCGCCAGGTGCCCAGGCCGAGCACCGGCATCGATGCGCCCGAGCGCAAGCTTATCGTCCGGTCAAGCATTCTCATCGACCTTTCCCTTTGCCCTCGACGATAGCGTACGCCGGACGCGACTGCCGAATTGGGTCCGCCGCGGATTACAATACGGCGAGCGAGCCATCCTCATGCCACTCGACCGCTCCTCCCATTCAGCCGTCGGCCATACGATTGTCCGCGGCGCCTGCCCGCACGATTGTCCGGATACCTGTGCGTTGCACGTGACGGTTGCCGAAGGGCGTGCGATCAAGGTCGAAGGCGATCCCCATCATCCGACGACCCGCGGCGTGCTTTGCACCAAGGTCGCCCGCTACCTCGAGCGCACCTACTCCGACCAGCGCGTGCTGCACCCGCTGCGCAGGATCGGCGCCAAGGGCAGCGGCCGTTTCGAGCGCATCGGCTGGGATGAAGCGCTGGACACGATCGCGTCGCGCTTCAAGGAAATCGCGGCCTCTGCCGACGGACCACAGGCGATCGTCCCGTACAGCTATGCCGGGACGATGGGATTGCTGCAATGCGCGTCGATGGACCGGCGCTTTTTCCACAAGCTGGGCGCGTCGCTGCTGGATCGCACGATCTGCGCCAGCGCCGGCAAGGCAGGCTATGCCGCGACCATCGGCGCGTCGATCGGCACCGACCTCGAGCAATTCGAAAACGCCAAGCTGATCCTGATATGGGGTTCGAACCCCGTTGTATCGAACCTGCATTTGTGGAGCCGCGTGCAGGAGGCGAAGCGGCGGGGCGCCCGGCTGGTCGCGATCGACCCCTACCGCAGTCAAACCGCCGAAAAGTGCCACGAGCATCTGGCGCTGCTGCCGGGGAGCGACGCCGCACTAGCGCTGGGCATGATGCACGTGCTGATCGCCGAAGAGTTGATCGATCGCGACTACATCGACCGCTACACGCTGGGGTTCGATGGACTCGAACAACGCGTGCGCGATTACCCGCCATCGCGGGTCGCATCGCTCACCGGACTGCCGGAAGATCGGATCGTCGCGCTGGCGCGCGACTACGGCACGATCGCTCCTGCCGTCATCCGGCTCAATTACGGCATGCAAAGGCATGCCGGCGGCGGCATGGCGATCCGCACCGTCGCGTGCCTGCCGGCGCTGGTCGGGGCGTGGCGCCATCCGGCGGGCGGCGCGTTGCTCTCGTCGAGCGGGACCTATCCGGTCGACCACGCGGCGCTCGAGCGTCCCGACCTGATCTGGAATCAGCCACGCACGATCAACATGTCGACGATCGGCGATGCGCTGCTCGAAGCTGTCGACCCGCCGATCCGCGCGCTGTTCGTGTACAACTCGAATCCGGTGGCGGTGGCGCCGGACTCGGGCAAGGTCGTCGCCGGATTTGCGCGCGAGGACCTGTTCTGCGTCGTCCACGACGTGTTCCTGACCGATACCGCCGATCACGCCGACATCGTGCTGCCGGCGACGACGCAACTCGAGCACCTGGACGTGCATTCGTCGTACGGCCACCTCTACGCGCTGGCCAACAATCCCGCGATCGCGCCGCTCGGCGAAGCCAAACCCAACACCGAAGTGTTCCGGTTGCTGGCGGCGCGGATGCGGTTCAACGATCCCTGCTTCACCGAGACCGACGAGAGCATGGCGGCGAATGCGTTTATCGCCGGACACCCGCGCATGGAGGGCATCGACTGGGAGACGCTCAAAGCGCAGGGCTGGCAACGGCTGAACGTGCCGGCGCCGTACGCACCTTTCGCCGAAGGCAACTTCCCGACGCCATCGGGCAAATGCGAGTTCTATTCGGAATCGCTGCGCCGACAAGGTCTCGATCCGCTGCCGACTTACACGCCACCGCGCGAATCGGCCGTCAGCGACCCGGCCCTCGCCCGCCGTTTTCCGCTGGCGATGTTGTCACCGCCGGCGCGCAATGCGCTGAATTCGACTTTCGGCGGACTGCCGGTGTTTCTCGAGACGGAGAAGACACCATGGCTCGACATCCACGCCGAGGACGCGGGCGCGCGCGGCCTCAGCGAGGGCGACAAGGTGCGCGTGTTCAACGATCGCGGCGCGTTCGTCGTTACGGCGCGGGTCACCGATCGCACCCGGCCGGGAGTCGTGGTCGCACCGTCGATCTGGTGGCGCAAGCTTTCGCCCGACGGAACCAACGCCAACATGGTGACCGGCCAGGCGCTGACCGACATGGGACGCGCGGCGACGTTCTACGACGTGCTGGTCGAAGTCGCGCGCGTCGAAGCGTAGCCCCGCAGCGCCCTCACCGCGGCAGCGTCAGTTGTACTTGCGGACCAGACCGACCATCACGCCGAAGATCTCCAGCGCTCCTTCCGGGCGGATCGCCGGATAGGCCTTGTTTTCCGGACGCAGGATGAACTGCCCGCGCTCGAGATCCAACCGCTTCAACGTGAACTGATTGTCAACGATGGCGATGACGATGTCGCCGCGGCGCGCGGTGCTTTGCTTTTCGACAACGACCAGGTCGCCGTCGAAAATGCCGGCGTCGATCATCGAATCACCCTTGACCCGGACCAGCACGGTCTGCGACGGCCGGTCGATCAAATAATCGTCGATGGTCAGCGCGTCGGCCGGCGCATCGTCGACTGGATTGGGCAAACCCGCGTGCACAGGGGATTCGGCCAGCGGCCGCTCGAAGAAGCGACGCGTCGGCGCGAGCCGGCGATCGGGTGTCGATTCGATAAAGCCGCCCAGCTTGAGCCTCGCCACCAGCGCTGCAACCGACGACTTCGAGCGCAGCCCCAGCAGCGTTCCGATCGACGAGTACGAAGGGAACGCGTGGTGCCGCGTGTAGTAGTCCTGCAGCGTTGCCAGGTAGGAACGGTCGTTCGACATGGAGCTAGCGTACCCGAACGATCGTTCGGCAGTCAAGTCCATGTTTCACCCATCTCCGCCTGGCTTCGGGGGTGCGCACCAAGACCGAGCCGTCCTGATTAATTCGTCGGCATACGGATTCTCGCGTCAATTCCCACGGGAGAGTATCCGCCGCTTGCGTGCTACAGCTGGCGACCTTTTCGCGCTCGGCGGTTCGCGGAAACCACGTTCTAGCTCGGGAGCAATCTTTGCGCTGCGATTGCCGGAGATGTCATTGGCATCTACAGCAGCAGCGGTAGTCTCGAAGTGCGGAATATCCACCTTGACAACAATGCGCAGCAGAGTACAACTACGCCTCGTCCAGACGGATGCCCTGGGCTGATCGTCAATTGTTCGACCGCTCTCGGCTACTTCGTCTGTCAAGCCTCTGGGGGAATTCACAATGAATGGCATGCGCAAGTTTGTCTTTTTCCTGACGGCGATGATGCTCGCGGCGTTCGCGCTGCCGGCCTCGGCGGACAAGGTGTACCAGCTCACCATGTCCTCGTCTCCTGCGCCTCTGGCGGCGGGAGTGCCGGGGCAATCGGTGTCGATGCAGCTAAACAACATAAGCGGCGACACCGGCAATTCGAACTCCTCGTCGTTCAAGCTGAACGCTCCGAGCGGTTTCACTATCCAGCAGGTTTACACCGTAAGCAGAGGCCAGACTAAGAACAGCGTCGCTGTCGATGGCGGCTACACGGCCACCATCCAGGTGCTGAACGACGGAAGCGCGGTCTGGGTCAGCAACATCCAGGTCCCCCTCAAGCCGTTCGGCACGCCGCTTCAGCTGAAGAACATGAAGGTGGACGTGAGTTGCTCGGCGAACACGAGCGGACTTTGGGTTCTGCCCGGCGTCTGGACCGGATCAGGCTTCAGTGGTCAGACTTTCACCCTTAATACCACGCAGTATCCCCAGTTTCCCTCGACCAGGAATACGCCGGTCTCAGGCATCTGCGCTACGTACACCATCACGCCCGTGCCTAACACCCCGAACGTGAACTCCGGGTCGGACTCGGTCAGTTTGAGTTTTAACAACACGTCCCCTGTCGGTGGTGCTTCGATCGCTTCGCTGTCGATTAAGGCGCCGAACAATTTCACGATCACCGGTGGTACGGCCTCCAACGGGGGTGTGGTGACACCCAGCGGTTCAACGGTCACCGTCACCGGCGGCACGGCAGTGGGACCGGGAAGCTCGGTTACTTTGAACCTGAGCGTGACGACGCCCAATTGCAATGCAGCGAACCCGGCACCATGGAGCAATGCGCAGGTTTCCACGGGTGCCGCGCCGAACACCGGGACGCTGTTCACGGGCCCAGGGAACGGCTATCCATCCACGGGCATCACCGCGCTGCCGTGTTCGGCCACGTTCGTGAACCAGCCGGCGACGGCATTTGTCGGGTACGTCATCACCAACTCGCCGTACAACTATCCGACGGCGACCAACCCGCTGGGCGGCGATCCGGTGACGGTGAAGCTGGTAATCAACGGGGGTACGCCTAACGACGGCACGCAGGTAACCCTCTCGGTCGATACCGCCGCGACCGGTACGTGCGCGCTTTCCAACTACACCGCATCGACGTTGAGTGGCGTTGCGACGTTCAGCAACCTCACCGGCGCCGCGGGCACAGGCTGCACTCTGGGCGCGTCTGGGGGCGGAGCTAGTTCCGCGGTGGATTCGTCTTCGTTCGACCTCGTAGCGCCGGCCGGCACTCTGACCTGCGCCACAGGTAGCGACTCGAGCAACACAGTAATCCCACCCCTCGACCCGAGGTCAAGTACTCCACCGCCCTCGGACGGCCAATCGGGCTGGGCGTTGGTACGCGGCGTCAACACGGATCTACATTGCGGCGACCCCATCCCCTATACCTTCAGCTGCGATGCAAACCGAAATTGCCAATTCACCGAGGACAGCCTTGGCCAGCATCCGTCGATCGAGTACGTCATCCTCTGGCCTAAGGTCGACGTCCATACAGACCCCACAGCCGATAAGCAGCCATGCGTTGCCTGGGGCGTTACCAACCCCAACCCCGGTACCAATCCAACCGTGTGCGGCGGCGACTACGTCCCGGGTCTGGCATGCACGACTGACAATGTGGACGGCGGAAGCGCAGTGATGCCCACGATTCCTAGCATCCCGGGCTACAACGACAAAGATCCTGGCCAGTACCCGCAGTATCAGCCGGGCCAGGCGGCAAAAGTGTGCATCGCGCAACACGGGTTCACGTCTGGCACCATGGACGCCAACGGAGACGCCCGCGGATTCGAGGTGTACTGGACGAAGGTAATCGACCAGAGCGACACCGGCATAAGGCTGCCGTAGCGAGCCTGCAAGCTAGGTAATCAGAAGCGGCCCTGCGGGGCCGCTCTTTTTTTGGCGCGGCCTATGTCGCCGGGAGCGGCACCGGCGGGACGGCGCGGATCTTCCAGCTGGCGAGCACCGAGCGCGTCTCGGTCAGCATCTCGATCGGCGGCTCGATGCCTTCCAGGCGGTCGAGCTCGATCAGCGAGAGCATGGTCAGAGTTGCCTCGAAGAGATCGCTCCGCTCCTTCGCCGCAGCGAGGCTTGCCTCCAAGGCGTCGCGTGCGCCCCACAGATCGCCCTGCCGAAGCAGCCCATGCCCCTGGATGCGCTCCAGCAGCGGGACCACGCTCGCCACCCCGTTGGACTCGGTGGCGTTGCCGAGCATGCCTCTCACCAGCTCGAGGCCCTCGTCGGGCTTCCCCATCGCGATCCGACACTCGGCGATACGAGCGTCGACGGCTGGGAGCTCTTTCTCCGCTCCCACATGGAGGAAGGCGGCCCTCGCCCCGTCGAGGCGCGCGAGTGCCTCGTCGAGCCGGTTCGTGCGCAACGAAACCCGTCCGAGGTGCAACAGACAATGGCCCAGGAAGTAGTGGTACTGCGATGCCTTCCACACCGGCAGCGTTTCCAGCAGCATCGCCTCGGCTTCCGTCCACTCGCCGCGGTCGACCAGGATCTCGGCAATGTTGACCCGCGTCACGGCCGCGTCCACGGCACTGCCGATCTTCAAGGCCGCGTCGCGACCTCGCTCGAAGTAGGTCAGGGCCTCGTCCCAGCGGCCCTCCCACAGGCAAACGGAGCCCAGCGTCCCGAGGACCTGCGCTTCCCTTACCACGTGGCCCGAACGCTGGTAGGCCTCGAGCGAGCGCAGCATGACCGATTCCGCAGCGACCTCGGTCAGCGGCGAGCCTCCCTGCCTCGCGCGGTCGCCGTACGCCCAGCCCATGACGAAGTAGGCATCCCCGAGCGCCTCTGCGTCATCCGCGGCCTCCGCCCCCGCCCGCGCCTTCTCGGCCCATTCGAGCGCTTCGGTCGTGCGGCCCTCCGCCTGCAGCAGCATGGCGTACCAGGCGCCCGAACGAGCCGTCTGCCGCGCAGCCTCCTGCCCGGAGGCTCCCTTGAGAACGTCGCGAGCCTGCTCGGTCCTGCGCAGCGCCTCGGTGTAGTTGCCGAGCTTCTCCTCCACGTGCGAGAGCTTGAGCAGCAGGCCACCATCCGCCAGGTGATCGTTCGCGACCAGCGGGCGCGCATGGGTGTAGGCCTCCGACGCCTTGGCGAATTCGCCCGCCCGGTACCAGGCGTCCCCCATCGCTTGATGCATGCCGGCAAGCTCCGGCTGGCCGAGATCGGGAATCTTCTTCCCGGCTTCCAATGCCCGCCCGTAAAGTCCGGCGGCTTCGACATCGGCATAGGCGCTCGCGGCACGTTTAGCCGCGGCGATTGCATACCGCCATGCCGGCTCGTATTCGCCCGCCTCCAAGTAGTGGAGCGACAGAATGCCCGCCATGTCTTCCGGGTAATCCAGTTCCTCCTCGAGATGCATGGCGATCGCGCCGTGCAGTTTCCGCCGCAGCCGGTAAGGCAACCCTTGGTAGGCCGCCTCACGCAGCAGCGACCGACGAAAGCGCAAGTAACCGTCCGACTCCTGATCGAACAAGTCGCCGAGCCGATCCCAGACGGCTGGCGCAGGCACCACAAATTCGTCCTCACCGGCAAACCACGCGAGCATCCGTGGGTGGAAGGTCAATCCGAACACCGCCGCATGGCGAACCACGTCGCGGTCTTCACGCGAAAGAGAGTCGATCTGCGCGATCGCCGCCGCCTCGGCGGAATCGGGCAGGTCCGCGATGCCGCCGGAGTCGACCACCTTCTGCAACAGGTCGCGCAGGAACTGTGGATTTCCACCGGAGCGCGTGGCCACGACCTCGAGCACATGCGCGGCCACCGGCGTCTGCTGAGTCGCGAGCTGGGCGAGCCGCAGCGCATCCTGCGGAGCGAGCGGCTTCAGTTCGATGCGAACCACGGTCTCCGCCTGGGGCGCCACGAACCCGGCGGAGCCTTGGCGCGCCACTGCGAAGAGCCAGGGACGGGTCCCAATTTCGCCAGTCAGGTACGAGAGCAGCTCGGCGGAGGCTTCGTCCATGTGGTGCGCGTTTTCGATCTCGATCAATTGCGGCTCGCGCATCATCGCCGCCAGGAAACGTCCGACCGATTCGTGCAACTTCATTCGCCGGTTGGCTTGCGCCAGCATTTCGACCTCGGGCGTGGCCGCGATCTCGAGCCCGAAGGCGACTGCGATCAGCGGCAGCCAGGGCGCCAGATCGGGAGCGCTCTTGTCGACTTCTTCGCGAAGGCGCTCGGCGATGATCGTCTCCGGATCTTCACGCCCGAATTTCATGTATTCGCGCAGCAGCTCGCTCCACACTGAGTACGGCGCGGACGCGGTATACGCTTCGCAGGTAGCGTGTTGCTTGTTGAGTCCAACCGCCGCGTCGCGCAGCGCCTCCAGCAGGCGGGTCTTGCCGATTCCGGAATCGCCCACGACTTCGATCAGGCGGCCCGATCCCGAACGAGCGCTGGCGAACGCTTTGCGGATGACGCCCAATTCCGCGTTGCGACCCGTGAGCGGCAGGCGCTGTGACGATACCTGCCGTGCCTTCGAGCTTTGCGCGCGTCCGACCGACCAGGCCTGAACCGGCTCGGCCTTGCCCTTCACCGCGAACGGTTCGAGTAGGTTTGCTTCGAACGAGGTATTCGAGCGATCGAGCACGTCCGTTGTCGCGTAGATGTGACCCGGATCGGCCCTGCTCATCAATCGCGCAGCCAGGTTGACTACATCGCCCATGACCGTATACGTGCGGCGATAGAATGGGCCGATGTCGCCGGCGAAGACGGCGCCGCGATGGACACCGATCCGCACAGCGATCGGCAAATCGCTCGAGATGATCTTGCGCAGCGCGAGCAGCATTCGCTCCTCGTCGTTGCCCGTCGCTTTCGGCGCGCCGCTGGTCAGGATCAGCTTGCCGCCGTCGGCGTCGACGTCGGAAGCAAGAAACGCAACGCCCAGTTCCTCGGCGGTCGTCTCGACGATGCTTACCAGGCGGTCCAGCGCGTCGGCCGCGGCCAGCGCCCCGCGCTCCTCGATCAGCGCATCGGTGCCTTCGAAGCGGATGAACGCGACGGTTACGGGCCGGTGCTCGGGGATGCCTCCGCCGCCCAGCACATGCGTGCGGATCGCCGGAGGAAGACAATGCGCAACCGTCTCGGGCGACATCGGCGGCCGGGGCCTGCGCGGAATTTTCTCCTCGTATCCTGGAGGCGCCTGCCGCAGCAACGAACCGGGCCCTTTCGCCTGATCGATGCATTCGGCCGGGAGACACGCGGCCGTTTCAGCGCTGACCAGGATCTCGTCGGCGTCAGCGGCGTGTTGCATCGCGACCAGGCGGGTCCACGCCGGGCCGACTGGCAGGAGTTCCAGGTGCGCGCTGCCGACCGCGAAAAAGTGGAAGCGTCCCGAGTGCACGCCTTGCGACATCCGCAGCGTCGCACTGACGCCGGGAAGCTCGACTGCGCCGACCTCGCGCAGCACGTCGCGCATCAGCAGCGTGGAGCGGCATGCGCGCGGTGCGTGACCATCGCCTTCGAACCACAGCAGGAGCGAGTCGCCGCCGAACTTGAGCAGGCTGCCGCCGCTATCGTAGGCGACGGCGAGCATCAACTCGAAAATGTGACCGATAAGCTCGGTGATCTGCTCGGCGCCTTCGCGGCCCTTGCGCGCAAGGGCTTCGGACAGTTTGGTGAATCCCGATATATCAATCAGCACGGCGCTTCCGTCGCTGGCCCAGCTTTTCACCGACGGTTCGTCGACCAGATGCTGTTGCAGCATGCGCGCCACATACAGATTCGCGCGCGTCGCGGAAATCGGCTGCCCGGCGGTTGTCGAATCAGCCGGTGGTGTTGTCTCGCTGGCGAGTTGGGATGAGGTCATTGCAATGCATGCCTGCAGGCGATTGTCGCCGCGGTGCTAAGAATTTTCGCATAGCGGCCGCGATCGACGGCAAGCGCCGGACTCGCGAAATGTCACGTCCGATATCCGGTGTAGACTAGAGAACGATCGTTCGTCAAGTCCCGCCTTTTCGTGTTCGCTCCGTCCGTCGCCTTTGTCGATCTCGAAACCACCGGAACCTCGGCCGGCGCGGACAGGGTCACCGAAGTCGGCATCGTGCGGGTCGACGAGGGCGCGCAGGTCAGCGAATGGTCGAGCCTGGTCGATCCCGAGTGCAGCATTCCCGCCGGCGTGCAGGCGCTGACGGGCATCACCAACGCGATGGTCGCTGCTGCGCCCACATTCAGCCAGCTCGCCGATGAGATCGCCGCGCGGCTGGCCGGCTGCGTGTTCGTCGCCCACAACGCGCGATTCGACTACGGTTTCCTGAAACAGGAGTTCGGCCGTCTCGGCCGGGCCTTCCGTGCGAAAGTCGTCTGCACGGTCAAGCTGTCGCGTCGCTTGTATCCCGATCGCGGCCCGCACAATCTGGACGCGCTGATCGAGCGCCATAGTCTGCCGGTCAGCGATCGCCACCGCGCGCTCGGCGATGCGCGGATGCTGCTCGCGTTCATCCAGACGGCGTATCGCGAACAGACCGCCGAAGTCGTCGATGCCGCGATCGCGCGCATGCTCAGAGTGCCCAGCCTTCCGCCGCAGCTTCCGCCGGATGCGCTGGATGGGATCCCTGAAGCGCCAGGCGTCTACCGTTTCTACGGCCTCAACCCGTTGCCGCTATACATCGGCAAAAGCGTCGATCTGCGCCAGCGCATCGGTTCGCACTTCTCCTCCGACTACCGCAGCGCCAACGACCAGCGCTTGTCGGCCGAAATCACGCGGATCGAGTTCGAGGAAACCGCGGGCGAGCTCGGCGCGCTGCTGCGCGAGGCGCAACTGATCAAGACGCTGCTCCCGGTCTACAACCAGCAGCTGCGGCGGCGCAATGAAATGGTCGCGCTTTGCGTCACCGCCGAGCCGGCCCCGCCCTACTATGTTCGATCCGATGCGGTCGATCCGGGCGCGCTGGAAGATCTGTACGGTCCATTCTCGACGCGGCAGGCGGCCCGCGCCACGCTGCGCCGGCTCGCCGCCGATTCCGGCCTGTGCTGGAGCGCGCTCGGCCTGGATCGCCGAAGCGGTCCTTGCTTCGCGCGGCAACTGAAAAAATGCGCCGGCGCGTGTGTCGGCGCCGAAGCCACGATCGAGCACCAGCAGCGGTTGCGCGCGGGCGCTGGCGCCGTACGCGCTGAAGCCGTGGCCGTACCGGGGCACGATCGCCGTCCGCGAAGCGAACATGGCGCGCGAACGCACCGACGTGCATCTGTTCCGCGACTGGTGCTGGCTGGGCACCGCGCACGACGAAGGCGAGTTCGGTGACATGCTGCAGTACCCGCGCCGCACACCGTTCGACCTGGACGTCTACCGCTTGCTGGCCAGGCTTTTGCCGCGCTTAGCGGTCATCGAGCTTGGGTTTGGCGACGCCGCGTGCGAGAAACCTTGAGTCTTGTGCTGCACAATCAGCTGGCCTGCTGCCGGAGGATGGTGTCGAAACTCCTTACACCGAGCTGACCCAACGCCTAACCGCGTGTAAGACTGTCTCTATTAATCAAATGATTAGCGCTAAGTGCACGGAACTTGCTTTGTATATGCCAGAGTCATTCGGATTGACGCGAATTTTATTGGTGGGGGATACAAAGTGAAGAAGTATGCAATTTCGATTCTGGCGGCACTGGCGCTTGGAGTGCTTTCGTTTGGAGCGATCGCCGATCCGATCGGCCCGACTTGCGACAACGGCAACGATACATGCCAAGGTTCGCTGTATGCGATTACCTATAGCGGCACCGCCTTGCCCGACTCGGATCCGCTGAACGAGACGTTCGAATATTCCTGGACATCAACACCACCGGCTACAACGGCGGCGGCAGTTTTCTGCGACAACGGTTCGATCAAGGTCGCGAGCTCGGTCGTAAGCTGCGTCGCTCTTTGCGGCTCCGAATGGTACCGGCGATTGGACCATGCATGATGGCGGTATCGACGCCAACGGGTGCAGCGGCTCGGCGGCGGGTTCGTGTGCGTCGACTTCACCGGAGCTGCGCTCGATCGTCTCGTCGTGCCCGACGGCACGTATGAGTGGGCGTTCGACATCACCGTGATAACGGCGACTGATTCACCGACTCGCTCCGAAGCACAGGTCAAGGCGCGCTACATCGACGGCGACGGCGTCAAGGTCGGTGACCTCGTATCGGAGAACATCACCCTGCAAGAGGGCAACTGCCCGCCGACAGTGTGCCTGCCGCAGGAAACGCCGGAACCGGCAACGCTCGCCCTGCTCGGCATCGCGCTGCTCGGCCTGGGCTTCGTGGGAACCGGACGCCGTAACGTATAAACGTTCGCGGCCAATCGAAAAACGCCGGCATCGCCGGCGTTTTTCTTTTGGGCCGCGTGTTCCTACTTGACGACCTGGATCGCCGTGCTCGATTGATTACCGGACGGATCCTTGGCAGTGGCGCTTATCGTATGCGAGCCGCTGGCCGCCCTCTTGGTGTTCCACTTGTACGAGACCGTCGTGGTGTTGCCGGAGCTCACCACTTTTCCATCCAGATACAAGGTGAGGCTGGCGATGGCGACGTTGTCGCTGGCCTTCGCGTTGACAGTGACCATGCCGCTGACCGTGCTGCTGTTGCCCGGGCTGGTGATCGCTACCGTCGGCGCCGTCGTGTCCGTGGGGGGCGCCGGACCCGCCACGCTGGCGACCGTCACGGTCACCGCGGCCGAGCTCGCCGAATTGCCGGCGGCATCGTAAGCGCGTGCGACCAGTGAAGCGCTGCTTCCTGCCAGCGCCGTCGAGTCCCAGCTGAACGCGTAAGGCGCGCTGATATCGCTGCCCAGCAGCGTTCCGCTGACCAGAAGGTCGACGCGGCTGACGCCGACGTTGTCGCTCGCCGTGACATTGATCGGCACGATGCCGCTTACCGTGCCGCCGGTGGGCGCGGTGATGGCAACCGAAGGCGGCTGGACGTCCGCGGCCTTCGCCTGCGCTGCGGCGGCAACAGCCGCGGCGGCATTGACGCGCCCGTAACCGTAGTCATAGTCATACCCGACCGTGCCGAGATCAACCGCGGTCGACTCCAGCAAGCTGACGATCTGCGAAGGCGCCAGCGACGGATTGACGCTCATCATCAGCGCGGCGACGCCAGCGGACAGGGGGCTCGAAAACGACGTTCCCGAGACGGCCGCGTAACCACCGCCCAGGGTCGTTGTCCAGATACCGACGCCCGGCGCCGACAGGTCGACGTAGGGACCGTAGCTGGACCAGCTGGCCAGCTTGTCGGTGCTGTCTGTGCCGGAGACCGATACCAATGCGCTGCTGGGTGGCGTCGAGTCGAGGGTTGCGTAGTTGCCGGCCGAATTGAACACGACGCCGCCCTTGTTCATGAAATACTGCGCCGCGGTCTGCGTCGACGAGCTCGATTGCACCGGGAAGCTGAGATTGGCGACCCTCGCGCCGTGATCGGCCGCATAGGTGAGCCCATTGGCGAATGCGCTCAGCGTACCCACGCCCGAGGTGTCGGTAACGCGTATCGGCATCACCCGGGCACCCCACGCAACACCGGTCACGCCGATGCCATTGTTGCCGATAGCCACAACGACACCCGCTACCTTCGTGCCATGCCCGTAGACGTCGGCCGTGTTGCTGTTGTTGTCGAAAAAATTCCAGCCAGGAACGAGCTGCCCTTGCAGGTCGGGATGCGTCGCATCAACGCCGCTGTCGAGTATGGCGACCGTGACGCCGGCTCCGATCGAGGTATTCCAGGCGGTCGCCGCGCCTATCGTCGGCAGATTCCACTCGCTGCTGTAATAGGCATCGTTCGGCACAAGAGCCGGTGCGACCAGACGATCGACTTCGGCGAACTTGATATTCGGATGGCGCGCCAGGGCGTTGGCCACGGCCTGTTCCGACGCGGTCGGGGGAAGCGAGACGATGTAGATATTCAGGTTGCCCAGGCGGCCGACGGCTTGGCCGCCCTGGGTCGCCAGCGCTTTGTCGAACTCCGCGTCAGAAAGGCCGGCCCTGGGCTGAACGAGGATGTGGCCCCTGACCCATGCGCTGGGAGGTTGCCCTGGAGCGCTGGGCCTGGCTGCCAACGCGGCGGTGGACAGGGCCGCGAATGCGGCCAGCAACACTGCCTGCAGAACGGAGTCGAACAGCGGTCGACAGCGGTGTCGCGTTGCGGTATTCACTGATTTTCCCCTTGCCTGGAAAAAGTCCCACAAGCCGGGGAACTGCAGCGAATAACCATCGCGCGGAGATACCGAGGCTGGACCGGCATTTCGCCGACTCCGAGTCTTCCACTACCGGTACCCACGCCCGCGGGGGTCGAATGCCGGACCCTCGCGATGACAGCTATCTGGCAGTCCCGCCGTCGTGGGGCCCGAAGCCCGTTAGACCGGTGACTTTGCGTCCCCGGCTTTAACCGGGGTTGCCCTTTTCAGATAGTGCGTATGACATTGGCATCGTAGCAGCGCGGGCCCGCCATTGCAAGCGGCCTCGTTGCTAGGCGCCTGGATCGCGCGTATCGCCTGCCAGCCGTCAGGGCCGCATACAATCGCAGGCTGTGACCCGCCGGCGTGGCCCGGTCGCCGTCACCACCGCCGGCCGAGACTGTTCGGCTTTTCGAGGGAGCATGGATTGGCCAGGATCAAGCTGCCCTGGATTCTTCGTCTGACGGCCCCGCGTCGGCTGGGAATCGTGGTGGCGGGTGCGCTGGCGACCTACCTGGCGCTGCGCGGCTGGCTGGGCACCGGCACGCGAATGCTTCTCGCCTGGGATGTGGGCGCGCTGGCTTATTTGTGGCTTGCCTGGCTGGTCGTCTCGCGCGCCGACGACGACATGACCCGCGTACGCGCGCAGCAGCACGACCAAAACGGCTACGTCATCTTCCTGCTGGTCACGATCGCCGCAAGCGCGAGCTTCGTCGCCATCGGGTTTCTGGCCGGCAACCTGAAGGATATGACGTTCTGGCCCAGAGCCGGGTATCTGGCGCTGACCGTAGCGGCGCTGCTGTTGTCCTGGCTGCTGATACAGACGCTGTTCGCATTCCACTACGCACGGCTCTACTACGCACGCCCCGAACCCGGCAAGTCCCACCAGCGCGGCTTGAAATTTCCCGACGAGGGGGAGCCGGACTACCTCGACTTCGCCTACTACTCGTTCGTCATCGGCATGACATCTCAGGTATCCGACGTCGCCGTGATGGCGCGACACATGCGGCGCATCACGCTGATCCACGGCGTGCTCGCCTTCGTCTTCAACATCACGATCCTGGCGATGAGCATCAACATCATCGGCGGGCTGATCTAAGCGAGAAGACCGCCGGCTCCGGTTAGCGGCTGACGTAGAGCTGCGGAAACTCCTGCCGGAGATTATTGAGCTTCGGCAGATCGTTGATGACGATGTACATGTTCCCTGGATGCTTGGCCAGATAGTCCTGGTGATAGTCTTCCGCCGGATAAAACGCATTGAGCGGCGCGAGCTGCGTCACGATAGGACGTCCAAATACTTTCGCGCTCGAAAGCTGCTCGATATAGGCCTGGGCGATCCTTTGCTGCTCGGGGTCGGCATAGAAAATGGCTGAGCGATACTGCGTTCCCACGTCCGGTCCCTGGCGGTCCAGCTGCGTTGGATCGTGCGCGACAGAAAAAAACACGCGCAGCAGCTGACCATACGAAACTTGGGATGGGTCGTAGGTGACTTGCACCGATTCGGCGTGACCGGTCAGGCCGCTGCCGACGATCTCGTAGTGCGCTGTTTTGGCATTGCCGCCCGCATAGCCCGACACAGCCGACGAGACGCCCTTGACGTGCTTGAACACCGCCTCAACTCCCCAGAAGCAGCCACCGGCGAACACTGCGGTAGCGGTCCGTTTGTCGGAAGCCTTGGCGGCATCGACCGCGGGGTCCGGAAGCGATGCAGCCGAAGAGTTGGTGCCGCAGCCGCTGGCGCATAGCGCGGCCAGAACCACCGCAGCGAAGCCCTTTTGCAGGACGGGGAACATGTGAACCTCCTCATTTACGGTGCTGCCCTTGCCGCCGGGCCGTCGGACCGCATTATGCCGCCCCGACCCGGTCCCGATCAGTCGCTTTGACCGCCTCCCGCCTTACGGGTTTGCAACGCGGCGTGTTTAGGCTCCGATCGGCGCCTTCGCTATCCCGGGTTGAGCCCGCGTCCTGCTTATCGCCGCGAGCGGAATCTGTAACAATACATTGCCCATTACAAAGGCGGATAGACCGCCGGGCAGCCATGTCGCGATGGGGGGCAACGGCGTGTCGTCCAGCGTCCAGTACGAGTACGGCGCGCAGGTCCAGGGCCGGCATGCGGGACGCTTCCTTTTCGTCGTAAGCCACATGCGCAGCTTTTCCAGCCTGCTCTGCCACATCCTCGGCAGCCACCCGGAAATATCCGGCTATTCGGAAGCGCATCTGTCGTATTTCGGCCGGCTGGACCTGCAGCGCCTCGCGAGGAAAGTGCAGCAGGTTACGGGCAATCCTGTGCTGGGGCGCTACGTGCTCGACAAGATCCTGCATAGCCATCGGGAAATTGCGCCCGGCATCCTCGATCGCCCGGAACTGAAAGTGTTGTTCCTGTTGCGCAATCCCGAAGACACGTTCCAAAGCATCCTCAACATGAGCCGCCTTCGGGGCGCCAAGAGAAAGCGCGACGACATGGGCCTCGCCCCCTTCGACGAGCCGTCGATGCGCCTGATGACGCAGGGCATGCTGCTCAACCAAAGTGGATTCAGCGATCCCGCGCGGGTGTTGGAATACTACATCGAGCGCCTGCAGCAGCTGGAAGGCTATGGCGCGCGCCTCGGCGGCGCGGCGCATTTCATCGAATCGGAGAAGCTGATCAGCGATACCGACCAGGTGCTTGCCGGGTTGTCGCGTTGGCTCGAGCTTGGCGAACCGCTGACGACCGGTTACCGCACGTTTCGCTTTACCGGGGCACCGGGACACGGCGATCCTTCGCCGGCGATCCTGTCCGGGACCGTGGTACGGGACGATGGCGACCGGCACAGGCATTACATACCGGTCCCGATTTCCGATGACATGCTCCGCCGGGGCATCGAGGCGCACGCGGCGTGTCGCAGCGGACTCGCCAGGTACTGCGCCCCCGCATGAAGCAGGGTGCGCGTACCTTCACAGCGTCTCGGTGATACGCGCGAGCGTCCTGGCGTTACGCTGTCCCTGATCTTCGTAGTTGTTGTTGAAGATCACATGCACGCTCGACGCCGCGATCGAAGCTATCTGCTTTGCCAGGCCGCCCAACTCTTCATCGCTGTAATCGTAGTTGAAGCGCTGCGCCGACGACGACAGCCCCTTCTTGTTCCACGTCGCGTGATTGCGCCCGTGGAGGCGGACGATCGCAAGGTCCGGGTTGGTCACCTCCCATATTGGCGGGATGCAGTTGGTCACGCCTTGCGGCTCGTCGACGACGACGTTGACCAGCCCCCGCTCCCGCTCGAAGTCGAGTGTTGCGCGTTGGTGCTCGCCTTCGAACCAGCTGGAATTCCGGAACTCGATCGATAGCCGGTAGCCGTCGAGCTGGCGCTGGCATTCCTCGATGTGTTCGAGATTCTTCGGATGATAGGCGACCCAGGGAGCGAACTGGAAATGCACGGCGCCAAGTTTTCCGGCATATTTGAGCGGCTCGATGCCGGCGCGATAGAGGCGCCACATTTCGGCCAGCAACTCCACCGGCAGGTCCTTGTAGTAGATGTTCCTCTTGCCGATCGGCCCCATCGCTTCGACGATGCCCTTCGGCAATGCCGACGGCGCTGTCTGATGTCCGGTAAACAGGCGGAATGCCTTGATGTTGAATGTGAAGTTGTCTGGCGTGCGATCGGTCCAGAGCTGCGCCACGCGCGGATCAGGCATCGCGTAATAACTGCTGTCGACTTCGACGATCGGAAATTGCGACGCATAGAAGCGCAGGCGATCTTCCGGCGAATTGCAGCGCGGCGGATAGAAGCGTCCGGAGCCGATCAGGCTCTTGTCGGTCCAGGACGCGGTGCCGATCAGGATCCTGGACCCCGCGCCCCCTGCCAAGTTTTCGGCCACACGCGATTCTGAACGCGCGGCCGATCCGGCGCCAGTGCACTGGAGGCGGCTACGCCCGGGCAAGCACCGAGGCGCGGCGTTACCGCCGGAGGGCTGGCCCTGGGCCGGCAGACACGCACTCGCCAATGTCCTACATGATTTTCGGATTGCCCCTGACAGCCGCGATACGAACGGAAGGCTAGTATTTGTCGGTAGCGTTGAGCCAGCATATCGATGCGGCTCATGGCACAGGAGATACTCATGCAAACCCTGAAACTAGCGCTCGCAGTTGCGGGCGTGGCACTGGCCACCCAAGCCGCGGCACAGATCACGCTGTACGAAGGCGAAGGTTTTCGCGGGCAGACGTTTACCGCGGACAGGCCGGTCTGGGACTTCGATCCTTATGGCTTCAACGACCGCGCCCGGTCCGTCGTGGTCAATGGCGGGCGATGGGAAGTCTGCGAGGATGCGAGATTCCAGGGCCGCTGCGTTCTGCTGCAGCCGGGAAACTACGATTCTCTTCAGTCGCTGGGCTTGAGCGAACGAATCTCGTCGGTGCGGCCCGTTGACCGGGTCGCGCGCAACGACTATGGTCCGCCTCCCGATTACGGCCGGCCGCCGATCGTAGCCGCTGCGCCTGCATACGGCTATCAGCCGGCGCCGGACGAGCAGCTGTACCAGGTGCCGGTCACGTCGGTTCACGCCGTGGTGGGGCCCCCAGAGCAGCGTTGCTGGGTCGAACGCCAACAAGTGTATGACGATCGCCGCGGTGCCAACGTTCCAGGCGCGATCGCGGGCGCGGTCATCGGCGGCATACTTGGTCACCAGGTCGGCGGTGGCCGTGGCAGAGACGTAGCGACGGCAGGCGGTGCAGTCGCCGGGGCGGCGATCGGCGCCAACGTGGGCCGTGGTGACCAGAGCTACAGCCAGGATGTCCAACGCTGCGAAAACGTTCAAGGCCAGTTGCAGCCCGACTATTGGGACGTGACCTACAGTTTCCGCGGGGTCGAGCATCGGGTCCAAATGACCGCGCCTCCAGGACAGACCCTGACGGTCGACGATAACGGCGATCCGCGCGGATAGCGAAGAACCGGGCACTTATGCAAAAAGCGGCCTTTGGGCCGCTTTTGCTTTGTACACAAGGGCGGCGCGACATCCTGAGTATGATGGCGGGTTCCGTCGCCGGTCCCAACCTGGCGACGATAAATCGGGGTCAAGGGAACGGCTTTGCGCGGTCTTTACGATTCGGTAGTAGTGCTCGGACGCGTGGTGGTCGCGATGTGTACGATTGCGGCGAGCCCGCACTTGTCCGCAGCAGAGAAAGCGGCTGCCCCGGACATACCGGCCATCATGCGTCTCACTGTGGACAGCTGGATCGCGTCGTCGCGATCAGCGGATTTTCGTCCCTATGGCTACAACTTTCTGTCGGACAAGCCTATCGAACCGGATCGCATGTCGGCCGCGAATCTGATTCGCCAGGCGTCGTCGGCACTCGCACTCGCCAGCTATTACGAATACGCCAAGGACGCGCGCGTACAGGAGCCGATGCGGCGCACGATATCCGCGTTGGGCAAGCTTTCGCTTCCCATCGGCAAAAGGCGGCTGCAGCGGGTCGTCGAAGGAACGCACATCCTTTCCTTGCCCGTGGGTCGATGGCGGCTCCGGAGCGCACTCGACCGCTTCGGGCTGCTTTACCAAACCGCGGGAGACGGACGGGTCGTCAGCCCCGACGACAATTACGGCAATGCCTTGGCCGGAACCGTCGCATTGGCGCTGCTCACTGAGCTGACTTACGCGCACGCGTCGGGCGATGACAGCTTTGCCGCGCTGCGCACCGCATGGCTGGAAGGATTGCTCGATTTGCGCATTCCAGGCGGAGGCTTTCGGCAGACTCCGCTCTCCATCGATGACTCCGATTACGACAATGGCGAGGCATGGCTCGCACTCGCTGTTTACGGTGAAATGCACAAGGACGATCTGCGGTCGACAAGCGCCTTGTCGAATCTGGACGACGCACTCATGCGACGCTATTCCGACCACCCCAGCGTCAATTTCTTCAGCTGGGGAGCGATGGCGGCCGCGCAGCGGTACCGGACGACGCGCGATACAAAATTCCGCGATTACCTGCGACAACAGGGGAATCACTTTATCGGGAGGTTCCAGCGGCAGCTCAGTGCGGATGCGAACAACTGCGCGGCATTGGAGGGCATCGGCGCCATCCTGGCCGTGCTCGACCAGACTGGCGAGCAAGACACGGATCTCGCGCGCGCAATGCACAGCTTGCTCTCAAACGAGATCACAAAACTGGTAAGACTGCAGATCCAGCCGGCCCAGCGCGGCTTGGCGCTCGGCGGCGACGCGTACCTTAGCGCACCCCGGATGGCGGAATACGCGGGAGGATTCCTGGCGGGCGTTTACGAGCCGCTGACGCGGGTCGATGCGGCAGGTCACTGCCTTTCGGCGATGGTGACGATCGAGCGAGACCGACTCCTGTAACGGATTGGGCGTATCGCTCGTCCCAGCCGCCCATGGGTCTGGATTAGTGCGTGGTCATCGCGATCACAGGCCGGGCGACGAAAGAAAGTAAGCAGCGCCGGGCACGCCGAGCCGGCGCCAATCCGTCACGCTGCGGCAGGAGTTATTTGCGCTTGGACCAGCGCGCAATCGCCCATCCCACGGCTCCGATGGCCAACAGCGCGAGCGTCTCGGGCTCGGGCACCTGATTGGTGGAGTCGAGGGTATCCAGATTGGTCGTGTCTGCGAGACCCACAGCGGACAGCCCAAGCAAGCACAGTGCTGTGACAACGTGTTGGATGCGCATGGTGTTCCTCCCGATTGGCGCAGCGTCTGTCCGATTCCTAGGCTTCTGTAAGGGCGGGTGCCGCGCTCCGCCTATCGATTCAGTTTCTGCGCGCCGTTCCATCGGTAAGCAAAAAGCGAGCAACCGATGTTTGTCACGTCGCGTCAATCACTTACATTTCACCAGCGCGCTGAGATCGGCGCGGCTGTAAAACGCCCCGACACCATGATCGGAGAGTCAACGGTCCTGATCAGCGGTCAAGCACCGATGATCTTCAGGAACTGCCACCAAAGCGGCAACGTCAGAAAGGAGACCGGGATGCCGATCCCCACCATCAGCGTAACCAGCGCGGGATCCAGATCGTGATCGACCGCGACGATCGCGGCGCCGATCTGCGGCGCCATTGCCGCTTCGAAGATCGTGATCTGGATCGTTTCGCCCCGCGCCCCGAGCAAGCCCGCGAACAGCAGGGCAACAAGCGCGGGTGCGACGACCAGCTTGAACCCCAGGCCCGCGATCAGCTCGCCCAGCTTGCCGCGAACGGCGCTCCATTGGATCTGATAGCCAACCGACACGAGGGCAAGTGGTACAAGCGTCGTTCCAAGACGGCGCAAGAGCCCTTCCGCCCAGGACGGGTAATGCACCGGTATCAGCAACAGCGCCGCCAGGAATGCGATGAACGGCGCAAAAGTCAGAACCTTCTTCGCCAGCGCCCGGTAACTCAGCCCAGCGCCCTGCCCGTATAGCGCAGCTACCAGTATGCCGAGCGTGGAGAGCACCATATACGTGCCCATCTGATCGATCAGGATGCCAAGGGCCAAGCCTTGCGGCCCGTAGAACGTTTCGATCATCGGCAGGCCGATGAAAGATGTATTGGCGAGCGATCCGGTCAGCGTCAAGGCGCCGATCGTTCCGGCCGGCAAAGCCCATATCCTTCCAACCAGCTTGAAGAATGCGAAACCGGCGGCGAACATGATCCACGCCATCGCTATCGGGAACAACAACAAGGCATCGATCCGCAGATCATGGACGTAGAGCAGCGTCAGCGCGGGCAGCGACACGTGGATGACGAACCCGTTAAGGACCACGTGGGCGTTGTCGGGAAACCGGCCGCTTCGTCGCAAGAGCATGCCGATGACAAAACATGCAATGAGGAGAATGAAATTGTCCATGCGAACTTGTCTCCGCCGTGCTGGGTCGGACCGGGACCGTTGCGACCGTCAGCCGCGTCGGCGAATGTCCCCTCGTCTGGTTCGGTCGACGCGCATGCCTTGTCCTCAAGCGAGTGGGGGCGTATCTTGTAGCGCCCTCGACCATTTTGGCTCGCGCAGTTGACGCAATCCAATTCGCCGCCGAAGGACGATAGCATGGCAGAGCCTGCGACTGAAATCGCCACTTTTATCTCCGCCGCCGCAGACGAGCATCCGGAGCGCGAGTTGGTGGCCTTGCCACAATGGCAGCAGGACCAGTGGCAAGCCTTCTTTTCGCATGCGCGCCGCCTCAATGTCCCGCGCGGCAGGGTACTCATTCAAGAAGACGCGTCCGAGCGGGTCGTTTATTTTGTGGTGTCGGGGCTGCTGGAAGTCACGTCGGTTCTTGGCAACCAAAGCCTGGGAACCATTGCGAAGGTACATCCAGGATCGGTTGTCGGCGAGCTTTCGTTTTTCGACGGCAGACCTCGATCGGCGAAAGTATGGGCGGTCGCCGATACCGAGCTCTATCGCATGGCTTATAGCGACTTCCAGCAGTACGCGGATGCGCATCCGCGGCAGGCTTGCGATCTTCTGATGGCGATGGGGCGCGTCGTCGCGCTGCGGCTCCGACGCACCCAAGCGCGCGGTATTCGCTGACTGGGGCGCGGCGCTACATCTTCGCCTTTTGCGGATCGTCCCCGGGATTGATGTAGTTGATGTCGAATGGCCCGTTACCGTTGATCTGGACGATGGTGCGGCCGGTCGTAAACGCATAGTGATGCTCTTTGCCCGGCAGGAAATGAAAGCCGCCGCGCGGCAGCGCGCGCGCAGCGCGCTTCGAGAACTTGTCGCCCAGACCGATATAGAGCATCCCGGAAATCACCGTCAGTTGCTCATCCTGCGTATGCCAGTGCGGTGCAATCTTGTACCCCCCGGCGGGCGCCAAGAGCCTGATCACGAACGGGCCGTCCTTGCCTGGATCGCCCTGGAGCACGGCGATTTTCGCGCCCCTGGGAAGGGCCGGCGGCGCGTCACCCCACTTGATGTCGGTCGGCGTGATGAAGGTGTGCGCTCCGCCCGTGTCCTGCGCGATCGCTGGAGCGGCGAACGCTGCGCAGGCGAGAACGCCAATGGCAAAGCGGGCCAACGCGTTGCGTGCTGTCGACATTCGAACCCCCGATGTTTCGACGATTGGACCGATGTCCGCTCTTTCTTCTCGACCGGACGTCGTGTGCTCTACCCGAGCGATCGCGATCATATGCCAACGCGGCGCCCGATGCTATCGAGCGTCAATCTGCTGTAGCGCCTGACTGATCTCGCCGGCATCGGCGGGCCGAACCAGGCGCGCGATCTCCTTGCCGTCGCTCATCAAGATCAACGTCGGCCAAAGCCTCACCATGAACGAGCGACCCAGCGGCCGACCGCTGCCGTCGGCAATCTTGATGTGCCGCACGCGCGGGTGATCGGCGAGCGCGGCGGCGAGCCGTGGCTGCGCCGCCCGGCAATAGCCGCACCACGGTGTCCCGAATTCGATCACCGCGGGGCCGGCCAGCAGATCGATATCGCGGCGCGACGGCTCGATCGACGCATACACGTCGTTCATCGGCACCGCGTTCGCCCCCACCTCGCTGGCATCAAACGCGGGCCGACGCGCGCGTGTTCAGAAACACCGAATACAGCGAGGTCGTGGCGCAGATGAACAGGCGATTGAGCTTGGATCCGCCGAAGCAGACATTGGCCACGGATTCGGGAATCCTGATCTTGCCGAGCAGCGACCCATCGGCGGCGGTACAGTGCACGCCGTCGCCGGCGGACAGCCAGAGATTGCCGTGCACATCGACGCGAAAGCCGTCGTGCAGACCCACAGGGCAAGTGGCGAACACCTCACCTCCGGAGAGCGAGCGACCGTCGGCCGACACCTTGAAGCGCCGCACATGGCGCGGTCCGTCTGCCTGGTGCGTGAGCCCGGTGTCGGCGACGTAGAGCAGCGATTCGTCGGGCGAGAATGCCAGCCCGTTGGGTTGTACGAAATCCGAGGCGACGAGGGACACGCGCCGGCTCGACGCGTCGATACGATAGACATTGTTGGCACCGATCTCGCTCGGCGCCGCATCGCCTTCGTAGTCAGAATCGATGCCATAGCTCGGGTCGGTGAACCAGATGCTGCCGTCGCTTTTAACCACCACGTCGTTGGGCGAGTTCAATCGCTTGCCGTCGTAACGGTCGGCCAGCACGCTGCGCGCACCGTCGAACTCGGTGCGCGACACGCAGCGGGTGCGGTGTTCACACGAGATGAGGCGCCCTTGCAGGTCGACCGTGTGGCCGTTGCTGTTCATCGCCGGCTGAAGAAACACCGACACCGAGCCGTCGGTTTCGTCCCAGCGCAGCACGCGGTCGTTGGGAATGTCGGACCAGACCAGATAGCGCCCTGCCGCGAACCACGCGGGGCCCTCGGCCCAGCGGCAACCGGTGTAGAGCTTCTCCACGTGCACGTACGGGAGCGCGAGTTTGCGAAAGCGCGGATCGATGACTTCAAAACTCGCTGTGAGGTCGAGGGCCATGGTGTCGTGTTCGGCTCGAAAGGGGCGTGGCGCCTTAATCGGAGTACCGCTTGCCGCGGCCGTAGATCAACAGCATCGCGATGATCACTATGCCGTAGGTGACGTGGCGGCCGAATTCCTCCATCTGCATCACCGACAGGATCGACTGCAGCAAGGTGATGAGGATCACGCCGGCGACGGTGCCGAGGTAGCTTCCGCGGCCCCCGAGAATCGAGGTGCCGCCGAGCACCACCGCGGCGATCGCCGGCAGCAGATACGGATCGCCCATCGCCTGCGCCGCCTTGCTGGCATAGCCGGCGAGCAGGACGCCGCCGAAGGCGGACAGCCCCCCGGAAAGCGCGAACGCCGTCATCACGACGATGCGGGTGCGCGCGCCCGAGAGGTACGCTGCCCGCTCGCGGTTTCCGATCGCGTAGACGGCGCGCCCGAACGTCGTTCGTGTCAGCAGGAAAACCGCCGCGACGCCGACCGCTATCCATACCAGCAGCGCGTTCGGAATGCCAAGGATGCTCTGGCCGGTGGCGATCAGGCGCATCGCCGGCGAAGACGAATCCTGAGGAGAAAAGCCGCCGGTATGCACGACCATCAGTCCTTGCGCAACCGCGTTCACCGCCAGCGTGACGACCATCGACGGGATGCGGAGGAATGCCACGCCTGCGCCGCTGACCAGGCCGAGTGCAACGCCGCAACCGACGCCTACCGGAATGGCCAGAACCTCGCCCGCCGGTCCCCAGCCCGTGGCCGCGGTTGCCATCATCCCGCCGACGGCGACGACCCAGGGCACCGACAGGTCGATCTGGCCCAGCAGGATGACGATCATCATGCCGGTGGCGATGACGCCAAGAAACGATGCGACCTTGAGCTGCTGCAGCAGGTATTCGGGCGACAGGAAGCTTCTCGAATAGAGGCTGCCGACGAGGAGTACGACCACGATGCAGGCGAAGGCCCAGACGATCGCCGGATCGATGCGACGGCGAATGCCGCCGATGAAGTTGGCGAACGCGCGGCCGCGACCGCCGATGGGCGCCCGCGCCTCAGCCATACAAATCGAGCCGGTTGCGGATCCGCAGCAATCGCACCGACCCCAGGCACACGGCGGCGAGAAGAACCATGCCCTGGAACAACGGCTGCCATAGCGGTTCGACGTTGAACACGAATAGCAGGTCACCGATGGTGCGAAACATCAGCGCTCCAAAAATGGCGCCGATCGCGCTGCCGGAGCCGCCGAACAACGACACGCCACCCAGCACTACCGCGGCGATCGAATAAAGCGTGTAAGTGCTGCCGTTGGCGGCCGATGCCTCGCCGGTGTAGGTGATGAAGGTGACGAAGAGCCCCGCGATCGACGCCAGCAGTCCCGACAGCGTGTAGGCGACCAACTTGGCCCGGCGGACCGGCACGCCCGACATGTAGGCAGCGACTTCGGATGATCCGAGCGCATACGCGGCGCGGCCGATGGCGGAGCGCCGGAACGGCAGCCAGATAATCGCCACCAGCGCGAGGAGCAGGACCAGGCTCGCCGGCACGCCGCCAGGCAGTTGTCCCGTCAGCGCATCGGCCAGCGAGGCGTTGACGTCGCCACCGGGCACGGGCCTCAGCGCCAGCGCGATACCGTAGTAGACCGCGCCGGTGGCGATGGTCGTGACGATCGGCTGCAGTCGCCCGTAGATGACGATCAGTCCGTTGATCGCACCGCAAAGGCAGCCTACCAGCAACACACCCAGGACGCCGAATGCCGTCGTCAGCGGCGAGCCGACGACGATGCTCGAGGCCAGGCAATTCCCGAGCACCATTACCATGCCCACCGACAAATCGATGCCCGACGTCAGCACCACCAGCGTCTGGGCCATGGCGACGATCGCCAGCAGCACGCCTTTATTGGCCGCCGTCGTTGCCACGTTGGCATTGAGGCCCATCGGATGATTGGTCGCGTAAATAGTGAACATCGCGACGAAGCCCGCGAAGGCGAACAGCGTGCCCTTGTTTTCGCGCAGCCAGTACGACCAGTCCCCTCTCACGGCAAAACCGCCTGCGCCGCCGCGGCCTTCCCGCCTTCCGCGCCGATGTTCAATGCGCTGCTGACCAGCGCGCGTTCGGTGATCTCGGAGCCGGCCAGCTCGCGCTTGATCGCGCCGTCATACATCACGAGCACGCGATCGCAGCAGCCGACGAGCTCATCGTAGTCGGTCGAGTAGAAAAGGATCGCCGCGCCGGCGTCGGCCAGCCGGCGCAACAGCTGATACATCTCCTGCTTGGTGCCGACATCGATGCCCCGCGTCGGATCGTTGAGCAAGAGGATGCGCGGGGCCATCATCAACCACTTGCCGATGACGAGCTTCTGCTGGTTGCCTCCGGAAAGCGACCCGGCCGGGAGATCCGTGCCGTCGGTGCGCACCGCGAGCTGCCGCACGATACGCTCCACGGCGTCGCGTTCGGCGGCCCGATTGACGACGCCCCAGCGCGACAAGGTGTCGAGCGCGGCGAAGGACAGGTTGTCGCGGACCGACATCGGCAGCATCAAGCCCTCGGTCTTGCGGTCCTCCGGGATCAGCGCCATGCCGATCTGTTTGCCCTTGGCGACGTGGGGACCGCCGATCGCGACGAGCCGGCCATCGATCAGCACTTCGCCGGTCGTGCCCAGCAGCACGCCGAACAACGCCAGCAGCAGCTCGCGCTGGCCCTGCCCGTCGAGGCCACCGAGGCCGATCACCTCGCCGGCGGCCAGCCGAAACGAGATGTCGTTCAGCCGATCGGTCCAGGACAGATGCCGCACCTCGAGTCGCGGCGCGGCGTCGCTCGCCGCGCGCGCGATCCGTGCCGGGAATGCCGCGTTGTATTCGCGGCCGATCATCAGCTCGACGATCTCGTTGTCGGTCTTGGCGCCCGCCGAGAAACTCGCGACGCTTCGGCCGTTGCAGAACACCGTGCACTCATCGGCGAGCTCGGCGATCTCGTGCATTCGGTGCGAAATGTAGACCAGCGCGAGGCCGTCGGCGCGCAGGCGTTTCAGCACGCCATAGACCTTGGTGACGTCGGCTGCGGTCAGCGCCGATGTGGCCTCGTCGAGAATCAGGATGCGGGGCTTGCGGGCCAGCGCCTTGGCGATCTCGACCATCTGCCGGCGCGACAATGGAAGATCCTTGACCAGCGCCAGCGGATGGATGTTGTCGGCGCCGGCTCGAGAGAGCGCGTCCTCCGCCATCCGTCGCTGCGCCCTGCGGTCGATCAGCCCGAAGCGACGCGGCGGATTGCTGATCGCGATGTTGTCGGCCACCGACAGATCGGGAATCAGCGACAGCTCCTGGAAGATGCAAGCGATGCCCGCCGCTTGTGCGTCGGCTGGCGAGGCAAACGAGACCGGCGCACCGTCGAGCAGCATGCGCCCCTCGTCCGGCGCGACCACACCGGCCATGATTTTGATCAGCGTCGACTTGCCCGCGCCGTTTTCGCCAAGCACCGCATGGATACGGCCGGCCTCGATCGCCAATTCGGCGTCCTGCAGCGCGCGCACGCCTCCATACCGCTTGGAGACGCCTTGCATGACGAACAGGGGCATGGCCGAGCGCGGGGGCGCGGGGGTTTCGACCCCAGCCCCCGCGTCCGAATTCACTTCACGTTCGCTTCGGTCTGCCCCATGATCTCCTGCGCGGTGAAATTGATGCCGCAGGTCGGGAATGAGTTGCCGACGAAGAAGTTATCGCTCTGTGCCGGATAGTAGTCGGTCCCTTCCTTCATGTTCGGGTACTCGGCGCGCGCCAGAGGAAGCTTGACCGACTGCGGCACGACCTTCCCCTCGAGCGCCGCGATCGCCGTCTTGATCGCCACCGCCACCTGGGCCGGGCCCGTTCCTGCCGAGGAGCACTTGAGACCCTGCGACCCGTACTTGCCGCAGAACTTGCGGAAGCCGTTCTCGGTCTCGCCGCCGAACGGCACGAACGGATGCTTGGCATCGATCATCGCCTGCACGACACCCGTGTCACCGCCTTGCGCGGTGATGGCATCGAAGTGCTTGTGCACGGCGATCGCATCGGCCGTCACCTTCTGTGCCGTCGGATCGTCCCACTTGCCGATGACTTCGACCGTGTCCCACTTCTTGCCCGAGGCCTTGAACACTTCCTGGATGCCTTCGTGCCGGTCGCGATCGACCGACGTGCCGGACACACCCCGTACTTCGAGCACCTTGCCGCCGTTCGGCACGTTCTTCACCAGCCACTCGGCCCAGTATTTGCCGAGCCCTTTCTGATCGACGTTGACGTTGATCGCCTCTTCGGTGTCGAGAATGTTGTCGAAGGCGACCAGCACGACACCCGCATCGTTGGCGCGCTTGATGACCGGCTTGAACGCGGCAGGATTCTGCGCGTTGACGACGATGGCGTCGTAGCCCGAGTCGATGAAGTTGTTGATCGCCGCGATCTGCGCGGCGACGTCTTCGCCGGTGGAGACGACCTTGAACTCCTTGAGCTTCGCCGCCACCGCGGGCTGGGCCGCGTAGGCCTTGGCCGTCTTGATCATCTGGATCCGCCAGGTGTTAGCAATGAAGCCGTTGGCGAGCGCGATGCGATAAGGTCCCTTTTTCGCGGGATACTGGAACAGCTTGGTATTGCTGGCCCACGGTGCGAAGCACTGCGGATCGGAATTGGGCAATGACACGACTTTCGGCGGCGCCGCGGTCGCGGCTCCGGCGACGAGCACGGCAATTGCCGCGGCAAGACGGGTGCGGTATAGCATGAGACCCTCCTATTTTGATCAGGAAGCGCCGCTGCCGCTTCGACCGGGCAGCAAAACGCAACAGGCGCCTCATACGCACAACGAGCCCGACGCCGGAGCCGACTTGTATGAGCATACCTTCGGCCATGCAATCATTCAAATCGGCCATTCAGGGCTTGCGCCCGGCGACGGCCTCAGGCGGCGCGACTTCGCCTTTGCCGAGAGCCCTGGCCCACTGTACAGCCCGCCAAGCGGGCTAGACGGGAGATATCGCCGTGCCTCGGATCGTGCCGTGCACCGGATATCAGTCGCTCAAGAACGCGTCCCGGCCCCACCACTTCGTTTCGATGGTATCGAACATGGCGTAGGCACGCGCAATGCGGACGACGTCGGGAGGCGCCAGATCGCTGCCGACGTACATCGCGAAGACTTTCATTTCGTAGCGCGTGCGAGCGTTCATAGCCAGCCGCGCATAAAACTGCGGCGGCTGCAGCTTGACGTCGGCGAGTCTGCTCTGCTCACCGTTCGCTTCATCCGATCGATAAAAGCGGGCGTCGAATTCATCGAGAAAGATCAGCAGGTCACACATCAGCCGAAGAAGCGGACCGACGACGTGATCATATTCCGCGATGAGCTCGCGGGCCTTCGCCCTTAGCACCACGTTATCGTCGCGACCGGCAAAATCGCCGCGACGAACCGGCAGCAACGCCCTGGCGCCGAAAATCTTCATGAACTGCGCAAACGCCTTCGGGCCTTTTATCTCGTCTTCGCCGTCCCGCTCCGGGCGCTGGTGAAGCGCGGCGTCGGTCAGAGGTTGCTGCAGCTCTCCGGTCCTGAACTTGATTGCCGCCTGTCGGGCGCGCACGTTGATCGCATCCAGCATGCGGAAAAAGACGCGCTCGAAGCTCCTCTCGCGGTAATGCTGCCTGCGGCTTCTCTGGGCCAGTCGCGCCTCCGCGACTACGTCTCGCTGGAGATGAGCGATGTACAGCACGCCAACGAGCGCAAAAGTTCCGAGAACCGGAGTCAGCAGACCTCCGATGTATTGGCCAAACGCGCCCCACGTCGCTTGATTTCCGGACAGCGCAGCACCGAAGTTGTCTTCGTACAGCCGAAACAGGAATAGCCACGCGCCCAGGGTCGCGATCATCGCTGCCGCAGCGAGCAATCGAAATCCGATATCAGTCTGCTTCGACCCGGGCATTCGTCGCATTCCCGAAACGTGAACTCGATACGGTAGAGCACTTCTTCGTCATCATCAACAGAATGTCGAGTTATGTGCGTTGCAGACTACAGGCTGTCGAAAGGGTCTATCACGCGCGTCGCTCGAGCTCGGATCACGAACATTTGCCGCCCTTGGTTGCGGTGGTCTTTCTTGATAATCTATCCTCCATAACTCGGCGCGTCGCTCGACGCAGTCAGAAAGCACTGACGGTCAACCTGCCAGCTGGTCGATGAGCCGGATCCCGGATGTTGGACGGATGCGACTGCGTGACGACGGTCGCGAGCATGGAGCGCGTTTGCGGTTGCGAGACGCGATGAAAACGACATAGCTACAATTTCCACGACCGACGATTTCGCCACGGAGGCGCAGGCGACGGTGGCCTATTTCTCGATGGAAGTGGGCCTCGACGACTCGATTCCGACCTATTCCGGCGGCCTTGGCGTTCTGGCCGGCGACACGCTGCGTTCAGCCGCCGACGTGGCGCTGCCGCTGGTCGCCGTCTCGCTGGTCCATCGCAAGGGCTATTTCCGGCAGCGGCTGGACGAACGCGGCGATCAGACCGAGGAGCAGCTCGACTGGCCGGTGGCCGAGCAGCTCACCGAGCTTTCGCCGCGGGTCAGCGTCGAGATCGAGCATCGCGAGGTCAGCCTGCGCGCCTGGCGATACGAGGTCCGCGGCATCACCGGGCATGTCGTTCCGGTCCTGCTCCTCGACGCCGACATGCCGGCGAATGCGCCGGAAGATCGGCGCCTGACCGACCACCTCTATGGCGGCGATACACGCTACCGCCTGTGCCAGGAGGTGATCCTCGGCATCGGCGGCGTGCGCATGTTGCGTGCCCTGGGCTACCGCAAGCTGCGCCGATTTCACATGAACGAAGGCCACGCGAGCCTGCTCACCGTGGAGCTTGCCTTCGAGAAGGCGCGCGAACGCGGCGAGAAAACGATCAGCCGCGAGGCTGTGCAGGCGATCAAGCCACTATGCGTATTCACCACGCATACGCCGGTAGCTGCGGGACACGACCAGTTCCCGCTCGTCGCTGGTCGCGAGCGTCATCACCGGCTACGACCACGCGTTCGACGAACGGGCGCGCGAGTTCTGCCTGAACGATGTGCTGAACATGACCTACCTCGCGCTCGACCACAGCCACTATGTCAACGGCGTGGCGAAAAGGCACGGCGAAGTCGCGCGCACAATGTTCGCACAGCACAAGATCGATTCGATCACCAACGGCGTACACACCGCGACCTGGGCCTCACCTTCGATCAAGGCGATGCTCGACCGGCACATCCCCGATTGGCGCCAGGACAATGCGAGCCTTCGTCATGTGCTCGGCATTCCCAAGCTCGAGATCTGGGACGCGCATGTGATCGCCAAGGCCGGGCTGATCGAGTATGTGAACGAGGCGACCGGCGCGGCACTCGATCCCGAAGTCTTCACCATCGGGTTCGCTCGTCGCGCGACCGTGTGGAAGCGCGCCGACCTGGTGTTCAACGATCTTTCGCGCCTCGAGGCGATTTACGCCCGCGCCGGCGCCTTTCAGCTGATCTTCGGCGGCAAGGCGCATCCGAGAGACGATTCGGGGAAGGCGTTGATCCGCCGGATCTTCGAGATCAAGGAAGCCCTTGGACCAAGAATCAGGCTGCTCTACCTCGAGGAGTACGACATGCGGCTCGCGCGGCTGCTCACCGCCGGCGCGGATCTGTGGCTCAACACTCCACAGCCGCCGCTGGAAGCCTCCGGCACCAGCGGCATGAAAGCCGCCGTCAACGGTGTGCCGTCGCTGTCGATTCTCGACGGCTGGTGGGTCGAGGGCTGCATCGAAGGTGTAACCGGCTGGGCGATCGGCGCCGACGAGGGCGTCGAAGCCGACGACGACCGGTCCGCCGACGCCGCATCGCTCTACGGCAAGCTCGAGCACGTGATCCTGCCGATGTTCTACGCCGAGCGCGATCGCTACATCGACGTCATGCGGCATGCGCTCGCCATCAACGGATCGTTCTTCAACACCGAGCGGATGCTCGATCAGTACGTGCGGAAAGCGTATTTCGAGTAACAACGTAAAGTCGCGGGAATCGCCCGCCCAGTATCCGCTCGTCTGGCAACCGCCCGGGGAGCTGCCAAACGGGCGCCAACGCGGAAAGCCAAGGGCGCGACGCACGTTCGCAAGTCGCGTTGATAGGCAGGCGCAGCTAGGCGAACCCCACCTCGCGGCGGGGTTCGCCATTTCCAGATCATCGGGTCCGGTGACGAAGGTCGGATCGAAGGAAGGTAACGTTTTGCGAGATTGCAGCCCGGCCGGGCGAACCGTTGGCCGGACTGACACAGATCGACGCCAGCGCCACGCAAACGCGGCCCGCTTATATGGGGACACGTCCGCGCTCAGCCCACCGACCATCCTCCGATTCTTAGGACGGTTCTTAGGATTTTAGAGCCATATTTGTGGCGTCCCCAGGGGGATTCGAACCCCCGTTACCGCCGTGAAAGGGCGATGTCCTAGGCCTCTAGACGATGGGGACGAGGCGGGTGTTGCGCAGGGCTGGTGGTGGAGCTAAGCGGGATCGAACCGCTGACCTCTTGCATGCCATGCAAGCGCTCTCCCAGCTGAGCTATAGCCCCACAGCGAACCGCGAATTATAAGGGTCGATACCCTGTTTTGCAAACGCGCGCACCGCGCAGCCACGTCTTGGCGCTGTTGTCGACCGAGAGCCGGCGCGACCTTTTCGGATATTATCGGCGCGCCACGCACGCACCGCTTCGATGCCGCTTCCCTCACGCGATTACGCGCCCAGCCGATTGCTCGATGGCCGGGTGACGCTCGTCACCGGGGCGACCGGCGGCCTCGGTCGCGTCCTCGCGCTCGCATGCGCGGCGCAAGGCGCGACCGTGGTGCTGCACGGAAGAGTCGTGCGCAAGCTCGAAGCGCTCTACGACGACATAGTCGCCGCCGGATGCGTCCGAGCCGACGATCCTTCCGCTCGATTTCGCCACGGCGCGGGCCGAGGATTTCGCCAATGTCGCGAGCGCGCTGCAGGCGCAACACGGTCGAATCGACGCCATCGTGCATACCGCCGTGCAGCTGGGTTCGCTCGGCCCGATCGAACACCAGGCGTTCGACGCCTGGCTCGCGACGCTGCGCGTCGATCTGCTCGCTCCGTTCGGCCTCACGCGATCGCTTCTGCCGCTGCTGCGCGCCGCGCCGGACGCGAGCGTCGTGTTCACGCTGGACACGCGTGGCGAAGATCCAAAGGCCTTCTGGGGCGCTTACGCGGTCGCCAAGGCTGGCTTGTCGGCGCTGCTCGCGATCCTGGCCGACGAATGGGAGAACGCCCCGAATCTGCGCGTCAACGGCATCGTGCCCGGACCGATGCGCTCGCCGCTGCGCGCGCAGACGCACCCGGGCGATGACATCACGCGCCTGCCGCCGCCTGAGGTTTTCGTGCCGCTTTACTTGCATTTGCTCGCCGGCCAGCCGAAATCCGAAAGCGGCAAGGTGATCGACGGGCAGGCATGGCTGCGCGGAGAATCGGTTTAGCGGCATCAGGCTCATACCGGGTCGCGTCTCGAATCGCCGTGCCGCAGCAGCACGCGCAAGTGCCTGAACTCGTCGGCTGACATCGTGTCGGGCCAGACCGCCAATGCGCGCGAACGCAGTGCGCCATCCGGCCGAATCACCAGCGTCGTCAGCCGCGCACCGACGTAACTTTGCGGCTGGATGATGCCATCGATACGGCGACCGGCTTGATCGGTGATCATCGCGCGGCCGTCGCCGGCAAGCTCGATGGCCGCGATCGAGCCACTGATGCCCATCGGCCGTCGTGCGCCGGAGCGCGCGAATGCCGCATGCGCCCGTGATCAGGACAGCGGCGGCGCGCAGCCAATGCTCCTCGGGCAACAGCGCCAGCATCGCCGCAGTCGCGATCGTCGCTGAAGCGAGCAGGGCCGCGGCAATCCGGGATGGTTGAAGCGTAGCGCGCAGGACCGGCGTCGATTTCACGCATCGATTGGACGCGTGAGCGCGCCATGCGGTCAATCCCCCGAACGGCCGACGGCCGCGGCACTGCGTTGGATTGTGCGTCGCCCTATTTCGCGGCGCACAGCGCTTCAGCGCGCCTTCTTGGCCAGCGCCAGCCAGGTCTCGACCACGGTGTCCGGATTGAGCGACATGCTTTCGATCTTCTGCTCGACCAGCCACTGCGCGAGATCGGGATGGTCGGACGGGCCCTGCCCGCAGATGCCGGCGTACTTCCCCGCCTTGCGGCAGGCGGTGATCGCCATCGCCAGCATCGCCTTGACCGCGTCGTCGCGCTCGTCGAACGTCGCCGCGAGCGCGCCGCCGGCGTCGCGGTCGACGGCCAGCGTCAGCTGCGTCATGTCGTTCGAGCCGATCGAAAAGCCGTCGAAGTGCTCGAGAAAACGATCGGCGAGGACCGCGTTCGACGGGATCTCGCACATCATGATGACGCGCAGTCCGTTCTCGCCGCGCGCGAGGCCGTTCTTCGCCAGCAGTGCGATCACCTGCTCCGCCTCGCCGACCGTGCGCACGAACGGAATCATGACCTCGACGTTGGTCAGTCCCATGTCGTCGCGCACGCGCTTGATCGCACGGCATTCGAGCTCGAAGCAATCGTAGAACTCCGGCGCGATATAGCGCGACGCGCCGCGAAATCCGAGCATCGGGTTTTCCTCGTGCGGCTCGTATCGCGCGCCGCCGAGCAGGTTCGAGTATTCGTTGGACTTGAAGTCCGACAGCCGGACGATGACCTTCTTGGGCGCGAACGCCGCCGCGATCGTCGCCACGCCTTCGACGATCTTGGCGACGTAGAACTCGGTCGGGCTTTCGTAGCCGGCGATCCGCTCGGCGATCTGCGCCTTGAGCTCCGGGGTCTGCGCGTCGAACTCGATCAGCGCCTTCGGATGAATGCCGACGTTCCTGTTGATGATGAACTCGAGGCGGGCGAGGCCCACGCCTTCGTTCGGCAGCCGACTGAACTCGAACGCAAGCTCGGGGTTGCCGACGTTCATCATGATCTTGGTCGGCGCCGGCGGCATCTTGTCGAGCGCGACTTCGACGATGTCGATCTTCAAGCAGCCCGTCGTAGACGTGCCCGGTGTCGCCTTCGGCGCACGACACCGTGACTTCCTGTCCTTCGGAGAGCGCCTGCGTCGCGTCGCCGCAGCCGACGACCGCGGGAATGCCGAGCTCGCGCGCGATGATCGCCGCGTGGCAGGTGCGTCCGCCGCGATTGGTGACGATCGCCGCGGCGCGCTTCATCACCGGCTCCCAGTCCGGGTCGGTCATGTCGGTGACCAGCACGTCGCCGGCGGCGACCTTGTCCATTTCGGCCGACGACTTGACCAGCCGCACCGCCCCCTGCCCGATCTTCTGGCCGATGGCGCGGCCGCTCGCCAGCACCTTCGATTTCGATTCGAGCCGGTAGCGGCGCAGATTGTCGGCGCCCGACTCCTGCGACTTCACGGTCTCGGGCCGCGCCTGCAGGATGTAGAGCTTGCCGTCGACGCCGTCGCGGCCCCACTCGATGTCCATCGCCCGGCCGTAGTGCTTCTCGATGACGAGCGCGTAGCGGGCGAGCTCCTCGACCTCGGCGTCGGTGATCGAAAAGCGCAGCCGCTCGGCCGCGGGCACGTCGACGGTCGTCACCGACTTGCCGGCGCCGGCCTTGTCGGCGAAGATCATCTTGATCGCCTTTTCGCCCGACGCTCTTGCGCAGGATCGCCGGCCGTCCCGCCGCGAGGTTGGGCTTGTAGACGTAGAACTCGTCCGGATTGACCGCGCCCTGGACGACGGTCTCGCCCAGACCATACGAGGCAGTGATGAACACGACCTGATCGAAGCCGGACTCGGTGTCGATCGTGAACATCACGCCGGCGGCGCCCTGGTCGCTGCGCACCATGCGCTGGACGCCGACCGACAGCGCGACCTCGGTGTCGGCGTAGCCCTGGTGCACCCGATAGGCGATCGCCCGGTCGTTGTAGAGCGAGGCAAATACCTCTCTTATCGCGTGAAGAAGATTATCCAACCCACTGATATTTAGAAATGTTTCCTGCTGTCCGGCGAACGAAGCGTCGGGCAGGTCCTCGGCCGTAGCCGACGATCGCACGGCCACCGAGATGCCCGGATGGTCGGCGTTGAGCTTGCCGTAGGCAGCCTCGATCTCAGCCTTCAGCGCCGCAGGTAGCGGTGCCTCGACGATCCAGCCGCGAATCTCGGCGCCGACCCGGGCGAGCTTCGCGACATCGTCGACGTCGAGGCCGGCCAGTGCTTCCGCGATGCGCTCGCTCAAGCCGCGTTTCCGCCAGGAACTCGCGAAATGCGGAGGCGGTCGTCGCGAACCCGCCCGGAACACGCACACCCTCGGCGCCCGAGTTGCGCGATCATTTCGCCGAGCGATGCGTTCTTGCCGCCGACCTGCTCGATATCGCTCATGCGCAGGCGATCGAACCAGATCACCCGTTTTTGCTCTGCCATGCCTGGCGCTCTCCGTGATCGTTGGCGCGAGCAGATGCCGGCGCTCCAGGGCTTCGATTCTAGCGTGCGGCGCCGAATCGACGAAAAAACAATGCGATGTACCAAACGATGCGGCCCGCGAATGCGGGCCGCCGATAGTTCGCCGGGAGAAGCAGCGGCGCCGAAGCGCGGCTAGTTGGCGCCGGTGGGCTCGTCCGCCGTTTCCGGATAGCTGCGGAGCACGCTGTCGCCGTCGACCATTGCCGGTTCGCCGTCCGGATGCCGGTGCTTGCTGCGCACGGCGCGGCGCAGACTGCGATAGAGATCGGGGTGCGATTCCTTGAAATAGCTGATGATTTCGAAATCGACGCGCTTGACCTGCGACAAGTCGATCTGCTCGACATGCACAAGGCGCAGCAGCTCGCGTACCGGCTTCGGCATGTCGCGGCCGCTTTCGTAGCGCGAGCCGCCGCTTTGCGTGACGCCGATCTGTGTCCAGAACTGCTCCTGATTCAGGCCAAGGCGGCGCCGGATTTCACGCGGATTCAGCACTCGGTCGAACAGTTTCACGAAGACCCCGTTCACGTTGTCGCAAAGGAATCACTGGGCGCAAATGGCCGCGCCAATACCATTGGCATATTTCTATGGATTGTTGACCAAAGCGCGTCGCCAATGCAAGCGCAATCGGCGGCCGGGCGTCGACCGTGCGGCCGGACCGGTTTCGTCCTAGACGATTCCGCGCGCCGCCAGGTAATCGTCGTAATTGCCCGGGAAGTGGACGACCCCGCCGGGGCCGAACTCGATGATCTGGGTGGCGAGCGAGGAGACGAACTGGCGGTCGTGGGTGACGAAGATCAGCGTGCCGGTATAGTGCTCGAGCGCCGAGGTTCAGCGACTCGATCGACTCCATGTCCATGTGGTTGGTCGGCTCGTCCATCAGCAGCACGTTGGGCCGCTGCAGCATCAGCTTGCCGAACAGCATCCGGCCGCGCTCGCCGCCGGACAGCACGCGCACCGACTTCTCCGGCGTCGTCGCCGGAAAACAGCAGCTGGCCCAGGACGCTGCGCACGTCTGGTCGTCGTCGTCCCGCCTGCGCCCACTGCTGCATCCAGTCGAGGACCGTCAGGTCCGAATCGAACTCGTCGGTCTGGTCCTGCGGGTAGTAGCCGAGCGGCGCCTTTTCCGCCCATTTGACCGTGCCGGCGTCGGGCGCGAGCTCGCCGAGCCAGCGTGCGCAGCAGCGTCGTCTTGCCGGCGCCGTTGGGGCCGATGATCGCGAGGCGCTCGCCCGCTTCGAGCAGCATGCTCAGGTCCTCGAACAGCGGCTTGTCGTACGACCTTGCCGACGCCGTTCGATCTCCACCGCGTGGCGGTGCAGCTTCTGCTTGCCGTCGAGTCGAAGCGGATGTACGGATTCTGCCGGCTCGAAGGCTTCACGTCCTCGATCTTGATCTTCTCGATCGCTCGGGCGCGCGAGGTCGCCTGCCGTGCCTTGCGACTTGTTGGCGCGAAAACGGCGCACGAATTCCTCGAGCTCGGCGATGCGGTCCTTGGCCTTGGCGTTCTGCGACAGCAGCTGCTCGCGCGCCTGCGTCGACGCGATCATGTAGTCGTCGTAGTTGCCCGGGTAGACGCGGATGCGTGCCGTAGTCCAGGTCGGCCATGTGCGTGCAGACGCTGTTCAGGAAGTGCCGGTCGTGCGAGATGATCACCATCGTCGATCGAGCGCGCGTTCAGCACGCCTTCGAGCCAGCGGATCGTGTTGATGTCGAGGTGGTTGGTCGGCTCGTCGAGCAGCAGGATGTCCGGATCGGCGAACAGCGCCTGCGCGAGCAGCACGCGCAGCTTCCAGCCCGGCGCGACGCGCTCATCGGACCCTGGTGCAGATGCGCTGGCGATGCCGACGCCGAGCAGCAGCTCGCCGGCGCGCGCCTCGGCCGTGTAGCCGTCGTAGCTCGGCGAACTTGCGCCTCCAGCTCGGCCGCGTGCAGGTAGTCGTCCTCGCTCGCGTCGGGATTGGCGTAGATCGCGTCGCGCTCGCGCATCGTCGTTCCACAGCTCGCTCGTGGCCCATCAGCACGACGTCGAGCACGCGCAGGTCCTCGTAGGCGAACTGGTCCTGGCGCGAGCTTGCCCAGCCGCTCGCCGCGGTCGAGCGCGACATTGCCGCGCGGTCGGCTCGAGATCGCCGCCGAGGATCTTCATGAACGTCGACTTGCCGCAGCCGTTGGCGCCGATCAGGCCGTAGCGATTGCCGTCGCCGAACTTGACCGAGACGTTCTCGAACAGGGGCTTGGCGCCGAACTGCATCGTGATGTTGGACGCGGTGAGCAATGGAGTTTCCGTGACCTGACAAAGCGCACGGTGAAGCTCGAACGCGCGCGGGCAAAACCCGCTATTCTGCTAGAATATGCGTTTACATTCAAGGCGCACGTTCGTATTGCCGGCGCGCCGAGCCACGTCACCGATGCTCCGCTACGACCTGCACTGCCACTCGACGTACTCCGACGGCCTGCTGACGCCGGCGCGCCGTCGCGCAGCGCGCGGCACTGCGCGGCGTCGACGTGCTGGGCGCTGACCGATCACGACGAGATCAGCGGACTCGCCGAGGCGCGCGCCGCCGCGGAAGCGGCGGGCATGCGATTCGTCCCCGGCGCCGAGCTGTCGGTCAGCTGGCGCGACGTCACGCTGCACGTCCTGGCGCTGGGCATCGATCCCGGAATGCGCGCCGCTGCTCGGCGGGGCTGGCGTCGATCCGCGACGGCCGCGTCGCATCGCGCGCGCCGCATCGCCGATTCGCTGGCGGCGGCCGGCATCCCCGGCGCCTACGAAGGTGCGCTGCAAGTACGTGACCAGCGAGCGCTGATCAGCCGCACGCACTTCGCGCGCTTTCTGGTCGAAACCGGCCACGCGCGCGACACCAAGGAAGTGTTCAAGCGCTATCCTGGCGCCGGCAAGCCCGGGCTACGTCGAGCACGAGTGGGCGACGCTGACCGAGGCGATCGGCTGGATCCACGGCGCCGGCGGCCAGGCGGTCCTCGCGCATCCGGGGCGCTACAAGGTCGACTGCAAGCGCGATGCGCGAACTGCTCGGCGAATTCCGCGACGCCGGCGGCGACGGCATCGAAGTCGTGTCGCCCAGCGCACACGCCGACGCAGTACGCCGAGTACGCGCGCCATGCGCGCGTGTTCGGCCTGCTCGCGTCGTGCGGGTCCGACTATCACGGACCGGGCGAAGGCTGGGTCGATCTGGGCGACCTGCCGTCGCTGCCGGCCGGCGTGACGCCGGTGTGGAAGGACTGGTAAGGCATGCCGCGCACGTCGCAGCGTACGGTCTTTTTTGTTTCCGACCGGACCGGCATCACCGCCGAAATGCTCGGCAACAGCCTGCTGTCGCAATTCGAGGACCTGAGTTTCCCGCGGCAGACGATTCCGTTCGTCGACTCGCCGGAAAAGATCGACGAGATCCTGCGCCGGATCGACGAGAACGCTGCCGCGCGAGGGCCGCCGCCCGCTGGTGTTCAGCTCGATCGTCGACGAGGCGATGAGCGCGCAGCTCGGCGCGAGGCCAACGCGCTCATGCTCGACCTGTTCCAGGTCTTCATCGCCGCCGCTGGAGTCGGAGCTCGGCGCCAAGTCGTCGCACGCGGCCGGCCGCTCGCACGGCATCGCCAACAGCCACGAGTATTTCGCGCGCATGGAAGCGATCAATTTCACGCAGGCGCACGACGACGGCGCGACGACGCGCGATCTCGCCAAGGCGCAGGTGATCCTGATCGGCGTCTCGCGCTGCGGCAAGACGCCTACCGCGCTCTATCTCGCGCTGCAGTTCGGCATACTCGCCGCGAACTTTCCGCTGACGCCCGACGATTTCGTCGACAGCAAGCTGCCCGGCTCGATCGCTGCCGTATCGCGACAAGCTGTTCGGCCTGACGATCGAGCCGGAGCGGCTGCAGCAGATCCGCGAAGAGCGCCGCCCCGCAAGCAAGTACGCGTCGCTGGAGAATTGCCGCTACGAAGTGCGGCGAGGCGGAAGTCCTGATGCAGCGCGAAAGCAGTCGCGACGCTCGACACCACGGCGAGCTCGATCGAGGAAATCGCGACGACGATCCTGCATCGCGCCGGATTGCAGCGCCACATTTTCTAATCCAGCTCGTAGAAGCGCCGCGCATTGCCGCCGTAAATCGCATCGCGCTCGGCTTGCGTCAAGCCGGCGAGCAGCTCGTCACCGGCCTCGACCCATTCGGCATAGCTTGCGGCCAGCGTGACCACCGGCCAGTCGCTGCCCCAGATCACCCGCCCGCTGCCAAAACAGTCGAGCACATGTGCAACGTAGCGGCGCAGCGCATCGACGCTCCAACCGCGTCCGGCTTCGGTGACCAGGCCCGAGAGCTTGCAACACGCGCCGCTATGCCGCGCGATCGCCGCAAGGTCGTCGGCCCACGGCTGCCATGCACCGCTGGCAATGTCGGGCTTCGCGCCGTGATCGATGACGACCGCCAGGTCGGGATGACGGTCGAGGGTAGCGAGCAAGGGCTTGAGCTCGCGCGGCGTGACCAGCGCATCGAACCGCAGACCCAGCCCGGGCAAGGCAGACAGAGCAGGCTGCACGTCGGCCCGCGCAATCCACGACGGATCGGCCAGATCCTGCAGCATCGGCCGCACGCCCTTGAGCAGCGGATCGACCGCGAGCGAGTCTAGCGTCGCGACAGCGTCGTCGCCCGCGAGGTCGGCCCAGCCAACGACGCCGCGCACCAAACCGCCGCTGGCGTTGCGCGACCTCGAGCAGGAAGCGCGTCTCGGCCAGTGTGGGCGCCGCCTGCACGAGCACGGTCGCGCCGACGTTCGCACCGCCCAGCATCGGCCTCAAGTCGCGCAGCATGAAATCGCGATAGATCGGCAGCAGTTCCGGCGTGGGCTTCAGCCAGGCGTAGTCGCCGCGCGAGAGACGCCAGACGTGATGGTGCGCATCGACCCGCATTACGAGCGGCCTTCGCGGCAGCGGCGCATCCGGCGCGATCAAGCCGCGATCGGCGCAGCGCCTGCCAGAACGCCGGAGGCAAGGCACGGGTCGCGAGCGCGAGATTCTGGTCGAATTCGGGAATCGTCCGCGCACCGGGGATGACGCTGACGACGGTGGGATGCGCCCGCGGAAACTGCAGCGCCGCAGCACGGAGCGGCACGTCGAATTCGGCGCAGACGGCTTCGATCGCGGCAACGCGCGCGATGCGCTCGGGCGGCGCCGGCGCATAGTCGAAGTACGGCAAGCTGCCGTCGGCCGGATGCGCGCCGGTGGCGAGAATGCCGGAATTGTAGGGACCGCCGACGACGATAGCGACGCCGCGGCGCTGCGCAAAGAGGCAGCAGCTCGGCCAACGCGCTCTGGTCGAGGAGCGTATATCGCCCGGCCAGCAGCACGATATCCAGATCGACGCGAGCGAGCACCTCGACGCACACCCGCCAATCGTTGACGCCGAGCCCGAAGCCGCCGACGACGCCGTCTTCGCGCAACTTCGCCAGGGCGGGAATGGCGCCGGCGTAAACCTGGTCCAGGCGCTGCGGCGTAGGCGGTTCCGTGGGTAGCGTGATCGATGTCGTGGACGTAGACGATGTCGAGCCGCGAAACGCCCAGGCGCTGCAGGCTGTCGTCGATCGAGCGCAGCGTTCCCGCGCGCGAATAGTCCCAGCGCTGGCGGTACGGCAGCACATCGACATAGCCGTTCTGTTCGCGCGGCGCGGCGCGGTCGGGCACGAGGATTCGTCCCACCTTCGAGGACAGAACGATTTCGTCGCGTGCGACGCCGCGCAGCGCCGTACCGATCCGGCTTTCGGAAAGGCCGTTGCCGTAATGCGGCGCGGTGTCGAAGTAGCGAACGCCGGCGGCGTGGGCGTGGCGAACGAGCGCGACCGCCTCGTCCTCGGCAACCGGGTGGAAAAGGTTGCCGAACGGCGCGCCGCCGAATCCCAGCGCGTTCCCGTGCAACCGCGTCTTGAGCCGTGCATCGAGCACGCAGCGTCCTCACTGGCGGGAAATCCCGGCAAATCGCGGTCGGCGGTCCGCCCGCGTTAGAATCCCATTCGTGCGGCCATGTTGCCCGCATCGCGGTCGAAGCGCAAAGCACGGCAGCCATCGGACGAATGAATTCCCATCCACTGCTCAAGGGCCTCTGGTGCGCGACCCTGAGCCCGCTCGACGAGCGCGGCACGCTCGATGTCGCACGGCTCGCCGCCCACGCGCAGCGCCTGTTTTCGGCCGGCGTCGACGGCATCGCACCTTTCGGAACGACCGGCGAGGGCCAATCGTTCTCCGTCGGCGAACGCCGGACCGGACTCGATGCGTTGCTCGACGCCGGCATCTCGCCGCATCGCATCCTGGCCGCCACCGGCTGCGCCGCGTTGCCTGAGGCGATCGAGCTCACGCGGCACGCGGTTTCGGCCGGTTGTGCGGGCGCACTGGTGCTGCCGCCGTTCTTTTTCAAGGACGTCAGCGACGAAGGGATATACGCGGCCTACGCCAGGCTGATCGATGGCGTTGCCGACGATCGCCTGCGCCTGTACCTCTACCATATCCCGCAAGTCAGTGGCGTCGGCATATCGGTGCCGATGCTGTCGCGGCTCGCGGTCGCGTATCCCGCCATCGTCGCCGGGGTCAAGGACAGCTCGGGCAATCTGGACAATTCCCGCGCACTGGTCGCTGCGCTTCCCCGCCTGTCGATCTTTGTCGGCCACGAGCCGCATTTGCCGGCGCTGCTCAAGTTGGGCGGCGCGGGAACGGTCTGCGGCGTCGCCAACCTTTACCCGCGCCTGATGCGCCGTCTGTACGATCGCTCGCTGCAGCCGGACCCGGGTGAGGACCTCGCGCTGATCGAACGCTTCCTCGGCGCGATCACGCGGTTTCCGATATTCGGCGCGCTCAAGTCCTTGCAGGCCGAACTGAGCGGCGATCCGAGCTGGCTCGCGCTGCGTCCACCGTTGATGCCGTTGTCGGCCGCCGACGCGGCGGCGCTGCATCGCGCGGTCGCCGCGGCGGGGATCGTTCCCGGGCGCGACGGCGCCGGACCCGCCTGAAGGAGGCCCGCAAGTGAGCAATATCGAGTCCGACGCCAAGCTGCTTGATGCACTGACGGCGTTCGATACGCCGACGGTGTGCAACGCCCTCGAGGTCCTGCTGCCGGGGACGCGCGGGCAGGGTTACACCACACGGCCGGCGCATTGCGGGTTTCCGGCGCTGCGGCCGATCATCGGGTTCGCGCGCACCGCACGAATCCGGGCACGGCGGGAGCCGAGCGATCCGGCGGAACGGCTTCGCGCGCTGCGGCACGACTACTACCGCTACGTCGATGCCGGCCGCAAACCGTCGGTGATCGTGATCGAGGATCTCGATGGCGCCGATGCAGGCTATGGCGCATTCTGGGGCGAGGTCCAGTCAGCCATCCATCTCGGGCTGGGCGCGGTCGGACTCGTGACCAACGGCTCGGTGCGAGACATCGATCAGTGGGCGCCGGGCTTCCAGTTCCTTGCCGGCAGCATCGGGCCGTCGCATGCCTATGCGCACGTGGTCGAATTCGGCGCCGAAGTCGACGTACTGGGCATGCGGGTCCGGTCGGGCGATATCATCCACGCCGATCGGCACGGCGCGGTCGTGGTGCCGCCCGATGCGGTGGCCGGGCTCCCTGCCGCGGCGCTGCAGGTCGCGGCACGCGAGGCGCGCATTCTGGAGGTCGCCCGCGCGCCGGGCAGCAGTGCCGAGCGATTGATCGACGTATTTTCCCGGCTCGACGCGATCCACTAGCGAACGTGCCGTCGGGTATGATTTGAATCTGCGCTCGCGGCGCGACGGTAGCGGCGCCCTCGCACCGATCGTCGCCGTAGCGCCACCGGAGGAGAAACACGATGACTGACCATTCCCGCGATGATCGTCTGGACGCCTTGCGGCGCCGTCTGTTGCAGGCCGGCGCCGGCGCGGCGGCGCTGGGCGCGATACCAGCTCCTTCGTTGCTCGGCGCGCAGGCGCAGGGAGCATTCGACTGGAAGCGATTCAAAGGCGAGAAGATCGAAGTTTTGCTGGTCAAGAGCCCGCGCGGCGACCTCTTGTCCAAGTACCACAAGGAATTCGAGGACATGACCGGCATCGAGGTCGGCTCGGAAATGGTCCCCGAGCAGCAGCAGCGGCAAAAAGCCGTCATCGAATTCAATTCCGGCAATCCGAGCTTCGACGTGATCGCGCTTTCGTATCACGTGCAAAAGCGACAGTTCGCCAAGAACAACTGGCTTACCGACCTTCGCCCGATGATCAACGATCGCCTGCTCGCCGACCCGAAGCTGGATTTCGATGATTTTGCGCAGGGCGGGCTGAATTACGCCGTCGAGGCGGATGGACGCGTGATGAGTCTGCCGCTGAACCTCGATCCCTGGGTGGTCTATTACAACAAGGAGCTGTTCGCCGCCAAGGGCGTCGCGTTCCCCAAGACGTTCCCGGAAATGATCGACGCCGCCGCCAAGCTCAACGATACCGGCAAAGGGGTGTCCGGCTTTGTCGGCCGCGGTCTGAAAAACGCCAACGTGCCGGTGTGGACGAGCTTCCTGCTGGGCTACGGCGGCGGCTTCATCGACAAGAGTGGCAAGCTGATGACCGACAGCCCGGAAGCCATCGAGTCGGCCAAGATGTACCAGACGCTGCTCGCCAAGTACGGTCCGCAGGGCGTGGCCGGATACAACTGGAACGAGGCGCAAAGCCTCTTCCTGCAGGGCAAGGCGGCGATGTGGCTGGACGGCATCGGCTTTGCGCAACCGCTCGAGGATCCGACCAAGTCGCGTATCGTCGGCAAGGTCGGATACGGCGTCATGCCGGCGGGCCCGAAGCGCCAGGTCTCGGCCTTGTTCGCCGATGGCGAGGGAATCTCGACCTACAGCAAGAAGAAGGGCCCGGCCTGGTTCTATCTGCAGTGGGCGTCGAACAAGGCGAACCAGACGCGCATGCTGCAGGCCGCCGCCGGGGCCCCTGTGCGCACGTCGGCGTATGCGGCGGCGCAGGCGTCGAGCGACTTCAAGTCGCCGAAGGAGTGGGTCGAATGCATGCTGACATCGGCGAAGATTGCGCAGCCGGGCCTGCCGATCATCGCCGCGGTAACCGAGTTCCGGGACACGTTCGGCATCGCGTTGACCAACATGATCAACGGCGCCGATCCCGCAGCCGAATTGAAGCGCGCGACCGCCGAGTTCCAGCCGGTCCTCGACAAGACCGAGAAAGCCTAAAGCGCGGCCCGCACCGTCCCGACGGCGGCGCGGGCCAGCGCATCGGTCCAGGCGATGAACGCGGCAGCGCCGACGCTCGCTACCCGCCCCGGTTTTCTCGCCCGGCGCCGGCGTAGCTATCTGCTGTTCGTCCTGCCGGCGCTCCTCGTCGTGGGCGCCGTCATCATCTTTCCGTGGACGTTCACCGTCTGGATGAGCGCGTTCGACTGGAAGATCGGATCAGTCGCGCATTTCGTCGGATTCGACAATTACACTCAGCTCGCGACCAACAAGCGCTTTCTCGAGTCGATCCTCCACACGTTCTACTTCACGCTGCTCGCGGTCGTGTTTCCCCTGATCCTGGGCACGATCGCTGCCCTGATCTTCCATCGTGAATTCCCGCTGCGCGGCATGCTGCGCTCGATATTCACGATGCCGATGATGGCCACGCCGGTCGCGGTGGCCCTGGTGTGGACGATGATGTTTCACCCGCAACAGGGCGTGCTCAACTACCTGCTGAGCCTGGTCGGCCTGCCGCCATCGCTTTGGGTCTACTCGCCGACCTGGGTGATTCCGAGTCTCGTCCTGGTGGAAATCTGGCATTGGACGCCGCTGATCATGCTGATCGTGCTGGGCGGCCTGGCGGCGCTGCCGACCGAGCCCTATGAAAGCGCTCGCCTCGACGGCGCCAGCGAATGGCAGCTGTTCCGCTACATCACGCTGCCGTTGCTCGCGCCATTTTTGATCGTCGCCGCCGTTATCCGAACGATCGACGCGCTGAAGGCGTTCGATACGATCTACGTGATCAGCCAGGGCGGCCCGGGCACGGCGTCGGAGACGATCAATCTGTACCTTTATCTGCAGGCATTCGCGTTCTACAACGTCGGCAATGCATCGGCGGTGGTCGTCGTCTTCTTCGTCATCATCCTCGCGCTGGCGCTGCTGCTGCTGCACGTCAGGGAGAAGGCAAAATGGACCTAGCCGCCCCCCGCGCGATGCCGGCTCCCGGCGCACGGAGCGCGCGCTGGCGCAGAAAGCTGCGCAAGATCGGCTTCGCGCTGTCGGTGCTGGTGATCGTCTCGCCGGCGATTCTCGTTTTTCTGTGGATGCTGTCGCTGTCGCTGAAGAACGAGATCGACAACCTCGCCTATCCGCCGGTATTCATTCCGGGCCAGCTGACGCTGCGCAACTTCGTCCAGGTGTTCTCCGAAAACTCGATGGGCCTGTATTTCTGGAACAGCGTCGTCGTCTCGGGTCTCGCCACGCTGGTTGCGCTCGCGGTCGGCGTGCCGGCCGGATACGGCATCGCGCGCACGCAGGCGCACAAGCTGACGGTGCTGATCCTGATCGCCCGCATGACGCCGGCGCTCTCGTACCTGATTCCGCTGTTCACAGTATTCCAGCTGCTCGGCCTCAACAACACGCGCACCGCGCTGGTGATCACGCACCTGGTAATCACGGTGCCGATCATCGTGTACGTCATGGCGGGACACTTCGAAACACTGCCGCGCGAGCTCGAGGAAGCCGCACTGATCGACGGCGGCAGCGTGTGGACGACCTTCCGCTATGTTGCGCTGCCGCTGGCGCGCCCGGGAATCGTCGTCGCCACGATCCTGGCGTTCATTTTCTCGTGGAACAATTTCGTCTTCGGCGCAGTGCTCGCTGGGCGCGCGACGCGCACATTGCCGGCAGCCGTGTACAACGTGCTGACTTTCGAGCAGCTGGCGTGGGGGCCGCTGGCTGCCGCGGCGATCGTGGTTACTCTTCCGGTGTTGCTCCTCACCATCGTGATCCAGAAGGAAATCGTGGTCGGGCTCACCCACGGCGGCATCAAGGGGTAGGGTCTGGCATGCTCAAGGGCATCCATCCGCTGCTGCACGCCGACCTCCTGCAGGCGCTGGCGTCGATGGGACACGGCGACGAGCTGGCGATCGTCGACGCCAATTTTCCCGCGGCAAGCCTGGCCAGACGTCTGATTCACGCCAGCGGCGCGTCGGCGCCCGAGGCGCTCGATGCGATTCTCACGTTGTTCCCGCTCGACACGTTTCTCCGCCCGGCCGCGCTGACGATGCAGGCCATCGGCAATGCCGGCGCGGTACCCGAGCCGGTGCAGGATTTCGCTGCGGTTTTGGCGCGCCATGGGCGTGGTGCGATCGACTTCGGCAGCCTCGAGCGCGAGGCGTTCTATGCCCGCTCCCGCAATGCGTACGCGATCGTACGGACCGGCGACATGCGCCCTTACGGCAACATCCTTCTGATCAAGGGCGTGGTCACCGCGTATCCGCCGGCCTGACCCGGACGTTCGGTCCCGACAAGAAATGGTCGTCGTCTTCGGCTCGATCAATCTCGACTTGGTCACGCGTGTCCCGCGATTGCCAATGCCCGGCGAAACCTTGATCGGCAGCGGCTTCGCGACGTACCCGGGCGGCAAGGGCGCCAACCAGGCGTTGGCCGCGGCGCGCGCCGGTGCGGCCGTGCGCATGTGCGGCGCGGTGGGGCGAGATGCCGCGGCCGACAGCGCGCTCACGCTGCTTCGCGCGGCCGACGTCGACCTCGACGGCGTGCGCGTCGTCGATTCGCCGACCGGCTGCGCGACCGTTCTGGTCGATGACACCGGTGAAAATGCCATCGTCGTCGTGCCGGGTGCCAACGAGAGGGTCGACGCCGGCACCGTGCCCGACAGCGTGTTTGCGCAAGGTGCCGTCCTGCTGCTGCAGCACGAGGTGCCCGCACCGGCCAATGCGACGCTGATCGCGCGGGCGGGACGGTCGGGTACGCGTATCCTGCTCAATGCGGCGCCGGCACGGCCGCTGACGCGGGAGATTTTGGCCGCAATCGATACGCTGATCGTCAATCAGACCGAGGCGGTCGAATTGGCGACGGCGCTCGACTGGCCGAGCGAAGCGATCGCATTCGCCGCGGCGGCGGCAGCCGAAATCGATGGCCTTACGGTGGTTGTTACGCTGGGAGCTGCCGGCGCGGTCGGCGTCATCGGGTACGAGGAAATTCGTGTGGCCGCGCCGCGCGTGGCCGTGATCGACACCACCGGCGCGGGCGATGCCTTTGTCGGTGCGTATGCCGCGGCGCTGGATGCCGGCAATGACCGAGCGACATCGATCCGCATCGCCACCGCCGCCGGATCGCTCGCGTGTACGGCGCACGGCGCGCAGCCCGCGCTGCCGGGACGAGCCGCGATCGACGCCATGTTACCTTCGGTTACAGCCAGGCTCGCGCGTCGCTGATAAACTGCCATTTTCCCCGGATGGAGTGCGACGGTGCGACGATTTTTGCTGGCGGTGATGTTTTTTCTGACGGCGTCCGCTGCCGGCGCCTCCGACTACACTGACATCTGGTTCAATCCTTCGGAGCAGTCGACGGCCGGGGGCGGCTGGGGTGTCAATGTCGTCCAGAGCGATGCTTTCCTGTTCCTGACTTTTTTCATCTACGGCCCCGACAACAAGCCGACCTGGTATGTCGCAGGCTTGACCCGGGACGCCAACGGCAACTTCAACGGTCCCCTGTACGCAACCACCGGCACCTACTTCGGCGCGCCCTGGAATCCCGCCGACGGCGCAGGCAGCGCGCAGGTCGGCACCGCATCGTTTCAGCCGACCGGCGCGTATACCGCGAACTTAAGTTATGCGCTCACCGCTGGCCCGACCGTGGTCAAGGCGATCCAGCGCCAAACGCTGACATCGATCCCGCTCGGCGGCTCGTATAACGGGACTCAGGCCGGCAGCTATTCCAATTGCACAGATAGCTATGCCTACTTCGAGCGATTCGGACTCGGCGTCGCGCAGCCGACCGGCAGCACGCTGACGTTCACGTTTAGCTTAAGCGACACCGGCTTGACCTGCACCTTGTCAGGAACGTTCCAGCAGCTCGGACAACTCTATCGGATCCCGACTGCGACCTACGCGTGTTCGGATGGCTTGTCGACGACTGCGGCGGTCGAGGAGATCAAGGCGACCACATTCGGCATCGAAGGCAGGTTCAGCGCGCCCAACGTCGGCGGTGGCTGCCGTGAAGACGCGACCTTCTCGGCAGTCTTCTTGCCGCCGATCTAGCGCGAGCGCGCGGGCCGCGTATCGGTTGTTCGGCCGGCTTCAGGTCCGGCGTGACCGTTGCCGAACGCATTCGTACAGTGCGATAGCCGCGGCTGCCGCGGCGTTGAGCGATTCGAATCCTCCCGGCATCGGGATGGTCGCGCGCAGGCGCGCGGCGGCGACGAGCTCGTCCGAGAGTCCTCCGCCTTCGTTGCCGATCGCGATCGCTACCGGCCCGGTAAGGTCGGCTTCGTAGAGCGACGTTCCTTCCGCGGCGACCATCGCGGCCACTTTGCCTCGATAAGCGCGCGCCCATCCGCCGAGGTCGATGCCTTCGTAGATCGCCAGATGAAAGTGCGCGCCCTGCCCCGCGCGCAGCACCTTGGGCGACCAGGCGAACGCGCAATGCGGCGACATGAACACCTGCGCCACCCCGGCCGCCGCCGCGCTTCGCAACATCGAGCCCACGTTGCCCGGGTCCTGCACACCGTCGAGGAGCAGACAAAAATCGGCGGCGCGTTCGACGCCCGGCACCGGCGCCGAGACCACCGCAAGCAGTCCGACGGCGGCCGGCAACTGCGCCAGATCGGCCCACGCCGATTCCGCGACGATCAGCGTGCGCGCCGGCGGGACGCGCGCGAGCAACGCACGCACGGTCGGTCGTTCCACGGCGGACTCCGCCACCAGCATCGATTCGGGTGGGCCGTAGCGACGACAGTAGACGTCGACCAGATGCTCGCCTTCGAGCACGCAGCGGCCGGATTTGCGCCGCTCGCGCGACGACGCGATCAGGCGCGCCGCCTCCTTCAGGCGCGGATTGTCGGAAGAGCTGATACGAGGCATGACAGGCAAGGACGATGACGAGGAATCATGGGCACCGGCAAATCGGCGCGATGCGCCGAGCACGAACAGACACGGCGGCAGCCGGAACTAACGCGATGGCGCGGACCCGGACGGTGGCACGGTTCCCGGCGCCGGCGCGGCCGGAAGCTGAAAAAAAATCTCGTCCTGTCGAATCATGCCCAGCTCGGATCGCGCGCGCTCCTCGATGGCCTCGGTGCCTTGCTTCAGGTCACGCACTTCGGCGTCCAGCGCCGCGTTGCGCTCCTTCAATCCGGCGTTGACGATCTTCTGCGCCTCGACCTGCGCATTGAGCTCCCGCACTCGCAGCCACCCTCCCTTGCCGAGCCACAGCGGGTACTGGAGGGCAAGGATCAGCAGCGCGAAGGCGAGTCCGAGCAGGCGCAAGCGGATTTCTTATCTGAGCTGGTAGAACGCAGCGCGTCCGGGATAACTGGCGACATCGCCCAGGTCTTCCTCGATTCGCAGCAGCTGGTTGTATTTCGCGATGCGATCGGAGCGCGACAACGAGCCGGTCTTGATCTGGCCGGCGTTGCTGCCGACGGCGATGTCGGCGATCAGGCTGTCCTCGGTCTCGCCGGAACGATGCGAGACGATCGCGGTGTAGCCGGCGCGCGTTGCCATGCTGATCGCGGCGAAGGTCTCGGTCAGCGTGCCGATCTGGTTGATCTTGATCAGGATCGAATTGGCCACGCCTCTGGCGATGCCCTGCTTCAGGATCTTGGTGCTGGTTACGAATATATCGTCGCCGACGATCTGCACCTTCTTGCCCAGCCGATCGGTCAACAGCTTCCAGCCGTCCCAGTCGTGTTCGGACATGCCGTCCTCGATCGAAATTATCGGGTATTTGTCGACCCATGCCGCCAGATAATCGACCATCTGCGAGCGGGTGAGCTTCGCGCCCTCGGAGTCGAGCTCGTACATTCCGTCCTTGTAATATTCGGAGGCGGCACAGTCCAGCGCCAGCGCGATGTCGGTGCCCGGCGTGTAGCCGGCCTGCGTGATCGCCTCCAGCAGCAACTGCAGCGCCGCCTCGTTCGATGCCAGGTTGGGGGCGAACCCGCCCTCGTCGCCCACCGTCGTCGCCATGCCCTTGGCGTCGATAAGCTTCTTCAGTGCATGGAACACCTCGGCGCCATAGCGCAGCGCCTCGCGAAATGTCGGCGCGCCGAGCGGGACCAGCATGAACTCCTGCATGTCGATGCTGTTGTTGGCATGCGCGCCGCCGTTGATGACGTTCATCAGCGGAACTGGCAGCGCCATCTCGCCGGCGCCGCCCAGATACCGGTACAGCGGCAGCGTCGATTCCTCGGCCGCCGCCTTGGCCACCGCGCAGGAAACGGCGAGTATCGCGTTGGCGCCGAGCCTCGCCTTGTTGTCGGTGCCGTCGAGATCGATCATCGTCCGGTCGATGAACCCCTGCTCGGACGCGTCGAGCCCGATGATCGCTTCGCAGATTTCGGTGTTGACGTTCTCGACTGCCCTCTGGACGCCCTTGCCGCCGTAACGCGCCTTGTCGCCGTCGCGCAGCTCGATCGCTTCCTTCGACCCGGTCGACGCGCCGGAAGGAACGGCGGCGCGACCGCTGATGCCGGATTCGAGAACCACATCAGCCTCGATCGTGGGGTTGCCCCGCGAATCCAGGATCTCGCGGGCGATGACGTCGACGATTGCACTCATGCTCGGTGTCCGATTCTCTTCGTTGAATTGCTGCGGGTCATTGTGGCAACAGTGACGACTCGGCGAAGCCGTTGCGTTTGACGGTCGCGTCGATCTCCACCAGCGTCGCCAGCAATTCGCGCATGCGTCCGAGCGGCCATGCGTTCGGGCCGTCCGACGGCGCCCGCGCTGGATCGGGATGCGTTTCCATGAAGACTCCGGCGACGCCGGCGGCGACCGCGGCACGGGCCAGCACCGGCACGAATTCGCGCTGCCCGCCCGAGGTCGCGCCCTCCCCGCCGGGGAGCTGCACCGAATGCGTCGCATCGAACACGATCGGGCAGCCGGTGGCGCGCATGATCGCCAGCGAGCGCATGTCCGAGACCAGGTTGTGATAGCCGAAGCTCGCCCCGCGCTCGCAAACCAGGATGCTGTCGCGGCCGCTGGCCTCGCGGGCCTTGGCGACGACGTTCTTCATGTCCTCGGGAGCGAGAAACTGGCCTTTCTTGATGTTGACCGGCTTGCCCGCGGCGGCCACCGCGTGGATGAAATCGGTCTGGCGGCAGAGGAACGCCGGCGTCTGCAATACGTCGACAATCGCCGCCGCGTCGGCGATTTCGTCTTCGGCGTGCACGTCGGTCAGCACCGGGACGCCGATCTGCCGCCTGACTTCGGCCAGAATGCGCAGGCCCTCCTGCATCCCCAAGCCGCGAAACGACTTTGACGAGCTGCGATTGGCCTTGTCGTACGAGGATTTGAAAACGAAAGGAACGCCAAGAGCGGCGCAGATCTCCTTCAGCTTTCCGGCGACGTCGACCTGCAGCTGTTCCGACTCGACGACGCAGGGTCCTGCAATGAGGAACAGAGGCCGGTTCAGTCCGACCTCGAATCCGCACAGGTTCACCGGGATTAGCCGCGCGAGCCCGCGGCGAGGGGCCCCGCGAGCATAGCGAAGCGGGGATCGCGCGTGGGCGACGCCGAAGCGAGGAAGAGGGGCCCCACGCAGAGCGTGGGGATCTGACCGCGAAGGCGGATGCGCTGCGGCTGCTCGGTCTGAGCACGAGTAATTCCCGATAGCCGCGGCAGTCGAGGCTTAGGCCGACACGCGTTGCCGAACATCATGTCATCGTCCAAGGAGGCCTAGGCGACGAGCTGTGCGCGCGTGCGCGGCGTTTCGCTCTGCGCCAGCCGCTGCCGTTCCAGCGCGGCCTTGACGAAGGCGATGAACAGCGGGTGACCGCGGCGCGGATTCGACGTGAATTCCGGATGGTACTGGCAGCCGAAGAACCACGGATGATCGTCGAGCTCGACCATTTCGCACAGGTCGCCGGCGAGCGGGCTCTTGGCGCGCGCGCCGACAACGAGGCCGGTCGCCTCCAGGCGCGGCAGGTAATGATTGTTGACTTCGTAACGGTGGCGATGACGCTCGGAAACCGTGGTCGCGCCGTAGATGCGGTGCGCGAGCGAGCCGGGAACGACTTCGCACGGCTGCGCGCCGAGGCGCATCGTCCCGCCCAGATCGGACTGCGCGCTGCGCTGCTCGATCGTGCCGTCGCGATTCTGCCATTCGGTCACCAGCGCTACGACCGGGTGCGGCGTGTCCGGATCGAACTCGGTGCTGTTGGCATCGGCGAGCCCTGCGCGATGGCGCGCATGCTCGATAACCGCGAGCTGCATGCCGAGGCAGATGCCGAGATAGGGTATCTTGTTTTCGCGCGCATAGCGGATCGCAGCGATCTTGCCTTCAACGCCACGCTTGCCGAAGCCGCCGGGAACCAGGATCGCATCCATGCCCTTCAGGCAATCGACGCCGTCGCGCTCGATCGATTCCGAATCGACGTAGTGGATGTCGACCCTGCTCCGCGCATGGATGCCGGCGTGCGTCAGCGCCTCGGACAGCGACTTGTACGACTCGGTCAGATCGACGTATTTTCCGACCATCGCGATGTTGACCCGGTGCTCGGGGTTGACCAGCGCATCGACGAGCTTGGTCCAGACCGACAGGTCGGCCGGCTTCGGGCTCAGATGAAGCTTGCGGCAGACGATCTCGTCCAGCCCTTCGGCGTGCAGCGCCGCCGGAATCTTGTAGATCGAATCGGTGTCCAGCGCCGGAATGACCGCCTCGGGCGGAACATTGGTGAACAGCGCGATCTTGCGTCGATCGCCTTCGGGCAGCGGCCGGTCGGCGCGGCAAAGCACGACGTCGGGCTGAATGCCGATCTCGCGAAGCTCCTTGACCGAATGCTGCGTCGGCTTGGTCTTCATTTCGCCCGCGGTCGCGATGAACGGCACCAGGGTCAGATGGATATAGCAGACGTTTTCGCGCCCAAGATTGATGCCGAGCTGGCGGATCGCCTCGAGAAACGGCAGCGACTCGATGTCGCCAACGGTGCCGCCGACCTCGACCACAGCGACATCCGCGTCGCCGGCGCCATTGGCGATCCAGCTCTGGATCTCGTCGGTAATGTGCGGGATCACCTGCACGGTACCGCCCAGATAATCGCCGCGGCGCTCCTTGCGAATCACGCTCTCGTAGATCTGGCCGGTGGTGAAGTTGTTGCGCTTGCTCATCTTCACGTCGGTGAAGCGCTCGTAATGGCCGAGGTCCAGGTCGGTTTCGGCTCCGTCTTCGGTGACGAAGACCTCGCCGTGCTGGAACGGGCTCATCGTGCCCGGGTCGACGTTGATGTAGGGGTCGAGCTTGAGATTCGTGACGCGGATGCCGCGGGAAGTAAGAATCGCGGCCAGCGACGCGGCGGCGATGCCCTTCCCCAGGGAGGAAACGACGCCACCGGTGACGAAAACGAACTTGGTCATGGACGACAAGTTCAGGAAATTACCATTTTACCTGAACCGGTCGTGTCGCACAAACCTCGCTTCCTTACCCGGCAAGCCCGCGGCGCAGGCGTTCGACCGTGCGCTCGCGGCCGACTAGCGCCAGCACCGCGTCGATCGGCGGCGTTTGCGCTTCGCCGGTGACGAGCGCCCGCGTCGCCATCATCAGTTGCGACGTCTTCATCGCGCGCTTCGCCGCAACCGCCTTGATCGCGGCGCCGATCGCCTCTCTGCTCCATTCGAGGGACCCGAACGCGGTCAGCAGGTCGGGCAACGCGGCTCTGACCGCATCGGTCATCAATTCGGCAAACTTGGCCGGAGCATGGGTCGCCTCCGCCGGCGCCGCATAGAAGTAGTGGGCGGCATCTGCCATTTCCGCGAGTGTCGCAGTCCGGTCGCGCAGCAACGCGGCTACGCTCGCAGGCGCCGGACCGGCGGCGACGTCGAGCCCGGCGCGTTCGAGAAACGGACGCAGCCGCTCGCCGAGCGGGCCCTCCGGAAGGCGCTTGATGTGCTCGTGATTGAGCCATAGCAGCTTGTCGGGATCGAAGCGCCCCGGCGCGGACGAAAGATGCGCGAGATCGAACCAGTCGATGAACTCTTCGCGCGAAAAGACCTCCGCGTCGCCGTGCGCCCAGCCCAGCCGCGCCAGGTAGTTGAGCATCGCCTCGGGCAGGTAGCCGTCGTCGCGGTACTGCAGCACCCCGCGCGCGCCGTGGCGTTTCGACAGCTTGTCGCCCTCGGGCGTCAGCACGGTGGGCAGGTGCGCGTACACCGGCTCGGCGCCGCCGAGCGCGCGGATCATATTGATCTGCCGCGGCGTGTTGTTGACGTGGTCGTCGCCGCGGATCACGTGCGTGATGCGCATGTCCAGATCGTCGACCACGACGCAGAAATTGTAGGTCGGCGCGCCGTCGGAACGCGCGATGATCAGGTCGTCGAGCTCATCGTTCCCGATCTCGATACGGCCCTTGACCGCGTCCTGCCAGTCGACGACGCCGCCCAATGGGTTGCGAAAGCGGACGACCGGCGGGACGCCGGCCGGAGGCGCGGGCAGCGTCTTGCCGGGTTCCGGGCGCCAGCGCCGGTCGTAGCGCGGCTTTTCGCCGCGCGCGAGCTGCGCGGCGCGAAGCTCGTCCAGCTCATCCGGCGTCGCATAGCAACGATAGGCGGTGCCGGCGCTGAGCATCGCAGCGATGACTTCGCGGTAGCGATCCATCCGCTGCGTCTGATAGACCGGCCCTTCGTCGTAGTCGAGACCGAGCCACGCCATGCTGTCGAGAATCGCCTGGACCGCTTCCTGGGTCGAACGCTCGGCGTCGGTATCCTCGATGCGCAGCACGAATGCGCCGCCGTGCTTGCGTGCGTAGGCCCACGGGTACAGCGCCGAGCGGATGTTGCCCAGATGCAGGTACCCGGTGGGACTCGGCGCAAAGCGAGTGCGTACCGAATGCACGTAAGTCAGCCTGTCGGCTGCCAGCGCAAATCGAGCGTCGTCGGCGTCGCCGGATTCGGTGCTTCCGGCGCAATTTCAAGCGGCCCCGGCGTATGGCCGTGTGGCCAGAAGCGCGCGACGCGGCGTGCTTCGGCTTCGTTGGCATTGACCGGAAACGTATCGTAGTTGCGTCCACCCGGGTGGGTGACGTGATAGGTGCAGCCGCCGATCGCACGCCTGGACCAGGTGTCGACCAGATCGAAGATCAACGGCGCCTGAGCGCCGATCGTCGGGTGCAACGCCGACGGCGGGCTCCACGCCTTGAAGCGCACGCCGGCGACGAACTCCCGCGGCACGCCGGTCGCAGTCAGCGGCAGCAGGCGTCCGTTGCAGGTCAGCGCATGACGGCCTTCGGTCATGCCGCTGGCCTTGACCTGAAGACGCTCGACCGACGAGTCGACGTAGCGTGCCGTGCCCGTGCCGCTGATCTCCTCGCCAAGCACGTGCCATGGCTCGATCGCCTGCCGCAATTCGATCGACACGCCGTCGTAGCCGACGACGCCGAAGCGGGGGAAGCGAAACTCGACGAACGGTGCCAGCCACTCCTCGGCGAAGCCGTAGCCGGAGGCGTCGAGCTCGGCGAGGACATCGCGCATGTCAGCCATCACATAGTGCGGCAGCAGCCAGCGATCGTGCAGCGCGGTTCCCCACCTTATCAGCTTGCCGCGATAGGGCTCGCGCCAGAAGCGGGCCACCATCGCGCGCAGCAGCAGCATCTGCACCGCGCTCATGCGGGCATGCGGCGGCATCTCGAAGGCACGGAATTCGAGCAGGCCCAGCCGTCCGGTCGGCGTGTCGGGCGAATACAGCTTGTCGATCGAGAACTCGGCCCGATGCGTGTTCCCGGTCAGGTCGGTCAACAGATGCCGCAGCGAGCGGTCGATCAGCCAGGGCAGCGATTCGTCCTTCTTGAACTCGTGCTTGCGCGAGAGCTGCTGAAACGCGATCTCGAGCTCGTAGAGCCGGTCGTCGCGGGCTTCGTCGACACGCGGCGCCTGGCTGGTGGGTCCGACGAACATGCCCGAAAAAGATACGAAAGCGCGGGATGGTTCTGCCAGTACGTGAGCAGGCTTTGCAGCAGGTCCGGGCGTCGCAGCAGCGGACTGTCGGCCGGCGTCGCACCACCCAGCGTGATGTGGTTGCCGCCGCCGGTGCCCGTGTGACGGCCGTCGAGCATGAATTTCTCGGTGCCCAGCCGCGCCTGCCTCGCTTCCCCGTAGAGTGCTTCGGTCGTGGCGACCAATTCGTGCCACGATGACGCCGGGTGGACATTGACCTCGATCACACCCGGATCGGGCGTGACGCCGAGAACGCGCAAGCGTGGATCGCGCGGCGGCGCATAGCCTTCGATGGCGACCGGCACGCGGATCGCGCGCGCGGTGTTCTCGACCGCGGACAAGAGCTCGATGTAATCCTCGACACGCTTGACCGGCGGCATGAAAACATACAGATGGCCGTCGCGTATCTGAACCGTCAGCGCGGTCTTGACGACTTCACGCGGCTTGGCGCCTCGGGCTCTTCCGCGTCGCGCGCGGAGCGACTGCGCCGGCAGCGTGCCGCGCGATGCGAACGGATCGATGGCGTGCTCGAGCTCCGCCTCCTCGGGCAGGAGCTTGGGCAGCGAGGCCAGCGGCAGCCGCAAACCGAGCGGCGAGTCGCCGCCAACGGCGTACAGGCGCTCTCGACGCAGCGGCCACGGGCTTGTCTCCCAGAGCGCACCCTCGCCGCTATCCCTGTCAGGCGGCGTTGCCTTCAGCGGAAGGACGAAGCCGGCGGGGCGATCGAGACCCGACAAAAGCAGGCGCGCGAGCCGCGATCGCTCGGCCGGATTCGACAGGTCGGCCTGAAGCGGGTCGGCGTTGATCGGCAGCGCCGCTTCGTCGGCGAGCAATCGCGGCACGTCCTCGTACGCAGTCAATACCATTTCCGGCGGCAGTCCCAGCGCCACCGCCAGCGCTCCGGTGAAGTCACGCGCGGCGGCGAGGTCGGCCTGCCCCGGCCGGCGCGTATCGGCGAGCAGCGATTCGTCACCCCAGAGCGGAATGCCGTCGCTGCGCCAGTAAACGGCCAGCGCCCAGCGCGGCAGCGGCTCGCCCGGATACCATTTGCCCAGTCCGGTATGCACGAATCCACCGCGGCCGAAGCGCGACATCAGCCGGCGCAGCAGGATTTCGGCAAGCTCGCGCTTTTTGGTCCCCAGCGCGGCAATCGTCCACTCTTTGCCTTCCATGTCGTCGATCGACACGAACGTCGGCTCGCCGCCCTGGGTCAGGCGCACGTCGTTCGCGGCGAGATCGCGGTCGACCTGTTGGCCGAGTGCATCGATCGCCGTCCATTGCGCTTCGCTGTAGGGCAGCGTGACCCGCGGATCCTCGTGCGTGCGCGTCACCGTCATCGCGACGTGGAGCTCGCTTCGACACGGGTCGGTGTAGCCGACTACTGGCGCCGCGCTGCCTGGATCTGCGGTTGACGCGAGTGGAATGTGTCCTTCGCCGGCCAGAAGTCCCGAGGTCGGATCCAGGCCGATCCAGCCGGCCCCCGGCAGATAGACCTCCGCCCATGCGTGCAGGTCGGTGAAATCGCGCTCGGGCCCCGCCGGACCGTCGAGCGCCTTGACGTCGGCGACGAGCTGGATCAGGTAGCCGGACGTGAAGCGAGCGGCCAGCCCCAGCCGGCGCAGGATCTGCACCAGGAGCCAGCCGCTGTCGCGACACGATCCACTGGCCTCCGCCAGCGTCTGCGCGGGTGTCTGCACGCCCGGCTCCATCCGCACCAGGTAGCGGATCTCGCTTTTGATCTGCTGATTGAGCCGAACCAGCATCGGCACCGTCGCCTCGTCCGGCTTGATGTCCGCGCGAAACGCCGCGAGCCACGCCTCCAGCCGCGGCTCGGGCGGGCCCGCCTCCAGAAACGGAATCAGCTCCTTGGCCAGCGACCCCGCATACACGAACGGAAACGTCTCGGCATAAGGCTCGACGAAGAAATCGAACGGGTTGATCACCGTCATGTCGGCGGTAAGATCGACGACGATTTCCAGCCGGTTCGTGCGCTCGGGGAAGACCAGCCGCGCGACCCAGTTGCCGTAAGGGTCCTGCTGCCAATTGAGAAAATGCTTGGCCGGATCGACGCGCAGCGAATAGCCGACGATCGGAGTGCGGCAATGGGGCGCCGGACGCAGCCGCACCTCGTGCGGCGACAGATTGACGAACCGGTCGAACGTGTACGTCGTCCGGTGCTGCAGCGCTACGCGGATCGCCATCCGGATACGCCTCTTATGACCATTCCGGGTTCGGCAACTCGGCGAAAACGCGGCGGAGACCCTCGCCCCACTGGGTATGTATCATCTGGAAATACGGATCGGACTCCTCGATCCGCTTTTGCAGCTTCAGGCGCAGGCTGTCGGTCTCGTATACGGCGAGGTCTATCGGCAGCCCCACCGAGATATTCGAGCGCATCGTCGAGTCGAACGACACGATCGTGCACTTGGTCGCTTCCTGCAGCGAGGTGGCGCGCGTGACGACGCGATCGATCACCGGTTTGCCGTACTTGCTCTCCCCGATCTGGAAGTAGCAGGTGTCGCTGGTCGCCTCGATGAAATTGCCCTCGCTGTACACTTCGAACAACCTCGGCGATTCGCCGCGCACCTGGCCGCCGACGATGAAGGTCGCGTGCGAATCGATGTTGTTCTGCAGCAGGTACGGGCCGTCGCGCGTCTTGACCTCCCGCAGGGCGTCGCCGACCAGCCGGGCGACGTCGAACATCGAAGGTGCATTCCACAGCTGCAACTGACTGTCCCCGGAGCGAGCGCGCTGCTCCAGAATGTTCAGCGCATTCTGCGTGATCGACAGGTTGCCGGAAGACAGCGTGATCACCACGCGGTCGCCTTCACGCACGAACAGCCGCATCTTGGAAAAGCGCCCGATCTGGTCGACACCGGCGTTCGTGCGCGAGTCCGCGGCGAAGATCATCCCGGCATCGAGCGACATGGCAACGCAATAGGTCATGAACGGCCTGGGGCAATCGAGTGTGGGCGATTCTACCGGAAGCCAGCAACCTAGAAGGTCGGGACGAGGAACTGGCTGCTGATTTCCTTGCCCAGATCGGAGATCCGATCGAGGAATTCCATCAGATATTCGTGCAGGCCAAACCGGATGATATCGTCGGTGCGGGCGAAGCGCAGCTTGGCGTGCATCTCGCCGCTCGCCCGTCGGACTTCGGCTGAGCTGTCGTCGCAGAGGACCGCAAGCGTCTCGTTGATGAAATTCATGCACGAATGCAGCGAGCGCGGCATGTCCTGCCTTAGTATCAGCAGTTCGGCCACGCGGCGCGGCGTGATGACGTCGCTGTAGATCTTGCGGTACGACTCGAAGCCCGACACCGACCGCAGCAGCGCGCCCCACTGGTAATAGTCGACCGCGCCCCCGACCTCCGCCGCCGACGGCAGCAGCGTGTGGTACTTGACGTCCAGTATGCGGGCGGTGTTGTCGCCCCGCTCGATGTGAGTGCCGAGACGGATGAAATGGTAGCCTTCGTCGCGCAGCATCGTTCCGAAGGTCACGCCGCGAAAGAGGTGCGAGCGCATCTTGACCCAGCCCAGAAATTCGGACACGCCGCTGCCCTGAATGTGGTCGTAATTCTGGACCCGCATCTCCAGCCATGCCGAATTGAGATCCTCGTACATTTCGGACGTGATCGCGCCGCGGACCGCCCGAGCCGATTCGCGCGCCGCGCGCAGGCAGCAGAAGATCGACGAGGGATTGCCCGCTTCCAGGATCATGTAGTGCAGCACGTTCTCGGCGGAAAGCTGCGGAAAACGCTCGTAGAACGCGGTCGCGAGTCCCGAGGTGATCAGCGGCACCGCCCAGGGCTCGGCCCACGCGAGCCCCGGCTCGACCGCGTCGTACGGCAACAGCGACATGCGGTAGGTAACGTCGAGCAGGCGAGCGGTGTTCTCGGCCCGCTCGATATGTCGGGCCATCCAGTAAAGCTCGTTTGCGGTGCGGCACAGCATCGTTGATTGACCGTTTCGGATGGCGCAAGTGCACGCGGCGAGCCGCGCGTCGGACGCTTAGGCCGCCATCACCCAGGTGTCCTTGGTGCCGCCCCCCTGCGAGGAATTGACCACCAGCGAGCCCTCCCGCAGAGCGACCCGCGTGAGCCCACCCGGCACCAGGCTGACGGTGCGGCCGGACAGCACGTAGGGGCGCAAGTCGATATGACGCGGCGCGAGTCCCGATTCGGTGAATGTCGGACAGGTCGACAGGGCCAGCGTCGGCTGGGCAATGTATTTTGCCGGGTTGGCGACAATGCGAGCGCGGAAGATCTCGCGCTCGGCGGCGCTCGCCGCCGGGCCGACCAGCATGCCGTATCCGCCGGCGCCGTGTACCTCCTTGACCACCAGCTCCGCGAGGTGATCGAGGCAATAGCGCAGGTCATCGTCGCGGTGCAGTTGCCAGGTCGGAACGTTCTTGAGAATCGGCTCCTCGGTCAGGTAGAAACGGATCATGTCGGGCACGTACGGGTAGATCGATTTGTCGTCGGCGACGCCGGTGCCTATCGCGTTGGCGAGGGTCACCTTGCCCGCCCGGTAGGCCGCGAAGAGTCCCGGCACGCCGAGGGTCGAATCGGCGCGAAACGCACGCGGGTCGAGGTAGTCGTCGTCGACGCGCCGGTAAAGCACATGAACGCGTTGCGCGCCGCGCGTCGTGCGCATGTAGACCGCGTCGTTCTGCACGACCAGGTCCTGCCCCTCGACCAGTTCGACGCCCATCTGCTGCGCCAGAAACGCGTGCTCGAAATACGCCGAGTTGTAGGCCCCGGGCGTCAGCACCGCGACCTCGGGATGATCCTCGCTGGCGGGAGCCACTGCGTGCAAGGTCTCCAGCAGCATGTCGGGATAGTGCTCTACCGGCTTGATGGCCTGCGTGGCAAACAGTTCCGGAAAAAGACGCATCATCATCTTGCGATTCTCGAGCATGTAGGACACGCCCGATGGAACACGCAGATTGTCCTCGAGAACGTAATAGTCGCCTTCGCCGGCGCGGACGACATCGACGCCGGCGACATGCGCATAGATCCCTCCGGGAACGTCCATGCCCTGCATTTCGCGCCGGTATTGCGCGTTCGACAGCACGCGTTCGGCGGGTATTACGCCGGCCTTCAGGATGCTCTGACCGTGATAGATGTCATGCAGAAACAAGTTCAGCGCCTTGACCCGTTGCTTGAGCCCCTGCTCCAGCGTCAGCCATTCGCCGGCCGGAATGATGCGCGGCACGATGTCGAACGGGATCAGGCGCTCGGTTCCCGCGTCTTCACCGTAGACAGCAAAAGTGATGCCGAGGCGATGGAAAGCACCCTCCGCTTCCTTGCGCTTTCGCGCGATCTTGTCGGCGGGCGTGCTGTCCAGCCAGTCCGCGAAAGCCCGGTACTGGGGACGGATCGCCCCGCCTGCCGCGTGCATTTCGTCATAACAGAGACGGGACGCAACGGCGTTATCTATCGATATGGACTGTTTCTGCAAGACTTGAGCCAGCGGGAATTTTGCTTTTACGACTAGAAGCTTACCTAAATTGGACTCCGGACAGACGGCACCGGCACGCTTTCGGGCCGGAAATTTCGGCCCGGCAACCGTATTTTTTGTTCAGGACAGGCTTGGACAAAACGGACTGTCGGTTTGACCCTCGATCGGCCCGCGTGCTTAAATACTCACTCCTGTCTGGGTTCGCGCGGGCGGTTAGCTCAGCGGTAGAGCATTGCCTTCACACGGCAGGGGTCACTGGTTCGATACCAGTATCGCCCACCATGGAACCGAGGGGTTGCACGCAAGTGTAACCCCTATTTTTTTGGCCCGCTTTTTCGTGACGCGCCACATCGCGGCAGTTTTTGCATGGCATGTCCCGAAATCCGGACTCGAGGTGCGACGATGATTGAAAAATCCGGCAGTCTGCACACGGTCGATGCGCTGGTTTTCGACGCCTACGGAACGCTGTTCGATGTGCAGTCGGTCGGCGCGAGCGCCGAGGCGCTATTCCCCGGCCGCGGCGCCGCCCTTGCACAACTTTGGCGCAACAAGCAACTCGAGTACAGCTGGCTGCAGAGTCTGATGCAGAGCCCGACGCAACCGCGCGAGGACTTTGCCGCGATCACCGCGCATTCGCTTTCATACGCGGCGGCGGCGCTGCAGTTGCCGCTGCCCTCGCACGCGCGACACCGTTTGCTCGATGCATATCTCGATCTGTCGCCGTTCCCCGACGCGGAACCGGCACTGGCGGCACTCGCGCCGCGCCCGCGACTGATCCTGTCCAACGGCACGCGCGCGATGCTGGAGCCGCTCGCCGCGGCGACGGGGCTCGCACGTCATCTCGACAGCATCCTGTCGGTCGACGAGGCCGGCATCTACAAGCCGAGCCCCCGTGTCTACCAGCTTGCCGTCGACGCACTGAAGCGCCCGGCCGCGCGTATCGGGTTTGTGTCGTCGAACGCTTGGGACGCGATCGGCGCCAAGGCATTCGGATTCACCGTATTCTGGATCAACCGCGCGGGCGCACCGGCGGATCGACACGGGCCGCAGCCGGACCGGACGATCAGCACGCTGGCTGAGTTGCCCACGCTGCTGGCCGCCGCCTAGCCTTCGCGCGCCGCGCGTCGATCGTCTGCATCGCGCGCGGCGGCCGCCGTCATTACGGCATGTACTGGCCGCCATTGACCTCGATCACCTGGCCGGTGACGTAGCCGCTCATGGCGTCAGAAGCCAGATAGATGAACGTTCCGGCGCATTCTTCGGCCGTACCGAGCCGATTCATCGGGATCGTCGCCTGCATCGCCTTCAGCTGCTCGGCGGTCGAGTAGCGCTCGTGGAACGGCGTAGTGATGACGCCGGGGGACACCGCGTTGACCCGTATCTTGTCGCCGACGAGCTCCTTCGCCCAGCCTCGGGTCGCCGTCGAGATGAAGCCCTTGGCGCCGGCGTAGATGATCGCGCCGCCGCCGCCGCCGTGCCGAGCCGCGATCGAGCTGACGTTGATGATGTTGCCCCCGCCCTGCTTGCGCATCGCCGGCACGACCTCGTGCACGAACATCGCCACCTGGATGACGTTCAGATCGAGCACCTGGTGCAGAAAATCCTCGCTGTACTCTTCGATCTTGGTCCTGCGCACCAAGCCGCCGGCATTGTTGACCAGGATATCGATGCGGCCGTAGCCAGCCAGCGTGTCGGCGACGATGCGCTTGACGTCGGCGCTTTTGGTGACATCGCCGCCGACCAGCAGCGCTTCGCCGCCCGCCTTCTTGACATCGCGTGCGACCGCTTCAGCGGCATCCTTGCTGGCGTTGTAATGAACGGCCACCTTGCTGCCCTGTTGCGCAAAAGCGCGCGCCGCGGCGGCGCCGATGCCGGTCGATGCGCCGGTGATCAAAACGACCTTGTTCTTCAAGTCCGAAGACATCATTGCCCCATCGTTGTCGAGTACAGCGACGGATTGTACTACGCGGGTTTTGTTCTTATCCGCATCAGCGCGCTACGCGCGCGGGGCCCCTCGCCTTGCTGGCCTCCGCACCATCTCCGGGTGCGAAGACCTCGCGCCGCCGCTCGCGCCGCGGCAGGCTGCGACCGCGTCGCGTATCGCCGCGATCGCCGCGGGGCGAGGAAAGCTCTTGCGATGCGCGAGCGCGACGCGCCGCGACGGCACCGGACGCGAAAACGGTACCGGCACCACCAGCTTGCTGTGGTACTTCGGGATCAGCGCATCGCGCGGCAGAACCGAAACGCCGAGCCCGGACGCCACCATGTTGCGTATCGTCTCGAGCGAGTTGGTGCGGGTCACCGGCGCACCCGAGCGATTGAGCTCCGGGCAGGAATCGAGCACCTGGTCGCGAAAGCAGTGCCCGACGTTGAGCAGGATCGCGTGCTCGCCGGCGAGCTCGGACGGATCGATCGATTTTCGCCGGGCCCAGGCGTGCTTTTCGGGCACGACGACCTGGAACGGCTCCTCATAGAGAAAGTCGGTGGTGATGCCAGGGGGGTTGAACGGCAAGGCGATGATCGCGGCATCGACGCGGCCGGCCCGCAGCGACGCTTCCAGGTTTTCGGTGAGGTTTTCCTCGATTTCCAGCGGCATCGCGGGTGCGCGCTCGTTCAGCGCGGGAATCAGGTCCGGCAACAGGTAGGGCGCGACCGTGTAGATGACGCCGAGGCGGAACAAGCCGACCAGCTGGTTGCGCCCTGCCTGCGCGATGTCGCGGATGCGTGCCGCCTCCTCCAGCACCTTGTGCGCCTGCTCGACGATGCGTTCGCCGACCGGCGTCACCGTGACCTCGCTCTTGCCGCGCTCGAAAATCTGCGTCCCGAGCTCCTCCTCGAGCTTCTGGATCGCCACCGACAGCGCCGGCTGGCTGATGAAGCAATGCTGCGCCGCGCGGCCGAAATTGCGTTCCTGTGCAACCGCGACGATGTAGCGAAGCTCGTTGAACGTCATCGCGTGCGTTTCAGATATTCGGCGAACGCGCGGCCGATTTCAGGGTGCTTGAGCGCCAGCTCGACGGTGGCTTCCAGATAGCCGAGCTTGTTGCCGCAGTCGTAGCGGCGGCCTTCGAATTCGTGCGCCAGCACCTTCTCGTCCTCGAGCAGCCGCGCAATGCCGTCGGTAAGCTGGATCTCGCCACCGGCGCCGGCCGGCATCGTGCGCAAATGGTGGAAGATGCGCGGCGTCAGAACATAGCGGCCGACGACGCCCAGCGTCGATTTGGTCATGCCGGCAGCAGGCTTCTCGACGATGCGCGAAATGCGGCCGACCCGATCGACCATGCCTTCGGTTTCGACGATGCCGTAGCTGCTGACGTCGGCCGCAGGCACCGGCATGACGCCGATCACCGAGTATTGCTCGCGCTCGGCGATCTCGATCATCTGCCGCATGACCGGAACCGTTGCGTCGATCAGGTCGTCGGCCAGCAGGACGGCGAACGCCTGGTCGCCGATCACCGGCTCGGCGCAAAGCACGGCGTGTCCCAGTCCGAGTGCCTCGGTCTGGCGGATATAGATGCAGTTGATGCCGCTCGGCGTGGCCGATTGAACGGTTTCGAGCAGGGCCGTCTTGTGGCGCGCCGCCAGCTCGGTTTCCAGCTCGTATGCCTTGTCGAAATGATCCTCGATCGCACGCTTGTTGCGACCGGTGATAAAAATCATGTCGGTGATCCCCGCCGCGGCCGCTTCCTCGACGGCGTATTGAATCAGCGGCTTGTCGACGACCGGCAGCATTTCCTTCGGACTTGCCTTGGTCACCGGCAGGAACCGGGTTCCCAGGCCGGCCACCGGAAAGACGGCCTTGGTTATTTTTCCGAATGCCATTACTGTTTTCCTTGGGTGAGTGTCTTGAATTGCCGCTCGTCGAGCACCGTTATGCCCAGCTCGACGGCGCGATCGAGCTTGCTGCCGGGGTCGGCGCCGGCGACGACATAACTGGTTTTCTTCGACACGCTGCCGGCCACCTTGCCGCCGTGCGCTTCGATCAATGCTTTGGCTTCGTCGCGCGACAGGGTCGGGAGCGTTCCGGTAAGGACGAACACCAGGCCCGCGAATTTGCCCGCCGGCGCGCGCTGCGGCGCGCTTTCCGGCCAATGTACCCCGGCGGCGCGCAACTGGGCAATGACTTCGCGGTTGTGCGCTTCGGCGAAGAATTGCCGAATGCTTTGTGCCAGCACGGGGCCGACATCATGAACTTCGAGCAGTGCCGCCTCGTCGGCGCTTTCCAATGCGTCGAGATTGCCGAAATGCCGCGCCAGATCCTTGGCGGTCGTTTCGCCGACGTGCCGGATGCCCAGCCCGTAAATAAAGCGGGCGAGCGTCGTGCGACGGCTCTTGTCGATTGCGGCAATCACGTTGGCCGCGGATTTTTCCGCCATGCGCTCAAGCTCGGCCAGCGCCGCGACGCCCAGCTTGTAGATATCCGCAGGAGTGCGAACGATGTCGGCATCGACCAGTTGATCGACCAGCTTGTCGCCCAGACCCTCGATGTCCATCGCCCGCCGGCCGGCAAAGTGCAGCAGCGAGCCCTTGCGCTGCGCCGGACAAACCAGGCCACCCGAGCAGCGCGCGATGGCCTCGTCGGGCAGCCGCACGACCGCCGAGCCGCATTCGGGGCAACGGGTGGGCATCGCGAATTGCCGCGTCCGGGCCGGACGCCGGTCGCTTAGCACGCGCACGATCTCCGGAATGACATCGCCGGCGCGGCGCACGATGACCGTGTCGCCGATGCGGACGTCCTTGCGCCGGATCTCGTCCTCGTTGTGCAGCGTAGCGTTGGTCACCGTGACACCGCCGACGAAAACCGGCTTCAGGCGCGCGACCGGGGTCAATGCCCCGGTGCGCCCGACCTGGACGCCGATGTCGAGCACTTCGGTCGGCACCTCTTCGGCGGGAAACTTGTGCGCGATGGCGAACCGCGGTGCGCGCGAGACGAAACCGAGCCGGAGCTGCTGCTGGAAATCGTTGACCTTGTAGACGACGCCGTCGATCTCGAAGGGCATCTCGCCGCGCCGCTCGCCGATGCGCCGGTAGTAGTCGAGCATGCCGTCGAGGCCCTGCACGACCGCGCGCTCCCGGGCGACGGGAAAACGAAACTCGGACAGCCACTTCAGCAACGCATCGTGCGTTCGCGGCGGGTCGATCCGGCCCCATTCGACCGCGCCGACGCCATAGGCGAAAAACACCAGCGGCCGCCGGGCGGTGATCCGCGAATCGAGCTGGCGCAGGCTGCCGGCCGCCGCATTGCGCGGATTGACGAACACTTTTTCCCCGGCCGCGGTCTGCGCGGCATTCATCGCCGCGAAGTCGCGCCGCAGCATCAGGACTTCGCCGCGAACCTCCAGATACGGCGGAAATTTGCCCGCGAGCTTGAGCGGCAGGGCGCGCACCGTCCGCAGGTTGGCGCCGACGTTCTCGCCGCTGTAGCCGTCGCCGCGGGTGGCGCCGACAGTGAATACTCCATTCTCGTACGACAGGCTGATGGCAAGGCCGTCGAACTTGGGCTCGGCCGCATATTCGATCCGGGCGACGCCGAGCGCCTCGCGCGCGCGCCGGTCGAAGGCCTCGACTTCGCTGTCGGTAAAAGCATTGTTCAAAGACAGCATCGGCAGTCGATGCGTCACGGATTCGAACTCGCCCGCAGGCTCGGCGCCGATCCGCTGTGTCGGCGAATCGGCCGTCGTGAGCGATGGATATTCGCTCTCGAGCGCCTCCAGCTCGCGAAACAGCCGGTCGTATTCTGCGTCGCTGACGGTCGGCGCGTCGAGCACGTAATACGAGTGGTTGTGCGCGTCGATCGCGGCGCGCAGCGACGCCGCGCGCTCGCTGATCTTCGAAGGGACGGCGGCGCGCGCCGGCACGGCCAAAGGAGAGCTTGCCTAGCCGAACAGCCGCAGCGCGCGCGGGCCGCCCGGTTCGATGTTGGCTTCCCGCAGCGCCACAGCCGTGGCATTCACCTCGGCCCGAATCGACGCCAATGAGGCGTCGTTCAGCGGCCGGCGATTGTCGTCGACCAGCACGCCCTCGAGCGTGTGCGCCATACGTTTCGCCGCCAGGCGCATCTGATCGAAGACGCGCACCGGATCGGCAACGCGGGGCACGTCGAGCAGCAGCACGACGCCCGGTGTCGACAGCTGCCGCAGGCTTTCGATCGTCAACGCCTCCTGGCGATAGTTCTGCAAGCTGTACAAGGTCGCGACGTTGTCATCCTGCAGGAAATCGAAGCTGCCCTTGTTGTTCAGCCTGAACCCCGCCGCCTCGGCAACGCCGCGGAGCCGTGTTCCGGCGATCTGGCCCTGGTCGCTCTTGAGTATCGTCAAGCCCACCTGGACGTCGAGGTCGGCGCAGAAGCGATCGAGCTCTTCGCCGCGCCCCGCTTCCGCGGCCGGATCGGGCAAAGCGAAGGCCGCCGGCAGCGCGGCGCCCGTGCGCGCCAACTCGTGCAGAAAGTGCTCGACGTGCTGGCGCGATGCCGGGCCCGCGCGGTTGGCAAGCAGCATGCAGGCGGCGATCTCTTCCCAGGGTCCGCCCCGGGCTTCTTCGATCGGCTGCCACGGCAGGTCGCGCCCCCGCTTCCCCAGCCACCGACAGGGTTTGGCAAACTCGGCCGCGAGCACGTTGGCCAGCGACTCACCGCGCACCGGCTGCTGCGGCTCGAGATGGACGACGCATTCGATGTCCGCGTCGGGGGCCGTGCCGGGCCGTTCGGCTCGCGTCGCCGGCCGCACATCGGGCAACGGCTCATCGAGCGTCGTCGCGGGCATCGGCGGCACATCGTCGGGCTCCTCGGTCGTCTCGACCGCCGCGCTCGATCCCGCAGCCGAAATCCCGCTGCCCAACTGGGGCTCGACGCGCTCGCGGTCCGCCATCACGTCGACCGGCTGGCGAAACGCCGACTCGATGCGGCGACGCGCCCGCCGCTCCTGTATCCAGTTGTAGAAAAGGACGATGACGACCAGTGCGACGCCGGCGGCGAGCAGGCCGAGGAACAACGGATTCATGTGCGATCCCGGTCGTGCCTACTGCGGCACCGTCTCCGCCAGCTCGAGGGCTTCGGCGATATCGACGGCGACCACGCGCGAGATGCCCGGATCGGCCATCGTGATTCCGATCAGCTGGTTCGCCATCTCCATCGTGATCTTGTTGTGGCTGATGAAAACGAACTGCGTGACATCGGCCATCGTCCGAACCAGCGCGCAAAAACGATCGGTATTCGGATCATCGAGCGGCGCATCGACCTCGTCAAGCAGGCAGAAAGGCGCCGGATTGAGCTGGAACAGCGCGAAAACCAGCGCGATCGCCGTCAGCGATTTCTCGCCTCCCGACAGCAGGTGAATCGACGTGTTGCGCTTGCCCGGCGGTTGCGCGACGACCTGCACGCCCGAATCCAGGATTTCCTCGCCGGTCAGCAACAGCCGCGCCTGGCCGCCGCCGAAGAGCGTCGGAAAGAGCTTCCCGAAGTTGACGTTGACGGCGTCGAATGTCTGTTGCAGCAGCGCGCGCGACTCGCGATCGATCTGCCGGATCGCGCTTTCCAGCGTCGTCATCGCCTCGGTCAGGTCCTGCGCTTGCGCATCCAGGTAGCTCTTGCGCTCGCTCGCCTGCGTCAGCTCGTCCAGCGCGGCAAGATTGACCGCGCCCAGGCCCGCGATCGCCTGCGTCAGGCGCTCGATCTCGGCAGGAAGTCCACTGGCGCGGCCCCAGGTCTTGAGACGCTCGGGCAGGGCCGCGACTTCGGCATGCGCTTCGGCCAGCTGCTCGGCGTATTGCTGGCCGGCCAGCTCGGCGGCCTGCTCCTTCAGTCGCACTTCCTCGATCCGGTTTCGTGCCGGCCCGAGCTTCTGATCGGCGCCCAGCCGTTGCTCGTCGGCGGCGCGAAGGTCGGTCGCGATCGCTTCGAGCCGATCGCGCGCCGCAGCCAGGGACTGCTCGGCCCCGCCGCGCGCGACCAGCTGCGTCTGCAACGATTGCTCGACCGGTGTCCAGTCGATCTCTCGGCGTTCGGTCGCCACCTGGGCGAGCAACGCCTGCTGCTGCGCGACCTGATCAGCGATCGCCTCGCGCCGGCGTTCGAGCTCGGCGATCCGGTCGCGGCACGAGCGCTCGGCGAATCCGGCCTCCTGCGCCGCCCGCTCGGCCGCGCGCGATCGCTCGCGTCCTCGCGCCAGCGCGACTTCGGCCTCGTTTTGCCCATGCCGCGCACGCTCGCGAGCGGCGGTGTGCTCGGCGAGCCGCGAGCGGTGGGCGGCGACATCGGCATCGATCGCCGCGATCGCATCGTGCTCGGCGCGCTCCTCGACGGCAAGCACCGCGAGCTCGTCGCCGATTTGTGCCCGCCTGCGCTCCGCCGTTTCCGCCGCCTGCTTCAGCTGCAAAAGCTCCAGCTCGAGATCGTGGCAACGCCTCTGCTGCGACGACAGCGCCATGCTTTCGCCGTGGTACTCCTGCTGCCGCGCCTTGAGCTCGCTTTCTGCCGCCTCGCGCGCGCTTGCCGCGGCGGCAGTCGCTGCGCGCGCCGCGCCGATCGCATGCGCCAGCTCGGACAGCTCCCGCTGCCGAGCCAGGACGCCGTGCAGATCGCTGTCGGGCGCGAAGAAACCGATCGACTGCGCGGTCACGACGTGACCTGCCGGCGTGACGAAGGCTTCGCCGACGGACAGCGATGCCCGATCGCGCAGCGCGGCCGCAAGATCGTTGCGGCAACGCATGCCGGCGAGCCAGTCGCCGAGCACCCGGTCGAGCTCCGCTCCCGAGGTCCTGACCTTCGCGAGCAGCGCATCGCTACCTGCGGCTGCGCCCCGCCCGGCAGGTCCCCGCGCATACCCGGCGATACGGCCCGGCAGCGCGACGCCGCCGCCGGTCCATCCGGCGGCCGCGTCCAGCGCCGGCAACTCCAGCGCATTGAGGCGCTCGCGAAGGACGCTCTCCAGCGCATCCTCCCAGCCCGGCTCGATGTCGACCTGCTGCCACAGCCGACGGGCATTTTCCAGCCGGTGCGCGGCAAGCCATGCCGACGCGTCCTTGCCGCTGCCGATCTTGGCTTGCAGCGCCTCGAGCGCCTGCGCGCGCGCCTCGCGCTCGGCCAGTCCGCTGCTGCTGATCTGCCATGCATCGCCTGCCGCGCGGTGCCTTTCCTGCAGCGCCTGCACCACGTCGTTGAGCGCAGCAAGGCTCTCCTCGCGACCGGCCAGGTCCGCGCTTTCCTGCTCGAGCTGGTCGGTGACGATTGCGATCTGGTCATTGACCGGCGCGGCGAGCTCGCGGGTCTCGCTTGCCAGGCGCTCGCGACGCTGCGCTAGCGTGGCGAGCAGCCTGGCGGCGCTTTCACGCCGGGTGGCGGCGACCTGGATCGCCTGCTCGACCTCGATTTCGTGTTGCTGGATTTCGACCAGTGCGCGCGCAGCGTCGGCCACCGCGCCTTCAAACGCGGGCAGTGCCGCCGCGGCGGCGTGTTCCTCGTCAACGGCCGCCTCGCGGCGCGTGAGCGCGGCCTCGACCTCTCGCTCGCCGGCCTGGGCATCCGACGCGATCGCCGCGAGCTGCGCGCTGAGGCCGGCGATCTGCTCGGTGATCTGCGCCACCTGCTGTGAAAGTCGCCCTTCGCTTTCGCGCGCGAACTGCAGCTGCTGCTCGAGCCGAGTGACCTCGGCATTCGCCGCGTAGAACGCGCCTTGCCGCTCGTGCAGCTCGTCACCGGCCTTGAAATGTTCTGCGCGCAGCGTCTCCAGCCGGTTCTCGGCCGCGCGCAAATCCGCCTGCAGCGCTTCGAAACCTGCGGTCAGATTGGCGATCTCCGCCGAATGCCGCTCGCGCAGCCGCACCGCGTCCTGCTGCTTGGCGTACCAGAGCATGTGCTGCGACCGCTTGAGGCTCGTTTCGAGCTCGCGGTATTCGGTCGCGATCTTCGCCTGCGCATCGAGCCTCGCGATCTGCGCACCGAGCTCACCGCGGATATCCTCGACCCGGGACAGGTTCTCGCGCGTGTCGGCCAGCCTGCCTTCGGTTTCCTTGCGCCGCTCCTTGTACTTGGACACCCCGGCGGCTTCCTCGAGGAAAATGCGCAGCTCTTCCGGCTTGGCCTCGATGACGCGCGAGATCATTCCCTGCTCGATGATCGCGTAGGCCCGCGGCCCGAGACCGGTGCCGAGGAACAGGTCGTGGATGTCGCGGCGGCGGACCGGGATGTTGTTGATGTAGTAGGTCGAGTCGCCTTCGCGCGTCAGCACGCGCTTGATCGAGAGCTCGCTGTACTGGCCCCACTGGCCGCCGATCCGGCCCTGGCTGTTGTCGAAAAAGAGCTCGACCGACGCGCGTCCGACGGGCTTGCGGTCGCCCGCGCCGTTGAATATCACGTCCTGCATCGATTCGCCGCGCAAGGCGGAAGCCTTGGATTCGCCGAGCACCCAGCGTACCGCGTCGATCACGTTGGACTTCCCGCAACCATTCGGACCGACGATGCCGACCAGCTGGCCGGGTGTCGCGATGGCGGTGGGATCGACGAAGGACTTGAAGCCGGCGAGCTTGATTTGAGTGAGGCGCAATTCGATTTTTTCTGGACTTGCGCGGCACGGCCCTGGTGAAGGGGCGCCGACGGGTTGAGCGAAAGACGGGTCAGCTTTTTCCGGCTCCGGCGTGCGGCGGCTCTCTCGCCGCGATGCCGCGAACAGGGACGATTATAGCCGATTCGGCGCGATTCCCGGGCCGGCGCGGGCCGTTCATGCGGCGTCGAGAACGGGAGCCAGGCGGCCTTCTTCGACGGCATGACACGCCGCGACGGCGCTTGTCGCGGACGGCGCCGGCTTCAACAACGGCGTTTCGACCCGGCAGCGCTCGTTCGCGTATGGGCAGCGCGGGTGGAATGCGCACCCGGGCGGAGGGTCGAGCGGGTTCGGCACCTCGCCGGCGACCGCAGTGCGCGGCCTGCCGGTCAGCGAAAGATCGGGCACGGCGGCGAGCAGCATGCGCGTGTAGGGGTGCTGCGGCGAGGCGAAGAGCTCGCGCGTCGGGGCCAGCTCGACGATACGCCCCAGATACATGACGCCGACTCTGTCGGCGACGTGATGCACGACCGCGAGGTTGTGTGAAATGAAAAGATAGGTGAGTCCGAGCTCGCGCTGCAGCCTGCGCATCAGATTGAGCACCTGCGCCTGGACCGAAACATCGAGCGCCGAGGTCGGCTCGTCGCAGACGAGGAACGCCGGGTTGGTTGCCAGCGCGCGGGCGATCGACACGCGCTGCCGCTGGCCGCCGGAGAACTGGTGCGGATACTTGCTGCCGTCGGCCCCGGCAAGGCCGACCTGCTCGAGCAGCGCGGCCACGCGCGTCTCGATCTCACGTGGCGTCTGCGCGATGCCGTGCGCGCGGATCGGCTCGGCAACGATGTCGGCCACGCGCCAGCGCGGGTTGAGGCTCGCGTAGGGATCCTGGAAGATCATTTGCATCGTCCGGCGGAGCGCGAGCTCCGCATCGGCGAAATCGATGCGCCGCCCCGCGAAGCGGATTTCGCCTCGCGTCGGGCGGTACAGGCCGACGATCAGGCGCGCAATCGTCGACTTGCCGCAGCCGGATTCGCCGACCAGACCCAGCGTCTCCCCCTTGGCGATCGTCAGGCTGACGCCGTCGACCGCCTTCAGTATCTGGCGCGGCTTGCGCTCGATCAGCCGGTTAAGCCACGGCGGCGAGACATCGAAATACCGCGCCACGTCGATCAGCTCGAGCAGCGGCGTGTTCATTGCGCCCCCGCCGCGCTCGCATGCAGCCAGCACGCGGCGAGGCTGGTCGCCGCGCTCAGGAGCTCGGGGCGCTCGACGCGGCAACGGTCGAATGCGTAGGTGCAGCGCGGATGAAACGGACAGCCGGAAGGTATCGCCGTCAGCCGCGGCATCGCGCCATCGATCTGGGCCAGCTGTTCGCGCTCGTCGACGATCGAGGGGATCGATCCCATCAGGCCGCGCGTGTACGGGTGCTGCGGCTGATGGATGACGTCGGCCACCGGGCCGATTTCGACGATGCGGCCGGCGTACATCACCGCCACCCGATCGGCGGTTTCGGCGATGACGCCCATGTCATGGGTAATCAGCATCACCGCGGTGCCATGGTCACGGCAGAGTCTCTTCAGCAGCGCGATGATCTGGGCCTGAATCGACACATCGAGCGCGGTCGTCGGCTCGTCGGCGATGATCAGCTTGGGCTTCGCCGCGAGCGCCAGCGCGATCACGACACGCTGCCGCATGCCCCCGGAGAACTGGTGCGGGTAATGGTCGATCCGCCGCTGCGGCGCGGCGATGCCGACCTCGGCTAGCAGGTCCAAGGCTCGACGGCGGGCCTGCGCGGGCGACATGTCGAGGTGCGTCGTGATCGTCTCGGTGAGCTGCCTTCCGATCGTGTAGAGCGGATTGAGTGAGGTCAGCGGATCCTGGAACACGGCGCCGATCTCGCGCCCGCGGATCCGGCGCATCGCCTCGGGTTCGAGGTTGTCGATGCGCCGGCCGTCGAGCAGTACCTGGCCGGCGCCGATGCGGCCCGGCGGATCGATCAAACCGATGATCGCCGCGCCGGTCAGCGACTTGCCCGCACCCGATTCGCCGACGACGCCGAGGACCTCACCCGGCGCGATTGCAAACGACACGTCGTCGACCGCGACCAGCAGGCCGCGACGGGTCGGAAATTCGACACGGAGGTGCTCGACCGAGAGCAGCGGACGCGAGCCGCTCATGCGAATGCGTGATGCATTGCCTGCCTCCTCGTCCGAATCGCCGTATCCGGCGGGCGCCCGGACCCGCCGGATACGTCTACTGCAGCCTCGGATTGAGCGCGTCGCGCAGCCAGTCGCCGAGCAGGTTGATCGCGAGCACCATGATCACCAGCGCGGCTCCCGGGAAAATCGTGATCCACCATTCACCTGAAAACAGGAAATCGTTGCCGATGCGTATCAGTGTACCCAGCGACGGCTCCGTGGGCGGCACGCCGACGCCGAGAAACGACAACGTGGCCTCGGTGATGATCGCGGTCGCGATGTTGATCGTGGCGAGCACGAGCACCGGCCCCATCACGTTCGGCAGCAGATGATGCAGCATGATGCCCATCGGTCGGATGCCGATGACCCGGGCAGCCTGGACGTATTCCTTGTTCTTCTCGACCAGCGTCGATCCGCGCACCGTGCGTGCGTATTGCACCCAGTTCGATATGCCGATGGCGAAGATCAGCACGAACAGCGCGAGCGGCCCGCCGTGCGCGTCCCGCGGCAGCACCGCCCGCGCGACGCCGTCGATCAGCAGCGCGATCAGGATGGCGGGAAACGAAAGCTGCACGTCGGCGATCCGCATGATGAAGGCGTCGACCTTGCCGCCGACATAGCCGGCGATCAGGCCGAGGCTGACGCCCAGCACCATTGCGAATACCACCGAGGCGAGGCCGACCAGCAGCGATATCCGTGCCCCGAACATGATCGCCGAAAGGACGTCGCGTCCCTGGTCGTCGGTGCCGAGCAGGTATCCCGCCTTGGCGCCCGTCATGCCATGCGGCGGCGACAGCGCGTCGAGCAGGTTGAGCGTCGCCAGGTCGAACGGGTTGTGCGGCGCCACCCACGGTGCGAACAGCGCCGCGCCCAGACAAAGCGCCAGCACTACCGCCGAAACCATCGCCACCGGCGAATGGCGGAAGCTGTACGACAGGTCGCTGTCGCGCCACCGCGAGAGACGCGATGCGCGAACGGTTGCCGCGGTGGTCATCGCCCTGGCATCGAGGCCGGATCCGGCATCACTTGACGACGGTCCACTTCAGCTGGTTGATGTTGTCGGCAAGCTGCACCAGCTCGATGTTCTTCTTGACCCCCCAGGCGAGCGCCTGCTGATGCAGCGGCAGCGTGCCGAATTCCTCGCCGTGGATCTTGAACAATTCCGCGATCATCGCATTGCGCTTGGTCTGGTCGAGCTCGCTGGCAATCGCCTTGCCCAGTTCGTCGACGCGCTTGTTGCTGTAGCTGCCGAGGTTGAACAGGCCCTGCCCGTTCGGCGCCGGCGTCATCAGCAGCGCGAAGATCGCGTTCTGGGCGTCGTACGAATCGGGCGTCCAGCCGAGCATATAGAACGAGGTATTGCGCGACAGGATCTTCGGAAAGTACGTCACCTTGGTCTCGGCCATCAGGTTCACCTTGACGCCGATCTGCGCCAGCATCGCGGAAATCGCCTGGCAGATCGACGCGTCGTTGACATAGCGGTCGTTCGGGCAGTTCATCCCGACTTCGAAGCCGTCCGGATACCCCGCCTCGACCATCAGCTTCTTGGCCGCGGCGGTGTCGTGCGGCAAACGCTTGTTCAATTCCGGCGCAAAACCCCGGATGCCCGGCGCGATCATCAGGTTGGTCGGTGTCGCCGCGCCTCGCATGATGCTGGTCTTGATCGCCTCGATGTCGATTGCCTGGTAGAACGCCTGGCGCACGCGCTTGTCCTTGAACGGATTCTTGCCCTTGATGTTCGAGAACAGGAGCTCGTCGCGTGCCTGGTCCATGCCGAGGAAAATGGTGCGCAACTCGGGGCCTTGCAGTACGTTCAGCGCTGGCGCGGACTTGAGCTTCTCGATGTCCTGCAAAGGCACCGGCTCCATCATGTCGATGTCGCCCGAGATAAGGGCGGCGACCCGGGTCGCGTCGTTCTTGATCGGCGTGAATATCGCCTCGGTCACATTGCTCTCGACCTTTTCCCAGTAGTTCGGATTGGCGGTGAAAACGGTGCGCACGCCGGGCTCGCGCGATTTGAGCATGAATGGACCCGTGCCGTTGGCGCGCAGCGTGGCGACGTTCTCCTTGCCCTTGCGCACATCAACCGGGGTGGTCGCATTGTTCTTCTCGCACCATGCCTTGCTCACGATGAACCAGGTATTGAGGGTGTCGGGCAGGATCGGGAACGGATCGTTGGTGACAAAGTCGACCGTATAGTCGTCGATCTTCCGCATCTCCTTGATGGTGGCGATCTTGGTCTTCATGTCGGACCCGTCGGCCTTCGAGCGCTCGTACGAGAAGATGACGTCGTCAGCGGTAAAGGGTGTCCCGTCGTGGAATTTGACGTTATGGCGCAGGTTGAAGCGCCACACCGTCGGCTCGGTCTGCTTCCACGACGTCGCCAGCAGGGGCAGGAGCTCGAGCTTCTTGCCCCGCCCGACCAGCGGCTCGTAGATGTTGCCGAGCAGCGAAAGCTGCAACGACTCGTTGAGCGAATGCGGATCCATCGACGTCGCGTCGCCCTGATCGGCGAACTTGTAGGTGGCGGCATGCGCAGCGGCGGCGAACCCTCCGGCGAAGACCAGCGCGAGCAGGGTTTTCAGTGCGTGGCGGACAGTGGGGCTCATTGTCAATTCCTCCAGGAACACAGTAATGCGTGTGGCTTCAAATTCTGGCCGACGCCCGGGCCAGCCGTCCGATCGCGGTACGGCAAGCGGCCGCCGCCTGCTCGAGAACCATGGCTTTCCAGTCGTCGCTGTCGATGTAGAAAACGTCGCGAATGGCCTTCTTGATTTCATCTCCCTGCGAACGCGACGCTTCCGGATGATTATGCAGCCAGTGCTCGGCACGGAGCGCATGCAGCGTCTGTTCGATCGGGCAGGTGCCGTATTCGAGCGCCATGCCGGCGAATTCGGCGTCGGGGCATTCGTCGTACGCCGCGTATCCGTTGACGCCGGTCAGCGAGGCCGACGTCGACGTACCGTCGAAGTATGAGGTGACCTGATTGCCCCACCATGCCTTGGTGCGTGCGATGTCGGCGGCGACGTTGCCTCCGGCGTAGATCAGCTCGCCGTGCCCGCGCGGGCCCAGGCCGGTGTGAAAATCGATCCAGCCAAGCGCGCTGCGGGCCGCCGCATGCTCGCGCAATACCGCGCGCAGCATGCGGTTGCTCCAGGCAGGTCGGGCGCCGCCGTAGAACATGCCGTCGGCAAATCGATATTGGCCGCCGCTGACAGCCGCCTGATAGGCCGCCGGCCCGTGGGCCGCGACCCAGGCCCCGAGCTGCCGCTCGCTGTCGATCGGCGGCGGCCACGCTCGCGGCAGCAGCAGCGAGTGGATTTCCTCGTACGCCGCATTGACCGGCAGCGGCGCGTTGAAGTCGATGAAATTGCGGTTCAGATCGGCGTTGTCCTCGTTGACCCGCCGCAAATGCGAGAAGCCATAGGGATTGAGGGCGTGCAACATGAGGACGCAAACGCCCGTGCGGTCGATCGCGGCGCGAAAGTCGTCATCGCGAAGCAGCGCGACCTGGCAGCCAGAGCCGCAAAAACCCTCGACACCGTGGGTGCCCGAGATGATCAGCAGCAGCCCGGACGCATCCGGTTCGCCAAGCATCGCCAGGTCGATCGACAATTCCTCGCCTTCGGCGCCCCGCTCGCTCGGATGCACATGGCGAGAAACGGACGCACCCGCTCCGTCGGCCGCGGCCAGGAACTTCGCGCGCGCTTCACCGTAGCTGGCCGCAAAATGGCTGGCCGGGTTCATCGCGACGACGATGACGCGGCAAGCGGCAGCGCGGCCTCGGCCAACGCGGCGAGGTATCCGGCTCCGACCGGTATCACGTCGTCGTTGAAGTCGTAACGCGTGTTGTGCAGGAAGCAGCCGCCCTCGGCGCCGCCCTGCCCCAGCCGCGCGTAAGCTCCGGGACAGCGCTGCAGCATGAAGGAAAAGTCCTCCGAACCCATCGACGGCTCGAGATCGCGGACGACGTTCTCTGGCCCCACCAGCGCGTCCGCCACGCGGGCGGCGAAGTCGGCTTCCCGCGTGGTGTTCACGGTCGCCGGGTAGACGCGCTCGTACTTGAGCGTCGCGGTCGCGCCGAATGCGGCCGCGATCGAATGCACGAGCTCGGTCAGCCTGCGTTCGATGCTGTCCTGAGTCCTCGCGTTGAAGGTGCGCACCGTGCCGACCAGACGCGCGTCGCGCGGCACCACGCTCATCGCCGCGAGATTGCCGGCGTGCATTGCGCAGAGGCTCACGACGGCGGTGTCGATCGGACTCACGTTGCGCGCGACGATCGACTGCGCGGCGGTGATGATGTGACCGGCGACCAGCACCGGGTCGACGGTCAGATGCGGATGCGCACCGTGTCCGCCGCGGCCTTCGATATGGATCTCGATGCGATCGGCTGCGGCCATCATCGGTCCCGGCCGCACGGCGATTTGTCCCGGCGGCAGGCCCGGCCAGTTGTGCAGCGCGTAGATCTCGTCGGCGGGAAAGCGCTCGAACAGGCCGTCGTCGATCATCGCCTTGCCGCCGGCAAAGCCCTCTTCGCCGGGTTGAAAGATCAGATAGACGGTGCCGTCGAAATTGCGCACCCGCGACAGGTAGCCTGCCGCGCCGAGCAGCATCGTCGTGTGCCCATCGTGACCGCAACCATGCATCCGCCCCTTGAAGCGCGAGACGTGCGCGAAGTCGTTCTCCTCGTGCATCGGCAGCGCATCCATGTCGGCGCGCAAGCCGATCGCGCGCCCGCTGTCCTGACGCGCGCCACGGATCACCGCGACGATTCCGGTCTTGCCGATCCCGCCGTGGTGCTCGACGCCGAGCGCGTCGAGATTGCGCGCGACAACTTCGGCGGTGCGATGCTCTTCGAAACCGAGCTCCGGATGGGCGTGCAGATCGCGCCGCAGCGCGGTCAGCGCGGCAAGCTCGTTGCGGACGAACTCGACGGGATTCATGCGGGTGGCCGGGCCGGTCATTGCGCCGCCGCCAGGCGTTCGATGCGCAATCGCGGATCGACCGCATAGTACAGCAGATCGACCACCAGATTGATCAGCACGAATACCAGCGCGATAAAGCACAGGTAGGCAGCCATCACCGGGACGTCGGCGAAGCTGACCGCCTGGATGAACAGCAGGCCCATCCCGGGCCACTGGAACACCGTTTCGGTGATGATCGCGAAAGCGATGATCGCACCGAGCTGCAGGCCCGTGATCGTGATGACCGGGACCAGCGTGTTCTTCAGCGCGTGGCCGAAATGCACGGTGCGGTCGGTCAGACCCCGTGCCCTCGCGAACTTGATGTAGTCGGTGCGCAGCACCTCGAGCATTTCGGCCCGGACCAGCCGCATGATCAACGTCATCTGGAACAGCGACAGCGTGATCGCCGGCAGGATCAGCGCCTTGAGCCCGCTCTTGGTCAGGAAGCCGGTCGTCCACCATCCCAGCGCCACGGTGTCGCCGCGGCCGAACGACGGCAGCCAGCCCAGGATCACCGCGAAGATCAATATCAGCAGGATGCCGATCAGGAACGTCGGCAGCGAAACGCCGATCAGCGATATCGCCAGCAGCACCTGCGACAGCCACGAGTCGCGCCGGAGCGCCGTATACACACCGGCCGGAACGCCGAGGACGAGCGCCAGCAGGGCAGCGACGAAGGCGAGCTCCAGTGTCGCCGGCAGCCGCTCCTTGAGCAAGGTCGATACCTTGCGCCCCTGCCGCAACGACAGTCCGAAGTCGCCCTGCGCCGCCCTGCCGACGAAGCGGCCGAACTGGACGTAAAAAGGCAGGTCGAGGCCCAGATCGGCGCGAAGCCTCGCCCGCTCTTCCTGCGTTGCATCCTGCCCGACCATGAACGTCACCGGATCGCCGGTGAAGTTGAACAGGCCGAATGCAATGAACGCGACCACCGCCATGACGGCGACCGATTGGAGGATGCGGCGGATGATGAAGGCAAGCACGGAAAAGCGGCTGCGCTCGGGGGGATGAGGGGAAAACCGCCTCGCAGCGCCCGACGATGATGCCTAAAGCCCTGGGCAGCGTCAATGCGGGCCGCGGCCGCTTCGACGGGCAGATGCCGGTTCAGCGATCGATCTCGGCCGCGCGATGGCAGGCGACCAGCACTCCACCCAGCGGTTCCAGCGCCGGCACTTCGATCCGGCAGCGCTCGATCGCATAGGGACAGCGCTTGTGGAAAGCGCAGCCCGGCAGTTGCGACAGCGGCGACGGCGGCTCGCCTCGAATCGCAGCGCGCTCGTTGCGCCGGTCGGCTGCGGTTCCGGACGCCGCGGCGCCCCCGGCTGAAGCATCGCGGCGTAAGCGAGGCGTGCTCGCCAGCAGCGAGCGCGTGTAGGGATGCGCCGGCCGGGCGAACACGTCGCTCTTCGGACCGTATTCGACGATCTTCCCCAGATACATGACGGCAATCGCATCGGCGATGTGGCGCACCACCTGCAGGTTGTGCGAAATGAAAAGGTAGGCGATGCCCATATCCCGTTGCAGATCCATCATCAGGTTGAGCACCTGGGCCTGGATCGAGACATCCAGTGCCGAGACCGGCTCGTCGGCGACGACGAGCTTCGGATTCAGCATCAGCGCGCGCGCGACCGCGATCCGCTGCCGCTGTCCGCCCGAGAACATGTGCGGATAGCGGCGATAGTGCTCGGGCCGCAGCCCGACCTTGGCCATCATCGCCTGCGCCGCGTCGCGGCGCGCCGCCTTGTCGATGTCGGCGTTGATCGATAGCGGCTCTTCGAGCAGGGTCCCGACTTTCTTCCGTGGATTAAGCGACGCATAAGGGTTCTGGAAAACCATCTGCACGGTCGGGCGCATCCGCTTCAACGTCGCCTTGTCGGCTGCCACGACGTCGACGCCGTCGAGCTCCAGCTCTCCCGATGTCGGACGCTCGATCATCGTGACCTGTCGCGCCAAGGTCGACTTGCCGCAACCCGATTCGCCGACCACGGCCAGCGTCTGCCCGGCATGAACGGTGAACGAGACGCCGTCAAGGGCGCGCACGATGGCCTTGGGGCGGAACGGACCGCGCGACACCGCGTAATGGCGGGTCAGCCGGCGCGCTTCGAGCAACGGCGCGCCGGAGTTCATCGGCGGGTCTCGACCACGCCGGCCGCCGCCTCCTCGGCCCAGCCATGCGTCGGCCGACCGGCAGTATCGAGCGCGAAGTGACAACGGACCTTGCGCCCGGGCGGCCCGGCCAGCGCGGGGCGCTCTATTCGGCACCGCGCCAATGCGAATTCGCAACGCGGCGACAACAGGCATCCCGCCGGACGGTCGTATTGACCGGGCACGACGCCGGGAATTGCCTTGAGGCGCGCGCGATCCAGGTTGTGCTCGGGCAGCGCGTCCAGCAATGCCTTGGTGTAGGGGTGTTGCGGTGCGTCGAAGATCTCTGGCACCGGACCGGTTTCCACCTGCTCGCCGGCGTACATGACGACAACCCGCTGTGCCGTCTCGGCGACGACCGCCAGATCGTGGGTGATCAGCAGCAGCGCCATCCCGCGCTCTTCTTGCAGTCGCAGCAGCAAATCGAGCACTTGCGCCTGGACGGTCACATCGAGCGCCGTCGTCGGCTCGTCGGCGATCAGCAGGCGGGGATTGCAGGCGATCGCCATCGCGATCATCACCCGCTGCGCCATGCCTCCCGAGAGCTGATGCGGAAAGGCGCTAAGCCGCGCCGCCGGATCGGGAATCTCCACCTGCTGCAGCAGTTGCAGCGCCCGGGCGCGGCGAAGCTTCGAGCTGGCGCGCTCCTCGTCGGTGCCGTGCATGCGCAAGGTTTCGGTCAGCTGGAAAGCGACGGTGAAGCACGGGTTCAGACTCGCCAGCGGGTCCTGGAAGATCATCGCGATGTCCTTGCCGGTCAGCGCCCTTCGCTCGGCGGCAGAAAGCGACAAGAGCTCGCGGCCGGCGAATACCATCCGCCGCGCGCGCACACGTCCCGGAAAGTCGACCAGGCCCATCAACGCCAGCGCGGTGACGCTCTTGCCCGACCCCGATTCGCCGACGCATGCCGACGATCTCGCCGGTATCGATCGTCAGGTCGACATCGTCGACCGCCGTCAACGGCGCCGCCACGCTGCCGAATTCGACCGTCAGGCCCTCGATCTCGAGCAAGGCCACGCGTCGCCGCTATCGCTTGAGCTTCGGATCCAGCGCGTCGCGCAGTCCGTCGCCCATCAGGTTGAACGCGAGCACCGTGATCAGGATCGCCAGACCGGGAAAGGTCACGACCCACGACGCGCGCTGGATGAATTCGAGCGCGTCGGCCAGCATCGAGCCCCATTCCGGCGTCGGCGGCTGCGCACCCAGGCCGAGAAAGCCGAGCGCGGCGGCATCGAGTATCGCGTTGGAAAAACCGAGCGTGGCCTGCACGATCAGCGGCGCCGCGCAATTCGGAAGAATGGTGTTGAACATCAGTCGCAACGGGCCGGCGCCGGCTATGCGCGACGATGCCACGTATTCCTTGGCGACTTCGGCGATCACCGCGGCGCGCGTCAGTCGCACATAGTGCGGCAGCAGCACGATGGCGATCGCGTACATCGCGTTGATCAGACCGGGCCCGAGTATCGCCACCACCGCGATCGCCAGCAGCAGGCTCGGCAGCGACAGCATCACGTCCATCAGCCGCATGATCGTCGTCTCGGTGAGGCCGCGAAAATAGCCGGCGATCAGTCCCAGCGCGACTCCAAGCGACGAGCGAGATCGCGACCGAGATCGCGCCGATCAAGAGCGACAGCCGCGTGCCGTGGATCAGCCGGGACAGGATGTCGCGCCCGACCGGGTCGGTGCCGAGCAGAAAGCGCGCGCTGCCGCCGTCGTGCCATGCCGGCGGCGCCAGCGTGAAGTCACGGAACTGCTCGTTGGGCGAATACGGTGCAATGACATTGGCGCCGATCGCCAGCAAGATCAGCACAACGATCAGTGCCAATCCAATCACCGCGCCACGGCTTTGCCGGTACGCCTGCCAGAACTCACGCAGCGTCCCGGGAACGGCCGGCGGCACATCGGCTGCAATGGCGGCGACTTCGCTCATCGGCGCTACCCGTGCCGTATCCGCGGATTGATCACGCCGTAGAGCAGGTCGACGATCAGGTTGACGCTGATCACGATCGTCGCGATCAGCAGGATGCCGCCCTGCACGACCGGATAGTCGCGCGACTGCACGCCGTGCACCAGCCAGTTGCCGACCCCGGGCCAGGAGAAGATCGTCTCGGTGAGGATCGCCCCCGAGAGCAGCAGCCCCACCTGCAGCCCGATCACCGTGATCACCGGGATCAGCGCATTGCGCAGCGCGTGCACCAGCACGACCTGCCAATGCGGGAGGCCCTTGGCGCGCGCCGTGCGCACATAGTCTTCGCGCAGCACCTCGAGCATCGACGAGCGCGTCATGCGCGCGATGACCGCCAGCGGGATCGTGCCGAGCACGATCGTCGGCAGCAAGAGGTGCGAGACCGCGGAGCGAAATGCGCCCGCATCGCCGGCGCGCAACGCATCGATCAGCATGAAGCCGGTCGACGCCGGCACGTCGAACTCGACCGCGATCCGTCCCGACACCGGCGTCCAGCCCAATTGCACCGAAAAGAACAGGATCAGCAGCAACGCCCACCAGAAGATCGGCATCGAGTATCCGGTCAGCGAGACGCCCATCACCGCGTAGTCGGCGACGGTGTTGCGCTTGAGCGCCGCGATGATTCCCGCGGGCAGGCCGACGACGACGGCAAACAGCATCGCGAAAAACGCGAGCTCGATCGTCGCCGGGAACAGCGTCAGGAATTCGTGCAGCACCGGCTCGTGCGTCGTGAGCGACGTGCCGAGATCGCCGCGCAGCACCTGGCCGACGTAGTCGGCGTACTGAACCGGCAGCGGTCGATCGAGGCCGAACTCGTGCAGCAGCCGGAGGCGCCGGGCCGGGTCCATGCCGCGCTCGCCGGACAGATTCTCGACCGGATCGCCGGGAATCAGATGGATCAGCGCGAACGCCAGCAGCGTCACGCCGATGAACGTCGGCACGATCAGGGCGGCGCGGCGAAGGATGAAGGTCAGCATGACGCGGTTCGCCTACCACCGCGGATCAGCAACCCGCGCTAGCGCGGGCAAAGCAGCCCCGGGCGCGACCCGAACGCCGGACCGCGCCCGAACCGGTCGATCACTGCGCGTTGTCGCGGGTGATATCGGTGCTGGTGAAATAATGGTGCGCGGTCGCGTCCATCTTGTAGCCCTTGACCTCCCTGCGGATCGGGTCAAACCGCACCGAGTGCGCGAGCGTGATCCACGGCGCCTCTTCCTTGAATATGACCTGCGCCTGCTCGTAGAGCTTGGCCCGGTCGGCTTTGTTCGGTGTCTGCGCCGCCTTGATCACCAGATCCTCGAACGGCTTGTTGCACCAGCGCGCCACGTTGCCTCCGCCCTTCACCGCTTCGCAGCCGAGCAAGGGCACGAAAAAGTTGTCCGGGTCGCCGTTGTCGCCCGACCAGCCGAACATCATCACCGCCTGCTCGCCGGTCTTGCTGCGCTTGCGGTACTCGGCCCATTCGTAGGTAACGAGCTTCGCCTTGACGCCGATCTTGTCCCAGTCGGCCTGGATCATCTCGGCCATGCGCTTGCCGTCGGGGTTGTACGGCCGGGTCACCGGCAGATACCAAAGATCGACTTCGAAGCCATTCGGATAGCCGGCCTGCGCCAGCATCTGCTTCGCCTTCGCCACGTCGTACGGGTAGTCCTGCACGGCGTTGTTGTAGCTCCAAAGGATCGGCGGAATCGGGTTCTTGGCCACCTGCCCCTGTCCCTGATACACCGCCTTCAGGATCGCCTCCTTGTTGGTGGCCATGTTCAGAGCCTGCCGCACCAGCTTGTTGTCGAAAGGCTTCTTCTCGACGTTGAACGCGATGTAGCCGACGTTCAGGCCTTCCTTCTGCAGCACGTTCAGTTGCGGGTCCTTCTGCATCTCGGCTAGGTCGGCGGGCTTGGGGAACGCCATCGCCTGGCATTCGCCGGTCTTGAGCTTCGCATAGCGCGCGGTAGCGTCGCGGGTGATCGAGAAGATCAGGTTGTCGATCTTCGGCCGTCCCTTCCAGTACTGGTCGAACGCCTTGTAGCGGATGGTCGCGTCCTTCTGGTAGGAAACGAATTCGAACGGCCCGGTGCCGATCGGATAGATGTCGGCGGCGTTCGGCGTCCCCTTTTTCATCATCGTGTCGAAATATTCGGCCGAGTTGATCGACGCGAAATCCATCGCCATGTCGGCGAGGAATGGCGCCTCGGGCCGCTTCAGCGTGAAGCGCACCGTGTATTTGTCAAGCGCTTCGACCTTGTCGACGATGTTCTTCATGCCCATGTCGTCGAAATATGCATAGGTCTGCCCGGCCGTCATCTTGTGGAACGGATGGTTGTCGTCGGCCATGCGGCTCCATGAAAAGACCACGTCGTCAGCGTTGAAGTCGCGCGTCGGTTTGAAGTTGGCGTTGCTGTGGAACTTGACGCCGTGCCGCAGCTTGAACGTGACCACCTTGCTGTCGGGCGAGACCGTCCACGACTCGGCCAGCGCCGGAATAATGTTGGTCGTGCCGGTCTCGAACTCGACCAGGCGGTTGAACATCGGCACCGACACGGCATCGAAGGTCGTCCCGGTCGAAAAGAACTGCGGTTGGAAGCCCTCGGGGCTGCCCTCGGAGCAATAGACCAGGGTCTTGTTCGCAGCCGCGGCCGGCAAGGCGACCAGGCCCGAGATCAGCGCGGCGTAAATCAGGCGACGGCAAGTCTTGACGGGAAGCTCGTGCATGATGTCCTCGGCGGCTATCGATGGATTCGCCCGCTTGCAGGCGAACAGACGACAATCCTAGCCCGGTGACAGGGGCAAGGCAACCGCGTCCCCGGCGCAGCCCTCAAGCCTTTGCCGCCGCACCCGGGCCCGAGGCCGAAGGTCCGCAGCGAGCGGGTTTTCCGCGCCGCCGGCCCCGGCGCCGATGGACTCCTTACTGCAGCCCGAAAATTTTCTTGCCGGCGACCGGTAGCTTCGCGATCAGCACGTCACCCGACAAGGACTCGGTGACATAGATGGTCTTGTAGCCCGATCCGCCGAAGGCGAGGTTGGTCAAATGCTGAGGCTGGTGCCTGCGGTCCTCCGAGTAGATCAAGTGCGTCGGGAGCATGTTCGCGTCGAATCGCCATACGCCGACGCCGAGCTGACAGACGACGATCCCATTTTCGGCGTCCATTTCAATTCCGTCCGGCCCCACCCCGCCCGAGAGCTGTATGGCCACCCCGGTTTTCGAAAGCTCACCATCGTGCATGATCGGGAGACGCCATACTTGCTGCGAGCGTGTGACCGCGACATATGCCTGGCTGTCGGTGCCATTTGTGGTAATGCCGTTCGGGCTCGGAACATTCGCGGCCAGGCGCTGCAATGCGCCGTTCGCCTTCAGGCGGTAGACGCGCCCGGTGGGATCAGTGATGCCGGTCTGGCCCTGGTCGGTGAAGTAAAGGTCACCGTTCGCCGAGAAATGCAAGTCATTGCAACCCTTGAAACCCTCGCTGTAGGCGGTTTCCAGCAACGGGGCGATGACGCCCCGTCGTGTATCGAGCACCATGATCCCGCGGCGATAATCGGCCACGAACAGCCGGCCGTCCTTGTGGAACTTCATCCCATTGGGCCATCCATCGTACTGCACAACGAGGTCCCATTCGCCCTCTGGCGAGATTCGGAAGATGCGCCCGAACGGCGTGTCGACAATGAAGAGATTGCCCTGCCGATCGAAGGCCGGCCCTTCGAGGAAGCACTCGACTTCAGTTTGCTGACGATTCGGATCGGACCATTTGGTACGGCTTTTCTTGCGGAACTTCGCGGGCAACGACGCAAATATTTCCGCCTTGATCAACTCGGATTGCTTGAACGGGTTGAACATGCCGTAGACCTCTGCCTCGTCAATGAGAAAGTACATCACGCGCCGGGTTGTATGGTGCGCATCCCCTGCACGGAGGAAAACCGGAGTCCGCACGCGGCCGGGTTGAGGCCGACGTTAAGGGCGGGTACTCTATACGAGCAATTTGCTCGCGTCGCGACACTCTGGCCCCTCAACCAAGCATCGGACATCGTGAATGAATTCGAAATCCACCCTGGACAAAGCAAGCGCCGTGGATCCTGCCGGCATACCCTCGTGCGCGGCGCCCGATCCGGATCCTAGCAGCCCCCGGCGCAGGCTGCCGCCGTTGTCGTGCGATTGCCACGCCCACATTTGCGGGCCGCAATCGCGTTACAGCTACTCGCCCGAACGGACCTATACGCCTCCAGATGCGCTTCTTCCCCAGTATCAACACATGCTTGCGAAAATCGGCATCGAACGCGCCGTGCTCGTGCAGCCCAGCGTCTACGGCACGGATAACACCGTCATGCTCGACGCGCTCAAGATGTCCGGACAGCGCTTTCGGGGCGTCGCTGTAGTTGCGGACGACGTCACCGAAGGCGAGCTCGCACGTCTGCATGGCGCAGGCGTGCGGGGGGCACGGGTCAACGTCGTCGACGTGAAGGATCGCAAGAAAGGAACGCTGCCGATCGCGGAGCTGGAGCAACTGGCGCTGAAGATCAAGCCTCTGGGATGGCACTTGGAATTCCTGATGCACGTTGACGAGTTTCCGGATCTCTATCGCATGTTCGAGAATTTTCCGGTGCCTACCGTGTACGGACATTTGGGCTACATGAAGACCGCCCAGGGGCTCGATGCACCCGGCTTCCAAGCGCTCCTGAGGCTGTTGAGCGAGGGACGCGCCTGGGTGAAGCTGACCGGACCCTATCGTATCTCATCGCAGCCGCTGCCCTATGCCGACACGAACGTTTTTGCGCGCGCGCTGATCGAAGCAGCACCGGAGCGCGTTGTCTGGGGCTCGGACTGGCCTCATGTCCGAATAACCAGTGCGATGCCCAACGATGCCGACCTGGTCGACCTGCTCGGCGACTGGGTGGTGAATGCGGAGTTGCTCGAGCGGGTGATGGCGAAGAATCCGCAACAGCTTTATGGTTTTACGGCGGGCTCGTTGTAGAAGTCCGGACTCGGGCACGGTGGCCTCTATTACGCTCACCGTACTCATCGACCTGTAACAGTTAACGCGGTAGTGCCTCAATCTGCGGGGACGCAATGAGACTGACCGAGAGCGAACGAGTCGAACTGCAGCGGCAAGCCCGGGCAAGAAATGGTCGGGCCGACCAGGCAAGACGCGCCCGCTTGATCCTGTTGCTGGACGAAGGTCGGACGTGGGCCGAGATCCGGGCGAAACTCGACTGTAATGACAGCTATATCGACCGTTGGAGCAAGCGTTTTGCTTCCGATCGGCTAGCCGGGTTGTTCGCGCGTTACGCCGGCCGCGAGCGCGAAAGCGTAACCGATCCGCTGGAGGCCCGCGTGCTGACGTGGACCACCCAGCACAAGCCCGACGATGGCTCGGCTCACTGGTCTTCGCGTAAGCTGGCCGCTGCCTTGGGCGATATCTCGCACACGACAGTGGCCCGCATCTGGGCCAAACACGGCGTCAAGCCACACCGCGTCGAAGGCCGCCAGGCGTCCAACGATCCTGATTTCGAGCACAGGCTGGCAGCGATGGTCGGTTTATACGTCAATCCCCCGCAGCACGCGGCTGCGTTTCGTGTCAGGGAGAAAGGCGCGATTCAGCAAGCCGATCGAAAGGACTCCTCTTTGCGGCTGATGGCCGGGGCCGTTCACGGCAGCTTCGACTATCTGCACGACGACACGTTGTCATTGTATGCGGCGATCAACACCAAAGTCCGCGGCACCGCAGGAAGGTCTGTCACCGGTCACAGCTCAGCAGCGTTCGAGGCGTTTCTTGCCGGTATCGTTTTGAACCAGCCGGTCGGTACCGAGATCCACGTGCTCGCCAACAGTCTTTCGACGCAGATGACGGCGCGTCTTGGCGACTTTCTCGCCAAGCATCGCGACGTTCATATGCACTTCACCTCGGCCGGCAGCTGGCTCACTCAGGTCGAACTGTGGCTTGCGAGGATCGAGCACGCACTGCTCGCGGCGCGGCATCGCTCCCCGGCAATCCAATCTAGTCAGCGATCCCGCGTGGGCCATCTGACTCTGCAGCGGCCGTCGCAGAGCAGTGAAGTGGAGATGCTTCGATCGATCATGACGAATTACTCCCGAATCAATCGTTACAACTCGCAAACAGCGGTACCTTTTGCGCGATTTCTTGACATCAACAGGGGCCGGCGTTACGTTGAACCGGAGCGTGGGATCGGGTCTGGCTATACCGGACGCTTCGAGTGGATTACGGGCTCTATCGACAGGAGGGCAAACCTCGTGACTACGGCAACCAAGAGAAAGATCGCAGTGGAGAGTGCGGAGGCTGTTTTTGGACTGCACTGGTTTGTCGCCAAAGGCGACGGCCTGTTCGACGAGGAAGGGCTCGATGTCGAAATAGTGAGACCGAAGCCTCCGGCCAAGTTCGGCCCGAACGATCCGCGGCGGTACGATCACCACTTGGTGAATTCTGGCAACTACCAGAATCTCTTTGAAGAGCGAAAATGTGACGGCTATCGCTCTTGCGAGTGGGGGCAAATTCGGCGCACCTACGATGTCAAGCGCGAAGGTCCGATTGCATGGAAGCGTGCTCCCGTTATTTGCCAGGCAATATACGTGCGGCCGGATTCACCGGTGAATGCCCCAAGCCAGCTTGCTAACAAGACTGTCGGGGTTCAGTTCCATCAAGGATCGCATTACGTGACGATTGCGATGCTCGAAGGGTTCGTCGACCCAAAGGCGATGAAACTCGTTCACGCAGGCACATCTCACGAGCGCTACGAACCACTGGAGAAAGGCGAAGTCGACGCTGCCACGCTGGTCGAGCCGTGGATCACGCTGGCCGAAAAGAACGGATTCAAGAAGATCTGCGAAACACATTATCTCGGGCTGGAGAACTTCGCCTCGGATCTCGAGCCGGAGGTCATTCAGGCGCTCATGCGCGCGCTCCGCAAGGCGGTCAAGCATATCAATGCCGACAAAAGGCGCTATGTCCATTACCTCATCGACGAGATGCCTGAGAAGTACCGGAAGCAAATCACGCCCGATGACTTCTATCTTCCGCGCCTGCGACACATGGATCTTGCGCCGTACTCCCGCGAAGAGTTCGAATTCGCGTCGGAGTGGATGAAAAAATGGGACCTGTTGCCCAAGGACGCTAGCTACGAGAGGCTGGTAGCGAATGTCGCCTGAGCAATGCCCGGCACGATGCGGCCGGGTTAACGGCAGCGCACGCGGCGCGCAGTAGGGCCCCACCGGCTTTTTCGCCGGCGGCGGCATCCTCGTCGGGCTTGCCAGCCAGCGGTTGTAGTGCTGTCAAGTGATCGGCTGCAACGTCGCAGAATCAGACGACCGTAGGAGGCGATATGACGCGCAGACTCGTCGGGGCTCTGGTTGTCGGATTCGTAATCGTGCTGGGTGTACTGGCACCGACGGCGAGCGCGCAAACCTATCCGACGAAGGCAATTACTTTCGTCGTTCCTTTTCCCGCAGGCGGACGCACGGATTTGGCCGCGCGCCTGATTACCCAGTTTCTCGAGCGTCATCTTGGCGTACCAACGGTGGTAGTCAATAAGGCGGGCGCTGGCGGCGTGCTCGGTGCCAAGGAAGTCAGCCGGGCGCGACCCGATGGCTATACGCTGGGCTTCTTTTCCACCGGTGTGCTTACCGCCCAGTACACCGTGCCCACGCCGACCGACCTCAAGGATTACGATCTCGTCGCCATCGTCAATGTTGATCCCGCCGCGATCGCCGTTGGGGAACAGGCGCCCTGGAAGAATATCCGTGAGCTGGTCGATTTTGCCCGTGCCAACCCGGGCAAGCTTCGTATCGGGGCACAACTGGGGGCGTCGGCTCAGGTCTTCGCCGCCGCGTTCGAGCAGGCTGCGGGAATCAAGGGCACGTACGTGCCGTTCAAGGGCGACGCCGATGCGGCCGTCGCGGTTGCAGGAGGGCACATCGACATGCACGTGGGCGTGCCCATTGCATACAAATCCCTGATGGAAGCAGGCAAGCTACGAATATTGGGCGTCGCGGCCGACCAGCGTTCGCCGCTCTACAAGGACATACCGACCTGGAAGGAGCAAGGTGTCGATGTCGTGATCACCTCATTTCACGGCGTGTTCGCGCCCCATGGCACGCCGCCGGAAGTACTCAAGACCTTGGAGGTCGCGATCCAGAAGACCATGGCTGAAAAGGAGTTACGAGACAAGATGGAAGCGTCCGGGCTGGGTGTCGTCTATCTTGCCGGAAAGGACGCAAGTACGTATGTCGCGCACCAAGATGTCATCTATCGGAAGTTGATACAGGACCTGGGAATGATGGTGGCGCCCAAGCAATGACTGGTGCAGCCGCGCAGAAATCGATCGTCGGTTAAAGGAGGAGATCGCATGCTGCGCGGGCCAGAGGCCACTACTCAAAGCGCAAAAGCGTCAGGACATCGGCGCAGCGGCCAAGCGAACGCCGACCGCGTAAGCGGCTTGGCGCTGTTTCTCTTCGCGCTTGCGGTCACCTGGCAGGCCAGCAAATTTCCCTTTGGAACGATCAATGCACCGGACTCGGGCTTCCTGCCGCTGTCGTTTGCAATAACGCTTGCCTTGCTGTCGGCGCTGATCGTGCTCAGAACCTGGCTGCCCCAAACGGCCCCAACAGTAATGCCCTCTTGGCACGGCGCCGGCCGGGTCGTGGCGGCAATAGCAACGCTGGTGGCGTACGCGTCCGTAGTCGATCTGCTCGGATACCTCATTAGCACCCTGCTCATTATGTTGTTGCTTCTGCGCGGCATCGAGCGGATTGGGTGGGGAGTGAGCTTGCTGATTGCATGCATTTCGGTTGTGACCTCGTACGTGCTGTTTCGGCAGTTGGGTGTTGCGCTGCCCCAGGGCGTCCTGCCCTTCTGAGCCCCAGACTATGGCGGACGTCCTCCACAACCTGGCGTTGGGCTTCTCCACGTCACTGACACCGCTGAACCTGCTCTACTGCTTCGCTGGCGTCCTGTTGGGGCAGATCGTAGGCGTGCTGCCCGGGCTCGGCTCGGCGGCGACCATAGCGTTATTGCTGCCGATTACCTACTACATACCGGCTACGTCGGCGATCATTATGCTTGCTGGCATCTGGTACGGCTCCATGTATGGTGGCTCGATTACGTCAATCCTTCTACGCGTGCCCGGTGAGGCAACATCGGTGATGACTTGCGTAGACGGCTACGAGATGGCCCGCCAGGGGCGCGCCGGCCCCGCCTTGGGAATTTCTGTATTCGGTTCGTTTATCGCGGGCACGCTGGGCGTATTGGGCCTGATGTTTCTGGCACCGGCGCTGGCTCAGGTCGCTCTCGACTTCGGCCCGCCCGAGTACTTCGCGCTGATGGTCCTGGGGCTGACTCTCGTCAGCTATCTCGCAAGCAAGTCCGTGCCGAAGGCCCTATCCATGGCGATGGTGGGGCTCCTGCTCGGCACCATCGGGCTCGACCCGGTGCGCAGCACCGAGCGATTCAGCTTCGGAATTTTGACCTTGCAAGGCGGCATCGAGATGATCCCGATGGTGATGGGTCTCCTGGGCCTGTCCGAGGTCTTTATCATGCTCGAGCGACAGACGCGCTTGGGCGATGTGGTCCAAGCGCCCACCGCGCTAAGGAGCCTTATGCCGACGCGGCAGGACTGGCGTGACTCGCGGGGATCCATTGGACGCGGCACGCTTGTCGGCTTTCTAGTTGGTATCCTCCCCGGGGCGGGCGCCACCATCGCTACGTTCGTTGCCTACGCAGTGGAAAAACGCGTCTCCCGACATCCGGAGCGATTTGGTGCGGGCGCAATCGAGGGCGTGGCTGCGCCAGAGTCCGCCAACAATTCAGCCACCGCCGCGGGTTTCATCCCGCTTCTTACGCTCGGGATTCCGGGCAACGTTGTCACGGCGTTAATGCTGGGTGCCTTTCTGCTCCACGGCATCACGCCGGGACCCACTCTGCTGACCGAAAAGCCCGAGATGTTCTGGGGCATCATCACCAGCATGTATGTCGGCAACATCATTCTGTTGGTGCTGAACATTCCTCTGATCAGCCTATTTACGCGTATTACCCGTGTTCCTCCTGCCATTCTCCGCCCGTTGATCGTTCTCTTTTGCCTGGCCGGCGCGTATGGCGTCAATAACAATCCGGTCGATATCCTCGTCATGGTCGTCTTCGGTGTTATCGGCTATCTGATTACAAAGTTCGGGTACGAACCTGCACCGCTGGTGCTTGCCTTCGTGCTTGAGCCGATGGTCGAGATTGCGCTGCGTCAATCGCTCATCCTCTCGCAGGGAAGCTTTCTGATTTTCTTCAACCGGCCGATTACCGGTGCCTTGCTCGCACTCGCTCTGTTCATGGTGGTGAGTCCGCTTTTTCGTTATCGTTACCGCCTGCATCCTGGTGGCGGAGCGCCAAGGGCAAGGTAACCAGCATCAGGACCGCGCTCCAGGTCGCGCCGCAACGCTGCGCTGGCGGCGCGTCTCGAACAGGCAGATGCCGGTCGCGACCGAGACGTTGAGCGAAGCGACCGTGCCGAGCAGCGGGATGGCGACGATGCGGTCGCAAAGCTCGCGCGACAGCCGGCGCAGCCCCGAGCCTTCGGCACCCAGCACCCAGGCGAGCGGTCCCGACAGGTCGGCGTCGAACAGGTTCTCGCCGCCGCCAGGCTCGGCACCGGCCAGCCACACGCCGCGCTCCTTGAGTTCGCGCAGCGACCGGGCGAGATTGGTGACGGTGATGACGGGCACGTTGTCCGCCGCGCCGGAAGCCGCCTTGGCTACCGTCGCGTTGACTCCCACCGCGCGATCCTTGGGCACGATGACCGCATGCGCGCCGAATGCGTCCGCGCTGCGCAGGCACGCGCCCAGGTTGTGCGGATCGGTGACGCCGTCGAGCACCAGCAGCAGCGGTGGCTCGTCGAGGCCCTCGAGCACGTCGTCGAGCGTCCGGTAAGGCAGCGCGGCGTCGACTTCGGCCACCACTCCCTGGTGCCGGTCGCTGCCGGCGATCGCATCGAGGCGCTTGTCGTCGACCGGATGCACAGCCACGCCGGCGCCTTCCGCGCGCTCGACCAACTCGCGCGCACGCCGGTCGTGGCGCGCGGCGACGACGTAGATCGCGCGCACGCTTTCCGGATGCTGGCGCAGTCGCGCGGTAACGGCATGGAAGCCGGCGAGATAGCGGGTGTCTGACATTGCGGCGGTTATTCGACCAGCGGACGATCGCATTGCGGTCGTGGAAACGCGCCGCAAGCTTCGGTATAATCAATAGTTTACCGCACGACCCGGCGCAACTTGAATGAGAGGATTTTCGCCGGCGATCATCCAGGGCTGTTGTAGCTCAGTTGGTAGAGCAACTGATTCGTAATCAGTAGGTCGGTGGTTCGACTCCACTCAACAGCACCAACCCAAGCGGCTTTCAGCGACGGCAGTCTATAGCATCCGGTAATAGTTGCGGCCGCTTTGCAGCCTTTCGGATCAGAGCCGTCAGCGCCGCTCTCGTTGGCGCAACTACTGCTCAGCGGCGACTAAGACCTCGCACGCTGCGACTATCCTCTGATGCCGGCTGCTATCGGTCTGCCGCAACGGGCTCCGCTAACGCAGCCTGGGTCGCAAGCGGGCGTAGCGGATACATCAGCTGTCGGCCCAGTGAATCGGGCAGTGTCGCCTCGATGCCGTACGCCGACGGCCATTGTTTGCGAGGCAGATGGTGTGTGCCGAAGATGAGATCCATCAATGGCAGCATCGATGCGTAATTGCGGTCTCGCTGCTCACCCAGAGTGTGGTGCCAGTGGTGGAACCCGGGCGTGGCGATCACCCATTCGAAAGGCCCCAGCCGCCAGCGCAGATTTGAATGGATGAAAAAGCCCCACATCGTTGCTACCAGCACGATCAGAACGGGAACCAGGCTTCCGTTGGGCGCTAACGGGCTCGCGACTCCGAGCATGTAGGCTGGAATCAGTCCGCACAGCCGGATGAACACGTTGTCGACTGGATGAGCGCGCGAGCTCGTCAGGAAGTAGACGTGCTGTGCACTGTGGTGGATCGAATGGAACCGCCAGAGAAAAGGGACCTGGTGGCACCAGCGATGGCCCCAGTAGAAGCCTACCTCACCGACGAAGAATCCCACGACAACGCGCTGCCAGAGCGGCCATGCCGCGACGGTTGCCTGTAACGTGTGCGGAACGACGGCGTGGGAGGCAACAGCGACGAGGGAAAGGGGCAGGGCAAGCAGCAGGCCTGGCACCAGGCTGCTGATGAAGTAATAACCCACATCCTGGGCAAGCGCCTTGCGGAAGAATTTTTGCGGATGCAGCGCGAACAGCCGCTCGAGCGGAACGAAGATCAGCACGAGCAGCAAAAGCCACGCGCACTGCCTTGCAACGCCGGTCAAGAACGCGAGTAGGTAGTGCGGGTCCAGGAACGCAGGCACAAGTGTCGTCCCGATCGACGGGACAGTAAACCGGTCTGGCCTTCCAGCCCGGGCGTCTCGGGCCGGAAGGCTGACGGGATATCAGACCGCCGGTCCGTTAGCCGTGCCGCGGCGGCGGAATGCATTCGCGCCAAAGCCCAGAAGGGCGGCAGCGAGCAGAAACAGCGTTCCCGGCTCTGGTACGTTGAGGCCAGGCCCTGAATTGACGCCAGCCAGAAACACCATCGGCGGCAAGTTGGCCGTGGTGCCGTCATTGCCCCACGCCAGAAAACTCAGCAAATCACTGGTGTCGTCGGCAGTGAGGTTGACCGAGACGAAGTTCCAATCCGTCATGCCCCCCGAAGGCGTATGCATCAACGTCGTTGCCGTGATGGACGCGTTCGGATCCGCGTTGGAATAGGTGCTCTGGTTGCTGCCAAACGTCGGATCGAACGGGCCGCAACCAATGCAGGTGGTCAGGCCGAAGGTGCCCAACGAGACGATCCACTGCTCGGTCGTATCGCCGGTAAATCCACGTTGCTGGCTGGCTGCCTGATAAAAGGTCAGCGTGTAGGTGGTCCCGGGCGTCAGTCCCGTAACCAGGTAGTTGAACCCGCTCTCAAAGATCGGGTTGCCGTCCGCCTCGACCTCGTTGTAGCCCCCTGGAATCGCCAGGTTGCTCGGACAACCATAAGTACTGAGGTAGGTTGGTCCGCAGGCCGTTGTTGGATCCAGCGGGGACGTGCCGGGGGCGTCGATGAAGATAAGCCCGCTGCCGCCGGTCCAGCCGACCGGATTCACGGCATTAAAGGTGTTCTTGGGCGCCGACCCCGTGAACTGCAGAAAGTTAAGATTCAGCAGGTTGGGAAGAGGGTCAGCCTGCGCCGACCACGCCAAGAACGACAACGCACAGAAGGCCGTACATTTGAGCAACCTGATCATGGTTCCATCTCCCGGAAAGACGCGCATCCGAAGCCAGCGATAAAAGAACTCGATACTTTGGGCTGACGTGGCCGTTGAGCACGATTCGGACCAAGATCAAATTCGAAATAACATCAAGCAGTTGGCAAACAGCTGCCCGGCCAACTGTAAAGAAGATTGACAGTCGGAGCCGGGCGGCGCGGGGGCGACCCGAGCAGACGGGTTCCCCGCCTCCGCGCCTATCGGACGCTGGACAGGACGCAAACACGAGCTTTGGTCGCGGCAAGCGAAGCGCCCGCCCGGTAGCCAGTACGTAGCGAAGACATCGCGGATCGCTGGAGCTGTACACGACCACGAACCGCTCCGGCGCAGTGCGCTCGATCCACGCGACCGCTTCAGTCTGGTCTGCGGATCGTGGCATGTCGACCCTAGCCTAAGTCCCTTTGTGCCTTGAGCGAGCGCTGGAGCAATCGAGGCACTTCCATGCGCTTCGTATGCGCGGCGAATGCGCTCGTTGGACCGCGCCACCGCAATTCCTCCACGTCGTCGAACAGAGGGGCGTCGGTCCTGAGCGTTGCGAGATCCTTGAACAGCAGCGCGAGGTCGCGCTTGTCTCCCAGTATTGCGGTGGGAAAGTCATCGATCGGGCCGTAACGATTCAGATACCGCGCCGCGGTCACAGCGCCGATCCCCGGAACGCCCGGATAGCCGTCCGCCGCGTCGCCGACAAGAGCGAGAAAATCGGGAATCAAAACGGGGGCCACGCCAAACTTCTCACGGATGCCCTCTGCATTGCGGATACTTTTCGCCCGGCGGTCGACCTGCACCACGCGGTCGCCGCGGACGCACTGCGCAAGATCTTTGTCAGGTGTCCAGATACAAACTTTTTTCACGCGCCGATCTTCGGATGCGATGCGTGCGGCGGAGGCGAGCGCGTCGTCGGCCTCGAGCTCGATCATCGGCCATACGGCAATGCCCATCGCAGCCAGCGCGTCTTCCAGCGGATGGAATTGTGCGAAAAGCGCAGGCTCGATGCCTTCGCTCGTCTTGTAATCGGCCCACATGCGATTGCGGAACGACTCGATGATGTGATCGGTTGCGACGCCGAGATGGGTCGCTCCCTGCTCGATCATTTGCAGACAGGTCTGCAGCACGCCGATCACGGCCGCGAAAGGTCGATCCTTGCCCTTGGTGAAACGACGCGCGCCGTAGAAGTGCCGGAACAGTTCGTATGTTCCATCTACGACGTGAACGATCATCCGCCATTATGCCGTGGCGCCGATCCGCAAACCCGTCTTGCGAGCGGCGGCGAGAAATGGTCAAGCACGGCGCAGGCACGATCATTGCTTTGATGGCAGTAAGGACCCGTCGGCGTTGCCTTGCAGCGCGGCGACCGGTGCCGCGCCGCCTTGGCGCGCCCGACGTGCCCGGTGCAAACCCGTGAGGGAGTTGTCCCGCCATGACGGAACGACCGCAATCGCCAGAAGAGGAGATCGCGAATAGCTTGAGCCACGGGCTCGGGTTCGTGGCGGCCGTCGCTTCGGCGCCGATCCTCGTGCTGACGACGGCGCAAACCGGCAGGCCGCTGAACGTCATCGGCGCGGCCATCTTTGCCGTAACGATGGTGCTGCTCTACTGCGCGTCCACGATCTACCACGCGGTCCCGCATCCGCGCGCCAAGGCGCTGCTGAAGAAGCTCGACCACGGCGCGATCTTCTTGCTGATCGCGGGCACCTACACGCCGTTTACGCTTGGCGCGCTGAGCGGCCCGTGGGGTTGGACGCTGCTCAGCGTGGTCTGGAGCCTCGCCGTCGTCGGCGTCACGCTCAAGGCCTTCGACCGCATCGAGCATCCGTTCGCGTCGCTCGGACTTTATCTGCTGATGGGATGGCTCTGCCTGGTCGCGCTCGGGCCGCTCCTCGAGCGGATTCCGCAGCAGGGCCTGCTGCTGCTCGGTGCCGGAGGCTTTGCCTACATGGCGGGTGTCGCGTTCTTCGCCACCGACTCACGGCTGCGATACGGGCACTTCATCTGGCATCTGTTCGTGCTGGCCGGAACTGGCTGCCACTTCTTCGCCGTGCTGGGGTACGCTGCATAGGCTGGATCACACACGATTTGGTCCCTTGGCGTCGCCACGAGCACAAGATGGTCGCCATCGCTGTGTCTGGACGTCAGGGCCGGCTTCGGATGCCGGCAAATAGCCGACTAATTCGCCAACGCCAACTGCTGACTTGCACATCGTCGACGGAAAACCCGCCGCCGCATCACCTCATCAGCGCGCCGTGCAACCGCCGACTCGGCGTGCGTCGATTGCCTGCGTCATGTCGACGTCCTGACCCTCCATCTTCCCTTTTAGGCGGATCTGCCCGTTGTAACCATTGGCGCTGAATGTGAAATCGCCGGTGCCGGCCATAGGATTGTTGCCGGCGCAGGTAAGCTTGAACGTCAACCGCGAGCCAGTGCGCGCCGTATCACTCACGCGGCAGTTCTCCTGTCGCGGAATGAAGTCTCCGTCGTTCGCACCTTTTTTCACGCACAATCGCTGCGCTATCGGCGGCATGGCCATGCCAGCCATCTGCATTTTCACCGTGACGTCGTACTGGTCGTCGCTGCCCTGTGCCGACGCGGACTGTGCCGCCGGCAGCAGGCACAGACCGGTGACGACGAAAAGTCCGCGCCATCCGCCGGCGACGTGCGATTGCCTTGCATTCATCGATCTCTCCTCGTTGGCCGGATGGCGGGGTCCCGGTCCTGGCACCGGCTCCCATAACGCGTCTGCGTTTCTACCTGTCGTCCGATTCCACGACTGCGGATCGAAGCACCTCGAACGCAGCGCCAAGCTCATCGACGTCGAGCGCGACGTCATCGGAAACGAATCCGATCAGGCGCGGATTGTCGCGCGCTCCGGTCAGCCGGTGCCAGCCGTGTGCGGCGCGAAAGGCGAGCTTGGATCCGGTAGTGAAGCTGCCGATGCTATAGGCGTAGTAGACATGGCGCAGTTGCTGGCCTTTGTCCCGCAGCCAGGTGAAATGCAGCAGCTCGACACAGCGGGAAAGGGCGCAAGCCGCCTCGTGCTGGACCTGCTTTTGCCGCCACACGTTCCCGTCGTGGGGCGCAAGCCTCGACTCCGGCAATTTCATACTCGACGACAAGGGCTCGACGATCACGACCTCGATGTCCCGACCGTGGTGGCGATAGGTCAGGCTGATCGATTCGGTATTGCTCGGCTCGTCAACCGCCCACTTGTCTGCCGGCTTGATGAGCTCCCATCCTGAAATGTTCTGTTCAAATGCGGCGTGCGCGCCGCGCGACAACCGCAACTCGCTTGCCGGCAACGCGGCGGCACTGCCGCCGATCAACAGCATCGACAGTCCGGCCAGGACCGGGCCGAACCTTCGTATCGGATGGGTCTGTTCAGGCGCATCGATTGTCTGTACCACCGGCGCGGCATCGCCTTGCAGCCGGCTCAAGACATAAAACAACAGACCCAGCGTCGCTAACAAGGCGATCCATTGAATCGTGCCGTGCGCGGTGAGCTCCATCTGAGAGCCGCGTATCCAATCGATCAGCACGATCGAATTGACGCGGACCACATTGGAAAAAATGCCGAGGAAGGCCCCGAACAATGCCAGCGCCGCGATCCTGAACACCGAGCGGTACAAGAGCAAGCCGAAGCTGTAGCCAAGAAAAAGCCCCAGGGTCACGAAGGCGAGGCCGGAACACTCATTGACGACGATGTATCGGTTCGCGCCGATGAAAATGACAAAGCCTTCGACGCTATGTGGCAGATTCGTCACGGCGGCAAACATCTCGATCGCCTTGACGGTCAGAACGCGCAACGCCGGCTCGAGCAAGTCGCCGGACGGGACCATCAGAAACATCAACGCGAGGGTGGGGAAAAGCCTCCAATAGGACCGCCAACCCAGCGTCGACATCGCCACACCCTGCCAGGCCAGGACGAGAGCGAATTGGCGCCCGACATCGATATTCGTCAAGGCCGCGGCACCCCAGCAGGCGGCAGCAGCGATCACCACCCAGATGCCGGTCAGATCGGGTTGTGGACTGACGCGCAAGCCCGTCGATCGGTGATGCCACCCGATCAGATACACGACCATCGGCAGGACAAGCCACGCATATTGGTACGACTCGTGAGTTCGCCACGAGGCCGTCATCTCGAGCAAGGTCGGCCACATCGCCCAGGACACCAGGATGCAGCCGGCGACTCCGCCCAGAAGAGCCTCTTTGCAGCGTCGGGTCATCGCGCGCGGCGGTTGAGCCGCGCCTTCAGTCGGGGCGGCGTCGAGTTCCGCGCTGTCGGTCATGCCGCGTCGAAACAGCAATGGCTGCTGCAGTACGCGCGCCAGCCGGGCATCGCTGGGGCGCCGAAAGTAGTCCAGGCCAAAATGCGGAATTCTGGCGTGCTGGGGATCGACATAGGTGCCAAACAATCGATCCCAGATGGTCAGGACCGATCCATAGTTGCTGTCGGTCTCTGCTTGCAGGTCCGAATGGTGCACGGCGTGCACGAACGGCGTGACGAGGAGCCGGCTCAACGGCCGATCGAGCGAGGGACGAAGCCGCAGATTTGCGTGCGAATACAGGCTGACCGACGGTTGCCACGAGCAGGTAGAGCCCTACCGCGGCAGGCCGGCAGACCTATTGCCGCGATCAGTCCCATCATGACGAGGGTGCCGAGGATGAATTCCAGCGGATGATGACGTTCCGAAGTCGTGACATCGATTTGCGTATCGCTGTGGTGAACCAGGTGCGCACGCCACAACAACGGGACGCGATGGAAAAAGCGATGCTCCCAGTAGCGCCACAGGTCCAGCAGCAGAAATGTCAGCAGCAGATCGACGGCGAAAGGAAGATCCAGTCGCGACAGCAGGCCCGGTGCCTGATGTTGCGCAAAGGCGTAGATCCCGATCGGCAGCACCAGCGTGTTGACCACGCTGCCGATGGCGAACAGCCCGATATTGCTGGTCCACCGCCTCGCGATCCGCACCGGCTGGCGTTGCAGCGCGCGAACGCGCTCGAGCAGAAGCAGCGCCGCCGCGGTCGCGAAGAATACGAGCTGGTACAGAATCTCGAATTCTGCAGTCATCGGACCCGGATGTCGGTGCGCCGGCCTGAACGAACTCGGCCGGCTAGCGTGGGATCAGCGAGAGGACGCACACGACGACCGAGTTGCCCTGCGCCGAAACCTGCGGGGCGCGTTCGGCGTCGATCGCCGCGGGGGGCGCCATTGCGGCGCCCCGATTCGGTAAAGGTCGGACTACCGATGCTTCTTGCGCTTGACGATGTAAATACCGACCGCCAGGCTCAGCGCAGAGACGCTCAATAAGCCGACGCTTGCAACAGGCAGAACGGAACCAAGCGGCGACCCCAGGACGAAACCGAGCGTCGCCCCCAAGGCGTCACCCAGCGTCAAGCCCAGACCCCGGCCCAGTGAAGTACCCAACGCCACCGTAGGACCGGCCAGCGCCGCATTTGCCGCCGAAGCGGCCAGGGCGGCGACCACCCATTTCCCTGCGTTCAAGATTCCTCCCCCTTTGTTCGACATCCGTCGTGCATCGGCCAGTGAGCTTTTGCCGCGTTGCCGGCCACCGGAATTCGCGCGGCCTGATAAGGCGCATGTTTCGTGCCCGACGCATTTTATTATTACGAATCAATGATAAACCACCGACGTATTCAGCTGGCCGCTCGCGGGCGTAAAGAATTTCGACGCTCGCGCCTTGGGCTGTCGGCGATCGCGGAGCCATCGTCAAGCTCGGACAACTGGTGCGAGCGGCCCGCTGATCGTCGCGCCAACCGGGCCGCCTGTTTTCGCTAAGACGACCCGTGTCAGCGCTGCGCCGACTGGGTCCCCCGCACCGGGCCGGCCGCGCGCTGGGCGCGGATCAGCCGTTGCGCTTCGAGGCACCAGTGCTTCTTTATGCTATGCCAGACGTCGGCCGCCCAGAGCACATGGTCGTCGTCGCCGCCTGGAATCGTCGCCGCGTCGCCCTCCTTCGCGCCCGGGTAGGCATTGATCCAGTCGCGCTTGCGAGGCTCGTCGATCAGGTAGTCGGTATTAGGCACGAAAACGTGGTTGTATCCGATCGGCAGATTGACGTTATGCACCTTCGCGTGACCTGTCTGCCGGTACAAGTCGTACGAACTGGCACCGGTCGGTGGCGTCAGAGCGATAGGATCGGCGGCTATCGAGTAGCCGGTGAATTCCTCCACGCTGTCGGGGATTGAGCGCAGGCGTCCGGCGAGCCTCCAGCCGGTCGGCGCCCAGAATTCGAGTCCGCCCGCGCCGACGACCGACGCGTACGAAAGCTTGATGCCCACGACCGGTCGCTCGACGTGCGTCAACGGATCGATGATCGTTGTCCGGTTCTCCGCCGTTCCGGTCAGCGGATTCCACACCGTGATCCGGTCGTCGAAATCACCCGAAAGCTCGTGCAATACCTTGACCGTCTGCATGCCTCCCTGGCTGTGACCGATCATCATCGGGCGCATGCCGTCGTGCTCGTAATACCAGGCCAGTTCGCCGGCGAGGCGCTCGCTGCTGCCATAAGGATTTCGCGACCACTCGCCGTCGCGCGGGTCGCGGATCCGCGCTTCGGGGTAGCCCATACCAACCAGGAATTTGCCGAACGACTCCATCATCAGGTAGACGCCCGCGACGCCGCCATGGACGAGCACGATGCGCGGCGTTGGCCCGGCCGCCAGCGACTCGCGCACATCCTGGTCGCTGAGCCGGTCGGGATCGAGCGCCAGGATCCGATCCTCGATGGCGCGTCGCGATTCAGGGGTGATTTCGTCGCCGTTGGTCGCGGCAAGATGCGCCGCGATCAGTTCGCTGCGTCCGTCGACAGCTGTCGGGGTGTAGGAAGTCGTCGCGCAACCGGCCACGGTCATCGCGAAAACGATTGGCCCGAGGACTTGCAGACAACTGCGGGCGTTGCTTTTGACGGTCATAAAAGACTTCCCATGTTTTTTGGGAAGTCTCGCCCATGGCCGTCGCGATCGCCTATCGGCCGAATGCTTTTTCGTTTGTCCGATTCAGAGCTCTGCCGTGCAGGACGGGGGCCTACAACGGCGCCAATGGAGACGACTAAGGCGCACTCCTTGTGCGCAACAAGTTCATCGCGTTCATGCTCGAAACGATTTCGCCGCGCTGATTCAGCACCTCGATCAACGTGCGCACGACGCCTCGGTCGGGCTTCGACCGCGACCGTCTCGCTTCGGTGACCGTCACCCGGATTCGCAGCAGATCACCGGGACGCACCGGCTTCAACCAGCGCAACTCGTCGATGCCCGGCGAGGCAAGGCTTGCGACGCTCGACAGGTAGTTGTCGACGAAAAGCCGCATCATCAGCGCCGCGGTGTGCCAGCCGCTGGCGATCAGGCCGCCGAACGGTCCCTGCGCCGCAGCGACCGCATCGACGTGAATCGGCTGCGGGTCGAATTTGCGCGCGAAGTCGATCGCTTCGGCTTCGTCGACAGCGACGGTGCCATACTCGTAGCTCGAGCCGACGGTATAGTCTTCGAAGTAACGCTGGTCGATCGGAACAGCGAAATCCGGCGCGCTCATCGCCGCCTGATCTTGCCCGATCGGTCGGTCAATCGAGCTTGCCGACGCGACGCACGACGGCGCCGAGCTTTTGTGCATCGGCGTCCCAGAAGCGCTGCAGCTCGGGTGCGTCGAGGTATTGCACCGGCGTTTCGACGGTGGCCAGCGCGGCGACGAAGCGCGGGTCGGCGGCGGTGATGCGCGCCGCGTCACGAAGCTTGGCGAGTACCGGGGCCGGCGTCCCTGCGGGCGCGAACAGTCCCGACCACTGGAAGAACACGGCGTTGAATCCGGATTCGGACAAGGTGGGCACGTCAGGCAGCGACGCCAGCCGGTGATCGCCCCACGAGGCGAGCACGCGAACCTTGCCCGCCTTGACGTGCTGGATGACCGTCGATGGGCCGGAGGCGATGGCGTCGATGTTGCCGCCCAGGAGGCCCACCACCGCCGGACCGGCACCCGTGTACGGGACATGCAGCATCTTGATACCCGCATCGCTGGCGAACATTTCCATCGGCACGTGCATCGTCCCATAGTTGCCGGACGACCCGTAGGTGATGGCACCGGGCCGCTTTTTCGCGTCGGCGACGAATTCCTGCAACGTCTTCCAGGGGCTGTCGGCGCGCACGGCCAGCACCGTGGGGTCCGCGGTCAGCCGCGCGATCGGCACCAGCTGATCGAGCTGGTACATCGGTGCGCGGCCGATGATCCTGTCGGCCTCGGGCAGGATCGAAATCGACGACAAGGCGAGCAGCAGCGTGTAGCCGTCGGGCTTCGCCTTGGCCACGTACGCCATGCCGATGCCGCCGCCGGCGCCGGCCTTGTTCTCGATGACGACCGGCGCCCCGAGCACGCGTCCGAGCGCGTCGGCGGCCGGACGCGCGACGATGTCGGCGACGCCACCGGGCGGAAACGGAACGATCAAGGTAATCGGCTTGGACGGATAGACGTCCTGCGCGCTCGCCGCCGCGCCGAGCAGCGCGCATGCCAGCAGCGCCGTCGGCATCAGTGCGCGGGCGAAGGCTACGCGAGGATCCATACCAGCAAGCCTCCGAGCACCAGCCACTTGACCGAGTAATAGGCCAGCTTGCTCTTTCGCTTCAGCGCCTTGCCGGGCAGGCGCAGGTAATACGCGAAGCTGAATATCTTGTTCAGGACACCCACCTGGTCTCCCGCGACATTCTCGGTCTGGCTGGCGCGTATGACCGTCGCTTCGTACCAGTGGTTGATCGTGGCCATGATGCGGCTGGTCAACGGACGCTCGACGTCGCAGAAAAGTATGACGCGCAGCGTGTCGGTCTTGTTCTCCGCCCAGTGGATGAAGGTCTCGTCGAAGATCACCGCCTCGCCGTCGCGCCAGCTGTAGGGCTCGCCGTCGACGAAAATCCGGCAGTTGTCCGAGTTCGGCGTCGAAAGTCCCAGGTGATAGCGCAGCGAGCCGGCAAACGGATCGCGGTGCTTGCCCAGGTCGCCGCCGGGAGGCAACAGCGCGAACATCGCCGCGTTCACCGACGGGATCGACTGCACCAGCGCGACCGTCTTCGGGCACAACGCCTTCGCCGAATCCAGCGGCTCGTCGTACCATTTGACGTAGAAACGCTTCCAGCCGCGCCGAAAAAACGAATTAAAGCCCAGATCGTTGTATTTCGCCGCGGCTCGGATGTGCCCCTCGTCGAACAGCTGCAGCGCTTCTTCGCGCAGCACTTTCCAGTTGTCGGAGAGCGGCTTCAACTCGGGGAACAGCTTGACGTCGACATACGGCCGGTTCGGAACCGCCGAGAACATGTACATCAGCACGTTGTACGGCGCCATGAACGTCGAATGATCGGTCAGCTGGCGGTAGAAACGATGCCGGATCCGGCCGCGATAATGGACGTACACGCCCGACGCGATGAACGCGTAGAGGATGAAAAACTTCGGCGCCAGCAGATTGGGCAGATGCTCGATCATTCTCGGTCTTCGGTTGTGGCTGGCATTATAGCCGCCCGGCCTACCTGGAGCGCTTCCGCACGGCGCCGCCGCTCATGGCGGTTGTAGCGGACCCGATCTTCCAGCGCCGGTGCACCCAGTACCACTGCTCGGGGTGGCGAAGCACCAGGATCTCGAGCATCGCGTTGTAGGCGCGGGTGTTGCGCCGGATTTCCTCGCTGACGTTGTCGCATTCGACCAGAGGCAGCGCCTCTTCGAAGCGCAGTACGTGCGAACCGTCGGGCTCGCGCCAGCTCGACGCCGGCACGACCGGCGCGCCGGTCGCCAGCGCCATGATGGCGAGGCTCTTAAACGTCCCCGCCGGCTGACCGAAGAACTCGACCGCGATACCGTCGGGCGGCGAAGCGTGCTGATCGAACGGGAACACCACCAGGTCTCCCGCCTCGAGGCGTTCGAGGATCGCATCGAGCGACCCGCGCTTGCCCAGCACGCCGAAGCCACCCTGCCGGAAACGCCGGGTCACCAGCGCGTCGAGCCAGCGCGGCCTAATCGCGCGCCGGACAAAATGAAAGCGGCCTCGCATGTGGGGAAAGTGGCGTAGCCCCGCGATCGTCGCCACCTCGAAATTGCCGAAGTGGCCCGTAAGGATCAGCGCGCCTTTGCCGCGCTCGAGCGCGCGGGCAAGCGCCTCGACGTTGTCGACGCGGATCAGCGCGGACTTGCGCTCGGCCGATAGCCAGCGGAAGCGGACGAACTCGCCGGCGAGCTTCCAGAGGTGCCCGTAATGCGCCTGCGCCAGGTGCACGATTTCGCCTTCGGGCACCGACGGGCCGAATACGCGCCGAAGATTCTCCACGATGACGCGACGGCGCAACGGCAACAGCCAGTAGATCAGGCGTCCGGCGACGGGCGCGCCTGCTCGCGCCGGAAGCGCCAGCGCGACCGCCGATGCGTTCGTCCGGTCGTGGGTCAGCGATACCGCGATCGCGCGCAGGCGCTGGCGGCCGAGCAGGAGTTCCGCCCTCGCGCTGCAGACCACTTGCGGCGCACCGTAGGCGTCGCGCGCGACTGAGAAATCGGTGGGCTCGATCTCGCCCAGCGCGAGCTCGCGCGGAAATAGCTTGGCGCAAGCCTCCTTGGCGGCAAAGCGCGCCGCCAGGCTCGCCGCGCGTCCCGCCCCGTCACCGCTGTCGGCGAGCTCCTGCGGCGAGAAAAAGCGGGTCAGCTCGTCCGCCGGCGTCTCGCGCAACAGCCGCTCGATGCGCGCGATTTCCACGCTGTCGATGCCGCAGCGTGTCGCGTCGCCACGTTGCGCTGCGAACTCGCCGGCGGAGTCCGCCATCCGGCGTCACGCCAACGCGCGGATGATAAGCGCGGCATTGGTCCCGGCGAAGCCGCGGCACAGGATCATTGCGGTGTCGCCGCGCGGCACCTGCGGCGCGGCCGAAACGCGCAAGCCCTCGCAATCCGGGTCAAGCATAGCCAGCATCGCTATCCCCGGCACGATGCGCTCGCGAAGCGCCGCCAGCGCGATAACCGTCTCCATGATGCCGGCCGCGGCGATCAGATGTCCCGTCGCCCACTTGAATGCCGTAACCGGTGGCGCCGCGTCTCCGGTGCCGAACACGCCGCGCAGCGCCGCCGCCTCCGATGAGTCGGACAGCGGCGTGCCGTTTCCATGGGCGACGATCATCCCGATATCCGCGGGCGCAAGCCCGGCTTCGACGAGCGCCTGCGTGATCGCGCGACAAAGGCCGTCACCGTCCTCGCGGATCGCGAGCAGACCCTCGCCCTCAGCCGCATAGCCGCCGCCGAGCACCTCGCCCAGCACGGCGGCGTTGCGTTTTTTGGCGCCGTTCTCGGTTTCGAGCGCAAGCGCGCCCGCGCCTTCGCCGAACACGCTGCCGCTGCGGCGTGCATCGAATGGACGCACCGTATCGACTGCAAGCAGGCCGCACTGGTGATAGTAGAGCAGCATCTGCGGCTCGATCGGCGCATCGTGGCCGATGGCGACCGCGCGATCGGCTTCGCCCTCGCGCAGCGCTTCGGCCGCCTCGATGACCGCCAGCGTTCCGCCGGCGCTGTGATTAGTGATGCAGGCATTGGCGCCCTTGAGACCATATTTGATGCCGGCATGGCAGAGCACGTTGTTCGGCAACGTGCGCAGAAGCCACATCGGGTTGACTTCGTTGCCGAGGTCGCGGCCGAACGTCTGAAGCTCACCTCCCGATTCGCTCATCAACGGGAAATACTCGTATTGGGACATGTAGGCGCCGCCGCCCGATCCGACGTAGAGCCCGCTGCGATCGCTGAACGTCGCCGCGGCCGTCTCATCGAGGCTCTCGCGTGCCGATACGAACCCCGAACTATCGATTGCCTGGCTAGCCGCGTAGAGCCCGAACATATCGCTGCGCCGGATCAGCTTGTGCAGCTTGCGGTCCTCGACCAGCGCGCGTGGATTGAAGTCCGGCATTTCGGCCGCGACGCGCACCGGCCAGCCGGTGGTATCCCATTGCGTTATCGGCCCGATCGCCGAACGCCCTTCCAGGATAGCCGCGAGAACCGCGCCGGGATTCATGCCCGATGCGCACACCGCGCCGGTCCCGGTGATCAGAATTCTGTGGCGCGGCATGCTTTAGGTGGCGCCGGCCACTTCGTCCGGATGGCGCAGCGCGACGCAACTGTTCGAGCCGCCGAATCCGAACGAGTTCGACAAGGTCATCCGCACGCGCCGCTTGGTCGGCGCCACGACAAGATTGAGATCGCAGTCGGGGTCGCGCTCGCGCAGGTTTGCGTTGAGCGGCAGCTCTCCGTGTCGGATCGACAGCGCGCACACGACGACTTCGACCGCGCCGGCGGCGGCAATCAGATGGCCCATCGAGCTCTTGGTCGAGCTGACCGCGACCTCGCCGGTCCTGTCGCCGAACACCGTATGGATCGCGGCGCTTTCGCTCTTGTCGTTCATGTAGGTCGATGTGCCGTGCGCGTTGATGTAGTCGACGTCCTCCGGCGCGGCGCCGGCATCAGCGAGCGCGGCGCGCATCGACTGGATCGGACCATCGCCGTCCGGCGGCGAATCGGTGATCCGGTACGAAGACAGCGAATTGCCGTCTCCCGCAAGCTCGGCATAGATGTGCGCGCCGCGCCGGCGCGCAGCCTCCCATTCCTCCAGCACGACAAAGCCTGCCCCTTCGCCCAGAACGAAGCCGTTGCGTGTCGCGTCGAACGGACGGCTCGCGCGCTCCGGCGCGTCGTTGTCCGCCGATACCGCCGACAACAGGCAGAAGCCCGCCAGACCGACCGGGCTGATCATCGAATCGAATCCGCCGGCCAGGGCGTAGTCGACGCTGCCCCGGCGTATCAGCTTGAGCGCGGTGCCGATCGCCTGGCCGCCGGATGCGCACGCGGTATGCACCGAGGTCGCGTAACCGTGGATGCCGAAGCGGCGGGTCAACAGCGCCACACCGGCCGTCGACTGGCTGCGGCAGAACACGATAGGATCCGACGCCGTCGGGTCGTTCGCCAGCAGGTCTGCGTGCAACTCGCCGTCGGCTGCAGAATGCCGCTGCACGGCGGACAGATCTTCGTAGGCGACGCCCATCATGCCGGTCCCGACCGAGCAGCCCCAGCGTGTCGCGGTCGCCGCTGTCGGCGCGATGCCCGCGTCGCGCATCGCCTGCTCGGCCGCCCCGAGCGCGAAGCGATGCGAGCGATTGGCGAACTTGAGCAGCTTGCGCTCCGCGCTGAGCTCGGCGGCGCTGAAATCCTTGACCTCGGCGGCGATCCGCGTCGAAAAGCCGCTGGCGTCGAAAATGCTGATCGGCGCGACGCCGCTGCGGCCTTCGAGCAACGCCGACCACGTCGTGGCGACGTCGTTGCCCACCGGCGTGACCAGGCCCAGGCCGGTGATCGCGACTCTGCGCCGGCGGCTCATGCGAGCACCTTCGCTACCAGTTCGACCCGCGCCGTCGCCACCACGCGATCGCCGACATTCGCGCTGAGCGCGAGCCTCGCCGGTCCGCCCTCGGCGGTTTCGGCGGTCAGCATCTCGACGTTGAGATCGACCTGCTGCCCGGGCGTGATGAACGAGCGCATCTTGACGTTGGTCATGCGCGAGGGTGTCATCGCCGCGACGCCGGGCCCGTCGCCGATCGAATTCGCGAGCTCGACCGCAAGTCGCATTTGTGCGTCAAGCAGCAGCGTGGCCGGAAACACCGCGCGGCGCGGGAAGTGATCGCCGAAGAACGCCGCGTGCTCAGGCACGGCGAGTGTCGCTTGCAACGACTTGCCGGCAACGCGCCTGCCGACGGCGACCGTCAGCGGCGGGAGGCCGCGAAAACGGCTGCCGGGGGCGCCCCGGCCGCGCAGCAGCGCGAACCGCTCGCGCAAGGCATCCGGCGAATCGAACTCCTCGACCGGAAGCATCGGTCCCAGGGAGTGCCTCAGCTCGATGACGCGCCTGCCGTTGACCTTCGCCCAGCCGCCGTAGGCGATGACATCGTCGTCGCAATCCTCGATGTCGACGTCGAGCTCCAGGAGGTCACCGGGAGCCGCATCGCCTTCGAACAGCGTTTCGGTCGCGAGCGCTGCCACCGGCCGCCCGCGGTAGTCGAGCTTGTCCATCGCGACCCATGCCGCTAGCTGCCCGACCGCCTCGGCCACCAGGCACGGGCGGAATTCGACGATGTCGCGCGGGATCGCGAACCACCCGCGCGCATGCGCGCCGGGGACCAATTCGGTGATCCGGTCGACGAAGGAGAACGCGGCGAAATGATCGCTCATGCGAAAGACCGCTCGTCCCCTCGTCAAGCCGCCTGCTGCGCCTCGCGCTGCGCGCTGATCACCAGCTTGCAGAACGTTTCCGGCGTGAACAGGCGCGGAATATCGGCCACCTTCATCGGCGTCTTGAATCGCTCGGCGGGAATTTCGGACAGGTACGACTTGAGCTGCGCCAGGCCCTTTTCGGTGACGATGCCCTTTTGCTCGAATTCGGCCTCGGGCAGATCGCCACGGGCGTTCTCGACGATCTTTCCCCGCGGAATTTTGATCTTGAATGCTCGCTCCAGGCGGAACACCATGTCGAGAAAATCGATCGACTCCGCGTCGAGCCCCTCGATCAGCGACACGTCCAGCTTGACCTGGTCGACGTCGCAACCGAGCGCGTCGGCCATCGTCTCGGCGACCTTCGGGTACACCGCCAGGATTTCTTCCTTGCTTATCTCTTTTTGCACCATGCTTGTCACTCCATTTTGAAGCCGCCGTCGACGGCGACGACTTGGCCCGTCATGTAGTCGGCGTAGCGTGAGGCGAGAAACCAGACCGCGTACGCGACCTCCTCGGGTTTGCCGTACCGCTTGAGCAGAATGCGTGACTTCACCTGGTCGCCGGCTAGGTCGCGCACGTCCCTGGACATTTCGGTGTCGATGACGCCCGGCGCGACGGCGTTGACGGTGATCTTCCGTGGCGCGAGCTCGACTGCCAATGAGCGGGTGAAGGCGTTGATCGCGCCCTTGCTCGCCGCATAGTTGGTCTGTCCGCGTCCGCCCTTGTCGGCGCTGACCGATGAAAGATTGATGATCTTGCCAGCCCGCTGCACGATCATGTGCGGAATCACCGCGCGGGTGATATTGAACACGCCGCCGATATTGGTGTCGAGCACGACGCGGATGTCCTCGTCGTCGAGCGCCGCAAGCTGGTTGTCGCGGATGACCCCGGCATTGTTGACCAGGATGTCGATCCGCTCAGTGCGCGCGGCGACGCGCTCGACCGCGTCGGCGCAGGCCTTGGCGTCGCAGACATCCACCCGCTCGGCCCCGATCGCGTGGCCGGCTGCGTTGCCCGCAGCGACGACCTCGGCCGCCGCTTCGGCGTTGTCACGGTAGAAGAACGTGACGTCGGCGCCTTCGTCGGCGAAGAGCTCGACGATCGCGCGGCCGATGCCGCGGCTGCCGCCGGTGACGATCGCGACTTTGCCGGCGAGCCCGGAATCGATCTTCACCGGCGCCTCATCCCGAGATGCAGAACCCGCCGTCGACGACCAGCGTATGCCCGTTGATCATCGCCGCCTCGGGCAGGCATAGCAGATAGACGGCGCCGGCGACATCCTCCGGCGTCAGCACGGGCCCCGCCGGCGTCCGATGCGCGAAATTGGCCAGCAGCGCCTCTCGATTCGGAAAATGGTGAAGTGCGTCGGTATCGACGACACCGGCGCTGACGACGTTGACCCGGATGTTCTTCGGGCCGAGCTCCTGCGCCAGCGTGCGCACCAGCGACTCCAAGGCGGCTTTCGACGCCCCGATAAAACCGTAGTCCGGCATCGCACGCGACGCGCCCAGGCTCGACATCGCGATAATGCGCCCGCCTTCGCGCATCCGCGGCACCGCGTGCTGCGCGAGCAGCGCCAATGCGAAGGCATTGGTCTCGAGGCACCAGCGCCAGTGCTTGAGCGACATCGCCATCGCCGGCTTGAGCACGCCGCTGGCCGCATTGCTGACGACGATGTCGATATGATCGAAATGGGCCGCGATGGCGTCGAACATCTCGTCGACGCTTTCGGGCAGGCCGACGCTGCCCTGGAACGCGTGCGCGCGGCGGCCGGTGGCGCGAAGCGCCGCGCACAGCGCCTCGGCTTCATCGTGGCTGTTGTAGTAATTGACTGCGAGATCGCATCCGCCCGCGGCGAGCTTGGTCGCGATCGCGCGGCCGATACCGCGCGAGGCGCCCGTCACGAGCGCGACCTTTCCGGCGAGCGGGCCTGACATCGGCGTAGACGGTTCTCTGAGGATTCCGGGACGGACACGGCCGGGTGCAGGGGGCGCGGGCGGATCGTCCCTGCGCCAAGCCCCGGGACAATCGATAATTATCGCCTGCTTCGCTCTGCCGGGCAACTTCGAGACCCGGAAGAAGCGGCCGCGAAGGGCGTGAGCCGCGGCTGCGATCACGCGGCTTACGCGGTCCCCACAGGCGCCTCGCGGCTACCGGCCCAGCGCCGCGCGCCGCGCGCGCAGCAAACGCTGCGCTTCGAGGCACCAGTGCTTCTTCACGGTGTGCCAGACGTCGGCTGCCCACATCACGTTGTTCGCGTTTCCGTCCGGCAGCGGCGCGAGTCCCGCGATGTTGTCGGGATCGAACGCATTGATCCATGCGCGCATCGGCCCGGACAAGGCGAGCTGCTCGGTGTCGGGCACGAAGACGTGTGAATACTCGGCCGGAAGCGTCACATTGCGCACGATTGCCTTGCCGTCGGAGTGAAAGGTCTTTACGTTTTCCAAACCCGGCGCGTCCCAGGCGAAGAGATCCAGACCGATCCGATAGCCGGTGAACTCGTCGACGGTGTCCGGAATCGATCGGATGGTGGACACCACCTTCCAGTGTACCGGCAGGGCCAGCGCCCAGCCTCCGGTACCGACAACCGAGGCGTTGGCGACCGACACGCCGACGACCGGCCTTTCACGGCCGGTCAACGGGTCGATGATGGTCGTGCGCTCCTCGAATTGTCTGGTGAGCGGGTTGAACACGTGCCGCTCTGGGCCGAACGTCCCGGCGAGCTCGTGCAGAATCTTGACCACCTGGATGCCGCCCTGGCTGTGGCCGATCAGCATCGGCCGCACGCCCTCGTGCTCGTAATACCAGGCGATTTCGCCGGCCTGCTGCGCACTGTCTTCGTACGGGCTGCGTGAATACGCGCCGTCGCCAGGATCGCGGATTTTCACGTCCGGGTAACCCATGCCGGTGAGAAAGCGCGCGAACGATTCCATCAGCAGATAGACAGGATAGATGCCACCGTGGACTTCGACGATGCGCGGCGTCGGGCCCCTGGCGAGCGCGTTGCGCACGTCATCGTCGCTGATGCGGTCCGGATCCAGCGCGAGAATGCGATCCTCGATCGCAGGCTCGATCTTGAGCGAGCGCAGCACGCTGCCGACGGTAGCCGCGCGCAGATCCTCGGCCGGCGGCACGAGCGGCGTCGTAGCGCAACCCCACAAGGTCGCCGCCAGGCCGGCCACGATAAAAAGTTTGAACGCTCGGCACGACGTGATCACGGCGCAAGGCTCCTGACGCAATGGATAATTTCTGCAAGCAGGCCTTCGGCGCGAACGCGATCGAATGCTGCTCTCCTGAATGATAAGGCCACCTCGACGACATCGCCCAGCGTCGTCAGCGCGACCACGATCGGCGACAACGGACCGGTCGATACCGCGCGCACGTAGCCCAGGCGAAACGGATAGGTCTTCGCCTCCGGCCACAGCGCGTTCAACTGCAGCGGTGTGACACCGGCCCAAACCGCGTAGTTCTTGGCATGGAAGCGCTGCCGTTCCGGCTCGGAAAGAAACCGCCATTGCAAACTCGACAAGCCGATCGCCAGCAGCGTTTGCAGATAGAGCTTGCGGCTCTTGATGCCGGTGGTCTCGCCGCAGACGAACCGGGCCAGCTCGCGCAAGGACATGTCCTGCGGCACCGGGTGGGCGACACGAAACGAGCCCAGCAGCGGGACGAATCCATCGGCGGCTCGCGCGCCGAAATCGCTGCGCACGTTGACGATCGACCCGACGGCAAGGTCGCGACGGCGCTTGGCCTGGCGGCGCTCCGGAACCAGCGGCGACAAAGTCCTGAGCATGATCGCGAGGAAGAGATCGTTCTGCGTCATTCCCCATGCACGCGCCGTGCCGGCAAGCGTCGCCGACTCGGCACGCTCGAGCGTGGCGAACACGACACCGTTGTATCCATCGCCGTCCTTCGGATACGGCGGCCGGACCGAGCGCCGGCAGCTCGCGATCAGCTGACGCCAGCTCGACAGTCCCCTGGCCAGCGGCAACGTCTGGCGCGAGAAAAGCTGCCGATATCCGGATGGATACAGGTCGAAGCGGGGCGCTGCAGCGGCCGGCGCGAGGTCGCAGTAATCCTCGACCAGGCGCTGCAGCAGCCTCACGATCGAGTCGCCGCCGGCGATGAAGTGGTCGTAGGCGAGTCCCAGATGCATCACCGGTCCGCCGTCGACCACGAAAAACCGGAACGGCTCGATGCGGCCGTTGGCCGGAAAGGCGAGGTTGAGCTGCCGTTCCATTTCGCGATGGACGCGGGCCGCCGGATCGGCACCGCCCTCGAGCACTGCCAGCGGCGCCGCGGCGGGGCCGCCGGTCCATTCGTAGCGCAGACGGCGGCGATCCAGCGTGAGACCGGTCAGGCCGAGTCCCTCGAGCTGGCGGCGGATGCCGGCCTCGAGTCGCGGCAGGTCCAACGATTGCGGCAAAGTGACGACGTGCACGGCGTTGTACGGATGCATCTCGCGCCAGCGGACCATCGCCGCCTGGAACAGGTTGAGCCTGCCTTTCACTCGGCCCCGTTCGGCTTGAGCGTGGCACGACGAGCCCGGATCAGGCGCTGTGCCTCGATGCACCAGTGCTTCTTGACGCTGTACCAGATATCCGCTGCGTGCACGATGTTGTCGCTGTCGACGTCGGGGCCTTCGGGCAGCGGAGCCCGCGCAGCGGCCGGGTCGTAATCGTCGATCCAGGCGCGCGTCGCAGGGTTGCGCGTCAGGTAGCGCGTCCGCGGCATGCGGATATGGCTGGTCGTGGCGGGCAGCGTGACGTTGCGCACGTGCGCGCTGCCGTCGGCATGGTATTCCTCGCTGCCGGGCGGCGTGCCGGCGATCATGTCCCACTCGATCGAGAAGCCGGTGAAATCCTCGACCGTATCGGGAATCGCACGGATCTTCCCCATCATGTTCCATTGCCCGAGCAGGAAGCGCGGAAGCTTGCCGGTGGCAAGCGCGGCAACGTAAGGAAGCTTGAGCCCGACCACCGGACGCTCGCGGCCAGTCAAGGGATCGACGATGCTGGTGCGTTGCTCGGATTCGCCGGTCACCGGATTCCACACCGGAATCTCGGCGTGAAAGGAGCCGTTCAGCTCGTAGAGCACCTTGATCGCCAGCATTCCACCCTGGCTGTGGCCGATCAGCATCGGCATCATGCCTTCGGATTCGTAGTACCAGGCGATCTCGCCGGCGAGCTGCTCGCTGTCGGTGAAGCTGCTGAGCGACATGCTTCCGTCGGGCGGGTTACGCAGCCTTTCTTCCGGATACCCCATCGCGATCAGGTACTGGGCAAACGGCTGCATCGTGATCAGCGGAAAACTTCCCTGCAGCGCGATGATGCGAGGTGCCGGCGCCTGCCTGAGCACATCGCGAACCTCGGCGGCGGAAATGTGCTGCGGGTCGAGCGAGAGAATGTGATCCTCGACGCCGCGATCGAGCGATGGCATCCGCCGCAGCGCCCCGCTGGCTGCGGCGTCGGCCGCCGCAGCCGGGCCGGCCTGCGCCGCAGCCAGGAAAAACGCCAACAGCGCCCGGAGGGTGACGGCAAGGAGTCGCAAGGGCCTAAGCCGATGCGAGGGCATGCGCTTGCCGCCTGTCTCGCCCGGCGCCAAGGTCAGGGGATCGTAACCAGACTAGCGCGCACCGGCGGAAAACCGCGGAAAAAAACGGCCGGTGCGCGCGAGATACGCCTCGTACATGTCGCCATGAACCTTCAGCAGATGTCGCTCCTCGTTGCGCGCCTTGAGGTTCATCAATCCCAGATGCACGATCGCGATGACAAATATCGGCGTGGTCGGAACGATCACCGCGGTGCACAGCATCAGCAGCATCTGAAGCGCGTAGATCGGATGCCGGACGCGGGCGAACAGTCCATCGGTGATCAGCGCGCTTCGTTGCGTCTCGCTTACCGCCATCCGCCAGTCGCTGCCCATCCGACGCCAGCATTTGGCCGTCAGCGCAAGACACATCACCGCCAAGACAGCGGCGAGCCAGCGCAACGCGGCATACGCGGGCACGGTGCGGGCGAAATCGGGCAGCGCGAGCAGCGGCTGTGATCGGGTCAGCGCCAGCCACGGCAGCACGATCCAGAGAATGATCGTAGGCACCAGCAGCAGCCACATCCTGCGTTCGAGCGGCTGCTCGGGAACGAGGCCGGCGAGCTGCCGGGTTTTCCGCCGTGCGCGGACGACCATCGCACCGACGGCGAACCAATACACCCAGATGGTCGCGGTCAGGACGAGCGTGGGAATGTCGATGCCGCCGGATTGCAAACGTTCCGCCTTGCATTGCGTCGATCGAGCCGGCGAGCCGGTCGATCCGCAGTTTACTGCATTCGCGCGGCGACCCCGGCCTGGAACCGAGGGCGCAGCGCGAAGAGTCGTTCGCGTCGCGTCGCCGTTCATTGGATAATGGCCGCCGCCAACATGATGCCGATTCGCGCCCGATGACCGCGATGCCCGAGGGGCTGCGCACCATAGCCGTCGTCGGAGCCGGCCTGATGGGACGCGGCATCGCGCAGATCGCCGCGCAGGCCGGGTTCGAGGTCGCGCTTTTCGACGTCAAGCCCGACGCGGCGACGGACGCCCGGCAAGCGGTCGCGGACACGCTGTCGAAGCTCGCCGCGAAGGGCAAGCTGAGCGAAGGCGAGGTCGCGCGCGCCGTCGCACGTATTTCGGTGGCCGACGAGCTCCGCCAACTCGCCCGGGTCGACCTGGTGATCGAAGCCATCGTCGAGCGCCTGGATGCCAAGCAGGCGCTGTTCGCAGCGCTCGAACCCATCGTCGGCCGGCACTGCGTCCTGGCCACCAACACCTCCTCGTTATCGGTCACGGCGATCGCTTCCGCCTGTGCGCATCCGGACAGGGTCGCCGGCCTGCATTTCTTCAGCCCGGTGCCCTTGATGAAGCTGGTCGAGGTCATCGGCGGCCTGCAGACGGCGCCGCCGGTGGTCGAGCACCTGTTGGCCTTTGGGGCAGCGCTCGGCCACACGCCGGTGCGTGCCCGCGACACGCCCGGATTCATCGTCAATCACGCCGGTCGCGGCTACGGCACCGAGGCGCTGCGCATCCTGGGCGAGGGCATCGCCGACATCGCGACGATCGACCGCGTGCTGACCGACGGCGCCGGATTCCGCATGGGACCGTTCGCGCTGCTCGATCTGACCGGGCTCGATGTGTCGCAGCCGGTGATGGAATCGATCTACCACCAGTACTATGAAGAGCCGCGCTTCCGGCCGTCTCCGCTCGGCGCGCAGCGTCTGGCAGCCGGTTTGCTCGGGCGCAAGACCGGGCGCGGGTTCTACGACTATGGTGGCGATTCCACGTCCGTCGCGCAGCCACGACCGGCAGCCGCGCCGCCGTGCCGCGTCTGGGTCAGCGGGCGCGATCGGGCCGCACGCGAGCGCGTCGCCTCGCTGCTGACAAGCGCGGGCGCCGACGTCGACACTGCCCCCCGCCCGACGCCCGACGCGCTGTGTCTGGTATTGCCTCTCGGAAGCGATGCGACGACGGCGGCGCTGGACGAGGGACTCGATCCGGCGCGCACGGTCGCGCTGGATGTCGTGCCGGATCTGGCCAAGCATCGCACGCTGATGACCACGCCGATCACGCGGCAGGAAATGCGCGACGCCGCGCACGCGATATTCGCCGGGAATGAAGCCAGCGTCGCAGTCATCCACGACAGCCCGGGCTTCATCGTTCAGCGCGTGCTGGCGCACGTGGTCAACGTCGCCTGCGAGATCGCGCAGCAACGCATCGCGACGCCCGCCGATATCGATCTCGCGGTCAGGATCGGCCTCGCGTACCCGATGGGTCCGCTGGCCTGGGGCGATGCGCTCGGTCCGGCGCGCCTGCTCACGATCCTGAACGAACTGATGCGCGCCTACGGCGACCCGCGCTACCGGCCGAGCCCATGGCTGTCTCGCCGCGCCCGTCTCGGCGTGTCGCTGCTCACCCCCGAGGCCTGAGCGCGAGGACGCCCGGGCAAGGCTTGCGGGCGTCGAGGCGCGGTAGCATGATGATCGTTTCCATACACCAGAGCGGGATCGAACGATGAGCAAAGGCAAGGGCAGCGGCAGCTTCCGCGGTCGCGACGCAAAGACCGGACAGCCGATCCAGATTCCACAGATCAAGCGCCCGCAGGCGCCGTCGGTGCCGCGCATCATGCCGCGCACCAAGGCGAGCTCCAAAGGGCGGTAGAGGCGACCATGACATCGAAACAGCGTCGGGAAATGCTGCGCCGCGCGGGCGCACTCGCCACCGGAGGGGTTGCCGCCTACGCGATGTCCGGCCATGCGGCTGGCCAAGCCCGGACGCCGTTCAGTGTCGCGGCGACGTTTATTCCGATCGCAGGCGGCGGCGAGATTTTTCCGGTCCGTCGCATCTATTGCATCGGACGCAATTACGCGGCGCACGCGCGTGAAATGGGGTCCGATCCGACACGCGAGCCGCCGTTCTTTTTTCAGAAGCCCACCGATGCCGTGCAGAACGTGCCGCCCGGTGCGACCGTTGATCACCCCTACCCTCCGCTGACCAAAAACTACCACTACGAGATCGAGCTGGTCGCGGCGCTGAAAAGCGGCGGACGCAACATCCCGATCGACCAGGCCCTCGGCCACGTGCTGGGCTACACGGTTGGACTCGACATGACGCGGCGCGACCTGCAACGCGCGATGGGCGACGAAAAGAAACCGTGGGAAATCGGCAAAAGCTTCGATCATTCCGCGCCGCTGGGACACCTGCAGCCGGCAGCGGCGGTCGGGCATCTGACCAAGGGCGCCATCTGGCTCAAGGTCAACGGGCAGATCAAGCAGAGTGCCGATCTCTCGCAGATGATCTGGTCGGTCGCGGAACAGATAAGCAGGCTCTCGGAGGCGTTCGAGCTTGCGCCCGGCGACATTATCTATTCGGGCACCCCGGAGAACGTCGGACCCGTCGTCAAGGGCGACGTCATGGAGGGCCACATCGATGGCCTGCCGAACATCAGCGTGAAGGTCGTCTAGCCTCTAGCGCAGATTCATGCCGCCGGCGCCGAACAGGCCGATGACGCCGATCACGATCAGATAAATCGCGACGATGTAGTTCAGCAGCCGCGGGATCAGCAGGATGAGAATGCCTGCGATCAGCGAGATCAGCGGCCCCAGCGTCAGCGTTACGTTCATTGCGTCTCTCCTTTGGTTGATTCGGTCGTCCGCTAGCGCTGTGCCGCTCCGCGGCCGGAAGCCGGGAGATCGACGAGCTTGGGCGCCTGCAGCGGATCGAAATCCACCCACTTGCCCATCTGCCAGGTGCCATCGGCGCGTTCGACGTCCTTGGCTCCCACCGATTGCAGCACGTTGGCCGCGATCACGCGTCGTGCGTATTCGGGCGCGCGCGCCGCGACGACAAAACCGGCGGGCCTTTCCATCGGTACGCTGTCCACCGGGACGCTCGGCGGCGGATCACCGGCATCCTTGGCTGCGGAATCGGTTTCGCCCATGTCACCCAGTGCGCCCGCCAGCGATCCGACATAGGCGCCCGCTCCTGCACCTACGAGGGCCCCAACCGGTCCGATCAGCGGAGCGGTAGCTGCGCCTACGCCAAGCCCGACCGCCCCGCCGATAGCCGCGCCCTTGAGCGCGCCGCTGTGGGCGGCGGTGGCGCCGTGCGATTTATCCCGGTCGCCTCCGACCGGAAAAGTAGCATGTTGCCCGGGCGGATTCAGGTAGAACACGGTCACGTCGTCCGCGGCAAAACCTCTGTGCCGAAGCTCCTCGGCTGCCTCCTCCGCCTGCGCTTCCTGTTCGAATCTTCCGGCGATGATCGGTGTCATGTGGCCTCCTGCGGTCGAGTGACGGGCGGGTAGCGCCGCCAAGCTGGCCAACGCGCGATAACGGGCGCGAACGCCGCAACAATGGCGCAACTATTTACAAGTGCTTGTAAATATTGCTGCGTTAGCGTGCGGCTCCGCGCGGAGTGCCGGCCATGATGCCGCTGCAGCATTAACCGTGCCGCGCCCGCATCGAATGCGACGCGCAGGTCAGGGGCCGTGTCGACGATGCGGACGACGCCAACGAGGAACGACCCGGATAGCCGCGGCTAAGGCAAGCAAAAAAAAGCCGCGTCCAACTGGACGCGGCCGGTGGTCATAACCGCTTTGCGTTTTACCCTTCGGATCCTTTCTTGTCCTTGTCCTTCTGATCCTTGTCGTTGCCCTTATCGCCGCCGCCGCCCTTGCCCTTGCCTTCGTCCCGCTTGGGTTCGCCCTTGGGCGCCTCGCGAGGAGGCTCCGGACGGCGCGGCTGCGCGGCAGGAGGCTGGGCAGGAGGCGGTGCTGGCGGCGCAGCGCGGGGAGCTTCCGGCGGCCGCGGCGGGGCTTCCCGTTTCGGCTCCGGCCTGCGCTGCTGCGCCTCCGGTGCTGCTAGCGGCGGCGGCGCTGGCGGGGCGGCGCGGGGAGCTTCCGGGGCCGCGGCGGGGTTCCCGTTTCGGCGCCTCCGGTGCTGCTTGCGGCGGCGGTGCTGGCGGAGCGGCGCGGGGAGCTTCCGGGGGCCGCGGCGGGGCTTCCCGTTTCGGCTCCGGCCTGCGCTGCTGCGCCTCCGGTGCCGCTTGGGGCGGCGGCGCTGGCGGGGCGGCGCGAGGGGCTTCCGGCGACGCTGGCGGGGCTTCGCGCTTCGGCTCCGGCCCTTGCGGCGTGGCCCGGCGCTCCTGAGGCGGTCGGGGTACCGGTGTCGCTTGACCCGCCCCGGTCGGCGGCGGAACCGCCATGCCCTTGTTCAGGTCGGCAGGGCGTTGCGCGGCGTCGCGAGCCCTGCGCGCGGATTCCGAATCTCCTGATGGAGGGCCTGCAGGAGCGTTACCCTTGGCCGGACTGCCGGTCGCAGGCGCTGCCTTCTCGTTCGCTGGTGCAGCTTGCTGCGCCGGCGCGCCACCGACCGGACCTGCAGGCGCACCTTGCCCGCGCTCGCCGGCCAATCCACGGGCACGTCGGCCCTCGCCCTTCGGCGCGGGCGCGGCCGCCTGCGTCGGCGTAACCACTTTGACGTTCCTCGGTGGGGTGGCACCCGCGGCCGCAGGCTGCGGTTGCGCCGCTGCGGCAGGCTCGATGGGCCGGCCCGGATTCGCCGTGAGCGCAGCCTGCCGTGCAGCGAAGGCGGCGGGAGGCGCCGGCGGCTTGTGGCGAGCGACGACATCGCGCTGCAGCGCGCGGGTCGGCGGCTTTGCAGCGGACGCAGCCGATACCGCGGAAGCGGCAGCGACGAGGCTCGCCCTGGTCGGTGCGACTCTGGCGACTGCGCTCACCGGTTGCTGTGTTACCACTTCGCGCGGTAGCTGGACCGCGGCGCGCGCGACGGGTTGCGATTGCACGAACGCGGTGGCCGGTACAGCAGTCACCGCGCCGGGCGCTTCCCGGTTGCGATAAGTGACGTTGGTCACCGTGGTGTTGTTCGTGTAATTGTTGTACACGTTGGTGATGTTGACGTTGGTGATTCGCGTGTTGCTTACGTTGACGTTGGTGAAATAGTCGCGGCTGACGCGATACGCGGGTTGGTAGACTTCGCCGGGCCCGAGCGGGAACCAGGCGACGCCGGATGCGAAGCCTCCGACCGATAGCGTCAGTCGAAGATCGCCGCCGCCGATGAACGCGACCAGCGCAGGCGCATAGATCGGTCGCACGTTGACCGGCCCCGGTATCCATCCCCAACGGCCGCTCAGGTACGCCCAGCGCCCGTAGTGATACGGTGCAAAGCCCCATGGCGAATCGTCGATCCAGGTCCATCCCCACGGATCGATCCACGACCAATGTCCGGTGCGATACGGAGCCCAGCCGCTCGGGGTCGAGCGCGGATACCAGACGTTGCCGTAGCTCGCCACCACGCTCCACGTGCCGTACTGGTCGAGGTCCTGGTAGCCGATCACGTCGCGCGATACATAGCGCGCAGAAGCCGAAGACTCGAAACGGCGGTCTCGGTCGGCGGCCCATCGGTCGAATTCGTCCGGCGGCCCGATGTCGCTGTATTCGTAGTCGCGCAGCCCCGTGCCGCTGAATGCGTAGCGGTCGCCGGCGCCGATGCGATAGGCGGCGCCTTCGCCATAGGCCTCGCCTTCGCCGGCTAGCACTGCAAGCGTCGTGACGTTGCCGTCGGGATCGACGTCGATGCGATAGCGGCCGACGCCGCTGATCGTGAATGCAAGATTCGGTGTGTCGATTTCCACGGTATCGCCGCGGTCGAGGCGCGACACCCGCACGTACAGCGAGCCTTGCGTGAGCTCCATCTGGGTGGTGCGATCGTCGAGATCCAGCACGTTGACGTTGGTGGCCTCGCCGAGCCGAATGGCGACGTTTCCCGCCTGCAGTTCGGCGCGCGCTCCGGTGTCGGCCCACAGGCGGTCACCGGTGATCAGCGGCCGGTTCGGGCTGGCCAGCGCCCACTCGTCTTCGCCTGCCGGCGAGAAACTCACCGGACCACTCAAGAAGGCGAGTCGAGCTACGCGGGCGGGAGGATCGGCCATGCCTGCCCCGGACAGCAGCAGCATCGCCGCGCCGGCCACGACGGCCATCAGCCGCAGCCTGGATTGGACCATGTTCATACTTTCTCCTCGCTTTGGGTTGGGTGCGTGCCTGATGCCCGCAAAAACCGCGTCGATTGCATCGCTTACGCACGGCGGCGTGCCGGTCACGTCATGACAAAACTTGAGCAGAAACTTTGCCGTCAGAGGCGGCGAGTTCGTCGCGCCGATGCGCATGCTAGTCCATAACGCTCGATGCTGACATTACGCCGACAACCGTTGTAACCAAAGGTAACCGGAAAGCGTCGCCGATTGGGGCCAGCGAGGCGCATCAGCTCGCGCGCGCCGTTAGCGCGCTCTCGCTTTGATCAGGCGTCGGCAGCCGCCGTGTGCAGGCAATGCTCGACCCACTGCGCGGTCAGCTTTTCCTGCACGGCGTTCTGCGACAGGCGGGCGTCAAGCCCGGCAAAATCGACGCTATCGAGGGACTGATCCTGGTTGAAGCAGGAAAAGACGTAGCTCAGCTTGCCGGTTATCGGATCGTGCTGTGGCTGCAGGCATTGCGCGCAGATTTCCTTCATCATGCATTGCATCGGCGAATTGATCGACGCAATGCCGCGATGCGAGGGCTTGAGGTAAGGCTTAAGCACCGTGTGCCGCGCCGCGCCGACCGCCGCCATCATCTTGTCGGAGCCGATGGCGATGACACGGTCGGCCGCACCGGTCGCGATCGTCGCTTCGCCCAGCTCGCCTTTGGCATACGCCAGCATTCCCTGCACGATGTTGCCGACGAAGCTCCTGTCCTGCGGCCGGCGCGGCACGAAGCCCGGAGGCTCGTCGCAACACCAGACGACGACATCGGCGGCAGCCTCGATGTCGGCGATCTTGTACCGGTCGATCATCTGCCGGTAACCGGCGAAGTAAAGTACCTTCGAGCCGGCGTTGCGAAACGCCTGCCCGATGGAGAACAGCACAGCATTGCCCAGTCCGCCGCCGGCGAGTATCACCGTCTCCCCGGGCTCGATTTCGGTCGGCGAGCCGGTGGGGCCCATCAGCACGATCGGCTCGCCCGGCTCGAGCTGCGCACAAAGGTCAGACGAACCGCCCATTTCGAGGACAATCGTCGATACCAGTCCACGCTCGCGATCGACCCATGCCCCGGTCAGCGCAAGCCCCTCCATGGCCAGCCTCGTGCCGTCGGCACGTTGCGCCAGGGATTCGAAATTCTGCAGCCGGTAGAACTGTCCCGGGGCGAACTTGCGTGCCGCTGCGGGCGCGCGGACGACAACCTCGATGATCGTCGGCGTCAAGCGCACGACGCGCTCGACGCTGGCCCTCAGCTCGCCGTTTACCAGCGCGAGAAATCCCGCATCGCCGAGCGAGGAAGCCGGTGCGACGCGAGCGAGCATACGGCTGACCACCGGGTATCCCTGTTTGGCGCTGCCCATCGCCTTGACGACGTTGCCGAAGTACGAAGGATGCAGGTCGCCGAAATAGCTGATCGCGCGCCCATCGGGTTCGATCGCGGTCAGCACGTGCGGCACCACGGGCTTGGCAAGCCCCGGCGTCGGCCTGACGACATTGCCCGCTTCGTCGAGAGCACGGAAATATTTGCCGTCGAGGTGGAAATGCGCCGCGTCTTCGCGCGCCGCTACCGTGTTCGGCTGCGTGCCGGCCGCAATCAGGACCGTCCGTGCCGGCAACGAGGCGTGGCCGGATTCGTGCCAGACGCCGTCGCCATCGTTGTGCTGGATCGAGACCTTGAGCGCGCTGGCGCGGCCGCGGCCGTCGACTTCGATCGCCAGCGGCGTCAGGCCTTCGGCGAAACGGATCCCTTCCTCTAGCGCCCGCTCGACCTCTTCGTGATTGAGCGTGTACGACGGGCTGTCGATCAGCCGTCGCCGATACGCGATCGTGACGCCTCCCCACGATTGCAGCAATTCCAGCACGCGCGGCGGGCGGGCCTCGCGGGATGCAGCGGCTCGCTCGGCGCGAATGGCGCGTCCGTGCGCCAGGTATTCGAGCGCCACATCGCGTTCGTCGTCGGTCCATTCCGATTCGACCCGCTCGACTCCGCGTTCGGCAACCAGCGCGTCATAGCGGGAAAGGAATTTCTCCACTTGCACCGGGTAGTACGCCAGCGACTCGGTGGCGGTGTCGATCGCCGTCAGCCCACCGCCGATGACGATCACCGGCAGGCGGATCTCCATATTGGCCACCGAGTCCTTGCGCGCGGCGCCGGTGAGCTGCAGGGCCATCAGGAAGTCGGATGCTGTGCGCACGCCCTTGGCCAGCGCGTTCGGGAGATCGAGCACCGTCGGGCGGCCGGCGCCCGCGGCGAGCGCGATGTGATCGAAGCCCATCGCGAACGCATCTTCGGCGTCGAGCGTGCCGCCAAAGCGCACGCCACCGCAGAGCGCAAAGCGCTCGCGGCGCTCGATCAGCAGGCGAAGCAGCTTGAGGAAGTTCTTGTCCCAGCGGACGGTGATGCCGTATTCGGCGACGCCGCCGAAACCCGCCATCACGCGCTCATCCAGCGGCTCGCGCAGTGAATCGATGTCGCGTATCGGCTCGAACGGCACGCGTGCGCCGGATGCAGTCACGCCGGAAACCGACCCCGGCAGCGGCTCGATCTTGAGGCCGTCGACGCCGACGACCGTATGGCCGTCGTTCAGCAGGTGATGCGCCAGCGTGAAGCCGGCAGGGCCCATGCCGACCACCAGCACGCGCTTGCCGGTTGCCGGGCGCGGCAGCGGACGGGACAGATCGAGCGGATTCCATCGCGTCAGCAACCCGTAGATCTCGAAGCCCCAGGGCAGCGCAAGCACGTCCTTCAACACGCGCGTCTCGGATTGCGGGATGTCGACGGGTTCCTGCTTCTGGTAGATGCAGGACTTCATGCAGTCGTTGCAGATGCGATGCCCGGTGCCGGCGACCATCGGATTGTCGATGCAGATCATCGCCAGCGCGCCGAGCGCCCAGCCTTCGGCGCGCAGCTTGTGGAATTCGGAAATGCGTTCCTCCAGCGGACAGCCGGCCAGCGGCACGCCGAACGGCGAGCGCTTGAACGGCGGTGGCGCGCCGTCGGCTCCCTTCTTTTCGCGAAGGCCCGACGAACACGAGTCCTTTTGCTGCTCGTGGCACCAGATGCAGTAGTTCGCCTGGTCAAGCCCGCCGGCGAGGTCGGTCCCGGCGTCGGTCAGTGCGAAGCCTTCGCGCCTGCGCTGATGGTCGTCTGGCAGGCGGAGGCGATCGATGCCGTCGCGACGCTCGTGCTCGACCGGAATCAGGCGAAGGTAATCGAGCTTGCGCGGCGCCTTGAACAGAACGCCGGCGCGGTGGCGCGCCTTGCCTGCCGGCGTATGCGCGGCCCATGCGGCATAGCGAAGCGCGAGCTCCATGTCGCCGCCATGCGCTGCGTCGTCGGTAGCCCATGCTCCGACCGCGCGCGCGAAGGCCAGCTCGCCCGACAAGCCTTCAAGCGGCGCGCCCAGACGCGACTCGAGCGCGATGCGCAGCGCGTCACCGTCGAAGCTCGCCGCCTCGTCGGCCTTGTACTTGTTCATCGCCTTGCGCTGCACGACCTGGCGCTTGCAGGCGTAGAGCGGCGCCAGCTCGTGATGCGCCTGTTGAAGGGCTGCAACTTCAGCTTCGACGTCGAACAGCAGCGCGACAAAGTCCTCCAGATGCGGCGCGATGGCGATCAGCAGCGCCGACTCCTCGCCGCGGTCGGCGATACCATTGGTACGAGCCGCGACCAGCCGCTGCGCCAGCGCGACATCAGCTGCGCGAAGGAAGTCGACAAAGGCCGCGTCGATCCGCGCGAGCCCCTCGGTCGCGTACAGTTCGGCAAAAGTCAGGCCAAAAGCAAGCTTCATCGTCCTGGAGCCTTCGAACACGCACCGGCGGCGACATCGATGCCGGCCGACGGCAGGGTCGGGGAAAGCCGACATTTTACCTGCGTGACAGTGCCGCCGCGGGCTCTCGCGCGCATATGCATAGAACCCAAGCGTCGAGGCGTCAACGAAGCAGACGCGCTTTCCCTGCCTGGCTAGGGACCGCTATCATGCATACTTCAAGGCCCGATCGACGCCGCGCGTCGGCGCGCCAACCGGAGTTCTAATGAATAACATGGCATCCCGGGTCCGATATCTGCTGGCGGCCGTGGCGCTCTGCGCATTGTCGGCCGCGGCGCAGCCGATCAAGCTCGGCGAGCTCAACAGCTACAAGACCTTTCCCGCGTTTCTCGAAGCCTACAAGCGCGGCATGGAGCTGGCGGTCGACCAGATCAACCAGGGAGGCGGACTGCTCGGGCGTCCGGTCGAGCTGATCGTGCGCGACGATACCGGCAATCCCGGCGATGCGGTGCGGGTCGCGGAAGAACTGGTTTCGCGCGAAAAAGTCGATGTCCTGATGGGAACGTTCTCCTCGGCGGTCGGCCTGGCGATCGCCGATTTTGCCAAGCAGCGCCAGCGATTGTTTCTTGCCTCGGAGCCTCTGACCGACAAGATCGTGTGGGACAACGGCAACAAGTACACGTTCCGGCTGCGTCCGTCGACCTATATGCAGACGGCGATGCTGGTGCCGGAGGCGGCCAGGCTGGGCAAGCGGCGATGGGCGATCGTCTACCCGGATTACGAGTACGGTAAATCGGCGACCGCCGCGTTCAAGCAGCAGATGATCGCGCGACAGAGCGCAGGCATCGAATTCGTCGAATTCGCGGTCCCCCTGGGCAAGATCGACGCCGGGCCGGTCGTGCAGGCGATGGTGGACGCCAAGCCTGACGCCATCTTTTCGTCGCTGTTCGCCGCCGACCTCGCCAAGTTCGTGCGCGAAGGCGAGTTGCGCGGCCTGTTCAAGGACCGCCCGGTGTTCGATCTCCTCGGCGGGGAGCCCGAATACCTCGACCCGCTGAAGGCGGAAGCGCCGGTCGGCTGGTACGTCACCGGTTATCCCTGGTATGCGATCGACACGCCTGCGCACCAGCGTTTTCTCGATGCGTACCGCGCCAAATACAACGATTATCCGCGCCAGGGCTCGGTCGTCGGATACAGCGTCGTCAACAGCGCGGCGGCAGCGATCCGCAAAGCCAAATCGACCGACAACGCCCGGCTGGTCGCTGCGATGGCCGGACTGATCGTCGACACGCCTTTCGGAACCATTCGCTATCGCGCCATCGATCACCAGTCGACGATGGGCGCCTACGTCGGAAGGCTCGCGATCAAGGACGGCAAGGGCGTGATGGTCGATGCCAAATATGCCGACGGCGCCGACTATCTGCCGTCGGACGACTGGGTGCGCGCGCACCGGCCCGCCAACTGACAGCGCCTTCCTGACCCTCTCCGCGCTTCTCGTTCAACTGTTCAACGGCCTGGCCGGCGCGTCGTCGCTGTTCCTGGTCGCCGCCGGACTGTCGCTGATCTTCGGCGTCACGCGGATCGTCAACTTCGCGCACGGTTCGCTGATGATGCTGGGCGCCTACCTCGCCTATAGCTTGATCGGCCGCTTCGGATCCGGGCCTGTCGGATACTGGGGCGGCGTGCTGATCGCGGCGCTCGCCGTCGGCCTGCTGGGCGTGCTGATCGAGCGTACGCTGCTGCGGCGACTCTACGGCGCACCCGAACTGCTGCAGTTGATCGCGACCTTCGGTGTGGTGCTGCTGATCAAGGATGCGGCGCTGGCGCTGTGGGGTCCCGAGGATCTGCTGGGGCCTCGCGCGCCGGGACTCGCCGGAGCGTTCACGATCCTGGGCCAGCCGGTGCCGCAATACGATCTGCTGCTGATCGTGCTCGCCCCCGTCGTGCTCGCTGTCTTGTCGCTCGCTCTCGCCCGCACCCGCTGGGGGCTGCTGGTCCGCGCTGCGACTGAGGACCGCGAAATGACCGCGGCGCTGGGCGTCAACCCGTCGTGGCTCTTTTCCGGCGTGTTCTTCGTCGGCGCCCTGCTCGCCGGCCTGGCCGGTGCGCTGCAGCTTCCCCGCGAGCCGGCAAACCTGAACATGGATCTGACGATCATCGCCGATGTGTTTGTTGTGACCGTCGTCGGTGGACTGGGCAGCATCCGCGGCGCTTTCGTCGCAGCTTTGATCATCGGCGTGGTCAAGGCGCTTTGCATCGGCATCGGCGACGTCGCGCTGTTCGGCTCGGTCGTGTCCTTCTCGAAATTGACGCTGGTGGCAGAGTTCGTCGTGATGGCGGTAGTGCTCGTCGCGCGTCCCTGGGGATTGTTCGGACGTCCATCGGCGCAGCCCCCGATTGCCGAACAGCGCGAACTGCAACGGCCGCCCGGGCGGCGCTTCGCAATCGCCGGCGCGCTGCTGCTGGCAGTCCTCGCGGCCGCGCCGCTGTTCGCCGACGATTACACGATGGTACTCGGGGCTGACCTGCTGATATTCGCGCTGTTCGCGGTCAGCCTGCACTTCATCATGGGCCCCGGCGGCATGGCATCGTTCGGCCACGCTGCGTATTTCGGACTCGGTGCGTACGGTGCAGCGATCGCTTCGCGCGCGCTGCCGATGGAACTTGCGCTGATCGCGGCGCCGTTCGCGGCAGCAATCGGTGCGCTGGTCTTCGGCTGGTTCTGCGTGCGCCTTTCCGGCGTGTATCTCGCGATGCTTACGCTGGCGTTCGCGCAAATCACCTGGGCCACGATCTATCAGTGGGATGCGCTGACCGGCGGCAGCAACGGCCTGGTCGGAGTCTGGCCGGCGCCGTGGTTGTCTTCACGCGCCGCCTATTACTGGCTGACGCTGGTGATCGCCGGCGCCGCGATCGCCCTGCTCTGGCGCATCGTGTTCGCGCCTTTCGGTTATGCGGTGCGCGCAGCGCGCGACTCGCCGCGGCGCGCGGCTGCGGTGGGCATCGACGTGCGGGCGATCCGCTGGGCGGCGTTTGTCGTCGCGGGCCTCGCCGCCGGGGTCGCCGGCTCGCTGTATGCGTTTTCCAAGGGCAGCATCTCGCCCGACGCGCTGTCGATACCGCGCTCGGTCGACGGACTGGTCATGGTTCTGCTCGGTGGGCTGCAGACGCTGTTCGGCCCCGTTGCCGGCGCCGCATTATTCGGCTGGTTGCAGGACACGCTCGCGCGGCACACCGAATACTGGCGCGCGATGCTCGGCGCGGCAATTCTGGTGCTGGCACTGCTCTTCCCGCAAGGCATCGTCGGCGCGCTCAGGGACGTGATCGGCGGGGTGGTGTCGCGGCGCCAATCCGCTCGGACGGCAACATGAACGCGCCGCTGCTGGCCATCACCGCGATCGCCAAGGCGTTCGGCAGCGTGCAGGCACTCGCGGGCGTGACCTTCGACGTCGGCGCCGCCGAGCGCGTGGCGGTGATCGGGCCGAACGGCGCCGGCAAGACGACCCTGTTCAACATCCTCGATGGCCAACTGCTGCCGGACGGCGGCACCGCATCCGTGGCCGGGCGGACGCTGGTCGGTCTTGCGCCGCATACGATCGCGCGGATGGGCGTTGGCCGGACGTTCCAGGTGACGGCGACGTTCGCTTCGATGACCGTGCGTGAAAATGTCCAGGTCGCGCTGCTCGCCCGGCGGGGCCGGACCCATGCGTTGCTGTCGCGGCTGCGGACCCACCTTGTGGACGAAGCGCAGAGCCTGCTCGACCAGGTCGGCATCGGCGCGCTGAGCGAGCGCGCCGCCGCGACGCTCGCCTATGGGGACCTGAAGCGCCTCGAGCTCGCGGTCGCGCTCGCCGATGCTCCTCGCTTGCTGCTGATGGACGAGCCGACCGCGGGGCTCGCGCCGCCCGAGCGCGCGCGCCTGATGCGCCAGGTATGCGATCTCGCGCGCACCGCTGGCGCCGCGCTCCTTTTCACCGAGCACGACATGGACGTCGTGTTCGCGCACGCCGACCGCATTGTCGTCCTCGATCGCGGCCGCGTGATCGCCGCGGGCGCGCCATCGGCGGTGCGCGCCGATCGAAGGGTGCGCGAGGTCTATCTTGGCAGCGGCGGCGAGCCGGAGAGCCGCGATGCTTGAAGTGCGTGCGTTGCAGGCGGGCTACGGCGCGGCGACGATACTGTTCGACGTTTCATTCAACGTCGGCGATGGCGAAGCGGTGGCTCTCCTCGGACGCAACGGCGCAGGCAAGTCCACCACGCTGAAGGCGATCGCTGGATGGCTTAAGGCCAGTCGTGGCGAAATCCTCCTCGATGGCCGACGCATCGACGGCGCCCCTGCCTATCGCATCGCTCGCGCCGGGCTGGGTTTCGTGCCCGAGGGCAGGCGCATTTTCACCGATTTGACGGTCGAGCAAAATCTGGAGGTCGGACGCCGAGGCATGCACGACGGCGCGCCGTGGACGCCGCAGCGGGCATTCTCGTTGTTTCCCATGCTCGCCGAGCTCAAACATCGCCGCGGTGGCCAGATATCGGGTGGCGAGCAGCAGATGCTTGCGATCGCGCGCACGCTGATGGGCAACCCGAGACTGCTGCTGCTCGACGAGCCGGGCGAAGGCTTGGCGCCGCTGGTCGTCCAGCAACTCGCGAAAGCGCTGCGCGAGCTCAAGCGAGACGGCGTGACGATATTGCTTGCCGAGCAAAGCCTGGTGCTCGCCTCTGCCATCGCCGATCGCGCCTGCGTGCTCGAAAGCGGGCAGGTCCGCTTCACCGGACCTTATGCCAAGTTCACCGCCGACCCGCAGGCGCGTGCCGAGTATCTCGGGCTGGACTAAACCGGCATCCGCAAGCAATCATTCTAGCCAGGATCATCGCGAAACCGTTCCGGCGCTGCTCGATTCCGGTCATCGCCGGTCGAGCCGGTAGATGCGTGACTCGCCATATCCTTTAGCGAGCGCAAGCCGCCCCATGTATTCCAGCGCAAAGTCGCGCCCCGTCGCCGCCAACGACGCGGCAAAGGCCTCGCTGGTATATACGATGCCCGGCGGCGTCACCGGCTCGATGCGCGCTGCCTTGGTCACGTTAGCGCCGAAATAATTGTCGCGTCGCATGATCGGATCGAACCCCCGGAATACCGGGCCAGCGTGCAGCGCGATGCGAATCGGGCTGGCATCGGCCAGCCCCAGCGCGGTCCAGTCGACTTCGAGCATGCGGTCCAGGAAAGAAAGCGCAAATCCCGCTCCGTCGCACGGCGCGTCGAATACCACATACAAGGCGTCGCCCCAGGTGCTCGCCATCAACGGTTTGGCCGGCGAGGCCTCGATCTGCCTGGCCGCGATGTTCCAGAAGGTCTCCTGGAAAAGCGGCGCGATCGCGTCGTGCACCCGGCTGAAGCCGGTGAAGTCGGCGAAGAGCAAGGTCTTGAGCGAGCGCTGTGGACGCGTCGCCGGGATCGGCCACAAATCGCCGCTTTGCAACTGCATCGAGCCGGTTGCCGTGGCCACCCCGGTCGGCTGAGGGGATTCGACGGCATCGGCGCCGTGATCCGCCGCCGGCCGCATTCGGAGCTCCGCGAGATCGAGCACTTGGGGCGGCCCGACGTGGCGGTTCCATCGCTCGAACGAAGCCTGCGTGCCGCCCACCCGCCCCGATGACGCCGGGTCGATGACGCAATACAGCGACGGCACCGTCTCCAGCTGCGCGGCGCGAAGGATAGCCAATCCCTCGAGCAGCAGAGCGGCATGCTCGAACAGCACATCATCTCCCAGATGTCGCTCGTCGGTCGCCATGATCACGCGCGTCGCGCGAGGCAGCGCGGCGTCGAATCGCTCGCTCCACCCGTCTCCGCCGACGACCACGCTGGTAACGACGAAATCGTCGCGGTTGAACGGAAGGACGACGTTGACTTCCGCGCCGGCGTCGAGCGCGGCCTCGATGAACATCAGGTCGGCGCCGCAGGCTGCCGACGTGTAGATGATCGGCCTATTCAGACGCGCGATATGCTCGCGCATCGCCGTGGCGACCGCCGGAGCCAGCGCTGCCGGGAACCGCGGCGCCTCCCGATCCGGCGCATCGATCATATGGCCGACAAACGCCACCACGTCGGGCGCCGGCAGTTGCTGCAAGACGCCGGCCGCTTCGGGAATCACGCGCTCGAGCAGGCGGAGCTGGCGGCGCATCGTGGCGACGCTCCCCGCGTCGCCCGGCATTTGCGCGTAGGCGGCAGCGTAGCTTCGGGCGGCCTGATCGAATTGCCCCAGCACGAGCTGCGCCTCGCCCAAAGTGGCGTGATCCCAGCACGTGCGCGTTGCCTGCCCGGTTAGCCGCGCAACAATCTCCTGCGCCAGCGTCCGCGCTGCAGCGCGCTCTCCCAGCAGCAGCGACAGCGTGGCCGCGTTGATGCCTGGATACGGGTCGCCGGCCAACGCGTACGCCGCGAGATAGTCCTGACGGGCGCGCTCGGCGACCTGCTTGCTTCCGCTCTCTTCAGGGGCGCGATGGTATTCGTCTTTCGACAGCCGGCCGCGGAGGCTAAGTATGTCGGCGAGGCGATCGGGCGCACCGGCCGCGGCCTCTTGCGCTTCATCGAGCAGCGCCCGCGCCCGCAGCGGCGCTCCGGCGCGGGCGTAGGCCAGAGCCCCCAGGTACATGACCTCGGCGTCTCCGGCGAACGCCGGCGTCGCTTCGCGGAAGGCGTCGCACGCGTCCCACGGCGCACCCTGCTCGAGATGTCTGCGTATGCGCGTGCAAGCTTGCAGCGCGCATCCTCAGGTGGCGTCTGAGCCGGGGCCTGGAGGCTTGATCATGCAGTCCTTCGCACGCGCGCGAGGCCGCTAGTGCCGCGCCTTCTGTTCCTCTGCGATCTGACCGCGCAGGTACGCGACACTAAGCTGGCGGCGCATCTGCGGCGGCAAGCCGTCGACGATCGCAGCGGCCTGGGTCACTTGCGCCGACTTCTGTCCTGGGGCGGCGATCGCGGAAACATAGAGCGCCTGCGCGAACTGGATGCGCTGGGTGACGTCGTCGTTGTCCTTGCGATCGTACAGTCCCACGCTGCAGCTTGAGCACCGGATCGATGATCTCCTGCGCTTCGGCGTACCTCTGCAGTCTCGCGGCGATCAGGGCGGCGAGCATCAGCTGGTCGTCCGCATCGCGCTCCTCCGCCAGGGTGCGGGTCGGGATGCCGCGCCGGATGGTCAGCGCCTTCTTGATCATCCGCGTCGGCCGCCGCGTAGTCGCCCATGCGGTACGACGCTGCCGCCGACGGTTCGATACGCGACCTCGAGCGCGCGGTTCCTGCTCAGCTCTTGCTGGGGATTGAGGTTCTTGATCTGCTCGAGGCGGCGGGCCGACGCGTGAGCCTCCTTGCGCACCGTTTCGTAGTCGCGAGCCGCCAGCGGCAGCGCGTAGGCGCCGTAGCCGATTCCGGTGCGTCGGGAAACCGTAGTAGCCCAGGAAGTCCGGCAGATAGGCGCGGCCGAACGAATCCGGGGCCAGACCGCGCACCGCCATGTCGATGAACCTGCGGTTGGCCGCTAGCGCGGCCTCCGCCGCCTGGGCGTTGCCCGAGTCGGCCTCGAGCATCGTCAGGTAGCCGGCCGCGAGCGACAGCGTGCTCCCGATCATGCCTGATTCATTGACATGTCCCTCGACGTCGACGTCCGGCACGCCACTGTTTCTGCGCTCCCTGAACATCGCCGGCCGCGAACGACCAGTAGCCCGCTCCCAACCGGGCACTCACCAGATTGTTCCAGGCAATCTGGTTGCTGGGATCGAGCGCGACCATCGCCGCCCAGTCGCGCGCCTCCTGCTCGACTCAGCGCCAGGGCCTTGCGAACGTGCAGATCGAATCCTTCGGTGGCTGACAGGCTTTCGCTCATCAAAGCGCGAGCGCGCAGCGCCGACATATGCCCGGACGCTTTTCGAGCACCTGTCCGGTCACCTTCAACGCGTCGTTGCCGACCTCCCTGACCTTGTCGAAACGGCCCAGAAGTCTGCAGCGCGTTCATCTGCCAGGCCGACGCCTCGGCATAGGCGACGGCCGAAGGCAGGTCGTTGAGCTTGAGATCATCGATGCTTCGGTAGGCTTTGCGCGCCTCCTCCAGCGTCGCCACCGCCGTCTCTTCCTCTTCGGTGTTGGCCTGGGAGAAACCGAGGTAGGTCATCGCCAGGCCATAAGCCCGCCGCAACGGAACCGAAGGGTTGGGCGACGCCATCAAGGGTTTCAACACGTCGACCGCCTGGATGGCGAACACCCGTTCGTCGGCGCGCCTGTTCTGACTCCCCGCGACCCGGGCCTGCGACAGTCAGTCCCACGCCCAGCCCGACGGCCGTCGCCTCCGACTGGTCGCCTCCAGTGCGTAGCTTGCTCAAGACGCCGACGGCCTCTGACAGCGCCTTTCCGCTTTCGTCGAGCTTCGACTGATTGCGCAGTGCCGCTCCGTATCGCACCAGCGCCAGCGCGCGGTTGCGATCGGTCTCGGGAGTGCGCAGCTCCGGCGGCAGCGCTGCGTAATAGTCGATCGCGCGCTTGGACAATGCGGCGACGATGTCGAGGCGGCCGACCGGCTCGAGCTCGAGATAGAAATCATCCAGCAGGTAGACGATCAGTTTCTCGGCCTCGCCGCGCGCCGCTTCGGCCATCTGGCGGGTTTGCTGCGCCTGCAACTCAGCCTCCTGCGCGCGCTTCATGCTGAGGTAGCCGAAAATGGCGCTTCCCGAGCGCGCCGATCGCCAGCACTGCGCAGATCGCGGCGACCTGCCGCGCTCGCACAAGCGCCTTGCGCGTGGCCAGCTCCCGTGCGCGTTGTGCTGCGAGCTGGCGCTCGGCCTCGTCGCGTGCCTCGCGCTCGTAGCGCAAATCGCGGCTCGCCTTGACGACGCTGCACAACACGTCATGTGTCAGCTCGACCCGGCGCAAGTCGAGTCGTTCCTCGATGCGGAGCAGGCGGCGGTCGACCAGCTTCGCCAGCGTATCGGGAGGCGCGCCCACCGCGGCGAATGCCTTGCGCACGCGCTCCTCGGCCAGGCTCTCGCGAAAGCCCGACTCGGTCAGCATCTCGTCCTCGATGAATTGCCGCACGCCGGCCGGCTGGTCAGCCAACGCGCGTTCGTAGAATTCGCTCAGGATCGTGTCGCGAGAGCCTGCCAGCAGATCGGCTGAGATCTCGCTCCGGCCTTGCGCGATGCCGGGCGTTGTTGAGCTCGCGACAGATCAGGCTCAACAGCGACGGCTCGACCTCAGCATTGGGCAGCTCGGAGCCGCCGGCGATGAAGCGCACGATCGACTCGGCCACTTCCTCGGAGACCAGCTTGCCGCCCGGCTTCAGCACCGCGGATAGCGCCTGCGCGCCGGTCATGCGGGCCAGCCGCATCCGGTTCTGCGTGATCGAGGGCATGATGCCCTTGACGCCTTCGAGGTGGGCGAGATAGTCCTCGCGAAGCGCGATCAGGATCCGGTAGTCGCCGCGGGTAAAGTCGAACCGCTCGGCGGCCGATTCGTCCTGTTCGATCCTCGCTTCGAGCGCTTTCGGCGCGCGGTTCTCGACCAGGTCGGCGAGGTCCTCGATGAACTGCGCGGCGCGCTTGCGACCGAAGTCGTCGCTCTGCGCAAGCGTGAAGATTTCCTCGAACTGGTCGAAGATCAGCAGCGGGATCAGCGTCTTGCCGGAAGAGTCGCGCAGGACGTCATCGCGGTGGTGCAGAAATTCCCACAGCGATTCGCCGCTGACGGCCACCCCCGTCTGCGTCCACTGTCCGAGCGACTGCGTGGCCCGGAAAATGGCCTCCTTGATCTGCTCCGACGGCTCGGGCGCCTCCGGTGAATAGTCGATCCGCACGTAGACCGGGCAGTAGCCTTCCGGCCGCAGCCGGGGCACGATGCCCGCGCGCAGGATGGAAGTCTTGCCCAGCCCGGACTGGCCGAAAAGGATCGTCAGCAGCTTGCGCTGCACGCGGCGGCCAAGCTCGGCGATTTCCTCCTCGCGCCCGTAAAAGTACGCCCGCGTCTCCTCGGTAAACGAAGCGAGGCCGAGCCACGGGTGCTCCACGTCGACCGACGGCTGCGAGCGTGTGTTGTCCGGCGGTGGAGACGCGTCGTTGCTCATTCCGCAAGTGCAGTCAGGATCGATCGCGTGGCAGCCACTCCGGCGGCGCGGCGTTGGCGATACACAGTCATTTCCGGGACGAAAGCAAACCCTGCAGACGCGCCGCGAATTCGGGCGTGATTTCCCCGCCGGGCAGCTGGGTAAAGTGCACAGCCTTGAATCTCTCCGGCACCTCGGCATCGCCGCCGCTGGTGTCGTCGATTGTCACCGGCATGATGAACAGCGCGCCTTCGGCGATGTTGCGCGCCCGATCGATCGCGTAGCTCCATTCGCGCCGGAAATAGCCTTCGAGCCGGCGCTGCGTCGTGGCCGAGACGATCGGAATAAAATACGAGCAGCGGGCGATGTTACGCTGGATCTTGCGGTCGTAGTCGTCGCCGCCCTCGAGTCGTTCCAGGTCGAACCAGGTCTTGACGCCCGCGGCATCGAGTCCCGCCTTGAGCCTCTGGACGGCCGCGAGATCTTCCCGCGCGTAGCTGATGAAAATCGCGTTGTCCGGCATCTCTCGTTCCGGCGGCAGGAAGCGCTGCGGCATCGCGTCCAACGCGATGACATCGCCCGGCTTGTGGCGGGTCATCCAGCGGCGATGCAGCTCGTCGACAAACTTTCCCGCTCCGCTGTAGACGCGGGTGCGCACGCTGACCTGCTGGAGGAACGCCATCAGGCGCCCGTCGCTTTCGGAGTGGTTATCGGCCAGGACCTCGCCGACGTCGCGCGGATCCGAGAGGCGATGCCGCTTGGCCATGCGCAGAAACAGGCGGGCGAGCCAGTTGGTGAAATTGCTGCCGATGAACAACAGATGATTGTGCTCGAGCTCGTGGAAAAGCCTCTCCGGCGTCAGGTGCTCGCTTTGCAGCGCGCAAATGAACTCGAGCATGTCCTCGTCGGAGATGACGTAGCTCGGCGAGGCGGACAATCGGCCGAGCAGGTGATAGATGACCGGCCGTTGGAGCTTCTCCCGTTCGGACGGGAGATCGGCCACGCGATTGGGCGTGTAGGCGATGACCTCGGTCGATTGCGCGCCCCCGAAACGCTCGCTGTTGATCGCCTGCTCGAGCAGCGGATCGAAGGTCGTCGTGACGAAAAGATCGAAATCGGTGATTTGCGCGAGCTGGCGAAGCGCCGGCGGCGGCGTGAAGTTGGCGTCGCGCAGAATGCTGCGCACCCGCGTATAAGCTTCCTCGCGACGGCCGTGCGCCGAGAGAAACCAGCAGACGACGTCGTTGAGCGTGTACGGCTGCGGAAGGTGCGCCGGATCGACGTTGAGCTTGCCCGCGAGCTTTTCGGCGATCCAGTCGTACAGCAGGCGCGGCCCGGTCTCGGTCTCCACCTTCAGCAGCTCGGGCCCGATGATCGGGATCACCCGCCGCTCCTCGATGAAGTTGAGCAGATCGTCCCATGCATCGTCGTCGAGCGTGGCCAGCGGGGAGTGCATGGGGAGCAGCGTGCTCATGCGGACGTTGCCAATCGAAACAGGGCGGCCAGAGTGTCCACGATTACCAAAGCAGGGTCAAACGATCTCGCCTCGATGGCGTGCCGCGACATGAAACCGCCCAGAACCCGTCAGACCCCAAGCCGCGCCAAGCCGCCGGCAAGGTCGTCGATCAGGTCGTCCGGGTCTTCCAGGCCGACGTGAAGCCTCAGATACGGTCCCTCGGGCGCCCACTTCGTCACGCTGCGCTCGCCGCGGATGCTGATCGGAAGGATCAGGCTCTCGAAGCCACCCCAGCTGACGCCCAGCTTGAACCAGCGCAAGCCGTCGAGCATCGCGTCGACCCGCGCCTTCGGCGCCGGGCGCAGCACCACGCCGAACAATCCGCAAGCGCCGCTGAAGTCACGCTTCCACAGCTCGTACCCCCGCGCGCCCGGCAATGCGGGATAAACGACTTCCGCGACCTCCGGGCGATCGCGCAGCCACGCGGCGATGCGCATCGCGCTCGACTGGTGGCGGGCAAGCCGCACCGCCAGTGTGCGCAGCCCGCGCAGCGCCAGGAAGCAATCGTCGCTGCTGGCGGTGACGCCGGTATCGGTCCATAGCCGGTGCAGCCGTGGAAATGCCGCTTTGCTGCCCACGATCAGACCGATCAGCAGGTCGGAGTGTCCGCCCAGATATTTGGTGCCGGCGTGCACGGCGACATCGACGCCATGGTCGAAGGCCCGAAAGTGCAACGGTGTCGCCCAGGTGTTGTCCAGCACGAGCAGCGCGTCGTGCCCGTGCGCAACCGCGGCGATCGCCGATACGTCCTGTACCTCGAAGCTCAACGAGCCCGGTGACTCGGCAAAAATCACCCGCGTATTCGGCCGCATCGAACGTTCGATGCCGCTGCCTGTCAGTGGATCGTAATAGCTGACCTCGACACCGAAGCGCGTCAGATGGTTGTCGCAGAACCGCCGCGTCGGTCCGTAGACCGAATCGGTAACCAGGACGTGATCGCCGGCGCTGGTCAGCGCGAGCAAGGGCAACGTCGTTGCGGCGAGCCCCGAAGGCACCGCCAGAGCGGCGTGGCCGCCTTCGAGCGTCGCGATCGCCGCCTGCAGGTCCGTTACCGTCGGCAGGCCGCGCAGTCCGTAAACCAGGCTCTTGGACTCGCCTCGCTGCGAGGCTTCGTAGTCGGCGACCGAGTCGAACAGTATCGTCGACGCGCGGTAGACCGGCGTATTGATCGCGCCCAGGTGTCGATCGGGCGCGCGCCCGAGATGCGCCACTTCGGTCGCGGGCGCGGGCTGTCGTCCCGGCTTCGGCGGGTCGCTCATGCGGCGGAATCGGACGTGGCCTGCAGTGCCAGGGCGATCTGCCTCGCCTGCGCGTCCGCCGTTTGCCGGATGTCGACGACGATCGCGTCGTCGGGCTCTTCGAGCGCCTCGAACTGGCTCGCCAGCAGCGACGCCGGCATGTAGTGACCGCTGCGCGAGGCCACCCGCGGTGCGATCGTGGCAGCGTCCCCCTTCAGATAGACGATCCGGACCTCGCCGATCGCGCCGCCGCGGCGCAACCTCTCGCGGTAGGTCTCCTTGAGCGCCGAGCACGCGATCACCGCGCCGCACCCGCGTGCCGCGAGTTCATGCATCGCCGTAACGATGGCGTCGAGCCACGGCCAGCGATCGCCGTCGGTCAATGCGACGCCCTCGGCCATCTTGGCGACGTTCGCGGGCGGGTGAAAATCATCGGCATCGAGAAATTCCAGGTCCAGCTCGCGCGCCAATGCGCGGCCGACGGTGGTCTTGCCGCAGCCGCACACGCCCATCACGATCACCATCATTGCGCCTGTCCCGCCGTCAATCGCTGGATGTGATCTTGTGGCCGCCGAAGCCTTTGCGCATCATTGCCAGCAGCTTGTCGCCATAATCGCCTCTGCCCTGACTCGAAAGCCGCATCATCAGCGCGAGCGACAGTACCGGCGCGGGCAGGCCCTGCTCGATCGCCTCCACCGCGGTCCAGCGCCCTTCGCCCGAATCGGCGACCACCGGCGCCACGGTCTCCAGCTCGGCGTCGTCCTGAAGGAATTCGGCTGTGAGATCGAGCAGCCACGAGCGCACGACGCTTCCGTGCCGCCACATTTCGGCGATCGCCGCGACGTCGAGCGCGAATTCTGGCTTGCCCTTCAGCAGAGAGAATCCCTCGGCCATCGCCTGCATCATGCCGTATTCGATGCCGTTGTGAATCATCTTGACGAAATGCCCGGATCCGCTGGGGCCGCAATGCAGCCAGCCCCGATCGGGCGCCGGCGCGAGGATTTTCACCAGCGGCTCGATCTCGCGTGCCGCGGCCGGCGAGCCGCCGAACATCAACGCGTATCCGCTTTCTAGGCCCCAGACGCCTCCGGATACGCCGCAGTCGATGAAGCGGATGCCGTAGCTCGCGAGCTCGACGGCGCGCCGGACCGAGTCCTTGTAGAAGGCATTGCCGCCATCGACGATGATGTCTTCGGAATGGAGCCGCGGAGCGAGCTCGGCGATCACCGCCTCGGTGCCCTTGCCGGCCGGCACCATCAGCCAGACGACGCGCGGCGACGGCAGCGCGTGCACCAGCGCCTCCAGGCTTTCGGTCGCCTTGCAGTGCTCGCCTGCCGCGAATGCGGTCCGCGCATCCGGCGCGGGATCGAAGCCACTGACCGTGACGCCCCCGGCGGCAAGCCTGCGGCCCATGTTCGAGCCCATGCGTCCCAGCCCGACCATCCCGATATGCAAAGACATGTCGCGATTCCTTGGCGCTCCAGGCGCTCACCTCGCACGATACCTAAGCGTGTCGGCGCGCGCTATCGCATCGGCGGCCGGGCGGCGCGGACGCTGGCCGCCAGGACCGCGCCGACGATCAGGAATGCGCCGAACATGCGGCGTGCGTCCGGCACCTCGCCCAGCAGTACGGCCGCAAGCCCGATGCCATAGACCGGCTCCAGCGCCGCGACCACGCTGGCCGTGTGCGAGCTCAACATGCGCATGCTGCGGATGAACAAGGTGTGCGCAAGCGCCGTGCAGGCGACGCCGAGTACCAGCAGCAACGCGAGGTCCCGCGCGTCAGGCAACGCTGGCGCCAGCGCGAGCGTCGGCGCCAGGCAAGCGGCCGCGAAGACATTTTGCCAGAAGGCGATTGCCGCGGGCGGATAGCGCGCCGCCAGCACGCGGTTGCTTACCGCGAGCAACGCGAACGACAAACCCGACAACACACCCCACGCCAGCCCTTGCGCGATGCGATTGTCGAGCCGGGGCTCGGGCACCAGCACCAGCAAGCCGGCGACGACCAGGCCGGCGATCAACCAGTCGATGTTGCGTACGCGCGCACGCCGCAGCCCGAGCTCGATCAGCAGGACGAACAAGGGAAAGCTCGCATAGCCGAGCAGCCCGGTGGCGACATCGGCGATTTGTATCGCCTTAAAAAATGCGAACCAGTGCAAAGCCAGCACGGCGCCGTTGACGGCCATGCGCCAGTCCAGCGCATAGCGTCGGTCCGGCGTCAGCCGGATCATCATGCCGAGCGCCGCGGCGGCCACCGCCGTCCGACCGAAGACGATTGTCGCCGCGGGAAGCGCGATCCATTTGCCGAACAGGCCGGCCAAGCCGAACAACAGCACGGCAACGTGCAGCGACGCCAGCGCTGAAACGCGCGCGGCGCCGGCATCGGCTCTGGCGGGGTCGTCGGCCATGGCTAACAATCGATCGGATGGTGCGCATCACTGTAACAGCCCGTCGCAGCTGTGCGTCGATCGCGCCGCCGCGTCGCGTCGACCGTCGGCTCGGGTTACAATCGCCTCCGCTCTCGCCCGCGTGGTCGCCGCGACGCAAACGAGGAATACGCGAGGAATACGATGCCGCAGAACATCGCCCCGAAACAGGTCCTGGACGCCGTTCGCGCCAGCCCGGGCAACCGGGTCAAGGTCGCGGTCGCCGACATCGACGGCGTCCTGCGCGGAAAATATCTGCACAAGGACAAGTTTTTCGCCGCGGCCGAAGGCGGTTTCGGCTTCTGCGATGTCGTGTTCGGCTGGGACATGGCCGACCACTGCTACGACAACACGACACTGACCGGCTGGCACAAGGGTTTTCCCGATGCGCTGGCCCGCATCGATCTGGGCACGCTGCGCCACGTGCCCTGGGACGACGACGTGCCGTTCTTCCTCGGCGATTTCGTCACGCAGAAAAACGGCAGGGAAACGCCGCATCCGATCTGCCCGCGCCAGCTGCTCAAACGCGTGCTCAAGCGTGCCGAAAAGCTGGGCGTCATTCCGATGTGCGGGATGGAATTCGAATGGTTCAACTTTGCCGAGACGCCGCAGTCGTGGGCCGACAAGGGGTATGTCCGCCCGCAGACGATCACGCCGGGGATGTTCGGCTACTCGCTGCTGCGCGCCAACCAGAACCGCGATTTCTTCAAGGCGCTGATGGTCGAGATGGGCGCATTCGATATCCCGATCGAGGGCTTGCACACCGAGACCGGCCCCGGCGTCTACGAAGTGGCGATCCTTTTCTCCGAGGCGCTCGAGGCGGCGGATCGCGCGGTACTGTTCAAGACCGGTGCCAAGGAAATCGGGGCGCGCTTCGGCATCATGCCGAGCTTCATGGCCAAGTGGAACGCCCAGTATCCGGGCTGCTCCGGGCATATCCACCAGAGCTTGTCGGACGGCAGCAAGAATCTCTTCTACGATGCCAAGGGCCGGAACAGCATGAGCAAGCTGTTCGAAAGCTACCTCGCCGGACAGGTGGCCGGGCTGATGGAATTCGCGCCGATGTACTGGCCGACGATCAACAGCTACAAGCGGCTGGTCGACGGCTTCTGGGCGCCGGTCAAGCCGACCTGGGGCCTCGATAATCGCACGGCGAGCTTTCGCGTGATCGCCGGCTCGCCGAAATCGACGCGGCTGGAAACGCGCTGCCCGGGCGCCGACATGAATCCGTATCTCGCCGCGGCAGCAGTGTTGGCGGCCGGGTTGTCCGGCATCGAAAGGAAACTGAAGCTGACCGCGAAACCGATCCACGGCACCAACCAGGGCGCGGAAAACATTCCGCGCGCACCGCGGACGCTGATCGAAACGACGCGCGTGTTTCGCGACTCCGCGTTGGCGCGCGACTGGTTCGGCGACGATTTCGTCGAGCATTTCGCCGCCACCCGCGAATGGGAATGGCGGCAATGGCTCGACGCGGTCACCGACTGGGAAATGAAGCGCTATTTCGAGATCATATGAGCCGCCCGCTACCTCCGCTGGTACGTTCGATCCGAAGTCGTCGCCCGGCGTGGGCGGCGGTGCCCGCCGTGCTGCTGACGATATGCCTGGCCGCCGGTCCGATCGCGGCGAAGACGCTGCGCTTCGCCAGCGCTTTCGACCCGCAATCGCTCGATCCGCACGCGCTGGCGCTGCTGTACCAGACCCGAGTCGTCAGCCAGATTTACGAATCGCTGGTGTCTCGCGACCGCAACTTCGCGGTCGAGCCGGCGCTCGCCGTATCGTGGCAGCAGATCGAACCCAAGCGATGGCGATTCAAGCTTCGCCCGAATGTCAAATTTCACGACGGGACGCCGTTCACCGCGGACGACGTCGTGTTCTCGATCGGACGCGCGCTGGCGAAGAATTCCCAGCGCGCATTCCAGTTGCGAGGCCTGCTGGAGGCACGCAAGGTCGACGATCTGACCGTCGACCTGATGCTCGAGGCTCCCGACGCAGTCCTACCCGAAAAGCTGATCTATGTCGGCATGATGAGCAAGCCCTGGGCCATCGCGCATGGCGTCGTCGAACCGCAGAACTACAACGCCAAGCAGGAAACCTACGCGGTTCGCAACGCCAACGGCACCGGCCCTTACCTGCTCAAGAGCTACGAGTCCGACGTTCGCAGCGTCCTCGTGGCGAATCCGAATTGGTGGGGACGACGCGGCAACGTCGATGAGGCGATCTACGTCGTCATCCAATCGGACGCGACGCGGCTGGCCGCACTCGTCTCCGGTCAGGTCGACTTCGTGATCGACCCGCCGTTCCAGGATGTTCCTCGTTTGCAAAAGGAGGGGCGCTTCAAGCTGGCGCAGGTTTCCGACATCGGCACGCAATACCTCGGCTTCGACCAGAGCCGCGACGAGCTGCAGTTCGGCGATGTGAAGGGGCGCAACCCGTTCAAGGACCTGCGGGTTCGACGGGCGGTCTACGCCGCGATTGATATCGACGCCATCGTTGCCAAGGTACTTCGCGGCCAGGCGACGGCGACTGGGTCGTATGTCTCGCGGCTGCTCGACGGCTACGTCCCGGATCTGGAAAGCCGGCCGAAATATGATCCCGCGGCGGCGCGGGCGCTGCTCAGAGACGCCGGATACCCGGATGGTTTCCAGGTGACGCTCGATTGCGTCAATGTCGCCTACCGCGCGGCCGTGTGCCAGGCGATTACCGGCATGCTCGCGCAAGTGGGCATCCGGACGACGTTCCAGCCTTGGCCGACGGCGACGTTCTTTCCCAAGCTGACGCAGGCGACGACCAGCTTTTTCGAATTCGGCTGGTCGCCGCAGACCGACCCCTGGCCGATGCTGAATGCGATCGTGCACAGCTACGGCGCCGACGGCCCCGGCACGTTCAACGGCGGGAGGTATTCGAATCCCCGTCTCGATCAACTGATCGATTCGATCCGCGTCGAGCCCGACATCGCGCGCCGCCGCCAGCTTGTCGGCGACGCGCTGCGGTTGATGCGTGCGGACCTGCCGCTGATACCGTTGTACCGCCGCGCGCTGACCTGGGTCATGCGGCCCGACATCAGCGTCGCGCAGTGGCCGAGCGATATTCTCGAGCTTCGCTACGTCCAGATCGGCGACACGCAGCAAGTGGGATCGGCCGCGCGATGAGCATCGCGCGCTTTGCCTTTCCGACGGCTATCTACTTCGGCGCCGGCGCGCGCAAGCTCGTTGCCGAGCACTTGGCGGCGCAGGGTCTCGAGCGCCCGCTGATCGTCACCGACCGCGGCATCGCGCCGCTGCCGCTGCTTTCGAAGTTCGTCGCCGACCTTCATCGGTTCGACGTCGCCGTATATTCCGACATCTGGGGCAACCCGGTGAAAAGCCAGGTCGACAACGGCGTCGCGGCTTTCCGCAGGCATCGCGCCGATTCGGTCATCGGCCTGGGCGGGGGCGCCGCGCTCGACGTCGCCAAGGCAATCGCGCTGATGGCCGTCCACGACGGCGATGTGCTGCAATACGCGTGGGACCACCCGCAAGTCCGGCCGATCGAGCACGAGCTCCCTTATTTCGTCGCGCTGCCGACGACCGCAGGCACCGGCTCCGAGGTCGGTCGATCGAGCGTCATATCGGATGACGCGACACACATCAAGAAGATCATCTTCTCGCCGCGTCTGCTCGCCAAGGCGGTGTTCGCCGACCCCGAGCTGACGCTGGACCTGCCGCCCGAGATCACGGCCGCGACCGGCATGGACGCGCTGACCCACAACGTCGAGTCGTACCTGTCGCCGGCCTACCACCCGCTGTGCGACGGCATCGCGCTCGAAGGGGTGCGCATTGCCGCCCGCGCGCTTCGCACGGCGGTGCGCGAGCCGCACAACCTGCAGGCGCGATCCGACATGCTGATGAGCTCGATGATGGGCGCGATCGCGTTCCAGAAGGACCTGGGCGCCGTCCATTCCTGCGCCCATGCCTTGTCGACCGTCGCCGATCTGCACCACGGGCTCGCCAACGGCATCATGATCGACCACGTGATGCGCTTCAATCTCAAAAGCGCCACGGCGAAAATGGCCGAGCTTGCGCATGTCGTCGGCGCCGGAATGGCTGGCGCCCTGCCCGAGGCCAGCGCGGAAGCCTTCATCGACTGGCTGACGACACTCAAGCGGGACCTTCGCATTCCGGCCACGCTGTCCGAGCACACGGCCAGGCGCCCGGTGACCAGGGCCGATATTCCGGCGCTGGCCGAGGTGGCGATCAATGATATCTGCCACCAGACCAACCCCCGCAAGTGCACGCGCGACGACTTCGAGCGGATCTTCGCCGGAGCGATGTGAGACGGCGCCCGCTTTGAGGGGCGCGCAGCGCTCGCTATTGTCATGCTGAAAATCGGCATTTCCGCCTGTTTTTTCCACGCCGACCCGAAGCGGGCGCTGTTCAAGGGCATGACCTTGCAATACATCGAGCAAAACATGGCGCATTGGGTGATGCAGCGCGACGCGCTAGCATTGATGATTCCGTCACCGGACGGGACGACGCGCCGAGCTGGCAGCCCCGTGACGGTCGGCGACTACGCACGCGAGCTCGACGGCCTGGTGCTGATGGGCGGGTCCGATGTCTGTCCCGAATCCTACGGCGAGGCCGCGCTGCGACCGGAATGGAACGGCGACCGGGTGCGCGACGACTACGAGATTGCGTTGCTGAAGGCGTTCGTCGCGGAAGGCAAGCCTGTGCTCGGCGTCTGCCGCGGCACGCAGATCATCAACGTCGCGCACGGCGGCACCTTGTACCAGGACATCGCGACGCAGCGATCCGGCGCGCTCGAGCATCGCAACTGGGACATCTACGCCGCCAACGCGCACGCGACGGCGATCGTTCCAGGCACCGGCCTTGCGGCGCTGTATCCGGGACGGGATCTGATCAAGACCAATTCGGTTCACCACCAGGCGGCAAAGCATATTGGCCGCGGACTCACCGTCGAAGCCTGGTCCGAACCCGACCGTGTCGTGGAAGCACTCCGCTGGTCGGGTCCCTCGTACGTGTTCGGCGTGCAATGGCACCCGGAGTTCCACGATCCGGGCGACGAGTCGCTCCTGGACGATACGCCGATACTCGACGATTTCCTGGCCCGCGCGCGTCGCTGAACGAAGGTCCCGATGAAAATCACCAACCCCGCGACGGGCGAGCCGATCGCCGAAATCGACGAAGACCGCAGCACCGCGGTGCGAAAGAAATATGAGAGAGCGCGCGCCGCGCAGCCGGACTGGGCGGCGACGCCGCTGAAAAAACGGCTCGAAACGATCCACGCCTTTCGCGAGCGAATCGTCGCCAAGCAGGACACGCTGGCGCACACACTGACGCTCGAAGTCGGCAAGCCTATCCGTCAGTCGAGGAACGAGCTCAACGGCCTCTTGCCGCGGCTGGACTTTTTCCTCGCCGAGGCGGCGCGGGCGCTGCGCGAGGAAAAGGTCTTCGCCGACGTGAAGCAGAACCTCGAAGAGCGCATCTCGCACGAGCCGCTCGGGGTCATCGCCAACATCTCGGCGTGGAATTATCCGTATTTCGTCGGCAGCAACGTGTTCGTGCCGGCGCTGCTGGCCGGCAACGCCGTGCTGTACAAACCCTCGGAGTTCGCAACGCTCACCGGCAGGCATATCGCCGATCTGATGCACGAAGCCGGTGTGCCGCAGGACGTGTTCGTTCCGGTCTTCGGCGGCGGCGCGACCGGAGCGGCGCTGCTGCGCCAACCGATCGATGGTGTCTATTTCACCGGCTCGTACGCGACTGGCACGCGTATCGGCGCGGCTGCGGGCCGGCGAATGATCAAGGTCCAGCTCGAGCTCGGCGGCAAGGATCCCGTCTATGTGTGCGACGATGTCGACGTCAAAGCCGCCGCCGCGAGCATCGCCGACGGCGCCTTCTACAATACCGGCCAGTCGTGCTGCTCGGTGGAACGGATCTACGTGCACCAAAGCATTCACGACGCTTTCGTCGACGCCTTTGTCGCCGAGGTCGCCGGATATCGGATCGGCGATCCGCTGGACGAAAAGACCTACATCGGGCCGATCACCCGGCGGCCGCAGCTCGACATCCTGCAAAAGCAGGTGATCGACGCCAAGCGTCGGGGCGCGAAATTGCTGACCGGCGGCAAAGTCATGCAACGCAAGGGCAACTGGTTCGAGCCGACGGTTCTGACCGACGTCGACCACCGGATGAGCGTGATGCGCGAAGAAAGCTTCGGCCCGGTGATCGGCATCCAGAAGGTGAACGACGACTCCGAAGCGGCACTGATGATGAACGACAGCGAATACGGCCTGACTGCGGGTGTCTACACGGCCGACGAGAAACGCGCGCGCAGGATCCTGTCCAAGATCAGATCAGGCTCGGTGTACTGGAATTGCTGCGACCGGGTCAGTCCCCGGCTGCCATGGTCCGGCGTCGGACATTCGGGAATCGGCCTGACTTTGTCGACTTACGGAATCCAGGCCTTTACCCGGCCCAAAGCCTGGCATCTCCGGGGCGCATGATGCCGCTTCCGCTGCGGCATGTTGGGATAGAATCGCGCCCGGGTTCAACGGTTATCGGAGGAACGTGCAATGATCGGACTTAGTCGAACCGTGTGCTTCGCCATCCTGTCGGTAGCGGCTGGCGCGGTGTGCGCGGCAGACGCTCCCAAGGCGCAGGCTGCCGGGAGCAAAGACTTCAGCCGCGGCAAATACATCGTGCAGATCGGCGGCTGCAACGATTGTCACACCCCGGGTTATGCACCGAGCGGCGGCAAGGTGCCGGAAAAGGATTGGCTGGTCGGGGACCAACTCGGCTGGCGTGGCGCCTGGGGCACCACTTACCCGATCAACCTGCGCCTGTACATGCAGAAGTTGACCGAAGCGCAGTGGGTGCAGGCCGCGAAGTCCATCGAAACGCGCCCCCCGATGCCCTGGTTCGCGCTCCGTGTGATGACCGACGCGGATCTGCGCGCCATCTATCGCTACATCCGCCATCTGGGTCCGGCTGGGAGCGAAGCGCCAGCGTACGTTCCACCCGACAAGGAGCCCAAGCCGCCGTACGTCCAGTTCCCTGGGCCGCCGAAGTAACGGCGGATACCGTTGCCGCGAAGCTCAGGCGGGATCCTGCAGCTCCGCCGCTTTGAGCGTATTCGCCAGCAGCATTGCGATCGTCATCGGCCCTACGCCGCCGGGCACCGGGGTGATCCACGCCGCGCGCTCGGCCGCCGCCGGGTCGACGTCGCCGCAGAGCCGCCCTTCGGCGTTGCGGTTCATGCCGACGTCGATGACGATCGCCCCCGGCTTGACCCAGTCGGCGGTAACGAAATAAGCCTTCCCGACGGCGGCGACCAGGACGTCGGCCTGGCGCACGATGCCCGGCAGATCGCGCGTCGCGGAATGGCAGATGGTCACCGTGCAGCGCGCCATCAGCAATTCCAGCGCCATCGGCCGGCCGACGATGTTCGATTGCCCGATGATCACGGCGTGCTTGCCGACCAGATCCTCGCCGGTCTCGCCGAGCAGGCGCATGCAGCCATACGGTGTGCAAGGACGCAACACCGGACGCTTGAGCACCAGTCTTCCGATGTTGTAGGGATGAAAGCCGTCGACGTCCTTGGAGGGATCGATGCGCTCGGTCACCCTCTCGGGGTCGATCGCCTTGGGCAGCGGCAACTGGACCAGGATGCCGTGCACCGTCGGATCCGCATTCAGCCGATCGATCAGGTCGAGCAATTCTGCTTCCGGCGTCTCGGCGGGCAGGTCGTGCGAGAACGACAGCATGTTCGCGGCTTCGGTGAACTTGCGCTTGTTGCGCACATAGACCTGCGAGGCCGGATTCTCTCCGACCAGCACGACGGCGAGCCCCGGGCGCGACAAGCCCTGTGCGACGCGCGCGGCGACCTTGGCGTAGAGTTCCGCGTTCAGACGCGCCGCCAGCGCCTTGCCGTCGAGGATGCGTGCAGTCATCGGAATTGCGGACGATCACTCAAGGCGGCGGATCCTAGCGGATTTCGAGCACCGGCCACGCCTTGTCGCGGGCCAGCGCAGCCAGCACCGGGTCGGGATTGACCGCCACCGGATGCGTGATTCGCTCGAGCAGCGGAACATCGTTGCGCGAATCGCTGTAGAACCAGGTTTGCCGAAAATCGGCAAGGTGCTGCCCTCGCTGCCTTAACCACGCCTCGAGGCGAGCGATCTTGCCTTCGCGCATGTTCGGCGTGCCTGCGACCTTGCCGGTATAGCGCCCGCCGATCATTTCGGGTTCGGTGGCGATAAGGTGCTCGAAGCCCAGATCATCAGCGATCGGCGCAGTCAGAAAGCGACTCGTCGCTGTCGTCAGGACCAGCAAGTCGCCGGCACGGCGATGGCGATCGACCAGCGCGCGGGCCGACGCCGGGATCGCGGGCCGTACCGTCCGCGCAAGATAGTCTGCTCGCCAGGCATGCAGTTGCCGCGGATCGCGACCCTTAAGCGTATCCAGGTAGAATTCGGTGAACTCCTTCGCGCCGACTTCGCCGAGCCTATAGCGCTCCACGATCGCGCGGTTGCCGCGTTCGAACACAGCCCGGTCGAGCACACCTTCGCCGATCAGGAAATCCACCCATGCTTCGTCGCTGTCGAGCGTGAGCAGCGTGTGATCCAGATCGAACAAGGCGAGGACGTCGGAGGGCACGAACGCGGACGGGGATAGAATCGTCGAATGAGAGCCGACGGCATTGTACCCGCGATCCATGCCCGGCTTGCGCTGGCGCTCGCGGCACCGCAAGGCGAATATATCGGCTGGCGCGTCGACGACGATACGGTCGGATGGCTGGACTCGGCGCGCGCCGCGCGCTTGTCCGCATTCGGGATATTCGACCACTGTGCCGGTGCGCTCCGGATTGCCCCGACGCTTGCCGATTGCGCGGCACGAACGGCCGCGGTCGAAGACGTTACCCTGGCGCTCGCCGGCGAAGGCCTGCTCTCCGCCTGGAGAGGCGAGCGCTATGCCGTCGCAACCGAATTCGGTTCGCCGCCGCTGGTCGACATCGAGCGCGCCGCGGCACGCTATTTCGGCATTCGCACTTATGCCGTGCACGTCAACGGCCTGGTGGACAGCGGCGATGGCATCAAGATGTGGCTCTCGCGCCGCAGCCCGCAGAAGGCGATCGATCCCGGCATGATCGACAATCTGGTCGGCGGCGGCATCGCCACCGGCTACGGCATTTTCGAGACGCTGGCAAAAGAAGCCTGGGAAGAAGCCGGCATTCCGGCCGATGTCGCCGCGCGGGCGCGTCCGCAGGGCAGCATCGACATCTGCCGGGCACAGCCGCAGGGCCTGCAGCGAGAGACCGTATTCATCTACGACCTGCTGCTCGATGCCGACTTCGCACCTGCGAATCAGGACGGCGAGGCCGTCGAGCACCGCCGGGTGACGATGCCCGAGGCGGCGAGACTGATCGCGGACCAATACGGCGACGATGCGGTCACGGCGGACGCGAGCCTGGTGATTCTGGATTGCCTGCTTCGCCACGGCGCGCTCGGCCCCGACTGCGCCGACATTCGGTCGCTGTCGGCGTTGCGGCATGCGAGACTCGAACCGGCGCCGCGGAGCGACGGGCGCGGTGCGTGGGCGGACGAGGCGCGGTCTTCGCCTAGGCCGCCTTGACCGCGGAGGGCGCGACCTGGCGGATGCCCAGGTCGGTCAAGGCGTCGCGAACGGCATTGACCGCGTGGCGCATGTCGTCGGGTCCGATGGCTCCGATGCAGCCAACCCGAAACGTCTCGACCTGAGTCAGCTTCCCGGGGTATAGGATGAAGCCCTTGTCGCGGACCTTGTCGTAGAACGCCTTGAACGCATAGCGCGGATCCGCCGGCGCATGGAAGGTCACGATGATCGGCGCCTGGATTCGCGCATCGAGAAACGGCCGGAAGCCCATCTCCTTCATGCCCGTGATCAGCGTCTCGCAGTTGGCCGTGTAGCGCGCGAGCCGCGCCGGCTGCCCGCCGGCAGCCACGTACTGCTCCAGCGCTGCGTCGAGCGCGACGACGACATGCGTCGGCGGCGTATACCGCCACTGTGTCGTCTTTTCCATGTATGCCCACTGGTCGTACAGATCCAGCGACAGCGAGGACGAGTTGCCGGCGCATTGCTCGAGCGCGTTCTTGCGGGCGAAGACGAAGCCCATGCCCGGCGCACCTTCGATGCACTTGCCCGATGCGGCGATCAGCGCATCGAACGGCACCGTACCGGCGTCGATGGGAATCGCGCCGAACGAGCTCATCGCATCGACGATCAGCCGCCGTTCGCGCTGGGCGACCGCTTCCGCGATCTCAGCCAGCGGATTGAGAATGCCGGTCGATGTCTCGCAGTGGATCAGGCCGACGTGAGTGATCGATGGATCGGCGTCGAGCTTCCTCGCCACGTCGGCGGCAGTCGTCGGGACGTCCTCGGCGGTTTCGAATACCGACAGCTTGCGTCCCATCATCTCGGTGAGCCGGGCGAGCCGCTTGCCGTAGGCGCCGTTGATCAGCACCAGCAGATGCCCGTTGCGCGGCACCAGGGTGTTGACCGCAGCTTCGACGGAGAACGTGCCGCTTCCCTGCAGCGGCACGCAGACATGCGTGCCCTCGCCGTTGACCACTGCGGTCAGCCGTTTCCGCACGCGCGCGGTCACCGCGTTGAAACCGGCATCCCATGAACCCCAGTCGCGCAGCATTGCCGACTTGGTGGCAAGCGAGGTCGTCAGCGGCCCCGGCGTCAGGAGGATCGGGTCGCGCCCGCTGTAGGTCATCGGAAGGCTCCTCTCTAGAATTCGATTCAAGCCGCGACCGGGGTCCGCCACGCTTGCGTGCGCTTGACCAGGAAGCGCGTCAGCACCGCGTAGACGAGGCATATCAAAATCGAGGTCGCGACGATGAGCGTCGCCATCGCCGCGGCCGGTCCGATCTCGCCGGCCTCGTCGAGATTCACGATCGCCACCGACGCCAGCTTGGTGTCCGGTGAATAGAGAAAGATCACCGCAGATAGCGTGACCATCGCGTTGATGAAAAGGTAGCGCGCGATGTCCAGGATCGCGGGCAGGCAGACCGGCACCGTGACGCGGAAGAACGTCTTGTAGAACGGCACCTTCAGCGAAGCTGAGACCGCCTCGAACTCGTTGTCGAGCGCCTTCAGAGCCGTCACTGCGGTCAGGTGGCTTGACGTGTAGTAGTGGATGATCGTCGACAGCACCAGGATCGTCATGGTGCCGTAGAGGAAATTGAGCGGATTGGAGGGAGCGTTGAAGAAAAAGATGTAGCCAAGGCCCAGCACCATGCCTGGAACCGCCATCGGAATCGAGGCGAGGAAGCGCATCGCGGTCCGGATCGGCGCAAGTCCGCGGGTCTTCTCGAGCAGATATGCGCCGCCGAAAACGAGCACCGTGCCGGCGAATGCGGTCAGCAGCGCCATACGCAGGCTGTTGAAGTACGAGTCAATCACGCCGCCGTCGATCAGGCCGAACCCGTAGTGCCGCAGACTGAAAGATTTATCGTATGGCCACAACTTGATGAACGATGTATAGATCGCCATGCCGAGCACCGCGAGCATCAAGATGCACACGATCGTGCAAAAGACGAGCATCGCGAGGTCGAAGCCCCGCGAGGGTCTTGGCACATAGGCCACCGCGCGGGCCGAAAATTGCGATTGCTGGCGACTTTGCATCCACCAGTCGACCGCAAATGCGATGACGACGGGCAGCAGCAGTATCAGTCCGACGATTGCGCCGCGATTGAAGTTCTGCTGTCCGATGACCTGCTGGTAGATGTCGATTGCTAGCACGTGGTAATTGCCGCCGATGACCTTCGGAATGCCGAAATCGCTCACCGTGTACGAGAAGACCACCATCGCGGCGCTCACCAGCCCGTAGCGCGCGGAAGGCAGCGTGATGGTAAGGAACTGCCGTCGACGCGTCGTACCCAGCGACTCTGCCGCTTCGTACAGCCGCCGATCGGTAAGCAGCAGCGAGGTCAGCACGATCATCAGCGCGTGTGGAAAAATCGCGTAGATCGAGCTGATCACGATGCCGATCGGTCCGTAGACCGTATGGCCCAGCAGCAAGCCCTTGAGAGCGCCCTGGTTGCCGAACCACTGGATGAACGATATCGCCGCGAGCAGCGACGGCGCCAGAATCGGCGTCAGCGCGATCATTCGAAAGAAACCTTTTGCCGGCATGCAGCTCCGAGTGAGCCCGTACGCAAACGTGAACGCGAGGGGAATGGTGATGACCGTCACGACAATCGCGACGAAAAGCGTATTTCCAAGCGACTCGATCAGCGCCGGCGACTGGACGTAGTCGACGATTTGACCGAATCCCACGAACGCGCCGTCCTTGTCCTGGACGCTCTTGACCAGGATCGCGCCGAGCGGCGCAAGCAGAAACAGGACGAGCGCGGCGCAGGCGAGCAGCAGCAGCGCCTGGGCGCCGCGCTGGGACCAGTCGATGCTGCCCGTTGGCGCAGCCGGCTCGGATGCCGGGGTCGCGAGCGTCGCCATGCGTCAAGCGAGCAGTCGCATGCACTCCGGTGGGAACCCCACCGACAGCGGCGCGCCTTCGCCCAGCGCCATGCGATCGAGACTTTGCCGCGACAGGGTCACCAGCAGGGGCTGATCCTGTTCGTCATCCAGACGGACGGTCACGAGGCAGAAGGCGCCGAGGAACTCGATCTTCTGCACCTGTGCGTTCGCGCGGCTTGCCTCCGCGCCCGCGGCGCCGTTGACCTGCACGTCTTCCGGCCTCAGGTACAGCTTCACGCGCGTTCCCGGCGCGACGTCGAGCGCGCCCGGCACGGCGCCGACGGTGACTCCGCAGACGCGGAAACAGCCTGCACCCTCGGCGACCGCGCTCAGCACGTTCACCTTGCCGACAAAATCGGCGACGAACGCCGAAGCCGGTTCGCGGTAGATTTGCCGCGGTGTGCCGACCTGCTCGATGCGGCCATGGTTCATCACAACGACCGTATCAGCCATCGACAGTGCTTCTTCCTGATCGTGCGTGACCATGATGGTCGTCACGCCCAGGCGCCGTTGCAAAGCCCGGATCTCACCGCGCAGCCGGACGCGCTCCAGCGCGTCTAGCGCAGATAGCGGCTCGTCGAGGAGAAGGAGCCCGGGCGATGTCGCCAGCGCGCGGGCCAGCGCGATCCGCTGTTGCTGCCCGCCGGAGAGCTGCCCCGGATACTTGGTACCCGCGTCCGGGCAGGCCGACCAGCGTCAACAGCTCCGCCACGCGCGACCGGATCTGCGTACGTCCTGCGCGCCGGTTGACCAGTCCGTAGCTTACGTTGTCGTGGATCGTGAGGTTGGGAAACAGCGCGTACGACTGGAACACGATGCCATAATCGCGCTTGACCGCCGGCAGGCGCGAAATATCGCGACCGTTCTGGACGATGCGGCCGCGGTCCTGCGTCTCCAGTCCCGCGATGATCCGCAGCAGCGTGGTCTTGCCGCAGCCCGGACGGCCCCAGGAAGGTGACGAGGTCCCCGCGCGCGACCTCCAGCGACACGCCGGACAGGGCCGTGAAGCGGCCGAACTGCTTGGCGATGTCGGCGAGGGACAGGAATGCAGCCTGGCGCGGGGGTTGAGGTTCCATCTCAGGCACTAAAGATGAGCGGGCGGGACGAGGGGCGCGTCATGCCCCTCTCCAACCCGCCCCGGCCCCCGGTCGATAACGCTACTTCGGCAGTGACTTGCTGTTGTAACGCTTGGTCCATTCGGCAAGAATCCTTTCGCGATTCTTGGCCGACCATTCGAAATCGTTCTTGATCAGGTGCTTCTCGTAATCCACCGGGATGAATTCGAGCTGCTTGCTCATTCCGGGCATGGCGACGACCGCGAAGTTGTCGGCGAAAAGCTTCATCGCGTCCGGCGTCGCTAGCCAATCCATCAGCTTTTTCGCCGCGTCCATCTTCTTGGTCGTCTTCATGATGCCGCTCGCCTCGAGGTCCCAGCCCAGCCCCTCGGACGGAAACACGATGTCGACAGGTGCACCGGACTTCTTGGTCGCCATCGCGCGGTACTCGAACGAGATGCCGATCGGAAATTCCCCGGCCCCCGCCTGCTTGCACGGCTGCGAGCCGGAGTGCGTGTAGACGCCGACGTTCTCGTGCAGTCCATCCATGAATTTCCAGGCGTCCTGCTCACCCCACATCTGCAACCAGCCGGACACGTCCAGGAATCCGGTGCCGGACGACGCAGGATTCGGCATCACGATCTTGCCTTTGTAGACAGGCTTGGTGAGGTCCTTCCACGACGCGGGCTTGGGCAGGTTCTGCTTCTGCGCCTCGACCGTGTTGAAGCAGATCGCGGCGCCGTAGACATCCATGCCGACCCAGCGCGGAGGGTTCTGCGAATCGCGATACCGCGCGGGAATCTTGTCGAGTCCCTTGGGCGCGTACGGTTGCAGCATGCCTTCGTTGGCGAACACCGCCATGCTCGACGCGGAGGTTCCAATGACCAGGTCGGCCTGTGGATTTGCCTTTTCCGCCAGCACTTTGGCGGTGATCACGCCGGTGGAGTCGCGTACCCATTTGAGCGCGATGTCCGGATAGGCCTTGTTGAACGCTGTCTCGTACGCCTTGATCTGGTCGGTTTCGAGCGCGGTATAGACCAGCAATTCGGTCTTCTGCGCCAGCGCCGGGACTGACCAGCCGATCGCGCCGGCAAGTGCGAACAGCGCCGCGCGATGCCACCTGGACTTGCTTGCCGAGAATTGCATTGCTTCCTCCCCAAGAATGAGACCACGACCCGGAAAATGCTACGCGCGCCCTGCGCAGTGCGCAAACGATGATTCTCGCACGCTCGAGCGCCGCCGGCATGGTCCCCGGCGCGACGCACGGTAACCGGTACATATTGCAGATTGTTGACAATCTACAGCAAACAAGCGTGTAATGCGAGCGTGTTGAAGTTGCTGAAACCCAATGGCTCCCGCGCCGCCGCGGGCGGCGCCAAGCCCCGTGGGCGGACCGCCGGCGCCCGGCCGAACGACGGCGCTCCGGCGGCAGGCGTCGGTGCATCGATCGTGCTGCTGCAGTCGAACTCCCTGCCGGGGCTGGTGCAGCGCGAGCTGGAACGGATGATCCTCGCCGGCGATATCGTGCCCGGCTCCAAGCTGAACGAGGCATTGCTCGCCAAGGCGCTGGGCGTTTCCCGCGGCCCGGTGCGCGAGGCGTTCCGCGCCCTCGAGGAGTCGGGCCTGGTTCGCCTGGAAAAGAATCGTGGCGTTTATGTGCGCCAGATCCCGATCGAGGAAGCCGACGACATCTACGAGCTTCGCGCCGTGCTCGACGATTTTGTCGGGCGCAGGGTCGCCGCGACGGCAAGCCCGGAAGCCGTGCGCGAGCTGCGCGGCGATATCGCCCGGATGGAAAAGGCGACGGCGCGCAACGACGTCGACAGCTACCTGGCGGCGAACCTCGACTTCCACGAGCGGCTGGTCAGGCTGGCCGGCAACGCCAAGCTGCTGGTTACCTATCGCCGTCTGGCCAACGAGCTCAGGCTTTTCCGCCGCGCCACGCTGGCGCAGGGCGATACCCTGTCGGTGTCGACGCGCGAGCATCGCGAAATCGTCGACCAGATCGCCGCCGGCAGGGTCGCTGCGGCCGGGCGCGCCCTGTACGACCACGTGATGGCAAGCCGCGAGCGCATGCACCGCCTCTATGCGGCGGGCGACAAAGCCGCTGCACCGCGCGCTCCGCGGCCAGCATCCGACAAATGAAAGCCGCCCCATAGCTTGAAACCCGAAGTCGAATTCGCCGTGCCGCGCGAACCGACCACAAGCGGATTGATCAGCGGCAGATCACCAGAGGAGGAACAAATGCAGTCATTCGATCATTCCCGCAGCACGCGGGCGCCATACGCAACCGGACTCGTGCTGGCAGTCGCCGCTTTGGCCACATTCGCATTCATGATGGGCGCTGCGGCGCCGGCTGCCGCGCAGGCCTGCGAAGACCCCAAAGTGCTCAAGTTTTCGATCATTCCGACGCAGGAATCGGTTCGCGAGCTCACCTTGTACAAGCCGGTGATGGATCTGCTGTCCAAGAATACCGGCAAGAAAATCGAGTTCTACATGCCGACCTCATACTCGTCGGTAGTCGAGGCGTTGATGGGTAAATGGGTCGACGTCGCCGTGCTTGGACCGGAGTCGTACGTGATCGCTCACAACAAGGACGCGACGATCGAGGTGTTCGCCACCTATTACAAGTCCAAAGTCGGCGTCCAGGAAGCGGGGCCCGGCTACAAGTCGCTGTTGATCACCAAGAAAGGATCGAAGTTCACGACCGTCGATTCATTGAAGGGCTCGGTGATGCTGCTGGTCGATCCTGCCAGCACCTCGGGCGCGCTGATCCCCGAGGCGGTGTTCGCCAAGAAAGTCGTCAACATGCCGCTCAACCAGTATTTCAGCAAGGTCGCCTTTTCCGGAGGCCATGACCTGTCGACGCTCGCGGTCGGCGACGGCCGCGCCGACGCCGCCTTTGTCGCCAGCCACCGCTTCATGAACACCATCGCTACCGGCAAGGTGAAGCTCGATGACTTCAATATTCTGTGGTCCTCGCCGCTGATTCCGCAGGACCCGTTCGTTTATCGCGGGACGCTGTGTGCGCCGCTGAAGGAGCAGATCGCCAAGACCTTCCTGACGCTCGAATCGACGCCGGAAGGCAAGAAGTATCTGGAAAACGTCGAGTCGGAGAAATTCGTCAAGATGACCGACGCCGACTACAACATCATTCGCGACGCCGGCATCAAATAGCGCCGCGAGCGGCAGAGAGCCCGGGCGTCGCGCGCGTCCGGGTCTTAAGTCCGGCATTGCTCATGTACATTCGCCAACGTAATCTGCCATGACCGTCGCGCTCGAAGTCCGAAATCTGCGCGCGGGCTATGCCGGCCGCGAAATCCTCAAGGGCGTCAGCTTCCAAGTCGACGCCGACGATTTCTTCGCCATCATCGGTCCCAGCGGCGCCGGCAAATCGACGCTGATTCGCTGCGTCAACCGGCTGGTCGAACCGACCGGTGGCCAAGTGCTGTTTCATGGTGTCGACCTGCTCGCGCTCGACCAGCCGAGGCTGCGCGAGGCTCGCCGCAACATCGGGATGATCTTTCAGGAGTTCAACCTGATCGAACGTCTGTCGGTCATGGACAACGTACTTACCGGCCGGCTCGGCTATACCGGCACACTGCGAAGCCTGATGCGCATGTTCACGGCCGAGGACATCAGGCAGGCGCTGGCGCTGCTCGATCGCGTCGGCTTGGGCGAGTATGTCGACAAGCGCGCCGATCGCCTCTCCGGCGGCCAGCGGCAGCGGGTCGGCATAGCGCGTGCGCTGATCCAGAATCCGCGCCTGCTTCTGGTCGACGAGCCGACCTCGAGTCTCGACCCGAAGATCTCCCGCGAAGTCATGGGCCTGATCCGCGAGATCGCGCGCGAATTCCATATTCCGGTTCTGTGCAACATCCACGACGTCGAGCTCGCGACCGAATTCTGCACGCATGTGATCGGCTTGCAGGACGGGGTCAAGAAATTCGAAGGCCGGCCCGGCGAATTGAACGCGCAGGCCTTGCATGAGATCTACGCGATGGAGGTTCTCTGAACGGGCCTGCGATCGACGTGCGCGCGGCCGCGATCGCCGCAGGACGCAGACGCGGCCGGGCGCTGCGTTCTCTTACCTACCTCGCGATATTCGGCGCCGTTCTGTGGAGCATCGAGGTCATCATGATCGGCGACACCGATTGGGCGCGGCTCGCCGCCGGCTCCGCCGGCAAGACGTTCGCGAGCTTCCTGGAGTTCGATTTCAGGTTGCTGCCGGAACTCGTCGACCCCACGATCGACACCGCGCTGATGGCCACGCTCGCCACGCTGGCCGGACTGTTGCTGGCGATCCCCGTCGCATGGCTCGGCGCCGCGAATATCAGTCCGCTCGGACACAGCTCGTACATCGTCGGACGCTTCCTGATGACGGTGTCGCGGTCCGTGCACGAGATCGTCTGGGGATTGATCTTCGTATCCGCGGTGGGCCTGGGCGCGCTTGCCGGCATCCTGGCGATGGGCGTGCGGTCGGTCGGATTCATATCCAAGATCATCGCCGAGGCGATCGAGGACGTCCAACCGGGGCCGATCGAGGCTATTCGGTCAGTCGGCGGCAACCGTTTTCAAGTGCTGCTCTACGGCATCCTGCCGCAGATCGTGCCGGTCGTCCTCGGCACAATGATCTTCGAATGGGATATCAACATCCGCCGCTCGACGATCATGGGGCTGGTTGGCGCCGGGGGCCTCGGCCTCGTGTTCTTCCGCCAGATGGCGATGCTCAATTACGGCGGCGTGGCGACGGTGATCCTCGCCGTCCTGGGCCTCATCATCCTCGGCGAGATTGTGTCGCACTATGCCCGCAAAGCCGTCCTTTGAGCCGGCGGCACTGAGCGCGCAAGGCGCCGGCCGCGAGCCGTCGGCATTCGCGGCCTCGCGAAGCACGCCTGCGTCCGCCCCGGCCGACTGGCAGCGCTTTCGCTTTCCTCAGAGCCTGTACCGCTATGTCGCGCTGCTCGCGACGCTGGCGTTCGTCGCCTATGCCGTCGACCGGCTGAACATCGATCTGGAGCGACTGCCCGGCATTCTCGGGCGCATCGCGTCGACGCTCGGTCAGCGTTACTTTCCGCCCAACATCGAGCACATCACGCATGCCGATTACCTGCACGCGGTGCTCGAAACGATGCAGATGTCGTATCTCGCGACGGTTCTCGGCATCGTGCTGGCGATACCGCTGGCGTGGCTCGCCTCGTCCAACCAGACGCCAAGCCGGCGCGTGGGCTACGGCCTGGCGCGGCTGTTCATCATGGCCTGCCGCTCTGTGCACGAGATGATCTGGACGATCCTGCTCGTCGCCGTGCTGGGCTTCGGGATGCTTCCAGGCACGCTGGCATTGATGCTTTTTTGCATCGGCTTCGCTGGCAAGCTGTTCACTGAGGCAATCGAAGCGGTCCGGCCCGGGCCGGTCGAGGCGATCCGCGCCACCGGCGGCAACCGGTTCCAGGTTTTCGTCTATGCGGTCCTGCCGCAGGTGCGCGTCGCGTGGACCGGCATTTCGATCTACACTTGGGACGTCGTGTTCCGGGCCGCCACCGTCGTGGGCTTCTTCGGCGCCGGCGGGATGGGCTGGTATCTGCGCGAGAGCGTGCAACGGATTGCCTCGCACGACGTTGCAGCGATCCTGCTGTCGATCATCCTCGTCGTCGTCGCCGCAGAGCTTTTCTCGGCGTGGCTGCGACGGCGTGTCGCCGCCGCAATCGCCTGACGGCCGTCACCGCAGCGGCTCATGCACAATAACAAGGAAACCATCGATGGCTGACGCGGGCTTGTTTTCGGTTACTGTCAACGGACGCACTTATCGCGCTCCGCAGCAACCGCTGGTCGTCCTCTGCATCGACGGCTGCGAGCCCGACTACATTACGCAGGCGATCGAAGCCGGCTCGGCGCCGTTTCTGCGCCGCATGTGCGAACGAGGAACCTCGCTACTCGGCGATTGCGTCGTGCCGAGCTTCACTAACCCAAACAATCTTTCGATCGTCACCGGCGCGCCCCCCTCGGTCCACGGCATCTGCGGCAACTTCTTCTTCGATCGCGACACCGGTCAGGAAGTGATGATGAACGACGCCCGCTATCTGCGCGCGGAGACGATACTCGCGCGGTTTTCGCAAGGCGGCGCCAAGGTGGCGGTGGTGACGGCCAAGGACAAGCTGCGCACGCTGCTCGGCAGCGGCATGCGCGGCATCTGCTTTTCCGCCGAAAAAGCCGATCAGGCGAATGCCGCCGACCACGGCGTGAGCGACGTACTCGCCCTGGTCGGCAAACCGTTGCCGTCGGTCTACAGTGCCGAATTGTCCGAATTCGTCTTCGCGGCCGGCGTCGAGCTGATGAAGCGCGACCGTCCCGCTATCATGTATCTCTCGACCACCGACTATGTACAGCACAAGCATGCGCCGGGTACGCCGGCGGCCAACGCCTTCTACGAAATGATGAACGGCTACCTCGCTCAGCTCGATTCGCTGGGCGCGACGATCGCGCTGACCGCCGACCATGGCATGAACGCCAAGACCGACGCCGGTGGAAAGCCGCAGATCATATTCTTGCAGGACTGGTTCGATCGCGCACTGGGCGCCGGAACGGCGCGCGTCATCCTGCCGATCACCGACCCGTATGTCGCGCATCACGGCTCGCTGGGCTCGTTCGCCACCTGCTACCTGCCGCCTGGCGCCGATGCCGCCGATATTTGCGCGCGCCTGGCCGCGGTACCAGGCATCGAGACGGTGCTCTCCCGCGACGACGCCGCCGCCCGCTTCGAGCTGCCGCCGGATCGCCTGGGCGACATCGTCATCACCTCCGAGCGTCTTTGCGTGCTCGGGACGACGCCGGCAAGGCATGACCTCTCCGGGCTGGACGCGCCGCTGCGCTCGCATGGCGGCCTGTCGGAACAACGCGTGCCGCTGCTGTTCAACCGCGTTTTGCGCGACATCGATCCCGACAAGCGGCTGCGCAATTTCGATGTGTTCGATCTTGCCCTCAACCACTGGAACTGAATCGCCGGTGCTTCCGACATCCGCATCCTGGCGATATCACAATCCCGTCGCCGTCCACTTCGGCGGCGGCTGCGTCGATTCATTGCCTCGCATCGTCGCTGGACGCCGCGTGACGCTGGTGACGTTTCCCGAAGCTGCCGGGCTCGGCCTGACCAATCGGCTCGAGCGCCTGCTCGGCGCCTCGCTGGTCGCGATTATCGATCGGACGCAACCCAATCCGGATGTCGACGGGCTGGCCGATCTCTACCGCGATTTCTGGGCGCGGCCCGACGCGGGTGAGGCCCTCGTCGCGGTCGGCGGCGGAAGCGTGCTCGATACCGCCAAGGCGCTGATGGTGGGCACCGCCGACCGAAGCTTCGAGGAACTGATTGCGCTGCTCGCCACCGGAAAGCCGTTCACACCGCACCGCGTCAAACCGTTGATCGCGATTCCGACCACCGCCGGGACGGGGAGCGAGGTTACACCGTGGGCGACGATCTGGGACCGCGCGGCCGGCAAGAAGTATTCGCTGCACCTCGACCAAACCTGGGCCGAAGCGGCGCTGGTCGATCCCGCGCTGACGCTGTCGCTCCCGGCCGGGGTGACGCTTGCCTCCGGCCTCGATGCCCTGTCGCACGCGCTCGAATCGATCTGGAACGTCAACGCCAATCCGGTCTCCGACACGCATGCGGTATCCGCGGCGCGCGCCGTGCTCGCCACCCTGCCCGCGCTGATCGGCGATCTCGTCAATCCCGAATTGCGCCGCCGCATGTCGCTTGCCGCACTGCAGGCGGGGCTCGCCTTCTCGAACACCAAGACCGCGCTGGCCCACTCGATCTCATACGACATGACGCTGCGCCATGGATTGCCGCACGGAATCGCCTGTTCGTTCACCTTGCCACTGGTGCTCTCGCGCGCGCTCGGCGCCGACGCCGGGCGCGATGCGGTGCTGGCGCGCATATTCGAAGGCGCGCTGACGGACGCTCCGGCGTGGCTTGCCGCGTTTCTCGAAGCGCTCGGTGTCAGCACGAGCTTCGCGACTTATGGCGTGTCCGATGCCGAAGCCGACCGCATGGTCGAAGCCGCGCTGCACGGCGTTCGCGGCAAGAACTTCATCGGGGCGGAGCGCCCCTCATCGTCGCGATTTTCCGTGGAGCAGGCAGCCTCATGAACGCCCGAGACATCCGCCACGAATCGATGCGCATCGCAGGCGAACTGGTCGCTCGCGACCGGGTCATCGAGGTGCGCAATCCATTCACCGAAGCGGTCGTCGGCACCGTGCCGAAGGCCACCGTCGACGACGTGCGCCGGGCATTCGCGCTCGGACGCGGCTACCGGCCGACACTGACGCGCTTCGAGCGCTCGCGCATCCTGCATCGCGCCGCCGAGATCATCCGTGGCAGAATCGACGAGCTGTCCGACCTGATCACCGCCGAGTGCGGGATCTGCAAGAAGGACTCGCTCTACGAGGTCGGCCGGGCCTGCGATGTGTTCGTATTCGCGGGTAACGCGGCGCTGTCCGATGACGGGCAGATCTTCTCCTGCGATCTGACGCCGCACGGCAAACGGCGGAAGGTCTACACGCTGCGCGAGCCGCTGCTGGGCGTGATCTCGGCGATCACGCCGTTCAACCATCCATTGAACCAGGTCGCGCACAAGGTCGCCCCTTCGATCGCCACCAACAATCGCATGGTGCTGAAGCCGACGGAGAAGACGCCGCTTTCTGCCTTGGTTCTGGCCGACATCCTGTACGAAGCCGGCTTGCCGCCGCCGATGTTCTCGGTGGTGACCGGCGACCCGAAGGAGATCGCCGACGAGATGCTGACCAACCCCGACGTCGACCTGGTCACTTTCACCGGCGGCATCGCTGTCGGCAAGTACATCGCGGCCAAGGCGGTATACAAGCGCCAGGTGCTCGAGCTCGGCGGCAACGATCCGCTGATCGTCATGGAAGACGCCGACATCGACGAAGCGGCCGCCCTGGCCGCCGCCGGCTCGTACAAGAACTCCGGCCAGCGCTGCACGGCGATCAAGCGCATGCTGGTGCACAGCTCGGTGGCGGACCGCTTTGTCTCGGCGCTGCTCGACAAGACCAGAGCCGTCAAATACGGCGACCCGATGGACCCCGCAACCGACATGGGCACGGTCATCGACGAGGCGGCGGCGAGCTCGTTCGAGCAGAAGGTCGACGAGGCTGTCGCCCGCGGAGCACAATTGCTGTACGGGAACGTGCGACGAGGCGCCTTGTATTCGCCGACGGTCCTCGACCGGGTGACGCCCGACATGCCGGTGGTGAAGTACGAGACCTTCGGCCCGGTGTCACCGGTTATTCGCTTCGAAACGATCGAGGAAGCGATCGCGATTGCCAACTCGACCGATTACGGACTGTCGTCGGCGGTATGCACCAACCGGCTCGACTACATCACCCGCCTCGTTTCCGAGCTCAACGTCGGCAGCGTCAACGTGCGCGAAGTCCCCGGTTATCGCCTCGAACTTACGCCGTTCGGCGGCATCAAAGATTCGGGGCTCGGGTACAAGGAAGGCGTGCAGGAAGCGATGAAAAGCTTCACCAACGTGAAAACGTACTCGCTGCCATGGTAAGGCGGCGGCGCGGGCGGGGACGAGCCGGGCGATGGCGCTGACGCTGGCCGGCATTTTCGAATTGTTCGATCGCCACGGCGCGCGAATGTACGCCGGCGAGCCGGTGACGCAGCTCGAGCACGCCCTGCAGACCGCGCATGCGGCCGAACGCGCAGGTGCCGATGCGGCGCTGGTCACCGCCGCGCTTTTGCATGACCTGGGCCACCTGATCAACGATCAAGGTGAAACGCCGACCGAGCGCGGCATCGACGACGTGCATCAGTATGCTGCGCTGCCGTTCCTGCGCCCGCTGTTCGGCGACGATGTGCTCGAGCCGATCAGGCTGCACGTCGATGCCAAGCGCTATCTCTGCGCGACCGAGCCCGGCTATTACGACGCGTTGTCGGCGGATTCGAAGCGAAGCCTGGCGCTGCAGGGCGGCCGGTACGATGCGTCGGCAGCCGCCGCGTTCGAAGCTCAACCGGGCGCCCAGCGTGCGCTCGCGCTTCGACGCTGGGACGATGCCGCGAAAACCGCGGGCAGGATAACTCCGCCGTTCGCGTATTTCGCTGCCATCATGGAGGCGGCTGCGCGCCGCGTCTAGGGCCTGATGCAAGTACTGCTCAATCTGCTGGCCGGAGTCGCCCTGCTCGTCTGGGGTACCCACATCGTTCGCGCCAGCATCCTGCGGCTCTACGGCGGCGACCTGCGGCGCGTGCTGCGGCAGAGCGTGTCCAGCCGCTTCGCCGCGTTCGCCGCCGGGCTCACCGTCACCGCGCTGATCCAGAGCAGCACGGCGACCGCGCTGATCGTCGCCGCGTTCGTCGGCCAGGGCCTGATCGCCACCGCCCCTGCGCTGGCAGTGATGCTCGGCGCCGACGTAGGCACCAGCCTGATGGTCCTGGTGTTCTCGTTCGATCTGTCCTGGCTTTCGCCGCTATTGATCTTCACCGGCGTGCTGCTCTACCTGACGCGAGAGAACGCCAAGGCCGGGCGGTTCGGGCACATCCTGATCGGCCTGGGCCTGATCATCATGGCGTTGCAGCTGATCGTCCTGGCGGCGAAGCCGCTGACGCAGGCTGCCGGCGTGCAGGTCATCTTCGGCTCGCTGACCGGCGACGTCATGCTGGACATGCTGGTCGGCGCGATGTTCTCGATCCTGGCGTACTCGAGCCTTGCCGTCGTGCTGCTGACCGCGGCGCTGGCCGCGTCGAAGGTGATCGGCATCCACGTGGCGATGGCGCTGGTCCTCGGCGCCAACCTGGGCAGCGGCCTGCTGGCGATGCTCAACACGCTGCGTTCAGCGCCGGAGGCGCGGCGCGTGACCTTGGGCAACTTCCTGTTCAAGCTGATCGGCTGCCTGGCGATCGCGCCGCTGCTCGGGTACATCGAGCCCCTGCTGGCCTCGCTCGATCCGGTGGAAAATCGGATGGTCGTGCATTTCCATCTGCTGTTCAATGTGACGATCGCCGTCGCCTTTCTCTTCTTTACCGAAAAGATCGCTCTGCTCGCCGAGCGGCTGATGCCGGCGAAGCACGATGTCGATGATCCAGCGAAGCCGCGCTATCTCGACCCTTCGGCGCTGACGACGCCGGCGCTGGCCATCGGCTGCGCGGCGCGCGAGGCGCTGCGCATCGGCGATGTCATCGAGCAGATGCTGACCGGCATGCTCACCGTGCTCAAGACCAACGACCGCGCACTGGCCGAGCGCCTGCGCAAGATGGACGACATCGTCGACGAGCTGTATACGGCGATCAAGCTCTACCTGACGCAGATCAGCCGCGAGGCGCTGGAGGAGAAGGAAGGACGCCGCTGGACCGACATTGTCTCTTTCACGATCAACATGGAGCAGGTCGGCGACATCATTGAGCGTGTCATCACCGATCTGGAAGAAAAGAAGATCGAAAAAGGCCGCGACTTCTCCGCCGCGGGCATGCAGGAGATCTGCGACCTGCACGGGCGGCTGGTGGCCAACCTTCGACTCGGCATGAGCGTGTTCCTCCACGGCGACCTTTCCAGCGCGCAACAGCTGCTCGCCGAAAAGGTGATGTTCCGTGACCTCGAGCGTGCGTATGCCGGATCGCACATCGAGCGGCTGACCAGCAACACCGCGCAGAGCATCGAGACTTCATCGCTCCATCTCGACCTGATCAGCGATCTGAAGCGTATCAACTCGCATATCTGCTCGATCGCCTACCCGATCCTCGAGCAGGCCGGCGTCCTGGCCAAGACTCGGCTCAAGGAGCCTGCTCCGGCGGCGCCATCCGACGCGTCGGCGACCGCTGGCGGCGACCAGCCAGGCTGGCAAAAGCGCAAGCCTCACACCATCTAAGGAACCTCTGGGCAGACCCCACATGAGTCGCGTTTCTGCCGCAATGGCCTTAAATGCTAGGCGTCGCGGTGCGGCGAATAGCTTGGCTTATTCGCAAGCCGCGCAACAACGCAGATGAGGCCATTGCGGCGAAACCCGGGAGGGACGGGGCTTGCCGGGCGATCCACTGTGTCGCGCCGCTCGCCAATGGAACCTACCATTGGCTTCGTGTCGCTTCGTGCGGCTCATCCCGGCAAGCCGCCGTCGCGACCACGCGTGGCCTGCTCAGAGGTTCCCTAATGGAGCTCACGCTGGGTGTCACATTGGCGGTGCTCGGCGCCGGCTTCCTGCACGCCGCCTGGAATGCGCTGCTCAAATCCTCGGACGGCGGCGACGTGCTGCTCGACACCGCCGCGGTTGTCGCGGGCTCCTCGGTCTGCGGCCTGGCATTGCTGGCCTTCGTGCCGCTGCCCGATCCGGCCGCCTGGAAATTCATCGCGACCTCGGCCACCATCCACTTCGGCTATTACCTGACGCTGGTGCAGGCGTATCGCACCGGTGATCTTTCGTTCGCCTATCCGTTGATGCGCGGCACCGCGCCGCTGATTGTCACGGTGCTGGGCAGCATTTTCCTGCGCGAGCTGCCGAGCGCCCAGATGACCGCCGGCATCCTGCTGATTTCGTTCGGCATCGTCAGCATCGCTTTCGTTCAGGTGCGGGGCGGCCGACGGCGACATCCGCCTGCGGCGGCGTACTGGGCTTTTGCCAACGCCTCGATCATCGCGGTTTATACGCTGGTCGACGGCGCCGGCGCGCGCACCTCGGGCAACGCGCTGTCGTACGTCTGCTGGCTGATTTTTCTCGAAGGCATCCCGTTCGTCGCGTGGGTGCTCCTGCGCCGCGGCGCGGCCGGGCGAGCTTACCTGAAGCGCGGCTGGCGCGCGGGCCTGGGCGGCGGCGCGTGCAGCCTCGCCGCCTACGGCATCGTGCTCTGGGCGATGACGCGGGCGCCGATCGCCGCGGTGGCGGCGCTGCGCGAAACGTCGGTGCTGTTCGCCGCGCTGATCGGCTCGCTGTGGCTCAAAGAGGGCTTCGGCTGGCGCCGCGCCGCCGGCGCTGCCAGCGTCGTGGCCGGCATCGCCGCGCTGAAGCTTTGATCACGTTGCACCTGCGGCGCGTCCACTGCGCGTCGACTATTGCGTCGAACGGATGAGCGCGGCCGTCCCTCTCCAGGCGCAGGTCGTGATCGTCGGCGGCGGCATCGCTGGAGCGTCGGTCGCCTATCACCTGACCAAGCTCGGCTGCCGCGACGTCGTGCTGCTCGAGCAGGGCAAGCTGACCTGCGGCACGACATGGCACGCCGCAGGCCTGGTTGGCCAATTGCGCGCGACCCGCAACGCCACGCGGATGAGCCGGTACGGTATCGAGCTCTACGCGACGCTCGAAGGCGAAACCGGGCTCGCGACCGGATGGAAACAATGCGGCAGCCTCAACGTCGCCAAAACGCCGGAACGGTTGAAACTGCTGAAGCGCCAGATGGCTCGCGCCAGGGCCTTTGGCATCGAGTTCGAATTCATCACCCCCGCCGAAGCCGGGAAGATCTATCCGCTCCTTCGCACCGACGACTTGAGCGGCGCGGTCTGGATTCCCGGCGACGGCAAGGCCAACCCGACCGACCTGACGCAGTCGCTGGCCAAGGGTGCCCGCATGCGCGGCGCGCGCATCGTCGAAGGCACGGCCGTCACCGGCGTCGTCGTCGAACGCGGCGGCATCGCCGGCGTGCGTTATCGCGGCGAAGACGGCGAAGGCGAGATCCGCTGCGAGAGCGTAGTCAATTGCGCCGGACAATGGGCGCGCGAGTTCGGCAAGGTCGCCGGCGTCAACGTACCGCTGTTTTCTGCCGAGCACTTTTACATCGTGACCCGGCCGATCGCCGGCGTTCACCCTGACCTGCCGGTGATGCGCGATCCCGACGGCTACATCTACTACAAAGAAGAAGTCGGCGGCCTGGTGATGGGCGGCTTCGAGCCGGTCGCCAAGCCCTGGGACGTGCCGGCGATTCCGGACCGTTTCGAGTTCCAGTTGCTGGCCGAGGATTGGGACCAGTTCGAGATCCTGATGAGAAACGCGATACACCGCACGCCTTGCCTCGAAACCGCGCAGGTGAAAATGCTGCTGAACGGCCCCGAGAGCTTCACGCTGGACGGCAATTTCATCCTCGGCGAGGCGCCCGAGCTCAGGCGGTACTTCGTCTGTGCCGGTTTCAACTCCGCCGGCATCGCCAACGCCGGCGGGGCCGGCCGATTGACGGCCGAGTGGATCGTCGGCGGCGATGCACCGGTCGACCTCTGGGACGTCGACGTCCGCCGGTTTGCGCCTTTCCATGCCAATCGACGACACCTGTTCGATCGCACCGCCGAAACGCTGGGGCTGCACTACGCGATGCGATGGCCGCGCGAGGAGCTGGTGACCGTGCGGCCGTTGCGCCGTTCGCCGCTCTACGACCGGCTAAAGGCCAGGGGCGCCGTATTCGGAAGCAAGCTGAACTGGGAGCGAGCCAACTATTTCCTGCCGCCGGGTGCGCCAGCCACTCCGTACACGCTGGACACTCCGGGGTGGCTGCCGGTGGTGCTGGAAGAACAGCGCGCCGCGCGCGAGGACGTCGTGGTGTTCGATCAGACCTCGTTCGCCAAGTTCGTTTTCAAGGGCCGCGACGCCGTGCGCGTGCTGCAGCGGCTTTGTGCCAACGAGGTCGACGTGCCCATCGGCCGCATGGTCTACACGGCGATGCTGAACGAGCGCGGCGGGTTCGAAAGCGACCTGACCCTGACCCGCACTGCCGGTGACACTTTCTTCATCCTGACTGGCTCGTCGCAGGCGACGCGCGACGCCGACTGGATCGGCAGGCACATCGGCAGCGACGAATTCGCGGCGCTGGTCGAGGTGACTTCCGCCTATTCGGTCATATCGGTGATGGGGCCGAAGGCGGCCGAGTTGCTCGGCCGTGTCTCTCCGGACGACTTGTCGCGGCAAGGACTGCCGTTCTCGGAGACGCGCGAGATCGACGTCGGTTATGCAAGGGTTCGCGCCGCGCGGATCAGCTACATCGGCGGTCCAGGCTACGAACTCTATGTCGCCACCGACCAGTGCGCGACCCTCTACGATGCATTGCACGAAGCCGGAGGTGCGTTTGGATTGCGCGACGCCGGCTATTACACGATCGATGCGTTGCGGATCGAAGCCGGTCGGCGCGCCTGGGGCGCCGAGCTCGGCCCCGATGAAACGCCGCTCGAAGCCGGGCTCGCGTACGCGGTAAGGATGGACAAGGGTTCGGACTTCATCGGCCGCGACGCGCTGCTGCAGCAGCAGGCGCAAGGCCTCAAAAAACGACTGCTGCTGTTCACCTTCGACGACCCGGCGGCCTTCCCGTGGGGCGGCGAGCCGATATCGATGAACGGACAAGGCGTCGGCGAATTGACTTCCGCAGGTTACAGCCGCAAGCATGGACGTGCGGTAGCGATGGGCTACGCCCGCAACGATCGGGTCTTGAGCGACGAGGCGTTGCTCGCCGCCAAGTATCAGGTCGACATCGCCGGAGAGTCCTTCGCCGTCACGCCGCATCTGAAACCCGCCTGACTGCGCCGTTCCGAGCGGCGGTGGCGGCAATGCGTTATTGTTGCATTTCGACCACGACGACTCCCTGATCTCGATGGCTCTCCGCTCGATCGCGCCGCCGCGCCGCGGCCGCACACCGCACAAGCCCGGCGCGCCCACGGGACAGGTGCAGAGCCTCACCCGCGGCCTGTCGATCCTGGAGGCGCTGGCGCAAGCCGACAGCGGCCTGTCGCTGACCGAAGTCGGACATCGCGTCCAATTGCCGGTGTCGACGACCCACCGGCTGCTGGCCACGTTGGAAAAAATGGGCTACGTCTACCAGGCCGGCGACCTCGGACTGTGGCACGTCGGGCTGCAGGCATTCACCGTCGGCAGCACATTTCTCGCCAATCGCGACTTCGTCGGACGCAGCCATGCCTACATGCGACGGCTGATGGAGCAATCGGGCGAAACCGCCAACCTCGCGATATTGGACGGAACCGAGGCGGTGTTCATCGCTCAGGTGCAGTGCCATGAGACGATGCGCACGCTCGTCAAGCTGGGCAGCCGCGTTCCGCTGCATGCATCGGGTGTCGGCAAGACGCTTTTCGCCGCGCTGCCCGACGAGCAGATCGACGCGATCCTCAAAGTGCGCGGCCTGCCGCGGATCACCGAGAATACGATCGTGGCCCCGGAGACGATGTGGGCCGCCTTGCGGGTCATCCGGCAGCGTGGCTATTCGTTCGACGACGAGGAGCACGCCCGCTCGACCCGATGCGTCGCGGCGACCGTCTACGACGAGCACGCCGAGCCGCTCGGCGCGATTTCGCTGGCCGGCCCGTCGTCACGCCTGTCCGACGAGCGTATCCGGCAGCTGGGGCCGCTGGTGTCGCATACCGCCGAGGAACTGACTCGCACACTCGGCGGCAGGTGGCCGCATCCCTACTGAACGAACCGTCGCCGCTTGGGGTCAGCCGGCGGCGGCTTCGCGAATCAATGTCTTCATTTGCCGGACCGCCTCGCGCAGACCGACGAACACCGCGCGGCTGACGATTGCGTGCCCGATGTGCAGTTCGCGCACGCCGGGCAACGCCGCGATCGACTGGACGTTGAAGTAATTGAGCGCGTGCCCGGCATTGAAGCGCATGCCGAGCGCACGGATCGCCGAGCCCGCCTCGCGCACCTTGGATAGCTCCTCGACGACCGCGGCGCTTTGCGGGTCGCGCCCCTTGGCGTGGAAGGCATGGGCATACGGGCCGGTGTGAATTTCGCAGACCCGCGCGCCGACTCGCGCCGCGGCCTCGACCTGACGGACATCGGCGTCGATGAACACACTCGTGATGATGCCCGCATCACCCAAGCGCGCCACCGCGGTCTTGAGCCGCCCCTCCTGCGCAGCGACGTCGAGCCCGCCTTCGGTCGTGACTTCCTCGCGCCCCTCCGGCACCAGCATCGCCATTTCCGGCTTGAGCGCGCAGGCGAGCGCGATCATTTCCTCGGTCGCGGCCATTTCCAGGTTGAGCTTGATCTGCACCAGCGCACGCAGACGGCGCACGTCCTCGTCCTGGATGTGCCTTCGGTCCTCGCGCAGGTGCACGGTGATGCCGTCGGCGCCGCCCAGGTGCGCTTCCGCCGCCGCCCAGACCGGGTCCGGCTCGTAGGTGCGCCGCGCCTGCCGCAGCGTGGCGACGTGGTCGATGTTGACGCCAAGCTCGATCATGATGGCCGTTCGCTTGTGCCGTTGTCGTCGTCGAGCGCCTGCAGGTCGCGCACGACACGGCGGCTGAATATCGCCCGCTGCTCCAGATAGTGGTCGAGGACTTCGCGCATCAATCGCTTCGCTTCGGCGGCCGCGTCCTCGGCGCTGTAGTCGTGCCGGGCCAGCGCGAGCAAGGTTGCGCCCCGCACCAGCGGATAGCGGCGTCCAGGTTCCGCGGCGGTGCTGCGCGGGCCCAGATCGAACGCGTAATAGTACCGCGCGGACGGATCCACCGGCCGCCCGGTATCGGCCTCATGGGTCAACGGTAGCGCGTAACCAAGCTCGGACAGCAGCCGCACCTCGAATTCCCGCAATACCGGCGCCTGCGCAACGCCCGAAGCCAGCCTCGTCAACGCGGCTTCGTAGTCGCGAAACAATTGCGGGTGCGGGTCTTCGCGCGGCAGCAATTTCAGCAGCAGCTCGTTCAGGTAAAAACCGCACAGCAGCGCCGATCCTGCGACCAGCGGCAGGCCGCCGCGCCATTCGGCTTTCAGCAGTGTCCGCAGTTCTCCGCCGCCCGCCCACGACAAGGTCAGCGGCTGGAACGCCTGCAATATCCCGCGCAGCTCGGACCGCGGCCGCCGGGCGCCGCGTGCCACCAGCGCTACGCGACCGTGATCCGCGCTGAGCGCCTCGACGATCAGGCTTGTCTCGCGATAGGCATACGCGTGCAGCACGAACGCCGGCTGCTCATCGCGACGATCACGCGGCTGTTTCATCGGGAAGCGGCTGCAGGATCGTGCACTTCGCGCTCAGTAGCCAAGCCGCGTCAGCTGGGCCTCATCGTCGGCCCACCCGGACTTCACCTTGACCCAGACTTCGAGAAAGACCTTGCCGCCGAACAGCCGCTCCATGTCACGGCGCGCGGCGCTGGCGATGGCTTTCATCGTCGAGCCGCCTTCGCCGAGCAGGATGGCGCGATGGCTGGCCTTGTCGGCGTAGACGGTGGCATGAATCCGGCGCAGCGCCCCGTCGTGCTCGAAGGTGTCGATCGCCACCGTCGTCGCGTATGGAATTTCCTCGCCGAGCAGGCGAAAGATCTTTTCGCGCACGTATTCGGCGGCGATGAAGCGCTCGTCCCGGTCGGTCAGGTCGTCGGGGGAGAACAGCGGATCGCCGATCGGCAGGTGGCGCGCGATCTCCGACGCGAGCCGGTCGAGCTGCGTACCCTTCTCCGCGCTGATCGGCACCATCGCGGCAAACGGATGCGCCTTTTCGAGCGCCGACAGGTACGGCAGCAGGCGCGTCTTGTCGGCGAGCCGATCGACCTTGTTGATCGCGGCGATCGCGGGAACGCGCGGCGGCAGCAGCGCCAGCACCGCCCTGTCGCCGTCGGTCAGCTTTACCGCCTCGAGCACGACGACGATCGCGTCGACGCCCGCGATGCTGTCGCGCACAGCCTTATTCATCCGCTCGTTCAGGCGCGAGCGATGCGCGGTCTGGAAACCCGGCGTGTCGACGAAAAGAAACTGGGCAGTCGGTGAATTCATGATGCCGAGGATGCGATGGCGCGTGGTCTGCGGCTTGCCGGACGTGATCGACACGCGCGCCCCGACCAGCGCGTTGACCAGCGTCGACTTCCCGACATTGGGCCGGCCGACGACGGCGATATACCCACAGCGAAACCCGGAGGCCGGATCAGACACGCGTCGCCTGCTCGAAGGCGGCGGCGGCGGCGGCCTGCTCGGCGGCGCGCCGGCTGGACCCCGACCCGGTTGCGACGACATCGAGCGCCGGAATTCTGCAAACGACATCGAAGGTCTGCACGTGCGCTTCCCCCCTCACGGCGACGACTTCGTAGTCCGGGACCGCCAGCTTGCGGCCCTGCAGCCACTCCTGCAGGCGCGTCTTCGGATCCTTGGCCAGTCCGGAAGGATCGATGCCTGCGATTTCTGGGTCGTAGATGCGGCCGATCGCTGCGTCGGCCGCATCGAATCCGCCGTCGAGAAAGATCGCGCCGAGCAGCGCTTCCAGCGCATCGGCCAGGATCGACGGGCGAGCGGCGCCGCCGCTGCGGAGCTCGCCCTCGCCCAGTCTGATCGCATTGCCCAGATCGAGCGTGCGGGCCAGCCGGCAAAGCGTGTCCTTGTTGACCAGGCTGGCGCGGATGCGCGAGAGCTCGCCTTCCGAAACCTGCGGGAAACGGCGGTACAGCGCCAGCGCGATGGCACAATTGAGAATCGAATCGCCGATGAATTCCAGGCGTTCGTTGTGGTCGACGCCGAAGCTGCGGTGCGTCAGCGCCTGGCGCAGCAGTTCCGGCCGGCGAAATGCGTAGCCGAGCGATTCGGTCGCCATCAACCTCGGGGCGTCACTTGCTGACGGTGGCCTCGAAGTCGAGCACGATGCTCACATTGCCGACCATGTGCAGCTTGTTGCTCCACGTCGCCGTCGCGACCATAGCGTTGCCTTCCTTGACCACATCGATGTCACTGCCGCGCACCGAATCGATATAGTCGGCGCTCGACTTAAGATCGAAGTCGCTGCGAAATTTGTTCAGCGAGAACGGCTCCGGCGCATCCTGCAGCGTCTTGGCCATCACCTTTTTCACGGTGAAGTACTCGATGTACGACGGCAGCGTGCGGAAACCGATCATCACGACCGCAACGACGACCGCCGCCACGAACAGGAATCCGATCATCGACAACCCGCGCTGTGCGGTGCGCTTGTTCATCCTCTCTCCCTTCAGCGGATGCTGGTGCCTATCCGCTTGAATGCGAAGCTGCTGATATCGTCCCAGTTGAACCAGATGAAAAACGCCTTCCCGCGGATGTGATCGTCCGGGACGAAGCCCCAATACCGGCTGTCGTCGCTATTGTCTCGGTTGTCTCCCATCATGAAATAGCTGCCCGCAGGGACCTTGCAGCTGAATCCGCGGTCATTGTAAACGCAGTTCTCCCTTCCGGGGAAAGACCGGACGCCGCTGACGTTGACCGGCGGCGCAGCGGGGTTGATGGCGATCGAATGCATGCGGTCACCGATGCGCTCGTCAAGCCGCTGCGTCGTCGCGTAGGTCAGGCCTTCCAGGTAGCTATACGTGCTGTCCGGCTTCTGCGGCCAGGGCTGGCCGTTGACGGTGATTGTCTTGTCGCGATACACGACCTCGTCCCCCGGCAGGCCGACCAGTCGCTTGATGAAGTCCTGCGAGGGATTGATCGGATAGCGAAAAACGATAACGTCGCCGCGTTGCGGCTGGCCGGTTTCGATGATCTTCTTCTCGATGATGGGCAGCCGGATGCCGTAGGCGAACTTGTTGACCAGGATGAAGTCGCCGACCTCGAGCGTCGGCCGCATCGACGAGCTCGGGATCTTGAACGGCTCGGCGACGAACGAACGCAGCAGGAATACGATCAGCAGGACCGGGAAGAAGCTTTTCGGATATTCGATCCACCAGGGCTCGGGCTCGCCCGGCCGGCGCGTCCGCGCGAAGACCAGCCGGTCGGCCAGCGTCATCACTCCCGTAAGCACGGTGAGGAGGAACAGGATCAGTGCGAAATTCATCGTGTCGTCGGTCGTGTCTGGATTTTAGTTGCGGTGCCGGTCATTTTTCACCGACCTGGAGTATGGCCAGGAACGCTTCCTGCGGAATCTCGACGCTGCCCACCGCTTTCATCCGCTTTTTTCCTGCCTTCTGCTTTTCCAGCAGCTTGCGCTTGCGTGTCACGTCGCCGCCATAGCATTTGGCCAGCACGTTCTTGCGCAGCGCCTTGACGCTTTCGCGCGCGATGATCTGGGCGCCGATCGCGGCCTGGATCGCCACGTCGAACATCTGGCGCGGGATCAGCGACCGCATCTTCGACACCACTTCGCGGCCCCGGTACTGCGCATGGGCCCGGTGCACCATCACCGACAAGGCATCGACCCGGTCGCCATTGATCAGGATATCCAGCTTGACCACGTCGGCGGCGCGAAACTCCTTGAAGTCATAATCGAGCGACGCGTAGCCGCGCGACACCGACTTGAGCTTGTCGAAAAAATCCATCACTACTTCGGCCAGAGGCAGTTCGTAGGTCAGCATCACCTGGCGGCCGACGTACTGCATGTTCTTCTGCACGCCGCGCTTCTCTGTGCACAGGGTCAGCACCGGCCCGACGTATTCCTGCGGCGTGAGTATCGTCGTCGTGATGATCGGCTCGCGGATTTCCGCGACATGCGACAGATCGGGAAGCTTCGACGGATTCTCGATCTCCAGCAGCGTGCCGTCGCGAAGCAGCACCTGGTAGACGACCGTCGGCGCCGTCGTGATCAGCTCCATGTCGTATTCGCGCTCCAGGCGCTCCTGCACGATGTCCATGTGCAGCAGTCCGAGGAAGCCGCAGCGGAAGCCGAAGCCCAGCGCCTGCGACACCTCGGGCTCATAATGCAGCGAAGCATCGTTGAGCTTGAGCTTTTCCAGCGCGTCACGAAGCGCTTCGTACTGGTTGCTTTCGACCGGATAAAGGCCGGCGAAGACCTGCGGCTTGACGTCCTTGAAGCCCGGCAATGGCGCGGCGGCGGGCCGCGTCGCGAGCGTCACCGTGTCGCCGACCCGCGCCGCCTTCAGCTCCTTGATGCCCGCGATGATGAACCCCACCTCGCCGGCGGACAGCGTGTCCCGCGCCACCGATTTTGGGGTGAATACGCCCACCTGCTCGCAGTTGTAGGTCGCGCCGGTGACCATCAGCAGGATCTTGTCGCGCGGCTTGAGCGTTCCCTGCATCACGCGCACCAGCATGACGACGCCGACGTAGTTGTCGAACCAGGAATCGATGATCAGCGCCTGCAAGGCCGCGTCCGGGTCGCCGGTCGGCGGCGGAATGCGCGCGATCACCGCCTCCAGGATGTCGTCGACCCCTTCGCCGGTCTTGGCGCTGGCCAGAATCGCGTCGTGCGCCGGCAGTCCGATGATGTCCTCGATTTCCTCCATCACCCGTTCCGGCTCGGCTGAAGGCAGGTCGATCTTGTTGAGCACCGGAACCACGGTCACGCCCTGCTCGGTCGCCGTGTAGCAATTGGCGACCGTCTGCGCCTCGACGCCCTGCGAGGCATCGACGACCAGAAGCGCTCCTTCGCAGGCCGCGAGCGAGCGCGAGACCTCGTAGGCGAAGTCGACATGCCCGGGGGTATCGATCAGGTTGAGCTGGTAGATCTTGCCGTCGCGGGCCGGATACCGGAGCGCGGCGGTCTGCGCCTTGATCGTGATGCCTCGCTCGCGCTCGAGGTCCATCGAGTCGAGGACCTGTGCTTCCATCTCCCGTTCGGCCAGGCCCCCGCAGCGCTGGATGAAGCGGTCCGCCAGCGTCGACTTGCCGTGGTCGATGTGCGCGATGATCGAGAAATTGCGGATGTGCTGCATCAGGGTCCAAAAGAAAGGGGCACCGCGAAGTGCCCCTCCTTTGCTATGCCTCGGCTGTGGCTTGCGTCGGAATACCTTGAATTTTAGCCGATTTTCGTCTCTATAGCGAGTTCGCCGGTGCCGGTTTCGGGACCATCGCGATCAGCGCATTGGTGTCCAGCCGGTAATGACACAGCTCGCGGCCGTCCGCGAGCAGCACCGGGACCAAGTCGCCCCAGCGCGCTTCGAGCGCCGGATCGGCGTCGACGTCGAACTCGTCGACCGGAACGCCGGCGGCGTGGATCGCGAGCGCCGAGCGCATCTCATCGCACAGATGGCAATAGGCGCGGACCAGAAGCGTCAGCCGGGCGGCCGGCTGGCGCGGCGGTCCGGACTTCGCGCCCCTATTCGGCACCGTTGCCGAGTCGGACCGTCGAGAAGAATTGCTGCTCGCCGCGGCGCAGCTGGAACGTGACCGACGCGCCCTTCTCGAGCTTGGCGATCAGAGCGTTGACCTGCTCGGCGGTTTTCGCCTCGATCGTCGCGCCGCGGCTGATCACCGCCAGAATGATGTCGCCGGGCTGGATGTCACCACGCGCGGTGCCGCGGATGTCTTCGACGACGACGCCGTGCTTGACCTCCAGCTCCTTCTTCTGCTCGTCGGTCAGGTCGGACAGCACCAGGCCCATGCGGTTGGGCTTGGCTTTTTCCTTCCCTGGCGCGGCGCGCCGTGCCGGCCGCGGCGCTTCGTCTTCCTTGAGCTCGGCGACGGTCACCGCGACGTCCTTGGTCGCGCCCTTGCGCCAAAGCTGCAGCGTCACCTTGGTGCCCGGTCTTATCTGGGTGACGATGCGTGGCAGCTCGGACGAGGTGTTGACCGTCCGGCCGTCGACCTTGACGATGATGTCGCCCGCCTCGACGCCCGCCTTGTCGGCCGGGCCACCTTTTTCGACCGAATTCACCAGCGCCCCGCCCGCCTTGGCGAGGCCGAAGGCGTCCGCAGTCTCGCGGTTCACTTCCTGGATCTGGACGCCGATCCGGCCGCGGGTCACGCGGCCTTTTTCCTGGATCTGCTTGACCACGTTCATCGCGACGTCGATCGGGATGGCGAACGCGAGGCCCATGTAACCGCCGGTCCGGCTGAAGATCAGCGAGTTGATGCCGACGACCTCGCCTTTCAGATTGAATAGCGGCCCGCCGGAATTGCCCGGGTTGATCGGCACGTCGGTCTGGATGAACGGCACAAGATTTTCATTCGGCAGCTCGCGGCCCTTGGCACTGACGATGCCGGCGGTGATCGTATTCTCCAGGCCGAAAGGCTTGCCGATCGCCGCCACCCATTCACCGACCCTGAGCTTGTCGGGGTCGCCGATCGTCACCTTGGGCAGCCCGGTGGCCTCGATCTTGAGCAAGGCGACGTCGGTACGCTTGTCGGTGCCGATGACCTTGGCGCGGAATTCACGCTTGTCGGTCAGCTTGACCGTGACTTCGCTCGCGTCGTCGACGACGTGGGCGTTGGTCAGCACGTAACCGTCGGAGGCCAGGATAAAGCCCGACCCGGTCGATTGCTGCTCGAAATCGCGCGGGCGCGCCTGGCCGCGGGGAATCTGCCCGAAGCGGCGAAAGAATTCGTAGAACGGGTCATCCTCGGAGATGTCCGGCATCGCCTGGCGGCGCGCCGTCTGCGTGACGTCGATGCTGACCACCGCCGGGCCCTGCTGGTCGTAGAGCTCGGTGAAGTCTGGCAAGCGTCCCGACTGGGCCAGCGCCGCCGGCAGCAGCGAAAATGCGCCGGCGAACGCGCCGACTAGAGTCCAAATGCGAAGTCTCATTGCGTCGCTTCCTGATCGTCTATCGGAAATGCGGGGAACAGCGGAGCCGATTCTAGCCGAGCCCCGAGCGTCATGGGCGGCGCGCTACCGAGTAGGCGATCTGGCGCACGGTCGCACCGGGTGCCTCGCCGAGCACCGTGACCAGATAGTCGTCGAGTTGGCGGCTGTACACATTGATGCCGCCCTGCTGCGACAAGCCCACCGGTTGCGGAGTGGGCGGCGTCGGCTCGACGAACACCGATATTGCGACCAGCCCGTCCGAATAGACGATATGCGCGACCTGCGCCGGCTTGCCGCGCAGCCTGCGAAAGCCTTCGACGATCTTGGTGAAGCCCGGCGGCACGTCGCGAACCACCCAGCCGGTCTCCCTCGGCGCGACGTCGGCTGCCGGCGACTCGCGAACCTGCCAGTCGTCCGGCACGGTTGCGAACAGCGGCTTGGTCGCATCACGATCGAGGTGCGCGCCGATCTGAATGTCGCTGAACGCGAATTGCTCGACCGGCTCGTTCCTTTCGTTGAGCAGGCGCGCCTTCAGCAACAGGCCGGTGGCGATGTCGGCCCACATCTTGTGGCCGTAGCGCGCTCCGTCCTTCGGCTCGAACACGTACGCTTGCGTCTCCAGCCCCGCGATGCGCGCGACCTCGGCTTTGCGGAATTGATAATAGTTGGTCAGCGTCGCCAACTGCTGCGGAAGGAGCGACGGAAACGCGTTGTGCATGCTTCGTGGCTCAACGCGAATAACTTTTGCGTCGGGATAATAGCAGCGGACCTGCTCGCCGTTGCGAATGATCTCGCGCGGGGGACCGTCGAGATTGGACAGCTTCTCCGATTCGCCAGAGCCGTCCTGCAGGTGGTAGAGCCGCGAGGTCTCGATGCGGCCGCCGTGCTGGTAGACGATCGTGCCGACGTAGTTCAGCTGGCGCGCGGCCGTTGCCGCGCGCTGCAGCCAATCGGCCGCGTCCTGCGCGAGAGCGGCCGGAACGGCGAACAGCGTGACGACCACCAACCCGATGCCGCAGCGCAGCCGGGCGGGCCCTGCCCGCCGCCGGGCGCGGGGGCTACGGACGCGCATCCGGCTGGCTGGCCGCGACCGCGCGCAGATAGGGGCCGATCCCCTGGATCGCGTTGGTCGGCGAGTACTCCTGGTGCACCAGCAGATACTCGTTGTCGACCGCGCGCCGCGCATCGGCGGCACGGACGCCGACCGCCTGCCGGGCGGTGGCGATTGCAGCGTCGGGCGCTGGCATCGTTGTCAGCGCGACCCATCCGACGACGCTCACCGCCGCGATCGTCGCGGCCAGCGCCAGCGCGATGGCGTGCGGTGCGGGTGATCGCCGCGAAGGCGCCAGCACCGTCGGCTCGGCCGCGAACGACACGACGAACGCTTCCGGATCGAGACCCCGCGCAGAAGCGCCGCGCAGCGTGTCTCCTATCATGTGATAACACACCCAGGTCGCGACACCGTCGGCTCGACACAGGCTGGTAACGACGGCCTCGGCCCGCACCGGGTCGAGCTCCCCATCGATCAGCAGCGAGATTTCCTCCGATGTCGGCACCGTGGGGCCGCCTGCGCCATTGGCGCCGGGTCCTGCCTTGAAGTTGCCCATCACCATCTCCGGTCCTTGTCAGTCCCCAAGAGCGGTCGCAACTGCTCCGCGATCGCTTCACGCGCCCGGAAAATCCGGGAACGCACCGTGCCAATCGGACAATTCATCGCGTTGGCAATCTCTTCGTAACTCAGGCCCTCGATCTCGCGCAGCGTTATCGCGGTGCGCAAATCCTCGGGCAGCGTCTCCATCGCTCGGTTGACGGTAGCCGCTATCTGTTTGCCGTGCAACTCGTCTTCCGGCGTCGCCGAATCGCGTAATTGCTCGGCGTCTTCGAAATTCTCCGCCTCCTCGTTGTCGAAACCGGTGGACGTCGGCGCCCTCCGGCCCATCGCGACCAGGTAGTTCTTGGCCGTGTTGATCGCGATGCGATAAAGCCACGTATAAAACGCGCTGTCCCCGCGGAAGGAAGGCAGTGCGCGGTAGGCCTTGATGAACGCCTCCTGCGTCACGTCCTCGACTTCGCCCGGGTCGCGCACCAGCCGCGACAGCAACCGCCCGAGCTTGCGCTGGTACTTCAGCACCAGCAGCTCGAATGCACGCTTGTCACCCCGCTGCGCGCGCTCGACCAGCTGCTGATCTACTTCGCGGTCAGCCATCCGCGCCAGTCCCTGAGTCAATCGTTATTGTCGCCACACCGGATCCGGTGGGCGCGATACCCGCCGGCAGTATAGCCGAGCCGTCAGGCGCGCCACGCGATCGACTCAGGCAGGCAGCTTGCATCCTAGACCGTTCGCGCTGCGGGAAGTTCAGTTCCGCCGCGGAACCGGCGCTATCCCTGGTCAACTCCGTTGCTCCAGCGCAACAATGGCCTCGACTTTGCCGGTGACGATGCCGCGGTAGTTGCGAATCGGAGGTTCGCGCCAGGCCGAAAGTTCGGCCCGCTGCGCATCGTCGAGAAGCCCGAGTTGTTCCAGCACCGAGACGGTGGTTGGATGCAGCCCGCGTGCATTGCCGTCGACGACCTTGATCGCGATGCCCCACCCCTTGCTTCGGACGCCGATCGCCTGGACCCCCTCGGCACCGACCTTGGTGACCCAGTCGCCGCGGCCGGCCCGCATCAGGACGGAATCGTTGCGCTTTTCGCCCGACACCATTTCCGGGTGCGCGATCATCGCCTGCGCGAGAGCCAGCGGCGCTCGTCCGTACCGGGCGTCTTCGCGCCCTGCGAGCCTCGCGTAGGCGAAGGCCAGCGCGGACAGCGGCACGGCGTAATTGGGCGCCGAGCAACCGTCGATGCCGGCGACCAGGCTCGACTCCGTCACGCCGGTCAGGTGCGCGACCGCCTGCCGGATCGCGCTCTGCAACGGGTGGTCGAAGGCGAGGTAGGTTTCAGTCGGTAGACCACAGTGCCGGCAATAAGCCAGCATCCCCGTATGCTTGCCCGAGCAATTGTGCTGAAGCGGAGTAAACGTGACCCCCGCCGGCGGCAATTCGTCGCGCGCGGCGTAGAAAAGCGGCGGATGGACGCCGCATTGCAATTGATCCGGCCGGCAGCCGCAGCGGCGCAGCATGTCGGCAACCGCCATTACGTGGCGCGGCTCACCGGAGTGGCTGGCGCACAGCAATGCGACCTGCTCGCCGGTAAACCCGAAGCGTTCGACGCCGCCGGCCGCGACCAGCGGAACGGCTTGCAGCGGCTTGAGCGCGCTGCGCGTCATCGTCGCAAACGACGGGTCGCCGGCAGCGAACAGGATGCGACCCTCGCCGTCGACGACCGCGACGGATCCATAGTGGATGCTGTCGGTCGCGTCGCCGCGCGTCACGCGTGCCAGCGGAACGTGCGAGGCCGAAGGACGCAGCGCGTCGTCGAAAGGTCGGTGGGTCAAGGGTGAACGGCGAAAACCATCGATTTTACGCTGAACGGGGAGCAATTCCGAGCCTGACCGGGCGATCGACGACCGCCAAGGCGGCGTTACCGCAAAGTCAGGAAAGCGCGGAGCGAATCTGCTCGAGCGCCGCCGGGTCTTCGATCGTCGTCAGATCGCCCGGATCGCGACCTTCGGCCAGCGCCTGGATCGCGCGGCGCAGCAGCTTGCCCGAACGCGTCTTCGGCAGCAGCGTGACGAAATGCACGGTGCCGGGACGCGCGATCGCGCCGAGCTTGCGATCGACGGTACTCAGCACTTCGGCTCGCATCCGCGCTGCACCGTCCGCGGTGGCAACCAGCGAGGGATCCTTCACCACCGCGAACGCGACCGGAATCTGACCCTTGATCGGATCGGCGACGCCGACGACGGCGACTTCGGCGATGCCCGGATGCGCTTGCACCGCTTCCTCGATTTCCCGCGTGCCGAGTCGGTGACCGGCGACGTTGATCACGTCGTCGGTCCGGCCGAGCACGAAATAGTAGCCGTCGGCATCGCGCGTCGCCCAGTCGAACGTCGAATAGACGCTGCGCCCGGGCAGCGTTTCGAAATAGGTCTGAACAAAGCGCCCGTCATCGCCCCAGACCGTCGTCATGCATCCCGGCGGCAGCGGCGGAACGATCGCCAGCACGCCTTTTTGATCGGTGCCGACCTCGGCGCCGGTCAGCTCGTCGAGGAGCCTCACGTCGTAGCCGCACACCGGAAACGACGGACTGCCGAACTTGCGCGGCGTCTCGGCGATCCCGAGCTGCGCCGACAGGATCGGCCATCCGCTCTCGGTCTGCCAATAGTTGTCGACGATCGCGACGCCGAGCGAATCCGCGGCCCAGCGCGCGGTCGGTTCGTCGAGCGGCTCGCCGGCGAGAAACAGGTAGCGCAACGACGAGACGTCGTGCGCTTTCATGAACGCGGAATCCTGTTTTTTCAGCACCCGTATCGCCGTCGGCGAGCTGAACATCGTGCGGACCTTGTGCTCGGCGACGATCTGCCACCAGATTCCGGGGTCGGGTCGGATCGGCAGCCCTTCGTACAGGATTGTGGTCGATCCGTTGAGCAAGGGCGCGTACACGATGTAGGAATGCCCGACGACCCAGCCGATGTCGCTGGTCGTGAACATGGTTTCGCCGGCGGCGACGCAGAATATGTCGCGCATCGACGCGACCAGCGCCACCGCATAGCCGCCGGTGTCTCGCTGCACGCCCTTCGGATTTCCGGTGGTGCCCGACGTGTACAGAATGTACGAAGGCTCGGAGGATTCGAGCCAGACGCACGGCACGCTGCGGCCGGTGTACTGCGATGCCAGCGTTGCGTAATCGAGATCGCGCCCGGGCGTCGTGCTCATCGCGGCGTCGATGCCGCGATCGACGATGATCACGCGCGACGGCGGGTGCGCGGCAAGCCGCACGGCTTCATCGACCAGCGGCTTGTACAGCACCGCCTTGCCGGCGCGCATCCCCGCATCGGCGGTGATCAGAACCTTCGGCCGGGCATCGTCGATGCGGGTTGCGAGGCTCGCCGCGGCGAAACCGCCGAACACGACCGAATGGATCGCGCCGATGCGCACCGTCGCCAGCATCGCGAATACCGCCTCCGGTATCATCGGCATGTAGATCAGTACTCGGTCGCCCCGCCCTACACCCTGGGCCTGGAGGATCGCAGCGAAGCGATTGACCTCGTCGGCGAGCTCACGATAGCTGTAACTGCGGCGAGCCCCGGTTTCGGTGGAGATATAGACCAGCGCAGGCTGCGAGCCGCGCGCCGCCAGATGCCGGTCGATCGCGTTGTGGCACAGGTTGGTGCGACCGCCGACGAACCAGCGCGCGAACGGCGGCCGGCTGTAGTCGAGCACATCGGTGAACGGCGTCTGCCAGTCGATCAGCGCTGCCCGCTCGCGCCAGAACGCGTCGCGATCGGCGAGCGAGCGCCGGTGCTCTTCGATGTAGCGGGCCATCGGATGATTCGGCTTTAGAGGCCGGCGGTGTCGGCGCCGACCCGCACGACGGTGCGGCCGCGCACCGTGCCTTTGAGGAACGCATCGAAGTGCGTCGGCAGGTCGGCGAAGTCGATCGTCACCACTCTGGCCTGGACGCGCGACGGCCGCCACTCGTTGGCCAGTCTGTCCCACAACTTCTGCCGCAGCGGCATCGGACACTCCGAGCTGTTGACCCCGAGGAGGTGGACGCCGCGCAGAATGAAAGGCATGACCGTCGTGTTGAGCTTGAAGTCCGCGGCGAGACCCACGCTCGCCACCGTACCGGCCTGTTTCATCGTCGACAACATCCAAGCCAGCACCTCGCCGCCCAGGTTGTCGATCGCCCCGGCCCAGGTCGCCTTGTCGAGCGGACGGGCGCTGGCGAAATCGATGCTCGAACGCAACACGACTTCGGACGCACCGATCGATCGCAGGTAATCGGTCTCCTTTTCCTTGCCGGTCAGCGCGACCACGTGATAGCCGAGCCGCGACAGCACGTCGATGGCGACGCTGCCGACGCCGCCGGTCGCGCCGTCGACGATGACCGGGCCGCTGCGCGGCGTCAATCCGTTGTGCTGCATGACTTCGATCGCCTGCGCCGCGGTGAAACCCGCGGTGCCCAACGTCATCGCCTCGAACGCCGTCATGTTGGGCGAGCGGCGCACGACCCAGTCGGCCGGTACGCGCACGTACTCCGAGTAGCCGCCGTCATGCGCCACGCCCAGGTCGTAGGCGTGCACGATCACCTTGTCGCCGTGCTTGAATCGAGGATCGGCCGACGTGTCCACGGTCCCCGCCATGTCGATGCCGGCCACGGTAGGATACTTGCGCATGATCTTCCCGGCGCCGTTGTACGACAGCGCATCCTTGTAATTGATCGTCGAATACTTAGTCTTGACCACGACGTCGCCGGGATCGAGCTCGTCGAGCCCCATTTCGACGAACCGGCTGGACACGACGCCGTTTTCCTGGAACGTCCGGTAGGTCTTGAATTTCTGCACGGGTATCCCTCCTGAGAACGTCTTTGCCGATGCCAAGCGACGTCGGATCGAAATGCCGGTCAGGCCGCCGGCTGAGGCGCCGGGGCGGCGTCCCCGACAAGGTGCGGCAGGGCCATGTATTCGCGGGTGCGCATTTCGGTCAACCGGCTGACGGTTCTTGCAAAGTCGCGGCTGTTCGGCCCTTCGCGATAAAGGTCGCCGGCCGCAACCTCGGCAGACACCAGCAACTTTACCCGATGATCGTAGAACACGTCGATGAGCCATGTGAAGCGGCGTGCGGCGTTGCTCATGTCCGGCGAAAGTCGAGGCACATCGGACACGACGATCACCGAAAAGCGTCGCGCAAGCTCCAGATAGTCGATTTGTGAGCGCGGGCCCTCGCACAGCGTGGCAAAGGCGAACCAGACGAGGCTGCCGGCCCGCTTTTTCGCCTTCAGCACCCGGGAGTCGACGGTGAGCCGGGGATCCTCGTCCGGCCCCGGCCGCATCCGTTCGAACAGCGCGGCCAGCCTCGCATCGGCCGCGCCCGGCGGCGTGACATAGTAGGCGGCCGCCTGCTCGAGCTCCCGCAGTCGATAGTCGGTATCACCATCGACTTCGACGACATCGAGCCATTGTTTGAGCAGCGCGATCGTCGGCAGCAGCTTCTGCCGCTGCAAGCCGTTCGGATACAGGTCGTCGGGCCGGTAGTTCGACGTCAGCACGAATACCGTGCCGTGCCCGAACAACGCGGTCATCAGGCGCCCCAGTATCATCGCGTCGGCCACGTCGGAGACGTGGAATTCATCGAAACAGATCAGGCGATGGCGGCGGGCGATCCGCGCCGCGACCGTCGCCAGCGGATCTTCCTCGCGCGTCAACGTCCTCATCTCGTCGTGCACGCCCTTCATGAAAGCATGGAAATGAACCCGGGTCTTCCGCCGCAGCGGAACCGCGGCATAGAACGCGTCCATCAGGAAGCTCTTGCCGCGTCCGACGCCTCCCCACAGATAGACGCCTCGCGGCGGCACCGGAGGCCGGAACCAGCGCCGCAGCAGCGACAGTCGCGCGTTGCGGAACTCGACCAGATCATCGTACAGGCGCTGCAATCGGTCGAGAGCGCGGAGCTGGTTGGTGTCGAGGTCGATCCGGCGCCGATCGAGTTCCGCCTTGAGATGATCGAACAGCGCGCCATGGCGTGCTGTCGGAATGTACGCTTCGGCGACGGCTTCGTTCATCGGGAGACGGCGATCATGAACGAGGCAGCCGGGAAGATCAGTAGTTGAGCGCGCGACCGTCGACCGCGAGCGCGGCCTCCCTGGTCGCTTCCGAAAGCGAAGGATGGGCATGGCAGATACGCGCGATGTCCTCGCTGGCCGCGCCGAATTCCATCGCGACCACGCCTTCGGCGATCAGCTCGGAGGCGAGCGGACCGATCGCGTGCATGCCGAGCACGCGGTCGGTCTTCGCGTCGGCGAGCAGTTTGACGAAACCGCGGGTATCGCCGAGCGCACGGGCTCGGCCGTTGGCCATGAACGGAAACATGCCGGCGCGGTAGGCGACGCCCGCGGCCTTCAGCTGCTGCTCGTTCTGACCCACCCACGCGATCTCGGGCGACGTATAAATGACCCAGGGCACGGTGTTGAAGTCGACGTGGCCATGCTGTCCGGCGATGCGCTCGGCGACGGCGACCGCCTCCTCCTCGGCCTTGTGGGCGAGCATCGGCCCGCGCACGACATCGCCTATCGCCCAGACGTTGGCGAGATTGGTTTTGCAATCGTCGTCGACGGCGACGAAACCGCGCTCGTCGAGCGTGAGGCCGACGCTTTCCGCGTTGAGGCCGGCGGTGTGCGGTACGCGTCCGATCGATACGATCAGCCGGTCGAACGTCGCCGACTGCGTCTTGCCATCGGCATCGGTATATTCGACGCCGACGTTCTTTGTCGTCGTGATCTTGCCGATCGCGCAGCCGAGACGGATCGACAGGCCCTGCTTGGCGAAGAGCTTCCAGGCCTCCTTGGCGACCTGCTCGTCGGCCGCGCTTAGGAAAACCGGCAGTGCTTCGAGCACCGTAACTTCCGCCCCCAGCCGACGCCAGACGCTGCCCATTTCGAGGCCGATGACACCGGCGCCGATGACGCCGAGCGTTTTCGGCACCTCGGGGATCGCCAGCGCGCCTTCGTTGTCCAGGATCAGTCGATTGTCGAACGGCGCACCCGGCAGCGCGCGCGGCTTCGACCCGGTCGCGATGATCACGTGCTTCGCGGCGAGCGTCTGGTTGCCGGCGCCGGACACAGCGATCTGCCACCCGGCGTTGCCGTTCGCGGCGACGAAGCTGCCGGTGCCGTTGAAAAACGCGATCTTGTTCTTCTTGAACAGGTAGACGATGCCGTCGTTGTTCTGGCGGACGACCTTGTCCTTGCGCGAAAGCATCTGCGCGAGGTTGAGCGCGAGTCCCTTGACCTCGATACCGTGCTCGGCGAAAGCGTGCCCGGCGTGTTCGTAATTTTCCGACGACTGCAGCAGGGCCTTCGATGGAATGCAACCGACGTTGGTACAGGTGCCGCCGGGCGCAGGCTTGCCCGCGGCTGTTTTCCAGTCGTCGATGCACGCGACCTTGAAACCGAGCTGCGCGGCACGGATCGCTGCCGTATAGCCTCCGGGCCCCGCGCCGATCACGACGACGTCAAACGGCTCTGCCATGGGGTCGCGAGAGAATCACAGATCGAGCAGCATCCGCGCCGGATCCTCCAGCGCTTCCTTGATCGCCACCAGCGACAGCACCGCTTCGCGGCCATCGATGATGCGGTGATCGTACGACTGCGCCAGATAGTTGATCGGGCGGATGACGACCTGCCCGTTCTCGACCACCGGCCGCTCGCGGGTCGCGTGCACGCCGAGGATCGCCGATTGCGGCGGATTGATGATCGGCGTCGACAGCATCGAGCCGAAGACGCCACCGTTGGAAATGGTGTAGGTGCCGCCGGTCAGCTCCTGCACCGTCAATTTGCCTTCCTGCGCGCGCTTGCCGAAATCGGCGATCTGCTTTTCGATTTCGGCGACCGACAGCTGGTCGGCGTCGCGCACGATCGGCACGACCAGTCCGCGCGGGCTGCCGACGGCGATGCCGATGTCGAAGTAGCCGTGATAGATGATGTCCGTGCCGTCGATCGATGCATTGACCGTCGGAAACTTCTTCAGCGCATGCACGACCGCCTTGACGAAAAAACCCATGAAGCCCAGCTTGACGCCGTTCTCCTTTTCGAAGCGGTCCTTGTAGCGGTTGCGCAGCTCGATGACCGCGGCCATGTTGACTTCGTTGAACGTCGTCAGGATGGCCGCGGTCGATTGCGACTGCAGCAGCCGCTCGGCGACGCGCTGGCGCAGCCGCGACATCGGCACGCGCTGCTCGGGGCGAGCGCCGAGATTGGCCGGCGGCGCGACCGTCGGGGGTCTGGGCGAAGGCGGCGCAGCCGGCACCGGCCTGGTCGGGTCGGCCGTTTTCGCCTCGACCGCGGCGATCACATCGCCCTTGGTGATTCGCCCGCCGCGGCCCGTCCCCGCGAGGTCGGCTGTCCCGAGGTCCTGCTCGGCCATCAACTTGCGCGCCGCGGGCAGCGCGGTCGCGGCTGCGGCGCCGGATGGCGTGACCGCAGCCGGTTTCACAGCCGCCGCGGCGCGGGCCGGTGTCGCGGCCGGTGTCGCGGCCCACGCCTGATGTCGCAGCCGGTCTCGCCGCCGCAGGGCCAGCGGCCGGTGCGTCGGCGCGCGCTTCGGTGTCGAGCACCGCGATCACTTCCTGGGCGGTGACCGTCGAGCCATCGCCGCGCCGCACCTCGGTGAGCACGCCCGACGCGGGCGCGGGCAACTCGAGCACGACCTTGTCGGTCTCGATATCGACCAGGTTCTCGTCGCGCGAGACGGCGTCGCCGGCCCGCTTGTGCCAGTTGACCAGCGTCGCCTCGGTGATCGACTCGGGCAGCTGCGGCACTTTGACTTCAATCAGCATTCATCGGTCCCTGTCGTCCCACGGCGCATGCGAGCGCGGTCGCCCGCCGGATTCACTTTCGCATCGCCTTCGCGGTGCCCACCGTCAATGCGCGGTCACCATTTCTCCGGATCGGAGCGTGGCCGCGAAGGCCTCGTCGACAACTGCCTTCTGTTGTTCGAGGTGCTTGGAAAGATATCCGACCGCGGGCGAAGCCGAAATCGGGCGGCCGGCATACGCGAGCACCTGCTTGTCCCCGATGTCGGCGCGCATGTACGCGCGCAGCCGGTACCAGGCGCTCTGGTTCTGCGGCTCTTCCTGGCACCAGACCACTTCGCCGGCGCTCGGGTAACGAGCCACCTCGCGCTTGAAATCGGCGTGCGGAAACGGGTACTGCTGCTCCAGCCGGATGATGGCGACATCGGCGATCTTCTGCTCGCGACGGTGCGCCGAGAGGTCGAAGTAGACCTTGCCGCTGCAGACGATGACCCGCCGCACCTTTTCCGCCGCCAGCGACTCGGCGTCGCCGATCACCGTCTGGAATTTGCCGGCCGCGAGCTCGTCCATCGTCGACACCGCTTCCTTGTGCCGCAACAGGCTTTTCGGGCTCATCACGATCAGCGGCTTGCGGAAATTGCGCACCATCTGCCGGCGCAGCAGGTGGAAGATCTGCGCCGGCGTCGTCGGCACGCAGACCTGCATGTTGTGCTCGGCGCACAATTGCAGAAAACGCTCGGGCCGGGCCGACGAATGCTCGGGCCCCTGACCCTCGTAGCCGTGCGGCAGCAGCAAGGTCAGGCCGCAGACCCGGCCCCATTTGACTTCGCCGGCGGCGATGAACTGGTCGATGACCACCTGGGCGCCGTTGGTGAAGTCGCCGAACTGGGCTTCCCATACCACGAGCTTGTTGGGCTCGGACGTCGCGTAGCCGTACTCGAATCCGAGCACCGCCTCCTCGGACAGCACCGAGTCGATGACGACGAAATCGGGCTGGCCTTCCTTGATGTGCTGCAACGGCACCCAGATGCCGGCGTCCCATTTTTCGCGGTTCTGGTCGTGCAGCACCGCGTGCCGGTGCGAGAACGTGCCGCGCCCGGTGTCCTGCCCGGACAGGCGTACGCCGTATCCCTGGTCGAGCAGGGTCGCGTAAGCCAGCGTTTCCGCCATGCCCCAGTCGAGCGGCAACGCGCCTTCGCCCATCGCGCGGCGATCGGCGATCACCTTTTCGACGCGCGAATGCAGCTTGAAGTCGGCAGGCACATCGGTCACCCTCCTGGCCAGCTCGTTCAGCCGCTGCCGCGGTACCGTGGTGTCGGCCTGGTCGGCCCAGTGCCTCCCGACGAACCGCGACCAGTCGACCGCGAACGGCGGCTTGTAGTTGGACAGGATCGTCGTGTTGGTGTGGTAGCCCTTGTCCATCGCCTGGCGATAGGTCGCGATCATCGCGTCGGCGTCGCCGACGCTGATCACGCCTTCGTTCGACAGTCTTTCGGCATAGCGCGTCCGCGTGCCCGGGTGCTCGTGAATCCGCTTGTACATCAGCGGCTGCGTGATCATCGGCTCGTCGGCTTCGTTGTGGCCCTGCTTGCGGAAACAGACGAGATCGATGAATACGTCCTTGTCGAATTTCTGCCGGAACTCGATCGCGACCTCGATCGCCAGCAGGCACGCTTCCGGGTCGTCGCCATTGACATGGAAAATCGGCGCCTCGACCATCTTGGCGACGTCGGTGCAATAGAGCGTGCCGCGCGTATCGCGCGGATCCGACGTCGTGAAGCCGATCTGGTTGTTGACGACGAGGTGGATCGTCCCGCCGGTGCGATAGCCGCGCGTCTGCGAAAGGTTGAGCGTCTCCTGCACGACACCCTGGCCGGCGATCGCTGCGTCGCCGTGGATCAGCACCGCCAGCACCTGGTCGAACGTCGGATCCTTGCGCCGATCCTGGCGCGCGCGCACCGAGCCTTCGACGACCGGGTCGACGATCTCCAGGTGCGACGGATTGAAGGCCAGCGTCAGGTGCATCGGCCCGCCGGGCGTGACGACGTCGGACGAAAAGCCCTGGTGATATTTCACGTCGCCAGCCGGCAAGTCGCCCTCGTGCCTGCCTTCGAACTCGGCGAACAGGTCGGCCGGCATCTTCCCCAGCGTGTTGACCAGGACGTTCAGCCGTCCGCGATGCGCCATGCCGATGACCATTTCCTGCACGCCGCCTGCGCCGGACTTCTGGATCAGGTGATCGAGCATCGGAATCATCGTGTCGCCGCCTTCGGCGGAAAAGCGCTTCTGCCCGACATATTTGGTGCCCAGGTAGCGCTCGAGCGTTTCCGCGGCGGTCAGGCGCTCGAGAATGTGGCGCCGAAACTCCGGCGCATAGCTGGGGCGCGAGCGCAGCGGCTCCAACCGGTCCTGGATGAAGCGCTTTTGCGTGGTATCGGAGATGTACATGTACTCGGCGCCGAACGTGCGGCAGTACGTCTGCTGCAGCGCACTGATCAGGTCGCGCAAGCGCATCCGGCCCTGGGGTGCACCCTTGTACGAGCCGGTGTCGAACTCGGTGTCGAGATCGCCGTCGGTGAAGCCATAGGTCTTGACATCGAGATCGGCAATGTATGGCCGTTCCGCGCGCTGCAGCGGATCGAGGTCAGCCTGGAAGAATCCCACCGTACGGTACTTGCTGATCAGCCTTAGAACGAGCACCTGCTTGTGCATCGCCGCAGCGTCGACCATCGGCGCGGCGAGCCTGCGGTTCTTCGCCAGCTGGATGAACGATTCGACGATCGGCGCCTGCGGCACGTCCTGCGCGCCGTCGCGCAGCGTATCGAAGTACGCGCGCCAATCGGGACTGACCTTGTCCGGATCGCCGAGGTAGATCTCGTACTGGTCTTCGATGAACGGCGCGTTGCCGCCGAACAGCGTGCTGGACTGCTCCAGCTCTCTCATCATGCTCATGGCTTCACCTATATCGGGGCGCAACCGCCGCCACGCAAGCTGCCCGCGACTAGCGGGAGCCGATCGCGACGACGTCGCGCCGTGCCGCCCCGGTGTAGAGCTGCCTCGGGCGGCCGATCTTCTGGTCGGGGTCGGAAATCATCTCGTTCCATTGCGCGATCCATCCGACGGTGCGTGCAAGCGCGAAGATCGCCGTGAAAAGGCTCACCGGGATGCCGATCGCGCGTTGCACGATGCCCGAATAGAAATCGACGTTCGGATAAAGCTTGCGCGAGACGAAATAGTCGTCCTCGAGCGCGATCTTTTCCAGCGCCATCGCCAGCTTGAACAGGCGATCGTCGTGCAGTCCCAGCTCCTCGAGAACCTCGTAGCAGGTCTCGCGCATCAGCTTGGCGCGGGGGTCGTAGTTCTTGTAGACCCGGTGGCCGAAACCCATCAGCTTGACGCCCGAATTCTTGTCTTTGGCACGCTTGATGAAATCGCCGATCCTCGAGACGTCGCCTATCTCCTCGAGCATGTTGAGCGCGGCCTCGTTGGCGCCGCCGTGGGCGGGTCCCCACAGGCAGGCGATGCCCGCGGCGATGCAGGCGAACGGATTGGCGCCCGACGAGCCGGCAAGCCGCACCGTCGACGTCGACGCGTTCTGCTCGTGGTCGGCGTGCAAGGTGAAGATTCGGTCCAGCGCACGCACCAGGACGTCGTTGACCTTGTACTCCTCGCACGGCACCGAGAACATCATGCGCATGAAGTTCGCGGCGTAGGAGAGCTCGTTACGCGGGTACACGAACGGCTGGCCCATCGTGTACTTGTAGCACATCGCCACCAGCGTCGGCAGCTTGGCGATCAGGCGGATTGCCGAGACCTCGCGGTGATGCGCGTCGGTGATGTCGAGCGAATCGTGGTAGAACGCCGACAGCGAGCCGGTGACGCCTACGAGCATCGCCATCGGATGCGAGTCGCGCCGGAAGCCGCGGAAGAACTGGCTCATCTGCTCGTGCACCATCGTGTGCATCGTCACCATCTGCACGAACTCTTCCTTCTGTTTCGCATTCGGCAATTCACCCTTCAGCAGCAGATAGCAGACTTCGAGGAAGTCGCATTGCACCGCCAGCTGCTCGATCGGATAGCCGCGATAGAGAAGCTCGCCCTTGTCGCCGTCGATGTAGGTGATCGTTGATGCGCAGGCGGCGGTCGACAGGAAGCCCGGGTCGTAGGTGAACTTGCCCGTCTTGGAGTACAACGCGCGGATGTCGATCACCTCGGGGCCGATCGTGCCCGGCAGCACTGGAAAGCTTATCGGCGCGGTGCTGTCGCCGAAGTTCATTGTCGCGTTGCGGTCGGTCATGGCATCTGGCTCCAGGGGCTGTCACTAACCAGCGGACGGCGCTTCCCGCCGCGTCTTCAGATCGATCTCAGGGCCGCGACCAGAGGATGCAGCGAAACGTCGGCCGGCTCCGTTCGGCCGCACAGAATGTCCCACAGGTCGTTGTCGCCGTAGTCCAGCAGCAGGTCAAGTGCGGCGACGTCCGCTGCGGTCAGCGCGGCGCCGCGGGCGTCGAGAAATCGCTCGAGGATCAGGTCATTCTCCAGCATGCCGCGCCGGCAGCGCCAGCGCAGTCGCGCAAGCCAGCGACCGTCGCTGGCGATCTGCGGAGGATTTGCCCCCTCCGGCGAAGGCTTGCCACGCGTCGCAAGCGGTGGTCGCATGTGCACGGCAATCAGACTGCGCGTTTGACCAGCAGGCTGCGAATCCTGCCGATCGCCGCCGACGGGTTGAGTCCCTTCGGGCAAACGTCGACGCAGTTCATGATCGTATGGCAGCGGAACAGTCGGTATGGATCGTCCAGGTTGTCGAGCCGCTCGCTGGTCGCCTGGTCGCGCGAATCCGCGATGAAGCGGTACGCGGCAAGCAGCCCCGCCGGGCCGACGAATTTGTCCGGGTTCCACCAGAACGAGGGGCATGCGGTCGAGCAGCAGGCGCACAGGATGCACTCGTACAAGCCGTCGAGCTCTTCACGCGCCTCCGGCAACTGCAGACGCTCCTTCTCCGGCGGCGGCGTGTCGTCGACGACATACGGCTTGATCGAATGATACTGCTTGAAGAACTGGCTCATGTCGACGATCAGGTCACGGATCACCGGCAGGCCCGGCAGCGGCCGCAGCACGATCGGTTCGGCAAGCTCGCGCAGGTTGGTGATGCAGGCCAGCCCGTTCTTGCCGTTGATGTTCATCGCGTCGGACCCGCACACACCCTCGCGACACGAGCGCCGGAACGAAAGCGTGTCGTCGACCGCCTTCAGTCGGATCATCGCATCGAGCAGCATCCGGTCATGCGGATCGAGCGCGACGTCGTAGTCCTGCATGTATGGCGCGCTGTCCTTGCCCGGATCGTAGCGATAAATGCGGAACTTCATCGGCTTCGCTTTAATAAGTGCGCGTCTTCGGCGGGAAGGCGTCGACCGAGATCGGCTTCATATTGACCGGCTTGTAGTCGAGGCGGTTCCCGTCGCGGAACCACAGCGTGTGCTTCAGCCAGTTCGCATCGTCGCGGTTCGGATAATCGCTGCGCGCCTGGGCGCCGCGGCTTTCCCGGCGCGCTTCCGCGGATACCACGGTAGCCTTGGCGACTTCGATCAGGTTGTCGAGCTCCAGCGCCTCGACGCGCGCGGTGTTGAATGTTCGGCTCTTGTCCTGGATAGCGACGTTCTGCACGCGGCGCTCGAGCTCGAGGACCTTGGCCACGCCCTCGGTCAGCAGCGCCTGGTTGCGGAAGACTCCGCAATGCGTCTGCAGCGTGCGGCGCAGCGTGTTCGCGACGTCGGCGACCTGCTCGCCGCTCGCCGCGCTGTCGATGCGCGCCAGCCGGGCAAGCGTCGCATCGGAGGCGTGCGGAGGCAGCGGCTTGTGCGCTTGTCGCTGCAGGTTTTGCCCGACGATGAAATCACCTGCGGCGCGGCCGAATACCAGCAGGTCGAGCAGCGAGTTGGTGCCCAGGCGATTCGCGCCGTGGACCGACACGCACGCGCATTCGCCGATCGCGAAGAACCCCGGCACGACGGCATTCGGATCGCCGCCGCTCGGCGCGACGACCTGGCCGTGTATGTTGGTCGGAATGCCGCCCATCATGTAGTGGATCGTAGGCACCACGGGAATCGGCTCGCGGATCGGATCGACGTTGGCGAACTTGATCGCGATTTCGCGGATCGACGGCAGCCGCTTCATGATCACCTCGGGACCGAGATGATCGAGCTTCAGCAGCACATGATCCTTCAGCGGACCGCAGCCCCGCCCCTCCTTGATTTCCTGGTCCATCGAGCGCGACACGATATCGCGCGACGCGAGGTCTTTCAGGTTCGGCGCGTAACGCTCCATGAAGCGCTCGCCGTTGGCATTCAGCAGGATCCCGCCTTCGCCGCGAACGGCCTCGGTGATCAGGATGCCCGCGCCGGCAACGCCGGTCGGATGGAATTGCCAGAACTCCATATCCTCGAGGGGGATGCCGGCGCGCGCGGCCATGCCCAGGCCGTCGCCCGTATTGATGAACGCATTGGTGCTCGCCGCAAAGATCCGGCCGGCGCCGCCGGTGGCGAACAATGTGGCCTTCGCCTGCAGCAGCATGACTTCGCCGGATTCCATTTCCAGTGCGCTGACGCCCAGCACCTGACCGTCGGCATCGCGAATCAGGTCCAGCGCCATCCATTCGACGAAAAACTGCGTTCGCGCGCGCACGTTGCGCTGGTAAAGCGTGTGCAGCATCGCATGCCCGGTCCGGTCGGCGGAGGCCACCGCCCGCTGGACCGCTTTCTCGCCGAAGTTCGCCGAATGGCCGCCGAACGGCCGCTGATAGAGCGTTCCATCCGCGTTCCGGTCGAACGGCATGCCGAAGTGCTCGAGCTCGTAGACGACCTGCGGCGCCATCCTGCACATGTACTCGATCGCATCCTGGTCGCCGAGCCAGTCGGAACCCTTGACGGTGTCGTACATGTGCCACAGCCAGTTGTCCTCGCCCATGTTACCGAGGCTGGCCCCGATGCCGCCTTGCGCCGCGACCGTGTGCGAGCGCGTCGGGAACACCTTGGACAGCACGGCAACCGACATGCCGGACTCGGCAAGCTGCAGCGAGGCGCGCATGCCGGCACCGCCCGCGCCGACGACGATGGCATCGAATTTGCGGACCGGCAGGCTCATCGGGCGAGCCCCCAGAGCACTTCGATCAACCACGCCGCATAGCCGATCAGCACGATTACCGTCAGCACTTCCAGCGTCATCCGGAGCCCGACCGGCTTGACGTAATCCATCCAGATGTCGCGCATGCCTATCCAGGCATGCCACAACAGTGCCAGGCCGAACAGCAGCGTGGCGATGCGGAACGCCGGATGCGCGAAAAGCGCTGTCCACGTTGCATGGTCGATGCCGCCCTGGTACATCGCGATGCCGAGCAGCAGCAGCGTGTACAGCGCCATGACGACCGCAGTGGCGCGCTGAGCCAGCCAGTCTTTCCACCCGTAATGGGCACCGACGATGACCCGCGCTACCAAAGCCGCGCTCCGATGATCGCGGTCAGCGCGATGCTCACGACCAGCACGGCAAAGGCCGACTGCCGCGAAGGCTTGAGCTCGGTGCCGATGTGCAGGTCGAGCAGCAGATAGCGTATGCCAGCGCAGAAATGATGGACATAGGCCCAGACGAAACCGAGAAGCAGGAGTTTGACTGCCGGGCGGGCGAGCGCCTCCTGCAGCGAGGCATAGGCGTCGGCCGGGGCCAGGCTCTGCTGGACCGCCCAGAGCAGCAGCGGGATGCCGGCGACGAACAATATCGCACCGCTCAGGCGATGCAGGATCGATACGACGGCGGGGGCCGGCTGCCGTATCCTGAGCAGATTGAGATAGACCGGACGCGCGGTCCGCGGTAGTTCGCCCGGCAGCCCGCTATCGGACATCGGCGCCCCGACGCCCGCCGTCGACAATGAGAACGCCGCGATCGGGCGTTCCGAGGAACGTGCGGCGACCAGCGCATGCAGCAGCCGCGTGGCGCGAATCCGTCGGAAACGACATCGTCAGTCTTTCGTGATTGGCCCCCACTCCCGGCGGCGGTCCCTGGGGCCGTGCACGGCGGTGCACAGGGCAAATTATACCGTGTTTCGCCCGGGCCTCACCAGCGCCGGACCCGTCGTGACGGGCGTCAGCCGAGCTCGTTCAGATAGTAATGTCGGCGCGTGCTGCACAGGCCTCGCCGCCATTCGACCGGACGGTCGCCGTAGGTCCGCGTCAACCGCTCGACCGCGAGCAGCGGCTCGCCGGTACGCACCTTCAGGATCGCCGCGCTGGCGGCGTCGGCCGCGATCGCCTTGATTCTTTCTTGCGCTCTCAGCATCCGCACGCCACATTGGGTCTCGAAGAATCCATACATCGAGCCGCGATAGGCTTCGATTCTGGCGCGGGTCAGGCCTTTGAACAGCGTCGCCGGCAGCGTGATATCGTCGAGCACGACCGGTTCGCCCGCGTATTCGAGCACCCGGCGCACGACGAACACTGCTTCCGAAGCCTTGAGTTCGAGCAGCCGCGCGACCTCGGCGGATGCCTTGCCGCGGCGCACATCGATCAGCCGGCTCGCCGGGTACTCGTCGCGGCCGTCGCTGCGCCGGATGCGCAGAAACCGGAACATCGACGTCTTTTCCTCGGTATGGGTCGCGACGTAGGTGCCCTTCCCCTGGCGGCGCACCACCAGATGGTCGGAGGCCAGCGCGTCGACCGCTTTGCGCACCGTGCCCTGCGATACGCCGAAGCGCGCCGCCAGCTCGATTTCGCTGGGAAGCGCCTCGCCGGGCCGCCACTGCTTGGATTCCATGTTCCGCAGCAGCAGATCCTTGATCTGCAGGTACAGCGGACGGAAGGTGGGAGAATGCTGGGCGGCAGCGGGCATCGGTCGGTTCGACGACAAAGGCCGCCGGGCTTCGCGCGATCGTCCGGCCCCGGACGCCGCGTCGGCGGTTCAAGCTTTATATCTTATATCTTACATAAGAGTCAATTGACACGCGGCGGCCAAGCCCGTAGAATTTTCACGCAGGACGAACCGCACCGGCGGCTCGCTCGTCTGCAGCGTGCCGGGATGCCTTCGGGCTCCCCGAATCGTCCGTCGCCCCGGAGTTCTCGATGAAAAAGCCCATCCGCATCGCGGTGACCGGCGCCGCCGGCCAGATCGGCTACAGCCTGCTGTTCCGGATCGCCAACGGAGACATGCTCGGACGCGACCAGCCGGTCATCCTGCAATTGCTCGAGCTGCCGATCGACAAGGCCCAGGCCGCGCTCAAGGGCGTGATGATGGAACTCGAGGATTGCGCGTTTCCGCTGCTCGCCGGGATGTCCGGCGCCGGCGACCCGAAGGTCGCGTTCAAGGATGCCGAACTCGCGATGCTGGTCGGTGCACGGCCGCGCGGGCCGGGCATGGAGCGCAAGGACCTGCTACTCGAGAATGCAAGGATATTCATCGAGCAGGGCAAGGCGATCGATGCGGTCGCCAGCCGCGAGGTCAAGGTGCTGGTCGTCGGCAATCCCGCCAATACCAACGCCTACATCGCGATGAAGTCGGCGCCGGGACTGCCGCAGAAGAACTTTACCGCGATGCTGCGCCTCGATCACAATCGCGCGCTGTCGCAGCTCGCGGCCAGGGCCAGCAAGCCGGTCGGATCGATCGACAAGCTGATCGTCTGGGGCAATCATTCGCCGACGATGTATCCGGATTATCGATTCGCGACCGCCGACGGGCAGTCGCTGAAAGCGCTGATCAACGATGAGAACTGGAACCGTACCGTGTTTCTTCCGACCGTAGGCAAACGCGGCGCCGCGGTCATCGAGGCGCGCGGCCTGTCGTCGGCCGCGTCGGCCGCCAATGCCGCGATCGATCACATGCGAGACTGGATCGCCGGCAGCGCCGGCAGATGGGTCACGATGGGTCTGCCCTCGGACGGCAGCTACGGGATTCCCAAGGACATCGTGTACGGCGTGCCCGTGACGACGTCGGATGGCGAGTACCAGCGCGTCACCGGCCTCGAGATCGACTCCTTTTCGCGCGAAAAGATGGACGCCACGCTCAAGGAGCTGGAAGAAGAGCGCGCAGGCGTCGCCGCGCTGCTCGGATGAACCCTTCGCTTTCCCCCGGCGCACGATTCCGCGCGGCGCTGTCGCGCGAAACGCCGTTGCAGGTACCCGGCGCGATCTGCGCCTACCACGCGATCCTTGCCGAGAAAACCGGCTATCACGCCCTCTATCTGTCGGGCGGCGGCGTCGCCGCCGGTTCGCTCGGCCTGCCCGACCTCGGCATATCGACGCTCGACGATGTGCTGACCGATGTCCGGCGCATCACCGACGCCTGCCAGCTGCCTCTGCTGGTCGATGCCGACACCGGCTTCGGCGCTTCAGCGTTCAACGTCGCCCGCACCGTGCGTTCGCTGATCAAGGCCGGCGCGGCAGCGATGCACATCGAAGACCAGGTCGGCGCCAAGCGCTGCGGCCACCGCCCGAACAAGGAGCTGGTCGCCACGGCGGAGATGGTCGACCGCGTCAAGGCCGCCGTCGATGCGCGCGGCGACCCGGACTTCGTCGTCATGGCCCGCACCGATGCCCTCGGGGTCGAGGGCCTGTCCGGGGCGATCGATCGCGCCGGCGCCTATGTCGACGCCGGCGCCGACATGATCTTTCCCGAAGCCATCACCGAACTCGACATGTACCGGCGTTTCGCCGATGCGGTCGCCGTGCCGATATTGGCCAACATCACCGAGTTCGGCGCGACGCCGCTGTTCACCGTCGACGAGCTTCGCGGCGCCGGGGTCGCGATCGCGCTCTATCCGCTGTCGGCTTTCCGCGCGATGAACAAGGCGGCGCTCGGCGTCTATCGCGCCGTGCGGCGCGACGGCACGCAGCAGCGTGTCGTCGAATCGATGCAGACGCGCCAGGAACTGTACGAATTTCTCGGCTATCACGCCTTCGAGCAGAAGCTGGACCAGCTGTTCGCGCGTCCGCCGCAATGATCCGACAGTCTTTTCGTCCAAGCACAGCGGAGAGTCCATGAGCGAGTCCGCCGCCCCGGTTGTTACGACACCGAAGCCGAAAAAGTCGGTCGCGCTCTCCGGCGTCGTGGCCGGCAATACCGCGCTGTGCACCGTCGGCCGCAGCGGGAACGACCTGCATTACCGCGGCTACGACATTCTCGACATCGCCGACGCCTGCGAATTCGAGGAAATCGCGCACCTGCTGGTGCATGAAAAGCTCCCGACGCGAGGCGAGCTCACCGCATACAAGGCCAAGCTCAAAGGCTCGCGCGACATACCCGATCCGATGCGCGAGATACTCGAGCGCCTGCCCGCGGGAGCGCACCCGATGGACGTGATGCGCACCGCGGTCTCGGCGCTGGGCGCCGCGATGCCCGAGCGCGACTCGCACGACGCCGAAGGAGCGCGTGACGTCGCCGACCGCCTGCTCGCCTCGCTGGGCTCGATGCTGCTCTACTGGTATCACTGGACGCACCACCGGAAGCGGATCGACGTCGAAACCGACGACGATTCGATCGGCGGCCATTTCCTTCATCTGCTGCACGGCAAGCCGCCCTCCCCTGCGTGGGTGCGCGCGATGCACACCTCGCTGATCCTTTACGCCGAGCATGAATTTAATGCCTCGACGTTCGCTGCGCGGGTCATCGCCGGGACCGGCTCGGATATTCATTCGGCGCTGACCGGCGCCATCGGGGCCTTGCGCGGGCCGAAGCACGGCGGCGCCAACGAATTCTCGTTCGAGGTCCAGCAACGCTACTCGAGCCCCGACGAGGCCGAGGCCGACATTCGCCGACGGGTCGCCGACAAGGAGGTGATCATCGGCTTCGGACATCCGGTGTACACGGTCAGTGACCCGCGCAACCGCGTGATCAAGGCGGTGGCACAGCGGCTGTCGGCCGCCGCGGGCGACGCCCGGATGTTCGCGATCGCCGAACGGGTCGAGCGGGTGATGGGGGATGCGAAGAAGATGTTCGCGAACCTCGACTGGTATTCAGCGGTCAGTTACCACATGCTCGGCGTCCCGACCGCGATGTTCACGCCGCTTTTCGTCATCTCGCGCACGGCGGGATGGTCGGCGCACGTGATCGAGCAGCGCAGCGACGGCAAGATCATCCGGCCGTCGGCGAACTACGTCGGACCCGAAGACCAGGTCTTCGTCCCGCTGGCGGAGCGCAAGTGAAGCGCCGCTGGCGTCACCTTCTGCTCGCGCTTTCCGCCGCAGCGCTGGTCTGGCTTCAGGCCGCTCCTGCCGCGGCGCAGCCCGCGGCACCGAAAGCGCCGGCGCCCGTGACACCGACAGGTCCGGCGTCCACTGCGCCGGCGCCGGCTGCGGCAAGCGATGCTGCGGCGGACACGGCGATGGCGGCGACGATTGCCGCCGCCGGCGCGGAAAGCGATCGCTGGCTCGATATGATCGATCACGGCAAGTTCGCCGAAAGCTGGATCGCGGCGGCCGTGGTACTGCAGGAAGCGATCACCCAGACCGAATGGACGGCCGATCTCGCTGCGCGCCAGCCGAAGCTGGGCCGGACGATCATGCGCGAGCGCAAGTCGGAGACTTATTCGAGGACGCTGCGCGGCGCGCCGACCGGCGACTATGTGATCGTCACCTATCTGACCAAATTCGAAAAGACGCCGCTGGTCGAGGAGACGCTTGCGGTGGCCAAGGACGCGATCGGGCAATGGCACGTCGCCGGCTACGACATCGCGCTGTCGTCGGTGAAGGCGCCATGACGACGCCGACGCGGAACGGCCAATTTGCGCGTTCCGCTGATCGAAACCCGGCACGCCGACCCATACGAACCAGGACCATGTCCACCCCGATTTCAAATGTTCGTCCGAAGCCGGACCAGGTCCTGGTCGATATCGCCGACTACGCGGCGCGCTACCAGATCGAAAGCCCCGAAGCCTACGAGACGGCCCGCCATTGCCTGATCGACACGCTGGGATGCGGCCTCGAGGCGCTATCGTATCCGGCCTGCACCAAGCTGCTCGGGCCGATCGTTCCCGGGACCGTCGTGCCGAACGGAGCGCGCGTTCCCGGCACGCAGTTCCAGCTCGACCCGGTGCAGGCGGCTTTCAACATCGGAGCGATGATCCGATGGCTGGACTTCAACGACACCTGGCTCGCAGCCGAGTGGGGTCACCCGTCGGATAATCTCGGTGGCATTCTCGCCACCGCCGACTGGCTGTCGCGCACGGCGGTTGCCGCCGGCAAGCCGGCGCTGGCGATGCACGCGGTGCTGACGGCGATGATCAAGGCGCACGAGATTCAGGGCGTGATCGCGCTGGAAAACAGCTTCAACCGCGTCGGCCTCGATCACGTGGTGCTGGTCAAGGTCGCGACGACCGCCGTCGTCGCGCAGATGATGGGGCTTTCGCAGGACCAGATCGTCGACGCGGTGTCGCTCGCCTGGGTCGACGGCCAGAGCTTGCGCACCTATCGGCACGCGCCGAACACCGGATCGCGCAAGAGCTGGGCTGCCGGCGACGCGACGGCGCGGGGCGTTCGCCTGGCGTTGATGACGGCCAAGGGGGAAATGGGCTATCCGTCGGTACTGAGCGCCAAGACCTGGGGCTTCTACGACGTATTGTTCAAGGGCAAGCCGTTCGCGCTGCCGCGACCTTATGGCAGCTACGTGATGGAGAACGTCCTGTTCAAGATCAGCTTTCCCGCCGAGTTCCACGCCCAGACAGCGGTCGAATGCGCGATGACGCTGCATCCGCACGTGCGCAACCGCATCGGCGAGATCCGCCGGATCACCATACGCACGCACGAGTCGGCGCTGCGCATCATCGACAAGAAGGGACCGCTTTCCAATCCCGCGGACCGCGACCATTGCATCCAGTACATGGTCGCCGTGCCGCTGCTGCACGGCCGGCTGACCGCCGCCGACTACGAGGACGAGGTCGCCGCCGATCCCCGCATCGATGCATTGCGCGACAAGATGATTTGCGTCGAGGACGCGCAGTTCTCCCGCGATTACCTCGATCCCGCCAAGCGTTCGATCGCCAACGCGATCACCGTCGAGCTCAACGACGGCAGCAAGCTCGATGAAGTCGTGGTCGAATACCCGGTTGGACATCGCCGCCGTCGCGCCGAAGGCATCCCGCTGCTGGTGGAGAAATTCCGGACCAATCTCGCCCGCCGCTTCCCGGCCAGCCAGCAGCGCGCGATTCTCGATGTCGCGCTCGACGCCGGCCGTCTCGACGCGACGCCGGTGCACGAATTCGTCGACCTGTTCGTCATCTGACGCCTGTCATTGCCTGACTGGACCCAAGCCATGCGAACCGACATTCCCGTCTTCCCGATCGCCGCCCGCGGTGTCCGTATCGCGAGTGCGCTGGCTATCAGTTGCTTCGGTCTTGCCGGTGGGAGCGCGTTCGCCGCCGACCTGCCGGTCCTCAAATCGGGACTGTGGGAGCTTTCGCGCAGCACCAGCTCGCAGCCGGAGACCAGGCGGCTGACAACGATGTGCCTCGATGACTCGGTGCAGGCCCAGATGCGCGAGTTCGGTCTGGGTGTGGCCAAGGAGCTGTGTTCGAAGAGCGATCGCCGCGTCGAGGGCGATCGACTGATCATCGACGCCGTCTGCAAACTGGGCACGACGACGATGACCACGCACTCGGTGATGACCTTCTCCGGCAACACGTCCTACCACACCGAGGGGAGCGCGACCTACGACCCCCCTTTGATGAACATGACCGAAGCGAAATCCTCGATTGACGGCAAGTGGGCCGGGGAGTGCCCGCCCGGACAGCAGCCGGGCGACATCAAGCTCGAATCGGGCCAGACGATCAACATCAAGAGCATGATCAGAAAATAACGGCATGCGCAGCGTTTTCGAACCGCCGCCGGCGTCGCGCCACGGCGCCTGACGCCAGCGCCGAAGAAAGGTCTTCGATGAAGCACAATCTGCACGGCACCCTGCAAACGCTTTCCACCGAGTCGGGCGTCTCCGGACGCTACTATTCGCTCCCCGCACTCGAGGCCGCCGGCGTCGGGCGCGTCTCGCGGCTGCCGGTCTCGATTCGCATCGTGCTCGAAAGCGTGCTGCGGAATTGCGACGGCAAAAAGGTGACAGAAGAGCACGTGCGCCAGCTCGCCAACTGGGCGCCGAATGCGCCGAGGACCGAGGAAATTCCGTTCATCGTCGCCAGAGTCGTGCTGCAGGATTTTACCGGCGTGCCGCTCTTGTGCGACCTGGCCGCGATGCGCGGCGTTGCGCAACGCGTGGGCAAGAATCCGAAGGTCATCGAACCGCTGGTGCCGGTCGACCTGGTCGTCGACCACTCGGTGCAGGTCGACTATTACGGAACGAAGAACGCGCTCGATCTCAACATGAAAGTCGAGTTCCAGCGCAACGTCGAACGCTACAAGTTCATGAAATGGGGGATGCAGGCGTTCGATACGTTCAAGGTCGTGCCCCCGGGCGTGGGCATCGTGCATCAGGTCAACCTCGAATATCTGGCGCGCGGCGTGCACCAGAAGGATGGCATCTATTACCCCGACACGCTGGTCGGGACCGACTCGCATACGACGATGATCAACGGCATCGGCGTCGTAGCCTGGGGCGTCGGTGGAATCGAGGCAGAGGCCGGCATGCTGGGCCAGCCGCTGTACATGCTGACGCCGGATGTCGTCGGCGTGCATTTCAAGGGCCGGCTCCGCGAAGGCGTGACCGCGACCGACCTGGTGCTGACGGTGACCGAGCTGTTGCGCAAGGCGAAGGTCGTCGGCAAGTTCGTCGAGTACTTCGGCGAGGGGGCGGCATCGCTTTCGGTGCCCGACCGCGCGACGCTCGCCAACATGTCGCCCGAGTACGGGGCGACGATGGGTTTTTTCGCCGTCGACGACAAGACGATCGAATATCTGACCAATACGGGAAGGACGCCGGCCGAGATCGAAGCGGTCGAGACCTATTTTCGCGCCCAGGGCCTGTACGGGATGCCGGCGCCGGGGACGATCGACTATTCGCAAACGGTTGAGTTCGACCTCGCGACAGTCACCGCCAGCTTGGCCGGACCGAAGCGACCGCAGGACCGGATCGAGCTGCCGAAAATGCGCGACGCCTTCGAGACGCTGTTCTCGAAGCCGGTGGCCGAGAACGGCTTTGCCCAGTCGCCCGACAAGCTCGCCCGCCGCTATCCGGTGCAGATCGCGGCGACGCCCGAGCCGCGCTCGAACGATGCCGCACAGCGGCTGCCGAACAATGGCCAACCGCGCAACGTCGTCGAAATGGTCGACAACCGGCCGACGGCCGACCGGGTCAGCGCACCGGGACCGAAACCGCTCGACATCGGCAACGGCGATGTCCTGATCGCCGCGATCACCTCTTGCACCAACACGTCGAATCCGGGTGTATTGCTCGCCGCCGGACTGCTGGCGAAAAAAGCGGCGGCTTTAGGGTTGACCGTCAGGCGCCATATCAAGACGTCGCTCGCGCCAGGGTCTCGGGTCGTCACCGAATACCTGACCAAGGCGGGGCTGCTGCCCGAGCTCGAAAAACTCAACTTCTACCTCGCCGGCTACGGCTGCACGACCTGCATCGGCAATTCGGGCCCGCTCGATCCGTCGATCGAGGAAGCGATCACCAAGAACGACCTGGTCTGCGCGGCGGTACTGTCGGGCAATCGCAATTTCGAAGCCCGCATCCATCCCAACATCAAGGCGAACTTTCTGGCCTCGCCGCCGCTGGTCGTCGCGTATGCGATCGCAGGCCGCGCCAACATCGACTTGACAACCGAGCCGCTCGGCAACGGCAGCGACGGCAACCCGGTCTTCTTGCGCGACGTCTGGCCGACCTCGCAGGAAATCGGCGCGGTGATGCAATACGCGACCGATCCTGAGACCTACCGCCGGCTGTACGGCGACTTCACCAAGGACAATCCGCTCTGGAATGCGATACCGACGACCAAGGGCCAGGTCTACGCGTGGGACAAGTCGACCTACATCGCCGAGCCGCCGTTCTTCGCCGACTTCTCGATGCAGCCGGGCAAGGTCGCGGCGGTGCACGGAGCGCGCGCGCTGGGCATCTTCGGCGACTCGGTGACCACCGACCACATCAGCCCGGCGGGCTCGATCAAGCCGACCTCGCCGGCGGGGATCTATCTGCTCGAGCACGACGTCGGCGTCCCCGACTTCAACAGCTACGGCAGCCGGCGCGGCAACCATGAGGTGATGATGCGCGGCACGTTCGCCAACGTGCGCATCAAGAACCTGATGCTGCCGCTGCGAACCGACGGCACCCGCATCGAAGGCGGTGAGACCATACTGCAGCCCGAAGGCAAGCCGATGGCGATCTACGACGCGGCGATGACCTATGTCGCCCGCGGCACGCCGACGGTGGTTTTCGCCGGCGAGGAATACGGCACCGGAAGCTCGCGCGACTGGGCGGCGAAAGGCACGCAACTGCTGGGCGTCAAGGCGGTGATCGCGCGAAGCTTCGAGCGCATCCATCGCTCGAACCTCGTCGGCATGGGCGTGCTTCCCTGCCAGTTCAAGGGCGCGGACAGCGCCGCCACGCTCGGCATAGACGGGAGCGAGGAATTCGACATCGTCGGGCTGGAGTCGGGCATCCGGCCGCAGATGGACGTGACCCTGGTGATTCGCCGCCGCGACGGCTCGACGCAGCGCGCGCCGCTCCTGCTTCGCATCGACACGCCGATCGAGGTCGATTACTACCTGCACGGCGGCATCCTGCCCTACGTCCTGCGCGAGCTTCTGGCCGCATGAGGTAGCCGCGATCGCGATACGCACCGACCAGGGTGCACTCCGGGATTCGCGGGCGCTCGCCCGCGCGCTGCCGCTCTTCCTGCTGGCAGGACTGTGTCTTTCGTCGCTTGACGCAACCGCGAAATACCTGGTCCGCGACCATGCGCTGTTCCTGGTCGTATGGGCCCGCTATGCCGGACAGATGGCGGTGGTCACACCGTTCGCGTGGCGACGCGCCGGCCCCGGCTTCTGGCGCACGCGCCGGCTCAAGCTGCAGCTGCTGCGCTCGGCAATGCTGCTCTGCGCGACGTTCTGCTTTTTCGGCGGCCTGCGCTATCTTCCACTGGCCGAAGGTTCGGCGATCACGTTTTTGGCGCCGATCATTGTCGTCGTGCTGTCGGGCCCGATCCTGGGCGAGCGGCCCGATCGCGGGCGCTGGATCGCGGCGCTGACCGGCTTCGCCGGGATTGTGATCCTGCTGCGGCCCGGCTCGGCAGTCTTCCACCCCGCCGCGCTACTGCTGCTGCTCGCGGCACTGTTCAACGCGCTCTATTTCCTGCTGACGCGCAAGCTCTCCGACGAAAGTGTCCACACGACCCTCTTCTACAGCGCTCTGGTCGGCACGCTCGGGCTGACACTCGTGCTTCCGTGGGAGCTCGGCGCCAGCGCGCCGACGTTGAAAGACACCGTACTTTTCGTGCTGCTCGGACTCTTCGCCGGCGTCGGCCACTGGTCGATCATCGGCGCTTTCCAGCACGCACCGGCCGCGCTGCTGACGCCGTTCGCCTACCTGCAGATGATCTGGGCCACCAGTTACGGTCTGCTGCTGTTCGGTCAGCTTCCCGATCGCTGGTCGGCGCTGGGCATGACCATCATCGTCGCCAGCGGGCTCCTCCTGGCGCTGAGCGAACGTCGGCGATAGGCCTTCGCCCGCGCCGTGGCGCGACTACGCGGCGCGGCTGTGGCGCGCGATCCATCGCGTCAAAGGCCGCCACTGCTCGAGATCCTGTTCGGCGCGCGAGTGCGGCAGGTCGGCGATCGTCAGTCCGTCGCGCGCACAGTGCACGTAGACCTGCGTCGCGCGCAAATGCGCGACCAGCGGAAAATCGAACGACTTCAGAAACTCCTCGAGCTCGGCGGCGCTGTTGGTGCGCGGGTCGACGCGCATCGCGACCAGGCCGACCGCGATATCGCCTTTCTTGATCGCCTTGTATTCGCCGATCTGATCGAGAAAATGCTGAGTGGCCGCGGTGTCGAATACGCTTGGCGACACCGGTACCAGCAGGATGTCGGCGCGGCGCATCGCATCGCGCAGCGCCTCGCCGTGCAGGCCGGCTGGCGTGTCGAGCACCAGCCAGTGCGGGTTGTGCTCTTTTAGCTGGTCACGGTCCGCGTCCGGCGTCCAGCCCGCGATGGCCGGAAACAGCGACGGGCGGCGCGCGAGCCACTCGGTCGCCGACCGAAGCGGATCGAAGTCGGCCAGCACAACGCGCTGCTTCTTCGCGGCGAGCCATCCGGCGATATTGGTGGCCAGCGTCGTCTTGCCGCTGCCGCCCTTGGGATTGGCCACCAGTAACGTCTGCATTGCCATCGCGTTCTCCTCCCCGAGACGATGTGGCCGATCGGCCTGGCGCAAAGGCCTGCATTGTAGAGCGGGTTGCGTTCCAGCGCGACTCGCGCTACGTTGGCGCAATGATTCCGGATAGCGCGATGCCCGAGTCGATGGCTTCGCCGGCCGCCTCTTCCGGCACGGCATCGCCGGGCGCGATGCCGTGCTCACGCCAGGCGGAGCGGCAGGCGTTCGAGGCCAACAAGCTCAAAAAACGCCTGCGCCGCCTGGTCGGCCAGGCGATCGGCGATTTTTCGATGATCGGGCGCGGGGATCGGGTCATGGTGTGCCTGTCCGGCGGCAAGGACAGCTATGCGCTGCTCGACATACTGCTCAGCCTGCGCGACCGCGCGCCGCTGCCATTCGAGTTGATCGCGGTCAACCTCGACCAGAAGCAGCCGGGCTTTCCGGCCGACGTGCTGCCGCGCTATTTGAGTTCGCGCGGCGTGTCGTTCCGCATCGTCGAGCAGGACACCTATAGCGTCGTCAAGCGCGTGATTCCCGAGGGCGGGACGATGTGCTCGCTGTGCTCGCGCCTTCGGCGCGGCGTGCTCTACCGCGTCGCCGGCGAGCTTGGCGCCACCCGCATCGCGCTCGGCCACCATCGCGACGACATCCTGGCGACGTTCTTTCTCAACCTGTTCTTCGGCGGGAAACTCAAGACGATGCCGCCGAAACTGGTATCCGACGACGGCAAGCACGTCGTCATACGGCCATTGGCCTACGTTCGCGAGCGCGACCTCGCCCGCTATGCCGAGGCGATGGCCTTTCCGATCATCCCCTGCACCTTGTGCGGCTCGCAGGAAAATCTGCAGCGCAAGCAGGTCGCGGCGATGCTTCGCGACTGGCAGAAGCGTTATCCGGGCCGGGCCGAGAGCATTTTCAACGCGCTGTCGAACGTGGTGACCACGCACCTGCTCGATCGCCGGCTACAGGACTTCGCCGCGATCCGTGCCAGCGGCGTGTCGATGCCCGGCGGCGACATCGCGTTCGACGACGATCCGTGCGTCGCTTCGGGCAGCGGCACCGTGAGCGTCGCGCCGATCGACTGACCACGCGCAGCGAAACGATGAGCGCTGCGCTGCCGCGATTCCGTCCCGGGCGAAGGCGATGGCTGGCGGCGCTGCTGTTGTGCGCGCTGTTCGCCGCGGCGCCCGCGCCTGCGGCGGATGGTCCCGATGCCACGCTTTCCGGACCGGCGCTGCTCTCCGCGTTGCGCGCCGGCGGGCTGATACTCTACTTCCGACACACGTCGACCGATTTCGGCCAGAACGACGACCGGATGAGCGGCTACGAAGACTGCACCCGGCAACGCAACCTGACGTCGCGCGGCCGCGACGAGGCGCGCGCGATCGGCGCCGCGATCGCCCGCCTGCGCCTTCCGATCGGCGATGTGCTGGTGAGTCCGTTTTGCCGCACGCGCGAGACCGGGCAACTGATATTCGGTCGGTCCCGGATCGACGCCGCAGTGCGGGGCGGGCCGGCGAGCGATGACGGGTCCGACCGCTATGCCGCGCTGCGACGATTGCTGTCGACGCCGCCGACAGCCGGGACACTGCTTGTCATCGCCAGCCACGGCAACCCGTTTCGCGCCGTCGCCGGCACGCCTTATCTCGCCGAAGGCGAGGCCGCTGTCGTGCAGCCGCTGGGCGAGCGCGGGTTTCGCGTGATCGCGCGCATTCCCAAGGATGGCTGGAGCGCGCTCCAGGCGCCATAGGCGACCGGCCGACGCGCTGAAGGCGTCGCGCCCATCCACGTTCAGCGCACGACGTCCTTGGTTTGTCCGAACAGGATCTTTCTCTCTTCGTCGGTGCGTGTGGCCGCGGGTTTTGGATTAATTTCCTTGCCCAGCGCATAGGCGCGCACCGTCGCAGGGCGCGCCTTGATCGCTTCCTTCCACCGCTTCAGGTGCGGAAACTCGTCGATGTTCTGCGACTGCCGCTCCGGCAGCACCCAAGGATACGAGGCGATGTCGGCGATCGTATATTCGCCGGAGATGAATTCGCGGTCGGCGAGCCGCTTGTTCAATACCGCGTAGAGCCTGCCCGTTTCGTTGACATAGCGATCGACGGCGTACTGCAACCGCTCCGGCGCATAGTGGACGAAATGGTGGTTCTGCCCGGCAAACGGGCCCAGGTTCGCCATCTGCCAGAACAGCCACTGGATGCAGTCCAGCCGCGCGCGCAGGTCGACCGGAATGAAACGGCCGATCTTGTCGGCGAGATAGAGCAGTATCGCGCCCGACTCGAACATCGCGATCGGCGCGCCGCCGTCGGCCGGCGCGCGGTCGACGATCGCCGGTATGCGGTTGTTCGGCGCGATGGCCAGGAATTCCGGTTTGAACTGTTCGCCCTTGCCGATATTGACCGGATGGACCGTGTACTCGAGCTTCGCTTCCTCGAGGAACATCGTCATCTTGTGCCCGTTGGGCGTCGGCCAGTAATAGAGATCGATCATCGCACCTAGAACGTCCCCGGATATCCGCCGCCGTCGATCAGGAGGTTCTGGCCGACGATGTAGCCCGCGTGCGCGCTGCACAGAAATGCGCAGGCGATGCCGAACTCTGAGGGTGTGCCGAATCGCCCCGAAGGATTGGCGTCCATCTGCGCCTGGCGGAACTCCGCCACCGGCTGGCGGGCAGTCTTGGCGCGCAATTCCATGTTGGCGCGCAACCGGTCGGTGTCGAACGGCCCGGGCAGCAGATTGTTGATCGTCACGTTATGCCGCGCGACCTTGCGCGCGAGGCCGGCGACAAAACCGGTCAGGCCGCTGCGCGCACCGTTCGACAGTCCAAGAATGTCGATCGGCGCCTTGACCGCGGACGAGGTGATGTTGACGATGCGGCCGAATTTGCGCGCGATCATGCCGTCGACGGTCGCCTTGATCAGCTCGATCGGCGTCAGCATGTTGGCATCGATCGCGCGGAGCCACGCGTCGCGGTCCCAGTCGCGAAAGTCGCCGGGCGGCGGGCCTCCGGCATTATTGACCAGGATATCGGGTTGCGGGCACGCGGCCAGCGCCCTGCCGCGGCCTTCGGCGGTCGTGATGTCGCAGGCGACCCAGTGCACGGTGCGGCCCGCCATCGCGCCGATGTCGTCGGCGGCCTGCCGAAGCGTGGTCTCGCTGCGCGCCACGATCGTCACGTCGACGCCTTCCCGCGCCAATGCTTCCGCGCAGCCGCGTCCGAGACCCTTGCTCGCGGCGCAGACCAGGGCTTTCTTGCCCGACAGTTCCAGGTCCATCGGCGGCGAAGCGGTACGTCAGTCGGCGGCCGACGTCGCGGCAGCGCCGACGCGCCCGGCGTGTCGAACCTGCACGACGGTGGCGATCGCCACGAACAAAAATACCGCGATCGCGGCAGCGACCAGGCGCGCCGAGCCGTGATCGAGCATCGCGCCCATCGCTACCGGCGCCAGCGAGGAACCGAGGTCGAGCCCGGAATAGACAAAACCGTAGACGCGTCCCGACGCGCCTTTCGGCGTCGCACCGCGCACGATCATGTCGCGCGACGGCCCGGTGGCGCCCAGCGCCAGCCCGGTCAGCGCGAGCACCGGAATCGCCCATGCCGCCAGCGGCGCAAACAGCGCCAGCGAAAGGATCAGCACCGCGCCGACGGCGAGACCCGTCGCGGCGACGCGATCGTGTCGCGCCGTGCGGGCGGCGAGAAAGCCGCCGGCCAGCACGCCTGCCGCGCCGCCCAGCAGATAGGCGGTGATCGCCGTGGCGGCGATCGCCAGCGGCAGTCCGTACGCCGCGTTGAGGCTGGTGCCCAAGAATGTCGTGATGCCTATGGTCCCTATCGTCAGCACGCAGAAGTAGGCGAAGCAAAGCAGGATCGGGCGCTGGCGGAACAAGTCGAGGCTTCCGGACAAGCGTATGCTTCGGCGCCGCGACGCCATGCTTGCGGCTATCCAGCGCCGCCCGCTGCGTTGCCAGTGCCGCGACGGCGATCAGCCCGAGCGCGCCGCATACCAGCAGCGACGTGCGCCATCCAAAGGCGCTGCCGAGACCGAAGCTCACCACCGGCGCCACCGCGTAGCCGAGGCTGCCTCCGATGCCGTGCGAGCTGTAGGCATGCCCGAGCCGCCGCGGATTGACCTTGGCGTTGAGCACGGCGAAGTCCGCCGGATGGAACACCCCATTGCCGATGCCCATCAGCACGACCAGCGGAAACAGCCAGCCGACGCCCGACACCAGCCCGGCGGCGAGGGTCCCGCCGGCGAGCAGCCCGAGGCCGGCGAGCAGCACCGGGCGCGCGCCGAAGCGATCGACGGCAAAACCGGCGCCGAACTGGCAAAGTCCGCTGGCGACATACATGAGGCTCAGCAGTGCGCCCAGGGTCGCGTAGCTGACGCCGAACTCGGCGCGCAGCAGCGGAAACAGCGGCGGCAGCACCAGCTGGAAGAAATGCGACAGCGCGTGTGCGCCCCCGACGACGCCGATCACTTTGGCGTCGGCGCGGAACGAGCTGGCGGTAGCACTATCCAAGATGGGGAAATCGGCGGTTGAAGGCGGCGCTTTAGCCTCCAATATACTGCATAGCCCGGATGCCCGTCAGCGTAAGGCGGACCCTGCCCTCGGCGACAATCGAGCTGCAGCGGCTGAACACGATCGAATGTGGACCAACGGAGAAAAGCCCCATGGTGGACAAGGTCACGAAATCGGATCTGGAATGGAAGGCGGTTCTCGCGCCCGAGCAATACCGCGTCACGCGGCAGAAAGGCACCGAGCGACCGTTTACCGGCGAATACTGGGACAACGAGCGCAGCGGGCAATACCGCTGCGTGTGCTGCGGCACGCTGTTGTTCGAGTCGGATACCAAGTTCGACGCCGGCTGCGGCTGGCCTAGCTTTTACGCGCCCGCGGACGCCGGCAACGTGCGCACCGCCGAGGACTCGAGTCACATGATGCGGCGGACCGAGGTCATGTGTGCCGCCTGCGATGCGCATCTGGGCCACGTGTTCGACGACGGTCCCGCGCCGACCGGCCAGCGCTATTGCATGAACTCGGCGTCGCTGAAGTTCGAGCCGAAGGACTGAACCCGGAACCGGCGCTGACGGCGCCGCCGCGACGATGCGCGTACTGCTGGCCGAAGACGACCCGATGATCGGCGCCAGCGTGCGGCGCGGCCTCGCGCAGGATGGCTTTGCCGTCGACTGGGTCGAGGATGGGCGCGCGGCGCAGGCGGCTCTGGCCGAGCGCGTGCACGACGCGCTGGTGCTCGATCTCGGGCTGCCCCGGCAGGCCGGGCTCGATGTGCTGACGTCGATGCGCCGCGCTGGCGATACGCGGCCGGTTCTGATTACCACCGCACGAGATGCGATCGCCGACCGTGTCGCGGGCCTCGATGCCGGCGCCGACGACTACCTGGTCAAGCCGTTCGATCTCGACGAGCTTTCAGCGCGGCTGCGTGCGCTGTTGCGGCGCGGCGCAGGTCGCGCGGCGCCCAGGATCAGCTACGGGGCGCTCGACCTTGATCCGGCGACCCGGACGGTGCGGCTTGCCGGCGCGCCGGTCGAGCTCTCAGCGCGAGAATTCGCGCTGCTCTCCGCGCTGATGACGCGGCCCGGAGCGATCCTGTCGCGGGCGCAGCTCGAGGACAAGCTCTACGGCTGGAACGAATCGGTCGAAAGCAACACCGTCGAAGTGCACATTCACGCCTTGCGCAAGAAGCTGGGCACCGATGTCATCCGCAACGTGCGCGGCGTCGGCTGGATGATCGCCAAGCCCGGCACGAGCGAAACGTCGCGATGAGATCGATTCGCCGCCAGCTGCTGGTGTGGCTGCTGGGCGGCCTGGCGCTGGCGGTCGTCGCCGCGGCGTTCGGGACGTATTTCCGCGCCCGCGACGAAGCCAACGCGCTGTTCGATTACCAGCTGAAGGAAATGGCCGCGTCGCTGACCGACGCGCCTTTCGCCGCGGCGCCGGCGGGGGTCGGCGCGCTCGGGCCCGGCAGCAATGCGCTGGTGGTGCAGATCTGGGACCGAAACGGCGTGCAGCTCTACCTGTCGCAGCCGCACCGCGTATTGCCGCAGAACGCACAGCTGGGATTCACCACCGTCGATACCAAGAGCGGCGCCTGGCGCGTCTTCAGCACGCTCGCCGACGGCCAGGTCGTGCAGGTGGCGCAGCCGATGAGCGCGCGCCGCGAGCTCGCCACCAGCATGGCCTTGCGCACCGTTGTCCCGCTGCTGATCGCGCTGCCGGTGCTCGCACTGTTGATCTGGCTGACGATCGCGCGCGGCCTGGCGCCGCTGGACCGCGTCGCAGCCGCCGTCGAAAAGCGCTCGTCGGCGCTGCTCGAGCCGCTGTCCGAATCGGGACTGCCGCGCGAGGTGCAACCGCTGGTCGGGGCGTTGAACGGGCTGCTGGGCCGGCTGCGCCTCGCGCTGGACGCACAGCGCTCGTTCATCGCCGATGCAGCGCACGAACTGCGCACGCCGCTGACCGCCGTGCATCTGCAGGCGCAGCTGGCCGAGCGCGCCACCGATGACGGCGAGCGCCGCGCCGCGCTGGCCGATTTGAAGGGCGGCCTCGAGCGCGCCACGCGCCTGGTCGAACAGCTGCTGACTTTGGCGCGAGAGGAGCCCGGTGTGGCCGACCGCCCGTCGGCGCCGATCGACCTGCCGGCGTTGGCTCGCGCGGTTGTGGCCGAGCTCGCGCCGCTGGCTGCTGCGAAGCGCATCGATCTGGGCCTGAACGCCGACCCGGGCGTGCAAACACGCGGCGACGCCGACGCGATCGCCACGCTGCTGTCCAACCTCGTCGATAACGCCTTGCGCTACACGCCGCAAGATGGGAGGGTCGACGTTGGCGTCGCGATGGACGCCGGACGCGCCACCTTGAGCGTGCGCGACTCGGGTCCGGGCATCGCAGAGGCCGATCGCCAGCGCGTGTTCGACCGCTTCGTTCGCGGCAGCCTCGCCGCCGGCGTCGTGCGCGGGAGCGGGCTCGGGCTGTCGATAGTCAAGCGCATTGCCGAGCGGCACAGCGCCGACATCGCCGTCGGGTCGGGCCTCGACGGCGCCGGAGCGGGGATCACCGTGCGCTTTCCGGCTGCCGAAACGGCGCCGGACGCGGCCCCGTAGGGCTGCCCTCTGTTTCCCGGCGCGGCATTCGAGACGCCGATGCCTTAAGTTTCGCTTAAGTATCGGTCCCTATTCTTGTAAGCAAGCCGGAATGGCTGTCCGGCCAACCACCCTTTAGGAGAAAGCAAATGCAAGCGAATGTCTTCAAACGCAGCGCGGTTGCGATCGCCATCGCCGGTGCGTTCGCGCTCGGCGGTATCGCCGCCGACCGCGTATTGCCTTCCGCGGCGCTCGCCGCCGTCGTGCCCATGGCGACTCCCGCCGCGGCAACGGTTGCGGTCAACGGCGCGCCCACCGTGGCGCTGCCGGACTTCAGCGGACTGGTCGAACAGTACGGACCGGCCGTGGTCAACATCAGCGTGACCTCGGACGACCACAAGGTGCTCGGTCAGGACGAAAGCGACAACATGCCGGACATGCAGGGCCTGCCGCCGGAGTTTCGCCAGTTCTTCCATAACTTCCAGATGCCTCGGCGCGGTCCGACGCGCGGGGTGGGCTCGGGCTTCATCATCGATCCCAACGGCATCGTGCTGACCAATGCGCACGTCGTCGACGGCGCGAGCAATGTCAACGTCAAGCTGACCGACAAGCGCGAGTTCACCGCCAAGGTGCTCGGTGTCGACAAAACGACCGACATCGCGGTGTTGAAGATCGACGCGAAGAACCTGCCGGCGGTGAAGACCGGCGATCCGGCGCAGACCAAGGTCGGCTCGTGGGTCGTCGCCATCGGCCAACCGTTCGGCTTCGAAAACACGGTCACGTCGGGCATCGTCAGCGCCAAGTCGCGCGCGCTGCCGGAAGACTCGTACGTGCGTTTCATCCAGACCGATGCCGCGGTGAACCCAGGCAACTCCGGCGGTCCGCTGTTCAACCTGAAGGGCGAAGTCATCGGAATCAACTCGCAGATCTTCAGCCGCTCCGGCGGCTCGCAAGGTCTCGCCTTCGCGATCCCGATCGACGTGGCGATGCAAGTCGAGCAGCAGATCGTGCAGCACGGCAAGGTCACGCACGGCCGACTCGGCGTGGCGATCCAGGACGTCAACCAGGCGCTGGCCGGGAACTTCGGCCTGAAGACGCCGAGGGGCGCGCTGATCAGCTCGGTGCAGAAGGACGGCGCGGGCGCCAGGGCGGGACTCAAGCCGGGCGACGTGATCCTCACGCTTAACGGTGAAGAGATCGCCGGTTCGTCCGATTTGCCGCCGAAGGTCGCATCGCTCACGCCCGGTTCGAGCGTGACGCTGGGCATCTGGCGCGACGGCGCGGAAAAGCAGCTGACGGCGACGCTGGGCGCGATGGATGACGCCAAGAACATCGTTGCCTCCGCCGGCAGCCAGGACCTCGGCAACGCCAAGCTGGGCATCGCGGTGCGGCCGCTGACACCTGAAGAGCGGCGCGACAACGACATCGCCGGCGGCCTGGTCGTGCAGGACGTTGCCGGCGCGGCCGAGCGCGCCGGCGTCCGCCCCGGCGATGTGATCGTCGCCGTCAATACCAAGCCGGTGAAAAGCGTGGAGGAACTCAAGTCGCTCGTAGCCAAGTCGGGCAAGACGGTGGCGTTGCTGGTGCAACGCGACAACGCGCAGATCTTCATCCCGATAACGATGGGCTGACGGACATTTCCCCCTCCGGCGCCGGCCACTCCAGTCCGGCCCGGTCCTCAGCGGACGGTACCCCGTCCGCTTTTTTTTCGCCGGGCGTCCGTGAGCGGGCCCGGAGCACTTGACATCGGCCGATATTGTTGTGATATCATAACAATATCGGCCGGGAAACAGCGGCCGCGTCCTACTGCCGGAGGGAGCCATGCAGCGGATCGGCGAACAGAGAAACGCGCACCAGGAGCGCGCGATCGTGACCTGGAATGGATTCGCCGCGCTGGCGATCGGCCTGCTGCTGCTCGCGGCAGGGATCTGGCAACTGCTGCGCGGGATGCCTTACAGCGGACCCCCGTCGATATCGGGCCTGGTCGGCGCGCTGCTGGCGTTCCTGCTGCTGTTCCTGCTCGGCGCGTTCGTCCTCGCCGGCTTGTACACGCTGCAGCCCAACGAAGCGGTCATCCTGCAGCTGTTCGGCAGCTACCGCGGAAGCTCGCGCGTCCCGGGTTTGCGCGGCACCAACCCGTTCTACAGCCGGCGCAAGATTTCGCTGCGCGCGCGCAATCTCAACGGCGAACGGCTGAAGGTCAATGACAAGCGCGGCAATCCGATCGAGATCGCCGCCGTCGTCGTCTGGCGGGTCGATGACACCGCACGCGCCAGTTTCGATGTCGACAACTATGAGAACTACGTCAAGTTGCAGAGCGAAGCGGCGGTGCGCCATCTTGCATCATCGTTCGCCTACGACCACGCCGGCATGCAGGCCTCCGGCCAGCCCGAGCCAACGCTGCTGGCGAGCGCGGACAGTGTCTCCCGCGCGCTGGTCACCGAGCTCCAGCAGCGCCTGGACAAGGCCGGTGTCGCCGTCGAGGAGGCGCGGCTGATGCACCTCGCCTACGCGCCCGAGATCGCGCAGGTGATGCTGCGCCGGCAGCAGGCCGAGGCGATCATCGCCGCGCGCACGCAGATTGTGCACGGCGCGGTGTCGATGGTGGAAATGGCGCTGCGCGAACTGTCAGAAAAACAGGTCGTCGCGCTGGACGACGAGCGCAAGGCGGCAATGGTCAGCAACCTGATGACCGTGCTTTGCGCGGAGGGCGAAGTGCAGCCGGTGATCAATACCGGGACCTTGTACAACTGATCCGATCAAGCGGAGGAGGAAGCGATGATCCACGTACGAGCCAGCAATCCGGGTTTATGGTCGGCCGTCGGTGCGGGATTGGGAACCGCGGTCGGTACGGCGCTGGGCAACAGCCCGTTCGGGCTCGCCATCGGAGCGGCGCTGGGCATGCTGTTCGCGATGCTCAACTTCCGCGGCGGCCGGCCGCACAAAGCGCGGCGATAGCACCGTGCACGCATTCCGGCATCGAGTATTCGTGGGATAGCCATGCGACGACTCGCGCTTTTCCTGCTCGCCGCGCTGATCGCCGTCAGCGCGGCGTTCATCGTCGGCACAGCCGGCCAGTTGCCCGGATTGGTCGCTTCGCACTTCAACGGCGGATCCGGCGCCAACGGCTGGCTCACCCGCAGCCAATATCTCTCCTGGATGCTCGCGCTGGCGATTCTGTTGCCGCTGGCACTCGTCGGCTTCATCGCGCTGCTCGCCCGCATCGCGCCGCGCCTGATCAATCTCCCCCACCGCGCCTTCTGGCTGTCGGAGGGCCGTCGCGAGCAAACGCTGGCGACCCTGCTGACCTTCGCCTGCGCCCAGGGCTGCCTGCTGACGGTGTTCGCCGCCGCGCTGCATTACGTGATACTCGAGGCCAACACCACGGCCCCGCCGCAGCTGCCGGGTGCGCTGTTCGTGTCGGTCCTGCTGGGATTGCTGGCCGCGATGGTCGCGTGGACGATCGCGCTCTATGTCCGCTTTCGCAATGTCGATTGAGTCCGCGCAACGCAAACGCGAGCGCCGCCGGCGTGGCTGAGAAAAAGGCATTCCTGCTCCGCCTCGACCCTGCGCTCTGGACCGCGCTCGAACGCCTGGCGCAGAGCGAGCTCCGCAGCGTCAATGCGCAGATCGAGTTCATGTTGCGCGACGCGCTGACTCGACGCGGCGCCGCACCGCCGGTCCGCCATGCGGCACCGCCCGAAGTCGCGGCTACCGGCAGTCGAGGCAGGCGTGGCAAGGTGGATTGAGCCACTGAGCGACGCGCTGGCCGGCGCCGCCGCGTTCCGAGGCTATACGCTGCGCGCGGCGACGGCCGACGACGAGGCGTTCCTGTACGAACTGCATCGCGAGGCGATGCGCGACTACGTCGAGATCACCTGGGGCTGGAACGAGGCCTGGCAACGAGCCCATTTCGCAACGAACTACGCCCCGCTGCGCAACGCGGTTATCGTACGCACGGCGAACACACCGGCCGACGTGGGTCGAATCAGCCTGACGCGACACTGGCGCTGGATTTTCCTTCGCGACATCGAGTTGCTCGCGGGCGAGCGCCGGCGCGGGATAGGCACGGCGATACTCGGTGCCGTCATCGAGTTGGCGGAACGCAGCGAGCGCCATGTCGAGCTCAACGTGCTGGCGTGCAATCCGGCACGTCACCTCTATGCGCGGCTGGGATTTCGGGTCGTTCGCGACGATGGCGCGCGGCTGCGGATGCGCAAGTAACTAGCGGCGGCTATAGAAGCCTGGCGAGCCAGGCGCCGACCGCCCTCACCTCTTCCAGACAGACCGAGTGCTCGATCGGGTACTCGTGCCATTCGACCGGATTGCCGTTCGCCTCGAGAGCGCGACGCGACGCGAGTCCCCATTCGAAGCGCACGATCGGATCGGCGGTGCCGTGCGCCATGAAGATCGGAACGTCGCGATTGGCGGCGGCCGCTTCGATCGGGAGCTTGTCGGCCTGCACCAGATAGGTGGACAGCGCCAGGATACCGGCGAGGCGCGCGGTGTGGCGCAAGCCGGCATAGAGCGCGATCGCTCCGCCCTGAGAGAAGCCGGCGAGGACGATACGCGCCGCCGCCACGCCGCGCGCCTTTTCCCGGGCGATCAGCGCCTCGATCTGCTCTCGCGACTGGCGCACGCCGGCGATGTCGGCGCGGTTGTTCAAATCGGCGGCGGCGATGTCGTACCAGGCGCGCATGCGCATGCCGTTGTTGATCGTCACTGCGCGCACCGGCGCATGCGGAAACACAAAGCGCACGGCAGGCGTCGTCGGCAGGGCGAGCTCCGGCACGATAGGGACGAAATCGTTGCCGTCGGCGCCAAGTCCATGCAGCCAGATCACGCTGGCCGAAGGGCCGGGCGCGGTCTCGAGCTCCACCGCGGGCAAAAAATCCGACATCCGACGCAAAACCTTGGCGAAAGAGGCGGCATTCTACCGGACCCGGCGCCCCGGCCGGCAAACGTAAGCCTGGCCGGCCTGTCTAACAGCCGCAAACGGGCGTACAATCCGCGCCTCGAAACGGCGGGGCGACACAATTGCCCCGGCCGTGGTGGCGGCCCCTATCCGGTGACCGCGCGATCCAGAGACAAAATTTTTGGAGCTTGTCCGATGCCCCCTCCCGCAAGCGGCGCGATTGCGCTGCGCGATGTCTCCCTTGATGACAAATATCAGCTTGAGTCGGGCCGCGTCTATCTGACCGGCGTTCAGGCGCTGGTTCGGTTGCTGATCCTGCAGCGGCAGCGCGACGCCGCCGCCGGACTCAATACTGCGGGCTTCGTCTCCGGCTATCGCGGTTCGCCCTTGGGCGCCCTCGACCAGTCGCTGTGGTCGGCGGCCAAGTTCCTCGAGCGGGCGCATATCAAGTTCCAGCCGGGACTCAACGAGGATCTCGCCGCGACGTCGATCTGGGGCAGCCAGCAGGTCAACATGTATGCGGGCGCCAAGTACGACGGCGTCTTCTCGATGTGGTACGGCAAGGGCCCCGGCGTCGACCGCTGCGGCGACGTGTTCAAGCATGCCAACTACGCGGGCACGTCGAAGCACGGCGGCGTGCTGGTGCTGGCTGGCGACGACCACGCGGCCAAGTCGTCGACCTTGCCGCATCAATCGGATCACCAGTTTTCCGCCGCGATGATGCCGGTGCTCTATCCGTCGTCGGTCCAGGAGATCATCGACCTGGGCCTGCACGGATGGGCGATGAGCCGCTATTCGGGCCTGTGGGTAGGCTTCAAATGCGTGTCCGATACCGTCGAGAGCTCGGCCTCGGTCATCATCGACCCCGACCGCGTCAAGGTGGTGATGCCCGACGACTTTCCGTTTCCGCCGGATGGCGTGCACATCCGGTGGCCCGACGGCTTCCTGGCGACCGAAGCGCGCATGCAGGACTTCAAGATCTATGCCGCGCTGCACTACTGTCGGGCCAATCTCCTCAACCGCATCGTCATCGACAGCCCGAAACCGCGGCTGGGCATCATCACCTCGGGCAAGAGCTATCTCGACGTGCGCCAGGCGCTGGACGATCTCGGCATCAGCGAGGCCGATGCCGCCGAAATCGGCATCCGCGTGTTCAAGGTCGCGATGCCCTGGCCGCTCGAGCCCGAAGGCGTGCGCCATTTCGCCGAGGGGCTCGAAGAAATTCTGGTCGTCGAGGAAAAGCGGCAGATCGTCGAATACCAGCTCAAGGAGCAGCTCTACAACTGGCGCACCGACGTCCGCCCGCGCGTCGTCGGCAAGTTCGACGAAAAGGGCGAGTGGATGCGCCCGCACGGCGACTGGCTGCTGCCCGCGGCCAGCGAGCTGACGCCGGCGATGATCGCGCGCGTGATCGCGCAGCGCATCGCGCGGCTCGAACTGCATCCGCGGCACAAGGAGAAGATTGAAAATCGCGTCGCTTTCATCAACGCCAAGGAGGCGGCGCTGGCCAAGCCGAAGATCAGCCTGCAGCGCATCCCCTACTTCTGCTCGGGCTGCCCGCACAACACGTCGACCAAGGTGCCCGAAGGCAGCCGCTCGACCGCGGGCATCGGCTGCCACGTGATGGCGATCTGGATGGATCGCTCGACGTCGACGTTCACGCACATGGGCGGCGAAGGCGTGCCCTGGATCGGGCAGGCTCCGTTCACCGAAGAGAAACACATCTTCGCCAACTTGGGCGACGGCACCTATTACCACTCCGGCGTGCTGGCGATCCGCGCCTCGGTCGCCGCCAAGGTCAACATCACCTACAAGATCCTGTACAACGACGCGGTCGCGATGACCGGCGGCCAGCCGGTGGACGGTCCGATTTCGCCGGCGATCATCGCTCGGCAGGTGGCAGCCGAAGGCGTTGAAAAGATCGTCGTCGTCAGCGACGAGCCGGACAAGTATCCATCCGGCTATTTCGCCGCGGGCATCGCGATCCACCATCGCGACGACCTGGATAAGGTGCAGCGCGAGCTCCGCGACACGCCGGGCTGCACCGTGCTGCTGTACGACCAGACCTGCGCGGCGGAAAAGCGCCGCCGCCGCAAGCGCGGCAAGTACCCGGATCCGGCGAAACGCGTATTCATCAACGAGCTGGTCTGCGAAGGCTGCGGCGACTGCGGCGTCAAGTCCAACTGCGTTTCGGTCGCTCCCGTCGAGACCGAGTTCGGGCGCAAGCGCACGATCGACCAGAGCTCTTGCAACAAGGATTTCTCCTGCGTCAACGGCTTCTGCCCGAGCTTCGTCACCGTCGAAGGTGGAGGCCTGCGCAAGCCGAAGCGTGCCGATGCGGTCGATTTCACCGGTCTGCCTGACCCAGCGGTGCCGTCGACCGGCACCCCGTACGGCATCCTCGTCACCGGCATCGGCGGCACCGGGGTGGTCACTATCGGCGCATTGCTCGGCATGGCGGCGCACCTCGCCGGCAAGGGTTGCAGCGTGCTCGACATGACGGGCCTCGCGCAAAAAAACGGCGCCGTCGTGTCGCACGTGCGCATCGCCGATGGGCCCGAGCAGCTCTATGCGACGCGCATCGCCGCCGGCGAAGCCAGGCTGGTGCTGGCGTGCGACATCCTGACCGGTGTCGGCGACGAAGCGATTGCGAAGATGCAGAAAGGTGTCACCCGGGCGCTGGTCAACACCGCACTGGTGATGCCGGCTGACTTCACCCGCAATGCCGATCTCAAGTTCCCGCTCGGATCGATGGAGCACGAAATTCGCGATGCGGTTGCGCCCGGCGACGCCGAGTTCCTCGACGCTACCCGGCTCGCGACCGGTTTGATGGGAGACTCGATCGCCACCAACCTGTTCATGGTCGGGTTTGCCTACCAGCGCGGCCTGATTCCGCTTGGCGAGGACGCGATCGTGCGCGCGATCGAATTGAACGGAGCCGCGGTCGAATCGAACAAGCAAAGCTTTCGCTGGGGTCGTCTTGCTGCCGTCGATCCGGCGCGAGTCGCGGCGGCCGCGGTGCCGCCAACAGCGAAACCCGATTCGCAGCGGCTGTCGGAATCGCTCGACGAGATGGTCACGCGCCGCGCCGCGTTCCTGACTGAATACCAGGATGCCATGTACGCCAAGCGCTACACCGATTTCGTCGCCAAGGTTCGCGCTGCCGAAACCGCCCGTCTGCCGGGAAAGAGCGGCCTCACCGAAGCCGTGGCGCGCTACTACTTCAAGCTGCTCGCGATCAAGGACGAATACGAGGTCGCGCGGCTCTATGCCGACACTGATTTTCTGAAGCGGGTGGCGGCGCAGTTCGAAGGCGACTACAAGCTCAACTTCCACCTCGCGCCGCCGCTGTCGAACAAGCCCGATCCAATCACCGGCGAACCGAGGAAGAGCGTCTACGGTCCGTGGATGATGAGCGCGTTCCGCGTGCTGGCGAAAATGAATTGGCTACGCGGCACGGCGCTCGACGTCTTCGGCAAGACCGAGGAGCGGCGGACCGAGCGCCGGTTGATCACCGACTACGAGGCACTGATCGACGAGTTGCTACCGCGGCTCGCCGCCCACAACCACGACATCGCAATCGAGCTCGCCGCGATCCCTGAGCAGATCCGCGGCTACGGCCACGTCAAGATGCGCCATTTGAAGGCCGCCAAGGCGAAGGAAGCCGAACTGGTTGCGCGCTTCCGGGCCGCCGCGCCGGGCGCGCATGCGTCGCTGGCCGCGATCAAGGTGGCCGCCTGAGCGACTGAAAGCTTTGCGCCTGCAGCGCGGTCTTCAGCGCAGACTGGGGCCGCGCTCTTTTTGGGCGCCGTCGCGACGTCGCGCGCGAACGTCGCGGCTTTAGAAGCCGACCGCCGCGCGCCCCTTGAGCTTCAGGATCTCCCGCGCCTCGTCGGGCGTCGCGATGCTGAGGCCCATCGCCTCGATCATCGCGCTCGCTGCCCGCACCTGCGCGGCATTTGATTCGGCGAGCTTCCCCGGCCCGAGCCACAGGCTGTCCTCGAGCCCGACCCGCACGTTACCGCCCATCGCCGCCGACATCGCCGCGACGGGCAGTTGATTGCGTCCGGCGCCCAGCACGCTCCAGCGATACTCGTCGCCGAACAACCGGTCGGCGGTTCGCTTCATGTGCGCGACGTCATCCGGGTGCGCTCCGATGCCGCCGAGTATTCCGAACACGCTCTGAATGAACAGCGGCGGCTTGACGATGCCGCGGTCAAAAAAATGCGCCGCCGTATACAAGTGACCGATGTCGTAGCACTCGATCTCGAACCGGGTGCCGTTATTGGCGCAAGAGGTCAATATGTATTCGATGTCCTTGAAGGTGTTCTTGAACACGCGCTCGTCGGACGTCGCCAGGTAGGTGCGCTCCCAGTCGAATTTGAACGTCGAAAATCGCTTGAGCATCGGGAACAGCCCGAAGTTCATCGATCCCATGTTGAGCGAGGCCACCTCCGGCTTGAGCTGCAGCGCCGGTTGCAGGCGCTCTTCGATGGTCATCGTCGCCGCGCCGCCGGTGGTGAAATTGATCACGACATCGCTGCGCCGGGCGATGTCGGCGGCGAAGACGCGGAAGTATTTCGGATCCTGCGTCGGATGCCCGTCGACTGGATCGCGCGCGTGCAGATGGACGATCGCCGCACCCGCTTCGGCCGCTCCGACCGCCGCGTCCGCGATTTCCTGCGGCGTCACCGGCAGATACGGCGACATCGACGGCGTGTGGATCGATCCGGTAATCGCGCAGGTGATGATCACGCTGCGACTTCTGGCTTGATGCCATCGCTTAAGCTCCTCATTCAGAATCCGGTTGCTCTCGTTTGTGCGCGACCAGCGCCATCAGACGCCGGTCGCGCCATCGGGTTCGTGCTTCCCTGACCTCCGGCGAGCGCGGCGTGCCGAGCGCGGCGCCGACGCGTCGCCGCGTTTTCGGCGTCCCATACGTCGGGCCCCGCGGGGTCCGCGGCGAGTCGACGGTAGAAGTCGCCGTAACGCGCGCAGTAATCGGCGACGCCGCCGGGCGCGTTCAGCTCGATTGTCGCCATCGGGCCGAGGAACGACCAGCGCAGTCCTAGCCCATCGCGCACCGTCTTGTCGAGGTCGTCGGCGGAGACGTAACCCTCGCCGACCAGGCGCATCGCCTCGGATAGCAGCGCACCCTGCAGCCGATTGAGCACAAAGCCGTCGAGCTCGCGCCGCACGACGACGGGCACCTGGCCGACCGAGGAGAATACCCGTTGTGCACGCGCTATCGTCGCCGGCGCCGTCCAAGGTGCACCGCAAAGCTCGACGATCGGGACCAGATGCGGCGGGTTGACCGGGTGCGCGACCAGGCAGCGCGCGCGGCCTGCCAGCCCCTCGGTGAATCGGGATGCAGGGATCGCCGAGGTCGAGCTGGCGAGCACGGCGTCCGGCCGCGCATGACGATCGAGCAGCGCGAAGATCTCGCGCTTCTGCTCGACCTTCTCCGGCAGATTTTCCTGCACCCAGCCGGCGTCGGCGATCGCCGATTCGATGTCCGCTGCATACTCGATGCGCCCGAGCGCTTCACGCGCGTCGGCGACGAGGCCGTATCGTTGCTGCTCGTCGAGGCTCGCCGCGATGAATGCGCGGGCGTGCCCGAGCTGTCCGGCGTGGCTGTCGGTCAGGCGGACCTTCCACGCTGCCCGCGCGAATACCATCGCCCAGGCCCGTCCGATAAGGCCGGCGCCAATGACTGCTATCGTCTTGTTCATCGTCTCGGATTCATATCACGCTTAACCTCGGAGTCGCCAGCGGACAGGCGGAGCCGCGTTATAATCCCACAATCCCGCCTGTGTCCATGCCGCGGGCAGCGCGCCGCTCTTCGGATAGCGACCGCTGCTGGTTTGGCATGCGGTCGCAGCTGTGTCCGGTACCAGGTCCGCGGACGATATCGCCAACGCGATCGTGTTCCTCGCATCGCCGCTGGGCGCCAATATCTCGGGACAGGCACTGCCGATCGACGCCGACACGCAGGCCCTGGTCTAGAGCGTCGCGTCGCCGGGTCACGACCGTCGCCCGGACGAGTGCACAAGGGTTTTCATCCGCTTAGGAGCTTTGTCGATGCAATCCGTATTCGATCTGTCGGGCAAGGTCGCCCTGATCACCGGCGCGCATCGCGGCCTCGGCTTCGCGATCGCGCAAGGCCTGGCGCGGGCCGGCGCGTCGGTCGTGCTCAACGGCCGCCGCAGCGAGACCGTCGAGGCGGCAGCGCGCACGCTGGCCGCACAATCGCTGCACGCGTCGACCGCGATATTCGACGTAACCGATCGCGACGCCGTCCGGGCCGCCGTGACGGCGATCGAGAGCGAGCGCGGCCGCATCGACGTGCTGGTGAACAACGCCGGCATCCAGCGCCGCGGCGCGCTGGCCGACTTTGCGCAGCAGGATTGGGACGACATCATCGCTACCAACCTGACCGCGCCCTTTGTCGTGTCGCAGGCTGTGCTGCCGGGAATGGTCGCTCGCAAGAGCGGCAAGATCGTGCACATCGCCTCGCTGATGAGCGAGCTGGCGCGCCCCGGCGTCGTCCCCTACACGGCGGCCAAGGGCGGCGTGCGCCAATTGACGCGCGGCATGGCGGTCGAGCTGGCGCCGCACAACATCCAGGTCAACGCGATCGCGCCGGGATATTTCGCGACCGAAATGAATCGAGCGCTGATCGACAACGCGGAGTTCAACGCCTGGGTATGCAAGCGGACCCCCGCCGGCCGGTGGGGCCAGCCCGATGAACTCGCCGGCATCGCCGTGTTTCTCGCGTCCAGCGCTTCGAACTACATGACCGGACAGATGCTTATCGTCGACGGAGGAATGAGCGTGGCGCTGTGAGCAGTGAGCAGGGGCCCCGCGCAGCGGGGATGCGAACGTCCGCGAATCAGCGCCGGCCACCGACACGAGATGGCCGCGGATGGAGGCTCCGAAAAGGAGGTGGCGCTGTGAGCAGTGAGCAGGAGCTCCCTAGGCGCGCATCACCGTCTTGGCGTACAGGTCGCCGAGCGCGCCCCCCGGATCGTATCTTTCCTTGAGCGCGGCGTAGGCAGGCCGGTTGTAAATCGCCCAGAACTCTTCCTCCGAAAAGTACGAGTCGGAGTAGAGCGATTTGATGCCGCCCAGTTCGCGCACCTTGCGCTCGATCAGCCGGTTGCAAAAGCCCGGCGGACGCAGCTCGCGCGTCGTGACGACGTCCCAGAAGCCGAAGTTGACGTAGGTCGTGCCAGGCATCAGCGGATAGAGCGTAAACACCGCATCGGCGTCGGGTGCCCTGATCGGACAGAGCCAGATCGGCAGAATCCCGACCTCGGCATGGAGGAACGCCAGGAACTCCGCGGCGCGCTCGAGCGGAATGTCGACATCCTGGATCACCGACTCGGCGTGGACGCCGCGCACGCGGTTGAGCGCGCGGGTCAGCCCCCAGCGGCTGTTCCAGCGCATGATCCGCTGGTAGGTCACCGAGTTCAGCCGCTTTTTGCCGTACAGCCGGCGCAGCAACGGATGCTGCGCGCCGACGTTCTTCGAGCACCAGAACCAATCGGTGTCCCACCGCCACAGGTACCCTTCCACCGTCAGGTAGTCGATGGAGCGCTCGAGCAGCGATCGGTAGTAGATGCGCTCGAAGCTGTAGTCGCTGACGTACGGCGCCTCGTCGACAAAGCGGCCGACAGACAGGACCATCTGGTCGACGCCGAACACGACGCCGTCGAGAAAGTCGACGTCCTGTTGCGCGCCGAGACGCGCGATCGCCGCAAAGCATTCTCCGGCATCGGAAAATCGAACGTGCTCGACATGCACGAACTTTCCGACCGGCTGGGTCCGCATCGTCAGCTTGAGCGCGTAGCCGAGCGTGCCGTATGAATTGGGGAATCCGTAGAACAGATCGCGGTGCTCGTTATCCGGTGTGCAGATGACGATGTGTCCGTCGCCGGTCAGCACTTCCAGTGCGATTGCGGTATCGTGCACCAGGCCATGGCGGAACGATGTCGCCTCGATGCCGACGCCGGCCATTGCGCCGCCGACCGTGATCGATCTCAGTTGCGGCACCACGCGCGGCATCGCCCGATGCGCGAGTGTCGCCGATGCGAGCTCGGCGTAGGTCGTCATCCCTTCGGTTTCGACGGTCTGGGCGGCGGCGTCGAAAGCGACAACGCGATTGAAATGCTTGAGGTCGATTCGCGGGGCCGTGCGCCGGGCGCGGTCGCGGAACAGGTTCGACGTCGACTTGGCGAGACCCACTCGGGCCGACGCGCCCGGCGGCGCGGCGGCGATTTCCTCCTGCAGGCGCGCGATCTTTTCGACGTAGGAAGCCATGGTGGTGTCCGCGGTCAGGCCGCGAACCCGTCGCCAGCGCCGCTCCATCGGGGCGGATCTACCCGGATAAGCCGCGACCCCGCCGCGAGACCGTGTTGCGCCGGGTGACCGACGACAGGCTCAGGAAGGACGCCCTGCGGCGTCATAGAGAAATGCGCGGCTCATCGGATAATTGCCGGCAATGTTGCCTTTGCTCACCAGGACCTGGAACAGATGGGTGCGGCTGTTCTTCGAGCGGAACATCTCCGCGCAGGCCCATAGGTAAGTGCGCCATGTTCGGCGAAACCGCTCGTCGAACCGGCCCGGATCCAGCGCCTGAATGGAGGGCCAGTTCGCGTCGAAGCGAGAGGCCCACGCGTCGAGCGTCAGCGCGTAGTGGCGGCGGAGGTTTTCGATGTCGAGCACCTCGAGCCCGCATTTTTCCATCGCGTCGATCGCCAGCGACAGGCTGGGTATCCAGCCGCCCGGAAAGATATGCTTGCGGATATAGAACTCCGTGTCGAAGTCGCCGACATGTCCGATGAAGTGTATGACGCCCAGCGCACCGGGCTTCATCGCTTCCGCGTGCGCACGGACTACTTCCACAAGCTGATCCGGCCCGGCGTGCTCAAGCGTGCCGATCGACAGCAGCTTGTCGTACTTCCCCGGCATCTGGCGGAAATCGCATTCGACGAGCCCAATCCGGTCGTCGAGCCCGCGTCGCTCGAGCTCGACACGGAGTTCGGCAACCTGCTCGGTCGTCGCGTTGATGCCGGTGCCCAGCGCGCCATAGCGCTCCCAGGCATGGAACAGCAACCCGCCCCAGCCGCAGCCGACATCGATGAAGGTCTCGCCGCGCTGGAGTTGCACCTTGCGGCAGACATGATCCATCTTGTTCTGCTGCGCTTCCTCCAGCGTCTTCGTGCCCTCTTTCCAGTACGCGCAGGTATACATCATGCCGACGCGATCGAGCCAGAGCTTGTAGAAAGGCTCGCCCAGCCCGTAGTGGAACCGCGCATTGGCCTTGGCTTGGGCGATCGACTTGTTGGAATAACGGAATTCGTGCCATCGGTTGCGGATCGCGACCAGTGCGTTCTTCGAGTTGTCGTAGCCGGAGTCGAGCGCGGCGCGAAACGCAAGCGGAAAGTTCCCGTCGATATCGAGATTGCCGTCGAAGTACGATTCGAGCAGGCCGACCGGGCCGAAAGCCAGCACGCGCAATGCGGCGCGGGCGCTCTTGAAGGTGGCGATGAATTCCGGCGTCTCGCCCGGGCCGCAATTGGTGTAGGCCGAGCCGTCGGAGAACACGGCGCGGAAGCGCACCGGCGTCGCCGCGCCGATCGCGGCGAGCTTGCGGCCGACAATTCCGCCGACGCGCCAGTTCGCGCGCGACCCCGCGGCGCCGGGAGGCGATGTCGAAGGCCCACGCGCAGGCGACCGGTCGCCGTGGGTCAGGCCGTCGGCGGTGATGCGGCCTTCGATGCGGCCGATGCCGCCTGGTTTGCGGCGCTGGATCGGGGTTTGCTCAGCCATGTTGTCGGAGCTCTTTTTTTTGATGGCGCGCCAGCCGGCGAATCGACAGCCGTCCGCCGCAGCGAGCCTCCCATTGGATGCGGCTCGCTCCGATGATACCCAGCCTGCCGTATTTGCGATACCGGTGCAATCGGCGTCGATCCGATTCGCGCGTAGGTCGGCGTCTGACGTGCGAGCGTTCGCAAGTGGTGGCGAGGCGCGAAACTGAACGCCGGTTTTGACCCCTAAGAAGTTGTCCACCGCTGCGGTGGACGAAACGGTGGATGCGCGGTGGATGTTCGGTGCACGGTCGCAAAATGTCGGCTTAGTACCCTGATTTTTAGACTCTTTTGGGCCCTCCCCTTTGTGCATCAAAAAGCGCTTGCGCCGCCTGGGTCTAGCTACTATGATTGGTGTTGATTTGGCACTTGAACACAAGATATAGTAGGTTTTGATTCGTAAGGGATTTCAAGAAGCCTTGACTGGGACCCGGCAGCGAGGGCGGGTCCGCGGCCTTGGCGGCCGGGAAGCGCGCGCCGGCGCCGGAATGGCTGATTGCCGCCGGTGCGAGGTGACGGGGAACCAAAAACATAAGATTTCGACAGGAGAACGCTCCATGCAAGTCGCCAGCTCTGCCGTCACTCCCCCTTCCCCAGCACAGCGCAATCTGATGACTGGAGAGGCGAGCGCGACCCTCGCCGCGAACAGTGATCCGCGATTGGCCCAGTATAAGGTGATCCGCCGCAACGGCGCGGTCGTCGCTTTCGAGCCCTCGAAGATCGCGATCGCGGTGACCAAGGCCTTTCTCGCCGTCAACGGCGGGCAAAGCGCCGCGTCGGCGCGCGTGCGCGAGCTGACCGCAAAACTCACCGATGTCGTCGTCGCCGCGCTGATGAAGCGCAAACCCGACGGCGGCGCGATCCATATCGAGGAGATCCAGGATCAGGTCGAACTCGCGCTGATGCGCGGCGGCGAGCACGAAGTCGCCCGCGCCTACGTGCTTTACCGGGAAAAGCGCTCGCAGGAGCGCGCCCACGAAAAGAAGGACAAGGGCGCCGCCGCCGAAGACGTCGCGATCAACGTGATCGACAACGGCGTCACCCGTCCGCTCGACTTCGGCAGACTTACCGACCTGGTGCGGACCTCGTGCGAAGGCCTTCCGGACGTCGAGCCCGAGCGGGTACTGAAGGCGACGCTGAAAGATCTGTACGACGGCGTGCCGATGGACGAAGTGCGGAAGTGCGTCGTGCTCGCGGCGCGCACGCTGATCGAAAAGGATCCGGCGTACAGCTTCGTCACCGCGCGCCTGCTGCTCGATGCGATCCGCTTCGAGGCGCTCGGCGAGGAGGCGACGCAGGGCGACATGGCGACCAAATACGCCGAGTATTTCCCGCGCTTCGTCAAGCACGGCATCAAGATCGGCCTGTTGAACGAAGGCCTTGCGCATTACGATCTGAAGACGCTGGGCGCGGCGCTGGTTCCTTCGCGCGACATGCAGTTCGGCTACCTGGGGCTGCAGACGCTGTACGACCGCTATTTCCTGATCGACCAGCACGCGCAGTTCGCTGGCGCCGGGCGACGCTTCGAGCTGCCGCAGGCGTTCTTCATGCGGGTTGCGATGGGGCTGGCGCTGAACGAGGTCAACCGCGAGGCACGCGCGATCGAGTTCTACAACGTCCTGTCGACATTCGATTTCATGAGCTCGACGCCGACGTTGTTCAATTCGGGAACGCATCGCTCGCAGCTTTCGTCGTGCTACCTGACGACGGTGGCCGACGATCTCGACGGAATCTACGAAGCGATCAAGGAAAACGCGCTGCTGTCCAAATTCGCCGGTGGCCTGGGCAATGACTGGACCAACGTGCGCGCGCTGGGCAGCCACATCAAGGGGACCAACGGCAAGTCGCAGGGCGTCGTTCCGTTCCTGAAGGTCGTCAACGACACCGCGGTTGCCGTCAACCAGGGCGGCAAGCGCAAGGGCGCGGTCTGCTCGTACCTCGAGACCTGGCACCTGGACATAGAGGAGTTCCTGGAGCTGCGCAAGAATACCGGCGACGACCGCCGGCGCACGCACGACATGAACACGGCCAACTGGATTCCGGACCTGTTCATGAAGCGCGTGATGGAAGGCGGCGACTGGACGCTGTTCTCTCCGGCCGATGTGCCCGACCTGCACGATAAATGGGGCCGCAAGTTCGAGGAGGCATACACGCGCTACGAGGAGAAGGCGGCGCGCGGCGAATTGAAGCTGTTCAAGAGGCTGCCCGCGCTGCAGCTCTGGCGCAAGATGCTGTCGATGCTGTTCGAGACCGGGCATCCGTGGATCACGTTCAAGGACGCCTGCAACGTGCGCTCCCCGCAGTCGCACGTCGGCGCCGTGCACAGCTCGAACCTGTGCACCGAGATCACACTGAACACCAGCGAAACCGAGATTGCCGTGTGCAACCTCGGCTCGATCAACCTGCTCGCGCACATGAAGAAGGTCGGCAAGGGTGATGACGCCGTCTACGAGTTCGACCACGAAAAGCTCAAGGTGACGATCAGGACCGCGATGCGGATGCTGGACAACGTCATCGACATCAACTACTACGCGGTGGCGAAGGCGCGCAACTCCAACCTCAAGCACCGGCCGGTCGGCCTCGGCATCATGGGCTTTCAGGATTGCCTGCATCTGCTGAAGACGCCGTACGCGTCGGAAGACGCGATGGAATTCGCCGATCGCTCGATGGAAGCGGTCTGCTACTACGCCTACTGGGCGTCGACCGAGCTCGCCGAGGAGCGCGGCCGCTACAGCTCGTACAAGGGCAGCCTCTGGGACCGAGGCATCATGCCGCAGGATTCGATCAAGCTGCTTCGCGACGAACGCGGTGGCTACGTGGAGCTCGACGATTCGGTGGCGATGGATTGGGACGCGCTCCGCGCGCGGGTGAAGCAGCATGGAATGCGCAACTCCAATTGCATCGCGATCGCGCCGACCGCGACGATCTCCAACATCATCGGGGTCGCCGCCTCGATCGAGCCCGAGTACCAGAATATCTACGTCAAGTCGAATCTGTCCGGGGAGTTCACCGTCGTCAACGAGCATCTGGTCGCGGAGCTGAAGCGGCTCGATCTGTGGGACGACGTCATGGTCTCCGACCTCAAGTATTTCGACGGGTCGCTCGCCCGGATCGATCGCATTCCTGCCGGCCTGCGCGAGCTCTATGCAACGGCATTCGAAGTCGACGCGACCTGGATCGTCGAAGCCGGCGCGAGGCGCCAGAAATGGATCGACCAGGCGCAATCGCTGAATATCTACATGGCGGGCGCATCGGGCAAGAAGCTCGACGAGACCTACAAGCTGGCATGGATGCGCGGGTTGAAGACGACCTACTACCTGCGCACGCTGGCCGCGACCTCGGCCGAGAAATCGACCGGCCAGGGGGGCGAGCTCAACTCGGTGCCGGAATCGGGCGGCGCCGCCGGCCGGGCCGCGGCTAAGGCGGCGCCGAAAACGCCGGCAAATACGATGCAGGAACCCGACGCGCCGAAGTTCTGTTCGATCGATGATCCCACCTGCGAATCGTGCCAGTAGATCGGCGCGATTCGTGACCAACGCAGCGACCGTCGTCGAGGAACGGGCGCTGAATGTCGCACGGCCGGATTCCGGCCGCGGTGCGCACCGGGCCCGGAGGGGGCCGCAGTACGCAGTCTGTCAACCGAAGCGCCATAGTGCGCGAAGCAGGAATACGGCAATGGGCATGTTGAGCTTTCTGAAGGAAGCAGGCGAGAAGTTGTTCGGTAAGGGCGCAGCACAGGCGCAGACCGCAGCAGTCACCCCCGAGCAGGTCAAGGCGTCCAACGACGCCGCGGGCGACGCGATTCTGGACTACATCAACCGGCAGGGGTTGAAGGCGACCGGCCTCACCGTGACGTTCGACGGAGCGACGTCGACGGCTACGGTTTTTGGCGTGGCGCCCGACCAGGCGACGAAGGAGAAGATCATCCTTTGCTGCGGCAATGTGGCGGGCGTCGCGGCGGTCAACGACAAGATGAGCGTCGAGCAAAGCACCCCGGAGGCACAGTTCTACACCGTTGTCCGGGGCGATACGCTGTCCAAGATCGCCAAGCAGTACTACGGTGATGCGAACAAGTACCCGGTGATCTTCGAAGCGAACAAACCGATGTTGAAAAGCCCCGATCTGATCTACCCGGGGCAGATGTTGCGGATCCCGCCGCAGTAGCGGTGAACGACGAGCGGGACCGGAAGGACGCTGTCGGCGCGCACCCAGACAGGAGGTTGCGAGAGTCGCCGAGCGTTGGCAGGACGGCCGAACCTGGCCGATGGTCGCGGGCCGGGCAGGCGCGTGCGAAGTCAGCCGCACGCGCCGGCTGCGGTGCCGCAGCTCCGTCCGTGCGGGGTTCATCCTCATGGAGTACGACGCAATACGGCGCAATGAGCGGCAGGAGAGTGGCAAGCTCTGGCAACCAACGTGGAGGACCGGTAGATGGCCCAGTACGAGCATGTCCCATGTCATGTGGTGGATGCGCGGTATCTCGGTGACTACAAGGTTTGGTTGGAATTCAACGATGGGCGAAAAGGGGTGGTCGATCTCGCTGACGAGCTCTACGGCGAGGAGTTCGAATCGTTGCGCGATCGCGATCGATTTGCCGCCTTCGTGCTCGACTACGGGCTCGCGACCATCGCCTGGGAAAACGGTGTCGATTTCGCGCCGGACTATCTGTACGAGAGGTTGAACGCCGTGCATTAGCGAAGGCTGCCGCCGCATTGCCGCCCGTCGCCGGGCGGCCTGGATCCAGGCCACGACATTCAGGCCTGGCAAGGCGGACCGCCCCCGCAGAAATTGGCGCAACACCTTGAAATATCAGCAATAGATACTATATTTGAAAGAAGCTCCTCGCGCCGGACGATCGTGCCGGAACGAGGAAAAAGGAACCGCAGCAAATAGAAAAACGAGGTCAGTATGCTCACTTTCGAAGACGATTTCGTGACACCCACGCCGCAGCCGCGCGTGCTGTCCGCGACGCCCGAAACGATTCGCGCCCAGACCACAGGCGGAATCCTTTCGCGCGAGCCGGTGCACGATCTCGACGTCGAATCGCAGGCGATGGCCAACGGCTTTCGCCGCGTGCGGGCGGAGGACAAGCGCGTCATCAACGCGCAGTCCGACGTCAATCAACTCGTCCCGTTCAAGTACAAATGGGCGTGGGACAAGTACCTCTCCGCGTGCGCCAATCACTGGATGCCGCAGGAGATCAACATGCAGCGCGACATCGAGCTGTGGAAAAACCCGCAGGGTCTGACCGAAGACGAACGATTGATCGTCAAGCGCAATCTGGGGTTTTTCGTCACCGCCGACAGCCTCGCGGCCAACAACATCGTGCTCGGCACCTATCGCCACATCACCGCCCCCGAATGCCGGCAATACCTGCTTCGCCAGGCGTTCGAGGAAGCGATCCACACGCACGCCTACCAGTACATCGTCGAGAGCCTGGGGCTGAACGAGGCGGAGATATTCAACGCCTATCACGAGATCAAGTCGATCCGCGACAAGGACGAATTCCTGATCCCGTTCATCGAGGTGCTGACCGATCCGGCCTTCAAGACCGGCACGATGGAAGCCGATCAGAAGCTTCTGAAGAGCCTGATCGTCTTCTCCTGCATCATGGAGGGATTGTTCTTCTACGTCGGCTTCGTGCAGATCCTGGCCATGGGCCGCCAGAACAAGATGACCGGCGCCTCGGAACAGTATCAGTACATCCTGCGCGACGAGAGCATGCACTGCAATTTCGGCATCGACCTGGTCAACACGGTCAAGATGGAAAACCCGCACCTGTGGACGCCGGAGTTCCGCGAGGAAATCCGCGTGCTGATGAAAAAGGGCGTCGACCTCGAGTACGCCTACGCCGAGGACACGATGCCGCGCGGCGTGCTGGGACTCAATGCGCCGATGTTCAAGGAGTATCTGCGCTTCATCGCCAATCGCCGTTGCCAGCAGATCGGCGTAGATCCGTTGTTCGACAAGGCCGACAACCCGTTCCCGTGGATGGCGGAGATGATCGATCTGAAAAAGGAGAAAAACTTTTTCGAGACTCGGGTGATCGAGTATCAGACCGGCGGCGCGCTTTCCTGGGACTAGGACAGACTCTTACGCGATGCACGTCCTGCGACCTACGGTAACCGGAAGCACGGGCAGCAGTCGCGCGATCGCATGCGCAAGGCATCGCGTGCCGACCGTCGCGCACAGAACTTTTGCCCATCGCCCGGGATCAAATCAGGCAGACGATGCGCGTACGCGCGCATTGCCGGGAGGGCAGTCAGCCGCAACGGAGGTGACCGATGGTCTCTGCCTGGTGGTTGCCGGTATTGTTTTTCATAGGGGGATTCGCGGGAGTGCTGGTCATGGCGCTGATGTGCATGGCGGGTTCTCTCCCCTACCGATCGCGAATAACGCAACACCCGCGAGTCGTATTGTCGGACGAGTACTGACGCACCAGGTCCCTCGCGCTGACAGCAGCGCCGCTGATTGCAGCGGGCTTCGGAATTTTGCCAAAAGAGTCCCGTATCCGGACTCTTTTTTTTGGCGATGACGTAACACATTGTCAACAACAACGCCGATCCAGCGGCAACAGCGCATGCATCGGATAGCGCGGCCGGGACGCGATATTTCCCCGGTGATTGCGGAACCGACGTAGCCAAGACCGGAGGTAGCGCTATGGTTTCGATATGGTGGGTGCTTGCGGCGTTCCTGCTGGGCGGATCGGCGGGGATGCTGGTCATGGTGCTGATGCAGTTAGTCGGCAGTCTGCCCGAATCGACTGCACCTGCGGTCGACCTGCACGGTTCGCCGGGCTAGCGCCGTCCTGGCGCCGCGCGCGCCGCGCCGACCGCTTCCGAGCGCGGCCGGATCGTGTTCGCGCCGCCATCGAGCCGCGATGCGGGACGTTCTAGTGTCGCGAACCGCTCAACGCAATCGTGCCTCCTGACGCGGATGATTCTCGCACCGCGTCGATAACCTCCTGACAGCGCAGTCCATCGGTGAAATTGGGCGCAGGCGAGATGCGCCGCTCGATACCGTCGGTGAAATCGCGGACCAGCAGCCGGAACGCCATCAGCCGGTGATCGCGCGGATCCTTGAACGGCAGGTATCGGGCGGGAGTCTCCAACTCACGCAAGGGCTTGCCATTGCGACTGGCGATGACGACGCCGTCTTCCATCGGATTGGGGCCGGGCTGCTCGGCGATCAACGTCCCGGCGTCTCCCATCACCGCTATCTTCGTGCCGCGCGACGGCGTCGCGGCGAACGATGCGATCATCATCGCGATGCCGCCATTCTCGAACGTCAGAGTGAACACGAAGCTGTCGTCCGATTCCGCCTTGACGATCTTGCCGGCCGTGTCGACGACCTCGGGACGCAAGCCCGCCAGGCGACCGCTGACGGTGGCGACTTCGCCGAACCAGTCGCGCAGCCCGTCGATGTAATGCGAGCCTAGCGCGCCAAGCAGGCCTCCTCCTGCAGCATTGCTCGCCATCCAGCTGAAGGGGCGCGGCGTCGCCGTCACATAACGATCGAGGAACAATTCGATCGTGCAAAGCTGGAACCTTCCGATGTGGCCCTCGGCGAGAAGCTCCTTGATGTACGCCCGCTGCGGCGTGTGGCGGAACTCATGCGCGACCATCGCAGTGAGCCCGGATCCCTCGGCCGCGTCGCGCATTGCGACTGCCTGGCTGACATCGATCGCGAACGGCTTTTCGCAGAGGACATGCTTGCCGGCGCTCAGTGCGGCGATCGAAAGCGGATGGTGTGCGCTGGGCGGCGTGATGATCGCCACCGCGTCGATGTCATCGCGGCGAATGAGCTCGAGCGGATCGGTGTGAACCCCGGAGATGCCTGCGTCGGCCGCAGCCTTCTCCACTTTTTCCTTGCTGCGGCTGCAGATCGCGACGACGTCCCAACCCTCGGAACGAAACCCCGGCACGTGGACCTGTGCGCCGAAGCCTACCCCTATGATGCCTATCCTGAGTTTCGAAGACGGCAAGCAATGCTCCCTAAGATGGCGCCCCCGCGCCGCGATTCAGCCGGCTCTAGCGCTTGTCGCTGAACCCGATCGAAACATGGCTGCCGTCGCAAAAGGGCTTGTTGTTCGATGCGCCGCACCGACACAGCGTCACGCGATTGCGTATCTCATAGTCGAACCCGTCGGCGCCGACCAGCTGCACGCCGCCGCGTAGCCAAAGCGGCCCCGAGCAATCGTTCGCAGGATCCTGGACGAGGCTGATCGATGGCTCGTACTTGGGCTCCACCGGTTGACCGGTGGCATCGTCCCAGGCCACCAGCCTTCCCGACGGGCAGTCGCACGTCTGCCGGACGAAATGCTCGCGATCCGCCGGATCCGCCATGTTCACCAGATTCCACACTGACCCGTTCGGATCGCAATAACGTCCGGATGAGCACAGGGCTTCGGCGTCGGTGAGCGTCATTGTCGGGCCGCGAATGACCTTCGCCTGCTCGCGATAGGTCGCGCGACTCGCCGTTTCGGCGCCGTCGAAGCCGACACGGGCGTGTGTGCCATCGCAGAATGGCTTGTGCGAGCTGCGACCGCACCGGCACAACGCATACTGCTGCTGCATCGGAAACGTTCGGCCCTGTTCCCAGGCCACCGACTCCCCTGCGCCGTCGGTGCCGATGATCTGCTCGTCCAGCGGGAGATTTCCGGAGACCCGATAGGGGCCGTTCTTGCTCACCTGTACTCTGGCGGCGGCGGGAACCTTGTCGTTCATCGGGACCTCGAACAATTGCGATCGCACGAATCGCCTACGGCGAGTTGCGGGCCGACCCGTGCGCGATCGGTGCAAAAGTCGGTAAACTATGAGCCAGTTCGCCATCCAATTCAACCTCCGACACGCGCAAGCGGATCGGCGCGGTCGACAGGAGACGCTCACCATGCTCGAGCATTTCGCGAAACGTCGTACGGAGCTCAAGCGTCTGCTCGCTGCCCTGCCGGTTCTTGTCGGCGCGATTTCGATGCTCGGCGCATGCGCGAGCTTCGCCCCGGCGGACGATCGCGCGATGACCGAAGCGTACCGGCAGGTGATCGCGAACCCGATCCGCACCGATCAGGACCGGCGTACCGACGCGGCGCGGCACCCGGCGGAGTTCCTCGCGTTCACGCAGGTCCGTCCCGGGATGCAGGCGCTCGACGTGTCGGCGGGATTCGGCTACACGTCCCAGTTGCTGGCGTTGGCGGTCGGCCCCACCGGCAGCGTGTGGGCGCAAGCCCAGCAACCCGGCGCCGGGCTGATCAAGCGCCTGGCCGACCATCCGCAGGCGAATCTGGTGATCGTCGCGCGTCCGTTCGAGGACCCGGTTCCCGAGCAGGCGCCGAAGCTCGACTTGATTACGCTGGTGCTCAACTACCACGACATCAGCTACCTTCCGGTCGATCGGGCACGGATGAACCAGCGGCTGTTTTCGGCGCTGAAGCCCGGAGGGCGCTATATCATCATCGATCATGCCGGACGCAGCGGGACCGGCATCTCCGAAGGCAAGACCCTGCATCGGATCGACCAAGCGGTCGTCCTGGCGGAGGTGCGCCAGGCCGGGTTCGTGCTCGATGCCGAGAGCGATTTCCTGCGCAACCCGGCCGACCCGCGTGACCAAACGTCGACCGGATCGCCGATCCCGACCGACAAGTTCGCGCTGCGCTTCGTCAAGCCGCGGTAGTCGCGAAAGCCGCGAGACGCGCTGCGAACCCTCGCCTGCGATGCGCCGCGACTTGCCGGAGAAGATTGACGTGAACCACTCGACGCTGTTGGCGACTATCGGTGCGCAATGGGACAAGGATATCGTCCCGCAACTCACCGACTACATCCGGATCCCTGCCAAGTCGCCGCATTTCGATCCGCAGTGGCAAAGCCATGGCCACATCGAGCGCGTGATCACGCTCGCGCACGAATGGGTGCGCAAGCAGCCGGTGCGAGGTCTTTCGGTCGAGCTGGTGCGCCTTCCGGGACGCACGCCGCTGCTCTACTTCGATGTCGCCGGGACCGGCGACCGCACGGCCTTGCTCTATGGCCACCTGGACAAGCAACCGGAAATGACCGGCTGGCGCCATGGCTACGGGCCGTGGGACCCGCTGTACCAGGACGGAAAGCTCTACGGCCGCGGCGGCGCCGACGACGGTTATGCGGTATTCGCCGCGTTGTCCGCGATCGGCGCCCTGCAGGCGCAAGGAGTTCCTCACGCACGCTGCGTCGGCATGATCGAGACCTGCGAGGAAAGCGGCAGCTATGATCTGCCCGCCTATCTCGAATCTCTCGCGCCGCGCATGGGGCGGGTGGATTTTGTCGTCGGCCTCGACTCCGGTTGCGGCGACTACGAGCGGCTTTGGGCGACAACGTCGCTGCGCGGACTCTGCGGCGGCACCTTGAGCGTCGAGGTGTTGACCGAAGGCGTGCATTCGGGCGATGCCAGCGGCATCGTTCCTTCGTCGTTCCGCATCGCGCGGAAGCTGCTCGACCGGATCGAGGATTCGTCGACCGGGCGCCTGCTTCCAGCCGAATTTCACGCCACGATTCCAGCCGAGCGGATCGAGCAGGCCAGGCGCGCGGCCGACATCCTGGGTGATATCGTGATCGGCAAGTACCCTTTCACCGGAGCGACCCGGCCGATGACCGGTGATCGCGCCGAAGCGCTGCTCAACCGCACCTGGCGCCCTGCGCTGTCGATCACCGGGGCGGATGGTCTGCCGCCGATAGCGGATGGCGGCAATGTGCTGCGGCCGCAGACCGCGTTGAAGCTCTCGCTGCGTCTGCCGCCCACCGTCGACGCTGCCACGGCCGAACGCGTGATGCAGCGTCTGCTCGAAACGGATCCGCCTTACGATGCGACCGTGCGCTTAACCGCCGAATCGAGCGCGACCGGATGGAACGCACCGCCGACCGCCCCGTGGCTCGCGCGCGCGCTGGACGAGGCTTCGTCTCAGTTCTACGGCAGGCCGTCGGCCGCAATGGGCGAAGGCGGGACCATTCCGTTCATGGCGATGCTCGGGAAGCACTTTCCCGACGCGCAGTTTCTGATCACCGGCGTGCTGGGCCCGCATTCCAACGCCCACGGACCGAATGAATTCCTGCACGTCCCTTACGCGAGCAAGCTGACCGCCTGCGTGGCGCAGGTCCTTGCGGCACACGCGGCGAATCGCTAGCGCTTTTGACAGTGATGGAAGCCTGGCCAAGTCTGCCGTATCCGGCGTGGAGGGACACCTGCACGACCTTGCATCTGTGGACCCAGGTCGTCGGAAAGATCCGCCTGATGCAAACCCCATGGGTCAATCACTCGTGGCACGTTGCGTACTATGTCACCGCGCGCGGCCTGTCGACGTCGCCGATCCGCCACGGCGTGCGTATCTTCCAGATCGATTTCGACTTCATCGACCATCGGTTGCTGATCGTGACCGGGGAAGGCGAGGGTCGAACCTTGCGCCTCGAGCCTCGCACCGTGGCCGATTTCTATCAGGCGGTGACCGCCACCCTGTCCGATCTGGGGCTCCCGGTGGCGATTCATACGACGCCCAACGAGGTGGTCGAAGCGATTCCGTTCGAGGAAGACCAGACGCATCGCTCGTACGACGCCGAGGCCGTGGGCCGGTTTTTCGCGGCGCTATTGCAGGCCGACCGCGTGCTGAAGGAGTTTCGCGCGCGCTTCAACGGCAAATGCAGTCCCGTACATTTTTTCTGGGGCAGCTTCGACCTCGCGGTGACACGGTTCTCGGGACGTCCGGCACCGCGGCATCCGGGCGGGGTGCCGCATTTGCCCGACCGGGTCGCGCGCGAAGCGTATTCGCACGAAGTCAGCAGTTGCGGATTCTGGCCCGGCAACGATGCGCTGCCCGAGCCGGCCTTCTACGCTTACGCCTATCCCGAACCCGACGGATACAGCATGGCCGCGGCCGGTCCCTCGGGCTACTACCATCGCGAACTGCGCGAATTCATCCTCCCCTACGATGAGGTACGCAAGCATCGGACCCCCGACGTGCTGCTGCTCGATTTCCTGCAGCGGACGTACGACGCCGCCGCCAGGCTCGGGCGCTGGGACCAGGCAGGCATCGCCATCGACCGAACCGGGTGAGGCACGCAAACGTCGGACCCGCTATTGCGTTGCGCCACCGGATTGCTTAGCCTACCCACCGCGGCCGTTCGCGGTGCGCAGGAGCGTTGATGTTCGATCGATTCCAGAGGAGCTGGGACCTCGCCGCCGAGTGCTGGCGGCTGCTGATGGAAGACAAGTCGCTGCTTGTCTTTCCGCTGATGTCGTCGATCGCGATGGTGCTGATCGTCGGCAGCTTCGCGCTGCCGTTGCTGCCGGCTTTCGGCTTCGCCGCAGGCAAGGCGCCGCACGCGCTGTCATCGATTGGGTATCTCGCGTTGTTGGCCTTCTACTGGATCCAGTACGCGATCGTCATTTTCTTCAATACCGCACTGGTCGAGGTAGCGATGCGGAGGTTCGACGACGAGGAGGTCGGCATCGCCGATGGCTTGCGGCGTGCCGCGTCTCTGCTGCCGGTGATCCTTGTCTATGCGCTGATCGCCGCCACCGTCGGCACGCTGCTCCGCGCGATCGCCGAGCGCGTGGGCATCATCGGCAGGATGGTCGTCGGCCTCATCGGCGTCGGCTGGACGGTCGCGACGGCGCTGGTCGTGCCGATCCTGGCCGCCGAAAACGTGGGGCCCATCGAGGCCATCGGCCGCAGCGTCGACCTGATCAAGAAATCCTGGGGCGAGAACATCATCGGCAACGCCGGCATCGGCATGGTCTTCGGTGCGATCATTTTCCTGGTCGCGATCACCGGCGGCGTTCTGGTCTTCGCAGCGTTCGGCAATCGCGAATGGGCGCTGGGCATCGTGCTGGCGGTCGTGCTGATCGTGGCGGTCAGCCTGATCGCACTCGCACAAGCGACGCTGCAAGGCATCTATTCGGCGGCACTGTATCGCTTCGCCACCGGCGATCCTGCGACCGGAGGCATCGACCGCAATCTGCTCGAACATGCGTTCCGGGCCAGGTCCTAGGGCGAAAGCCCGCACGGCGGACTCGATCGCCGATTTCCGCTTCTACGAAGAACTGAACGACTTTCTCCGGCCGGAGCTGCGCAAGCGCACGTTCAGGCACGCCTTCAACGGCACCCCCGCAGTCAAGGACGTGATCGAAGCGATTGGCGTCCCGCATTCGGAAGTCGATCTGGTGCTGGTCGACGGTGAATCGGTCGATTTCGCGCGGCGACTGCACGACGGCAACCGGGTCGCTGTCTACCCGGTGTTCGAGCGGTTCGATCTGACTCCGTTGACACGGCTGCGGCCGCGACCGCTGCGCCGCACCCGGTTCGTGCTCGATGTCCATCTGGGAACGCTGGCGCGATATCTGCGCCTGCTCGGCTTCGACACGCTTTATCGCAATGACTACGACGACCACGAGATCGTGCGACTTGCGCACGCTCAGTCGCGCATCATCCTGACGCGCGACAAGGGTCTGCTCAAGCACAGTGCGGTCACGCGCGGCAGATGGATCCGCCACACCCGACCGCTGGAGCAATTGCGCGAAACGCTGGCCGCGTTCGATTTGGTCGGCAGCGCCCGGCCATTTACCCGTTGCGCGGTCTGCAACGGGAGCTTGCGCCCGCTCGGCCGCCGCCAGGTCGCCGACGTCGTGCCGACGCGGGTGCGCGAGCGACACGACAAATTCGCCCGTTGCACGCGTTGCGGACGCGTCTACTGGCCGGGAACGCACACGACGCGCATCCGCAAGGCGCTGCAGGACGTGGCAGTCGACTTGCTGATATAGCATATTGGCGAGTCGATGGAGGATGCTTCCACACAGGCAATCGTTCTTGCCGCAGGACTCGGGTCACGGCTCGGGAGTCTCACTGCCGACCGTTCCAAGGCCCTATTGGAGCTCGGCGAGCGGACGCTGCTCCAGCGCGCGCTCGATTATGCGGTCGCGCTGACCGCGCGCGACATCATCGTCGTAGGGGGCTATCGGATCGAGCAGTTGCGCGCCTTCGTTTCGCCGCTACGAAACCCGCGGGTTCGCCTGGTGGATAATCCCCGCTACGAGGCCGGCAATCTGCTGTCGGTGCTGGCGGCGTTGCCCTATGTCCGGGCGCCGTTCTATTTGACCAATGTCGACCATGTGTTCTCCGCGGCTGCAGTGGCCCGGGTAACATCGGCGATCGGCACCGACATTACTGCATTCTGCGAATTCCACCGTGCGCCGGCACTCGACGAAATGAAAGTGTCGGTAGACGCCAACGGCGGCCTCGTCCGTATTTCGAAGGCGCTCGCTATTTTCGATGGCGCGTACAGCGGCTTGACCCATGTGCCGCGAGACCGCCTCGCCGACTACGTGCGGGCGGCGGAACGAACGCTCGCGCAAGAAGGCGATGCTGCGGTAGCGGAGCAGGTACTGCAGGCGCTTGCGGATGGCGGCACGCCCGTCCGCACCGCCAGCCTGGACGGCATCGCGTGGTGCGAAATCGATACGCCGTTCGACTTGCAGCGCGCGCGGGCGATGGTGGCCAGCGGCGACATTCAATGAGCCCACCGCCCATTGCCGCGATGCGTGCCACGGAGGCGACTTGCCTTTAGGGCACTCGAGCATAGCGGTTGCCTTCCATCCGCACCACATCGACCATCTTGCGCCGTGGTGTTCTCTGCTCGACGTTCCGCTTCTGGTCTGCGACGGGCCCGGTCAACGGGAGGCTGTCCGGTGTTACCCAGGTCTGAGGATCGCCGGCGTGCACGACGTGGCGACACCGGGCGGACTCGCGCGCATGCTCGCCGCGATCCGCGACCTCCGTCCCGCCGCGGTCCTGTACTCGCATCTGTTCGACCGGAAGACATTGCGTGAGCTTTTCGGCGCCGGCAACTACAGCCCTCGCATCATCCATTGCCCACACGGCTTTTCGGAAAAACGCCAAGACTACGCGCGCGGCATCGCAGAACAGGACATAGCGTTGCTGTACGGACGCTACGCCCTCGATCAACTCGCGGCGCTGGGCGTCAGATCGCTGACCTGCTCGGTCGTGCTGACCGGCAACGTCCGCCATGCCTACTACCTCTCTAATCGGCCCTTTTTCCGTCGTCAGCTCGACCAGCTCGCCATCGACGTCGATAAGCGGCGACGAACGGTCCTGTACGCACCCACGTGGAACGACGCCGTCGGTTCGTCGTCGTTCTTCAGCGCATTCGCACCCCTTGCGCAAAACCTGCCCGCCGATTGGCGACTCGTCGTCAAGACGCACCCGCACCAGGAATACGAGGCAAGTCAAATGGATCGGTTGCTGGCGCAATGCCGAGGACGCGATAGCATCCACGTGCTCAGAAACAGCCCGCTCACGTTTCCGTTGCTGGATATCGCCGATATCTACGTCGGCGACATGTCGTCGCTGGCCTACGATTTTCTGATTTTCGACCGCCCGATGTTCCTGCTCAATCAGACCGCAGGCACAATCGGCGATGCGCGGGATTCACGCCTGTTCCGCTGCGGCACGCCAATCGATCCGGACAGGTATGCAGACATCTACCCGATCATCGGGGAGGCGCTCGCCGGGGACACCGCCTATTCCGCAGCGCGGGCGGAACTCTACCGCTACACGTATGCCCACCCAGTGAGCGGCGACGGCTTGCGCGCGCGGCTCGCAGCAGCGTGCGCGGGCCCGGCCCCGGCGTGGCTTCGCGCCTGAAGGCAGACTTCGCGGTATCAGGACCGCGTTCGCGGCGGCTGGCCCGACCCGCCCTGACCGCTATGCCGATCCCATCGCGTTGGCCGATCCGAGCATATCGCGAGGATCGCGACCGGCGGCTCGCGTGTGCATCGCCTGCTCCTCGGACTCGTCGATACGCTTGACGTCGCCGGAGAGCTCGCCGCCCTCGGCGACGATCAGCTTGCCGTAACGTATCTTTCCCGAAACGCGCCCTGTTCCGTGAACGACCAGCCGCGTGCGCGCGGTGAGTTCGCCGGAAAAATCGCCGTGGACTTCCGCGACATCGATCAACGCCGTACCCTTGAGCGTTCCCGGCTTGTCGATTTGCATCGCCTTGCTGTGCACCGTCGCCTCCACGTGGCCTTCGATGACCAGCACGTCGCAATCGGAAATCTCGACGCCCTTGAGCTTGATATTGACGCCGATGAACAATTTGCTTCCCGGCGCGTCGCTGCCGGATGCCGACGCCGCGGCGCCGGTGCGAGCCGGGGTCGGGGTCGCGGCCGCGATCGCATCGGTCAGTGTCGGCGTCGCGGGTGGCGTTACGTCGCGTGCCACCGCCGCGCCCTGAGCGTGCTGACGCGAAGCGCTGGCGGTCGCGACACGCGCCGGCGACGCGGGAGGATCGTAGAGTGCGGGCTTGAGACCGGGCTTGCCAGCATTGACATCGGCGGGATGATCGCGGCGGGTGAAGTTAAGCATGGATACTCCTTCCGGATTTCATGTCATGACATTGTCATTTTTTGATGATTATTCTCTTTTGCGGCGGCGAACGCAATAGCGCGGCGCCGCCCTTCTTGCTGCGCCGACCCGCCTCAGCGCGACTTGGTCGCACGGTCGCGGTTGATCTTGGCGTCTTCCTGCTTGGCTTCGCGCATCGCTTCGGGCTCCAGCGTCTCCGCGGCTATGTTGAGCTTGAGAAAGATCGCCCAGGCGGCCAGCAGCGCCGCGGCCATCACCCCGACACTTGCCGCGTACGGCAACTGCGACGGGTCTTCGCGGCTATAGTGGAATACGGCCACCAGCGCCTCGATCGTCAGCGCGACGACCAGCACGACCATGAATCGCGACAGGAAGCGCCTGACGCGCGTCGGCGCGCTCATGTGCGCCTCGCGCTGCACTTCCTCTTCGACGATCGTCTGGCCGAGCTGCAGCGAGGCGACTGCGATGGTCAGTAGCGCGATGGCATCGAGTACGTTGCCGAGACGACCACCGACCGAGCCCTCGCCGGGCGCGACGACCTGCCACAGATCATACCCCGCAAATGCCAGCAACGCGCCGGCGCAAAGGACGAACAGCGCGCTGATAATGAAGTGCCCGGCGGGAAATATCTTCTGGAAGTATTTCATCGACCCGTCCCTTTTCCGATGCCATCGTCCGCGTCGCCGCATCGGCGGCGACCTGACATTATTACACCGGGCTCTTGGGGCGGCGATTGCGGCCGTCGCGACCGGGCGTTGCGGCGGCGCCGCCCTTGCCCCGTCGATACCGGCCCATCAGTGGACCGATCGAGATGCCGTGCACGACGATCGAGGCGGCCACGGTCACCAGCGTCAGGCCGACGATCGTCGGAGCCACCGCATCGGGCAATCCGCGGTTGGCCGCATAGAGCAGATAGTAGATCGAGCCGATGCCGCGAATGCCGAACCAGGCGAGCAGTGGAAGCTGGATCCCCGACGCCATCCCCGGCGCGCCGGCGACCAGTATGCTGAGCGGCCGGATGACCAGCAGCAACAGGGGAACGAACCAGACGGCGCTGGCTGGGACCTTCGCATAAGAGAGCATCGCTCCGACCACCAGCACCATCGCGATCTCGGCAAAGCGCTCGAGCTGTTCGTCGAAGTTCAACACCGCTTGCGCCATGTGCGCGGGCGCCTTGACCGGGTGCGTCGCGCTCGCCGGCGTGGACGCGTCGCCGATATCGATCTCCGCGCCGGCGCCCGGTGTCTGCGCGAGGGGCAAGCGCCGTCGCGACGCCGGCTGCGTCGAGGGCCGCATCCGCGGCAGCGCCAGCCCGGCGGCAAAGACGGCGAGGAATCCGGAAGCATGCGCTAGCAACGCGAGCCCGTAGACGAGCGCGATCAGACCCAGCGCCAGAAATTCGTTGAGGCCGATTGCCAGCCGATGGCGCGTACGCAGGTGCAGGATAAGCTTGCCGACCGATGCGGCAAGCAGCCAGCCGATCGAGAGCCCGCCTCCAACGCCCCAAAGCACGTCGACCAGCAGCCATTGCCCGCCGGCAGCGCCGAGCTCGTGCAGGCCCAGCAGGCCCATGCCCAGCAGCACCATCGGCAGCGCAGCGCCATCGTTGAGGCCGGCTTCACCGCTCAGGCTGAAGCGCAGCAAATCGCGATCGCGCGGATCGTCGAGTTGCACGTCCGAGGCAAGAACCGGGTCGGTGGGGGCCAGGATCGCCCCAAGCAGTATCGCTGCGCCCAGCGGCAGCGCCAGCCACGCGACGCCGACGAGAGCGACCAGCCCGACGGTCGCGACCATCGCGACGGTCGCGAGGCTTATCGGCAGACGCCATCGCCTGTCGTTGAGCGGGACGCTGATCCTCAGTGCCGTCACGAATACCGAAATCAGCACCGCGATTTCGGCCAGCCGCTCGAGCAGCGGCGAGTACGCCTTGGGGTCGGGGAGCAGCATGCCAGCGCCGTCGGGGCCCAGCGCGTAGCCCGCGCCGAGATAGAGCATCGCGGGGCTGAGCGGCGTGCGCTCGACCCACGTGCCAACAAACGCCATTCCGATCAGCAGTACGCCGGCGACAAGCGCCCAGAGGGCAAAATTGCCTGTCATGCTGCGCCGCCGTCTGGTCGGATTCGCGGCCGGTCAGTACCGCACGACCGCACGAATCGATTCGCCCGCATGCATCAGATCGAACCCCTCGTTGATGCGGTCGAGCGGAAGGACATGCGTGATCAGATCGTCAATGTTGATGCGGCCATCCATGTACCAATCGACGATTTTCGGCAGGTCGGTGCGGCCGCGCGCACCGCCGAATGCCGTTCCTTTCCAGGTTCTGCCGGTGATCAGCTGAAACGGACGCGTGCGGATTTCCTGGCCGGCGCCGGCGACGCCGATGATGACCGCCACACCCCAGCCGCGATGGCAGCATTCGAGCGCCTGGCGCATGACGTCGACATTGCCGATGCATTCGAACGAGTAGTCGGCGCCGCCGCCGGTCAGCTCGACAAGATGCGGCACCAAGTCGACCCCCGCCGCGCGCGGATCGATGAAATGGGTCAATCCGAGCTTGCGGGCAAGCGTCTCGCGAGCGGGATTCATGTCGACGCCGACGATCATGTTGGCGCCCGCGATGCGCGCGCCCTGCACGACGTTGAGCCCGATTCCACCCAGGCCGAATACGACGACGTTGGCTCCGGGCTCGACTTTCGCCGTGTTGATTACCGCGCCGATGCCGGTCGTCACGCCGCAACCGATGTAACACACCTTCTCGAACGGCGCGTCCTCCCGGATTTTCGCCACCGCGATCTCGGGCAACACGGTGAAGTTGGCGAAGGTCGAGCACCCCATGTAGTGGTGCAGCGGCTCGCCGCCGAGCGAGAATCGGCTGCTGCCGTCCGGCATCACGCCCTTGCCCTGCGTCGCGCGTATCGCCGTGCACAGATTGGTCTTGCGCGACAGGCAGGACTTGCACTGGCGGCATTCGGGAATGTAGAGCGGGATCACATGATCGCCGCGCCGCACGGCGCTGACGCCGGCGCCGACGTCGACGACCACGCCCGCGCCCTCGTGGCCGAGGATCGCCGGGAACAGCCCTTCGGGATCGGCACCGGACCGGGTGAATTCGTCGGTGTGGCAGATGCCGGTGGCCTTGAGCTCGATCAGCACCTCGCCTGCGCGTGGCCCGTCGAGCCGGACCGTCTCGATCGAAAGCGGTGCGCCGGCGCGGTGCGCGACTGCGGCACGAACGTCCAAGTTTCCTCCTGACTCGCCATCGTTGCCAAACGCGGGGGCTTGTAAACAGCGCTGCAGCGCCGGTATTCCAAAACCCGCCTGCGCGACCCGCGTCAGCCGAATTTGGCACGCCTTGTCATCCGGCGAGGGCAGGTTCGGGCTGACGGTGCGGCGCAATGCAGTGTATTGTAGTCGTGTCGCAGCAGCATCACCTGCTCCGGCAAGTCACAGACGACCCATTTCCATTTCGACGGAGGAGTGCAATGAGCGCGAAGCTGGGTAAACGCCGACTGATCGCCGCAATCACAATAATGGCAGCGACAGCCGTCCTGGGGGCCTGCACATCGATGGGGCCGATGGGCGCGATGTCGTACACGCAACAATTGACGCTGTCCGGAGCCAACGAAGTTCCGCCGGTTATTGGTTCGCCGATGTCGGGCACCGCAACGGTTACGATCAATCCCGACCGCACCGTCAGCGTTAAGGTCGCGGTGACCGGCATGACCGCGACCGCCTCGCACATTCACGAGAGTGCGCCAGGCACTATCGGACCGGTCATCGTGCCGTTCACCAAGACCGGCGACAACACGTTTGCATCCGCCGAGGGAGCCAAGTTGACCGAGAGCCAGTATGCGGCGTACAAGGCGGGCAATCTGTACGTCAACGTGCACAGCGCCGCGCATCCGGTCGGCGAGATCCGCGCGCCGATCAAGGGAATCTGATCGCGACTTTCCGACATTCGTCGGCTGATCTGAAGACGCGCCGAGGCCGGCGCGTCTTTTTTGGGTGTGCCTCGGCGCAGGCCCGCTGTGCCCTATCCGTCGGTTGCTCGAGTCGCGCTGGCCGCCGCGTCGAGCTCGCTGCCGACCTGCCGAAAACGGCGCACGGTATCGGCGCGCCCGTCGCGCAGTGCAGCGCGCGCCGCGACCAAGTCGAGGACGCCGCCTTCGCCGGTCTCGATCCGGCGCGGATCGGCGTCGTGCGCCTCGACTGAGGCGATGCTTCGCTCGATGGCGCGCAAGCCCTCGTCGAGCACGGCCAGCGCGGAGGCCTGCTTCGCAGCCAGCGTCGACCGGGCATGCTCGAAGCCGGCGGCTGCCGTCTTGTTGTCGGTGCGCGGCCGCCCCGGATCGTCGGCGGGCTCGACGACGATGACCGGAACGCTTACCGTCCAGCGCTCTTCCTTCCAGGTCAGCCTGGGCACGGCGACCGGCAACAGCTGTGTTTTCCAACGCCAGTCGGGCACGTCGAACACCAGGTGCTGCGGTCGGGTCACGATGACCGGCAGATCGGCGTAAATGGCGCGCCAGACGGTGCGGCATTCGTTGGACACCGTCCAGTCCAGGTATTTGCAGCTGAATTCCGGATAGGTCGCGATCCGGCGGCGCTCGGTCCGGACCGCCGGCCCGTCGTAGTCCCATCGCTGCGGGCGGGTGATGCTCGTCGGTGCCCTGAAGGCGAATTCTCGCTGTTCGATCGTGAGCAGAGGCACGCGCACGGTCCAGTGAAACTCGCGCGTGTCCTCGTGCGCGACCGGCGGCAGCGGCAGCCTGACAGCGTCGCCTGACCCTTCGCTGCCTGCGCCCTGTGCCGCGGTCGCCGCCGCGCCGATCGATGCCACCACGCACCAGGCTGCCAGACTCCAACGCGTTCGCTGCATTCGCACCTCTGCTTATCCCTGCGCCAGCAGGAAGCCGCGGCTGTCCTCGAGAAAGTCCGGCCCGCTGTCGGCGCGCACTGCGGTGCCGACGCCCTGCGCGGTCAGCACCTCGAGCAGCAGCGCGTTGGGAACACCGCCGTCGATGATATGCACCGAGCGCACATCCTCGCGCACGGCTCGTAGCGCCGCTTCCAGCCGCGGTTTCATGCCTTCGTCCACCATGCCGTCGCGCAGCAGCGCCTCCGCGTCGCGAGCTTTCAGTATATACGCCAGCTTGCCGCCACGATCGCGGATTCCCGGCGCGTTGGTCATCAGGATCAGCTTCTCGGCCTGCAAGGCGCGCGCCAGTCGACCCGCCAGCAGATCGGAGTTGATGTGGTAGGCCGTGCCGTCGGTGCCGACGCCGATCGGCATGATCACCGGTATGAACTTGCGCGACATAAGAAGTTCGACCAGATCGGTGTCAATGCTTTCGACGTCGCCGACGAAGCCCAGCTCCGGCGGCGTTTCGCCGCCTTCGTCGGGCAGGCGCATCTGGCGCGCGTGGATGAAGCGACCGTCCTGGCCGTCGAGGCCGACCGCCCTGCCCCCATACCGGTTGATCAGTCCGGCAAGCTCCTGATTGATCTCGCCCAGCGCCATCTCGACGATCGTCAGCGTGCGCTCGTCGGTGATGCGCAGCCCGCGATGGCGCCGCGTCTCGATGCCGAGTTGCCGCGCCAGCTCGTCGATGCGCCAGCCGCCGCCGTGCACGACCACCGGCTTCATGCCGACCAGGCGCAACAGCGCGACGTCACGGGCGAAGCCGGCTTTGAGCTCCGGGTCGGCCATCGCATTGCCGCCCAGGCGGATCACCAGCGTTTTACCATGGTAGGCGCGAATGTAGGGCAGCGCCTCGGCAAGGATGCGCGCTTTGGGATTGGCGGCCATGGTGATAGACGGCGAGTCTACACGCCCGCGCCGGCCACGATCACCGGCCGCAGGTCCCGCGACCTCAACGATAGCCGGCGGCCTGCAATTCGAAAAGCTCCGCATAGCGTCCGCCACCCGCCAACAGCTCGTCGTGCGTGCCGGCGGCCTCGATGCGGCCGTCGGCCATCACAACGATGCGATCGGCCATGCGCACGCTGGAAAAGCGGTGCGAGATCAGCACCGCCGTCCTGCCCTTGCTCAATTCCTTGAAACGCTGGAAGACCTCGAATTCGGCGCGGGCGTCCAGCGCAGCGGTCGGCTCGTCGAGGATCAGCAGCTGCGCATCGCGCATGTAGGCGCGCGCGATCGCGATCTTCTGCCACTCGCCACCCGACAGATCGACGCCCGTGCGGAATCGTTTGCCGATGACCTGGTCGTAGCCCTGCGGGAGCCTGCGGATCAGATCGTCGGCGAGGCTCTGTTTCGCCGCGGCGGCGATGCGCTCGCGATCTTCGCGCGCCTCGATGCGCCCGACGGCGATATTCTCGGCCGCGGTCAGATGGTATCGAACGAAATCCTGGAAGATCACCCCGATATTGGAGCGCAACGCGAACAGATCGTATTCGCGCAGGTCGTACCCGTCGAGAAGAATGCGGCCCTCGTCGGGGTCGTACAGGCGTGCGAGCAGCTTCACTACCGTCGTCTTGCCGGCGCCATTCTCGCCCACCAGCGCCAGCACCTCGCCGGCGTTCAGCGTGAAGGTCAAGCCGCGCACCGCCCAGCGGTCGGCTCCCGGGTAGCGAAAGCCGACGCCTTCGAAGCGTATGCCCTCGCGCAGCGGCACCGGAAACGGCCGCGGGTTGGACGGCGATACGATCTCGGGCGTGATGTCGAAGAATGAAAACAGATCGTCGAGATAAAGCGCCTGCCCTGCTACCTGCGAAAATCCGATCAGCATGTTCTCCAGCAGCGTTCGCAGGCGCCGGAACGAGCCGGACAGGAACGTCAGGTCGCCGATCGTGAACTCGCCATGCAGCGTGCGCCAGACGATGTAGGCATAGGCGACGTAATAGGCGATCGTGCCCACCGCCGCGAGCAGTCCGCCCCAGCCGGCGCGGCGCAGCGCAAGCTTCCGGTTGGCGAGGTAGAAATCGTCGGCAAGCTGCCGGTAGCGATCGATCAGGAAGCGGTTGAGGCCGAAAATCTTGACTTCCTTGGCGGTCTCGACGCTGGCTGCGGTCTGGCGGACGTAGTCGATTTCGCGCCGCTGGGCCGTGCGCTCGTAGTTGAGCGAATAGCTTTGGGCGTTGAAATGCGCCTCGCCGATGAACGCGGGTATCAGCGCCACGGCCAGCAGTGCGATCAGCCATGGTGCATAAACGATCAGTCCCGCGGCGAAGCTGACGATCGTCACCAGGTCCTGGATCTGTCCGAACAGCTGACCGATCAGCGTCATGCGGCCCGAAGCCTGACGCCGCGCGCGCTCGAGCCGATCCTGCAGTTCGCTGTCCTCGAAGTCTTCCAGGTCGAGGGTCGCCGCGTGTTCCATCAACCGCAGGCTGGTCGCGTTGCTGAATTGCTCCGACAGCAGCGAATCGAGCAGCGAGACGGTGCGGCCGAAAATGTCGGACGACACTGCAAAGGCGAATTCCAGCAGCAGGAGCCCGCCAATGCGATCGAGAAGACCGGCCGCGTACCACTGCGCGAGCGGCCCGGCGACGCCCGGCGTCCTTGCCAGCGTGATGACCTCGTCGATGATCAGTTTGCCGACGTAGAGCGTGGCGATCGGCAGCAGGGCCCGCGCCAGGCGCAAAATGCATTCGGCGACGGCGAGCGTTGGGCTCGTCTGCCAGACCAGCTTGATGAACGGCGGCAGATTGCGCAGCGCACCGACGCGCTCGCGCAGCGAGCGCGGTCCGGGCGACGTCGCCTGGCCGGGAGCGGCTGCTTCGGCTGCGCGCCCTCCCATCGTGTAATGCTTCGGCATCGAGTAAGCGGAAATGTCAGGCGATTGCCGGCGCGGTGGCCGGAGGCGTCGCCATGTTACGACACCTGGCGCCGACCGCGCCGGACGACGAGGAGGCGATGCGCATCGCAGCACACCGTGTCGGAACCAGTCTTACGCCGAATCATCATTTCGCCGATTACCGGAGCCATCATCCGGCGGCAAAATTCAGCCACGACATCGCCATCGGAGGACGTCATGAATGGCTGGACCCCGAGTTTCGCGTTAGCCGCACTGGCATTGACCGGCACGCTGTGCTGCGCCCAGACCGCGCCGGGCGGAGCGCCTGCCGATGCACCGCGCGGCGCGACGACATTGCAGCGGCATGACCGGCACCGCACTTTCGACCTGCCTGGAACTCAATCGCAGCGTCAACACGACGGCGCCGACCGGCGCGGGCACGCCGAACGATTGCAGCGGCATGATCGGTCCTCCTCTGGACACGTGCCGCCGACTGAACTCGGCTGAAACGGCGGCGCCGCGCAGCAGCGCCGGAACCAGCGAGGATTGCAGCGGACAGGTCGGCGACGCGCTCGCCGCCTGCCGCGCGTTGAATGGTCTGCCCAACGAACCCGAGGCGCGCGAGACCAGCCCGACCGGTGGAAGCCCGCAACAATGACCCCGCCCTTCGCGAAACGCGAACGGCAGGCAAGCTTGAAACTGACGAGGTGACAACGATGAAGCGCAAGGAAGACAAAGTGCATGGCGAGGGCAATTACAAGGCAGCGCGGGAATTCGACGCTGCCGAGGCGGCCTTCGTGAAATCGGGCCGGGTCGAGAAGGCGGCTCGCGACGCGGCGCCCAAGTCGGAGGCCGAAGCCGCGGAGCTCGCCCGGGCCGAGCAGGCGGCCCGGGAACGCGCTCGCGAAGAGGATCCGGCGTTGCTCCGGAAGGCGGCCCGGAAGAGTCGGAGCTGAGCTATTCGAGCTTGATGTCGCCGTCGAACTTGACGTCGATGTTGAGGCCGGGGACCACCAGCGACACGTGCGCTGGAAACTTCTCGGCGCCCGAAATGGAGCCGTCGGCGAGCGCGCGCGCCACCGCCTGCTCGATTTCGCGTTGTGAGTTGATGCCGACCATCTTCAGAAATTTGCGGATGCTGAGGTTGAAGGTTTCTTCATTCATTTGCAAAGCTCCTTGGAGAGCGACTTGGCATGCTGCAAGCCGCTCGCTGCCAGCGTTTACCTGAGCCAGACCTCGACGATGCGATCGTAGTCGCCGCTGGCCTTGGCCAGGTGCATCCACTGGTCGACCCAGGCTTTGAACACGACGTCGCCCCGCGGCAGCAGATAGGCCATTTCGCCGTATTGAAGCGGCTTGTTCGGGTTGACCGCGCACAGGCCCGGTCGCATCTTCTGCTGTACCAGGGTCTCCACCGACTCGGAAATCATCACGTCGGCGCGGCCGTTGAGTATTTCGTCGAAGATCCTGGTGTTGTCTTCGAAGATGACGATCTTCGCCTGCTTGAAATTGGCGCGTGCGAATCGCTCGTTGCTGCCGCCCGGATTCTCGATCACGGTCACGCCCGGCTTGTCGATGTCGGCAATGGTCTGGAATTTGCCGACGTTTTCGCAGCGGGTGATCGGCGCTTTGCCGTTGATCATGTAAGGCTCGGAGAAGAAGGCGCGCTTCTGGCGCTCAAGCGTTACCGAAATGCCGCCCACGGCGAGGTCGCATTTGTCGACGAAATCATCCATCAGCTTCGGCCAGCTGGTTTTGACGAATTTCGCCTCGACGCCGAGCGCCTTCGCCATCGCCCGCGCAATATCGACGTCGATCCCTTCAAATCCCGCGTCGGGCTTGGCCAGGCTGAACGGCTTGTAGTCGCCGGGCGTACACACCCGCAGCGCCCCGCCCTTCTGGATCGCATCGAGCCGGGACTCCTGCGCCAGCGCGCCGTCGCAGGCGAAGAGGGTAATGGCGAGCCCGACGATTAACCTGATCATTGCGCTCTCCAAAGTCGTTTGCAGTTCGCGGCGGCCGATGCCGTCAGCCGATTATAGGGCACCGCACCGGGAACCTGCCGCGGATTGCCCGGCCTGAACCGCTATGCTATTGTCATGAACCGCCCCGAGCCAGACGCCTCGCGATGAAGATCCGGACGCTTGTCACCCAGCGGCAATACTACGGCATGGAAGCCGTCGCGCTGCGCGCCGCGATGGCGCGGATACTCTCGCGCGTAGCCGGCCTGCCGCCCGATGCGGCCCGGGTCAGCCGTCGCAACCTGCTGCAGGATTTCGCGCTCGACGCGCCGGCGGCGCAAGACACGCTCGACAAGATGGTCGCCGACGGACTGCTGCAGCAGCCGGACGAGCTTCAGTCCGACTTCGCGCTGACCGAGCGCTTTCTCGAGTACGCGACCGCGCGCGTGGTCGAGCCGCTGCCCCGCGACCGCGCCAGACAACTGCTCGGCAAAGCCTGCGAGCTGGCGGCCAGCATCAACGCCGAGTGGAAAACCAATCCGCTGGAAATCACCGCGCTGGCACCGTTCGGCAGCTACTTGAGCCACGACACGCTGCTGGCCGAATTGCCGCTGGGCATCGCGGTCCGCCCCCGTTCGTCGTCACGCAAGGGTCGCTGGACGCGAACGGTAAGCCGGCGGGACGGCGCGAGGCAGATCCGTGCCGCAGTGCGCGAGCTCTCAACCTTCTTCCACATCCGAATGGTCAGCGATCCCAAGTTGCTGCCGCAGCCGTTCGCCGTCGTCTTCCAGGACCCCGGCGATGAGGGCGCGGATCCGTTGCCCGAGGCTGCCGAGCGGACGACCGAATCGCCGGCCTGAACGCGCGCCGGCGCCGCCAGCGTGAGACGGCGCGCCGGCGTCGAGCGGCGGCTGCTAAACTGCCGCCGCGATGAACGCCGAGTTGCAGGCAAGCTACGACGAATTTCCGTACCTCAGCCTGGCATTTCCGCAGTCGCACCCGGACCGCCTCGCGACGATCGGCCGGCTGCTGGGGCTGGCACCGCCGCCGGTCGTCGAGTGCCGGGTGCTGGAAATCGGCTGCGCATCCGGCGGCAACCTGATACCGATGGCCGCCGGCTTGCCCCGGTCGCGTTTTGTCGGCATCGACTTTTCGGCCGTACAGGTGCGGGCGGGCACGGCGGACATCGCGGCGCTCGGACTGACCAATATCGAGCTCGCGCAGGCCGACCTGCTCGATTTCGGCGATGATCACGGCGTTTTCGATTACATCATCGCGCACGGCATCTATTCGTGGGTGCCGCCCGACGTACAGCAAAAACTGCTCGACGTATGCTCGCGGCAGCTCTCGCCGGGGGGCATCGCCTACATCAGCTACAACACCCTTCCCGGCTGGAACATGCGCGGGGTCATCCGCGACGCGATGCGCTATCACACGCGGCAGTTCCCGGACGCACGCACCCGGGTGCGACAGGCGCGCGCCACGCTCGATTTCATGACCCAGGCGACCGAAGGCGCGCAGTCGCCGTATGCGCTGATGCTGCGCTCGGAGGCAGAGCAACTGCGGGGCAACGCCGACTACTACGTCCTGCACGACCATCTGGAGGAATTCAACGAAGCACTTTACTTTCACCAGTTCGCGGCGCGCGCGGCGCAGCATAGCCTCGCTTTTCTCGCCGAAGCCGAATTCCGGACGATGCTGCTCGGCGGCCTGCCGGCACCGGTCGCCCAGACGCTCGCCCGAATGGCTCCCGGCACGCTCGAACGCGAGCAGCTTTCCGACTTCTTGCGCAACCGCAATTTTCGCCAGACGCTGCTCGTGCATGACAACGCAGCGATCGATCGCGTCCTGACGGCGGAACGCCTGGATTCGCTCTGGGTCGCGTCCGCGGCTCGGTCTACCGACAGTAGCGACCCGCGATCACCGTCGGCCCAGGACTTCCGCATGCCCGATGGCAGCGGCCTGCGGACGCCGCATCCGATAACCAAGGCGGCAATGGGCGTGCTCGCCAAGCATTGGCCGGCACCGATACCGTTCTCCGACCTCTGCGCGATGGCGGCGACACGCATCGGACTGACTGGCGACGTCGACGATACCCAAATCACGACGCTCGCGTCGGACCTGCTCAAATCGTTCTGTGCCGGCGCCGTCGAACTGCATGCGCTTGGCGCTGCCTTCGTCATAGAGCCCGGTGCCAGGCCGCTCGCCTCCGCCGTTTCGCGCTTGCAGGCGAGCCGCGGTGCGTATGTCACCAACATGCGCCACGAAATGGTCGGCCTCGACGACGCTGATCTCGCCTTGCTGCCGATGCTGGATGGCTCGCGCGAGCGCGCGGCGCTCGAAGCGCGAGCATTCCCCGGCCAGCCTGCGCAAGCGGCTTCAGCCGCCCTGGACCAGGCACTGACACGACTCGCGCGACAGGCGCTGCTCGTGCAATGATGGCTATCGAGGGCGGCGATCAGACGATAATCCACTACGCGCATCTCCGGCCCGGCGAGGTGCGCGACGAAAGGCAGGCATGCGCAACAATCCGGTCAAGGACGCGCTCGAGCGCGGCGAACGCGCGATCGGTGCGATGGTGTTCGAATGCTTCGCGCCGGGGTTGCCGCAACTATGCCGCAATGCAGGGGCGGAATTCGTCCTGTACGACATGGAGCATACCGGCCTGGGCTTCGAGTCGCTGAAGATGCAGCTCGCGCTTTGCCGCGGACTGGGCATCGTGCCAATGGCCCGGGTACCTCGCGGCGAATATCATTTCATCGCGCGCGCGCTCGATGTCGGTGCGCTCGGGGTCATGGTGCCCATGGTGGCGAGCGCCGCCGAGGCCGAGCACCTGGTTTCCTGCTCCCGCTATCCGCCGCACGGCCGCCGCGGCGCGGCATTCGGTTTTGCCCATGACGATTACCAGGGCGGGGACATCGTCGCCAAGATGGCGGCGCTGCACCAGCGCACGATGATGATCGCGCAGATCGAAACCGCCGAAGGACTGGACAGCGTCGAAGGCATCGCCGCGGTTCCCGGGATCGATGCGCTGTGGATCGGCCAGTTCGATCTGACCAACTTTCTTGGCATTCCGGCGCAATTCCGTCATCCGGCGTACCTCGCCGCCGTCGACCGGGTACTGCGCGCCTGCGCGGCGCACGGCAAGGCGGCGGCGATGCTCGCCACCGACGATGCCTGGGCGCGCGACTACGTCGCCAAGGGGTTTCGCCTGATGGCTTACGGCATCGACCAGCTGCTGCTGCAGGAAGCGTTGCGGCGCGGACTCGACGTGCTGCGCGACGCGGCCGCCAACGAGGGAGGTGCACGATGAGCGCCCAATTCCGCGTCGGACTTCCGCGAGACATTCTCGACAGCCGCGGAGAGCCGGCATTCGGCCGCGCCGCCCTGAAGATACTCGACGGCGCGGATGGCCTCGACTGGGAATACCTGCCGTCGGTTGTGCCGGAAATCGGCGCCGACCACGCAGCGCGCTACGACGCGATATACGTCAACACGGCGCGCGTGCCCGCGGCGGCGGTGGCACGTGCCGATTGCCGGTTGCGAGTCGTCGCGCGGCACGGCGTCGGCTACGACACGGTCGACGTACCGGCGATGACGCGGGCCGGCGTCCTGGTCACCAACACACCGAGCGCCATGCCGCGTCCCGTGGCGACGACCGCGTTGACTTTTCTGCTGGCGCTCGCTGGCAAGCTGTTGCTCAAGGACCGGCTGACGCGAAGCGGACGCTGGCACGAACGGATGGACAACATGGGCCTCGGCCTCACCGGGCGAGCGCTGGGGGTGGTCGGCGCCGGACGCATCGGCCGCGAGCTGCTGCGCATGGCGCGCACGTTCGATCTTGAATTGCTCGCGACCGATCCTCAGGTCGATGCCATCGAGCTCGGCTACGCCGGCGCGCGCAAGGTCGAGCTGCCCGAACTGCTGCGCAAGTCCGACTTCGTCGTCGTCTGTTGCCTGCTCTCCCCTGCCACCCACCACCTGATCGATGCGGCGGCGTTGCGGGAGATGCGGCCGGAAGCGTACCTGATCAACGTCGCACGCGGACCTGTCGTCGACGAGCCCGCGCTGATCGAGGCGCTTCAGACTCGACGCATTGCCGGCGCCGCGCTCGACGTATTCGAAAAGGAGCCGGTCGATCCGGCCAACCCGCTGCTGGCGATGGACAATGTCATCGTCACGCCGCATTCGCTGTGCTGGACCGACGAATGCTTTCACAACATGGCTTCGACCGGGCTGTCCAGCATCGTCGCCGCGCTTTCCGGCCGCAAGCCGCAATTCGTCGTCAATCCGGAAGTCTTGAGCCACGCACGCGTCCAGGCGTGGCTCGCGCGCTGAAGCTCGCGGCCGCTAGCGGGAGCGCCAGCGCCCGCTCGTGCTGCGCCAGTAGCGCAGCATCACGAAGCCCCCGACCATGCCGCCCAGGTGCGCGAAGTGCGCGACGCCTTCCTGCGTGCCGGTCACGCCCAGGAACAGTTCGATCAGGGCGTAGACGAACACGAATACCCGCGCCGGCATCGGGATCGGCGGGAAGAGCAGCATGACCCGGTTGTTCGGGAAATACATCCCGTAGGCGAGCAGGATGCCGAAAATGCCGCCGGAGGCGCCGACGGTCGGATAGATCTTGCCGGTCATGGCCGAAACGATCAGCTGCGCGACAGCGGCCGAAAGCACGCACACCACATAGAAGGTCAGGTAGCGGCGTCCGCCGAATACACGCTCGACCGCGCTGCCGAACATGTACAAGGCGAACATGTTGAACGCCAGGTGCATCAGGCTGCCGTGCAGGAACGCGTAGGTCAGCAGCTGCCACGGCGCGAACGCGACGCCGGCATTGAGCGCGGAAGTGCCGAGCGGCCAGAGCGCGAAGGGCGCGATCAAGCCCGGCACAGCGCTTTGCAGCAGGAATACCGCGACGTTGGCGACGATCAGCGCGGTCGTGACAGGAGGCATGTCGGCTAGTTTGGGGCTGCATCGCCAGGAGTCAACCCGACATCGCTTAGCTCACCGCGCGGCACGAGATCGCGACAGGTCGTTATGATACTGGCATAATCGAGGTCAGGCCGGGAGCCGCAAGGGAAAGCATGTCGCTGGGGTTTCGCATCGTCGTCGCCGCCGCGCTCGGGTTGGGCTGCACCGCTTCGGCAGCCGCATCGGCGATCCTGACCGTGCGCCCGATGTTTCCGCGGGACAACGTGTGGAATGTCGCCATCGACACGCTGCCGGTCGACGCCAACTCGGCAACGTACGTGACCACGATCGGCGCGGCGAAGACGCTGCACGCCGATTTCGGCACCGTCTACAACGGCGCGCCGAACGGCATTCCCTACGTCGTCGTGCCCGGCAGCCAGCCTAAGGTCGCCGTCGGCTTCGACTACGCCGATGAGAGCGACGCGGGGCCCTATCCGGTGCCGCCGGATGCTCCGATCGAAGGCGGACCCTCGTCGACCGGCGATCGTCACGTGCTGGTGGTCGATCGCGACGGCGGCAAGCTCTACGAGCTTTTCGCCGCGTATCCGAACCCCGACGGGAGCTGGCGAGCCGGCTCCGGGGCGGTGTTCGATCTGAACGGGAATGCACTGCGACCGACCGGCTGGACCTCGGCCGACGCCGCGGGCCTCCCGATCCTGCCCGGGCTCGTGCGATACGAGGAAGTCGTCGCCGGCGAGATCCCGCATGCGCTGCGCTTCACCGCGCCCCAGACGCGCAACGCCTGCATCTGGCCGGCGCGGCACAAGGCATCGAGCCTGTCGGGCCCCAACTATCCGCCGATGGGACAACGCTTCCGCCTCAAGGCGAGTGTCGACGTTTCGACCTTCGGACCGAACGTGCAAGTGATCCTGCAGGCGCTCAAAAAGTACGGCATGTTTCTCGCCGACAACGGCAGCAGCTGGTTCCTGAGCGGGGCGCCCGATCCGCGGTGGGACGACGACGAGCTGCATCAGCTGGGACGCCTGACAGGAAGCGACTTCGAGGCGGTCGACGAATCCTCGCTGATGGCCGATCCGGATTCCGCTCGCACGTCGGCCGCAGCGTCGTTGCGGATGGCGACCGAGGTCCAGGTTTTGGAATTCCGCAGCGGCGAAAGCGATTTTTTTCTGACCGTCGACCCGAATGAAATCGCGGCGCTCGACGAGGGCAGGATTCCCGGCTGGACGCGGACCGGCGAGGCATTTCTCGCTTACGCCGCCGAAAGCGCGATCGAGCCGAACATGGCACCGGTCTGCCGTTTTTTCGGCCGGGCCGAAGCCGGGCAGCATTCGCACTTTTTCAGCGCTTACGCCGACGAGTGCGCCGCCGTCGCTGCGTGGCTTCCAAACGAATGGCTGCTCGAGTCGTCGAACGTCTTCATCGTCGCGCTCCCGGATGCCGGCGATGGCTTCTGCGCGGCCGGAACTGTGCCCGTCTATCGTCTCTACAACAACAACCGTGGCGGGGTCGAGCATCGCTACACGACTTCTCGCGCGATTCAGTCGCAGATGATCGCGGCCGGCTGGCTGGCGGAAGGCTTCGGCCCCGCCGCGGTCGCGATGTGCGCGGCCGCGCCCTAGCAGCCGGCCGCCTTGCCTGAAGCGCGAACGGCGGTCGATAATGCTCGGGCTTTCAAAACGTTTCCATTCCCGCGATCCGATCGATGAGCCTACCGACGCTGGCCCCCGGCACCGTGATCCGGCATGCGCTGGTTCAGCTCGACGGGTTCCTGCCGGCTGACGAAGTGGCGTGGCTCAGCGACCGGGTATTCGCCGCCGAACGTGAGTTCGTCCCCTCCGGCGTCAGCGACAGCAAGGAAGACTACCGGCAATCGATGGTGTTCAATCCGCCCGACGATATCGCGCGAAAAATGGTCGGCAGAATCCGCTCCGTCATGCCCGAGGTCATACCGCGCCTGAAAATGGCGCTGTTTCAGGTGACGCGGATCGAATGCCAGATCACGGCGAACACCGATGGCAGCTTCTTTCGCGTCCATACCGACTCGGGCGTCAACGAGACGGTGCGGCGCCAGTTCACCTATGTCTACTATTTCAACCGCCAGCCGAAGGGATTCACCGGCGGCGACTTGCTTGTCTACGACGACATCATCCGCAACGGCAAGCTGGCGCGCACCGACTCGTACCAGCGGATCGAGCCGCGGCATAACAGCATCGTGTTTTTCCAGGCCGCGGTGATGCACGAGGTGACCAGGGTCGAGGTTCCGTCGAAGCAGTTCCGCGACGCCCGCTTCACCGTCAACGGCTGGATCCACCGCGGTTGAGGACTCGCCGGCGGCGGGCGCCGAATCCCCGCGTCAGCGCGGCGGTGCGCCCGGGCCGCCGTCCTTGTTTTCGGCATTGGCGCAACGCAGGGTGCTCACCCAATACCCGTTGTTCGGGCCGTAGAACGCCGCCAGCCTGGCTTCGACCGCCAGTCCCGCCCTACCTGCCGTGCGCATGTCCTTGAGCCCGACGCAGTTCGCCTGCACTTCGTCGGTCGTCGGGACCCTGGCATGCGCGCACTCGTGAAAGAACAGGTAATCGTGCACCGCCGGCGGTAGCGTGGCGAGCTTTTGCGCGTTCCACACGATCTGGTAGCCCGAACCGACCCTGACCGTTCTGCCGGTAAAGTTCATCGTCTCGGTGCCTGGAGGCGGGCTGTACTCGGGCACGGCTTCGCCGCGCGCCATGCAGCTCGCGCTGGTGCCGTCGGAAAAGGTGAACGCTCCGGCCTGCGTCGCGGCCGCAACGCATCCGATGGCGGCGACAAATGCAAGTCGAGGGCGCACCGTTCCTCCTTGTCACTTGCACGCGCTACGCGTGCTCGAGCCTTTGCCCGTGCTCGCGCGTCGTATGAAATCCGACCTTCGTCCAGCGCTCCATCGTGACCTGCAGATTGTATTTGTTGGTGGCGAGGTAGACCGGATTGCCGTCGACGTCGACGGCCAGCGATGCCGTGTATTCCTTCTCAAAGTTCCGGCGGGTCGCATCGTCGGGATAGGTAAGCCAGCGCGCCATCGAGATGGCGGCGGTATCGTAGATCGCGTCGACCTTGTATTCGCGGGCCAGGCGATCGGCGACGACCTCGAACTGCAATTGTCCGACCGCGCCCAAGAGCAGCGTGTTGCCGTGCACGCGCTCGAATACCTGGATCGCGCCCTCCTCGCCGAGCTCCTGCAGGCCTTTTTGCAACTGCTTTGCCTTGAACGGATCGCGCGGCCGCGCGATGCGGAAGAGTTCCGGGGCGAAATACGGAATGCCCTTGAAACCGAGCACCTCGCCCTCGGTCAGCGTGTCACCGATCTGCAGCAGCCCGTGGTTGTGGATGCCGATGATGTCGCCGGCGACCGCATCCTGACTCGCCACGCGCTCGTTGGCCATGAATGTCATCACGTTGCCGAGCTTCATCTCGCGTCCGATGCGTTGATGCTGCACTTTCATCGCCGGCCGGTATCGCCCCGAGCAGACGCGGAAGAACGCGATGCGATCGCGATGCTTCGGGTCCATGTTGGCCTGGATCTTGAACACGAATCCCGAAAACGGCGCTTCCGCCGGCTGCACGACGCGCGAGCCGGCGTCCCGCGGCTGCGGCGGCGGCGCCCACTCGACCAGCGCCTGCAGGATTTCCTGCACGCCGAAGTTGTTGATGCCCGATCCGAAGAACACCGGCGATTGGCGCCCGGCCAGGAATTCGCGCAAGTCGAACGGTGTGCTGGCATGCCGGAGCAAGTCGACGTCGTGCCGCAGCGCCGGGACCTCGTCCGGAAAGAGCTCGTCGAGGCGCGGATTGGAAAGGCCTTCGATCCGCTCGCTGTCCTGCGGGTCGCCGATCCGCTCTTCGCCCGGAGTGAAGCGAAGCAGGCGGTCGTGCCGTAGATCGAACACGCCGCGAAAGCGCTTGCCCATCCCGATCGGCCAGCTGATCGGCGCGCAGTCGATCTGGAGCACCGACTCTATCTCCTCGAGCAGCGCCAAGGGCTCGCGGACTTCGCGATCCATCTTGTTGACGAAGGTGATGATCGGCGTCGCGCGCAGGCGGCAGACTTCGAGCAGCTTTATCGTCTGCTCCTCGACACCCTTGGCGGCGTCGATGACCATCACCGCGGCATCGACCGCGGTCAGCACCCGGTAGGTGTCCTCGGAGAAATCCTGGTGCCCGGGCGTGTCGAGCAGGTTGATCGTGTGGTCGGCATAATCGAACTGCATGACCGAGCTGGTCACCGAGATACCGCGCTGCTTTTCGACCTCCATCCAGTCCGAAGTCGCATGGCGGGAGCTCTTGCGAGCCTTGACGGTGCCCGCCATCTGGATGGCGCCGCCGTAGAGCAGCAGCTTTTCGGTCAGCGTCGTCTTGCCCGCGTCAGGGTGCGAAATGATGGCGAACGTCCGCCGGCGCGCCACGTCGCGCACGAGATCGGCGGGAAAACGCAGTTGGCTCATCGCTGCTCACGGCGGGACTGGAAGGGGCCCCGCGACAAAAAAAAACAAAGCCGCCGGCCGGGAACGGCGGGCGGCGCAAAGAAAGCGATTATACGCCGGCGGCAGCCCCTCGGCGAGACGTGAATTTTCTGCCTTCGCGGCGTGGCACAGTCCATGTCGCGAGAAAGGCGCTCGCTCCTACAGTTGCTGGCATGGGCCCTGGGAGTCCGGCCGGCCGCAGAGCAAACTGACGCGAACCGATACCGCCGCAACTCGAGCCCGAGCCGAGGAGACTACGATGAACATCGCGCAAACGTCCTACGCCCCGAGCCGGCCGATGGTCGGCGTGCTGATAGTGGCGAGGCTCGCCATCGAAGCCTGCGCAGCCGTGCTCGCCGCGCATGCGATGGCACTGCGCGCCGCGGAGGCGGCGGCGCTTTCCCGCCGGCGTGTCGCCGCGCTGCGCGGATGGTATTGCGGACGCGGACCCTTTGCCTGACCGCGAATAGCTGCAAAAATGCGGCATGCAAGTACTGCATGCCGTTCTGGCCCTGATCGCGCGACTTCGCGCTCGGCTACTGCGCCAGGGCTCTCCGCAACGACCGATCGGCGCTCGAGCGCTGCTCGCGCTGCTCGCCCTCGCTGCCCTGCCGCCGGCGGCAGCGGACGACTATCCGACGCGGCCGGTGCGGGTGATCGTGCCTTTCTCGCCGGGTGGCGCGGTCGACGGGCCGATGCGGTTGATCGCGCAACAACTGTCCAGGCGCCTCGGCCAATCGGTTTTCGTCGAGAACAAGCCGGGCGCCGGCGCGACGATCGGCAGCGAACTGGTGGCCAAGTCTCCCGCCGACGGCTACACCTTGCTGCTTGCCTCGCAGACCAATGCAATCAGCGCCACGCTGTATCCGCGCCTCGGGTTCGATCCGATCGAGGACTTCGCACCGATCTCGCTGATCGGACGCGAACCGGGCGTCGTCGTCGTCAATCCCGCGCTGCCGGTAAAGACGCTGCAGGAATTGATCGCGTACGCTAAAGCCAGGCCGGGCCAGATCGATTACGCCTCGTCGGGCAACGGCAGCGGCCAGCATCTGTTCGCCGCGATGCTTTGCTCGATGACCGGCATGAAGCTCAACCACATCCCGTATCGCGGCAGTGGCCAGGCCACCAGCGATCTTATCGGCGGCCAGGTATCGCTGTCGATTCCCGGCATGGCCGGCATGCTCGGCCATATCCACGCCGGCAAGCTGCGTGCGCTCGCCGTCACCGGCAGCAAGCGCGCACCGCAGTTGCCCGACGTGCCGACGGTGGCCGAGGCAGGTGTTCCGGGCTATGTCGCGTATGTATGGATGGGCCTCCTCGCGCCCAAGAACACGCCCGCCCATATCGTCGACCAGCTTCAGAAGGCCATCGTGCAGGTACTGGCCGAGGACGAGGTCAAGCGCTATATGGCGTTGGCCAGCATCGAAGCGGTCGGTTCGACGCCGGCGGAGTTCGGAGCGTTCTTCCGCGCCGAAAAGGAGCAATGGGCGAAGATCATTCACGAGACCGGAGCGAAAATTGACTAGCGAGTCCAGCGCGATTGCAGGCGTCAGCGCCCAAGCCGGACGAATCCCCACAGCGTTGCAGGGAGGCGAACGTGTCCAAGGCGTCGAGCACTGGGCGCACAAGGGCAATGTCCGCCTTTTCCTTTGGGAAAAATTCGTCGACGCGCCGGAGGGCAAGCCGCTGGCGTTGTTCGTCCATGGCTCGTCGATGGCGTCGCAACCGACGTTCGACCTTACCGTTCCCGGCCGCCCCGACTCGTCGGTGATGGATTGGTTCGCGCGCCGCGGGTTCGTCTGCTGGTGCGTAGACATGGAAGGTTATGGCCGCTCGGACAAGTGGCGCGACACCAACGCCGACATCGCCGACGGTGCCGACGATCTCGACGCGGCGACCGAATACATCCTGAAGACGCGCGGTGTCGGCCGAGCGATGATCTACGGGATTTCGTCGGGCGCGCTGCGCGCGGCGCTGTTCGCGCAGCGCCACCCCGGGCGCGTCGAGCGCCTGGCGCTGGACGCTTTCGTCTGGACCGGCGCCGGCGCGCCGACGCTCGAGCAGCGGCGGAAGAAGCTGCCTGAATTCCTCGCCGTAAGGCGCCGGCCCATCGATCGCGCGTTCGTGCATTCCATTTTCGAGCGCGATCATCCGGACACCGCCGACAAGCGCGTCGTCGATGCCTTCGCCGACGCGATTCTCGCGCTCGACGACTCGATGCCGAACGGCACCTATATCGACATGTGCACGAAGCTGCCGGTCGTCGACCCGGGGCGCCTGACGATGCCGACCTTGATCATGCGCGGACAGTACGACGGCATCGCCGCGCTCGACGACCTGATCGAATTCTTCAAGCGACTGCCGCACCCCGACAAGCAGTTTTCGATCATGGCCGGCATATCGCACGCCAGCTTCCAGCAGAAGAATTACCTGATCGCCTACCACATCCTGCACGCCTACTTCACTCAGCCAGAGCCGCAATATGTCGGACCGGCCGATTGATCCGCGCCGGCCGCGGCCCCGCGGATGAAGCTCGCCGCGGACGAGCTGTCGGCGATCGCGGCGCGCACGCTCGAGCATTACGAGCAGCGCGCCGACACCTTCTGGGAGGGCACGCGCGATCACGACGTCAGCCAGAACGTCGCGGCGCTGCTGCGCCATATCGAAGGCGAGCCTCCGTACGCGATTCTCGATCTGGGATGCGGTCCCGGACGGGACCTCAAGACCTTGCGCGCGCTCGGGCACGCGCCCGTCGGGCTGGAAGGCTCGCCGCGATTCGCGGCGATGGCGCGCGAATTCAGCGGGTGCGAGGTGTGGGAGCAGGACTTCCTGCGCCTGGACCTCCCGCCTCGACGATTCGACGGCGTCTTTGCCAACGCGGCGCTGTTTCATGTGCCGATGCAGGAATTGCCGCGCGTCCTGCGCGAAATTCGCGCTGCGCTCAAACCCCGCGGCATATTGTTCAGCTCGAACCCGCACGGCGACGACAGCGAGGGATGGAACCGCGGCCGCTACGGGTCCTATCTTCGTCATCAAACCTGGCGCAATTATCTCGCCGACGCCGGTCTGGCCGAGGTCGAGCACTACTATCGTCCCGCGGGGCTGCCCCGCGAGCAGCAACCCTGGCTCGCCACCGTCGCCCGAGCGACCTGAGCATGCGTATCGCGCTGGATGAAGTCGAATTGACCGCCGTGCGCGCCCAAGGCGCCGGCGGGCAGAACGTCAACAAGGTTTCGAACGCCGTGCATCTGCGCTTCGACGTGCGAGCCTCGACCCTGCCGGAAACCGTCAAGGCCCGCCTGCTTGCGCACAGCGACCGGCGGATCACCGCGGAAGGCGTTGTCATCATCAAGGCGCAGCGTTACCGCAGCCTCGATCAGAATCGCGCCGACGCTCTGACCCGCCTCCAGCGGCTGGTCGACAACGCGGCCGCTGTGCCGCGGCCACGCAAGCCGACCAAGCCGACTGCGGGCTCGCAGCGCAGGCGGGTGGATAGCAAAGTGCGTCGCGGCGAGATCAAGGCGGCTCGCCGGCGCATCGTCGACGATTGAGACGCCGGACCGGTACTGCCGACCGATCGGGCCACCGCTGGTTGACAGCAATTGCCCGATGATCGCATTGTGTCATTGACGGAAGCCCGGGCCGGCGCGGACGGGTCGGCGAAGGAGTCACGAAAATGCAATTGAACGCGCAGCAGATCGAGCGCTTCGAGCGCGACGGCTACCTCTTCTTCGATTCGCTGTTCACGCCGCGCGAAATCGGCGTCCTGCGGGAAGAAGTGCCGCGGCTTTATGCGCAGCGGCGCATCGAGAACGTCCGCGAAAAAGGCAGCGATGCGGTGCGCACCAACTTCGCCGCACACCTGTACAGCGCGCCGTTCGCCCGGCTGGCGCGCCATCCGCGGATGATAGCGCCGGTCATCGCGCTGTTCGGCGAACCGGTCTACATGCACCAGTTCAAGATCAACGGCAAGATGGCTTTCGACGGAGACGTCTGGCAGTGGCACCAGGATTTCGGCACCTGGAAAAACGACGACGACATGCCCGAGCCGCGGGCGATGAACATCGCGATATTTCTCGACGAGGTCAACGAGTTCAACGGCCCGCTGATGTTCATCCCCGGCAGCCACAAGCTTGGCGTCATCGATGCCGAGCACGATACCTCGACGACCAGCTATCCGCTGTGGACGATCAATCACGCGACGATCGCGAGCCTGGTCGAGCGCGGCGGCATCGTCGCGCCGAAGGGACCGGCGGGATCGATGCTGCTGTTCCACTCGTGCCTGGTCCACGCCTCGACGTCGAATCTGTCGCCGTGGAATCGGGTCAGTGTGTACCTGAGCCTGTGCGCGGTGTCGAACCATATCCGGCGCTTCAAGCGCCCCGAATACATCGCCCATCGCGACTTCACGCCGATCGAGTGCCTGCCCGACGATTGCCTGCTGCGCGATTATCCGGTGGCGCTGCCGTGGCGCGACGGGACGCCCGAAGCCGCGCTGCAGCCGGCGCTCGCGGGCTGAGCGCGGACGCTGGCTTGAGCCTCCACGCCAAGCTGATCGAGCGCGCCGCACAGGGCAGGCCGCTGTCGGTCGGCATGATCGGCGCCGGCAAGTTCGGCGCGATGTACCTGGCGCAGGTGCCGAAGACGCCGGGCGTGCACGTCGCGGCGATCGCCGATCTCGATCCCGCCGCGGCGCTGTCCAATCTCGACCGCGTCGGCTGGCCGCCCGAGCGCAGCGCCGCGCCGTCGATCGATGCCGCCGTCGCGAAGGGAACGACGCACGTCGGCGACGATTGGCAGGCGCTGGTACGGCATCCGAAGATCGACATCGTCGTCGAATGCACGGGCAACCCGATCGCCGCCGTCGAACACTGTCTCGAGGCATTCGCCCAGCGCAAGCACGTCGTGAACGTGACCGTCGAGGCCGACGCGTTGTGCGGCCCGCTGCTCGCTCGCAAGGCGGCCGAGGCCGGCGTCGTCTACAGCCTGGCCTTCGGCGATCAGCCGGCGCTGATCTGCGACCTCGTCGACTGGGCGCGCACCGCGGGCTTCGGCGTCATAGCGGCGGGCCGCGGTCACAAGTGGCTGCCGCACTTCGCACAGTCGACGCCGGAGACCGTCTGGGGCCATTACGGCCTCACGCCCGAGCAGGCGAAGACGGGCGGCCTCAACGCCAAGATGTTCAATTCGTTTCTCGATGGCTCGAAGCCGGCGATCGAGTGCACGGCGGTGTGCAATGCCACCGGATTGTCGGCACCCCCGGACGGCCTGACGTATCCGCCGGCGTCGATCGATCAGATCCCGAACGTGTGCCGCCCCATCGACGAAGGCGGCGTGCTGCACGGCAAAGGACAGGTCGAGGTGATCTCATCGATCGAGCGAGACGGCCGAGCGATCGATTACGACATCCGCTTCGGCGTGTTCGTCGTGTTCGAAGGCGATACCGAATACCTGCGCAACTGCTTTCGCGAGTACATGGTCCGAACCGACGACAGCGGCCGCTACGCCTGCCTCTACAAGCGCTGGCATCTGATCGGGCTCGAGGTCGGCATCTCGGTCGCCTCGGTCGGCTTGCGTGGCGAGGCCACCGGTGCCGCGACCGGCTTCAATGCCGATGCCGCCGCTACCGCCAAGCGAGACCTGAAGGCCGGCGAGACGCTCGACGGCGAGGGCGGCTACACCGTCTGGGGAAAGCTGCTGCCGGCCGCGGCGTCGCTGGCCGGCGGCGCGCTGCCGCTGGGCCTCGCGCACGGCGTGCGCCTGCTGCGCCCCGTCAGGCAGGGCGACGTGCTGCGCTGGTCCGACGTGGCGATCGACGAAACGCTTACCGCCTACCGCGCCCGACGCGAAATGGAACAGCTGTTCGGACGCGTAACTCCGCGTCAGCGCGTCGCCTAGACGTGCCAACAACTACCGTCAATCCGCACGCCAGCAATTAGGTCCGTCTTCGCGCCCAGCGCCCACCCAATAGAAGGATGAGGCAAGCGAGGAGCCAAAGCGCACGGCGGTCGTCGACCGGTATGGGCTGCGCAAGCACGCTGCTGCTGCTGAGAACGTCGGTATGGGATGCAGTCGCGACGCTTGCTGCGGCGGGCGCGCTCGCGCTGGCCGTATTGGTGATCTGCGCTGCTGTCAGGCCGGCAGCAAAACGCACCGGAAGCGAGTAGACCAGACGGTTGCCGGCACCTGCTGCGATCGTCGCGCCCGTTGCAGTAAAGCTCGTGCCGCCGGCGATGCCGCTGATGCTCCCGCAGGTCGCAGACCCGGTCGCGATGCAGGTCGCAGTGGCCGTGAGCGTCATGCCCGAAGGCAGATTGTCGGTGACGCTCACGCTGACTGCGTTCGACGGACCGCTGTTGGTCGCGGTGACCGAATACGTCGCGGTGCCGCCCGGCGTGTAGGTCGTGTTGCCGTCGGTCTTGGCAAGGGCGAGGTTCGCAACCACGGCAACCGTGTCCGTATCGGTGGCGCTGTTGTTGCCGGGGGTCGGATCGGTGACACCGACCGGCGTCGCAATCGTCGCCGTGTTGGCGATCGAGCCGGTGGCGTTGCCGGCGACGGTCGCGTTGACGGTGAAGGTCGCCGTGCCGGCGTTCAGAAGGTCGACCGACGCGGAGATGTTGCCGCTGCCGCTGGCCGGACAACTCGATCCGACGCTCGCCGCGCAGGTCCAGCTGCCGATCGTCAAGCCGCTCGGCGCCGTGTCGGTCACGGTCGCGCCGGTGACCGCGCTCGGACCGTTGTTGGTCGCGACGATGGTGTAGACGGTGCTGCCGCCTGCGACGACGCTGGTCACGCCGTCGGTCTTGGTGATCGCCAGGTCAGCCACCGCGCCCGCCGCCGTGATGGTGTCGGTATCGGTCGCGCTGTTGTTCCCCGGCGTCGGATCGGTGACCCCGGCCGGAGCGCTCACCGTGGCCGTGTTGGCCACGCTGCCCGTCGCGCCCGCACCGATGCTGGCGACCACCGTATACGTGATCGTGCTGCCGACCGGCATGTTGACCGTGTCGTTGATGTTGCCGCTTCCGCTCGCCGTGAAACCCGACGCGCTGCCGCTGGCGACTGCGGTGAAGGTGTCGCTCGCGACCGCAGCCGGCAAGGTATCGGCCACGGTGGCGCCGGTGACGCTGCTCGGCCCGTTGTTGGTGACGACGATCGTGTACGTCGTCGAGCCGCCCGCGACGACGCTCGTCACGCCGTCGGTCTTGGTGATGGCGAGATCGGCATCGACGTTGAGCGTGTCGCTGTCGGTCGCCGTCGCCGGCGACGCGCTTGCCGCGGTGACCGTGACCGTGTTGAGCAGAGGATCCGTCGTCATGGTCGGCGCGAACGCCACCGGCGCCGTGAACGTGAGCGAGTTGCCCGCGCCTGCGGGAATCGACGCGCCGGTCGTGCCGAAACTCGCTTGCGCGGCCGTGCCGGTAACCGTGCCGCAATCCGCGGTACCCGCGGCCACGCAGCTGGCATCGGCGCTGAGCGTCACGCCCGACGGCAAGGGGTCGGACACGGTCATGCTCGTCGCGTCCGACGGCCCGGCATTGGTCACCACGATCGTATAGGTCGCCGTCCCTCCCGGCGTGTACGTCGCGCTGCCGTCGCTCTTGGTGACCGTGAGCGCGGCCTGCGCGGCGCGCACATCGCTGTCCGAGCCGCTGCCGCTCGCGCCCGAGGCAACGTCGTTCGCGGTCGCCGCATTCACCAGCGGATCGTCCGCCAGGCCGGAATCGAATGCGACGGGCACGGTGAAGACCAACGAATTGCCGCCGCCCGCGGTGATCGTCGCCCCGGTTGCGCCGAAACTCGTCTGTCCGATGCTTCCCGTCACCGTGCCGCAGGTCGCGCTGCCGTTGGGCGTGCACGTGACGGTGCCGGTCAGCGTCACGCCCGTGGGCAGCGCGTCGTCGACCGAAACGTTCAGCGCGTCGGTGACGCCGGTGTCGCTGACCGTGATCGTGTACGTCGCCGTACCGCCAGGCGTATAGGTCGTGCTGCCGTCGGTCTTGAGCACCGCGAGCGATACCTGCGGCGAGCGCGCATCGGTGTCGGTGCCGGAACCCGTTGCGCCGGAGACAACGTCGGTCGCTTGTGGCGGTGTTGACCAGAGGATCGGTCGTCATGCCCGCGGCGAACGCGACCGCCGCGGTGAGCGTAATTGAATTGCCCACGCCCGCGGCGATCGACGCGCCGGTTGTGCCGAAGCTCGTCTGCCCCGCGAGGCCGGTGACGCTGCCGCAGCTCGCGCTGCCGTTGGCGACGCAAGTCGCAGTGGCGGTAAGCGTCACGCCTGCAGGCAGCGCATCGCTGACGGTAACGTTGGTGGCATCGGACAAGCCGCCGTCGGTGATCGTGACCGTGTAGGTCGCGGTGCCGCCCGGCGTGTACGTCGAGCTGCCGTCGGTCTTGGCGACGCCAGCGTCACCTGCGGCGCGAGCGCATCGCTGTCGGGACCCGACGCGGTCGCGCTGGTCGCGAGATCGGTCGCCGTTGGCGGTGTTCACCAGCGGATCGGTGGTCATTCCCGGGTCGAATGCGACCGGAACGGTAAAGACAAGCGAGCTGCCCGGGTCCGCGCCGACGCTCGCGCCGGTCGTGCCGAAGCTGGTCTCGCCGATGCCTCCGGTCACCGTGCCGCAGCTCGCGCTGCCGTTCCCGACGCAGGACACGGCGGCCGTGAGCGTTACGCCGGCGGGAAGCGCATCCGTCACCGTTACGTCCGCCGCGTCGCTCGCGCCGGTGTCGGTGACCGTGACGGTGTAGGTCGTGGTGCCGCCCGGCGTGTAGGTCGCGCTGCCGTCGGTCTTGGCCACGGCGAGCGTGACTTGCGATGTCAGGGTGTCGGTGTCGGTGGCGCTGTTGTTGGCCGGGGTCGGATCGGTGACCCGCCGGCGGCGCAATCGTCGCCGTGTTGGCGAGCGAGCCGGTGGCGGTGCCGGCGACGGTCGCGGTGACGGTGAAGGTGGCGCGTGCCGGCGGTCAGAAGGTTGACCGACGCGGTGATGTTGCCGCTGCCGCTGGCCGGACCACTCGAGCCGACGCTCGCCGTGCAGGTCCAGCTGCCGATGGTGAAGCCGCTCGGCGCCGTGTCGGTCACGGTCGCGCCGGTGACGGCGCTCGGACCGTTGTTGGTCACGACGATGGTGTAGGTCGGTCGCTGCCGCCCGCGACGACGCTGGTCACGCCGTCGGTCTTGGTGATCGCCAGGTCAGCCACCGCGCCGCCGCCGTGATGGTGTCGGTGTCGGTCGCGCTGTTGTTGCCCGGCGTCGGGTCGGTGACCCCGGCCGGACGCTCACCGTGGCCGTGTTGGCCAGGTTGCCCGTGGCGGCCGCGCCGATGCTGGCGACCACCGTGAACGTGGCCGTGCTGCCGACCGGCAGGTTGACGGTGTCGTTGATGTTGCCGCTGCCGCTCGCCGTGAAACCCGACGCGCTGCCGGTGGCGACTGCGGTCCAGGTGGCGCTGGTCGACCGCAGCCGGCAGGTGTCGGTCACGGTGGCGCCGGTGACGCTGCTCGGGCCGTTGTTGGTGACGACGATCGTGTAGGTCGTCGTGCCGCCCGCGACGACGCTGCGTCACGCCGTCGGTCTTGGTGATCGAAAGGTCGGCGACGGGGTTGACCGTGTCGGTGTCGGTGGCGCTGTTGTTGCCCGGGGTCGGATCGGTGACGCCGACCGGCGGCGCAATCGTCGCCGTGTTGGCGAGCGTGCCGGTGGCGTTGCCGGCGGCGGTCGCGTTGACGGTGAAGGTCGCGGTGCCGGCGTTCAGAAGGTCGACCGACGCGAGATGTTGCCGCTGCCGCTGGCCGGACAACTCGATCCGACGCTCGCCGCGCAGGTCCAGCTGCCGATCGTCAAGCCGCTCGGCGCCGTGTCGGTCACGGTCGCGCCGGTGACCGCGCTCGGGCCGTTGTTGGTCACGACGATGGTGTAGACGGTGCTGCCGCCGGCGACGACGCTGGCAGTGCCGTCATCCTTCGTAATCGCCAAGATCGCTGATCGAGGCACCGATGGTGTAACTCGCCGACGACGGCGCCGTGTCATGCACCGTCCCGCCGTTCGATCCGTGCCCCGTGGCGGTATTCGTGGTGGTGCTGCTCGCCGCACCCGAAGCGACGACGGGGCCGACGACGCACGTCGTCGCGCCACCCGCGGGGAGCGGATCCGTGAAGGTGCACGAGGCGGTGCTCACCAGCGCGTCCGTGACGTTGATCGAGCTCAGCGCCACGTTGCCGGTGTTGACCAGCGAGAACTTGTAGAAGACATTGTCGCCCGCCGCCACGTTGATCGCGGACGACCATGGGCCGCTCGCCGACGTGCCGATCTGCTTGAGCAGGCTGAAGCCCGGCGTCGCACCGAAGTAATCGGCGCTCGCCGGATTCGAGTTGTAGACGGTCGCGCTGTAGGTGCCATGCGCAGTCGCGGTGTTCGGGTGGTCGCCGTTCGCGGCGCTGATCGGACCGACGACGCAGGTCGCGGTCGGATCGATGGTCGCGGTCGCGACCGGCAACGCCGGCAGCGTCGACGGCGAATTCGTCGTCTGCCAGACGCAACCGGCCGGGTCGGCTCCGGTTCCGGCGAGGGTCGGATCGCTGACGCTGAACGGATTCAGCGCCACGTCGCCGGTGTTTTCGACCGTGAACTGGTAGTACAACGGCGTGGTCGGTGCGACGCTCAGGAAATCGAACCACGGCCCCGTTGCGCTGGTCCCCACTCGCTTCAACACGCTGATCGCTGGATGCGGCGGATTCACCGTCAGGCTCGCGCTTGCCGTGTTGCCCGTCCCGGCGGTCGTCGCCGAGACTGCGCCGCTGGTGTTTGCGTACGTCGCGGCCGCCGCTGCCGTCACCGTGACCGAGACGGTGCAGCTGGCGCCGCCCGCGAGCGACCCACTGCCGAGACTGATGCTGTTTCCACCCGCAGCCGCCGTGACGCTGCCGCCACAGGTGCTGGCGACCGGCGGCGACAAGGGACTCACGTTGACCAGGCCGCTCGGGTACGTGTCGGCGAAGGCGATCCCGGTCAGGGTGTCGCTTACGTTGGGATTGGTGATCGTGAACGTGAGCAACGACGTCCCGTTCGCCTGGATGGGATCGGTGCCGAACGACTTGGCGATGCTCGGGGCGACGATGGCGGAGAGCGATGCCGTGGCCGAACCGCTGGCGCCGGAGTTCGTTCCGCCCTCCGTCGTCGAGATGAATCCGCTGACGTTGGTGTGCGGTCCGGCGGTCGTCGCCGTCACGTTGACGCTCGCCGTGCACGATCCGCTCGCGGGAATGTTCGCGCCGGTCGCCTGCCCGAAGGCGAGGGCCGTCGATGCTGCGGCCGGCGCCCACGTCGGCGAACCGGTGCAGGTCGTGCTCGCGGATGGTGTGCCCGCAACCTGCAATCCCGCCGGCAATGTGTCCGTGAATTTCGCGCCGGTGAGTTGCGACTGTTTCGGATTGCTCAACGTGAAGGTGAGCGTCGACGTGCCGTTGACCGCGATCGGGTTCGGCGAGAAACGACTTCGTGAGCGTCGGCTGAGTCGGCGTGCCGCAACCGGTGAACGAAATGTTGTCGTAGTTGAGCCCGGCGCCGGAGTTGTCGTTCGTCCGCTCCGGTCGCCGTGAGGCGGAAGGTCGTCGAGCCGGTCGTGCTCGTAAGACCGGTAAAGTCGATCGCTGTGCTGAGCGTGAAGGCTGCGGCGCGGACTGGTGATGGTGAGGATGGTGGTGAAGCCCGAGCCGTTGTCGTACGAAAGCACGAGGCTGGTGGGGCCGTTCGCCGCGACTGGGATTGGCCACGTAGAAGCTCATGTGGACGCCGGTGTAGTTGCGCGTGTCGACGACGAACTGGATGTACTGGCCGGCGGTCTTGTAGCCGAACGTCTGCCACGACGTCGTGTCGTTCTGCCCAGCTCGCGATGATCGCGGTGTCCGCGGGCACGTTCGCCGCGGCGGTCGCGGTCGACACGTTCGCCGCCTTGATCGTGGGGACGCCGCCGGCCAGGTCGGGCGGATTCGCAATGGTCCCGTTGGGCACCGTCCAGTTCGCCAGCGTCAATCCGCACAAACCGGACCCCGGCGAACTCGCGGCCACGCCCAGGTTCGCGCTGGCAAAATGCCCGGTGTCGGTGCTGCCGACGAAAAGATGATTCGACGTGTTCGCGTACGTTCCGCTCGTCGGCGTCGAAGGCACGCTGACCAGTACGTTGACCACACAGCTGCTGTTCGCGGCAACGCTGCCGTTGCTGAATGAAATCGAGCTTGCTCCCGCCGTCGGCGCGAAGGTGGGCGAGCCGCAGCCCGAAGTCGAGAAGGTCGCTGGCGTCGCCACCACCATCTGGCTGCCCGAGAGCAGGGGTAGCGGATCGGTGAAATTAGCGCCGCTTACCGCGGACGGGTTCGGATTCGCTGATCGTGAACGTCAGCGTCGACGTTCCTCCCGCCACCGTCGGCGTCGGCGAAAACGCCTTGGAGATCGTGAGCGCCGCGGGATCGACGATGTTGGCGATGACCGCGTTGACCCCGAAGTCGGCGTTGTAGTGGTAGCTGCTGCCGGAGAAGTCGTACAGCAGGCTGTTCAGCGTCTGCGCCGTCCCGCCGCCGCTGATGACCTTGATGGTGTAGGTCGTGACGACGGTGCTGCCGCCGGCCTTGTAGTCGCCGCCGACGCAGCTGCGATAGTTCGGGCTGGTCGGATCGCTCTCCCACAGGCACGCATCGGCGTAGAGCTTGTCGCTGGCGATCGGCGCGGGGCCGGGAACGTACGGCGAGTTGTCGGCCGAATACGTGGTGCTGACCGACAGGATCTGGAAGATGGTGTTCGGAAAGCTGATGAACGCTTCGAACTGGTTGTAGCCCTGCGTCGCCGTGCCGCCGTCGAGCTCGATCGTATAGGTATTGCCGACGACGAGATTCATCGATCCGCCGGCGGGGATCGACACCCCATTCAGCTTGATTCCGGTGATCGAGTTCCGGTTTTGCGAAATCAGGTGCTCGACGTACACCTCGCGCGGCGTCGGCGACGAGACCGTTCCCGAACTGTCGGTCGCCGTGATGTGATAACGGCGCGTGGTGTCGTACGCCGCGACGACCTGATTGACCTCGATTTCGAAATAGGCGTCCGCGCAGGCGCCGGCGCCGATCGCAGGCAGGGTGATCGTGCTAAGCGACCCGGGCCGCAAACTGACGTTCGCGTTCGCCGAGTCCCAGATCCAGTTGACGGCGACATTGGTGGTCGCACCATTGCTGCAGACGCGCGCGCCGACCGGAAAATCCTTCGGGCCGGAGGTCGGGCTGTTGCTGTCGAGGCCGACGACGTTCCAGGTGATCGGCGTGACCGTCAGCGTCGCGTGCGCGAACATCGGCACAAACAGGCCGAAAACGGCAGCGCCCAGAAATCCGATCCTGCGTCTCACCCCTTCTCCCCTGGAGCCAGCTTACAGGAACCCTTGACAGCAACATGTGTGCCACAGATGGACGCGCGTTCCTGACCTTCCAGCATATCCCCGCGCTGAACGCATGGACGCTAGCCCTGCTGGCCACCGCGCTCGGTCGGACCGGCATGCGCGCGTGGCGGCGCCGCTAGACTCCCAAGGCCTGTGGCAGGACGCTTGCGTCCGCCGCGCGACCGGCGTGTCCACGGCCGACTCTCGCGAACTCCGGGGGATCCGCCAGATATTGATGCACGAAGGCGATCGCCATGCTGCCCTCGCCGACGCCGGATGCCACCCGTTTGACCGAGCCGTGGCGCACATCGCCGACGGCGAATACGCCGGGCACACTGGTCTCGAGCAGGTAGGGGTCGCGTGATAGCGGCCAGGACCCCTGCTGCCCCGCGACCAGATCCATGACGTCGCGGCCGGTGCAAAGATAGTCGCGGCCGTCGCGGATGACCGCCTGCGGCAACCACGCGGTCTCCGCGTCGGCGCCGATGAACACGAACAGCGCCTCGGTGGCCTCGTGCCGGCGGCGGCCGGTCGCGCGATTCTCGATGACGATCGCCGTCAACCGATCCGTTCCTTCGAGCGCGACCACCTGGCTGCGCGATTCGACGCGGATGTTGGGGCGGCTCGCAAGCTGATCGATCAGGTATTGCGACATGCTGCGCTCGAGCGAGGGGCCGCGCACGATCAGCGTGACCGAGCGCGCGTAATTGGCGAAGAACATCGCCGCCTGCCCTGCGGAGTTGCCACCGCCGATCATGAAAATGTCGAGGCCGCGCGTGTTCAGCGCCTCGGTGCGCGCCGCGCCGTAGTAGAGGCCGCGTCCGACCAGCGTCGGCGCGTTGGGCAGATCGAGCTCCCTCCAGGCGACGCCGGTGGCGATGACGACGCTGCGCGTCTGGACGCGCTCGCCGTCCTCGAGCTGGATCGCGTGCGTCGCATCGCGCGAAGCCATGTCGATGCCGGTCGCGCCGCGCGCCACCAGGATCTCGGCACCGAAGCGCTTCGCCTGTCTCAGCGCCCGTGCGGCGAGCTCGTCGCCGGCGACGCCGGTCGGGAAACCTAGGTAGTTTTCGATCCGCGACGACGTGCCCGCCTGTCCACCGGGCGCCTGGCGTTCGATCAGGATGGTGGAGAGACCTTCGGAAGCGCCGTACACGGCCGCAGCCAGTCCCGCCGGCCCGGCTCCGATGATCGCGACATCGTAGGTGCTCCGGGATGGCGCCGTCTGCAGCCCCAGGTGCGCGGCGACGTCGCGAAACGATGGCGTGACCAGGCGCGCTCCGTCGGGAAAGATCAGCACCGGGTAAATCTCATCCGGCTGCGGCGTCGGAGCCAACCCGGCCCGTGCCTCGGGATCGCGCGGATCGTACCAGCGAAACGCGACGTGATTGCGCGCCAGGAAATCGCGCAGCGCGTGACAGGCGAGGTCGTAGCGGTGTCCGATGATGGTCACCGTCGCCAGCGGAGCCTCGGTCGCCAGCTGCTGAAGCCCCTCGATGCGCGTCGCCATCGTTCGCAGCAGGCGCGCGTTGAGCTCGGGACAGGCGACGATCAGCTCGCGGAAGTCCGCTGCATCGAGCCGGCATACGCGCGTAGGCTCGGCCGCCCGGACACTCGCGATCGCAGGCGACCCGAGCAGCAGCGGCACCTCGCCGGCGTAGTCGCCGGGGCCGTACTCGGTGATCGCGCGCTCGACGCCGGCGACCGATTTGTAGACGGTCAGCCGCCCGGAGAGGACGATGAAGAACGCCGGCAGCTCACCTTCCTGGATCAGCCATTCGTTGGTTTGCAGCGCGATGTCCGCCGCGCGCCCGGCGATGGTGTTGAGCTCGTTGTCTGGAACGCCGGCCAGCAGCGGCACGGCGCGCAGCATGTCGCCAGTGATCATCGACGCATCATCGCACGATCTTTCGACGCCGCTTGCGATCGAACAGCTCGGCTCCTCAGTAGGTCACCGGCAGCTGGTCGAAAAAAGCGCGGTCGACGAAACACCAGCCCCACGCCTCGCCGGGCTCGTACGACTGGATGATCGGATGCCCGGTTTCCTTGAAATGCCGGGTCGCATGCTTGTTCCTCGACTCGTCGCAGCATCCGACATGGCCGCAGGTCAGGCACAGACGAAGATGCACCCAGTCGTCGCCGGTCTTCAGGCAATCCTCGCAGCCGTCCGCACTGGGCGTGACGTCGCGGATTTCGGCGAAATGCGGACAGGTATCCATAACGGCAGACTTCTCCGGCAACACTCAATGCCGCATTCTAGCCAATCGCATGCCGCCGCACGCCGCCAAGGCAAACCACCGGCATGGCGGCGAGCCTGCCGGTGGCTGGGCAGCGCGGGGATCGAGCCCGGACTTACCTTCCCCAGTTGGGCGCGCCACCGTACGGATAGCGATCGGCGATTCGGCGCCCCGACGAGATCCGGCGGTTCAGATCGCCCGGCAGATCCGGATAGTCTCCCGGTCCGAAGGTGCGGCAATCGCCTTCGAAATTCGCGTCGCTGCAAAAAATCCAGTACCCGCCGAACACCCGGAGCGACGCTGCACGATCGTTGAAGCTGGTGCGATCGAGGTTGCGCACGACATCGCGCTGCAGTTCGAACGACCGACCCCGGAACCCCTCGCCTTCATACAGCACCGCTCGCGCCGGGCCACCCACTCCGGGGCCAGCGACCGGCGGCGGCGGCGCGTGTATTGCGCGATTTCCCGGGCCGACGAAATGCGGCTGTTGAGCGAGCCGTCGAGACTCGGATACTCGCCGGGCTGCAGTCGCACGCAGCGGCCGCTGAAACGCGCGTCGGTGCAGACTTCCCAGACGCCTTCGCGCACGACGATCGATTCAGCGCGATCGTTGAATTGCGTCCGGTCGAGGTCGGGGGTGGTTCCACGCAGGGTCATGCGCCGCCCCTGGAACCCCGGATTCTCGTAAAGGATGATTTCACCCGCCAGCACCGCCGTCGCGGCGAACGCGAAAGTGGCGGCAATTGCGATTCTCGCTACGCTCTTCATGGCTTCTCCTGGTTTGTGCGAATCACGACTAGGCGCGGGGCAGCGGTGCCAGCATACGCCAGCTCCGCGCTCGTTCGACGCAAAACACCGGAGCAATTCGCGCGCCAGGCCCAAGCATGTCAGAGCGCCTCCGACAACATTCCTCCGGCAGGCGTCGCGGCATCGGGAGCTCGCGCCGGAAGCCCTTTGGCGCTTTGCATTTCGCCTCCACCAACGGCAGCTCCCGCCCTTCCGTTGACACCCGCGTGGCGGCGACGCTGCGGCCGCCGCTGTAAAATTTGCCTATCGGAAGTACCGGCAGGCGTCTTTTTCTCGCAGCGTCCCTTTGGCCGATGTCTTAAGGGTGCCGCTACGATGCAGGCACCTTCACCAATCGGTCCGATCCCGATTCGGCTCCCCAAACTTCGCCCGCGCGACCGAGCATCTGGCGCACGTTGGCCCCGGCGCGATCGGAAGGCGTGCTGTCGAACTTTTCGGTGACCGGATCGAAGCGCACGATCGCATTGGTGCTCCAGTCGGTCAACCACACCTTGTCCCTGTCGTCGACCCAGACCGCATAGGCGTGCGCGTTGCCGGGCAGTTTCCATTCGCGCCAGTTGCGAGCGGCAGGATCGTACATGCCTACCTGGCCGGTATTCCAGTAGCTGACCCAGATCCGGCCGCGCGAATCCGACCACACCCGCCGCGCTCCTTGCGCCGGCGTCGGCGGATCGATCACCGTCGCCTCGCCGGTCGAGGTATCGACGCGAGCGATATAGTTGCCGGCGAGCGAGGCGAAGTACACGTCGCCGCGCGGCGTGGTGGTGATGCCGTACGGCCCGACGCCGCGCGGCGCTTTCCACACGCGCATATCTCCGGACGACGGATCGAGCCGGCCATAGATGCCGCTTTGGCCGGTAAACCAGATCCGGCCGGTGTTGTCGAACGTCGCCGTGTTGAGGTTCGCATTGCCCGACTCGCGCGGCAGCGGCCAGGCCTTGACCTGACGCGATTTCGGATCGAAGCGCACGATCGCATTCTGGCCGCCGTCGGTGATCCAGGCCGAACCGTCCGGCCCGACGATCACCCCGTGCGGCGCCGACCGCGCCCCGAGGCCGATCTCCTCGAACTTGCCAGACTTCGGATCGAGTATTCCCAGCTTGCCGGTCGATTGCGCGGTGTAGTAAACCGGCCCGCCTGGCTCCGGCGCCGCCGCGACATCGTGCGGATGCGCGCCACGCGAGACATCGAAATAGACCGGTGCCGCAGGCGCCGCGTTCGCCTCGATGCCAAGCGCCGCCGCGATGATCGTTGCCAACCCGAAGATGCCGATGCGCATTGCCATATCCATCGTCGCCTCCATGCCGGGTACACGTTCCGCGCGCCCGGCCGGCGTCCGAATCGCTCGCTCGCGCCGGACTTTGCGGACAAGTGTAGAGGATTCCGCGCCCGGCTGCCGTGCGGGGCGGCATCGTGCGACGATCCTTCCCGCAATTCGATACGCCGCACGCTTCTCGCCAGTAGTGGCGATGGGCAGCGAGCCGATGTCGAGCACGCCCGAGCAATTCGGCGCCGAGCTCAAAGCCGCCGTTGCGCGCTGGTCCGACGTGGCCAGGCTCGCCGGCATCCGCATCGACTGACGGCTGGCCGGCTTACAGCGCCTTGCGCAGCGCTTCGCCGTCGGGCGCGCCCAGCCCGGTGCACGCATCCCAGCCGCGCTTGGCCTTGTACGCGCCGTTGTCGCCGACCGTGATGTCGCGCAGACCCTTGCCGGCGGGTAGCGCGTAGAGCTTGCCATGCAGGAAGCCCAGGCGGGTTTTTTTCGCCTGGTTGAGACGCGCGATCAGCCCTGCCCACAGCGGCGCGACCGCGCTGGTGCCGCCGACGACCTGCTGCACGCCGTCGACCAGGATCCGGTAACCGGTTTCGCTGTCGCCGTTGCCGGCGACATCGGGCACGCCGCGGCCGGGCTTGCCGCCCTTGTTGATCGACTTGGGCACGCCGGCGCCTTTTTGATATGCCGGAAGCGCGAAGATTTCGCTGACGCCGCCGCCGGTCGCCCACCCATCGTGCGTGTTCCAGACGGTTTCGGCAACGATCGCATCCGCGCTCGCCTGCAGCCGCGTCGCGCCGCAGGCCAGGACGTGCGGCGACGACGCGGGAAAGTCGACCTGCGCGCGCTTGCCTGGCGGATCGGTATCGCTCGATCCGTGGTCGCCCGCGGCCGCGAGGACGGTGATGCCCAGTGCCGCGGCATCGATGCATGCGGCGTCGTAGTCCTTCAGCGATTGCAATGTCGAGTTGGTTTCGGCACTTCCCCAGCTTATCGACACGATCGCCGGTCGGCGCAGGTTGTCGTGAATCGCGGCGTACAGCGCATTGATGAATCCGCCGTCGGTGTTGGGCGCGAAGTAGACGACGATTTTCGCGCCTGGCGCAACGGCGCCGGCGACCTCGATGTCCAGCGCGACTTCGCCGTCCGGGCTGTCCGCGTTGCCGGTCGGCGCGTTGTGCGCGCCGCCGACCGAAACCGCCGTCACCGACGGCATCGGCACGCCGAGACGGGAAAAATATTGGCTGAGATCGGATGGCCGGTAGCCGCCGCCGAACTCCAGTATCGCGATGGTCTGGCCCTTGCCGTCATAGCCTTTGGGAAACGCATACAGCGCCGCGACCTCGAGCGGAGTGAAGCCGGGCACCGTCGCGCGCGCCTTGTTCCTGCCGCTCCCCTTCGCGATCCGGAAGTGGGGCTCGACGTGCGGCCGGTCGTCGAGACCGAATACCCCTTCGACAATCTCCGCAAGCTCGGCCGGCACCATGATCGGGCCGCTGCGCACGCGGTATTCGTGCTGTGCATGCCGGTAGCAGCCAAGCTTGACGCCGAACGCCGCTTCCATCGCGGCGACCGTGCCCGACAGATCGACGGCGCGCTGCGCGAGACTCACCCGCGTCACGTCCAGACCGTGCGCGTGCGCGAATTTCTCCACTGCAGCGACGTCGCGTGGCGCGGCACCGTGCTCGGCGCGAAAGGCCTCATAGCCGATGCGCCGGAACGCGGTGCCGCCGGCCGCTGAGCGCAGCGCTTTTCTACGTCGCAGACGCACCGTCACGTCGACGCGATCGGATCGGCGCGCGGGGCCGACGTACTTCGCCTGCGCGAACGGCGCCTTGGCGCTGCCGGGTAATGCGACGCATCGAGCCTTGCCTGCCTTCGTCTTGCCTGCCTTCGTCTTGCCTGCCTTGCTCTCGCCTGCCTTGGCCATGCTTTCTCCTAGCCGATCCGGGGCGATCGTGAGGCGGGCGAAGGCATGCCGTCCGCCGGGCGCAGGTTGCGTCGCGCCTCTGCCCGGCATACGATGCGCCCTTCGCCTGCTCGAGGATCGCCATGCTCAAGCTTTCGCTTTATGCCGCTGCTCTCGGCACCGTCATCGGAGCGGCGAGCGTTCCGGCCGAGGCCATGGTCTGCAATATCGTGTTCGACCGTAACGACCAGGTAATTTACCGCGATGTCACGCCGCCGCTCGATTTGAGCGACGGAGGCTCCCGCGCGCGTGCGGCGATGCGTCAGCGCGGCGAGTATCTGATGGTCATCGACTCCGACCGCTGTGCGCAGGTCGTTCCAACCACCGCCGGCTCCAGCGCAGCAAGCGTCGAGGACATCGTCTCTGGCATGCGGCCGTACATGGGCCGCAGCGGCGGCCGAGTCACGACCGGCGCAGCGGCAGGCGGCGCCGGCAGCAGCGTCCGAACGGCCGCGCCCGCCGCGGCAAGCTCGTCGCGCTCCGCGTCGACGCGCGCGTACTAGCGCCGACCGTTCGCTGCGGCGAATGGCGTTTTCGGCGGCGGCCTCCAGCCGCCGCGAGTCAGCGCCCGGCTCAGGCCTCGTACTTGAACGACAGCGCGACTCGCGCGCGATAAGCCGCGACCTTGCCGTTCTCGACCCTCATATCCAGCTTGACGATGTCGGCGATACGCAGGTCTCGCAGCGAACCGGCCGCGGTTTCAACCGCGCGCCTCGCGGCGTCCTCCCAGGAAACCTGGCTGGTGCCGACCAGCTCGGTGATTCGATAGACGCTCTCGCCCGCCGCGGACCTCTTGCTCTTAGCCTTCGCTTTTGCCTTTGCCATGCGTTCCTCCTGGTCGACCGCGTTGATTGCCATTCGTTTTATTCCCAGGCACCGCCGTTGTCAAATCCGCCCCGCACCCCGTCGGTCGCAGCGGGCGTTTCATTGCGGCCGACTGCTCGCGCCTGTCGTCGATGACACGCGCACAGACCAGTCAGGGCGGGGAATGGTGCGCGCAACCAGCGCGCCGATCAGCGTCACGCCCGACAGCAGTCCGAAGACGATGCGATAGGCGTGATCGAACCGGCCTCCCATCGTCACGCGCTCGGTGGCCGACATCTGCGCGATAGCGTCCGGTCCGGCGTCGAGCACGCGGCCGAGCAACGCAGGAAGCGAACCGACGCCGACGCCGAGGGCTGCGATCAGAATCGCGCCGACCAGCGCCACGCCGGTGGCGCCGCCGATGGCCCGCGACAAGGAAATCGAAGCGGTCGCCGCACCGAGCGCTGCCGGTCCAGCCGCGAGCTGCACAGTCACCTGCGTCGGCGGCATGACCATGCCCAGACCAATGCCCACCGCGGTGGTCAGAGCGAGGACCAGCGAGGTCGAACCGGGACCGACCGCGATCGCCAGCGCGGCCAGGGCCGAGCTAGCGATGATCATGCCGAGTTGAGGAAATATCGTCACCCTGCCGGTGCGCGTGACCAGCCTGCCGGTGATCGCCGATGAAGCGACCATCGCGAGAGTGATCGGCAGCAGCAACAGGCCCGATTGTCCGATCGCCAAGCCGCGGCCGAGCTGCAGATAAAGAGGCAGGAAAAGTATCGTCGAGAACAGCGTCATGCCGAAACAGAACACAACTCCGTCGGAGCGTGCGATGGCAGGCGTGGCCAGCAGCCGCAGCGGCAGCACCGGATCGGCGGCGCGGCGCTCCCACGCCACCAGCAACGCGAATCCCACCGCGGCGACGAGAACCAGCGCCAATATCGGCCACGACAGCCACGGGTACCGATACCCGCCGGACGACAGCGCGAACAGCAGCGAAAGAGTCGCGATGGCGAACAGCGACGCGCCCGCGATATCGGGGTGGAATCGTCCTTCCCGCGCCGGCACGGCGTCGGGAATGCGTCTGGCGAGCACGGCGGCGACGAGCCCCAGCGGAATATTGATCGCGAAAATCGCGCGCCAGCTGACGTGCTCGGTGAGGTAGGCGCCGAGCACCGGCCCCGACGTGCTTGCGAGCGCAAACACCGTGGCGAAATATCCGGAAAAGCGACCGCGCTCGCGCGGCGACACGTGCTCGCCGATCAACGCCTGCGCCAGCGTCATCAGTCCCCCGCCGCCCAGTCCCTGCACGGCGCGCGCGAGGATAAGCAATAGCAGCGTCGGGGCGAATGCACAAGCGAGCGAAGCCAGCGAAAAAATAGCCAGCGCGCCGAGCAGCATGCGCCTGCGGCCGAAGCGGTCGCCCAAGTGTCCGTACAGCGGCGCCGCGATCGTCGCCGCCAGCAGGTACGAGACGACGACCCAGGAAATGTCGGCAAAACCGCCAAACGAGCCCGCGATCGTCGGCAGGGCGCTGGCGAGTATCGTCTGGTCGGCAGCCGCGAGGAACATCGCGACCATCACGCCGGGAAACACGCGGAGGAATGCCTGCCGCGTCGTCAACGCCGGCGCGAGAGCGTCGCTCTGTTCAGGCGTTGGTGCGCTTGCCGTTGCCATCGCTGGTCCGTGGTCGAAACGAGCGTTCGCGAAGATCGCGGGTTTGGGCCGCGCCACGGGCATCGCCGCGGCAACGATCGCACAATCCCTGGTTCGAGCCGTCCTCCGAGGGGAAGTTCCACCGCCGACCCGCGAACGACTTGACGACAGCGGCAATGCTAAACTCACGACGAACGACACGACGTACCGACCAGCGACCGATCGGCATAATGGCCGCTGGAAGGCCCGGCGCGATCGCCCCGCACGCGCCACGCTTCCCGCAAGGACTTTTGCGATGCCCAAGGTCGCGATCATCCAGCAAGCTCCCGCGGTCCTCGATCGCGCCGCGAGCCTGCGTGAAGCCGTGCGATGGATCGAAACGGCGGCCGCTTCCGGCGCGGCGCTGGTCGTCTTGCCCGAGTCGTTCGTGCCTTGTTATCCGGCCTGGATATGGCGATTGCGTCCCGGACCCGACGGCGGCCTGACCGCGCAACTGCATGCGCGGCTCATCGACAACGCGGTCAGCATCGGTCGCGGCGATCTCGACCCGCTGTGCACCGCGGCACGCGAGCACCAGGTGACCATCGTATGCGGGATGACCGAGCGCGACGATGAATCGAGCCGCGGCACGATCTACAACACCGCGGTCGTTATCGGCCCCGACGGCGTTTTGCGCAACAAGCACCGCAAGCTGATGCCGACCAATCCGGAACGGATGATCTGGGGGTTTGGCGACGGCTCGACGCTCAACGTCGTCGACACGCCCTGTGGCCGGATCGCGACGATGATCTGCTGGGAGAGCTACATGCCGCTCGCGCGGTACGCGCTGTACGCGCAGGGCGTCGAAGTCTATATCGCGCCGACCTACGACAGCGGCGACGGCTGGATCGGCACGATGCAGCACATCGCGCGCGAAGGCTGCTGCTGGGTCGTCGGCAGCGGGACGCTGCTCAACGCGCGCGACCTGCCCGCCGATTTTCCGGACAAGGCGCGGCTCTATCCCGACGCCGACGAATGGATCAACGACGGCGATTCGGTCGTCGTCGCGCCGGCGGGCAGGATCGTTGCCGGACCGCTGCGCAGGGAAGCCGGAATACTCTATGCCGACATCGACCTGGGAGCGGTCGCCGCGGCGCGACGGCGCATCGACGTCGCCGGACACTATGCACGCCCCGACGTGTTCCGCCTGCACGTCAACCGGCAGCGTCAGTCGCCGGTCAGCTTCGACTAGGGCGATCGCGTGACGGGAGAACAGGATCGCGCTTCGGCGCCGCGGCAGATCGCGGCGGCGACGCTGTCAGCGATGAGGCAGGCCGCGATCGAGGCGGCGCAACACGCCTACGCGCCTTACTCGCGGTTCGCCGTCGGTGCGGCGGTGTTGTGCGCAGACGGCAGCATCCACGCCGGGGCCAACGTGGAGAACGCGTCGTTCGGCCTGTCGATCTGCGCCGAGCGGAACGCCATTTTTCGCGCCGTCGCCGACGGTGAGCGGAAAATCGATGCGCTGCTGGTCTACACGCCGACAGGCAGCGCGACACCTCCCTGCGGGGCTTGCCGACAAGTGCTGTCCGAGTTCGGGTCCGACGCGCTGGTCGTCTGTTGCAGCGACGACGGTGCCCCCGACACCCGCTACCGTCTGGCCGAATTGCTGCCGGACGCATTTGGACCGCACCACCTGTAACACGACGACGTCGACCACCAGGAGATCTACCGATGACCTCGCTCACCCAAACCGCCGTCGTCACCGGTGCCGGCAGCGGCATCGGGCGCGCCGTCGCGCTCGCGCTGCTGAACCAGGGCTATCGTGTCGCGCTCGCAGGCCGTCGCCGCGACGCGCTCGACCAGACAGCCGCAACCGCATCCGGCGCGGCCGATCGGGCCCTGGTCGTGCCTACCGATGTCAGCGACGCCACCTCGGTGCGGGCGCTGTTCGACAAGGTTGCAGAGACGTTCGGCCGGCTCGATCTGCTGTTCAACAACGCGGGCGTCGGCGCGCCGGGCATCAATCTCGAGGAGTTGAGCCTCGAGCAGTGGAAGACCGTCGTCGACATCAATCTGACCGGCGTATTCCTGTGCATGCAGCACGCGTTCCGGATGATGAAAAGCCAGGAGCCTCGCGGCGGACGCATCATCAACAATGGATCGATCTCGGCGCATGCGCCGCGCCCGAACTCGGCGCCCTACACGGCAACCAAGCACGCGATCACCGGGCTGACCAAATCGGGCTCGCTCGACGGAAGGAAATACGACATCGCGTGCGGCCAGATCGACATCGGCAACGCGGCGACCGACCTGGCGGCGCGGATGGCCAAGGGCGTGCCGCAGGCGAACGGCCAGGTGGCGGTCGAGCCGCTGATGGACGTCGCGCACGTGGCCAGCGCGGTCGTCTACATGGCGAGCTTGCCGCTGGACGCCAACGTACAGTTCATGACCATCATGGCGACGAAAATGCCCTTTGTCGGACGCGGCTAGCGCGTCTGGTGGCGGCGCGGTTCGATTCGCGGCAGGCGTTCTCGCCCGGTCAATTGTGGTCGACGCTCGGACCGCCCGGGCATTGCGCTACCTGACCCCAGTGCCCCTCGCAATATTGCAGGCGAATCCGCTGCTCGCACATGACGCGGTCGAGGAAGCCCGACGGGCAGCGGCCGATCGCTTCGCTCATCTGCTGCCAGGGATCGATCCGTGGCGCCGGTGGCGGCGATGCGACGACTGGCGCGGGAGTCGGTACGCGGACCGGCTCGATTTCAGGCGGTGCTTCAGGAGCCGGCGCGGCTGCCTTGGGGGCCGCAACGACGCGCTTTGAGGTCGCCGGCTTTCCGGGCGCTGGCGAATGCGGGACCAGCTCGCGCTCGACGATAGTCGGCAGCGGCGGCAGCCCTGACGTCGGCGGCGCCGGTTCGGCGGGCTTGACAGCTGAGGGCTCAGCGCCCGGAACGGCAGCGCCTTGCTGCTCGGGCGGCGACGGGCTCGCCGACGACTCCGCGCCCACGTCGGGGGTCGCCGTCGGATGGTTCGGTATGTACCAGCCCGCGATTGCGGCGATCACCACGCCGATGGTCAATAAGGCCCACAAAAGCGGCCGCGCGGACGCCTTGCGCTTGGCGGGAGTTTCGGCCGCCGCTTCAACCTTCGCCGCGGCGGCCTCGGCTTTGCGCGCGGCTCGCCGCGCCTTGGCTTCGGGCGAGGCATCGGAGCGGCGCAACCGCGACAGCGTGCGCGAGACCGTGCCTGCGCCGGCCAGCGCCAGCAGCGGCTGGGTGATCGTCGCATCGTAGGCTCGCTTGCGCGCGGCGCGGCAGTCGGGGCAAAGCTTCGCGCCGGCCGCACTCGGGCGTCCGCAGATCTTGCAAGTCATCCCGCTCCCCTGATCGAGCTATCGCCCCGGGTGCTGCCCCGGGCGATCGCCATGATACCGTCATAATCCAGGCTTGTCGCCCCCGGGGCCCGGATCGGCGTCAGCAGCATCCCACCGACCGACTGAAACGACTCGTCGGCAAGGTTGGCCAGCCCGAAGCGCGGTTGCAGCGACGGATCGGGTCGACGATAAGTGCGGAAAGTCCGGTCCGAGAACGAAAAACGGCCGCGGGTACAACGTCAAGCTTGCGGCAAGCTAACGTCCCGACTCACGCGGTGCGCCCGGACATTGCGGCACCTTGCCCCAATAGCCTTCGCAATACTGCAGACCCACGCTTTGCTCGCATCCGATGCGGCGGAAAAAGTCCTCGCGCTTGCAGCGCGCCATCGCGTCGTGCATCTGCTGCCAGCGGTCGGGTTGCGGCGCCGCCGCGGGTGCCGGCGTTCGCGCCACGGTGGCGGGCGCCGCAGGCGGCGTCTCGGTCGACCCGGCGGTGCCAGCGGCAGGGGCCGGCGGCGGCGTGCGCGAGGCCTTTGCTGCGGCGGTGGCCGCGGCCTTGGTCGGCGCCGGGACGCCAGCGGGTTGGCCCGCCCCCGACTTCGAGGCCTCGGCGGCGGTCGCCGCCGTTGCGGCTTGATCCTTGCTCGGCTCGGATGCGGCAGCTGCCGTCGGCGGCTGGGCCGCTGCTGCGGCCGCGTCCTTGCCGGCGTCGGCCGGCGCGGCCGCGGTGTCGGAAGCTTTGGCGGGTTCGGTCGCCGTCGACGCGTCTTTCGGCTGCGACATGCGATAGGCGACAAAACCGCCGATGCCGAGCACGAAAACCAGCGCCAGCATCGCCGCGATCAGTCCGAGCTTCGGGGGGCCGCCGGCACCCGGTATCGACGCTGCCGCGGCGGGCGCAACGCCGGACGCCGCGGTTGCAGGCGCACCGGCCGGCGCTCGCGGCGGAATCGTTGCGCCGGTCGACGCTGCAGCCGCCTTGGTTGCTGCGGGCGCAGCCGTCGCTGGGGCGGGGGCTGGTGCGGCGGATGCGCTCGACGCGGCGGCGGCTGAGGCCGCGACTGGCGTCGGTTCCACCGGCAGCGTCGTCCCGCACTGGACGCAAAACCTGGCGCCCGGCGGCGTTTCGTAACCGCAGGTCGTGCATTTCATCGTCCGTCCTCCGTGGGCCGTCGCATCGCAGCGAGCGGGTCGGCATCGCGCGTCGTTGCCGTCGATGCGTCGGCTAAGTGTAACCCGGCGCTGCGAGCCGTGTCGCGACCCTGCCCTGCTGCATGCGCCGCTAAAGCGCCAAGCGCCAGGTTTCCGCCACCAGGTCGCGGCCAAAGCTGCGGTGCGCCTTGCGACGCTCGCATCGAAAGCCGGCCTGCTGGTAGACGCGACGCGCCGCGGCGAGCTCGCTTTGCGTCCACAACACCATGCTCCGATACCCGGCGCGACGCGCAAAGCGGATGCATTCTCCGACCAGTCGTGCGCCCAGGCCGCGTCCGCGCGCCTCCGGCTCGACCAGCAGCAGCCGCAACTTGGCGACATCGGACGCCTGCCGCACGACAAAAACCGAGCCGACGTTTGCGCCGTCGCAATCGGCGATCCAGCAACGTTCGTGCCGGCCGTCGAAGCGTTGCACGAACCTGGCGGCGATGGCGGCGACCAGCGCTTCGAACTGCGCGTCGTAGCGGTACTCGGTCGCATAGAGCTCGCCGTGCCGCTGCACGACCCAGCCGATGTCGCCCGGACGCGGCCCGCGCAGCGTGATCGGCCGCGGCGGAACTGCCGCCGGTGCGCCGAGAAGACGCTCGATCGTGCACGCGGCGGCGACCAGCCGGCGCTGGTCGCGTGCGACCAGCGCGTCGAGCAGCGCGCCGGTCTGGTCGTGTGACCGCCGGTCGAGCGGCGCGAACGCCGCCCGACCTTTGCCGGTCAGCGCCAGCAATTGCCGCCGCGCGTCAGCCGCGCTTCGGCGACGGCGCAGCATGCCGTGAGCCTCGAAGCCGCGCACGATGCGGCTCAGGTAGCCTTCGTCCAGACCGAGCCGCGCCGACAGCTCGGTCGCGGTCGGTCCGCCCTCCCCGCCCGCCTCCGGATGCGCGAGCTCGTAGAGGACGCGCACCTGGGCGAGCGAGAACGGGCTCGCCAGCAGGCCCTCGTCCAGGACGCCGATCCGCTGCGTGTAAAAGCGGTTGAAGCCGCGCAGCGCGGCGATCCGCGCTTCGCGCACTGTGCTTTTCGCCGCCGACGTGACCATCGTATCGTCCTTGCCGGCCCGGACGCGGGCCGCCGATCCGACTGTCCCGCCAATCAGTTGCTTTTGTCAACTAATCGGCGGGCTGACGTGCGGTCAGCCCGCGTGCTTTCGCAGGAAGTCGAGCGTGCGCTGCCTGGCGAGCGTCGCCGACGCGGCGTCGTACGAGCCGCGCTGGTCGCAGTTGAAGCCATGGTCGGCCGCGTAGACGTGGACGCCGACGTCGGGATGGGCTTCGGCGAACGCGCGCACGCCGGCGACCGGAATCACGTGATCACGCTCGCCGAAGTGCGCGATGACCGGGCATTTCGGCTGCTCGCCCGCCGCGTCGAGGATCCCGCCGCCGTAGTAGGAGATCGCACAGGCAAATCCTTTCAGCCGGCACGCGGCAAGCCAGGTGATCAACCCGCCCCAGCAGTAGCCGACGACGCCGACGCGGCCGGCGGGTGCGACCGCGGCCCGCGCGGCATCGACGTCGAGCAACGCCAGGTCGGCCTTCGCGTGCGCCTTGTATTCACGGCCTCGCGCGATGTCGTCCGCCGTGTAGCCCAGGTCGACACCCTTTTGCTCGCGGTCGAACAGCGCCGGAGCGATGACGCGATAGCCGTCGGCGGCATAACCGTCGCAGACGCTGCGGATGTGGCTGTTGACGCCGAAAATCTCCTGGATGACGACCAGGCCGCCGCGCGGCGCGCCTTCGGGCTCGGCGCGGTACGCGGCCAGGCGAAACCCGTCGCCGGCGGAGATCTCAATCATCGTGCCCATCGCTGCTTTCCTTTAACCGTGAGTTCGACCGCCCATTATCGCATCGCGGCCGCAGCGGGATCGATGCCGGCGCGCATGGGATAATGGGCCTCATTCGCCCAACGGGGTCGTGCAATGAAACCGAACAGCAAGAGGATCGAGGCGCTGATAACCGAGCTGCTGGTCGAAATCGGCGAAGACCCGCATCGGGAAGGCCTGGTGAAGACGCCGCAGCGGGTTGCGCAGGCGATCGAGTTCCTGACTTCCGGCAACCGGGTCGACGCGCAAAAGCTGATCAACGGCGCGGTGTTCACGCAGGCGACCAACAGCATGGTCATCGTCAAGAACATCGAAGTCTACAGCCTGTGCGAGCACCACATGCTTCCGTTCTTCGGCCGCTGCCACATCGGCTACATCCCCAGCGGCCGCGTGTTCGGCGTGTCCAAGCTCGCGCGCCTGGTCGACATGTACGCGCGCCGACTGCAGCTTCAGGAGAGACTCACCGAGCAGATCTCGCAGGAAGTGATGGATTCGGTTGCCGCGAAAGGCGTCGGCGTGATGATCGAGGCGCGGCACCTGTGCATGATGATGCGCGGCGTCGAAAAGCAGAACTCGGTGATGATCACCTCGTCTGTGCTCGGGACTTTCCGAGAGTCGACGGCGACACGCGAGGAGTTTCTTGCCCTGATCGGCAACCGCGCAATCTAAAGCGGCAGGGCCTTACGCTTCCAGCCACCAGCGGTAGAGCGTTCCGGCGCAGCTTCGCGCACCGCGAGCGGCGACCGGAGGCAGGCGCAGCGGCCGCAGGAACATCTCGACCGGCAGATCGCGCGGCGCATAGCGCCGCGCCACCGACGAGATGCGGCTGCGAAACGCCCGATACTCTTCGTCGACCGAACCGGCGCCCTCGTGCGTCGCCTGCCACAGATGGCGGAACGCGATGCGGCCGTCGTCGTCCGCGGTCTGCAGCAGCCGGCGCGTCATCGTGCGGCCGATCCGCCAGCGTCCGTGGCGCTCGCGCTCCTGGTAGCGCCGGAAATATCGATAGAAATGCTTGTAGTGGCGGACCTCGTCGGCATAGATGTGCGCCGCCAGGTCCTTGAGCACCGGCTCGTCCGCGTAGGCGCGCAGAGCGCCATACAGCGTCGCCGTGCCCATTTCGACGACGCAACGTGCGGCGAGCTCCAGCGCGCGCGCCGGCTCGAGCTCGGGCACCGTGCACGTCTGCCGGTATTCGTCGAAAAAGCTGTCATAGGTGCGCTGCCAGTCGAAATCGGGCCAGACTCGCTCGACGTAGGCGCGAAGCGCCGCGCCATGTTGCACCTCTTCGTGCTCCCATGACTGGGCGAGCCAGCCGGCAACCACCTCGTCGTCGTCGAAATAGGACACCAGATTGTGCGCATACAGATCCGATCCCGTTTCGACGAACGAGGCCATCGTCACCATCTGGAACAGCGTCTTGTCGTCCGCCACCCGCGCCCGATCGGCGCCGGCGTAATCGATGTCGGCTAGCTGCCAGGCGCCTCGCGCACGCCAGCCCTGGGCCGGCGCGCCCGCCGTACCCAGTCCCGGCATTCGTGCATCAACCATCGCGTATCCCCCTGTCTTTGTCGTAAGACAGCGTCCGGGGCAGAAAGTCCCGAGTTGCAGACAACAACATGCCTCGCTGCCGGCAAACATGCAATAGCCTTGCTCCGATGCCCGGGCGCGGACGGCTAGAATCGCCGTTTTGGTGCGCCCCCTTCCCGCGTGCAGCGTTTCCTCGACGTCCTGGCCCTCACCGCTCCGCTGTTCCTGCTGGTGCTGCTGGGCTATGGGCTTGCCCGCTGGGCGAAGTGGCCCCGCGAGGTCGGCGACGCGCTGACCCGGTTCGTGTTCTCGGTCGCCGTGCCGGCGCTGCTGTTCAGGCTGATGAGCGATATCTCACGGCTGCCGCCGGTCGACGCCCGGTTGCTGATCGCGTTTTTCGGCGGCTGCCTGATCGTATTCGTGATCGGCCGCATCGTCGCCGCCAGGCTGTTCGCACTGGACGGCGTTGCGCAGTCGGTATTCGCACTGGGTGGCATTTTCGCCAACAACGTGCTGCTCGGCGTGCCGCTGGCCCGTATGGCGCTCGGAGAGCGCTCGATGCCGGTGGTGTCGCTGGTGCTGGTGTTCAATTCGCTGACCCTGTGGACGCTGGTGACGGTGTCGGTCGAATGGGCGCGGCACCGCAAGCTGTCCTGGGCCGGGTATCTGCAGGCGGCCAAGGCGGTGGCGCTGAACCCCGTCGTCGCGGGCATCCTGCTCGGCGCCGCCTGGGGACTTGTCGCACTGCCGCTTCCGCCGGTCGTCGACCGCACGGTGGAGCTGGTCAGCCAGGCGGCAGTCCCGCTGTCGCTGATCGCGCTGGGCATGGGTTTGGCCGCGTTCGGCATCCGCGAGGGGCTATCGATCAGCATCGCTATCTGCGTGCTCAAGCTGCTGGCGCAACCGCTCGCCGTATATCTGATCGCGGTCGCGCTCGCGCTGCCGGCATTGGAAACGCAGGTGATCGTGCTGCTGGCCGCCTTGCCGGTCGGCGCGAACGTCTATCTGATGTCGCGCCAGTTCAATACGCTGGGCGGTCCGGTCGCCGCGAGCCTGGTCATCTCGACGGTTCTTGCCGCTGCCACGACGCCGCTGTTGCTCTCGCTGCTTCCCGGGCCGCTGCATTGATCGGCCGCCGCGCGCGGGGCCGAGTGCGATAATCGGGCGCGCACACGATCGAGCGGAGACAGCGATGCCCGAACCCTTGCGCCGAATCGCGGTCATCGGCAGCGCCCGGATCCCGTTCGCGCGCAGCAACACCCGGTATCTCGATGCCGGCAACCAGGAAATGCTGACCGCGGCATTCAGCGCGCTGGTCGAGCGCTTCGGACTCGAGGGTGTGCAGCTGGGCGAAGTCGCGGCCGGCGCGGTGATCAAGCACCCGCGCGACTGGAACCTGACGCGCGAAGCGGCGCTCGGGGCCGGCCTGCACCCGCACACGCCCGCCTACGACGTCCAGCGCGCCTGCGGCACCAGCCTTACCACCGCGATCCAGGTCGGTCAGCGGATCGCTCTGGGCGAAATCGAAGCCGGCATCGCCGGCGGCGTCGACACGACCAGCGACGTACCGATCGGCTACGGGCGAGCCCTGAACCGCATCGCGCTCGACAGCGCGCGCGGCAGGACCTGGGGCGCGCGCATCCGGCCGTGGCTTAAGGTGAGGTCCGCCGACTTGAAGCCCGCGACACCGGGAGTCGTCGAACCGCGCACCGGCCTTTCGATGGGCGAGCATTGCGAGCTGATGGCCAAGCAATGGCGCATCGGCCGCGCCGAGCAGGACGAGCTCGCCTACCGGAGTCACATGCATGCCGCCGCGGCGTGGACGGGCGGCTTCTATGATGATCTTGTGGTGCCTTTCGCGGGGCTCGAGCGCGACAACAATGTTCGAGCCGATACGACGCCGGACAAGCTTGCGGCGCTGAAGCCGTCATACGACCGCACGGCGGCGGGGACGCTGACGGCGGGCAACTCGACGCCGCTGACCGATGGAGCGTCGTGCGTCCTGCTCGCCTCCGAGGCCTGGGCCAAATCGCGCGGACTCGCCGCGCAGGCGTACCTGACGCACTGGGCGGTCGCCGCCGTCGATTTCGCCGGCATGCTCGGTCCGCCGGAGGGATTGCTGATGGCGCCGACCTACGCAGTGCCGGCGATGCTCGATCGCGCGGGACTTGGCTTGCAGGACTTCGATATCTACGAGATTCACGAAGCGTTCGCCGCGCAGGTTCTGTGCACGCTCGCCGCATGGGAGTCCGACCAATATTGCCGCTCGACGCTCAAGCGAAGCGCCGCGCTCGGCAGCGTCGATCGCGCCAGGCTCAATCCCTGCGGCGGCAGCGTCGCGCTCGGCCATCCGTTCGCCGCCACCGGCACACGCATCGTCGGCACGCTGGCCAAGCAATTGCAGCGGCGCGGCTCGGGACGCGGACTGATCTCGATCTGCACCGCCGGCGGCATGGGCGTCGCCGCGATCCTCGAGCGCTAGCAACGAGGCTCTGCGCTACAATTTCGCCTCCGCAACCGCGCGAGGCGACTTTAGATGGCGCTCAAACGCCGCAAGGGTCTGGACGGCAAGCTCGTCGTCGTCGAGCACACATCGAAGGTACTCAACGGCAACGCGCTCGGTGATCCGCACGTGCGCAAGCTCGGTGTCTGGCTGCCGCCCCAATACGACGGCGGAGCAGGCAACGGCCGCGGCCGGCGCTTTCCGGTGCTCTGGGACATGGTCGGCTTCACCGGATCGGGCCTTGCCCACGTCAACTGGAAGCCGTTCTCCGACAACGTTCCGGAGCGCGCGGCGCGGCTGATCCACGAGCGCAAGATGGGGCCGGTGATCATCGTCTTCCCCGACTGCTTCACCGCGCTCGGCGGCAACCAGTACGTGAATTCGTCGGCGATCGGCAACTACGCCGACTATCTGACGCGCGAGCTGATCCCGTTCGTCGACCGCGAGTTCCGCACGCTCAGCCGCCGCGAACACCGCGGCTGCTTCGGCAAGTCGTCCGGCGGCTACGGCGCGATCATCCACGGCATGAAATACGCGCAGCACTGGGGGGCGATCGCCGATCATTCCGGCGACTCGTATTTCGATTTCGTCTACTGGCACGACTGGCCGAACACATTGAACGATCTGGCTCGCTTCCGCCAGGTCAAGCGCAAGGCCGGACGCTACGACGCGCTGCGCGAGGGCAGCCGCGCGCGCCTTGCCGACGGCTGCGACGATGGGCGCGTCAAGCGTTTCCTCGAACACGTCTGGGAAGCCGAGAAGCTGTCGATCGCGGAAGGCCACACGATCATGAATCTGTGCATGGCCGCCACCTACGATCCTGATCCGAAAGCGCCGCTCGGGTTCCGCCTGCCGTTCAACCTCGAAACCGGGGAGCCGATCGCCAAGCGATGGAAGAACTGGCTCGCGCACGACCCGATCAACCTGGTCGCGAAATACAAGGCCGCCCTCAAATCGCTCTCCGGCATCTACATCGATTGCGGCTGGCGCGACCAGTATCACATCCACTACGGCACGCGGATCCTGTCGTCACGTCTCGCCGAGGCGGGGGTGGCGCACACCTACGAGGAATACGACGACAATCATTCCGACGTCGACTACCGGATGAACGTCAGCCTGCCGTTCCTGTACCGGGCGCTGAAACCATAGGCGACCGGCCGGCCGCGATGAGCGCCGATCCTGTGCCACCGCTGCCGGCGCCGTCGCGGCGAGCCTTGTTCGTCGGCTTCCTGATCGTCGGCATGCAGGGATTCGGCGGGGTATTGCCGTTTGCCCGCCGCATGCTGGTCGAGCAACGCCGCTGGCTGAGCGAGCGCGAATTCATCGAAGTGCTGTCGTTGTCGCAATTCCTGCCCGGCCCGAACATCGTCAACGTGTCGATCATCGTCGGCAGCCGGTTTCGCGGGCCGACCGGATCGGCGGCGGCGGCGCTCGGATTGATGCTGATGCCTTTCCTGATCGTCCTCGCGCTGGCAGCGCTGTACGCGCAATTTGCCGCGATCGACGCGGTTCGCGGCGCGACCAACGGCGTGTCCGCCGCGGCGACCGGGCTGGTGATCGCGATGGGCGTCAAGATGGCGCAGCCGCTGAAGGGCGTCGCCTGGCAGATCGCGATGGCCGCGCTGACCTTCGTCGCGATCGGATTGTTGCGCATTCCGTTGCTCTGGGCGCTGGCGGTGCTCGCGCCGCTGTCGATCGCCGTCGCCTGGCGGATGCAGCGATGAACCTGCCGCTGCTGGCCGACCTCGCACAGCAATTCGCGCTGCTGTCGTTTCTGGCCATAGGCGGAGTCAACGCGCTGATTCCGGAGATCCATCGCCGCGTGGTCGAAAACGCGCACTGGCTGACCGATGCCGACTTCGCGCAGGCCTTCGCGATCGCGCAGGCGGCGCCCGGCCCCAACATGCTGATCGTCAGCCTGATCGGATGGAAGGTGCACGGCATCCTCGGCGCGCTGGTCTGCACGATCGCGATCTGTGCGCCTTCTTCGGCGCTGACCTTCGCCATCGCTCACGTCTGGGACCGGTTTCGCGATGCCCCGTTGCGCAAGGCGATCCAGCACGGGCTGGCGCCAGTCACCGTCGGGCTGGTGCTGGCGAGCGGCTTCATACTCGCGCGCACAGTCGACCACTCGTCGATCGCCGTCGCGCTGACCTTCGCAGCGGTCGTGCTGGTGCTGACCACGCGCGTACATCCGTTGTGGCTGCTCGCTGCGGGTGCGGCGGTCGGTGCGTTTTTCCCCGTCTAGGCGCTTTCGAGCGATGCCGGAACTGCCCGACGTCGCCGTCTACGTCGAAGCGATCGAGCAGCGCGTCGTCGGGCGGCGGCTGGAGGCAATTCGTCTGACCAGCCCGTTCGTGCTCCGAACGGCGCTGCCGCCGATCGCCGAAGCGCACGGCAAGCGTGTCGTCGGGGTGCGGCGGCTCGGCAAGCGCATCGTGATCGAGCTCGAAGGCGATCTTTTCCTTGTGCTGCATCTGATGATCGCCGGCCGCTTGCGCTGGCTGCCGCCGGGCGCCAGGCCGCCGGCGCGCATCACGCTGGCGACCTTCGCCTTCGACACCGGGGTGCTGGTGTTCACCGAAGCGGGCACGAAAAAGCGCGCTTCGCTGCATCTGCTTCAGGGCAGCGCGGCGCTGGCGGCGTTCGACCGCGGTGGCGTCGAGGTGCAGGATACCGACGCCGCATCGTTCGCCGCGCGCCTTCGACAGGAGAACCATACGCTCAAGCGCGCGCTGACCGATCCGCGGCTGTTCAGCGGCATCGGCAACGCCTATTCGGACGAGATCCTGCATCGCGCCCGCCTGTCGCCGCTGGCGCTGACCCGCAAGCTCACCACTGAGGAGACCGAGCGGCTGTTCGCCTCGGCCAAGGCGGTGCTCACCGAATGGACCGAGCGGCTTCGGCGCGATGCTGGCGAGGATTTTCCCGAAGCAGTGACCGCGTTCCGGCCGCAGATGGCCGTGCACGGCCGGTTCGGCCGCCCCTGCCCCGATTGTGGCGCGCCGGTGCAACGCATTGTCTACGCGGACAACGAAACAAATTACTGCGCGAATTGCCAGACGCGAGGCACGGTGCTCGCCGATCGCGCGTTGTCGCGCTTGTTGAAAGCGAGCTGGCCGCGCTCGATCGATGAGCTCGGTTGAGCCCCGCAACCGAGGCGCGTAGACTGGCCCAGGGGGGGCGTGGACGCGCCGGCTGCAGGGTTTCACAGGAGTGGCAATCATGAGATGGCAGGACTATCGGCGCAGCGACAACGTCGAGGAAGGTTCCAGTAGCGGTCCGAGCATGTTCGGCGGCGGCCTGCGCCTGTCGGGAGGCGCGATCGTGCTGGTCGTCATCGTCAGCCTGCTGCTGGGAAAGAATCCGCTGGACATCCTGGCGCTGCTGACCGACGGCGGCGGGGGCCAGGTCGTCCAGACCCAGGCGCCGGAGCCGGCGCCTGGCGTGCCGGCTACCTCACGCGATCCGCAGACCGAGTTCGTCGCGCGGGTTCTGGGCGACACCGAAGACGTCTGGGGCGGCATCTTCCAGCAGATGGGCACGCGATACCAGGCGCCCAAACTCACGCTCTACCACGGGCAGATCGCCTCGGCCTGCGGATTCAGCAGCGCAGCGGCGGGCCCGTTCTATTGTCCCGGCGACCGCAAGGTCTATCTCGACTTGACCTTTTTCCAGGAGTTGTCGCAGCGCTTCGGCGCACCCGGCGACTTCGCGCGGGCGTACGTGATCGCCCATGAAATCGGCCATCACGTCCAGAATCAGCTCGGGCTGATGGACGCGGCGCAACAGAGGATGGCCAGCTCGTCGGACCGCAGCAGGAACGATATGTCGGTGCGGCTCGAGCTGCAGGCCGACTGCCTGGCCGGCGTCTGGGGACATTCGTCGATGCAGCGCAACATCATCGATGCCAAGGATGTCGAGTCCGGCATCGCGGCGGCGGCCGCGGTCGGCGATGACCGCATCCAGAAGCAGACGCGTGGGTACGTCGTGCCCGAAGGTTTTACGCACGGCTCGTCGGCGCAGCGGGTCAAGTGGTTCCGGACAGGACTGGATTCCGGCGACCTGCGGCAGTGCGACACCTTCGCCACCCGCAACCTTTGATCCCTGCCCAGCGAGCGGTAAGGGCGAGAGTATTCACGAAGTGCTTGCCCCCGGCATCTTTTTTGCCTATATTGAGAAACGAAGGAGGGTCACCCCATGAAGCTCATCCTTGCCTTGGCTATCGTTGCGCTCGCGAGCGGATGCGCGTCGGTTCCGATGCAGAAGGCCGAGAACGACACAGCGACGACTTGCGACCTCGCACAGATGCGCGCTGTCGATCGTGCTGCGGAAGCGCGAGTCTACATGTACATAAAGTGGGTCCACTGCCCGACCGTCAGCGAGCGCGTCAAGCGGGTTTCCTGAGTGCGGGTGGGGTGCGCGTAGGGGTATCGCCCCATACGCGCGCGGGGTGAAATGCCCCGCTTGCGGGGCGTCGATGCAGACGCTCGAGTTCGAGCGGCTGCCGCTTGGTCAGCTCACCCTTGATTTCTGTTTTCCCTGTCAGGTCGTCTGGTTCGACGCCCACGAAAGCACGCAGCTCTCGCCGGGCGGCGTAATTGAGGTCTTTAAGGCGTTTGACCAGCACCGCGCGACGACGCGAAACCCGCTCCCCGAGCTGCTCGACTGTCCACGCTGCGAGTCACGCCTGGCACTGACCCAGGACCTGCAGCATACGACCCACTTTAGCTACTACCGCTGCGAATGGGGGCACGGCCGGTTGACGCCGTTCGTGCAGTTTCTGCTTGAAAAGAATTTCGTCCGGCCGTTGTCCGATAGCGAGCTCGCCGCGCTCAAGGCGCGCGTTCAGAGCGTCCAGTGCTCGAATTGCGGTGCGCCGATCGATCTACAGCACGATACCGCCTGTCCATACTGCCGCTCGCCGCTGGCGATTCTCGATCCCGACGCCGTCGGCAAGGCGCTGGGCGAGTTGAACACGGCCGAGGTGCAGCGCAAGACGATCGACGTCGATCGCCTCGCCGACGCGCTGACGATGCGTAGCCAGGATATCGGCGGCTCGCCTTACCGCGACGCGGTCGGGGTCGACCGCGCGCTGAGCGGGGATCTGGTCGCAGCCGGTATCGCCATCGTCGCCGCGCTGCTGCGTTAGCGCGTATTTTCGGCTCGCTCTCGCGGCCGGATTTCTTCCCAGCCGCTGCGCGCCGGCATAAAATCCAGCTTTCCGCTCAAGTCACGAGGTCCGCATGCATCTCCGTACTGTACTCGCCGTGTCGATCGCGGCATTCTCGCTCGGCGCCATCGCGCAGACGCCGCCGACGGCCGCCGCCGCGCCCCTCGTGCCGGCCAGCAGCTGCGTCAAGCCCGAGTATCCGGGTAAGCCCGCGTCCGAACCGAAGGTGACGGCGTTCAACCGCGACTTCAAGGCCTACGGCGAGTGCGTGAAGAAATACGTCGACCAGAACAAGGCGATCGCCGAGGCCGCTACCACCTCCGCCAATCGCGCCATCGACGAGTACAACACCTATACCGCCGAGATCAAGGCGAAAATCGAAGCCAACTGAAGTTAGTCCTTCAGATTCGGGCCGTGTCCTCACGGCGCCCGAAACAATCGTTCGCATGAGCACGCCGGCTAGCCCGCAGGCGATCGCGCAAGCGACGCTGGAAGGGTTCGACCGGCACTACGCGCTGTTTCGCGATTGCGCGGCAGCCGCGAAGCGCCACTTCGACGCCGGCAACTGGCTGGCGATCAGCCACGTCTCGCGCGAACGCATCGACTTCTACGATCGCCGCGTCGCCGAGACCGTCGCGCGTCTGCGAACAGAATTCGGCTGCACCGATAGCGACGACGCGCGCTGGGAGCACGTCAAGCGCCATTACGTGTCGCTGCTGATCGATCACAAGCAGCCGGAGTGCGCCGAGACCTTTTTCAACACGGTGTCGTGCAAGATCCTCGACCGGAACTACTTTCACAACCGGTGCCTGTTCGTCCGTCCGGCGATCTCGACCGAGCACATCGACGCCGACCCGCCGTCCTATCGCTCGTACTACCCGCACCAGCACGGATTGAGGCACGCGCTGATCGACATCGTGCTCGACTTTCGTCTCGAACGGCGCTTTGCCGATTTTCGCGCCGACCTCTCGAACCTGCTGGCCGCTTTCCGGCAGCGCTTCCCGCGTCCGTTCCGGCTCGAGGCCAACCACCAGATCCAGGTCCTGTCGAGCCTGTTCTTCCGCAATCGGACCGCCTACATCGTCGGGCGCGTGATCAACGGCTACCACGCGTATCCGTTCGTCGTGCCGATCAAGCACGACGACGACGGCCGGCTCTATGTCGACGCGCTGCTGATGGACCCGGAGCAGCTGGCATTGCTGTTCTCGGCCAACCGCGCTTACTTCCTGGTCGACATGGAAGTCCCCTCGGCTTATGTCGCGTTCCTGCGCGGAGTCGCCCCCGAGCGCACCGAAGCGGAGCTCTACACGATGGTGGGGCTGCAGAAGCAGGGCAAGACGCTGTTCTTCCGCGACTTCCTGCATCACCTCAAGCACTCGACCGACAGCTTTGTCATCGCCCCGGGCATCAAGGGTCTGGTGATGACGGTGTTCACGCTGCCGTCATACCCGTACGTGTTCAAGGTGATCCGGGACAGGATCGCGCCGTCGAAGGACACCACGCGAGACAGGGTCAAGGAGAAATACGTGCTGGTCAAGCACCACGACCGCGTCGGCCGGATGGCAGACACGCTCGAGTATTCGGATGTGGCGTTTCCGCGCGCCCGATTCACGCCGGAATTGATCGCGGAGCTCGATGCGGTCGCGCCGTCGCTGATCGAGGAAGACGGCGAGATGATCGTCATCCGTCATCTCTACATCGAGCGGCGGATGAATCCCCTGAATCTGTTCCTGGAATCGGCCTCGCCGCGCCAGCGCGAGCACGCGATCGCCGACTACGGCGAGGCAATCCGGCAACTGGCCGCCGTGAATATCTTTCCGGGCGATCTGCTGTTCAAGAATTTCGGCGTCACCCGCTTCGGCCGTATCGTCTTCTACGATTACGACGAGATCGAGTACATGAGTTCGTGCCGGTTCCGTGCGATCCCGCGGGCGCCGGTCGCGCACGATGAAATGTCGGACGAAGTGTGGTATCCGGTCGGCGCCAACGACGTCTTTCCGGAGGAGTTCGCGACGTTCCTGCTGACCGATCCCGCGGTCCGCGCCGATTTTCTGCGCGCCAACGCGGATCTGCTCGATGCGCGCTGGTGGCAGCGGATGCAGCAACAGGCAAGCGAATCGCCGCCGGAGGTGCTGTCCTACCCCGAGCCGATCCGCTTTGCGCATGCGTCCACCGAGCGCATCCGCGCGCCGACGACACCCGTCGGCGCGCAGGAGCCGCCGCCGCGCTAGCGCGCGGGCAACGCAACCCCCAACCGGCGCGCGACGTCGTCGGCCTGCAGCGCAGCGCCGGCATCGCCCTGACGCGCCGCCTGCAGATACCAGCCGAGCGCTCGCTGCAGGTCCGGCGCCACGCCATCGCCGTGCTCATAGAAGCTTGCGATAAGGTATTGCGCGCCGGCATCGCCGTTCTCGGCGGCGGCCTCGTACCATTTGGCGGCAAGCGCCCAGTCTTTCGGCGCACCGCGCCCGAGAAAGTACTGCGTGCCGAGCTGGACCTGGGCATCGACGTGTCCCTGTCGCGCCGCTTTTTCCCACCACTCGGTCGCCGCTGTCAGCGAACGCGCGACACCGGTCCCGCTTTCATAGAGCAGGCCCAGACTGTACTGCGCCTGCGCCATGCCGGCCTCCGCCGCTTTGCGCAGCCATTCGATGCCAGATGATGCGTCGGCCGGCCCGCCTTCTCCGCGCAAGAGCATCGTCGCAAGATTGAACTGCGCCAGGCGGTCGCCCGACCGCGCGTCGTGCTCATAGGCTGCGCGCGCGGCGGGGAAGTCGCCGCGCTGATAGGCGAGCCAGCCGTAGCTGGCCGCCATCGCGCTCTGCCCCGCCGGTCCGAACAGCATCAGAACGAACAGCGCATGCCGCGACAGGCGCATCAACCCGGATGTCATCGGGGCTCCCGGAGTACAATCACGCCAGTCCAGTCTATCACCTGCCGGGTTTCGTCCTTGTTCGTCAGCGCATTCGATTTGTTCAAGATCGGTCTCGGGCCGTCGAGCTCGCACACAATGGGACCGATGCGTGCTGCCTACCGCTTCGTCCACGAGCTCGCTGCCGATCAGGCGCTCGCGCAGGTCGCGCAGGTCTTTGTCGACCTGTACGGTTCGCTGGCCCTGACCGGCCGCGGCCACGGCACCGATCGCGCGATCCTGCTCGGGCTTTCCGGCGAGACGCCGGACCGCGTCGATCCCGATCAAGTCGAGCGCAAGGTGCGTCAGATCCGCGACGCGCGAGCGCTCCATCTCGACGGCAGACACGAGATCCCGTTCCGCGAGGAAGAGCACCTGCGCTTTCGCGTCGACAAGTCGCTGGCGTTCCACAGCAACGGCATCCGCTTCACCGCGCTCGACGCCAGCGGCGTACGCATCGCCCGCAAGACATACTTTTCGGTCGGAGGCGGTTTCATCGTCGCCGAGAACGAAATCGGGCAGCTGGCCGACGCGTCCCAGCGCCTGCGCGTGCCCTATCCGTTCAGCAATGCCGCCGAACTGCTGATGCAGGGCGATGCCGCGCACAAGCGCATCCCCGAGATGATGCGCATCAATGAGCTGGCACTGCGCAGCCCGGACCAGGTCCGCTCCGGCCTGCTCGAACGCTGGGCGATCATGAACGACTGCATCGACCGGGGTCTGCGCAACGACGGCATCCTGCCCGGCGGCCTCAACGTGCGGCGCCGGGCAAAGGCGCTGCACCAGGCGTTACTCGCCAAGCGCGCGCAGCGTGAGAGCAACCCGACCGAAACGATCGACTGGGTGAGCCTATACGCGATCGCCGTCAACGAGGAAAACGCCGCCGGAGGACGTGTCGTCACCGCGCCGACGAACGGCGCCGCGGGGATCATTCCTGCGGTGATCCGTTACTATCGCGAATTCTACGAGGACGCCAACGAGGACGGCATCGTAGCCTTCCTGCTCACCGCAGCGGCGATCGGCGGCCTGTGCAAGCGCAACGCTTCGCTTTCCGGCGCCGAGGTCGGCTGCCAGGGCGAGGTCGGCGTCGCCTGCTCGATGGCCGCTGCCGGACTTGCCGCGGCGCTGGGCGGAAGCAACGCGCAGATCGAGAACGCCGCCGAAATCGGCATCGAGCATCATCTCGGCATGAGTTGCGATCCCGTCGGCGGACTGGTGCAGATTCCCTGCATCGAACGCAACGCCATGGGCGCGGTGAAGGCGATCAACGCGGCATCGCTGGCGTTGCGCGGCGACGGCGGCCACCGTGTACCGCTCGACGCGGTGATCAAGACGATGTACGAAACCGGTCGGGACATGATGTCGAAGTACAAGGAAACCTCGCTCGGCGGTCTGGCCGTCAACGTCGTCGACTGCTGATTGCCGTGTCGCCGAGGGTACAAAGACGATCTGGGCGCCGGCGGGCCATCGCCTTCGCGCTCACCGCGCTGGCCGGAATCCTTCCCGCATCGGCCCTGACGCCGGCCGCGAACTTCGATCTCGAGCGCTACTACGGCAACTGGTACGAAATCGCCGCGATCCGCGGCTTCCTTCAGAGCCGCTGCGCCCGCGATACGCGCTCCGAATATACGGTCGGCGACAATGGCTCCATCGTCACCCGGAGCAGCTGCGTGCGCGCCGACGGCACGATAGAACGCAATGAGGGCCGGGCTCGCCCGCTGGATCGCGCGCTGCCTGCCGTGCTCAAGGTGACGACCGTTCATCTGTTCGGCATCTGGTGGTATCCGTTCGGCCGTGAATCGATCATCATCGCGCACCAGCCCGAATACCGATGGATCGCCGTCGGCCACCCATCGTTGCGCTACGGCCGCATACTTTCGCGCGAGCCGGCGCTGCCCGACGAATCGCTGAAAGCGGCCACGGCGGCGCTTGCGCAGGAGGGGTTTGACCTCTGCGCGTTCGTGTTCACGCCGCAGGCCGGCGGCAGAAGCGACGCCGGCCGTCTCTGTGACGCCCGGTAGGCCCGGCGGATAACCCGGCCCCCGCGAAGCCGCCTTGCCTTCCCTAGGAAATGCAATGAACCGAAACCGCGTCCTGATCGCCTGTTCCGCCATCGCGCTGCTCGCGACGGCCGGCTGCGAGCACAAGCCGACCAAGGAGGAAGAGGAGGCCGCGAAGGCGACGTTTGCCTGCCAGCTGGCCGGGGAGTTGCTGATCCTGCGCTTCGAGCCGGGCGAGGTTCGCCTGCTGACGTCGGCCGCGGAGCGGATCACGCTCTACCAGATTCCCGCCGCGTCGGGCATACGCTACAGCAACGCGAGCCTCGAGCTGCGCGGCAAGGGGATGGACCTGGTGCTGATCGACAACGGCGTGCCGACCAGGCTCGAAGGCTGCGCGCCTTACGCTCCGCCGAAGCCGGCGTCGTGACAGCGGCGGCGCGATGGAAATGAAACGTCTGTCGGGCGGCAATCTGCGCGCCGCCGGCTACGACGAGGGCAAGCGCCTGCTGGTGGTCGAGCTCACGAACGGGACCTTCGAGTACTCCGGCGTCACGGCGGAAATGTGGCGGCGCTTTGCCGGCGCATCGTCGCCGTGGAGCTTTTTCCGCGACAACATCGACGAAGACTACCCGGCCAAGCGCCTTCGCTAGCGCCGGTTCGACGGTCCCGCAGCGGCGTGCCGCTTGACCCAGTCGAAGAATTCGCGGTACCAGAGCCGCGAATTCTGCGGCTTCAGGATCCAGTGGTTCTCGTCGGGAAAGTACACCAGCCGCGCCGGCACCTGTCGCGCGTGCAGCGTGTTGTAGTACTGCAGCGCCTGCGTCGCCGGAACGCGATAGTCGAGCTCTCCGTGCATCACCAGCGTAGGCGTCCTGAAACGCCTGGCGAAGTGGTGCGGCGACTGCTTCATCACCAGTGCCGGATTATCCCAGTGAAAGGCGCCAAGCTCCTTGGCGAAGAACATGTAGCCGTCGGTGGCCATCATGCTGACCCAGTCGTAACAGCCGGCGTGGCATACGAACGCCCGGTAACGATCGGTGTGTCCGTTCATGTAGGCGACCATGTAACCGCCGTAGCTGCCGCCGGTCGCGACCAGCCGGTTGCGATCGATGTAGCCGCGACGCAGCATGAAATCGGTCGCCGCTTCGGTATCGGCAAATTCCCGGCGGCCGTAGTCGGCGGTGATCGTTTCCAGCCAGCGCTGCCCGAAACCGGACGAACCGTGATAGTTGACGCCGACGACGACGTAGCCGTGGGCGGCGAACACTTGCGTATTCCACCGGTAATGCCAGCTATCGGTGTGCGCGGCATGCGGCCCGCCGTGGATCGAATGCAGCAGCGGCCACTTTTTCTTCGAGTCGAAATTCGGCGGATAAGTCACCCACACCTGGATCGGATCCCCGCCGAATCCATTGACGGTGAATTCCCGCGTCGCGCCGATCGCGGCACGCTCAAACAGCGCGCGGTTCGGCGATTCCAGCGCCAGCTCGTGTCGTCCGTCGGCGCCGGTCGCGAACAGCGCCGGCGGATGCGAAAGGCTCGCGCGATCGAACGCGATGCGCTTGCCGTCGCGCGACAGGGCGAAACCACCGAGCGTGCCGCCGGCGGCGATCGGCTTGGGCATCGTATCGCCAAGGGCCAGCCGCCACAGCCCCTGCCGGCCGCGATCCTCGATCAGCATGTACAGCGCGGCGCCGTCGGGCGTCCAATCGAGATGGCTGGTCGCGCGGTCGAGCTTGGCGGCAAGACGCCGCGTGCGGCCGCCCGTGCGCTCGTGCAGCATCACGCGCCCCTGATCGTTGAACGCGCGCTTCAGGTTGAAGCCGTGCCAGACCAGATGCCGGCCGTCGGGCGAATACCTCGGATGTTCGCTCGACAATCCGCTGCCCGCCGTCAGCACGCGGTGGCGTCCGGTCGCAAGGCGGACCACGACGATATCGGCGGAATTCATCATCCGCGGCTCTTTTGCCAGGTCGACGGTCAGCGCGAGCTCCTTGCCGTCGGGGCTCAGGTCGTAGTGCTCGGCCGACGGGTCCCAGGGCTGCAGCGCCAAGCCCGTGCCGGCAAGCAGATCGCGCGCATTGCCGGTATTGACGTCGGCCGCGAAGATGTGAGGCTCGCGGCCGTCGGCCAGCCAGTGGTCCCAGTAGCGCGGCTCGCGGCGCTCGGTCACATGCGCCTTGACCTTCGACTCCTTGCGTTGCCGCTTGCGCTTCGACTGCGCCTTGTCGCCGCGAAGATCGGGCCAGACCCAGGACACGAAGGCAATCCGACGGCTGTCGGGAAACCAGCGCAGTGCCAGCGCGCCCGTCGACAACGTCGTCAGCCGTCTCGCTTCGCCGCCGTCCGGCGCGATCAGGTAGACCTGCGCTTCGTCGTCGTCCTTGCGCTTGGCGGTGAAGGCGATCCACTTGCCGTCGGGTGACCACTGCGGGCCCGAGTCCTTGTCGCCGGCGGTGAGCCGCCGCGCCTTTCCGCCGTCGCAGGGAAAAAGCCACAGCTCGGTTCGCCCCTCGTTGGTTTCCATGTCGTAGGCGGTGACGGTCGCGCACGCGTGGCGTCCGTCGGGCGACATGGTCGGCGAGCCGACGCGCTTGATCGACCACAGATCGGCGACGGTGAGCGGACGTTTCTTCATGGGCATCGGATTTCCATGGCAGGAATGATCGGGAGACGGCGCGTTCGTGGGGCGCCGCCGGATTGTACGCTTGCCCGGCACCGCGAGCATCGCAGCGGCCGCTTGGGGTAGAATGGAACCCTTCGGCGCCGCGTTCGCGGCGCAACGCTTTTTGCCCAGAGGATCGCGATGCAGTACCGCCGGCTCGGCACCTCCGGTCTCAAGCTCAGCGAGCTTTCGTTCGGATCCTGGGTCACCTACGGCAACCAGCTCGCCGAGGACACGGCGCGCGAATGCATGGCCGCCGCGCACGATGCCGGCGTCAACTTTTTCGATAACGCCGAGGTCTATGCCAGGGGGCGGTCGGAAGCGATCATGGGAGACGCGCTGAAGAAGCTCGGCTGGCGGCGATCTTCTTATGTCGTCTCGACCAAGTTCTACTGGGGACTCAACGACGGCCCGAATGAAAAGAACACGCTGAACCGCAAGTATCTGACCGAAGCGATCGACGCATCGCTCGCGCGGCTGCAGCTCGACCACGTCGACCTGGTCTTCTGCCATCGTCCCGATCCCGACACGCCGATCGAGGAAACGGTCTGGGCGATGAACGACATGATCCGCGCCGGCAAGGCCCTGTACTGGGGAACTTCGGAGTGGGACCCGGACTCGATCACGGCGGCGTGGCACATTGCCGACCGGCACCATCTTGCCAAGCCGGCGATGGAGCAGCCGCAATACAATCTGTTCCATCGTGAACGCGTCGAGCGCGAGTACGCGCGCCTTTATCGTGAACCCGGCATCGGCCTCACCACCTGGAGCCCGCTGGCCTCGGGACTGTTGTCCGGCAAGTACAACGACGGCATTCCGCCCGGCTCGCGCGCGACCCTCAAAGGCTACGAATGGCTGGCGGAACGCATCGTCGATCCGGGCAAGCTCGCGCAGGTACGGGCATTGGCGCCGGTCGCCGCCGACCTGGGGTGCACGCTGGCGCAGCTCGCGCTTGCCTGGTGTCTGAAGAATCCGCATGTCACGACCGTGATCACCGGCGCCAGCCGCCCGGCGCAAGTGGTCGAAAACATGGGCTCGCTTGCAGTCGTACCCAAGCTCGATGCCGAAGTCATGGCCAGGATCGAGTCGATCGTCGGCGCGCCGGCCTGATCGCCCGGTTCGATCGCATGATTGCGGCATGGCTGTCGCGTTGAGTAGATCACGATGAGCAATCCGCTCGAAAGCTGGACCGAGGAGCAGCGCTCGGCGTTCCTGTATCGCGCTTGCGCGGCAGCGGAGGCCGGTACGCCCCGCGCGGACCTGTTCATGCGGTTGGGCGGCGAAGCCGAAGCGCAGGCAGCGATCTGGCGCGCCCAGCTCACCGCCAGCGGCAAGCCCGCGCCGCCGCCGTTCGTTCCCGATTTTCGCGTACGCCTGGTCGTGCGGCTGATCAAGCTGTTCGGACCCGCGCCGCTGCGCGCCATCCTCGCGGCGATGAAAGTGCGCGGCATGGCGATCTATACCAAGGGCGAACCGGGCGGACACGTGACGCCGGTCGCCGGCAGCATCGAACGCCGGCATCGGGGCCTGGGCGGAGGCGGCTTCCTGCGGGCCGCCGTCTTCGGCATCAACGACGGACTGGTATCGAACGCGAGCCTCATTTTCGGCGTCGCGGGTGCCAACTCCGATCCTGCAGTGGTCGTGCTGACCGGCGTGGCCGGCCTGACCGCCGGCGCATTCGCGATGGCGGCAGGTGAATTCGTCTCGGTGCGTTCGCAAAGGGAACTGTTCGAATACCAGATCGGGCTCGAGCGCGAAGAGCTGGCCGAATATCCTGAGGCGGAGGCGCAGGAGCTCGCGCTGATCTATGAGGCGAAGGGCTTAGCACCCGGCGAAGCGCGCCGGCTCGCCAAGCGGCTGGTATCCGACCCTGAACACGCGCTCGACACGCTGGCGCGTGAGGAGCTCGGTCTCAATCCCGACGAGCTCGGCTCACCCTGGCAGGCGGCCGTGTCGTCATTCCTGTCGTTTGCGGTTGGCGCCGGCATCCCGCTGCTCCCGTTCGTCCTCGCCGCGCGCGATCACGCGCTGACGATCACCGGGGTTCTCACCGGCCTTTCGCTGTTCGCGGTAGGGGCGACACTGTCGTTGTTCACCGGCCGCGGCGCACTCATGTCCGGCGCCCGGATGTTGCTGCTGGGCGGCCTTGCGGCCGCAGTGACTTTCGCCGTCGGGCATCTGTTCGGCGTCAGCGCCGCCTGATCCTGGACGGACGCGTGCGCCGCGCCACGCTGCAGGCCGGGCGGGAAAAATCGCTGCGGCATAAGCATCCCTGGGTGTTTTCCGGCGCGATCGCCGCGGTGGAAGGCGCACCGGCCAGCGGCGAGACGGTCGCGCTCTGCTCCGCCGACGGCGAGTTCCTGGCCAGCGCCGCCTGGAGTCCCGCCTCGGCGATCCGCGCCCGCGTCTGGAGCTTCGATGCGCGCGAGTCCGTCGACGACGCGTTCATCGCGAGCCGGGTACACGCCGCGGTAGCGGTCCGCACGCCGATGCTCGACCCCGCGCACACCGGATGCCGGCTGGTCCATGCCGAGTCGGACGGGCTGCCGGGCGTGATCGCCGACCGCTATGGCGAGGTCGTGGTCGTGCAGTTGCAAAGCAGCGGCGCCGAAGCCTGGCGTGACACGATCGTCGCGGCGCTGATCGACGCTACCGGGTGCGCGGCGGTCTACGAGCGGTCCGACGCCGAGGTGAGAGCGCTCGAGGGCTTGCCCCCTCGCGCCGGCATCGCGGCTGGCGTGTTGCCCGCATCGGTGACTTTGCTCGAGGATGGCCTGCGCTACGACGTCGATATCGTCTCCGGCCAGAAGACCGGTTTTTTCCTCGACCAGCGCGACAATCGCCATCGTCTTCGCGCGCTCGCCGAGGGGCGTGAGGTGCTGGACTGCTTTTGCTATACCGGCGGTTTCACCGTGGCCGCGCTGGCCGGCGGCGCACAATCGGTTCTCTCGATCGACAGCTCGGCCGGCGCGATGGAACAGGCGCGCGCCAACGTCGCCATGAACGGATTCGACGACCATCGCTGCGAGTGGCGCGAAGCCGATGTCTTCGCCGAACTGCGCAAGCTGCGCGACAGCGCCAGAAACTTCGATCTGATCGTGCTCGATCCGCCGAAGTTCGCGCCGACCGCGCGCCACATGGTGAAAGCAGCACGCGCCTACAAAGACATCAACCTGCTCGCGCTGAAGCTGTTGCGTCCCGGCGGTGTGCTGGCGACGTTTTCCTGTTCCGGCGGCATCAGCGCCGACCTGTTCCAGAAGATCGTCGCCGGTGCCGCGCTGGACGCAGCGGCAGCGGATGCGACGATCGTCGGCCGCCTCGCGCCGGGGGCCGACCATCCGGTGGCGCTCAGCTTTCCCGAAGGCGATTATCTGAAAGGGCTGCTGGTCCGCAAGAAAGCGTGACATCGCGCAACCGGCGGCCGCAGACGGGACGGCGGCGTGCCGCCCCGCCTTTGGCTGCGGGAAGGTCAGGATTTGCGCGTCGTCAGACAGGACTTCATGAACGCCTTGCGTTCGGCGCCCTTTTTGCCGGCGGCCTGCTTGCTGCACATGCGCATCCGGTCCTGCTGCGACATCAGGATCGGCTTGCTGGTCTGCGCCGCGGCACCGGGGTCGGCAGTCTTGGCCGCCGACGGCGTCTTGGGTTTCGGTGTGCTGCCGACGTCGGCCGCATAAGCCGCCTGGCAGGCAAACAGGCCGATCAGAGTGGCGAGGTAAAGCGATTTCATGGCGATCTCCTCAAGCGTGGGTTGAAGGTGCGTGGACCGACTCGGCCACACCTTCATTAACGCCCGAAGCGACGCCGCGCACGTCGAACAAATGGCCGATGCGCTCGGTCGAGCAGCGGATAAAACAAGGCGGCAACCGGATCGCTCCGGCGCCGCCTCGTCAGTGCGGCCGGGTGGACAGGAGAGTCACCCAGCCGAGTTCGCCAACGTGTTTATCCCTTCATGCACTCGCTTTGCGCTTTGGCGCGCTCTTCCTTTTTCATGCCCGCGGTTTTCTTGTTGCACATCGCGAGCTTGCTTTCCTTCTTCGCCGGCTTGGCCGACAGGCAGGTTTTCATGAAGGCCTTGCGCTCGTCGCCGGTTTTGCCCGCCGCATCGGCATTGCAGGTCTTCATCTTCTCTTGCTGCGGAGTCATCTTGGTGTCCGCGCCTTTGGTGTCCGCAGCCAAGGCGGTACCGCAGGCAAACAGGCCCGCCAAGGTCAGTGCGATCAATGTTCTCATCTCGGTGATTCTCCTGGGGTAGCAGTTCTTTCGGGAAGGGGTAGATGCTGCTTTCGCGGCCAGTCTACGGCATCCATAACGCGCCAAGCAACGATTTCGACGACCCGTCGTGCGGGGCTGTGGCATATTTCTCTCCCGCACCGCAGCATCAACGCCGCCTGTTTCGAGCTAGAATGGGCAAATGGATGAATTTCAACGAAAAAAGGCTTTCTAGGTCGTCGCCATGATCCTGATCCTCGAACCTAACACCAGCCTCGAAAGCGCCGATTACCGCACGCTGGCAGGGCAACTCGACCGCCTGCCCGGCATCCAGTACCGCGTCCATCGCGAAGTCGGCGCCGAGGTCACGCTGACCGAGATCTACCTGATCGGCAACACCGCCGCGCTGACCGTCGAGCAGATGCAGGTCCTGCCGCGCGTGCAAAAAGTGGTCCGCGTTTCCGAGGCCTATCGCGTCCTGGGTCGCCATCAACAGGGCGACGACCGCCCCGCATCGTTCGAATACAACGGCGTCCATTTCGGCCAGGACAGCCTGCACGTGTTCGCTGGCCTGTGCGCGGTCGACTCGCCCGAGTCCGCCGGCGCGATGATGCAGGCGCTGCAGCGTCATGGCCAGGTCTGCACACGCATGGGGGCCTACAAGCCGCGGACCAACCCGTACGCATTCCAGGGCTTCGGCGCCAAGTGCCTGCCCTACGTGTTCGAGCTTGCCGGCAAGTACGGGATTCGCGTCATCGCCATGGAGGTGACGCACGAATCGCACGTCGACGAGATCCGCGCCGCGCTCAAATCGACCGGCAATCCGACCGGCGTCATGCTGCAGATCGGCACGCGCAACACGCAGAATTTCGAGCTCCTGAAGCTGGTCGGCAAACAGCAGGAATTTCCGGTGCTGATCAAGCGTGGCTTCGGGATCACGCTCGACGAATCGCTGAACGCCGCCGAATATCTGGCGTCTGAAGGTAACCGCAAGGTCGTATTCGGCTTGCGGGGCATGAAGACCAACATGGGCGACCCGCACCGCAATTTCGTCGATTTTTCGCACGTTCCGGTGGTCAAGCGGCTGACCCGGATGCCGGTGTGCATCGATCCGTCGCACTCGGTCGGCACGCGCGCGATGGCGCCGGATGGCATCCTCGATATTTTCCACGTCGTTGCGCAAGGCGTTGTCGCCGGCGCCAACATGGTGCTGGTCGACTTCCATCCGGACCCGGCGAAGGCGCTGGTCGACGGGCCGCAGGCGCTGCTGCTGTCGGAGCTGCCGCACTTCCTGGACGACGTGGCGCTGGCGCGAGAAACCTACGTCAAGCGCGCAACGCTGGCGGCGAGTCATCGCGCTCGCTAGCGTACCGCGCCGCGCCCACATGCCGATCGAGGTCGAGCTCAAGCTCTCGGCAACGCCGGCGGCATACGCCGCGGTGCGTCGCCACCGCGCGCTGGCCGACGCGAAGGCCGGCCGCGCGCGGGCCACGGCTATCGTCAGCCGCTATTACGACACGCCGGCTGACGAGCTGCACCAGCACGGCATCGCACTGCGGCTGCGCCGACGCGGCAACCGTTGGCTGCAGACGGTCAAAGGCGCCGGCGAGGCCGCGGCAGGCATGCACCACCGCGCCGAGTTCGAGTGGCCCCTGTCGCACCCTCGCCTCGACGCGGCCAGGCTTGCGACGACGCCGTGGGCCGATCTGTTCGCCGACGCTGCGGCGCGCTTGACGCCGGTATTCACCACCGACGTCACGCGCACCGAGCAAGCGCTTGAATTCGACGATGGGACGCGCGCCACCCTGTCGTTCGACCACGGAGCAGTCCGTGCCGGCCGCAAGCGCTCGCCGTTGTGCGAAATCGAGATCGAGCTGGTCGAAGGCGACGTCCGGCGCCTCTATGACCTCGCGCTCGCGCTTTGTGCCGACATTCCGCTGACGCTCGCCCATGCGAGCAAGGCCGACCAGGGCTACGCGCTGGCGCGGTCGCGACCCGCGCGGCCGGTGCGCGCGGAAAAGGTCGCGCTCGCCGCTGACGTTTCCGCGCCCCGCGCGCTGGCGACGATCGCGATCGATTGCCTTACGCAGATCGGCGGCAATGCCGAGTCGATGCGCGCCGGGCGCGACGGCGAATTTCTGCACCAGCTCCGCGTCGGCCTGCGGCGCATGCGCTCGCTTTTGCAGCTCACCGCGACTGTGGCATCGGAAGCCGAGATCGCCTCGCTCGACGAGCGTCTTGTCGCGCTAGGCGCGGTGTTCGGTCCGGCGCGCGATTGGGATGTGTTCACCTCCGCGGCGCTGACCGCGATCGCGCCTCATCTGGGCGACAAAGAACGGCGCGGCTTCGCCCGGCTGCGCTTGCGCGCCGCCCGCCAGCGGCGGCTGCACCGCGCGGCAGCGCAGTCGGAAGTCGGATCGCCGCGCTTCGCCTGCCTGCTGCTCGCATTGGGCAGGTTCTGCGTCGGCCTCGATCTCGCCGCCGGCGAGCCCCCGGCCGCCGCGCTTGCCCGCGAGGCGCTTGAACGCGGCGCGCGGCGACTGCGAAAGCGCGGCAAGCGTCTTCGCGGCGCCGATGCCGCCGCGCGGCACCGCGTGCGCGTCGCGGCGAAAAAGCTGCGTTATGTGGCCGAGTTCTTCGCGCCGCTGTTTCGCCATGCGGGGGCCAACGACTACGTCGCCGCGCTCTCGGAAGTACAGGGCGCGCTCGGGCGCCTGAACGATATAGCCGTGGCGGCGCGCCTGCTCGACCAGCTCATCGCCCGCGTTCCCGGCGATGCCGATATCTCGCATGCCGTCGGCATCGTCCACGGCTGGATGGCGGCAGCGGGCGCGCGCGAGCTCGAGCGCCTGCCCAAGTCCTGGCGACAATTCGCCAGGGCCAAGCCGTTCTGGAACTGACCGCGCAGCCAAAAGATGCTCGAATCGGCAGAGATCGGCCATCGCATCGCCAAGGGCGCCTACGCGCGCGAAGAGCCTGTGCTGCGCGAAGCGCTGTTGCTCGCGCAATTCGATCTTTCGCGGACCAGGCACGGACCGGTGCTCGTCGTCGTTTCCGGTGTCGACGGCGCCGGGCCGCGGCGAGACGGCGAACACGCTGACCGCGTGGATGGATCCGCGCCACATCCAGGTGGTGGCCTTCGGCGAGCGCACCCCGGAGGAAGCAGTCCATCCCGGGCCGTGGCGCTACTGGCAGGCGCTTCCGCCGCGCGGCCGACTCGGCATATTCATGCATGCCTGGTACAACGAGTCGATGCGCGCGCGCTTGCACGGCCGTATCGACGACAACCGGCTCGCGGCGCACCTGCAGGCGATCCGAGAGCACGAGCAGATGTTGAGCGACGAAGGCGTCGTGCTGCTCAAGTTCTGGATCCACCTGTCCAAAACAGAGCAGAAGAAGCGGCTGAAGGCGATCGATCGCGACCCGCGTCTGTCCTGGCGTGTCACTCGCGACGACTGGCGGGCATACCGTGCCTATCGCAAATCCTACCCGTTGTGGGAAACGCTGCTGCGCGAGACTTCGACTACCGCGGCGCCATGGTACGTCGTCGAGGGGACCGACGAACGCTACCGCAACCTGACTGTCGGACGCATTCTGCTCGACGCGATGCGCGCGACGGCGAAACCGGCGCCGGCGGCCCGCCGCCGGGCAGTCAGGCATCCGGTCACGCCGGTCGCGCCGTCGGCGATCGACAACGTCAAGCTGCTCCGCGATCTCGACCTGTCGAAGAAGATTTCCGCCAACAGCTATGCGTCGCAGCTGGAGAAATGGCAGGGCGCGCTTGCGAGGCTCTCGCGGCACAAGCGATTCGGCGAGCGTTCGCTGGCGGTCGCATTCGAAGGCGTCGACGCCGCCGGCAAGGGCGGCGCGATACGCCGCGTCACCGGCGCGCTCGACGCGCGCCAGTACGTCACCGTCCCGGTCGCGGCGCCGACCGACGAGGAGCTCGCGCACCCGTATCTCTGGCGGTTCTGGCGCAAGATTCCTCGCCGCGGCGGGATCACGCTGTTCGATCGGTCCTGGTATGGGCGCGTCCTGGTCGAACGGGTCGAGCAGCTGTGTCCGGCCGGCGAATGGATGCGTGCCTTTGCCGAAATCAACCAGTTCGAGGAGCAATTGACGCAAGGCGGCGTCATCGTCGTCAAATTCTGGCTGCAGATCAGCAAGGCCGAGCAGCTCAGGCGCTTCCGCGCCCGCGAGCATACGCCGTTCAAGCGCTTCAAGATCACGCCCGAGGACTGGCGCAACCGCAAGCGCTGGAACGATTACGAGGTCGCGGTATGCGACATGGTCGACCGTACCAGCACGATACTCGCGCCGTGGACGCTGGTCGAAGCCGAGGACAAGCACTACGCGCGGATCAAGGTCCTGAAGACCATCGTGCACCGCATCGAGTCGGCGCTCGAGCGATGAGCGGCGGGTATCGGGCCCCGCGCTGGCTCGCCGGCGCGCATGCGCAAACGATCTATCCGGCGCTGTTCGGTCCGGCCGCGGTCGTCTTCCGCCGCGAGCGCGTCAATACGCCCGACGGCGACTTCGTCGACTTCGACTGGCAGGATGCCGACGGCGCGGCGCCGGATGCGCCTACCGTCGTTCTGTTTCATGGCCTCGAAGGAAACTCGTCGTCGCATTATGCACGTGCGTTGATGAGGCGCCTGCAGGCGATCGGCTGGCGCGGCGTCGTGCCGCATTTCCGCGGCTGCAGCGGCGAGCCGAACCGGCTGCCCCGCGCCTACCATTCGGGCGATTACGCCGAGGTCGGCTGGATGCTCTCAGCGATCCGCGCGCGGCTGCCCGCGGCGCCACTGTATGCGGTCGGCGTTTCGCTTGGCGGCAGCGCCCTCTTGAACTGGCTCGGTCGGGAGCGCGAGCGAGCGCTGCCGACGCTGGTCGCCGCGGCGGCGGTGTCCGCGCCGCTCGACCTGGCCGCGGCGGGCATCGCGATCGGGCAGGGACTGAACCGCATCTACGCGCGCCACTTCCTTTCGACGCTTGTTCCCAAGGCGCTCACGATGGCACAGCGCTTTCCCGGCACCCTCGATGTCGATGCCGTGAGAAGGGCAAGGTCGATGCACGCATTCGACGACGTCGTGACCGCGCCGTTGCACGGCTTCGCAGGTGCCGAAGATTACTGGCAGCGGGGCAGCAGCAAACCGTGGCTGAACGGCGTCGCCGTGCCGACGCTGGTGCTCAACGCCAGGAACGATCCGTTCATTCCAGCGAGCTCGTTACCCGGCGCCGAGTCGGTCAGCCGCGCCGTGACGCTCGAACAACCTGCGCAGGGAGGGCATGCGGGCTTTGCGATGTCGCCGTTTCCGGGCAGCCTGGATTGGCTGCCGAACCGCCTGCTACAATTCTTTGCGCGAACGCAGTAACGCCTGCCGCCGGCCCGCGGCTCGCGCCGCGACATGTCGATCCAGTTGGGACCCTTCCGATGATCCTCCCCGCCGATATCTTCAAGGCCTACGACATTCGCGGCATCGTCGGCAAGACGCTGACTGCGCCGATCGTGGAGTCGATCGGTCAGGCGCTGGGCACGCTGGCGCACGAGCGCGGCCGTGATACGCTGGTCGTCGGTCGCGACGGGCGGCTGTCGGGCCCGGAGCTTGCCGGCGCGCTCGCGACCGGCATCCGCGCCAGCGGCGCGGACGTCGTCGATATCGGCATGGTCACCACGCCGATGAGCTACTTCGCCGCACAGCACCTGGACACGCAGTGCAGCGTGATGGTGACCGGGAGCCACAATCCGCCCGACTACAACGGGCTCAAGATGGTGATCGCCGGTGATACGCTCGCAGGCGACGAGATCAAGGCGCTGAAGACGCGCATCGAAGCCGGGGATATGAGACGCGGCGCGGGAAGCCGGCGTGAAGCCGACGTCGGACCCGCGTACCTCGACCGGATCGTCGGCGATGTGCGGCTGGCGCGACCGATGAAAATCGCTATCGATTGCGGCAACGGTGTCGCGGGCGCATATGCGCCGCTGCTTTTTCGCCGGCTCGGTTGCGAGGTGACCGAACTGTTCTGCGAAGTCGATGGGCGATTCCCCAATCATCATCCGGACCCGTCGCAACCGGCGAACCTTCGCGACCTGGTCGCCTGCCTCGCGTCCACCGACAACGAGCTGGGCATCGCATTCGATGGCGACGGCGACCGCCTGGGGGTCGTCGCCAAGGACGGACGTACGATCTACGCCGATCGCCAGCTGATGCTGTTTGCCGCCGATATGCTGACGCGCCGTCCCGGCGCGACGGTCATCTACGACGTCAAGTCGACACGCAAGCTCAAACCATGGATCGAGCAACACGGCGGCAAGCCGTTGCTGTGGAAGACCGGACATTCGCTGATCAAGGCCAAGATGAGGGAAACCGGCGCCGAGCTCGCCGGAGAAATGAGCGGACATACGTTCTTCAAGGAACGCTGGTACGGATTCGACGACGGCATGTACGCGGGTGCGCGCCTGCTCGAAATACTCTCGCGCGATGCCGACGCCTCGGCCGCGCTGCACGCATTGCCCGACAGCCTCAACACACCGGAGCTCAACATCGCCTGCGCCGATGCGTCGCCGCATGAGCTGATCGAGAAGCTGGCCGCGACCGCGAGTTTTCCCGGTGCCTCCGAGGTGATCCGCATCGACGGTCTGCGGGTCGAATACCCGGACGGCTTCGGGCTGGCGCGTGCCTCGAATACGACACCGGTGATCGTGCTGCGCTTCGAGGCGGACGATGCGGCTGCGCTCGCTCGCATCCAGGGCGTATTTCGCCGCGCGTTGAGCCAGGCGATGCCGGGCAGACCGTTGCCGTTCTAGGGCCTAATGGCGATCGACTATTCGCTTTCGCTGGACGGCATCGACTGGGTGGCCTTGATCGCCGCGCTGGCGGCCGATCGTTTCGACAATGGCCGCACGCCGCGGCAGATGGAGGCATCGTTCCGTAGCAGCTACCGCTGCGTCATCGCCCGCGACGGTGCAGCGATCGTTGCCACCGGGCGCGCACTGTCCGACGGCGTATGCAACGCCTACATCGTCGACGTGTGGACGAAATCGGCGTACCGGCGCCAGGGGATCGGACGCGGCGTGGTCGAGATGCTGTGCCAGGGCCTGCGCGGCCAGCATGTCTATCTGTTCACCGACGACCGCCGCGATTTTTACGCGGCTTGCGGCTTCGTTCCGCGCGCGGTCGGCATGCAGCGCATCGTCGGTGAGTGGTTGAACAACGACAGCCGACGCTAGATCCATGCCCTGGAGGCGCCGACAGCCGTCGGGCAGGCCCGGGCGTTGATGGCACGCTGCGCTATAATCGCGCCCAGCGCCGTTTGTGGGAGCGACATGCGGCTGGCACACCCATCGATACCGGAGGATTCATGAGCAAGCTCCTCGTCCGTTGCGCCTTCGCGCTGGCGCTCGCCGCCGGTCCCGCTATTGCCGCCGACCAGTTCATCAACGTGCTGACCGGAGGCACCAGCGGCGTCTACTACCCGCTCGGCGTCGCGCTCGGCAACGCGATAGGCAAGGCAATGCCGCAGGTCAAGACGTCGGTCCAGGCGACCAAGGCCTCGGTCGAGAATCTCAACCTGCTGCAGGCCGGCCGAGGCGAGATCGCATTCACGCTCGGCGACTCGCTATCCGACGCCTGGAAAGGCAGCGAGGACGCCGGATTCAAGACGCCGCTGAAAAAACTGCGCGGCATCGCGGCGATCTATCCGAACTACATCCAGATCGTCGCGCGTGCCGATTCGGGCATCAAGACGCTGGCCGATCTCAAGGGCAAGAGCGTTTCTGTCGGCGCGCCGAAATCGGGCACCGAGCTCAACGCCAGGGCGATCTTCGCCGCGGCGGGGATGTCGTACAAGGACTTCTCCAAGGTCGAGTACTTGCCGTTCGGCGAGAGCGTCGAGTTGATGAAAAACCGGCAGATCGATGTCACGCTGCAGTCGGCCGGGCTCGGCGTTTCGGCGCTGCGCGATCTCGCCACGTCGGTCGACATCGTCGTCGTAGCGATTCCGGCCGACGTGATAAAGAAGACCAACGATCCGGCCTATCTGCCCGCGCTCATCCCGGCCAACACCTATCGCGGACAAACCACCGCCGTTCCGGCCGCCGCGGTGCAGAACTACCTGGTCACGCACGAGGGCGTCAGCGATGACGTCGTCTACGGGATGACCAAGGCGTTGTGGACCAGCCTCGACCAGCTTGTCGCCGCGCATTCGGCGGCGAAGGCGATCGATCTCAAGCACGCGCTGGAAGGCATGCCGGTTCCACTGCATCCGGGCGCGCAGAAATACTACAAGGAAGTCGGCCTGCTGAAATAGCGTCGGGGCCAACGTGGGACGCCGTCATGGCCGCGCCTGAAGCAGCACACGACGTCCACGCCGCTTCCGACGCTGCATTCGACGAAACCGGCGTCAAGCGCGAGCTGACCGGGCTGGCGGCGAAGACCGTCGCCGGCGTCGCGCTGGCCTTCTCGACCTACCAGCTCTTCATCGCGGCATTCAGTCCGCTGTCGAGCCTGGTGACTCGCTCGCTGCACGTCGGCTTCCTGATGCTGCTTGCGTTCCTGATCTACCCGGTCGGCCGCAAGGCGGCCAGGGACCGCATCGTCTGGTACGACGCGGCGATCGCGATGCTGGCTTTCGCTCTCGCGTTCTATCACTGGATCTTCGAGTCAGATCTGATCCAGCGCTCCGGCGACCCTACGGTTCCCGACCTCGTCGTCGGTGCCGCCGTGATCGTTCTCCTGTTCGAGGCGGCGCGCCGCGTGCTCGGCATCGCGCTTCCGATCGTGTGCGCGACGTTTCTCGCCTATGGCGTGCTCGGCCAGTATCTGCCCTCGGTAATCGCGCACCGGGGCTATGGCTTCGACCAGATCATCGGTCAGCTCTACCTCGGCAGCGAAGGCATCTACGGCATTCCGACGCTGGTCTCGGCAACCTACATCTTCCTGTTCATCCTGTTCGGCTCCTTCCTCGAGCATGCCGGGATGATCGGCTTGTTCAACAACATCGCGCTCGGGTTCGTCGGTCATGCGCGAGGCGGCCCGGCCAAGGTCGCCGTCATTTCGTCGGGCATGATGGGGATGATCAGCGGCTCGGGTGTTGCCAACGTGCTGACCGTCGGGCAGTTCACGATCCCGCTGATGAAGCGCTTCGGTTACTCGTCGGTCTTCGCCGGCGCGGTCGAAGCGACCTCGTCGATGGGTGGCCAGATCATGCCCCCGGTGATGGGTGCGGTCGCCTTCATCATGGCCGAGACGCTGAACGTGCCCTACGTCACCATCGTCAAGGCGGCCGTCATTCCGGCGTTCCTCTATTACCTGACGGCGTTCCTGATGGTCCATCTGGAGGCCGGGCGCAAGGGCCTGCACGGCCTGCCGAAGGCCGATTGCCCGAATCCATGGAAGGCGATCCGCGACAAGTGGTATCTGATGCTGCCGCTCGCGGTGCTGGTGTTCATGCTGTTCGACGGCTTCACCCCGATGTTCTCCGGCATCGTCGGGCTCGCATTGACGGCGATGCTGATCCTCGGCACCGGCATCGCCGCCGGCTTCGGCTCGGTGCTGTTCCGCATCGTGTTCTGGATGATTCTTGGGCTGGCGTGTGCGAGCTTCTTCAAGTACGGGATCTGGCCGCTGATCGTCGCCATCGCGTTTCTGGTCGCGGTCAATTTTGTCATCCGCGGCGGCCGCAAGACCTTGCAGATCATGCGCAGCAGCATGGTCGACGGCGCCAGGCAGGCCATCGCGGTCGGCCTCGCCTGCGCGATCGTCGGCGTCATCATCGGCGTGCTGACGCTCACCGGTGCAGCGTCGAATTTCGCCGGGTTCGTGCTCGACATCGGCTCGAAAAGCCTGTTCCTGTCGCTGTTCCTGACGATGGCGGTCTGCCTCGTGCTGGGCATGGGCATCCCGACCATTCCCAATTACATCATCACCAGCGCGATCGCGGCCCCGGCACTGCTGACGCTCAAGGTTCCGCTGATCGTCTCGCACATGTTCGTCTTCTATTTCGGCATCATGGCCGACCTCACGCCGCCGGTCGCGCTGGCGGCGTTCGCGGCGGCGTCGATCGCCAAGGCCTCGCCGATGAAGATCGGGTGGAAGGCGACTCATATCGCGATCGCGGGATTCGTGATTCCCTATATGGCGGTCTATGATCCGTCGCTGATGCTGCAGAGCGGCACCTTGCTCGATACCGCATACGTCGTGTTCAAGGCCGTGATCGCGATCCTTCTGTGGGGCGCGGCGTCGATCGGCTACCTGCGGGCGCCGCTTAACTGGGCCGAGCGGATATTCGTGACGATCGCCGCATTCCTGCTGGTCGTCGCCGTCCCCTGGACCGACGAGGTCGGCTTCGCGCTGTGCGCGGCGTTCGTCGTCTGGCATCTGCTTCGTACGCGCGGGATGCTGCGAAAAGGCGTGAACGCGGTTTGCCTGATCGTCGCCGGAGCGATTCGCGCGGTGCTGCCCGCCGACGAATTCACGCTGGGCTGGGAGCATTCGGTCGAGAAGACGCGATGGGAGGAGACCTATCGCATCGACGGCGACCGACTTCTGCTGACCGGCGCGCGCGTTCAGGGGTTCGGCGCCGGGATGGAGCCGGCCGAGGGCGCCGTCCTGCGCGACGGCTGGTGGACCTGGACGCCGGCGCCGCATTCGATCGCTGCGCTGTCGCTGACGCAATCGACGTACACGCCCGACTGGACGCTCTGCTGGAAAAACGTCTGCCGCAACCTTGCCGCGCTGGCGCCGGCGGCCGCGGAAGGCAGCGTCGTCCGCCTGGTCGCCTGCGAGTCGCCGCGTGCTGCTGGCGGCGCGCCCTGACGGATGGTCAGGCCGCGGCCAGCAGCGCCGGCTCGCGCGGCAGCCGCTTGAACAGCGCGCTGACGTGCAGCGGAAACGCGCCCAGCTTGCGGTCGAGGAAATAGTTGCGCAGCGTCCGCGCAATCGTGCGGAACGCGATCTCGCCCCACGGAACGTCGTCCTCGGCGAAAAGGCGCACTTCGAGACTTTCCGCCCCGGGACCGAAATCCAGATCCAGCAGGCGGGCGCGGAACATCACGTAGACCTGGTTGATGTCAGGCAGGCTGATCACCGTGTACAGCGAGCCGATGTCGACGCGGGCGCGCGCCTCCTCGGCGGTTTCCCGCAGCGCGCCGGCTTCGAGCGTCTCGCCGTTTTCCAGGAATCCCGCCGGCAGCGTCCATAGCCCGAGGCGGGGGTCGATCGCGCGCTTGCACAGCAGTACGCGGCCTTCCCATTCAGGCAGGCAGCCGACGACGATCTTCGGGATTCTGGTAATGGATGGTCCCGCAGTTCGCGCACACGTGCCGGGCCAGCGTGTCGCCTTCCGGGATGCGCTGCGCTAGCGCGTCCGAACCGCAGTGGCTGCAGAATTTCATCGCGGATTCAGGAACCCTAAGCGGGTTCGACCCGGTTCGCGGTCCGGCCGATGAAATGCTCGCGATAGTACTTGAGCTCATCGATCGATTCGTAGATGTCGGCGAGCGCTTCGTGCTTGCCCTGCTTGACCCAGCGCTTTCGCCACCTCAGGCCGCCAGCGCTTGCACAGCTCCTTCAGCGTCGACACGTCCAGATTGCGGTAATGAAAATAGTCTTCGAGCGCCGGCATCCAGCGCGCGAGGAAGCGCCGATCCTGGCAAATCGAGTTGCCGCACATCGGCGAGGTGCGCGGCGGAACGTGCTCGCGCAGGAATGCGAGCATCTGCTCTTCGACCATCGCCTCGTCGAGCGTCGACAACTTGACCTTGTCGATCAGGCCCGACCGCGCGTGCGTCGACTGATTCCACGAATCCATTCCGGCCAATGTCGAATCGTCCTGGTGTACGACCAGCACCGGAGCCTGGGCGATCGTCGTCAACGCCGCGTCGGTCACGACCAGCGCGACTTCGATGATACGGTCCGCCTCGGGCCGCAGGCCCGTCATCTCCATGTCGATCCACACCAGCAGGTTGGCATCCTGCGTCATTGGGCCTGCGACTTGGCGACGCAGCGAGGGCGTTTTCGCATACCGAAGGGAACGGGTCTGCTCGGCACGCCCGAGACCCCGGCTTCGCCGTCACTTGGCGCCCCATGCCACCCGTTCGCGCCCATCGTTAACCCCTGTTTCACTTGGCGTAAAATAAGCGCTTTTCTCGCATATCGCCGGTCCGCTCAAGCTTCCGCATGCCGCAATCCGCCCCCTGGTTCACCCTGATATTCCTGGTTGCGCTGGCCGTCTCGCTGACGATGCAGCTCTGGCTCGCGCGCCGCCAGATAAGGCACGTTGCGTCCAACCGCAGCGAACCGCCCGCGCATTTCGCCACACGCATCACGCTGGCAGCGCATCAGAAAGCCGCCGATTACACGATCGCACGCACGCGTCTGGGCATGCTGGACACGGTGCTCGATACCGCCGTGCTGCTGGCGCTGACGCTGGGCGGCGGCCTCGCCGCGCTGGCGGCCCTGGCCGAGCCTCTGCCGGTCGCCACGCTATGGCAGGATGTCGCGCTGGTCGCGGCCGTCGCGCTGCTGGCGGCGCTGATCGGGCTCCCGATCTCGTGGTACCGCACGTTCGTCATCGAGCAACGCTTCGGCTTCAACCGGATGACGCTCGGACTCTGGCTTGCCGATCTCGGCAAGACAGCACTGCTCGGCGCGCTGCTGGGCATTCCGCTGCTTACGCTGGTGCTGTGGCTGATGGCGCGCGCTGGCACGCTGTGGTGGCTCTATGCCTGGCTAGCCTGGGTCGGCTTCCAGCTGCTGATGCTCGTGCTTTTCCCGACGGTCATCGCCCCGCTGTTCAACAAGTTCCGGCCGCTGGCCGACGAGCCGCTGCGGGCGCGGGTCGAGCGTCTGCTCGCCCGATGCGGATTCGCCGCCAAGGGCCTGTTCGTCATGGATGGTTCGCGGCGCTCGAGTCACGGCAACGCTTATTTCACCGGTTTCGGCGCCGCGCGGCGAATCGTCTTTTTCGACACCCTGCTATCGCGCCTGCAGCCAGAGGAAATCGAGGCGGTGCTGGCGCACGAGCTCGGCCATTTCAAACTGAAGCACGTCGTCAAGCGCATCGCCTGGTTTGCGGCCGCGAGCCTCGTCCTGTCTGGCGCTGCTCGGATGGCTGGTCGGCCAGCCCTGGTTCTACGCAGGGCTCGGCGTTCCGGTCACGCCGCCGCGCTACGGCGTCGCGCTGGTGCTGTTCACGCTCGCGCTGCCGGTGTTCACTTTCCTCGGCGCACCGCTGGCTTCGCTGTACTCGCGGCGGCACGAATTCGAGGCCGACGCCTACGCGGCCGAGCACGCCTCCGGGTCGGCGCTGGTCGCCGCGCTGGTCAAGCTCTACGAGGACAATGCGAACACGTTGACGCCCGATCCGTTGCATTCGGTGTTCTACGATTCGCACCCGCCCGCCGCCGCGCGCATCGCACGGCTCGAAGCGAGCGGCGCATGATGACGCGGGCCTTTCTTTCCGGACCAGGACGCTGATATCGCCGCCTGCCTGAACAAGCAGTACTATCGCTTCCGATGAGCCCACGGAGCAGAACATCGAAACGGCCGGCCGCGAGCCGCGCACCCGGCGCCGCTGCCCCGCTGGCGACGCAGGAGTGCCGGCCGGGCGCCGTGCTGCTGCCGCACGCCGAATTGGCGCATCAGCTCCGCGCCCTGCCCGGCTGGAGACACGCGAGCAAGGCGCTCACCAAAAGCTTCGCTTTCGCCGACTATTACCGGACCATGGCTTTCGTCAACGCCGTCGCCTATGTCGCGCACCGACAGGATCATCATCCCGACCTGTCGGTCCACTACAACCGTGTCGACGTGGTTTACTCGACGCATGACGCCGGCGGCGTGACGCTCAACGACTGCATCTGCGCGGCCAAGGTCGAGTCGCTTGCCGGGACCTCGTGATCCGGCGACCGCTGCAGACACCGCCGCGCAGCGAGGCGTGATCGGCGCGGCGGGACTCGTCACCGCCACCTTTCGAAGACACTACCTGGTCCGCTCGGACGAAGGCAGCACGATCTCGTGCGTGCTGCGCGGCCGAACGCTTGCGATCGCCTGCGGCGACCGGGTGCGCTGGGTGGCTTCGGGCGCAAGCGAAGGCGTGATCGAGGGCGTCGAGCCGCGCACCGCGCTTTTCTACCGCTCCGATGCGAGGCGCGAAAAACTGATCGCGGCCAATGTCACGCAGGTCCTGGGCATGGTCGCTCCCGATCCTCCATTCGACGACGAGCTGGTGCACCGCTGGATCGTCGCTGCGGAAAGCGCTGCCTGCCGCTTCGTTCTGGTCGCCAACAAGCGCGACCTGCCGGCGTTCGCGGCGATTCGGCCGCGTCTCGCGCAATTCACCGCACTCGGCTACCTGGTCGTCGAAATCTGCGCCAGCGAAGGTGCCGGCGCCCTCATGCCACTGCTCGCCGGACAACACAGCGTGCTGATCGGACAATCGGGCATGGGCAAGTCGACCTTGATCAACCGGATGCTTCCTGACGCGGCCGCCCGGGTCGGTGAAGTCTCGGCCGCGTTGCACACCGGGCGTCACACGACGACCGAGACCACGTTGTATCCGATCGACGCGTCGAGCTGGATCGTCGACTCGCCCGGCATGAAGGAATTCGGCCTCGGACATCTGGGAGCCGACGCGATCGAGCGCGGCTTTGTCGAGCTGCGGCCGTTGCTCGGCACCTGCCGCTTTCGCAATTGTCGGCACGACAGCGAGCCGGGTTGCGCGATTCGCGATGCGATCGCGCGCGGAGAGGTCAAGCCATGGCGATTGGCGCTGTTGCGGCAGCTGCTCGCCGATAGCGGGCGTCGCACGCAGACCTGGTGAGGCGGCGGCGAGCCGCTAGGGCGCCCAGTAGGCGAGCGTGAGGACCACGAGGACGGCCAGCCACACCAGCAGCGCCCGCCAGACCAGTCCGGCCGCACTCGGTAGAACATCGCTGTCGGCAGGTTCACCGATGCCGAGCTCGGGCCGGAATTCGGGCTCGCCGGTCGGACCGGTAATCGCGCCGCCGATCTGCACGCCGAGCGCGCCGGCGCCGCTTGCCAGCAGGATGCCGTCGTGCAAGCGCGGCCACTGTCCGGCCTGCGTTCGCCAGCAATAGATCGCGTCCTCGAAGTCGCCGACGACGGCGAAGGTGGCCGCGGTGAGCCGCACCGGAATCCAGTCGAGCCAGTGCAGCAGGCGTCGTACCGGCGCCCCGAATTCGCTCAGTTGATGGCCGAGCGGCGTCAACTGGTCGCCGTGCCACTGTGACGCCAGCAGCACCGTCGCTCGGTAGAGAACGGCCCCGGCAGGGCCGGGCAGGACCAAAAACCAGAACAGCGTACCGAACACGTGGCAATACGAATCTTCGAGGCCCTGCTCGATCGCAAGCTTCGGAATTTCGTCGGCGCCGACCGAGCTGGCATCGCTCCCGCGCCACGCCGCAAGGCGCCGGCGCGCGGCGATCGCGTCGCCGGCCTTGAGGGCATCGACGATCGCGCTGAAAGCGTGGCTGAAATGGCGAAAGCCGACCAGCAGGTACAAGATCAGCACGTTCCACGCGAGCCCCAGCAGCGGATGAAGCTGCGCCAGCGCCCAGTAGCCGCCCGCCGCGATGACGACCGGCGGCGCGAGCGCAAGCGCGGTCGCTATCGCGCCGTGCTGTGCCGACCCTCCGTTGAAGCGGTGCTCGAGCCATCGCGCGTACCGGATGAACGCCTGCTGCAGCGCGCCGCGCCAGCGGAAGGTCCGCCATTGCTCGACGCCCAGCGCGACGACGATGGCGATGACGTTCATTGTCCAGGCACCGCCTCGCCCCTGGTGACCAATGCCGCCACCCGCTCGGGAAGCGGCGCCGAGCGCAGCGACCGCTGATCGATCCACACCAGCTTGGCGCTGCCTTCGGCATGCTTGGTCGCGCCGACATGGAGTTCGTAGTGCGTTCCGATGGAGGTCCGTCCAGGCGGGTCGAGATACATGTGCACCTCTACCGTCCCCGGGTAGGTGATCGGCGCGATGAACGTGCAGCTCGCGTTGACGATGACCGATCCCTGACCGGGAAATCCGCCACAGCGATCATCGAGCCAGGTCAGCCATTCGATGCGCGCCTGCTCCATGTAGCGGAAATACAGGGTGTTGTTGACGTGACCCTGCGCGTCCATGTCGCCCCACCGGATCGGCACCCGGGTAGTGTGAACGTGCTTTCGTTCGGCGGTCATCGGCGCGTCATCGGTCAAATCGCAATTATAATGGCTGGCACAATCATGCGTCGGCAGGAGCCGCATGCAGCGCGAATCGATGCAATTCGATGTGGTGATCGTCGGCGCGGGTCCCGCAGGACTGGCCGCGGCGATTCGCCTGAAGCAGCTCGCGCGCGAGCAAGGCGGCGGGGTCAGCGTCTGCGTGCTGGAAAAAGGCTCGGAGGTCGGCGCCCACATCCTCTCGGGCGCGGTCATCGATCCAATCGCGTTGAACGAGCTTTTGCCCGACTGGAAGGCGCTGGGCGCCCCGCTGCACACTCCGGTCAGCGAGGACCGCTTCGAAGTTTTGACCGCGACGCGTGCCTATCCGATTCCGGGCTGGCTGCAGCCTCCGTTGATGCACAATCGCGGCAATTACATCGTCTCCCTGGGTAACGTCTGCAAGTGGCTTGCGCAGCAGGCGGAAGCGCTGGGCGTCGAAATCTACCCCGGGTTCCCGGCCGCCGAAGTCCTGTACAGCGACACCGGTGCGGTGCGCGGCGTGGCGACCGGCGACATGGGCATCGCCAGGAACGGTGCGCACAAGCCCGAGTATCAACCGGGGATGGAGCTCCATGGCCGGTACACGCTGTTCGCCGAAGGCTGCCGAGGCTCGCTGTCACAGCAGTTGATGGCACGATTCAACTTGCGCGACGGCGTTGATCCGCAAAAGTACGGCATCGGCCTCAAGGAGTTGTGGCAGGTCGCGCCCGATCGTCATCGACCCGGACTGGTCATGCATACGCAAGGCTGGCCGCTCGACACGGCAACGGGCGGTGGCTCGTTTATCTACCACCTTGACAACCAGCAGGTCGCCGTCGGATTCGTCGTGCATCTCAATTACCGCAATCCTCACCTGTCGCCATACGACGAATTCCAGCGCTTCAAGACGCATCCGTCGATACGCGGCACCTTCGACGGAGGCAAGCGCCTGTCGTATGGCGCGCGCGCCATCAACGAAGGAGGCCTGCAATCGATTCCGAAACTGGCATTCCCCGGCGGCGCACTGATCGGCTGCGCCGCGGGCTTTGTCAACCTGCCGCGCATCAAGGGCGCGCACAACGCGATGAAAACCGGCATGCTAGGCGCCGAGGCCGCGTTCGCCGCATTGGGGGAAAAGCGGTCGCACGACGAGCTCGCCGGCTATCCGGCGGCGATGCGGCGCTCGTGGGTCTACGACGATCTGTACAAGGTGCGCAACGTCAAGCCGGGCCTGAAGTGGGGAATGTGGCTGGGCACCGCGCACGGCGGCATGCACATGTGGCTGAACGACTTGGGCCTCGGTGCGGCCGTGCCATGGACGCTGCGTCATGACGTTCCCGACAACGAAACGCTGGCGCCGGCAGCCGAAATGCCGAAGATCGACTATCCTGCTTACGACGGCGTGCTGACGTTCGACAAGCTATCGTCGGTATTCATCTCGAACACAAACCATGAAGAGGACCAGCCCTCGCATCTGCAGCTGCGGGATCCCTCGATCCCGGTCGCGGTGAATCTCGCGCGCTACGACGGTCCCGAGCAGCGCTACTGCCCTGCCGGTGTCTACGAGTTCGTCGCTGCTTCCGGAGAGCCCGGCATGCGCCTGCAGATCAATGCGCCGAATTGCGTGCACTGCAAGACCTGCGACATCAAGGATCCGCTGCAGAACATCCACTGGGTGACGCCCGAAGGCGGCGGAGGACCGAACTACTCGGGGATGTAGCACGCCGTAGCGCAGAGCAGCGCGACTATCCCGAAGGGGCGGCCGCTTTTAACGCAGCGCCACGGTGAAATCGGCGGCGGTCTTGGCGCGGACTTCGTCGATCGTGACACCCGGGTGCAGCTCGGTCAGTACCAGGCCTTTGCCGGCGACCACGTCGAACACGCACAAGTCGGTGACGATCATGTTGACCACGCCTTTCCCGGTGATGGGCAGTGTGCAGGCTTTGAGTACCTTCGGCGAGCCGTCCCTGGCCGTGTGCTCCATCAGCACGATCACCCTTCTGACGCCCGACACGAGGTCCATCGCGCCGCCGGGCCCCTTGACCATCTTGCCGGGTACCATCCAGTTGGCGAGATCGCCGTTGCCGGCGACTTCGAGCGCGCCGAGTATCGACAGATCGATATGCCCGCCGCGAATCATCGCGAACGAGTCGGCGCTGGAGAAAAAGCTCGATCCGGGCAACACGGTGATCGTCTGCTTGCCCGCGTTGATCAGATCGGGGTCGACCTTGTCGTCGGTCGGGAAAGGGCCTATGCCGAGCAGCCCGTTTTCCGACTGCAGCGTGACGCTGATGTTTTGAGGAATGAAATTCGCGACCAAGCGTCGGAATGCCGATGCCCAGATTGACGTAGTAGCCGTCCCGAAGCTCGAGCGCCGCGCGCCTCGCCATCAGCTCGCGGATTGGTGAATCCTTCTTCGACGCCGCTCCGCCCGCCACCGTGCGAAATTCGATCCGCTTTTCGTAGTCCCGGCCCTGGATGATGCGATCGACGTAGATTCCCGGCGTGTGGATCTGGTCGGGATCGAGCTCGCCGGTTTCGACCAGCTGTTCGACCTCGGCAACCGTGATCTTGCCGCAGGTCGCGATCATCGGATTGAAATTACGCGAAGTCCTCCGATAGACGAGGTTCCCGGCCTTGTCTCCCTTCCACGCCTTGACGATAGACAGGTCGGCGCGGATCGCTTCCTCCAGCACGTACTCCCTGCTGTCGAAAGCCATCGTGTGCTTCCCTTCGGCAAGCTTGGTCCCGAACGCCGTGCGCGTGTAGAAACCGGGGATTCCGGCGCCACCGGCACGCAGCTTCTCGGCCAGCGTACCCTGGGGCGTCAGCTGCAGCTCCAGCTCGCCAGCCAGCACTTGCCGCTCGAACTCCTTGTTTTCGCCGACGTACGACGCGATCACTTTCTTCACTTGATACGACTTGAGCAAGAGTCCCATGCCGAAGTCGTCGACGCCGGCATTGTTGCCGACAATCGTCAGACCCTGGGCGCCGCTCGCGACCAGCGCCTGGATCAGGTTCTCCGGAATGCCGCACAGGCCGAATCCGCCGGCCGCGATCGTCATGTTGTCGCGCAGCAGCCCCGCCAGCGCAGACGTGGCATCGGGATAAACTTTTTTCATCGGGAAATGACCTCGCGGGGTGTCGACGACGCGCGATAAACCGTAGGCGATTATACGACAGCACTGCAGCGCATCGCAGACCGGACAGCGCTAGGAACCTCTGAACAATCCCGCATGAGAGGTTCCCTAGCGTTCAGCGCCCGCGATGTCGTTCCACAGCCACGCCGCACCGCGAACGCCGCTGGAGTCGCCATGCCGGTGCGCGACCAGTCGCGTATCGACGCGGTCGGAAAAGACCCATTCGCCCCATAGCATCGGCACGCGATCGTAAAGCCGTCGCATGTTGGACAAGCCGCCGCCGAGCACGATGACGTCAGGATCGAGAATGTTGATCACGTGCGCGAGCGCGCGCGCAAGGCGGCGCTCGTAACGGCCGAGGCTCGCCTCGCATCCGGCATCGCCCGCGGCAGCAGCGGCCGCAATGTCGCGCGAACTGAGCACTCTTCCGGTGCTGTATCGATGTTCGCGCTCGAGGCCGGGGCCCGACAGGAACATCTCGATGCAACCGGTCTGGCCGCAAAAGCAAGGCGGCCCCGGGCGCTCGCCTTCTTCCGGCCAGGGCATCGGGTTATGGCCCCACTCGCCGGCGATCGCATTGGGACCGATCAACGCGCGCCCGTGCACGACGATGCCCGCGCCGACGCCGGTGCCGAGGATGACACCGAACACGGTCTCGGCGCCCTCCCCCGCGCCGTCGGTGGCCTCCGACAGCGCAAAGCAATTGGCATCGTTGGTGATGCGGACCTCGCGCCCGAGAAGCTTCTCGAGATCGGCACCCACCGGCTTGCCGTTGAGGCAAATCGAGTTGGAACCGCGCAGGAGTCCGGTCGCGCGCGAAATCGATCCCGGCGTGCCGATGCCGACACTGCCCGGGGCGCCGACGGCGGCATCGGCCGCGGCGACCAGTGCGGCGATCGCGCCGAGCACGGCCTCGTAACCGTCCTGCGGCGTGGGCACACGACGACGAAAGCGCTCGCGACCATCGGGGCCAAGCGCGACGATCTCGATCTTGCTGCCGCCCAAATCGATGCCGAGACGAATCACTGCCAGAGAGCCCGCAGGACGATCGTCGGACGATTGCATTCGGTTGACGGAGCCATGGCGAATCGCTGATGATTGCCGGACTTCGAATCGGTCCAGCCAGGAGGAAAGCATGAGTATCCGGACGAGATTGTACTTGGTCGGCACGCTTGTGCTGCTTGCCCCCGTGCCAGCTGCGGCGCAGCTCAATGTCCTGTGCCCGATGGCTGCCGAGTGGTGCACGCTCGCCGCAACCGAATTCGAAAAGACCACCGGGATCAAGGCTTCGATGACCCTCAAGGGATCGGGCGAGTCGTTCGCCCAGGTCGCCGCAGAAAAGGCAAATCCCAAGATCGACATCTGGTTCGGCGGCACCGGCGACCCGCATCTGCAGGCCGCCGAACAGGACCTGACGATGCCGTACAAGTCGCCGATGCTCGACCAGCTGCAGCCGTGGGCGAGGAAGCAAGCCGAGCAATCCGGCTACAAGGCGGTCGGCCTTTACCTTGGCGTTCTCGGCGTCGGCTACAACACCGAGCTGTTGGCGAAGAAAAAATTGCCGCCGCCTGCGTGCTGGAAGGACCTTGCCAAGCCGATCTATGCGGGCGACGTGCAGATGGCCAATCCCAACGCCTCCGGCACCGCGTACACGGCGATCGCGACGCTGGTCCAGCTTTTCGGCGAAGAGGACGCGTTCAAGCTGCTCAAGGACATGCACAAGAACATCAGCTCGTATTCGCGCCAGGGCGTGGGCCCGATCAAGGCGACCGCGCGCGGCGAAAACATGGTCGCGGTGGCATTCATCCACGACGTCGTCACCGAGGCCCAGGGCGGCTTCCCGGTGAAAAGCGTCGCGCCCTGCGAAGGCACCGGCTACGAAATCGGCTCGATGTCGATCATCAAGGGTGCGCGCAACCTGGAGAACGCCCGCAAGTTCTACGACTGGGCGCTGACGCCGGCCGCCCAAGCGCTCGCCGCGCAGTCCAAGTCGTTCCAGCTGCCGTCGAACGTGAACTCGCCCGTTTCGCCGCTTTCGCCCAAGCCCGCCGAGATCAAGCTGATCGACTATAACTTCGCCAAATACGGGAGCTCCGCCGAGCGCAAGCGGCTGCTCGAGCGCTGGGAGCGCGAAGTCGGCAGCACGCCGAAATGACGCTCGCCGCGCGCCGCAAGCGATGGCTCCGGCGATCGCTGACACTGGTCGCCGGCGTCGCCGCCGCGCTCGTGTCCGTCGCCGCGGCGGCACAGGGATCGCTGGCGATGTATTGCAGCTCGCCGAACACCGCGTGGTGCCAGGGCATGGCGAACGGATTCGAAAAGGCCGCCGGCGTAAAAGTGTTGGTCACGCAAAAGGCCACCGGCGAATTGTTCGCGCAGATCAAGGCCGAAGGTGCCAATCCGAAGGGCGACATCTGGTGGGCGGGCCCGGGCGACGCGTTTCTGCAGGCCGCGGAGGAAGGGCTGCTCGAGACCTACCGGTCGCCCAACTTGAGTCAATTGCAGGACTGGGCCCGGCGCGAAGCCGAACTGTCGCATTACCGCGTCGCCGGCGTCTACGGCGGCATCCTTGCGCTCGGCTACAACACCGAGGTATTCGCGCGCAAAAAACTGCCGGTGCCCAAATGCTGGAAGGACCTGACCGATCCGGTCTACAAGGGCGAAGTGATGTTGTCGAACCCGAATTCCTCGGGGACGTCGTACATGATGCTCGCGACGCTGGTCCAGATCTTTGGCGAAGACGAGGCATTCCGCTATATGAAGGCGCTCAACGCCAACGTCAATCAGTATGCGCGTTCGGGCATCGGCCCGATGGCCGCGGTGATTCGCGGCGAAAGCGGCATCGGCAGCACGGTGCTGCATGGCGTGATCAACGAAATCGTCCGTGGCTATCCGGTGAAGCCGATCCTGCCATGCGAGGGCGTCGGTTATGAGGTCGGCTCGATGGCGATCATCAAGGGCGCGCGCAACCTCGACAACGCCAGGAAATTCTTCGACTGGGCGCTGACGCCGGAAGCGCAGCAGATCGGGCTCGATATCAAGGAGTACGCGATACCGACCAATCGATCGGTTGCGCTACCGCCGCAGGTGCCGAATCTGACCGACATCCGGCTGATCGCCTACGACACCGCGAAATACGGGTCGGCGAGCGAGCGCAAGCGTCTGCTCGAGCGCTGGGAACGAGAGATCAACTCGGCAGCGAAGTGACCCCCGCCGGCGCGAGCATGACTGCGCAGCGCAAGGCGATCGCGTTCTGGGTCGCCGTCGGCGCAGCGGGCTTCCTGGCGATTCCCTGGTACGCGCTGCAGGAATCGATCGTCTCCAGCGCGTGGCTGCGCAACTATTCGTCCCGCGACAACGCACCGGCGCTGCTGCAGGCGACGATGCACGGGCGGGTGTGGCTGCTCGCGGTTGGGGCCGCCCTCCTGACGGCGGCGACGCTGCTCGCGCCGCGGCTGCCGCGCGGGTTTCGTGCCCGGGCCTTGCTGCTGGTCGGCGCCGTTGGCTTCGTCCTCCTCGCGGCCCAGGGCTTCGCGATCGGCCCGAAGGGGTGGGCCTTCGAAACGCTTGGGCGCCTATTCGGGCCGCTGTCGATCGGCCAATACGGGATGGGGTGGGGTGCGACGCTCACCGCGACGGCGTTCGCGATGCTGTTCGCGCTCGGATTGGCCGAAAGCGGCCATTTCAACGGCGATGCATTCATCGCAAGCAGCGTCGTCGCGATCGCTCTTTCTGTCTCGATCTTCACCTTCTTTCCGGTCGGCACGATCCTCGCGAGCGCGTTCGAGGACGGCAACGGCGCGCTTTCGGCGACCGCATTCTTCAACCGGCTGTTCACTGCCAAGATATGGAACGTCGGCTGCTTTTCCGGCGGCAGCCGCTGCGGCGTGGCGTGGAACACGCTGCTGCTCGCGTTGCTCTGCGCCGCCGGCTGCACGGCGCTGGGACTCGCGTTCGCGCTGATAGTCACGCGCACCGGCTTTCGCTACAAGCGGATGCTGCGCGCGCTGTCGGTGCTGCCGATCATCACGCCGCCGTTCGTCATCGGACTCGGATTGATCCTGATGTTCGGCCGCGCCGGCCTCATCAACCACTGGCTCGAATGGGCGTTCGGCATCGAGCCCTCGCGCTGGATCTACGGCCTGCCAGGCCTGCTGCTGGCGCAGATTTTTTCGTTCACCCCTATCGCTTTCCTGGTGTTGATCGGCGTGGTGGAGGGTGTGTCACCCAGCATCGAGGAGGCGGCGCAAACGCTCCGGGCCAATCGCTGGCGGACATTCGTCGACATTTCTCTGCCGCTGATGCGACCGGGGTTGGCCAATGCCTTCCTGATCAGCTTCATCGAGTCGATCGCGGATTTCGGCAATCCGATCGTTCTCGGCGGCAACTTCGGCGTGCTGGCCACCGAAGTGTTCTTTTCGGTGGTGGGGGCGCAGCTCGACCAGGGGCGCGCGGCGACGCTGGGACTGTTGCTGCTGTTTTTCGCGCTGGCCGCGTTCTTCGCACAACGCCGCCTGCTAGGGCGCAAGGTGTACACCGCGCTCGCCGGCAAGGGAGATGCGGGCCTGCCGACGCCGCTCCCGGACGGCGTCCGCCGCGCCTGTTATGCGGTCGCGCTGCCGTGGGCCGCGCTTACGGTGTCGATCTACGCGATGGCGATGCTGGGCGGCTTCGTCGAGCAATGGGGCCGCAATTACACGCCCACCTTGAAGCACTATGCGAAGGCGTTTTCGATCGAATGGGTAAACCACGGCATCCTGTGGTCGGGCACCGCGTGGAGCTCGTTCTGGACAACCGTCGAGCTCTCGGCGATCGCCGCGCCGATCACGGCGGTGCTCGGCATCCTTACAGCATACATCCTGACCCGCCACCGCTTCGCGGGCCGTGCAGCGTTCGAGTTCGGCACCATGCTGTCGTTCGCGATTCCCGGCACGGTGATCGGCATCTCGTACATCCTTGCCTTCAATGTGCCTCCGATCGAGATCACCGGAACCGCGCTGGTGCTCATCGTATGCAACGTCTTCCGCAACATGCCGGTCGGCGTGCGCGCCGGCATCGCCTCGATGGCGCAGATCGACAAGAGCCTCGACGAGGCGTCGACCACCCTGGGTGCGCGCGGCGCGACGACGCTCAAGCGCGTGCTCCTGCCGCTGCTCAAGCCGGCGATCGTCGCGGCGCTGGTCTACAGCTTCGTCCGCTCGATGACGACGCTGTCGGCGATCATCTTCCTGGTCTCGGCCGAATACGAATGGGCGACGACCTACATCATCAACCGGGTGACCAATGGCGATTACGGCGTCGCGATCGCCTACTGCTCGGTGCTGATCGTGCTGATGCTGGCGGTGATCTGGATCATCCAGCGGCTGGTCGGTGAGCGCACGCTCGGCCGCCGCTCGGTCGGCGCAGACGCCGGCGTGGCACAATTGGGCGCAACAGCTGCATGAGCGAGAGCGCAAGTTCAGGAGGGTGGCGGAAGCGATGAAAGCAGCAGCGATCGAATTTCGCCGCGTCAGCAAGGTGTATGGCGACGTCGCCGCCGTGCACGATATTTCGTTCACCATCGCGGCGAGCACGCTGGTCACCCTGCTCGGGCCCTCCGGCTGCGGCAAGACGACGACGCTGCGGATGATTGCCGGCCTCGAATTGCCGAGCGCAGGCAGCATACTGATCGGCGGCCAGGACGTCACCCGGGTTCCCGCAGCCGAGCGCGACGTGTCGATGGTGTTCCAGAGTTACGCACTGTTTCCGCACATGAGCGTCATCGAGAACGTCGGCTACGGCGTCACCGTGGCCGGACGTCCGAAGGATGAAGTAGAACGCAAAGCGAAAGCCGCGCTGGCCACCGTGGGCCTCACCGGTTTCGATGCCCGCCTGCCCTCGGAGCTTTCCGGCGGACAGCAGCAGCGTGTCGCCGTCGCCCGCGCGCTGGTGCTCGAACCCGCCGTGCTTCTGTTCGATGAGCCGCTGTCAAATCTCGACGCCCGGCTGAGGCGGCAGATGCGCGAGGAAATCCGCGACCTGCAGCAGCGGCTGTCGCTCACCGTCGTCTACGTAACGCACGACCAATCCGAGGCGATGGCGGTGTCGGACCGCATCATCGTGATGAACAAGGCGGCCATCGCCCAGGAAGGCGCGCCGCGCGAGCTCTACGAGCAGCCACGCGACGTGTTCGTCGCCGGCTTCATGGGCGACGCCAACCGGGTCCGTGGCACGCTCTCGCATCTCGATCCAGCCCTGGGCGAGCTCTCGCTCGGCCCGCTCAAGCTCAGGCTTCCGCATCGCGGCCTTTCCGGCGAAGTCGACGTCGCGGTGCGGCCCGAGGCGATCGAGCTCGCGCTGCCCGGCGAGCACGGTCTTGCCGGCACGGTCCGCAAGGCCGCGTACATCGGCGGAGTGATGGAATACACGATAGGAACGGCGCTGGGCGACCTGTTCGTCGTCAACATGGCGGTCGACAAACCTCTGCCGGCCGGCGCCGAGGTGGTGCTCAAGCTCGCCAACCACGGCGTCGTGCCGATCGCGGGCGCATGATCGCCGGCGAACTCGCTTCCCGGGTCGACTTCGGGCGCACGCTCGCCCGGGAAGCCGGCGCGCTGGCCAAGCGTTACTTTCTGCGCGAAATTCCGTATGCGGCCGAGACCAAGGGACCGCAGGACTGGGTGAGCGCGGCCGACGTCGCGGTCGAAAACCTGATACGCCGTCGCCTGGCGCATGCGTTCCCCGGCGACACCGTCTATGGGGAAGAACGCGGCGGCGAGCTCGGCACGCATGCGTGGCTGGTGGACCCGATCGACGGCACGATCAATTTCATTCATGGCGTGCGCTACTGGTGCGTATCGATTGCCTTTACCGTGGCCGGCGAGCGCCGCATCGGCCTGGTCTACGATCCGTCGCTCGACGAGCTCTTCTGGGCAGCCAAGGGCGGCGGCGCCTGGTGCGACGGCACGCGCATCCATGTCGCGCCGCGCGACCGGCTGGATTACGCGCTGGTATGTGTCGGCTACGTGCCGCGCCACTCGTTGGATGAACATTTGCGGCTGAAGCGCCTGCTGCATGAAGCGGGCGCGGCGGTGAAGGACATGGGCGCCGGCGCGCTGATGCTGGCCCATGTCGCCGCGGGGCGGTACGACGCGTTCGTCGAGCCGCACATGAACGCCTGGGATGCGCTTGGCGGCCTGTTGCTGGTCGACGAAGCCGGCGGTCGAACGCTGCCCTACCCGGGCCCGGGTGGCTTGCCGTCGGGCGGACCAGTGTTGGCGGCCGCGCCGGGTATTTTCGACGCGCTGGCCCGGCTGCTGCAGCAGGCCCGCGCCATCCCCTGACGCGATCGCGAAGGCAAACCGTTGGCGCGCGTTCTCGCGGTACTGCTGGTGCTCGCAACGCTGGGCGCGTGGCACTGGTGGTCGAGCGAGCGACAGGTGCACCGGCCACCCGGCATCGTCGCGCCCGACGAGCCGATCCAGGTCGACCTCGACCCGCCGCAGGCGTTCGATGCCAACGGCTATACGCTGATCAAGCGCGCGCGCTTCGACATCAGCGCGCGACTGCTGCGCAAGGAACGCTACCGAATCGACGCCGAAGCAGGTCTCGCACCGTTCGACCTGGGCGTCGGATGGGGTCCGTTGTCCGACAGCGCAATCCTCGACCAGCTCGAATTCACCCAGATGGGGCGTTTTTTCTACTGGAACCCCAAGAGGGCCGATTTTCCGCTGACGCCGCAGACCGCGATCACGCACCTGGCGCAGATCCATGTGATTCCCGCCAATGCGGACGTCGCGGCGCGGCTGTCGAGCCTGCGCCCTGGCCAGGTCGTTTCCGCACACGGATTCCTGGTCGACGTGCGCGGTCCGCGAGGTTTTGCCTGGAATACCTCGCTGCGCCGGGACGATACCGGCGGCGGCGCCTGCGAAATCCTGTGGGCGGAAGCGATCGAGTCCGACTAGATCACGGCGGCGAGCAGAATACGGCGCCTTCGTTGATCCAGCCGTCGTCGACCATCGCCGCCGTCTCGCTGTGGCTGGTCAGATAGCGATGCGCGACCTGGCCGTTCATGAAATTGTTGTACAGGCGTACAACCGGGATGCGATCGGCGGCGCAATCACCGCCCGGCGGCGGCTCCTCGGAAAAGGGCAGGCCTTCGAATATCCAGCCCGGACTGGCGGCGACGAATGCACATTCGTTGCCGTCGATGGTGTAGAAATGCGCGTACGGCCCCGGGCCCGGCTTGCCGAAGAAGCGACACGCCGGAACGCCGTGACCGGCGTCGGTCGACCATGACTTGAAGGCGAATCCGGTACGCACCCAGCCCGGTAGCAAGCCGGCGTCGAGCACCGCGGCCTCGTCGAGCGAAGTGGTCAGAAAATAATCGCCCAGCGCGGCGCCGAAGTATTCGATGGTGTCGAGCTCGCCCGGCAGCAGCGACGCCGGCGCCGTGTAGTCGCGGACCAGGAAATCATTGCCGCCTCCGCGCACAGTCGTCATCCGGGCGATCCGCACCCGCGCGGCGCGGTCGTCGTTGACGTGAGCGGCGAGGAAGGTCATCGACCAGGTGAAAATGTCCTCGGTGCTAGGCACGTCGAAACCGTGGTCGACACCCGCCAGCACGACGACGTCGCGCGACCCGGCCATGCGATCGACGCCCTCGAGCGTCGTCTCCAGCGGCGCCGTCAGGTCCGCACCGCCGGAGATAGCGAGGAACGGCGTCGTTATGCCGTCGAGCCCGCTCTGGTCGCGGCCGAATGCGGGAAAGAACGGCTGCCCGAGGTAGGGCACGTAGCCGACGATCGCCTTGAGCCGCGGATCGGCGAGGACCTGCTTCGACGACATGCCGACGGTGATCGTCAGCTTGGCTCCGGTCATCAGCAGAAGCGACTCGCCGCCCTGGCTCGCGCCGAACCCGCCGACCCGGTTGACGTCCAGATGATCGCGATATTGCGGATGCGCAAACAGGTAATCGAGGGAGCGCGACAGCGACAGCGGCCGCAACGACTGCATTTCGACGAACGTGTCGAAGTGCAGCAGCGCATAGAGGAAATCGGACAGATTGTCGATGTTGACGTCGGTGAAGCGGGGGTCGCCGTGGAATGGCGCGACGATGACGTAGCCGTAGCTCGCCAGCCTGGCCAGCGCCGAGATGTAATCGCTCGAGATCGGACTGCCGACCAGCCCGTGCGAAAACAGCAATACGGGCCAGCGCGCGTTGGCATCGGCGAATATCGGCGACTGCGCGCCCTGTTGCATGTGCGGCACCGCGGGCCCCGACGGCAATGGATAGTCCGGGTAGGGATTGTCGGCCGTCGTCGGATAGCAGACGAGCAATGCGAACGCGACCTGCTGGCCGCCACGATTGGTGTAGAGCTCGGAATCGTCGGGAACGCTGACGTTGACGACCAGCGCGTCGGCTGGATCGGCGAGCAATTGCGTGACGTAACGTTCGCGACCGCCGTCCGGATAGCCTTCCCAGTAGTTCTGCGCGCTTTCGCCGGGCTGCACGCGGCTGAAGTCCTGGGCGATGTTGCTGCAACCTACCGCATACGGTCCCGGCGGCAGCGGATCGACGACGGCCAGCGAGTCGGCGAGCGACGACGCGGCGTACAACGGCAAACAAAGCGCAGCAAGGATAGCCAGCGCGCGCGCGCAACGAATCGAATCATCGGGATGTCCAGTCCAACGGGCCGAGGCGTACGACCTCGCGCCGTCGCCCGGGTTCCCGGCAGCGACCAACCGAGCCGACCAGCGGGATGTGTGCGCCTGGCGCTGCCGCGGTCAAAACTGCGCGTCGGCCAGCGCGAGCACGGCCTCGCTGCCCTGCGTGATCGCCTGCGACCATGCGGCGGCCTGCGGCAGCAGGCATTCGGCGTAGAAGCGCGCGGTACCGATCTTGCCGCGGTAGAAATCGGCATCGCCGCCTTCGTCCCGCCGTATCGCGGCGGCGCGCGCGCCGCGCGCCAGCTGCCATCCGCCGGCGACCAGGCCCCAGAGGCGCAAATACGGCACCGACGCGGCATGCGCGGCGCGCGTGTCACCCGAGAACGCCGGCACGACCCAGTCGACGGCCTGCCTGAGCGCCGCGTTGGCCTTCGCAAGCTCGGCGCCGATGCGTTTCAAGTCGCCGTCGGCGGATGCGGCGAGGTCGGTCGCCACCTTGCCGATTTCATCGCAAACCGCGCGCGCCACCGCGCCACCGTCGCGCGCGGTCTTGCGCCCGACCAGATCGTTGGCCTGGATCGCCGTCGTGCCTTCGTAAATGGTGGTGATGCGCGCGTCACGATAGTCCTGGGCGGCGCCGGTTTCCTCGATGAAGCCCATGCCGCCGTGCACCTGTACTCCCAGATAGGTGACTTCCTGCGCCAGCTCGGTGCTCCAGCCCTTGACGATCGGTATCATCAGATCGACGAACGCCTGGTGGTGCTTGCGGGCTTCTGCATCCGGATGCCGGTGTGCGTTGTCGATCGCCGCGCCGGTGACGTAGGCGACCGCGCGCATCGCTTCGGTCTGCGCCTTCATCGTCAGCAGCATGCGGCGCACGTCCGGATGCTGCAGGATCGTCGCCGTGGGCGTCGCCTTGTCGAGTCCCGGCGCCCTGCCCTGCACGCGATCGCGCGCATAAGCTCGCGCGCGCTGGTAGGCGCGCTCGGCGATGCCGATGCCTTCGATGCCGACCGAAAAGCGCGCGAGGTTCATCATGATGAACATGTATTCGAGGCCGCGGTTCTCTTCGCCAACGAGATACCCGACGGCGCCGCCATGGTCGCCGTAAGCGAGCACCGCGGTCGGGCTCGCGTGAATGCCCAGCTTGTGCTCGATCGAGACGCAATGCACGTCGTTGCGCTCGCCGAGGCTGCCGTCGGCGTCGACCAGGAATTTCGGCACGACGAAAAGCGATATGCCCTTGACACCTTCGGGCGCCGTCGGTGTCCGCGCGAGCACAAGATGGATGATGTTGTCGGTATAGTCCTGCTCGCCGTAGGTGATGAAGATCTTCTGGCCATACAGCCGGAAGCTGCCGTCGGCCTGCGGCACCGCGCGCGTGCGCACGGCGGCGAGATCGGAGCCCGCCTGTGATTCGGTCAGGTTCATCGTCCCGGTCCAGACGCCGGCGACCATCTTGTCGAGGAACATCGTCTTCAGCGCGTCCGAGCCGCAGAGCTCCAGCGCCTCGATCGCGCCCTGGGTCAGCAGCGGGCACAGCGCGAACGCCATATTGGCGCCGTGCCACATCTCCTCGACGGCCGTGGCGACGAGCTGCGGAAGGCCCTGACCGCCATGCTCGGGGTTCTTGGTCAGGCCGTTCCAGCCGTTTTCGGCAAAGCGCCGATAGGCCTCCTTGAATCCGGGAGGCGTTCTGACCCTGCCCCCTTCCTGCCATTGCGCGCCCTCGCGGTCGCCGGCGGCGTTCAGCGGATCGAGCACCTCGGTCGCGAACTTCGCCGCTTCGTCGAGTATCGCGTCGACGGTATCAGGGGTGGCGTCCTCGAAACCGGGCAGCTTGCCGACCTGGTCGAGGCCGGCGAGCTCGTGCAACACGAAGCGGATCTCGGCAAGCGGTGCGTGATAGGCGCTCATCGGTGCAGCGAATATGCGGAGCAGGACACTAGCCGAGCTCGGCGGTCAGCGCCGGAACGATTTCGAACAGGTCGCCGACCAGCCCATAGTCGGCGATCTGGAATATCGGCGCTTCGGCGTCCTTGTTGATCGCGACGATCACCTTGCTGTCCTTCATGCCGGCAAGATGCTGGATCGCCCCGGAGATGCCGATGGCGATATAGAGATCCGGCGCGACGATCTTGCCGGTCTGCCCGACCTGGTAATCGTTGGGTACGTAGCCGGCGTCGACGGCCGCGCGCGAGGCGCCGATGGCCGCATGCATCTTGTCCGCCAGCGCTTCGAGCATCTTGAAGTTCTCGCCGTTCTGCAGCCCTCGCCCGCCGGAAATGACGACGCGCGCGCTGGTGAGTTCGGGACGGCTGGATTTGGTGAGCTCCTGACCGAGCACCTTGGTGAGGGCCGTGTCCGGCGGTGTCGCGACGCTTTCGACCGATGCGTTGCCGCCGCTCGCCGCGGCCGGATCGAATCCCGTCGTCCGCACGGTGACGACTTTTTTCGCGTCCTTCGATTGCACGGTGGCGAAGGCGTTGCCGGCGTAGATCGGACGCACGAACGTGTCCGGTGCTTCGACGACGACGATGTCGGAGATCTGCGCGACGTCGAGCAGCGCGGCGATTCGGGGCGCGACATTCTTTCCGAATCCGGTCGCCGGCAGCAGGATGTGGGTATACGGGCCGGCCAGGGTGACCACCAGCGCCGCGACGTTCTCCGCCGTTTGCGCGCCCAGCTGCGGCGCATCGGCGTGCAGGACCTTGGCAACACCGGCCACTTGCGCCGCCTCGCCAGCAGCGCTGGCAGCGTTGTGTCCGGCGACCAAGAGATGAATGTCGCCACCGATCTTGCTCGCCGCGGCGACGGTATTGAGCGTCGCGCTCTTGAGTGTCGAATGGTCGTGCTCGGCGACGACGAGGATGCTCATCAGATCACCTTGGCCTCGTTGCGGAGCTTGGCGACCAGCTCCTTGACGTCGGCCACCTTGCCACCGCCCTTGCGCTTCGCCGGCTCGACGACTTTGAGCGTCGCGAGTCGGGGCGCGACATCGACGCCGAGCGCATCCGGTGTCGTCGTCTCGAGCGGCTTTTTCTTCGCCTTCATGATGTTGGGCAAGGTTGCATAGCGCGGCTCGTTCAGCCGCAGATCGGTCGTGATGACCGCCGGCAGCTTGATCGCCACCGTTTCCATGCCGCCGTCGATTTCCCGTCTGACCGTAACGCCGTCGCCGGCCACGTCGACCTTGGACGCGAACGTCGCCTGCCCCCAGCCCAGCAGCGCGGCCAGCATCTGCCCGGTCTGGTTGGCATCGTCGTCGATCGCCTGCTTGCCCAGGATCACCAGCTGCGGCGCTTCCTTGGCGACCAGCGCGCGCAACAGCTTGGCGACCGCGAGCGGCTGCAGCTCGACGCCGGTCTCCACCAGGATCGCGCGGTCGGCGCCGAGTGCCAGCGCGGTGCGCAAGGTTTCCTGACACGCGGCGATCCCGCAGGATATCGCCACGATTTCGCTGGCGATCCCCTTTTCCTTCAGGCGGACCGCTTCCTCGACGGCGATCTCGTCGAACGGATTCATCGACATCTTGACATTGGCGAGGTCGACCCCGCTGCCGTCAGGCTTGACTCGCACCTTGACGTTGAAATCGACCACGCGCTTGACCGGGACCAGGATTTTCATTGCTTGTGGACGCGTCGCGACTGCGCGATGAAGCCGTGTCGACGGTGTCGCACGGTAACGTGATTATAGCGTGAATCGCGCACGCACCGCCTTGCCGCGCCGGCGCGCGGGTGACGCTGCCGCTCGCATCAAGCGATCAGCGATCGAGGCGAAACGACAGACGTGGCCTGGCGCGAGTCGAGCGCGGGAAAGCCCTGGCGGGGATGACCTGCCCTCAGCGCCGTGCGTCGCACTGCGGGTTGGCGCCGTCGATGGCGCCGCGCCAGCTCAGCACGTTGTTGTCGCGAATCGGATCGGGCACGATGCGGTCCGGGTCCGCGACCACGTCGATCCGGGTCACGTCCGCGGCGGGGATGATTGTCGAGTTGAGCGCGAGGACCGCGTTCGAGGCCACGTTCAGACGAAGGTAACGGACCGCCTCGAATCGCTCCTGCGCGCCGGCCGCGGTCGTCACCGTCGCGGCGACACGGAAGGCCGCCATGTCGCCGCTGTAGAACGGGACCCGGTAGATGTCGTCGGCGCCCATGTTGCGCACGCTGGCCAGGACAACCAGCCGGCCGTCGTCACCGCGGCGGCAGCTGATCGAGTCGAGCCTCAAGTCGGCACGCGGATCGTCGTCGTAGATCGCAAAGCCGAACATCGTATTGTCCGGATACGTCAGCTTGGTCGGGAAGCGGATCGGCCGCGCCGGAACCTCGTCATAGACGGTGGTCGAGAAGCGGTCGCCTCCGTACGGCAGCGATTCACAGCCGGCAAGTGCCGCGATGGCGGCGAGAAGTCCGATTCTGGCGATCGAGCGCATGTTGTTCTCCCTGGATGCCCGTCCTCAACTACGGCGCCGGCGCGAAGCGGCCGGCCGGCGGAGGGGTCGCAGCAGCCTTATACCAGCGTCATAATGGGGCGCCGGCCGCTTAAGGTCAACTCCGATGCGCTTGGCGGCCCCTCAATCGCATTTCGGCCGTTGTTCGCGTACCAGCGCGTCCAGCGTAGCGTACAGCGCCTCGTCCGTGGAAAGCTCGTGCGCCGCCAGGCTCCGGGCGTCGTCCTCGGCCAGCAGCAGGCCCGTTTCGCTCCACGCCCTGACCTCCTGCAGGCTGCCTCGCTCATAGCGCGCCTCCAGCTCGGGCTTGCCGGTCCGGTACCACGACCGCTTGATCCCGTGCGGCTTGTTGTCCACGTAGGGCGCTTCCGACTTTGGCCGCAGCTCGCGGGCATTGCCGCGAGCCGTATACCACAGGGCGATCGTGCCGTTGCGCACGTCATCGCCGTACGGTATGACGCCGATTCGGGCCCCGTCGCTGGTCCAGAAGATGAATGTGCCCGTCTTCCTGCCCTGGGCGAATGCGCCGACCGCGCGCAATCGGCCGTCGGCCTGGAAGAGCTCATAAGCCCCGTTCGGCACGCCGTCGCGACAAGCGCCAACGGCTTCGAGCTGCTGCGCGCCTGGGTCGGAGGCAAAGGCCGAAAGCGCCAGCGCCAGGCCGCTGCGGGCTAGGCTGCGCGCCGCGCCCACCACGCCGCGATCTCGCCGACGATGCCGCGCCGGAAGGCGAGAACGCAGACGACGAAAATGGCGCCGGTGATGATCGTCACCCATTCGCCGAACCCGGCCAGATAGTTTTCCAGACCGGCGATGACGAACGCACCGACCACCGGCCCGAAGATCGTCCCCATGCCGCCGAGCAACGTCATCAAGACGACCTCGCCCGACATCGACCAGTGCACGTCGGTCAGCGACGCTAGCTGGAAGACGATCGCCTTCGTCGCGCCGGCCAGGCCCGCCAGTGTCGCCGACAGCACGAATGCCAGCAGCTTGTAGCGGTCGGCGTCGTACCCCAACGAAATCGCGCGCGGCTCGTTCTCGCGGATCGCCTTGAGCACCTGGCCGAACGGCGAATGGATGATCCGGTAGATCAGCAGGAAGCCGGCGATGAATATCGTCAGCACCGTGTAGTAGATCGCCAGCGGTTGCGACAAGTCGAGCAGGCCGAACAGGCGCCCGCGCGGCACCGACTGTATTCCGTCCTCGCCATGCGTGAACGGCGTTTGCAGATAGAAAAAGTACATCATCTGCGCCACCGCGAGGGTGATCATCGCGAAGTAGATGCCCTGTCGCCGGATGGCAAGCGTCCCGACGACCGCGCCGAGGGCCGCCGCGGCCGCGGTCCCCGCGGCGATCGCAAGCTCAGGCGAAAGTCCCCATACCTTCGCCGCGTGCGCGCACACGTAGCCGGCCGTCCCGAGAAACATTGCGTGACCGAACGAGAGCAGGCCGCCGAAGCCCAGCAAAAGGTTGAACGCGCAGGCGAAAAGCGCAAAGCACAGCGCTTTCATCAGGAACACCGGGTAGACGCCTGCCAGCGGTGCGACCGCGAGCGCTGCCGCCATCAGGGCAGTGCCGATCAGCATCGTCGCGTGCGGTCCGCGCCAGGGCGCGGCGTCTGGGGTCGCAGTCGACATCTAGCGCTCGCGCCCGAACAATCCCGCCGGCCGGAACATCAGGACGATCACCATCACCACGAAAATCACCGTGTTCGACGCCTCCGGATAAAAATACTTGGTCAGCCCTTCGATGACGCCGAGCCCGAAACCGGTGAGGATCGCTCCCATGATCGACCCCATGCCGCCGATCACCACGACGGCGAACACGACGATGATCAGGTCCGCGCCCATCAGCGGATTGACCTGATAGATCGGCGCCGCCATCACTCCGGCCAGCGCCGCCAGCGCGACGCCGAAGCCGAACGTCAGCGTAACCATGCGCGGCACGTTGATGCCGAAGGCCTGCACCAGGCTCGGGTTCTCGGTCGCGGCCCGCAAGTAGCTGCCGAGCTTGGTGCGCTCGATGACGTACCAGGTGGCAAAGCACACGATCAGCGACGCGATGATCACCCAGGCCCGATAGATCGGCAGGAACATGAATCCCAGGTTGACGCCGCCTGCAAGCTCCGGCGGGATCTGGTACGGCAGTCCCGACGAGCCGAACTCGTTGCGGAACAAGCCCTGGATCACCAGCGCCAGCCCGAACGTCAGCAGCAATCCGTACAGGTGATCGAGCTTGTACAGGCGCGCCAGCATCGTCCGCTCGATCAGGATCCCGATGACGCCGACGGCGACAGGCGCGAGCAGCAGAGCCCACCAGTAGCCGACGCCCGCCTTGTTCAGCAGGAACCACGCGCAGAACGCGCCCATCATGTATTGCGCGCCATGCGTGAAGTTGATGATGTTGAGCAGCCCGAAAATCACCGCCAGGCCCAGCGACAACATCGCGTAGAACGCGCCGTTGATGAGCCCGATCAGAAGCTGGCCGAAAAGTGCCTGCATTCAGATCCCCGAAGTCCTGGCGGTGTCCCGGAACAACTATTTGACCAGCGAGCAGCCTCCATCGGCGAGCGGCCGGAAAGCCTGGTCGGCCGGAATCGTCGCGCGGACCTTGTAGTAGTCCCACGGGTATTTCGATTCCGACGGCTTCTTGACTTCGACCAGGTACGCCGGATGGATCTTGCGGCCATCGACGCGAATCGAGCCCTTCCCGAACAGCGGATCGTCGGTCGGCATCTCCTTCATCTTGGCGATGACCTTGGTGCCGTCGTCGCTCTTCAGCGCCTCGACCGCCTTGAAGTAGTGCAGCAGCGACGCATAGACGCCGGCGTGGATCATTGTCGGGTGAATGCCCTTGTCGGCCGCGGCGAACCGCTTGGCGAAGGCCCGCGTCTGGTCGTTCGTGTCCCAGTAGAAGGTGTTGGTGACGATCAGGCCTTGCGCAGTCGGCAGACCCAGCGCGTGAATATCCGTGAGGAAGACCAGCAGACCGGCCAGATTCTGACCGCCCTTGACGATGCCGAACTCGGCCGCGCCCTTGATCGCGTTGGTCGTGTCCCCCCCGGCATTGGCCAGGCCGATGATCTTCGCCTTCGATGCCTGTGCCTGCAGCAGGAACGAGCTGAAGTCCTGCGTGTTCAATGGATGCCTGACCTTGCCCAGAACCTTGCCGCCGTTTTTGAGCACCACGGCTTCGGTGTCGCGCTCCAGGGCCAATCCGAACGCATAGTCGGCCGTCAAGAAGAACCAGGTATCGCCGCCCGACTTGACGATGGCTCCGCCGGTACCGTTGGCGAGCATCCAGGTGTCGTAGGTCCAGTGCACGGTATTGGGCGAGCACGCCTTGCCGGTCAGGTCGGAACTGGCCGCACCGGACACGAGGAAGGCCTTGCCCTTGTCGCGGGTGACCTGGTTGACCGCCAGCGCGACGCCGGAGTTGGGAACGTCGACGATGACATCGACCTTGTCGACGTCGTACCACTGCCGCGCCAGAGCCGATCCCACGTCCGGCTTGTTCTGATGATCCGCCGAAATGATCTCGACCTTGTAGCCGCGCTTTTCGATGCCCGAGTCCTCGACGGCCATTTTCGCCGCCACGACCGATCCGCGCCCGGCCAAGTCGGTGTACAGGCTCGACATATCGGACAGACGCCGATCTTGATCATATTGTCGGAAATCTGCGCTTGCGCGATACCGGCGGCGAATAGACCGGCTGTAGCAAGCGTGAACAAACTGCGTTTGAAGACCTTCATCAACTTCTCCTCGAAAGTACTGCTACGACAACAGGCTTGGCCCTAGACGCCGAGATACTGGTGCAGCTTTGGCATTTTGGCATCAAGCTCGGAATTGGCAATCATGTCGACAATACGCCCGTGTTCCATGACGTAGTGACGGTCGGCAACGGTCGCCGCAAAGTGGAAGTTCTGCTCGACCAGCAGGATAGTGAAGCCTCTGGCCTTGAGCTGGACTATTGTGCGACCGATCTGCTGCACGATCACGGGTGCCAGGCCCTCGGTAGGCTCGTCGAGCAGCAGCAGGCGAGCGCCGGTCCGGAGTATGCGGCCGATCGCCAGCATCTGCTGCTCGCCGCCCGAAAGTTTCGTCCCCTGGCTTGCGCGCCGCTCGGCGAGGTTGGGAAAGAGCTCGTAGATCTGCTCGACAGTAAGCCCGCCGTCGCGCACCTTCGGCGGCAGCATCAGGTTTTCCTCGACGTTGAGGCTCGCGAATATTCCCCGCTCCTCGGGACACCAGGCGACGCCCAGTCGGGCGATCCGGTTCGATGCCATGTTCACCGTCTGCTGGTTCTCGAACAGGACCGACCCCTGGCGCCTGGGGACGACGCCCATGATGGCCTTCAGCGTCGTCGTCTTGCCGGCACCGTTGCGACCAAGCAAGGTCACGACTTCGCCCTGCGCGACGTCGAACGCGACACCGTGCAGGATATGCGACTCGCCATACCAGGCCTGCAGCTCGCTCACGGCAAGCAGCGGCGCCGACGCTCCGTTCGGCCGCGACGCAATTTCAGGCATGGACGCCCCCGAGATACGCCTCGATGACAGCGGGATTCTTCGAGACCGAGGCGTAATCGCCTTTGGCCAGCACTTCGCCGCGAGCGAGAACCGTGATGTGATCCGACAGGTTCGACACCACCGAAAGATTGTGCTCGACCATCAGCACGGTCCGGTCGGCGGCGACCTTGCGGATCAGCGCGGCGATCCGATCGACGTCCTCGTGCGTCATCCCGGCCGTCGGCTCGTCCAGCAGCAGCATCTCGGGGTCCAGCGCCAGGGTCGTGGCGATCTCGAGTGCGCGCTTTCGACCATAGGGCAGCTGCACCGCGGTCTGGGTCTCGAAATCGTCCAGGCCGACCGCGTGGATCAGTTCGCGGGCGCGGGCGTCGTGCTGGCGCAGCACGCGCTCCGAGCGCCAGAAATCGAGCGAGTGGCCGCGCTTCCTCTGCAAAGCGACACGCACGTTCTCGCGCACCGTCAAATGCGGAAAAACCGCGGAGATCTGGAACGAACGGACGAGCCCCATCCGGGCAATCGCCGCCGGCCGCGAGCCGGTGATTTCGGCGCCCTTGTAGAAGATCTGGCCGCGCGTTGGCGTCAGGAAATGGGTCAGCAGGTTGAAGCAGGTGGTCTTGCCGGCGCCGTTGGGGCCGATCAGCGCATGAATCGTGCCGCGCCGCACTTGCAGGTCGACGCCATTGACGGCGACGAAGCCCTTGAACTCCTTGGTCAGTCCGCGCGTCTCGAGAATGATATCGTCGGCCATGCGTCTGTCCGGACGTGCTCGCCGCCGGACTCTCCCTTTCGCTGTGTCGGCGATTATCAGCGCCGCGCCGTTGCTTGGCAATCGAAACTCGGCGCGCCGAGCCCCGACGCCGCGGTCGTCCGGATCAGCCGTCCCAGCGCGGCTTGCGCTTCTCGACGAATGCGCCGACGCCTTCCTGGGCGTCCTCACCCAGCATATTGTCCGTGATGACTCGGCTCGCGTCCACGTAAGCCGCCTCCAGATTCTCTTCGAGCTGCCGGTAGAAGAACGCCTTGCCCGCGGCAAGCACGCGGCGTGGCTTGGCCATCAGCAGACTTGCCAGCGTTGCGACTTCGGCATCGAGGCTCTCCGGCGACACGACGCGGTTGACGAGGCCCCATGCCAGCGCGGTCGGCGCATCGATGAACTCGCCGGTCATCACCATTTCGAAAGCCCGCTTGGTCGCGATGTTGCGCGAGACCGGAACGCCCGGCGTCGCGCAGAACAGTCCGAAATTGATGCCCGAGGTCGCGAACCGGGCGTCGGCCGCGGCGACCGCCATATCAGCCGCGGCGACCAAGCTGGCACCCCGCAGCCGTCGCGATGCCATGCACCTTCGCGATCACAGGTTGCGGCAGACGACGCAAGCGTCAGCATCACGTCGCAACAGCTGCGGAACAGTCCCCCGATGAACTCCTCGTTCGAGTTCGCCAGCATTTCCTTCAGGTCGTGGCCCGGGCAGAACGCCCGTCCGGCGCCTGCCAGGACGACGACGCGCACCGAGTCGTCGCGTTCGATCGCGTCGAGCGCGGACTGCAGTTCGCCCAGCATCGCGGCGTTGATCGCGTTGAACTGGCCGGGCCGGTTCAAGGTCAGCGTGGTGACGCCGCCGGCGTCGGCGCGCAGCAGCGTCGCCTCGGTGGAGGATTCGAACGGTGGAGGATTCATGGCGGCACCTACTCGATCGCGCTGGTCGACCGGACGCGTTCGCGCAGCACGAATTTCTGGATCTTGCCGGTCGACGTCTTGGGCAGCTCGCCGAAGATCACGCGTTTCGGCGCCTTGAACCGCGCCAGATGGGTGCGGCAGTGCTCGATCAACTCGGTCTCGGTGACCGCTGCCCCGGATTTGACCTCGACAAACGCGCAGGGCGTCTCGCCCCACTTCGGGTCGGGCTGCGCCACCACCGCCGCCGCGAGCACAGCCGGGTGCCGGTACAGCGCGTCTTCGACCTCGATCGAGCTGATGTTCTCGCCCCCCGAAATGATCACGTCTTTCGACCGGTCCTTGATCTTCACGTACCCGTCGGGCTGCAGCACCGCGAGATCGCCCGAATGAAACCAGCCGCCGGCGAACGCCTCGTCGGTGGCCGCCTCATTCTTCAGGTAGCCCTTCATCGTGATGTTGCCGCGGAACATGATCTCGCCCATTGTCTCGCCATCCCAGGGGACGACCGTCATCGTCGCCGGATCCATGACGGTCATGCCTTCCTCGCAGGTATAGCGCACGCCCTGGCGGCCGTTACGCTCTGCCTGCGCGCCTACGTCGAGCTCCTTCCATTCCGGATGCTTGGCGCATACCGAAGCCGGGCCGTACGTCTCGGTCAGCCCGTAGACGTGGGTGATGTCGAAGCCCATCAGCTGCATGCCTTCGATCACCGAGGCGGGCGGTGCCGCGGCGGCGACCAGGCAGCTCACCTGATGCTCGATCCCCCGCTTCCATTCGGCCGGCGCGTTGATCAGCATTGCGTGCACTATCGGCGCGCCGCAGTAGTGCGTAACCCGGTGCTCGCGAATCGCATCGAGCACCGGCTTGGCGTCGACCTTGCGCAGGCAGACGTTGGTGCCAGCGTTGGCGGCCATCGTCCAGGGAAAGCACCAGCCGTTGCAATGAAACATCGGCAGCGTCCACAAATAAACTGAATGCCGCGGCATGCCCCAGTCGATGATGTTCGACAGTGCATTCAGGTAGGCGCCGCGATGATGGTAGACAACGCCCTTCGGATTGCCGGTGGTGCCCGAGGTGTAGTTGAGTGCGATCGCCGACCATTCATCCGTGGGCAGATGCCAGTCGAACTCGGGATCCCCGCCGTCGAGGAAGGCTTCGTAGTCGATCTGCCCAAGCTTGGCGCCCCCCGGGCCGACCGGGTCGGCGATGTCGATGACAATTGGCTTTTGATCGAGCTTTTGCAGCGCCGCGCCGATCGTCGGTGCGAATTCGGTATCGGTCAGCAACACCTTCGCTTCGCCGTGACCCAGCATGAATGCGATCGCGTCGGCGTCCAGGCGCGTGTTGAGGGTATTGAGCACGCCGCCGCTCATCGGCACCCCGAAATGCGCCTCGATCATCTCCGGAGTGTTCGCCGCCATCACCGCGACCGTGTCGCCGTGGCCGATTCCGGCGCCCACGAGCGCCGAGGCGAGACGTCGCGAGCGCGCGTACGTTTGCTCCCAGGTCAGGCGTCGATCGCCATGCACGGCCGAGAGCTGCCGCGGGTACGTGTACGCAGTGCGCGCGATCAGCGAGATCGGCGACAGCGGCGCGTAGTTGGCGGCGTTCTTGTCGAGGCCGTGCTCGTAAAGGTTGGACTTTGGCATGGCGAACCGCGCTGCGGCACATTATTCGAATACCGCGGCGCCATGGTAACCAATCCATCCGAAAACACAATCGCGCCGGCCGCCTTCGCTGTCGATCGTTGCCGGTACCGACCGGCGTCTGCTTGCTCAGGTGCAGCGAATTCACTATGCTGGCCCCTCTTGTTTGCGACAGGCGCGCGATGGGTCACCGGTTGTCGAAAATCGTCACTCGCACCGGCGACGCCGGAACGACCGGACTCGGCGACGGTTCGCGCGTCGATAAGGATTCACCGCGCATCGACGCCATCGGCTCGGTCGACGAGCTCAATTCGACCCTGGGCGTGCTGCTGGCTGAGGTATTGCCGCCCGCCGTCGCGTCCTGCCTGGTCGACGCGCAGCACGACCTGTTCGATCTGGGGGGCGAGCTGTCGATTCCGGGCTACCACGCGGTGAGCGACGCGCACGTCGAACGACTCGAGTCCGAGGTCGAGCGTTTCAACGCCGATTTGAAGCCACTGAAGGAGTTCATCCTGCCGGCCGGCACGCGCGCCGCTGCGCTCGCGCACGTCGCGCGCACTGTCTGCCGGCGGGCCGAACGGTCGCTGGTGCGGCTGGCCAAGAGCGACTCGGTCGCCGAACCGTCGCGAAAATATCTTAACCGGCTGTCGGACCTCCTGTTCGTGCTGGCGCGAGTCCTCAACCGCAGCGCGGAGCGCGAAGACGTGCTCTGGCGCAAGGAAGGCCGTCATGCCGGCTGATCGCGCCCTCGCGCGACAGCGCTGATGGCTATCGATCCTGCCCGGCAGCTCGAGCGCAACGCACGCCTGTTGGAACTGCTCGCGCGCACCGCGCTGGCCGATCAATCCGCGTTCGAACAGCTCTATCGCCTGACCTCGCCGCATCTGTATGGCGTCGCGATGCGTATATTGCGTGAGTCGGCGGCCGCGGAGGAGGTGCTGCAGGAAAGCTTCGTCAACATATGGCATCACGCGGGCTCGTACGTCGCGGCCAGAAGCCAGCCGCTGACGTGGCTGACCAGCATCGTGCGCAACCGCTGCCTCGACCGGCTGCGCAAGCACGATGTCGAGACGGTAAGCATAGACGATGAGGAGCAAGCGATGACGATTGCCGACCGGGGTCCGATGCCGCTGGAGTCGCTGTTGAGCGGCGCCGACGCGAGCGCGGTCAGACGCTGCGTCGAGGGCCTGGACGGCAGCCAGAAGCAGGCGATCGCGCTGGCGTTCTATCAGGGTCTGTCGCATTCGGAGCTCGCGCACCATCTGAAGCAGCCGCTGGGCACCGTCAAGTCCTGGGTAAGACGCGGGCTCGAGCGCCTGAAGGCGTGCCTCGACGGCGCCGGCGTCACCGGCTGAAGCGCGAGAGGCAAGAGCGGATCCCGATCGAAGATGAATTACCGGCTACCCGAACGGCTCGATGCGCTTGCCGCGCAATACGTGCTGGGCACGCTGCCGGCCCGGGTGCGCGCCCGTTTTGGCCGCTTGGCGCAGATCGATCCCGTGCTCGATGCCGCGATACGCGCCTGGGAGGATCGACTGTCGCCGCTCGCCGACGGCGTGCCGCCGCTCGAGCCGCCAGGCAGAGTCTGGACTGCGATCCTCGCACGCATCGATCGTTCGGCCTCGCATGCCGCGCCCGAAAGCCGGACCGTCTGGGCCACGGTCAGCCTGTGGCGCGGCCTTGCGCTGACCGGCTTCGCGACCGCCATCGCGTTGGCGCTGGTGCTGCTTTCGCCGCCGCTCGAGCGGCCGGAGGCCACACTGGTTGTGGTCCTTGCCGGACAGGACGCCAAGCCCGCGCTGCTCGCTTCGGCCGACCGCAATCGACGGCTGCTGACCATCAAGGCAGTCACACCCTTGTCGCCCGGCGCCGACCGTTCGCTGCAGCTGTGGGCATTGCCGGCGAGCGGCAATCCGCGCTCGCTGGGGCTGGTGCCGGCGTCGGGGGTCGCGCAGATCGCGCTGCCGTCGGACGTGGGCACCGCGCTGCGGGATGTTCCCGCTCTCGCGGTCAGTCTCGAGCCTCGCGGCGGATCGCCGACCGGGCTGCCGACCGGCCCGGTGCTCTATTCGGGGCCGGTACAGCGCCTGTACTGACGCGCCAGGGCGACGCGTTCCGCGCGCGCCCGGCGCCGCTCAACCCGCCCGCCGCACCTGCTGATCGATCGCGCCGAAGATCGATCGCCCCGACGCATCCTCCATGTCGATGCGGACGCGATCGCCGAAGCGCAAGAATGGCGTCGTCGCCTGGCCCTCGCGCAGCATCTCCACCGTGCGCTGTTCGGCGATGCAGGCATAGCCGGCGCCGCCCTGCGAGACAGGACGGCCGGGGCCGCCGTCTTCCTTGTTCGATACCGTGCCCGAGCCGACGATACTGCCGGCCTCGAGCTCGCGCGTTTTCGCGGCGTGTGCGATCAGCGTCGGAAAATCGAAGGTCATGTCGACGCCGGCGTTCGGTCGGCCGAATGGCATGCCGTTGACGAAGGTCAGCAGCGGCCTATGCAGCTTGCCGCCGCGCCAGGCATCGCCCAGTTCGTCGGGGGTCGCCGCCACGGGCGAGAACGCCGACGCAGGCTTGCTCTGAAAGAAGCCAAATCCCTTGGCCAGTTCTCCGGGAATCAGGTTGCGCAGGCTGACGTCGTTGACCAGCATCAGCAGGCGGATCGCCGCCGCCGCCGATTGCGACGTCGCGCCCATCGGAACGTCGCCGGTGATCACGGCGACCTCGGCTTCCAGATCGATGCCGAACGCTTCGTCGGCGCAGACAATGTCGTCGCGAGGGCCGATGAAGCTGTCCGACCCCCCCTGGTACATCAGCGGATCGGTCCAGAACTCCGCCGGCATCGTCGCGCCGCGGGCCTTGCGCACCAGCTCGACGTGGTTGACATACGCCGAGGCATCGGCCCACTGGTAGGCTCGAGGCAGCGGTGCATGCGCGAGCGCGGGATCGAACGGCATCGCGCCCGCGCGATCGCCGTCGTTCAGTGCCTCGTACACCTTGGCAAGACGAGCTTGCGCGCTATTCCAGTCGTCCAGCGCCGATTGCAGCGTGCGCGCGATCGCAGGTACGGCGACCGCACGCGACAGATCGCGCGACACCACGACCAGGCTACCGTCGCGGCTGCCGTCCTTGAGCGTGGCGAGTTTCATCGTCTACGCCGGGTCGAGCTGAGCCGTGTGGCTACCTGCGCCTGAGCACATAGGCATCGCCGCGATCTTCCATTTCCCACCCGGCCGCATGCAGCTCGGCGCGAAGACGATCGGCTTCCGCCCATTGTTTGGCCGAGCGGGCGGCGGCGCGGGCGGCGGCCAGCGCATGTACCGCTTCGGGCACGTTTTCGGCAGGCGGCCTCCAGGCTTCGAGCCCGAACCCGAAAACGCGATCAAACGCGAGCAGCGTGGCGCGCGTGGTCGAACGATCATTGAGTTCGCCGCGCAGCAGTTCCCAGGCGAGCGCCAAGGCCTTCGGCAGATTCAAATCGTCGTTGACCAGACCGGTAAAGCGCTCGATGTACGATCGATCGGGGTCGCCGCCCGCCGGCATCGCGTGCACTGCGCGCCGCATCCGGTCCAGGCCGATGGCCGCAGCATCGAGGGCGTCGAAGCTGAAATTGAGCTGGCTGCGATAGTGCGCGGTAAGGCACAGATAGCGGTACGCCAGCGGGTCGTAGCCCCGATCGACCAGCGCCTGGACGCGCAGGAATTCCCCGGCCGACTTGGCCATCTTGGCATCGTTGGTCAGCAGGAAATAGCCGTGCATCCAGAAATTGGCGAGCCGGGTTCCGACCCGGGCTTCGGTTTGCGCGATTTCGTTGGTGTGATGGACGGGGATATGGTCTTCGCCGCCACAGTGAATGTCGAAATAGTCGCCCAGGTACTTCTGCGCCATCGCCGAGCATTCGATGTGCCACCCGGGGAAACCGACGCCCCACGGGCTCGGCCACTCCATCTGCCGCTTTTCGCCCGGCGGCGAAAATTTCCACAGCGCGAAGTCGGTCGCGCTCTTCTTTTCGCCGATCTCGACCCGGCGGCCGGCGTCGAGGCCGGTCTTGTCCAATCGCGCCAGGTAGCCGTAGTCGGGTTGCCGGCTGGTATCGAAGTAGATGCCGTCCGATGTCCGGTAGGTGTAGCCGTTCTTTTCGATGTCGGCGATGAACTCGATCTGTTCTGCGATATGGTCGGTGGCGCGGCAGAGCACGGTCGGCGCCTCGAGGTTGAGCCGCTGCATGTCATCGACGAACGATGCGGTATAGAGCTCGGCGATTTCCCACGCGCTGCGGCCGGTGCGGCGCGCTCCCTTTTCCATCTTGTCTTCGCCGGTGTCGGCGTCGGAGGTCAGATGCCCGACGTCGGTGACATTCATCACGTGCCGGACGCGATAGCCATTCCATTCGAGCACGCGCTTGAGAACGTCTTCGAACAGGAAGGTGCGGAAGTTTCCGATATGCTGGTAATCGTAGACGGTCGGCCCGCAGGTATAGAGGCCCACCGTGCCCGTATCCAGCGGCTCGAAGGCGCGCAGGCTGCGAGTGTAGTTGTCGTACAGCCGAAGCGATGTCGACATTTTCGATTCCGCAATAAAAAAGCCGCCAGCGGATTCCTGGCGGCTCGTCGCGTCCGATCCTGTCCGTCAGGCCGGATAGCGCGCGCAGCGGGCCGCGTGAGCACCGCCGCGACAATGCGCACCGAATCGCGCGGCAGATCGGAGATCGGACATGGCGGCATGGTAATCGAATCGGCGGTCCAGCGGCAAGCCGACGCCACGCAAGTGAAGGCCGGCGCGAACGCCGCTCACCGGCATGGGCGCGCCCGACACGGTAAAATTGCGCTCGGCCCGGCTTGCCGCCGCGGCCAAGGCCCGATGCCCGCTCTCATCTCCCCCGTCGTGGAATCGCGCGATGTCCCTGTTTCGCGCGTCGCCTTGATCGCCATCGCGGTCGCGTTCGCATTGATCTGGTTCGCCAATCTCGACTATCGTCGACTGATCCATCCCGATGAGGGACGTTACGCGGAAATACCTCGCGAAATGGTCGTCAGCGGCGACTGGGTGACGCCTCGGCTGGATGGGATCAAGTATTTCGAGAAGCCCGCGCTGCAATACTGGTTGACCGGAGTGGCGTACGAGGCGTTCGGCATACGCCAGTGGACTGCACGTCTGTGGCCCGCGCTCGCCGGATTCGCCGGCGTATTTTTCATCGGCTACGTCGGCTTTCGCCTCGCCGGCGCTCGGCTCGGCCTGTACAGCGCGGCGGCGCTCGGCGGATGCGCATGGTATGTGCTGAATGCGCACATCCTGACGCTGGACGCCGGCCTCACGTTTTGGATGAGCGTCGGCTTCGGCTCGCTGCTGCTCGCGCAGCGGAGCGAGGCAACGGCGCGCGAGCAGCGCCTGTGGATGCTGATCGCGTGGTCGGCGCTGGCGCTGGCCGTGCTGTCGAAAGGACTGATCGGCGTGGTTCTTCCCGGCGCGTCGCTGTTTGTCTATTCGCTGCTGACTCGCGACTGGGCGGTATGGCGGCGGTTGCATCTCGTCGGCGGTCTAGCGCTGTTCGCGCTGATCGCCGCGCCGTGGTTCGTCGCGGTATCGCTTTCCAATCCGGAATTCTTCCATTTCTTTTTCATCCACGAGCATTTCGAGCGCTTCCTCACCAACGAGCACCATCGCGAGGGCGCGTGGTGGTATTTCATCCCGATCTTCGCCGCCGGCGTCCTGCCCTGGTTGACTGTGCTCGGGTGGACGGCGCCGCGGCTGTGGTCCGACGGAAACGCCGGCAGGAACGGTTTCAGCTGGCAACGCTATGCGATCGTATGGTCGGCGTTCATCTTTGTCTTTTTCAGCCTGTCGAGCTCCAAGCTGCCCTCGTACATACTGCCGATTTTTCCGGCGCTGGCGCTGCTGATCGGCCGCCAGCTGGCGGCGCTGTCCGAGCGGACGCTGATCCGGCTGACCCTGCCGCTGGTGCTGGTCACCGCCGCGTGCATGCTGACGATGGTCTTCGGCTTCGACGTCCTGGCGCAACGCTTTGCCGACCAGCACCAGCCGCTCGCCCCGTTGCTGGCTTACGGCAAGTGGCTGACCGCGGCATGCGCAGTAGCGCTGGCCGGCGGAATGGCCGGCATCGGCTGGCTCAGGACCGGCAAGCGCACCGCAGCGATATTGGCCGTGGCGTTGACCGCGCAGCTGGCCGCACTGCTGGTGCTGACCGGCCATGACGAGCTCGCCGACTCGCGCTCGGCCGAGCCGATCCTTACCCGTGTCACCAGCCGGCATGGTCCGATACCCAGCGACGTGCCGTTTTATTCGGTCAAGATGTACGATCAGACGCTGCCGTGGTATCTGGGCCGCACGGTGACGCCGGTCGCGTACCTTGACGAGCTGGCGATGGGGCTCGCCAGCGAACCCGACAGGTCGATCGCGACGCTCGCCGATTGGAAGCAGCGCTGGGACCGGGCGCCGCAGGCGTATGCGATCATGCAGGCCGACATGTACGAGACGCTGCAGCGCGAGGGCGTGCCGATGCGGGAGCTGGGCCGCGACCCGCGCCGCGTGATCGTCAGCCGCCGTTGACGGCCGACAAGCAGTCGACAACGAGGAGAGCGCCGATGCATTCCAGCGCCGCCTGCCCGCAATGAACCTGTCGGGGTTTTCCTTCCTGATCACCGGCGTCCTGCTGAACGCGATCGCCCAGCTGCTGCTCAAGGCGGGCACCAATACGCTCGGCGTAATCACACTGACGCGAGCCAACTGGACCGGGGAATTCGGCAGGATGGCGGCCGAACCGCATTTCATCGGCGGCGTCATCTGCTACGGCTTCAGCCTGATCGTCTGGATACTCGGCCTCTCGCGGGTCCCGGTGTCGATCGCCTACCCGATGTTGTCGCTGGGCTACGTGGTCAACGCGATCGCCGCCCATTATCTGTTCGACGAAGGCGTCAGCGTCGCGCGCTGGCTCGGCATCGGCTTCATCGTGCTCGGCGTGTGGCTGGTGGCGAGGAGCTGAGCGGCGAAATCGAGCGCGCGTGAGCAGGCGGCGCAGGCCGCCTACATGAAATTCGCCGGCCCCGATCTGGACGAAGCGACGATACTCGGCGTGGCCGAGGTGCTGCGCTCGGGCCAGATCACCAGCGGACCGTGGGTGGCACGCTTCGAGCGCCAACTCGAGGCATTCTGCGGCGGCCGGCCGGTTCGCGTGTTGACCTCCGCCACCGCCGCGATCGAGGTCGCGCTGCAGCTTTGCGGCATCGGCCCCGGCGACGAGGTCATCACCGGCGCACAGAGCTTTTTCACCGTGCTCAACATGATCGTCAAAATCGGGGCGACGCCGGTATTCGTCGACTGCGACCTGGTTACACGGAACATCGACCTGGCGCAGGTCGAGGCAGCGATCACACCGCGCACCAAGGCGATCATCCCGACCCATTTTCCCGGCGCGCTGGTCGACCTCGACGCGCTTTATGCGCTGGCGCGACGGCGCGGCTTGCGCGTGATCGAGGACGCCGCGCTGGTGCTGGGCTCGCGATGGCGCGGCGCCAACGTCGGCGCGGTCGGCGACATCGTCACCTTCAGCTTTCATCCGAACAAGAACGCGACGTCGATCGAGGGCGGCGCGCTGGTCGTCAACGACCAGGCCGAGGCCCGGCGCATCGAAACGCTGCGCTTTCACGGCATCAGTCACCTGCCTGACCGCACCCGCGACGTCGCGTTTCCGGGCGGCAAGTTCAACCTGCCCGACGTCAACGCCCGGATCGGCTACGCGCAAATCGAGCGTCTGCCCGAATTTCTGGCCAAGCGCCGCATGCTGGTCGAGCGCTACTTCGCGCGCTTTGCGACCGATCCGGCCTGCGTGCTGCCGCCGCTGCCGGCGGGCGACGACGGTCATTCCTGGAACATGTTCTGCGTGCTGCTGCCGCTCACGCGCATGTCGATCGACCGCAACGGCTTCCGCAACGCCATGGAGGAGCGCGCGATCGGCACCGGCGTGTCGTACGAGGCGCTGCATCTGTGCACGCTCGGCCGGCGCTTCGGCGGCCGCGAAGGCCAGTTTCCGAACGCCGAGCGCATTGCGCGCGAGACGGTGACCTTGCCGCTGCACACCCGGCTCGAGGAAGCGGACGTCGATCGCGTATGCGAGGCCGCCGCGGCCATCGTCGCCGGCGCGGGAAAATGACCATGGCTTTGCCGCAGGTGTCGGTGGTGATCCCGGTCTACAACGAGGCGGCCGGGCTGCCTGCGCTGTTCGAACGTCTTTATCCGGCGCTCGACAAGCTGGCGGTGCCGTACGAAGTGATATTCATCGACGACGGCAGCCGCGACGCTTCCGCGGCGTTGCTCAAGGACCAGTTTCTGCGGCGGCCCGATGTCACGCGCGTGGTGCTGTTCAACGCCAACTACGGCCAGCACATGGCCATCGTCGCGGGCTTCGAAAAGAGCCGCGGCAGCCGCGTCGTCACGCTGGACGCCGATCTGCAGAATCCTCCGGAGGAAATCGCGAAGCTGCTGGCCGCGATGGATCGCGGCCACGATTACGTCGGCAGCATCCGGCTCTCGCGGGAGGATTCGTGGTGGCGCCGCTGGGCGTCGAAGGCGATGAACCGCATCCGCGAACGCATCACCCGGATCAAGATGACCGACCAGGGCTGCATGCTACGTGCCTACAGCGGCGACATCGTGCAAACGATCGCTTCGGCGCGCGAGGTCAGCACCTTCATCCCGGCGCTGGGATACATGTTCGCGCACAATCCGACCGAGGTCGAGGTGGCGCACGCGGAGCGTGCCGCCGGCGATTCGAAGTATTCACTGTACAAGCTGATACGGCTCAACTTCGACCTGATCACCGGTTTTTCGCTGGTGCCGTTGCAGCTGTTCTCGATGTTCGGCATGCTCGTCTCCGCCGTCGCGCTGGTAACCTACTTCGTCGTCATCGTCGAACGCCTGGTGCTCTCTGGCTGGCGCGAGGGACTGGCCACGCTGTGGGATCGCGACATCCTCGCCTTTTTCCTGATCGGCATGATGCTGTTCGGCGTCGGCCTGATCGGCGAGTACGTCGGCAGGATCTACCAGCAGGTGCGGGACCGGCCGCGCTTCACCATCCAGGCGGTGCTGGAACGACCGGAACCTGCGCCGGAGGCCTCGGTCAGGCCCGGCGATTCGCTGCGCTGACGGTCGCGCTCGCCAGCGACGCCTCACAAAAAGCGGTCATGATGCGCGCCGTCGTCTTCGGCTACCACAACGTCGGCGTGCGCTGTCTGAAGGTCCTGCTGGCGCATGGCATCGACGTCCCGCTGGTGGTCACTCACCACGACAGTCCCGGCGAGACGATCTGGTTCGACAGCGTCGCCCGCACGGCCGGCGAGTACGGGATCGATGCCATCGCGCCCGACGACCCGAGCGCAGCGGATGTCGTCGCCCGTGTCGCGAAAGCGCGTCCGGACTTTATTTTTTCATTCTATTACCGGCGGATGCTTGCCCCCAGCCTGCTGGCGCTGGCGCCGCGCGGCGCGTTGAACATGCATGGCTCGATGCTCCCGAAATACCGCGGCCGCGCGCCGGTCAACTGGGCGATCATCCATGGCGAGAGCGAGACGGGCGCGACGCTGCACTACATGGGCGACAAACCCGACAACGGCGACATCGTCGCCCAAACGCCGGTTCCGATCCTGCCCGACGACGTCGCCGCGGAAGTGTTCGTCAAGGTCACTGTCGCAGCCGAATTGACGCTGGATCGGACACTGCCGGCTTTGCTTTCGGGAACCGCACCGCGGATCCGGCAAGATCAGGAAGGCAGCTCGTATTTCGGCGGTCGCAAGCCTGAAGACGGCGTTATCGACTGGTCGAAGAGCGCGACCGCGATTCACAACCTGGTTCGGGCGGTCGCGCCGCCCTATCCGGGAGCACGCACGCTGATCGCCGCCCATCCGGCGCGCCTGTTGCGAACACGCGTGCTCGACGCGACGGCGCGGTCCATCGTGGCGCCGGCGTTCGACCTGGTCGACGGGCGCATCACCGTCGGCTGCGGCGGCGGAGGCGTGCTCCAGGTGCTCGAGCTCGAAATCGACGGTGTGCAAGTCGGTCCGGCTGCCTTCGCGCAATGGCGGGCGGCGCATGCGGCCGCTGTTCCCGGTAGAATCGGCCCGCAGTAACCGGCGGTTGCGCCGGGCCAAGACAACCAGCCATGCCAAAAATACTGATCCTCGGCGTCAACGGCTTCATCGGCCACCATCTGTCACAGCGCATCATTGCCGCGACCGACTGGGAAGTCTACGGCATGGATATGCAGAGCGAGCGCATCGCCGATCTGCTGCCGGAAAAGCGCTTCCATTTTTTCGAAGGTGACATCACGATCAACAAGGAGTGGATCGAGTACCACATCAAGAAATGCGATACGCGTGCTGCCGCTGGTCGCGATCGCCACCCCGGCCACCTACGTGCGCGAGCCGCTGCGGGTATTCGAGCTCGACTTCGAGGCCAACCTGCCGATCGTCCGCGCCTGCGTGCGCTACAAGAAGCACATCGTCTTCCCCTCGACGTCGGAGGTCTACGGCATGTGCGACGATGCCGAGTTCGATTCGGAGACTTCCAATCTGGTTCTCGGCCCGATCAACAAGCCGCGCTGGATCTACGCCTGCGCCAAGCAGTTGATGGACCGCGTCATCCATGCCTACGGACAGCAGGAGGGACTCGATTACACGCTTTTCCGCCCGTTCAACTGGATCGGCTCGGGTCTCGACTCGATCAATACCGCCAAGGAAGGCAGCTCGCGCGTGATCACCCAGTTCCTCGGCCACATCGTGCGTGGCGAGCCGATCAAGCTGGTCGATGGCGGCACGCAGAAACGCGCGTTCACCTACATCGACGACGGCGTGTCGGCGCTGATGCGCATGATTGCCAACGACAACGGCATCGCGAGCGGCAAGATCTACAACGTCGGCAATCCGCGCAACAACTTTTCGGTCAGGGAACTGGCGCAGATGATGCTGGACCTGGCGCTCACCTATCCCGAATACCGCGACTCGGCGACCCGGGTCGAGCTGATCGACACCACGGCGGAAGACTACTACGGCAAGGGCTACCAGGACGTGCAGCACCGCGTTCCCGACATCGGCAACACCTGCGCCGAGCTCCGCTGGGAGCCGACGGTGACGATGGAAGATTCGTTGAAGCGCATCTTCGACGCCTACCGCGGGCAGGTCGGCGAGGCCCGGCAGCTGGTCGAATGACCGTCGGCGGCGACCGGCTGCGACGGGAACGCGTGGCCGTCACTGCGCCTTCGCGATCGCGATGAGCATCCTGGCACTCAAAATCGACGTCGACACCCTGCGCGGCACGCGCGAAGGCGTTCCCGCCCTGCTCGAGCTGCTGCGCCGCCACGAGGTCGGCGCCACTTTTCTTTTCAGCGTCGGCCCCGACCACACCGGGCGCGCGATCAAGCGCATCTTCCGCCCGGGATTCTTGAGCAAGGTTCGCCGGACCTCGGTCCTCGAGCACTATGGCGTGACGACGCTGCTGTACGGCACGCTGCTGCCGGGCCCCGACATCGGACGGCGCGCCGCCGACACGATGCGCGCGGTGCGCGACGAAGGCTTCGAAACCGGTCTGCATTGCTGGGACCACGTCAAATGGCAGGACGGCGTCAGCGGCGCCGACGCCGAATGGACGGCCAGACAGATGCGCCACGCCTGTGAACGCTACACTGACGTGTTCAAGGAGCCGCCGCGCGTGCATGGGGCCGCGGGCTGGCAGATGAACGTCGATGCGTTGCGGCAGACGCAGGTCCTGGGCTTCGACTATTGCTCGGACGGTCGAGGAACCCATCCGCACCTGCCGGTGTGGAACGCGGAGCTGATCCGCTGCCCGCAGATTCCGACGACGCTGCCGACGCTGGACGAGTTGATCGGCATCGACGGCGCCACGGCGGACGACGCCGCCGCGCGATTGCTGGCGCTGACCGCTCCATCCGGAGCCGACGACCCGCAAACCAACCACGTCTTTACGCTGCACGCGGAGCTCGAGGGCCTGCGCCTCGCGCCGACGCTCGAGATGCTGCTCACCGGCTGGAAGGCGCAGGGCTACCGGTTGTCGTCGCTGCGGCGCCTGTACGAAACGTTCGAGCCGATGGCGCTGCCCCGCTGCGAAGTAGGCATGGATGCGGTGCCCGGCCGCAGCGGCACCCTGCTTTGCCAGCGACGAGAATTCCTGGGCGACGTCGACCTCGCCCGCGCCGCGTAGCGTCGAGTCGCTCCACCCGAGCCCGTTCCATCCACTTTTGCCGGAGCAAGCCAATGCCGAACGCCAAAGTCGCCGACTTCAGCGCATCCTTCGACCGCCGGAACGTTTCGCCTGTCCGAGCACCGCGGCCATCCGGTGATCCTGTATTTCTATCCGAAGGACAACACGCCCGGATGCACGACCGAGGGCGCGAATTTTCGCGACCTGCACAAGGCATTCGTCCGCGCCGGCGCCGTCGTGCTCGGCGTTTCGCGCGACAGCATCAAATCGCACGAGAATTTCAAGGCGAAGATGGGCTTTCCTTTCGACCTGATCTCCGACCCGGACGAAAAGCTTTGCGCGCAGTTCGGCGTCATGAAGATGAAGAACATGTACGGCAGGAAGGTGCGCGGCGTCGAGCGCAGCACTTTCCTGATCGACGGCAGCGGCGCGCTGGCGCGCGAATGGCGCGGGGTCAAGGTCCCCGGTCACGCCGACGAGGTGCTCGAGGCGGTCAAGGCGCTCTAGCGCAACGACGCGGCGCGGGCGGCGGCTGTGTTCCCTTCTCACCACAATCGCTGCGGTGCGTGAGCGCCGGTCGCTACAATAGCTTGTGTTTCCGGCGCCAGCTGTTCTACGATGGGGCCGGTACCCACCGCCCCGCTAAGCCTTAAGGAGGCCCATGGTCGAGCGCAAACTTCGTCTCGCGCCCCAAGTCACCAAGATCAGCAAGACCCCATCCTCCAAGTTGTTCGTGCTCGACACCAATGTGCTGATGCACGATCCAACCAGCCTGTTCCGCTTCGAAGAGCACGACATCTTCCTGCCGATCCTCACCCTCGAGGAGCTCGACAACAACAAGAAAGGCGTCACCGAAGTCGCGCGCAACGCGAGACAGGCTTCGCGCTATCTCGACGAGCTGGTCACCGCGGCCGTCGCGATCAGCGACGGCAGCCTTGCCGCAGGCATACCGCTGAAGCCGCAGAGCGGCGGCGCGGCAACCGGCCGGCTGTTCCTGCAGACCGAGGCGATTTCGACCACGTTGCCGCCGTCGCTCGCGGGCGGGAAGGCAGACAACCAGATCATCGCCGTCGTCATGCACCTGTCGCAGGCGCAGCCGAAGCGCAGCGTCATCCTGGTGTCCAAAGACATCAACATGCGCATCAAGGCGCGCGCGCTCGGCATCGCCGCCGAGGATTATTTCAACGACAAGGTCCTCGAGGACACCGACCTGCTGTACAGCGGCATGCGCGAGCTGCCGACCGATTTCTGGGACCGCCACGGCAAGGCGATGGAATCGTGGCAGCAGGGCGGCAACACCTATTACCGGGTCACCGGCCCGCTGTGCCACAACCTTCTGGTCAACGAATTCGTCTATCTGGAAGGCAAGGGCCCCGGGGAGACGCCGCTGTATGCAATGGTCAGGGAAGTCAGCGGCCGCACTGCGCTCCTGCAGACGCTGAAGGACTACACGCATCAGAAGAACAACGTCTGGGGCATCACCGCGCGCAACCGAGAGCAGAACTTCGCGCTCAACCTGCTGATGAATCCCGACATCGATTTCGTCACCCTCCTCGGGCAGGCGGGCACCGGCAAGACGCTGCTGACGCTGGCTGCCGGGCTGATGACGACTCTTGAGTTCAAAGTCTACTCGGAGATCATCATGACCCGCGTGACGGTGCCGGTCGGCGAGGACATCGGGTTCCTGCCGGGAACCGAAGAGGAAAAGATGAATCCGTGGATGGGCGCGCTGGAGGATAATCTCGACGTGCTCAACAAGACCGACGACGAGGCGGGCGAATGGGGACGCGCCGCGACGCGCGATCTGATCCGGTCGCGGATCAAGGTCAAGTCGCTGAACTTCATGCGTGGTCGCACATTCATCAACAAATACCTGATCATCGACGAGGCGCAGAACCTGACGCCGAAGCAGATGAAGACGCTGATCACGCGCGCCGGACCCGGGACCAAGGTCGTGTGCCTGGGCAACATCGCGCAGATCGACACGCCTTACCTCACCGAGGGCAGCTCCGGACTGACCTATGTCGTCGACCGGTTCAAGGGCTGGTCGCACAGCGGCCACGTGACGCTGACGCGTGGCGAGCGCTCGCGGCTCGCCGATCACGCGGCGGAAATCCTGTAATCGCGCCCGGTCATGAGGCGCTCGTCGAACCGGATCGGCGCGACGACGCACCGGCGGTGGACTCCGCGATGAGCTCGCTGCCTCGGCCGGAGGTCGCGCACCAAGGCCGCCCCGAGATCAGCATCGTCGTGCCGGTGTACAACGAGGAGGCGGGCATCGCGGCTTTCTGGACCCGCCTCGCGCCGGTCCTCGCCTCGCTTGCCTGCAGCGAGGAAGTCATCTTTGTCGACGACGGCAGCAGCGACGGCACGCTGGCGCAATTGATGTCGCTGCGGCATCGCGATGTCGCGCGTGCGCATCGTCAGCCTGTCGCGCAATTTCGGCAAGGAAATCGCGCTGACCGCCGGCCTCGATCACGCCGAGGGCAATGCGGTCATTCCGATCGACGCCGATCTGCAGCATCCGCCCGAAGTCATCGTCGAACTGGTCGCGGGCTGGCGTGCCGGCAGCGACATCGTGATCGCCTTGCGCCGCGATCGCGCCACCGATACCCTGGCGCGCCGCGCGGCGTCATCGCTGTTTCACCGCGTTTTCGCGCGACTGACGACGATGCCGGTGGTGCGTGACGCCGGCGACTTCCGCCTGATGTCGCACGCCGTCGTTGACGCGCTCCGCCGGCTGCCCGAGCGCACGCGCTTCATGAAGGGACTGTACGCCTGGGTCGGCTTCCGCCAGACCACCGTGTCCTACGACATCGAGCCGCGGCTCGAGGGACGATCGAAGTATGGCGTGTGGCGGCTGTGGCGGCTCGCGCTGGACGGCATCACGTCGTTCAGCTCGCTGCCGCTCAAGGTGTGGAGCGTCGTCGGGCTCACGTTCGCGCTGGTCGCACTGGCCTACGGCGCCTACCTGGTCGTTCGCACCATCGTGCGCGGGGTAGACGTACCCGGTTATGCGTCGGTGATGGTGATGATCCTCTTTCTCGGCGGGCTGCAGCTGCTGTCGCTGGGCATCATCGGCGAGTACCTGGGACGCGTCTACGACGAGGTCAAGGCGCGACCCCTGTATGTCGTTCGGCAGCGCATCGGATTCGACCGCGACGACCCGGGCCCCTGATTCAGCGCCGCCGATGCCGACGCTGCTGCACAGATTTGGCCGCTTCGCGGTCGTCGGCGCGCTCGCCACCGCAACCCACGCAGCGGTGTTTACCGTGGCGATCGAAGCGGCGCACGTCGAGCCGGTGCTCGCTACCGTAGTGGCCTTCGTCATTGCGATGCTGACGGGCTTCGCGCTCAATCGCCGCTGGACGTTCGCCGTGCACGACGCGCCGGCGCAAAGGCTCTGGCGCTATGCGTTCGCGGCCCTCGCCGGACTCGCGCTCAACGCGGGAATCATGTACTGCGTCGTGCACCTGCTCAACGCCTCGCCGTATCTCGGGCTGGCGGCGGCGATCGTGATCGTTCCGCCGATCAGCTTCGCACTCAACCATTTCTGGGTTTTTAGCGACCCGGCGCCCCGGGGATGATGCCCACGCGACTGAGCTATCCCGACAGCCTCGGCGCGCAGCCCCGCGCGGGCGCGCGCCAGACCGGATGGCACGACGGCGCCATCGTCGTCGCGTTCATGACCATTCACATCGGCAGCAGCCTGTTCGGCGCGGCCGGCCCCGACACCGCGCGCGACGTCGCCGCGGCGCTCGCGATCGTCGATCCGGGCGTGCTTCCGCTGCACGGTCCGCTGCTTGCGGGGACGGCGCACCTGGGGCCGCTGTGGTTCTATCTGTTGGCCTTGCCGATCGCGATCCAACGCTCGTGGATGGGCATTGCGCTGTTCGTCGCGATGATCGGCAGCCTCCAGTTTTCGCTGGCCTACGCGGCCGGGCGGCGGCTGATCGACCGGCGCTTCGGCCTCCTCTGGTGCGCATTGCTGGCGCTGCCCGGCTGGGGGAGCTTCCAGCTGGTGGGCTTTTCGCACACCAACATGGTTGCGACCTGCAGCATGCTGGTTGTCTATGCGCTGGTTCGACTCGCGCAGGAACGGCGACCGCGCTGGCTGGCGGTCGCCGCCGCGGCATTTTCGCTCGCGCTGCACGCGCATCCGACGACGATCGTGCTCGCGCCTGTGATCGCGATCGTCGCGCTGCTGGCCATGCCCGGCGTCGGCGCGCTGCTGCGCTGGGGCGCGATCGCGATCGTCGTCGCGCTGCTGCCGTTCGCGCCGCTGCTCGCCGACCGCACCGCTGCGCCGGCACCTCTCGCCGCTCAACTGGCCGACTATGTCGGCAGCACGATGCACGCCGGCAATCTGCTAGGCACAGGCGCCCTGCTGTGGGGAATACTGGTGCGCGGCCCGCACGTCGTCGCCGAAGCCTTTGCCGCGACCCCGCCCGCGATGTCCTTCACGATCGATGTCGCGGTCGTTGCGCTCGAGCTGATGGCGGTAGCCGGGCTCGCGTTCGCCGCACGGCGGCGGCCGTTGCCGGTCGCTGTCGGATTGCTATCGACGCTCGCCGCCGTTGCCGTGGTCGCCTGGCTGCGCCCGGCGACGCCCTTCTACATGACCTACGCGCTGCTGCCGTTCATCGCCGGCCTCGGTGCGCTGGGCCTGCACGGGCTTTGTGCCGGGCTGCAGGAGCGCGGGTCGGCGCTGATCGCCGGCATCATCGGCCTGACGTTGGCGCTGTACGCCGCGTTGGCGATCGGCATCGCACTGACGATTGCCTCGGGGGATGTCGCGCTCGACGTCGCATCGCGGCTGGACGTCAAGAAGGAAGACCCCGCGCCCTTGCCGGCCGAGCCGTGGTTGCCGGCGCATGCGGTCGATGCCAGCGGCGAGCTGCTTTGCCGCCAGCGCGGTCCGATGGTGCTGCACGGCGCGTACGCCTATCTCGAGCATGTCTACCTCGGCTTGGACCACCGCCTTCGTTGCGGCATACTCGACGTCCGCCTCGCGGGCATCGAGCCCGCCACCGGCGGCCATCTGGTGGGAATCGCGATGCCTGCGTGGCGCGCGCTGGGCTGGACGCCGCCGATCCGCCTCGGCGGGATCGGAGTGACGCATGCCGCCGAAGTGTTGTGGCCGACGCGAGGCTTGCCGCCGCCCGACGGCAGCGTCTATCCCCCGGCCGCGATCGCGCCCTCGCCAATGCGCGCCGTCACCGTCGAGGCCGCTGTACAAGGCGATCGCGCCGTCGTTGTCGCCTTTCCCTACGTGCCATGGATGATTCCGCCGCAGATCGAGGTCGCGGCCAACGGCATCGCGCGCGAGCCCGTCTCGCGCGATGTCGCGGCGGCGGTCTACGCGTGCCGCGAATGCGTTGGCGCAGCAGCGGTGGCCTGGCGAATCGTGATCCATTCGTCGGCGCCGGAGCGAGTCGACGTCGTCACGATCGCGCCGACGCGGGACCGATGAGCCGCACCTGCACGGCAGTCGGCTTTCGCTGGCTGGCGCGATGCAGCGCGATACTGTGTCTGGGCGCGCTCGTCGCCGGCTGCAGCGAGGAGCCGGCCCGGCCCGACCTGGCTCGCCTGTACAAAGTCGGCGCCGACAACGTCGACACCACGCCGGTCATCGTCATACCCGGCGTGTTCGGATCGCGGCTGCGCGACCGTACGACCGGCGTCGAAGTGTGGCCCGGAACGTCGAACGAGATCCTGTTCGGCGAATACCGCGACATCGCCCTCGACTTCGATCCGGACACGCTGCAGGTCAGAAGCGACCGCCTCGAAGCCTACGGCATCGCCGAATCCGCCCTGGGCCGCGACTTCTACGGTCAGATCATCGACACTTTGCGCCGCTACGGCGCCTATGTCGCCGGAACGCCCGGAACCGCGGCACCGCGAGGCGAGCGCCGCTATTACATCTACCCGTACGACTGGCGGCAGGACAATGTCGAGTCGGCGCGCGGCCTCGACCGGCTGATCGAAGCGATCCGCCGCGACTACGGCGATCCCGCGCTGCGGGTGGACATCGTCGCGCACAGCATGGGCGGCCTGATCGCGCGCTACTATCTGCGCTACGGGACCGTCGACGTGCTCGACGGCAGCGAGCAACGCGTCACGCTGTACGGCACGACGCGCGTGCGCAAGCTGATCCTGCTCGGGACGCCGAACATGGGCTCGGCGTCGTCGCTGCACGCTTTCCTGACCGGCCAGCCGGTCGGCTTCAAGCGAATTCCACAGGAAATTCTCGCGACGCTGCCTTCAGGCTATCAACTGTTTCCGCATCCGCTGGTCACCTGGCTGATCGACATCCTGGGCGCGCCGCTCGACGACGAGCTGTTCGACGGCGCTACCTGGCGCCGCTATCACTGGTCGATCTTCGATCGCGCCGTCGAGGCCCGCATACGCGCCGCGCACGGCGGCGGCGCCGACGCGTACATCGCCGCGCTGCACCGCTACTTCGACTACCGGCTCGAGCGCGCCCGGCGGTTCATGTGGGCGCTGTCGACACCCGAGCCCTCCGCGCCGATCCGCTACGTGCTGTTCGGCGGCGACTGCACGCTGACGCCGGCGCGGCTGGCGCTGGAGTACGAGATCGAGACGCCGGTCGCGCGCCTGTACCCGGCCGACATCCGCAAGCCGGTTCCCGGCGTTCGTTACGACGAGCTGATGCTCGAGCCGGGCGACGGCAGCGTGACCAAGCCCTCGTTGCTGGCGCGCGAAACGCTCGATCCCAGCGCACCGCAGAACGAGGACAGCTTCATTCCGATCGCGTACTGGTTTTTCCTGTGCGAGCGCCACAACCGCCTTACCGGCAACATCAATTTCCAGGACAACCTGCTCAACGTGCTGCTGACGCGCACCTTGCCTTGGGAAATGAGCGCTCCGCCCAGCGCGTCGCCGCCGGCTGCAGTGAACGGATCGGCGGACGGCTCCGCACAAAGCAAAACCCCCGCCGTAGCGGGGGTTGCTCGTAAAGCTGGCGCGGATTACTGCTTGCGGCGACGCCAGACCGACAGACCGGCGAGGCCGAGGCCGAGGAGTGCCAGAGTTGCGGGCTCCGGCGCGGTCCCTCCGCCGCCACCACCGCCGACGGTGATTTCGCCGAGAACCGCCAGACCGAACAACTGACCGGTAGCGAACCAGTCCTGCAGGACGAGCGCCGGTGGCGATGTCGATCTCTTTGATCTCCGTCCCGCCGGTCGAACCGGTCCAGAACGCCGTGCCGTTCGGATCCAGGTTCAGCGCGAAGACCGAGCCGATGCCGATCGGATAGGTCTGCTGCAACACGCCGGCTGAATCGAAGCGATAGACGTTGCCGTCGCTGTTGGCCACCAGCAGATCGCCGTTCGGCCGGATGCGCTTGGCATAGTTCGCGCCGCCGATGGTCGCGAAGTCGGGCAAGGCGGTGTCGGTCCCACGTCCCATTGCCGAAGGGTGCTCGACTCGTCGCTGTAGACCATCGTGGTCTGATCGGCGGCGAGATCGATCCAGTCGGTATGCGAGGCGACATTGAACGTATCCAGCGGCGCTCCGTTCGCGTCGACCTTCAGGATCTGGGCCGCCCCGGCGTTGCCGATGTAGGCGTCGCCGGCCTTGTTGAAGACGATCGATTCGTTGGCGCCGAGGCCCGTCGCCCAGGAAGCGTTGAGCAGCACACCGTTCGGATCGAACTGCGACACCGTATTGTTGCTGAACGCCGTGACGTAGAAATTGCCGTTCGCGTCGAATGCCGATCCGGTGGTGAAGCCCCCCAGGCCCGTGTCCAGCGTCGCCTTGAACACGCCCGTGTTCGAATAGACATTCACCTGCCCGTTGCCGATCGACGCAAAGACATCGCCGACGACGAACGGCCCGGCATAGGACGCCGAACTGACGGCGAAGGCCGCCAGCAGAATCACCGACCTCAGTAGCTTCTTCATGAATTCCCCCTTGCGACTGCCTCACGCACGGAATGCGGGACCGCTCTGCGGCGACCGTTGTGCCACACCTTCGGCCGTTGTATGCAACATTTGCGCCAGCACAACTAAGTAATTGAATCCCCGTAGAATTTTGCTGACAACTTACTCACCCTCGCGGGCGGTTCGTAAAATTTTCCGACAATCGACGCGAGCGCAGCGACGCCGATCAGCTCCGTCCCAGTGCCAGGAGGCGCATCGTCGGCACGTCGACCAGATCCGCCAGACCGGTTTCGAGAATCGCCTTCCTGAACTCCATCGGCCAATTGGTGGCGCACGGCGCCACAGGCGAGACGCTTTGTTCCGCCGTACAGCCCCAGTGCACGTACCGGCGACACACCTCGGCAGCCTCCGCATGCAACGCAGCGAGCATCGCCGACGGTTGATTGCCTCGATGAAGCCGCTTGTAGTAGACGGCCTGGCGGACGAATACCGGCTCGGCGAGCTGCAACGCGCGGAGGCAGAAATCCCAGCCGTGGACGTGCCTGTAATCGTGGAAGCCGCCAAGCGCGCGAAACAGTTCGCGCGACACGAACAGATTGCCCGACGAGGCCGCGATATTCTGTGTCATCAGCGCAAACCCTATCGTCGGTGCGGCGACCGCATCGCCGGCGGCGCAGCGAAGATCGTACACATAGCGGTTATGGAGCGGATCGATGTAATCGCCGTCCGAATCGACGCACTCCGTTGACGAAAATCCCCATTGCGCGCCGGTACCCGCGATATTCGCCACCATCTGGCGCAGACGATCTTCATGCATGAAATCGTCGGAGTTCAGCAGACAGATAAATGTTCCGCGTCGCCAGCCCGGCGGCTTCATTGATCGTCTCAGGCGCGCCTCGGCGCGCCCGGGCGACGAAACGCTGCTCGAACGGAGACTCGTCCAGACATCGCCGAATCGCGTCGGCCGAGCCATCGTCGGACCCGTCGTCGACAACGACCAGCTCCACCCGGCGATAGGTCTGTCTGAAGACGGACCGCAAAGCGGCTTCGACGTACGATGCGTGGCCTCGACAGGGCACGACGACGGTCACGAGCGGTGTATCGAAATTCACCGGCGTCGGTCGCTCGGCCCATTCTGCGAGATTGCGGGAGCCGGGCCCGGGCACCGGGTCCGAGCCGGCCGGAATCGCCTCATCGTCCAGGATCGCCGAAAGAAACCTTCGGTAGAGCGCGGATTTCCAGCCGGTCAGGTCCAGGGCCTCGAGAATGTGTGTCTTTGCCAGCGCGCGGTCGCCACGCTCCCGGCACAAGTCTGCCAGCATGTAGCGCGCGTCATGCCGATCGGGATCGCGCTCGAGCACGGCTTCATAGGCGCGAATCGCCTCGTCATAGCGGTGATGTTGCCGGTGCTCAAGCGCGTGCGCCATCCGTCCTGCGTGCTCGCTGGCGCCGTCCGGCTGCGGCGCGGCCGTCGCGCCCATCCTTCCGTGGCATTCCTTGAAACGCAATCCGCTTCCGCAAGGACAGGGCTGATTGCGCGAGAGTTCGCTCATCGATCAAGTCGCCAGCGTGTCACGCGTCAAGACGGCGCTCGAACTCAGGCCCGCCTGGCGCATCGCCGCGCTCACGAGGGCGACTCATCCCGCGGCGTGTCGCAAGACGGCATCCGCGAGATGGCGGCCGGTGGTTCGCAGATCATGGTGTCGTCGCACGTCATCGAACGCCGCTTGGGCAATGGCCGAGCGCAGCACGGGAGACGCCACGAGTTTTTCGAGTGCCGCGATCCACGCACCCACTTCGTTTTCGACGAGGATCCCCGTCTTTCCGTCATCGACCGTCTCCCGGAACGGCGACACATCGCTGTACACCCCGGGAATCATGCAGCCGCCGTATTCGCGGTACTTGTTATTGGTCTTGTACTTTTCGAAGCCGTCGCCGATAAGCGGAGCGATCCCGATGTGCCAGCGCCGGGACACTTTGAGTTCCAGATATTTGTCGTAGTCGCCGATCCAGGGATGGAATACGACATTCGGCAGCCCGCCGAGCCCCTCGGGCATCCAGCCGATGAATTCGAACGTCACGCTCCGGCCGTATACGCGCAGAAAGTGCTCGACCACGGGAACGATGATTGCCGACACGCGCGGTCGCGGCGTCGTCGGATAACCGATGCGGACGACAGCCTCTTCGGCATCGGTTGGCGGCTGGTGCCGCTGCAGAAGCGCGGCAGCCTTGGCGACATCGAACCCCGGCGCCACGAACTCGGCAGGAATATCCGAAAAACGAGACGCGACATAATCGCGCAGCGGCTGCGACCAGGTCAGGACGACCGCGGCGTGCCGGACGAATGCGTCCAGCGTATCGACCGTCGCCGGATGCCGGAAGAACCGCGCAAGCCGCACGTCGATGTCGGGCGTGATTTCCCAGAAGTTATCGTCGATAAAGTAGGCATAGCGCACGCCTTCGCGAGACAGGTGACCGGGCAACCACGAATAGCGCGGGTAGCACAACCTCGAGACGATGACCGGTCTACCTGTGACCACCGCTCCAAAAAAATCCGGCGCAACCCTGACTTCCAGCGACGCAAAGGCTTCGCGCAGCTCGCGCGCGACCAGACTGGGTCGTCGGTATGTCGCTATCCGCGATCAGCAGCGCCCCCTGCCCTCCCTCCGGTGACATCGTCAGGTCCGGCGGTCGACCGCGACGTGATCGCCGTCGGCGCCGCTGATAGCGATCTCCAGAGCCAGGCGGCGGAGCTCTTCCGGCTCGAACAAGCCTGCCCAGCCGTTGTTCAGGCAGGAGCAGACGAAATACATGCCCCAGGTCCGCATCGTCGGCGCCAGTGGATTCGCGCTGGCCTGTTCGCTCGAAGCCCAGCGGAAGAACTCGGTCAGCATGATATTCGCCTCGTTCATTCCACCGTCGCTGATCGCGCCGCTGATCGTATTGCTGTCGTGCAGGCGGTAGTAATACGTCGGTGCCGGCACGAACTTCGGCTCGGCGACGCGGACTGCGCGGAGAGCGAACTCCCAGTCGTGGTTGTAGCGCAACGAGCCGAACGGCCCGATGCGCTGAAACAGCGCCCTGGAAAAGAAAAGGTTGCCGCTGGAAATGGCCGCGTTGCCGCCGAGAAACGAAAACCCGACGGTCGCCTGGCTGGAAGCCGCGCCGGCCACGGCGGAGAGCGTCCCGGCGCGCTTGTCCAGGCGGGGGTCGACCGGGCGGTCGCGGTCGTCGACGTACGCGGTCTCGGAAAATCCCCAGTGCGCGCCGCTTGCGGCGACATGCTCGACCATCAGCGCGATGCGATCGTCCGAAAACCAGTCGTCCGAGTTCAGGACATTGATGAATGGAGCGGATGACAGGCTGATCGCTTCGTTGATCGTCGCGGTCGCTCCGCGATTCTCCCGGGCGACGAAGCGGCAGGGAAACGGCGAGTCCGCCAACGTGCGGCGCGCTATCTCCGTCGAGCCGTCCGTCGAGCCATCATCGATGACAACCAGCTCGATTTGCCGATACGTCTGCGAAAATACCGATTCGATCGCACGCTTGACGAATCGTGCATGGTTGTAGCACGGCACGACGACGGCCACCGTCGGCTGTGCAGCATTCGTCGCACTGTTCTCCCGGCCGGGCGTTCGGGACGAACGCCGGATGACCGTGTCCCTGTCGCGGTCCGCTTGTTCGCCATAGGCCCGGGCGATGACCAATCCCAGGTTATAGCGAAACGTCGGAAACCGCCATGCTGTCAGATCGAGTGCCTGCAATATCAACTGCGCGGCTTCCTTGCAGTCGCCTTGCTCGAACCGCAATACGCCGAGCATATGCAGGGCGTCGGGTACGTCGGGCGCCATCGCCACGACCTCGCGATAGATCCTCTCCGCTTGCTGCAGATCTTTCGACGCCTGCGCCGCGAGTGCATCGTTCATGCGTCGCGCGATTTTTGCGGAAACGTCCGTGTCCGCTCCGGCCGAGCCCGACAATCGACCGCAGCAATCCTTGTAGCGCTTGCCGCTACCGCACGGACATGGAGCGTTTCTCCACGTACCCGGCATCGACTAGCGCGCGGCGCGATGAAGCGATTCCGGGAGCTGCACGCGATCGGTCGCGAGCATCGGCTACCGGGTCCGCTGCCGGAAGAAGGAAGTCGAGGACCAGACCAGCGTCGCGCCGGCCGGCTTGGCACTCGTCGCCGTCGCCTCCAGCAGTCTCGCGTGGTCCGCCAGCTTGCGCAATCTGGGTCCGAATACCGGATGGTCGGCATTCGCTTCGCCGGTTCGGATGACCGCAGCCGCTTCGGCGCGGGCTTCTTCGGCCGGAAAGCTCGCGCGCACCGCAAAGAAAGCCGCATACAACGGATCCAGCGGAAGGTCCGCGCCGGCATCGCGCAGCCGTTCCTCGACGCCACCGGCTGTCGTTATCGCAGCGCCGTAGCGGTCGGACAAGTACGCCTTATACCGGGCAAACAGCCGCTGCGCGTGATCGCGGTAGCCGTGGCGCCCACAGCCCTTCGCATATCGTGGGCACCGTCGATTCGAGCAGATCGCGTGATGCCAGAGCAAACGCATTGCGCGCTTCGCATCGGACACCTTCATCGACGAGTCGGACAAACAGGTCGACGCCGCCGGCGATGTCGCCGGTCGCGATAAGCAGTTCTGCCTGCCGCGCCCGGGCGGGCCAGAGCAGCGACATCGCTTCAAGAAACATCGCTCCAAGTCGTCCCGACTCCAGCGTGCATTCGACGGCCCCGGTGTAATAGCGCATTGCACGATCGACGTCGCGGTCGTGATGTTGCGCCAATGCCCCGAGAAAATAGAACAGCGACGGCGAGAAATAGGGAACGGCGCGCCCATACTCGGCGAGACTCGTGCAGCTCTTCAGTCGTGCAAGGGCAGCGACCGGGTCGCTGGCCTCGGCACCGAAGCTGGCTTCGACGCCGGCGAGTAACCTGGCGAGAACTTCCTTTCCCTCGGCAAGCCGCCCCGCGCCGACGAAATCCTTTCCCAGGCGATAGGCGAAACCCTGCCAGACGGGGGATGTGTCCTCCGTTGGCGTGGCAACGCGCCCGGCCAGGTACCCGACGTAGGCCGCCCGTGCTGACGGCCGCATCGGCTTCACGCGCAGCGGTCGGCGCGATGCCCACAGGAACTGCCGCTCGTTCGTCGGTGAGGATTTCGACATGGGCGAATCCCGCACGGCGGGCCGTATCCTCAAACGCTTCGGAAGACAGCAGGAAACCGTGAAAACCGGGTGACAGCGCGGCGAGCAGCGTGGCCGAATGGTTCTCTTTTCTGATGAACGAGCCGGCAGGCGTGGTCATGATCAACACGCCATCGTCGGCGACCCATCGCGACAGCAGTGCGACAAACGCCGAGGGATCGGGAACGTGCTCGATCACCTCGGAAGCGTAGACGACGTCGAATCGCCGGCCGGCCAGCGCCTTGCAATCCTGCAGAAACTCGGCGTGGATCGTCACGCCGAGTCGCTCGGGCTCCCACCCGACCGTAGTCGGCGAGTTCGAGCCCAACCGCCTCGCCCCGACCGGTTCGTTGCCAGAAATCAAGCGCAAAGCCGAAACCGCAGCCCACGTCGAGCAACGAGCCTCCATCGGCAGCGGCCAATATCGGCCAGACCGTCTCCCAGACTCCGCCGCCGACCTCGACATAAAAGCGCCAGAACTCGTCGCCGTCATGCCTCGATATCGGAAAAGTTCGCAATGTCCGGCGGTTCGTAGAATGCGCTGGCACACCCGGAACAGCGAATCAATGTAAGCGTGCGGCCACGCGGCTCCATGCGCCGGCACCGTGAGCATGACCGAGTGTCCGCCGACGCGATTGCAAACCGGACAATGCTTGTCGTCGACCGCCATCCGCGGTGATGGCGACCAATCGATGTCGTCTGGGGTTACCGGCGCATCCACAGCTCACGCCTCATGGTGAATCCGCCCGGCGGGCAAGCGTGTGCGGACGCGCGCGCCTTTACCGGATGAATTGGGGAGCCGCTGCAGGCATCAGTCTGCCACGACCGGATCGTGCGCGTTCAGCGAGAGCGGCAGAAAACCTCGCGACAGGTCGGCGAACTCGTTCAATTCGAACAAGCGCGGCGCCGCCGCCAGGTTTGGATTATAGGCGCGATCCGATGCGAGGCGCGGCCCCCAACGTCGCTGCATTGCGCTTCGGTCAGCGGCTTCGTCCTCGCTCACCGGCAAACCATGCTGCTGCAACCGCAGCGGATAAGCGTAGGCGAGCTCGGCGCCGGGGTGCCAGCGATTGCGATATCCGTTGTCGGCAAGACGCAGGCAGAAATCGACGTCCCGGTATTGCGCCACAAGCATCGTGGTGTCGAGACCGCCTGACCTCGTCCCACAGGCGCTTTCGAACGGCCATGCAACCGAGGCCGACGGCGGACAGACTCTGCACGACTCCGCCCCGTACTCCTGCCTTCAGCCAATCGCGCGGATAGCCGACATAAGGCGACGTGGCGACCATCTTCGGATCCAGGACGTATCCGGCATGAACAGTGCGCCGCTCCGCATCGTACAGCAGCGCGCCGACCGCCCCTGCGGACGCTTGCGACGCATGGCGAACCAGCAGTTCGAGCCAGTCTGCCGCCATCGGCGCAAGACCCTCGTCGACCAGAACGACCACTTCGGCGTCCGCACGCGCGACCGCCGCATTGACCTCCGCCGCGGCGCGCCGGTCGATCGCGGGAGGCGCGGCATCGATGCCGCTGATCGCCGACGCCGCTAGCGCCGGTCCGGACGAACACGGCGTCGTGGCCGGCTGCGCGGGCCCAGCTCGCGCCAGCGCGCTTCGATCATCGCCTTCTTCGTGCCAGCTCTGCAAAATGACCAGACAAACCTTCGGCAGGCCGCCCGCGACAATCGGGTCCGCCTGCAGGAAAGGCCCCGTTGACCGAGCGGATGATCGTCGCTTGCGCGCCTGTCCGCGCCACATGCGAGGCAACCGCGCGATGCTGCGCCGAATCGGCATAAGCCTTGCTCTGCATCGCGCGCGCGGTCGAGCCTTCGATCGCGCGCCAGTGATAGAGCACGCGCGGCACGTGGACGATATGTTTCGAGTCTATCGTTTCGCTGACGCGCAGCACGAGGTCCCAGTCCTGCGCGCCGTCGTAGCCGAGTCTGAATCCGCCCAGCGAACGCACGGTCTCCACCCGATAGACGCTCAGATGGCTGATGTAATTTTGCGCCGTCAGCAGAACCGGATCCCAGTCGGGCTTGAAATACGGCTGATAGCGCCTGCCCTGTTCGTCGATCTTGTCTTCATCGCTGTATAGCAGCACCGCGTCGGGGTTCCTGGCAAGTGCCTCCGCGACCAGCTGCAGAGCCCATGGCGCGATCTCGTCGTCATGGTCGATGAGCGCAACAAATTTCCCCGTCACGAGTCCAAGCGCTGCGTTCGACGCCGCGGCGATTCCGCCGTTCTCCGCACGATATTCGACCCGGATGCGCGAATCACGCTTCGCGTACTCGTCGAGTGTCGATCGCGTCGTTGCGAGCGTGGAGGCATCGTCAGCGATGCAAAGCTCCCAGTGCGGCCAGGTCTGCGCAAGAACGCTGTCGAGACAGGCGCGCAGCCAGCGGTCCGGGGAATTGTAGGTGGGCATGGCGATCGAAATGGTCGTCGGTTCCACCTGGCACGCTGCATCGCTACGCCACTGCGCGATCGCGGCTGCCGACGGATTGTCGAATCGTTCGATCCAGTTGCGGTACTCGATGTCCCGACTCCGCTCCCTGGCGGCGAACTCGGCCATAAGGAGATTGCTGCGCAATGCCGGCAGGTCCGGCCGCAAGACGATCGCACGTTCGATCCACGCGATCGCCTGGTCGTACTCGCCTAGTTGATAATGGACGACCCCCACCATGTGAGTCGCGTCGACATTCGTCGGATCGATCTCGAGCGCCCGGGTGTAGAGCCGAAGCGCTTCGCGATGCTGTCCGGCCTGCTGGCAGACGAGGGCCGTCCGCATCGTGTTGCCCAACTCCGCCGTCCTGCGTCGGCGCCGGCAGCGAGCGCGCCGTGACACTCCTTGTAGCGACGGCCGCTGCCGCAATGGCACGGGGCATTGCGCGACGCAGGCTCGTGGGAAATATCGGCCATGCTCAGGCTTCGGCGAACGGCGGGTGCGCGGAGCCCTGGGCCGCAGTCACGGCGGGAATGACGGCGCCACAGGCCCTTGTTGCGTGCGTAGCGCAGGAAGGTCGCTCGTGCGTCACCGGCGGCGAGCCAGGGATGACCGTGAATGCCGGCAAAGAACGAATCCAGAACCCGCTCTCCGTCGATCCGACCCGCGAGCGTCAGCGCCGCGAACGTGTTGTCGCCGTGCAGCCGGTACTGATAGAGCCTGCTGGTCGACGAACGCGAGCCGCGTGACATACGTCGCCGCGAGCAAGAAATCCCAGTCGTGGCAGACGCGCATCGGCGCGAATCCACCGATCCGGCCGAGAAGGTGGCGGCGGAACAGCAAGATTGCCGGTAGAAATCGCGATGTTGTGCTCTATCAATGGGTACAGGAGATTCGGCGCCGCGATACCCTCGTCGATGCGGCGGCGCAGCGTGCGCGTATAGGCGTTATCCAGCGGTCGCACCGTCATCGTCGATGAACGACGTGTCCGAAAACGCCAGGTCGGTGCCCGGCGCAAGCGCCGCAACCAGACGCTCGAGCCGCTCGGGATGAAAGGTGTCGTCGGAATTGATCACGGCCACGATGTCGCCGCGCGCCACCGCCATTCCGCGATTGAGCGCCGCGTCGCGCCAGCGTTGGCCTGGCGAGACCAGCGTCACCGGGAACGAGACCCGCCGGGCGAACTCGGCGACGATCTCTGCGCCCCCGTCGCTGGACCCGTCGTCCACGACGATCAGCTCGCGCGGCTCGAGCGTCTGGGCCGCGATCGAAGCCAGCGTCCGCGGCAGATACCGCGCATGGTTGTAGAGAGGCATCACCAGCGAAACGTCGTTGCCTCGGGACGCTGACGGACTCCGCATCCGCGTCGCCGAAACGCTCCAGGCTTATCGCGCCCGACGCGATCAGCGATGCAGTATCCCGTTCGACGTCGGCAAATGCGGGGCGGGTCGGCGACGGCGCAAATTCCCTGATTCTCGCCGCGCGGACCGCTTCAAGGTAGCGCCGGCCGTATCGTCGATCGGGCTCCAGGTGATTGCCTTCTGCCCACTCGTTCCACGCATTGACGAACAGCAGTCTTTCGTCGCCGCGATGCCGCAGCCTCGTCTGGGCGATCGCGTGGCCGAGCCAGACGCCGAAGAGCTCCGGACTCGAGTCGACGACGACCATGCCTTCATTCTGTCGTCGCGCCGTGTTGTCCCACATCGGCGTCACGCCGCGAAACTGGCGATACGGCGGTCGCGGCAGCATAAGATAGTGCGCCGCCAGACTGGCGTAGCCGAAGACCGTGCCCCGGAACGCCGCGATTGGTGATATCGACCCGAGTCGACTCGATTCTCGGCGGCATGACCGAGCGGAGGAAACTCGACCGCGGCGTCGAAGCCGTGCGCTGTCGGATCGTCGCAGCGCGTTGCCTGCACGGCGGCGAGGTAGAGCTCGCCGAGCCCTTCGCGGCGGGCAGATTTCACGCCATAGCGAGACGGTGTGGGCAATGTTCGGAATGTCACCGATATTGTAGACGAGCGAGCAACGGACGGCCGCCGACGCGCAGATAGCGCCGATCGTCGAAAGAGCGGGAAAAGGCTTCGGATGAACGCTATGCCGTCATCGCGGGAATACTGCTTGCGCAATCAGAATCTCGTGATCGAGCCCGTCCCAGCGCCGGGTCCAGTTCTCGTTCGCCCAGCAGACGCAGAACGGAAAGTCCGGTTGCCCCGACGCCGCCATTTCGATCAGCGGCCGGTCGAGCAGTCGCTTTCCGCTGAACCAGTAGTAGTAGTAGCAGAACGCGTCGACGCCGTGTTGCGCGCAAGCTTCGCCTGCGCGTCGCGCACCGACGTGTCGGTCAGGTCGTAATAACCGAGCTCGCCCGGTTCATGCGGCTGCCATTGCGCCGACGAAATTGGCGTGCGCACGGCGCACATTGGTCCACTCGGTGAAGCCCTGGCCCCACCACGCGTCGTTTTCCGGAATCGCGTGGAATTGCGGCAGATAGAAGGCGATGACGCGCACCGGCGTCGTCGTCGGCCGCTCGAAGTGGCTACCGGCTGCGGGGGCACCGATGTCCTCGACGGCCGGCGGCCATTCGCGCGCGGCGCGCTCGAGCTCTGTCTCGACGACGCGGCGATCGATCGCGTCTGCCGCCAGTCGCCGGTTGAAGCGCGCGGCCTCCACGCCCGGATTGACCTGGAGTGCCCGGTCGATCAGCGCCAGCGATCGCTCGAACTCGCCACGCTGAAAGTGCGCCACGCCGCACATGTGCAGCGAATCGAAATCGTCCGGAGCTTCGGCGAGAATCTCGCGATACAGCTCGATTGCCTCGAGCGGAGCGCCCCTCTTGCTGCGCGGCGAGGGCCTGCTGCTTGCGAATGGCGATCGTCGTCCCGCTGCTGACTGCGGCCCGGAGGCACCGGCTGACGCCGACGCGGCGCCGTGGCATTCCTTGTATCGTCTGCCGCTGCCGCAAGGACACGGAGCGTTGCGCGAAACCGGGCTTTGCACCGCGAACGTCGCCCTTCGTCAATGACCGCCGTGCTGCGCGAGATTCTCGAAACGCGTGTATTCGCCGAGCCACGCGAGCGGAACGACGCCGGTCGGGCCGTTACGCTGTTTGCCGATGATAATTTCCGCACGGCCCTTGAACTGCGTGTCCGGGTTGTAGACTTCGTCGCGGTAAATGAACAGGATCACGTCGGCGTCCTGCTCGATCGCCCCCGATTCGCGCAGGTCCGACATCACCGGCCGTTTGTCGGTTCGGGACTCGAGACTTCGGTTCAACTGCGACAGCGCCATCACCGGCACCTTGAGCTCCTTGGCCAGCGCCTTCAGCGAGCGCGATATCTCGGATATCTCGGTCGCACGGTTCTCGCCTTCGCCGACCGCCTGCATCAGCTGCAGGTAGTCGACGATGATCGCACCGAGCTTGCCGCCGTACTGGCGCGACAGCCGCCGCGCCCGCGCGCGAAGCTCGAGCGGGTTCAGCGCCCCAGTATCATCGATATGGATCGGCGCGTCGTTGAGGCGGCCGAGCGCGCCCGACAGCCGCTCCCAGTCGTCGTTCGACAGCCGGCCGGTGCGGATCTTCTGCTGGTCGAGCCGTCCGACCGAGCCCATCAGCCGCATCGCCAGCTGGGTAGCGCCCATTTCCATGCTGAAAATCGCCACCGGCATTTTCGAGGACAACGCAATGTGCTCGCCGATGTTGAGCGCGAGTGCCGTCTTCCCCATGCTCGGGCGGCCGGCGATGACGACCAGGTCGCCTTCCTGCAGGCCCGAGGTCATCCGGTCGAGGTCGGTGAATCCGGTCGCGACGCCGGTTACATCGGACGGATTGTCGCGGTTATACAAGAACTCGATGCGCTCGACGACCTGCGTCAGCAGCGGACGGATCTCCTGGAATCCCTGCTGACCGCGCGCGCCGTGCTCGGCGATTTCGAACACCTTGGTCTCGGCGTGATCGAGAATCTCTCGCACGCTGCGACCGAGCGGATGGTAGGCGTCGTCGGCGATCTCGCCGCCCGCCGCGGCTAGCCGGCGCAGGATCGCGCGCTCGCGCACGATTTCGGCATAACGCCGGATATTGGCCGCGGTCGGCACGTTCTCGACCAGTGCGCCGAGGTACGACATGCCACCGATATAGTCGAGCTTGGTCAGCGACTGCAGGGCCTCGGCCGAGCGTCACGACGTCGGCCGGCTTGTTGTCGGCGATCAGCCCAACCGTCGTCTTGTACAGCAGGCGATGGGCGTCGCTGTAGAAATCCTCGGCGCCCAGAATATCGGCCACGCGATCGGCCGCGCTGTTGTCGAGCAGCAGTCCGCCCGAGGACCGACTGCTCGGCCTCTATCGAATGGGGAGGAACCTTGAGCGCTTCAAGGTCGCGATCGTTGGGCATGCGGGAGGCTTGGGGCCAGCGGACGGCAGAGGCATTTTAGCAGTTCGGCCGCGGCGCTTTGAGGCAATACTCGGCTCGCCCGCGAGGTGGAGCGATCGACCAGAGAAAAGGGCCGTTGCCGGCCCTTTTGCCAATCGCACCATTATGCAGCCGGTGCATCCGTCCGCGGCGCTCGCGCGCCGGGCTTGCGCCGGGTTTGCGTTCCCTCAGCCCGCCTGCACCCCGGTCGTATCGCCGAGGACGTGGACGCTGATGTGCGCAGGGACGTCCGAATGCAGCGCGATCGTCAGCGGAAACTCGCCGACGTGCTTCAACGGACCGTCGGGCATGCGTACCATCGCCTTCTCGATCGTATGGCCGAGCCCGGCCAGCGCATCGACGATATCGACATTGGTCACCGAACCGAACAAGCGGCCGTCGACGCCGGCCTTCTGCGTGATCTGGACCAAGACGCCTTCGAGCTTGGCTGCCCGCTCCTGCGCCTGGGTCAGCCTTTCCGCAGCCGCCCTTTCCAATTCGCCGCGCTTTTCCTCGAGCAGCTTCAGGTTTTCAGGCGTCGCCCGCTTGGCCTTCCCCTGCGGGATCAGGAAATTGCGCGCATAGCCCTGCCTCACCTTGACCACTTCGCCCAGGTCGCCGACGTTGTGCACCTTTTCGAGCAATATGATTTGCACGCGAGTCTCCGTTAGTGCAGGTCGGTGTAGGGCAGCAGCGCGAGAAAGCGCGCGCGCTTGATCGCGGTCGAAAGCTGCCGCTGGTAGCGCGCCTTGGTGCCGGTAATCCGCGCCGGCATGATCTTGCCGTTCTCCTGCACGAAATCCTTCAGGACGTCGATGTCCTTGTAATCGATCTGCTTGACGCCCTCGGCGGTGAAGCGGCAGAACTTCTTGCGCTTGAACAGGTTGTTCCCGCGTTCGCGCTTCTTGCCATCCTTGCCTTTACCTTTGCCTTTGGCGTTTCTTCCCATGGGACGGGGCATTTGTATTTCCTTTGGTTTCGCTTAAGTCAGCCTTGGCTGAAGTCTCGAGCGGTCAGTTCGAATTCATTGACATGCAGCGCGACGGTGATGCCGGTCCGATAGCGCCGTGCGAGGAACCCGCGGCAGCGCAGCTCCGACCCCGGCGCGACGCCGGAGAGCGCCTTGGCGACCGGACCCAGGGCGACCGCAGACAACTCGCACGCCACCCGCCGTTCGCCGCCTGCCTCGATCTGCATTGACTCGTGCACCAGATGAAAGTCGAGCGCAGGAACACCGCCCGGCGTGAATCGCAGAGCGTCACGCGATTGCATGCGAGCGTCCAGCGTCACGCTCGTTGGCCTGCACGTTGTGCTTGCTTCGACCGCCGCCGCCGCCTTATGGCTGCGGGGCCTGCGTGGCCGGCGCGCGAGTCGCCTCGGCGCGCGGCGGCTGCGACGGCGGAGTCTCCGGCGTGGCCGCTACTGCCGCGGGCGCCACGGCAGGAGCGCCCGGTCCGGCCGGCGACAGCGAGCGCGATTTCTCTTCCTTCATCATCGGCGAAGGCGTGACGGCGGCTTCGCGCATCGCGACGATCAGGTGGCGAAGCACCGCGTCGTTGAACTTGAACGCGTGTTCGAGCTCGGTGAGCGTCGGCGCGTCGCACTCGATGTTCATCAGGACGTAGTGGGCCTTGTGCATCTTGGCGATCGGATAGGCCAGCTGGCGGCGGCCCCAATCTTCGAGGCGGTGGATTCTGCCGTTGCCGCCGTGACCATGGCGCGGTAGCGCTCGACCATCGCGGGCACCTGCTCGCTCTGGTCGGGATGCACGATAAATACGATTTCGTAGTGACGCATGCAGACTTGCTCCTTATGGACATGGTTGGGCGATCGAATCGCCGATGGCCTCCCCGTCTGCGGCGGGTGAGGCAAGGAACCGGAAATTGTAGCTGAATTCACTCGTCAGGACAAGGGGTTTCATCGCGCTCTTAGTTCGGGGTCGAGGAATTGCTCGTCGCATTCGGCCTGTAGCGCAGCGCCGATGCGGGCCGCCTCTTCGGCCTGCCTTTGCGCTGGCTGTGTGCCTGCGGCGGGTGCTGCCGGGCTGGAGCGGGCAAGCCCGAGACGGGATCGAAAGAATACATCCATCACCAGCGACACACCTTCGCTATTCACGTCTCGATGATTCGTTTCGTAGAAGATGCCGTGGGACTGCGGCCCCGAGATAATCTCGAACGATGGAAAATAATCAACGGTCTCCATCTCGCTGCAACACGCGTCTGCCGCCGCGCGCAGAATGCTCTTCGACGCAATTGATGATTGAAGCGCGCCGCGATGTTCGTATGAAGCCACTAGCATCACTGGCGAGACCGTAAGCAGAACGCGCAGCTGCGGGTTGACGCTTTGAACCGTACCGCAGAATTTCCGCAGATCGTCGCGACATTCCTCGTAACCCAGATTTCTAAATCGATGGACACCACCATCGAACGCTCCCTCGACCGTGCCCGGGCACAGCGGATAGACGAATCCCCTGTCGGTGTTCTCCCAGCATTCCGTCAACCCGAGCGTAAAGACGAAGGCCGTTGCCTTATCGAAAATGGCGCGGACTCGGTCCAGATGATAAATCCGGTCCGCCCGGGCTTCCTCGAATGAAGTGAAGCCCTCGCCTACCGCTCGCGGGCGCAGCAGGTCGGTCCAACGACCATCGCCCCGCTGTGCGAATTCGAAAATTGGCTCGCGAAGGCCGAATGCCTGCTCAGTGAGTTCACACAGCTGGCGTGTCGTATAGATGTTGCCATAGCGGGCTGAAAATAAATCATATCCATCGTTTGGGGCTGGCGGAACGAGGGGGTGCCGTGCTTCCGTAGTTACGAGACGGCCGCCTTTGCGAGCGAGCTCCCTCCCGAAATGCTGGGAAAAGCATGAGCCCGCGGTTGCGAAGCGGTCGGCCGAGATGTCGAAGGTGAATTTCCGGCCAGCATCGTAGTCGATCTCCGAGAGACTTGGTGTCGAGACCTGCGTGCGCCAGAAATGGTGCGGGGGAAGGTCCTGGTATGGATTCATTGTGCCGACCGAACAAGACTATCCAAAGCTTCCCAGATCATCGCCCCATAGTCGCCATTGCCGTGCGTCAAGCCCTCCGACAGATCTTCGCGAAGGAAGCCCCCTGCGGTGAGGGCGACACGCGGCGCCTGCATCACCTGGATTCCTTGCGCTGCGAGTGCTGTCTGGACGCGTGCACGGTACGCCAGAGACCACTTCAATCTCAGTGAGGGGCGAACGAAGCCATGACGGGCGAGGAGGCTCTCCAATACCTCGCGCTGCATGACCTGCGCCGGGTCCTCCAGCGGCGGCGGTGGGAGAACATGCACGACCCGGCTCGATGGAAGCGATCGTTGCAGGGCGGTTACCGAGAGTATGGTGGGCTGCGCAAAGGTATCCACCCAACGCGCGATGTGACTGCGGTCGATCGGCTGAGATGGAGGTGGCGCCAAAGGCAGTGCGTCGTTGTCATCGAATGGCGCGAAGTCGTACGGCGGATGGTTGTCGATCAAACTGACGCTGGCAGTTTCGTTACCATGCAACGCGGACACGACAAGATCGATATTCCGAAACTGTTGTACGCATCTGGCCAACAAGGGCGTGCCTCGAACTTGCTTCATGTTCCCGACGTCCCGGGCCGTGATCAGGTCGCCTGATGTTTTTGCCGTGATCAAACAAGTGACGAGTTCGGCGGGTGCCGGGAAGGCGGTCCGTCCAACCGCGAGGGTGAACGCGTTGCCCCCCATGTCAACATCAAACCAGCCTCGAAAGGCTTCGCTGTAGCGTCGATCCTGTGCCGCTGTGCTCAATCCCGCCCGATCCCGCCATTTGCCGAGCGCATCGAGCAGGCAGACCGCATGGCTATGGCCAATGAGCCCTACTCGGAGGTCGCTAATCCCCATGATGTGCCACCTCGGTCGCGGCAACGAGACCGCTCGTGGATTGCCACTCAGATATTGCGAAGGCCGAAGCGGCGCCCACGTTTGAGCGCGAGGACGTCGGCAGAGACACACCGTACTTCATTAGTGTTCTTGCCACTTGGTGGGCAGGTTCTGCAAACGCGCCGCTCCCACGGCAGTTGATTCTGACCACAAATTGCGTTTGTCGCACCGTTCGTAGAAGCAGATCAAATTAGGCTACCACGCGTACGCCTGATAGCCAATGAGATGCAACATCGGACCTCAAAGACAGCCACTACCGCGTAGACACTGTGCCCAGAGTGAGCCGATCGCCCGATCCCGCTGTCGTATATGCTTGCTACCTGCCGAACAAGCCGAAGGATTGAGATGGCCACTGCCCACGCCGCCTCGGGCGAATTGATCGATATCCGGCCGTTCGGCCCCGCCTTGCCGCACGCCGCTTCGGAGACCCTGGTGCGGGCCGAGCACCTCGAAGTGTTCCGACTGGTCCTGCTCGCCGGCAGGGCGCTACCCGGTCACGATCACCCTCGGGCCATCACCATCCAGTGCATGGAAGGCAGCATCGAGCTGGTCGCGGACGGCAAGACGGTGTCGATGCACGCCGGCAGCCTGGTGTATCTGGCCCACGGCACCCCGCACGAACTCCGGGCGGTCGAGGATTCGTCGCTGCTGGTCACCTTGCTGGTGCGCCGCGAGTGACCGCGTTGGCGCCTCCGGAGAACGAGAAGACACAAACGCTGGTCCTCACGATCGGGCATTCGACGCGGCCGATCGATGTTTTCGTGGGTCTGCTCGCCGCCAACGGCGTGACGCATCTAATGGATGTGCGCACGATTCCAAAGTCGCGCCACAACCCGCAGTTCAACAGCGACACGCTGGCGGGGTCGCTGCGCGAGGCAGGCATCGCCTATACGCACATCCCGGGCCTCGGGGGCTTGCGCCGGGCGCGTCCCGATTCGGCCAATGCAGCCTGGCGCAACCCATCGTTTCGCGGCTACGCCGATTACATGCAGACGCCGGCATTCGCCGAGCATCTCGCCGAGCTCATCGAAGTGGTGAAAAGCGAACGCGTCGCGCTGATGTGCGCCGAGGCGGTCCCCTGGCGCTGCCATCGCTCGCTGATCGCCGATGCATTGGTGGTGCGCGGCATCGACGTCGAGGAGATTGTCAGCGAAACGCGGCGGCAGCCACACAAGCTGACGCCGTTCGCCCGCGTAGATGGCATCGCCGTCACGTACCCGGCTATCGACGGCGCGTTGCCGCAGTGACGCGCCTCGATGGACCCGCGAGCAGTGTTGTGATCAGGGCAGCGCCGATTGACCGGCCGCGACCGTCGGCACGAACTTCGCCAGCATGGCGTCTCGCTCGATCTTCGGCGTCCCGGCAAGCGCCTTGACCCGCGCGTAAAAGCGCGGCAGGTCGCCGCCCTCGGCAGCCAGCAGCGCGGCGAACTCGGGAACCTTGCGCGTGTACAGGCCGACGGCGGCGAGACTCGCATTGTTCGGCCCTTGCGCGAACCAGTTGTCGTAGGCCGGATAGCCGCCCCACTCGCGCTTCAGCGAATCGTAATCGGCGCGCATCTGTGCGAATGCCGCGGCTTTGCCGGCGCGCTTGTCGGCGATGCTCGCATCGCTCGCATAAAGCAATTCGAGCGTGTGCTGCGTGCGTCCGATCAGCGTGCGGAACCCGTCCCGGTAGCGCTGCGCCGCCGCGTACTGGCTGATCAGGGCCGGATCTCCCTGCGCGGCGAGCCAGCGGGAAAGCCCTTCGCGCTCGACCGCCACGGCAAACGATTCGTTGAACACCGTGTCTCCCTTCGCGTAGGCGACCTGGTGCGCGAGCTCGTGGAAGATCAGCCGGGCGATTTCCACATCCGGATAGCGGATGAACGTCGACAGCATCGGATCGGCGAAATACCCGAGCGTCGAATAGGCGGGGACGCCGCCGATGTGCACGTCGTCGCCGGCGGCGGTCAGCTCCGCGGCTTCGGCACGCGCGGCCGCCTCGCTGAAGTATCCACGGTAGTTGACGCAGCCCGCGACCGGGAAGCACCACTGCAGCGGCTTGAGCGAGAGCTCCGGCGCCGCGAAGACGTTCCAAAGCGCAAAGCGCCGATCGAGGTCGGCATAGCGGCGATAGCTCAGGTTGTCCGGCAGAGCGAGCTCACGGCTCGCATAGTTCCGGATCGCGACGACGCGTTCGAGCTTGCGCTTGAGCAGCGGGTCGCTGGCTGTGTCGAGGACGCTGGCGATCGGCTGCGCCCGTCCGAGCAGATCGATCTGGCCGCGAATGCCCTGCCAGTAATATTCGGCGGTCGTGCAGCCGGCCAGCGCGGTCAGCGCAGCGGTGGCGATCAGCGCGCGACTCATCTGCGCAATCCGGGCAACCACGCCGCAAGCCGGCGCACGCCTTCGCGCAACCTGTCGATGGCGATCGTATAGGCGAAGCGCACGTGGTCGCCGGCGCGATGCGAGCCGAAATCGATTCCCGGCGTGAATGCGACGCCTGTGGCGGCCAGCGCCTCGCGGCAGAATCGCTCGCTGTCCAAACCGAACGGCGAGCAGTCGGCGTAGACGAAAAAGCCGCCGGTCGGCAGAACGGGAATGGCGAATCCCAATTCGCGCAACGCAGGCACCAGGAAATCGCGCCGCGCCTGGAACTCCTGCCTGCGCTGCTCCAGTATCGCCAGTGTCGGCGGCTCGAAGCAGGCGAGCGCCGCGCGCTGCGACAAGGTCGGCGGCGAGATGTACAGGTTTTGCGCCAGTTTTTCCAGGTCGCGGACGTGCCGCTCGGGGGCGACCAGCCAACCCAGCCGCCAGCCGGTCATGTTGAAGTACTTGGAAAAGCTGCTGATCACGAAAATGTCGTCGCTCAAGGCGAGCGCGGTCTGCGGCCTGCCCGCATACGATAGTCCAAGGTAGATTTCATCCACGATCAGCGCGCCGTCGCGCTCGGCGATCGTCGCGGCGATCCGCTGCATTTCGGCGGGCGCAACCGTCGTGCCGGTAGGGTTCGACGGCGTGGCGATCAATGCGCCGCGCGTACGAGCCGTCCAGGCTCGAGCAATGACAGCGGAATCGAGCTGATAGTTCGATTCCGGACCGACCGCGACGCCGACCGGCTCTCCTTCCAGCGTGCGGATGAAGTGGCGATTGCATGGATAACCGGGGTCCGACATCAGGATCTGCTCGTCGCGGTCGACCAGCAACGCCACTGTCAGCAGCAGAGCGGCCGATGAGCCGGCGGTAACCACGATGCGCTCGGGCGCGACGGCCACACCGTAGTGCTCACCATAATGGCGCGCGATCGCCGCGCGCAGCGCAGGCAGCCCCAGCGCGGACGTGTAGTAGATGCCGCCGCCCTCGAGCGCCGCCCGCGCCGCCGCGAGGACCGGCTCGGGGGTCGGGAAATCCGGCTCCCCGATTTCCAGATGGACGACGTCGCGTCCCGCCGCTTCGAGCGCGCGCGCGGCGGTCTGCACCTCCATCACGTGGAACGGAGCGATTTCGTGCACGCGCGTGGCGGTCAGGCGGCGGACATCCATCGGACGGATGAGAGTCGGGGCTTGGAAAAGGTGCTATGGTAGCCGCATTCGCCGAATGGGAGCCGTGCGATGCGCGCGCTGACATTTGCCATTGCCATTGTTTTCCCGCTGGCCTGCGCTTGCGGGGCCGGCGAGGCGTCGGTCTTCAAGTGCGCCGGCGACAAGGGAGCCGTCGTCTATCAGGACGTGCCCTGCGCCGCCGGGCAGGAACTGCGCAATTTCGACACCGATCCGCCGGCACTGACCGTCATTCCGGCTTCGCCTGCCGCCGCAAGTCCCGCCGCCGCGCGAAGCGGACCCGAACGCGCCGATAAGTCCGTCCGCGACAGCGCCCGGCAAGCCGATGACCGGCGGGCCGGCGAGCGAAAGTTCATCCGCAGCGGTATGAGCGACGCCGAAGTCCTCCAGCGGCTCGGCCGGCCCGACGTCACTTCGGGCAGCAGCAAAAGCGGCAGACGCTGGGCCTACCTTCCCCGGCCGGGGGATCCCGACACAATGACGACGCTGACCCTTCAGGGAGGCAGCGTCGTCGACGTCGATCGCAAGGTAGTGCGCTGATATCCCGATCGCGCCGCCTGCGCGACCGGGGTCGATCAGTCCTTGTCGACGCTGTAACGACCGGGGCCGAATGCCATCACCATCAACATCCCGCCGACGATGGCGATGTTCTTGATAAAGTTGATCTGCTGATCCATCGCCTCGGCAGCGGGAGCCGACCAGAAATTGTGGAAAATCGGCGTGATGACGATCAGGAAAACGACGAACACCAACGCCGCCCAGCGAGCGCGAAACCCTATCAGAAGCGCGAGGCCGCCGATGAATTCGACGATGATCGACCCGACCGCGAGGATTTGCGGCATCGGCAGGCCGGCGCTGGAAATGTAGCCGACGGTGCCCTGAAAGCCGATGATCTTGCCAAAGCCCGAGTAGACAAAAATCGACGCCAGCAGCACGCGTCCCAGCAGTGCCAGTATGGCCGACCCGTGATTCATGCTTTTGCCTCCTCGATCCGATGCATCGGTTGCACATGCGGTCGGGCATTGTCGCCCCGACCACCATCTAGAGCTTGTACGCTCGCTTGGCTAAGCCGTAGGCCAGCTCAGGCGCGAGCTCGAAGGCCTCGTCCTCGTCGATCCTGTGTTCGGCGACCAGCTGCGCGAGATAACGGCAGTCGATCCGGCGCGCGACGTCGTGACGCGCCGGAATCGACAGGAACGCCCGCGTATCGTCATTGAAACCGACGGTGTTGTAAAAGCCCGCGGTCTCGGTCGTCTGCTCGCGAAAGCGCAACATGCCTTCCGGGCTGTCGTGGAACCACCACGACGGTCCGAGGCGCAGCGCCGGGTAGTGCCCCGCCAGCGGTGCCAACTCCCGCGCGTACGCCGTTTCATCCAGTGTAAAGAGTATCAGCGTCAGCTTGCGCTCGTTGCCGTAGCGATCGAGCAACGGCTTCAACGCGCGCACATAATCGGTGCGGGTCGGGATGTCGGCGCCCTTGTCCCGGCCGAAGCGCGCGAACACAAAGGGATTGTGGTTGCGCATCGATCCCGGATGGATCTGCATCACCAGGCCGTCGTCGATGCTCATCCTCGCCATTTCGGTCAGCATCTGGCCGCGAAAGATCTCGGCCTCCGCGGGCGTCGTCGCGCCGTCGAGCGCCTTCCGGAACAGGCGCTCGCAATCGCCGGCGCGGCAGATCCGACGTCTGCGCGGTCGGATGTCCGTGATCGGTCGACGTCGCCCCCATCGTCTTGAAGAACGCGCGTCGCTTGCGATGCGCCGCGAGATAGCCGTTCCAGTGCCCGGTGTCTTCGCCGGTGAGCGTGCCCAGCGCGGCGACGTTGGCGGCGAATCCCTCGAACTCCGGATCGACGACCGGGTCCGGACGATAGGCGGTGATAACCCGTCCCTTCCATCCGCTGGCGCGAATCTTGGCATGGTGCGCAAGGGGATCGAGCGGCGACTCGGTCGTCGCGATCACCTCGATGTTGAATCGCTCGAACAGCGCGCGCGGCCGGAATTCGGGCTTGGCGAGGCTCGCGTTGATCGAGTCGAAGACGCGGTCGGCCGATTCGGGCGATAGCCTCTCGCGAATGCCGAACACCTGATGGAACGCGTGATCCAGCCAGATGCGGGTCGGCGTGCCGCGAAACAGATGGTAGTTGGCGGCAAATGTTCGCCAGATGCGGCGCGCGTCGGATTCGACCGCTCCGCCATCGCGCCGCGGGATCGCCAGGTCCTCGAGCGCGATGCCCTGACTGTAGAGCATTCGGAACACATAGTGGTCAGGGGTGATGAACAGCGCCGACGCGTTGCTGAACGGCTCGTTATCGGCGAACCACTGCGGGTCGGTGTGTCCGTGCGGGCTGACGATCGGCAGATCCTTGACCGTCGCGTAGAGCGCGCGGGCGAGATCGCGTTGCCGCGGCTCGGGCGAGAACAGGCGATCGGGGTGGAGCGTAAGAGGAATCATCGTCTGCCCGGAGGGAGAATGCGTTCGTTCGATGCGCTCGTCAATCAGCCGCCAGCGCGCGCGCAACCGTGCGCTGCGCGCCGTCTGCAACCAGCGCATCGAGCCACGCCGTAAGCTTTGCGACCAGGCGCCCGTCGGCCGGCAGGTCGTCGCCGAAAATAGCGCGTATCGACAGCAAGGCGTGGACCGATGCCGATGCGTTGCCGCGATGCGCCGCCGCGATGCGTCGAAATTCGCCAGCCAGTGGATCGGCGACGACGATTTCGCGTCCGTGCTCGTCGACGCCGCCGACATAACGCATCCAGCCGGCGATCGCCAACGCGAGCAGGTCGACCGACCGCCCCGCCGCAAGGTTGTCGCGCACCGTGCCCAGCAGGCGCTGCGGCAGTTTCTGCGAGCCGTCCATCGCGATCTGCTGCGTGCGATGCGGCAGCGCGGGGTTTCCGAATCGTCGGACCAGCGCCTGTTGATAGGATCGGAGGTCGACACCCTGCGGCACTTCGAGGGTCGGGGCGACCTCTCGCTCCATCATCTTGCGCATGTAGGCGACGAACGGCGGCTGCGCCGCCACCTGGTAGATGTATTCGTGGCCGGCAAGAAAACCCAGATAGGCGAGCGCCGAATGGCTGCCGTTGAGCAGGCGAAGCTTCATCGCCTCGAAAGGCGCGACGTCGGCCACGAGCTGTGCACCCACCCGCTCCCAGGCGGGCCTGCCATCGACGAAACGATCCTCGATCGCCCATTGCTTGAACGGCTCGTGCATCACCGGAGCCGCGTCGTGCAGGCCCAGTGCGGCATCGTTGTCGGCGATGTCCGATTCGGTCGTTGCCGGGACGATACGGTCGACCATCGTCGAGGGAAACTGGGCATGCTCGCCGATCCAGCGCGAGAGCGCCGGGTCGCGCATCTCGGCGAACGCCAGCACCAGCCCGCGCACCAGTGCGCCGTTGTGCGGCAGATTGTCGCAACACAGGACGGTGAACGCACGCCCGTGCGAGAGCCTGCGCGCATCCAGCGCCGCGGCGATCAGCCCGATCGCGCTCCTTTCCTGGTGCGGATGCGCGAGGTCGTGCGCGATGTCAGGGTGCGCGGGATTGAGCTTGCCGGTCGCCGGATCGTGGCAATAGCCCTTTTCGGTGATCGTCAGCGACACGATCTTCGTCTCCGGTTCGATCAGCCGCGTGCGCACCGCGTCGCGTTCGTCGCCCAGAAACAGGACCTCGCGCACGCTGCCGATGATGCGTCGGCGCGTGCCGTCGGGACTCTTCTCGACCGCCGTGTACAACCCATCCTGAGGTACCAGCCGGTCGCGCACGTCCGGTGAGCGCAGGCTCACGCCGCAGATGCCCCAGTCGGCGCGCTCGATCGCCAGCGCATCGTCGCTGAAAACCGCGGTTTGCGCGCGGTGAAACGCGCCGATGCCCAGGTGGACGATGCCGATTCCGATCGAGCCTCGGATCGTACTTTGGCGTGTCGACCGCGGCGGGCAAGCCATCGAGCGTGGAGAGATCGAGTCTGTTCAAACCCGAACCCTAGGTCGCCGGTTGCGGATGCTCTTTCACCCGGGACACGAGTTGCGTCGGATTGACGAAGCGCAGCGCGATCAGGAGCCACGTCAGCGTCACCAGCATGTAGACCATCGCCATCGCATCGACCGATTGCGGCGCGCTCACGCCGGCGGCGAACACAGCGTAGTAGAGCGCGACGACCAGCGTCTGCGAGTCCGGCCCCGCGGTAAGGAAGGTGAGCTCGAACAGCGCGATCGTGCGTACCAGCACCAGCAGCGAGGCGGCCAATATGCCGGGCGCGAGCAGCGGCACAAGCACATGCCAGAACATCCGAGCTGTGCTGGCGCCGAAGACCCGCGCCGCCGACTCGAGGTTGGGGTCGATCTGTTCGATGAACGGCGTCATCACCAGGATGACGAACGGCGCCGCAGGAACGAGGTTGGCGAGAATGACGCCGTAGATCGTGCCGGCGAGCTGCACCTTGTAGAGCACGGTCGCCATCGGGATACCGTAGGTGATCGGCGGCACCATCAGCGGCAGCAGGAAGAGCAGCATCAGTAATCGCTTGCCGACAAAGTCGCGCCGCGCCAGCGTGTACGCTGCCGGCACGCCGATCAGCAGCGCCAGGAGCACCACGGCAAAGACGACTTCGACGGTCACCCACAGCACGCCGCCGAGCTGAAACTCCTTCCATGCCTCGGTGTACCAGGTGGTCGTCCAGCCGTCGGGAAGCCAGGTGCCGAGCCAGCGCCGCGCGAAAGAGCTGGTGGCCACCGCCGCGATGATCAACCCGATGTTGACGACGAACAGCGTCATCGTGCCGAGCAGCAGGCCTCGCCAGGCGCGGTCGAACCAGTAGCCTTGGCCCTTCATCAGCCCTTGCCTCCGGTCACCGGACCGCGATACCAGAGATTGCGCAGCCCGAGCACCGCCGCGACGATAATCAGCTGGACGAAACCCATGATCATCGCAATCGCCGATGCCAGCGAATAGTCGTATTGCTCGAACGCGGCTTCATAGGCGGCGATCGAAATGACCCGCGTAGGCCCTGCCGGCGAGCCCAGCAGGACGGCGGACGGGAAGACCGAATACGCCTGCACGAAGGCGAGGCAGAAGCACATCGCCAGCCCCGGCGCCAGCAGCGGCAGGTAGATGTGGCGGAATTGCGCCTTCGGATCCGCGCCCAGGGTCGACGCGGCGCGCGCCAGCACCGGGTCGATGCCGGTGATATACGACAGGATCAACAGAAAGGCGAACGGAAATCCGGAGATCACCAGCGAGATCAGCACGCCCCAGAAGTTGTGCGTCAGGCGGATCGGGCCGGTATACAGGTGTAGCAGTTGCAGGAACTGCGACAGCCAGCCCTTTGGCCCGAAATAGATCAGCATCCCCTCGGCGATCAGCACGGTCCCCAGCGTGATCGGCACGACCAGTATCGTCGTCACCCAGCGCTGGTAGCGCGACTTGTTGCGCATCTTGTACGCAATCGGCAGCGCCAGGCCGACGTTGATCAGCGTCGCCGGAAGCGCGAGCTTCAGCGTCGTCCAGATCGTCGGCCAGAGGTTGTCGGTGGTGAAGAAATGCGTGTAATTGGCCAGCGCCCCGCCGCTCTTCGGATTGAACGACAGCAGCAGCCCGTAGATGAACGGATAGATGAACAAGCAGCAGCATGAACCCCGCCGCCGGTATGACCAGCAACAGCGTCCGATCGAATGGCGCGCGCACAGCAGCTCGGGTCGCGGTCGTCACGGGCAGCTGGACGCCATCAATCGAGCGGGTAGACGAGCGCGCGCTCGACCGGCACGTGAATGCGAACGCTGTCGCCGCGCGCGGTTGTGACCGGGCCACGGACGTGCAGCAGCGTGCCCGATGGCGTGACGACGTCGAGCAGCGAATCGCGGCCGCCGTACTCGACGTTCTCGACTCTGGCGACGACGATATTGACGCCCGCGCCATCGGCCCCGACGCTGATGTCGTCCGGCCGAATCGCCACCGCGGCGCGCGCGCCCTTCAGCGGCTGCTTTCGCATCCCGGTCAGCGCGATGTCGGGGCCGGTCAGCACGACGCGGTCGCCATCCTCCCGCGCGACGTCGAGCTCGAGGACGTTGCGGTAGCCCATGAAGCGCGCGACGTGCAGGTTCGACGGTTGCGCGTAGACTTCCTTCGGCGCGGCGATCTGCTGCACGACGCCGTCCTTCATCACGACGATGCGGTCGGCCAGCGACAGGGCCTCGTCCTGGTCGTGCGTGACGTAAATCGTCGCCCGGTCGAGCTCGCGGTGAATGCGGCGTATTTCGGCACGGGTCTCGATGCGGAGCTTGGCGTCGAGGTTCGACAGCGGCTCGTCCATCAGGATCAGCGGCGGCTCGATGACGATCGCGCGGGCGATCGCCACCCGCTGCTGCTGGCCGCCGGAGAGCTGCCCGGGGAGCTTGTTCTCCTGGCCGATCAGTTGCACCAGCTTCATCGCATGCGCGACCTTCGCATCGGCATCCGCGCCGGTGATGCCGCGCATGCGCAATCCGAAGCCGACGTTCTTGGCGACGCTCATGTGCGGGAACAGCGCGTAATTCTGGAACACCATCCCGAAACCGCGCTTCTCCGGCGGCAAGGTGTCGATGCGCGTCTGGTCGAGCCAGATGCTGCCCCCCGAAAGGCTCAGCAGGCCGGCGATGCAGTTGAGCGCGGTCGACTTGCCGCAACCGGACGGTCCCAGAAGCGCGATGAACTCGCCCCGCTTGACCGTCAACGTCAGCTCGTCGAGCGCATTGAAAGCCTTGCCGCCGGCGCCGGCGAATCGACGCGTGACATGATCGAGTCTCAGCTCGGAGAAATCGTGATTCATGGCGAAGATTCTCTAGACAGCCTTGCCGTTTCCGCTTGCGAAAACGAAAGTTTCCTTCGTTACGCCCACATCCCCCCGGCTTTAACGGAATCCCGGGCACCACTTCCGACGCCGCGGGATCCCCGCGTTCGCGGGGATCCGCGGGTCAATGCCGCGCCGAGGCGCAGCTTGCTGCGGGTCACTTGGTCTTCTGCGCTCCTACCTGCTGGTCCCAGATGCGGAACGCCTCGACCTGCGCCTGCGGCGGCAGCGATTGCGTGTGCGGAAACTGCGCGAGCCAGCCTTCGTACTCGGGCCGCCCGTACTCCTTGATCGCGTCCTGGCTCTCCTTCGGCGCCATCGACAGCGGCACGTTCTTCACCGCCGGACCCGGGTAGAAGTAGCCCTTGTCGTAGGTGTAGGCCTGCGCCTCGGGTGTCAGCAGGAACGCCATCAGATCGAGCACGACGGCGACCTTTTCCGGCGCCACGCCTTTCGGAATGACCATGTAGTGCGCGTCGTTGACCCAGGTCATGCCCTTGAACGGCGCTACCTTGTAAGTACTTGGGCACGATGCCGAGAATGCGCGGATTCAGGTCCCAGCCTGTCATCGTGATCGTCATGTCGCGCGAGCCCTCGCCCAGCTCCTTCATCACCGCGCCGGTCCCGGTCGGGTAGTACTCGATGCAGGAATTGAGATCCTTCAGGTACGCCCAGGTCTTGTCCCAGCCCTTGACCGGATCCTTCGGATCCTTGTCGCCCAGGATGTACGGCAGGCCCATGATGAACGTGCGCCCAGGGCCGGAATTGGCCGGGCGCGCGTAGATCAGCCGGTTCGGATTGGCCTTGCACCAGGCCAGCAACTCCGCCGGCGTCGTCGGTGGCTGCTTCACCTTGTCCGGGTTGTACTCGACCAGCGGGCCCGCCGGCATGAACACCACCGTCACGCCATAGTCCTGGGCCAGTTCCTGCATCTTTGCCGCCGCCGGCTGGTAATTGGCCGTCAGATTCGGAAACTTGCCGGCATAGGCGGGCAAGCAGCTTCATCAGACACGCCCTGCTCGATGCCTGCGGCCAGGAAGTCGGTGCCGGTCAGCACCATGTCGATGTCGCTGCGACCGCCGCCCTGCATCGCCTTGAGCTTGCCCGGCAACTCGGGCGCCGGCGCCTTGGTGAAATTGAACTTGCTGACAAGCTTCGGGTGCTTCTTCCCGTAAAGCTCGATCGCGTCCTGCGTCAGCGCGAGATTGCCGGCGACGTCGACGATGTTGATCGTCACGGCGCTCGTCGGCATCGCCGGAACCTGCGCGACCGGCGAGCGGCGCGCTCAGTGTGAACGCGGCGGCGGCGCAAAGCCCGCGCGAGTGCGACTTGCAGCGCGCCGCGACGTGCCGGTTTGAAGTGGGAAAGGCCGTTACCGTTACTCATGAGACTCCTCCGTTGCGTGATGAAAATTCGGACCAGGGTGGCGGACTGCTGTTGCGAAACCTCGGGCATTGCGGCGTGCGGCGATTCATGGACGCGCTCTCGACTGTCGTGGCCGCGTCACGGCTCGCGGCGTCGCGGTCTTGCGTGGCGTCGCGCCGCGCCTGCTGCCGTCGACGCCGCGCTGGAACTCGCGCGCCACGCGCGACAGATGGCGGTGCATCGCCGCGCGCGCGGCTTCGGCATCATGGGCTGCGATCGCGCCGACGATCGCATCATGATCCTCGATGGTTTTGAGCGCCAGTTCGGGGGTGTGAAAATGTCGCTGCATGCGGCCCCAAAGCTCGGCGCGCTGGTCCCACAATCCGGCGACGACGAGCTCCAGCGAGCCATTGCCGGTCGCCTTGGCGATGCGCAGATGAAACTCGCGGTCGACCGCTTCGCGCTGCGCGAAATCCCGGATCGCAGCCTCCATCTCGCGCACGCTGTCCCGCAACGCGGCGATGTCCGAAGGCTGGCTGCGAACCGCCGCCAGTGCCGCGATTTCGCCTTCGACGAGCTTCCGGGCGTCGAGCAACTCGAAGGGGCCGGGGCCTTCGTCGGTAGCCGTCTCGCGAGGCGCGGCCATCGCCGCCACGAAAATGCCGGTGCCGACCCTCACCTCGACCAGCCCGCCGATCTCCAGCGAAATGATCGCTTCGCGCACCGATGCCCGGCTCACCCCGAGCGACGCGGCGAGCTCGCGCTCGGCGGGCAGCCGCGTTCCCGGCAGAAATTCGCCGCTGGCGATCAACTGCGCGATTTGCTCGGCGATCTGTCGGTACAGACGCCGGGGCTCGACGGCCTGCAAGGGCAAAAGCTGCTCCTCCGATACTGCGGCCAGCGCGAATCAATCGTCCACTGCTGGCGATGGCCGGACCAATCCGGCCGTTTTTTGTGGCGGTCGCTCACGAACTGGGCGGCGCAACAGCATTTCATTCGAGGTGCGGCGAGCAACCGGTTCGCAGCACGCTCGACGCCATCTTAGTCGGAGGCTATACTGTGGTCAAGTGGTCTAACCACCAGACCACAACGGCATTCCGCGGCTGCCGTTTCAGGTCGCGGAAAACCGGCGTATGCGCCGCCGCGCGCCATCTCCTTAACTGATCGCTTACGCTCCAGATGAAAATAGTCGACTGCCGCGTCATCGTCTGCTCGCCGGGCCGAAACTTCGTCACCCTCAAGATACTAACCGACGATGGCGTCCACGGCGTCGGCGATGCGACGCTGAACGGCCGCGAGCTCGCGGTTGCATCGTACCTCAGCGATCACGTCATACCGACGCTGATAGGACGGGATCCGGCGCAGATCGAAGACATCTGGCAATACCTGTACCGAGGGGCCTACTGGCGGCGCGGACCGGTGACGATGAGCGCGATCGCCGCCGTCGATACCGCGTTATGGGACATCAAGGGCAAGGTCGCGGGGCTGCCGCTGTACCAGTTGCTGGGCGGAAGGAGCCGCGATGGCGTCATGGTCTACGGGCACGCCAACGGCAGAGACATCGCCGAGACGCTCGACGAAGTGGCGCGATACATCGACTTGGGCTACAAGGCGATCCGCGCGCAATCGGGCATCCCGGGTCTTGCTTCGACCTATGGCGTATCGAAAGACCGGATGTACTACGAGCCCGCGGACGCGGCGCTCCCGTCGGAGAATATCTGGTCGACCGCAAAGTACCTGGACCATGCGCCGCGCCTGTTCGAGGCTGTCCGCGCGCGCTTCGGTTTCGACCACCACATTCTGCACGATGTCCACCACCGGCTCACCCCGATCGAGGCGGCGCGGCTGGGCAAATCGCTCGAGCCCTACCGCATGTTCTGGATCGAGGATCCGACGCCGGCGGAAAACCAGCAAGGGTTCCGCCTGATCCGGCAGCACACGGTGACGCCGATCGCCGTCGGCGAGGTATTCAACACGATCTACGATTGCCAGACGCTGATCACCGAGCAGCTGATCGACTTCATCCGCACCACGGTCGTGCATGCGGGCGGGATAACCCATCTGCGCCGGATCGCGCATTTGGCCGAGCTCTATCAGGTCCGCACGGGTTCGCACGGCGCAACCGATCTGTCGCCGGTTTGCATGGGCGCGGCGCTTCACTTCGACCTCTGGGTGCACAACTTCGGCATCCAGGAATACATGCGACATACACCGGAGACCGACGCGGTCTTTCCGCACGCCTATTGCGTTCCGCGACGGCTACCTGCATCCGGGCGAGGCGCCTGGGCACGGCGTCGACATCGACGAGAAGCTCGCCGCGCAGCTATCCGTACAAGCCGAGCTCGCTGCCGGTCAACCGGCTGGAAGACGGCTCGATGTGGAACTGGTGACTCGGCCGAACGAGCCGGCTAGGCTGACTTGAAATGGCCTGACCTGCCGCCCGACTTTTCCAGCAGCCGTATGCCCTCGATGCGCATGCCGCGGTCGACCGCCTTGCACATGTCGTACACCGTCAGCAGCCCGACGCTGGCCGCGGTCAGCGCCTCCATCTCGACGCCGGTGCGATCGAGGGTTTCGGCGGTCACTTCGATCGCCAGGGCGTCCCCGTCGAACATGAATTCGACGGCGACGTGCGTCAGCGGCAGCGGGTGCGCCAGCGGGATCAGCTCGGAGGTGCGCTTGGCGGCCTGAATCGCGGCGATCCGCGCGACGCCCAGAACGTCGCCTTTGCCGGCCTTGCCGTCGCGTATCAGCGTCAGCGTTTCGGCCCTCATCAGGATCCGGCCGGCGGCGCGAGCGACACGCCTGCTTACATCTTTGCCGCCCACGTCGACCATCCGCGCCTGACCCGCGGCGTCAAAATGGGTAAACTGCGCCTTCGTGCCCGCCATCGGCCTGCTCCTGAAACTTTGCGCGATTCGCGGCAATCATAGCACCATGGTCATGCTTACCGTCCCCGCCTCCCAGCGCGTCGCGGCGCTGCTGATGGCCGCGATCCTGAGCTTCTCGCCGATCGCAGCGGCACAGCAGAACCTTCCGGATCTGGGGGATCCGTCGCAGGTGGCGCTCTCCGGTCCGAAGGAGCGCAAGCTTGGCGAGACGGTGATGCGCAACATCCGGAATTCGGGTGCGTACCTGAACGACCCCGAGGTCAACGGCTATCTGAACGAGCTGGGTAACCGCCTCGTGACAGCGATTCCGGGAGCGCCGTTCGACTTCGAATTCTTCGCAATCAACGACCCGGCGATCAACGCTTTCGCACTCCCGGGCGGGTTCATCGGCGTGCATACCGGACTCATCCTGCTGGCGCAGAGCGAATCCGAGCTGGCATCGGTGCTGGGCCACGAGATCACGCACGTGACGCAGCACCACATCGCTCGCAGCATCAGCAATCAGCGCGACGCGATGCTGCTCTCGATAGCCGCGCTCGCGGCCGCGGTGCTCGCCTCACAGTCCCACTCCTCGTCCAGCGGCGACATGACGCAGGCCGCGATCGCAGGCGCGCAGGGACTCGCGATCCAGAGCCAGATCAATTTCACGCGCCAGAACGAGGAAGAAGCCGACCGCCTTGGCTTCGAGCGGACTTACGCGGCCGGCTTCGATCCGAGCGCGATGGCAACCTTTTTCGGGCGACTGCAGCGCGCGGCGACATGGTTCGAAGGCGATTCGCCGTCGTATCTGCATGATCACCCGGAGACCTACCAGCGGATTGCCGAAGCCCAGGCGCGGTCGTTCACCAAGCCGTTCCGACAGGTGCCCGATTCGCTCGACTTCCAGATGGTGCGCGCGCTGCTGAAGAGCTACGAGGGCACGCCCCGCGACGCCGTTTTCTTCTTCGACGATGCGCTGGCGCAGAAAAAGTACAACAACGAAATCGCCGCGCACTATGGCCTGGTCGCATCGCTACTGCGCGCTCAGAACTTCAAGCGCGCGCAGGCCGAGCTCGCAACCCTCGAGAAGATGTCGCCGCCGCACCCGATGATCGACGCGATGGCGGGCCAGGTCTTGATGCAATCCGGCCAGCTTGCACAGGCGATCAGCCGCTACGAGATCGCACTCGCCCGCTACCCGGACAAAAAGCAGCTGATCTACGACTATCCGGAGGCGCTACTCAGGCACGATCAGCCGGCGAAGGCCGGCGCTTTCGTGTCCCAGCAGCTGATGCGTTACCCGTCGGATGGGCCTCTGCATCAGATCGCGGCGCGAATCTACGCTGCGCTCGGCAAGCCGATGCTCGAGCATCAGCATCAGGCCGAATACTATGCGTGGCAGGGCAACCTGCAGGGCGCCATCACCCAGTTCGAGCTGGCGACCAAGGCGCGCGACGCCGACTTCTTTCAATCCTCGGTGGTCGAGAGCCGGCTGCGCCAGTTGCGCAACGAGCTCGAAGAGCAGAAAAAGGCAGGGACGAATTCACGGCCGGGACTGGCCCGGCTCGGCGGACACGCCTGCGGGCCGGCTACGCCTTGCCGGTCGCCGGAATAAAGCGCTGCGCGACACCGTTGTTGCACCAGCGCTGACCGGTCGGCGGCGGGCCGTCCTCGAACAGATGACCCTGGTGACCGCCGCAACGCACGCAGTGGTATTCGGTGCGCGGCACGATCAGAAGATAGTCCTGCCTGGTCGCCAGATGCCCGGGAATGCTGGTGAAAAAGCTGGGCCAGCCGGTGCCGCTGTCGAATTTCATTTCCGACGTGAAATGCGGCAACGCGCATCCGGCGCAGACGAAAATGCCGGGTCGTTTCTCATCGTTCAGCGGGCTCGTGAACGGGCGCTCGGTGCCTTCCTTGCGCAGCACGCGGAACTGCGGTTCGGGCAGTGAGCTCTTCCATTCCGCTTCAGTTTTGGTCAGCGGCGCGGTCGATTGCGCGACGTCGGCTCCCTTGGCCAGAAACTGCCGCCAGTCCTGCTGCATCTGGGCAATCGAGCGCCTCCCCGCCGTGCCCGGCGTTCCCGCGGCCACGGCGCTGCCGATGCCGGCCGCGGCGAGGGGCCACGCCGCCATCGACGCCAATAGCTGCCTTCGTTTCATCGCTTGACCTCCATACTGTCGCGCGCCCTTGGACGCTTGACCCGCGCCAAAGGTTTCCGCGCCCTGCTTGGTCGTCACCGACGCCACCGAGCTTACAGTGCGGGCGGCCTGCTCGGCCGGGGCCGGTTATGCCTTAAAATGCCGGGGTTCCGCCGCCGTTTCGGACGCGCGGCGTGCAGCCCCTCCCGACCTCCGTTCGAAAGCCATCGTCATGCCGCCCGGATTGTACCGGCCGATCGTCGGCAACTCCAGCACGCCCGACCATCGACGCGACACGGCGCCATGCCGGGCGCGCGACAGCTAGGCGTCAATGGCGATAATCGACGACGTCGCCGGGTTGCGCCGCATCCTGCTGCAATCGCGCACGATCGCGGTGCTTGGGCTGTCCGGCAACTGGTATCGTCCGAGCTTTTTCGCGGCCAAGTACATGCAGGATCACGGCTACCGCATCGTTCCGGTCAATCCGAACTATCGCGCAGTGCTCGGCGAGCGATGCTATCCGACGCTGCGCGAGGTTCCCGGAAAGGTCGATATCGTCGATTGCTTCCGCAAGCAGGAAGAGATCGTGCCGATAGCGCACGACGCAGTCGCGATCGGCGCCAAGGTGCTGTGGATGCAGCTCGGCATCCGAAACGATCAGGCAGCGAAAATCGCGCTCGATGGCGGCCTCGACGTGGTGATGAACCGCTGCGTGAAAATCGAGCACGCGCGCATCCTGGGCGGCCTCAATTGGGCCGGCGTCAACACCGGGATCGTCTCGGCAAGGCGGCCGGGATGAAAAGGTGCGGCGACGCGGTATGGGCTTCCGATATCTGTCGATCCGCGTTGACGCGGATCGCGCGTCGGATAGCCACGGCCCTGATCGGTTGCGATGGCTGACCGCAAATTCGGCTTCGAAACCCTCTGTCTGCACGCGGGGCACATCCCGGATGCAGCCACCGGCGCACGGGCGCTGCCGATCTACCAGACGACGTCTTTCGTATTCGACAGCGCCGATCACGCGGCGAGCCTCTTCAACCTGCAGACCTTCGGCAACGTCTATTCGCGCATCTCCAATCCGACGGTGGCCGCGCTCGAGGAACGTGTCGCCGCGCTCGAAGGCGGCCGTGCCGGTCTTGCAGCCGCCACCGGGATGGCTGCGCAGATGATCGCGCTGCTGACGCTGGCGCAGAACGGTGATCACATCGTCGCGGCGCGATCGCTCTATGGCGGCACCTATTCGCAGTTCGCGGTGACCTTCGCGCAATTCGGCATCGACACCACCTTTGTCGATGCCGACGATCCGCAGGCGTTCCGGCAAGCGCTGCGGCCCAACACCAAATGCATCTACGGCGAGACGATCGGCAATCCGCAGCTCAATGTGCTCGACATCGCTGCCGTCGCCGCCATCGCTCACGAGGCGCAGATCCCGCTGGTGATCGACAACACGCTGGCCTCGCCGTATCTGTGCCGGCCGATCGATCACGGAGCGGATATCGTCGTTCACTCGGTCACCAAGTATCTTGGCGGCCATGGCACGACGATGGGCGGCGTCCTGGTCGAATCGGGCAAGTTCGATTGGGGAAACGGCAAGTTTCCTCAGATGACGACTCCATCGCGTGGCTATCACGGCGTTATTTTCCACGAGACCTTCGGCGACTTCGGATTCACGATGAAGGCGCGAATGGAAACAATGCGCACGCTGGGGCCTACGCTGTCGCCGTTCAGTGCGTTCCTGCTGCTGCAAGGCATCGAGACTTTGCATCTGCGCATGCCGCGCCATTGCGAGTCGGCGCTAGCGGTCGCGCAGCACCTGTCGCAGCACCCGGCGGTCGCGTGGGTCAACTATCCGGGCCTGCAGCAAAGCTCGACTCGACGCCTCGCGGAGCGTTATCTGCCGCGCGGCGCCGGCGGCATCCTCACGTTCGGCCTGAAGGCCGGGACGCGCGGCGGAGCCGCCGCCGGCGAACGGTTCATCGAGGCCGCCAGGATGATGTCGCACCTCGCCAATGTCGGCGACGCCAAGACGCTTGTCATCCACCCGGCATCGACGACGCACCGCCAGCTCGACGAGTCGGAACAACGCGCTGCCGGCGTGCTGCCCGAAATGATCCGCCTGTCGATCGGCCTGGAAACGCTCGATGATATTCTCTGGGACATCGACCAGGCGTTGGCACAGGCACAAGCCTGACCGACGCGCCATTGCGATCCCATCAGCGAGGACCGTGCGGATGAAGACCGCGAATTACCCTGCACTGCCCTGGCCCTGGGTCGGCCTCTTGCTCTGTTTCTCGCTGGTCGGCCAGGAGTACGTGAGGCAAGCGGCAGGGCCCGATGCGCCGCTGACCGTGTACAACATCGTGATCATGACGGTCGGCGTGACTTCGCTGGCGTTGCTTGTGCTGCCGCCGCGCCGCATCGCCTACCTGCTCGGCTTTGCCGTTTGCGCGGGCCTGATGGCCTACGCGCTGTACCTGCAGTACGTGATTGGCCTCGAGCCCTGTCCGCTGTGCGTATTCCAGCGCATCTGCGTGATCGGCATGGGCCTGATCTTCCTGGTTGCCGCGTTCCATAATCCCGGGCGCGCCGGCGCGACAGGCTACGCGCTGCTGCAGCTGGTCGTCGGCGGCGCCGGTGCGGGTTTCGCCGCGAGACAGGTGTGGCTGCAGTCGCTGCCCAAGGACCAGGTGCCCGCCTGCGGCATGGGCCTCGATTACATGCTCGACACGCTCCCCTTGACCGACGTGCTGCGCAAGGTATTCGAAGGCAGCGGCGAATGCGCGGAAAAGGGCTGGGAGTTCCTGCGTCTGTCGATCGCGGGCTGGACGCTGGTGTTCTTCATCGCGATGATCGCGGCGAGCTTCGCCCTGATCCGCCGCGATCGCTAGTGGGTCGAGCGAGCCCCGTCAGGGCGCACTCCGCATCGCGCCGAACCACCCGTTGCTGACGCAGCCGGTGAAGTCGCTGTTCTGCGCAAAGCGGGAGGAGATCCCTGAAATGTTGACCTGCAGCTCGAACATGTTGAAGTTGCCGCTGTCACCGGTGTTGCAGCTGTAGGTACCCAAGATCGAGCCCATCTGGCCGGCCTGCGAGAGCGTGCCGGAATAAGTGCAGACGGCGCCCAGCGCGTCGGAGGTGGTGATGCTCATCGACGTATTCACCTGGTCTATGAACAAGCCAGCGCTGAGCTCTCTGGTGCCGTTGTCGGCCGCGACGGAGCAGCTGCTGGCCGTGCGGTGGATCGCGCCCTGAAAGGTGCCGGAAAAATCGTCGTTGACGATGGTCTGGCGGGTGAGCAGCTTGGTGACCGATACGCCGTCGACTGTGTACGTCAGCGTTCCGGTCGATATCGAGGTCGCGGCCCAGGTCATCGTACCGACGATGCGGGCGCTGAATTGCGACGGGTCGAACGGCACGTTCCCGAACCACGGCCCGGTCGTCACGTAATTGGCGCCGGACCACGTCAGTGAACCTCCGGTCGGATAGAGCGTCCCGCCATACCAGATCGGGACCTTCGACGAATCGTAGACGAACATCGTGGCAAAGATCTTGTCGGCCCGGTGCACGAACTGGATGCCCCAGCCGGATTCCGCCGGGTTCCACCACAGGTCGGATTGATCGGTCGAATATGAGGTCGCCGACGCCGGCGCGAAAATCGCCGATGCGGCAAGTACCAGTATGGCAAGCCAGGGGCGTAAGACTTTCATGACAATCTCCGAACAATAGGCACGATTTGTAATTCGTTCACGTTTCACCGGGACATCCGATGAAAATGCAAGGATTGTTCCATCGCCGCTGCAGCGAGCGTCGGTTTCGAGGCCCCGTGGGGCGGCGCCCCCGAAAAGCCATCGGCACAGGCAAACGCGGCCGGGCCTTTTCGCGTGCGACACTGCAGCGATGCGACGATACCGGGCGTGCCGGCGGCAGTCCGTGCGCTACCGTACCGAAGCGGCGAGCCGTCGACTCGTTTCCCTCTCGATCGGTCGGCCAGCCGGAGCAAGGGCGTTGGGGAACCGGTGAACTCTCGGCTATCATCGCCGCTGGCGTGGGGGACCCGTTTGAGGCATTCGACAGGGCGATCCGGGCGGAAGCGATCGATCGTGTGGACAATTGTGATCAGCGTTGCCGCGACGCTGCTGGCCGTCTTCGTCGCGCTCAATCTGACCACCGGCGAAAAGCGGGTCAAGGAAAGGCTCGACCATCGCTATGGCATTCGTGACGCGCAGTTCGAGCGATCGATGGGCATCTTGCTCGGCCCGGTCATCGTCCCCGGCAACCGCTTTACGACGTTGCTGAACGGCGACGAAATCTTTCCGTCGATGTTGCAGGCGATCAAGAGCGCGCAAAAATCGATCAGCTTCGAGACCTACATCTACTGGTCGGGAGACATCGGCAAGGCTTTCGCCGACGCCCTTTCGCAGCGGGCGCGCGCAGGCGTCAAGGTCCACGTGCTGCTCGACTGGCTGGGCAGCAGCAAGATGGACGCGGCTCTTCTGTCTGAGATGCGCGATGCCGGCGTCCAGATCCGGCGGTATCACGAGCCGAAGTGGTACAACCTGTCCAAGCTCAACAATCGCACGCACCGCAAGATTCTGGTCGTCGACGGGCGCACCGGCTTTACCGGCGGCGTCGGCATCGCGCCGGAATGGACCGGGCACGCGCAGGATCCTCAACATTGGCGCGACAGCCACTTCCGCGCCGAAGGCCCGGTCGTGGCGCAAATGCAGGCCGTATTCGACGACAACTGGGTCAAGGCCGCCGGCGAGGTTCTCGATGGCCCCGATTACTTTCCGGTGCTGGCTCCGGCCGGCGACGGCGCCGGCCAGATGTTCGCGAGCTCTCCTTCGGGGGGCAGTGAAAGCATGCAATTGATGTACCTGCTGATCATCGCCGCCGCCGAACAGTCGATCGAATTGTCGAGCTCGTATTTCGTCCCCGACGAGCTGACCCGCGACACGCTGGTCGCGGCGCTGCAGCGCGGCGTCCGCGTCCGCATCATCACTCCCGGGCCGCATATCGATTCGGAGACCGTGCGGCGCGCTTCGCGAGCGCTGTGGGGCGACCTGCTCGAAGCGGGAGCCGAGATCTACGAGTACCAGCCGACGATGTTTCATTGCAAGGTGCTGGTCGCCGATGGGCTGGTCGCATCGGTCGGTTCGACCAACTTCGATGACCGCTCATTCCGACTGAACGACGAGGCCAGCCTCAATATCTACGATGCCGCGTTCGCCGCCCGCCAGGTCGAAGTGTTCGAGCACGACTTGAAGTCATCGCGGCGGATCAGCGTCGACGAATGGCGCAACAGGCCGATGCTCGAGAAGCTCTGGGAGCACACGGCGTCGCTGCTCGGACCGCAAATCTGAACGATCGATGACATCCGCACGCCGCGGCTGGCGCACCGCGGCCGCGCGTTACGACCTCCGAACCGAACCCGACTGGAACGCTGATGAAATACCGCACGTTGACCGGCACGTCGCTCAACGTATCCGAAGTCTGCCTGGGAACGATGACCTGGGGCCAACAGAACAGCGAGGCCGAGGCGCACGAGCAACTCGATTACGCGGTGGCACGTGGCGTCAATTTCATCGATACGGCGGAGATGTACCCGGCACCGCCCAACGCCACCACGCAGGGCCGCACCGAGACCTACCTCGGCAACTGGCTCGCACGCCGGAAGAAGGACGGCCTGGTTATCGCCAGCAAGGTGGCCGGACCCGGCCGCCGCGACTGGATCCGCAACGGTCGCACCGACCTGACTCGCGAGATCATCGCCGAAGCGGTCGACACGAGCCTCAAGCGCCTCAAGACCGACTGCATCGATCTCTACCAGATCCATTGGCCGCAGCGTAACGTGCCGATGTTCGGCGCGACGGCGTTCGATCCGGCCAAGGAGACCGAAGGGCCGTCGATTCGCGAACAGGTCGAAGGTATGGCGGCGATGATCGCCGCCGGCAAGATCCGCCATTACGGCTTGTCGAATGAAACGGCGTGGGGCGTGTGCGAATTTCACCGCGTCGCACGCGAGCTCGGCGTCCCTGGCCCGGTGACCCTCCAGAACAGCTACAGCCTGGTCTCGCGCAATGTCGACAACGACCTTGCCGAACTCCTGTTTCGGGAACGGATGTCGTTGCTCGCCTATAGCCCGCTCGCCGGCGGCATGCTGTCGGGAAAGTATCTTGGCGGCGTGCAGCCGCCAGGTGCGCGCTTCACGCTGTTCGACAATTTCAGCCTTCGCTTCCGCAAGCCGCTGGTCGCGGAAGCGGTTGCCGCATACGCTGCGCTGGCCGCGCGGCGCGGCATTTCGCTGGTGCAGCTCGCGCTGGGCTACGTCAGAAGCCGATGGTTTCTCGGGGCAATCATCGTCGGAGCGACGACGATCTCGCAGCTTGCCGAAGACATCGGCGGCGCGCAGTTCGATCTAGACGCCGAGACGCTGGCCGAAATTGCCGCGATCCAGGGGCGTTATCCGAATCCCGCACCGTGAGCGATTTCTGCAATAATCATCGTTCGCCCGTGACGCGATGCGAAAGGGCGAAAATGACCAGGCTGCTTTTAGCGTTCGTCGCCGCGATTCTCGGCTATGCGCCGGGATGGGCCGATGCTGCGCCCGCTCCGGTCCTGGTTGTCCCGCTCGCCGGCGCGATCGGCCCGGCCAGCGCCGATTTCGTCGGGCGAGCCTTGAGCCGCGCCGCGGAAGAGCATGCGCAGCTGGTCGTGCTGCAGATCGACACGCCCGGCGGACTCGACCGGTCGATGCGGCAGATCATCCAGGACATCCTTGCCTCGCCGGTCCCCGTCGCCGCTTTCGTCGCGCCGAGCGGCGCGCGCGCCGCGAGCGCCGGAACCTACATCCTCTACGCCAGCCACATCGCCGCGATGGCGCCCGGCACCAACCTCGGCGCGGCGACGCCGGTCAGCATCGGCATGCCCTCGCCGTCACCGCCGGCGTCGAAAGCCCGCGGACACGGGCAAGGACAAGACCGACGGCAGCCAGACCGGCGATCGAAGGCACGATGACCAGGAAGGCCGTCCATGACGCCGCGGCGTACATCCGCTCGCTTGCCCAAATGCGCGGACGCAACGTCGAGTGGGCCGAGCGCGCGGTGCGCGAAGCGGTCAGCCTGTCGGCGGACGAGGCGCTCGCCGCAGAATGTGATCGACCTGACCGCGCGCGACGTGCCCGAGCTTTTGGCCAAGCTGGACGGGCGAAAGATCGTCACGGCCGGCGGCGAGCGCATTCTGGCGACCTCGGGCGCGGTAGCGACGACGACGGCACCCGACTGGCGGACGCGGTTCCTGGCGATCATCACCGATCCCAGCGTGGCGCTGATGCTGCTGATGGCGGGCGTCTACGGCCTGTTCTTCGAATTCTGGAATCCGGGCCTGGCGCTGCCGGGCGTGCTCGGCGCGATCTGCCTGCTGCTCGGGCTGTTCGCACTGCAGATGCTGCCGGTCAACTATGCCGGGCTGGCGCTGGTGCTGCTGGGTATCACGTTCATCGTCGCCGAGACATTCCTGCCTGCGTACGGCTCGCTCGGCGTCGGCGGCATCGTCGCGTTCGCCATCGGCGCGGTGATGCTGATCGACACCGACGTGCCAGGTTTCGGTGTGCCCTATTGGCTGATCGCGACCTTGGCCGCGGTCACCGCGCTGTTCGTCTTCTTTGTCGGCGGCGCGGCGCTCAAGGCGCGGCGCCGCCCGATCGTCACCGGCCACGAGCAGCTGATCGGCAGCATCGGCGTCGCGCTCGACGACCTGGAGACCGAGGGCTGGGCGCGCATCCACAGCGAGCAGTGGCGCGTGCAAAGCCCGGTGCCGATCAAGCGCGGCCAGCGCGTGCGCGTGACGGCGCGCAGCGATCTGCTATTGTCGGTACTGCCCGTCACGGAAGCCGATCAAGGAGCCTGACTATGGCCATCGGAGTGGGATTCGGCACGATCGTCATCATCGTCATACTGGTGATCCTGATGGCATTTCGCGTCCTGCGCGAATACCAGCGCGCGGTCGTGTTCATGCTCGGCCGCTTCTGGAAGGTCAAGGGGCCCGGGCTTTTTCCTGCTGATTCCCGTGATCCAGCAGATGGTCCGCATCGATCTGCGCACCGTGGTGATGGACGTGCCGCCGCAGGACGTGATCACCCGCGACAACGTCTCGGTCAAGGTCAACGCCGTCGTGTATTTCCGCATTCTCGATCCGGCCAAGGCGGTGATCCAGGTCGAGAACTATTACCAGGCGACCAGCCAGCTCGCGCAGACGACGCTTGCGCGCGGTGCTCGGCAAGCACGAGCTCGACGAGCTGCTGTCGGCGCGCGAAAAGCTCAACCTCGACATCCAGCAGGTGCTCGACAGCCAGACCGAAGCGTGGGGCATCAAGGTTTCCACCGTCGAGATGAAGGACGTCGACCTGAACGAGATCGATGATCCGCGCGATCGCCCGCCAGGCCGAGGCCGAGCGCGAGCGGCGCGCCAAGATCATCCACGCCGAAGGCGAATTGCAGGCCTCGGAAAAACTGCTGCAGGCGGCGCAGATGCTGTCGAAGCAGCCGCAGGCGATGCAGCTGCGCTACCTGCAGACGCTGGCCAACATCGCCGGCGACAAGAGCTCGACGATCGTTTTTCCGCTGCCGATCGACCTGTTGAGCGCGCTGGCAAGCAAGCGGACGGAGCCCTAGATCCCCGACCGCGGACCAGCGCCTTCTGGCGCCGTGCGGGCAACTGCCTGTGCCCGGCGCCGGGCGGCAGTTGCCGCCCCGGTCCGGTGCCCGTCGACGTGCGCGTCAAAGGGCAAGCCTCGATAAATCAGTGGCTTACGTCAATGGTATATCGCTTGCTTGGCTAGGTGCGAGGCGGCGGCACGGCCGGCAAAGGCCCGGACCGCCGCGATGACACCAATGGGGGGCTTTCATGATGGTCTCGGTGTGGTGGCTGGTCTGGGTGTTTCTGGCGGGCGGTTATTCGGGGTTCCTGCTGCTCGCGTTGCTGCGCATGGGTGACGACCGCGACGATGGCGCGCACGAAGCGCTGATGGCGCGTCGCGCCCTTTCCTGGCGTCACGGCCGGGAGCGTCGCGGCTTCGTCGCACCGACACCCTAAGCGTTGATAACGCCGGCGCCGCGCGGCGCCGGACCGCGGGTTGGCCCCGCCCTAGGGCGCGACGACCCGCACGATGTTGGCCAGGATTTCGTACATCGCGTAATAGCTCGCCTGCAGGCCGCTGATCCCGGGCAGATATTCGCCGACCCGGTGCTCACGCGCGGGTATGCCGGTCGCGGCCGGCACCGTCGCAATGCCCGCCGCCGCAAATTCGGCCGTAGCGCGTCGCATGTCGAAGGCGTGCGCGACCAGCACGACACGCCCGATGCCCGCCGCTCGAAGGATCGCGGCCGAATATTGTGCGTTCTCGTGGGTCGTGCGCGACCGGTTCTCCGCCCAGCGCACGGCGACGCCGAATTCGTGCTGCAACGCGTCGCGCATCAGTTCGGCCTCGGGCTTTCCGCCATAGGTGGATCCGCCGGTGACGAGGACCGGCAGTCCGATCTCCCTGGCGACGCGCGCTCCGTAACGGACCCGCTCCAGGGTCAGCGTCGCGAGCGTGTCGCCGCCGTAGTCCGGCGCGTCGCGCCGCGTGCCTCCGCCGAGAATGACGATCGCCTGCGCGCCCGCAGCGCGATCGCGATCGAAGGGTTCGGGTAGATGGAGCCCGCGCATCAGCAGCGCGGCAACAGCGGGTATCGAAAGCGCCAGCAGGGACAGCACGCCCGCCCACGCCAGGCCCGTGCCGAGACGAGGATTGCGGCCCCGAACGGCGAGACCGAGGATCGCCAGTAACAGCGGTCCGGTCGGCGGAAGGGCCAGCGCCTTGAGCACGGCCTTGACCCAGATCGGATCGATCACCTGCGGGACTCTCGCGCTGCCGAAATGAGCGTTGCGCGCTCTAGCGCGCCCGCTGCAGCAAGGTTCGCAGATGGCTTGCCGGCACGGCGTAGGTGATGCCGGAAGGCTGCGTCAGCGCGGACTCCTTGGTCCCCTGGACGAATACCTTGTTGACGATGCCGACGACCTCTCCGGTCGCAGCATCGTAGAGCGGACTGCCGCTGTTCCCCGGATACGCGGTGGCATCGAGCTGGAAGACCGGAAACTGTCCGGCCGACAGCCGGCGGATCGCCTGCGGGCTGAGCTCGCCGGCGCGCGACAACGGTATCGCGATCGGCGTCACCGACGCGATCATCGCGCGATGCGTCGCCGGATGCGGTCCGAGAACCGCACCGATCGGGTAGCCGGTGAACAGGACTTCCTGGCCCTCCCGGACATCGGCTGACTGGCCGATCCTCATCGGCGGCAGCGCCGGTCCGGGAATCCGCAGCAGCGCCAGATCGGAGTCGGTATCGGTCGCGACCTCTTTCGCCTCGCGCACCTGCGCCTGGTTGGGATCGTCCTTGTCGGGCAGAGGAATCAGGATCGCAAGGCTCTCCCGTTGCGCAGGATCGAGCACCTTTGGCAGCACATGGGCGTTGGTGACGATCAGCGAGCCGTCATCGACCGCGAATCCGGTGCCGAGAAACTGGAACTGCGGCGAGCGTGTGCGTTCGAACGTGCCGACGGCGACGACCGATCGCTTGACCCGCTCGATTGTCTCGATCGTGCCGCCCCGCGCCGGCAGCGACGCGGCGAGCGCGAAGACAAGCAGCGCGACGCCAGCGCTGCCGCGCCGGCAACCGAATCCATGCAGCGGTGAGGTCATCGTGACTACTCCAGGTCGTCGGCCGCGCGAACAAGTATCGCCGACGAATCGGCGACGCTTGGATCGTACGGATGCCACTCGTCGGCGAAAAGGCGCTGCACGCGCTGCACGTAGGCGCGGGTTTCCGCGTACGGCGGAACCCCCCTGTAACGGTCGACCGCGGCTTCCCCGGCGTTGTATGCGGCGACAGCGAGCGAGACCTCGTCCCTGGTAGTAGGCGAGCAGCCAGCGAAGATAGGAAAGCCCGCCCTGGACATTGTCCTCGACGTTGAAGCGATTCCCGACGTTGAATCGCGTTGCGGTAGCCGCAGATAAGCTGCATCACGCCGCGCGCATCCTTGTCCGAGCGCGCGTCCGGCCTGGAAATTCGACTCGGCGGCGACGATCGCCAGCGCAAGCCGCGGATCGATGCCGTATTGCGGCGCGGCCTTGACCACCAGCTCGGCGATCCTGCGCTTGTCCGGCGGCAGTTCGGCGTAAGCGAGCGCATCGAGGGCTTGCGCCGTCTGCACGGCGCCGTCGGCAGTCGGATCGGGCGCCGGCAGCAGCATGCATTGCGGATAGACGAGCTGCCCCGAGTCGACGAACTTCAGCATTTCGCGGGCCTGAGCGTGGCCTTCGCGTGCGGCGCGCGCGAAAAAGTACGCCGCCAGCGCGTCGTCGCGCGCGACGCCGCGGCCGTTGGCGTACATCCAGCCGAGATTGAACATCGCGCCGACGTCGCCGGCTCGCGCCGCTTCGCAATACAGCGCGGCAGCCCTGCGCTGATCCTTGGGCACGCCTTCGCCATGCTCGTACGCCAGCGCCTGCGCGGCCAGGGCTTCGGGTGGCGGCGCGATCGGCGGACATCGGCCGCCGATGCACAGCAGCGATCGCGACCAGCGCGAGCAGCGCGGCGGGCGGCGACCGCCGGGACCATCGGGGTCTTCGATTCAAGCGGTGCCGCGAACACCGGGATTCCTTACGGCATGTGCGACAGTCGCCGCCGATGGGTCCGATTCGTACCATGGCAGCGCTTCGCGCAGTCCGGCGCGCAACGTCGTGTGTCGGCGCGTAGCCGAAAGCGCCGATCGCCTTGCGAGATGTCGGCCTGCGAGTGGCGCACGTCGCCGGCGCGAAAATCCTCGTAGATCGGCGCCGCGATGCGCAAGCCGGGATGGCGCTCGGCCACCAGGTCGCGCAACGCCGCATACAGATCGTTGAGCGATATGCGGCCGCCGACGGCGACGTTGTAGACCTCGCCCGAGACGGTCGCCGCGCGGCGCCGTCGCGGCGAGCAGGTTGGCCTGCACGACGTTGTCGACGTAGCAGAAGTCGCGGGTCGTCTCGCCGTCGCCGTAGATCACGATCGGCGTTCCGGCGAGCATCGCCGCGACCCAGCGCGGAATCACCGCGGCGTACGCGCCGTCGGGATCCTGGCGCGGCCCGAACACGTTGAAGTAGCGCAGCCCGATCGCCGCCACGCCGTAGCAGCGCGCGAACACCTGGGCGTAGAGCTCGTCGACGTACTTGGTCACGGCGTACGGCGACAGCGGCCGGCCGATCGCGTCCTCGACCTTCGGCAGGCCGGGATGATCGCCGTAGGTCGAGCTCGACGCGGCGTAGACGAAGCGCTCGACGCCGGCGTCGCGCGCGGCGACCAGCATGTTGAGGAAGCCCGTCGCGTTGGCGGCGTGCGTGCGCAGCGGATCCTCGATCGAGCGCGGCACCGAGCCGAGCGCGGCCTGGTGCAGCACGATGTCGACGTCCTCGCAGGCGCTGCGGCAGGCGTCGGCGTCGACGATGTCGCCCTCGATGAAAGCGGTGCTTGCGCCACGCCAGCTCGCCGACCGACCGCGCGCACCTCGTCGAGGTTGCTGCGGTGGCCGGTGGCGAAGTTGTCGAGGCTGACGACGTCCTGGCCGAGGCCCAGCAGCGTCTCGAGCAGATGCGAGCCGATGAAGCCGGCGCTGCCGGTCACCAGCCAGCGCTTCGGCCGCGCGCGCAGCGCTGCGCAGCATGCAGACAAACGCATCGGGCGCGCCGCGCGGCTCCACGATCACAGCCTCCAGACGTTGACGCCGCGCGCCCGGAACTGCGCGGCGTCGGCCTGGCACTTGACGTCGACGTACAGCCCGCCCTGCGTCGAGCTTGGTCACGTAGTCGTCGGTCGGGCGGCGCTTGAAGTCGCGGTGGGCGACCGCGGCGACGATCGCGCGCGCCCGCGGCAGCGCATCCCACGGCTTCAGCTCGATGCCGTACTCGTGGCGCGCCTCGTCCGGGTCGGCGACCGGATCGTGCACGTGCACGTTGGCGCCGTACGATGCGAGCTCGTGCACGACGTCGATGACCCGCGAGTTGCGGATGTCGGGGCAGTTCTCCTTGAACGTGAGGCCGAGCACGTTGACGTCGGCGCCCTTGACCGCCGAGCCCGACTGGATCAGCTGCTTGACCGTCTGCTCGGCGATGAACTTGCCCATGCCGTCGTTGATGCGCCGGCCGGCGAGGATGACCTGCGGGTGGTAGCCGAGCTTGTCGGCCTTGTGCGTCAGGTAGTACGGATCGACGCCGATGCAGTGGCCGCCGACCAGGCCGGGCCGAAACGGCAGGAAGTTCCACTTGGTGCCGGCGGCCTCGAGCACCTCGAGCGTGTCGATGCCGATCTGGTGGAAGATCAGCGCCAGCTCGTTCATCAGCGCGATGTTGAGATCGCGCTGCGTGTTCTCGATCACCTTGGCCGCCTCGGCGACCTTGATCGAGCTGGCGCGGTGCACGCCGGCCGGGACGATGCTGCCGTAGACGCGCGGCGACGCGCTCCAGCGTCTCGGGCGTGTCGCCGGAGACGACCTTGATGATCCGCGGCAGCGTGTGCTCCTTGTCGCCCGGGTTGATGCGCTCGGGCGAATAGCCGACGAAGAAGTCGCGCTTCCACGTCATGCCCGGACGCCTTCTCGAGCACCGGCACGCAGATCTCCTCGGTCGCGCCGGGATACACGGTCGATTCGAAGACGACGGTGGCGCCGCGCTTGAGATTGCGGCCGACCGCTTCGCTGGCCGAGAGCAGCGGCCCGAAGTCGGGCTGGTGCGCATCGTCGATCGGCGTCGGCACGGCGACGACGATGAAGTCCGCGGCGCGCAGCGCCGCCGCGTCGGTCGTGCAGCGCAAGCCGGTGGCCGCGGCCAGCTCGGCGGCGACTCACTTCGCCGGTCGGATCGACGCCTCTGCCGATAGGCCGCGACCTTGGTCTCGGAAAGATCGAAGCCGATCGTCGGATACTTCTTGCCGAACTCGACGGCGAGCGGAAGTCCGACGTAGCCCAGGCCGACGACGCCGATGGTGATCAGCGCCGGCCATGCTCAGAGTCCGCTCAGCAGCTTGTCGGCTTCGACGCGCGCCGGCGACGCCTGGTCGAGCTTGGACAGCGGCTCGAGCGCTTTTTTCGCGCCGGCCTTGTCGCCCGTCTTGATCAGCCCTTGGCCAGATGCAGCCGGATCTCGGCGTTCCCCGGCGCGAGATTGGACGCCGCGCGCAGCAGCTCGACGCCCTTCTTGCGCGTCGCCGGTTTGCACTTCGGCCCAGCCCAGCGTGTCGATCACATTGGGATTGAACGGCGCCTGCCGGTACGCGCGTCGCGGCATACTCGCGCGCCTTCGGATCGCCGGTTTCCGTCAGCGCCCATGCGAGATTGTTCAATGCGACCGCGATTGTCGGGGTCGATCTTCAGCGCGGCCTCGTAGTTGCGTGATCGCACCGCGATAGATCCTTGCGAGCCAGGCTCTGCTGCCCGAGGAACGCGACCAGCGTGACGTCCTTCGGATGCTCCTTCGTCCATTGCGCGGCGAAGGCGCTGGCGTCGGCAGCACCGACTTTCTGCAATGCCTCGTAGCGTCGCACGGCGAGCATCGGAATCGGCTCGCGCGCGATCGCCTCCCGGTACGCCGCCGCCGCCTGCGGCCACTTCTCCTGCGCCGCCAGCACTTCGCCTTCGAGTGCATAGCCGAGCGCGCGCTTCGGACGCTCCTTCTGCAGCTTGCGCGCCTCGGCGATCGCGTCTTCCGGATGGCCGGAAATGACATAGGTCTTGGCCAGCGCGACCAGCGCCCGGTTCTGGTCGGGCTCGGCCTCGATCACCTTGCGCAGCGTCGCGATTGCGGCGTTGTAGTCCTTCTGCGCGACCTGCGACGTCGGCAAGTCGCAGCAACGCCGATGCGTTCTGCGGCTGCAGCTGCACCAGCCGCTTGAAGGTCGCCAGCGCCTCGTCGGTCTGTCCGGCGGCACGCTGCGCGACACCGACCGCTTCCAGCACCTGCGTGTCGTCGGGAAAGGCGGCCTGCGCCGCCTTGGCGGCGTCGAGCGCCGCCTTGGCGTCGCGCAGATTGCCGAAGTAATTGATCAGCGCCAGACGCGGCCGGACCGATTTCGGCGCCGCGGCAATCGCGCGGTCGATCGTCGCCTTGACTTCGTCCGGGCTGACGGCCCGACATGACCAGAAGCTCGGCCAGCCCGAGCAGCACCTGCTCGTTCTTCGGATCCTTGCCAGCATCGCCTCGTAGCGCTTGCGCGCGTCTTCGGGCTTCTGTTCCTGCACGTCGAGCAGCGCGAGGTTGCGCGCTGCGGCGAAATATCCGGGCTGCACCTCCAGCGCCTTCTCGAAGCTGGCGCGCGCATTCTTGTTGTCGTGCATGCCGGCGTACGCCGCGCCCTTGACGTTGTAGGTCAGCGGATTGTTCGGCTGCTTTTTTTCCAGCGTGGCGACCGCGGCCAGCGCCTGGTCGAATTCGCCGCGGCGCAGATGCGCGGCGATCAACGCGAGGTCGGCCTGGTATTGCGACTGGTCGGCGCCGGACAGCGACTCGAGGTCCTTGAACGCCTGCCCGGTATCGCCGGCGGCGTACTTGACCTGGGCCAGGCGAACCTTGCTCGCCATGTTGCCCTTGTCCAGCGCGCTTGCCCGCTCGTAGTACTGCGCGGCCTTGGCGGTGTTGCCGGCGGCGAGATTCGCCTCGCCGGCTGCCGCAGCAGCGCCGGGATTGTCGGGCGCGCGGCGCAGCGCTGCTTCGAGCGTCTCGATGCCCTGCGCGGTGCGACCGGTGCGCAAGTACAGCGCCGCGAGCGCCCGCAACGGGCTCACTTCGTCCGGGCGCGCGCGCGACGACCTTGCGCAGCGAATCCTCGGCCGAGGCGTACGAGCCGAGCTTCATGTCGATGAGTCCCGACAGATAAATGCTCTGCAGATTGTCCGGGTTGACCGAAAGCACCTTCTGGATCGTGTCGCGCGCATGCGTCGCGTCGCCGCGCGAATACGAAATCAGCGCATCGGCATAGAGCGTGCGAAACTCGAGCGGCGACAGTCTTCTTCATCGCGTCGACCTGGGCCGCGGCCTTGTCCAGCTGCCCGCTCTCGGCCAGCAGCGACGCCAGCGCGTAGCGCGCGCCCAGCGCGCCGCCGCTGACCTCGACCGCGCGCTCCAGCGTCTTGATCGCATCGTCGCGCCGGCCCTGCGCGTTCTCGAATCCGGCCTTGACGACCAGCGCCTCGGCATTGTTCGGAGCCGCCGCGACCGCCGCATCGATCAGCTTCAGCGCCTGCGGCAGGTCGTTGCCGATGCGCGGCGAGGCGCGCCTGAACGGTCAGCGCGCGCGCGTCGCCGGGAACGGCGGCAAGCGCCGCCGTGATCGCTTCGTTCGCCTTCGGCACCTCGCCGAGCGCAAGGTACGCGGTGGCCACCTCGGTCTGCAGACCCGCCTGCGCCTTGGGATCGCCAAGCTTGCGGTCGGCGAGCTCGGCAACCACCTTGGCGTAAGCGCCCTGGTCGACCATGGCGCGCGCGAGCAGCGGATACGTTTCGTCCGCCGGATACTTGAGGTCGATCGCCTTGCGGATTTCGGTCTCCGCCGCCGCGGGACGGCCGGTGTCGAGCAACGCCTTGCCGTACAGCATTCGCGCCTCGGCATTGTCGGGTGCTATCTGCAGCGCGCTCTTCAGCTGGATGATGCCGGCATCGTATTCGTTCTTCGCGAGATACGACTTCGCCGATGCGATCAAGCGCGGTCGGATTGTCCTTGCTGCAGCCGGCAAGCGCGAGGGCGCGAGCAGCAGCGAGGGTCGTGCAGAGGTGGTGCCGGAGCTTCATTGTCGTCGCTTCTTTCGCGGAATCGATCGTCGCCGCGCGGCGCTACTTGAGGCCGCAGCGATGCATCAGATCGTAAAGCGTCGGCCGGCTCACGCCGAGCAGCTCGGCCGCCTTGCTGTAATTGCCGTTGACTCGTCCCAGCACGCGCAGGACCGCGTCCTTCTCGGCCTCCTCGCGCACGCGGCGCAGGTTGAGGATCGCCGGCTCCGCGTCGGCGGGCGCCAGGCCCACGTCGGCCGCGCTGATCGTCAGGCCGTCGGCCATGATGACGGCGCGCTTGATCACGTTTTCCAGCTCGCGGACATTGCCCGGCCAGGCATGCGCCTCGATCGCGGCGACCGCGTCGGGCAGCAAGCGTCATCGCGCCGCGCCGCTGCTCGGCGGCGAACTGGTGCACGAAGCTGTGCGCCAGCAGCGCCGCGTCGCCCTTGCGCGCGCGCAGCGGAGGAATCTCGACGACGATCTCGGCGATCCGGTAATAGAGATCCTCGCGGAAGCGTCCCGAGACGATGTGGTCCTTCAGGCTCTGATGCGTCGCGCAGACGATGCGCACGTCGATCGCGATTTCCTCCCGGCCGCCGATGCGCTCGATCACGCGCTCCTGCAGGAAGCGCAGCAGCTTGGCCTGCAGCGCCATCGGAAGGTCGCCGACCTCGTCGAGAAACAGCGTGCCGCCGCTGGCCATCTCGAACTTGCCGAACGTGCGCTTGGCCGCGCCGGTGTACGCGCCCTTCTCGTAGCCGAACAGCTCGGTCTCCAGCAGCGTCTCCGGAATCGCCGCGCAATTGATCGCGACGAACCGCTGGTCGCGTCGCGGCGACAGATCATGCAGCGCGCGGGCCAGCAATTCCTTGCCGGTGCCCGATTCGCCCTGGATCAGCACGGTCGCCGACGCCGGCGCGACCTTTTCGATCGTGCGGCATACGCGCAGCGCCTCCGGGTCGCGCGTCATGAAGCCCGACATGCCGCCGGCCGCGTTCGCCGTCTGCAGACGACGATTCTCTTCCTGCAGCTCGTGCACGCGAAACGCCCGGTCTATCGTCCACGCCAGAATCTCGGGCTCGAACGGCTTGGTGCAGAAATCATGCGCGCCCAGCGCGATCGTCTTCAGCGCATTGACGCGATCGTTCTGGCCGGTGAGCACGATGACCTTGGTGTCGGGCGCGAAGGCGTTGATCTCCTCGAGCAGCAACAGCCCTTCGCTCGGATCGTCCGGATGCGGCGGCAGCCCCAGATCCATCGTGACGACCGCGGGCTCGCAGCGGCGCATCTGCGCGATCGCCGACTCGCGATCGCTGGCGACGACGGTCTCGTACCGGTCGAACGCCCAGCGCATCTGTTTTTGCAGCTCCGGATCGTCCTCGACGATCAGCAGCGGCCGGCGCGTTTCGGTCATGCGGCTTCCCCTGCGCGCGGCGGTCGCCGGCGTTCTGCTTTCGCCGCGCGGCAGCAGCACACGCACGCGCGTGCCCGCGCCCGGGTTCGCTGTCGACCAGTATCTGCCCGCCGAGTCCCGCGACGTATTGCGAGCTTTCGTAGACGCCGATGCCCATGCCGGCCGGCTTGGTCGTCTCGAATGGCCTGAACAATCGCTCGCGGATGAACTCCGAACTCATTCCTGTTCCCGTGTCCTTTACATCGATCAGCGCGAAAGCGCCGTCGTCGTGCAGACTTGACCGTGACGCTGCCGCCTTTGCTCGTCGCGTCGATCGCGTTCTGCACCAGGTGGCCGATCACGTGCTCGAGACGATCCTCGTGCCCCGCAGCCGTGACACCGGTGGAGAGTTCCAGCTCGATCGGCGGATCGAGCGTCGCTTTGGCGGCACACACACGCCGCACGACGGTTTCCAGATCGACAGGACGTGCATTTTCCACCGGCGTTGCCCCGGTACGCAACTGTAGCATCAGTTTGTTCATGCGTTCGACGACGTTCTCGACCGTCGTCAGCATGTCGCGCTGAAATTCCGGGTTCTCGCTATGCCGCTCGGCGTTGCGCAGCATCAGCGAAAGCTGCGCGACCAGATTCTTCAGATCGTGCACTACAAAGGCCGACATGCGGTTGAAGGCTTCGAACTTGCGCGCTTCCAGCAGCGCCTCGGTGGCGCGAAGCTGACCCAGATAGCTTGCCGCCTGGCGGCTCGCGGTCTTGAGCAGATCGCGAACTTCCCAATCGACGTCGATCTTGGCTCGCGGCGTCATCAGCACGACGAAGCCGAGCAGGCCGGCGCCCGACGGCAGCGGAACGATCAGCCACGCGTCACGGATCGCCGTCAGCCAGTCGCGGCAATTGCAGGCCAGGATATTTGCCGGGATCGTGCAGCGCCTCGTCCACGCTGACGACCCAGTCGGTGCGCGCCAGAAAGGCCGCGAGCGATCCGTCCGCCGGTTCGACCGCCGACAGCGCCGGCGCGTTCCACCGGGCGCTCGAGCCGGAGACTGCCGCTGCCGTCATCCAGCCAAAGCATCCCGGCCGGGCTCTCGACCAGGTCGGCCAGCGCCATCGTGACGCGCTCCGGCAATCCCTGACCGGCGCTGTCGGTCGAAAGCGTGCTGGTGAAGCGCAGCCATGCCTGGCGGTAGTCGTAGCGATACGAATAAAAATGCTTGCTGACGAAGACCTTCAGCCGCGAACGAAAGCGCCCTGAAGACACGACCAGCGCGCCGCCGACCAGCGCGGCGAACAGCAATTCGATTTGCAGCGTCCGGCCCCACTCGCCGCCGAGATAGCGGACGACGTATCCGGCTGCGGCGACCGCGAGCAGGAACGCCGCCGAAACGAGCAACGCCGTCGACTCGCAGCACCACGTCGCGCGAGACGTGCATCTCGACAGCCCAGCGCGGATTGCGCGCCATCGCGATCGCGATCAAAGGCACGACCAGCGCATTGATCACGCCGCGCGCCGCCCAGATGTCGAGGTCGAGCGCGGTGAAGAGCATCGCATCGGCGTACAGAAAAAGCTCGAAGCCGAACATTCCCGCCAGCGCGATGCACAGCGGCTTGATCGCCCATCGCGCCTGCGGATGCGCCCGGCGGAACAGCTGCTCGACCAGCATCAGCCCGAAAACCGCGAGTCCCAGATGCAGCCCGAACGAAGTCCTCGGGCCCTGCGCGCCGAGCGAGCGCGACAGCGGCAGGCCATCGAGCAGCGCCAGGCTCGCCAGCATCGCCGCCACGACGACGGTCACGACCCATCGCGGAAACGCCGGCCGCGGACTTGTCGCTGCCGGATCCTGCAATCAGGTTGCCGACGAACAGAAACCAGACGCCGTATCGCAGGACGTCGACGACGCCGGACAGCAGCCATATGCCGGGACGGTCGGACAAGGCGACCGCCAGCCCGGCCGCTGCCCAGACCGCCGTCACCAAGGTCGCCGTCAGCAGCAGAGCCGCGCGGACGCTGGGGCGCCAGCGCAGCGCCATCAGCAGCGCAAAGCCCAGATAGCCGGCGAGCGCAAGGCCGTAGCTCCACGCGGCTACGGTGGCGAGGATGTTTGCGTTCACGGCGTGCGCGGGTTGGTCGATGAGGAGCTAACTCTAACCCGGCTGCAGAGGGAAGAATATCCCGGCGGCGCGCGCCGACGCCCGGTGGCTTCGATGCGCGGCGGGCGGCGCTCGATGGTCGGCGGCTTGCCGGACCAGCGGTCGCCGCGACTCGCGGCGACGGCGGCTCCAGGCCGACGCGCGATCGGAAGCGGCGTCGGCGATGGCGCCGCGCTAGCGCGCGCCTTCGCCCAGCAGGACGACGCGCACCGTTTCGAGCAGGATCAGCAGATCCAGCAGCAGCGAGTTGTTCTTGACGTAGTAGATGTCGTATTCGAGCTTCTTCACCGTGTCGTCGACGGTGGCCACGTAGCAATGCCTGACCTGCGCCCAGCCGGTGATGCCCGGCTTGACGCTGTGGCGCACCGCATAGAACGGAATCTGCTCGGACAGCATGGTGACGAATTCCGGCCGTTCCGGACGCGGACCGACCAGGCTCATCTCGCCGCGAAGCACGTTGATCAACTGCGGCAGCTCGTCGATGCGCGTGCGCCGGATGAAGCGTCCGACGCGGGTGATCCGCGCGTCGTTGACTGCCGCCCACGCGGCCTTGCCGTCCTTTTCCGCGTCCATCGTCATGCTGCGGAACTTGAGCAGCGTGAATGTCTTGCCGCCGCGGCCGACGCGCTTTTGCCGATAGATGACGGTGCCCGGACCCTCGAGAGCGATCAGCAAGGCGGTGAACATGATCACCGGCAGCGCGGCGATCACCAGGATCGCCACCACCGCCAGATCGAACGATCGCTTGACGAAGCGGCGCAGCCAGTTCTGCCGGTAGCCGTCGCCATAGATGAACCAGCTGGCGCGGCTCATGTCCAGCGGCACGTGGCCGTGGACGCGCTCGAAAAAGCCGGCGAGATCGGTGACCTTGACGCCGTTGAGCCGGCAGGCGAGCAGATCGCGCAGCGGCAGTACGCCGCCGCGCTGCTGCCGCACCGCCACCACGATCTCGTCGACGCCGTGATGCTTGACCGCGTGCTCCAGCGTTTCGCGCCTGCCGATGATGCGCTTCGGAGCAACCGCTATTTCCTCGTTGCCGTCGAGCGCGAAGAACCCGACCAGCTTCACGCCGACGTTGCCCTCTGCGAGCGAAGTCTCGACCTGCTTTGCCTGCGCGCCCGTGCCGAGAACCAGCAAGCGGTGCGGAAGCAGCGCGTCGACCAGCGGCAGCATCACCGTGTGTCGCAGCATCATCTGTCCGGCGACGGCGAGCAGCGCCGCGGCGCCGACGTTTTGCCGGAACATCTCGCCGCCGGGCAGCCAATCGGCGATCACGTAGGCAAGCAAGGTCCCGAACGGCCGAGGCGATGCAGACCCGCGTGAAGTACGAGCTGCGTGCAAGCTTTTCCTTGCGGCGATAGACGCCGAAGCCGATGTTGAACAGGACGATGAGAAACGCATAGACGAACGCGGGCGCGGCGTGCAGTGGCTCGGGGATCGGCAGCCGCTGCAGAAAAACGATCGCGCCGATAGCCGCGATCACGAGCCAGGAAAGCTCCGCAGCGAGCAGCAACAAGTGTCGCGGCGGCTACGTTCTGACGAAGAAAACTGATCAACCGAATCCTCTCGTATCGATGACGGCGTCTATGCCGGAAAACCTGCGCCCGCCCGGTCGGTCCGAGCACGACGCCTATCGTCGGCAACCTCATTGCTTTCCTTCCGTGGCCGCTATCGTGTGCCTGCCTCCGTTCAGGTAACCGCGACCACGCGAGACCAGCCGAAAGTATCAAGCAATTCCTATACCGAACACTCGCGACAGCGATACAGCGGTGTCGACTGGCGCCCGCGCGAACGCCTGGGCCAGCCCCCGCGAAAACATCGCAGATTTCATCAGCATCGGATTATCGCGCAGCCCGTCTCGGGAACACTCGACGCTCGAAGTGCTGAATATTCACGACGTCGCCACGCGCTGCATGCGTGGGCGCAGCGCACCTTGGCGAATGTACCAACTGAGTGTAGAAAGGTCCACGCCGGTCGTGCAAATTCTTGTATAGCGCGTGCTGTCAACGACAGCTCGCGATCCGCGCAAACGACATTTGAGTGCAGACGCGGACAAATCTTCGCGTCGGCGAACCGAGAAGGTATGATGAAAGCGCACGTTACCGACGCAATAACGGATCGGTGCCGCTCTTTTTCCCTGGCCGATCGCCACGCCGCGGTCGCTGGCGCGACGGCTGGAGCCCGGTGATAGCCGAGCATACGTCGCAACGGCGAAATCGCCGGACCGAGTCGACGAACGGGCGCTGGCGTCTGCCAAGCGTTGATCGGGTTGTGGCCTACCGGCATCACCGTTTGGCCATCCGCCCATTCGCAGGCCTGCAACTTTGGCCTCCGATATCGCTGGAACCGCCGATGAACGGCATCCGACCCTGGCGTTGGCGGGTGGCGGCGGGCCTTTTTCCGAGGCGTTTTGCAATTTCTACAAAGGGGCGGGCCGGCCGGTGCTCTCATGCTTGGAAACGTCTGAAACATTGCCCCGTGCCGCAGGCAACCTGCCGACGCGAATCCTGCCGCGTGCTGGCCGCGCTCGAAGTCCGCGCGTACCGCCGGGGGCAGCGCGTGCGCACGGAGCTCTCGACTTGAACGAGAAAGTCCCAGCGATGGAAGTGCATTTGCTATCCCGGCCGGAGGAATTCACAGCGCTTGGTCCGATGTGGAACCGACTGCAAAGTCAGCGCCGGTCGCCGTTCCTGACCCACGAATGGTTCGATGCCGCGTGGCAATGGCGCGACCCCCGCGCACAATTGCATCTGCTGTCCTGCATGCGCGGCGAGGATCTGCTCGGCGTATTGCCATTGGTGCGCCAAAGGTCCGCCGCCGGTACCGTCCGCACACTCAAATTTCTTGCCGTGCCCGACACGCAATGTTGCGACCTGCTGGCGTCCGAGGCCGACCGGTCGACGGTCGCATCCGCGATCGCCGACGCGCTCGTGCGTCGGCAGCGGGAATGGGACGCGATCGTGCTGCGCTATCTTTCCGACGGCGCCATCGCGCTCACCGATCTCCGGCAGGCGCTATCGCGGCGCGGTCTGCGCTGCGAAGTCAAGCAGGCGACCAGGAATCCCTGGATCGCTTTGGATTCGTCATGGGACGCCTACTACTGGTCGCGAAGCAGACGCTTCAAAAAAGCGACCAACCTGGCGACACAACCGGCTGGCCAAGGCCGGGCACGTCGAGGTCCACTGGCTGCAACCCGGCGAGGGCGACGCCGCCGAGGTCGAGAGGCAAATCGGCCAGATCACCGCGATTTCGGCCCGGAGCTGGAAGATGCGCACCGGCAATTCACTCGACAACGCCGGACCGCAGGCATTCATCCGCCGCCTGTCTCGACACGCGCATCGCATCGGTTGTCTTTCGATATGGACACTGATGCTGGACAAGCTGCCGATCGCGATGGAATTCCAGCTGATCGACGATGGACATGTTTTCGCGCTGCGGTCCGATTTTGACGCGGCCTACGAGCCGCTATCACCGGGGTCTTACCTGAGTCGCCATATGCTCGTGCATCTGTTCGGGCGAGGCTTGCGCCGGTACCTGATGGGGCCGGGTGAGAATGTCTACAAGTATCGGTGGGCGGACGGCGCCGAACCGGTGAGCACCATGACGATCTACGGACGTTCGATACGCGGGCGTCTCATCGCAACGCGCGAGCTGGTGGTCAAGCCGGCGGTGCGACGGATCCGCGACGATCTTCGGGCCTCGTGGCCATGGGCGCCCTTCCGAGCCGGAGACGTCGAATCCGGAAGACGCACAATGAGCGGCATTTGCGGTTGGTACGGCGCCACGGGTGGCGATCCGCGGACGGTGGTCGACGCGATGAGAGGGGCCTGTTCATGGCGAGAAGGGACCGGCGCCTCGCCTGTCTTCGGAGCGCGATTCGCGCTCGCTTCGGTGGGCCCTCCCGGGACGACGATGGTCGTCACATCGGGGCCGATCCATATCGCCGTCCAGGGCCATCCGCACTGGGTATCCGGCAACGCGGCGGTCCACACACCGGACGCGCTCCTCGATTTCTGTCGCCGCGCGATCGACGCCTATCTGCAAGACGACAGCCAGTTCCTGGCCGAGACCGGTGGGGACTTCTCGCTGGCGCTTGTCGATGAGCGCACCGGCCGCGTCACGCTCGCGATCGACAGAATCGGCGTGCGCAACGTCGTGTACGAACATGCAGGCGACACGCTGATCTTCGGCGCCACTTCCGACGTCGTCCGGTCGCACCCGCTCGCGTCCGGTTCGATCGCCCCCCAGGCGTTGTACGACTACGTCTATTTCCACATGATTCCGGGCCCGGCCACCGTATACCGGCAACATGCGCGCCTGCGTGCCGGGCACGCGTTGACCTTCGCGGAAAACCGAGCGATCACCCGTCGCTACTGGCAACCCCGGTTCAGCGAGCCGGCCCGTGCGACGGTCGACGAATTCAAGCCGGCCTTCCGCGCCGCGCTCGACGCCGGCGTTGCCTCGGTATCCGGCGGCGCGAAATGCGGGGCATTCCTGAGCGGCGGGACCGACAGCTCGACGATTGCCGGTCTGCTGGGAGCGGTCAGCGGCGTGGCGGCCCGCACCTATTCGATCGGCTTCGCGGCTGCGGGATACGACGAGATGGAATATGCGCGCATCACCGCCCGTCATTTCGGAACCGACCATCACGAATATTATGTGACGCCCGATGATGTCGTCGCCGCGGTTCCGCTGATCGCGTCCGCGTATGACCAGCCGTTCGGCAATGCCTCCGCCATCCCGACCTACTACTGCGCCCGACTGGCGCAGGCCGACGGGGTGACGCGGATGCTGGGAGGAGACGGCGGCGACGAGCTGTTCGGCGGCAACACGCGATACGCCAAGCAATATCAGCTCGCGCTCTACCAGCGCATTCCTGCCGCGCTGCGGCGCGATGCTGGAACCCGCGCTGCTGGGCATGCCCGGCATGGCGATCGATGCCGATCGCTGCGCAAGCTGCACAGCTATGTCGACACAGGCGCGGCTGCCGATGCCGGCCCGATACGACACGCTACAACCTGCTTCGACGCCTCGGCCCGGAAAACGTCTTCGACCGGGAGTTCCTGGCCGAGGTCGATCCCGGCGTGCCGCTTGCCCTGCTCGGCGACGACGTACGCGCGACGCGCAGGCGCAAAGCCTGATCAACCGCATGCTCGCGCTGGACCTCAAGTTCACGCTGGCCGACAACGATCTGCCGAAGGTTACGCGCACCTGCGATATCGCCGGGCGTCGACGTCGCCTTTCCGCTGCTGCACGAATCGGTGGTCGACTTGTCCGCCGCGCTGCCGGCCTCGTTCAAGGTTCGCGGCAGCCAGCTGCGCTATTTTTTCAAGGAAGCGCTGCGCGATTTCCTGCCGGAGGCGACCATCGCGAAGAAAAAGCACGGCTTCGGCCTGCCCGCCGGTTTGTGGCTGCGCGACCACCCGGCGCTGCGCGAGCTCGGCGGCGACGCGCTGGCAGAGCCTGCGCCAGCGTCATATCTTCCGCAACGAACTGCTCGACGATCTGATGTCGACGCGACTCAGCGAGCACGCGGCCTATTACGGTACGCTGGCCTGGGTGCTGATGATGCTGGAGATGTGGTTCCAGGCGCACGTTGATGCCGCATCCCCGGTTCGAGGCGCGGCCCGCGCCGCTGAGCGCGGCGCCGCGTTCTGATTTCACGCTCCGGGCACCTTTGGTCGCTACCATGGACACTACAAGCCGGCGCCGCTCGTGCACTCGTTATCGACCGCCAGTCGGCGACGGCTCCGTGATTGGACCGCGGAGCCTTGGCAACGCGGCAAGATGGCTTTAGCATTCGCTCGATGTGCACTGACGTCTCGCTCGCCGCGGGCGCGGAGCAGCGGCAGATCGCAGCAACGCAATAACGCACGCATGTCCGGCAAGCCTTTATCCCAACCGCGGTCGTGGCTGTTCAGCCTGCTCGTCTGCCTATCGCTGATCGCGCCGGCCGGGGCCCAGTCGATTCCACCGTACGTCGGCTCGGGGCCGTTGCTGCCGTTGATTCTGCAGATGCCGGCGAACAGCTGGCTGCAGGTCAATGCCAATTCGTACAGCGACGTGTGGACGCCGGCGATCGCCTCGAGCCGCTCGACAATGGCGCTCACGCACACCCCGGACCAGATCATCCTGCCCTGGAGCAGCTTTGCGTGGGACAGCAACCGCGGCGACCTGATCATCTACGGCGGCGGTCACGCCAACTATCCCGGGCAACGACGTCTATCGCTGGCATTCGAGCAATCTTGCAATGGGAGCGCGCATCGCTGCCCAGCGAGATCACGACGACGACCCGGTCATCGGCATCCTCGCCATCGACGGCGTCGTACAATGCGCCGATCTCGTCGCACACCTACGACAACAACATCTTCCTGCCGATCGTCGATCGCTTCCATGACCTGGGGTGGTGCCGCCTACAACAACGGCCTGTCCTACGTTACGTGGTCTCGGAGAGCGAATCCGACACGATCGCGCCTGACCGGCCCTTACCTGTTCGATCCGAACCGCGCCGACGGCAACAAGGTCGGCGGGACGACCGGCTCGAACGTCAAGCGCGTCGATCCGACGTCGATCGCCGGCGGCCAGATGTGGCAAAACCGCGACATCAATCATGAACATCGCGACGCAGGCGCTGCCGGGAACCCATGTCAACGGCTGCACCGGCTACGCCGCCGAAGGCGGCCACGACGTCGTGTACACCGCCGCGTCGAGCCGCTTTTCGACCACGCCTCGATCTGTATCGCTATCAGCTCACCGACATCGCCAATCCGTCGCTGGACCTGAGCACCCAGGTCGGCGTGTATCTCGGTCGGAGTGACCGGCCAGACGACGTGCGGCTACGATCCGGTGCGCAAGCTCTTCGTCAGAACCGGCAACAACACCGCGCCGTTCCAGTTCTGGGACCTGACGACGCCCGGCCCCGACCAATCCGCGACCGCAGTGTGCAGATCGATTCGACGATCGCGAGCCTGCAGGCGTGGCTCTCGGCGCAGAGCCTGAACATCCAGAACTGCGCGCTCGAGTTCGATCCCGGGCGCGGCACTTTCCCGCTCTGGTGCGGCACCGGCGTGGTCTGGGAGCTGCACGAGCCGCCATCGGGCAACACCATGTCCGGCTGGACAGTCACGCAACGAACGCCGTCGTCCGCGGTGCCGCCGGGAATCGTCGGAACCGGCATCATGGGCAAGTGGCATTACGCGCCGTACTACGACGTCTTCGTCGGCCTCGAGGATACCGTACGAAGGCCAGATCTGGATCTACAAGCCGGTCGGTTGGGTTCAACCCAATCCGCCGGGCAACGCGCTTGCCGACCGTCAGCATCACGTCGCCGGCGGACGGCACCAGCGTCGCTCCCGCGAACGCCGCTAAGCCTCACCGCAAACGCGTCCGACTCCGACGGCAGCATCGCGCGCGTCGAGTACTACGCCAACGGCGTCAAGCTGGGTCAGGCGACCGTCGCCCCGTATACGGTGGCATGGACGCCGGTTCTGGTCGGGCCCTACGCGATCGTGGCCGTCGCCGTCGACAACGTCGGCGGCATGACGCTTTCGCCAACCGTAAACATCACGCGTCAACGCGACGCTGACCACGGTCACGCTGCAGGACGGCCTCAACGGCTATGCGGGCGCGAGCGACACGTACCTGGACGATACCGCGCGCACGACGCGTGCGCGGCGCGTTGAATCCGATGTATCTCGATCCGGTCGAACTACACCCCGCTGGTTCGCTTCGCGATCTATCAATCCGAAGGCGGCCCGATTCCCGATGGCGCCGTGCTGCAATCGGCGACGCTGCAAGCTGTACAAGCAGTCCTACGACGACACCCTGCAGCTGAACGCGCTGCTCAAGCCGTGGGTCGAGAGCCAGGCGACGTGGAACCTCGCCCAGACCGGGAGCTGCCTGGAGCGCAGGCGGCGCCGCCGGGGCGGGATCGGATTACGTCAGCACGCCCGACGACGCTGCTCACGCCCGAGCTTCAATCCGGGCTGGGTGGCGTTCGATGTGACCGCGCGCGTGCAGCAATGGGCGAACAACGCCAGCGCGCAACTATGGCTGGCGGTTGAGCCAGACGACGGCGGGCGGTCAACTGAAGACGTTCTTCTCCAGCGAATACCGACCGATCCGACCCTGCGTCCGAAGCTCACCGTCGTGTACTCGGGCGGGAGTCCAGAATGCTCCGCCGACAGTGACGCTGCTGACGCCGGCGAACGGCGCCACGACACCGCTCGGCGGCAGCTTCACCCTGACCGCGAGTGCGAGCGACGCGACGGCACGGTGAGCCAAGGTCGAGTACTACGCCGGGGCGGTGAAGATCGGCCAGGCGACCGCCTCGCCTTACACCTTCGTCTGGACGCCGAGTGCCGCCGGCAGCTACGTGCTCACCGCCGTCGCCACCGACAACGTCGGGTTGACGGCGACCTCGAATCGCCGCCACGGTCACCGTGACCGCAGTCACCGGCACCACCGTCGTCCTGCAGCGCGGCCTCAACGGCTATGCAGGCGTCAGCGACACCTTCCTCGACAAAAACCTGCAGACGACGGTGCGCGGGGCGATGAACCCGCTGTATCTGGACAGCAGCCACCTACACGCCGCTGATTCGCTTCGCCGTCTTCCAGGCCGAAGGCGGGCCGGTGCCCAACGGCGCGACGATCCAGTCGGCCAGCCTGCAGCTGTACAAGCAATACTACGACGACACCGTTCGCTTGAATCCGCTGCTCAAGCCCTGGGTCGAGAACCAGGCGACCTGGCTGCTCAGTCAGACCGGCGTGCCGTGGAGCACCGCCGGCGCGGCCGGCGTAGGCAGCGATTACGCGCAGCAGTGCCGACGCCGTCGTCTCGGTCCCGTTCAATCCGGGCTGGGTGGCGTTCGACGTGACCGCGCGAGTCCAGCAGTGGGCCGACAACGCCAGCTCCAACTACGGCTGGCGGCTCGGCTCGACCGGCAGTCCGGTCAACGCCAAGACGTTCAATTCCAGCGAATACACGACCGATGCAACGCTGCGTCCGAAGCTCACCGTCGTGTATTCGGGCGGCGGCGGCGGCAACATCCCGCCGACGGTGACGCTGCTGACGCCGGCGGACGGCGCCACGACGACCCTCGGCGGCAGCTTCACGCTCACCGCGAGTGCGAGCGACGTTGACGGCACCGTGGCCAAGGTCGAGTACTACGCCGGCGCGCGAAAATCGGCCAAGCGACGGTTGCGCCGTACACCTTCGACTGGACACCGGCTGCCGCCGGCAGCTACGTGCTGACGGCGGTCGCCACCGACAACGCTCTGGGCACGGCGACTTCGAATGCCGCCACGGTCACCGTAACGTCGGCGAGCCACGACCGCCGTGCTGCGCCGCGGCCTGAATGGCTACGGCGGCGTAAGCGACACCTTCCTCGACAGGAATCTGCCGACGACGGTGCGCGGAAGCTTCAACCCCCTGTATCTGGACAGCGCCAACTACACGCCGCTGATCCGCTTCGCCGTCTTCCAGTCGGAGGGGGGCCCGGTGCCCAACGGTGCCACCATCCAGTCGGCCACCTTGCAGCTGTACAAGCAGTACTACAATGACACGGTCCGCTTGAACGCGCTGCTCAAGCCATGGATCGAAAACCAGGCGACCTGGCAACTTCAGCCAGACCGGCGTGACCGTGGAGCAGCGCTCGGCGCATCGGGCGTGGGCAGCGATTACAGCAGCAGCGCCGATGCGGTGATATCGGTGCCGTTCAATCCGGGGTGGGTGAGTTTCGACGTCAGCGCCCGAGTGCGTCAGTGGGCCACCAACACCAGCACCAATTTCGGTTGGCGGCTCGGATCCACCGGCCGGTACGGTAAACCCAAGACATTCAACGCCAGCGAATATCGCGACCGATCCGACGCTGCGTCCGACGCTGACGATCGTCTATCAGTAAGCGCGCTTGGCTCAGCGCCGGCTGAATCGGCCAGGCGATCGCACCCCGGTGCGCAGCGGCCGTGCGCGTCGGCTAGGAAGTCCGGACGAAATACGCCGGGCGATCGTAGGCCTGGATAATGCACACGCCACGAAGATTCGGGACGTATTGCATCCGGCCCCAGATGGCGATCAGGCCGGGCTCGGCGGAATGGCCGGACTGCGGCGGCGTGCCCGTCAGCGACAGGCGATCCACCCGCCAGATCGCGCTGGAAACCCTGCTGATCGCGTACAGATAGCCGTCGTCCTGGTATAGCAGGAACTTGCCCAGGCCCCGGTCGAACACCAATCCGGCCGCGAAATAGCCGCCGACGTTTATCGCGTCGGCGTAGCGCCCGCTGAATGAGCCGACGGTTGCCGAACCGGTCGCGAGATCGATCGCCACCGGAGTGTTGGGCGGCGCCGTAGTTGCCGATGCGCAACAGGGTACCGCCGCCAGCAGGATCGATCGCGGCGGTCGCCCTGTCGACGTCGGTCCGCTGGGTCGTCCACAGCATCGACCACCGGTCTGCCGCGCTGCTCCACTTGCTTACCGCACTCGCACCCGATACGTAAACGTCCTCGGTCACCGGATGTTTGCAAACCCAGTTGCCATCCCAGCCGCGTGGATTCGGGAATCGGTGGATGCTTGCCCGGAGCTTCCCAGACGCCGGTATCGAGCGTGACTCCATCGACGACGTAAAACTTTCCGGTGTCCGCGTTCCAAGTTTGACCGCAGCCGAAGGCCATGAACTTGTTCTGGCGATCGATGAACTGCGGGGACCAGTAACTGTGCCTCGCGTTCGGCGTGACGCCATCGCGCATGTAGGGAGTCGCGGGCAGGTTGCGCGGTATAACGTTGGCATGGCTGCTCGGCTTGACCCGGGTGCGCCACACCGGCGCGTCGTCCTCGAGTCGCAATCCGCGGACGTCGTTGCCGGCCCAGGCGCCGGCGCCGCCGCCGCCGAAAACCAGCATCTCGCTGCCTGCCGTCTTCAACGCGCCACCGCTGAAGGCGAGAATGCCGGAACGCGGATCGCCGAAGCCGATGTCGTGGAACTGCGCATCGGTCAGACCGGCCGCGAGCTGCGGCGCGCAGTCCATCGTGCCGATCGCGGTGTCCGCGATTGCGGCCCATTCGTTGACCGACAGCCGCTGCATCCACCGCGGAGTCGCCGCGCCGGCGGCGACGGTCCGCAGAGGACGCGCGGACGATCGCTCTTCGGCCGATGCCTTCGCGTGCCAACCGCAGGCTGCCGCAAAGCCGAGCGGGGCCGCGCGCGATCCGGCGAGCGCGCCCAGCTGACGAAGGAACCGGCGTCGAGTCAAGAATAAGCCTCTCATTACGCTACAATATCGGCAATTTTCCGGCTCTCGATCGAGTCCTGGAGAGGGCATGCAACGTCAATCCATCGTCAAGCAAATTCTGATTGGCGGGTTTTTCGGATTTCTCATCGCTTCGATCCACGCGCTCGGAGGGTCGGATCCGGACCCGATATGGAGTCAGCACGGCATCAGCCGCCTGATCGAGGGCGCCGTCGGAGGCGCCCTGATCTACGTCGCTGCGCATCGCGCACTGTCGAGAAAGAAATGACGCTCGCGACCATGCTTGCGTAAGAGGCGGCTGCCCGCGAGCGCCATACCAGGGCTGGTTGTCCGCATGCCGGACCCTCTCGCGCACCAAGAGATAGCGCGAATCCTGCAGGAACTGCGTAAGAGGAAGCTGAGTGCCTACCAAGCAATCGCCGCGTCCCGGGCCCGGATTCGAACAAGAGTGGCAAGAGCGATTCATCGAATTCGCGAATCTCCGCGACGACGATGCCGGCATTGCCGGGTGGTCGACGACCGGCCTCAGGGCGCGATTTCGTTTTTTCCAAGACGCCTGGCACGCCGTTACGCCCGGGTCGCTGTACCTCGACATTGGTTGCGGCGCGGGCACCTATTCGAGATGGCTGGCTCAGCAGGGCCTGCGCGTCGTAGGTATTGACTATTCGCAACCCACTTTGCGCAAAGCTTCGGAGCGCACCGCGACAGGCGTCGCCTACTGTGCCGCTGACGCCATGATGCTGCCGTTCGCGAGGGCGAGCGTCGATGGCGCGGTGTGCCTCGGCGTCCTGCAGGCTATCCGTGATTCGGAGATTCTCATCAATGAGCTTGCAAGGGTGATTCGCCACGGCGGCACGCTATGGATCGATGCACTAAACTATCACGGACTCGCCGGCTGGTGGGATCGTACGCGACGCAAACTCAAAGGAAAACCGCTGCGCGTCCGATACGAATCGGAGTCGACGCTCACGCAGATATTGCTTTCCGCTGGATTCTCGCAGCCAGCGCTCACGTGGTTGCCGCTGATGCCGTCTCGCCTGCAATTGATCCAACCCGTGTTCCACTCACCTCTGTCAAGGCGCCTGCTGCCAGGCGTGCCTGCCGTTGCTTCTGCAGCCAGTCACTCGTTCCTTATCTGCGTGCAACGGACAGCCAAAGTTCGCTAGCGCCTCCATATGACACTCGTCTGCAGCCTCCTGTCTTCGGCGCTGGTGAACAGCCGGGTGTGTCGGACGCGACTATTTACCGGCATCCGCGCCTAAGGCACGACCCATCACCCAGCGCCGCTCAAGCCACTTGCGCAGCTTTGGACGTTGCTGTTCCGTCACCTCGGACAGCGCAAGCACGACGGCGAACGTAAGGACCAATATCAGGATCAAATTGAGTTTTCTGGTCGGGCTGTGCGAGCTCACTGCCGCGAACAGAGCCAATAACGGAGCATGGTACAGGTAGATGGAAAACGTATGTCTCGCTGCAGCCCGGATAAAAGTCCTGGCGACGCGCGTCCTGTGCAGCATGGACCCGAGAGGGACGCTGAAGAACAAGAGCAATGCGAAACTGAAACCGACGTAGAAATCATCGAGAAAGTACCTGTCACCGCCAAGGAAGAATCGAAAGCCCGCCAGATGAAGGTAGCCGTCCCCGGCGATCGCGTCGCCGATGGTCGTTGCAAAGCTGGAAACCGGTGTCCCGATTAGGACTACCAACGCGAAATGCACGATCGACAAGACGAGGCCAACTATCGCCGCGACACCCGACACGACTGTTCGCGTTGCAAGGCGATAACAGATCACACCGATGAGCCAGACGGGAAGCAACAGAAGGATCCTTGGCCCGACTGCGGCGGCGACCAGCATTGCAGCGCCATACTTGAGCACCAGCCGTCTCACAAAGCGGAAAATGCCGAAGAGCACGTAATAGCAGACCTCGTAGGAGAGCGACCAATACGGGCCGTTCGAAAGCGCGCTCACGGTAAGATTCCACGATTCGTTCATGAACATGAGCGAGATCAGAAGGCGGGCCGGAATTTGCTCGTGAGCAGCTGCTACATACCAGGTGTCGTCGACCCGCATCCCGATACTGTCTGCTAGAAGCGTAAGCAATAACGCCGGGATTGCCACGCTGTATATTCTCGATACGCGCGCAATTACGTAGCTGCGATAATCGCGCTCGACGGTGTCCGACACGTACGCAATAACGAACCCGGAGATGACAAAGAACACCATAACGGCCGTACGGCCGTTAACATGGATCGGCGGCTCGAGATACCCGGACGAAAATGCGTGGTGCAATACCACGGCACATGCAGCGAAAAATCGTGCTGCATCGAGGAATAGCGAGCGGCCTTGGTCCATTGCCATCAGAGACGCGAGAGTGATTTTCTCTCAGCTCGCGTCCCTGTGTGATGGCTGCGACCTACACTGACAAGCCGACCAGAAAGATTCCAGCACATATCAGCATGATGCCTGCGCCTCGCACAAGACTGATAGGCTCGCCCAGAATGAGCCAGGCCGCCAGGATGACGGCGACGAATTGAAAGGCCGCGAACGACTGGGCGACGTTCAACGGCAGCTTCGTGAGGATCGACAAGTAAAAAACCGCACTGAGTGCAAACGTAGCCAGCCCGGCAGCGACTTTCCAATTTATCAAGCTGAGCCACTCGCTTGCCCCGATGCGCGGCATCGTGGCTCCGGATTTCAGCAGTAGGTTCGCGGTAACCGTCAAGCTGATCATCAATACGAAAGATACTAGTATCCTCATTGGGCCATTCCATTGGCAGGTTTTTCGCCGACACCTACTGCAATCAATCCGTTTCTTGCCATCCCCGGCCGGCGGGTCGTCCAGTCGTCCAATCGCGCGGCCCAGCGCGTCATCGCACGGATCCCCGGCATCAATCGCAAGCCACGGTTGAATACCAGAACATCGCTGTTCATCAGTAGACAGTAGCCGAGGAAGCCAAAGGTCTTCCAGCTCCGCAACCGAAAGCCCACATGCTGCAGTGGTGGCTCGGTCTCATTGAACAGGAGTGGACGCTCGGTCTTGCTATCCAGGGTTGGCGACATTCTATAGATCACGGCGCGCAGCCAACGCCAAAGAAAGAAATCGCTCACCGGCTCCCTGAAGTAAAACCTGCCTCCAGGCTTGAGGATTCTGAAGATCTCGCGGAAGAGGCCGACCCTGTCATTCACATGATGGATACCGCCGAAAACGAAGACGCTGTCGAACATCGCGTCTCGGACCGGTAGCATGGTCGCGTCACCCTGTACAAAAAAATAGTTGGATGAAGGCAAGTTGCTTCGGGCCGCTTCCAGCATCGATAACGATATGTCGATTCCCATTCCCCTCCCTACTCTCGATCCGAGCAACTGGAACGCTTCTCCGGCTCCGCAGCAAACTTCGGCGCAATCACCCAGCTTTTCGTCGCCGACTTCCGCCAGGAATACGCGATCGAGGTACGCCATGTACTCTTGCGTGTGAGGATAGCCGAGATTCTGAAGATACCGATCAGCGATACGTTCATAATGCTCCTGTTGGCGACGTCCCTCCGCCGAGCACTGCTCCTCGGCGAACATGGGGATGCCGCTGGCGCTCACGCGAAAACGCCGGTGCGTACGCTCGGAGACGAGGTAATCTTCCTGCTTTCGAACCGACTCGTCCGACAGAGGGCATTTGAGCATCTCAAGAAACGGTGGCGCTTCCATGATCGATCGCCTACTTGATCCTGCCGCCGAACTTCCACGAGTTCCCGTTTCGCATCACGATATAAGTGCTCTCCTGATCGACATTCCGGTAGCCTTTGAGCCACTCCTCAATGGTTTGCCTGCGTATGTACGTCGTCTTCGGCGTGACCAACTGGTCGAAGGCAACGTGCCGGAAGAAAGGAAAGTCCCGGTTACTGATCCAGACGCTGTACTTGTAGAGCGGCAGCCGCCCCACCCAGCGCTGATTCCGGAATCGGCTGATTGCCTTGGCATATAGGTAATAGGGCACTACGAGAGTTGTCGCCAAACAGTACTTGGTGACCCACCAGGGAAGCCGGGAGGCGATCCTCCGGATGGGATCGACGAGTGCGATGATAATGGAATTTCCCTCTCTGGCGTAAACCCAGCAATGGAAACGGCCTCCGACCTTCGTGTTGGCGACAACCGAGTCAAGCCCGCGCTTCGGCTCCGTTAGGTGGTGCAAGACGCCGATCGAATATACGAAGTCATAGCCGTCGGGCTTTCGAAACTCGGTCATATCGGCTTGAATGACGCGCCAGTTCGACGCGACCGCGAGGCGGCCCAAATTTGTCCGCGCGGACCGCACTGACTCTCCCAGGTCCACTCCCTCAAGGACTGCAGGCGCCCAATTCGCCATGTGGACAAGCAAGCTTCCGTTGCCGCATCCCAGCTCCAGCACGGCCTTTCCCTCCACGTCAGCCTTCTCGACGGGACGGAGCCAGTCCTCAAACTGGTCTTGGGTGTATATCGAGCCCAGCGGCAAATTGTTCCATGAGCTGGCAAAGGCGTCGGCAGTTCGTTGATCGGAGGTCATGTCGTCAGGCGGCCACTACGCGCATATGATTCTGCAGCACGATCCAGCACCAAAGAAAGAGGCGGTGATCCACTTTGCCGGCACGGTGCTCGCTCCATCTCCGGCTGACCCATGCCAGATCGAGATCGTTACAGCGAGGGGCGATTGCCGGCTCTTTCCAACCCTTGAGCCAACGTGCCAGCGGAACGCCGAATCCCTTCTTCTTGCGATAAATAATATCTGCCGGGAGGATACCCTCGAGTGACTTCTTAAGCAGATATTTGGTCACGCCGTGCCGCAATTTGTATTGATGAGGGACCCGGCGTGCGAAGTCGACCAGGTCGTTGTCGAGGAACGGCGCGCGCACCTCCAACGAAACCATCATTGACGCACGATCTACTTTGGTCAGGATATTGTCCTGCAAATAGAACCGGGTGTAGAACTCAAGCGTGCGATCGGTCAAATTGTCGGCACTGGAACTCTCCCAGGCTGCAATAGCTTCCTCAAATACGTCTTCGTAACGCACGGGTTGTTGGAACAGTTCCTCCAGTTCGACAGGATCGAGCGCTCCCAACCATACCGGGTTCCACGCGCGCGCAGGGTACGAGACGCCGCGAAGGCCGCGCTTGATGCGGAAGTCAAGACTCATGTTGCGCTCGGACGCCGGCATGAGGTCTGCCAACGACCTGAGCCCGCCATGCAGCCAACCGGGGACATGTTTGGCATACCACTGAGCCGGGTTGAGCGCTTTGAAGGGATCGTAGCCGGCGAACAACTCGTCGCCGCCATCCCCGCCCAGAGCTACGGTGACGTATTGCCTTGCGAATCGGCACAACAGAAAGGTAGGAAGGATCGAGCTGTCCCCCATCGGCTCATCGAGCATCGACAAGACTTCCTCGGCCAGGTCACCCGCTGCTTCGAGCGACAGCACCTCATGGTGATGATCGCTCCCGAAATGCGCGGCCATCCGCTGGGCATACGCCGACTCATCGAACGATTGCTCGGTGAAGCCGATTGAGAATGTCTTTATCTCTCGAGGCGGAACGTGTCTGGTGGCGAATGCAAGCACCGCACTCGAATCGATTCCGCCGCTCAAAAAGATGCCCAGCGGCACGTCGCTGATCAGCCTTCGCTTTACCGCCTGGGATAGCAGTCCCCGCAGCTGTTCTCCCCAGACATCTTCAGGATTCGCCGGTATCGCCTCGAATGGCTCAATCCTGAATTGCCAGTATTGCGCCACCTGCAGTGCTTTCGACGCGATGTCATACGTCATCCAATGGCCGCCAGGCAGCTTGTAGACGTCACGGTACAACGTCGCCGGCGCAGGGATGAACCCATACGCAAAATACTTCCGAAGATGTGCCTGATCGATGGTCCGGTCGACCTGAGGATGCTTCAGAAGCGCACTGAGCTCGGAGGCAAATGCAAAGCAACCGGCTCCCGCGACGTAATACAAGGGCTTCTTGCCGAAACGATCGCGCGCCAGGAACAGCCTTTGTCGCGAGCGGTCGTAGATTGCAAATGCAAACATGCCGTTCAGCATCAGCGGCAGCCTGCTGCCCCACTCCTCGTACCCGTGCACCAGTACTTCGGTATCGGAGTGATCAGATCGGAAGACATGCCCTCGTGACACCAGATCGCGTCTGAGTTCAACGTGGTTGTATATTTCGCCGTTGAAGATGACACAGACTCGGCCATCTTCGTTCCACATGGGCTGCTCGCCGCCTCCGATGTCGAGAATGGCGAGCCGTCGATGGGCGAGAAACACGCGCCTCCCTTTCGTCGATGTATTGCCCCGCGCCGTCCGGCCCCCGGTGGACCAGCGCGTCGCTCATCGCTTGAAGGTCGTGGACGCCGCCGGTGCCGACGAAGCCCGCAATGCCGCACATTTCTGCTTCTTCCGCTGTTTAGCGATCCAGATTGATCGTTTCCTTGACCAGATAGACCTGCTTGCCCTGCGATTCGTAATAGGTGCGCATGATGATCTCGGCGATGAGTCCCATCAGGATGCTCATCACACCCGTGATGAAAGCAAGGACTACCAGCAGCGGCAGCGGGGTCGAGATGAACGAGACATGTTCGACAAATTTGAGATAAAGCGCACCCAGGCCGGAGAGCATCGAAACGGCGACACTAACCAGGCCGAAGCCGCCGAAGACGTAGATGGGCTTGTTGGCGTAGTTCGCCAGAAATTTGACCACGATCAGGTCGAGCACGACCTTGACGACACGCTCGAGACCGTACTTCGAGTGCCCATGAAGGCGCGGAAAGTGATTGACGGTAATTTCCGTGACCCTGCCGCCCTGCCAGCTCGCGTAAATGGGAATGAATCGATGCATCTCACCGTAAAGCCTCACGCCTGTGAGCACGTCTCTGCGGTATGCCTTGAGCGAGCACCCGTAGTCGTGCAGCCGGACGCCCGAAATGCGGGAGATCAGCCAGTTCGCCACCCGCGACGGCAAATTCCGTTTGAGAGCCCCATCCTGGCGGTTCGTGCCGCCACCCGGAGACCACGTCGTAGCCCTCCGCAAGCTTACTCAACAGACGCGGAATATCGGCGGGGTCATTTTGAAGATCACCGTCGAGCGGAATGATGATGTCGCCGGAAGCAAAATCAAATCCGGCCATCATCGCCGCAGTCTGGCCGAAGTTGCGCCGGAAATTAACCACCTTGTAGCGCGGATCCTTTGCCGCGATGGCTCTCAGGTTGGCGTCGGTCGAATCGGTGCTGCCGTCGTTGATCAGAATGACCTCGTAGTCGATCCCGATGTCATGCAGCGCCGCGGTCAGACGCTCATGCAACGGCAGCACATTGTCCTGCTCGTTATAGACCGGGATGACGATCGATAGCATCTTGGCGCTTGCCGAGTAGGGTGAAAGAGATCGCGCCGCGGTCAGGTGCGAGCGCCAAGGCGCTGCTCCGGGTGGCGACGTTCAACGACGCGACGAGACGGCCTGGACTTGCGGCCTGCGGGCGACCAGAGCGGCAAGCACCGATAACGTTCCCATCAACGGCATGTGGTGCCGGGAACCGCTCTGAAAAATACTGTCGATGGCCACGACGTAGAACAGACTGAGCATGAGCAGCAGGATATCCGGGGACAGCGCGGCCCGGCCGCGCCAGTGGACGAGCACTGCAGCAAGAATCAGGAACATGATCGCCATCCAGTACGCGTTTGAGATCCCTTTGGCGATTAGGTAAACGAGCCCTTCTCTCCGTCCGCCTACTTTAACGCCCCAATAGGCACCGTCGCTGTCCTCCCCCAGCACCTGAACTTGCCTGTTGACCGTCAATTCAAGAAATCCGCCCGGATGCTGCGATATCCACTCGAGCCCCCACCGATAGCCCATCTTCGATCGCGTCAACTCATCGAATTGGTCCAGACTGCGCTCGTACGCGGGCACATGGCTTCCCGTCGCAAGACCATTGTTGGCGCTGTAGAAGCCTTCGCCGCCGGCGGTGGAGATCGGAACCACGGCGCCGAGAACCAGATAGTTCCGGATCGACCATGGCAGGATCACAACGCACATTGCGACGATCGACGACCCCGCTTCTGACTGTGAATTTTCGCGCGCTCGCACGCTGCGTGAATTCGTAGAAAACCAAGGCCGATGGAAACAGGATCAGCGATGGCTGCGTCAAACTTGCGGCGCCCAGCAGACCGCCGGTCGCTGCCAGCAGCCAGAATGATTCTGCTGAATTGGCGGCACGGCGCGCCGTGACGTAGGCGAGGATCGCGCCCGTGAGCATGGGCAGGATCAGCAACTCCTTCTTTGCCAATCCCGTGCACATGATGTCGTTGGGCCAGAAGAGGAGGATAAGCGTCGCGACGCGCGAGACGCCTTCCCCTGCTACGAGGTAAGCCAGCTTGTAGACCGCAAGCGTCGCAAGCGCATAGAGAAGCAGGTTCGCAAGCGGGATAACCCACGGATGATCGCCGAATACGAAAAAATTTGCCGCCAGAAAAAACGGCAGGCCCGGCGGCCAATTGCTATAAGCCTCGCCATCGAAATATGGTTCGCCCGCGATCAATTTCTTTGCCAGCACAACGTACGTAGCATGATCGGACGTTTGCACGGTCGGGAAGTACCACAGCCACGCAAGTCGAATGAGAATGCCCGATCCAATCACCAACAACAGCCATCTCCGTCGGCCGATTTGAGCGAAAACTTTCGCAGCGTCTTGTGCAAGGCGGGCGAGGCGGCAGCTGATAGCGCCAACAAAGCCAAGCCGATGCCGCCGCAACCAATGCACTGATCACGTTGGCTAGGAGGTGGAACTGGCCGGACAGCGAGAGCTCCAATGCTTTCCGGGGCACGCTGAACATGGCGTATACGACAACGATGCCGCACGTCAGCCAGAGCACGCTTGCCAGCCTACCAGGGGCCTTCGAATCCCTGTCGCAAGCCGGTTCCGTCGTATCCTGAGAAGGAAGAATTGCCATCTCATTGAGCGCCGCACGCGGACGCTTGCTCACATCAGGGTCGCATCATCGCAGTCTTCTCACGGGAAGTCCACGGCCTGGGCAGCGGGGCACGGCAAAAAGACGCGTCATCATATGCGCGGGGTTGTGCCGATTGCCCTCTGTGCGCTACGATTCCTGGGCGATGTGCCCCGGAATACAGCTGGCTTCGGCGAAGAGTTTCGCCCAGCGTCCTGCGAATCGACAGTTGCCTCGCTGGTGGGACTTCGTTTTGCTGCTCGAAGTGCCTTATCGGGACGAACATGACCAAGATGGCCGAACGGTTGCTTGATCGCTACTACGGCAACGACGAACACCCCTACCGCACGCTCGAACTGGAAGTCGACCAGCAGGTCCGGCCAGAACATACTCTCCTAGATGCAGGATGCGGACGCACCGCTCCGGTTCTGCGCAAGTATCGCGGCAAGGTGCGGCGTCTTATTGGCGTCGATCTTGTCGACTTCGATGCCGAGGTCGACGGCATCGAGTTGCTCAACAACAATCTGGGTCGGATCGCGCTGGAAGACGGATCCGTGGATATCGTTATGTGCCGTAGCGTGATGGAGCATATCGAAGATCCGCGGACCGTTCATCGCGAGATCTATCGCATTCTCAAGCCGGGAGGGCGCTTCATCTACCTGACTGCCAATCTTTGGGATTACGCCGCACTGATCGCCAAGATTGTGCCTAACAGGCTCCACCCCTGGATCGTGGCGAGAACCGAAGGGCGCAAGGAAGAGGACGTCTTTCCGGTGCAGTACCGGACGAATACGTATGGGGCGGTTCGGAAATGGGCGGCAAGCGCTGGGTTCGAGATCGTAACGTTTCGCTATCTCAGCCAATATCCGAGCTATTTCATGTTCAATGGATTCTTGTTCCTCTTGGCCACTGGCTACGAAAAACTTTTGCGCCGCTTCGACGCCTTGGGTTTTCTGCGTGGCTGGATATTCGTGACGCTGCGAAAACCGTGACCGACCGCAGCACAGATTCCGGGCGCGACCGGTCACGTGCCCGTGCGGCGGGCGCGCACGCCGGCCGCTTGTGGCGCATCCGCTTAGTGTGTATGGCAGCATGTACTCTGCTCGCTGCGTTCGTTTCGCCAGTCGGGTCTGCCCAGACCACGAGCCTTTTCGACGGTGTGGACGGCGCAAGTTGCGATTATTTCAATATGGGCGCTCGGATCCGCTGGCGGCATCGTTTGGGCGATTGGAAGGACTTGGTCGGCACTACCCAGGGCAGTCGCCCCTTTGCGCAGGCGCTGGTTCTCGCCACCGACGCCAATCGCATCGTGACGTGGGACGTGACCAGTCTGGTACGTGGCTGGCTCTCGGGCGAGTACGCAAACTATGGAATGGCCATAGTCAGCCTGAAAGGGCCAGGAGCAGACGCGGCTGTATTTCACAGCCGCGAAACGACGGACGCGAGTGCTCGACCACGTCTGGTCCTCATGCTCTCGAATGGCGCCACCCGGCGTGTCGCGCCTGTCGCGGATGCGACAGTCGATTGCTCGACTTTTGGCTCGCTGGGCACTCTCCCGACCTTGACCGCAGGTATCGGACACAGCGTGGTCGTCCAATTCGATCTGGCCGAATTCAAGGGCGCTCAACTATCCAAGGCGACGCTCGAGCTCGCGACCACCCCGCGACAGTATGGAAATACCTCGCTCGGTATCTTCCGCGTCGATCCGCCGCTTCCCGACCCGAAGCCCAATGAGCGGCCCGGCGCCGGCATCGCCGCGCAATATACGCGCGATCGGGGCATCGACAAGGATCCTTATGTGATCATGGCCACTGGCTTTGACTCGGCGTTTTGGCGAGCAGAATGGAGCTATGTCAGTCTGCGCAGTGTCGTCGAACGCATCGACAGTGCGCCGAAACTCGGCTTCCAGCCAATCAGCGGTCATGCCTTGCAGGTCGAGATCCCCGCGCGTGAGAACCTCGGACTCGACATGGGTTATAAATTTGCGGACAAGCTGGGCCACGAACCCGAGGAAGTCTATTTCCGCTACTACCTCCGACTGGCGAACGACTGGAGACCGAGCCCCGATGGCGGCAAGCTTCCGGGCATCAGTGCGACCTATGGTCACACAGGCTGGGGCGGCCGCAAGGCGGATGGGAGCACGGGCTGGTCGATGCGCGGCAGCTTCTCCCGCGTTCCGGATCGAAATAGCCCATATCACGACCTCACTCCCATCGGCACTTACGCCTACCACGCCGATATGGAAGAGGACTTCGGCGACACGTGGGATTGGTCAAGCAACGGTCGAGCACTGCTGGCGCGCAACCGGTGGTATTGCATCGAACAGTACTTCAAGGTCAATCAGCCCGGCCGAAAGGACGGGATCCTGCGCGCCTGGGTTGACGGGTTGCCCGTCTACGAAAGAACTGGGATTCGCGTTCGCGACATACCATCGATCAAGATCGAGCAGATTTGGATGAACGTCTATTACGGCGGCCCTTCCCCGTCACCTGCCGAGCTCCATCTTTTCATCGACAATGTCGTGATCGCACGGAAGTATATCGGGCCGATGACACCATAGGCTGGCGGCTGTGCGCAGTGCGCACTGTGCTAGCATTGTCCAATATCATTCGATCAGATGGCGCTTTCTCTGCGACCCTAGCCGCCCAATGGATATCTCTGCAGTGCTTCGGGGAAAATTCTGCTGGCGCACTCCGGCGGCGACAACGATCGTGCTCGCCATAACGGTTGCGTGCGCGCCGGCAGTTTGCGCACAGAAGACCGACAATGACTACTATACCAACACCGATGCTGCCTTGCTGCGCTCGGTCGAGACGTATCACGTGATCCGGGCGGAAGGCGAAATACGGAGCAAGTATTACGCGCCGGCTCGGGCGGACCTCGACTTCACATTGCGCTACTTTCCGAATCACCCTCGGGGCCTGCTGCTGATGGTGCAGCTCTGCTCGGAGTACAAACAGCAAGGCTGCAACCTTGATCTGATCTTCGAGAAAGCGATCGCCGTTAATCCCGGCGCAGTGGGAACCTATATTGCCCAGGGCGTATACCTGCACCGCGTCAAGCGTTATTCAGACGCGATCAAGAGCTATCAGCGCGCACTGGAGATCGATCATGATTCGATGAGTGCGCACTATAATATCGCGCTTGCATACCTCGAACTAAAGGAATACGGCCGCGCGAACGAGCACGCGCAGCGTGCTTATGCCCTGGGGGCTCCCGTGCCGGGGCTGCGTGAGCGGTTAAGGCACCTTGGTCAATGGCGGCCGGCTGAGGCACCACCGTCGTCTCCGCGGGCCGCCTCGCCCCCCGGGTCCGATATGAGTCCAGCGGCGGCGGTGCCCGCAGAAAAACAGCCCAATTGACCGGGACACCGTGAACCTGGCGGGGTGCGGAGCGACAGGGAGGCCGATTGGCAAGCAACAATTCATTGATGCAATGGTCAGCATCGCAATGCGCCGACTTTGGGCGAGTGATTCAGTGCACACACCATCGTTTGCACGAGTCCGATCTGTTTTCGGATGAATCGCTTACTCAACTGCTGGACCATTACCCGCGCAAGCTCCTGCAGGCGTTCACTATGGGAACCGATGCGACCAAACGTGACGATTGGGCGCCCGTCGAGATCGGCGCTCTCTCGGGCCGGGACCTGCTTGCCGCTGTAAAGCGGGGGCGCTTGTGGCTGAACATATTGCGCGTTCAAGAGGCTGACCCGCGACTAAAGGACGTTCTGGATCGCGTGTACGCGCAACTTGCCAGTGACTGTCCACACTTCGCACCATTGCGCTATTCCGGGACACTTCTGGTCTCGTCCCCCAAGGCGCAGGTCTACTACCATGTCGATGGCCCCCCCAACCTACTCTGGCATATTCGCGGCAGCAAGCGGATCTATATCTACCCGGCGGAAGATCGCAGGCTTGTGCCGCTGACAGTCATGGAGGATATTTTCGCCTCCGTGGCCGACGAAGAGATGCCCTTCGATCCGAGTTTCGACGATCTTGCCGTGGTCTACGATCTGAAGCCTGGCGACGTAGCGTCCTGGCCTCACAACTCACCGCATCGCGTAGTCAACACCGACGCGCTCAACGTGTCCTTGTCCACCAATCACTGGACGCGAGAAAGCGAGCATCGAAAGCTGGTCTATGTCGCCAATCGCTTCTTTCGCCGCAGAGTCGGTTTTCCTGTGACCTCGACCAGGGAAGACGGCATTTGGGCCATGGGGAAATGCTTGGCGTACCTGGTTTGCCGCCGTCTCGGTCTCGACAAGACGAAGCCGAGCTTTCAGTACGAAGCGAAGTACCGCGTCGATCCGAATGCTCCACTCGGCGTCGCTCCGCTCAGCGAGCCCGCGCGTACGTCCTTTGCGGTCTAGCCGATATCGCGCGTTGCCCTGGGGTCGCCGCCTCACACCACGACAGGGTGCGCGTTGCGGCGATTGAGCAGCAGACGCAGCGCGAACCTGACCGGCTGGCGATCCCACGGCGTAAACCGCGGCAACTGAAACAAGTCGCTGTCCCTCGACGCGACACCCCATGCGGTCGAAACGGCCGCACTGAACCCCGCGTCCCGAACCATGCGCACATGCTCGGCCGTATAGTCCTGGCCGGGTTTCCCGTTCGGGTAGGCAAACAGTGAAACCGGTTCATTGAGGATCGCCGGCCAGACACTCGCGGCTCTGGTTGATTTCGCGACGCGCGTCCGGCAGACGACAGTCGCGTCAGGATCGGATGCGTCGCGGTGTGCGCCCCTATCTCCATGCCTGCAGTGCGCAATGCACGTACGTCGCTCGTCACGCATCATCAGATCGCGCGGTAGCGTCCTGCGCGACGATGGCTTCGATTCCCGCGACCTTCGCCTCGCGCTCGCCGCCGGGAAGATGCTTCAGTGCGGACAGGATCTCCCCGATCGCCTTCCGGCGCAGTTCCGTGGTCGAAAGCGGAACGACGCCCAGGCCCAATGACGTCAGATCGAACTCCGCTGTTCGCATCGGCGGATCGACTCGATAACCGTGTCATTCCACATCCGGCCGCCGTTGAGATAGCCGGTCGCGATGAAGAACGTCGCGGGAACGCCGTGCCGGCGCAGGATCGGCAAAGCGACATCCACGTTGTCCCGGTAGCCGTCGTCGAAGGTCACGCATGCGGCGTGAGCGGGAAGCGTCCCCTTGCGCAAGCGCTCGACTGCCTCGCCGAGCGGCCAACGGCGTGAAAAATCGGGACAGCGCCCGGATCTGACCTTCGAATTCGGCCGCTGTCGGATCCCAGTTGTTCAGCGGATCCGGGTCGGCCGAGCACGCGGTGATAGAGAAGAATGGAAAGGCGCGAACCATCGCCGGGCACGGCCCGAGCGGCGACCGTACGCAGCTATCTCCAGGCGCCCGAGCGTGCGTCCCGCCCGCAGCGGTACGTGCGTGCGAGTCTGCCGACGCTGGCGCCGCACGCACGTCAGAGTGTTCCTGCTCAGCTGTCCAATTTGCTTGCCGAGCCCCAGTTGCGGGATCGCGACGGCCGTCTTCGGATCCGTCGGAAGCTGGCTGAGCGACTCTTTGCACGACAACGTGCGTCAAGACGAGTATCGCCACCAACAGGTATGGAAAATCCCAGTACGCCAGGCTCAGGAATGCGCCGCCGACCCAGTAGCCGATGAAGCTAACCTGAATCATCGAGGCCAGGTCTGCCGCCCAGCGATAGTCTTCGAGACCTCGCGTCGCGCGAATGATCTTGCTGCCCAGCGCCACGCAGATACCCAGAAAGCGACGAACAGCGTCAGACCGACGAAGCCATGCTCGGCCAGAATCGACACCCAGATGCTGTGCGAGTCCCAGACCCGCGTCGGGTCGGGCGCCCATCGTGCGAATGCATCCGGCTGGAACGCTGGAATCCACCGCCAACGATCGGCTTGTCGGTGGCCATGTTCCAGCCGAACTGCCAGGAATTCAGTCGCGCCGTCGCCGAGCTGTCCTGCTCAAACGTCTGGATCGTGCCCATTCGGTCCCACCATGCGTCGGGCATGAACGCAAGGAACAGCGGCACCAGGAGCGACAAGAAGGACCCCTACGAAAAACTTTCTGTTCCCTTTCAACCAGAACGCACGCTGCCATCGCAAACAGCGCGAGGAAGCCGCCGCGCGAATACGAGCCGAGCATCGCGATAAACACCAGCGCCATGCTGATGCCCAGCGCCCACTTCAGAGCGGGACGCTGTGTCTGCAGCTGCAGCCACCGCATCAACGGAAGCGTCATCGTCAGCGCCAGCGAGATCTCCGTATTGCCGGCGATGAAGCCGCCATTCGGGCCGAGCACCATGCCTCCCCCGCCCTTCATGATCGTATAGACGCCGCCCTTGATGCCGAAGTATGCGATCGACAAGGTGCTCACCCACACCAGTGCCTTGATGCGCTCGCGCGACTGCATGACGAGAATCGTGAGGAAGATGAACAGCTGGATCTTCGCCACCTTTTCGAGCTGAGACCATGCATCGGCCGGAAACAGCGCATAAAATGTCGTGACCACCATCCATGCATTCAAGGCAAGCAGGAGGACGACAGGCGGCCACGAGCGGCAAGGGCTTCGGCTCTTTCGACAAGGATGATGGCGATTATCGTCACGATGCCGATCACCTCGGCAAACGGGAAGTTGTAGGCGAAACCGAACGTCAGCTTGTGCGGATTCATCAGCCCCACCCAGGTCCACAGAAGAATGCCGAACCACGGACGCGCGAAGACGAAGGGCAGCAGACCGAAAATGACGGTGGTTAGAGCGATGTCTCTCATGGGCGTGGAACCGCCGGATCCTTGCGATTGCGCGCGCCGGTTGGCGGCGCATCGTCGCGGATGCGACGGCCACCTGGACGCCGCCGCTCCGATTCCGGGGTATTCATATTATCATCAGCTCGAAGATCCGAGTGATCTCCAGCCTGCGCGATCTGGTGCGCCAATCGAATTCACGCTGAAATGAAGTCTACAGACGTACCGGGACGCGAGGAGGCCGAGCCCGCGCCGATGCGCTGCCGGCTACTTCGGCGCGATCGTCGAGAGACCGCGGCCGCGCACTCGGCCGGACGAGCCGGATCGCCGCGGATGGTTCTATCGGGTTGTCGCCCCCGGTCCCGATCTTGCAGTTCTCGAGATCGGCGCGCCGTTCGTCAGGAACTGGTTTTCCAACGTCGTAAGCTGCGACTCCGGCGCGCTGCGCCGGCAGCCCTTGCCGCGGGCCTCGTTTCGCCATGGTGATCCTGCATTCGACGCTCGGCGGCTGCGCGTCGATAGCCGAAGCGCTGCTCGCGGCGCATGGCCTGCTCGAACCCGGCGGCATCGTCGCGCTGGCCGGCGTCAATCGGATCCGGGTACCGGCGACGCGCAATGCGGACGCGCACGGTGCCGCGTGCCACCCCATGGGGATACCGGTCGGCGGCACGCCGCGCGGGCTTCTCGCAGGTGGACCTTTATGTCGCCCAGCCGGACTTCGACGAATCCGTCCACGTCGTTTCGATGGCGCCTGCCAGCTCGCGGGCGTTTTTTCGCCACGAGCTTGCGGCCCGAAGCACGTCGGGCCGCAATCGCCTGCCACTCGCCCGAACGGCTGCTCGCCGAACTCAACCTGGCGCCGCATTTGCAACCGTTCTACTTCGTCGTCGGACGAAAATGCTAGAAGCAGCGCGGTGCGCGCTGTGCGAGGTTGGCGTTCTGCAAGCCAACGATCCGATGCCCCCTTTCACGGTGCGAATGAGCGGCAATCTAAACTTCCTCGCCTATCCGCCGAGCGGCGAGTTCTACCTGGTCAAGGTAGGATTGCAAAACGATCTGCGTCGCGAGTTCGAGGGTTTCTCCGCGGGCCACGCGGCGTTTCCGCAAGGCGTGCCGCGCCCCCTGGCGCTGTCACGCCACCGCTCCTTTCCGACGCTCGTCACCACCGGTATTCCGCTGACGCCCCTCGGACCGCTGAGCATGCGCGCTCCGCCCGAGGCGCTGCGACAAAGCCTCGCGGATTTTTTTGCCACGTCGAGCATTGCCTTCCGCGTCGACGCGGCGGCGGCACATTCGCAGCGCATACGCGCAGGCGTTCGAGCGGCTGCCAGAACACTCTGCAGGCATCGGGCGAGCGCTACGTCGAAGCGATTGCGACGGAGGTCGACCGGCTGCCGGCGGTACGGCAGCATGGCGACTTCTCCGTGAACAATCTCGGAATGCACGGCGACTTCCTGGTCATTCTCGACTGGGAGGATTACGGACGCGAATGCCTGCCCGGTTACGATCTTGCCTTGTTGCTGCTTGCCCTGAACGAGTTCAGCGCCGCGCGCGTACGCGACAATACGCGTGACGGCGCAGAGCATGCGTGGATTCTGCGGGCCGGCAGCGAGGGAACCGGGATACCGCCGCGCCTTGTTTCTTCGGCTGCTGCCTGCGTATCTGGCGCTCACGGTGCGCATGAAGACCGAAGTGGCGTATGGACATGCACTGCAGTCGCGCGCGATCAACGCGCTGACAGCAGCGCTTCACGACTTCGGCACGCGACAAAGCGCGGGAGAACGCTCGTTGACCAGCGTGCGCCGGGCCCTCGCGATCGCCATGGCGGAGAACCAGCTGACGTTCGCGCTGCAGTTCGCAACGGCAGTCATCGTTGCCCGACTGCTTACGCCCAGCGAGATCGGCGTGTATTCGATCGCCGTGATCACGCTGTCGGCCGCACACGTGATCAGGGACTTCGGCGTGGTCGCGTACCTGGTCAAGGAGGCCGAGCTCTCGGTTGAGAAGATCCGCGCGGCGTCCGGTCTTTCGTTCGTGCATTTCCTGGGCGCTCGCTGCGCTGATATGTCTCGCGAGCTTTCCGCTCGCCAGGTTCTATAACGAGCCGCGATTGCTGCACCTGACCTGGGTGCTCGCCCTGAATTTCGTGATGATCCCGTTCGGCGCGGTCTCGATGGCGATCCTGCGTCGCGAATTGCAGATGGGCCGCATTTTCACCATCCGCGTGGGCAGCGCGCGTCGCCAGCGCGACAACCGTGGTCACGCTTGCGGTCGCTCGGATTCGGCCCGATGAGCCTCGCGATCGGCAATACGGTAAATACTGCCGTCGACCATGCTCGGCGCGCGCATCTTTCGGCCGGCCTGGCTCCCGCTGCTGCCATCTCTGCGCGGCGTGCGCAAGATCCTCACCTTTTCCGGCCAGTGCTGACGTCCGACATCCTGCTGTTCGAGGCGTCGCGAGCGGCGCCGGATGCAATTCTGGGCAAGGTCGAGGGTCCGTCGGCCGTCGCGCTTTTCGGGCGCGCCTCGGGCCTGGTCGACGTCTTCGCCCGATTCATGAGCCAGGCGATGTGGTCGGTCACGTTGCCGTTTTTTTCGAAGGTCAAGCGCGAGGGCGGCGAGGTCGGATCGGCGCTGGCCCAGGCGCAGGCCTATTTCCTCGGCGTCGCGTGGCCGTTCTATGCGGTGCTCGCATTTTCGGCGCATCCGGTGATGCTGACGCTCTTCGGCGACCAATGGGTGGCGTCGATTCCGGTGCTGCGCTGGATGACGGCCTTCGGCGCGGCGACCGCCGCGACCATGTTCGCCTCGACCGCGCTGATCGCCGCCAATCACGCCGCGCGCAGAAGTGCGGATGACCGCCAAGGTGCATGTGCTTCGCATCGCCATAATCGCCGCGACTGCGCCTTTCGGCATCGTGCCGCTGGCGATGGGACTCTGCGCCGCCTCGATCGTCGAGATCGTCATCGTGACTTTGGAGATCCGGCGCACGCTGGCCATTACGGTACGTGCGCTCGCCCGCATCTATGCGCAGGCGGCGTTCCTCACCGCGTGGAGCGCCCTGCCGGCGTTCGCGCTCGTTCTTGCCGAACGCATGGACGCGCTGCGCCTGCCGGGCCTGCTCGCGCTTGTCGCTGCGTCGGCCGCAGCCTGGCTGTCGGGCTTGTTCCTGGTCCGCCATCCGCTGGCGACCGGAAGTGGTGACTCTCGCGCGGCGGTTCAGGCGTCCGGCGCCGCTAGCCGCAGCGTCGGACGGCGAAGAGGCGTCGCGAATCCTTGGCGGCGCGGTCACGGCTTCCGCGCAATCAGGATGCAGTCGGGCGCGAACGGCGCCCAGAGCCGATGTCGAAATATGCGCTCGGCGATCCTTGCGCCGCGGCCATTGAGCGCCTCATCGGTCCGCATGCGTGCGCGCATGACCCAGAATCCGATCGGACGCACGGCCACGATGCGCAAGCCCTGCTCGCGGAGCATGCGTGCGATCTTCCAGAAGGTCAGGTCCATGTCGTGCGTCCCGCCGGAGACGCCTTGCAGCAACGTCCCTATCCCATGCGGATTGCGATGGCTGTTGATCACCAGGTGGCCGCCGCTGCGCAACAGACCGGTTATGGCACGCAACGCCGCCATGCGCAGATCGGGCTCGGCGTTGCCGAAGAAGCGAAACGAGGTGATCAGATCGAACTGCCCGAGATCCACGGGCTGCTTGAGCTATGTCGGCGCAAATGAAGCGAGTGTCGGGACACTTCGCGCGCGCCGCGCTCAAGCATGCTCTCCGAGATGTCGACGCCGACCGATTCGGTCACCAGCGGCGCGACGATCGAGGTGATGCGTCCGGTCCCGCAAGCGAAATCGAGGTATCGGCCACCGCCCCGCGTCAGGCGCGGAATGACCTCGCGCAGGTATTCCTCTTCGTACTTCGCCATATACGCGTCGAACGGCTGTGTCGCGATCGTGGCGTCGTACGTGTCGCCCTTGGCGAGATGACTGTGTCGATAGTCCATCGGATATCCTTCGCGCCCGTCAGGGCATCGCATGACTGACCACGTAACGAAACTTGCCGGAACGCTCGGGCTCGATGACGTCGACCCGCTCGATAGTAACCTCTACGCTCGCGCCCAGTCGCGCTCTGAACCCGTCCCGGATGCGTTGCTCCGTCGTCGACGGAAAATCCGCGGCGGCCACGATCTGGACCCGCACCCGTTGCCGCGACTCCTGCACGATCTTGAACGACGTGATTCCCGGCAGATCGCGCAGGATGTAGATCAGCGCGAGGCCGTGCATGACGGTGCCGTCGGCGGCGATCACGAAATCGGTGCTTCGACCCTGGATCTCCTCCAGCAATGGCAAGCTGCGCCCGCATGCACACGTGCGTTGCGCAAGGACGCCGATGTCGCCGGTGCGGTAGCGGATGAACGGAAAGTCGCGCGTCGCAAGATGCGTCACGACGATCTCGCCCGGCTCGCCGTCGGCGACCAGCTCGCCGCCGGGCCCGACGATCTCGACGACGATGTCCTCGGCGCTGATGTGCATGCCGCCCTGCGGGCACTCGTGCGCGATGAAGCCGGCGTCGCGCCCCCCGTAACCATTGGCCACCTTGCAGCCGAATGCGTTCCCGATCAGCTCGCGCTGGTGATCATAGAGCATTTCCGAAGTGACGAAGACGACGCGAACACCGAGGTCGTCGAGCCGCTGCCCTCGCGCCTTGGCGTGCGCGGCGACTTTGGCGAGCGCCGATGGATACCCGAACAACATGCGCGGCCGACGCGCTCGAATTTCGGCCACGAACCGGTCGAGATTCGCCGGCGACATGTCGAACGCGGGCAGGAGCTTGGTGCGCAGCAACCGGTCGCGCAGCAGCCGCATTCGGTCCTGCGCGCCCAGCTCGATCGGCGAGCCCCACAACACGACTTCGGGGTCGCCGATGTCCACGCCCCACCAGCGCGTCGCGCGCCATTTCGCGGCGACGTCGTGGCTGACGCGCCCCTTCCCGATGTAAAAGACCAGCGGCTCGCCGCTGGACCCGCCGGTGTTGTAGCGGCGCAGCGCCGGCGCATCGTCGGCCTTGAGCGCGTCGGTATTGGCGCGTATCAGGGCCTTGGTCAGGAAAGGCAGGCGCGCGAGATCGCCGAGCGACTCGCACTGCCGAGGGATCGAATTTCGCCTCGTCGAATACCCGGCGATAGTACGGCACATGCCGGCGAGGCGTCGGCGAGAAGCGCGCCGCAAGCGGCCGACGCGCAGATGCATCGAGCTCCGCACGCGGCCACCACTGGCTCGCCTCGAGCTCGCGCAGCCGCTCGACGCTCGAATGCCTCTTCAGTCGCTCATGCAGCGGAAAGAGCCACTCCGGCAATGAAGCGCGTCCACGGATCCTGGCGGGTGTTCATGTCGCGCAATGGTGCAGCGACGCCACGCCGAGCGCGCGCGCATAGACGCCGAACAGACGGGGGCGTACCTGCGCCCAGGTGTAGCCAGCCGCGCTGTCGGCGCCCGCCTCGACGAGCCGTCGCGCCAGCCCCTCCTCGGCGAACACGCGCATGGCCGCCGCAGCCATCGCCGCGGGATCGCCGGGCGCCACCAGAAGCGCGTTGCGCGCGTCGGTGACCAGATGCGGAATGCCGCCGACGTTGGTCGTCACGATCGGCACCGCCGCTTGCCATCGCCTCGAGCAGCGAGATCGGCATATTGTCCGCGGTCGAGGGATTGAGCATCAGATCGGCGCTTCGATAGAGCTCGGCGATGCTGCTCGTTGTCGATGCGTCCGGTAAAACGCACGCTGTCCGCGACGCCGAGCGCCTGCGCCAGCTGCTGCAGGTCGTCGAGCCGCGGTCCTGAGCCCGCCACCGTCAGCGTCGCGTCCGGATACGCGCGCCGGATGGCCGCGAATGCGCGCAGCGCCGTCGGGATGTCGTAGATGTCCTCCAGGTTGCGGGTCACGATAATGTGGTGGCTCGCCGCTCGTGGCGGCCCCGGATGGAATCGGGAAAGATCGACGATATTGGGCACGATCTCCGCGCGCGATCCCGAATTGCTCGAATACGTCCTGCAGGAAGCCGGACGGCACGATGACGGCGAAGGCGCGGCGCAACGTGGGCCTCACCCAGGCGACTTGCCGGCGCAGAAATCGCTCGGCCTCGCCGCCCCGGTAGTTGACCACGACCGGCACGCCGCGCAAGCGTGCGATCCAGACGGCCGGCGCCGCGCAAAGATGCCAGGCCCAGCCGGAATTGGCCATGACGTGGAACAGATCGGCGCGCCCCGCACAGCGCCAGAGGCGCAGCAGATAGGGCACCAGGCGGAACACGGCACGCACGCCGCGCACGCTTCCCGATCCAGTGCGGCCGATAGCGCGCATTGACCTGCACGATTTCGACCGCCATCGCCGCATCCGTCGAGAAGACGGGCCAGCTGGCGCGTCTGATTGGCCATGCCGCCCGAGGGCGGCGGCAGCGGCCCGACGAGCCCGATCGAAATCCGCCTGGCCGAATCCACTGGCGGCTCCGACCGTGTCAAGCCAGCGCTAGCTGAACGGCGAGCGTCGCCAGAAGCAGCAGCGCTAGCCACGGCAAGGACCACGAGTTGCCGACGCAGCGCTATGCAGGTGGCGTACCTGCTCGGCATTTTCGCTGGTTTCGTAGAATGCGGATGTGCGGCCTCACGCCGACCATGCTCGCGGCGAACTGCGCGAACGTCTGCGATAGCCGTCCCGGCCGCTCTCACCAGCGGATGCGCGTAGTAGCCGAACACGTCATTGCCTTCGCAGCAGGTACCACTGATGAATGCCGCGCCGATAGTAGTCGAGCGCCGTCTCGCTTTGGACGAAACCTGGACGGCCACGCCCGTTGGGACGCATGCACACCTTCTCCGCGCGAAGCGAGCAGCGCCTTTCGGAATTCCAGCGCCCCGAGCGGTTCGCCGCTGTGACGCGTCGACCGCGTGAAAATTGTTGAACACGTCGAGCAACAGCCACTTGCCGCGTTGGCGGTCATAGACCTCGACCACCGTATGGCCGTGTCCGCCGAATCCATCGAAGGAGAACCCCCACTGCCGCACCGTCAGTCCCGCCGTGTGCGCCAGCGCGAGGAAAACCTTGACGAAGTCGGCGCAGTAGCCGTAGCCATCCCTGGATCGCGCGGTAGGTGGTCAGAGGGTCGGCGCGGACCGGCCCCAGGTCTCCCGCGCGCTCGATCAGATGAGAGGCGAGCGCCAACGCCTTCTCCCAGTCCCCGCTTCAGATCTGTCCAGATCGAGACCGGCCACGATTTCGCGAAACTCGCAGCGTCGGCGGCAAGCGTTCGGCCCTGAACCCGACCGGAAACTTCGGCGGGATCCAGTCGAAGTCCTCGGTGCGTCCCGGCGCAAGCAGCAGCGCATTGCGCAGGCGCACCGCCTCGGTTCCCGGGTAGGCTCGCCACAGCACGTAGCCGACGACGGCGGCAACGGCGACGAGATTGGCGACAATGCCGATGCTCATCGCACTACCAGCACAATCCCACGTACTCTCCGCGCAGCGCCGTGCGATCGGCGATGTTGATCAGGTCGACGATCGTCTGCTCGGGCCGGGTGTGCTGCGCGAGCGCGGCGACGACGCCGGCATCGCCGAGGCCGACGACCAGCACGTCGGACTCCGCGATCACCGCCGCGATGTCGTTGCGGATCAGCGACCCGATGTGCGGCAGATGCTGCTCGATGTAGCGCCGGTTGGCGCCGAGCAGGCTGGACAGATGCACTTCCGGGTCGTAGACCAGGATCGTGCAACCCTTGCCGATGAAATGCTCGGCCAGCAGCACCAGCGGACTCTCGCGCAGATCGTCGGTCCCGGTCTTGAACGACAGCCCGATCATGCCGATCCTGCGCTTCGCCGTCGCGGTCACCTTGGCGATCGCGAGGTCGATGTGCGCCCGATTGGACGGCGTGATCGCCGCCTGCATCGGCAATTCGACGTCGTGCGTCTTGGCCAGATGGATCGTGGCGCGAAGGTCTTTCGGCAGGCACGAGCCGCCGAAGGCGAACCCGGGCTTCAGATAGGCCGGCGAGATGTTGAGCTGGCGGTCCTTGCATACCAGGTCCATCACCTCGAACGGATCGACGCCCAACGCTTCGCACAGGCGCGCCGTCTCGTTGGCGAAGGTGATCTTCAGCGCATGAAAATTGTTGCAGGTGTACTTCGCCATTTCCGCCGCGCGGATCGACGTGACGTGGAACTCGCACGGGCAGATGGCCGAACAGCTCGCGCAGCTTCGCCGCCGGCTCCGGCGCGTTGGCGCCGACGACGGTGAACGGCGGCTTGTCGTAGTCGCGGATCGACGTTCCCTCGCGCAGGAACTCGGGCTGGAAGCAGACGTGGAAATCCACGCCGTCCTTCTTGCCCGACTCGGCTTCGATGATCGGGCGGAGCACGTCCTCGACCGTTCCCGGGCACCAGCGTCGACCTGAACACGAATACGTGCGTCGACCGGCTTTTCGCGCATCGCGGCGCCGAGGTCGTGGGCGAGCCGAAGCATCGCGGTCTGGTCCTGGCTGCCGTTCGGCGCCGATGGCGTGCCGACGCAGATCAGCGAGACGTCGGTGTCCAGCACCGCCTGGCGCGTGTCGCGGCTGACCGAAACCCGGCCGCTGGCGACCGTATCGGCCATCAATTGCACCATGCCCTCCTCGACGACCGGCGTCCGGCCGGCGGCGATCAGGTCGAGCTTCGCCTGGTCGACGTCGACGCCGACGACGCGATGGCCGTCGCGCGCCAGACAGGCGAGCGAGACCGCGCCGACGTAGCCCAGGCCGAAGATGCTGATGTTCAAGCCAGTGCCCCTGCGGTCGCGCGCGTCTCGCGCGTCGTCCGGGCCCGATTCGCAAGACAGCGCTCGATGATGCCGTCGAGCCGCTGCATCGACTTGTCCCAGGCAGTGATGCGAAAGCATGCGCGCGCGGCCCGCGCGCGACAGGCGTTGCCGCTCGGCCGGATCGTCGAGGATGCGCAGGATCGCCGCGGCGTATTCCTCGGGCGTCGACGCGGCAAGAAAATGCTCGGCGATCGACGGCGTCGACGCCGCCGGCGGCAACGCGGCTGGTCACGACCGGAACGCCGCTCGCCATCGCTTCGAGGATCTTGTTCTGCGTCCCGCGCGCGATGTTGAGCGGCGCGATCATCAGCGCCGAGCGGTGCAGGTACGGCCGCACGTCGGCCACCGACCCGGTCACGCTGACGCCGGGAAGCTGCGCCGAGCCGCCGCACGCGCGGCGAAGGATCGGCGCCGACGATCAGCAGCTTGAGCGACGGGCGGCGCGCGTGCAGCAGCGGCAGCGTCCTGGCGCAGAAATCGAACATGCACTCCTGATTCGGGTAGTAGTCCATGCGGCCGACGAAGACGATCGTATCGGCATCGTAGGCTTCGCCGTCGGTGCGAAATATTCGCTGTCGACGCCGTTCGGGAAACCAGTCCGAGGCGACACCGGTGCGATAGCTTTCGAGCGTTTCCCATTCGGCCCGCGTCGTCGCCGTGCACAGGTCGAAGCGCCGGGCAAGCCGCTTTTCGGCGCGCTCCATCTTGGCGCCTTCGAGCCGGTAGCCCAGCGACAAGGGGAACGGCTTGAAGCGCGCGTACTCGAGCCACTTCTGCGAGTCCATGTCGCCGAAGTCGAGGATCTTGGGCGTGCCGCGGACATTCTCGACGTACGGCGCGACCGACGAGCAATGCACGAAGATCGAGGTCGAAGCGTGTCGCTGGCGAGCAGCGCATCGATGCGGCGCGCGAGCTGCGGCGAATAGAAATATCCGATCGACGACGGCGTCGTCGTCGGCAGGCGCAGCAGCATCCGCAGCGTCTGCACCGGATTGCTGACTCGTCCGATGTCGTAGCTCGCGCAGTGCGCCGCCAGGCCCTGCTCCTTCCTGCGCTTCCTCCGCCGAGCGTGCGATCGACGCGACGTGAACTTCGTGCCGCGCCGACAAGTGGCGGATCATGTTGAACGGACGGATCTTGCCGCCTCGCTTCGGCGGAAACGGGAAGCGATGGCAGACGTAGAGAATCTTCACGACGTCACCGCCTTGAGCTCGTCGGCGACGTCGGCCGGCGCGCGGCCGTCGAGATACATGCGCGCCCAGATCTCGAGGTTGAGCAGGGTCAGCAGCCGGTCGGTTCCGTCCAGGCGGTTGGCGCCATGCGCCGCGATCAGCGCGGCGACTTCGGGCGGCCGGAACAATCCGCGCGCCTCGATCGATGCCGGCGACAGCAGCTCGCGCAGCAGCGGCGCGAGCTCGCCCTTGAGCCAGGCGCCCATCGGCGTGCCGAAGCCGCGTTTCTTGCGCTCGAGGATGTCCGGCGGCAGGACGTCCTGCAGCGCGGCCTTGAGCGCGTGCTTGAGCCGGCCGCCGCGTATTTTCACCTCCTGCGGCATGCGCGCCGCCAGCTCGACCAGCTCGTGATCGAGCAGCGGCACGCGGCACTCGAGCGAAACCGCCATGCTCATCTTGTCGGTCAGCAGCAACAGATCGTCGGGCAGCTGCGTTTGCGCGTCGACCGACAGCATCTGGTTCAACTCGTCGCTGCTGGTCGCCGCGGCGAACGCGTCGGCAAGGGCGTCGTGCTCGTCGTTTCGCGGCTGGCGCAGCAGCGCCGTGGCGGCGTCGTCCGGGAAAACCTCGACGTACGACCGATAGCGCTCGTCGAACGGCAGTCCCGCCGTCGACAGAAAGCCCTTGGCCAGGCGCAGTGCGTTGAGCAGCGGTGAATGGCGGTCGCCGGGCAGTTTCTCGCCCAGCGCCGACGCCGCGCGGCGCAAGTCCCGAAGGCAGCCGGTCGAAGTACGCCTGGTAATGGCTGCCCAGATAGCGCCGGTAGCCGCCGAACAGCTCGTCGCCGCCGACGCCGGAGAGGATGACCGTGACGTCGCGGCGCGCGAATTGCGAGACCAGGTAGGTGGTGATGAACGCGGTGTCGGCGATCGGCTCGTCCATCTGCCAGAGCAGCTGGGGCAGAAGCGCCGCGACGTCGGGCCGGACGAGGATCTCGTGGTGCTCGGTGCCGAAGCGCTGCGCCACCTTTCGGGCGTACGGCAGCTCGTTGTAATAGTCCTCGGCCTCGCCGCCGCCGAAGCCGATCGCATAGGTCTTGACCGGGCGATCGCTGTGCCGCCGCCATGAACGCCACGACGGCGCTCGAATCGACGCCGCCCGACAGGAAGGCTCCGATCGGCACGTCGCTTACCATCTGCATGCGCACCGATTCCTCGAGCCGGGCGCGCACGCGGGCGACCCATTCGTCCTCGCTCGGCGCACGGTCGATCTTCGGCGGGCACCTGCCAGTAGCGGCGCTCGTCGACCTTGCCGCGCTCCGCGCTCAGCACCGTCGCGGGTGCGAGCTTGCGTATGCCGCGGAATATCGATTGCGGCGCCGGCACATATCCGAGCATCAGGTACGACGACAGCGCCGCCGGATCGAGCTCCGCGTCGATCCCCGGCAGCGCGAGGATCGCCTTGGCTTCGCTGGCGAATATCAGGCGGCGACCGTCGTTCCACAGGTACAGCGGCTTGATGCCCAGCCGGTCGCGGCCGAGCAGCAGGCGCTGGCGCCGCGCATCCCACAGCGCGAACGCGAACATGCCGTTCAAATGCTCGACGAACGCATCGCCGTGCTGCTCGTACAGGTGAACGATGGTTTCGCAGTCGGAGGCGGTGCGGAAGCGATGGCCCTGCGCGGTGAGCTCGCTGCGCAGCGCCTGGTAGTTGTAGATCTCGCCGTTGGCGATCGAGCGACAGCGTGCCATCCTCGTTGGACAGCGGCTGGTGCCCGCCGGCGACATCGATGATCGACAGGCGCCGCATGCCGAACGCCAGCGGGCCGTCGGCGTAGGCGCCCTCGTCGTCCGGGCCGCGATGGACGGTGCGGCGCGCCATCGGGCGCAGCGCCTCCGGCGCGCCGGACGCGCCGCCCAGGTGCAGCATGCCGTAGATGCCGCACATCGCGCTTAGCGCCCGTGCGGCTTGAGCGTCGCGCCGGCGACGGGACGCGGCGCCGAGCAGCGACTGGTAGACGCTCGCGTAGCGCGCCGACGCTGCGCTTCCAGGTGCGCTCGGCCTCGACGAATCGCCTGGCCTGCGCCGACAGGCGCGGCCACTCCGCGCGCCGCGCCAGCACCGCCTCGATGCGTGCGCGCCAGCGCGGCGGCATCGCCGGCGGGAAACAGGAACCCGGTCTCGCCGTCGCGCACCAGCTCTCGATGCCCGCCGACGTCCGAGGCGACGAACATGCGGCCCTGCGCCATCGCCTCGAGCGGCTTCAGCGGCGTCACCAGGTCGGTCAGCCGCATCCGGTGGCGCGGATACGCCAGCACATCGATCAGATCGTAGTAGCGCTGCACGTCGCCGTGCGGAACGCGGCCGGTGAAGATCACGCGATCGGCGATGCCGCGCTCGGCGGCGAGCGACTTCAGCGCCTGCTCCTGAGAAGCCGCCGCCGACCAGCAGCAGCTTGAGCTCGGGCAGACGCGGGAGCCAGCAGCGCGGCGGCCTCGATCAGCAGGTCGAGGCCCTCGTAGGCATAGAACGAGCCGACGAAACCGATCACCGTCGCGCCGTCGAGGCCGAGGCGCTTGCGCAGCGCCGCGTCGGGCTCGGCGCCCGAGCGGAATTCGTCGGTGTCGACCGCATTCGGAATCACGGTGATCCGGTCGCGCGGCAATGCCGCGCGCGACGATTTCGTCGCGCAGTCCCTCGCAAATCGTCGTGACGTGATCGGCGCGGCGCAGCGCGAAGCTCTCCAGCGCGCGCGATGCGCCGTAGCGCAGGCTGCCTTCGCGCGTCCGGCCGTGGTCGACGGCGGCGTCCTCCCAGAGCGCGCGGACTTCGTAGACGACCGGAATCCCGCGCTGCCGCCCGACCCGCAGTGTCGGCAGCGCGTTCAACACCGGCGAGTGCGCGTGCAGGACGTCGGGGCGGAACGACGCGCTGAGCTCGGCTACGCGCCGCGCGGTCGCCGCCATCTCCTGCACGTACATCGCGCCGGGCACAGCCGAGACGCAGATTGCGCCGCGCCACCGTGCGATGGAAGCGCCAGCCGTCGGCTTCCTCGGCGTCGGCGCTGGCGTTGCCATGCCGCGGCGTCGTCAGCTGCAGCGTCTCCCAGCCCAACGCGCGCTGCTCGCGCAATATCGCCGCGGTCCGGAACGTGTAGCCGCTGTGCAGCGGCAGCGAATGGTCGAGGACGTGGAGAATGCGCATCGCAGCCAGGTCATGCCGCCTCTGGCAGCCAGCGCCGGAGCCGCCGTCGTGTCGGCGACGTTGCGCAGGAAGGCGTCGAACATCAGCAGGGTCCACAGCGACGAGCTGTAGTCGCGGCGCCCGGATTGATGATGATCGACCAGCTCCTGCAGATAGCTGCGGTCGAACATGCCCGGTGTCGCCGAGGCGCTCGCCGAGCAGCGCATCGCGCACCCGCGCGCGCAGCGGACCGCGGAACCAGCGCGCCAGCGGGACCGCAAAGCCCATTTTCGGCCGGTACAGGATCTCCGCCGGCAGACGCGGCTCGAGCGCTTTTTTCAGCAGCCATTTGCCTTCCTGGCCGCGCACCTTGAACGACGAGGGCAGCGTGGCCAGCCATTCGACCAGCGGGTGGTCCATCAGCGGCTCGCGCACTTCGAGCGAGTGCGCCATGCTGGCGCGGTCGACCTTGGTGTTGATGTCGCCGACCAGATAGGTCTTCAGATCGAGGTACTGGACCAGCGCCAGCGGATCGTCGGTCTGCGCGCTCTTCGCGTGTCGCCGGAACACCTCGAGCGCGCTGTAGCCGCCGAGCTCGCGTGCGGAAGGCGCCGGTGAACAGCCGCCGGCGCATGCCGTCGCGCAGAATCGACACGCCGTGGAAGTACGCCTCGACCGGGTCGCGCCCCAGCGCCTCGAACGTCGACTTGGCGCGGAACATCCGCGGCGCCCAGTCGGCCTTCGGATAAGCGCCGGCCGAGCATGCCGAACACCGGTCGGCGCAGCGAAAGCGGCAGCAGGCGCCGCATCCGCTCTTCCATCATGTGCAGGCGATAGCGCCGATAGCCGCCGAAATTCTCGTCGCCGCCGTCGCCCGACAGCGCGACGGTGACGTGCTTGCGCGCCAGTTGGCAGACGCGGTAGGTCGGAATCGCCGAGCTGTCGGCGTACGGCTCGTCGTAGACGCGGGCCAGCGTGTCGATCAGGTCGAAGTCGTCGCTTTCGACGCGATCGACGAAATGCCGCGTCTGGTAGCGGTCGGCCACCTGCTGCGCATAGCGCGATTCGTCGTAGGCCGGGTCGGCAAAGGCGATCGAGCAGGTGTTGACCGGATCGGCCGAAGCACTCGCCATCGACGCCACCACCGCGCTCGAGTCGACGCCGCCCGACAGGAACGCGCCCAGCGGCACCTCGGAGATCAGGCGCAGGCGCACCGATTCGTCGAGCCGCGCCGTCAGCTCCGCCATCGCGTCCGGCAGCGTGATGACGCGATCGAGCGTGAAGCGCGGGTCCCAATACTGCACCGGCGCCGGCAGCGGCGCGCCCTGGCGCACGCTCAGCGTGTGCGCCGGCGGCAGCTTGTGCGCCGCCTTGAATATCGTGCGCGGCTCGGCGACGTAGCCGAGCGCGAAATATTCCTCGACCGCGTGCGGATCGATGTCGCGCGACGAACGCCGGATGCGCCAGCAGCGCCTTGATCTCGGAGCCGAACAGGAACGTGCCGTCGGCGAGCAACGCGTAATACAGCGGCTTGACGCCGAGCCTGTCGCGGGCGAGAAACAGCGTCTTGCGATTGCGATCCCACAGCGCGAACGCGAACATGCCGCGAAAGCGCTCGACGCAGCGCCTCGCCCCACGCCTCCCAGGCATGGACGATCACCTCGGTGTCGCTCTTGGTGCGGAAGCGATGGCCGAGCGCGGTCAGCTCCGGAATCAGCTCCTGGTAGTTGTAGATCTCGCCGTTGTAGACGATCACCACGCTGCCGTCCTCGTTGTAGAGCGGCTGCTGTCCGGTGGAGACGTCGATGATCGACAGGCGGCGATGCCCGAGGCCCACGCCGGGCTCGACGTGCAGGCCGCACTCGTCGGGCCCGCGGTGATGCTGGACCTCGTTGATGCGCGACAGCAGTTCGCGGCTGACGTCGCGCCGTCCGTTCAGGTCGAGCATGCCGACGATGCCGCACATGATTCGCTTTTCCTTCGCCTAGCCTCGCACGCCGCGCGGCGGCGCTGCGGCCGTCGCGCCGAATGCGCCGGCCTGACGCGCTCGAAGCAGCGCCGGAGTAGACGCGGTCGTAGTCCTCGACCATGCGCTCGAGGCTGAATCGGCGTTCGACGCGACGCCGTCCGGCCTGTCCATGCTGACGGGCGAGTCCCGGCGCGGCGAAATACGCGCCGATTTCGCGCGCCAGCGCCGTCGCTGTCGCCTGCGGGCACCATGCGGCCGGTCACGTCCTCTTCGACCAGCTCGGCGTTGGCGCCCACCCGCGTCGCGACGACCGGCAGTCCGCACGCCATCGCCTCGAGGATCGTATTGGATACGCCCTCGGCCAGCGACGGCAGCACGAAGCAGTCGAGACCCTGCAGCAGCGGGACCACATCGGCGCGCTCGCCGGCGAACCACGCCAGCTCGCGCACGCCGGCGGATTCGAGTATCGCCTCGATCTCGCGCTTTCAGCTTGCCGTCGCCGACCAGCACCAGCCGCAAGCGCGCGCGGGCTTCGGGGTCGGCGTCGACCGCAGCGACGAAGGCGCGCGCCAGGTTGGTCTGGTCCTTGACGGCTTCCATGCGGCCGACGGTGCCGACCAGCCAGTAGCCGGCGCCCTGGAACGGGCAGGCGTCGATCGCGGCGCGCCCGCCGCGGCGCGGGACGAAGCGCGCGGTGTCGACGCCGTTGTAGATCTGGTCGATCCGCGTCGCCGGCACGCCGATGCGCTCGCGCAGATAGCGTTCGAGGTCGGGCGAGAGCGCGACATAGCGCGTCACGAACGGACGGAACAACCGTCGCACCCGCTGGTAGCGCACGGTCGAGCCGTCGAGGTCGCCGACGTCTCGCCCGTGCTCGCCGTGCAGACGAGCCGGGACGCCGGCGATCCAGGCGGGAAGCGCTGGCTTCGAGCGCGGCCAGGTTTCGCGTGTGCACGATCGCGGGCTTGAGCTCGCGCAGCAGCGCGACGAGCCTCGGATAAAGGCGGACCGCGTGACCCGGCGCCTTGTTCAAAGCGATGCAGCGCACATTGCCGCGGGAGATGCGCGCGGCGAACGCGGGGTCGACGTCGGTAAGCGACACGACCGCGTGCCGCCAGGATTGCGCCGGCAGCCGGTTGATCAGATTGACGACGCCGTTCTCGAGGCCGCCGATCGCGAAGCGATAGACGACGTGCACGATCAGCGGCGGCATCGCGTTCATCCGCGGCTTTCGCGCGCCGCGGCCAACGCGCGCTCGATCGATGGCGACATGTCCCGCGCAAACGCGCGCAGGCTCGACGTCGGATCGTCATCGCGCGCTGCGCCGGGGCGCATAGATGACGACCAGCGCGGCATCGTCGCCGCGACCCGAAAGCTTCGACCAGGCCTGCAGCGCCTTCGCCTCGTACTGGCTCGAGGTCACGTGTCCGGCGACCCAGTACAGCCGATAGGCTTGCAGCGCCATCGCTCTGCCCGGACAGATCCGCGCGTTCGACTCGCTCGGGCCGCCCGCTCCATTCGATGCTGTCGCTGCCCTTGCCGAACGGCTTCCACTTCCAGTCTTCCGGCGTGACCAGCTGATTGCCCGAAGTGATCAGCTCGCTTCCCTTGGACTGTTGCCGGTAATAGGCAATGTACAGGCCGACTTCATGGCCGTCCTTGCTCAACGTCTGCTGCAGTTCCGCCGCGTAACCGCGGTAGCGGGGCTTCCAGTCGGTGAATGCGACCGGCGCTGGCCTGCCAGCCGTTCGCGGCGGCGACGGCCGGGAAGACTGGGCTTGCGACGGTTCGGTCCGCGCGGTCGATCCTCGCCTCGATCGGCACCCAGACGCCTGCCGCGACGATCGCCGCGATCGCAGCCGCGAACAGCGCGCGCGGCGGCGCGGCCGGCGCTGTCGCCGTCGCGGACCGCGCCGGTCGCCGCCGGCGCCGGCGCTGCATCTTCCTGCCAGAACGATCCGATCCAGAACAGCAGCAGCATCACCAGTCCGAAGAAGACCCAGCCGTAAATGATGTGGTCGACGCCGACCGCCAGCTTGTTGTTCGACAAATGGCCGAGCATCACGATCATGTAGGCCCGCAGCCAGTTGGCGACGATCGGCACCAGGATCGCCGCCGCCATGAACATCGCGCGCCGGCGCGTGCTGCGATAGGCGACGGCGGCATAGATCGTCCCGATCATCACCGACGCGATGATGTAGCGAATGCCGCTGCACGCTTCGACGACCGACCAGGCACCCGAAGGAATGATGAACAGGTTGGCTTCGCGGTAGACCGGCACGCCCGAAAAGCGCAGCGCGGCGACGGTAAAGTTGGCGGTCCACTCGATCAGGGTCGGGACGAATATTTCGCCGAACGGGCACGGCGAACAGCAGGAAGGCGAGCGGGAAAAACGCCGCGCGCGCGATGCTGCGTGCCCAGCACGGTGACGATCGCCGCCTGCAGCATGAACGCGAGCGCGAACTGCTTGACGCCGAGCACGTCGGCGACCGAGGTGACGAACCAAAGCGCGCCGGCGGCGAACACGATCGCGAGCCCCGGCCACCACGGACGGGCGGGAATCGCGGCGATGAGTCTCGCGGCGCCGCCACACCAGCCACAGGCATATCGGCACGACGACGAAACCGTGGGTGAACGTTTCCGAGCGGATCCAGATCGCAACGATCGACGCGGCCGTCGGCCAGTAGAGCGCCAGGATGCCGAGCACGGCGACGCCGGCCGCGAGCGCCGGCGCGAGGCGCCAGGTCGCGCGCCATCCGGAGGTCTCGAGCGTACCGCGTCCGTGACTCGCGTCGGCTCGGCCGCTCGCGCCGGCGCCAGCGCGCGGCGCCGGCTCGCGTTGCTCTGCCGGCCGGCGCGTGTCGCGTCCGCTCGCCGTCCGACCAGACCGCGCACCCATTGTGCGGCGTCGCCCATGGCTATCCCAGATTGCGGGTCAGCATCGGCCCGAGCGCATTGACCAGCGGACGCGGCAACCGCCGCCAGAACGCGACCAGCGTCCGGTACTTCGGATTGAGCGGATTGTTCTGCGGGATCGCGCGTCACCTTGCGCAGCCGATACTCGTAGTGCAGCGGCTCCGGCTCGAATCCCCAGTTCTTCTTGAAATCGAACGAACCGGTGCCGCGCTTGCTGCGGCCATAGTCGAAGACGCGCACGCCGCGCTCGCATGCACGCCGCATCAGGTCCCAGTACTTGAAGTCGTTGGCCGCAAGATCGCGCGCATCGACGGTGTCGCCGGCGTAATACGGCAGCACTTCGTCGCGAAAGTAGAAGCTCATCACCCCGGAGACCGGCCTGCCGCCGGCGTCGGTCACGATCGAGCACTTCGCAGCAGTCGCCGAACACTTCGCGCAGGCGGGCGAAATAGCGCTTCGGCGAACGGCGGCGTGCCGTGGCGATGCACGTTGTCAGCGTACAGCGCGAAAAAGCGGTCGACCGATCGATCGATCTCGCTCTTCAGTCCGTTGCGGATGCCCTTGCGTATCATCGCGCGCTGCTTGCGCGGCACCGCCAGCAGGTTGGCCTCCGGGTCGGCGTGCAGCGTCTTGCGAAACCGCACGTACAGATCCTGTTGCGGCCAGTCCGGACACCTGGCCGCGCAGCTGCGGAATTCGAGATGCTCGACGTCGAGCGAATCGGCGAGCGCCGAGGCCGCTTCGATCAGCGCGCGCGCGGCCTTCGGCGTCGGTTGCGGCCGGTCCGCCGTACACGCCGAAGGGCAGCGAGACCAGCGCATGGCCGAACAGCCGGCTCTTCACCTCGGCGAGCGGCAGGACGCCGGCGATCGCGCCCGGCCGCTCGGCGACCAGATAGTGCGTGCGGTGGCGAAAGACGTCCTCGATGATGTCGCGCCAGCCGATGCGGTGAAAGAAGGTCGCCTCGGGACAGCGCTGGACGAATGCTTCCCAGGCGGCGGCGTCGGCCGCGGCGAACGGCCGCACGCTGACGCGATCGGCCGCGCGCCCGATGCGGACGATTTCGCTGGCCGCCGATTCCATCATGCGCCGCCGTTCAGGAAGACGCGATCGACGCGGTCCCAGCGGAAATCGGCGAGGAGACTCTTCAAGCGCGGCTCGGTGCGGTCGAGGTTCAGATAATGGCGAAAGCGCGCCTTGGCGCCGGGCCCCTTGACGCGCGGCTGCGTCGGGTCGAGCTCCCACGGATGAAAATAGAACATCGCCGGCTGTCGGTCGATGGCGTTGACGCGGCCGGATCGACCATTTCGATACGCCGTACGGCAGCAGCCGGAAATAGCCGCCGCCGCCCGCCGGCCAGTTCGAATTCAACATCCGAACCGTTGCGACCGGCACCTCGAGCAGGTTCTCGCGCACTTTGTAGGGGAAGCGCGGCGCATCCGGCGCGCCGTAGTGATCGTGCCGTATCGGATAGACGCTCGAGCTGTAGCGGTAGCCGGCGTCGGCGATGCAGTCGAATGCCCAGAAATTGGCCGGCCCGATCGAAAAGCTCGGCGCCCGGTAGCCTTTGACCTCGCGGCCCGCGATGTCTTCCAGCACCGCCTTGGCCAGGCGAATGTCGGCCAGGAACGCGCCGTAGCCCTGCTCGTTGGCGCGCAGATGCTCGTAGCCGTGGCTCGCGAGCTCGTGTCCTCCGTCGACCAGACGGCGGACCAGCGCCGGGTAGCGCTCGGCGATCCAGCCGAGCGTGAAAAAGGTCGCGCTGACCTTGCTTTCCGCGAGCAGCCCGAGAATCCGGTCGATATTGGCCTCGACCCGGCACGGCTGGCTGTCCCAGGTCGAGCGCGGGATGTGCGCCGCGAACGCCGAGACCTGGAAATAGTCCTCGACGTCGACCGTCAGCGCGTTGACGATCGGGTCGGCGGCGAAAGCTTGCGCATTCATGCGTGCACCACCTTGCGCACGAGCGCAGGCAGGCCCAGCCACGCCGACAGGTCGTCGGCGATTCGCTCGGCGGCATGCCCGTCCCACAATTCGGGCGTCCTGCCGCGCTTGCCGCCGTTGTTCAGGATCTCGTCGACGCATTCGAGCGTGCGCGCGCGGTTGCGGCCGACCAGCGTGTTGGTGCCCTGCTCGACGGTGATCGGACGCTCGGTATTGTCGCGCATCGTCAGGCAAGGCACCGCCAGCGCCGTCGTCTCTTCCTGGATCCCGCCGGAATCGGTCAGCACCAGCCGCGCCTCGCCCATCAGGCCCAGCATCTCCAGATAACCCTGCGGCGGCAGCAGCGTGATCCGCGCGCCGGCCAGCAGCGGGGACAGGCCGAAGCGCTCGATGTTGGCCTTCGCCCGCGGATGCACGGGCCAGATCAGCGGCAGGCGCGCGGCGACATCCTTCAGTATCGTCAGCGCCTCGCGCAGCGCAGCGATCGCGTCGACGTTCGACGGACGGTGCAGGGTGACGACGCCGAAGTCGACGATGCCGGCCGGCGAAGTCGGCCGCCTGCCCCGCGCTCGCCAGCGTGTCGATCGGGGCGATCGCCCGGCGCCGGTGGCGCAACAGCGAATCGATCATCACGTTGCCGACGAAGCGTACGCGCTCGCGGTCGATGCCTTCGCGCGCGAGATTCTCCGCAGCGATCCGCTCGGTCGTGTACAGCCGGTCGGCGATCTGGTCGGTCAGTACGCGGTTGATCTCTTCGGGCATCGTGCGGTCGAAGCTCCGCAGTCCGGCTTCGACATGGACGACCGGAATGCGCTTCTTGCTCGCGACCAGGCTGCAGGCGAGCGTCGAATTGACGTCGCCGACGACGATCACGCAACTGGGCAGCAATCTCGTCCAGCACCGGCTCGAAGCGCCGCATGATCTCGGCGGTCTGCACCGCGTGCGTGCCGGACCCGACCTCGAGGTTCAAGTCCGGTGCCGGCAATTCGAGGTCGGCGAACAGGCGGTCGTTCATTTCGACGTCGTAGTGCTGGCCGGTGTGGATCAGCATCGCGCGCGGCAGCTCCGGGCTCGCGCGCGAACGCGCGCACCAGCGGGGCCATTTTCATGTAGTTCGGCCTCGCCCCGACGACGCAGGCGATCGGTCCCGTTCGGCGGACGTCGGCGCTCATCAGCGTTTGGCGGGCGTGCCGGGTTTGGCCGCCTTTTCGGGATGCAGCAGCCGATGCAGAAGGTCGACCGCCGCGGCGACCGTTTTCTCCAGCCGGTCGATTCGCTCCTCGACGTTGTCGAAGTGCGCGTGCAGCCTCCCCGCCTCGAGACGCGCCATCAGCGGACTGCCCGGCGGGGCCGCGTCGCTCTCGACGACGCTGACCGCGGAAAGCGGGCATCCGGGCCGAGCTCTTCGCGGATCTCGTGCGCGATCGCCTGCACGTCGGCGGTCTCGAGCACATGCCGCTCGGCGAGAAATGCCGCGAGCAGCAGCCGGTTGCACAAGGTGTTGATGCGCCGGGGTATGCCGCCGGTCAGCGTGTGTATCAAGTCGAAGCAGGCGGGATCGAATTTCGGGTCGTCTTTCCAGTCGACGTGCTTCAGCCGATGCTCGATGTAGGCCTGGGTCTCGGCCTTGTCGAGCGGACCGAGATGGTACGAGGCGATGACGCGCTGGCGAAGCTGCTGCATCTGCGCGCCCTGCATCATCGCGCGAAGCTCCGGCTGGCCGACCAGGAAGCTCTGCAACAGCGCCTGGTCGCCGAGCTGGAAATTCGACAGCATGCGCAGCTCCTCGACCGCGCGCGGCGTCAGGTTCTGCGCCTCGTCGACGATCAGCAGCGCGCGCTTTTTTTCCACCGCGAGCTTGCAGAGAAACGCCTCGAGCGACGCCAGCAGCATCGCCTTGTCGGTCGATTTGACCGGAATGCCGAAGGCGGCGCCGACAGCGCGCAACATGTCGTCGGCGTCGAGCTGGGTGCTCACCAGCTGTACGGCGACCACTTTCTCGCGGGTCGAGCTGCTCGAGGAGGCTGCGCACGATCGTCGTCTTGCCGGCGCCGATCTCGCCGGTGATGACGATGAACCCCTCGCTCTGGTAGAGCCCGTACTCGAGGTAGGCGAACGCGCGCTTGTGTCCGCGGCTGCCGAAATAGAACGACGGGTCCGGGTTGAGCTGGAACGGCTTGCCGGTCAGCCCGAAGAAGGATTCGTACATCGCAGCCGCTATTGGAACGAGTGAGTAAGGCCGACGAAGGCAGCCGTTTCGCTGTACGGCGACACGATGTCGGAGCTCAGCGTCTGATAACGTGCTCCTGCAAACACCGTCGTCTTGGCCGACAGCGGCGCCGAGACAACCAGTCGCAACGCGGTCTGGTTGCTCTTGCCTTCGAGCGGCGCGTTGGCGGTTGTGCGGAAGCGCTCGATGGTCGCGTCGAACACCAGCGATGGCGTCAGCTTGTGCGACCACATCAGGCTGGCTCCCGTCTGCCGGCTGTTGTCGGCGCTCGGGATCAGCGCGGTCAGGGTATCGCCCGATGCCGAGATCGGTTGGCTGCGGACGTTGAATATCGTCAGAACGACCGTGTTACGCGCCCCGAGCAGGCCTACGCTGGCGGTCTGCGACTCCTGCAGCAATATCTGCTGCGAATACAGGTTGAGCGCGCCCGACAGCACCGCAGGCAGCCCGCGATCGCGGATGAACTGGTCGACCGTCTGCTGCCGCTGGGTCGGATCCGGGATCGTCGTCAGGAACAGCGTGTTCAGCAGCGCAGCCACATCGCCTCCGGCCGGGAGGTTGGCGAGCTGCTGCGGAAAACTGCTGATGTTGCGGGAGATGTTGACCTTCCAGACCGAAAGCGGCGTGTGGTGATCGAACGTAAAAACGTACGCGCCGCCGAAAAAACGGTGTTCCCAGGTGCCGACGACGTCGGTGCGTGGCGTCGGATGCCACTCGAATCCAGCTCCGTAAATCACATCGTTGGAGCTTTCCGGCGGAAAATTGTTTTGCTCGTAACCCGAGATGCCTCCGAGCCGGATCTGCGGCGTGACGTTATAGAGCGCGGTAAGGCGTACCAGGCGGGTGCGAAACGTCTGGGCGTCGCTGACTGTGGTGTCATTCACATCGAATTCGGCCCGCCACCCGATCAAGGCCTCGCTGTTCGTCGCGCTGCCTGTGAATTGCGTGTAGCGAAAGTTATTGGTGGTGACGGGCGCGCCGCTGACGTTCGTCCAGACGTCGTTGTTGCGCAATTCGTAATGCACGTTGTCGGGCGTCACGCCCTTCACGTAGGGACTGACGCGATAAGTGTCCGTCTGGTACCGGTTTTGCGTTGCATTGTCGAGACCGAGCGGCTGGGCGCCGAAAGGGGAGAAGTATTGCTGCGAGATCACGACCTCTCCCTCGACGTGCAGCCAGTTCTCTATCAGAGCAACGTCGCCCAGGATGTCGGCCGACGGATAGGCATTGTTGTTTTCGCTGCCGGTTCGGGCATACAGCACTACAGGCACGGAAAGGAAACCGCTCAAGCTGGTCCTCGCGCCCTTTTCGCTGATCCGCAGCGACGGGATCAATTCGGTGACCCAGTCGGAGCGGCGGCCGTCGTTGGGCGTCAGGTCGACGTTGTTAGTCAGCGTCTCGCGGGCGGAGACGGCTGATTCGACCCGCCAGTTCTGCGCCTGCGACGGGACCGCGACGAGTGCGAGCGAAGCGGCGAGCAGCGCAGCGCCTGGCCGGCGTCCCCGGCACGGCGGAAATGCATGCGATCGTGGCGCCGCGCGAATCCGCCCTGGCGGGCCCTCGCTACCTCGGCTCGTCATCGGCGTAGTACCCGTAGTACGTGCCGACGTCGGTCTTGTCGGCCTTGTTCAGCATCATCAGGACGATGTCGCAGCTCTCGATCGTCGCAAGGGCGAGATTCACCGCTTGCTGTCTGGTGCTGTCCGCCGCGACGACCATGACGATCTGCCCCATGTGCAACGCCAGCGCGCGCGCTTCCGTGGTCGGCAGCAGCGGCGGCGAATCGAAAATGACGATGCGGTCGGGATACCGCGTCGCGAGCTCGTGCAGCACGACCGCCATCTGCTCGCTGGCCAGCAATTCGGTCGCCCGGCGATGATGGGCGCCGGCAGGAAGCACCGAAAGATTCTCGACGTTGGTGCGCAGGATTGCATCGCTGACATCGATTTCGCCGGTGGTCAGCAGCTCGAGCAGCCCTGGCGAGCCCGGCGTGCCGAGCACTCTGGGGAGCTCGGGATGCGCGACGTCGCCATCGACCAGGAGGACCGTGGTGTCGAGCTCCATCGCCACGCTCAGCGCCAGATTCACCGCGGTGAATGTCTTGCCTTCGCCGGGCAGCGCGCTGGTCACCATGATCAGATTGCCGTTGCGGATCGCCGCTGCCGCGGTGCGCCGCGCGTTATGAATGATCGGCCGCTTGATGACGCGGAATTCGTCGGCGATCTGGGATTTGGGTGCGTCCGGGGTGACGAAGCCCCTGGCCTTCAACCGCTCGAGGTCGATATCGATCCGGGTCTGCTCGCGACCGTCCGATCGCCGGATATCGCGTCCCAGCGGCGCTTCGTTGCCTGGCGGCACCACCGGGGCCGGAGCGGCAGCGCGCGCGGCAAGGCCGCGGACGACGGCTTCCGGCGTGGGCACCCGCTCGACGCCGCCCAGGGGACCGCTCTCTGCTGTTTCGCGTGGCGTGGACTCGGGGACTTCGGCGCCGGCGCGGCGCAATTCTTCCAGCCGCTTGGCAGCCTGTTCGATCAAGCTCATCGATTCCTCACGCGCCACGCCCGAACAGCAGGGCTATTGCGAAGACTGCGGCAAATGCGGCCATCAGCCCGCTTGCCCCTCCAGCGAAATAAAGTGCGTTGCGCCTTCGCGACCTGTTCACCTCCTCGCTCGGCAGCATCGTCACCATGCCAAGAATCGGACGTCGCGTGACTTCACGCAGCGAACGAGCGTCGTGAAACGTCGGCATGATTTCGCTGGTGGCGAAACTCACCACCAGGCCTGTTACGAGCGCGAAGCCGAGCGCAATGCCGAGCAGCGCGATCCGTGTCGGCGGCACCGGTTGCGGCGCCACACGCGGCGGATCAACCACGCGGAATTGCGTACCGCCCGCGTCCTGCACGCCTTCGCCTATCGCCGCCGACTGGCGCCGTTGCAGCAGGGTTTCATAGGTCTTTTTCTGGATGTCGTAATCGCGATTGATCTGCGCAAACTCGGCTTCGACCTGCGGTACCAGCTGCGCCTCGGCCTTGAGCTGCGTGTACTGAGCTCTGGTACGAGTCGAGCTTTTGCCGAAGCGAGGCGACGTTCGGCCTCGGCGTCCGCCAGCGACACGCGCAACTGCTGGAAAACCGGATTGCGGTCCATCGCCGCCGCTTCGCCGGCGACGCCCGATCTGGCAGCAGCCTTGGCGCGGGCCTGGACGTACTCCTTCCGCTGCTCTTCGAGCTGCGCGATGATCCGCCGGGTCCCGACCACGTCCGGATGTTCATCGGTATACCGTCGCAACAAGCGAATCGAGCGACGCCTTCAGCGTCGCGAGGCGCGCATCGATCTCCGGAACGGCAACCGGCGCCGACGGACCCTCGGGCAGCAACACGCGGAGTCTCGCCGGCGAGCTCGCGTCTTGTACGAATCGCGCGACTGCTCCGCGCGATCGCAGCTCGAGCTTGGCCGCGTTGATCGAATTGCTGAGTGCCGCCAGCTTGGCGAAGTAATCCTGATTCCCCTGGCCCGCGACGCCCATGTACTTGAGCTTGAATGCCTTGAGGCGGTCCTCGGTCGCTTTCAGCGTTTGCTCGTACTGACGGACTTGCTCATCGACGAACTTGACGGCGGCTCGCGTGTCGATGCGTTTGTCGCCGAGACTCGATTCGACAAAGATCGTCAGCAGCGCCTGCACGACCTTTTTCGCCTGTTCGGGGTTGGCATCGCGGTACGAGATGATGTAGATGTTGGTCGAGGCGTTGCCGGTCAACTGCAGCCCCTTCATCACCGAATCGATCAGGTCCTCGCGTGCGGCATTGGACTTGGCGGCGAGATCGAGATCGGACATGCGAACCAGCTTGTCGACGTTTGGACGGCTGATCAGCGTGCGGCTCATCAGCACGACCTGCTGGTCCAGGTTCGGCTGGATCGACACTCCTTCGAGCAGCGGCCGCAGCAAGGTTTGCGTGTCGACGTAGACACGCGCGCTCGCTTCGTAGCGATCGGGAATGCGCAGTGCCACGCCGACGCCGACGATCGCGGCGATCCACGCCGCGGCGAGGCCGATCCAGCGGCGATGCCACATGCCGCGCAGCCGCGTCAGTATCTGGTGAATAAACTCATCCATAAATTACCCGATGATGTCCTGAGCGCCGCGGTGCGGCGGCGCTCGTTGCCGCGGCTCGCGCGTCAGAACCAGCTTTGCGGAATGACCACGATGTCGCCCGGGCGCATGTCGACGTTTGCCGAAATGTCCCCGCGCTTCACCAGGTCCTGAAGGCGCACGCTGTACGACTTCCCGCCTTCGGACGCACGTGAGATCGTCGCGTGGTTGCCATCGGCGAATTCAGTCAGGCCGCCGACGGCGATCATCACGTCGAGGATCGTCATGTTTTGCCTGTACGCCAGGATCTGCGGCTTGGTCGCCTCGCCGATCACGCGGATTTGCTCGCTGCTGGGCCCGACGAAATTGGTCACGATCACCGTGACTACCGGATCGCGGATGTATTTGCCGAGGGCCTTTTCGATGTCGCGCGCAAGTGCGGTGGGTGACTTGCCCTGCGCGGCCAGGTCGTCGACCAGCGGCGTCGTGATCTTGCCATCCGGGCGTACCGGCACGGCAAGCGAAAGTTCGGGATTGCGCCAGACGATGATGTTGACGGTGTCCAGCGGACCGATCACGTACTCGTAGTCGGCGCCCGCTGCGGTGCGCGGGGCCGGTGGGTAGCTTGGGCCGGTCGCGCATCCGGCGGCGATCAGGGTCGTGGCGACCAGCGCAGCAAGCAACAGAGGGCTTGGCTGCCTTGGCGCGATCAGTTCGAGGCTTGCCAAAGTTATCTTCATATTAGTTTCCTCTTCGTCAGCAACCGAATCGATCATAACATTCGGTCGTTGATCGAGCCAGCGCATTGCTCGGGCGCACCCAATATTATGGCGTTCTCATGAACCGCCTGGATGGCGCGTCGCGGAGGACCCGACGAATGGTCTTTTTTATCTGCTGCGGCGTGGTTTTCTTTTGTTGACCGCAATTACGTTTTGTTGCAACGCAGCCGGTCGTGCACAGTCTGTGTGAAACAGACGACAAACGAACGTTCCTCGCCGCGATATTGCAAGAATTTCAATACCGGCCGTCATTCCTTTACGCCTCTGAATGAGCAACGGCCCGCTTTGCGTCACCGGATTGAAGAAGATCGCACGGCTAGTGCCGCGTTTCGAGATAGTCCTCGTCGCTCAGCACGGGCACTGTGGGTGTCGCCACGAAGCACGGTTATCCAATCGCATGCCGGTTGCCCTTTGCCCTCGTCAAGCATCGGCTGCTCAGGATTGGCAAAGCAAAACCCGTCGAAAATTCTTACATCGGCGGCCAATTCGATGGAGATAAATTTCATTAGCCCTTGAAGTGAAACGTTATTATTTGTATGGCACAAAGAGTGCTTGACAGGTTGCGAAGGCGAAACCGACGCTAGGAGACAACATGATCGCTAAAACACTTGCCGGTACATTGGCCACCATTTGTCTTGGGGTCGTCTGCTCCACGGCAACTGCTGATCCGGTGCTGTGCATCGGGAACGTGACCACGCTGACTGACTGGGCAAACCTAGGCACCGCCGGTTGCACCGAAGGCGATAAGCTTTATACGTATATCGGCGGAACGCTGATCAACGATGGCACGCAGAATGTGAGTTTTAGCGGCGGAAACGACCCCAACGACATCCATCAGATCTTTGTGGGCGGACCTGTAATCTATGCCTCAGGCGACGCTAATGCGGATTGGACGTTGGACTACTCGATCCAGGTGACGGATCTGACCAGGTTCCTGGCTTCTGTTGACCTCGATGTGACGCAGGCTGCGGGTACGGGTAGCGACACCGTCACTAAGCAGGTATTTGATGAAAATGCGGGTTTGTTGACGACGCTCATCAGCCTTAATGGCGCAGCGGTCGCTCCGTTCAACTTCGCTCCGGGCGTCCAGTTCGTGCAGATCCACGAAACCTTCTCAAAGACGGGTAATGCGATCGTCAACTCCGCGCAGAATACCTATACGCAAAATTTTGTACCTATAGAGACTCCTGAGCCGGGCACCCTGGCGTTACTGGGACTCGCTTTGGCAGGGCTTGCGGGTTGGCAACGTCGCAAGCCAGGCCGCCAACAAAACTGATGCGCTATCAGTCCGCCACGGCGGATTCCTGAATGGACGGCAAAGCCCGCTTCGGCGGGCTTTTGCTTGACCGTGGACCAGCAGCGCCCGTTTAATTTGCCACCTGCTATCTGAGCGTCGCTTCAAAGCCCCGTCGCCCCATCGCGTGCGGCATCGGCAACGAGCGCGGACCTGAATGGCGTATGTCGCTCGCCCGACGCAGGCCCAAGGAGCTGGCGATTGCGACGATCTGCCGTCGAGGTGTCGTAATTCCTTACAGTTCTTGTAGGGCACTACCTTTGGGGATAGTTTTTGATCGCAAGTCACTGAAATAATTTAATAAAAAAATACTTGCGTATGCGGCATGGCAATTGCTTTGTCATGGCGGTCGTGCGCCGGCTGCAAAAAAACTGAACGCAGCGGCAAAACCCTTTGGGGAGGGCAAGTGAACATCGTGAATTCTGCGCGCCGGAGTCTGCTGGCGCTGATGGGCTTCATTGCGTTGGGCGCCGGGCAACTCGCCAGTGCCAACAGCGTGACGCTCATTCCGACCGGCTTCGCCAACGGGTCCGAGGCTTTCAACGTCAGCGTGCCGACGATCGTCGATCCGAACGCGGTTTCCACAGGCGCGTTTGCCGGAACGCTCGACGGCAACCCGATCACCTTCTTCTGCTTCGAACTGACCCAGTCGTTCGGCTTCGGACCGCCGTACACCTACGACGATTCGATCCAGAGCGGAGGCAAGTACGACACGCTGAGCGAGCTCTTCACCGAAGCTTTCGCCACGTCAACCAGTTCGACCCTCAATTCCGCCGCGTTCCAGCTTGCCGTCTGGGAGATCCTGGAAGAAACGACGCCGGGCAGCCTGAGCCCCGGGGTCAACCAGGGCGCCTTCTGGGTGACCAACGATCACGGCAACACGACAACGGTCACGGCAGCCAATGCGCTTATCGCCGGCCTGCCGAGCACGGGGCTGTACACGATCCATCTGCTTAGCAACGGGAATAGCCAGAACTTCATCTACGGCACGCTGCCGCTGAAGCAGGTTCCCGAGCCCGCCCCGCTGCTGCTGGTCGGTGCCGCGCTTGCCGCGATGCTGTTCGCCTTGCGGCGGGTCGGTCGCGGGCAGCGCGCCTGACGCGTCGGCCGCTCCACCAGGCCCCGGTTTGCCGCCAGGATCGTGGCGGGCGCCGGGGCTAGTTTTTTTCCCGCGCCCCGCTTGGTCACGCGCCAGGCTGGGACAAGCCTGATCGGTCTGTATCGGCCCCCGGCGCACTTCGCGTCGAGCAGCCCCGGCTGACGCATGGACGTCTCAATTACAATCGCGGTGAACGAAATCGAAGCACCGCGCTACATGCCCACCTCATCTTTCAGCGGCGTCTTTCCGATCGCGCCGACGCCGTTCAGCGCTGACGGAGAGCTCGACCTCGACGGACAGCGCCGCGTGATCGATTGCATGATCGACCAGGGCGTCGACGGCATCTGCATCCTCGCCAACTATTCAGAGCAGTTCCTGTTATCGGACGATGAGCGCAACACGCTGCTCGACCTGTGTCTCACGCATGTTGACGGACGTGTTCCAGTGATCGTGACCTGCAGCCACTTCAGCACGCGCATCGCGGCAATGCGTGCACGGTCGGCTGCGTCGGCCGGCGCGGCGATGCTGATGCTGATGCCGCCGTATCACGGCGCCGGTCTGCGCGCCGACGAGGCGGCCATGCTTCAGCATTTCGCGCGAGTCGCCGAGGCCGCCCCGCTTCCGATGATGATCCAGGACGCACCGTTGAGCGGCGTCAATCTGTCGGTGCCCTTCCTGGTTCGCCTGGCGCGCGAAGTGCCGACGGCGCGGTATTTCAAGATCGAGACGCCGGGCACCGCGGCCAAGCTGCGCAGCCTCATCGAGGCAGGCGCCGACGCGATCGAGGGGCCGTTCGACGGCGAGGAATCGATTACGTTGCTGGCGGATCTCGACGCCGGCGCGACCGGAACGATGCCCAGTGCCCTGCTCCCGGACCTGATCAAGCCGGTGCTGACTCATTATTGCGCTGGCCGGCGCAACGACGCCGCCGCCGCCTACGCGCGGATCCTGCCGCTGATCAACTACGAAAACCGCCAATGCGGGCTTCGCGCGACCAAGACGGTGATGGCCGCGGGTGGGGTCATTCGAAGCGACGCCGTGCGCCATCCGCTAGAGCCGCTGCACCCCGCCACACGCGCCGGGCTGCTCGAGCTCGCGGCGGAGTTGAATCCACTGGCACTGCGCTGGGGAAAATAACCCGGCCGCTAGAGCACGCCGTAGCGGTCGAAGACGTCCTTAAGCTTCATGCCGGCAGCGAGATCGCGCCGCGTATTGTCTTCGCCGGCCAGCTTATCGAACGCGCCAGCCAGCACCTGCTGCTCGATCGCCCTGGGAATCGCGACGACACCGTCGGCATCTCCGAGCAGCAGGTCGCCGGACTCGATGCGCACACCGGCGCACTCGATCGGCACGTCGATCTGCGTGAGCTTGCCGCGGCCCTTGGAATCCAACGGCGCGATGCCGCCATGAAAGACGGGAAAGCGCAGGTCGCGTATTGCGCGGATGTCCCGCACCAGTCCGTCGGTGACACAGCCCGCCGCACCCAGTGCTCGGGCAGCAGTCGACAAGAGCTCGCCCCAGGGCGCGATGCGTCCTGAAGCACCACAGGCGAACACCGGGATGTCGTCGCGTGCCAGACCATCGATCAGCGCGATTTCCAACTCGTACGGATTTTCGCCTGTTGCAACGTGGTAGACGTCGCTATAAAGGCCTGTTCTGGCATAACCCGCGAGCACCAGCGAATCGTCCAGCGGACGGATACGCGCAGCCATGGCCTGTTGCGTGTGACCGAGCGCATCAAGCACGTCGGACACGACCGAGACATAGAGCCGGCTGCGAATTTCTGCGAGAAATCGGTCATCGCTTCGCTGGAACATGATCGGTTCACTCCCGTCGCATGCAATTGAAGGTTGTCGCCGAGCCGGGATCACGATCCGATGCCGGCAACGGCGTCCGGCAAGCGAATACCCCGTCCACGCGAGCGACGAAGCAGCAGGACCGCGATCGTCAGGTTCAGAAGATTCCAGCCGATACCGTTGATGAATGCGGCCTGATACGAGCCGGTGAGGTCGAAGATCTTGCCCGACAGCCACCCGCCGAGCGCCATGCCGAACAGCGTGAACATCAGCACCGTACCGACCCGCGCGCCGGCTTCGGTCGCCGGAAAATGCTCGCGGATGATGATCGCGTACGAGGGGACGATACCGCCTTGGAACAGGCCAAAGAGCGCCGAAATGACGAACAGCGAGACGAGCCCGTCGAACGGAAGGAACAGCAGGAGGGCGATTCCCTGTAGCGCTGACCCGAGCAGCAAGGTGCGCAGCCCGCCTATCCGGTCGCAGATGACGCCCGACAGGAGTCGGCTGACGATGCCGAAGGCGAGCATGATGGCGAGCATCTGCGCGCCGCGCGCGACGCCGTAGCCCAGATCGCCGCAGTAGGCGACGATGTGCACCTGCGGCATCGACATGGCCACGCAGCATGCCAGTCCGGCGATGCACAACAGCGCCTGCGCCGCGGCGGGGTCAAGCCCGAACGGCCGCGTCGTCGATGGCGCGGCGCGCAACGACCTCGCCGCCGCGCCGCCCGGGTGCAAAGCCGAAACGGCGGCGAAAGCATCGGCGGCAGGCGGCCGGCGCTTGAGCAGCAGCGAAAACGCCGACAGCGACAGCGCGCAGAAAACGCCGATGCCGATATACGTCGCGCGCCAGCCGTACGCAGCGACGAAATGCTGCGTCACCGGCGGCCAGATCGCACCAGCCACATAATTACCGCTGGCGCATATCGCGACCGCGATACCGCGGCGGCGCGTGAACCACAGCGACGTGTCGGCGATAAGTGGAGCGAATAGCGCCGAGCTTCCGAACAGGCCGATCAGCAAGCCGTGCACCAGAGCGAATGTCCAGATGCTTCCGGCCATGCCGGCGGCGACAAAACCCAGCCCGATGCTCACCGCGCCGATCAACAGCGGCACCATGACGCCGAATCGATCGGCCAGCCGCCCCATCAACAGTCCGCCGATGCCGAATCCGATCATCGTCATCGTATAAGGCAGCGATGCATCGGCGCGCGCGACGCCGAACTCCGCCTGCACCGCCGGCAAAACGACGACGACGATGTACATGCTGCCGCCGCCGATGGTCATCAGGACCAGCGCCACCGCCAGCCGCGCCCACGCGTACGCCGAGCCGTCCTCGTGCACGGCGTTGCGCTCGATCGTGCCGGAGTCGTTGACGCGCGTTTTCATCGTTAGGGAACCTCAGAGGTTCCTTAAGACAGGAGCGACACCGCGGATCGCGGTGTCGATGCGGACAAAAGATCAGACGAAACTTACCATATGCCGGCCGCGCGGGCCGGGCCGGCGATCCGGATCGAGCTCACGGCCGGGGGCAGGCTAGCCCGCGCGCCAACCGGCGTCAACCTCGCTTGTCCACGTCCTTGTAGACGTCGGGCATCGCCGGATACAGATTCTCGTAGTGACCTTGCAACGCGACCAATTCCTGGACGATTTCCGGCGGAAATCCCTTGCGCTTACCGCGGCGGTCGGTCAGCAGGTCATGCAGGTAGGCATGATACGACGGCGGGTCCGGCCACATACCTGCCATCATATTGGCGATGCGCGGAAACTGACGCAGAAGGGCAAGCGGCTGGACGCTGCGCGGCAGCTTCGCGATCCAGCGAAAAGTGATCGGCAGCGGCTCGCCGGCCGGAACTTGCCGGCGGCGCCGCACCATCACCTCATCGGCGAGCGGGACTTCCGCCGCACGATGCAGCACTCCGCCCGTGTCTTGACTCGAGTCGGATGCCTCTGTGGCGGTGTCGCGTACAGGTACGCCGTCAATTGTTTGATAAATCATCGAAAGCCTTCGAGCAAAAACCGCGCCGGACAGGATGGAACCGACGACGGTGTATCGCTGTCGGTTACAACGATGGAGCGGAAGATTCTTTCACCCGGCCGCGGCCTGTGCGTACGATGAATACTTGTTGCGGCAGCCGCCGACCGGAAAAAAAGCCATGCACAAAATCTACGTCATCCACGAAAACAATGCCTGGGTCGAGCCCTTGCGGGCCGCGTTCGCCGAGCTTCGCCTTCCGTTCGAGGAATGGTTTCTGAGCGACGGGCTGCTGGACCTCGGCTCGATCCCGCCCAACGGCGTGTTCTACAACCGCATGAGTGCCTCGTCGCATACGCGCGGTCACCGCTACGCCGCCGAGTACACCGCCGGCGTTCTGGCCTGGCTGGAGTCGCATCGCCGCGGCGTCGTCAACGACAGCCGTGCCCTGCAGCTCGAGATCAGCAAGATCGCGCAATATTCGGCGCTGGCGCGCTACGGCATCCGCACCCCGGGCACGTTCGCGGCGGTGGGCCGCGCGAACCTGATCGCGGCGGCGCGACAAATGCCGGGCGCCTTCATCACCAAGCACAACCGCGCCGGCAAGGGTCTCGGCGTGCATCTCTTCCAGACTGCCGCTGCACTCGAAAGCCATCTCGACAGTCCGGCCTTCGAAGACTCGGTCGACGGCATCACGCTGATCCAGGAGTACATCCAGGCACCCGAGCCCTTCATCACGCGGGTCGAATTCGTCGGCGGCCGCTTTCTCTACGCCGTCCGCGTCGACACATCACTCGGATTCGAGCTTTGTCCGGCCGACGTCTGCCAGGTCGGCGACGCCTTCTGCCCGGTCGGCGAGCAAGCGACCGCGCCGCTGGCGGCGAACGCGCCCGCCGCGCCGCGCTTTCGCATCCTGGAGAATTTCCGTCATCCGATCGTCGAGCGTTACCGGAAATTCATCGCCGGCAACGGCATCGGCATCGCAGGCATCGAGTTCATCACCGACCACGCCGGCGAGATCTATACCTACGACGTCAACACCAACACCAATTACAACAGCGATGCCGAGGCCGCCGCCGGGATCTATGGCATGCGCGCCATCGCGTCGTATCTGGGCGATGAGCTGCAGCGGTTGCGCAGTGGCAGCGAGACGAACGTACTGGTCGCCGCCTAGCGCTTGCTTTTCGCGAAGACTGCGTCGAGCTGCGCGTCCCAGAGCCGGGCACCGCCGGTGATGCCTGCGCGATTGGATACGATAGTCACATCGCGCGGCAACGCCAGCGAGATATTGGCTGCATTGCCACCGCCCAGGTACAGGCGATCGAAATTGAGCAGTGTCCGGACCTGCCCGATCACGCGACTCACTCTCCGGTTCCATTTGGCCACACCGATTTTGTCCATCGCCGCCGCACCGACATACTGGTCGTAGGTCCTGCTTTTCCACGCCGGATGCTGGCCGAGCTCCAGATGCGGCGTCAGCTGGCCGTCGCGGTAGATCGCGCTACCCATGCCGGTGCCGAAGGTCAGCACGCACTCGAGACCCGAACCGGCGATCACCCCGAGGCCTTGCACTTCGGCATCGTTCAGTACCCGTGCGCGCTTGCCCAATCGCTTTTCGAGCTCGACCGCCAAGGGAAACCCGCGCCACGCCTCGGTCCCCAGATTGGGCGCCGTGACGACGCATCCGTCCCTGATCACGCCCGGGAAACCGGCGGAGATGCGGTCATAGCGCGGCAGCCCGCGGACGAGCGTCTGCAACACCTCGAATATCGCCGCGGGCGGCGACGGATGCGGCGTCAAGGCGTCGACCCGTTCGACGATCGGCGCGCCAGCGCTATCGAGCACCGATGCCTTGACGTGCGTGCCGCCGATATCGATCGCCAGCGTGCGGTGCGACCGGGCGCCGCCGCGCGGCGATCGTCGCCCGGACCCAGCGCGCGGCCCGGCCCGGCCGCGCGCGCCAGCTGCCGATGGCGTGGGCATCCGGTTCAGTCGTCCGGCTTGGGCGCGCGCCAGTGGCCGAAAGGCGCGATCAGCGCATCGGCCTCTCGCGGGCCCCAGCTCCCCGGCTCGTATTCGACGACCGGGACCGCGTCGCTTAAGACAGGCTCGACGACGCACCATGCGGCTTCGACCGTATCCTGTCGCGCGAACAGCGCGGCATCGCCGCGCAACGCATCTCCGATCAGCCGCTCATAGGCGTCCATCGCGTCGTCCTGCTCGTTGCTGCAATACAGCTCGATATCGCGGCCGACCAGCGACGTGCCCGGAAGCTTCGAGCGCACGCCGATCGCGATCGCCACCCGCTTCGGCCCGAGCCGGAAGCGCACGTAATTCGAGCCCGGCGGCAGCGCCTCGTCGACGACGATCTGCGGCGGCCGCTTGAGCTCGACGGAGACCTCGGTCGCCGTCACCGGCAGGCGCTTTCCGGCGCGGATCAGGAACGGCACGCCCGCCCAGCGCCACGAATCGACGTGCAGCCGCATGGCAGCGAAGGTTTCGACCTGCGAGTTCTGTGCGACGCCCGGCTCGGCGCGGTATCCGCGATACTGACCGCGCACGATGTCGGTCGCGATGAGCGGTCGCACCGCGCGCAGCAGCTTGACCTTCTCGTCGCGCTGCGCATCCGAGCGTGGACTGTACGGCGGCTCCATCGCCAGCAGCGCCGTCACCTGCAGCAGGTGATTCTGCACGACGTCGCGCAGCGCGCCGACCGACTCGTAGAACTCGCCGCGGCCTTCGACGCCGAATCCCTCCGCCATGGTGATCTGCACGTTTGCGACGTAGTCGCGATTCCAGACCGGCTCGAGAAACGCGTTGGCGAAGCGGAAATAGTAGAGGTTCTGTATCGCCTCCTTGCCCAGATAGTGATCGATGCGGAAGATCGTCTGCTCGCTGAACACGCGATGCAGCGTCCGGTTGAGCGACTGCGCAGACGCGAGATCGCGGCCGAAAGGCTTTTCGACCACGACGCGCGCCTGCTCGGTTCCGCCCATCCGGCCCAGCGCGGCGACGACGACCGGAAATGCATCGGGAGGGATCGCCAGGTAATAGAGAGGGCGTGTGCACGCGCCCAGCGCCCGATGGAGCGCGCGGTAGGTCGCGTCGTCGGCGTAGTCGCCCTGGACATAGTCGAGCGCGGGAGCAAGTTTCGCGAATGCTGCGTCGTCCAGCCCGCCCTGCTGCTCCAGGCTGTCGTGCACGACCTCGCGCAGCTTGGCACGGTCGCCCGGCGCGCGAGCGACGGCGATGACGGGGATACCGAGCGTATCGCGGCGCGCCATCGCAAGCAGCGCGGGATAGATTTTCTTGCGCGCCAGATCCCCGGTGCCGCCGAACAGCACCAACGCGTCGGCCCGCGCAGCGGCGCTTGCGACCTCGCCGGGGCCGAACGGCATCGCCATCCCGCTGTCCAATTTAAGCATGTTCACGTCTGATCAGACGGCGCATGACTATCGTTGGTTCCGGTGCCTGTCGCCGCCGCGCGATCACCGGACCCTCGCCAATCGAAGAGGCAACCATGAATGCTGCGCAACGGCTGCACGGGCTCGGACAAAGCCTCTGGCTCGACAATCTGTCGCGGGAGATACTCGACGACGGAACGCTCGCGAGGTACATCCGGGAATTTGCGCTGACCGGGCTCACGTCCAATCCGACGATATTCGACAAGGCGATACGGACGACCGATCGCTACGACCGGAGCATCGCGCAGTCGGACCGCGCGCTTTCCGACGAAGCGGTTTTCTTCGCCCTCGCGCTGCAGGATCTGACGCGTGCCGCGGCGCTGTTCAAGCCGGCGTTCGACGCGAGTCACGGCGCCGACGGGTGGGTATCGCTGGAAGTCTCGCCGTTGCTCGCCGACGATACGCAGGCCACAATCGAGCAGGCCAAGGCGCTGCACGCACGCGCCGCCTGTCCGAATCTCTTCATCAAGATCCCCGGCAACCGGGCCGGCGTTCCCGCGATCGAAGAGGCGATCGCCGCCGGCGTCCCCATCAACGTTACGCTGCTGTTCTCGACCGAGCAATGCCTCGCTGCAGCCGGTGCATACAGGCGCGGCATCGAGCGCCGCATCGCTGCCGGCTTGACAACCGGTGCGCTCGGTCGCTTCGCTGTTTGTCAGCCGCTGGGACAAGGCGGTCGCCGAGACGGTGGCGCCGGAGCTGCGCAACCGGCTGGGCATCGCGATCGCGCAACAAACCTACCGGGCGTGGTGCGACCTCCACGCAATGACGGCATGGCGGCGCCTCGCCGACGCCGGCGCATCCCCGCAGCGCCTGCTCTGGGCGAGCACCGGAACCAAGGACCCGGCCGCGTCGGACGTCCTTTACGTAGAGGCGCTTGCCGCGGCGGAAACGATCGTGACGATGCCCGACGAAACGCTGCTGGCCCTGGCCGATCATGGCGCGGTGGACGCCGTCCTGCGCAGGGATGGCGGTGATTCGGCTGCCGTGATCGCCCAATTCGTCCGGGCCGGCGTCGATATCGCCGCACTGGCCGAACGCCTGCAGCACGAGGGCGCGCAGTCGTTCACCGGGTCTTGGCGCGACTTGATGGGCTGCATTGCCGGCAAGCGTGCCGCCACCAAGGCGACCCACGCGGCATGAATGCCGCCCCAGCCGCGTGCCATGCACGACGATCAATGGTTGTCCGCCGCTCGCAGCCATCGCCGAAGTGCAAACGCCCCGCCGCCCGCCAGCAGCAAGGCCGCGCCGCCCAGCACCGACGCCACGGGCAAGCTGAGCGCCAGCGCGGCGCAGCCGGCAAGGCCGCAGACCGCCAGCCAACGCGGCCACTGCCGTTCGCGCGCGGTGAGCGTCAAGGCGCAGGCATTCGCAATCGCGTAATAGGTCAGCACCGCGAACGAGCTGAAGCCGATCGCGCTGCGGATGTCCGCCAGCGCCGTGATCGCCGCCACCAGCAACCCGGCGACGACTTCGGCGCGATGGGGCACGCGGTAGCGCGGATGCACGGCGCCGAGAAATGCCGGAAGATCGCGATTCGACGCCATCGCGAACGCGGTGCGGCTGACCCCGGCGAGCAGCGAAAGCAGCACCCCGAGCGATGCGACCGTCGCACCGATGCGGACAGCCGGCGACAACGCCGCCCAGCGACCCGCTTCGATCGCCGCGACCAGCGGCGCCGGCGCTTGCGCCAATGCGGCGGCGCCGACCGCGAGCAGCGCGCTGACGGCCACCGCCGCATAGACTAGCAGCGTGATCGCGAGCGCCAGCGGAATCGCGCGCGGTATCGTACGCGACGGGTCGACGACTTCTTCGCCTAGCGTCGCGATGCGTGCGTAACCGGCAAAAGCGAAAAACAGCAGCCCGGCGCTTTGCAGAATGCCGTAGACGCCGGTGTCGAACAGCGGTTGCAGGTGGCTGACCTCGATGCTACCGCCGAATAGCGTCGCGGCGACGACGACCGCCAGCGCCGCCAGCACGACGGCGACGATGGCGCGGGTCAGCAGCGCCGTCTTGCTCACGCCGAAGTAATTGACCGCGGTGAGCGCGACGACGGCGCCGACCGCCAGCGGGCGTGCCAGGTCGGGCGCGGCGTAGTATCCGAATGTCAACGCCATGGCGGCACAGCTCGCGAGTTTGCCGATGACAAAGCCCCACCCGGCGATAAAGCCCCAGAAGTCGCCGAGGCGCTTTCGTCCGTAGACGTAGGTGCCGCCCGATTCCGGATACAGGCTGGCGAGCTCGGCCGACGAGGTGGCATTGCAGTAGGCGACGAACGCTGCGACGAGAAGTCCGACCAGCATGCCGGCGCCTGCGGCGCGCGCTGCGGGACCGATGGCGGCAAACACGCCGGCGCCGATCATCGCGCCGAGGCCCAGGGTTACCGCGTCGAAAGTCCCCAGCCGGCGCGAAAGGCGATTCGGCACTGCTGCGCTCCGTCCCGCCATCACCGGCTTGGTCGACTTACCCGGCATGGTCGTCGACCGTCGGGTCCTGTTGCTGATCCTCGTCTTCCCATGCGTAGCGCTTGTGCGGCGGGATGTCGAGGCGGCGCAGGCGATGGCCAGCGCGACGCCGATCAGCGCGGCGGCCAGGTGCGTCTCCCAGGAAACACCGGGCTGGATCGGCAACACGCCCCAGGCCAGCGATCCATAGATGAACGCGACCAGCAGCGAGGCCGCGATCGCGCGCCGGTCGCGGCGAATCACGCCGGCGACGAACACATAGGCGGCCAGGCCGTAGATCAATCCGCTGGCGCCGACATGCACGCCGCCCCGGGCGAACAGCCACACGGCGATGCCCGGGCCGAAGTACACGGCCGGCAGCACCTTCGACGAAGCATCGGGATAGAGGTGCAGCATCGCCGTTCCGACGACCAGCAACGGAACCGAGTTGGCGATCAGATGACCGAAGCCGCCGTGCAGCAGCGGAGCGACGAATATCCCGGCGCAGTCCGGCGAGCTCGCGCGGCTGGACGCCGAATCGCTGCAGCTCGAGATCGAGCGCCACGTTGAGCGCCTGAACGATCCACAACAGGACGACGAAACCCAGCGAGAGCTTCACCGCGGCGCCGAAGTTGGCTCGGCTCTGCGCGGAGCCGGTGTAAGCCGGGTCGGGAATCCGGATCTGCATCGGTTTGGAGCATACCAGCCGACGACAGGCCGGAGTGCATCATGTCCCGGTCAGTCGCGGCTCGGCGAGATCGTGAAGTCGCACACCGCCGGGTCTTCGAGCAGCGCGCGTCCCGATCGCGGGCACCGCGTTCGGGTCGGACGACCACATGACGATCTTGTATTCGAACAGATCGGCCCTGCTGTCGAGGCGATAGCTGAGCTCGGTGATCACAAAGCCGTGCTTGCTTGACGAATGCGCGCAGCCACGCCTCGTCGTGCAATTCGTGGCGATGAAACGCGATGCGGCAATGCACGTACAGTTGAACGTGCAGCCGGTCCTCGACGATGCGCAGCAACGACAATGCGCCCAGCGTCAGGACGACCGCGACCGCGCCCTTCAAGCAGGAAGCCGGCGCCGAACGCTACGCCGATCGCGGAGACGACCCAGACCGACGCCGCGGTCGTCAGGCCGCGAACGGTGAATCCTTCCTTGACGATGACACCGGCGCCGAGAAAGCCGATGCCGGTGACGATGCCCTGGATCACGCGAGCCACGTTGGTCATGACTGCGTCAGCCGTGCGCCGATCAGCGACTCGCGCGATGCCGACGAGCAGCGCCGACGCGAACGACACCAGCGCGTAGGTCCGCAGGCCGGCGGCACGGCCGTGGAAGCTGCGTTCCAATCCGACCAGGCCGCCGGCGACAAGCGCGAGCAGCGGGCGCAGCAACAGTTCGTGCTCGGTCATCGTCAGGCACTCCGGTCGCCATCGTAGTGAAGATCGAGTCGGCCGGCGACGATGCCGCCGGACGCGCGTCAACCTAGGCCAGGCCCGGTGTGTCGACCGCCTCCGGTTGCGCCGGTGTCAGAGCGGCCGCAATCGCATCGTCGACTTCATCGAGCCACACGAACGCGAGCTGCGCGCGCGCCTCGGCCGGAATCTCCTCGAGGTCGCGCCGGTTGCGCGACGGCAGCATCACCGTGCGTATGCCCGCGCGCAACGCGGCCAGCACTTTTTCCTTGACGCCGCCGATCGGCAGCACCAGCCCGCGCAGGCTGATCTCGCCGGTCATCGCCACATCGGTGCGCACCGGCCGGTTGGTCAGCAACGACACCAGTGCGACGAACATCGCCACGCCCGCGCTCGGCCCGTCCTTCGGCGTGGCGCCGGCCGGCACGTGGACGTGGATGTCCGATTTCTCGATCAGCTCCGGCGCGACGCCCAGACGCTCGGCGCGCGCCTTGACCAGCGACAGCGCCGCCTGCGCGCTTTCCTTCATCACTTCGCCGAGCTGGCCGGTCAGGATCAGCTTGCCCGCGCCGGGCATGCGCGCCGCTTCGATGAACAGGATATCGCCGCCGACCGGCGTCCACGCGAGCCCGGTCGCGACCCCGGGCATCGACTTGCGCATTGCGACTTCGGCCTCGAATATGCGCGGGCCGAGAATCGCCGGCAGATCGCCCGGGCCGATCTGCACCTGCTGGCGCGCTGCCCTCGGCGATGCGCACCGCGACGCTGCGAAACACCCTGCCGATCTCGCGCTCGAGATTGCGCACGCCGGCTTCGCGCGTGTAGTCGTCGATGATCGCCGACAGCGCCTCGTCGCTGATCTCGCATTGCTCCGGCTTAAGACCGGTGGCCGCGAGCTGGCGCGCGACCAGATAGCGGCGCGCGATCTGCAGCTTCTCCTGCGCCGTATAGCCCGGCAGCTGGATGACTTCCATCCGGTCGCGCAACGGTCCCGGTATCGTGTCGAGCACGTTCGCCGTGCAGATGAACATCACGCCGGACAGATCGAACGGCACGCCGAGATAGTTGTCGCGAAACGTCGAGTTCTGCTCGGGATCGAGCACTTCCAGCAGCGCCGAAGCGGGATCGCCGTGAAAACCGCCGGCGCCGAGCTTGTCGACCTCGTCCAGCATCAGCACGCAGTTGCGCGTGCCCGCCTTGCGCAGGCTCTGGATGATGTTGCCCGGCAGCGAGCCGATGTAGGTCCGCCGATGGCCGCGGATCTCCGCCTCGTCGTGCACGCCGCCGAGGCTCACGCGCGCGAACTTGCGCGCCGTCGCCTTGGCGATGCTCTGGCCGAGCGAGGTCTTGCCCACACCCGGCGGGCCGACGAAGCACAGGATCGGGCTCTTGCCGGACGGATTGAGCTTGCGCACCGCCAGGTACTCGAGAATGCGCTTCTTGACCTTCTCCAGGCCGTAGTGATCCTCGTCGAGAATGCGCCGCGCCTCGGCGATGTCGATCGTGTCTTCCGCGTCGGCCGCCCACGGCAGCTCGATCAGCCAGTCGAGATAGGTGCGCACCATCGAGTACTCGCCGGCGCCCTCGGGCATGCGCTCGAGGCGCTTCAATTCCTTGCGCGCCTGCTTTTCCACCTCCTCGGGCATTTTCGCTTCGGTGATTGCCTTGTCGAGCTCGGCGATCTCGCTCGCCGTCTGATCGGCCTCGCCGAGCTCCTTCTGGATCGTGCGCATCTGCTCGCGCAGCAGATGCTCGCGGTTCCGGTCGTCGATCGACGCCTTGGTGCGCTCGTCGATTTCGCGCGAAACCTTCAGCACCTCGATGCGGTGCGTAAGAAGATCGAGCAGCTTGTCGAGCCGCGCCTTGAGATCGAACGTTTCCAGCAGCGCCTGTTTTTCCTCGACGCCGACGTCCATCAATCCGGAGATGAAGTCGGCCAGGCGCGCCGGTCCCTCGACGCCCTGCAGCGCAGCGACCATCTCCTCGGGCACCTGCGGCAGCAGGCGCAGGATCTCGATCGCCCGCTCCTTCAGATTGAGCGCGCGGCCTTCGATATCGACGTCGGTCTGGCCCGATTCGTCGATCAGCTGCACCTGTGCGGCCAGCATCGGATAGCCGTCGAGGAAGCGCAGCGCGCGAAAACGCTGCACGCCCTGGCAGATCACATGGTGCGAGCCGTCGGGTGCGGTGACGTAGCGAAGCACCGTCGCGGTGGTGCCGACCCAGTGCAGGTCGTCCGGCCCCGGCTGGTCGGCGTCGCGCTTGCTCTGCAGAAGAATGCCCAGCGGACGCTGCAGCCGCACGGCCTCCTGGACCGCCGCACGCGAACGCTCGCGGTCGACCACCAGCGGCACCACCATGCCCGGAAACAGCACGACATTGCGCACCGGCACGATGATCAGCGCGTCGTCGGGCAGCGGGCGCGAGGCAGCCTCGCCCTGGCGCTTGCCCTGCGGCGAGAGTGCGTCGGCCCGGGCGCTCGCGTCGGCGCTGACCGGGGTGGGTTCGTTGCGGGTCGGATCGTTCACAATGGTCCCGTCTACATTATCTTGCGCAGTCTGACGATCAGCAGGCCATCGCGCGATTCGCGCGTGCCCGCCTCGAGCTGCACGTCGGGCAGCGGGATTCTGCGCTCGAAGTATCCGTAAGGGATCTCGAGGCGCCGCACGACGCGCCGGGATCCGGCAAAAGGCAATGGGCACTCCGCGCGCACCAGCAGCGCCGCCGATTCGGTGCTCACTTCGATGCGGTCCGTGGGTACGCCCGGCAGCGCGACGACGATGACCACCTCGTGCTCGTCGTCGAACACATCGACCGGCGGCTCCCAGACTGCGTGCGGCCGCGCCGACGCGGCCAAGCGGAAAAACTGCCGGTGCATTTGCTCGGCCCGCTCGATCAGGTCAAAGGCTTGCGCCCACATCAGGTCGGTTGGGCTTCGCGGCATCGTCATATCTTTCGGTGGCTTAGATGTGGGCGATACCGCCGGGTTCAAGCGCGGGGTCCGCCGCCCTGGCGGACCCCGACACGGGGTCGTCAGCCGGACGCCTGGCCGTAGCCCCGCTCCTCCAGGTCGACCCGATCCTCCTCCAGCCCTTTTGTCACTGCCCGGCGAATTGCCATTTCGAACAGCGGCTTGAGCAATCGCTTGACGCCGATGGCCGGCATTTCGGCATGGAATGTCACCAGCGTCGAATCGGCGCCAACGGCGACAAACACCTGTTGGATTCGCAGGCCCTTGTTGGCGCCATCGACGACTTCGGAGGAAAGGCTGCCGTCGGCATTACGGCGCTGCACGATCTCGTCGGTCTGCAGCATGCCCACCAGCCGCACCTGCTGGCGGAAACGGCAGCCGTCGCCATCGCCAGACAGCACCGTGAACGTGACGTCGGGATGGACGCGGTTGCGCTCGTGGTGCTGCATGTCGCCGAACTGGCGGCTGACGACGGCAACCGGCCGGCGGATGGTCTTCTGCACTTCGACGTTGATCGTAGCCATGGGCATAATCTCCTCGTACGGCGCCGCTTCGCGTTCACTCGCGGGCGACCAATCGCGAGTTACCAGGCTGATCGGTTATGCTACAACAGACGTGCCGATTTTCCCTGCTCCCCATCGAGTGCTCGCGAGCGGGACGAGCGACTCCTTGCGCGTGCGCGGGCGTCGCCTGATGACAAGCCCACCCTGGAGGAACGCTTGCCCTTGGATGCAATCGAAGCCTTGACCACGCGAGCAAGCCCGCTCGCCCTGACCGATCCGGCGCCGGACGCCGCAGCGCTCGCCGCCATGTTGCGTGCCGCGGCACGCGCGCCCGACCACGGCAAGTTGAAGCCCTGGCGGTTCATCGTCATCGCCGGCAACGCGCGCAATGCGCTGGGCCAAGTGCTGGCCGATGCGCTGCGCAAACGCGAGCCGGACCTGCCCGAGTCGGCGATCGACAAGGAGCGCGGCAAGCCGCTGCGGGCGCCGCTGATCGTTGTGGTCGCGGCGCGGCTGCGCGAGCATAAGAGCGTGCCCGGGGTCGAGCAGATCATCGCCGCAGGAGCCGCCGCGCAAAATATCCTGGTCGCTGCCCATGCGCTGGGCTTCGGCGGCTTCTGGCGCACCGGCAACGCTGCCTACGACAACGAGGTGAAAGCGGGATTGGGTCTGCACTCGAGTGATGCGATCGTCGGATTCCTCTATCTGGGCACGCCGGCGACACCCGCACCGCCCGCGCAGCCGTTCGATCACGGGGCGCACATCACGCACTGGACCGGACCGCCCGATCGCGGCGCCGGGCCTTGAGCGCGCCGACGATCCTAAGTTATCGTCCGACTGCCGCACGCACCGATTCGAACCAGCAGACATCGCAACAAGAAAGCGCTTATGAATATTCGCCTCGTCGGAGCCTGGCTGGCAGCGTTATGTGTGATCGCCGGAGCCGCCGACGCGCAGGTGCCCTCCCGGCCGCCGACGCCGGTCCGCGTCATCAGCTTCGATGGCGGCTGGAACCTGCCGGTCTGGGCGGCGCAACGCCAGGGATTTTTCGAGGCGAACGGCGTCTCGGTCCAACTGAGCTATACGCCTAGTTCGGGTTTCCTGATCGCGTCGCTGTTCGACGGCAGGCAGGACCTGGCGCTCGCACTGATGGACAACCTGATCGCGTATCAGGAGGGCCAGGGCGAGGTAAAAATATCCGAGCCTGCCGACCTGGTCGCGATTCTGGGCGGCGACGGTGGATTTCTGTCGGTGGTGTCCGCCCCCGGAGTCAAATCGTTCGCGGAGCTGAAGGGGAAGACCTTGTCGGTCGACGCACTGACCACCGGCGCCGCTTTCGTATTGCGCGAGCTGGTTGCAAAAAACGGTCTCGCCGACCACGACGTCAGTTACGCGCGCGCGGGCGGAACGGCGAATCGCTATGCGGATCTGCTCGCCGGCAAGCATGATGCCACTCTGCTGCGCACACCATTCGAATTGCTCGCGCAGAATCGCGGTTTCCACGTTCTGGCCAGCGCTGAAACGCTCGGGCCCTATCAGGGCACGGCAGGACTGGTCCGCCGCTCCTGGGCGCAAGCGCACGAGGCGGCGGTGGTCGGGTTCCTGAGGGGATACCGGGCCGGCGTCGACTGGATCTACCAGGCGGCGAACCGGGAAATCGTCGAGGCGCTGCTGATCGCCAATATTCGCGACATGACACCCGCACTGGCGCGCCAGTCCTACGACCTCCTGCTGGCGCAGCGCGGCGGAATCTACCGGGACGCGCGGCCGGACCTGGCCGGGATCGGCACCGTGCTCGCGCTGCGCAGCAAGTACGCGACGCCGGCAAAGGCATTGAGCGATCCGGCTCGCTACGTTGACCTGACGTTCTACGACAAGGCTTTTCCTCCCCGCTGACGCCTCGGAGCGCACGCATGGCCCAGAAAAAACGCAGCGACCCGAAAATCATCCGGCCCGATGACATCGATCCCTCCTACCGCTGGGATCGTCCGCTGCAGGCGCCCGGACACACGCAGGTCGACTTCGAGGAAAGGATCAATTTCCGCCGGCTGCACGACTACCGGCTGGCGCGTACGCGCGCGGCGCTGGCCGGATCGGGCCTCGGTGCCTTGCTGTGCTTCGATCAGCACAATATCCGCTACATCACCAGCACCGTCATCGGCGAGTGGGCGCGCGACAAGCTCACTCGCTACGCGCTGCTCACCGGCAACGGCGATCCATACATCTGGGATTTCGGCTCGGCGGCCAAGCACCATCGGCTGCACGCGCCGTGGCTGCATCACGACCACTGCCGCGCGGGGTTGCTCGGATTGCGCGGCGCGACCGGCTCGGACATCACGCTCTTTCGCGACGCCGCGCGCGAGATCAAGTCGCTGCTCGACGCCGAAGGTGTCGGCAACATGCCGCTGGGCCTCGACGTCGTCGAGCCGCCGATGCTGTTCGAGCTGCAGAAGCTGGGCATCGAAGTGCGCGACGGGCAGCAGACGTTGCTTGAGGCGCGCGAGGTCAAGAACATCGACGAGCTGACCTTGCTCAACATGGCCGCCGCGATGGTCGACGGCGTCTACCAGGACATCGCCGAGGCGCTGAAGCCCGGAATCAGGGAAAGCGACATCGTCGCGCTTGCCACCGGCCGGCTCTACTCCATGGGCAGCGACTGTGTCGAATCCATCAATGCGATTTCCGGCGAGCGCTGCAGCCCGCATCCGCATAACTTCACCGACCGGCTGATCCGTCCCGGCGACCAGGCGTTCTTCGACGTCATCCAGTCGTTCATCGGCTATCGCACCTGCTATTACCGCACGTTCAACGTCGGCCGGGCGACGTCGGCGCAGCGCACCGCGTACCGCAAGGCGCGCGAGTGGATGGACAAGGCGATCGCGGCATTGAAGCCCGGCGTGACGACCGACAAGATCGCGCGCGCGCTGCCCAAGGCCGGCGACATCGGCTTTTCCAGCGAGATGGAAGCCTTCGGCCTCAACTTCTGTCACGGCCTCGGCCTGGGCCTGCACGAGAGGCCGCTGATCTCCCGGCTCAATTCGCTGAAGGAGCCGATCGAGCTCAAGGTCGGCATGGTGTTCGCCGTCGAAACTTACTGCCCGGCCAGCGACGGCATCTCGGCCGCGCGCATCGAGGAGGAAGTGATCCTGACGCCCAACGGGCCGAAGATCATTTCGCTCTATCCGGCCGAAGAGCTGCCGATCGCGAATCCCTACTGAGGAGAATCAACGATGGTCACCCGAAATCCGGTTGAGCTCGACCGCCTGTTCGAGGAAGCGCTCAATGCCACCGACATCGATGCATAGCGATTTGTGATGGCGACGAAGACGCGCATCGGCTGGATCGGCATCGGGCGCATGGGCTACGCGATGGCGGCGCGGCTCGCCAAACAGGGCGCCGATCTGACCGTATGGAACCGCACCCGCGCCAAAGCCGAGCCGCTGGCGAAGTACGGCGCGAAAATCGCCTCGGCGCTCTCCGAGCTGGCGGCTTGCGACATCGTATTCGTGATGGTGTCGACCTGGGACGACGTGCGCGAGGTGATCGCCGGTCCCGGCGGTCTCCTCGCCGCAGAGGCACCGCGCACCCGGCTGGTCGTCGAATGCTCGTCGATCTCGCTCGAAGGCTCGGCCGAGTTGCGATCGCTGCTATCCGCGCGCGGCATCGAGCTTCTCGCGGCCCCGGTCTCGGGCAACGCCAAGGTGATCGAGGCAGGACGGCTTTCGTTTGTCTGCTCGGGGCCGCGCGCGGCATTCGAGCTGGCGCTGCCCTACCTTCGGATGATCGCGCCCGCCGCGAGTTATGTCGGCGAGGGCGAGCTTGCCCGCATCGTCAAGATCTGCCACAACGTCTTTCTGGGCGTCGTGATTCAGTCGCTTTCCGAGATCACGATACTCGCGCAAAAAGCCGGCGTGCCGCGCCACGCCTTTCTGGACTTCATCAATCAGAGCGTGATGGGTTCGACGTTCACTCGCTACAAGACGCCGGCGCTGGTCAACCTGGATTTCAAGGTGACGTTCACGCCCGCGCTGCTGCGCAAGGATCTCGATCTCGGCTTGCACGCCGGGCGCGAGTTCGACGTGCCGATGCCGCTGGCGTCGATCACCCGCGACCAGGTGCAGGCGCTGATCGGCCTGGGACTCGGCGACGAGGACTTCGCCAAGCTGATCGTGCTGCAGGCGCGCGCTTCCGGCATCGATCTCGAGCCGGAGAACGTGCCGGTCAGCGACGGGCTCGCCTGAAGTACCAAGCTTCGGTGGTCGCGTCTTCGCTAGCCGATGCGCTCGCGCCGGCCGCGACCGACCAGATCGACCATCACCGCGGCGAGCAGCACGACGCCGACGACCAGCGGCTGCCACTGGGCACGGATGTCCAGCAGGTTCATTCCGTTGATGACCAGCGCCAGGATGATGGCGCCCAACACCGTGCCCAGCACGCTCCCCACGCCGCCGAAGAGCGAGGTGCCGCCGATCAGCACGGCGGCGATCACCGGCAGCAGCAGCGGCTCGCCCATGCCCGAGTCGGCGGCGTTGACCCGTGCCAGGAAGACGACCGCGGCGAGGCCCGACATCAGCCCGCTCAGCATGTAGACCAGCATCTGCCGGCGCCGCACCGGGATGCCCGACAGCCGCGCCGCCGCGGGATTGGCGCCGATCGCATAGATCTCCTGTCCGACATTGGTCGAGCGCAGGAACACCGTTGCGATAATCAGCACCGCGGCCATCAGGTAGACCGGCACCGGCACGCCGAACAGGAAACCGGTGCCCAGCGCGCGAAACCCCGGTGGAAAGCCGAAGATCTCCTGTCCGCCCATGTAGTGGAACGCGAGCCCCTGCAGGATCCACAGCATCGCGTAGGTCGCAAGGAACGGCGGCAGCCGCAACAGCGTCACCGCCAGCCCGTTCACTGCGCCGGCAGCTGCGCCGCACGTCAGCGCAGTGGCCACGCCTAACCACGGTGGGAGACCCGATTTGATCACGCCGGCGGCAAGACAGGCCGACAAAGTCAGGTTCGCCGCCACCGACAGATCGAAGCCGCCGCAGAGAATCACCAGCGTGAGCCCCGCCGCGAGCAAAAAGATCAGGCTCGCCTGGCGCAGCACGTTGAGCACGTTGGCCGTCGACAGGAAGGCGTCGCTGGCGAGCGCGAGCGCCAGTCCGATCAGCACGATCAGTGCCGCCCGCAGACGCGAGCGCGCCGGCGTCGCCGGCCAGACGATGCCGCCACTGTCCGCGCAGGCGCACCGCGCTGCGGGAGTGCCCGGCATCATGCCGTTTGCACGCGACGGCTCTTGCGCAGACTGTCGATGACGATCACCAGCAGGATCAGCGCACCGATCGACACGACCTGCAGCGACGACTCGACGCCGAGAAGGTCGAGCGCGTTGCGCAACACGGTGATCGTGGCCACGCCCAGCACCGTGCCGAGCAGGCGGCCGTCGCCGCGCTCGAACGAGGTGCCGCCGAGCACGACCGCGGCGATGGCGTCGAACTCCATGCCGATCGCCACCGTCGGATGCGCGGCGTTCATGCGGCCGGTCAACAGCAGCGCCGCCACGCCAGACACGAGTCCGCCGAACGCGTAGATCGCGATGTGGTACGCCCAGGCCGGCGCGCCGGCGAGCACCAGCGCATCGCGATTGCCGCCGATCGCGAAAACGTAGGTGCCGAAGCGCGTGTAATGGAGCAGTAGATAGGTGGTGAGCCACGTCGCCAGCGCGACCAGCACCGGGAATGGCACGCCGAAGACGTCCAGCGCGTACAGATTCGCTATGCCGGAGCCAAGTCCCGATACCGCGTTGCCCTCGGTCAATACGAGTGACGCGCCTTCGGCGATGCCGAGCGTTCCCAGGGTGACGACGAACGGAGGCAATGCCAGCAGCGAGACCATCGCGCCGTTGGCGATCCCGAAAGCCAGCCCGACCGCGATCGACACGGCCAGCGCGCTCGCGATGCCATGTCCGCTCGCCAGCGATTCGGCCATCACGACGCTGCACAGGCTCAAGACCGCGCCGGCGGAAAGGTCGAGTCCCTCGCTCATGATGATCAAGGTCATCGGCATCGCGAGCATCAGCAGGATCGACGCCTGCAAGCCGAGATTGGCCAGGTTGCGCGCCGAGGCGAAGCCGTGCACGGCGAAAAGCGCACCCGCCACCAGCAGCAAGCCGATCGGGAGGATCGCCGGCGACGGGCGCGCATGCCACACGACCGACCGCGAGGAAGCGGATGCGGGCATAGGACCGCTAGGCTTCGTGCATCGCCAGCCGGAGGATGTTCTCCTCCGAAAGCTGCGCGCGATTGAGCTCGCCGGCGATCCTGCCGGCGCGCATTACGTAGGCCCGGTCGCAGACGTGCACGATTTCGGTCAATTCGGAGCTGATCAACAGGACAGCGGCCCCGCGTTCGACCAGGCCCTCGATCAGCGCGAAGATCTCGCTCTTGGCGCCGATGTCGATGCCGCGGGTTGGCTCGTCGAACAGGAAAAGCCGGCAACCGGCCGCCAGCCATTTGCCGATGACGACCTTCTGCTGGTTGCCGCCCGAGAGCACGCGCGCCAGTCGACGCGGTGCGGGCGGTGTCACTCGCAGCCGGTCGATCAGCGCGAGCGCGTGCCGGTATGCCGGTCGCACGCGATACCAGCCGCGCGGGAAGAGCTTCCACAGGCTTGCGACCAGCAGGTTGTCCTGAACCGAGCGCTTGAGCGCCAGGCCTTCGAGCTTGCGGTTCTCCGGGATCAGCGCGACGCCGCGGGCGGCAATCCGCTCGGGTCCGCCTTCGGCGATCGCGCCCGAGATATGCACTTCGCCGGCGACGATGGCGTCGGCCCCGAACACCGCGCGTGCCAGTTCGGTGCGTCCGGCGCCGACCAATCCGGACAAGCCGACGATCTCGCCTTCGCGCACGATCAGATCGACATCGCGCACACCGGTCGCGGTAGTCAGCCCGCTTACTTCCAGCACGATCTCGCCTGCGCTGCCGTACTGCTGGCGTTTGTACACGGCGCCTACCGCGCGTCCGACCATCATGCCTATCAGCTGGTCGGGCGTCGCCCCGTCTGCGGCGAGCGTCGCCACGCGCCGTCCGTCGCGCAGCACCGTCACCCGGTCGCCCAGCTCGAAGACTTCCTGCATCCGGTGCGAGATGTAGACGATCGCCACGCCGCTGGCGCGAAGCTGCCGGATCAGCGCAAACAGCGCGTTGGACTCGCGCTCGGACAGCGCCGCAGTCGGCTCGTCCATCACCAGAATGCTCGCGCGCTGCGACAGGGCCTTGGCGATCTCGACCATCTGCTGCTGCGCGACGCCGAGGTCCGCCGCCAGCGCCCGTGTATCGTAGTCGAGCCCGAGCGAATCGAGCACGGCGCGCGCCTCGCGATGCATGCGTGCATGATCGATCAGACGCGTCAACGGCCGCCGCGGCTCGCGTCCGAGAAAGATGTTCTGGGCCAGATCGAGGAAGGGAACGAGCGAGAATTCCTGGAAGATCACGGCGATGCCGAGCCGCGCGCGCGTCGGCCGGCCGCGCGATCTCGACCGGTTTTCCCTCGTAGAGGATCGTCCCGGCGTCGGCGCGGTACGCGCCGTAGAGAATCTTGATCAGCGAGGATTTCCCGGCGCCGTTCTCCCCGAGCAGCATATGGACCTCGCCCGCATGAAGCTCGAGGCTTACGTCGTCGAGCGCGCGCACGCCGGGAAAGGTCTTGCTGACGTTGCGCAGCGCCAGCAGCGGCACAGACGCTACGGGTTGCCCGGATCCGTCGCCGTCGTGATGGTCGCGGGTCACGGGCGGCGGATCACGGGCGTCCGATCACGCAACGGAGGCGATCAGCCGAGCGGGCGCACGGCAATCATGTCGAGCTCGACTCGCGCACCCGGCGTCGAGAGCGAGTTGATGCAGATCGTCGTGCTCGCCGGCTTCCAGTCGCCGAAATACTCGGCCAGCACCTCGACCATCCCGTCCATGTCGCGCATGTCGGTCAAATACTTGGTGACCTTCACGACATGCCGCCAAGTCAGGCCCTGGTCGTCGAGCACGAGCTTGATACCGTCCATCGCACGCCGGGTCTGCGATTCGATGTCGATCGGATGGCGATGCTCGTCGGCGACATGCGGATGCCGGTGGTAAAGCGGCGACGATGTCGATCCCGAGATGAAAATAATGTCGGCCGGGCCGGCGACACGAACCGCCGGCGCATACGGCATGTATCGCTCCTGATCCGGCCGCGGGTGCACTGCCGCGATGCGCTGCGTGACACCGGCGCTGTCATTGCCCGCCATCTACCCCTCCTCGCGAAACCAAGACGCTCGACCTGTGGCGGTGCGCGCGCCGCGCGATCGCTATTTCGCGTAGTCCTCCCATTTCGGGCAGGTGCGCTTTTCGGCCGGCACTTCGAACGGTCCGGTCGTCGTTTTGTCGATGACGATGCCCTTGATCACGATCGTGTCGGGCACCGCTTCCTTGCGCAGGCTCCGCACCGCCGCCATCGTTGCCAGGCAGCCCATCTTGTAGCCGTTGAACTCCGCGGTCGCGAGCAATCTTCCCGCCTTGATCGCCTCGATAGATTCGGGCACACCGCCGATGCCAACCACCTTGGTTGCCTTCTTGCCCGCCGCCTCCAGCGCTTCGATCGCGCCGAACGCCATCACGTCGGCGGCGGCCATCACGCCGTCGATCGAAGGATTCGACTGGACCAGGTTTTCCATCACCTGCAAGGCCTGGAGCCGCTGGTAATTGGCGGGCTGCGAAGCGAGCAATTTGACGCCCGGGTTTTCTTCGATCGCCTTGTTGAAGCCGCGCACGCGATCGTCGCTGGTCGTCGATCCCTTGACGCCTTCGATGATGACGACGTTGCCCTTGCCGCCGAGCGCCTTGATCAGATAGCGTCCGGCATCGAGACCCAGGTTGTAATCATCCGCGGCGACGTAGCTTACAAACTTGCCCCCGCGAACGCGATCGTTGTAATTGACCAGCGGAATGCCCGCGGCGTTGACCTTTTCGATCGCCGGCACCACGCCGCGCGGATCGACCGCCATGAAGAGGATCGCGTCCGGCTTCTTGACCGTGACGTCCTCGATCTCGGAGAGCTGCTCGGCAAGGTTGTTCGGCCGGGTCGGCGCGTAATGCGTCACGGGGCCTGCGCCCATATCCTTCGCCGCCGCCTCGACGCCGGCGCGGACCAGCGCGAAGTGCGGGTCGACCTGGTTCTTGTAAAACGCCGCAAGGCGCTCACCCGCCGCGCTTGCCGGCCCGGCAGACAGCGCCGCTCCGCTCGCGGCGACCAGCGCAACCCAATGCAGGGTCGCTCGATGCCTGTTCTTCATCGCTTCCTCCTGTTCCGATCCGGCGGCGGACGCAAGACGGCCGGCAGGGCTTGAAGTTTACCGCATACGATTACAGAACCAGGAAAAACCGTCCTCGCGCCACCGCGCCCGGGTCATATACCACGCGCCAGATTGCCGATCAGACCGAATGCAATCGCCCAAGCCCCAGAGCAGCCCCAGCAGAATGCGTCGTGAACGGTCCTGTGCAGCATCGCCGTTTCGGATTACACTCGACCCCGATTTCCTCGGGAGAACGGTCCCGTCGCCCCAAATGGCCATTCCCGCTAGCCTCACTTCCTCGTCGACGGCAACGCCGGCGACACTGATATCGATTCGCGATCTCAAAACGCATTGCAGCAGCTGCAGCATGCGCGAGCTGTGCCTGCCGGTCGGGTTGGATCCCGATGCCCTGCGGCAGCTCGACGCGGTGGTGACCAATCGCATCCGCTTCAAAAAAGGGGACAAGCTCTACCGCGCCGGCGAACCCTTTAACGCCCTGTTTGCAATCCGCGTCGGCTCCTGCAAGACCACCGTCCTCGCGGAGGACGGACGCGAGCAGATTACCGGTTACCACATGCTCGGCGACATCGTCGGCATGGACGGCATCGGCTCCGAGCGTCACGGTTGTGAAGCGGTCGCGCTCGAGGATACCGAAGTTTGCGCCCTGCCCTTCGATCGGCTGGAAGAACTCGCGCGTACGGTCGCTCCACTGCAGCATAATCTCCATCAATTCCTGTCGCGCGACATTGGACGCGACCAGCACATGATGCTCCTGCTCGGCAGCATGCGGGCCGAAGAGCGCCTCGCGGTCTTCCTGCTGAATCTGTCGGATCGGTATCGGCGGCGCGGCTACTCGTCGACAGAGATCGTGCTGCGCATGACGCGGGAAGAAATCGGAAGCTACCTGGGACTCAAGCTCGAAACCGTCAGCAGGCTGTTCTCGCGCTTCCAGGAAGAAGGATTGCTCCAGGTGCAGGGCCGGGTCTTGAAACTGCTCGACTTGCCGGCGCTGAAGCAGCTCGCCGGTCAGCGCTGCTGAGACGACGCCGGCGCTTACGCGCGGGCAGCCAGTGGCGCAATGATCTGAGTCAAGCCGGCGCTAATTTCGGCGCCGGCTTGGCCATTCCGTTGACACCTCCCGCCTGCGACGAATCGATACTTTCATGACTTACGTCACAGTTTCGACCGCTGCGCTACGCTATGGTGGACTTCCAGGATCCCGGAGACATCGTGATTGCAAAGGTCGGCGACAAGCACTGGGTACTGCGATCCCTCGCAAGCCTCTCGATTGCCGATCTGCCGTTCAGAACCGCGAGGAACCCATGACCAAGTCTTACCGTGAAATCACCCGCTCGGTATCGTCTTCGCTGGCCAAGCTGCGCGCGGATACGCCTGATGTCCTCAAGGCGTTCGGCGCTCTGGCAGAGGCAGCCACGCGCGACGGCGCCCTCACGCGAAAGACCAAAGAACTGATCGCTCTCGCGCTGGGCGTGGCCGGGCATTGCGACGCCTGCCTTGGATTTCACCTTAAAACGCTGACCAAGCTCGGTGCCACGCGAGCCGAGGTCGAAGAGGCGCTCGGCGTTGCCGTCTACATGGGCGGCGGCCCATCGCTGATGGTCGCCGCGGATGCGCTTGCCGCTTTCGAAGAGCTGCAAGCACCGGCTTGAGGCGGCGAAGCGGCGCCGGCCGGTCGCGATGACCAATCCGCCCCTCGACTGGATGCCCGTGGGCATCCGGGAACGCTCGGTCGTGCGCAAGCTCGAGGCCGGGCAGACGCTTTTTCGCCAGGGCGACAAAGCTTCCGCCATATTCGAGGTCGAGCAGGGTCGGGTCCAGCTGGTCCGTCACACGGTCGACGACCATCCGGTCGTGATGCATACGGCACGGCAGGGCCACCTGTTCGCCGAAGCGGCGCTATTCGCCAGCGCTTATCACTGCGACGCGGTGGCTCCGGTCGCCGCCCTGGTGCGCTCCTACTCGAAGCGCGAGTTGCTCGCCGCCCTGCGAGCCGACCCGGCGATGGCCGAACGCTTTATGGCGGCGCTCGCGCATCAGGTACACGCGCTTCGGGCGAGGCTCGAGGAGCGAAATATCCGGTCGGCGCGGCAGCGGGTGCTGCACCATCTTTCGCTCAGGGCCGGCGACGACGGGCGCACGATGCGGCTGGACGGACCCCTGGTCGAACTGGCTGCCGAGATCGGCCTCACCCACGAGGCGCTTTACCGGACCCTCGCCGCACTCGAAAAGGCCGGAATCGTCCGGCGAACCAAGTCCGCGATCGTCCTGCGCAAGCCGGCCGCATTATGATCACGATCATAGGGGCCGTCACCCGATCGGATTAGAGTCATCGGCATCAACGTCCAAGGAGCAATCGATGAACGGATTTGCGCGCAGCATCGGCACGATCGCGGCAGCCACGGCGCTGGCCGCCGCAGGCGTCATTACGAGCATCGAGCCTCTTCGTGCGGCATCGCCCGGGGAGCCCGCTGCAACGGTACCGGCCGCGGCCGGTCAGGCGCCCGGCGACTATGGTCAGCCGGGGCCCGGCGCCATGGCAGGCAGTCATGATCACATGGGTACCCCGGGCGGCGCGATGCCCGGGATGATGTCCCCGCACGGGTCGATGATGGATATGCATGCGATGCACGCCATGCATGCCCGGCAGATGGAAAGCGCGTTTCCCGTCTCGCCCGGTCAGGATGCCTTCGGCGCTATCCAGGAAATCGTCGTGAGGCTCGAGGCCGATCCGGCCACCGACTGGTCCAAGGTGAACCTCGAGGCGTTGCGGCAGCACCTTATCGACATGAACGAAGTGACGCTCAGAGCGGATGCCGCAGCAACCCCGGTTGCAGGCGGACTGGCGATTGCGATCACCGGCAGCGGCCGGACGCTCGCGGCGATCCAGCGAATGGTGCCCGCGCATGCGCAGGAGATCGATGGGCTGAATCATTGGCGGGCCACCACCGCCGCGCTGGCCAACGGCGTGTCGCTGACCGTGACCTCCGACGATCCGAAGGAAGTCCAGAAGATTCGCGGTCTGGGATTCATCGGCATCCTGGTGACCGGCTCGCACCACAAGCCGCATCATCTGGCGATGGCCCGAGGCGAGTTCCCGCACGCTCATTAGGATCGGCCGATGTCGCACCGGGGCGAATCGCAGCTGGCGCGTCGCAAGCGGCGGCAACCCCCGGAGCGGGTGAGTTCGAGCAGCTTCCCTCACCCGACCATGCCGCCATCTTGATCTGTCTCAAGGTCCGGCGGCCAGTCGGCTGTCAGGATGCCGGCTATGGTTGGCACGATACTGACCGCGCCGTCACCGCGGCTTTCGTTCGATCCGGAGCTGATCCGCAAGTACGACGGCTTGGGCCCCCGCTATACCTCCTATCCGACGGCCGACCGCTTCAGCGAAGGATTCACCGCTGAGCACCTGGCCAACGCGCTCCTCGGCCGATTCGCGGAGCGGGCGGCCCAGCCGCTATCCCTCTACGTGCATGTGCCGTTCTGCAGCACCATCTGCTACTACTGCGCGTGCAACAAGGTCGTCACCAAGAACCATCGCCGATCGGCGAAGTACATCGACTACGTAGGCAAGGAAGTCGGCATGTTGTCGGCGATGGTCAGCGCCGCCTCTCCGGTCGAGCAACTGCACTGGGGCGGGGGCACACCGACGTTTCTGTCCGCCGGCGAAATGACTCTGTTGATGCGAATCCTTCGCGACAACTTTGCGTTCGCCGATCATGCGGAATGCTCGATCGAAATCGATCCGCGCAAGGTTACCGATGCGACGATCGCGCTGCTGGCCGAGCTGGGTTTCAATCGTATGAGCCTCGGAGTGCAGGATTTCGATCCCGAGGTCCAGCGAGCGGTCAATCGTATCCAGAGCGAAGCCGAAACGCGCTCCGTGATCGACGCTGCGCGGGCGAGCGGTTTTCGCTCGCTCAACGTCGACCTGATCTACGGTCTGCCGCGCCAGACCGTCGCGGGCTTCGCGGTGACGCTCGAGAAGGTGATCGCCGCGGCGCCGGACCGGGTCGCGCTGTACAGCTACGCGCACGTGCCGCACCTGTTCAAGCCGCAACGGCAGATCCGTGACGCGGAGTTGCCGTCGTCCGAGCAGAAGCTCGCGATCCTGGCCCTGGCGATCGACAAGCTGACCGCCAATGGATATGTCTATATCGGCATGGACCATTTCGCCAAGTGCGGCGACGAGCTGGCGCTCGCGCAACGCGCGGGCAAGCTGCACCGAAACTTCCAGGGCTATTCGACACACGCCGATTGTGACCTGCTGGCTTTCGGCATTTCGGCAATCGGCAAGCTCGGCCCGACGTACAGCCAGAACGTGCGGACGCTGGAAGAGTACTACGATCGGCTCGACGCCAATGCCCTGCCCTGTTTCCGCGGCTGGAAGCTCAGCGCCGATGACAGGCTGCGACGCGACGTGATCCAGGCGCTGATGTGCCAATTCACCGTCGACTTCGCCGCAATCGAATCCGCGCACGGCATTTCGTTTGGGCATTACTTCGACCTGGAGCTGCAGGCGCTCGAGGCGCTCGCGGCTGACGGGCTGGTCGAGGTCACGCCCGACCGTATCGGCGTAACGCCGCGAGGCCGGTTGCTGGTCAGGACGGTCGCGATGGTTTTTGACCGCTATCTGCGCGCACAGCGGGCACCGGCGCGCTACTCGCGCGTCATCTGAAGGCACAGGGCGCGCCCGGTCACCGATTCGAATGGATCGACCCCCGGTGGTGGTGGAGCGTGACCGATCAGTCGGGCGACGGTTCGGAGGGGCTCTCCGGTACTCGCACCACGTAGACGCTGCATGGAGCGTTTGCGGTGACGCTCGAGGCGACAGAACGCCACCAGCCAAGAGCCCGCTGAGTTGGCCCCGGCGCCCCCAGAACGATCAGGTCGACGTGATTGGCGCGCGCGAGGTCGAGCAGCGTGGCGGTCGCATTGGGCGCTTCCACGACATGCAGTGAGACGCGCGACGGGGGTAGCTTCAGCGGTTCCACCCAGTGCCGCAACCTGGTCTTGTGTTCGAGATGCTTGCCCGAAGCGGTGTCGATGTCGTCCGGGCCCTCGCCCAGCGGTGCCGCCCTGACGACAGACACGCACATCAGCCGAAACTCGGGATTCAGCGCGACCAGCTGCCGGGTCGCCAACTGCAGCGAAGGGTGGCGGTCGTCATCCGGATGCTCGGTATCCACCGCGACCATGATCACCGGTGCGCTTATTGCGTGGCTTCGTTGCCGCCCGCCGAGCACGTGCTGGTCGCGACGGGACCGCCACCAGCGGGCGAACTGCGGGAAAAAGCCGGCACCTTCGGTCCGATCCGCTCGCTCCGACAATGCAACCTGCTCCGGATGGCGCAAGTCGAAAGCGATATGCGCCGCCGATTGATAGCGCAACGCCGCCGTGTGTTCCAGACATCGGAGAATGACTTCCTGCAGCCAGGGCGGCACCCGCCCGTTTAGTGCGCGCGGTGGAATGGGCTCGCGCCAGAGTCGATCGCGCATGCCGGCGTAGGTCTGAGGTTCGCCGAACGGCTGCCTGCCGGTGGCGAGCTCATAGAGCAACACCCCGAGTGCGAAGAAATCGCTGCGCGCGTCGCTGCGGTCCTGCTGCAACTGCTCGGGAGAAACATACGCAGCCGAGCCCGCGGCAAAGTCCTTCGACTCGGCGAGCAGGTCGGGATAGCGCGCATGCCGGGCAAAGCCAAAGTCAAGCAGCACCGCTTCGCCGGTCGGACGCAATATGACGTTTTCGGGCTTGAGGTCCAGATGGATGACCTGCAGCGTGTGCACGCTGTGCACCGCGTCGGCAAGCGCGGAACCGACGCGCGCGACTTCCTCCGGCGGCAAAGGGGCACGCGCGATGATTTGCTCGAGTCCCTGCCCGTCGATCCGTTCCATCACGATATAAGGCGTCGCGGTCAGGTCGCCCGCCGCCACGAAGCGCGGCACGGATGGGCCGGTCAAGGTCGGCAGGATCATCTGCTCGATCTCGAAACTGTCGATGCCGATCGTGGGCTCACCCGGCCCCAGCGCAGGAACCTTCATCACCAGCGGAAATCCCGGCTCCTTTTCCGGCGGCGCGGTGACGTGGTAAACATAGCCGGTGCCTCCCTTATGCAGGCATTCACCGAGACGGAATCCGTCGATGGTCGCGCCGGGCTGCAGCCGTTCCCGCATGGGTTCTTTAAAGGGATTCGGCGAAGAGACGATCAGATGCCGAGTTCGACGCGGCAGGCCAGCGACTCGGGCAAGCCGCACTTCCGGATGCGGTCGGCCGCGCCCATCGCATCGTAGGGAACACGATAAAACGTAAGCTGCTCGCGTCCGGCGTCGAACAGCGTATAGGCGGCAGCCGGATTGCCGTCGCGCGGCTGCCCGACCGAACCGACGATCGCCACCCAGCGACGGTGACCGCGCACCGGGATCGGCGTGCCGGACGTCGGGCGAAAGGCGCTCATCCGGCCCCGGGTGTTCTCGAAATAGAGCAATTGGTCATGCACGTGCCCGCAGAACGTATAGGACGAGTTGGCCGCGTTGGCGCAACGTTTCGCGGCCGACGGGCTGTCGATGTAGTCCCATCGTTCGGGAGACGCCGCCGACGCGTGGACGTAGCACACGGGTCCATCGCGGGCCACAAGCGGAAGCGACGCAAGAAAGCGTTTCTGCTCGTCGGTGAGCATCTTGCGCGCCCATTCGATCGCGGCCAGTGCCGCTTCGTTGAAATATCCTGCGCTCTTTTCGACAGCCTGGTCGTGATTGCCCTTGAGCGCCACGGCGCCTTCCGCCGCGTACCGGGTGACGATGTCGATGACGCCGCCCGGATCGGCGCCATATCCGACAAAGTCGCCCAGGAAGGCAAAGCGTTCCGCACCCCGCTCGCCGGCGTGCCGCAGGCAAGCGGTCAGCGCCTCGGTGTTGGCGTGAATGTCGGACAACAGGGCAATGCGCAACGCACGTGCTCCAGTAGGCCGGTATAGTGCATCGATATTAGCAGGGAGCGTCCGATTGATGCAGGTCAAGCCGTGACCTGGCGGACGGGCACAAGATCGCGCTGACATCGCGCAAGCGCCGCGCACGACGGAACGCGTCCGCAAGTGCCGATCGCAGCTGGAGGGGTCAACCTGATGGATGTGTTCAAGTCGGACGTTGCGATTGTTGGTGCGGGTGGCGCGGGCCTGCGCGCGGCTATCGCCGTGGCCGAAGCAGATCCGTCGCTGACCGTGGCGCTGATCTCCAAGGTCTACCCGATGCGCAGCCACACCGTCGCGGCCGAAGGCGGCTCCGCCGGCGTGGTGCAGGCGCACGACAGCCTGCAGCATCATTTCGACGACACGGTTTCCGGCGGCGATTGGCTTTGCGAGCAGGATGCTGTCGATTATTTTGTCGCCCATTGCACCGAGGAAATGGTGCAGCTCGAGCACTGGGGATGCCCATGGAGCCGCAAGGATGACGGCCATGTCGACATACGCGCGTTCGGCGGGATGAAGATCGAGCGAACCTGGTTCGCGGCCGACAAGACCGGGTTTCACATGCTGCATACCCTGTTTCAGACGTCGACCAAATATCCGTCGATCAAGCGCTTTGACGAGTATTTTTGTTGCGACCTGATCGTCGAGGACGCGCGTTGCCAGGGCGTGCTGGCGATCGGTATCGGAACCGGCGAATTCACCCTGATCCAGGCGAAGGCGGTCATCATCGCAACCGGTGGCGCCGGAAGGGTCTTTCGGCAAAACACCAATGGCGGCATCGTCACCGGCGACGGCATGGCGCTGGCGTACCGTCACGGCGTTCCGTTGCGCGACATGGAGTTCGTCCAGTACCACCCGACCTGCCTGCCGGGAAGCGGCTTGCTGATCACGGAGGCTTGCCGCGGCGAAGGCGGCATCATGGTCAACAAGGATGGCCGCCGGTACCTGCAAGACTACGGCCTCGGCCCAGCCGATCCCTGGCCGCGCAAGAAGGCGATGGAACTCGGCCCGCGTGATCGGCTGTGCCAGGCGTTCTGGCACGAGGAGCAGAACGGCCGCACCATCGCGACTCCGCAGGGACAGGCGGTTCATCTGGATCTGCGCCATCTGGGCAAGAAGAAGCTGCACGAGCGTCTGCCGCAGATATGCGAGATGGCGGAGGCATTTCTCGGCGTCGATCCGGTCGATGCGCCGATCCCCGTTCGTCCTGCGGTGCACTACGCGATGGGCGGCATCCAGGTCGATATCAAGACTGCTTCGCCGCTGCCCGGCCTGTACGCAGCTGGCGAATGCTCGAGCATCGGAATCCATGGCGCCAACCGGCTCGGTTCGAACTCGCTCGCCGAATTGTGCGTTTTCGGCAAGGTCGCGGGAAGCGAGGCAGCGCGATTTGCCAGGTCGATCGGGGCAGCCAATTCCGCGGCGATTGAAAGCCACGCCGAAGTGGCGCGCAAGCGAGTGGTGAGTCTTGTGACCCGATCCAAGGGAAGTGAACGCATTTCCGTGTTGCGAAACGAAATGGCCCTCAGCATGGAGCGAGGTTGCGGCATCTATCGCAACGGACGCGACATGCAGGCTACCTGCGACAAGCTCGACGAGCTGAAGCTGCGCTACAGGAACGTCGAGGTCGGAGACAAGTCCAGCGTCTGGAATACCGAGCGGTTGCTCGCGATCGAGTTGGGCTATCTGCTCGATGTCGCACAGGCGATCGCCTATTCGGCGCTGAACCGCCAAGAGTCGCGCGGCGCGCATCAGCGTCTCGACGGTTTCGACCAGCGCGACGATGCGAACTACCTCAAGCACAGCCTGGCGCACTACGCCGACGCCGGCCCGCCGCGCATCGACTACGGGCCGGTAGCGATCACCCGGTCCCAGCCCGGGACGCGTGCCTATGGCGCCGCCGGCGAGCAGGCGGAGCGGGACCGCAAGCATGGCGAGGCGATCGATGAATGAGACCCGCAAAGTGATCGCGATCGAGGTTCTGCGCTATCGGCCGGAGCTGGACAACAAGCCGTTCTTCCAGACCTACCAGGTTCCGTTCACCGAAGAGATGTCGGTGCTGCAGGGGCTGCTCTACATCAAGGATGAGCTCGACGGCACGCTGAGCTTCCGGTGGTCGTGCCGAATGGCGATTTGCGGCAGCTGCGGCGCGATGATCGACGGTGTCCCGAAACTCGGTTGCCATACCTTCCTGCGCGACTACTATCCGAACAAGTTGCGCGTTGAACCGCTCGCCCATTTTCCGATCGAACGCGACCTGGTCGTAGGCGCGGATGACTTCATCGGTAAGCTGGAGCGCATCAAGCCCTACATCGTCCCGAAGGAGCCGCGCACGCTTGCTGAAGGCGAATACCTGCAGACCCCGGCGCAACTCGAGCGGATCCTGCAATTCAGCTCCTGCATCAACTGCATGCTCTGTTACGCGGCCTGTCCCCAGTACGGCCTCGATCCGGCCTTCATCGGCCCCGGAGTGCTGGCGCTGCTGCATCGGTACAACGCCGACTCGAGGGACGCAGCAAGCGCCGAGAGAATGCAGCTGGTGAATGCGGAGGAAGGCGTCTGGAGCTGCACCGCCGTCGGCTATTGCTCGGAGGTCTGTCCGAAAGGGGTCGACCCTGCGAATGCGGTCAACCAGAACAAGACGACGAGCGCCGTCGACTATTTTGTCAACCTGGTGCGGGCCAAAGGAGCAGGCAGGTGAGCGGCCGTCGCCCCTATGTGCGGCCGATGGACGGATGGTGGCGCCGGGACCCGTTTTTCATCCGCTACATGATCCGCGAGGCCACCGCGGTCCTGGTTGTCGCTTATGCGACGGTGCTTCTGTTCGGCGTGATTCGCCTCGCACAAGGCGAATCCGCGTACGACGCGTGGCTTGCGAGCCTGCGCAGTCCGTGGTCGCTTGCATTTCACATCGTCCTTCTGGCCGGCTTTGTCTATCACACGTGGAGCTGGTTCCAGATCATGCCGAAAACCATGCCCTCGATCGTTCTCGGTGGCAGAAAGGTCCAGCCGGCCGTTATCACCGCGGTCGGACTCTTGGCCGCCGCCGTTCTGAGCGGTGCGCTGCTTCTCCTCACCGGGAGCATCGGCTCATGAGGCGCTCTAACGCCCCGATCTTTTGGACGCTGTTCGGCGCCGGTGGAATCCTCTCGGCATTGATCGGACCGGTGCTGGTCTTCATCACGGGCATCGCGGTCCCCCTCGGCTTTGTTCTGCCGCAGAACCTGATGAGTTACCCCCGAATGCTGATGTTTGCGCAGCAATGGGCCGGCAAGACGTTTTTGTTCGCGGTCATCGCGTTGTTTCTTTGGCACGGAATGCACCGTATTTTTCACAGCCTCCACGACTTCGGCGTAAGGACCGGCACCGGCGCAAAGCTGGTCTGCTACGGGCTCGCGCTGCTCGGCACCGCGGTTTCGGCCTACGCGCTGCTTGCGCTGGGGTTCTGAAATTACGTGTAAGCCGGCCCTGCAGGGCCGCCACGCGGGCTTAAGACGACGACCACGCACGATAGGTCCACTTCTCCAGCGCACGGCAGCGACTTTGACTTGCGTCAAGAGAGCCTTCATCAGCGCTTGCGATTTCGGCGTCTGAGCGGAAACTGACTACCGGTTAACGTTGAGCATCCGCTTGACTCGTCCGCGTCGGCGGATTCCCGACAAGACAGGGAAGCAATGTTCCAGGTTCGCATTCACGGCCGCGGGGGACAGGGAGTCGTCTCCGGCGCCGAAATGTTATCGGTCGCGGCCTTCGTCGAGGGCCGGTTCGCACAGGCTTTTCCCAGCTTCGGCTCCGAACGCATGGGCGCGCCGGTCATGGCGTTCTGCCGTATCGACGTGAAGGAAATACGGCTGCGTGAGCCGGTGCTGGAGCCCGACGCAGTGATCATCCAGGACCCCACGTTGCTGCACCAAGTGGATCTGTTCAAAGGCCTGCACCAGCGCGGGTACATCCTGATCAACTCGACGCGCAGCTTCAGCGACTTGGGCCTGGGCGATTTCGCGCGAGGTTTCAATCAGGTTCGCCTATGCAACGTGCCGGCGACCGAGATCGCATTGAAACACGTCGGGCGAGCGGTACCGAACGTGCCGCTGCTCGGCGCGTTCGCCGCGGTCAGCGGGCAAATCAGGATCGAGTCCGTTGTGGCCGCGATCCGCGAGAAGTTTCCGCCGGTGCTGGCGCAAAAGAATGTCGCCGCAGCGACCGAGGCCTATGCGCTCGTCAAAGCAATGAAGGAAACCGCCGATGCTTAAGCAGATCGAAGGGTCCCGGGCGGTCGCCGAAGCCGTTGCGCGCTGCCGCCCGGAAGTCATTTGCGCGTATCCGATCACTCCCCAGACTCACATCGTTGAAGGCCTGGGCGAAATGGTGAAATCGGGCGAGCTCGATTGCGAGTTCATCAATGTCGAATCGGAATTCGCCGCGCTGTCGGTCGCGATCGGCGCGTCCGCGGCAGGCGCGCGCGCTTATACCGCCACGGCCAGCCAGGGGTTGCTGTTCATGGCCGAGGCCGTGTACAACGCCGCCGGCCTCGGGCTTCCGATAGTCATGACCATCGGCAACCGCGCGATCGGCGCGCCGATCAACATCTGGAACGACCATTCGGACAGCATGTCGATGCGGGACGCCGGATGGATCCAGCTCTACGCGGAGACTAACCAGGAGGCCCTCGACCTCCACATCCAGGCGTTCAGGCTGGCCGAGGAGCTCTCCTGTCCGGTCATGGTGTGCATGGACGGCTTCATCCTGACCCACGCCTACGACCGCGTCGACGTGCCAACGCAGGAAGATGTCGACGCCTTCCTGCCGCCATTCGAGCCGCGCCAGGTGCTCGATCCCGCCGACCCGGTCAGCATGGGCGCGATGGTCGGGCCGGAAGCATTCACCGAAGTTCGTTACCTCGCCCATCACAAGCAGCTGCGCGCGCTCAAGCTGATACCGCAACTCTCCGCCGCGTTCCAGGCGCGATTCGGACGCTCATCGGGTGGATTGGTGAAGCCGTATCGCACCAGTGATGCCGAGACCATCGTCGTCGCACTCGGATCGGTCAACGGCACAATTCAGGAAGTCGTCGACGAAATGCGCGACGGTGGCATGAAGATCGGTTCGCTGGGCATCTGCTCGTTCCGGCCATTTCCGCTCGCTCAGGTTCGTGAAGTGTTACAGCATGCCAAGCGTGTCGTGGTGATCGAGAAGTGCCTGGCGGTTGGCTTGGGCGGCATCGTCTCCGATGGCGTTCGCAACGCCTTGTCGGGCATCGTGCTCCGCGGCCACACCGTCATTGCGGGGCTGGGCGGCCGCGCGATCACGCGCGCGGCGCTACGGCAGCTGTTCCAGGATGCCAGCAATGACGAGCTCGAACAGTTGACTTTCCTGGATCTCGACGCGGGCCTGATCCAGCACGAGCTCGAGCGCGAGGCGCGGGCGCGCCGTTCGGGTCCGACCGCCGAAGCGATCCTGCGCCGCGTCGGCACCGTCGCTTCACAGGTTGCCTAGGCCTGCCGGGAGCGCTCGTCATGGAACTGCAGACCGTCAAGTTCTACCAGACCGGCACGTTCACCGTCGGCAACCGGCTGCTGGCCGAGAATGAACGCAGTGTCCAGGCGAACATGGATCGCACCAACTCACTCAACTCCGGGCATCGTGCCTGCCAGGGTTGCGGCGAGGCGCTGGGCGCGCGCTATGCGATCGATGCGGCGATGCGGGCGACAAATGGCGAGCTGATCGCGGTCAATGCGACCGGATGCCTTGAGGTGTTTTCGACGCCCTATCCAGAGACGTCATGGAAGATCCCCTGGATTCATTCGCTGTTCGGCAACGCAGCGGCAGTCGCTTCCGGCGTCGCCGCGGCAATGCGAGCCAAACGCAGGCCCGGCGTGCGCGTCGTCGCCCAGGGTGGCGACGGCGGAACGACCGACATCGGGTTCGGCTGCCTGTCGGGTATGTTCGAGCGCAATGACGACGTTCTCTACATCTGCTACGACAACGAAGCCTATATGAACACCGGCGTCCAGCGCAGCAGCGCGACGCCGCCCGCAGCGCGGACGGCCACCACGCCGGCTGTCGGCCGCGAGCCGGGCAACGTTTTCGGCACCGGCAAGAACGTTCCGCTGATTGCAATGGCGCACTCGATCCCGTATGTTGCGACGGCAAGTGTCGCCAATCTGCGCGATCTGGAACGCAAGGTCGCCAAGGCGATGAGCATCGGCGGCGCGCGCTATGTTCACATTCATGTCCCCTGCCCGCTCGGCTGGGGGTCGCTCCCTGCCGACACGATCAAGGTCGCGCGCCTGGCGGTGGAATCGGGACTCTTTCCGCTGTTCGAAGCCGAGTATGGCGAGATCACCGGACGGACGCCGATCCGGCGCAAGCTGCCGGTAGCCGATTATTTGCGTCTGCAGAAGCGCTTCGCGCACCTGTTCAGCGACGGGGGCGAAGGGCGCATCGCGCAGATCCAGGCCATCGCCGATCGCAACATCAAGAGATTCGGCCTGATGGAAGAAGCTCGCACGCATGGATAAGCCATTCGCCATCACGCTTGACGTGGGCTCATCGCTCGCCAACAAGACCGGCTCATGGCGAACCAGCCGGCCTTTGTACGTCGATCGGCTTCCGCCGTGCAATCATGCCTGTCCCGCCGGCGAAAACATCCAGAGCTGGCTCTACCATGCGGAAGCCGGCGACTACGAAGCGGCCTGGCGCGTGCTCACGAGCGACAATCCGCTGCCCGCAATCATGGGCCGCGTCTGCTATCACCCGTGCGAGACGGCGTGCAACCGGGGCAAGCTCGACGAGTCGGTCGGCATCAATTCGGTCGAGCGTTTTCTCGGCGACGAGGCGCTCAAGCACGGGTGGCGCTTCGAGCGGCCGCTACGCGAATCGGGCAAGCGCGTGCTGGTTGTCGGCGCCGGACCCTCGGGGCTGGCCGCGGCCTACCACCTCCGGCTTCTCGGCCACGCCGTGACGATCATCGAGGCCGGGCCGCTCGCCGGCGGCATGATGCGCTTCGGTATTCCGAAGTACCGATTGCCACGTGACGTGCTCGATGCGGAAATACAGCGGATCCTGGATCTGGGCGTCGAGTTGCGACTCAACCGAAAGGTGTCGAACATCGTCGAGACAATGGAGCAGGACCGGTTCGACGCTGCATTTCTCGCCGTCGGCGCGCACATCGCCAAGCGCGCGTACATACCGGCCGGCAGCGCAGCGCACATGCTGGATGCAATTTCGGTGCTGCGCGGCATGGAGGGCGAAGACAAGCCGCTGCTCGGCCGCCGCGTCGTCGTCTATGGCGGCGGCAACACCGCCCTCGACGTCGCACGCACCGCCAAGCGCCTGGGCGCGTCCGACGCGATCATCGTGTATCGGCGCACGCGCGAGAAAATGCCGGCGCACGATTTCGAGGTCGAGGAAGCGCTCCAGGAAGGCGTGCTGATCAAATGGTTGTCCACGATCAGGAACATGGCCGACGCGGGCACGCTGACGGTTGAAAAGATGCGCCTGGACGACAAAGGATTTCCGCAACCGACCGGAGCATTCGAGACGCTCGACACCGATTCGCTCGTATTGGCTCTCGGCCAGGACGTCGATCTGTCGCTGCTCCTCGGCGTCGCGGATCTCGTCATCGAGGATGGCGTCGTGCAGGTCGGCGCTAACATGATGACCGGTCACGCCGGCATCTTCGCAGGCGGCGACATGGTGCCCTCTGAACGCACGGCGACCGTTGCAGTCGGCCATGGCAAGAAGGCGGCGCGCCACATCGATGCGTGGCTGCGCGGCGGGAGCTACAGGCCCTCGCCTGCGCACAGCCTCGCGACTTTCGAATCGCTCAATCCCTGGTACTACGCCGATGCACCCAAGACCGCTCGGCCGGTCCTCGACTTGGCGCGGCGCGCGTCGACGTTCGACGAGATCGTGGCCGGGCTTGAGGAAGATACGGCTCTTTTCGAAGCGCGGCGCTGCCTTTCCTGCGGCAATTGCTTCGAATGCGACAATTGCTACGGCGTGTGCCCGGACAACGCGGTGATCAAGCTGGGCCCCGGTAAGCGTTTCGAATTCAATTACGATTACTGCAAGGGCTGCGGCCTCTGCGTTGCCGAGTGCCCGTGTGGCGCGATCGAAATGATTCCGGAGACGATTTGATCCTTCACCGCCCGCGATCGCTGGCCGACATGCTTCCTTTTGCAGCTGAAGCTGCGCCGATGCTGCCGGTTCCGGCTTACCTGCAGGAATTTTACTGGTGGGCGTATGTCCATCCCTGGGCGGTGCGCACGTTCGAACGCCACTGGCTGGTCAATCTGATCCTGTTCGGCAACTACGCGCGGCTACGCGATGCGGCGCTCGCCGAGATCGGGCGCCCGACCAGCGGACGCACATTGCAGGTTGCGTGCGTCTATGGCGATCTGACGGTGCGCTTGAGTAAACAGATTGCGGAAGATGGGACGCTGGACGTTGTCGATGTCATGCCTATCCAGCTCCAGAATCTCGCGCGCAAGCTGCCTCGCGATTCGACGGTCCGTCTTCTTCATCGCGACTCGACTGCGCTTGGGATAGCCGACGCAACGTACGATCGGGCACTGATCTTCTTTTTGCTGCACGAGCAGCCACTGGCGGTTCGCCGCCACACTCTCGCGGAAGCGATCCGCGTCGTCAAGCCCGGCGGCAAGATCGTCGTCGTCGACTACCACCAACCGTATCGGCGACATCCGCTGCGGCGAGCAATGCGCGCGCTATTGCGCCGTCTCGAGCCGTTTGCGCTGGACTTGTGGCAAACCGAGCTCACCGAGTTTTTGCCGGCCGGCGTCGGAGCTTGCGGCGATCCGCAAGCAGACCTATTTCGGCGGTCTTTACCAGAAGGTCGTTCTCACCCGGTGAGCGGGCAGGCTACGTCGCGGCGGCGGCTGCCTGAAAGACCCGAGTGTCTCGTTTGTTCCACAGCCGGGCATTCGGAATTTGATCTAGATCAAACACTGCTGCCGCCCTTGGGATTCCTTGACCTGTGTCAATCGAGAATCGCTGCGACGATGACAAATTGCCGCCATGAGCCCTAAAAGATGCAATCGCCGTGGGCGGCAACAGCCGGCTCCGGCGCTCCCTCGCTGATACCCGAAAACGAGCCAAAAGCGTCGCAAAGTACGTGTTGTTGCTCGAGCGCAACACGGATCTGCTTATTTCCAGTGTTCGCTTGCGTACTATCCCAGGAAAGCGCAGCCTGACAGGGGGCTGACAACGCCCACGCGCAAGAGGACTGTTGATTACGCAGTAGTTGGTTGAGGGAGAAGAATATGCTGCCCGTGCAAAAAATCGCCGCCTTGGGTGCGTTGATCGGATTTCTCCTCTCGGGCGTCGTCGCCGCGGCAGACAACCCGCCAACGGATACCGCGGCGCAGAAGGCGTTGGCCAAGGATGCCGTCTGCACCACCTGCCACAACGAGAGCTGGCGCGTACCGATTCTCTCGCTCTACCAGACTCGTCACGGTAACCGGGCGGATCCGCGGGCCCCGAACTGCCAGTCATGCCACGGGCAGAGCACAGGCCACCAAACGGATCCCGCCGGCGTGCATCCGGACGTCGTCTTCGGCGTCAAATCGAAGAACGTATCGTCGGCTGATGACCGAAACGGCACCTGCTTGGCCTGCCACAAGACCGGTCTTCGCATGCACTGGGCGGGCAGCGAGCACGAATCCCGCGATGTGTCGTGCAGCAATTGTCATACCGTTCACATCCCCAATGACCCGGTCCTGGCCAAAGCCACGCAACCCGAGGTGTGTTACGCCTGCCACAAGACGCAGCGCGCGCAAACCCACCGGATTTCGACTCATCCGATCGAAGCGGGAAAGATGGCGTGCTCCGATTGTCACAATCCGCACGGCTCGACCGGCCCGAAGCTGCTGGTGAAGAACTCCGTCAACGAGACCTGCTACACCTGTCACGCCGAAAAGCGCGGACCGTTCCTGTGGGAGCACGGCCCGGTCGTCGACGACTGCACCAACTGTCATACGCCGCACGGCTCGACCAATGCGCCGCTGCTGAAGGCGCGGGTACCGTGGCTGTGTCAGGAATGCCACAGCGGCGACCATGGCGCAGCGATCAACAGTGGCGCCAACCTGCCTAACGGCAACGCGACGACGATCAATGGCATGCAGCCGCTGGCGAATCAGAGCCCACGCACGCAGATGAACGCGCGCGCATGCCTTAACTGTCACGTGCTGGTCCACGGCTCGAACCATCCGGCGGGCGCGAAATTCCAGCGATAGAGGAATCGGGGAGCATGACATGAAGACCAAGAACGATTGTTTCGCGGTCCGTGCATCGGTTATCGCCGTGCGAGCGGCGCTGGTCGCGCTCGCGGCGACGTCGGCGGCGCAGGCGGCCGATAGCGATGATGCTGCACGACGACTGACGCAGCCGGCCAACGTCGTCGAAGTTGGTGCCGGTTATGTCAGCCAGGATTCGTTCAAGTTCGGCGAGTACAACGGCCTGAATAAAAAAGGCATCTACGGAATTTTCAATTTCGACCTGCGCGGCGGCGGAAACTACGAAAATGGCGACCCGACGCGGTGGCGCGCAACCGGCACCGATCTCGGCCTGGAAACCCGCGAGGTAACGATCGAGTACGGACAGCAAGGCAGGTTCCGGATCAACTTCGACTACGACGAGTTGCGGCGAAACCGCTCCGACACCTACCAGACACCTTACCTGGGGACAGGGTCGGACACGCTGACGCTGCCTTCCGGCTGGCTCAAGCCCATCGTTCCGCAGGTCAGCGGCAGCGGCATCAATTTCCGCTCGCTGTCCCCGACGACCGGCCTCGCGTCCTCGAACGTTGGTGGTGTGGTGACGCCGCCAACCGCGGCGCAGCAGACGACGGTGAACAACATCATTGCCGCGGACGTTCCGGCCTTCCATAACGTCGATCTCGATACCAAGCGCACGATCTACAAGGGCGGATTCAGCTACAACATCGATCCGCGGTGGGAGTTCAAGGTCAGCGCGCAGCACGAAAAGAAGGACGGCCTCAAGCCGATGGGTGCAGTGACATCGCAGGTCAGCGAATACTCCGCCATCCTCGCCGATCCGATCGATCAGACGACCGAGCAGTACAACGTGAGCCTGACCTACACGGGCGAGAAGTCGTTCATGCAGGTCGCGTATTACGGATCGGTGTTCAGGAATGACATCTCATCGCTGACCTGGCAGGATGCCAACGACCCGACCAAGACTGCGACGTTGAGCAGCGCGCCGAGCAACAGTTTCCACCAGATACTGCTGACTGGCGGCTACAATTTTTCGCCGACCACCAAGCTGGTCCTGAACGGGTCATACGGCCGCAACACGCAAAACGACTCGTTCCTCACCGCCGGCCAGAACAACCAGTTTCCGCTGGGCCTGCCGGTGTCGTCGCTCAATGGCAAGGTCGTGACGACGGCGTTCAACGCCAAGCTCACTGCAAAACCGGTCAAGGATCTCAACCTCGTCGCCGGCTATAAGTACGACAACCGCGACAATCAGACCCCCGTCAACACTTATTTTTTCCAGGATGCGAACGAGGCTAGGGCTACCAATGCGTCGGCCTTCAACGCCGCGCTCGGCCTGGCGCCGAACACGCTGGGCAGCAACATCAACATCTACGCCAATCGGCCGTACAGCAAGAAGGTCAACCAGTTCGACGTTGACGCCGATTACGCCGTGGCCAAGGGGCAGAGAGTCCAGGCCGGGTACGAATACCAGGAGATCGAGCGGAAATGCGACGGATCGTGGATCAACTGCGCGGACGCACCCAAGACCCGCGAAAACACGCTTAGGGCCGAATGGCGCGCCAATGTCGTGGAGAACTTGAGCGGCAGGCTCGCATACGCGTATTCCGAGCGCCGCGTGAACTATGACGAGAATGCTTTCCTCGCGCTGGTGCCGATGGCCAATGTCGTTCCCGCCGGCGGGGCGACGGTCAGTGCCTATCAGTACCTGCAGCAGACTGGATTGACCGGCTTCGGTCCGGTCGCGGGCTTTCCATCCTCGCCGCTGAGCGGCGACGCCGCGATCTTCTCGCCAAACAACAACATCCTTCCGCAAGCACTCTACGGCAGCCGCAACAACATCAACGAAGAGGTCGGCATGCGGAGGTTCAACATGGCCGACCGTAACCGCAACAAGCTGCGCGGTTCGGTCAACTGGGATGCGAGCGACAACCTTTCACTGCAGGGTGGCCTGGACTACAACAAGGACGATTACGACAATTCAGTCTACGGCTTGAAGAATGCCGAGAGCTGGGCGTTGAATCTCGAGGGCAGTTACGCGGTGAGCAGCGATTTTGCTGCCCAGGCGTTCTACACGCATGAGGATATCAAGTCGCAGAGCGCGGGCATCTCGTATGCGGCCAACAGCAGCACCGCTTTTGTCGGCCAGGCCGGCAACACGATTGTGTCCGGCGGTTGCTTTGCGACAGTGTTGGCCAAGAATTCCAACGCCAAGATCGACTCCTGCTCGAACTGGTCCACCGACATGCGCGACAAGGTCGACACTTTCGGGGCCGGCTTCAAATACAAGAATCTGATGGGAGGCAGGCTGGAGTTGGTCGGCGACGTGGTCTACACGCTTGCGCACACCGACATCGGTGTGGCCGGTGGTTCGTATGTCAACAACCCGTTCGCCCTGGCGGCGCCTGCGCCAGCGCTGGCCCCGGGCGTCCCGGCGGTGTTCTTCATTCCCGCTGCCAACACGCCTACGGCCACGACCAAGACGATCGAGCTCCGCCTGGGTGGACAGTACGAGCTCGACAGGGCGTCGGCGCTGCGCGTGCTCTACTGGTACCAGCACCTTCGGTCCAATGACTACGTCTACGATGGGATGCAGTTCGGGACGCTCACCAACGTGATGCCGAGCAACGAGCAGCCGTTCAACTACAACGTGCACGTGGTCGGAGTAAGTTACATCTATCGCTGGCAGTAGCAGCTGAGTTAATACCAGGGAGGAGCGCGGGGGCGATGGTTCGCCCCCGTTTTTTTGCCGCATTCGCGCGCACTACCGCCTTCCGGGTTCTCGCACGTTGATCTGCGTCAACGCATAGCTCGCTGCCTCGGAGCAAAGTAACCGCCATCGGCGAGAGGATTTCCAGGCAGTCGACCAGATCGGGCCGGTACCACCCGCAAGACAAACTCATGCCCAAGCACATCAGCCGGCTCGTCATCCTCATCGTTGCGTTTGGAGCGGCGGCATACGCGGCCAAGGTCTTTTTCACTGCGGATTCGTTCTACGCCTACGGCCACTACCGGGGCAATTCGGTGGCGGAAATCGCATCCGACAAGCCGAAGTACAAGGGCTCGGAATACTGTCAGGCGTGCCACGCCGAGCGGTACGCAGAGTGGTCGCAGGGCGTGCACCACAGCTCGGAGCTCGGCAAGGTCGTGCAATGCGAGGTTTGCCATCAGGCCGCAGGGGGCAGAGACGCGGGAGGCAAGTTCCAGCATGTCTCCACCGGCATCGATCACCCCGCCAGCGGCAAGCTTCCGGTGCCGTCGGATAGCTTGAGGCTCTGTCCGCTTTGCCATGAAAAGATGCCCGGGCGTCCCGCGGAACAACGCCAGATCGTGATCGCGACGCACGCCGGGACGCAGCAGTGCATCGCCTGTCATAACCCGCATTCGCCCAAGATGATCTCGGTTGCCGGCGCACCCGCCGTTCCGACAGGAAATGCGACGGCCGGAAAGTCGGCGGCCTGCGCGGGCTGTCACGGTGGAGACGGCATCAGCGCCAACCCGGTGTGGCCGAACCTTGCCGGGCAGCACGACACCTACCTGATCGAAGCCCTGAAAGCGTACCGGGCCGGCGCTCGGCAGAACGCCATGATGTCCGCAACCGCCAAGAGCTTGAGCGACGCGGACATCCAGAGCCTGGCAACTCATTACGCCGCAATGAAGCCAAGAGTAGCTGCCTCCGCTGCGGGCGCCACGAACCTGGCTGCAGGCAAAGCGAAGGCCGCTGCCTGCGCTGCTTGCCACGGCGAGAACGGGCTCAGTTCCAATCCGGCGTGGCCGAGCCTCGCCGGGCAGCAAAAGGACTACCTGGTCGGCGCGCTGAAGGCCTATCAGGACGGCGCTCGGAAAAACGAGCTGATGGCCGGCATGGCCAAAGGCTTGAGCGACGCCGACATCGAAGCGTTGGCGTCGTACTACTCGAGCGCAACCATCCATTGAGGGTACGCCACGGCGAAGCGGCCAGGAGCTCACGCAAAATGAAAAAGCGACCACATCAGCGTCAGGAAACACGCCGCGAATTCCTGCGCCTCTTCGGAGGCGCCGTCGCGTGCGCGGGAACTGCCGTAGCGGCCAAGGTTCTGGTGCCCGAGGCTGAAGCCGCAATCGGCCGGGCGTCGCCGCCCGCTCCCGCCGTACCGGGTTACGACTGGACCCAGCATCGCTGGGCATTCGGGGTCGATGCGACCAAGTGCATCGGTTGCCTGCGTTGCGTCGAGGCGTGCAAGCGGGAAAACGATGTCGCCGAGGACGCGCACCATTTCCGCACCTGGGTGGAGAGGTATGTCTATCTGGAGGGCGAAGACAAGCCCCGCATCGACAGCCATCACGACCCGGTTAACATCGAAGCCTCGGGATCGGAAAGAGAATACCGTTTCGCCAATCGGTACAAGGACGCGAAGGTGGAAAAGGCCTTCTTCGTGCCCAAGCTGTGCAACCACTGTACGCACCCGGCCTGCGTGCAGGTGTGCCCGACCGGCGCGACCTACCGGACCGACGACGGCGTCGTCCTCATCGATCACAACTATTGCATAGGCTGCCAATATTGCGTGCAGGCTTGTCCCTACGGTGTGCGTTTCTTCAACGAGCGCAAACAAGTCTCGGACAAATGCACATGGTGCTATCACCGGATCACCAAGGGCTTGCAGCCCGCCTGCGTCGAGGTGTGTCCGGTGGGTGCGCGGATCTTCGGGGATCTTAGGGACAAGCAGAGTCCCGATCAGCAAGTTCATCCGCGACAACCGCACCCATGTCCTCAGACCCGAGTCCGGCAATGCTCCCAACGTGTACTACGTTGGCATCGACAAGGACGTCGTCTGATGGAAGGTCTCTTCGATGCCATGCCGTTTACCGGGTACGTCTACCCCAACGAGACGGTTCTTGCCTGGACCGTGCTGATCGTCGTCTACCCGTATCTGACCGGCCTGGTTGCCGGCGCGTTCACCGTGTCGAGCCTGTACCAGGTTTTCGGCATGCAGCGATTCAAGCCCGTCGCGCACCTGGCCCTGCTCACCTCGCTTTGCTGCATGCTGGTCGTCCCGGTGCCGCTGTTGCTGCATCTCGGTCATCCGGAGCGCGCGTTCAATGCCCTTATCACACCGCATACGACGTCGGCTTTTGCGATCTTTGGCTACGCCGCCGGGTTTTACGCCATCTTGTTGATGCTGGAAAACTGGTTCGTGTTCCGCCCTCACATCGTGCAGCAGGCGCAGCGAAGAACGGGCGTCCTCGGCTGGTTCTATCGCGCGTTGTCGCTCGGGTCGTACGATCTTTCCGAAAAAGCGATGCGGTATGACCGGAAATGGATTTTCGCGCTGGCCGTCATCGGTATACCCGCTGCGCACGGCCTGCATGGCTACGTGGGATTCGTCTTCGGTTCGCTCAAGTCGCGCGAATGGTGGTCTTCCGACCTCATGCCCGCGGTCTTTCTGTTTTCCGCGATCATTTCCGGCACCGCACTGTTGGTCGTGCTCTACGTCATCACGTGCCTGCTGCGGAAGGTCCCGATCGATTTGCCGTGCCTGAAAGGCATGGCCCTGACGCTGTGGGGCTTCATGATGTTCACGCTTTTGCTCGAAGGCGTCGAATTCGCGAGCCTCGTCTACAGGGGACGGGAGGGGATCGAAATGATCATGGAGTACGTCAAAGGTCCGCTGATCGTGCCGTTCGCCATCCTTCAATTCGGGGTTGGATCGCTGCTGCCTCTGCTGCTCCTCACGTTCGTGGCTTGGCGCGGCATTACCGGCAAGGCGATGGTCGCAAGCGTCACGGTGAGCGCCTTCCTGGTCTTGTTTGCGGTACTGATGATGCGCTGGAACGTCGTCATCGGCGGACAGGAGATCGCGAAGACGGGTAAAGGCCTGCTGGAGTATCATCCGGCCTTGTTCGGCCGCGAGGGTATTTTGACCGCGGTCGCGGTGGTGGCGGCGCCATTCGTACTGTTATCGATCATGGTCCGGCTTTTCCCGCCTTGGGCACACGATGCGAAAGCCGCCTGAGCGCGGCAGCATGATCGGTCTGACGATCGTATCGCTCACCGCAGACACCGGGCGGCGGCGGATCATAGGGTGCGCGATGCTGCATCTCCTGGGTAACGCTTGAGGAAAGATCGATGAAACAGAGCATGCGGACCATCCTTGTGGTGGCATTCACGATTGCCGCAGCTGTGACGAGTGCAGCTTATGTGGCGATCGCCGGAGCCCAGGCGGTGCGCGGCAAGTCCGGCACCGACGATGACCTGCGCGCCGCCTATGCGAATGCCGCCGACGTCGCGGATGGCAAGCAGATCGCCGAATCGACGTGCGCTGGGTGCCATGGCGCGCTAGGCATAAGCAAGATCCAGGAGGTGCCTCATCTTGCCGGCCAGCGACCCGCGTATCTGTATTCCGAGCTCAGGGCCTATCAGTCGGGCGCGCGGGCCGACAGTGCGATGGCCAATACCGTCAAGCCCCTCAACGACAGCGCGCTGGTCAAGGTCGCCGCCTATTACGCGAGCCTTGAGCCCGCACAAGCGGCGGCAAATCCCGGCGTGAAGCCGGCGCCTGCGAAGCCCGACCCGGTCCAGGCAGGAAAGGCCGCCGCGGCAGCGTGTGCCGGATGCCATGGCGAAACGGGCATCAGCAAGACCCCGGGTACGCCGAGCCTCGTCGGGCTCGATCCGAAATATCTGGTCGCGGCCATGAAGGCGTACAAGGGCGGACAGCGCAAAAATGACATGATGAAGTCGATGATGAGCGCGGTCGGTGACGCCGATCTTGCCAACATCGCGCTCTATTACGCGTTGCAAAAGCCCGCTAAGACGGCGACCCCGTCTGCAGGTGATGCTTCCGCGGGCAAAGCGGCCGCAGCGGCCTGCGCAGGCTGCCATGGCGACAAGGGCGTCAGCGGCAATCCTGCGATTCCGAGCTTGGCTGGACAGGACGCGCAATACCTGGCCGCGGCGCTGCATGCGTACAAGGACGGGTCGCGCGGCGACGAAGCGATGAACGGTCTCGCAGCGTCGCTGGACGAGGCGGCGATGAAGAACCTGGGAGCTTTTTATGCGAGCCTGCAGCCACAGCCAACCAACGTCCGGAAGCCGTTGACGACCGCCGAGTGGGCACAGCGATGCGACCGCTGTCACGGCGTCGATGGCAATAGCACCGATCCGCGTCTGCCCGCGCTGGCGGCTCAGCGCGTAGACTATCTGGATAAGGTTCTGCACGCCTACCGGACCGGTGCGCGCAAGAGCCCGCAGATGGCTGCGATGTCCGAAGGCCTAACGGAAGCGGACGTCGCCAATCTCTCGGCCTACTACGCGCGCCAGAAGGCGCGTGCAGTCGTATACATCGCGCTGCCGCCTAAGTAGGAGGCGCTCTCTTGCGGCCGATAACCATCTTTTTCGAGGAGTGGATGATGAAACGCTTGCTTTTGACTGCGGCTGTTTGTGGACTATTCGGTATCTTCGGCTCCGCTCAAGCGGCCGGAGACGTGGCGGCCGGCAAGGCCAAGGCGAGCGCGTGCGCCGGGTGCCATGGCGCCAACGGCGAGGGAAAAGCTCCGTATCCTGCGCTGGCGGGCAAGCCCGAGGCTGATGTTGTGCAGGCGCTGAAGGACTATAAGTCGGGCAAGCGCCCGAACCCGATCATGAAATCGTTCGCAACGCCGATGAGTGACCAGGACATGACCAACGTGGCTGCCTATTACGCTTCGCTCAAGGGCAAGTAATAGGGCGCGCGAAGTCCATTCGACAGCCGCACCGCGCTCTCGAGCGCGCGAGTTGCGGCTTTGAGCCGCGTTCGAGTGCCCGCGACCAGAGGAACCGACCATGAGCGACGCCCCGCTGCACCGGCTTTATCGTCATTATTCCGAGCTGCCTTACAGCCAGCGCGTGTTGTATACGATGACGCTGCTGGTGCTCGGGCTGGGTTACCTGTTCGCGTTGATCTACCTGTTTCATACGTATGCCGGACGGGCGGGTGGCAACCCGATGATGCTGTCGTATAACGACATCCTTACCGCGTACACCGGCAGCGGCAAGGGATCGCGCCTCGAATCGGCGCTCCGTGGGCCGATGTCGACGATGCTGCCACGCGACGAGGCGGCCATGCTGATCACGTGGGTGCACGACGGCGCCGACCGTGCGAAATACGACACCGATATCAAGCCCCTGCTCGACCAGCGCTGCATGGCCTGCCACGACGGCAGCAACCCGCATATCCCGAACCTGAACGGATACGACAACCTCAAGAAAGTGACGGAGCAGGACACCGGCGAAGATGTATTTACGCTGGTGCGCGTCTCGCATATCCACTTGTTCGGACTGACGTTCATCTTCTTCATCATGGGCCTGATGTACAGTCATGCCTACGTGCGACCCGTCTGGTTCAAGTGCACGGTGGTGGCAGTCCCGTTCGTCGCGGTGATCCTGGACATCAGTTCGTGGTATCTGACCAAGCTGTACCATCCGTTTGCCTGGGTGGTGATGATCGCGGGAGGATTGATGGGAATGTCCTTCGCCTTCATGTGGATCGTGACGATGTACCAGCTTTGGTTCTCTCCACCGCCCCCAGCCGTCATACAGAGAGTGGACGGCGAGAATATTCCAAACGTCGGCTGATGGCAGAACGAATCGAACGGTGCGATCGGGTGGACTCGCGTAGTGGAAGCAGCATGCGCCAGCCTGTAAAAGCGCTGCAATCATGGGAATGCTTATGACAGAGAGGATTCGCGCCAGCCTGCGTCTTGTCTTTGCGAGGCCAGCCAGGCGTTTTGCGGTGCCGTTCGTTGTCGCATTGGCGGTGTTGATCGCGCCCGAAGACGCCGCGGCCCAGAATGCCGAACGCAGCGGCAAGGACGTCGTCGACAGCGTATGCATCGCCTGTCACGGCACCGGCGCGCACGGCGCACCGAAGATCGGTAATAGAAAGGCGTGGGCAAAGCTCGCGTCGCGCGGTCTTACCGGCCTTTCCAAGAACGCGCTCAACGGCATCCGGCAGATGCCGCCCCATGGCGGCAACCCGGCGCTCACCGATACCGAGATCGAGCGCGCAATCACCTACATGGTCAATCGATCAGGCGGACACTGGCGGGAGCCTGTCAGCAGAACCGTCAAGGCGCCAGAGCGCAGCGGCGAGCAGATCGTCCAGATGCAGTGCTCCAAATGTCACCAGGATGGCGTCGGCGGTGCGCCGAAGATAGGCGATCGGAGCGCATGGATACCTCGCCTCAAGCCAGGACTCGATGTAGTCGTGCGCTCGGCCATCAACGGACACGGTGGCATGCCCGCCCGCGGCGGCATGGCCGACCTCACCGATGCCGAGCTGCGTAGCGCCATAATCTACATGTTCAACAAGGGCAGCGTTCCGCCCAAGGCTCCCTGAGGCTGTTCTTGCGTTCTTCGCCGGCCGCCGTGCCTCAAAGGCCAAACGGATAGGTATCCGGAAGGCCCTCGAGTTCCTCGGTCTGCAGCGGCGACACCGCGGCGCTCTCGTCGAACCAGATATATTCGTCGAACTGCCGCGGCAGACGCGCCTGAAAATAGTGGCTTTGCAACTCGGTTTCGGGCCGATAGATCACACCGATCGCGCGTTCGAGACGCGGCTTGGCCAGGCCCGCGGCAAGCGCATTCGGCATCGGCGAGCGCAGGCTGAGCACGAATCGCGCAACGTCAGCCTGGTGACATAGCCGCTCGTAGCTGTCCGCCAGCGCCGGGCGCACGGCCTTGACCTCCATCGGCCCATCCCATTCGGTCGCGGCTGCGACCGTTCCGGAATCGGTGCCGAATCCGATCGAATACGCCGCATTGCCGAAATCCTGCCGGCATAGATGGCCGATGTTGTACTCGCCGCGCAATGCCATCTCGGTCGCGTCGGAGTCGCCGACGTGCGAATTGTGGGCCCAGACGATTGCTTTGCTCTCGGGTCCGTGAAAACCAAGCAGCGTCTTCAAGGTCTCGAACATGTGGCTGTCGCGCAGATTCCAGGAGGCGCGCGAGCCGTAATACATGGTCCGGTAATAGCGTTCCGCGTTGGCCACCAGGCGGGCGTTCTGGACCGCATCGAGGAACCGCGCGCCATCGTGCTCGGCGTAGCTCTGGCGCTTATGCATCAGATCGGTGAGCATCGAAACGACCTCGCCCTCGCAGCTCTGGTAGCTGCCGGTCAGCGCCGCGTGGCCGTAGGTCGCCGGGTCCGCCTGCCAGGGCGTCAGGCATCCGTAGCGCTGGCGTGCGATCCGGGCGGCCCTCGGGTCGACATCGTCCAGGTAGCTCAAAACCGAGCGTATCGAGTTGAAGAGGCTGTATAAATCGAGGCCATGGAACGCCACCCTGCGGTCGGCCGTCACGCCGGCGTTGTGCGTGCGCAGCCAGTCGACAAATTCCCGCACTTCGCGGTTTCGCCACATCCAGACCGGGAAACGGGCGAATGCGGTCCATTCCGATGGCGGCGTTTCGGCAAGCCGGACATAGTGATCGATGCGTGCTGCGTCCGGCCAGTCCCCCTCGATGGCGATGAAGGAAAATCCCTTCCGCTCGATCAGCTCTCGTGAAATTCGCGCCCGCATGCGGTAGAACTCCGACGTTCCATGCGTTGCCTCGCCGAGAAGAACGACCCGCGCATCGCCGATGCGGCGCATCAGCGGGTCGAGATCCGCGGAATCGATCGCGTCGAACGGTTGGCATGCCGTCGCGATCGCGGCGGCCAATCGCTGATCCGCGCTCTCAATCGTTGCGCGATCTGCAGGTACCGCGTGATTGTCGTCCGGCGCCCACCCTTCCTCGCCGACAAGGGGTACAAAGCGGACGTCGGCGATATCCTCGGTTTGATATTGATCGGCCGATACGCGAATCACGCGGACCAGCTCCTGGACGCGCCGATTCTCTCCGACCGGGATGACCAGCCTGCCTCCCACCTTGAGCTGCGCCTTCAGCGATTCCGGCACCTCCGGTCCCCCTGCGGCAACGACGATCGCGTCGTAAGGCGCGTGATCGGGCCAGCCGAGCGTTCCGTCGCCGTGCAGCACATGCACGTTGCGGTAGCCGAGGCCGGAAAGCGCGGCGGCGGCCTTTTCTGCAAGTTGGCCGATGCGCTCGACCGTATAGACGCTGCGGGCGATGCGCGAAAGAACGGCCGCAGCGTAGCCTGAGCCGGTGCCGATCTCGAGCACCTTCTCTCCGCCTTCGAGCGCCAGCGCATCGATCATCAGCGCAACGATATAGGGCTGCGAGATCGTCTGGCCCTCGGCGATCGGCAACGGCGCGTCTTCGTAGGCGAATTCTTGCATCGGCTCGGGCAGAAATGCCTCGCGGGGCACGGTTCGCATCGCATCGAGCACGTGGCGTGAGCGCACGCCACGACCGGCGACCTGCCGATCGACCATGTCATGGCGAAGCCTCGCAAATTCCAGCTTGTTCATTTAGCCATTCCTCCTTGCCGCCCGCGACGTTTAGCCTCTGCTCGGCGCTCCGGCCGAACCGTCCTCGTCTGACGATTGTGCCGAACGCTCCGGACCAGCGGGCGGTGACGAGTCAGTGTCGAGCATTCCGAATGCTTGACGTACGTCAATTCGCTGGTGCGCCCGCGGCGTACAATCACTATGCGGCCTCGTGCATGGTCGCAAGACCAGGTGTCCTCAGGGATCCATACGATGAAAACACCGTCGCCCGCGCTCACGATGCTGATCTTCTTCTGGCTGATCTACGGAGTTGTCGCCGCGGTGGCGCTGTACCGGGCCCTGCCACCGGTGCATCTGGAGTTGCTCGTCCTCCTCGGCAGTATCGGCGCCGTGCTTGTCGCGGCCAGTTTCGTGCTTCTACGGCGCCAAAGATCCGGATTGCCCGCCAACGAGCGGGTTCCCTGAGGTTCTGCGCGGGCGCATGTATCACTGACAATGGAGCGAACGTCGACATGTTCAAAAGAATTCTCGTGCCGATAGACGGCAGCCCGCCAGCCAAGCTCGGCTTGCGTGAAGCCATCAGGATGGCTAAGGATCAGAAAGCGACGCTGTGCCTTCTCCATGTGGTTGACCAAAGAGTCGTCACTCAGGGCATGGATGGCATGACATACCTTTCGGCCGAGTACATCGACGAATTCCTCGCTGCGCTTCGAAAAGAGGGCGAGACAATCCTTTCCAATGCCGAAGCCCAGGTCAAGAAGCAGTCGATCAAGTGCCAGACCATGCTTGTCGAGACGATCGGCAAGCCCGTGGCCGATTCGATCATCGAACAGGCCAAGAAGTGCCGCGCGGACCTCATCGTTCTGGGCACGCATGGCCGTCGCGGACTCACCCGCATCGTTCTGGGAAGCGACGCCGAGGGTGTCATACGCGCGACGCGCATTCCCGTGCTCCTGATGCGTGCGCCGGCTTCCAAAAAAAAGGGTGGTCGTCGAAGCACGGAGTCGTAGCGGGCTTGCCTTGGTAACCCTCTGCGGGTGGGCTGCGCCGGCATCGCGATGCTGACCACACTCTCTCGGGAGCGCAGCGCCGTCGCCGACGCGCTATCTGCTCAGGCTCAGAATATATCTCGCCATTTTCGTCGCATCGGCGCGCGAGATCTCCGGATGGGGCGGCATGTGCCAGGGCCCGCTGCCATGGGCGCCCTTGCGCACGGTCGCGGCGACGAGCACGACCGCGTCCGCCCTGCCCTGGTACTTCGCCGCAACGTCGGCATAGGCAGGCCCGGTCTTGGTTTCTCGGTCCGAGTGGCACAGGTAGCACTTGTTCTGCTGCAATAGCGCTTGCGGCGTTTGAGCATGCGCGAATCCGGCGGCCCATACCACGGCGATAAGGACGACCGCGGCTCGGTATGCGGCATGCCTTTGGTCGGAGCGAGTCAACGCTGCCATCTGGCGTTCACCTTATATTCTGTCGTGCCCATTCCGACACCGATGATAAGCTTCCGGCACGATTTGTCATTGATTTCGGTCAAACCGAAGGCAGCGCCGCCGCTCTAAGCTTGCAACCGATTGTTGTCCATCGATGGCAGCTTTTAGCTGCGAAGCGATGCAGCGGAAGCCGATTCTTGCTGGCATCAGCCTACTGACGGCCCATCGGCGCGAGATGGTCTTCTGTATCCGCCGCGTGGGTAAGCAAACATGAGCCGCGACCTGTCAGAACACCAGGGACTGACCTCCGGGGAAGTCGCCCGCCGCCTGCTCGACGGGTACAACGAACTGCCGTCCGCCAAACCACGCCGGCTGTGGTCGATAGCGTGGGAAGTCGTGCGGGAGCCGATGTTCCTGCTGCTCATCGGCGCTTCCGCGATCTACCTCTTGCTGGGCGACATGCGGGAAGCCCTGGTCCTGTTCGCGTCGGTATTTGTCGTGATGGGTATCACTTTCCACCAGGAGCGCAAGACGGAACGCGCGCTCGAGGCGCTGCGCGAGCTTGCGAGCCCGCGCGCCCAAGTTCTGCGCGATGGCGAATGGCAGCCTGTGTCAGCACGAGAAGTCGTCGTCGGGGACTTGGTACGGATCAAGGAAGGCGACCGCGTGCCTGCCGACATCGCCCTGATCAGCGCCGACAACCTGATGACGGACGAATCGCTTCTTACCGGGGAATCGGTTCCGGTGCGAAAGCGGGCGGACCGGGCCGATACCGCCTTGACGCGGCCCGGTGGCGATGATCTGCCTTATGCCTACTCCGGGACGCTGGTCACCAGCGGCCAGGGGGTTGCGCGCGTCGTGGCCACCGGCATGCAGACGGAGCTTGGGAAAATTGGCAAGTCCCTGCAGGCCCTTGTCCCGGAACGGAGCTCCATACAGCGGGAAACGCGACGTGCGGTGCTGATCTTTGGTCTGCTCGGCGCAGGACTTTGCCTTCTTGTTACGGTTCTCTACGGACTGACGCGCGGGGATTGGCTCAATGGACTGCTGGCCGGTGTCACGCTGGCAATGGCGAATCTTCCGGAAGAATTTCCAGTCGTCCTCACGGTGTTCCTGGCATTGGGTGCCTGGCGGATCTCGCAGAAGGGCGTGTTGACCCGTCGCGCGCCCGCGATCGAGACGCTGGGCGCTACCACCGTGCTTTGCGTCGACAAGACAGGCACGCTTACGCAGAACCGCATGGCGGTGCGCAGTCTGTGGGTGCCGGGCAACGAATCCGAGTTGCAGTCCCCCGACAAGGCCCTCATTGCCGAGCTTCTTGAATTCAGCGTGCTGGCGAGTGAGCGCGACCCTTTCGATCCGATGGAAAAGGCTTATCACCAGCTGGCCCGGGAGCGAACCCCCGATGCGATCGCCAAGCTCGAGGGGCGCACGCTGGCGCACAGTTATCCGCTGTCGCCCGCTCAGCTGTCGGTTGCCTACGTCTGGCAAGAGGGCGATCGGCACTTGATCGCAGCCAAGGGCGCCCCGGAAGCCATCGCTCGGCTTTGCGAGCTCGGCCCCGGCGAACGGGAAGCGATCGAAGCGCAGGCCGCAGCGATGGCTGCCGACGGCCTTCGCGTGCTGGCCGTCGCGAGAGGCGACCTCCCCTCGCGCGATGACGCGCGACCGTGGCCATCGGCGCAGCACGAGCTAAAGTTGCAGTTCGTTGGATTGACGGGACTGGCCGATCCGATCCGTCCAGCGGTGCCCGCAGCCCTGCGGGAGTGCTACGAGGCGGGAATTCGAGTCGTGATGATTACCGGAGATTATCCGGGCACGGCACAGGCCATCGCGCGGCAAATCGGCCTGGCCCGCCCGGAGAGCGTAGTTACCGGACCGGCGCTGGACAAGATGGATGATCGCCAATTGCGCGAGTGCGTGGCGGCTTCCAACATCTTCGCGCGCGTGGTACCGGAACAGAAGCTTCGCCTGGTGCAGGCACTCAAGGCCAACGGAGAGATCGTCGCGATGACCGGCGACGGTGTCAACGACGCGCCGGCGTTGAAGGCGGCGCACATCGGCGTGGCGATGGGAAAGCGCGGATCCGATGTTGCTCGCGAAGCGGCCGCGCTGGTGTTGCTCGAAGACGATTTCGCATCGATGGTGGAAGCGGTCAAGCTCGGCCGGCGCATCTTCGACAATATCCAGAAGGCGATGTGCTACATCGTCGCCGTCCACGTGCCGACCGCGGGAATGGCGCTGTTGCCGTTACTTTTTGGTTGGCCGCTGGTGTTCTATCCTGTCCACATCGTATTCCTGGAATTCGTCATCGACCCTGCTTGCTCGATCGCGTTCGAGGCAGAGCCCGCGGAACGGAACGTGATGCGCCGGCCGCCGCGGCGAGCTTCATCACGGTTGTTCAACGGCAGGATGGTCGCGACGAGCGTAGTTGAAGGACTGGCGATATTGGTCGCAGCGGCGTCGTTGTACGCGGTCGCACTCGCCGGCGGGACGGCGGAGCCGGAAGCCCGCGCAATGGTATTTGCAGCCATCGTGCTCGGCAACATCTGCCTGATCGTTGCCAACCGGTCGCGGCAGGCGACGCTGGCCGACAACCTGCGGCGCCCGAATCCCGCCCTGTGGTGGGTAATCGCAGGAGCAATGTTGGGGCTGGCGCTCGCGCTGTACGTGCCGCCGTTGCGCGAGATCTTCCGCTTCGCGCCGCTGGGCCCGTTACAGTTGCTGGCGGGCGCCGGCGTCATAGGCGCCAGTTTCGCGGCGCTGGCGTTGTGCAGGACGGCCCTTCACTACACCGGATCCCGCCGCAACGCTCTGCCGCCCCGCCACGTGGATTGAGTTTCGACCCTCGCCTGCGCCCCCACCGGCAGCTTCGCGTTGACTAGGATCAAGGAGCCGATCGACCAAAAAGCCGACACTGTTTACAGGGCAAAGGGCCAACATCAGAGCGGACGGCGCAATGGAGCAGCAGTTGATACTTGCGATAGTATCGTTGGTCGCATTGCTGCTCGTTGGCTGGGCGACAGCATTGGCCGTCCTGATCGGATTGCCCTGTGACTATTTGCGTGCCTCCCGGATCGCTGCGGCCCGGCGTGACCGGGGCTTGATCGACAAAACCTGGCTCGTCATTAAAAACATTCTGGGTTCAATGCTCGTGCTCATCGGCGCCCTGCTTTCCATACCGCTGATCCCCGGCCCCGGTTTGCTTATCGTTGTGGCCGGCATGTTGCTTCTTGATTTTCCGGCCAAGCACCGTATGCTACGCAAACTCGTAAGCAGGCCACTCGTTTTGCGCTCGATCAACCGGTTGCGGTGTGCATTCGCACAAGCACCGCTGCTGATCGATTGAGGAGGCCCCCGGCTCCAGCGCGTCGCGAATCCAGGAGAACCCCATGTTGAAAGTGCTGCTTCCTGTCGACGGTTCCAAGAGCGCCACGCGTGCGGCCAAGACTCTCGTCGAGACCCTGTCGTGGTACAAGAGCCGCCCTCAAATCGATCTGCTTGCGGTTCATCTGCCGGTGCCGCGGCTTCCCAATATGAGCGTTGTCGTCAGCAAGCAGATGATCGAACGCTATTATGCCGAAGAGTCTGCGGCCATCCTTGCGCCGGCCAGGAAGATCCTCGACGCTGCCAAGGTGAAATACCAGGTTCACATCGCCATCGGACCGATCGCCGAAAGCATCATCGATCAGGCGAAACAGTCAGGCAGCAACATGATCTACATGGGTACGCGCGGTATGACGGCGCTTTCCAACATGATGTTGGGGTCGGTAGCCACGAGGGTGCTGCATCTTGCGCATGTCCCGGTCGTGTTGATCCATTGAGGCGATGCGTTCGACGGCCCGTCTCCCGTTTCACCGCGAGAAGGGCCGGACCCCAGGCGCGGCGTGACTATGCGCGCCGAACGGCGAACGCATCGAATTTCGATGCGATCCCGGCACACCACGGCTCGGTCAGGAACGACGCGGGAAGATATTCGACCAGCGCGGCGTCGCCGCACCCGGTCGCGCGAAACTCCTGCAGGACGTAATTGCGGACACCCATTGCGGCGAGCCGCTGGGCCAGCCGCTCGAGCTCGGGTGCGTCGTGCTGGCTCGGGTGGACGGTCGTGCGAAATTCATGGGCGACGCCGCTTCCGATCAATAGCCTCGCGCTCGCGAGTGCCCGATCACCGCTTCGCGCGACTGTCGTGATGCGCGAATATGCCGCGAACGGCGCCTTGATGTCGAACCCGACCCAGTCGACCAGCGGAAGGACTTCCGCGAGCCGTTGCGGGTAGGCGCCCGCGGTGTGGAGCGCAATCCGAAAGCCGATGCGCCTCGTCGCCTTGATCGCTTCGGCGAGCCCGGACTGCGCCAGCGGCTCGCCGCCCGAAAATACCACGGCGTCCAGCAATCCCCGCCGCCGATACAGGAACGACAGCACGTCGGGCCATGCTATTCCGCCTTGATGGGCGGGCAGCAGATGGGGGTTGTGGCAGTATCCGCAACGCCATGGGCAACCCTGGCAGAAGACGACCGCCGACAGATGATGTGGGTAATCGGTCGTCGATAGCGGCGTCAGACCGCCGACAGCCAACGGCCGCGCCCGCTCAGCGCAGATCGGCTTCGTCAAGGTGCGCTCGCGCCTCGCGGAAGAACCTGCGCTCGTGATGCTCTCCCTTCTTGCCGATGTTGAACGAGGCGACCGGTCGGTGGTAGCCCATCACGCGCGTCCATACTTCACAGGGCTGGCGCTCGTCGTCGGTAAGGCCGGGGGTTGGCGGCCTGGTTTCGGTCATTGCATCCATTGCTTCCTCCGATCGGACTGGAAATTGAACAACACTCGCTCCGCGCGCTGCTCGCATGGATGATGCGGCCTGGCACTCATGCGACTGCCTCGATGGCGCGGCGCTTTTTCGCCAGCAACTCGACATCGCATCGTGGACAGAAGCGATGCTCGCCTTCGACGTAGCCGTGCTTCGGGCAGATCGAAAACGTCGGCGTAATCGTGATGTAGGGCAGGCCGAAGCGCTCGAGGGCCCGGCGCACCAGTTTCTTGCAGGCGTCGGGACTGGAGATCCGTTCGTTCATGTACAGGTGAAGGACCGTTCCACCGGTGTATTTCTTCTGCAAGGGTTCCTGCCGCTCGAGCGCCTCGAACGGATCGTCGGTGAAGCCCACCGGCAGCTGTGACGAGTTGGTGTAGTAAGGCATGGTTTCCGTGCCTGCCTGCAGGATTCCCGGGTAGCGCTTGCGGTCCTCTTTGGCGAATCGGTAGGTCGTGCCTTCGGCCGGTGTCGCCTCCAGGTTGTACATGTGCCCGGTCTCCTCCTGGAAGCCGACGATGCGCATGCGGATGTGATCGAGGAGGCGGAGCGCGAGTGAATTACCGGACTCGGTCGTGATGTCGTCGAGGTCGCAAGAGAAGTTGCGGATCATTTCGTTGATGCCGTTGACACCGATCGTCGAGAAATGATTGCGCAGCGTGCCGAGGTAGCGCTTGGTGTAGGGAAAAAGTCCTCCGTCGATATGACGTTGGATGACTTTCCGCTTCACTTCGAGGCTTTGCTTGGCGAGCTCGAGCAGTTGATCCAGGCGCCGGTGCAATGCGGCCTCGTCACCACGGTAAAGGTAACCGAGGCGGGCGCAGTTCAGCGTAACGACGCCGATCGAACCCGTTTGCTCAGCTGAGCCGAACAGTCCGTTGCCGCGCTTCAGAAGCTCGCGCAAGTCGAGCTGCAGTCGGCAGCACATCGAACGGATCATGTTCGGCTTGAGTTCCGAGTTGATGAAGTTCTGAAAATAGGGCAAGCCGTACTTCGCGGTCATAGCAAACAAGGCGTCCGTATTCGGGTGGTCCCAGTCGAAGTCCGGCGTGATGTTGTAGGTCGGAATCGGAAACGTAAACACACGTCCTCTGGCATCGCCGGAGATCATCACCTCGATGTAGGCGCGATTGATCATATCCATCTCGGCTTGCAAGTCGCCATAGGCGAAGAGCATTTCCATGCCGGCGATCACCGGGATCTGCTCGCGCAAGTCTTCCGGGCAGATCCAATCGAACGTCAGATTGGTGAACGGCGTCTGCGTGCCCCAGCGTGAGGGAACGTTGAGGTTATAGATCAGCTCCTGAATGCACTGTCGCACTTGGCCGTAACTCATCCGGTCGTGGCGGACGTACGGCGCCATATAGGTGTCGAAGGACGAAAACGCCTGCGCGCCCGCCCATTCGTTCTGCAGCGTGCCCAGGAAGTTGACGATCTGCCCGACGGCACTGGACATGTGCTTGGGCGCACGTGCTTCGACCTTGCCGGGCACGCCGTTGAGTCCTTCGTGCAGCAGCTGGCGCAGCGACCAGCCCGCGCAGTAGCCGGCAAGCATGTCCAGATCGTGGATGTGCATGTCGCCATCGCGGTGCGCCCGGCCGATCTCCGGCGCGTAGACGTGGGACAGCCAGTAATTCGCGACCACCTTGCCGGACACGTTGAGAATCAGGCCGCCCAGCGAGTAGCCCTGGTTGGCATTGGCATTGACCCTCCAATCCTGTTGCTCCAGGTACTCGTTGACCGAGGTCGCGACATCGACCATCGTCTGTTTGTCGCTGCGCAGCTTGGCGTGCTGCTCTCGGTAGACGATGTAGGCGCGCGCTGCTTTGAGATAACCGGCGTCGAGCAGAATCGAGCTCGACCGCATCCTGAATCTTTTCGACGTCTATCGTAGTGGTTCCCGCTCGCTCTACGAGCGTGCCCGTCAGCCGGCGGGTGATGACGACGCCGTCGTCGGCCGAGAAGTCGCCGCTGGCCGCGCCTGCGCGCGTTATCGCCGATGCGATTTTTGCTGGATCGAAGGCGACGACCTTCCCGTCGCGCTTGATCACGGCGTCGCGGCAATGCGCCCGTCGCGGGGCTCCCCTTGTACGGCACCCGGCACCTCCTGAACACAATATCTAGTTATGAGGCGCCAGACTAAACCCCACATGTAGCCATTTCCAGCCCTGGCGGCGACGATCGGCGACTTTTGTCGCGTTCCTTGATCCAGATCAAAGTCGGACATGCGGCGCCGCGACACCGTCATGGCTTGATCCGCCACTCGAAACGGTCCCTGTTGAAAGTACTTCTCGTTTACCCGCGCAATCCCGACACCTTCTGGAGCTTCAGACATGTGCTGAGGTTCGTCTCCAAGAAGGCTGCGTTCCCACCTCTTGGCCTGTTGACCGTTGCCGCGATGCTGCCGCGAAGCTGGAGCCTTCGACTGGTCGACGTCAATGTGTCGGTTCTCACCGACCAGCAGATCCAGCAAGCCGACTACGTCTTTATCAGCGGGATGATCGTGCACAGACAGTCGGCGCAGGAGATCGCGCTGCGCTGTGCCAAGCTCGGCAAGACCGTCGTCGCCGGGGGGCCGCTCTTCACGACCGGCTATAAGGACTTTCCGGAGATTCGCCACTTCGTGCTCGGTGAGGCCGAGGACGTCATCGACCAGCTGGTAGCCGACATGCGGCAGGGTGCGCTGCAAGCTATTTACCGGGCCCCTGGCCGGCCAGACGTGCGCAAAACGCCGGTACCGCGCTGGGACCTGATCGACCTTGACGATTACGTGACCATGCCGGTGCAGTTTTCCCGCGGTTGTCCATTCGACTGCGAGTTCTGCGATATCGTCATCATGAATGGCCGCGTTCCCCGCACCAAGGACCCGGCGCAGCTGGTGCGCGAGCTCGAGGCCCTGCGGCTCGCCGGCTGGAAAGACATGGTTTTCATCGTCGACGACAACTTTATCGGCAACCGCAAGCAGGCCAAGGAGTTGCTGCGCGCCCTGATCGAGTGGCGCCAACGCGTCAAGCCAACGATGGGATTTCTGACCGAGGCATCGGTCAATCTCGCCGACTATGCCGATCTATGCGCGCGGATGGTCGAGGCGGGATTCAAGAAAGTCTTCGTCGGGATCGAGACCCCGTCGGCCAAAGGCCTGGAGGAGTGCGGCAAGACACAGAACAGGAAGCGCGATCTGGCGGAGTCGGTGACGACGCTGCAGCGGGCCGGCCTCGAAGTCATGGGTGGCTTCATCGTCGGCTTCGACTCGGACCCGAAGGACATTTTCGCGCGTCAATTCGAGTTCATTCAGCGCACCGGCGTCGTTACCGCCATGGTGGGCCTGCTCACTGCATTGCCCGAGACCGCGCTTTACCGGCGGCTCGTGCGCGAGGGTCGGATGCTTACCGAGACGCGCGGCAACAACACCGACGCAGTGCTCAACTTCGTAACCCGCATGGACCGCGACTTCATGATTTCGGGATACCGCGACTTGATGCGCAAGCTGTATGCTCCCGGCAACTATTACCGCCGAATTCATGCTTTCCTGCGCAGCTTCGAGCCGCGCGGACCCGCGCGGCGGCTGTCAGGATCGGACGTGAAGGCTTTTCTGAAGTCGCTGTGGCTGCTCGGGATGTGGCAGCGCGGCCGGAGACATTACTGGGTGCTGTTCTGGTCGACGCTCGTTACCTGCCCGAGAAAGTTCCACACCGCGGTCGAGCTTTCGATCCTCGGTTACCACTTCCGCAAGGTCGCCAGCACCCTTTGACGGCTTGATCGTCGGCGCAGTGCGCAGGCCCGGGCCGGATCAGCGCACGCGTCTCGGCCGCCGGGAGACCTAAAGCGCGATCGCGGCTTTGACGCGCTTGCGATCGAACGGCAGCTCGCGGATCCTGGCTCCGCAGGCATTCGCAATCGCATTGGCGATTGCCGCCGCCGTGGGTCCCTGGGCCGCTTCGCCGGTGCCGAGAAAGGCTTCGCCGGGGCGGTCGATCACGTGGACGTCGACGCTCTCCGGGATCTCCGGAAAGCGCAATATCGGATATCGGCTCCAATCCGTGCTTGTGATGGCGGTCGCATCGAAGGCAACCGCTTCGTGCAGCGTCCAGCTCGCCGATTGGATGATGCCTCCCTCGATCTGGTTGCGGATGCCGTCGGGGTTTACCGCTTGCCCGCTGTCGACGGCAGCAACGGCGCGAACCAGGCGTACGGTGCCCGAATCACGCGCCACGTCGACTTCCATCGCGACCGCGAGGTAGGCGCCGAGGTTCTTGTATCGGGCGAAAGCGAAGCCGCGGCCGCGCCCGGCCGACGCCGTAAAGGAAGACCAGCCGAAGCGCGACGCCGCGACCGAGATGACCTCGCGTGCGCGAACATCATCCAGGTGACGCAGGCGGAATTCGACCGGATCGACGCCCGCCGTCTGAGCGAGCTCGTCGATAAAGCTCTCGATGGAAAAGATGTTCATGTAGGCGCCCAGCGCGCGCAGCGCTGAGACGCGGACCGGCATCGCGGGCACGAAGCGATGGACGACGCGCGCGCTCGGCAGGCGGTAGAGCGGAATCGCGTTGCGATCGCCGCCTCCTTCAGGAAGCGGGATCGGTTTCGGAGTCGCCGGCGCGAACGGTGTTTCCAGATGCCACGCCGGTAGCAGATTTCCCGCGCCGCCTGGACGCATGCTGTGCGTATTGCTCGTGACCTCGTATTCCCATGCGACGATGTTGCCGCTGGCATCGAGGCCTGCCTTGGCGGTCGTGAGCATCGCCGGGCCGTACGGCTCCCACATGTGCTCCTGCTCGCGCATCCATTGCACGCGAACCGGCCGATCGGGCAGCGCTCGTGCGATCAACGCCGCGTCGGCGGCGGCGTCGTCCGCCGCGTTGTGACCGTAGCAGCCGGAGCCTTCGACATGGATGCACTGCACGCGATCCTCGCCCATGCGAAGCATTTCGGCGATCGATTTGCGCAGCGGATAGACTCCCTGGCTGTGGGTCCAAACGGTCAGCGCGCCGTCCTTGAACAGGCCGACCGCGCACGAGGGCCCGATAGCGCCGTGCATCTGATACGGCCGGCGATAGCTCGCCTCCAGGCGTCGCGCGCGGGACACCCGTTGCCGGCCTGCTCTGTCGAGGTTGACGATGACGTCGGCCGGCAGCTTTTGCAGATACGAGTAAAGATCGGCCTGGTCGGGCAAGCGTGGCCGCTCGTCCCAGCGCGCGGCGGCGGCGAGCGCGCGCATCGCCAGGATTGCCTCGAACTCGCGCTGGGCGACGACCGCGACGAAGCTGCCGTCGCGCACGACCTTGAGCACGCCGGGCATTTTCTCGACCGCGGCGGTGCGGAGCTCGCGCAGATGCGCACCGTAGCTCGGCGGCCGGACGACTCGCGCGTGCACCATGCCGGGAAGGCGCAGATCCTGCACGTATGCCGCGCCGCCGGTCACCTTGGCGGGGATGTCGACCCGCGGCATGGGCTTGCCGACGACCGTATAGGTCGCCGGGTCCTTGAGTTTGGACTGCGCCTGGGCGCGGATCTGTGTCAGCTTGTCACCGACGAGCTCGCCGTATGTGAGCCGCCTTCCGTCGTCGGCAACGACGGCGCCATCCTGGGCCTTGAGTCGATCGGCCGCCATGCCCAGGCGCTCGGCAGCCCTGGCGATCAGGATCTCTCGAACCTGCGCTGCGGCATTCATGATCGCAGTGCCGCTGTCTTTCATCGAGTTGCTGCCCGCCGTATAGCCTTCGTCCGGCGTGCCGCCGAGTGTCCGCGGTGATACAGCCTAATGCGCTGCGGCCGGCACATACAGTTGCTCGGCGGCGATCTGGATCAGCGCCGTCTTGACCCCCTGCCCCAGCTCGGCCTTGCCGCTGAACACGGTGACACCGCCGTCGGCGTCGATGCGAATCCATGAATCCAGCATCGGGTTGGCTTCGAGGCTCCCAGGAAGCCTCGTACTTGCACCGGGTTTTTGCGCGAACAACGCCGAGACGGGCGCCAGCGAGAATCCGACGATCAGCGCACCGCTCGCGGCGAGGAAGCCGCGCCTCGATAGCGCATGGTTCTGTGCTGCGGCGAGTTTCATGCGCGCCCTCGGCCCGCGGCGGGGGTGGCGCCGGCCTGCATCGCCTGTGCGGCACGACGGACTGCGCGGAAGATGCGCATCTGCGTGCCGCACCGGCACAGGTTGGGCATCATGTGGCGGCGGATCTCGGCATCCGAAGGCGAAGGATTCTTCTCCAGCAAGGCCTGGGCGCGCATGATCATTCCGGCGATGCAATAGCCGCATTGCGCGGCCTGCTCGTCGATGAACGCGCGTTGCACCGGTCCCGGATTTTCGATCGTACCCAATCCTTCGACGGTCTTGATCTTGCGTCCTGCCACGAGCGAAATCGGCACCAGACAGGAAAACACGGCTTCGCCGTCCACCATCACGGTGCACGCCCCGCACTGGCCCAGTCCGCATCCGAATTTGGCGCCGTTCATCGCCAGATGATCGCGAAGCACATAGAGCAGCGGCGTGTTCGGCGCGGCATCGACGTTTTGCATCGCGCCGTTGACGTTGAGCTCAATCATCGCTCGTTCCCATCCTTGTGCTGGATGATCTCCTGTGCATGCCTGGAGATGTCGGGCCACGGCTGGCTTTTTGCGAAGTGCACGCGCAAATAGGCAAGCAGCGAGTCAAGTTGATCCTCGGTAAGCGCGCCTTCGAAGCCCGGCATCAGCGCTCCTTTCTCCCCGGGCTCCGGCCAGATGCCCTCGAGAACGACGTGCAGTACGTTGCGCGGATCGGGCGCATGGATCGATGTCGTGAGCGCGAGCGGCACGGTATGAACCGATGATATCGCGCTTGCGCCCTCATCGTGGCAGCTCGCGCAGGCTCCGCCGAAAATCGCCGCGCCGCTCTGGAGGCGGGATTCGTCCGGGTTCGTCGCAGCAGCGCGAACGGAAGCGGGCGTCGCGGTGGCCATCAGACTCTGCAGGTAGATCGCCATCGCGCGGACGTCGTCCTCGGGCACTTCCGAAAGCTCGTGTACCACCGGCACCATCGGCCCCGCAGCAGTTCCATGCGCATCGTCGCTGCCTTGCTGGAGATACCGGCGCAATTGGTCGACAGTCCATGCCATCGGCGCAGGCGTCGACGCATTGATGGCGGTCGCATGCCATCCTTCCGCGTCGCCGCCTCCGAGATTTTCGTCCTTTTTTTCGCCGCCGAGCGCGTTGCGCGGCGTGTGACAGGCGCCGCAATGACCGAGACCCTCGACCAGATAGGCGCCGCGATTCCATTCGGCGCTTCGAGTCGCATCAGGCCGGTAGACGCCGCGCTCGAGGAACATCGACTTCCACGAAGAGAGCAGCGGACGAAAGTTCATCGGGAAGGCCAGCCGATTCGCCGGTACCGTCGAGCGCACCGGATCACGCGTCATGATAAACGCATAAATCGCCTTGACGTCGTCGTCGGTAACGCGCGCGAAATGGTCGTAAGGAAAAGCCGGGTAGAGATTGCGTCCGGCGCGATCGACGCCTTCGTGCATCGCACGCAGGAAATCGGCTTCGGTCCACGCCCCGATGCCGGCCTCGACATCGGGCGTGATATTGGTGGAATAAATCGTGCCGAATGGTGTTGCCAGCGCCAGGCCACCCGCAAAGGACTTGCCGCCCGGCTTCGTATGGCAGCTCACGCAGTTGCCGATCGCGGAAAGCTGCGCGCCGCGGGCGATCAGCGCGGCGTCGAACGAGCGGCTGCCGGTCGCCGGGCGTGGCGCCTGCGCGGATACCGATCCGATCAAGACCGCGGCCACTGCGACCAGGATTGCCGTGCCGACGAGCAGGCCCCACGTCTTCATGCCGACATAGAGCGCAAGAAAACGATTCCGTTCCGTTTGTTTTGTCGCTCTACCGGATCCGTGCGCGACCCGTGTCGCCGGATGCGGGATTTGCCCGCCTGAAAGCGCGCTCGGCCAACGACATGGAAGGGCGCCGGCTGTTCCCGCCAGGCCGCACGGATCGCGTCGAGGTCAATGCTTGTGCTGGTGATGGATGTCCGGGTAGTGCGGATGCGCATGCCGCATAGGCCGATGGACGTGTCGGTGCGTGTGCGGCTCCATGCCATCCCAATCCGAATCGTGCCGATGTTGATGGTGCTGGTCGTGCACGTGTGAATGCGAATGCACCAGAAGCTCGTGCTGGTGAAGGTGCGCATGCACCTCGGACAGATGCAGCCACACACCCGATGCCATCAGTCCCGCCGCGACCACGAGCGGTGCTGTCACAGGCTCGTGCTGCACGATCACCGCCAATGCAGCCCCAAAGAATGGCGCGACGGAGAAGTAGGCACCGGTCCGCGCAGCGCCGAGATCTCGAAGTGCCAACACAAACAGCGCGAGGCTGATCCCATAGCCACCAAGGCCGACGATGGCCGCGGCCGCGATCCCGTGCAAAGGCGGGACGGCAGCACCGATGATTACGGCCACGCCGATGTTCACGGCGCCGGCGACGAGGCCCTTGAGGCACGCGATTACCATGGCGTCGCTGGCGGAGACTTTGCGGGTCAGGTTATTGTCGATCGCCCAACAAAGGCACGCCGCGCCGATCAACAGGGCTCCGGGCGACACGGCAAGATCGCCGGGCATCCAGGAAAGCACGAGTCCCCCGACAACGATGAGCGCCATGCCCACTGCAATGCGGCGATCGAAGTTTTCGCGAAAGGCAAACCACGCAACGATGGCTGTCAGCGCCGCTTCGAGATTGAGCAACAGGGAACTGACCGACGCCGACGTCGACGTCAGACCCAGCATCAGCATCACCGGGCCGAGCACCCCGCCGAACAGGATGGCCGCTGCCAGCCAGCCGATGTCCGAGCCGCGCGGCCATTCGAAGGCCGGCGCCTTCTCTCCGCGCGTCAAACGACGAAGTACCAGGCCGAAGGCGAGCCCCACACCGGAACCGGCATACAGCAGGCCGGCAAGCAGGACAGGCTGAACTTCTCCGACCAGCGTCTTGGCCATCGGTGTGCTGGCGCCGAAGAGCGCCGCCGCGGTCAACGCGCTCAGGACGCCCTTGCTGACGTGCATCGACGTCTCTACTTCTTCTGCTCATCGACCGCGATCACCGGATCCATCGCCAAGTCGACGATATCGGTGACTCGGGCCTCGGCGTTTTGCCGTGCACGCCCTGCGTGAAATCTCTTGAATGGCCCGAAGAGAGAATGACGACTCGCCTCATGACAAATGCCCGGTCGACCGGCGTCTCGAAGGTGGTTCCAACGGCGAAGCCGATTATACGACGGTCGGCGGCGCCGCCGTCTGGCCCGGCCCTATGGCCAGTATCGTTAGGTGCAAATCGGCGGTGTCGCGCCGGCGCTCAACGCGCCACGGAAGGAAATTCGTCCGGCGGGCAATCGCGAATCGGAAATTCAGCGGGTCGCTGTCAGACTCTCGCCGTCGTTTTCCACCAGAACTTCCTTGAGTTTTCCACTGCGGCGATCGACCATCGGGCTTTGCTTGTCGAGGACGACGCGCACATTGGGCAACGACTGTTGTTTCAGATACTGATGCAAGGCGCTCGATGCTGCGCGCCACGCCGCCTGCCGGTCGGTCTTCCTGGAACGCTCGAGACGAAGCATCAGCCGGTCGGCCCCGGTCTGCACGATCTGGAAGCGGTGGACTTGCGCGGCCTCTTCGACAACGGTCGTCAGAGCAAGCGGCAGTAGCCGCACGATGCTTCCGTCCGGCGCGCACAACGAAACCACATCGTCGCGCCTGCCCTCCACCTGTATCGCCGGAAGCGGGCCGCCGCACGCGCACGGCCCGGGCTTGGCGATGACACTGTCACCCAGGTCGTACCGAATGATCGGCTGGACGCGGTTGGCAAGGTTGGTGAGCAGCACCGTGTGCGATGGCTCGCCGGGCGGCGCGGGCTGATACGACTTGTCGACGGGCTCCAACAACACCCAATCGGCATTGACGTGCAGCCAGCCTTCATCGCACCCGAACGCGATGCTCATGCACTCCGATGCACCGTATTCGTTGACGACCGGGCATCCGAAAACGCGCGCGATTTCCATGGCGGCGGCCCGTGCCAGGCACTCCCCACCGGACCACAATCTCAGCGGCCGGATTTTCAGACGCCCCGCTTTCTGTCTCTTCGGCGAGCAGCGCCAGCATCGTCGGATAGCTTGCAAGAAAAGCCGGCTGGTAAGCATTCAGGTCGGAAACGAGCTTGGGCAACGGATCCAGGATCGAAAAGCTTCGGGCCGCGATCCAGGGGCTGCTTTGGCAGACGCGCTGCCACGAGGCTGCGCTTGCGAAATGATCGCCAGTCGCAGCGACCAGCGCGGCGCGGCCGCCGCCGGCTAACAATCCCCAGGAGTGCTGCGCGGCAAAACGCAGCGGCTCGAGATGGACCGCCATCAATGCGTCGAACGTCGCCAGAGCGTCGGGGTCCTGCACATAGATCCCGGGCGTGCCCGTGCTTCCCGAGCTTTTCCAGATGACGTATCGGTCGAGATAGCGCTCGCCGACGTGCTTCCGATCGGCGAGGAACGCCTCGACGTCTGCCAGCTTGACCTCGGGATCGGTCACCCAGTCGTCGAAGCGTGCCATCAACGCCTGCCTGGTCACCACGGGCAGCTCGGTTGGGCTTAGTTCTCGATCCGACAATCCCCTGTAGGCGTCGCGATAGTAAGGCGAGTTGCGGCGCGCGAATTTCACCAGGAAGTCGAAACGCCTGGTGCGCGCCGCCTCGATCGCTCCCGGGCCTGCGGTGCGGGTCGACCATGTCTCCCACACCCGCGAATACCAGGTCCAGTACGCTGCCGAGGCGCGAAACGGGTCCCACGGAATCGTGCGTGCAACGCTTTCCATCGCGCTTCCGCCTGCTCTATGGGACTGCCCACGCATAGGCGAGACGAACCCAATAACACTAGCCTACGCCGCACACGATCACGGCGCTTGATCAGAGCCGGCGACGATCCGCGGCAATATGTCCCTAGGGCACAAGCCACCTCGACCGGCTCAGTGACCGGAGGTCTACGCGCAGATCAAGCGCTGGCTGGCCGCATCGCCCTGCGCGCGACGACTGTCGAATCGGCAAGCGTCACTTTTGAAAGTACGCCCGCACTTTCGCGGCGATCTGGTGCTCGGTCATCTTGTCGGTAGTTTCGACAGCGACGATGCGGCCGCCGAGTCCCTTGCTTTCGAGACGCTTCCTGAGTTCTCCTTTCGCCTCGCCGGGACCGAAGATCAAGATCGAATCTGCGTCACGGATATGCGAGATCACCTGGTCATAGTATCGGTCGAGATGGCTGGCAAATCGTCTGTCTCTCTGGTCGTCGGCCGAGCCTTGTTCCGTCCTGTTGCCCCCGGAAAATCGAACGTGCGGTTCCATGCCGGATTTGATGCGTTTTGTTTCGTCTCCGTCGCTTCCGATGAACACGACCAAGGTTTCGCTATGATCGACCCACAAACCCACCTGCTCTTTCATCCGTTCTCCTTTTTATATCCAAATCTGCGCAAACACGATCATCAGGGAAATGCCTTGCCGAGACAGCGTACGAAGTCACGCACCCGGTCGGCCGGCAGGTGGTCGATGCCCGCTGCTGCGCTGCGCCCGCCGCCGGTCGCAAATTCGCGGCAGACCGTATCGGCCCCCATGCTCCTGGCCAAGGGCGCCCGGACACTCACCGTGTAGCCACCTTCCGCATTCGGCGTCAGGATCGCATGCGCCAGCCTTGGCGAGCGATTGGCCAGTTCGTTGCCGAAGGCGCCGCGCACACGGCGGCTCCAGGCCGCATCGGGAAGCAAATACACGGCCGCGCCAGGAAGCACGGTCTCCGGCGTGGCCTGCAGCGCGAGGTCCAGGTCCTGCCGGCGAGCCTCGCTGATCTTCCTGAAAAGCGGCTCGGTTTCCATGAAACGAAAGGGGTCCTCGTTTTGCAGAACGGTACGGTATAGCGCGGATGGATGCACGATCAGATCGGCCTCGCTGTCGCCGTACGCGTTGTACGTCAGGCTCTCGCCGAGTTCCTGCAAGCCGGCCAACCGTTCCGGGTCGAGCGCGAGCGGATGCGCGAGCTGCTGCGCCACACTCGTCAGATTGTCGCCGAACGCGGCGACGACTGCCCAGATGCGATGCTTTCCCGCCAGATGGCGATCGACGAGGATGCCGGTACAGACGCCGGGCGACGTGTCGATATGCGCGTCGAGCAGCGCATGCTTCGGCAGCTCGCCGGCGAAATGATGATCGAAGTACTGGACCCTGACGCCTCCGTCAAGCAGCGAGAGCAATGCCTCCCGGTTCACCGACACCGAAATGTCGAGCGCGGTCACCTGGTCGCCGCGCCGGGCTTCGACGCGCTGCAGTAGTGCGATGTCGCGTTTGGCGCCGGTGATCAGCACCGATTCGATCGGAGTCGCCAGGCGCAGTTGCATCAGCGCGCAGATCCCGTCGGCATCGCCGTTGAAGACATCAAAATGCGTCATGCCGGCCTCGACAGGAATGCCACTTTCGCAGCGAGCCCGGGATCCGCCCCTTCCGCTGGCCCAGCCGCTTTCGCCGCAACGTCTGCGGCGGGCGTAGCCGCCAGCCGGTCGAGCACCCCACGCCAAGATTCCGGCAGCCTCGCCTCGGCCAACGGTCGCTGCGCGTCGTAGACGACGGTGTCATCCAGTTCGTCGGGCGCGAGTCGTTCCTGCGTCTCTACCTGGTGCTCGAGGACCGCGAGGTCCGCGTCCGAAGCCTCGTGCGGATCGCGCCGGCGCTGCGTGACCCGGTCGCGCAAAATCGCGGTTTCGGCGACGAAGTCAACGATGGTGAACGGAACGCATGACTCCGATGCCAGATCGCGAAAGAGCTGGCGCTGCCACCGCTTCAGAAAAGCCGCGTCGACGATCACCCTCCATCCCGCGGCGGTCGCGACTCGCGCCAGCTGCAGAGCGCGGAGATAGGTTTCACGCGTCGCCTCGGGCGCATACAAGCCGGCGTCGATGCCGTTGCGGCCCCGTGCGTCGGCTGGCAGATCATGCAGCCGTTTGCGCTCGACGTCCGTCCGGATGCGAACTGCCCCGATCAGCTCCAGCAGTGCCTGCGACAGCGTCGTCTTGCCGCTGCCGGCGAGGCCATGGCTGATGAGCAGTGCCGGACGCAGCGGTTGTGCGTAGTCGGCTGCTATCTTGAGGTAATCGCGGGATTCGGCCAGCGCCGCGGACTTGGCGCTACCGGGTGCAAGCTGCTCCGCCCGCAAGCGGGAGACCTTGGCGCGCACCATCGCGCGATAGACCAGGTAGAAGCGCAAGACATTCAGGCCCGCGTAGTCTCCGGTGATTTCGAGGTATGCGTTGAGGAAGCGGTGCGCGAAATCCGGCCGGCCGCGGTCGTGGAGATCCATTGTCACAAACGCGACCTCGCTCATGACGTCGATCCAGCGCATCTCCTCGTTGAACTCGATGCAATCGAAAATCGTGAGCTCGCCATCGACGACGGCGATGTTGCCGAGGTGCAGGTCGCCGTGACATTCGCGCACGAAGCCTTCACTGCGCCGAAGCGCCATCGACGCCGGCAGACGCGGCGTACTGGCGATCGGTCCACGCGGCAAGGGAATCGAGGTCGGCGATCTCCGCGGGGGTGACCAGCAGCGGCCGTATCTGCGTGAAGTTCTGCCGCGCGATGCCGAGCACGCTCTCCGGGGCTCCGAACGGCTTGCCGTTGCGGGCCACGAGCGTCGTGCGGTGAAATGCCGCGACCTTGGCAGCAAGCGTGTCGACGTCGGCCGCGCACAATTCGCCGCGGCGAAGCGCCCGGCTAGCCAACGCCTCCTGCGGAAATTCCCGCATCTTCACCGCATATTCGATGGCGGCACCGGTGCCTCCCAGGACGGGAATCTCGATGCTGCCAGTGATTGGCACGACCTCGAGATAGAGCTTGGGTGCAAGACGGCGGTTAAGTCTCAGCTCTTCTTCGCAATAAAAGCGGCGCGCGGCGAGGCTGCGGAAATCCAGAAAACCGAGCTCCAGGGCCTTCTTGATCTTGTATGCGAATTGCCCGGTCAGGATGACGTAGGAAATATGCGTCTCGATCAGCTCGACGCGGCCATCCTCCGTTCGGGCCATTGCGGCATCTCGCAATGCCGACACGAGCCTGACCTGGGCGGCCGGGCGCGCAGAGCCATTCGCTTCGATCGTCTCCGACGAATCGGGCACTGGCAGGGGTTCCGGGATCCTCGCCCTCATGATGTCATTCTGACGAAGATGTCGTCCGGGCTGTTGATCGAAATCAATCTCGGCTGCGCGCGGGCTCACCCTCCAGGTTTTGCGTTCAGTCCAATACCTTCGGCGGGCGTCAGCGGCGAGCAACCAGCCATCCTAGCAGCAAACCGACACCCGCACCCATGGCGATGGGCCCCCATGGATTCTCGTGCACGTACGTGTCCGTCGCATGCACCGCCGCACGCGCTCTTTCAGTCATCGCACGATGCCCTTCGGCAACCTGTGCCTTTGCCGCATCCAGCGTTTCTTCCAGTTTCTTGCGCGCTTCCGTGTAGGCGCGATCCGTTTGCCCGATCGAGGCGCGCAGAAAGGCGTCTGCATCAGCAACGACGGTCTTGACGTCGGTCATCAGCTTGTCCCGGCTCACGTCTTCCGTTTCGGAACATTTCATCGCGGTTTCCATTGATTCCAACTCCTGGTTAGATTCATAGAGCTGCATCGCACGCCGGCCAGCGCCAGCTACTCCTGGTCGATTTCCACGGGCGTCTGGCTGCCGTCCGGCGCGGCGGCGTGTTTCTTGACCGCACCGCGCTGTCTGCGGGCGGCGTCTTCCAGGCGCCTCGTCAGGCTCGCAAACGCCTCGCGAAGCGCCACGTAGACATCCTGGTCGTGATCGTGATTCACGATCAACTCATGCTCGGGAATGCCCAGCGTGATCCGTACATTGAATGATCGCCCCTGGGTCTTGTGCCGATCCCGCTGCTCGATAGCGATGCGGCAACTGACAATGTCCGGATAGAATCTGGACAGCTTGCCCACTTCTTCACGAACGCGCGTGGTAAGCGCATTCGAACGCCCCATGTGACGAATGGTGATCTGCAGAGGTGTTTGCATTGCTTAGTGCGACGCAACCCGGCGCGGCGAAGGTTTCTGTTTCGCGCTCGTCTGATCGACAAACATGCCGGGCATCGTTTCCCTGGCAATATCGCTCAAGAAGGCGACGAGCTTTTGCCCTTCGCTCAAGTAGTCTGCGTACGCTCCGGTAAGGTAGGTCATTTGGGCGTTGACGGCCTCGACAGGCGTCCTGCATTGTCCGAGCTGCGCCAGTGCAGCCGCGTCCTTTGCCCACCGGTGGCTCAGGAACTTGGTTGCATGCTCCTGGGCACGGCCGGAGAGCTCGAACCAGGTGCGAACCGCGGTCTCGGCACTACTGAATGATTGCTGATTCATATCCAACAACGACGGCGGAATGTACGGATAGTGTCTGCTTTGCGGTGTCATATTCAGGTCCTTCTGCCAGATCAAGGCTTACCAGTGTCGAGCGAGTCGAAGTCCGAGCGCGCGGCTCCGGCCTCGCTAGGAGAAACAGGGTGGCGCGCCCGCCGAAGCGGGCGCTGTGTCAGCGTCTACTTGATGGCCAGCTCTCTGGCTACGCCGCCGTTGCCTCTCTTGGGCAGTGTAAGCTCGAGGATGCCGTCCTGGTACTTGGCCTCTGACTTGGCCTCGTCGACGTCATGCATCAGCGTGAAGGTGCGCGATTGCATGCCGTAGTAGCGCTCGCTGCGCAGGACCGTTTCGCCTTTCTTTACCTCTTTTTCTTTCTTGACTTCGGAGCTGATGGAAACCTGGTTGCCTTCGACTGCAACGTGGATATCGTCCTTATTAACGCCGGGTACTTCGGCCTTGACGTGGTAGGCCTTGTCGTCCTCGGACACGTCCATTTTAATTTCCGGTTCGGCAGGGAATTCTCCAGCGAGCGCGCGGATCCGCGGCGTGCGGAAGAAATCGTCGAAATTGCGGAAAGGCGCAAAGCTGACGAGATCGCTCAGCGGATCAAAACGGGTGATGTTTGCCATGAATGCTCTCCGACATGTTGTCTTTCGTGCCGGAGCGCGGCGTACCACAGCGCACCGGCGATTGCGTTGCCGGTGGCAAATCGTCGGGCGTTTAGGGCGCTTGGCGCCTGCCACCTCTTTGCAACTCAATAGTCAGTCTAGGCGTATGCCGGCGAGCGGTATTGATGTATGTCAACTACTGGTCCTTAGCCGCGTAGCCTTATGCTCGCGCAAGCCGGTCTTGCAAATCAGACGGCGCTGCACGAGCGACCCGTTCAGCCCTCCAGCACATAGCTGCCGGGCGCGTCGCCGGCCGGCGCGTATTCGCCCTTGGCGGTACCCATCTTCGGCGGCGCGCCACGAGCGCCGGACCGGGCGTCGAGCCATGCGACCCATTCGGGCCACCACGAGCCTTCGGTGACGGGCGTTTTAGCCAGCCATACGTCGGGATCGACGTAGTGGTCATCCGCTCGCTTGGTCGCGACGCGGTAGTGCCGCGTCGGATGCCCGGGCTCGGACACGATACCGGCGTTGTGACCGCCGCTGGTCAGCAGGAACGTGACGTCGGTATCGGTGAGCAGATTGAACTTGAATACCGAGCGCCACGGCGCGACGTGGTCCGATTCGGTTCCGACGCTGAAAATCGGCACGCGAACATCGGAAAGCGCGACCGGCCGCCCGCCGGCCGGATAGCGTCCCTCAGCCAGATCGTTGTCGAGGAAAAGGTGCCGCAAGTACTCGGCGTGCTGGCGGTAAGGCATGCGTGTTGCGTCGGCATTCCAGGCATTGAGGTCGGTCATCGGCTCGCGCTCGCCCATCAGATACGTGCGGACCATGCGCGACCAGATCAGATCGTTCGAACGCAGCATCTGGAACGTGCCGGCCATCTGCCGGCTGTCGAGAAAGCCCTGTTCCCACATGACGTCCTCGAGGAACGCGAGCTGGCTTTCGTTGATGAAAAGCATCAGCTCGCCCGCCTCCGTGAAGTCGGTCTGCGCGGCAAAAAAGGTCGCCGACTTGAGCCGATTGTCGCCGTCGCGGGCCATGGCCGCCGCGGCGATGGCGAGCAAGGTGCCGCCGATGCAGTAGCCGACCGCATGAACGTTGCGGCCCTGCACGATCGTCGACACCGCTTCCAGTGCCGCCATGACGCCGAGCGTGCGATAGTCTTCCATCGACAGATCGCGGTCTGCCGGCCCCGGATTCTTCCACGAGATCATGAAGACCGTGTAGCCCTGCTCCGTCAGGTATTTCACCAGCGAATTGTGCGGGCTCAAGTCGAGGATGTAGTACTTCATGATCCATGCCGGAACGATCAGCACTGGCTCGGGCCGGACCTGTCGCGGTGGCCGGGGCGTACTGGATCAACTCGATCAAGCGGTTGCGATAAACGACCTTGCCAGGCGTCATCGCCAACTCGTGCCCGACCCGGAATGATTCGGTTCCCACCGGCTTGCGGCCGGCCACGATCCGCTCCCAATCCTCCAGGAAGTTGTGCGCGCCGCGAGCGAGGTTCATCCCCATTTCGGTCGCCGTTCGCTGCGCGACTTCGGGATTGCCTAGCAAATGGTTCGACGGCGAAAAGACATCGAGCCACTGACGGGTGCCGAAGGCGACGATTCTCTCGTCTTGCGCGTTCACGCCATGAATGCCCGTCGTTGCGTTATGCCACCATTGCTGCGTGAGCAAAAAGGATTGATAGATCAGATCGTAAGGGAACTTTCGCCACGCATCGCCGAGGAAACGACGGTCCTGCGGAAGAGGGGCGATGACAGGATCGCGCTCCTTTGTGTTGAATGCATTGCGATTCGCATAGGTCACCAGCCGCAACCACTTGCGCAACGCCTTCTCGCCGAGCTGAAGTTGCTTTCCTGGCGAATATGACAAATGCGCCGCCCAATCGGCGTAGGCGCCGATCAACGTCATCGGCGCGACACCGACGGTAAATCGTGCCAAGGCCGCGTGCAGCGAACGGTCCAACACCTCCGCGAAAGCAGTCGCCGCATACGAATCGCGCAGCAACGGCGATGCCAGGGCGGTGTTGTCCGGCGGAATTCCTTGCGCCGGAGCAGCGCCGGCGGGAAGCCCGGCGGCCTTGGCTGTCGGTACCAGCGAGAGCCGCCCGCGTCTTGCGTTCTGTTGCATGCTCTACCCCATCCGTGGTCGGTTGCGTATGTTCAGGCCCGTGTCAGAGACTCGTAACGTCGACCCCGGCCGGCCAGCTCCGAAAGCGCCGCCAACGGGCCTGCGAGGTGACGCAGCATGTCGTCCAGCGTGATGATCCCGGCCAGACAACCGGCTGCATCGACGACCGGCATCCGCCGAATACCTTTGACCGACATCAGACGCACCGTTTCCGCATAACCGGCGCCTTCCTCGATGGTGATGAGCGGCGTCAGGACAAGGTCGCCAAGCTTGATCAACTTGGGATCCAAGCCGGCGGCGACGACCTCCACCACAATGTCGCGGTCGGTGACGATGCCTACAGGCACGCGTTTGCCCCCGGTCTGGTCGACGACGATCACATTGCCGACATGACGATGCCGCATCAGTGCGGCAGCATCGACAATGGAAGTGTCGCGTGAGCTGCAAACAACATCGCGAATGCAAAACTCGGTGATCGCCATGGAGCTCCTTCGCTTTGGGATGACTTTGGGATGGCCTCGGAAGCGCGCCTCAGCACTCACATTCATCATAGGTAAATTAGTGAACAAGTCATTGATCTTGGTCAAGGCGCAGGACCGAACTGCGCGCTATTCTGATTTTGGATCCTGCACGACGAACGTAGCCGTGCCCGCAGGAGCCCAAGGATAAGGATGATCTTCCACGACCGAATCGAAGCTGCTGAGTTGCTGGCCCAAGCGCTGGTGAAATGGCGTGGCCGGAATCCGCTGATCGTCGCCATACCGCGCGGCGCAGTGCCCATGGGCAAGATAATCTCAGAGCGCCTGGACGGCGATCTGGACGTTGTCCTGACGCGCAAGCTCCGGGCGCCCGAAAATCCGGAATTCGCCATTGGAGCGGTCGACGAGACCGGATGGACCTATCTTGGCGACTATTCGGGCCAATCCGGCGCCAGTCGCGATTACATCGACCGCGAGATTGCAGGGGAACTGCAGACGATGCGTCGCCGCCGCGCGCAATACACGCCGGCACGGTCGCCGCGCGACCCCGCGGGACGGATCGTGATAGTCGTCGACGATGGTCTCGCGACCGGCGCGACGATGATCGCTGCACTGCACGCGCTTCGCGCGAGGCAGCCAGAATGGCTAGTGTGTGCGGTTCCGGTGGCGCCGAGGGACGCGCTGGAGAAAGTGCGGCCCTATGCGGACGAGCTTGTTTGCCTGCACAAGCCCGAATTCTTTTACGCTGTCGGCCAGTTCTATCGCCACTTTCCGCAGGTGAGCGACGACGACGTGGTGGCGCTGCTCGGGCCGGGGCGGGCCTGTGCGAGTCGCCGCGCTGTCGAACCGGAAGTGGGAAAACCCTAATCCTCGACTGCGTCGCTCGCCCAATGCGGCGCCGGGAGCACGCCATGTTCAAGCACATTCTTTTCTCTACCGACGGTTCCGAACTTTCGGAGCGTGCGATCCCAAAAGTAACGGCGCTGGCGAAATCGATGGGGGCGAAAATCACTGCCGTCACGGCTTCCGTGCCGTTTCACGTTTTTTCGGCTGAACCAGGGATGGTTACGGACACCGAGGGCGTTTATCGCACTCATTGCGATCAACGAGCAACTCGATATTTCGACGCCATCAGGAAGTCGGCCGAAGCTGCCGGCGTCAGTTTTGCCGGCGTGCACGTGTACTCGGATCAACCGTACACGGCTATCATCAATACCGCGTCCGGCCAGGGTTGCGACCTGATTTCCATGGCGTCGCACGGGCGCCGCGGCGTATCCGCGCTGGTTCTGGGAAGCGAAACCGTCAAAGTACTGACTCACTCGAAGATACCGGTCGTCGTCTGGCGCTAGCCATGCTGCGAAGCTGCTCGCGGATCGCGGGCGCGCCGGGGACTCTCTGCCGGGTCACGCCGCTCCGATCGCCTGGTGGCGATAGAAGATGCGCTTCGCGACCTCGACAATCAGTAGATAAGCGACCACCAACGCGCCGAGAATCACCAGGAACTCCGTCGGTGGCGGCTGGAAGCCGAAGTAGCGCCCCAAACCCGTAAACGGAAGAATCAGCGCGGCGAGCACGACCGCAAGTGAAGTCGCTGCCAGCGCCGGATGCGGTCGGCTCGATAGCGGGTTGCGCCGCGTGCGAATGACGAAAATCACCAGCACCTGCGTGGCCAGCGATTCGACGAACCAGCCGGTCTGGAACAGCGTTCATTCGCGTTCAGCACCGCAAGAAGCACATAGAACGTGATGAAATCGAACAGCGAGCTGACCGGTCCGATGATCCACATGAAATTGCGGATGAATCTCATGTCCCAGGACTGTGGTCCGCGGACCTCCTCCACGTCGACATGGTCCAGCGGAATCGCCGCTTCGGAAAGGTCGTAGAGGACATTGTTGAGCAGTATCTGCGTCGGCAGCATCGGCAGGAATGGCAGGAATACCGAGGCCGCGGCCATGCTGAACATGTTGCCGAAGTTGGAACTGGTGCCCATCATGATGTACTTGCGGATATTGGCGAACGTGCGCCGGCCCTCGAGCACCCCATCGTGCAGCACCTGCAGATCGCGCTTGAGCAAGATCAGGTCCGCTGCCTCCTTGGCCACGTCCACCGCTGTATCGACCGACAAGCTGACATCCGCCGAGTGCAGCGCCGGCGCATCGTTGATCCCGTCGCCGAGATAGCCTACGACCCGGCCGCGTGCCCTTAGCGCCAGAATGATCCGGTTCTTCTGCGCCGGATTCACTCGGCAGAACAGATTCACCGCATCGACGCGAGCCTGTAGCGCATGGTCGCTTAACTGCGCGATCTCGGTTCCGCTGAGAACGCCGGTGACGGCAACGCCGAGCGCCGTGCAGATGTGCTGCGTTACCAGCTCATTGTCTCCCGTGACGATCTTTACCTTGACACCGCTGGCGACGAGCGCTGCGAGAGCCTTCGTGGCGCTCGCCTTGGGCGGGTCGAGAAACGCAGCAAAGCCGGCAAATACGAGCTCGCTCTCGTCGCTTACGCGGGCATGGTCGTGATCCTTGCCGACCCGTTTGGAAGCGATCCCGAGTACGCGCAGCCCCTGCTTGCCCAGACCATCCAGTTGCCGCTGCGCCTTGTCGCGTGCGGCAGCGTCCCAGTTGCGCGCCGACGCGATATCGCCTGCTTCGTAATGCGTCGACAAGCCGAGCATTTCCTCGGGCGCGCCTTTGACGACGAGCAGGCGCGTCGCGCCATCGTCCACCAGCACCGAAACGCGGCGCCGCTCGAAGTCGAAAGGCGCCTCGTCGATTTTGGTCCATCGGCTGACGTCGAGATGGCCGTGGGCGAGGATCGCCTCATCCAGCGGACTCTTGAGCCCCGTCTCGAAGTAACTATTCAGGTAGGCCAGCTCGAGCGTACGCGCGCTGTCCTCGCCCCCGATGTCGACATGGCGCTCAAGAGCTATCTTCGCCTCGGTGAGAGTACCGGTCTTGTCGGTGCACAACACGTCCATCGAACCGAGGTTCTGGATGGCGGCCAGTCGCTTGACGATGACGTGCTTGCCCGCCATGCGCAGCGCTCCGCGCGCCAGGGTGACCGAGACGACCATGGGCAACAGCTCCGGCGTCAGGCCGACGGCCAGCGCAATGGCGAACAGGAAAGACTCGAGCAGCGGCTTGTGGGTCACGGTATTGACCATGAGCACGAACAGCACCATGAGCACCGTAAGCCGCATGATCAGCATGCCGAACCGGCGCGTGCCGAGCTCGAAGGCCGTGGGCGGCGGCTCGACGCTCAGCTCCTGCGCAATCTCGCCGATGGCGGTGCCGCTGCCTGTTCGACAGACCAGAAAGCGAGCGGTCCCGCTGACGACCGAAGTGCCCATGAAGACCGCGTTGACCGCAGCTTCCATACCGGTTCGTCGATCGGCCAGATCTTGCGCACGCTTTTCGACCGGAAAGGATTCGCCGGTAAGCAGCGCTTGATTGACAAATAGATCGTGCGCCTCCAGCAGTCGCCCGTCTGCGGGGACGAGGCTGCCGCAAGCAAGGGATACGACGTCGCCGGGCACGATCTGCGTCACCGGGATATCCCTCACGGCTCCGTCGCGCAGCACGCTGGCGCGGATCTGCACCGACTGCCGTAGCCGTTGTGCAGCCCGGCCGGCGCGGTATTCCTGAACGAAGTCGAGGGTGACGCTCATCAATACCATGACGATGATGATGACGAAGCTCGCGACTTCGCCGGTCAGCGCGGCGACGAGGCTCGCCGCGATCAGGATCAGAACCAGCGGATTGCGGAAACGGCGAAGAAACGCGATCCAAGCAGGGCGCTCGGCCCGCTCGCGGACCGTGTTCAAGCCATAGCGCTTGAGCCGCCTGCGCGCCTCGGCTTGGGTAAGGCCGGCGCCTTTCGAGCCCACTTCGTCGAACAGCGCGGGAAGCGGCGACAGCCACCAAGCGGAGCTCGGCGGACTCGGTTGACCATCGAGACCGCTCGAACGGGGGACTTCGGTCGCGCTTCGAGTGTGACTCATGTGCTCAAGGCAGGCTCGCCCGGGGCTCGACCGCGGGTATGACGGCGCCTTCGGGTCTCGGCTTGCGCCGACGAACGAGCAAGTAGGCCGCGGGCAGCACGAACATCGAAAGCAGCGGCGCGGTGATCATGCCCCCAACCATCGGCGCGGCGATTCGACGCATGACCTCGGATCCGGTGCCGCTGCCCCACATGATCGGCAACAGCCCTGCGATGATAACAGCCACGGTCATCGCGATCGGCCGCACGCGCAAGGCCGCGCCTTCGATAATCGCCTGCGCGAGTTGCTGGTCGTCCCGAAATCCAGTCCCCGAGCGCGCTCCGACCGCCTGGTTCACGTACACGAGCATCACCACCCCGATCTCCGCTGCCACCCCGCTCAGCGCAATGAAGCCGACGGCTGCGGCAATCGACATGTTGTAGCCCAGCAGATAAATGAGCCATAGACCGCCGACCAGCGCAAATGGCAGCGTGGCCATGATCAGCAACGCTTCCGCGAATCGGCGGAACGTCAAGTACAGCAACAAGAATATGATCAACAAGGTCGCAGGCGCGACGATTTTGAGCTTGTTCGCGGCCCGCTCGAGGTATTCGAATTGGCCCGACCAGGAAACCGCATAGCCCGCGGGCAATTTCACCTGGTTAGTTACTGCACGCTGCATCTCGCGCACGGCCGACAACAGATCACGCCCGCGTATGTCGACGTACACCCAACCCGACAGCCGCGCGTTCTCGCTCTTCAGCATCGGCGGACCGTCGCTGATGCGAACCGTGGCCACATCGCGCAGACGGATTTGTGCGCCGCGATCGGTCAATATCGGAAGGTTGCGCAAGTTCTCGACCGAGTCGCGCACCTCGCGCGGATACCGCACATTGATCGGGAAGCGCTGCAGTCCCTCTACCGTCTCGCCGATGTTGTCGCCGCCGATCGCCGCCGACAGGACACTTTGCACGTCGGCGATGTTGAGGCCGTAGCGTGACGCAGCGTCGCGATCGGTGTCGACATCGATGTAACGTCCTCCGGCAAGCCGCTCTGCCAACGCTGACGAGACGCCTGGCACCGTCTTCACCACGCGCTCGATGTCCGCGGTGACGCGGTCGATCTCTGCGGTGTCCATCCCGGCTACCTTGATTCCTACCGGGCTTTTGATGCCGGTCGCGAGCATGTCGATGCGGTTCCGGATCGGTGGCACCCAGATGTTCGAGAGTCCGGGGACCTTGACGATTCGATCCAGCTCTTCCACCAGCTTATCGGGCGTCATCCCAGGACGCCACTGCTCACGCGGCTTGAACTGGATCGTGGTCTCGAACATCTCCATCGGCGCTGGGTCAGTCGCCGTCTCGGCGCGCCCCGCTTTGCCGAACACGCTTTGCACTTCGGGTACGGTCTTGATCAGTCTGTCCGTCTGCTGCAGCAGCTCGGCGACCTTGCCGCTGCCTATGCTCGGCAGCGCCGAGGGCATGTACAGGAGGTCGCCTTCGTCCAGCGGCGGCATGAACTCGCCACCGAGCCGTGAGACCGGCCACGCGGTTGCGACGAGTATCAGAAGGGCGACGAACAATGTCGACTTTGGATGGCGCAACACCGCAGAAAGCGACGGCCGGTAGACTGCGATCAGCCCGCGGTTGAGCGGATTGGCTCGTTCGTCGGGAATGCGGCCACGGATAAGGTAGCCCATCAGCACCGGTATCAGTGTCACCGCCAGTCCGGCCGCGCCGGCCATCGCATACGTCTTGGTGAATGCGAGCGGCGAGAACAGCCGACCCTCCTGTGCTTCCAACGTAAACACCGGAATGAACGACAGCGTGATGATCAACAGGGAGAAGAACAGCGCCGGCCCTACCTCGGCCGCTGCCTCGCCCACGACGCGCCAGTGCTCGGGGCCACGCAGCGTTTCACCAATATGGACATGCCTCCACCGCTCTATATGCTTGTGCGCGTTTTCGATCATCACCACGGCCGCGTCGACCATGGCTCCGATCGCGATGGCGATGCCCCCCAGTGACATGATGTTGGCGTTGACGCCCTGGTAGTACATGACGATGAATGCGACGAGCACACCGAGCGGCAGCGACACGACCGCTACGAATGCAGAGCGCAGGTGGAACAGGAAGAGCGCGCACACGACCGCCACGACGATGAATTCCTCGACGAGCTTGTCCCTCAGGTTGTCCACCGCTCGCGTAATCAGGCTCGAGCGGTCATATGTCGGGATGATCTCGACGCCCGGCGGCAGGCTCGGCTTGAGCTTCTCGAGCTTCGCCTTGACGGCAGCGATCGTCTCCAAGGCATTCTTTCCCGAGCGCATCACGATCACTCCGCCCGCGACTTCCCCTTCGCCATCGAGCTCGGCGATGCCGCGACGCATTTCCGGTCCAACCTGTACGCGGGCCACGTCGCCCAGACGCACGGGTACCCCGGCATCGGAGGTGGTCAAAGGGATTTTCCGGAAATCATCGAGCGATTTGAGGTACCCCGACGAGCGCACCATGTATTCGGCCTCGCCCAGTTCGAGTACCGACCCGCCCGTCTCCTGGTTTGCCTTCTGGACCGCATCGATGACCTTCGCGTGCGGGATGTTGTACGCGCGCATGCGGGCAGGATCGAGCACGATCTGGTACTGGCGCACCATTCCGCCGACGCTCGCCACCTCCGACACATTCGGCACCGTCTTCAGCTCGTATTTCAGAAACCAGTCCTGCAGCGCGCGCAACTGCGCCAGGTCCATCTTTCCGGTGCGATCGACGAGCGCATATTCATAGACCCACCCCACGCCGGTCGCATCGGGTCCGAGCGAAGTCCTGGCCTGTGCGGGCAGACGCGACTGGACCTGGTTCATATATTCGAGCACGCGGGAACGCGCCCAATACGGGTCGGTCCCGTCTTCGAACAGGATGTAGACGAAAGAATCGCCGAAAAAGGAGTACCCGCGCACCGTTTTCGCGCCGGGAACGGAGAGCATCGTCGTGGTGAGCGGATAAGTGATCTGATTCTCGACGATCTGCGGCGCCTGCCCCGGATAGCTGGTGCGGATGATTACCTGCACGTCGGACAGATCGGGAATCGCGTCGAGCGGCGTGTGGTAGAGCGCCCACACTCCCCACGCGCTGATCATCAGCGTGCCAAGCAGGACCAGGAAACGATTCGCCATCGACCACCGGATGAGATGGGCGATCATGGCTTGCTTCCTGTCGCGTCGGTCTTGCCGTCGCCATGGTCGCCGTGGTCGGTCTGGCTTGCGCCTTGGGCCGCCGGCTGCGTGTCGCTCTCACTCATGCGCGTCGACGTACCCCTGAGGCTGGCTTCGGAATCGACCAGGAACTGACCCGAGACGACAACCTTCTGCCCGAGCGCGAGTCCGGTGCGAATCTCGGTGCGGCCTCCGCTGTCGAGGCCTGTTTCGACATCGGTCGGAACGAACCTGCCGTCACCTTGCGCGACGATGACGACGCTGCGCTTGCCGGTCTGGATGACGGCTTCGGACGGCACCGTCAACACATTCTTCCGCGAAGCCGGCGTGAAGCTCACGGTGGCGAACATTCCGGGCACGAGGCGTCCGTCGGGATTGGCGAGCTCCACCCGCGCCTTGATCGTCCGCGTGGTCGCGTTGACTTCGGGAAGGATGGCGCTGATCTTGCCTTTGAACACGATGCCCGGCACGGCAGCGGCTCGTGCCTCGACCGCATTGCCGGGCAGAATCTGCGCTGCCTGGTTCTCGGGTACTTCCGCGTTGACCCAGATCGTAGACAATCCATTGATGCGGAAGAGTGGCGCGCCTAGCATCACGGTCATGCCTTCACGCGCGGTGATCTCCGCCACGACGCCGCCAATCGGAGCGGTGAGCGTGACACGTGACTGAACGCTGCCGCTCGATTCAACGCGGCGGATCTGCTCTTCGCTCATTCCGGCCAGCAGCATTCGCTGCCGGGCCGCGTCGACCAACCCATCGAAGCGTCGCACCGTCCGCGCTCGCGCGGATGCGTTTTGCCGATAGATACTCCTCCTGCACCGCGACCCAATCGGGGACGTAGAGCTCCGCCAGCGGCTGGCCGCGACGCACCCGGTCGAGCGGCGCGCGCACATACAGACGCTCGAGGAAGCCGTTGCTTCGTGCCTGCACGACCGCGACGTCGCGCTCGTTATACGCAGCGCTGCCGACCGCCTCCACCGCAACGCTCATCGCCCCTTGCTGCACGTCTGCCGTTCGCACGCCGAGGTTTTGTTGAATGCGCGGGCTGATGGCGACCGCTCCGGAGTCCGTGTCGGCCCCATCGGCGTAGACGGGAACGAGCTGCATGTCCATCAAAGGCGACTTGCCCGGTTTGTCGAATCGTTGTCCTGGCGCCATCGGGTCCTGCCAATACAGAACCTTCTTCCCGGTCGCCGGATCGATATCGCCGGCATTGAGCGCAACAGCGCCCGTCCTGGCGGTCCCCGCAGCGTTGGGCGTTGGGGCCGATGCTTTCATGCCTTCCTGCAGGCCAACGCGGTAAAGGCCGTAGCCACCGACGGCGGCCACGCCGGCGAGCGCCAGCGCGACGACGAGTTTTCTGCTGTTCATGGCGATTTCCTGGATTGGTTCGGGGTCGACAATTCCGCGTCATCGGCGGACCCTAGAAAGTTGAGCTGCGCCCATAACCGCGCGGTCTCCGCCTCGAGTTGCAACACCTGCAGGCGGATATCGATTTCGCCGCGGCGAGCGAGCAGGACATCTGCGATGCCGGCTTTGGCGCCCCGGTACGAGGCGAGCACTGCCTGCGTTCGCTCGGCGGCCAGCGGGACCAGCTCGCGCTCGTAGCGGGCGCTGCGTTCGCGATCGTTTTCCCATTCGGCGACCATCGCGCGTACCTCGGCGACATGGGCGGCGAGCATGTCCTCGCGCTCTGCTCGCGCCTGATCCAGCATGGCGAGCTTGGCGGCCAGCTCGCGGTCCTGACGGCGCGTCTGGTCCCATTGCAAAGGGACCGACACGGCAAGCGAAACCATGTTCGAATACGCCGGCCCGCGCTGGCTGTACATCAATTGCACACTCCAGTCGGCCTTTTTGTTCGCCTCCGCCAATCTGACTTCCGCGGCGGCGACTTGCTCCTGGCTCGCCAGGGCCGCGATCTGCGGATGATGCTCGAGCTCCGAATCGAGCTTTCCGGGATCGAGACCGATGGAGTCGATCGGCGGCTTGCCCGCCAACGGTGCCAGGGCGGCTTCGCCCACCCAGCGTGCCAGCGCGATCTTGGCCGCGCCGACGCGGCGGCCTAGCTCACTTGCGCGGTCATCGAGCGCGCCCAGCGAACTGCGCGCGGCGAGAACGTCGCCGAGATTGCCGCGTCCCGTGCGATAAGCCGTCTCAGCCGCCTCGATCTCGAGCCGCGATTGCCGACTTTGCTCGGCGATGAGCGACGACTGCGCTTCGGCGTAGTAGCGATCCAGCCACGCCAACGCGGTCTCGCGCCGGATGACAGCGGCGCGAGCAGCCCTCTCGGCCAGAGATCTGTCGGCTTCGCGATCGAAACGGTCGGCCCGCGCCTGGCGCTTTTCCTCGCGAGTCCATTCCTGCATTACGCCGATGCTCCGCATGGTCATGAAATCGCGGGTCAGGCTGAACGCATCGGGCCCGTCGGTCGGGAGGTTGCTTATGCCCACCGTCGCGATCGGGTCGGGCAGCTGCGCGGCGGCCACCGCCATCTCGCGCGATGCGGCGACTGCGAAGTCCTGCGCCGCGAGTTGTCGCGATCGCTCAAGGGCGCGACGCTGCGCGTCCGCGAGGGTCAGCGGCGGTTCTGCAGCGAAGGCGTGCAGTGAAACAAACAACAATGCCATCGCGGCTGGTTTCGCCAGGCATCGAGCAACGGCGGCAAAGGTTCGAGAAAAGTCCATTCGATCTCCACGTCCACACGAAGGGGCGCCGGCGCACGAACGGCCGTGCACCGCATTCAGCGTGACGCGAAGATCAGATCAGGAAACGACGGAAGCGAAGCTGGGGAGGCGGCGCTGCGATGACCGGCAGCAGCCATTGCGCGGGAGCCAGGGTGGGAATGTCCAGATCCGCAATCTGGACGAGCAGCGCCGTTTGCGGTGCGACCAATGGGGCCGGAGCATAGACGTACCCATCGACCTGTGGATCGGCGGAGCAGTGCGACCAGCAGATATTGATCGGGGAATTCGCCTGCTTCGCCATTTCCGGGCAGTCAGCCGGCATCGCCGCGTTGACTTGCGTTGCCTGCGCCAGCAGTAACGAGCCCGGATCCAGGGCTGGACAGGCGTGCGCCGCCGTCACCGCCTGGGCAAATGCCAGGACCAGCGTCAACAGTGCCGCCATCAAACGCCGAGGCCGTCGCACGACATAACTCCCCTGCTGCCATGACAATGGTAGCGATTTCGTACCGACTCTAGCAACTGCGGGCGCTTTTTGGCTTGATGCAGGTCAATCGGCCCCGGGTTCCGCGCTGCGGGCGGCTGCTGCTGCGGGTGGCTGCTGCGGCGCCCGGTCCTGACGCCGGCATCTTTCGAATCAGCCGTCGATGGCGGCCATTCGGCCAAGCCCGGCATCGGCCGACGACCTTGAATGCCGCGAGGCCAGCGCCTCACCATCCGTGGACAGCGCGTCGACGCAGGCGTGCGGCAAGCCAATGCCATTAGCGACATCCTCGACGCCCTCGATGGAGATCTGCGGCGCACTGGACTTGACGGTACCGAAAATCGTGGCGAACGACACGTCGGCGGCATCGCGGCCGGTGCCGAGCCGTATCAGGCCCATCGGCAGGGCCATGCCAGACGGGTCGAATAGATACCAGCGCCCGCCGAGAAAAGCCTCGACGTAAGCGTGAAAGTCGGTCGGCCCGAAAGCGGGGTCCGAACCGTAGTCGATCGCGGTGGCAAAACGAGCGGGGATGTTGATCGCGCGGCAAAGCGCGATCATCAGGTGGGCGAAATCGCGACATACGCCGACTTGCTCGATCAGGGTATCGACGGCCGAGGTTGTGGCGTTAGAGCTGCCCGATACAAACCTCGTGCGCCGCTGCACCCAGTCCTGAATCGCCCGGACCCGCCAGTAGCCCGGCCGCAAAGCGCCAAATTCGGCGGTGGCGAGCCGGTGCAAGCGGTCGGACTGACAATAGCGGCTTGGGTAGATATACGCCAACGCCTCGGCAGGAAGGTCTGCGATGGGCATTTCCCCGACGCTATCGGGCGATGCGATATGGTGCTCGATGTCGACAATGGCGTCGTAATGCACCGCCAGATTGCCCGGCATTGCCCGCAGGCGCGCGTAGCGGTTGCCGTGGGCCGGATCGGTGAACAGCGACACCGCGACCGGCTGGCTGGCCCGAAAATCCTCGCTGACCACTGACTGGCATTGCGTTTGTGCGGCGTGGACGTTGAAAATGAAATCGCCGGGGTAATCGGCGATTTCGTAACGGAGGTCGATAGCGAACTTCAGCCGTACCATCTCATGCCTCGCGTCCCTGCGTGCAATCGGTGCGAAATGCGACGCTCATCTGCCCGACGGGTTCTCGCCGCCGATCACGGTGATCCGATCACGGGCGCGCCAGCTACCTTCGCTTGCCATGCTGACGACACGGATCGCTCCCCTGCGCATGCGCACGGTGAGCTCGTAGATTGCCGGCGCATTTTCGGTGTGCGCGACACGCCGCACCGAATCGACGACGCCGCATTCGCCGCAAGTCGATTGCCCGCGACGCGGCTTTTCCGCACCGGGCGGTGCAACCAAAACCATAGCCGCGCGCGGGGGTAACTCGTCCTGCGTGGATATTCGGTCGACATCTTCGAACGAACCACGAAACCAGCCCGGCGAAACATGGGTCGTTGCCACGGTGCTGAAGGAAATCGCGGCGATACCGGCAATGACCAGCGGCACGTTTACGGACTTCGCGATTCGCAACATCGTCTCGATTCTGTTCATGATGGCGGCGTGGAGCGGCTAGCCCAGGACCCGGCCGTATGCCTGCAGATCGGCCTGGTAGCAGACGCAAGACGCGGCCCTGAGGCCGGGACGGTCAAGCACGGTGATATTGCCGCGGCTGTAATGGATCAGCTTGCGCTTCTGCAGTGAGCTCGCCGCCTTGGTGACACCGACCCGTCGAACGCCAAGCATGAAAGCCAGAAATTGCTGAGTGACATGGAAGGCGTCCGCGTGCGCGCGATCCTGGGTCATCAGCAGCCACCGCGCGAGCCGCGCTTCGACCACGTGGAAGCGGGTGCAGGCCGCCGTTTGCGCGAGTTGACTCATATGCACGAAGACATATCGGTCAACCTGGCGTTGCAGCGACGGGTTTTGCCGCAACTCGCTACAGAAGCGCCCGGCGTCCATGCGCAGCGCGGAGCCCGCGCCCTGAACCACTGCGCGCACAGGCGACGATTCCAGGCCGAGGGCGAGCGGAACGCCGAACATCCCCTCGTTTCCGACCAGGCCGACTTCGAGGGATGCGCCATCGCCGACCGGCATGACCAATGAGATGAAACTCGTGATCGGAAAATAGACGTGCGTCAGACTGTCGCCCGGCGTGTAAAGCACCTCGGCAAAGCCGAGATCGACAGCTCTGCAAGCCGCCAGCATTCGGCGACGACTGCTGCTGGAAAGCCCGTCGAGCAAGCGATTGACTGTGGGGGCCTTTGGGGGCGATGGTGGCACCAGTACCTCTCCTTTCGGAGTCGGTGATCCACCCGTCGGGGCCGGAAGCGGTGGCGCGTAAATCCGATGCCGGCGATGCGCGCAGGCTCACCTACTCGATGGATGCAAGCTTACGGTGCCGACGGATGCCGGTCTGCTCGCTAGCGCACACAGCGCCCGGAGCCCGAACGGGGACAAGCGGTGCGGAGCGTTACCTGGCGACGTAAGGCAGCAGGCGATCGAGTTCGGTCTTGACCACCTGGTAGCATTCGCAGGACCGCGCCTCCAGGCCCGGGCGATCCAGCACGGTGATTCTGCCGCGGCGATAGCGGATCAGGCCGGCATCCTGCAGCTTGCCCGCCGCCTCGGTGACTCCTTCGCGGCGCACGCCCAGCATGTTGGCGATCAATTCCTGGGTCATCGAAAGTTCGTTGGATGCCAGACGATCGAGGCTGAGCAGCAGCCAGCGGCACAGTTGCTGGTCGACCGAATGATGCCGATTGCACACCGCTGTCTGTGCCATCTGAGTGATCAGAGCCTGCGTGTAGCGAAGCAACAGATGCAGCATCGGGCCGAAGCGGTGGAACTCGTCCTTCAGCAGCTGAGCCTTCAGCCGGAACCCGTAACCGGCGCTCTGCACGACGGCGCGGCTGGGCGTGGTCTCGCCACCCATGAACAGCGAGATGCCGAGGATGCCCTCGTTGCCGACGATGGCGATCTCCGCCGACGCGCCGTCCTCCATCACGTATAACAGGGACACGATCGACGTCGTCGGGAAATAGACGTAGCGCAACCGGACGCCGGGCTCATAGAGCACATCGCCCAGCTTCATCGATATCAGCTCCAGATGGGGCGCCAGCCTCTCGTAGTCGCCGGGCGGCAATGCCTGTAGCAGGTGGTTCAGCGAGGGACTCTGCGGCACGGGAACAGGCGGGGGCGCCCCGGCACCCACGGGCGACGGCGACGCCTTGCCGGTGAGGCGCCTCGGCACATCGGTCGACATCCCGCGAGTGTATACCCTTGCGGCCGCTTAAGTTCGGTGCAGCACTCCCGTCCGTACGCTATCGTACGGACGGGAGCAGGCGATGAAAGATATCTTCCATGCGCTGCGACGCAGATATCTTTTGCCGCCATTTACGTACGCCGCCAGGCCATGACCACGGCTGCCAGGTGGTGAGCCCAGGCACGGCGCCGCAGCGACCGACCGTGCGAACACCGCTAAACTGGAACCCACGATGAACATGACTCTGAGTATTGCGCCGCTCGTCTCGCTTCTTGCCGGCATACTGATTCTGGTTGTGCCGCGCTTGCTAAACTACATTGTCGCGATCTATTTGATCGTCATCGGACTGCTCGGCCTGTTCGGGGCCGGAAGCTTTCACCTGAAGTGACGGCTTCCCTGCGGCCAAGGGAAAGCGCGGAGGGCAAGGTCGTACCCCTTGCGGCGACCGCCACGCGCGCGAGATGCGCCAGGCTGGCCCTGTCGGGGATCTGCCTGGCATCGCTTCTGGCCGGCTGCGCGTCGCTGCCGCCCGGCTCGGACTTTCCAAAATCGGCATCGAATGCCCTGACGCGTCCGGAACAGACCGGCATCGGACGGCAACTGGCGACCGCAAAGGCGCAGCACCCGGGAAACTCGGGCTTCAGGCTGCTCGCGGTCGGCACCGACAGCTTCCTGCTGCGCATGGAAATGGCGCAGGCCGCCGAGCGAACGCTTGACGTGCAGTACTTCCTGATCCAGAGCGACGACACCGGCCAGTTGCTGATCGAAGCGCTGCTCAAGGCGGCTGACCGCGGCGTGCGGGTTCGCGTGCTTCTCGACGACGCCGGCTCGTTCGGCCGCGATGCGCAGATCAGGACGCTGGCCGGGTACCCGAACATCGAGCTGCGGCTATTCAATCCCTTCGCCTATCGCGGCAACGTGGGATTCGTCCATGTGACCGAATTTCTTGCCGATGCAACCCGGCTCAACTACCGGATGCATAACAAGCTGTTCGTTGTCGATAACGAAATAAGCATCGTCGGCGGACGCAATATCGGGGACGAATATTTCCAGGGCAGTCGCGATCTCGAATTCGGCGACTACGACATCATCGCTGCCGGGCCGATCGTCAACCAGGTATCGAACAGCTTCGATGACTTCTGGAACAGCCCGATGGCGATTCCGATCGAGGCGCTCGCGGGTGGCAAGCCTTCGGCGCAGGACCTCGAGGACTATCGCGGCGTGCTTGCCGCACATCATGCACGGATGATCGAAGCCGACGCGCCGTACATGCGCGCCCTGGCCACCAACGAGCCGCTGACGGCAATGCTGGACGGCAGGTCGTCGCTGGCCTGGGCCAACGGGGAAGTCATCTACGACAGCCCGCAAAAAGCCAAGGTACAGGACGGTGAGCAGGGTGGTCGACTGCTGCGGCACCGGCTCGGCGAGGTCGCGAAACAAGTGCAGACGGAGCTGATCGTCGTGTCTCCGTACCTGGTGCCGGGAACTGCCGGAATGAAATTCCTCGAGGGCTTGCGCGAGCGCAACGTCAGCGTTCGCATACTGACCAATTCGCTCGCCTCGACCGACATGCCGGTCGTTCATTCGGGCTACCAGGCGGCTCGGGCGCCGCTTCTTGGAACCGGCGTCGACCTGTACGAAGTGCGACCGGTGCTTGGCAAGCCAGTGGTTCGCGGCAACCGATTGAGGTCGCTGAGCTCCGGGCAGTATGCGTTGCACGCCAAGGTGTTCGTGTTCGACCGGCAGCGAGTGTTCGTCGGTTCGATGAACCTCGACCAGCGCTCTTTGCACCTCAACACGGAGATAGGCCTGATCATCGACAGCCCCGAACTTGCGCGCCAGATCGCACTGCGATTCGCGGATATCGCACAGCCGGCGAACAGCTACGTGCTGATGCTGAGCAAGGCCGACGGCCCGGGCGGACGTCACATCGTCTGGCGCACGGTCGAGGACGGACAATCGGTCGACTACGATCAGGAGCCCGCCGTCACGTTCTGGCAGCGAATGCAAGTCGACATGCTGTCGCTGCTCCCCCTCGACGCCTTGCTCTAGAGTGCGCTACCGCACTGACTGGCGGAAGGCATTGGATTACCGTGCGAGCTGGGTCCCGAAAGCGGATCAATAAAGGAGCGAGTCATGAGCATTGGCACTATTCTGCTGATCGTCTTGATACTGATACTCGTCGGTGTCCTTCCAACTTGGCCGCACGCTCGCAGCTGGGGTTATGGTCCGAGCGGCATCGTCGGCGTCATCGTGGTCATCCTGATCGTCCTGTTCCTGATGGGGCGCCTGTAATCCCGCAATCAATGGTAAAAAACTAGGGGTCATAATGAAATACAAACTCGCCACCACATGCTTCGTCATCGGGTCGGTACTGGCGCCCGTTGCCGCCTATGCGGCGGACTCGGACGCCAACCGTTCCAAGCCCGTGACCTTCGTCAAGGATTCGGTCATCACGACCAAGATCAAGACCATGCTGGCTGCGGAACACCTGGGCAGCGCGAAGCACATCAAAGTCGATACCGACAGGAATGGTATCGTCTACCTTCGCGGCACGACCAACAGCCAGCAGGAAGCAGACAAGGCTGTCGAGATCGCTCGCAATACCGAAGGCGTCAAATCGGTCAACAGCAAGCTGAGCGTCCACAAAGATCGCTGAACACGCTGGGCTCGTCACGAGTGCCGGGCGGCGACGCTGACGGTACAGGACGGGATATCGCATTGTGACAAGCAGCACCTCGATTTTCGGCCATCTGACCCAGTTCAGAGGGCGTCTGCGCAGCAGCGCGCTGTCGCCGAAGTCGTCGGTCGAGGAGCTGCCGCTGCGATCGGAATTGTTCAGCGCCGATCAGATGGAGCGTCACGGCAAGACGCTCGCGGCCGCGCACCGCGTCACACCTGATCAAGCGCAGGACCAGCTGCTGTCGCGTTTGGCTTCGAACGAGAGCGTGCTGATCGGGGCCCGCAACCGGCTGGCCGCGGCGATATCCACCAATCGCCGGATCACGCCGGCGGGTGAATGGCTGCTCGACAACTTCCACCTGATCGAGGAGCAGATCGGCACGGCCAAGCGGCACCTGCCGCGCGGCTACAGTCGCGAGCTGCCCCGCCTCGCACTCGGACCCTCAGCGGGGCTGCCGCGCGTGTACGACATTGCACTCGAGGCCATTTCGCACGGCGATGGCCGTGTCGACGCGGACGGCCTGAGGCGTTTCGTGACCGCCTACCAGTCGATCACCGCGCTCAAGCTTGGCGAACTATGGGCGATTCCGATCATGCTCCGGCTCGCCTTGATCGAGAATCTGCGCCGCGTCGCTGTACGGATCGCCGCCGGGATGGCCGACCGCGAGCTGGCGAACACCTGGTCCGATCGGATGATGGAAACGGCCGAGCGGGATCCGAAAAGCCTCATCCTCGTCATCGCCGACATGGCTCGATCCTCGCCGCCGATGGCCAGCGCGTTCGTGGCGGAGCTCGCAAGGCGCCTGCAGGGTCAAACCGCCGCCCTTGCGCTCGCATTGACCTGGATCGAACAACGGCTCGGTGAATCGCACCTGACGATCGAACAGCTGGTGCAAGCGGCGAACCAGCAACAGGCCTCGGACCAGGTCTCGATCAGCAACAGCATCAGCAGTCTTCGCTTTCTGAGCGCCATCGACTGGCGCGACTTCGTCGAAGCCATCAGTGCTGTCGAGAAAGTACTGCGTGACGACCCGTCGGGGATCTATGGCGCGATGGATTTCGCGACCCGCGACCGCTATCGCCACGCAACCGAGCGGATCGCGAAGCAAAGCGGCAGCCCGGAGGCCGAGGTTGCCGCGAAGGCGATCGAGCTGGCCCGTGCAAGTGTCGCCGGCGAAGTGGACGATGATCGGAAGGCACACGTCGGTTTCTATCTGATCGACAACGGGCTTCCGAGGCTCGAACGGGCGGCCAAGGTTCACGTCTCGACCCTCGCCGCGTTCAAAACGGTCGGAACCCGATTTCCGCTTCCTGTCTTCCTCGGTGCGATCGCGCTTATCGCAGGCGCCCTCACCGCGGGGCTCGCTGCCAACGCCGCTGCCGTCGGCGTCGCCGGCGCGACTCTGGCGCTGACCATCCTGCTCTCGCTGCTGGTTACCAGCCAGTTCGCGGTGACGATCGCGAACTGGTTCACCACATTGCTGGTGACGCCTCACCCGCTGCCGCGAATGGACTTTTCCACCGGTATCGCCGCCGGAGCCCGCACGCTGGTGATCGTTCCGACGATGCTCGCCAGTGCGCGCAACGTCGAGGATCTGGTCGAGGCGCTCGAAGTGCGTTTCCTCGGCAATCGCGATGCGAATCTGCATTTCGGACTGCTGACCGACTTTCCGGACGCGACTGCGGAGTCGCTGGACACGGACGCGCCTTTGCTCGCACTGGTCGAACAGCGGATCAACGAGTTGAATCTGAAATACGGCGCTCACAGCCGCGCGTCGGATGACGCCGGCGCCCATGCCGGCGATGGTCCACCGGGCGCGGCGGCGCGAGCGAGCGACGGCGAAGACCTTTGCGACAGCAGCGTCTTCTATCTGTTTCACCGCCCCCGACGCTGGAATTCGACGGCGCGGATGTGGATGGGCAGGGAACGCAAGCGGGGCAAGCTTGCCGATCTGAATTCACTGTTGCGCGGTGGGCACCGGGACGGCTTTTCCCTGATCGTCGGCGCGACTGGCGTCCTTTCGCAGGTGCGCTATGTCATCACGCTGGACACCGATACTCAGCTTCCGCGCGACGCCGCGCGGCAGTTCATAGGCACGATTGCGCATCCGTTGAATGCGGCTCGCTTCGGCGGGTCCGGCAAGGACACGGGCCGGGACGTGGTGACCTCGGGTCACGGCATACTGCAGCCGCGCGTGTCCGTCAGCCTGCCGGGCACCAACCGCTCTCGTTATGCGCGCCTGTATGGCGGCGAGCCGGGCACCGACCAGTACACACGCACGGTGTCGGACGTCTATCAGGACCTTTTCGACGAAGGCTCGTTCATCGGCAAGGGCATCTACGACGTCGATGCTTTCGAGCGCGCGCTCAAGGGGCGGTTTCCCGCAAATCGCATACTGAGCCACGATCTTCTGGAAGGCTGCTATGCCCGCGCCGGATTGTTGAGCGATGTCGAGCTATACGAGGATTTTCCGGCGCGCTACAGCAGCGATGTGGCCCGCCACCGCCGCTGGATTCGCGGCGACTGGCAGCTCGCGGGGTGGCTGCGTCGGCGCGTGCCGGGTCCGGACGGGCGGCGCGAGCGCAATCCTCTTTCGATGCTTTCGCAGTGGAAGCTTTTCGACAATCTCCGACGCAGCCTCGTCCCCATAGCCACCACATCGCTGCTGCTGATGGGCTGGACCGTACTGGCGGCGGCATCGTTCTGGACCGGCGTCATCGTCGCCATGCTCGTGGCGCCGGCCGCCATCGCCTCGCTGTCCGACCTCGTCGGCAAGCCCGCCGACGTGCCATTCCGGCAGCATCTGACTGCGGTCTGGCGCGCTGCGCGGCGACACATGGCGCAGGCGGCGTTGTCGGTCGCCTTTCTGCCCTATGAAGCGTTCTTCTGTCTCGACGCAATCGTGCGCACGATCGGAAGAATGCTGTTCACCCGGCGGCGCCTGCTGGAATGGAATACCTCGAGCGAAGTCGATCTTGCGTTGGAGGATCTCGGCCATACCGACCTGGTCGCCTCCTATCGCGCGATGGCGGTCGCCCCCGCTATTGCCGCCATCGCGTGGATTGGCCTGTCTTTCGCAAGCGTCGCCGCGCTCGCCGTAGCCGGCCCGATCCTGCTGCTCTGGCTGGCGTCACCCGCGATCGCCTGGTGGCTCAGTCGTCCGCTTCCGCGTCGAAGTGCCAAGCTCACCGTCGAGCAAGCTTCCTTTCTGCGAAAGCTGGCGCGCAAGACATGGGCCTATTTCGAGACCTACGTCGGCGTGGACGATCACTGGCTGCCACCCGACAACGTGCAGGAGCAACCGGTGCCCAACGTGGCGCACCGCACTTCACCGACCAACATGGGTTTGGCGTTGCTTGCCAACCTGGCCGCCCATGACTTCGGTTACCTGTCGACCGGAGGGCTTGTCGTTCGTACGACGAATGCATTACGAAGCATGGGAGCGCTTGAGCGGTACAAAGGGCACTTCTACAACTGGTACGACACGCAAACGCGGCTGCCTCTCGCTCCCTTGTATGTCTCGACGGTAGACAGCGGCAACCTCGCCGGACATTTGATGACGCTGCGCCCCGGCCTGATGGCGCTTTGCGATGCGCCGATCCTCAATCGACGGTGGCTCGAGGGCATCGACGACACCTTCGCCGTGCTGCGCGACAGCGTTGGCCCACAGCCGATGAAGGCTGTCGCGCCCTTCGAAAAGGCGCTGGCATCGGCGATCGCCGCGCGACCGGCGACGCTGGCCGGCGTGTGGGCCCAGGTCGAGCTGCTCGCCGTGCGCTCGGCCGAACTGGTCGCCCATTTCACCGCCGTCGACTCGGAGACCTCGGCCGGCGAAACGAGGCTCTGGGCCCAGGCCCTCGACAGGCAATGCGCCGACCTGCGCGACGACTTGATCGTTCTTGCGCCGTGGCTGAAGCTGGGAGCGGCGCCGCGACTTTCCGACGAGTTTCCGGGCGCCCATGGTATTCCGACGCTGCGCGAGCTTGCGGCGCTCCATCGGGACTCGCCGCCGATCGCCATCGTGCGCGACGCCGACTCCTCTCCGGAAGCGCAAGAGGCGCTCGATGCCTTGCACGGTTCGATCGCCGACGGCGCGCAGCAAGCGAGCGCGCGAATGGTAGCGATCAACGAACTGGCGGCGCAGATCACCGAACTTGCCGCGATGGACTACGATTTCCTGTTCGACAAGGTGCGTCGCCAGCTGGTGATCGGATACAACGTGGCGCAGCTCAGGCGCGACGAAAGCTACTACGACTTGCTGGCATCGGAAGCGCGATTGTGCAATTTCGTCGCCATTGCGCAGGGAAAGCTTCCGCAGGAAAGCTGGTTCGCGCTCGGCCGCCTGCTCACCTCCGCGGGAGGAGAACCGGTCCTGCTGGCGTGGAGTGGCTCGATGTTCGAATACCTGATGCCCCTGCTGGTGATGCCGACCTACGAAAATACGCTGCTCGACCAGACCTACATCGCCGTGGTGGAACGGCAGATCGCGTACGGAAAGCAACGTGGCGTGCCGTGGGGAATGTCGGAGTCCGGCTACAACACTGTCGACGTGCATCTGAATTACCAGTATCGCGCCTTCGGCGTACCCGGGCTGGGTTTGAAGCGTGGCCTTGCCGAGGATCTGGTCGTGGCGCCGTACGCTTCGGCGCTCGCCTTGATGGTCGCCCCCGAGGCGGCGTGCCTCAATCTTCAGCGCCTCGCCGCCGAAGGACTGGCCGGAAGGCTGGGCCTGTTCGAGGCGATCGATTACACGCCATCGCGCCAACGCCGCGGAGAATCGAGCGCCGTGGTCCGGTCGTTCATGGCGCATCACCAGGGCATGAGCCTGCTGTCCTTCGCTTACGTGCTGCTGGCGCGGCCGATGCAAACTCGCTTCGAGTCGGACCCGCTGTTCCAGGCCACGATGCTTCTTCTCCAGGAGCGCATTCCGAGAGCAGCGCTGTTTCACTCGCATGCCACCGACCTCTCCGGCGGCCGTGCGGGCACAGGCGGCCCGGGGCTGCCGGTGCGCGTCCTGACCAGCCCGGACACGACGATTCCGGAGGTGCAGCTGCTGTCCAACGGCCGCTACCACGTGATGGTCACCAATGCAGGAGGCGGCAGCAGCCGCTGGAAAGATCTCGCCCTGACCCGGTGGCGCGAAGACGGCACATCCGACAACTGGGGCACGTTCTGTTATCTGCGCGACGAGGCGAGCGGACAGTTCTGGTCGACCGCCTATCAGCCCACGCTTACGCTGGGCGAGCATTACGAGGCGATCTTTTCGGAAGGCCGGGCGGAGTTCCGCCGCCGCGATCTGGACTTCGAGACGCACACCGAGATCGTGGTCTCGCCCGAGGACGACGTCGAAGTACGCCGCGTCCACATCACCAACCGGTCCCGGGCTCCCCGTGCAATCGACGTGACCAGCTACGCGGAAATGGTTCTCGCGCCGGCGGCTGCGGACGCGCTGCATCCGGCATTCAGCAATCTTTTCGTGCAAACCGAACTGCTTCGACAGCGCAACGCCATTCTTTGTACCCGGCGTCCGCGCTCCAGGGAAGAGCCCGTGCCATGGATGTTCCATCTGATGACCGTGCACGGCGCGCGCGGCGCCGAGGTCTCTTTCGAAACGGACCGAATGCGATTCATCGGCCGGGGCGGCTCGGTCGCCTTGCCCCGCGCGATGACCGATGCGGGCAAGCTCTCCAACAGCGCCGGCTCGGTATTGGATCCGATAGCGGCGATCCGGCACCGGATGACCATCGACGCGGGCGCTACGGCGACGATCGACCTGGTATCCGGCGCCGGCGAGACGCGCGACGGCGTATTGCGTCTCATCGACAAATATCAGGATCGCCGTCTGGTCGACCGCGTATTCGAACTGACGTGGACGCACAGTCACGTCGTGCTGCAGCAGCTCAATGCCACCGAGGCCGATTCACAGCTGTACGGCCGCCTGGCCAGCTCGGTGATCTATGCCAATGCGTCTTTGCGTGCCGCCGCGAGCGTTCTGGTCAGGAATCGGCGCGGGCAATCGGGGCTCTGGGGCTACGCAATCTCCGGTGACCTGCCGATCGTGTTGCTGCAGATTTCCGCCGCCAGCAACATCGACCTGGTGCGGCAGATGGTCCAGGCGCACGCGTATTGGCGTTTGAAGGGCCTGTCGGTCGACCTGGTGATCTGGAACGAAGATCACGACGTCTATCGACAGCGGCTTCAGGAACAGATCCTCGGCTTGATCGCTGCCGGCGTCGAAGCACACTTTGTCGATCGGCCGGGCGGCATCTTCGTTCGGCATGCCGAGCAGATTTCGTCCGAGGATCGCGTCCTCTTTGAGTCGGTCGCCCGCGCCATCATCGTCGACACCCGAGGAACGCTGGCCGACCAGATCAACCGTCGAATGCCTGCCGAGGTTCGAATTCCGCAGCTCGTCCCGACCCGGGCCTACCGGCCGCAGGCTGCGAAGGAAGCCGTCGCGCCGGAAGCGGGACTGACCCTGTTCAACGGCATCGGAGGATTCTCGCCCGATGGATGCGAATACGTCGTTGCTCCGGGTGCGGGAAACGTGACGCCCGCGCCGTGGGTGAACGTTCTCGCCAACCCCCGGTTCGGCACCATCGTCTCGGAAAGCGGTCTGGGATATACGTGGAGCGAAAACGCTCACCTCCTTCGTCTCACGCCCTGGCACAACGACCCGGTGAGCGAGCCGAGTGGCGAAGCCATCTATCTGCGCGACGAAGAAACCGGGCATTTCTGGTCGCCGACATCTTCCCCCTGCGCGGGTTCGGGACCTTACGTCACCCGGCACGGATTCGGCTACAGCGTATTCGAGCACACCGAGGACGGTATCCGGTCGGAACTCACGCTCTTCGTGGCGCTCGACGCCGCGATCAAGTTCTTCATGCTGAAAGTTCACAACGTCTCGGGTCGTGCAAGGCGATTGTCCGTCACCGGCTACGTCGAGTGGGTGCTGGGCGACGTTCGTGCCAAGTCGGCGATGCATGTTTCGACCGAGATCGATGCCAGGAACGGCGCGTTGCTTGCGCGCAATCCCTACAACAGCGAATTCTCGGACCGGGTGGCATTTTTCGACATCGACGATCCGACACGAACGATCACCGGCTCCCGCGCCGAATTCCTCGGACGCAACGGCACGCTCGGCAACCCCGCCGCCATGCACCGGGTGCGTCTGTCAGGCAAGACCGGCGCCGGGCTGGACCCGTGCGCTGCCATGCAGGTCGCGTTCGATCTCGCCGAAGGAGAGCATCGCGAGACCATTTTTCGGCTCGGCGCAGCAGGCAACGCGGATGCGGCCAGCGAGCTGGTGCAGCGCTTTCGTGGATCTGCCGCGGCGGCAGATGCGCTGGCCGGCGTGATCGGCCACTGGCGGCATACGCTGACCGCAGTGCAGATCGATACACCGGACGCGGCGCTCAACGTGCTGGTCAACGGCTGGCTGATGTATCAGACGATTGCGTGCCGGCTGTGGGCGCGCAGCGGCTTCTATCAGTCCGGAGGCGCCTTCGGTTTTCGCGACCAGCTGCAGGACGCGATGGCCGTGGTTCATGCCAAACCGCAACTCCTGCGCGAGCAGATTGCGCTTTGCGCGAGCCGGCAGTTCATCGAGGGCGACGTGCAGCATTGGTGGCACCCGGGGTCGGGGCGAGGTGTCCGCACGCATTGCTCGGACGATTACCTTTGGCTTCCGCTCGCGGCCTGCCGCTACGTGCTGACTACCGGCGACATGTCGGTTCTGGATCAGACGGCGCGCTATCTCGAAGGCCGGCCCGTCAATGCCGAAGACGACTCGTACTATGACCTGCCGGGACACTCCGACCAGCGCGCGACGGTCTACGAGCACTGCGTCCAGGCGCTGCTGCATGGCCTCAGATTCGGCGTGCACGGATTGCCGCTGATCGGATCGGGCGACTGGAATGACGGGATGAACCTCGTCGGCAGGCACGGCAAGGGTGAAAGTGTCTGGCTGGGATTCTTTCTTTGTCACGTCCTGCGGGAATTCAGCAAAGTTGCGCGTCTGCGCAACGACCCGGCTTTCGCCGACCGCTGCGAGACGGAGGCCGCACAACTCGGGCAGCGGATCGAGAAGACCGCCTGGGATGGCGGCTGGTATCGGCGCGCCTATTTCGACGACGGCTCACCGCTGGGCTCGGTCGACAACGACGAGTGCCAAATCGATTCGGTTGCACAGAGCTGGGCCGTGCTTTCCGGTGCCGGTGACCCCGCACGCTCGCGAATAGCGATGGACGCGGTGAGCGCGCGCCTGGTCCGTCGCGACGACGCACTGATCCAGCTGCTCGATCCGCCGTTCGACAAGTCCGACCTCGACCCCGGATACATTCGCGGCTACGTGCCGGGCGTGCGGGAGAACGGCGGCCAGTACACCCATGGCGCGATCTGGACCGCGATGGCCTTCGCGGCGCTGGGCGACAACGCGCGTGCCTGGGAATTGACGCAGATGATCAACCCGGTCAACCACGCGCGGACGCCCGAGGGCACCGCCACCTACAAGGTCGAGCCCTACGTCATCGCCGCCGATGTCTACGCGCTGGCGCCGCACACGGGTCGCGGCGGCTGGACGTGGTACACGGGCTCGGCCGGCTGGATGTACCGGCTGGTCGTCGAAGCGCTGCTGGGGCTCAGGCTCGACGCCGGGCGTCTGCGCTTCGCGCCCTGCATGCCGCCGGGGTGGGACGAGTTCGGGTTGCGCTACCGCTACGGCGAAACCACCTACCACATCGTCGTATCGCAAGCCGCGCTGGAGGACGACGAAAAGGCCGCGACAAGCCTGACCATCGATGGGGTCGCGCAGGACGACGACTTCGTTCTTCTCGCCGACGATCGGACCGAGCATCGGGTCGACGTGCGCGTTTCACCTTCGGCTGCGTCAATGGGCGTCGCGGCGGCCGTCGGGCCGATGCCGGCCTAGCCAATATGTACGCTATCGCACGGAACCGGCCGGACAAACGCGGACAATCGTCACCAGGGAGCTGACATGGATTCGCGACGGCAGAAGGCCCGCGACAGCAACGACCGCAAGCGGCGGGAAGCGATCCTGCTCGAGGTGCAGTCGTTCGCCGAAGCCATCGTCGAGACGGTGCGCGAGCCGCTGCTGGTCCTCGACAAGGACCTGCATGTGAAAATGGCGAACCACTCGTTCCTCCGGACGTTCCGGGCCTCGAAGCAGGAGACCGAGGGGCGCCTGCTCTACGAGCTGGGCAACGGCCAGTGGGATATTCCCGAATTGCGCCGCCTGCTCGAAGACATCATCCCGCAGCACACCGAATTCCGGGATTTCGAGGTGACCCACGACTTCCCCGCGATCGGCCGCCGGACGATGCTGCTCAACGCCCGCAAGCTGTCCGAGCCGGGTGTCAATCGCGAGCTGTTCCTGCTCGCGATGGAAGACACTACCGAGCGCAAGCAGGCGGAGGCTGAATCGAAGAACGCCAAGGAAGCCGCCGAGGACGCGAACCGCGCCAAGAGCGACTTCCTGGCCCGGATGAGCCACGAAATCCGCACGCCGATGAACGCCGTCATCGGCATGGCCGATCTGCTGTGGGAGACTTCGCTGGTCTCCGAGCAGCGCGAGTATGTGCGCATCTTCAGGAAAGCGGGTGCGCAACTGCTGGACCTGATCAACGACATCCTCGACCTGTCCAAAGTGGAGTCCGGTCACCTGACTCTCGAGGACCTCGACTTCGATCTCGGCGAGGTGCTGGACAAGACGCTCGAAATCATGGCCATCCGCGCGCACGAAAAGGGGCTCGAGCTGGCCCTGCGCATCGCCGCCGATGTGCCGATGGCGCTGGTCGGCGATCCGGCGCGGCTGCGGCAAGTCCTGATCAACCTGATCGGGAACGCCGTCAAGTTCACCGAGAAAGGGGAAGTGATCGTTCGGGTCGATCTCGACCCCGAGAATCGCACCCCCGGCGCACTGAGGTTTGCGGTTTGCGATACAGGGATCGGGATCCCCGAGGAGGCGCGCGAGTTGATCTTCGCCCCCTACTCCCAGGTCGACACGTCGACGACGCGCAAGTTCGGAGGGACCGGTCTCGGCCTGACGATCTCATGGCGGGTTGTGGAATTGATGCAGGGACGCATATGGGTCGACAGCCGCATCGGCGTCGGAAGCACGTTCTACTTCACGGCCCGGTTCGCGGTCGCGAGCAAGCCCGTGTTGACGGTTCCTTCCGAGCCGATGGATCTGAAACACGTGAAGACGCTGATCATCGACGACAACGCGACCAACCGTCTGATACTCAGCGAAATGCTTTCGCGCTGGGGCGCCGTCGTCACCGAAGCGGAAGGCGGCGAGTCAGGCATCGCCGAACTGGTAAGCGCCGCGCAGCTTGGCGTGCCGTACTCGCTGGTATTGCTGGATCGACGCATGCCCGGCACCGATGGCTTCCAGGTTGCCGAAAGAATCCATCAGCAGCCTACGATGGCTCGGACCACGATCCTGATGCTCACCTCGGAAAATCGGGCCGGCGACATCGTCCGAGGCCGCGCCCTCGGGGTCGCGGCATACCTGGTCAAGCCGGTCAAGCAAGCCGAGCTGCTGGAAGGAATCCAGATGGCCCGTGGAGGGACGGTCCCGGTGACGGAACGGCCGGCAACACTGCCCGGCGACACGCTGGAAGGAAGGCGGAGGCTTCAGATCCTCCTGGCCGAGGACTCGTCCGACAACGTGCTGTTGATCCAGTCTTTCCTGAAATCCGGCGGGTACAGCGCCGAGGTCGCTCGAAATGGTGAGGTCGCTCTCGCAATGTATATCGCCGGCGCCTACGATGTCGTGCTGATGGATGTTCAGATGCCGATCATGGACGGTTACTCGGCAACGCGCAGGATCCGGCAATGGGAAGCGGAAACCCATGCCAAGCCGGTTCCGATTCTGGCGCTTACCGCGCACGCTCTGCCGGAAGAAGTGCGCAAGAGCATCGATGCCGGCTGCACGGCCCACCTGACCAAGCCGATACGAATGGCGACACTGCTCGGCGCGATCGAGGAGCACACGATGGGAATCGTCCGGGTGGCCGCGAGTCTCGCCGAGCTCGTCCCTGCCTTCCTCGAGAGCCGGCGACGCGACATCGACACCATCGCCGCTGCGCTGGAACGCTCGGACTACGACGACGTTCGCAATCTGGGCCACAACATGAAAGGATCCGGCGCCGGCTACGGATTTAACCGGATTACGGAAATCGGCGCATCTCTGGAGCAGGCGGCCGGACGCCGCGCACCCGAGGAGATTCGCGCGCGGTCCGCCGAACTCGTCAGGTATCTCGACGCTCTCCACGTCGAGTACGAATAGCATACGGCGGGAGACACTATGCGAGCACGATTCTGGGGTACGCGCGGATCGATTGCCACGCCCGGCCCCGGCACGGTCCGATTCGGCGGCAATACGTCGTGCGTCGAAGTGACGACCGACGACGGGACGTGCTTCATCCTGGATTGCGGTACCGGCGCCCGGGCGCTCGGCGCCGATCTGATGGCGCGAACGGCGGGCCCCGTCACGGCGACGATCCTCCTCAGTCACACGCACTGGGATCATATCCAGGGCTTTCCCTTTTTCGTTCCGCTTTTCGCCGCCGGGAACAAGATCACGGTCTGCGGCCCGGAAGGCAGCGCGGGTTCTTTGCGCGAGGTGCTTTCCGGCCAGATGGAATTCACCTATTTTCCCGTCGAGATCGGGCAGCTTCCGGCAGCGATCGCGTTCCAGGAGCTGGGGGAAGGAACGTACGAAATGAACGGCGTGCGCGTTGTCACGCAATACCTCCATCACCCGGCAATGACCCTGGGCTACCGCATCGAGGCCGACGATGCGGTCCTCGTGTACCTGTGCGACCACGAGCCGTTCTCCGAAACGTTCTCGCACGACGATAGTGCCCACTTCAACGCGGATTACATCGCCCACGAGGGAGACAGGCGCCATGCCCGGTTCATGGCCGGCGCTGGGCTGGTGATTCACGACGCCCAGTACACGCCGGAGGAGTACCCATCGAAGAAGAATTGGGGCCATAGCACCTACGAGTACGCGGTCGATCTGGCCGATGCCGCAGGCGTGCGCCAACTCGTCCTCACCCACCACGACCCCGGCCACGACGACGCATTCCTCGAGGAAGTCGAGAAACGCGCCGACGGCTACGCCAAGCGGCTGCGCCACGGGGTCCGGGTCTGCTGCGCATTCGAGGGCCTCGACATGGTCGTCGAGCCGCACGGCATCCAACCCGTGGGCGACGCCCCTTCGGCGCCGCATGCCGGCCGCGAGGCGATGCGGAGCGCCCGTATCCTGATCGTGGACGACGATGCGGACATCCGCGCGCTTGCTAATCTTGCCCTCACCCAGGACGGCCACGACGTCGTCGAAGCGTCGAACGGCCAGGAGGCGATTGCATCGATCGATGCGCAACAGCCCGATCTCGTCCTTCTGGATCTGCTGATGCCAAAACAGGGAGGGCTCGAGGTGCTCAAGATCCTTCGGTCCAGAGCCGCGACGGCAGCGCTCCCGGTGGTCGTGCTGACCGGCATGGATGACGAGGTCACCACCCGCGCCGGCTTCGAATTCGGTGCCACCGACTACCTGACCAAGCCGTTCTCGATCCCGCAGCTCGCCGCCCGCATACGCGCCTGTCTGACGCGCGCCGGAAATGGGGTAAGCTGACGGTGCGATGAATCCGGCGGCGCGGCGACCGATTCGGCCGCGTCGCGACGGCGGCCGCCGTCAGGCCTTGCGCTTTGCCGTTCATCCCCTATCTTGTATGTTTGCAGGACGTCTTTTTGCCCGTGAACAAGACCGCCTCGTTTCATCCCGCTGTCGAACGCTGGTTTCGCAAGCACTTTTCCGCGCCGACCGAGCCGCAGGCCCGCGCCTGGCCCGAGATCCAGGCAGGGCGCAACGTCCTGGTTGCGGCACCCACCGGCTCAGGCAAGACGCTCGCCGCCTTCCTCGCGGCGATAGACAGCCTGATCCGCCGCGGGGTTGAGGAGCCGCTGCCCGACCAGACGCTGGTCGTCTACGTATCGCCGCTGAAGGCTCTGTCCAACGACATCCAGAAGAACCTGGCGGCCCCGATCGCGGGAGTGCGCGAGGAATTGAAGGCGCTCGGCTTGCCCGACGTCGAGATTCGCACGCTGGTGCGCACCGGAGACACGCCGCAGGCCGAGCGCGCGGGGATGCGCCGGCGCCCGCCTCACATCGTCGTCACCACGCCCGAGTCGCTGTACGTGCTGCTGGGTTCCGAGTCCGGCCGCAGGATGCTGGCGACGACGCAGACGGTCATCGTGGACGAAATCCACGCGCTGGCCGGCAACAAGCGCGGCAGCCATCTCGCGCTGTCACTGGAGCGACTGGCAGCGCTGACGACAAAGCTGCCAGCGCGCATCGGCTTGTCGGCGACGCAGAAGCCGATCGAGGAGATCGCCCGCTTTCTGGTCGGTGAGCGATCCGGAAAATCCGGCAAGCTCTGCGATTGCGTCATCGTCGACACCGGCCACATCCGGCCGCGCGACCTCGCGATCGAGCTGCCGTCATCGCCGCTCGAAGCGGTGATGTCGAACGACGTCTGGCAAGAGGTCTATGCACGGCTCGCCGAGCTCGCGCTCGCGCACCGGACGACGCTCATCTTCGTCAACACACGGCGCATGGCCGAGCGCGCCGCCCGCCACCTGTCCGAGCGGCTCGGCGCCGAGCTGGTCACCGCGCACCACGGCAGCATGGCGAAGGAACTGAGGCTCAAGGCCGAGCAGCGCCTGAAGCTGGGCGAGCTGAAGATACTGGTCGCCACCGCCTCGCTCGAGCTCGGCATCGACATCGGCGATGTCGAGCTGGTATGCCAGCTGGGCTCGCCGCGGTCGATCGCGACCTTTCTTCAACGCGCGGGGCGCGCGAGCCACCAGGTCGGCGGCGTGCCGAAAGCGCGCATCTTTCCGCTTTCGCGGGACGAATTGGTCGAATGCGCCGCCCTGCTCGACGCCGTGCGCCGGGGCGAGCTCGACCGCCTGAGCATTCCCCCCAAGCCTCTGGATGTGCTGTCTCAGCAGATCGTCGCCGAGGTCGCTGCCCAGGAGTGGCCGGAGGAGGCTTTGTTCGAGCTCGTTCGGCGCGCTTATCCTTACGCGAAGCTCACGCGCGAGGAGTTTCTGGACGTCGTTCGCACGCTGGCCGAAGGGTTCAGCACGCGCAGAGGACATCGCGCTGCCTATGTTCATCGTGACGCGGTCAACGGCATCTTGCGCGGGCGGCGCGGCGCGCGCCTGACCGCGCTGACTTCGGGCGGGGCGATTCCCGACAACGCCGACTACGACGTCGTCCTCGAGCCCGCGGGCCAGCTTGTCGGCACCGTCAACGAGGACTTCGCCGTCGAAAGTCTCGCCGGAGACATTTTCCAGCTGGGCAACAGCTCGTATCGCATTCTTCGGGTCGAAGCCGGACGCGTGAGGGTCGACGATGCCCACGGACAACCGCCGACGATTCCTTTCTGGCTGGGCGAAGCGCCCGCGCGCACCGCCGAGCTGTCGCACGCGGTATCCCGCTTGCGCGACGAAATTTCCGGGCAGTTGGACCGGCATCGCGACAAGCAAGGCGCATTCGAGCAGGTCGTGCAGGACATCGGCCTGTCGGAGCAGGCCGCCGGCCAGCTGATCGATTATCTGGCCGCGGCCCACGCCGCGCTCGGTACGCTGCCGACGCAGAAAGTCATCGTGTTCGAGCGCTTCTTCGACGAGTCGGGCGGAATGCAGCTGGTGATCCATTCGCCATTCGGCAGCCGGATCAATCGCGCCTGGGGACTCGCGCTGCGCAAGCGCTTCTGCACCAAGTTCAATTTCGAGCTGCAGGCGGCAGCGACCGAGGATTCGATCGTTCTGTCGCTGTCGACCAGCCACAGTTTTCCTCTCGAAAGCGTGGCGCGGTATCTCAACGCCAAGACCGTTCGCCCGCTGCTGGTTCAGGCGATGCTCGATGCGCCGATGTTCGGTGCGCGCTGGCGATGGATCGCCGGCACATCGCTGGCACTGCCGCGTTTTCAAGGCGGCAAGAAGGTACCCGCGCCGTTGCAGCGAATGCGCGCCGAGGATCTGCTGGCGGCGGTGTTCCCGGACCAGATCGCGTGCGCCGAGAATCTGTCCGGTCCCCGTGAAGTGCCCGACCACCCGCTGGTGACGCAGGCGGTGCACGACTGCTTGTACGAAGCGATGGACGTCGAGGGACTGGAGCGCCTGCTTGCCGATGTGGAATCGGGCGCGATCGCGGTCATCGCGCGCGATCTGACCGAACCTTCCCCGCTGGCGCTGGAAATCCTGACCGCGCGCCCCTACGCGTACCTCGACGATGCGCCGCTGGAAGAGCGCCGCGCGCAGGCGGTGATGGGCCGGCGCTGGCTCGACGATGCCAGCGCGGCCGACCTGGGCCGCCTCGACGCCGCGGCGATCGACCGGGTCCGTGCCGAGGCGTGGCCAGAGGCGGCGAACGCTGACGAACTGCACGATGCGCTGCTCGGTTTGGGCTTCGTCAGCAACGAGGAAATCGATCGGCAGCCGACTTGGCGCGGCCTGGTCGATGCGCTCGCGAAAGGCCGCCGCGCGACATGTGTCGTGCTCGATGGCCGGGGCGCGCTTCCGGGTGACGCCGCGCAAACCGTGTCGATGTGGGTTGCGGCCGAGCGTCTGCCCCAGTTTCATGCCGTCTATCCGGATGTGCGCCTGGCCCCGCCGATCGAGGCGCCGGCGGAGTTCTTGAATCGGCCGTGGACACGCGAACAAGCGCTGGTCGAAATCGTCCGCAGCCGGCTGGAAAGCCTGGGTCCGGTCACGACCTCCACTGTGGTGCGCTCGATGCGACTGCCCAGCGCCGACATCGAGGCCGCGCTGGCGACGCTCGCTGCCGAAGGCGTGGTCATGAGCGGCTTGTTCACCCCCGGCGCGGCGGGGACCGAATGGTGCGATCGGGCGCTGCTGGCACGCATTCACCGCCAGACGGTCAAGCGGCTGCGTCAGGAGATCGAGCCGGTCTCGAGCCGCGATTTCCTCCGGTTCCTGTTTCGCTGGCAGCACGTCGCGCCGAACGAGCAGCGACAGGGAACCGACGCGCTGGACGCGATCATCGCGCAGCTGCAGGGCTTCGAGGCGCCGGCGGCGGCATGGGAGTCGGAGATTCTTCCGGCGCGTCTGGAAGACTACGAGTTCACCTGGCTCGACGACCTTTGCCTTTCCGGCCGCGTGATCTGGGCGCGCTTGAGTCCCGCCGCCAATTTGGCCGCGGGTGGCGGCGGGCGTGGCCCGATCCGCACGACGCCGGTCACGCTGCTGCCGCGGCGCAGCACGCCGCTGTGGACCCGCGCCGCTCCGCCGCCCGCGATCAAGCCCGAGGAGTTGAGCTCGCGCGCGCAAACGGTCGTCGAGGTTCTGCGCTCGCACGGCGCTTCGTTCTACGACGAGATCGTGCATGCGACCGGTCTGCTGCGCACGCAGGTGGAAGACGCGCTGGCGGAGTTGGTCGCGGCGGGTCTGGTCGCGTCCGACAGCTTCGCCGGCCTGCGCGCGCTGCTTACGCCGTCCGAAAAGCGCAAGCCCTTGGGCGAGGGACGGCGACGCCGGCGCTCGCCGTTGTTCGGCATCGAGGAAGCGGGTCGATGGGCGCTGGTAAAGCGGACGCCACCGGGCGCCGCCGTCAAGCGCGCCTATTACGAGCCCGACTTGGAACTGGTCGAGCACATCGTGCACGCCCTCCTCAGGAGATACGGCGTGGTCTTCTGGCGCCTGTTGCAGCGGGAAGCGGCATGGCTGCCGGCATGGCGGGACATGTTGCGGGTGCTGCGACGTCTGGAGGCGCGCGGCGACATTCGCGGCGGACGGTTTGTCGCCGGCGTCTCGGGCGAGCAGTTCGCGCTTCCGGAAGCGATAACGATGCTGCGCGACACGCGCCGCGCACCGGTGACCGGCGCCCTGGTGTCGGTCAGCGGCGCCGATCCATTGAATTTGGTCGGCGTGATCGCACCCGGAGCGAAGGTTCCGGCATTGTTGAATAACCGTGTGCTCTATCGCGACGGCGTGGCTATTGCCGCGCTGGTCGCCGGCGAAATCCAGTGGATCGAGGCCCTCGAGCCTGCCGAGGCGCGCGCCGCCGAGAGTGCGCTGGTCAGGCGGCAGATCGGCTCACCGCTGCTGGCCTATCTGAAATAGTAGGAGGCCGGGCTGCCTGTCGCGCCCCCGGGCGGTGCCGCACCGACCGAGTATCCCGCCACGTAGAAGTTGTACGTCGCTCGATAGGGCACGCGCGCGAGCTTGCCCACATTTTCCCGATCACATCCGTCCGCAGGCGCTTTTCCACCGACGGTTTCCACCCGCTGGACGCTTTGCGTCTTGCCGAAGATGCCATTTCCTTCGACCGATTTCGCGCTCAGCAACAGCCACGGAATCGCGCTGCCGTCCGGACCATCGTCGCGCGCTTTGACTTCGCCGGCGACTTTGCTTCCGTCATCGGATTCCCACGTAGGGCCCGCGTAGTGCTTGCCCATCTTCTTGCCGGTGTCGTCGAACAGCTCGGCTTCGGGAGCCTGGAAGGTCCACTCAGGGCGCGCCGGATCGGTCGTGCTGGTGCGGCATTCGTAGATCTGCACGCCAACGGCCTTCGCAACGACGGCCAAGGTTTGTGTCGGCGCGGCTTTAAGGTTGTCGGGAATGACCGTATCAGCGCCGGCGCCCGCGGAAAGAAATGCGAGCATGGCGCCTGCGATCGAGTTTGCAGCAATGGCTTTCATGTCTGGTCTTCCTCTGGAGATATCGATTAGCAAAAGTGGTGCGGCTCGAAACGGACGAAACCGTTCGATGTCCGCCGCGCTCCGCGGACAGTGCCAAGTCCCAGGCCGGCTATTCCGGCAGCACGTCGCCCGATCCGCCCATCTCTTTCGGCATGTCCTTCATCTTCGGCAGGCCGTCCTTGATGCGCAGCACCGTCTCCGCGTAGTTGACATGCAGTTTGGGCTCGTGGCGATAGGCCGGGATCGTTGCGGCGTAGACGTCGACCACACCCCACAGCGGGTGGTCGGTCAGCAGGTGACCGCCGCAGGCCTTGCAGAATTTCCGGTAGCTTTTCTCGGTCTTGTGGTAGACGCCGACGTTGCCCTCGCCCTTGGTGATCTTTACCGCCTCCGGTTTCCACAGACTGAAGGCGTTGACCGGTGCAGCCGACCAGCTACGGCATGACGAACAATGACAGTAACCCGCCGCTACCGGCTCGCCGGTGACGGTGACTTCGACGGCGCCACAGAAACAATTCCCCTTGTATGTTTGGCTCATGATCTGTCCTGTTGGTAAAGATATTGCAGTCGCTCGAGTCCGAATTCTAATCGTTCGTTTCTGCGAGTCAAATACTGCTCATGCTCCGCCAGCTGAACTTGCGGTTCCCGAGAAATTCCCGAGGTGCGCGCGCAGTACGGTCAGGGACAACATCGTGTCGATCGTTGAGCGCCTCCCGCTCGTCTACGCACGCTTGACTGCCTTCGATATCGATCGGAGCTTTTGTCGTCGACTTGGCTGTCGCCAGGACGGCCGCGTCGGCGTGGATCGAGTCGAATTTGGCCGGCAGTACGACCATCGCGCTCATCGTGATCGTCGCCATGACGACGGCGGTCAATCCCAATGCGGCGCGAGGTGTTGAATGGTCGTAGCCGTGCATGCCGCGACCCTGTAATCTTTTACCCGCAGTTCGTGGATGAAAGTGATCGCGCATCGTTTCGCTCCTATACCGTTATCGCAGCACTGTGGCGTTGGCGATCCATTTGCCCGCGCCGACCCGAATCAGAAACGCGACGTCGGGCTCGGTTGAGCACACGTCTGGCAACGCACTGACTTTGCCGTTGAACTGTGCTTCTCCCTGGTCGCTGAGATCGACCAGCGGCGTATCGACGAAAAACGTGTCTCCCGCGCTGCCGTCGGTGTCGCAAAGCAGCGTGCCCTTGACCTGGGCGACCGTCCCGGGAGTGCCGATCGAATTTCCACCGGCCAGCACAAGTCCGCGGACGTCGAAGGTGATCCTGCTTTTGGTCAGATCGACATTGACATGCCCACCCAGTGTCGACCACGGCGTCGGGCCCCCGGTTACCAATCCGGCACCGGTGCCGACCGTATTGTTAGGCGCGGCGATGCCGATTATCGACTGCCAGCGCAGGATATCGCTTGAATCGGCGCTGGCGTTCTGGCCAAAGGCGGCAGCACTCAGTGCGAGTCCGGACACGATCAATGATTTGCGCAACAACGATTGCATTAAGTTCTCCAATCAATTTGTGGGTAATGACACTTCCACGCGCCGGTCGGGATATCGGGACGATTCCCGTACCGGCGACACCGAACGACGGTGTACGCGCGGAAGCATTGGAGTCTAATGAGGATGCGCAACGGCGAAATTTCACAGACCGGCCGTTTTTGTTTCGATTGTTTCTTGCGTGCCCGATACGCGTCGGATCGGGACGCTCGCCCGGAGGGACGCACAGGTCCGCGCATCGAACCCGCGCAGCGGGTCTTGCGCAATGCGCTACGCTACATTGGGGCGTGGAATATCGCCGTCCATGGCCAGCTCGGCGACGATGCGCCGCACTTCGCTGGGCAGGAACGGCTTCTCGATCACCGGACGACCGCTTTCGGAGACAAAGTCGCGCAGCGCGGAGGCGAGCGTGTCTCCGGTAACGAAGACGACGCGCGCAGCCTGTCCCGGCCACCGCCGTACGATCTCCTGGTAGAGGGCCCGCCCGTCGAGATCGGGCATCCGGATGTCGGTCAGGATCGCGTCGTAGCGTTCCACAGCCATATGCTGGAGCCCTTCCCGACCGGAAGCGACGGTCACGACGCGGTGCTGCGCGGCACTCAGGATCTCGGCGAGCGTCTCGCGGATCTCGGCCTCGTCGTCGATGACGAGTATCGCGCGCTGGCGCGCACTCGCCTCCAAAGGCGGTGGTGACTTGACCTTGGTCGGGTCGACGGCGCCGATCGGAAGCGTGATGGCGAATTCTGCACCGCCATGCGCCGGACAAGCTACCGTCAGCGTGCCCTCATGAGCTTCGACGATGCCGAGGCTCACTGCCAGGCCGACGCCGAGGCCGATTCCCGTCGGTTTGGTCGTAAAGTAAGGCTCGAATATTCTCGCTCTGAGATGCGGCGGAATGCCGGGCCCGTTGTCGGCAACCGTGACACGGACCACCTGGTCATCCGCGTCAAAAGCGCTGCTCACACGTATGCGGCGCGTTCCCGGATGGTCCTGCAGAGACTGTTGCGCGTTAATGATCAGATTGAGCAGCACTTGATGCAGCTGATCGCCGTCGGCATGGATCAGCGGAACATCCGTGGCAAGATCCAGCTCGACTTCAATGCTGCTCGTCCGAACGGGATAGGCAGTGATCTCGAGCGCCGCCGCAATAACGTCGTTGATCGCCACCGGACCGCGTTCGGGTTGCTGCTGTCTGGCCATGGCAAGGAAGGTTCGCACGATGCGCGCGCAACGCTCGGCGGCAGAACGTATCTTGCCGGCTGCGGCCTGGGTGGCGGAGTCGCCCTGTTCTTCCAGCAGTACGGCGCGGGCCACGACCACCGAAAGCGGATTGTTGAGCTCGTGGGCAACACCGGCCAGCAGCGAACCGAGCGCAGCAAGTTTTTCGCGTTGATACAGCGATTCACGCTGTCGAGCCAGCTCCGCCGCGGAGCGCTTCTTCTCGGTGATGTCGCGAGCGATAGTCAAGACATGACGCTGCCCTTGGTACTGCATCGGGATTCCGTGCACTTCGAGTTCCAGCGCCGACCCATCCTTGCGATGATCGGTCACTTCCGAATGAAGCGATTCGCCGGCCGCCACCGCCTTGAGAAACTCGGTGTGATAGCAAGGCCCGGTATCGCAGCCGATCGGCAAGGCAGGGGATTCACCGTCGCCATAGCCATACATTCTCCACAAGGCGGGATTGGTATCGACGATCTCCCCCGCCGCGTTCCACAGCGCCAGCCCGTCGATCGAGGCGTTGAACATCGAACGGTACTGTTCTTCACTCGCCCGCAAGGCCGCCTCAGCCTCTTTCCGGCCGGTAATATCGCGGGCGAGTGCCAGTACTCGTTCCTGGCCGCCGATGGTCACGCGCCTGACGAATACTTCATGCCAACGCAAACTGCCATCCTTGCTCCTGCCATGCCATTCGATGCGCAATTCCTCTCCCGCCGCGGCTCGCCCAATCAGGTCCATCGCATCGCGATGGGTATACGGGCGCTCGCCGGTGCCGAGGCTGCCGACATCGAGGTTCAAAAATTCCTCGCGGGTATAGCCAAAGGTGGCACAGGCCTTGGGATTGGCATCGACGATGGCGCCGGTTTCAATGTCGTGCACGAAAATCGAGTCCTCCGCGGCGTCGAAGATCGCCCGGTAGCTCGCCTCCGACACCCGCAGCGCCTCGGCGGCGCGCATGCGCTCGGCAATATCCTGACGCAGCCTGGTCTGCGTTGCGGCAACCTTGAGCGCCATGGCGTCGAAGGCACGGCTCAGCCGAGCGAGCTCGTCGCTGCCTCTGAGATCGCTGCGCGCGTCGAGATTTCCCGCTGCGAGCTCTTCGGCTGCGTGCACCAGCCGGGCGGTGCGCCGCGTCAGGAGGAAATGAAATATCAACCACATCGCCAGGGCAAGCACTGTCACTCGTCCAGCCCAGTAGAGCGATTGTTGAAGAACCTGCGCGCGGGCTTCCGCCTTGTAGCGCTTGAGATCGTAGCCAAGAAAGACGGTGCCGGTCCGAGACGGACGCAGCTCCTCGCTTCCACCCCCCATCAGAATGCCCGCGTGGCCGAGCAGTTCGTTGCCGTTCGAATCGACGGTCATCCCGGCGCGGCGTTCGCGAATGGCTCCGACTGCTTGGCTAAGATCGAATTGTGGCAGCGCCTCGGCAATTTGCCGCCCCAACCAGGCGCGCCGCGTCGCCGTAATGACGGTGTTGCGCTCATCCGTCAGCGCGGCGAACGTGACATCGTGGTTGTGCGCCAGCACCGCGATCTCGTGTTGCGCAGCGTCCATATCGCCCTTGAGCAGCAAATACTCCATCGTGCTTTGCAGGCGAGACATCTCCTGGGCCAGCCGCTTCCGGCTCTCGTCCTCGGCCACACGTTCGGCCTGAGGCACGTGATACAGCAGGTTCACCGCGCTGAGCGTCGCGGCGAAGCTCAACAAGACGAGCGGGACCGTCAGCTTGAGCGACGCCGGGACACCGAAGGTCATACGGCCCCCACGCTTGCGGCTGTCGCCGCGGCCGTGCCGTCACGCATTGCAGCGGTTTTCATTTCGGCAGGTCCGTCAGTGGCCCGGGTGCGAGCACGCCTTCGATGTCCAATCCGGTGCGCAGCAATTTCGCGTCCACCATCAGAGCCATCAGTCGGCGGCCGGTGACCGCCAGCTCGGGTGTCGGCCCAGCTAGCATCCTGAGATTTTCTTCGCGTGACGGAACGTGAAGGCCCCGCTGCGCTTCCAGGAACTGTTCGCCCGACGTCTGCTGCCGAATACCCATGAGTCGCGCCGCTTCCTTGGGGTCGCTTTTCATGTAGTCGATCGCGCGAAACCAGCCCGTTAACAGCGCCTGAATTGCCTCAGGCTGCCTCTTGAAAACCGGGGCACGCACCGCCAGCACGTCGACGATCTCGCCCGGGATCTGAGTGCTGTCGAACAGGGTCTTGGCGCCGGCGCGAAGGAACTGGGCGCGATACGGATCGAAGGTGACCGCGCCATCCACCTGATCCTTCTCGAACGCGCTCGGTTGCTCGTTCGACTCCAGGTGGACGACGTTGACGTCGCTCGCCTGCATGCCATTGACCGCGAGTGCCCTGCTCAGGACGAACGCGCCAAGGGCGCTGCTTTCGACCGCGACCGATTTACCCTTGAGGTCGCGCATCGTCCGCATGCCCTGGCGGCCGACGACAACGTCGGCGCCGTGGGAAACGTCGACGACCAGAATGATCCGCGGCTGAAACCCGTCGACGGCCAATCCGAACAGCTCGTCCAGGCTGATGACCATGCCGTCGATAGCCTGGTTGCGAAAGGCACGCAGCACCTCGCTCGCCGACGGATATTCGACCAGCTGCACGGCCGCGGAGTCCAGGTAATTCAGCTCCCGGGCAAGGTAGAGCGGCTCGCTTCCTATCCAGACGTTGGTACCTATGCGAAGGGCCGTCTCCGGTTCGCGCATGCAGCCGGTGAGCAACAGCATAAGCGCGATGCATGCCAAAACGCGCAGATGTTTGCCTGATTGGAGCCATGTCTTCATTGAAATATCACGCTCCATCCGGGACGAATATGTAGCCCTCGTTGCGTATGGTCCTGATGAACCGCGGATGCTCGGGATCGGGCTCGATCTTCTTGCGCAAGCGCATGATCCGCAGATCAACGCTGCGGTCGAAAGGATCCCAGTCGCGCTGCTGGCTCAGGTTCAGGATGCGCTCTCGCGAAAGCGCCCGATTCGGGTGCTCGGCAAGCGCCTTGAGCAGATCGAATTCGAGCGGCGACATCGACACCTCGACACCCTTGTCATCGGTCAACCGGTGCGCCGCGAGATCGAGCACGCATCTTCCGATGCGCACCCTGGCGGCGCCAATGTCGGCACGGCTCGCGGCGGACGTGCGGCGAAGCACGCTCTTGACCCGCGCCGCCAACTCGCGCGGATCGAACGGCTTCGGCACATAGTCGTCGGCGCCCATCTCGAGACCTACGATCCGGTCCACGACGGTACCGGCAGAAGTCAGCATGACGATCGCGAGCTTCGCGTAGCGCTCGCGCAAATGCCGCGCCAGGCTCAGCCCGTCCTCGCCCGGCATGTGAATGTCCACCAAAGCGAGGTCGATCGGATGCTGCGCGACCATCGTCCTCGCCGCGCTGGCGCTTTCGGCGCCGAACGCCGCGTAGCCGTGGGCGACGAAGTATTCCTCGAGCACCGAACGTACGTCGGGCTCGTCGTCGACGATCAGGATCGTTGCCTTCGGTCTCACAGGCGCTGTTTCACTCCTACGGCCTCCGACGCGGCGGCACAACGGCGCCGCGCCGGCCGTGACCGCAAATCCTACATCTATCGCGCCGCGGTGTGGAGGGATTCGCCCGCTGCCAGGGGCTTGTGAAACAAACGAAACAAAAATCGCCCGCCGCTGAAGTTTCGCCGCCGCACCCGCCGGATACAGTTTCCTCGTCCCGGGCAACCGGAATATTTGACGAAATAGGAAGACACGATGCTTAGATACGAATCATCGCACCTCCCGGCAGCGGCTTTGCTGTGGGTCTCCGCGACCCTGGAGTCCGTTGCCGTGCGTGTGCTGATCCTGGCGAACCGGCTGCATAGATGGCTCGAGAGGCGGCGGATTGCTGCCGCTGCGCTGCATGATTTTGGCATGATGGGAGAGCGCGAATTGCATGATATCGGCCTCACCCGGGTCGACGTGCACCGCGTGGCATGGGGTGCGTCGGACAGGGATCACCGTCTCACCGAGCTTCCCTTCGATGTCTGAAATGAAATCGAGCTCCGAACGTGCGCTGATCGCGTGCGGCATGTGGCTGCATATCGGTCTTATCGGCGCGGCGGCGCTGGCAATCGGAGCGATCCGGTTGTTCGAGGGTGAAGCGAGCTTGCTGTCGGGCCTGCCGATGGTTGTCTTTGGCGGAATGCTCGCGGTCGCGGGCTGGCGCCGCGCGCTGGCGATTCTCAAGCAGGCCGAACCAGCGTCGGCCGTTGCGCCACGGCCCCTCGGCGAGACAAACGATGCCCGGGCGCGGCACGGCCACGCCGTTCCCCTTTCAGTCACCGCCCAACCTGAGGCAAGACGATGAACTTCGACCTGCAACGATTGAACGGGGATAAACGCGCCGCGATGGTCGCGCATTTTCTGGCCCTGCCGCTGAAGGACCGCTCGCTGCGCTTCGGCACCGCGCTCGCGACGACGCTGATCGCCGCCTACGTCGACGACATCGACTTCGGTCGCGACGGCGTGTTTGGCGTTCGCAACGATCGGCTGATGCTCGTCGGCGTGGCGCATGTCGCGATCGAGGGCGATATGGCCGAGCTCGCGCTGTCCGTCCTGCCGACGCACCGCGGACGCGGGGTGGCCACCGAGTTGGCCGAACGCGGCATCGCCTACGCGCGAGACCGTCGCGTACCGCGGCTTTTGATGCATTGCCGGTCAGCGAACACACCCATCATGCGCATTGCGCAGCGATTCGGAATGGACATTTACGCCAGTGGCGGCGACGCCGACGCCTACCTCGACTTGGAATCGATCGCTCCGATCGCGAGTCCGGTCCTCGCGGGGCGGGACGCCTACCGCGTTGCGCTCCGGTCGGAGTCCCTGCCATGACCGACTCGATCGTGGATCTGGCGCACCGGCTCGAACCGGTGGCGGACACTGCGCCGCGTCCGACGGCGACCCGCTCGCGCGGCGCTGCGAAAACCCTCCCGGCACCGGCCAAGGTGCTGGCGGACGGGTCGCCCAACGCCGGGTTGGCGGACCCCGGCCACGACGCCGGCGTTGCGGGATTCAGCACGCATTGGACTCGAGTCCTCTACGACGACATCCTTGCGCGCGCGCCGGCGGGAAAGCTCCCCGGCTCGTCGATTGAAGGGGCCGCTGACAACGTCGCGAGCGCGTACTCCGGCGACGACATCACGAGTTATCAGATGTACCTGGACGCTCGCAACCATCGTTCGTTCACCCTTGGGGCGATCGTCCTTGCGATGCTAGAGGCGTTGGCGGCATCCGCACGCCGGGTCTATGCGCGCTACCGGAAGTGGCGGCGCGCAACGGGCGTGTACGACGCACTTAGCAGGCTCGATGATCGGACGCTGCGCGATCTCGGATTCGACCGCAGCGAAATAAGGTCGGTCGCGGCGGAATTTACGCGAGAAGCGGAGAGCACCCGGCTTCGCCTCCGCCTGGCTTACCGCCCTCGACGGTGACCGATCTGATGCGTCAGAGCCAACACCAGTCGCCGTCGATGTTCGGAGTCGCGCTCAGCCACATCGAGCGGCCGAGGCCGACACGCATCGCGACAGATCCCGCCAACGCCACCAGGAGTAATGCGATGTCCGCAGTCATTTCCGCTTCGCCCGCGGTCGATCTCGCCGCCGTCAAATCGCGCCAGCAAGCCGCCTGGTCCACCGGCAACTATGCCGTCGTCGGAACCACGCTGCAGATCGTCGGTGAGAACCTGTGCGAAGCGATCGACCTCCGTTCCGGTGCACGCGTTCTCGACGTGGCAGCCGGCAATGGCAATGCGACCCTTGCCGCTGCGCGCCGTTGGTGCGACGTAACCTCCACCGATTACGTGCCTGCCCTGCTCGAATCGGGGCGGGCGCGCGCGCAGGCGGAAGGGCACGCCATCCGTTTCCAGGAGGCCGACGCCGAAAACCTGCCGTTTCCGGACGAATCGTTCGACGTCGTGCTCTCCACCTTTGGTGTGATGTTCACGGCGAACCAGGACCGGGCGGCGAGCGAGCTCGTGCGCGTCTGCAAGCCGGGTGGCAAGATCGGCCTGGCGAACTGGACGCCGGAAAGCTTCATCGGACAACTGTTCAAGACGATCGCAAACTACGTTCCGCCGGCCGTCGGTGTCAAATCACCCGCGTCGTGGGGAACGAAGGCAAGGCTCGACGAACTGTTCGGCAATGCGGCGCACGAGATCAGGCTGACCCGGCGCGACTTCACCTTCCGCTACCGCTCGCCGGACCATTGGATCGACGTGTTTCGTACCTACTACGGGCCGATGACCAGGACCTTTGCGGCACTCGATACGGACAAGCAGACTGCCTTGACCCGCGATCTGCTGGCCCTCATCGATAGCCGCAATCGCTCGCGCGACAGCACGCTGGTGCTGCAAAGCGAGTACCTCGAGGTCGTGATCGAAAGGAAGTGATGGTCTGCGACGCGTTTCGCGCGCATTTCGGTATGCCATTCCCAAAGTCGATCGGCTGCGGCGATAATATCCGCCCGACGTCCGCTGAAGGGGTACCGAATGAAGCTCGCAAAGACGCTACGCTGGTTCGTTGCTCTCGCCATCGTATCCGCCACGGTCAGCGCGACGGCCGAGGACGTGCTGAAGCTCGCGATCGGGCAGCGCGGCAACTGGGAGAACGCGGCGCCGGAGCTGGGCCAGAAGGCCGGGTTCTTCAAGAAGCGCGGCCTGACGCTGGAGCTGCTCTACACGCAGGGCGCCGGAGAGACGATGCAGGCGGTCATCTCGGGCAGCGTCGACCTGGGAATCGGCGTGGGGACCGCCGGGGTGCTCGGCGCCTTTGCCAAGGGGGCACCGGTTCGCGCCGTCGCCAACTCGATGACCGGTGCCGACGATTTGTTCTGGTATGTGCCGGCCGCATCGCCGATCAAGACCATCAAGGACGCGGCGGGAAAAACCATCGCCTACTCGACCACGGGCTCGTCGACGAACCTCGCGGTCCTTGCATTCATCCGTGAATTCGGCGTGCAGGCGAAGCCGGTCGCGACCGGGAGCCCGGCGTCGACGTTCACGCAGACGATGTCGGGTCAGGTCGACATCGGTTGGTCGTCTCCGCCGTTCGGCGTCGAGGCCCTGCAGCAGGGGCGTATCCGCCTGATCGTGCGCGAAAGCGATGTCCCCGCCTTTCGCAACCAGACTGTCCGGCTGATGATCGCCAACACGGCTGTCGCCGAGCAGCGGCGCGACGTGCTCGACCGCTACGTGCAGGCGTATCGCGAAACGCTCGACTGGATGTATTCGGACCCGGCAGCGCTGAAAGCCTATGCCGAATGGGTCAATATTCCCGAGAGCCTCGCCAAGGAGGTTCGCGACCAGTTCTATCCGAAAGACAATCTGCGCCTCGACCGGATTTCCGGGCTCGACGAGGCGATGGCCGACGCGGTGAGCTTGAAGTTTCTCGCCGCGCCGCTGACCAAGCAGCAGCAGGACGATCTCTTCAAGTATTACGCGCGCGGGGCAAAGTAGCGGCGCGAGCCCGCGGCGAGGGGCCACGCGCGCGAAGCGCGTAGGATCGCGCGTGGCGAGTCGACGCTGCGGCCGACGCGGCACTTTCCTCACTGTTACTGGATGATCGAAGAGGCCGCCGGATTACTCGACTGCCCCGACCTCCCGCGCCCACAGGTCCCACACCCGCGGCAGCTGGGTGTCATTGATCGCCGCCGCCTTGGCCGCTTCGTTGGCGTTGAGATAAGTCACTTCGCCCAGCTGCCTCGCCTGCGTCTGCAATCGGGCGTTGACCTCGGCGTAGAACGCGCGGTACACCGCCTGCTCGAGCGAGGCGCCGACGACCGTCGATCCATGCCCGCGCATCAGCACCGTCGAGCGCGAGCCCAGAGCGGCGGCAAGCGCGACGCCGAGCCTTCCGTTGCTGATCAGCATGTCGGTATCGCCGGCAACGTCGCGGATCTCGAACAGCGCGCTGCCTTCGGCCAGGAAACCCGCTCATGTGGAAGACCGGCTGCAGCGGCGTCCCGGTCACGCCGAACGGGATCACGTTGGGCGAGTGGCTGTGCACGACCGCCTGCACGTCGGGGCGCGCGCGATAGATTTCGCCGTGGATGAAGCGCTCCAGATACACGCGTCTCCCGGCCGCATCGAGCGCCACGCCGTCGAGGTCGAAGGTGACGATGTCCTCGCGGCGGACCAGGCCCGGCGCCATGTTGCGCGCCAGCAGAAAATGATCGGGCGCCTGGTCGTGGCGAGCGCTGACATGTCCGAAGCCGTCGACGACGCCCTGCCGGTAAAGGATACGGTTGGCGAGAACGAGCTTGTCGACTAGCGCGCGATCGGCGGCAGGGGGCATGATCGGTTTCGGGCGCCGTTGCAATTCCCCATGATATGCGAAAAAATGCGTGATGACGGCGAAATTGTTGCGCCTGCTTGCGGTCTGCCTGTTCGTAGTGGCCAGCTCCGGCGCGCTCGCCCAATATCCGTCGCGCCCGATCAAGTTGATCGTGCCGATCCCGCCCGGCGGCGCTCCGGATATTGTCGCGCGCGTCGTCGGCCAGAAGCTTTCCGAGCTTCTCGGTGTGGCGGTCGTCATCGACAATCATGCGGGTTCCAACGGCAACATCGCCGGCGACATGGTCGCGAAGTCGCCGCCCGACGGCTACACGCTGCTGCTGGGCCAGGACAGCCTGGTCGCGATCAATCCGCACCTGTACGCGAAAATGCCGTTCGATCCGCTGAAGGATCTCGCGCCGGTCGCGACCTTGGCAGCGAACCAATTCGTGCTTGCCGTCAACCCGTCGCTGCCGGTGCAAGAATTTCCAGGAATTCATCGAATACGCGCGCCGTACGACGCCGCCGCTGCCCTACGCTTCCGGCGGCAACGGCAGCCAGCACCATCTGTCGATGGAAATACTGAAGCAGCGCGCCGGCATCGATCTGCTGCACGTGCCGTTCAAAGGCGGGGCGCCGGCGACCATGGCGACCGTCGCCGGCGACACCGCGGCGATGTTCGCCGGCACGTCGACGGCCACCCAGATCAAGGCCGGCAAGCTGCGTGCGCTGGCAGTCACGGGTACGAAGCGCTCGCCGGAGTATCCCGACCTGCCGACGATAGCCGAATTCTATCCGGGCTACGAAGTCACGATCTGGCTCGCGCTGTTTGCGCCGGCGGGCACACCGGAAGCAGTGCTTGTTCCGCTGCGCGCCGCGGTCGACAAGGCGCTGGCCGCGCCGGACGTCAGACAAAAGCTCAACTCGGCCGGCGGGGTCGAGCCCTTCGTGACGACGTCCGACGAATTCGCCGCCCTCATCCGGCGCGATTACGACAAGTACGGCAAGATCGTCAAGACAATCGGCATCAAGCTCGACTGACCCCGGGGCGGCGCGTCCATGGCGAAGGTCCCGCTCACCCTCGCGATCGGCGAATACGACCACGTCCGCGACCTGTTCGACGGCACTGTGCCAGTCGCGGGCGTCGAGCTCAACGTTTTGCGCCTGCCGGTCGAGGAGATGTTCTACCGCTTTTTGCTGGGCGGCGAATTCGACGTCTGCGAGGTCTCGTTCGCCAAGATCGTCGCGCTGGCGGCGCAGGACGACCCCCGGTTCATTCCGCTACCGATATTTCCATCGCGTGTGTTCCGTCACTCGTCGATCTACGTGCGCAGCGATGGCGGCATCACCGCGCCCGAGCAACTCGCAGGCAAGCGCGTCGGCGTGCCTGAATGGGCACAGACGGCCGCGATCTATTCGCGCGGGCTGCTGGCGCACGAATACGGCGTCGATCTCGCCTCGATCCACTGGCATCAGGCAGGCGTAAATCAGCCGGGACGCATCGAGAAGGTGGCGCTCGAGCTGCCCGCCGACTTCCGTCTCACCGTCGTTGCGGATCGCTCGCTGTCTGACATGCTGCTGGCCGGCGATCTCGACGCCGTTCTGTCGGCGCGGCCGCCGGCGCCGATCACGGCCGGCGACCCGCGCGTGCGTCGGCTGTTCGCCGAATATCGCGAGGTCGAGTCGGCCTACGCGCGCAAGACCGGCATTTTTCCGATCATGCATGTGATCGCGATGCGGCGCGAGATCTACGAGCGGGATCGCTGGCTGGCGATGAACCTGTTCAAGGCCTTTGACCAGGCACGGGTACGAAGCCTCGCGCGCGCCGCCGACATTACGGCATCGTTTTTTCCGCTGCCGTGGGTAGCCGACGAGCTTCGGCGCGCGCGCGAGCTCTTCGGCAGCGATCCGTGGCCGTACGGGATCGAAGCCAACCGGACGACGATCGACGCGTTCCTGCACTACGCCTTCGAGCAGGGCGTCTGCCGCCGGCTGCTGAGCGCCGAGACGCTCTTCCCGCCGGAGGTGCAGACGACCTTCCGGATCTGACGGCGCCGCTCGACCGGCGCCGGCGCTATCTCCGCGTGCCCGCTAGTTCTGCTTGCCCGGATCCTTGACGTCCGGATACTTGTCGAACTCGATGTTGTAGAGCAGGCCGTCGATTCTCTCGACGCGGCGGATGTACACCGTCTGCACGATGTCGCGAGTCTCCGGATCTATCGTGATCGATCCGCGCGGGCTCGTTGAGGCGCATCCCTTTCAGCGCCGCCGATGAACTTCTCGGGGTCGACCGACCCGCCGGTCTTTTTCAGCGCCTCGGCGATCGCCGCCATGCCGTCATAGCCGGCGCAGGCCATGAAGTTCGGGCGAAGCTTCGTGCCGTTGGTCTCGACGTACGCCTTGATGAACGCCTTGTTCTCCGGCGAATCGTGCGCCGCCGAGTAGTGGAAGCTGGTGATGAGTCCCGACCGTAGGCTCGCCCATCGCCTGCAGCACACCATCGTCGGTCAGGTCGCCGGTCGCGATCAGCCTGATTCCCGCCTGCTTGAGACCGCGCTCTTCATAACCCTTGATGAACGCGATCGTCTGGCTGCCCGGCGGCAGGAAGACGAACACGGCTTCGGGCTTGCCATCCTTGATCCGCTGCAGGAACGGCGCGAAGTCTGCGTTCTGCAACGGCGTGCGCACGCTGTCGACGATCTCGCCGCCCGCGGCCTTGAATGCTTTGATGAACGCGCCTTCGGCGTCGATGCCAGGGCCGAAGTCGGACACCATCGTGAACACGCGCTTGATGCCGTTCTTGGCGGCCCACTGCGCGATCGGCTGCGTATCCTGCGGCAGCGTATGCGAGACGCGCACGATATAAGGCGAGCGAGTCGTTATGATCGACGTCGCTGCGTTCATGATCACCATCGGTTTCTTCGCTTCCGCGGAGACCGGCGCCACCGCGAGCGCGTTCGGCGTCAATCCGAATCCCGCGAGGATGTCGACATTGTCACGCGTTACCAGCTCTTGCGCGAGCCGCTTGGCGACGTCCGGCGCCGCACCGGTCGTGTCGCGGATGATGAGCTCGATCTTCTTGCCGCCGAAGACCTCGCCGTTCTGCTTCAGGTACGTCTTCATTCCTCCGACGATCTGCTGGCCGTAGTCGGCGAACGGGCCGGAGAACTCGGCGACGACGCCGATGCGAACCGTTTCCTGGGCGATGGCGGGGGCGCCGCCCAGCACGACGATCGCGGCCAGTGCCGCCCGGATGAATCGATTCGCTCGCTTCATGAAAGGGCCCTCCTCGGCGAGTGCGCCAGTGGAGCCGCGCGGCGGGCACTCGGTATGTATGCATATTGAATGTATGCATACGAAATAGTACGCTCGCAACATCGCCGGGCGCAACGGCCCGAACGCGAAGCAGCCCAGGAGACTTTTCCGCATGAAACCCCTCGGCACCCTCGACGATCTGCCCCGCGATTACGTCGCGGAGCTTTCCCGCGCCAACCTGGTGCCGCTGTGGCCCAGCATGCGCGCGCTGCTGCCGCCGCAGGCGCCGCGAACGGCTACGCTGCCAGCTCACTGGCGGTGGAGTACGATCCGGCCGCTGCTGTTGCGCGCCGGAGAGCTGACCCCGATGGAGAAGGCGGAGCGCCGCGTGCTGGTCCTCGCCAATCCCGGCCGCGGTCTCGATAACCTCCAGGCGTCGGCGGCGATCTACCTCGGGATGCAGCTTGTGCTCCCCGGCGAAACCGCACCCAGCCACCGTCACACGCCCAACGCGGCGCGCATCGTCGTCGAGGGAGAAGGCGCGGTGACGCTGGTCCAAGGCGAAGCCTGCGCGATGGAACCAGGCGATCTGATCCTGACCCCGACCGGCCAATGGCACGAGCACCGCCATACAGGGCGCGTGCCGGTGATCTGGCTCGACGTGCTCGACCTGCCATTGATGGTCTACCTCGACGTTTCGTACGCGGTCGAAGGGGCTGCGCAGTCGCCGCACGCGCCGCAATATGCCTACGCCGCCGGCGGGTTGGCGCCGTTGGCCGACGGGCGCCGCGCCCGGGGCGCGTATCCGCTGTTGCGCTACGAGTGGCGGCGGACGCGCGACGCATTGCAGGCGCTCGCCGGCTCGAGCAAACCCGGCGCACCGGTGCAGCTCGCTTACGTGAATCCGGAAACAGGCGGCGATTGCCTCAATACGATCGCTTTCGCCGCATTGCTGCTGCGTCCGGGCGAGGAGATCTCCCTGCCCCGCGTCTCGGCGGCGCGCGTGTTCCACGCGGTCGAGGGCGCCGGTGACGTGCAGATCAACGACATCGCGATCGCGTTCGAGCAAGCCGACACCTTCTGCGCACCGGGATTCGCCGCGGTGCGGCTTGCCAATCGCTCGAGTCGCGCACCGGCGTATCTGGTGATGGCCGACGAATCACCGCTGCAGCGCAAGCTGGGCGTGTACGAAGAGCGTTGAGGCGAGCGCAGCGATGAGCGTCGGGCCCGGCAGTCCGGCACCAGTGCTGGTTGTCGGCGGCGGCATCGGCGGCATGGCCGCCGCGCTGGCGCTGAGCCAGAGCGGCTTCTCCGTCGAGGTCTTCGAGCAGTCGGCGGAAATTGGCGAGATCGGCGCCGGCCTCCAGCTCGGTCCCAACGGCTTCGCGGCGATGGACGCGCTCGGCGTGGGCGAGCGAACACGCAAGCGCGCGGTCTACACCGACGAGCTCGTCATGATGGACGCGATCGACGGCAGCGAGGTCGCGCGGGTGCCGCTTGGCGAAGCGTTCCGCCGGCGCTTCAAGAATCCGTATGCGGTCATCCACCGCGCCGACATCCACCAGTCGGTGTACGAAGAAGTTCAGCTCGCCCCTGACATAGCCGTCCATACTTCCGCGCGGATTGCGCGTGTCGACATCGGCGAGCACGGCGTACGTCTGGTCGATGCGGGGGGTGGCATTCACCAGGGGTCAGCCGTCGTCGGCTGCGATGGCGTGCACTCGGTCGTGCGCGAGCGGTTGCTCGGCGACGGCCACCGTGTCTCGGGGCATGTCGTGTACCGCGCCGTCGTGCCGAGCGCCGACATGCCTGCCGACCTGCGCTGGAACGCGGCGGCAATCTGGGTCGGCCCGAACTGCCATCTCGTTCACTATCCGTTGCGAGGTGGCGAACAGTACAACATCGTCGTCACCTTTCATAGCCGGGAGCAGGAGCAATGGGGTGTGCGCGAGGGCTCGCGCGACGAAGTCATGTCGTACTTCACCGAGATCTCCGACCGGCCGCGGCAACTGCTGGACAAACCGACGTCGTGGAAGCGTTGGTCGACTGCAGACCGCGATCCGGTCGACCGCTGGGGCGAAGGCAGGGCAACGCTGCTGGGCGACGCTGCGCATCCGATGCTGCAGTATCTGGCGCAAGGCGCCTGCATCGCGCTCGAAGACGCGGTGACCTTGCGCGAGGCGCTGAAGGCCTGCGAGGGTGACCTCGAGCCGGCCTTCCGCCTCTACGAATCCAAGCGCATCGTGCGAGGCGCACGGCTGATCATTTCCGCACGTGAGATGGGACGCATCTATCACGCCAAGGGAGTCGAGCGGCTGGTGCGCAATTCGCTTTGGGTCGGCCGCACGCCCGAACGCTATTACGATGCGCTTGAATGGCTGTACGGCTGGACGGTCGACAAATGCCTGGCCTGAGACTGCAGCGAGCCTCTGGCTTGGGCGACCGCAAGGTCAGCTACGCCGATCCGCGGACGAGCGACCTGATCATCCATCACATGCCCGGCCATTTGATCCGGCGGCTGCAGCAGGTCGCGGTCAGGCTCTTTTTCGCGCGCGTCGGCCTCGACATGACGCCAGTCCAGTTCGCAGCCCTGGCAGCCGCTGCGCAGCGGCAACCGATCGATCAGGCGCGCCTGAGCGCGCTGATCGGCTACGACCGGGCCACGATGGGCGGCGTGATCGGGCGCCTCGAAGCGAGGGGTTGGCTCGTGCGTTCCGCCTCCCGCGCCGATCGGCGCGTCCGGCTGGTGCGCATCACGCCGTCCGGGAGGAAGGCGCTGGCTCGAGCGCTCCCGGTGGTCAGGTCGGTGCAGCAGATGTTGCTGGAATCGCTGGATGCCGCCGAGCGCAAACGCTTCAAGCATCTGTGCTTAAAGATCCTCGCGCATCACCTCGGCTAGAACCAAACGCCTGTCGTACGCCAATCGAACAGCGCTGCGCCGTCACGCGTTGCGCCGCGGCGTAACTTTCAGCGCTTCGGGATTCACTACGTTGATCGGCGAACCCGCCTCGTACGCGATGATCTGATCGAAGATATCGGCGAACTGAATCTCGTACTCGTCGCGCGATACATAGCCGATGTGGGGTGTGCATACGACGTTGTCCATGGCGAGCAGCGGATCGTTTGTGTCGAGAAGGGGCTCTTGTTCATAGACGTCGACCGCCGCCATACCCGGCCGCCCTAGCCGCAACGCTGTCACCAGTGCCCCTTGCTCGATCAGCGGCGCACGGCTTGTGTTTACCAGCAGCGCCGAAGGCTTCATTCGCGCCAGGTCACCGGCACGGACGATTCCCCGCGTCGATTCCACCAGCCGCATGTGCAGGGAGATGACATCGCATTCCTCGAAAAATGCTTCTTTGCTGCGCGCGGGGGCGTATCCGTCCGCCTGCGCGCGCGCACGCGACGCTTCTCGCGCCCAGACCATCACCCGCATCCCGAAAGCTTTCCCATACCCCGCGACCACGGCTCCGATCCTTCCGTACCCGAACACGCCCAGAGTCTTGCCGCGCAGGGTGGAGCCGACGCCGATTTGCCATTTCCCGGCTCGCAGCGCTGCCATCTGCTGCGGAATCTGGCGCATCGCCGCGAGGACCAGTCCCCACGTCAGTTCGGCAGCGGCATACGAAGGCGTGTCGGCATGCTGGCTCGATGAGACGATCACGCCGCGCCGGGTGCAGGCGTCGATGTCGATGTGCGGGAAGACGCTGCGCTGGCTGATGAGCCTGAGCTTGTCCAGGCGGTCGATCAAAGGTGCACGGATTTGCGTTCGCTCGCGGATCAACACCAGGGCTTCGGTATCCTTCAGGCGCTCGGAAAGGGTATCGACATCCTGCACATGGTCGTTCCAGATTTTGACGTCGTGCCCGTCCAGCTTTCGGAAACAGACGAGAGTGCGCAGCGTGTCATGGTAATCGTCGAGGATCGAAATCTTCATGCAGTAGTGTCTCCTCATTGAAGTGGGCGAGCATATCAGTCAGCAGGTTCGCGCCTTGGAATAGAAGCCCGCGACGCCAATAGGATGCGGGCTACCTGCCGACCAGGGCTCCGCCGCTCGTTGCCGCATTTTCGTGATTGATGGAACTTCGCGCAAGGCGGTGGGGAAAATCCGACTCCGGGCCTCTCCCCTATTGGCTGTCGCCGCCGCGGCTTACGGCAGATTTTTCACGTCAAACGCCCAAATGACGGACCGATGTGCGGTCCATTGTGCGATCAATCGTTGTTCCCTATGATGCAAAGCGGGTTGGTCGGGGTAAGTCGGCCATGGATTGGTGCGCTGATGCGACGGCCGGCGAGCCGTCTTGTGGAATCTGACGCGCAGCTCAGCCAAAGGAGATCATGTATGGGACGCAAATTCCAGAACATCCTCGAGACGGTCGGAAACACGCCGGTGGTCAGGATAAACAGGTTGGCGCCCGCGGGCGTAAACCTGTTCGTCAAGATCGAGGCGTTCAACCCTCTGGGTTCGGTGAAGGATCGACTCGCACTGGGGATCATCGAAGATGCCGAACGGTCCGGACAACTCAAACCGGGGCAAACGGTGGTGGAAGCGACCAGCGGCAACACCGGCATCGGACTCGCCATGGTGTGCGCGCAGAAAGGCTATCCGCTGGTGCTGACGATGGCCGAGACCTTCAGCGTCGAACGGCGCAAGCTGATGCGCTTTCTCGGCGCCAAGGTGGTGCTCACACCGGCGGCGCAACGCGGCATGGGCATGGTGGCGAAAGCGATGGAGCTCGCCAAAACGCATGGCTGGTTTCTGACGCGTCAGTTCGAGAACGAATCCAATCCCGACATGCATTCACGCACGACGGCCCGGGAAATCCTTGAGGACTTCGCGGGCGAGCGGCTCGACTATTGGGTGACCGGATATGGCACGGGTGGAACGCTCAAAGGCGTGGCGCGGGTGTTGGCCAAAGAAAGGCCGGAAACGGCAATCATCGTTTGCGAACCGCAGGACGCGCCGCTACTCGGTAGCGGCGCCGCTCAGCAGCGAAATCCGGACGGTTCCGCGTCGGCGAGCCATCCGTCGTTCAAGTCGCATCCGATGCAGGGCTGGACGCCGGATTTCATTCCCAAACTGACCGGCGACGCGGTCGACATGAAACTGATAACCCGCATCCTGTCGATATCGAACGACGAGGCAATGCAGTGCTCGCGGGATCTGGCCAGCAAGGAAGGCATCTTCGTCGGCATCACTTCGGGCGCCGGCTTTGCCGGCGCGCTGCGGATCTGCAAAGAGGCGCCGAAGGGCGCGACGGTGCTCTGCATGCTGCCAGACACCGCCGAGCGCTATCTGAGCACACCGCTCTTCGCCAACGTTCCAGTGGACATGAACGAAGAGGAAATGAAAATCTCGCGTTCGACACCAGCGGCTCAGCTCAATGCTTGAACGGTCGCGGGGAAGGGATGATCACGCGCAGCGGTTGCGAAGCAGACAACACGTCCAGCTGCCGGAGCCTCGACAATTATCGCAATTTGCCGCGCCCGAGAATTGGCCAAACGATCTCCACACGACCGTCGCGAATACCGATCATTTCTTCATGCAGATGGACCGTCGTGTCCGAATAGCCCACGACGAATTCCAGCTTGTCGCCCACCTTCAGGGAATGATTAGGTTGATCGAGCTCCACCCGCGCATGCTCGGCGGAGAGGTTGACCGACCGCACGGATTCGACGTTCAGCGGTAATGGCACGGCGGCATCACTGCTCATCGTCTTCTTTCCGGCGTCGCAGATGATCCGTCGCTCGTTCGGCCGGCTGATTACCGTGGTCAGGACGGTAAGCGAGTACGGAAGATCGGCGTTGCATTTCGTACGGTAACGCACGTCGCTGAGTATCCCGCCGCCAGCCTGGATCTCGGTCACGCCAGGCAGGCGCGTAGTGAAGCGGAACGTGCCCGTGCCGCCGCAGCTGACGATACGCATAGGGAACCCGGCGCGCCGCAGCGAATCCGCGGTTGTCGTCAGCGCGGTCACCGCACGCTCGATCGACTGCGCCTTTTCACCTTCGTCCGCGATCTCCGTCGTATGGCCTTCCCAGCCCCCGACGCCGACCAGTTCCAGAGCAGGCAGAGTCCTGATCTTGCGCGCCAGTGCGATCGCGGCCTCCCCCGGCGGCACTCCCGCTCTGCCCATCCCTATGTCGACCTCTATCAGCACGCGCAGGGCTACGCCAACCGCGCTCGCTTCCGCTGCGAGCGCCTCGGCGTTTTCGGCGCTGTCGACCAGTACCTTGACCTCGGCGTGGCGCTGCAAGCCGATCAGTCGTGCGATTTTCGGCGCACCGACGATTTGATTGGCGATAAGGATGTCGCGTATGCCGGCCGCGGCCATCACCTCGGCTTCGCCGAGCTTTGCGCATGTCACGCCGATCGCCCCCGCCGCGAGCGCCTGATGAGCGATAGCCGGGATCTTGATGCCTTTCGTATGCGGCCGCCAGGCGACCTTGGCGCCGCGGCAAATCGCAGCGATCCGCTCGATATTTCCCGCCATCACCGGAAGATCGACCAACAGCACCGGCGTGTCCAAGGCCATCTTCATCCGACCGACAGTTCCAAGCTGGCTTGTCATGGGTTCTTTTCAATGGTCATTGGATTCTCCGGCATATTGCGCGCCCAGCCCTGGATATGGCGCCGCATGAAAGCACGCAATCGCTCACTGCGAGGGTTAGCCAGCAGCGTGGCCGGGTCACCCTCCTCGACAATCGAGCCCCGGTCCATGAAAATGATTCGGTCGGCAACGTCATGCGCGAACTGCATTTCGTGCGTGACTACGATCATCGTCATGCCGTCTCGAGCCAGCTGCTGCATCACGCCGAGCACTTCGTCTACAAGTTCTGGATCGAGCGCCGACGTTACCTCGTCAAACAACATCAGCTTCGGTTGCATTGCCAGCGCCCGCGCAATGGCCACACGTTGCTGCTGGCCGCCTGACAAGCTGCTCGGGTAGACGTCGGTCTTTTCGGCAAGACCCACTCGCGCGATCAGATCCCGGGCCATTGCCTCTGCACTCTCGCGCGGCATCTTGTTAACCCGGATCGGTCCCACGGCGACGTTGCGCAGGACCGTCATGTGCGGGAACAGATTGAAGCTCTGGAAGACGAACCCGATCTTCGCCCGTGCCGCTGCGATTTCCCGCTCGCTGCGGCGCACTCGGGCTCCGTTCGACGTGATCCGATAGCCGATCATCTCACCGGCCACAGTGATCTCGCCGGCCTCGTACTCTTCCAGACAGTTCACGCAACGCAGCAACGTGGTCTTGCCGGAACCGCTCGGTCCGATGATTACGACGACCTCGCTCGGCGCGACGCTGAGCGAGATGTCCTTCAGCACCTGCGTGGCACCGAACCATTTGCTGACGCCGCGGAACGCAACCATCGGCGCAACCGCGACGTCTTCAGTGCGCATAGTCCATCCGTTTCTCGGCGTATCTTCCCAATCGGGACAAGGAGTAGCAGATCACGAAATAGATCAGAGCGACCCCGAGCAGAATCTGGAATGGCGCGAATGTCCGCTCGACGATCTGGCGCCCTACCATGGTCAACTCGGAGAGGCCGATAATCGAGACCAGCGACGTGCTCTTGATCAACAGCACGCAGGTGTTGATGAATGCCGGCGTCGAGAGGCGAACCGCCTGCGGCACCACGACGATACTGAGAATCAGCGGCAGACGCATACCCAGGCTTCGCGCCGCATCCCACTGGGCCCGTGGCAGTGCTTCGATCCCGGCGCGGAAGACTTCCGACATGAAGGCCCCGAAATAGATGGACATCACCAGGATTCCGCCGGGAACGGGCGGCAGGTCTATGCCGGAGTAAGGCAAGCCGTAGTACATGAAGAAGAGCAGCAGCAGCAGTGGCACGCCACGCACGACGTAGACGTAAACATCGACCGCGACACGGAACGGCCACCAGCCGAACGTGCGGAGCAGCGCCGCGATCAAGCCGATCGCGCTGCTGAAAAGCGCCGTGGCAATGGATAGCTCCAGAGTCCTTTGCACTCCCTTCAGGAGCAGCCCGGCGTTGCTGAGCAGGATTTCAGGGACCATGAGCGGCTTCAGTGCGCGATCGCAAAGCGACGTTCGAAGCGCCGGGTCGCGAACGTGACGATGGATGTGATGACGAGATAGAACAATCCAACCATGATGAAGATTTCATAGGTTGCAGCCGTACGTTCGCTCAGCATCTTGCCCTGATGCATAAGTTCACCGACGGCGATGGCCGAGAGGATCGAAGTGTCCTTTATGATCTGGATGAACTGGTTGCACAACGGCGGCACGACCCGCATGAAGGCCTGCGGCAATTCGATGAGCTCAAAGATGTCGCGGCGGCGCATGCCGAGCGCCTTGCCGGCTTCGATCTGGGTGCGTCGGACCGATTGCAGTCCACCACGGTAGATCTCCGCGATATAGGCAGAATTCTGCGCGGTGAGTGCGATCAATCCGGAGAGGAAGGCAGAAAGACCGAGGCCGATCATTCCCAAGCCGAAATAAACCAGGTAGAGCTGCACCAGCAACGGCGTGTTGCGCATCGATTGGACAAATGCGCCCGCCGGCATGGCTATGACTTTACGGCCCGATAGTGCCGCAAGCGCGATCACCATTCCCAGGATCAGCGCAGCGGTTATGGCGAGCACCGAGAGCTCCAGGGTAGTGACGGTGCCCTCGAGCAAGGCGGGTAAGAATCTTCCGACGAACGACAAGTCGATCGGCATGACAACCTGTGGCACCAGAAGCGGCGCGGCGCCACCCGCGCCGCGTCACGCTACTTTGGCTTGCCGATGTAGAACCGTTGCGGCGGAGGATCCTTGCCGAACCATTTGCGGAACAGGTCGGAATATTCCTGATAGCGGGAGCCGTAGCGCATCTCGTTGACCACGGTGTCCAGGAAGAGCCACCAGGTGAAGTCGCCCGGTTTCATGAAGATCGCGTTGTTCGCGACGCCGAGTTTTTCCACCATGTCCGGGAGAACAACGAGGTCCTTGTTCTGCAACGCAAAGTAGTCCGCGATAGGGACGTCGGTCTGCATCGCGGTGGCGCGGCCGCTTTTTACCGCCAGCAACAGTTCGCTCGGGTTGTCGAACCAGAGTGTTTTTGCCTTGGGCACGAACCGCTTGGCCCGCTCGGCGTTCTGCGGATTGTTCTGGCCGGTAATCGTGAATTTCTCGTTATTGAGATCGGCCAGGCTGTGCACATTCGCGTCGCGCCGGACGAGCACGGCCACGCCGCTGTCCATGTAGGGTGTGGTGAAGGCCACCTTGGCCGCACGCTCCGGATAGATGGTCGTCGCTGCGATCGCAAAATCCGCCCTGCCCGACAGTACTGACGGGAAACGGCCTTCGGACTGCACGATCATGAATTCGATTTTGTTAGGGTCGCCCAGGAGGTCCTTGGCGATAAGTCTCGCCAGATCGATCTCGAACCCGACGAGCTGGCCTTTTTCGTCGGTGAAAGCCAGCGGAGGCGCAGTGCTGTAGGTTGCGACGATAAGCTTGTCACGCTTGACTACGACATCAAGGCGCGATTCCTGAGACTGAGCGGGCAGACCAAACGAAAGACAAAGCGCGAATGCAAACAGCAACCGCGAGATCCGATTGAACTTCATGACTCCTCCCCCTTTTCCCGTCGCGACGCGAAGCCGACGATCCCGGGACACTGTGTAATTCACGAGGAGCGCGATTCGCGGTTCGGCAGGGAAATCTACATGATCTCCCATGGGCTCGCAACCGAAGCGTCACGCGTTGGGCGTCGCTCGATGCCCGACGAGTCCGAGTCGGTTAGCAACCGCAGAGGAGTCGCAGCAGTGTTCCTTTGTTTGAAGCTCTACCCCGGCGTTCCGGAGTAAGCCGCCTGCAGCGCCGCAATGTCGATCTTGACCATTTTCAGCATGGCGTCCGTGGCTCGTTTGGCCTTCGCGCGCTCGGGGCTCGCCATCATCTCGCCGAGTACCGTGGGCACGATCTGCCACGACAGACCAAAACGGTCTTTCAACCAGCCGCACTGCTCTGCCGAGCCGCCATCGAGAAGCGCGTTCCAGTAGCGGTCGATCTCGGCCTGATTTTCGCAGTTCACGACGAACGACACCGCGTGGTTGAACGGATCCAGCGGGCCGGCGCTCATGGCGACGAATGGCTGATCGAAAAGAACGAACTCGACGACCTTCACCGAGCCAGGCGGCCCGCTCGGCGACTCGCTCGGCATCGCCACGACGCGAGTAACGCGCGAGTCGGGGAAGATCGATGCGTAGAACGCGGCGGCCTCCTCGGCCTGGTGGGAATACCAAAGGAAAGGGGTGATCTTCTGCATGGATTCTCTCCAGTCGATGGATAACGGGCCGCGGCCCTGGCAGCTGCGATGCCGCGCCGCGCGCTACTTCTTGGTGGCCATCTGCGCGCGCAGGCGCTCCTCTTGCTCCCTCAGCTCGGGCGTGAACTCGGCACCGAAGTCCTCCGCCTCGAACACCTGCCGAATCTCGATCTCCGACTCGCCCGGGAAGGGGTTGGGACAGCGCTTGAGCCAATCGATCGCCTCTTCCTTCGACTTCACCTTCCACAACCAGAAGCCGGCGATCAGCTCCTTGGTCTCGGCGAACGGCCCGTCGATCACGGTCCGCTTCGCGCCCGAGAACCTGACGCGCGCGCCCTTGGAACTCGGCTGGAGACCTTCGCCCGCGAGCATCACGCCGGCCTTCACCAGCTCTTCGTTGTATTTCCCCATCGCGGCAAGAAGTCTTTCATCCGGAAGGACGCCCGCTTCGGAGTCCTTCGTGGCTTTGACGATAACCATGAATCGCATTGTGTCTCTCCGTTGGTTTCGGGTCAGCGCGGGGTAGTGGCACTCCGCGCCATGGCTCCATCAATGAACAACGCTTCACTCAGCCGTTGCTCGTGACCGCTCCTCTACCTTGGGTGCGCAGCCTTCCGGGCCGAAGTCTTCCGGACCGAACATCTGGCGAACCTCGGTCTCGCCCTCCCAGCCCGGCCAGTGCTTCTTGTGAAGCTCCATGAAACGGACCGCCGATTCCACCGCTGCTTCCTTCGATTTCAACTCGAACTGCGCATAGCCGCCGATAACCTCGTTGGTCTCGGTGAAAGGCCCGTCGGTCACCGTCACCTTCCCGCCGGAAAGCCGGACGCGGGCGCCTTGCGCAGTTGGCCCGAGCCCGCCGCTTCCGAGCATCGTGCCGGCTTTGGTCTCCTCTTCGGCGAGCTTCGCAATGGCATCCATCAGCTGCTTGGGCGGCGGGACCCTGCTTCTCGGCGTGCTTGACTATCATCATGAATCGCATGGTTAGATCTCCGTTAGGTTCGGGTTCGAGACGGGCATCCGGTCGGTTCGGCCGCCAGACCCGGGCTCTACTTACTAGTCGATCGAGGGACGGCCGGGTTCGACAGGTCCGTTGCCTTTTTTTTGCAAGTGCTCGCAATGCATTGACCTCGCCTTCAAACGGACAATTCCCTGACCGGCCGCACTTCGATGCTGCCCACGCGCGCCGGCGGGATCTTCGCGGCCAACTGGATGGCTTCGTTCAAGTCCCTGGCATCGATCAGGTAGAACCCGGCGAGTTGCTCCTTCGTCTCGGTGAAGGGCCCGTCGGTCACGGACATTTTTCCGTTGCGGACACGCACGGTCGTTGCCGTATGAACGGATTGGAGGGCTTCGGCGGCGATGTGGTGGCCGCTCTGCCGGAGCGCGTCCCCGCAGGCCTTGCACTCGCTGTCGGGAACGGTGTCCAGTTTCTTCTCGTCGAGGTACACAAGGCATAAGTACTTCATGATTCACTCCTCATCGTGGTGGACCGTTGCGGATGCAGCCTTATGGGCACGGGTACCAAGATACGTTGTTCGAAAATGCCTGCCAGCCTACGCATCGCACCAGCGACCGCCCCTGGGCGCTCCCGCCGATACCGGATTTCCTGCGCCGATACAGGAAAAGCAGCAGCGCCAACAATGTGCCGCCCGGCAACAGCATTTCCAGCATGAGATAGGGGCCCGCCTTCTGCCCGACTCTGCGCAATATACCCAACCAGCTCATGACGATTTGCATTGCTCGCTCCTGCTCGCCTTTGAATGGGCCCCGGAATTCAGTGGGCCTTCATCAACTAGTCGAACGGGCAAACGCGAAATCGACACGCGACGAGGTCAAAGCGCAAAGGGCTCCGACCCCCGGTCGATCCGCTGCGCCTCAGCGGTCGGTCAGCCGGGCGACTCGGCCAGCCGCCGCTCGAGGAACCGGCGCTCGGGCCCCTGCCGGGCGAGCGCGATCGCGCGCTTGTACGAAGCGCGCGCCTCCGCGGTCTTGCCCAGCCGCCGGCACAGGTCGGCGTGCGCGGCATGGGCCAGGTGGTAATCATTGAGATCGCCGCGGGCAAGGATGGCCTCGATCAGGGCGAGACCCGCGGCGGGACCGTCGCGCATCGCGATTGCCACCGCGCGGTTCAGCTCGACCACCGGCGTCGGCTCGACGCGGAGCAGAACGTCGTAGAGCCCGACGATCTCGTCCCAGTCCGTCGCGTCGGCGCTGGCCGCGTCGGCGTGAACCGCCGCGATCGCCGCCTGGAGCGTGTAGGGACCGAAGCGCCGCGACGCGAGCGACCTTGTCACCAGCGCCGACCCCTCCGCGATCTGATCCCGGTTCCAGAGCGAGCGGTCCTGGTCATTGAGCAGGACCAAGCTCGCCGGCCGGCGAGGCGCGCGCCGCGCGCCGCGATTCCTGCAGCAGCATCAGTGCCAGCAATCCGATCGCCTCGGGCTCCGGCAGCAATTCGACCAGCAGCCGTCCGAGACGTATCGCCTCGCCGGACAGATCGACCCGCGTCAGCGACTGGCCCGAAGACGCGGAATAACCTTCGTTGAATACCAGATAGACCACGCGCAGCACGCTGTCCAGCCGCTCCGCGAGTTCGTCGGGTTCCGGAACCTGGTAAGGGATGCGGGCATCGCGGATCTTTGCCTTGGCGCGCACGATGCGCTGCGCCAGCGTGGGTGCGGCGCTGAGAAAAGCCTGCGCGATTTCTTCCGTCGTGAGGCCGCAGACTTCGCGCAACGTGAGCGCCACCTGCGCGTCCGGTGCGAGGGTCGGATGGCAGCAGGTGAAGATGAGCCGCAGCCGATCGTCCTCGATGGCCTCGCTGTCCCATGGAGCGGTCTCATCGATGACGGCATCCACTTGCTCGGCGACATCCTCCATCGAGTCGAACCGCGAGCGTCGGCGTATGCCGTCGATGGCCTTGAAGCGACCGGCCGATACGAGCCACGCGCGCGGATTCGCGGGGACGCCATCGCGGGGCCATTGCTCGAGCGCCGCGCGGAAAGCGTCGTGCAGCGCCTCCTCGGCGAGGTCGAAGTCGCCAAGCAGACGGACCAACGTGGCGAACACGCGGCGCGATTCGGCGCGATAGATCGCATCGACCGCACTGCGCGCACGCATCGGGCGCATCCGCGCTCATCAGGCTCCGCCGGCCCGCGCGAGCACGGCGTGGAGCAGCACGTTGGCACCCGCCTCGAGGTGCTCGGGGCGGGCGTCCTCGATCTCGTTGTGGCTGATGCCGTCCTTGCATGGCACGAAGATCATCGCGGTGGGCGCGACGCGCGCGAGATAGATCGCATCGTGTCCCGCGCCGCTGACCATCTCGCGGTGCGTATAGCCGAGCCCTCGCGCCGCGGCGCGAACCGCATCGACGCAGTCGGCGTGGAAGCGCGATGCCGGGAATTGATCGACTTGCCGCACTTCGCACTCGAGGTGAAGGTCGTTGGCAATCGCGGCCGAGGCAGCGCGGAGCTCCCGGTCCATGGCCGCAAGGTGCTCGTCCTCGGGATGCCGCATGTCGACGCTCATCGCGACGCGGCCAGGAATGACGTTGCGCGAATTGGGCTTGACCTGCATGAATCCGACGGTGGCGCGGCCGTCGGGCGCGTGCCGCATCGCGATTTCGTTGACCGCCTCTACCAGCCGCGAAGCGCCGCGCAATGCATCGTGGCGCGATTCCATCGGCGTCGGGCCGGCATGCGCATCCTGCCCCGTCCAGATGCAGTCATACCAGCGTAGCCCCAGCGCACCGGTTACCACGCCGATGACCTTGTCCTCGCGCTCGAGGATCGGGCCCCTGCTCGATGTGGGCCTCGAAATACGCGTCGAGTGCACGTCCTCCGACCGGTGCGCTGCCGGCATAGCCGATGCGATCGAGTGCCTCGCCGAACGCGATGCCATCGACGTCGCGCTGCTGCAGCAGGTGTTCGAGCGTGAACACACCGGCAAACGCGCCGGATCCACCCATCACCGGGACAAACCGGCTTCCCTCCTCGTTGGTCCAGATCGCCACGGCAACCGGCTTCTCCGTCACGAACCCGGCATCGTTGAGCGTGCGCAGCACTTCCAACCCGGCGAGCACGCCATAATTCCCGTCGAATTTGCCGCCCGAGGGCTGCGTATCGATGTGGCTTCCGGTCAGCACCACGGGGACACCGGCGTTGCGCCCCGGGCGGGTGGCGAAGACATTGCCTGCGCCATCGATCTCTATGCTGGCGCCGGCGCCGCGCAGCCAGCCGACGACGAGATCGCGGCCTTGCCGGTCGAGATCCGTCAGCGCGAGGCGGCGCACGCCGCCCTTCGCGGTCGCCCCGATTTCGGCCAGTTGCATCAGCGATTGCCAGAGACGAGCGCCGTCGACGCGAAGCGAGACAGGCGCGACGGGTAACGAATCAAGTATTTCGGATCGCGTATTCATCTGTCGCCTTTTCTATGCCGGAGCCAGTGGAGTCGGATCGACCAAGCCGCGCATGAATCCAGTCTGCGGCCAGCAACATCGCACTGATCGCCGCCGATCGGGCCCACGATCGTGATGCCGACCGGCAATCCCCGCGGCCCGATTGCGGACGGGAGATGCACGCAGGGTGTGTGCAGCAGCGTCCACATTCGATTGAACAGCGGATCGCCGGTCGCTGCAATCCCGTGCGGCGCCTCGCCGATGGTGCTCGGCGCAAGCAAGACGTCGACGTCGGCAAAAACCTCAGCCAGCATCGAGCGACTTCTTTGCGCCAATACCCGGGCGGCGTCGTAGCGCGCCGGCGATACCGCAAGGCCCGCGTCGATCATGGCGATCATTTCGACGCTCAGGCTCGCGCGGTGGACGAGGCGTTCGTACGACAATGATTTCGCGACCTCATGCACCATGATCGCGATTTGCGCGTCGACCAGTTCCGCGAATTGCGGCGGCAGCACGACATCCCGGAGGCTCGCGCCGGCCTTTCCCAGGCAGCGCGCCGCATCCTCGAACGCGGTCACCGTCTCGGGATGCGCCCGATCCCATTCATGGGTCCTGCACAGGCCGACTCGCGGCGGGCGGCCAAGCGGCCGCTCGATCATGAGCTCCGGCCGGTCGGCCAGCGCAGCCACGAAAAGTGCGACATCCGGCACGCTGCGAGCCAGCGCGCCAACGGTGTCCAACGTATCGGAAATCATCTTTACGCCGACGCGGTTGACGGTGCCGAACGTCGGCTTGTATCCGACGACGCCGCAATACGCCGCCGGACGAACGATCGAGCCGGCGGTCTGCGTGCCGAAGGCGAGAGGGACCATCCAATCGGCGACGGCCGCCGCCGACCCCGAAGACGATCCTCCCGGCGTGTGCAGCGGATTGTGCGGATTGCACGTCGGCCCGGGATGAAAGGTCGCGAACTCGGTCGTGACCGTCTTGCCGACGACGATCGCGCCTGCCGCCCGCGCCAGGGCGACGCACGCGGCATCGGCCGCGGGTCGATGGTTGGCGTAGATCGGCGAACCGTAAGAGGACGGCATGTCGCAGGTGTCGAACAGGTCCTTGACGGCGATCGGAAGCCCATGCAGCAATCCCGCCGGCGTTTGCGCATCGAGTGCGCGTGCGCGGCGCATCGCAGCGTCGGTATCGAGGAAGGTCCAGGCGTGCACCGTGGATTCGCGCGCGGCGATGCGATCGAGGCAGTCCGCGAGCAGAGATACCGCGGTAATCTCTCGCGTCGCCAGCTTGCGCGCCGCGGCAGTCGCGCTCAGGCGGTTGAGGCCACTCATGAAGCGGATTCCTTCCCAGCTCACTACCGCACGGAACTATCGGTCACAGCCGGAGCATCGCGCAAGTGGCACGCCGCGAAATGCCCGGGCAAGACTTCCTTGAGCGCCGGCTCCTCGACCCGGCAGCGATCGAACGCATACGGGCAGCGGGTGTGGAAGCGGCAGCCCTTGGGCAGCTCGATCGGGCTCGGCACGTCGCCGGCGAGAATGATGCGCTTTCTCTGTACCGTAGGGTCCGGCACCGGAACGGCAGAAAGCAGCGCCTCGGTGTAAGGGTGCTGCGGACGGGCGAACACCGCGCGCGTCGGTGCGAGCTCGACGATTCTGCCCAGATACATCACCGCGACGCGGTGGCTGATGTGCTCGACCACGGCCAGATCGTGCGCGACAAACAGATACGACAGGCCGAACTCGCGCTGCAGATCGCCGAGCAGATTGATCACCTGCGCCTGCACCGAGACGTCGAGCGCGGAGACCGGCTCGTCGCAGACGATGAGCTTTGGCCGCGGTGCCAGCGCTCGCGCTATCCCTAAGCGCTGGCGCTGCCCTCCGGAGAATTCGTAGGGATAGCGAGGCATCTGGTCGGGGCGCAATCCGACCTTCTCGAAAAGCGACACCACACGGTCGCCCATTTCAGCCGCGGAGACGTTCTCGAAGTTGCGGATGGGCTCAGCGACGATGTCCGCCGCGCGCATGCGCGGATTGAGCGACGCATAGGGGTCCTGGAACACCGCCTGCAGCTCGCGGCGATAGGGCCGCATCGCTCTGCCATGGAGCCCGTTGATGTGCTGCCCGCGCCACGCGATGGTCCCGGCGGTCGGCTCCACGAGCCGCAGCACCGTCTTGCCGATGGTCGACTTGCCGCAGCCGGACTCGCCGACCAGGCCGAGCGTCTCGCCCTGGCGAATAGCGAAGCTGACGTCGTCCACCGCGTGCACTTCGCCCCGTCCTCGGCCGAAAACGCCGCCGCGCACCGGGTAATGCTTGGTCAGGTGTCCGACCTCGAGTAGTGTCGGTGCGACGGCCGTGCCTTCGGCGATCGCGCTCATGCCATCGCCTGCGCTGCATCGGCTGCTTCATTGGCCACCAGCCGCTCCGATTCCCAGCACGCGGCCCAGTGCCCGCGCGCCTTTTCCTCGAGCGGCGGGTAGTCGACCCGGCAGCGCTCTCTCGCATAGGCGCACCGCGGCGCGAACGCGCAGCCGATTATCGGTTGGAGAAGCGACGGCACAGTGCCGGCGATTTCGGCGAGCCGACCGCCCGCCGCGCCTTCGCTGGCCCGGCTCGCGGCGCCGAGCTTCGGAATCGAGTCGAGCAGTCCGCGCGTGTACGGATGGCGGGGAAGGGCGAACAAATCGGCGACCGAGGCTTCCTCGACCTTGCGTCCCGCGTACATCACGATCACGCGCTGCGCCATTTCAGCGACCACGCCGAGATCATGCGTGATCAGCATGATCGCCGCGCCGGTCCGGGTCTTGAGCTCGCGCATCAAGTCGAGGATCTGCGCCTGGATCGTGACGTCGAGCGCCGTCGTCGGCTCGTCGGCGATCAGGAGCCGCGGCTCGCAGGCGAGCGCCATCGCGATCATCACCCGCTGCCGCATCCCACCGGAAAGCTGGTGCGGGTACTGGAGGACGCGGCGCTCGGGCTCGGGCATCCGCACCAGCCGCAGCATCTCGACCGCGCGGGCCTGCCGCCGCGTCGCGCGAAGCCCGCGGTGCAGGACCAGCGCCTCGGCGATCTGATGACCGATGGTGAGCACCGGATTCAACGACGTCATCGGCTCCTGGAAGATCATGGAAATGGCATTGCCGCGGATCTTGCGCATCTCGGGTTCGGGCAGCGCGAGCAGATCGCGGCCCTCGAACACCACCCGGCCCTCGACCGTTCGCCCCGGCGGCGACGCGATCAGGCGCAGGATGGAAAGCGACGTGACGCTCTTGCCGCAGCCGGACTCGCCGACGACAGCGAGCGTTT
>CAWFLB010000003.1:0-823513 GCA_963816615.1 uncultured beta proteobacterium | reverse complement strand
ATCGATTCGCTGATTGCGGCGGCGTATGACAGTTACCTGACGTGGTTTGAGAAACCGGTCCCGTGTCTGGTGAAGGCTTGGGACGATGCGGCTGCCGGCAATCCGTTGAAGGCAAAAGTGGCCGAGCAGATTGGGCTCTTGCGCGGTTGGGATTTTCGATGGGGCGTGACTTCCGTGCCGACTTCTTTGGCGGTTTTCTGGGGCGAGGACATACAGAAGCGCGTGGGCGCCGAAGCGAAAAAAGCGGGCATCTACATGAGCGACTACATTTGCACAAAAGCGCCGCCGGAGTTGTTGTTGCAGTCGTTGTCGGACGCCTCCGACAAACTTGCGGCGAATTTCGGGAGTTGGAAAACACCGTGGGGCGACATCAACCGATTCCAGCGCTTGACGGGCGACATCGTGCAGCCTTTCAGCGACGCAGGACCGAGCATTCCAGTGGGATTCACTTCGTCGGTGTGGGGCTCGCTGGCGTCGTTTGGAGCGCGTGCTTACCCGGGAACAAAAAAATGGTATGGCACAAGCGGGAACAGCTTTGTTGCGGTCGTCGAGTTTGGCGATAAAGTTCGCGCGAGGGCCGTGACGGCTGGCGGCGAGAGCGGCCATCCGGCGTCACCGCACTTCAACGATGAGGCCGAACGATACAGCACGGGCGAATTGCGCGAGGTCTACTTCTATCGTTCGCAACTACAGGGGCACACGGAGCGTGAATATCATCCGGGAAATTGAGTCGCGTCGGCTCTGGGTAAGGTGCACTTCCTCAAGATTTGAGCCTTAGCTCGCCCGGCGCGCTCATCCTGGCGTCTGTTCCGGCTAGCATCGAATCGTTTTTTTCTTTTAGCCCAACGCGGCCGGCGGCCTCGATCTTTTCAATGTACGCGGTGGCGAGCGGAACACTGCAGGCCGTGTCGCCCACGTCCACGGAAACAGGGCCGATTTGCTTCGCTGTCGCCTTAGCTTGTTTCAAAAGAGGCTTCACGTAAGCGCCGACGGCAATCACAAAACCGTTCATGGTGTAGCGAACACGGTTTTGTGCGCTATTGATTCCCTTTACGACAACGCCGAGCAGGCTCTCGATTTCCGCAAGGTCCAATGCCGCATCGGGTGTTGTAGCGAGCAGTCCCGAATAGGTACACCAACCTGACGACGCGACGTGCTCCTGTTTGGACTTGATCCATTGCTTCGCCAGCTCGCGAGCGTGAGGATTTTCAACCGTCACCCAAGGAACCGTGTATTCGGCAATCATCCGCAAATCTGCCGCGCCCTCGGCCCAGGCATTCAGCTGCTGTTTGGTCAGTTGGGAGCCGTCCGCAATCATTCCGGCGAGGTACATCGCGTCCATATTCCCCGTTTCGTAAAGCCCGCACGCGAGAGCCTGCTGGCCTTTGATTGTTTTCGCGATGACCTTGAGGTCGGCGACGCTTACGCCGAACGTCTTGTCCGTGGCCATGCCGTGGCGCGCGTAGGTTTTGCGCGTTTTCTCAGTACCCTTCTTTTTCAATTCACCCATGATAGAGCCAAGAGTAGGCATCGATATTCCCTCCGTCAGGATCACTGGATGTCTCTGCGCTACGCCCGAATCTAACCCACGAACCAATCTGCGCACAAATGAAGCTTAGGGGCACGACAGACCCCATCCGCTCAAGCAGGCTTCATTTCCTTCCCGCTGATCTGTAGATCGAATCCGTTCGGATCCTTGATGTGAAAACTGTTCTCGGTGTCTGGCTGTGGATTGAGACCGCGACGCTCTAATTCAGCCTTCACAGCATTCTTGTCCCAATTGTCGATGGTGTACGCAATGTGATCGATCCGCGGCGGCGTGCTCCCTTCAGGGGCATTGCGAGGAATCAAAAAAGTATTTGTGTCTCCGAGGATCAAGTAGCACTGAGTGCCCGTATCGCCGACAACCTTCATCCCCAGCAAGTCCGCGTAGAAGTCGCGCGTCTTCGCATAGTCCTTGACCTGGTAAGAAATGTGATTGACCGCGACCGCTCGGAACCCCTTGGAGCTTTCTCCTAACGCTGGTGTTGTGTCCGCTCCGAGTGCTGCTACGACAGCAAGGCTCTTGATCAATTGGCGTCGCGTCATCCTGCCGCGATCGAAATCATCCAGCAGTTTAGCGATCATGTTTTCCATCTTCGTCCTCCAGAACGGTGGCCGAGTGCCCCGACCGCTGCAATTGAATCACGGGTATGGCATTTGTGCGCACAGATTTACAATTTCTGCCCTTAATCGACTGTGTCGGCGACCTGGTTGACCTCTTGTTTCGCGAATGGTCAGAGACCGATGTTCCAGTGACCGTCCTGGTGGCTATTTTGCCGGGGCCGTTTCTTCCAGTTTTACGTTGGAGAAGATGGCGGTCTCGAGCGTTGTGGCAACGTGGGAGCAAACCCCGAGACCTACGTAGAAGGGATCGTGGAGAGTTACAAATTCCACGGGGCCGGAGGATTTCAGCACTTCCTCGCCCGGCTTGCCAAAGTACATCGTGAAACGGCTGCCTTTTTTCACGATGCGCAGGCGTGATGGTCCATCCTCCGCTGCGACGACTTGGTAGGTCTGCTCGTTCGGCGCGCCTCGGAATTGCAGCGAAGTAAGCCCATTGCCGTGAGAAACCGCGTCGGCATAGGGCGACCCCGGATCAAGGCTTTGCCGCACGATGAGCACCGCTTTGCGATGTTCCGCGGCGCTTGTAGCCGACCCATCCGATGTCGGCAGAGAGCGTGACGTCGCCAGAGACCTTTTTCCAGACGAAATAGAACGCGTCAGAATCGGCCCACATGTTGGCGCCGCCGCCCGTGATGCGGTATTCGCCCTTGGATGCATCGTAGAGAGCTTTGCACCCTGGAGGTGTCACTCCGACGCTGCCTTCATTCGTGAAGATGCCTAAGTCGTTCGTCTGCGGCAAAGCCACGACTACGACCGAGCGCCATAACCATCGAGAGCGCGCACGCCGGCAAAATTGATTTTTTCCACCGCGTCATTTTCGAAGCCTCCCGAGCGTTGAAGCACTCGCCGAAATCCAGGCGTCCGATTTCAAGTGCCCCGAGATTTGCAATTTCACGCGCCGAAACGGCGGAAGAACGAAAGCATTCTATATCAGTCGCATGGCAAGTCATGGCCAAACTGGTAGAAGAAGAAGCTCCACCTGCAACTTCGGCGAGCAGCGATGCCTGACCGAAAGAGCGGAATCAGGATGCCAGCGTTTCGAGAATCAAATGGCGATGAAGTCTGGAAGGGGAGGATTTTTGGCGGCCCGCTTGTTTGCGTAAAGCGCTTGATCGGCGGCGACGAGCATGGATTCGGGCAGGTCGCCGGATACATATTCCTTCCAGCCAACGGAATACTTTATGGGGAATCTGTGGCCTTCCCAGGCCACTTCAAGTGGGCCAATGCGGTCCAGGACAAGTTGCAACTGCGCGTGATTGCACTCGGGAAGAATCAGGAGGAATTCGTCGCCCCCCATGCGAACGGCGAGATCGCCTCCTCGAATGGCTCGATTGAGAGCCGCGGCGAATTCCTGAAGCACGAGATCACCGGCGGCGTGGCCGTAGGAGTCATTAATAGGCTTGAATTCGTTGAGGTCCAAAAGGACCACGGTCAGGGGATGACCCTTGCGGGCGGAGCGAGCCACCTCTGCCGCGAGCCGTTGCTCGGCAAACCTGCGGTTGTACAGGCCCGTCAGCGCGTCGATCATCGCCAGGCCGCGAAGTATCATCGAGTGATTCTGTTTTTCGGCAAGCTGTCGTCGCAGGCGCTTGATGAGCACCTGCTGATAGATGGTGTAAGTGTTGAAGATAATGACCAGAGCCACCAAGCCAAAAATCGCTTCCGAAAACTTAATCCTGAAAAAAGTTGTCGCTCCCTGCATGAGCGAGGGCAGAGCAAAGGAAATGATGGCCCCTGTCAATAGCAGCATAACAAAAATGGAGTTAGCCCAGACCCACCAGTCCCGCTGCTCAATTTTGCGTAGTTTGTCCCCCATCTCTGGTTCGGGCGCGTCTGCGGGACGCAGGCTTGGCTCGCGTTGGGGCGTGTTCATGAAAGGGGCGGGCGATGCAACGGATGCTAGATTCCACACTAAAATGTCGGAATGGGCTGGTCAAGGTTATTCCCCGTGAAAGCGGCCCGGACGTAACTTACGGGTTAACCTGTTACAACGTACAGGGTTACGTGATGTCGGCGCCAGGAACGACCACGAGCGCCGTCGAACGAAGTTTCCTCACACCTCTCGGTCGGTACTCGTCCCCTGGTACTCGCGCTCTATTGGGGATAACACGGGCCGCTAGCAGAATGATCCTGCAAACGAAGCCTATGACTGCCGTCTTCATTCTCGCGTTCTCCGTGTTGGCGCTCGTAAAATTCGCCATTAGCCAATGGCGAATGATTTGGCTGACTACCGCCCATCAGCCTCTTTCCGATACGTTGCAAACAGCTACCGGCATCGAGTCCGAAAGTATCGGGCCAAACGATTTTGGTAAGCTCTTGGGGCTTTGCGACCAGCTATCGCCGCGGCTCCAAAAAAGCACGCCTTGGCTTCGTGAAGTAAAGGGCTACTACCAGATCGTGACGAAGCTGGAGAAAGCCTGCCGATCGATTCAGCCTGCTTTGTCGGCCTGGGCATCCGCGGAGATGAAAACCTGCTCGCGCTATGTCGCGGTGGTTCTCGATCAGAATCTTTCGCTCGATCTCGACCAGCGAGCCGCGGTTAGATCTATCTAGCATTAGCTCGCCTCCCTACTTAAGGCCAGTTTCTCTGCCCCCCACGGCTGGCCGGGCAACCTTCCCCCTTCTTCCCTGCTTCGATTGCGCAAGCAACTGATAACAAATTACTTAGCTTGGCGGTGGGCAGCAAGCACCCCCAGCCTCGCGTATGACGCGTCCGAAGCGGCTCAACCCTGCCAGAATTTCATGACGGCGGCATAGTCCAGGTCTTCCTTGGCTGCGTCTTTGACCGCTGAATAGGTGGAATAGGCCGCAGCGCCAGCCGGAAGCGCCACGCCAAGCTCTTTAGCGAGATTGAGCGCCAGGCCGACGTCCTTGTGCATCAGGCGCAAGGGGAAGCTAGGCGGGTATTCTCCCTTGAGGAGAAGCGGGGCTTTGACGTCAAGTACAGGAGCGCGCCCCATGCTGGACTGCAGGACTTCCACAAGCTTTTCACCCTGCAGGCCTGCGGCGGTCACCAGTGCAAGGCCTTCCGCCAGGGCGTCGACCTCCAGCGCAAGGATCAGGTTCATTGCCAGTTTGATCGTTTGCCCGGCGCCGTTGGGGCCAAGATGAAACCAGCGCTTGCCCATCACACTGAAAATCGGCTCCGCATCCTTGAGCACTTGCGCATCGCCGCCTACCATGAAAACCAACTCGCCTTTTTCAGCGCCCCAAGTGCCGCCGGTTACGGGAGCGTCCAGAAAAGCCACGTCGCGTTCCTCGCAATCGGCGGCAACCTTGCGTGCGAGAGAAGGTGAAACAGTGCTCGAATCAATGTAAATGCTGCCTGGCCGGAGCGCTCCAAGTGCACCCGCGCCGTTGCCGGAGCCACCCGAAAGGACTTCCTCGAGGGCAGGCGGATCGCTGACGATGGTGATAAGCACGTCAGAGGCGGCGGCCACGTCCTGAGGAGAATTCGCCAGTTTGGCGCCTGCAGCCACCAGCGATTCGGCGCGCGAGGCGGTACGGTTCCAGACGGTCAGCGAATAACCGGCTTTCAAGAGATTATGGCCCATGGGTCGGCCCATCAGGCCAAGCCCAATCAATCCCACTTTTGAACCGGGACCGATTTTTCGGGTGCTGCTGACCTTTGCTCCGGGACCGATTTTCACTCCGGGGCCGATAGTGGTATTGGCGCGGGAATCCGGGGTCACGTAAAGCCTCCTGTCCACGACGGGGTCCTAAACGACGCCGCAACGAAAATGTAGTCTGTCGAGCGCGGTCGATTGTAACCGAATCGGCGTCGAGGATTTGGGCGAACTGTGAGGTCCCGCAGGACGTCAGGCGGTCTTCGGACGATTCTGGAGCGGAAGAATTGCCGGAGCACCGCCAGAGGATGTAGCAGTTCTGGCTGCTTCTTGGGCGCTCGAATCCATGGAAGCAGGCGAGGACTTTGAGCCCGGATCCATCGCCCGCGCGGAAGAGCCTAAGATGCTGGTTGCGCCCTGTGTGGGCTCCATTTTCTCCGCGAGGCGAACGATGTATTGGTAGGGGATTTCCCAGCGGAAATGCCTCTGAGAGCCCCGTTGCTCAAAGCTCTGTTCGAGGAAGATGGAACGGCCGGAATCAGCCACAAAAGTGCCGGAGGCGGGCAAGAGGATGTCGCCGGCGCGGTATTGCACCTCAACCCTGCGCCCCAGAAAAGCGGAATAGCGGGCCATGCTGTACTTAGTGTCCGAATCGGCTGGTAACAGCGTCAATGGTACGGAAGGACTCCCCCGAGAGTAATGTGGAAAAGCTGAGGAATGCCGGCAACCGGCTCAACCTCTCACCGATCACCGGCGAGAGAGTTTCACGGCGCCGTTAGTGAAATCCGGCAATGCATTAGATCGCAGATAATTCTTTGCGGCGGGGTCGGCCTTCAAGTAGGCATCCCAAAACGCAAGAGAGGCGCAATTGGTGTAGCCAAGAATGGAATCACCCTGTGCCGCGTGCGAAGGCAAGAGCGTCGTCGCAGTGATGAAAGACATGTGGTTCGCGCCCTGAATAAAGACGTGATATTTGTTGCCGGGCTGGCTTCGTTCAAACGGTATCTTTCTCCATTCCGGGCCTTGCTTGCCAGCACCCAAGTCGAGTGAACCAGTCATACTCAAAAGCGGGATAGAAACGTGGTCCCAGGAATGGTCGTTGAGACCAAATTCCCCGGGCCCCTGAGGTGAAAGCAAGAGAACCGCTTTGACGCGGCGATCGGCGAAATCGGCAGCGGGATGACCGGGTAGGTCCACGAGAGCGCCGGCAATCGCGTCAGCAGCGAAGGCGCCCATGGAGTGACCGCTCACACCGATTTGCTGCGTATCGATTTTCCCGTTAAGCGCGGCGATACGCTTCTGCAGTATGGGCAGCGAATCCAGAACAAAGGAAATGTCCTCAGGACGGCTTTGCCAAAGCGCGGGCTTTTTCAGCGCCTCGCGCACGGCTTCCAGAAAATTGATGTCTTCTTCTCCGCTATTGCGGCGTTGCAAAGTCGAGTCATCGTGAGTGGGTTGGAGAGTTACGTAACCGTAGGTAGCCCAGTGACGGGTCAAACTTTCGCAACAGGATTGCGAGCCGCCGGCGCCATGCGAAAAAACGATGACGGGATACGGACCTGGATCGTTGGGATAAAAAATCCTCACGTGTAGTTCTTTGCCGCGCTTGGCATCGTGGAGAACGATGTCCGGAACTTCGGTGACGGCGTGGGGACCATCGGCAAGTTTGTACGCACCGCCAATAGTCGAGCCCCCAACGCGGCTTGCTACGAGATTAGCCGCGGGGGCTTCCGAAGAGCCCGGCGCGCTCGCACGGACAGAGGACTGTGGACTTGCAGTCGCGGAAAGCGACGATTCTTGCGCAGACTTGGGAAGCGTGAAACCAGTGCCGCCAATCGGCAGAGTGATGAAGTAGGCGGCGGCTCCACTCAGCAGCGGAATAAGAATGACAGTGGCGAGTCGGCGGCGAAAACGGCGACGGTGGACGAAGTCTCGAGGACCAAAGAAAAAGCTCCGATGATGGTGCGCCATGGCTGACATTCCTTGCGCGTGATTTGCATGTGCGCGGACGGACGATTGCGTTAACCCAGCGCCGACAAAGAAGTTGCCCAGCATTGTCGGAGGCCCGGAAAGAAACCTGCTCGAGAGAATCTTTGAGAGTCGTGCCCCGAGCGAGACAACGAACACCTCTCCGTGCAAGTGAAATCACGTCTTCTAGAACAACGGGCTGGGGAGTTCCGGGAAAAAGAGGCTGAGTAAAACTTCCTAACGGAAGTGGCGCAATAATTCTAACAAAGAGAGGGTGTGCAGTTCTACAGTGTCGTACCTTTGGAGATAGTTTTTCACGGAGAATTTACGAGCGACGACTTGACCGGCCGCAGCGAGTCCTCGCCAGTGGCATGGTTCCTCAATGCGGGCTATCGCACTGCCGAGGAAGACCTTGACTTTTTTTCGAGGCGGGCTATTGTCTGCCTTCGACGATTTCGAGCGAAAACGAGGACAGAAAACTAGGAGTATCGAATGATGCGGAAATGGTTCGGCCTGGGAATGATGAGTTTCTGGTGCGCAAGTATTCTGGTGACAGCGCCCACTTTTGGACAGGCGCAAAAGCCCGCGAGCAAGACGTACGTGCTCAAGGCAGCGCGGATGTTTGACGGCAAGAGCACTGCGCTGCTGAAGCCTGGGCTGGTGGTCGTGACGGACGGAAAAATTGCGGGCGTAGGCTCCAGCGCCGCGATACCCGCGGGAGCCGAAGTCATCGATCTTGGAGACGCAACGCTGCTGCCGGGATTCATTGATGCCCACACGCACCTGACCGCAATGCACAGCGACGACTACAAACAAAACGAATTGGATCAACTCCAAAAGACAATCGCCGAACGGGCGCTTGACGCCACTGCGAACGCGCGCGTCACCCTGATGGCCGGCATCACCACGGTCCGCGACGTGGGTTCATCCGATTACCTCGACGTCGGTTTGCGAAATGCGATTCGCAATCGTGTCGTGCCCGGTCCGCGCATGTTGGTTTGTGTGCACGCACTGGGAGCCACCGGTGGCCACTGTGATGGCGAGGACGGCTATCGTGCGGGGCTCTTCGGCCACGAGTCCGGACCAATGGACGGGGTCATTAACGGGCCGGAGCAAGCGCGCTATGCGGTTCGGCTCGATCACAAGTACGGCGCAGATGTCATCAAGGTTTGCGCGACGGGCGGCGTGCTCTCCCTCACCGACGACGTGGACACGCCACAACTGACACAAGACGAATTGAACGCCATCGTGGATGAAGCCCACGCGCTGCGCCGCAAAACAGCAGCGCACGCCCACGGAGCCGAAGGCGCAAAACGCGCCATTCGCGCTGGCATCGACTCGATTGAACACGGCACTTTTCTCGACGACGAAGCGCTCGATATGATGAAGGCTCACGGAACGTATTATGTCCCGACGCTGATGGCCCCTGAAGGCATACAGGAGCAAATAAACAAAGGAATCTACATCCCGCCCCCCATTCTGGCCAAAGCGAAGGCCGCCATTGCTTCGGTTCATCAGACGTTTCAGAAAGCGCTGGCAAAGGGCGTGAAGATCGGCCTCGGGACGGATGCGGCGGTTTATGCCCATGGACGCAATACGGAAGAGTTTCACCTCATGGTGGATTTGGGGATGAAGCCGATCGATGCGCTGAAAGCAGGGACCTCGGCGGATGCGGACTTGCTCGGCTTGGCGGACAAGCTTGGAACGCTGGAAACAGGCAAGCTCGCTGATGTGGTGGCCGTGCCGGGCGATCCGGTGGAGAATATCAGGCAGACGGAGCACGTCTTTTTTGTGATGAAGGAAGGCGTGGTTTACAAGAACGATCGCGGGACGGCGGCGCACTAAGTTTTGAAGAAGACCCTGCGAGCCCGCAAACAGAGGAATTGTCATGGCTGATCTTCCAAATACCGTTGCAACAGACTTCGCCTGGTACTACGAATTCATTGCCGCTCACGTTCACAAGTGGGTCGACCCTTTAACGCAGGAGCAGTTCTGGCACAACCCGTTCACTTACGGCAACAGCATCGGCCACCTGACTTTGCACCTGACGGGCAATCTGAATTACTACATCGGAGCGCGAGTGGCGAAGACAGGATACGTTCGCGACCGCAATAGAGAATTTACGGAAACCGGAAAACCAGACAAAGCAAGAGTGTTGGAAGCCTTCGACCAGACCATTGCGATGGTTGTGTCGACAGTCAGAAAGCAAAAGCCCGAAGATTGGATGGCGCCTTATTCAGCCGAACTCGAACCTGAAGCTGCGGAACGCTTTATGATTTTTCTCCGATGCGCCGGCCATGCTTATCACCACGTCGGACAGATTATTTTTCTAAGCAAAGAGTTAACGAGAGAAACCGGGCTGCGATCCACATCTGCCTGAGCCGGGACGTTGATAATTTGTCAGGCAGGCACAATCTGGAGCGCCATTGATGCAAAGGGAAATGTCGAAGAGCAAGGCGACATTCCTGATTTTTCTCTCCGGGCTGGCAGCCGTTATTTCTGCGTTGGGATTGCACGGCTGGCACGTCTATTTAGCTCTGGCGCTTATTGGCGTCGCAATGGCCGTTGGATTTATCCGCTGGTCGCGGAAGAATTGAGCGGTTGAATTCAGAATCAGACACGAGGAGAAACAGCATGCGTAAGTTTTCTTGGGCGGCCTTATTTCTGACGATGACGTGTTCCCTGAGTCTGCGCGTTGCTGCTCAGCAGCCGGCTCCTGCAGCAGCCGCTTCGAACGCAACGACGCCCACCATCGACCAGTCCCTCGAGATGAAGAGCGCGTTCAGCCCTGAGATTTCTCCGGATGGAAAGCGCGTGGTCTATGAAGTTTCTCGGACGAATTGGGAAGACAACGCATTCGAACGCGACTTGTGGATTGCGGACACGGCAACGGGCGAAGGACACCAACTGACCGCGTCGAAGAAATCGAGCACGAATGCAGCCTGGTCGCCGGACGGCAAGTGGATCGCGTTTCTCTCCGACAGGCCGGGACAAATCTCCGGGACACCGGAAGGCAAAAAACAGATCTATGTGATTTCAGCGGACGGCGGCGAAGCCCGGCAGCTCTCGAAGATAGAAAAGGGAGTGAACAACTTTGCCTGGTCGCCGGATTCGAACAGGCTGGTTTTTTCTGCTGAAGATCCCGAGCCAAAAGCGATGAAAGACCGCAAGGAAAAATACGGCGAGTACGACGTCGTTCACGCCGACTACAGCATGTCGCATCTGTGGACGCTGGAGATTCCCGCGGGCGAAACGGAAATAGTTTCCGAACCGAAACGCCTGACGGAGGGTGCGACGTTCAGCGTGGGCGAATTTACCTGGTCGCCCGACGGAACGCGCATCGCGTTTAGCGCCCAGCGCGATCCGGACCTGATCTCGTCAGAGTCGGCGGACATCTATGTCGTCACTGTGAGCGATAGCAAGGTGAAAAAGATTGTGAGTACGCCGGGCCCGGACAGGAATCCGCAGTGGTCGCCCGACGGAAAACAGATCGCTTACGAAACATCGGCAGGCTCGAAGTATTTTTTCTACACAAACATGAAAATTGCGGTGGTGGACGCGGACGGCGGCGCGCCCCGTGTGTTAACGGACGCATTCGATGAAGATCCGGGGCTAATCAGTTGGGGAGCAGATGGTATCTATTTCGCCGCGGAACAAAAAACCTACGCGCATCTCTTCCGGCTGAATCCCGAGACAAAGGCTGTGGAGAAGCTCAGCTCACCGGAACATCTCGCGGCGTTTTCGTTTTCCTTTTCGAAGGACTACAAACAGGTGGCGTACCGGGCTGCGCGTGAAAACGAGTATCCGGAAATATTTACGACAAGCGTCGCGCCGTGGCAGGCAAAGAAACTCACGTCCTTGGGAGATCAACTGAAGGCATTCAAGATCGCAAAGCGCGAATTGATTTCGTGGAAGGCTGCGGATGGAACCGTGATCGAAGGCGTGTTGCTCAAGCCGCCCGACTTCGATCCAAAAAAGAAATATCCGTTGCTCGTCGTGATTCACGGCGGACCAACTGGCGTGGACCAGCCGATTCTGAATGCCGACCGGTATTACCCACTGGAGCGCTTCGTCGCAAAGGGCGCGTTGATTCTGCGGCCGAACTATCGAGGCTCGGCGGGTTACGGGGAAAAATTCCGCGCGTTGAACGTGAGAAATTTGGGAGTCGGCGACTACGCGGACGTGATTTCTGGCGTCGACGCTTTGATTGCGCAAGGCTTCGTCGACTAAGGACCGCGTGGGCTCGATGGGCTGGAGCGAGGGCGGATACATTTCCGCATTCATTACTGCGTCGAGCGACCGGTTCAAGGCGGTGTCCGTGGGCGCGGGAATTTCCGACTGGATGACCTACTACGCGAACACGGATATCACCCCGTTCACGCGGCAGTATTTGCACGCGACGCCGTGGGACGATCCCGAGATCTATAAAAAAACTTCCCCGATTACGTACATCGCGAAAGCGAAGACGCCGACGCTCATCCAGCACGGAGAAAATGACAGGCGTGTGCCTATCCCGAATGGCTATGAACTGCGGCAAGCGCTGGAGGATCGCGGCGTGCCGGTGAAGATGGTGGTTTACAAAGGATTTGGCCACGGCATCACCAAGCCCAAGCAGCAGCGCGCGGTGATGGAAGAAAATGAAAAGTGGTTTGCAAAATATATTTGGGGAGAAGAACCCGCGCCCACCGCCGAGCCCAAGAAATCGGAGAAAAGCGAGAAAAAGTAAGCCAGGACGGGGAGCACACGCTACGTTTCGAGTTTGAAGCGCGTCGAGGCGAGACGGTAGAGCCGGCGCCAAAGCAAACGATTGATGAGCACGACGATGGTGGCCATGATCAGCGTCGCAGCCAGCAAGAGATCGAAGCGGCCTGCATCGCTGGCGCTGCTGATGGCGCTGCCGAGTCCCGTGGTCGAAACAATCCTTCCCTGAAAATGAAAATACTCCGCGATGATGCTGGCGTTCCACGCATTGCCGGAGGCGGTCACCAGCCCGGTGACGAGATAAGGAAAAATTCCCGGCAGAATCAGGAAACGCCAGCGATCCCAAGATCCAAACCGGAAGACACTGGAGGCTTCCTTGAGGTCCGTGGGAATGGCCATGGCCCCGGCGATCACGTTGAAGAGGATGTACCACTGCGTGGCGAGAAGCATGACGAGCATAGCGGCAAGTTCAAGACCGCCGCGGTGCCGAATCAAGAATAAAAGAATGACGGGAAAAAGTGCGGTCGCGGGGATGGAAGCGGCAATCTGGGCAAGTGGCTGTGCTATGCGCGCGAGGCGCGGACTGAAACCGATAGCAACGCCGGCGGGAACGGTCCAGAGAGCGCCGAGAAGAAGGGCTCCATTGACACGGAGAAACGTGAAGCCGGCGCTGCGCAAGAGTGCGAGATAGTCCGCGCGGCGCAAGTCGGAAAGTTCGCGGGCTCCCTGAAATCCGGCAAAACCAAGGCCGACGAGAATCACACCGGCGAGAACGATGAGAAGCCAGCGGCGTGTGTTTTGTCGTTTCGGGACGGAGAAGGTCTCCGCGGCGCGGCGCGCGCGAGCGGCAAGATGAATGTTGATCCAGTCGAAAACCGGGCGCACAACGAGGCGGTATAGGCGAATAACGAAAGAGGCGCGGCCGAGAAGACTGAGCAAATTGTGCGAGACCGCTCTGGCGGTCTCGACCTGCTCGAACTTGAATTTATCGGCCCAGGCGATGACCGGCCGCCAGATCAGCTGATCGAGCAACACGATTACGGCAACCATGGCCGCCAGGCCCCACAGAATGGCGCGCGTATTACCGTGGCTCGCAGCGGTTTGGAGGAAGGAGCCAAGCCCCGGCAGGCGGAAATCGCGTTTGCCAAGAACAAACATCTCGCAAGCCATGAGGAAGAACCAGCCGCCGGCGACGGACATCATCGAGTTCCACACAAGGCCGATCGTGGAGAACGGCAAGTCCAACTCGATGAATCTTTGCCAGCGGCCGAAACGGTAAATGATGGCTGCTTCCCTTAGCTCACGAGGAATCGTCTTCAGGGAGGAATAAAAACTGAAAGCCATGTTCCAGACTTGCCCTGTAAAAATGAGAAGAATCGAGCCGAGTTCGAGGCCCATCTGGCTGTGCGGGAAGAGCGCGACCATGGCCAGCATGACGCCGGGAAGAAAACTGAGCACCGGGATGGATTGCAAAATATCGAGGAGCGGGACGAGGACGATTTCGGCGCGTTTGGAGCGGGCCGCCAGGTAGCCATAGGCAAGCGCGAAGGCCAGGCTCAACGCGTAAGCAATGCTGATGCGCACGAGTGAATATAAGCGCGTAGAGCGGGAGGGCGCGCGGGCTTTGCGAGATTTCCGCTTGCGCGGGGACCGGTCCGAGCCAGGTGTGGCCGATGGCGTAGACGCCGTAGATGGCCGCGAGAACGAAAAGAAAAACGCCGATATCGATCAGGAAGGACCAGGACCAGCGCGAACCAGCAGGCCGCCGGATTGCCGGCGGGATGGGGGATGTTTTCTGAGCAGCAATCGTGGCAGTCGTCACAGTAAGTTCAAGCCTCGGTGAGGGTCAGCTTGCCTGTGGCGGCGTCGTAATCGAAGATCTCCGCGTAGCGTCCCCACTGGATGGCGGTTTCCAGCTGGCGGCGTGACTCATCTTCGCTGAAATGTTCGTCGAGGAGGTCGCGGAAGAATTCGTCGGAGAGGGTGCGGTCTGATTTTGCTCTAAGAGCATTCTGCATCTGGGCGAGCAACGGAATATTGGCGAGGGCGGCTTTGCGAAAGATGGCTTTGCGGGCTTGAATGTCCGCCTGCGCGAAGGCCTGGCCCTCGGGCGTGATGATGGCGCCGCCCTCTTCGAGGCGGAGCATGCCGAGAAGGACGGCGGTGTCCACGGTGGGAAGAAGCGCGTCGACTTCGAGGCTGAGTTCATCGGCGAGTTTGTGGAGATCGGCGCGGCCGCCCTGATCCATGAGAATTTCGAGCAAGCCGGCCATACCGCCGGGCCGCGTGTGAGGAAGCATGATGGCCTTGCGCGGCACCTGCTTGCCGGGAGCGGCGGATTTCGGAGGAGTTGCCTCGCGTTCGTGATCGGGGCGAGTGAGGACGCGATAGATGTCGTCGACCAGTTCGATAAAGCTCGAGGATTTGCGGTCGCGCGGATGAGACATGTCCACAGGGAAATCGGCGTGAATGTGGGCCGGATTGCGGCCGAGGACGACGATGCGATCGGCGAGAACAACGGCTTCCTCGATATTGTGGGTGACGATGAAGATGGCTCGCGTGGGAATTTTGTGGTCGAGCCAAAGCTCGAGAAGCTCGCCGCGCAGCGTTTCGGCGGTGAGCACATCGAGCGCGGAGAACGGCTCGTCCATGAAAAGAACCTCGGGCTCGACGACGAGAGCCCGGGCGACGCCGACACGCTGCTTCATGCCGCCGGAAAGTTCCTTGGGATAGGCGGTTTCAAAACCGTCGAGACCGACGGCGTCAATAATGCGCAGAGCCCGTCTGTGGCGCTCGATGGGCACCATGCCTCGCGCTTCGAGCGGGGCTTCGACGTTTTCGAGAACGGTGAGCCAGGGAAACAGCGCGAAGCTTTGGAAAACGATGGAGACGTTGGGCGAACCATCGCGCACTGGTTCGCCGTGCCAAAAGACGGAGCCTGCGCTGGCCGGGGAGAGCCCCGTCAACATGCGAAGCAGAGTGGATTTTCCGCAGCCGGAAGGTCCGAGCAATGCGATGATCTGTCCGGGATAAACGGCTAGATCTGTAGCCGCAATGACTTGAATGCGGCTGCCGTCCGGCTGGGCATAGAATTTTTCGAGCTTGCGGGCTTCGATAATGGGTTCGGGGCTGATGGAGACGGGCACTGTGCTGGGCGTGCTCATGAGAGCGTGTATTATCGCTCAAGTCCCGGCAACACGCACAAGAGGATCAAGCTCGCATGAAAGTTTCCATCCTGGTTACAATGGCATGAACACTGCATGACATCTTCCGCTGAACCTCAGAATCCGGCGCGCGCGGCCGCTCGGCTTCGCGGCTGGTTTCCCGCCATTTGTATTTCGCTTTTGATTTCCTTGCTGATTGTTTCGCCGTTTTTCTGGCTGGGAAACGCGACCGGACACGACTTCCAGTTTCACGCGGCCTCCTGGCTGGATGCCGCCGGCCAATGGAAAGAAGGAATTGTTTATCCGCGGTGGGCGGAATGGGCTAATCACGGTTTCGGCGAGCCGAGATTTATTTTCTATCCGCCGTTTTCGTGGATGCTGGGGGCCGCGCTGGGATCCATCCTTCCGTGGAACGCGGTGCCGGCTGTTTTCATCGTGCTGGTTCAAACGCTGGCGGGATTGAGCGCCTTTGCGCTGGCCCGACGCCTCCTGTCGAAGAGGGCTGCGTTATTTTGTGTGGCGTGCTTCGCAGCGAATCCATACGCGCTGGTGATCATTTACATCCGCAGCGATTTCGCGGAGCTGCTGGCAATCGCATTCTTTCCGCTGTTGTTTTTCCTGGTGTTGCAAATCTGCGAGTTGCTGGAGACTCCAGCACAGACTGAGCGATGGCACGTGCGCTGGACGATCGCCTGGTTTGCCGCGGTGTTTGCCGCGGTCTGGCTTTCCAACGCGCCAGCGGGAGTGATTGCCAGTTATAGCTCGGCTGCCGTGTTTGGGTTTGCGGCGCTGACGCGGAAGTCCTGGAAGCCGCTTATGCATGGCGCGGCGGGGCTGGCGCTGGGGTTCGGCCTCGCGGGATTCTATCTGTTGCCCGCGGCTTACGAGCAGCGCTGGGTGAACATCGCGCAAGCGCTTTCGAGCGGTCTGCTTCCATCGGAAAACTTTCTCTACACGGCGAACAACGATCCGGAGCACACACTGTTTAATTGGATCGCATCGAGCGTCGCTGTTTTGCTGATCACCCTGACGGGACTGGCGGCAGTAGCAGCACGCAGAGCACAGCAAGACGCGTGACCGCGATCTGGAACGCAGATGGTGGCGGACAATGCTGCTTCTGGCGGGACTCGCGACGTTTTTTATGTTGCGCTTCACCGCCATTCTCTGGGAACTGCTGCCCAAATTGCGCTTCGTGCAATTTCCGTGGCGCTGGATGTCACTCCTGGCCGTGCCGTTTGCGGTGTTTCTTGGAAGCGCGATGGGCCGCAAGCGCTGGGGATGGGTATGGGTGGTGGTGACGTTTGCGCGTCATCGGCGGGTCCGGAGTTGTACTTGCCGAGCGGGGGTGGTGGGATTCGGAGGACATTCCAGGCTTGCGGCGAGCCATCGCGCATGGAGAAGGTTTCGAGGGCACGGACGAATATGATCCCGCGGGAGACGACCACACGAACATTCTGACGAAGTCGCCCGAGGCGATGGTGATGGACACGGATTCCATGCAAGGGCCAGTGACGAAGCCGAAGATTCAAGTGGACCGCTGGACTCCGGAAGAAAAAGAGGTTTCGGTCAGCTCACAACAGCCGTTTTTTCTCGGGCTGCGGGTGTTGAATTATCCCGCTTGGCGAGTGGAAGTGAACGGGACAACGGTCAAGCCCGAAAGCGGCGAAGACTATAACGAAATGATTGTGCCCGTGGCGGCCGGAGAATCGCATGTTCGCGTGCGGTTCACGAGGACTTGGGACAGGACACTCGGGGGCCTGCTTAGCGCGGCCACCGCAGTGTTTCTGCTCTGGTTACTCGTTACTGGGACCCGGCGCAAGTCGGCGGAGCTTGAGGCGCAGAGGGTGTGAGCCCGGCGTGAGGTGGGCTTATTGTTCCTCGGCTAGTTAACAATAACACCCCCCTCCCCCTGGGTTTTGCATAAATGTTGATTCTAATGTATTTAACATTTACGTAAATGGTCAGCGCGTCGAACCCACGACGGACGAAATGCAGGTTCCCCGCGTCTTTTCCGAAGACGAGGTTCTTCCAGAATCAAAATACAGGCTGCAATTCTTGGACTACGGAAGCAGAACTGTAGCTACGCTTTAGACGCGTTCCGTCGGACAAGTCGCCTACTCGGAAACTGACCCAGCACAGAATAGTGCGGCGCGGAGTGACTCCCAGACTAGCGGCGGTCGACGGTGGGGTGGCGGACGTCCTGGCCCTGGACGATGTAGATGACGTCCTCGGCGATGTTGGTGGCGTGATCGCCGATGCGCTCGAGATTCTTGGCGACGAGGATCAGCTCGAAAGCGGGAAAGACGACGCTGGAATCGCCCATCATGTAGGTAAGCAGTTCGCGGAAGATCTGGTCGCGGTAGTGGTCGACCTGATCGTCGGTGGCGAGAACTTTTTGTCGCCAAATCGACGTCGCGGCGGACGACGGCGTTGAGGGCGTCGCGGACCATTTCTTCGGCGAGCTCGCTCATGCGCGGCAGATCGACGTAGGGCTTGACGCGCGGGTGGCGAAGGATGCGCAGCGCGGACTTGCGCGATGTTGACGGCCTGATCGCCGATGCGTTCGAGATCGTTGTTGATGCGCGAAACGGCGAGGACAAAGCGGAGATCGACGGCCATCAGTTGGTGGAGCGCGAGCAGCTGGACGACGCGGTCGTCGATTTCGATCTGCAGTTCGTTGATGGCGTCTTCTTCGTCGAGGACGCGCTTGGCGAGCTGTTCGTCGGCTTCCAGCACGGCGTGGACGGCCTGATGGACGGCGCGCTCGGCGAGGCTGCCCATCCACGAGCAGGCGCTCTTTCAGCTCGTTCAGATCTTTTTCGAAGTGGCGTTCCATGAACATTTTCCTTCGCTCAGGCTACAGTCCCGAAAGCGAAAAGCAGATTCCTCGCTCCGCTCGGAATGACAACGGAGCGAGATGATGCGCGCCACGAGCTCATCCGAAGCGGCCGGTGATGTACGCCTCGGTGCGCGGATCGCTCGGCGTGGTGAAGAGCTGCGGCGTGGGGCTGAACTCGATCAGCTGGCCGATCAGCAGGAAGGCGGTGAAATCGCTGACGCGCGCGGCCTGCTGCATGTTGTGGGTGACGATGACGATGGTGCAGAGATCTTTCAACTGAACGAGCAGCTCTTCGATTTTCGCGGTGCTGATGGGATCGAGGGCGGAGCAGGGCTCGTCGAGCAGCAGAACTTCGGGCTCGACGGCCAGGGCGCGGGCGATGCAGAGGCGCTGCTGCTGGCCGCCGGAAAGATCGTAGGCGGACTTGTGCAGGTGGTCTTTCACTTCGTCCCAGAGCGCGGCGTGGCGCAGGCTTTTCTCGACGGCGTCCGCCAGAGGAAGCTTTGAGCCATTGATGCGCAGACCGTAGGCGACGTTGTCGAAGATCGATTTGGGGAAGGGATTGGGGCGCTGGAAGACCATGCCGACGCGGCGGCGCAGCTGGGTAACGTCCTGCGCGAGGATGTTCTGGCCGTCGAGCAGGATTTCGCCTTCGAGGCGGGCATTGCGGACGGTTTCGTGCATGCGGTTGAGCGTGCGGAGGAGAGTGGATTTGCCGCAGCCGGAAGGGCCGATGAGCGCGGTGACTTTGTTTGTGGCGATGCCCAGGCTGATATCGAAGAGGGTCTGCTTGGCGCCGTAGAAGAAATTGACCTTGGAGACGGTCATGCGCATGTGCGCAGAGCGGCCGGCAGTTTCGCGGCTCGTCGTTCCGGTGGTCACGGTTGGTGTTATGTTCACGGACACTGCTTGCCTCACAGAAGCGTGCATGGATTACGACCTCGGAACCGAGATGCCGCGGGACAGAATCGCCCGAGCAACAATGTTGATGACCAGAATCAAGGCCAAGCAGGACAAGTCCCGCGGCCCAAGCCTGCCGGTGCCAGTCGTCGTACGGCGAGATGGCATAGGTATAGATCATGACCGGCAGCGAAGCGGTGGGCTGGTTCAAGCCGGGGCTCCAGTAGCGATTGCCGAAAGCGGTGAAAAGCAGCGGAGCGGTTTCGCCGGCGACGCGAGCAAAAGCCAGCAGAACGGCGGTAAGAATGCCGCGATAGGCTGCGGGCACGATGACGGTGACGATCGTCTTCCACTTGCTGGCGCCGAGAGCCATGGCGCCTTCGCGCAGCGCTGCGGGAACGGCGAGAAGGAACTCCTCCGTGCTGCGCAGCGTGATGGGAATCATCATGATGCCGAGCGCAAAGCCGCCGGCAAGGTGGAGAAATGCTTGAACGGCAAGACGACGAGGCTGTAGGCGAAGATGCCGATGACGATCGAGGGCACGCCGTTGAGCAAGTCCGCGGCGTAGCGCACGACGAAGGCGATTTTGCCGCCGCTGAATTCCGCGAGATAAATGGCGCCGAGGAATCCGATGGGAACACCGAACAGCGAGGCGAGCAGAAGCAGCTTGGCGCTGCCGACGATGGCGTTGGCCATGCCGCCGCCGGTTTCGCCCGACGGGCGCGGGCAGCTTGGTGAAGAAATTCCAGTTCATGGAAGTGCCGCCGTGGTAGACGAGATAGCCGAGAATGAAGAAGAGAACGGAAACGGCGACGAGGGCGCACACGCCGGTCATCGTCAGCATGAAGCCGCTCACGAATTTGCGCCAGCGAAGACGGCGGTTCATGCGTGCCCCATTCCGCTGCCGCGCTGCGAAGTGGCGACGATCAGCAAGCGGGCAAGCCCGTTGAGGATGAAGGTCAGAAGAAAGAGAACCAGGCCGAGTTCGATGAGAGACTGCAGGTAGAGGTCGCCGGTGGCTTCGGTGAATTCATTGGCGATGACGGCGGCGATCGAATAGCCGGGCGAAAACAAGGAAGCGCTGATGACCGGAGTGTTGCCGATGACCATGGTGACGGCCATGGTTTCGCCGAGAGCGCGCGCCAGAGCCAGAAAAATCGAACCCATGATGCCGGTGCGAGCAAAGGGCACGACGACTTTCCAGGTGGATTCCCAGCGCGTAGCGCCAAGAGCGAGAGCCGCTTCGCGCTGATCGCGAGGAACGGAGAGCAGCACTTCGCGCGAGACGGAAATGATGTACGGAATGACCATGATCGCGAGCACGATGCCGGCGGTGAGGAAGCCCAATGCCATAGGCCGGGCCCTTGAAAGAGCGGAAGAAATCCAAGGCGTTTCTTAAGCGCAGGCTGAATGTACTGTGCGCATCAGGGGCACGACGATGAAAACGCCGAGCAGGCCGTAGATGACGCTGGGAACGGCGGCGAGAAGATCGATGAAGAACTCGAGAGTATCGGAGACGCGTAGCGGGCGCCAGTTCCGCGAGAAAAATCGCGGCGCCGATGCCCAGAGGAACGGCGATCGAGCAGCGCGACGGCGGCAGTGACAAGCGTGCCGTAGATGAATGGCAAGCGCGCCAAACTGCTCGAAGATGGGATCCCAAACGCGGGTGACGAAGAAAGTCGAAGCCGAACTTGTGGCGCGGCAGCACGGAGCCCTGCCAGAGCTCGAATACGAGCAGGACGGTAATCAAAACAACGCGAGCCGGCAAACAAGAAACGTGATCATGCGCGCGATTTCGTCGCCGTCGCGGAGGCGGCTCAGAAAAGAGCGCGAGCCCGCCACGGGGCCCGCGCCCGGAACGGTTGTGCTGGTTGTTGCCATGTTCGGTAGCCGGTATGCGTTATTGAATGTTGTCGAGCGCCTTCATCTCCTTGGCGACGACTTCCTTGGGCAGCTTGGCGTAAGAAAGGGCTTCGGCGTACGTTCTGTCCGTCAGTCAGCATCCACTTCAGGAAGCCCTTGATGGCATCGCGCTTTCGCGGCGTCGGAGAATTTCTGGGGAATCAGCAGCCAGGTGAAGCTGGAAATCGGATAGGCCGTCTTTGCCCGGCGCGTCGGTGATGGAGACGCGGAAGTCGTCCGGCATGTTCTTGGCCGCGCCGGCCGCTGCCGCAGTAACGCTTGCAAGATCCGCCTTGATGAAAGCGCCGGAGGAGTTTTTGACACGTACCATATGGCATTTTGTTCTGGATTGCATAAATCAACTCAACATAGCCGATCGAATTGGGTGTCTGCTTGATCAGCCCAGATACGCCTTCGTTGCCCTTGCCGCCAAGCCCACCGGCCAGTTAACGGAGGTTCCTTTGCCAACTTTGTTCTTCCACTCGTCGCTGACCTTGGAAAGATAATCCGTCCAGATATAGGTTGTGCCGCTGCCGTCCGAGCGGTGAACTACGACAATGTCGTCCGCCGGGAGTTTTACGCCTTTGTTTGGCTCCGGCGATAGCAGGATCGTTCCACTTCGTGATTTTGCCAAGAAAGATTCCCGCGAGCGCCTCTGGCGTAAAATTCAACTCTGCGGTAATCCCTGGAATATTGTAGGTCGGCACGTCCGCGCCGAGCACGGTGGGGAAATGCAGAATGCCGAAGCCATGCTTATCCTGGTAGGCCTTGAGCTGCTCGTCATTCATCGGGCCATCGGAAGCGCCGAAGTCCACGGTGCCTTCGGTGACTTGCTTGATTCCGCCGCCTGAACCGATGGACTGGTAATTGATTTGAATGTTGGCGTCTTTCTTGTGGTATTCGTCGAACCACTTGGAATACATGGGGTAAGGGAAGGTGGCGCCAGCGCCGGTGAGGGATAGAGGGCTATCCGCCCAGACTAAGCCTGCGAATCCAAGAGCGACCAGTAGGATACCTGCGATTCTTTTCATCCGTCATCTCCACTCGAAAGATTTGTAATTGCCCGATAACTGAGAGTGTCCTGCTTTCGTGTTACGGGCTTGTTACAATCCATTCAGAGTTTATTGACTTATTGGGGCGCACAGCCTTTCTGTTAACACGTTTGTCTCCAGCGGTTTACCCATCCATGTTCCATAATCAGCGCTCACTGGGGAGCATCCTGGGCGTCGCTACAAAAAATAAGGGGCAGCTCGGTGAGGAGCTGCCCCTTTTTCCGTCCGGAGAAGAGACGGAAAGCGTCGTTTCCCGGTTTACGGGATGTAGTAGCGGAAAGAGGTCATGACCACGTTGTCGACGGCCTTGGCGTTAACTCCCGGTGCTGTAGGAGTGTTGTTGTTGCCGGACCAAGTGTTCTTGACGAAGTAGGAATATTGAATACCCCAGCGAACGCCGCCCCTGGACCCTTGATAGATCTTGTGCCAGAAGCCAGCGGTGCCTTCCTGAATATTGCGGATGTCGCCTGTGCAGCCTGCGGCAACGCCGGTGACAAACGCACCGCCTGGAAGTGCTTCGGCGGCCTCGCAACCGGCGTTGTTGAAGAGCGGCGAGCCGTAGCCAACCGCAACCGTCGCTGGAGTGGCAGCGTTGGTGAGGTAGGTGTAGGCCGTGCGGTACGCATACTCGAGACCGTAGTTAAAGTAGATGTCGAGTTTGGGGCTGGGATGAAGTTCGAGGGTGCCGAGAGCGGAGCCTCCGCGGATCAGAGCAAGACTTCCGTCCGGGCGAATCGTCGCATCAGGCAACTGCGCCGAGCTGTATCGGCCAACACCGTCGCCGCCAAAGAAGTGAACGCCCAATTCCGCCTTCTTGGAACGGACGAGGGGGAAACGAGCGTTGACGCCGATGCCGCCGCCCATCGCGCTGCTATTGAAAGCGTTGGCGGAGGAAGGCGTCGTACCCGGGCAGCCTGCCGGCAAGGCGATTTGAGCGACTGCGGCGCCGCAGGGATAAATGCGAACGCGGAAATCGCTAATCACACCGAACACTTCATAATGGCCGAAGCCCGGCTCGAAGGCGCCCTTGACGATGAAATCCGGGATCGGATTGTTGGAATAACCGGTGGTGTCGACGAAGTTGAGCAAACCACCGCCGGCGCCTACGCCGCCCGCGAGGAACGGAGTCGGGGAGTTGTGGTTGGTGATCGTCGCCTGCGGACTCTCGACGGCAAAGACCGAACCATGCTTTGTCGTTGAAGTTCTTGGTGACGCGGAAGCCGTATTGGCGAGCCCAGCTGAACCCGACGTTATACTGTGAGTCAATGGTCATCGGAGGCGCTTCGGTGCGGTTGTCGAGACCCTTCTTCGTCTCCGTGACCAAGCTCCACATCTGGCCTCCGGTGAAAGACCAGCCGCTTGGAGAGAGCTGCTTGACCCCAGACTTGGCGCTGACGCAGTACGTAGCTGTTGCTCTGGCGGTTGTTCGAAGTGACGCCGGTGCCCAACCAATCGAGTTCGTAATAGCCGGTCAATTTCAGGCTGTCGGTTTTGCCTTCGAAGAGGAAGGACAATCGGGACTGACGACCGGAAGCGTTGAACTCAGTAACCTTGCTGAGGTCGTTGCCGGGGAACGGAATGCCGGTGAAGGGAGTGTTGATATCGGCTTGGGCCGCGCGCTGGCGGAATACGGATTCCGCAGCGAGGAAGCCGCCTGGCGTGAATGTGATGCCCTTGAATCGGATGGATGCCGGGGCCATCTTCTGCCTTCTTTGCATCGGCCTGCTCGGCGGCGACGGTGGTCTTGAGGACCTCGTTGCTGGCCTTCAGGTCCGCGACTGTGGTATTGAGAGTCGCCGCAGTGCTCTTGACCTCAGCCGTGGTGTTCACCGCCTCGGTGGCCCTGGTGCTGGCGTCCGCTGCGCGCGCATTTGCGGACGCAGCCGCGTCACGCGCTTCATCGATTTGACCGTCGCGCTTGGCGAGTTCTTCCTTCAACAAGGTAAGCTGCTCTTGCTGTGCCTGCAGAGCCTGGCGGAGCTCTTCAATTTCTGCAGCGATTGCCGAGTCCGACTTGTCCGCTTTCTTGGCAGCCTTTGGCTTCGCCGGCTGCGCAGTTTGCGGGCTGCGGTCAGCGTCCTTAGGTGTATCCGCGAGCGCGATACCGTACGTTAGGAACAGCGATAATGTGAGTGCTGCTATTTTTTTCATTTCCTCTCTCTTTAGAGCAAAATTCGAAAAAGTACCAATGAGGATGCGTAACACCCGCAGGAGAAGGTAGAGGCCGCGTCTTACGGTTACGTCAACCGAATATGAATATCCTGTAACGATAAGGGAGCTTGGGACGTAACCCGTTGAGACATCGAAGGTTACAAAAGAGGCAGAGGGTCAACAGCCACAAGAAGTTGTGGGTTTTTGCCGAACACTGGGGGTTTCGGCAAAGTTCCGTTCATCTGCAAGTGGATTGAAAACTTTGCTCATTTGCGCCTTCGAAAACGGCCTTCCGCCCTCGACGCGAGGAAGCATCTACTTCGGCACGAGACATCGTAAAGGCGAGCACAATTTGCGTCAAGCGATATTGGTATTTGGCGTCAGTGTCCTGGATATCGGCTTCCGTTTTTTGTAGCTCGGCCTGGGTGAACTCGACGATGGAGCCGAGACCCAGGTTGTAACGGGCCTGTGCAAGGTCGAGAGCGAGGCTGGCCTGCTCGCGGAATTGCTGCGTGACGGAGAGACGCTCGAAAGCGCGACGGGAATCTTGCCAGGCGTTGCGAACGTCACGCGCGATGTTGTTGCGGGTATCGAGTAGCCGCTGGCGATCGATTTCTGTTTGGAGGTCGGCGGCCTTGGCGCGGGCGTTGTAAAGAAAGCCGTTGAAGACGGGAATGTTGACATTTACGCCGACGGCGCCGTACCAGCTCGGGATATGGTCGTCGCGGATGGGCGCCTGCCCGACAACACCGAGGGCGGTGACAGTCGGCCGCCAGAGATCATGCTCAGCGCTGCCGAATTTCTGCGCAGACTCTACTTCAAATTGCAGGGCTTTGATTTCAGGACGCTGCTGCAGCGCTTGTTGAATCAGAGGAGCAACGTCAGTGGCCGGAACATTGACCGGAGCAGTCTCTTCGACAAGCTGGAAATTCTGCTCGTCGGCGTAATCCGAGAATCGCAGAGAGGCTCGCCAGAGAAGTCTGGTAGTTGTTTTGAGCTTCCAGTAACAGGAGCTTGGCACGGGCCAAGTCGACGTTGGAAAAACTGAGATCGATCTCCGATTTGAGTTTGGCATTCGTCAGTGCCTGCACTTTGTCGACGAGCGTCTGCCGGGCATGCACGGTTTCTTCCGCCACGCCGACGAGAGCCTGGGTTTCCAAAGAGTTGTAAAAGGCTTGGTCCACGACAAGAAGAATGTCAGCCCGCGTGGCCGCGGCATTCTGATCTTCGGCCTTCGAGCCGTATTCGGAGCTGGAAAGCAAATTGGTGGTGCGGCCGAAATCGGTAACAAGCTGTGTTACGGTCGCGCCGCCCGCGGCCCGCGGGAAAAGGGAAGGAGTGTTGAGAAAACCGGCGGCGATGCGGCTTCCAGGGTTGGCATCCACGGCTGTGAGGCTGAGATAGGCATTCGGCATTAAAGCAGAACGCGCTTCGCGAGCGTACTGTTGCGACGCCAGTGCGCGCAATTTCCCAATTGTGATCTGCGGATTATTCTTGAGAGCAATGGCCTCGGCTTGGGCCAAGGTGAGGGGCGCCCCGGTTTGCTGCGCCTGCGAAGGCACTTGGGGATTGGCTGGGTTACTCGCTTGTCCTGTGCGTGAAGCGCAGAACTTGTGACACTGAGGACGGCGGAGAGGATGAGCAGCAATCGGATCACGACCGCACCTCCTGAAGAGTCTCTTCTCTCTTCCTGTGCACAAGGAGATAGGCGGCGGGGACGAGGTAGACAGTCACCACCACCGAAACCAACAAGCCCCCGATGATCGCTCGAGCGAGCGGGGCGTACTGTTCGCTGCCGGGCTCGGCACCAATGGCCATGGGGATCATGCCGAGAAGGGTGGCGAAAGAGGTCATCAAGATGGGGCGGAGGCGCATCCTCGAAGCAAGGGAAACCGCTTCTTGAACGGGTTTACCGTCGTGGTGCAGATGGCGGGCGAACTCGACGATCAAAATGCTGTTCGACACCACGATGCCAACCATCATGACAACACCCATGAGGGACATGACGTTCAATGTGGTCCCGGTAGCAAGGAGGAACAGCAGCACACCTGCCAGTCCGGGGGGAATCGCGAGCAGGATGATGAAGGGATCTTTCCACGATGCGAACTGCGCGACCAGGACCAAGTACACCAGTACGATGGAAAGAATGAGTCCGATCCCAAAACTCTTGAATGAAGAACGCATGCCCTGCACCGATCCTCGAAGATTCACACGAACTCCTTCCGGAAGTGTCGTCTTCTTGATGACATCCTCGACCTGGGCGGTGATTCCTCCGAGGTCTTCCGCCTTTGGGGAGACATAGACGTCCACCACGCGGAACAACTGGTAGTGATCGACTTCCGTTGGCGAGGGGATGGTTTTCACTTTGACGACAGTGTCCAGGGAAGTCGGCTGAGTGCTTTTCACGCCGCGCAGGGGAATCTGCTTAAGGTCGGTCATCGACTTGACCGCGCCTTCCGGATATTGGACTGTGAGCAAATAGGGATTTCCGCTCTTGGGATCGATCCAGTAATTCGGCGCGATCATGCCATTGGAAGTGAGCGCGGTGATGACGTTGTCAACGATCTCCTTTTGCGAAAGACCCAGAAGTCCCGCCTTTTGACGGTCGACGTCGAGCTCCAATGCAGGGTAATCAATGTCTTGCGGGATGAGCACGTCATTCACGCTTTTCAAAGCGCGGACCGGACCGGCTATTTTTGTCGCTACCTCATAAACTTTGTCGAGATTGTTTCCACTGACCTGGATGTCGATGGGCGCGGGCAAACCCAGATTGATAACGGCATCGACGAGGCCTCCCGACTGGAAATAGGTGGTGAGTTGCGGCAACTCTTGGCGGAGTTGCTGGCGCACGCGCCGCATGTACTCGTAGCTGCCAACCTTATGGCCTTCTTTGAGACTGACCTGCACGAAAGCGGTGTGCGGCGCGGAGTTCGGCGTGTAGATTGCGGAAAAATCCGTGGTGATGCCGATGTTCGAGACGATGATTTGGAGCTGATCCGGGGGGACCACCTGGCGGATGATCTCTTCGACTTGCTTAACGTAATTCTCCGTCAACTCGACACGCGTTCCCGAAGGCGCTTTCAGATTGATCACGAATTGGCCGGGGTCGGTCCGGGGAAAAAACGAGACGCCCAGGAATGGATAGAGTGCGAGACAGAGAAGAGAACCCCCCGCAAGAGCAGCGATAGTCGCGACAGGCCTTAAGAGCGAGGTGCTCAGCGTCCGATCGTACTTACCGAGCATTCTTTCGAAGTACGAATTAAATTTGTGGCTGATAACGCCCAACCGCGCCCCGATGGCGCCTTGGCCAACCTCTTCGTCCGCCTGGTGACGTTTTACGAGCTTTGCGCAAAAAAGCGGCACCACGGACATGGCGACGAAATAAGATGCGAAGAGGGAAAGAATCACGGCAAGCGCCAGCGCCATGAAGAGAAAACGGCTCACGCCGTAAAGAAACACCACGGGGAAGAAGACAATCGAAGTGGTCACCGTGGCCGCCAGCACCGCCAACCCGACCTCCTGGCCGCCATTCTCGGCGGCCACCTCCGGGGATTCGCCGAGTTCGAGATGACGAAAGATGTTTTCGAGGACGATGACGGAGTTGTCGATCAAGCGGGAAAACGCGAGCGCGAGCCCTCCGAGAACCATGGTGTTGACAGTGCCGCCACCTCCGCCGAGAGCCAGAAAGGTGGCCAGCGCAGAAAGCGGAATGGAAAGAAAAACGGCGGTGGTAGCACGGAGGCTTCCGAGAAAGAGCAGAACCATTACACCGGTGAGGACCAAGCCGATTCCGCCTTCGCGGATCAAGTTGGAGATGGCGGTCTTGACGAAAATAGACTGGTCGAAAACCACTCTTGCCGTAAGTTGCTTCGGGATGTCAACGAGATGCTTGAGGGCATCGGTGATGCCGTCTACCACGGCGATAGTGTTCGTGTCGCCGCCCTGTTTGAGAATCGGCAGGTAGACAGAGGGTTGGCCATCCACGCGCACGATGTTGGTCTGAATCGCCTCCGCGTCCACCGCCTTGCCGACGTCGCCCACCAGCACAGAGGATTGGCCAACAGATTTGAGAGGCATGCTGTTAATGGCCGATGCCGAAGGCGCCTGGCTATTGGAGTAAAGGTTGTAATCGAACGGCCCGATCTTCACATCGCCGGCCGGCAAGATCAGGTTGGCCTCGTTGACTTGGCGCACTACGTCCATTGGGCTCAACTGGTGTGCATCAAGCTTCAGGGGATCGACGTACACCATGATTTGGCGGTATCGGCCACCGAAGGGCTGCGGCACGGAAGCACCGGGAACATTGGCAATTTGATTCCGAACGGTGTATTGACCAAGATCGTGAAGCTGAGTCTCGTCGAGGCCTTCTCCTTTCAGTGTGATAAGGCAAACGGGCAAGCTGGAGGCGTCAAATTTCAGCACCACAGGCGGCAAGGTGCCGGGGGGAAGGCGCCGCAGATCGGCCATCGCGAGGTTTGAGACGGTGCTGAGATCAGCGTCGGCGTTGGTGCCGGGTTGAAAGTAAATCTTGATGAGGCTGACTCCTGGAAGCGAACGAGATTCAATGTGATCGACACCGCTGGCAAGCGTGAACCAACGCTCAAAAGGGTTAGTGATGTTGGTTTCGATTTGCTGCGGAGGCATGCCGGAGTAAAAAGTAGCGATGACGACGACGGGAATGTTGATGGGGGGGAAGAGGTCAACGGGCATGCGGACCAGGGTAACCATTCCGACGATGACGATGACCAGACAGACCACGATAATGAAGAAGGGATACTTAATCGAAAACCGGGACATTATTTCCCTCCCGCCACACTTTTTCCCTGCGGACTTACGTCCTTGGGCTTGATTCTCTGACCGCTGTGAAACTGGCTGCGGTTGCCGATGACGACGCGGTCGCCGTCCGTCAGACCGGAAAGCATCTCCACGCGGGAATTGTCCTCGACACCAAGCTTCACGTGGCGCTCCTCAAGAAGGTCTTGCGGATTGACCGCGAGGACAGTGGCATTCTCACCGTTGCGAACGACAGCCTCTAAAGGGATCGTCAAGGCGTTCTTTTTCTCGCTTAGAAGCAACTGGGTATCGGTATACATTCCAGGGAGGAGGCGGCCATCGCGATTCTGGCAATCGATTTCCGTCTCCATGGTCCGGGTTTGCATATCGAGAGAATCGGCGAAGCGAGAGACTTTGCCTTCGATATCCTCATTCAGCGCCTGGACGCGCACCTTCACCGGGTCCTTCAAATGAATCTGCCCGGCGAGGGATTCTGGAATGGCCAAGACAAGCCGCAGCACGGAGATCTGGGCGATACGCACTACGGGAATGGCTTGAGTGCTTGTGGAAGTGCCTGCAGCTACGAGTGCTCCGGTATCCGCGTAGCGATTGGTAATGACGCCCGGCGAAAGGCGCAGTGATGCGCGTGTAATCGGAAAGCGCAGACACCTGCTTTTGATTTGCCTGGGCCACCTCGAGTTCCTGCTGTGCAGCCGAGAGCGCCGCTTTCGCACTGGAAACTTGAGCCTCGGCCTCGAGGTCCTTGGCCTGAGAGTCGTCCAATTCCTGTTGCGCTACCAACCCCGCGCGGGTTTTCGCAGCATCGTTGAGGCGCGAGTACGCCGAGTGCATCGCGGCGTGGGTGGATTGCGCCCGCTGCAAGTCGCCCTTGGCGCGTCCAATTTCTTCAGCCGCGCGGCGTGCCCCAGCGTCGGCACCGGCCAGTTGCGCGGCTAATTCAGGAACTTCCAATATCGCGAGGGTTTGGCCTTCCTTTACGTGGTCGCCAACATCGACGTAAATCACCTTGATATATCCGGCCACCTTGGCATGCACGTCGACGTCTTGAAACGGCCTGAACTCTCCGGAAATCGTTAGCGTGTTGGCGATAGCGCGTCGATCCGCGACTGCGACCGCGGCGGTCACATCGCCTGCGCCGGCCACCGCCTTGTTTGGGTCGTCGGCTTCGGATGAACCACGGCTCATCCAAAACCACCCCAGTAAACACAGGGCAGCAAGAATGAGTCCGGCAATGATCGATTTTTTGACGGTCATAAAAAATTCCTAGTGAGCAAAGGGACCGGCGCAGCGGGCGCGCCAACGCCGGAAACCGCAAATCTTGAGAATGGGCCTAACTAATGAACTGACTACAGGGTTCACTCGGTTGCAGAAAGTCGAAACTTCGAGCAATCGGAAAGGGATCAAAAAGCGGGAGGAGGGCGAACCCACAAACTCGCGCGCAAAATCTGCTGCGAAGGAGGGAGTTCCGAAGACTGAGAGAGGAAGGATTGAGAAGTTGAGTCAGGCAGAAAGGAAATAACCTGCCCGAAAAAGTGCGCGACAAATACATACGCATCCTGGCAGCCAAAGGAGGGATATTGCTCCAGCTCCGAAGACGCGACCGTGGCACGGTAACTCGCCGGGTGATCCACATTCAAACCGGCGGCTGAGCCCAAGGCCATCAGGAACGGATTGTAAAGAAGGAGAATCGCGAGTAGCAGGCTCACCCACGCATGCCGCTTTGAAACGGCAAGAACATGCGGGATATCGACAGGGCTACGCTTCCTCGACACGCTTTTCACAATAATAGGACTGCGACATCGGGTCAAGAGGATGCCTCGCCGTGCGTGCCGGCATGCTATCAGAGGGGAAGAAGGGGACCGGAGCCAGGGGTGCGCCGATCCCCGAGGTAGGACGTGGTACGAAGATCAAACGGGTTGAGTATCGCAGCCCGGTGTCACATTCGAATGAAGGGCTTGTGAATTCTCGATGACCTCTTCGCCGGCCGATGCGGTCTCTGCGCCACCTTCCCCGGTCAAAGCTAGTCCGCGGCCATGGCGGACATCGAGCCCGCGGACCCAGAAGATAATGTCCTCGGCGATGTTGGTGGCGTGGTCGGCGATGCGCTCAAGGTGTCTGGTGGCAAGAATGAACTGCATTCCCGGGCTGACGAGAGCTGCTTGCTGGGTCATGCTTTGCATGAGCTGATCGAAGATGCGATCGCGGTATTGATCGACGACATCGTCGCTTTGAAGAACCTGCCCGGCCATTTCGACGTTGCGGAAAATCAGAGCGCCCGAGACTCTTGCTGACCATGGCGCGCACGGCCGACGTCATGGGCGCCAGTTCCTGCGGCAATTGCGCGGCCGGCATTTCGCGCAGCGAGATGACGCACTCGGCGAGATTCACGGCCAGGTCTCCGATGCGTTCGAGGTCGTTCGTAATTTTGAGAGAGGCAACGATGAGGCGCACCTCGTCGTCGGAGAACGAACCGCGGCGGAGCAAGCGGATGGCGTGCTCGTCGATGATAATTTCCATTTCGTTGATGCGCGGCTCAAGGAGAAAAACTTCACCGGGAAGAGAAAAAGTACGCGAATCCGTGACGCCGACGATGGCTTCAAGAGCGCGATTCATTGCGCCTTCGACGGTGCGGGCCATCGAGACGAGATAATTGACAAGAGTTTCGTAGAGGACGGCTTCCGTCATTCCGGCGGCAGTGGCCATGAGCTTCCTTCCAGAGCAGGGCGCCTCGAATCACACTCCTGCTCGTAGTCGGCACTGTGGCAAAAATATCGTTACACACTGTTCACAATCGGATGAACATGCGAATAAATCAGCAAGATACGAGCAGGTCAAATGGGGGATGTGATCGGGCTGCGGGAAAGTCGCGACTTGAGTACGAAAAAGTGGCAGCGAGGCTAAGCAGGAGGTGTGCCCCCGCCATTGCCGCGATCGCCCATGCCGCTCGAGAACGAACGCGGAGCAGGATGCTCAGGGTCAAAAAGAGGGACGGAAAAATGGAATTGAGAGCCTTGACCTACTTCGCTTTCTACCCAAAGGCGACCGCCATGGACCTCGACGAGATGTTTGGCGATGGCTAGGCCGAGCCCTGTGCCTCCGGCTTCGCGGGATCGCGCGACATCGACTCGGTAGAACCGCTCGAAGATGCGAGGCTGGTCGGCCTTGGGAATGCCGATACCCGTGTCTGACACGGTAAGAATAACTTCGTCTTCACCGGGTTCCGCGCTGAGCATGATTTGCCCGCCCGGAAGCGTATATTGAATGGCATTGTCCAAAAGATTTTGCAGAACTTCGGCGAGCCGGCGGCGGTCTCCCGCGATGTCCGGCAACTGTTGCGGCATGTTGACGGAGATCCGCAAATCTTTTTCGGTGGCGCGGCGCTGGGCCGTCTCGAGGCAGCTTTCGATCAACTGGGAAACACGGAGACGGCGAATCTCGAGTTCGAGGCGCTCGGCGTCCATTTTGGAAAGCATCAGCAAATCTTCTGTTAAACGGGCCAACCGGCGGGAATGTTCGAGAATGATTTCGAGGAAACGCGTTCGGTTTTGCGGATCGTCTATAGCGCCGGCAAGAAGCGTTTCGGTAAAGCCTTGAATGGCCGTCAGGGGGGTTCTCAATTCGTGCGACACGTTGGCCACAAAATCGCGCCGGACACGCTCGAGCTTTCGCAGTTCGGTAATATCGTGAAGAACCACGACGGCGCCAGTCGTGTCTGCTGCGCGGACAGCCGCAACCGTGATCGCGAAATGGTGCTGCCGGAGGGTGCCGGTGACGATTTCCGATTGGACGCGCGGCTCGCCGCCGAGGACTCTTCGCACAGCTTCGACCAGTTCGGTCTGCCGCACTACTTCCACCAGCGCGCTGCCTGAGGTCGGTGCCACATCCAAGCCCAGAATCTCCGCAAAGCCAGGATTGGCAAACACCAACCGCTCAAGGCCATTCACGACAGCAACGCCTTCGACCATGCTTCCGAGAATCGCAGAGGAAAGGTTGCGTTCTTCCGTCAGGGTGTGGATGGCGCGGTCCAAACGTGCGGCGGTGCGGTTGAGAGAGAGGCCGAGCGCTTCGATGTTTCGTCATTCTCGCCAGCATCGTATTTTTCGACCTCACCGGACGGATCGAGCGTTGGCTGCAGCCGCGCGAATGACGCGACATCCCGGCGCGACATCGTGGCGTGCCATCGCGCTGCTCCGGATCGCGATCGTCGTCTGCCTGGCACTCGCCTGGGAAACGCTCGCGAGGTCGGGTCTTTTGTTCCGCGACGTCGTCCCATCGCTGAGCGTCATCGGAAGCGCACTGGTTCGCGTGCTGGCGGACCAGGGCTTCTACCACAATCTGGCGATCACCGTCGGGGAGATCGCGGTGGCTCTGGTGATCGGCGGCATCGCCGGCCTGGGCGTCGGAATCCTGCTCGGCGCGAATCGATTCCTGTCGCGCGCGTTCGAGTCGCTGATCTATTATCTCGGCCCGACGCCCAAGATCATCTTCTTCCCGGTGCTGATCATGTGGTTCGGCGTCGGCTCCGGATCCAAAGTCGCGATGGGGGTGCTCTCGTGCTTCTTCCCGATTGCGATCAGCGCCGCGGCCGGCATGCGGCAGATCGATCAGGTCCTGATCCGCGTCGGGCGCAGCTTTCGGGCCTCGACCCGGCAGATGGTAGCCAAGGTCTACTTGCCGGCGATGCGCGTGCCGATCGTCAACGGCGTGCGGCTCGGCCTGGGCGTCGCGATCATCGGTACGCTGCTTGCCGAAACCAAGCTGTCCAATCGCGGCGTTGGCTACTTGATTATCCAGGCTTACTCGACCTTCGACATGCCCCGGATGTACGCGCTTCTGATCGTCCTGTTCACGCTCTCGATCGGCGCCAATGCACTGCTCGGCCGGCTCGCGCGATCGGGCCCCGGCGAGCCTGCGCCCGCGGACGGCAGGATGCCGGTACAATAAACACGGCGTCGCGAGCGCCGGCCCGGGTGGTGAAACTGGTAGACACAGCGGACTTAAAATCCGCCGACGCTTAAAAGGCGTCGTGCCGGTTCGAGTCCGGCCCTGGGCACCACCGCACACACGGAAATAATCGATTTGGCCGCCGTCGTCGATCGACGACACTTTATCGCAGCGCAATATTGATCTACACTAGCGACCCATCAGGCGGCGCGAACGATTGGCAGGCACGGGAGGTGCCTGAAACGGGAGAGGGCATTGGCTTTACGCGCAAGAAGGCAGTTGGTCGAAGAAACACCGGGCGGCGACACCATCGCCTCCATCGCACAAACCCCCGTCCCGATCCACCTCTGTGTCGAAGACCCGGACGTCCGGCAACTACACCGAGAACCGGCGGGCAGACGATTCAAGTTGCGACTCGCCGACACCGACGACAGGCGCAACTCCGCCAACTGCCTGGTACAACGGCGCTACGCGTGGCGCAACTACAAGATCGGCGAAACCCGCGGCACCGATCCCACCCGCATAGCCCTCGCCGCGCACGGACATAACGGCATCGTCGGCACCGTGTCGGTCGGTCTGGATGCCGGCGCCGGGTTGTTTGTCGACGAGTTGTATGCCGATGAAGCCGATACATTGCGCCGCGACGGGCGACGCCTGTGCGAGTTCACCAAGCTGGCAATCGACAACGATGTTCGCTCGCGGCCGTTGCTGGCGGCGCTGTTTCATCTTGCGTTCATCTATGCGCGGCGAATGTACTATTGCACTGACCTCCTAATCGAGGTCAATCCTCGTCACGTCGGCTTCTACCGCCGCATGCTCGGCTTCCAACAACTCGGCTTGCAGCGATTCAATCCGCGCGTCGCCGCGCCCGCCGTTCTGCTGGGACTCTGTCTGGCTCACGCCGAGACCCAGATCGCCCACTACGGCGGACATCCGCAGCTGTACGCGACCGTGCGTTCGCTCTATCCCTACGCCTTCTCGCCGCATGAGGAAGTCGGTATCGAACAGCGATTGCGCGGCCTGGGTTGATTGGCGCCTAGCCGGTTCCAATACCGCAGCAGAACCGCGCCTCGATCATAGATTTGCCCGCAACGCATCCACGACAGGCATGCGCGACACGCGTATTGCCGGCAGAACCGCGGCGAACAGCGTCGCCGTGAGCCCGACGGCAAACGCCAGCGCCAGGACGGCAGGCACGACGCGGATAAAGCCGGTGTAGCCGAGGTTGGCGTTGGGCGGCGGCGGCATCGCTATGCCGATCGCCGAGATCAGCAAGGCAAGCGCCACCCCGAGCGCCACGCCCAGAATCGCGCCGATGATTCCCAGCATGGCCGTCTCGGTCAATATCAGCGCGCGCAACTGTCCCCTGCGGTTGCCCAGGGCCACCATCGTTCCGAATTCTCCGACGCGCTCGAACACGCTCATGTTGACGCTATTGGCGACGCTCAGCAGCACCATGCCGAGGATGATCAATTGCAGGAAACCGAACTGCTGGTCGTAGAGCGCGATCGTCTTTTCATAGAAATCGTTCAGCTGGACCCACGTCCTTACCTCGAATCCCGCAGGCGAGAGCGTGGATCTCAGCGCTGTTGCGACGCGTTCGGTGTCCGATGTCCGCTTGAGCGACACCACCAGCGTGTTAACCCCTTGCGACGCCAGCAGCTCGTGGGCCGCCTTCAGGGACATTCGCAAGGCTCTTGCATCGAAATCCTTGGAGAAGCTCTGAAATATGCCGATCACCTCCAGGTCGATACTGTTCAGCGCACCGTCGCGGGTGCTTAGCAAGACCGTGACCCGGTCTCCCGGTGCAAGCTTCAGTGCCTGCGCGACGCCCTGACCCACCAGCACGCCAAAATCGTCACTGTCCGCAAGTTGGCGGCCGGCCACGATATGCATGAAACTGCTCAATCTCGCTTCCTTGGAAGCTTGCACGCCTTCGCCGATGATTGGCCAGTCTGTCCTGCCGTTATTGAGCAGTCCGGAGAAATTGACTCGCATCATCACGTCTTCGACCTCCGGCATCGCGCCGATCATGGCTTGCAGCCTGCCGGGTGTGTCGATCACATACCGTTCCGGTGATCGCGATCCGACGCTGAAATACCCGGCCGGTGCGATCTGCAGGTGCCCGGACTGCGAATGGATCAACGCCTCCGCAAGCTGGATGAAAACGTCGCGCACAAAACCGCCGCTGAGCACGAGCCCGCAGACGCCGAAGACGATAGCCGCCAATGTCATCGCCGTGCGGAATCGGTGTCGAAATATGTTTCGCAGCGCCAGCTTGAACATATTCGTCGTCAGCGGTTGTGTCTGAGCGCATCCACGATATTCATGCGCGACGCTACCCATGCCGGATAGAGACTCGCTGCGATCGTGGTTGCCACGGCAAGGGCGGCTGCCTGCAGGGCCATCGGCAGCGTGACGGCGATCTGCGCGGTATAGCCGAACGCCATCCCCGGCGGCGCCGGCATCGGAATTCCAACGGCCGAGACGAGTCTCGCGATCGCATATCCGCCGATCAGGCCGAGAACGCCGCCGAACACTCCCAGTGACCCGCCTTCGACCAGGAATTGGCGCAGGATTTGACTGCGGCGAGTGCCAAGCGCCAGCGCGGTCCCGATCTCGCCGGTGCGCTCGAGTACGCTCATCATCATCGAGTTGGAGATGCTCAGGACGATGATCACGGCGATGATCACGCGCAGCACGTCGACCTGCCGCGAGAACAGCTTGGCTGTCTTGTTGTAGAAATCGGCGAGCTGGTACCAGGGAACGATTTCAAGCGTTCGCCCGGGAAGCAGACGACGTAGCCGATCGATGACCGCATCGGTGCTCTCGGTCTTGTCGAGCAATAGCGCGTACGAGTGAGCCCCCGATACCCGAATCAGCTGTCTCGCCATCGAGATCGGCACGCGCAGCGCCGAGTCGTCGTAGGCCTTGGTGATCGTCGCGAACAACCCGCGGACCTTGACTTCGACGGCGTTGATTCCTCCGGTCCCCGTGTTGGCGACCAGAACCACGGTATCGCCGATCCCCACGCCGAGATTTGCCGCCAGGCCCTGGCCGAGAATGATGCCCTGGGGTGCCCCCGTCGAAAGCCCCTCACCCTGGACGATGGTGAGCGAGCGGCTCAACAGCCTTTCCGCGTCGGGATCGACGCCTTCGCCGATAAATGAAATCGTGGAATCGCCGTGGCTGATCAAGCCATTGAAAGACAGGCGGGGTGCAACCGCGCTGACTTCGGGCTGTGCTTTGATCAGGCGCAGGCGATCCGGATCATCGTTGAGGACGTTGGCGAACGGATCGGCGTGCCCGCTTTCGAGATAGCCGGATTTGAAGATCCGGACATGGCCGAGCTGGGAATGAATCGTCGATTCCCGGCCAAACCAGAGGTTCCACTCGATGAATCCGCTGGCCAGGATCAGCGAAGCTACGCCGCAGGCCACCGCCAGAAGCGCGACGAATGAGCGCCTGCGCTGGCGGACGACATTTTTTAGGGCGAGGACGGTGATCGGCATGGTCGTTCGGGTTCGGCCGTCCGTTTGCGTCGCCGGCTAGTGTACTCGCGATGTGGTGCGAAGCGGTTGCAACAGCTGCCTTTGCGACAGCCAACAAAAAGCCCGTACAGCAGTCGCTGTACGGGCTTTGCCAGGGCTATTGTCGGTGGATCAGCCTGGCACTAGACCGATTTGTTCCGGCGGATCGCGCCGAACGCCAGCGCGCCGAGACCCAGAAGCAGCAGCGTGCGCGGGCTCGGGTACCCGCGCGCGAAGATCGGATCGTCGCTGCGAACCTGCCACCCGTTGTTGGCGGCACAGTCTGCGTAGTGGCCAGGACGAAATCGCTCGCGCAGGACAAGATCTCGCGGTCGGGAAATGTGACGAACGAGAATGCCGATTGCGTCGGTCGAACGCAGCAACGCTGGTCTCCCGTCCGTTGAGGTAGGCCGGAATTGCCGTGCCTGCCCAAACGTCAGCGCGAACGCCGCCGAAGGGTAGCGTCACCGCCATTGGCGTCGTTCGGGACGTCGGCCAGGGACGGAGTCCCCGGTTATGCCAGCGGATTGGCATCAGAATACGTGGCGCTAGCCCCCGTAAAGCCGGTTCAGGTATCTTGGATGTCGGGCTCGTGCTGTGCTATACGTCCCGTTGGCGACACTGAAAAGCCGAGATGGCCACCGGTGAGGTTGAGAGCCGTTGTCGCCCGTTTGGTCCGCCTCCGATATCAAATTGCCCTCGATGAAATGCTCCACCAACTGGGTGCCTCGGTGCCGCACGTATCCGTTCCAGAATGTCCGTCCTCCCATTCCGTTCGCTGTTGATCTGCATGCATGTTGAAGATGCCGAAGAGATCCTGGCCGAGGCTCGTGATCACATTCCCGATCGAACGCCCTTGAATCGAGAAGTTGCCGCCGGGATGAGGCGGGTCCGCGTATGCCGCGCCGGCGAAGCCAATCGCGCCTGCCGCAAGGCCTATCGCCAGTGCTGTCCGGCCTTCTGATTTCACTCGGTCAAAAAAAGACTTCATTGTTCACGCTCCTTTGGGTGTCCCGGCCGAACGACATCGGACATATTTTTCCGCGCCCATTTGGCCCTTCGACCATTTCAATGCATGAGGCATGCCAGGCATGAAACAAGCTATTGATTCAGTCAGCTTGGCGCTTGTTGCCCTTCGCAGACCCGGGATAGGGGGGCGCGTTTGTAAAGCCAGTCGACACCGAGCAGCCCGGCGGCGCGCTCCCTGAGGCGAGACAGGGCGTCGTCGTCCGATCGGAGGCACGCCGATCGACCCCGCGGCCGGCGCCGGCGTAAAAAGCTTCGACAGGAGTCAGTTCCGGGCCACGCACTGCCCGCGCCCCGGGTCCCCACGTCAAGCCGTCGGGCGACGTAGGCCCGGCTTCCATGCGCCCGATGACGGCCTGTCACCGCCCTGACCGAGACAGCGCCCTTGCGCGGCGGGCAGTCGCCCCGACCTGCCGCCGGGCCACGGCAATCGCAATGCGCTGCCACGGACTGCGGTTCCCCCACGGACGCCAGACTCGCGCCAGCTTGCCGCGGTAGGCATCGAACTGCATCGACACCGGGGCGGCATACACCTTTCCGCGCTTGAGGATGATTTTCAGGGCCTCGGTCGCGGCGATCCCCGCACACAGCTGGCAAGCCATGACCGTCGAAGGCCCCCTGCGCGCCGTGAGGTCGACAGTGCGCCGATCGACCAGATAACCGCGCTGTAGCATCGCCGGCGACAGGCCGACGAGGAAGCGAATCGCCTGATCCTCCTCCGACAGGCCTTCGAGGCGGAAATACTGCTCGAAAGTCATCCTTCCCGGCAGGAAGTTGAGCAGGGACGCGCCCATCCCGAGCGGTGCGACGGTTATCGCCGGCACGCGCTTGCGCGCGCACGCAGCGAACGTCGATCGGCGCGCGTTGAATGCGAAGAAATCGAGACCGTCCACGTAAAGGTCGACGCCGTCGAGGAATTCGTCGAGGTTCGCGTCCGACAGGCCCTGGTCAAAGGTCCTGATGTCGACTTCGGGATTGATGTCCCGGGCCATCGCGGCGAGGACTTCCGTCTTGGCGCGGCCCAGCGTGCTCGTTAGCGCGCCCGCCTGACGATTGAAGTTCGCCAGTTCGAACGTATCGAAATCTGCGATGTGAAAGGCGCCAATGCCCAGGCGCACCAGCGCAAGGAGATGCGACCCCCCAACGCCGCCAAGCCCCCCTACCGCCACCCGCTGTCTGCGCAGCGTTGCCTGCTCCGCGGGGGTTACCCATCCGACATTGCGTGCAAAAGCCTGCTCGTAGGAGAACGGCGTTGGGGGGATGTCAGCAGCTCTGTCCAATTGGCGTACTCTTGGGCGGCGACCGCGGGCAGTCTAAAAGTCGTACCGCACCTCCGCGTACAGCCGGTCGCGGTTATTGTAGCGGCCGAAATAACCGTCCGCCGGCCCGCTGAAGATGTCTGCTCCGACGCCCACGGTCGTATTCTTGGCGGCGTACCAGTTGAGCTTCGGGCGTACCAGGCTACCCGCGTGCCGGAAGTTCTGGATCCACAAAATCTGCGGTTCGAGCGTGCTGGTAAGCTTGGTCGAAACGAAGATGCTCGCTCCGAAGCCGTCGTTCCTGACTGCGAGCCGATCGGCGTCTCCGCCAAAGAAGACGCGCTGAAATCCCTGCACGTTGAGCCGCGTATCCCCGGGAAGGGCGAATTCGGCACTGACGATGTAGTCGAGCGTCGATCGCTTGACGACGCTGTCGGGCGCAGTCAGATCCGCGAGGGTGTAACCCTGGCCGCGCGCATACACCGTTTCGCCGCGCAGCACGAAGTCGCCAAGGTCCTTGCTGACCGTGCCTCCAAGCTGCCATATGCGGTCGTACCGCGGCTCGAACACGAACGGCTCGCCCTCGACGTTCGACGGCATTCGGTAGAACGTAGGTTGCGTGCTGAAGCTTCGGTAATAGAAAGCGGCAACATCCCAACCGGCCGCGAGTGTATTGGCACGAAGCCCGAAGTTCGAATTTCCCAGTCGCCTGTCCGGACGTTCCGGGTCATGAAAGAGCGCGGCAATTTCGGGCGATGTCGGGGAAGGCAGCGGCGCAGGATAGAAATCGGACCCGGGTTTGCCTATCCGATCGAACGTGGGCACCGGTATCCAGATAAATTCGACGTGCGAATCGCCCGAGAAGTACTCGGCTCGTCCCGCCCATTGCGGAATGCGGATCAAATCGAAACTCGGCAGCAGGAACTCCCGCATGTCGCGCGCCGATACGACATCGGCGAAAAAGAGCCCGATGACCTCGCCCCAGACGATGTTCTGTGCGCCGACGCGAAAATCCCAGTCGCCTGCTGAGACATCGAGATAGTTTTCCCCCCAGATGGCGCTGAAGCGCTGATTCTGCTTGACAGGGTCGAGATAGAAGTTCGATGACGAATAAACAGGGTCGACGTCGATCCTGCCGCCAATTTTCCACTTGACGTCTTCAGTCAGCGTTCCTTGGCCGGTCAATTGCAACCGTCCGACCGCGCGCGACCAATGCGCGGGCGTGGCGTAGGTGTGAGCGATCAGCCCGTCAAGAAACCCGCCAAATTTGACCTTCGGCGCATCCGCGTCGGAGAGCGGATCGCCCAGCGCGGCTTCCGGCGAGCGATCGTCGGCTTTTCCCGCCGGGAGCTGGGCCTTGGCATCGCTCAGCCCGAAAGACAGTACGGCGATGCCAAGCAAGCAGGCGCACCATGCTGGCAGCCTTCTGATGGAAATCTTCACTTGTCGACTCCGCTGGTTTCCAATCGCGCCCCGGTGTGTCGCCGCGGTTCCCGCACCACCACCCAGCTCGATGCCGTTTTCATCCCGAGCGTTCGAATACACCCGTCTTCGATTCGCACCAGACGATCGGCCCGGGCAATGACTTTCTTGTCGTGCGTCGAGAAGACGAAAGTGGTGCCGAGGGATCGGTTGATCTTCTTCATCAGGCCCAGGATTTCCTCGCCGGTACGGTGATCGAGATTCGCAGTAGGTTCATCGGCGAGGATGATTCTCGGTTGTGTGGCCAGCGCGCGCGCAATCGCTACGCGCTGTCGTTGTCCGCCGCTCAGCTGGTTTGGACGGTGTCGCGCAAACTTCGAAAGCTCGACGATATCGAGGAACCTGGTCACCCGTCTTTTTCGCTCCTCGCGATGGAGCTCCTTGAACTGGAGCAGCGGATACTCGACATTCTCCTCGGCGGAAAATACCGGAAACAGGTTGAACGTCTGAAAAATGAATCCTATGGTGCGCGCCCGCAGATCCGCCAGCTGATCCGGCGTGCTGCCGCTGGTGTCGCGGTCGGCGACGAACACACTGCCACTCGTCGGCACGTCGATGCAACCCATCAGGTTCAGGAGTGTCGATTTGCCGCTCCCGGACGGGCCGGCGATCGCCATGAACACTCCCTCTTCGATGCGCAGCGAAACGTCGGTGAGAGCCCAGATCAGTTGGTCGCCAAGCCGGTACTGCTTGGATACGTTTTCGACGCGGATCAGGCTCATCGCGATGTCTGTCGGGCATTCGCTATACTAGAAGGGCGCTTCATTTTGAAGCTTATAGCCTTTTCACCCTGCGCGCAAAAAGAGCCGTGCGTACCGCCTTTCTTCTTTCGATCGTCGCGATCGCGTGTGCATTGCCGGCGGGGATGGCCGTATGGGCCGAGGAGGTTCCGCCATCGGACGATGACCTGCGCGCGAAATCGATTCTGGAGCAGGCTGACCAGGTGCGCTTTCCCGCTCATGGATTCGAAGTCGTCGTGACGATTACCACGACCACATCGAGCGGGACGGCGGAACCGCGGAAATACCGGGTTTTTTCGAAGGGGAACGAGAACACGATTGTCTTGACCACCGAGCCTGCCTCGGAGCGCGGCCAGGTGATGCTGATGAGGGGCCGCGATCTGTGGATCTTCCTGCCGACGGTTTCGCAACCGGTGCGGCTCGGCCTGGCGCAGCGCCTCACCGGTCAAGTCGCCAATGGCGATCTGGCGAGGGCGAACTTTGCCGGCGACTACCGGCCTCGGCTTCTGCGAACGGAGAAGATCGATGGCGAATCGGTGGACGTTCTGGAGTTGACTGCCGTCGACCGCAGCGTCACCTATCACCGCGTGCTCTACTGGGTCCGGCAATCCAACCATTGGCCCCAGAAGGCGGAGTTCTACTCGCTGTCCGATCGACTTCTCAAGACCTGCTTATACGAAGACTTCCGAGCGCTCGGCGGACGTCCGCGCCCCACGCGCCTGGTGATGCAAGACTCGCTTCGCAGCGGAGAAGAATCCGTCCTCGAGTATGCGGACATGCGACTGCGAGACCTTCCCGACAAGATGTTCACCAAGGATTACCTGAAACGGCTCGAGTAAGACGGAGCATGTCGACGCCCCCGTGGTCCGGCATGTCGCTCGCCGGCCGGCAATCGAGGCGACAAGCAATCGCATATCGGCTTGACAAGCGATTGAGGCGGGGGCCAAGCTAGCCGCTCGGGGGGAATCCCGACTTCTACAGCAACGTGGGCCTTGAGAGAATCGATACGCAGGATCGTCAAGAAGCTCCGCCGAGACAAGGGCAGCCTGTCGTCCGCGGCGGCCAGCCCCACTGTATCCCCCGCGCCGCGCAAGCCCGGGCCGACGCCCGCGCAGCGCAAGTCCAACGCAACGCCCGCGCCAGTCAAGAAAAAATCCGCTAAAAAGCCTCGCGCGCGCGCCATCGACGTCACCGGCCAGACCGTGTTCGACGATCGCCCGCTGCGCTTTCGGAGCCTTACGCTGACCGAGGCCGATGTCCCGGCGCTCGAATACGCGTCGACGATCGAAGGCGCATTCAAGATCCGGGTCGCCAAACGCACCGGAGCACGGCGCGACGCCTGGTCGCTGGTCGAGCGCCGCTATACCGGCCGCGGCTACACGACCCCCGGGCGCAAGGCCAAGCCCAACGTGTTTACGTTCATTGCGTACGACGAGGGACAGATTGTCGGCACCGTCGGGCTGGGCGTGGACACAGGCAAGGGCTTGTCGGCCGACCAGCTGTACCGCGACGAGATCGATGCGCTGCGCGCGAAGGGGTGGCGCATATGCGAATTCACGCGACTGGCGGTCGATCGCACCGCCGCAAGCAAGCCGGTGCTCGCAGGTTTGTTCCAGACCGCATACTTATACGCCGCGGTGATCCGCGGCTATACGCACGCGGTGATCGAGGTCAACCCCCGCCATGTCGCGTTCTACGGCACGGCGCTTAAGTTCGAGCCCGCCGGACCCGAGCGCATCAACCACCGCGTCAATGCCCCCGCGGTGCTGCTGTGCGCATCGTTTGCCGCGATCGCGCAGGGACTCGCCAAGTATGCGGGCAAGGCTCCCGCGCCAGGCACCAGGCGCACCCTGTTCCACTACGGATTTCCTCCGGACGAGGAACAGGGCGTGCTCAAGCGCTTGCGCGAGCTCGTCGCCGCGCGTTGATCGTCGCGAATGCTTCGAAGGTGACCGGCTCGGCCGGCCTGGTTCGCGCCTGCCAGCGCTTCGCTGTATCACACAGCGCCTTCCCCAGCGTAACCGCGCTGGTCCGCCGAGTCGATGGCGGCCCTCTGTCGCCGATGGTCCTACAACGCTTTCATCCATCCGCCGATGGGCAACGGCGCGGCGGCAGGTCAAAATCGCTGCGCTGGTTGCGGCCCAACGAAAATTTTCGCATGCCAAATGACACTCGCCGACCATCGGTGGCAGGCATCATGAGCACCGCACGGCACGCCTGGCGAAATTGGCTCGGCTTGGTGGCGCTGGCGATTCTGGTGTCCGGCTGCGCGACCGTGCCGCCCGGGTCCGACTACCCGAGGCCCGCGTCGAATGCCCTCACCCATCCCGAGCAGACGAGGCTGGGTCGCCAGCTCGCACCGCAGCTCGCCGCGCATGCCGGCATATCCGGATTTCGCTTGCTGCCGGTGGGCATCGATAGCTTCCTGCTGCGCATGGAGATGGCACAGCAGGCCGAGCGCACGCTCGATGTCCAGTACTTCGTCCTCGAGAACGATGACACCGGCAAGCTGATCCAGGAAGCCTTGCTGCAGGCCGCCGATCGCGGCGTGCGCGTGCGCGTGCTGATCGACGACGAGGGCTCGTACGGACGCGAGGATCAGCTGAAGCCGCTGGCGGCGCATCCGAATATCGAGTTACGCGTATTCAATCCCGCCGTGTACCGCGGCCCGATCCAGGCTCTGCACGATGTCGAGCTGCTCTGCGACGCGGGCCGGTTGAACTACCGGATGCACAACAAGCTGTTCGTCGTCGACAACCAGGTGGGCATCATCGGCGGGCGCAACATCGGCGATGCGTACTTTCAGGAAGGCCGCGACCTGGAGTTCGGCGATTACGACGTCATCGCCACCGGCGGCATCGTCAAGAACATGTCCGCGAGCTTCGACGACTACTGGAACAGCCCGCTTGCGATTCCGATCGAGGCCCTTTTCGGCGGCAAGTCGTCGGACAAGGCGCTGAGCGACTATCGCGACGCGCTCACGCAGCATCATGCGACGGTGAGCGGCAAGGACTACATGACGCGCTTGTCGGGGGGTGAACCGCTGCGCGCCCTGCTCTCCGGCAAGTCCTCGTGGACATGGGCCCGGGCGGAAATCATCTACGACAGCCCGGCGAAGAGCAAGGTCGAAGACGGGGACGAACCCGGAAGGCTGCTGCGCCACCGACTCGGCAAGGTGGTCGAAGCCACCCGCTCGGAACTGCTGATCGTCTCTCCGTACGTCGTGCCCGGTGAAGCCGGGGTCAAGTTCCTGGCCAAACTCCGCGAGCGGGGCCTGCAGGTGCGCGTGCTGACCAATTCGCTTGCGTCGACCGATATGCCGGTCGTTCATTCCGCCTACCAGAAATACCGTGTTCCGCTGCTCGAAATGGGCGTCGAACTCTACGAGGTGCGGCCGATACTCGGAAAGCCGGTGGTGCGCGGCGACGCATTGAAATCGCCGAGTGCGGGCCAGTTCGCGCTGCACGCCAAGGTTTTCGTGTTCGATCGGCAGCGGGTATTCGTGGGGTCGATGAACCTCGACCGCCGCTCGTTGCACGTGAACACCGAGATCGGCGTGATCATCGACAGCCCGGAGCTGGCGCGACAGATCGCCGCCCGCTTTGCAGCGATCGCGCAACCCGCCAACAGTTACGTCCTCGCGGTCGACGGCACCAATGCCGCCGGCGGCCCGGCGTTGTCCTGGCACACGCTGGAAGACGGCAAGCCGGTCGAATACCGGCAGGAGCCGGACGCGTCGATCTGGCGCCGGGCGAAGGTCGACATGCTGTCGATGCTTCCGTTGGACGAGCTGCTGTGAGCTGCGACCTGCACGCATCGCGCCGGCCGCCGAGAACCGGTGCCGACCACCGGCGCGCGAGGGCGGCGTGACCCGCCTGCGCCGATGGCTGCTCGCATGCTGTCTGGCGGTGGCGGTCGCCCCGGCCTGGGCCGACGGGCCCGAGCAGGACATCGTCGTGCATGCCAGGAAGGACGGCGCGGAAGTCGTCGTCGACGTCGATTGCCCGGTGCGGGCACCGGTGCAGACCGTCTGGGACGTGCTGACCGACTACGACAACATGAGCCACTTCGTCTCGAATCTCCAATACAGCGGCATCCAGGGACGCGTCGACAACGTGCTCATAGTGCGCCAGGCGGGCAAGGCGACGCGAGGGCCGCTGAGCATCAGCTTCGACAACATCCGCGAGGTGGAGCTGGTACCCTTTACCGAGGTCCGCTCGCGCCTGATCAGCGGCGACCTCAAGGCGTCGGCATTCACGACGCGCATCGTCGAGAGCGACGGCGTCGTGCACATCGTCAACAGCGGACGCTACACGCCGAAGATGTGGGTTCCTCCATTGATCGGGCCGGCGCTGATCGAAGCCGAGACGCGCAAGCAATTCGGCGAGATCAGGACTGAAATTCTCCGTCGCAGCGAACGCCGGGCCGCGGAGCTGACTCCGCGTTAGGGCGGGCGGCCGATTCAACCGCGCGAAGCCCAGCGAAGTTCGTCCGCGCATGGATCTCGTGGCCACCGCTTGGCAGTTCATCGGCCATCTCGACGACCATCTCAATTTCCTGCTGCTGGACTATGGCGGTTGGATTTACCTGATCCTGTTCCTGATTGTTTTCTGCGAAACAGGACTTGTCGTCGCCCCTTTCCTGCCCGGGGACTCGTTGCTGTTCGCTTCCGGTGCACTGTGGGCGGCCTCCGACATGCCGGTCGAGATGCTCGCGCTGACCCTTGTCAGTGCTGCATTGTGCGGCGACAACTGCAATTACTGGATCGGCCGGCTGTTCGGGAGTCAGTGGGCGAAGAAACAGCACTCTCGATTCCTGAATCGGCGAGCGCTCGAGCGAACGCATGAGTTCTATGCGCGGCATGGCGGCAAAACGATTGTGCTGGCGCGTTTCATTCCGATCGTGCGCACGTTCGCGCCCTTCGTGGCCGGCCTTGGCCGCATGAACTATCGCCGCTTCCTCGCCTTCAGTGTCGCCGGGGCGCTGCTTTGGGTCGGTCTGCTGGTCTCCTGCGGCTACCTGTTCGGCAAACTGCCGCTGGTGCAGGACAATTTTGCGCTGGTGATCGTCGCGATCATCGCATTCTCGCTCTTGCCGCTTGTCTTCGAATACATGCGGGCGCGCCTGCGACGATAGCCAATTCCGCCGCGCAGGCGATCCTCGGATTTGCCGGCCCGGCGTTGTGCGCTATCCTGTCCTGCCATTGCCGCCGGAGCCCGCGTGAAACTGCTGATTTGCCTCGCGTTGACCGCGCTGCTGAGCGCCTGCATCCCGATAGGCATCCGCGGCACCTCGATCGTCGATGCCGGCGCGCAGCGAGCCGCCGCCGCTTCGACTTCGGCTGCTCCCGCGAAGATCGGCCAGGCCGTTCAGATCGCCGATTCGCGCCGCATCTGAAGCGGCAGGTTGCCGGGCGCGGCGCTAGCGTTTGCCGCCAGGGCTCGACTGCTGAGCGCTGCGGGCAAGGTCCCCCATCATCCGCTGCATCGACGAGAACGCCGAGCCGCCAGACGACATCACCCCCTGCATCGCGTTGACCAGGTTCTGCGCCTGCTTCAGATCCGGCATCATCGCCATCATCGCCTTGGCCTCGTGGGCGCCGGGCACGCCGCTCATCTGTTCTTCCATCAGCGCAAACAGCCGCTTCTGGATCTCCACGATCATTTCGAACATCTGGCCCCAGTAGTGCATCGCCTTCTCGACCGCTTCCTGCGTGACGCTTTGCCCGGCGGCGACCAGCGCCTGCGGGTCGCCGGCCTCGGCGGCATGGCGAGCGGCCTTCTTCTGCATCGAGCGCGCCTGCTCTTCGCCCTCGAACTGCAGCCTGCGGAGCTTGGCGGTACTCTCGACCGCGGCGTTGATGACCTCGAGCGCGATTTTCGCGTTCGCCCGGTAGAGTTCGAACGCCTGCTCGGGCGTCATCAGCTTGGCCATTTTTGACAGGTCGCCGAAGGCGCCGGGACGCGGCGCGTCGAATGGCGAGGTTTGCTTCGCCGCCGGTCTTGCGCGCGGCTTGGGTTTGGCTGCCGTGGTCCGACGCGTTGATTTGGACGATTTTTTGTTGGCCATGATAAATGCTCCTCGAGGCTGAACGGCGAAACGGCGAAAGCGACCCGCTTTCCCGGACCCGGCCGAGCACCAGTATTGCACGCCGTCGCGCCGGGCCCGTCAACCGGGAGCCGGGCCTGCGTCACCATGTCAGCGCAGGTTAGAATCGCTGTAACGTTCATGGTTCCGATGCACACTCTGCACGCGACGCACGCCGATCCGCCGCGCGGCACGCCGCGTGCGCAGCCGTTGTGGAACGTCGTCGCCGACCCCGACGTCAGGGCGCTGGCGGCGCTGATCGCGTCGCCGCTGCTGATCGCCGAGCACGCGGCGCCGATCGCCACCTTGACTGACGATTGGCGCACCGAGTCGTTGCGGGCGCGGCATCGCTGGCTGGTCGAGCTGGATGCCGCGCCGGCACCGCTGCGCGCGCACCTTGCGGCCTCCAACGCGCGCCAGCTCGGCCGCTACGCTGAGGCGCTCTGGCGCTTCTGGTTCGTTCATCTGCCCGGGGCGCGACTGCACGCCGCGGGCCTGCCGGTCAAGGACGCGCTGGCAGTCCGCGGCGAATTCGATTTCATCGTGTCGCTGCCCGCGCTGTCCGACGTGCAGCATCTGGAAATGGGGTACAAGTTCTACCTGTACTGCCCGCCCGGGGCCGATTTCTCGCGCTTGTGCGGACCCAACGCCGCCGATCGCCTCGACCGCAAATGGCAGCACATGCTGGACGTTCAGCTCAGGCTTTCGCAGACCGCGCTCGGTCGGGCGGCGCTGCCGGCGGACGTCGGCGCCGTGACGCCGCGGGCCTGCCTTCAGGGCTGGCTGTTCTACCCGCTCGCCGGCGGTTCGGCGGTCGCTATACCCGGCGTCTCGCCGGCGCATTGGCGCGGCTGGTGGTGCCGCAGCGACGATTGGCGTCGCCCCGGCGCTCCGTGGGCCGATCTCGCCAGCGCCTGGACGGTGCTGCCGCGACGGGCCTGGATCGCGCCGGCGGCGATCGACGATCCTGCCGACGTCGCATCGGCAGAGGATTGCCGGGCGCGAATCGACGCCCATTTCACTACCTCGTCGCAAGCGCAACTGGTGGCGGGACTCGAGCGCGCAGCCGACGGGACGTGGCGGGAAACGGTGCGCATATTCGTCGTGGCGCCGCACTGGCCGCGAGGCAGCGCCGCGGCTTAGCGGCGGTGCGAATCAACAACGGAGAGCCCATGCAGCGCTTTGCACTGTGGGTGGAATTCGATCTACGGCCGGGTCGACTCGATGCATTTCTCCAGGCCGCGAGGCTCGACGCCGAGGGCTCGGTCGGCAACGAGCCCGGATGCCGGCGCTTCGACATCCTGCAGGATCCGGCGCTGCCCGATCGCGTCTGCTTTTACGAGGTGTACGACGACGAAGCGGCGTTCGAGCAACATCGGGAAATGCCGCATTTCAAAGCCTATTTCGCGGCGACCGAGCCGATGATCGCGACCAAGCGCGTCACCAGGCTGCAGGTAGTGCAGCGCGGCAAGTCTTAGTCCTTCACTGTCTTCAGCCCCGAAGCTGTTGCAGCGCCTCGTCGATGCGCTGCACGGCCACGACATCGATACCGTCGATCGGGTGCCGCGGCTTGTTCGCCGCCGGTATTAACGCGCGCGTAAATCCGAGCTTGGCCGCCTCGCGCAAGCGCTCCTGTCCGCGCTGCACCGGACGGATTTCCCCCGCCAGCCCGACTTCGCCAAATACAAGAGATTTAGCCGCCAATGGTTTGTTTTTAAACGATGAATATATGGCCATCAATACGGCAAGATCGGCCGCAGGCTCGCCGATGCGAACGCCTCCGACGGCATTGACGAAAACGTCGAACAGCCCCGTCTCGACGCCGCCATGGCGATGCAGAACCGCCAGAAGCAGCGCCAGGCGTTGCGGGTCGAGACCGACGGCGAGTCGCCGCGCCAGCCCGCCCTGCACCGGGTCGACCAGCGCCTGGACCTCGACCAGCAGCGGCCGCGAGCCTTCGATCGTCGCCAGCACGCAGCTGCCCGCGACCGGATCGGCATGCTGGGACAGGAACAGCGCCGACGGGTTGGCCACGCCCTTCAATCCGCGCTCGGTCATCGCGAATACGCCGAGCTCGTTCGCCGCCCCGAAACGGTTCTTGATCGCGCGCACCAGGCGAAAGCTCGAATGCGTGTCGCCTTCGAAATACAGCACCGTATCGACGATATGCTCGAGCACGCGCGGTCCGGCGATCGCGCCTTCCTTGGTCACGTGCCCGACCAGGATGATGGTGATCGCGTTTTGCTTGGCGAGTCGCGTCAGCTGCGCCGCGCATTCGCGTACCTGGGCGACGCTTCCGGGCGCGGACTCGAGCGCCTCGGTATAGACCGTCTGGATCGAATCGATGACGACCACCCCGGGTTGCAAGGTCCGGATCGCGCCGACGATAGCCTGCAGCTGCACCTCCGCCAGCATCTCGACGGTGGCGTTGACCAGCCCGAGGCGGTGCGCACGAAGCGCCACCTGCTCGACCGATTCCTCGCCGGTGACGTAAAGCGCGCGGCCGAGTTTGCCGGAGCTGCCGAGGGCGGCCATCGCCTGCAGCAGCAAGGTCGATTTGCCGATGCCGGGATCGCCGCCCAGCAGCACCACGCCGCCGGACACCAGTCCGCCGCCCAGGACGCGATCGAATTCCTCGATCCCCGTAGGCGTGCGCGCGTTGTCCCGGGTTTCGACGCTGGCCAGAGGCCGCACCGCGCTCGGCGCACCGGCGAGCGCCTGGAAGCGCGACGACGGCGTCGCGGCGATCGTCTCGACCAGCGTGTTCCATACGCCGCAGTTCGGGCACTGACCCTGCCACTTGCTGCTTTGACCGCCGCACTCGGTGCAGACGTACGCGGTCTTTGTCTTGGCCATCAGTCGGCCGTGCCTGCGGGCGGCCGCGGCATGTCAGCCCAGCTCGTCAGGGTGCACGACCGCGGTGCCCAGCTTGCCGACGACGATACCGGCGGCCTTGTTCGCAATCCGCACCGCGCTGCCGATGTCCACGCGCGCACCGAGCAGTGTGCCCAACGTCGCGATCACCGTGTCGCCCGCACCGGATACGTCGAACACTTCGCGCGCCTGCGCCGGAATGTGCTGCGCGCCGGCATCGGTGTAGAGCGACATGCCCTCTTCGGAGCGCGTGATCAGCAGCGCGTCGAGCGTGAGCTCGCTGCGCAGGGCCTGCGCTTTCTCGGCGAGCTCGGCTTCGTTGCGCCACGGACCGACGACCTGGCGGAACTCGGTCCGGTTCGGCGTCAGCATCGTCGCGCCGCGATAGCGCAAGTATGCTTCACCCTTGGGGTCGACCAGCACCGGTTTGCCGGCTGCCCGGGCGAGCGCAATCATCCGTTCGATGTGCTCCAGTCCTCCCTTGCCGTAGTCCGACAGCACGACGACGTCGAAAGCCGCCAGCGAGCGCTCATAGTCGACGAGCTTCGCCGCCAGCGCTCCCGGTGAAGGCACGGTTTCGAAATCGATGCGCAGCAGCTGCTGCTGGCGCCCGATCACACGCAGCTTCACCGTCGTCGGCAACGCGGCATCCCGGTGCAGCGATGTGTTCACGCTTTCGCCGCGAAGCAGTCGTTCAAGGATATGCCCCGGCTCGTCGTCGCCGATGATGCTGATCAATGTCACCTGCGCGCCGAGCGCCGCGGCATTGCGAGCGACGTTGGCGGCGCCGCCGGGACGCTCCTCGCTGCGCGCGATCTTGACCACCGGCACCGGGGCCTCCGGCGAAATGCGCTCGACTTCGCCGAACCAGTAGCGGTCGAGCATCGCATCGCCGACGACCAGCACGCGCGCGCGACGGACCGCATCGCGGAAATCGCTGAAGCGCCGCGCGCTCGCAGGCATCAGTTTCGGCCAATACCGAAATATTCGATGCCCGCCGCGCGCACCAGCGCCGGGTCGAACAGGTTTCGGCCGTCGAACAGCAGAGGCTGCCTGAGCTGCCGCTTGATCTCGCTGAACTCCGGGCTGCGGAACTCCTTCCATTCGGTGACGACGACCAGAGCGTCTGCCCCGGCGACGGCTGCCATCGGCGAGGCCGCAAATGACAAGCCCGGGGTTGTCCCGAATACGCGCCGGGCCATCTCGATCGCGACCGGATCGTAGGCGGCGACGGTCGCGCCACGCTCGAGCAGCGCCGCGATGATCGCTCGCGACGGCGCTTCGCGCATGTCGTCGGTGTCGGGCTTGAACGCGAGTCCCCACAACGCGAACGTCTTGCCGGCAAGGTCACCGCCGAGGCGCGCAACGATCTTGTCCACCAGACGCGTCTTTTGCGCCTCGTTGACCGCTTCGACCGCGGCGAGAATGCATAACTGGCGCCCATGCTGGGTGCCGGCGTGCTGAAGTGCCTTCACGTCCTTGGGGAAACACGACCCACCATAACCGGCGCCCGGATAGAGGAAGTGATAGCCGATCCTGGGATCCGATCCGATGCCCTGGCGCACGTGCTCGATGTCGGCGCCGAGCGCGTCGGCGAGATTCGCCATCTCGTTCATGAACGATATCCGGGTCGCGAGCATCGCGTTGGCCGCGTATTTGGTGAGCTCGGCCGAGCGCACGTCCATCACCAGCAGGCGCTCGCGGTTGCGCTGGAACGGCGCATAGACGGCACGCAGTAGTGCAATCGCCCGCTCGTCGTCGGCGCCGACGACGATGCGATCGGGCCGCATGAAGTCCTCGACGGCGGCGCCCTCCTTCAGGAATTCCGGATTCGACACCACGGCAAAGGGAATCTTCGCGCCGCGGGCGGCGAGCTCCGCGGCGATCGTCTCGCGCACCCGGTCGGCGGTACCGACCGGAACGGTCGACTTGTCGACGATGACCTTGTATTCAGCCATGCGCCGGCCGATGAGGACGGCGGCGTCAAGCACGTGCCGCATGTCGGCGCCGCCATCCTCGTCCGGCGGCGTCCCCACGGCGATGAATTGAAGGCTGCCGTGCGCCACGGCGGCGTCGGCATCGGCCGTGAAGCGCAGCCGCCCGGCGTCGACGTTGCGGCGGATCATGTCATGCAGCCCCGGTTCGTGAATCGGCACGCCGCCCGCGTTGAGCAGGTCGATCTTACCGGTATCTACGTCGAGGCAAAGCACGTCGTTGCCCACTTCGGCGAGGCAGGTTCCGGAGACGAGACCGACGTATCCCGTCCCGATCATCGTGATCTTCACGCCGCGATTCCCAGCGAGGCGTTGATGTCGCGCAGCGCGCGGACCGGATCCGTAGCCGCGGTGATCGCGCGGCCGATCACCAGGTAGTCGGCGCCCGCGGCGATCGCCGCTTCCGGCGTCATCACTCGTGCCTGGTCGTGCGAGTCCGTGCCCTGAGGGCGGATACCGGGCGTGACCAGCTTGAAGTCGGGCCCGCAGGCAGTGCGCAGCATCGCGGCTTCCTGCGCCGAGCAGACGACCCCGTCGAGGCCGCTCGCCTTCGCGAGCTGAGCAAGCCGCAGCGCCTGCGCTTCCGGCGTGCCGCCGACGCCGATCGCAGCCAGGTCGGAAGCATCGAGGCTGGTCAGCACGGTGATCGCGATCAGCAGCGGCCGCGCTCGGCGTTCTTCGGCAGCGGTGCGCGCAACGGCATCGCGCGCCGCGGCGAGCATCGCCGCACCGCCTGCGGCATGCACGTCGATCATCCAGACGCCGAGTCGCGTCGCCGCTGCACAGGCCTGCGCCACCGTATTCGGGATGTCGTGAAACTTGAGATCCAGGAACACGCGAAAGCCTCGGCGAACGAGCTCACGGACCAGCCCCGCTTCGGCGACGGTAAAAAGCTCCTTGCCGACCTTGACCGCGCAAAGCGCCGGGTCGAGCCTCGCCGCGAGCCCGAAGGCGCTCATCATGTCGGGAAAGTCCAGCGCGACGATTACGCGGGGGTCAGCGGCATTCATCGGTTCGCATCCTCGATCGAATCGTAACGCGATCCCGGCGCGAGCGTGGCGCGCGCTGGGAGAGCGTCGCGCGGCGAGGCTTCGTTCATGAGAATCCATCCGGTGTCTCGGTGCGACGCGGCGAATACGTCTCCCATTTGCCGCAACCCGGGCAGCGCCAGTAGTACTGCTTGGCGCGAAAGCCGCACTGCTCGCAGCGATACATGCCCAGCCGCTTGATGTGCTGGCTGACCAGCGTCTTGACCAGTTCCAGATCGTGGCGACGCTCGGCCGGCGCTTCCATCAGCTGCGCCTCGAGCAGCTTGTCCAGACCGAGCAGCGTGGGATTCCGCGAGAGCTCGTCCTTGATCAGCTGCGTGGCCGCCTCCGGCCCGTCGTAGGCCAGGATCTGGTTGAACAGCGTGGTCAGCAGATCGAGCGAAGGATACTGGTCCTCATAGTTCCTCAGCACCCGGATGCCTTGAGCAATGTCGCCGGTGCGGCGGTATGCGTCGGACAGCCGGTCGGCGACCAGGCCCAGGAACGCCGGATTCTGCGACTCGATGCGCTGCCATGATGCGATTGCCGCGGCATCGTTGCCCTGTTGCGCCTCGAGGTCGCCCAGCAGCATCGTCGCCCGCGTGCAAAGCTTGTATTCGGCCAGCGCCTGGTCGATGAAACGCCTGCCTTCGTCGGCCTGTGATCGCAGCAGCGAACCTTGCGCGAGCTCGCAGTGATAGTGGGCGATTTCCTTGAAGTACGGACGCTTGGCCAGCGTCTCCATGCGTCGCGTCGCGCTGATCGCCTTCGGCCAGTCCTTCTCCTGCTCGTAGATCTGAAGCAGCGAGCCCAGCGCCTGATGCTCGAATGCGCTGCCGTCGAGCTTGGTGAACAGGTCCTCGGCGCGATCGAGCAGTCCGGCGCGATGGAAGTCCTGGGCGAGCTCGAACACGGCGGTCTCGCGCTTGTCCGGCGGCAGGTCGGGCCGGTCAAGCAGGTTCTGGTGCATGCGGATCGCGCGGTCGATCTCGCCCTGGCGCCGAAACAGGTTACCGAGCGCGAAATGCAGATCGATCGTCTGAGGATCGACCTTGACCACTTCGATGAACGACTCGATCGCCTTGTCCGGCTGCTCGTTGAGCAGGAAGTTGAGGCCGCGGAAGTACGACAGCGGCAGCGCCCGCGATTCGCGCAACAGATGCTTGATGTCGATGCGGGCGGCGATCCAGCCCAGCGCAAAAAAGAGCAGGGTCAGCGCCAGCAGCCACCAGATCTCGATTTCAATGGTGGGCACGAGCGTTCAGCCTCCGTCGCGCGGACGAGTCACGGGCGCGCGGCGCTGCTGATGGCGCAGGCGGGCGAGTTGCCGCTTCAGGCGTATCGAGCGGATTGAACCGGCCAGCAGGCCGGCGGCGACGCCGGCGGCGAACACGATCAGAAGCAGGAAGATCAGCGGCGTCTGCCAACCGACGCCGTCATAGACATGCAGCGTGACCGGTTCCGCGTTTTGCAGCGCAAGCAGCAACAGGCCTGCAAAGACGACGAGCCCGACCAGCCAGCGGACGAATCTCATGCTGCGGATCCATTGAAGATGTTGCGAACCGGGTCATCATCAACCCTTTTTCATTTCCTTGAAGTCGACGCGCTCGCGCAATTCCTTGCCGGCCTTGAAGTGCGGAACGTGCTTCTCCGGCACCTGGACACGCTCGCCGGACTTGGGGTTCCTGCCGGTGCGCGGCGGCCGGTAGTTGAGGCCGAAGCTGCCGAACCCGCGGATTTCGATCCGCTCGCCCTTGGCCAGACTTTCGGCCATCGCGTCGAGGATCATCTTCACCGCAAGCTCGGCGTCCTTCGCCACCAATTGCGGGAACTGCGCCGCCAAGCGGTCGATCAGCTCCGATTTGGTCATCACAGTAAGCCGCCTACCCTTGGTTCTTGTTGTCGAGCTTGGCCTTTAATAGCGCCCCCAGGTTGGTCGTCCCGGCCGTGGTGCCGGAATTCTCTGCAGTCATGCGCTGCAGCGCCTCCGACTCGTCGGCGCTGTCCTTCGCCTTGATCGACAGATTGATCGAGCGATTCTTGCGGTCGATGTTGATGATCATCGCGTTGACCGAGTCGCCTTCCTTCAGGTGCGAGCGGATGTCCTCGACGCGGTCCCGGGCAACCTCCGAAGCGCGCAGATAGCCTTCGACGTCGCCGTCGAGCACGATGACCGCGCCCTTGCCGTCGAGCGACTTCACGGTGCCGCTGACGAGGCTGCCCTTGTCGTGCGCCGCGACATAGTTGGAGAACGGGTCGCCATCGAGCTGCTTGATGCCGAGCGAGATACGCTCGCGCTCGACGTCGATCGCAAGCACGACGGCCTCGACTTCCTGGCCCTTCTTGTAGTCGCGCACCGCAGCCTCGCCCGTCGCCGACCAGGACAGGTCGGAAAGGTGCACCAGGCCGTCGATGCCGCCCGGCAGTCCGATGAACACGCCGAAGTCGGTGATCGACTTGATCAGTCCTTTGACCTTGTCGCCCTTCTTGTGGTTGATCGAGAACTCCTCCCACGGATTCGGCATGCACTGCTTCATGCCGAGCGAAATGCGGCGGCGCTCCTCGTCGATTTCGAGGATCATCACTTCGACCTCGTCGCCCAGCTGCACGACCTTGGTCGGATGGATGTTCTTGTTGGTCCAATCCATTTCGGAGACGTGGACCAGGCCTTCGATGCCCTGCTCGATTTCGACGAACGCGCCGTAGTCGGTCAGGTTGGTGACCTTGCCGAACAGTCGCGTGCCGGGAGGATAGCGGCGCGACAGGCCGACCCACGGATCTTCGCCGAGCTGCTTCATGCCCAGCGAGACGCGATTCTTCTCCTGGTCGAACTTGAGCACCTTGGCGGTGACCTCGTCGCCGACGGCCAGCACTTCCGACGGATGCTTGACCCGGCGCCAGGCGAGGTCGGTGATGTGCAGCAGTCCGTCGATGCCGCCCAGGTCGACGAACGCGCCGTAGTCGGTGATGTTTTTGACGATGCCCTTGACGATCGCGCCTTCCTGCAGCGTCTTCAGCAGTTCCTCGCGCTCGGCGCCGAGGCTCGCTTCGAGTACCGCGCGCCGCGACACGACGACGTTGTTGCGCTTGCGGTCGAGCTTGATGACCTTGAATTCCAGCGTCTTGAATTCGTACGGACTCGTGTCCTTGACCGGACGGATATCGACCAGCGATCCCGGCAGGAACGCGCGTATGCCGTTGACCATGACCGTCAGGCCGCCCTTGACCTTGCCGCTGACGACGCCGGAGACGATCGTTCCCTGTTCCATCGCGGCTTCGAGGTCGTGCCATGCCTTCAGTCGCTTGGCCTTGTCGCGCGACAGTCGCGTTTCACCGTACCCGTCTTCCAGGCTTTCGATCGCGACGGTGACGAAATCGCCCGCCTTGACTTCAACTTCGCCCTTGTCGTTCTTGAATTCCTCGATCGGAATGAAGCTTTCAGATTTCAGTCCCGCATTGACGACGACAATGTTGTAGTCGACGCGCGTGACTTCGGCCGTGATCAGTTCGCCCTGCCGCATTTCCTGCCGGGCAAGCGATTCCTCGAACAGGGTGGCGAAGTTCTCCTGGGCCGGAGCGGCGGGGTTGGTGGTTGCGGTTGTCATGAATGGTGATGTCCTGTCGTTTCGTCCGTCGCCACGGGCGTGGCTGACGGGTCCGTTGGTCAAACCGCCGCCCGGACTGCCCTGCTCACGCCCGGATGGCGGACCCTGCTGCCGCGGGGCGCGTTCGCGCCCTGCTGGCGAATCTGGTGCGGTGCGGCCAGTGCTTCTTGCGCCTCAAGGCTGGCCGGGGACTCCGGTCGCCGTAAGCGCCTGATACTGCTGCAACACGTAGGCGATGACTGCGTCGGCGGCCACCTCCGTCGTATCCAGCACGATGGCGTCGGCTGCGGTCTTCAGCGGCGCCTCCGCCCGGGCGCTGTCGCGCTCGTCCCGTTCGCGGATACCGCGCAAAAGACCTTGGATTGTAATTGAGTTTCCTTTGTCGATCAACTGCTTATGCCGGCGGGTCGCCCGCGCCTCGGCGCTGGCCGTCAGGTAGATCTTCAGCGTGGCGTCGGGAAACACGACGGTGCCCATGTCCCGCCCCTCGGCCACCAGTCCCGGAGGCGCGCGGAAGGCCCGCTGCCGGGTGAGCAGCGCGGTCCGCACGCGGGGGAGGACCGCAACCTTCGACGCCGCGGAGCTCACCTCCTCGGAGCGAATCTCCTCGGTAACATCCTGGCCGGACAGCAAAATCCGGTCATCGGCAAAGCCGAGCTCGAGGCCGTCCGCGAGCGCTGCCAGTCGGGGCTCGTCGTCGAATCGAACCTTGCGGCGGATCGCGTCCATCCCCACCAGCCGATACAGGGAGCCGCTGTCCAGGTAGCGGAAACCCAGCGCCTCTGCCACGCCTTGCGCGATCGTGCCCTTGCCCGATGCCGCCGGACCGTCGATCGCGATCACCGGCACCGATGCTCCGGTCGAATCGGACGTCGCCACCGGTCGACAGCTCAAGATCGCCGCGCAAGCCGCTCGAATGCGGCGAAATAGTCAGGGAATGTCTTGCGCACGCACTGCGGATCGTTGATGCGCACCGCTACGCCGCCGAGCGCCGCAAGCGAAAAGCACATCGCGATGCGGTGGTCGTCGTAAGTATCGATCGTCGCCGGGCGCCATTGCGATGGTCGCGACACGCGCATCCAGTTGGGGCCCTCGTCGACCGAGGCGCCGAGCTTGCGCAGCTCGCGCGCCATCGCCGCGATGCGATCGGTTTCCTTGACCCGCCAGCTGCCTATGTTGCGCAGCACGGTCGGGCCTTCGGCGAAAAGCGCGACCATCGCGGCGGTCATCGCCGCGTCGGGCATGGCGTTGAAATCGGCGTCGACGCCGGTCAGCTTCCCGCGTCGGCGCACCTCGATCCAGTCGGTACCGGCGCTTACGTCGGCCCCCATGGCCGCAAGCGTCGCGGCAAAGCCGATATCGCCCTGGATGCTGTCGCTGCCGGCGCCGACGATCCGCACCGGTCCGCCGCCGATCGCTCCGGCCGCCAGAAAATACGACGCCGACGAAGCATCGCCTTCGACCGCGAGTGTGCCCGGGCTTGTGTACGCGGCGCCGACGGGGACCCGGAACCGGTCATCTCCCTCGCGAGCGACTTCGACACCGAAGCGGCGCATCAGTGCGAGCGTCATGTCGACGTACGGGCGCGAAATCAGTTCGCCCTCGACCTCGACCGTCGTGCCGCCTCCGGCCAGCGGCATCGCCATCAGCAGCGCCGTCACGAACTGGCTGGATACGTCGCCGCGGATCGCGACGCTGCCACCGCAATCGATGTCGCCGGGAGCGATCGCCAGCGGAGGGAATCCTGCTGTCCCGCCGTAGCGGATGTCCGCGCCCAGCGCGCGCAGCGCGTCGACGAGGTCGCCGATCGGCCGCTCGTGCATGCGTGGCGCGCCGGACAATTCGTAATCGCCGCGCGACAAGGCCAGCATCGCGGTGAGCGGCCGAAAGGCCGTCCCGGCGTTGCCCAGGAAAAGCGCGGCGCGCCGGACAGGAAATCTTCCTGCAACACCGTGGACAAGCGTCGCGCCCGATGGCGCCGTTTCAATCCGCACGCCCAGAGCGATCAATGCTTCCCGCATCCGATCGACGTCTTCCGCATCGAGCAATCCGGTGAGATCGGTCGTGCCCCGCGCGACGGCGGCCAGCAGCAGGCTGCGGTTCGAAATGCTCTTGGAGCCGGGCAGGCGCAGCGTCCCCTCGACGTGCGCGATCGGGGCGATATCGAGGAAATCCGCCGCGCGGCGACCGGTCGCGCTAGTCGACATCGTCGCCTCCCGGGCTGCCCGCGAGCCAGGCTGCGCGCGCGTCGCGCGACCGCGCGAACAAGGCACCGAGCGCAGCGCCGTCGGCGCGCGCGAGCATCGCATCGATGCGGTCGAGCTCGGCCCGGTAGGCGGAGAGATCGACGCGCAACCGCGCCGCGTTGGCGATACAGATGTCGCGCCACATCGCGGGATGGCTCTCGGCCAGGCGCGTGAAATCGCGCAGCCCGGTGCCGGCAACGCGCCAATAGTCGGCGACGTCGGGACGCTCGGCGAGATCGCCAATCAACGCGAACGCCAGAAGGTGCGGCAGATGGCTGACCGCCGACAACAGCGTGTCGTGACGCTCGGCGTCAAGGAGGGTCACGATTGCACCGCATTGCGTCCAGCGCTCGCGAACGCAGGCAATGGCGGCTGGATCGGTTTCAGGCAGCGGCGTCAGCACGACCTGCCGGCCGCGAAACAGCGATGCCGACGCCGCGACCGCGCCCGAGCGCTCGCTGCCAGCGATCGGATGCGCCGGAACAAAACGCGAAAATGCCGCGCCAAGGCCGACGCGCGCCGCGGCGATCACGTCGTGTTTGGTGCTGCCGGCGTCGGTAACGATCGTCGCCGGCCCCAGATGCGACGCGATCGCGGCGAACAACGCCGGCATCTCGCCGACCGGCGTGGCAAGCAACACCATGGCGGCGTCGGCGAGCTCTGCCTTCCAATCCTCGTCGGCGGTGTATCCCCGGTCGACGATCGCGCGGCGAAGCGCCTGGTCGAGATTGTCGCGGCCGCGGCCGACGCCGACGACGCTGTCGATCTTGCCGGCGTCTTTCAGCGCGAGGGCGAAAGAGCCGCCGATCAGCCCCGTGCCGACGACGACGAGCTTGCCTGGCGCGGGCGAGGGCATCAGCGCCGGGCTGTCGGTTCGAGCGCGGCGCCGAGCGCTGTCAGAAAGCGGGTGTTCTCTGCGGGCAAACCGACGGTGACGCGGAGCCAATCCGGCAAGCCGTAGTTCGCTACCGGCCGCACGATGACGCCCGATCGCAACAGCGCCTCGTAGACCGGCGCGGCGCCTTTCCCGGCGTCGGCGACACGAACCATCAGGAAGTTTCCGTGCGATCGCAGATACGCGACGCCGATCGAATCGAGGCCTGCCATCAGCTGAACGAGTCCCTCGCGATTCAGCCGCGCGCTTTCGCCGACGTAATCCTCGTCTTCGAGCGCCGCAAGCGCCGCCGCCTGCGCAATCGAGTTGACGTTGAACGGTTGCCGCACGCGGTTGAGCATGTCGGCGACGCCGGCGTCGGCGAGGCCGTAGCCGACGCGAAGTCCGGCCAGCCCATACGCTTTCGAAAAGGTGCGCGACACGATCAGGTTCGGATGCGCGGCGATCCACGACGCGGTGTTTGCCTGCTGGTCGGCTTGCAGATATTCGTTGTACGCCTCGTCCAGCACGATCAGCACGCTGGTCGGCACCGAGGCGACGAACGCTTGCACTTCGGCCGGCGGCAGCCAGGTCCCGGTCGGATTGTTCGGGTTGGCGATAAACACGATGCGGGTTTGCGGCGTCAGCGCGGCGCGCATCGCGGCGAGATCGTGCCCCAGATCGCGCGCCGGCACTTCGATGCCGCGAGCGCCGCGAGCCTGCGTCGCCAGCGGATAGACGGCGAACGCGTGTTGCGAATAGACGGCGTGATCGCCCGGACGCAGGAAGGCCTGCGTCGCGAGCTCGAGAATGTCGTTCGAGCCGTTGCCCAGCACGATCTGATCGGGACCGACGCCAAAGCGAGCGGAGAGCGCCTGCTTGAGCGCAAAGCCGTTGCCGTCCGGGTACCGGGTGACCCCCGCCGCCGCCGCCGCGATCGCTGCCCGTACTTTCGGACTTGGCCCCCGCGGATTCTCGTTCGAAGCGAGTTTGACAATCTGGCTTTCGACGAGCCCGTACTCGCGCGCAAGCTCCTCGATCGGCTTGCCCGGCACGTACGGACTGATGCCACGGACGTACTCGGGCGACAGCGCTGCCATGGCGCTTGCGTTGGCGCTCATTGCCTGTCCACGCTTTAGTATTGGGCCGCCGGGTAGGAACCCAGCAGCTTGAGGAACGGTGCGCGCGCGCCGAGCTCGGCCAGCGCTGCGGCGACCGGCGCGTCATCGCGATGTCCCTCGAGATCGACGAAGAACAGGTATTCCCATAGCCCGGTTCGCGCCGGGCGGGACTCCAGCCGGCTCATGCTTACGCCGTGCTTCGCCAGCGGTTCGAGCAGCGCGTGGACCGCGCCGGGGCGGTTCTGTGCCGACATGACCAGCGATGTCTCGTCGTCGCCCGACCGGGCTACCGCATGGCGGCCCAGTACCCAGAAGCGGGTCGTGTTGTTCGGATCGTCCTCGATGTGCGCCGCCAGGATGTCGAGCGCGTAGATCGCCGCTGCGGTCTCGCCGGCGATCGCCGCTGCGCCGGGCTCGGTCGCTGCGAGGCGGGCCGCTTCGGCGTTGCTCGCCACCGGAACCCGCGGCACCGACGGCAGATGGCGCGCGAGCCAAAGCACGCATTGCGACAGCGACTGGGCGTGCGAATAGATCTTTTGCACCTCGGCGAGAGATGCCGCCTTCGACAGCAGGTTCTGCTGGACGCGCAGGCGGATCTCGCCGACGATCGTAAGCTCGGTCTGGCACATCAGATCCAGCGTCCTGCCCACCGCACCTTCGGTCGAATTCTCTACCGGAACCACCGCGTAGTCGGTCTGACCGGACTCGGCGGCGCGAAATACCTCGTCGATCGATGCACAGGGCTCGGCATCGACAAACTCGCCAAAATGCCTGCCCACCGCGCCGTGGCTGAAGGTGCCGGCCGGCCCGAGATAGGCGATGCGCAACCGCCGCTCCAGCGCCAGACAGGCGGACATCACCTGGCGAAATATCCCCGCGATCGCGTCTCCCGGCAACGGTCCGGGGTTGGCGTCGCGCATCGCCCGCAACACCTGCGCCTCGCGCTCGGGACGGTAGACGGCGCTCTCGCCCTTGAGCTTGCCGATCGCCTGAGCATGCTCGGCGCGCAGATTAAGCGCGCGCAGGATTTCGCGATCGAGGCCGTCGATCGCTGCGCGGTGGCGCTGGAACTCGCGGTCGCTGTCGTCGTTGGTCATCGCTGTTCGGCTCGCGCTCAAGTCGTCGCCGGCGTCATCGCGACGGCAGCGGTCTCGCTTCGCCGCCCTACTCCTGCTCGTCGCTGACGAGCTCGGTTTCGACGACGCGTTCCAGGCCGGCGAGTTTTTCGCCCTCGCCGAGGTTGATCAGCGTCACGCCCTGCGTCGAGCGCCCCATTTCCCTGATCGACGACACGCTGGTCCGGATCAGCACGCCACCGGTCGAAATCAGCATCACCTCGTCGTCGGGCAGCACCAGCGCGGCGGCGACGACCTTGCCGTTGCGCGCCGTCTGCTGGATGGCGATCATGCCCTTGGTGCCGCGGCCGTGCCGCGTGTATTCGACAATCGGCGTGCGCTTGCCATAGCCGTTCTCGGTCGCCGTCAGCACCGACTGCTGCTCGTCTTCGGCGACGAGCATCGAAATGACCCGCTGGCCCTTGTCCAGCATCATGCCGCGCACGCCGTGCGCGGTTCGACCCATCGATCGCACGTCGCCTTCCTCGAAGCGTACGGCCTTGCCGCCGGAGCTGAACAGCATCACGTCGTGCTTGCCGTCGGTCAGCGCCGCGCCGACCAGGAAGTCGCCATCATCCAGGTCGACGGCGATGATGCCCGACGGTCGGGGACGCGAAAAATCGGACAGCGGCGTCTTCTTGACCGTGCCCTTGGTAGTCGCCATGAATACGAAGCGATCGCTGACGAATTCCTTCACCGGCAGGATCGCGGTGATCTTTTCGTGCTCCAGCAGCGGCACGAGGTTGACGATCGGCTTGCCGCGCGACACCCGGCCGCCTTGCGGAACGTTGTACACCTTGAGCCAATAGACCCGTCCGCGGTTCGAAAAGCAGAGGATGAAATCGTGCGTGTTGGCGATGAACAGGTGGTCGATGAAATCGTCTTCCTTGGTTCCGGTCGCCTGCTTGCCGCGGCCGCCGCGACGCTGGGCCCGGTATTCGGCGACCGGCTGCGCCTTCATGTAACCGCCGTGCGACAGCGTGACCACCATGTCCTCGGGCGCGATCAGGTCCTCGATCGACAAATCGGCGCTGTGGGCGACGATCTCGGAGCGGCGCTTGTCGCCGAACTGGTCGCGCATCGCCTTGAGCTCGTCTCCGATCATCGTCGTCACGCGCGCCGGCTTGGCCAGTATGTCGAGCAGATCGACGATCTGCGCCATCACGTCGCGGTATTCGCCGGTGATCTTTTCCTGCTCGAGCCCGGTCAGCCGCTGCAGCCGAAGCTCGAGTATCGCCTGCGCCTGCGAGTCCGACAGCCGGTAGCCCCGCGCCGGACCGCGCTCCTGCCAGCCGTATTCGGGAGCCATTCCTTCAGGCCGCGCCGCGTCGGCCGCCGAGCGGGCCAGCATTTCCTCGACCAGCCCTGAACGCCAGGTCCGTGCCATCAACGCCGCTTTGGCCTCGGCCGGCGTCGCCGCCGCCTTGATCAGCGCGATGATCTCGTCCACATTCGACAGCGCGACCGCCAGTCCCTCGAGAATATGCCCGCGATCGCGCGCCTTGCGGAGCTCGAAGCGCGTGCGCCGCACGACGATCTCGCGCCGGTGCTGCAGGAAAAATTCGAGGAACTGCTTGAGGTTGAGCAGGCGCGGCTGGCCATCCACCAGCGCGACCATGTTCATTCCGAAGCTGTCCTGCAGCTGCGTCAGCTTGTACAGATTGTTGAGGATGATCTCGGTGACTTCGCCGCGCTTTAGTTCGATGACCACGCGCATGCCGGACTTGTCCGACTCGTCGCGCAGATCCGAGATGCCGTCGAGCTTCTTCTCGCGCACCAGCTCGCCGATGCGCGTAAGCAAGGTCGCCTTGTTGACCTGGTAGGGAAGCTCGTCGACGATGATCGCCTGGCGTCCGCCCTTGTCCAGGTCCTCGATGTGCGTGCGGGCGCGTATGACCACGCGCCCGCGCCCGGTCCGATAGCCTTCTCGAACGCCCTCGGTGCCGAAAATGATGCCGGCGGTCGGAAAGTCCGGCGCGGGCACGTGCTCGATCAACTCATCGACAGTCGTGTCCGGATTGTCGAGCAGCGTGAGGCACGCGGTGACAATCTCGCCCAGGTTGTGCGGCGGAATGTTGGTCGCCATGCCGACGGCGATGCCCGACGAGCCATTGACCAGCAGGTTCGGTATCTTGGTCGGCAGGACGGTGGGCTCGAGCTCCTTGCCGTCGTAGTTCGGCGCGAAATCGACGGTTTCCTTGTCGATGTCGGCCAGCATCTCGGCCGTGATCCTTTCCAGCCGGCATTCGGTATAGCGGTACGCCGCCGGCGCGTCACCGTCGACCGAGCCGAAATTCCCCTGGCCGTCGATCAGCGGATAACGCAGCGAGAAATCCTGCACCATCCGCACCAGCGCCTCGTACGTCGCGCTGTCTCCGTGGGGGTGATACTTGCCCAGCACGTCGCCGACGACCCGCGCGCATTTGACGTACGGCCGGTTCCAGACCGTATTGGACTCGTGCATCGCAAACAGCACGCGGCGATGCACCGGTTTCAGGCCGTCCCGCACGTCCGGCAATGCCCGCCCGACGATCACGCTCATCGCGTAATCGAGGTAGGAATGCCGCATTTCTGCTTCGAGGCTTACTGGCAGGGTTTCTTTAGCGAACTGCTCCATCGCGGACCGGCTCTTTATCTGTTGAAATGTTTACAATCTGAGCATCGCAAATGACCGCGACGCATGCCTGAAATCGGCCCGCGCAGCCACGCGCGGCGCGGTGCGACCGTTCATAGCGGGAAAGACTGAATTTTAGCATGACCGTTGTATTGCCGCGACAGTCGCCAATATCGCCTTGCGGAGGGCCAATTTCGCTTTGCAGGGTCAATTTGCCTATGCTATATTGACCGGGAAGTCGGCGTTTCCAGACGAACGCGAAAAAAAGTTGCCGTTACGCTCCGAAATGAACGGGTAAAACTCAACAACTCCAGGCAGAGAGGTCAAAGTGATGAAAAATCGTCTGATCGCAACCGTCGTGACCGGCGCGCTCGCCGCCATGATGGCCAGTGCGGCATTCGGTCAAGCGGATCCGAAAAACTCCGCTTACTGGCTCGAGCAATACGGTACCCCCGACGCCAATGTCTGGCGCAGCGGCACCGGCTTGTGCTGGCGCGCCGGCTACTGGACCCCGGCCATGGCGATCCGGGAGTGCGATCCCGACCTGGTCAAGGTCGCGGCGCCCGCCCCCGCGCCGGCGGTAACTCCGCCCCCGCCCCCGCCCGCGCCGGCTCCGGCACCTGCGCCCGCACCGGCGCCGCAAGTGCAGAAGATCACGCTGGCGAGCAAGGCACTGTTCGATTTCGATAAGGCGGTGCTGAAGCCCGAAGGCAAGGCGGCGCTCGACAGCGAAGTCATCAGCAAGCTGCGCGACGTCAGCAAGCTCGAGCTGGTCCTGGTCACCGGCCATACCGACCGGATCGGCACGCAAGCGTACAACCAGCGCCTGTCGGAGCGCCGCGCCAACACCGTGCGCGACTATCTGGTCAGCCGTGGCGTCGCGCGTGACAAGATCGAAACCCTCGGCATGGGCAAGACGCAGCCGATCCCCGGCGTGGTTTGCAATCAGAAGAACATGAAGGAACTGATTGCCTGTCTCGCGCCGAATCGCCGCGTCGAAGTCGAAGTCAAGGGCGAAGCCGTCAAGCGCTAACCCGACGCTGTCTGCGGAAAAAGCCCCGCCCCAGTGCGGGGCTTTTTCTTTGCGCCGATGCGTTCACGCCGCCCATGCAAACCGTCGATCTGCGTCTCGATCCCCGCTGGACGGTGCCTGTGGTCCCCCGCGGTGCCCTGACCGCGCACTCGGTCATCATCGACGGGGGTCGGATTGTCGCCATCGTGCCGTGCGCGGACGCAGACCGCGATTACGCCGCAAGCGAGCACCTGAAGCTGCCGACGCACGCGTTGCTGCCGGGGCTGGTCAATGCGCACACCCATGCGGCGATGAGCTTGCTGCGCGGAAGCGCCGACGACGTCGCGCTGACGGCGTGGCTCGAGGAACACATCTGGCCGCGCGAGAAAGCCTTCCTTTCGCCCGATTTCGTTCACGATGGGACGCTGCTGGCCGCCGCGGAGATGCTCTGCGGCGGCGTGACCTGCTGCAACGATCAGTATTTTTTTCCCGATGCCGCCGCGCGCGCCTACGCCGCCAGCGGCATGCGAGCGATGATCGGACTGGCCGTCCTGGATCTTCCGACCGCCTACGCAGCCGATGCCGACGGCTACCTCCGGGCCGGACTGGCGGCGCGCGACCGGTGGAAGCACGAGCCGCTGTTCAGCTTTTCGCTCGCGCCTCACGCGCCGTATACGGTCGGGGACGACAGCTGGAAGAAGATCGTCGTCTATGCGCGGCAGCTCGATCTGCCGATCCAGACACACCTGCTGGAGACACGCGACGAGCGCGCGCGCAGCGAAGCCGAATTCAGGACCCGGCCATTGCAGCGTCTGGATCGGCTCGGCGTCACCGGTCCGGGCTTTATCGCAGTCCACGGCACCTACCTCGAGCCCGGCGACATCGAACTGCTCGCCACGCAAGGCTGTCATGTCGTGCACTGCCCGGTGTCCAATCTCAAGCTCGCCGGCGGCATCGCGCCGGTCACCGAGCTGGTGCGGAGCGGCGTCAATGTCGCGCTGGGCACCGATGGCGCGGCGAGCAACAACAGGCTCGACGTATTCGGCGAAGCCCGGCTCGCGGCGCTGCTGGCCAAGGGCGTGTCCGGCGACGCGGGCGCGATCGCCGCCGCCGACGCGCTGCAAATGGCGACGCTGAACGGGGCGCGCGCGCTCGGGCTCGACGGTGATATCGGATCGATCGAGCCCGGCAAACAGGCTGACCTGATCTCCGTCGATCTCGGCGCGGTAGAGCACACCCCCTGCTACGATCCGGTGTCGCATCTGATCCACGTCACCGGACGCGATCAGGTCAGCGACGTTTGGGTCGCGGGCCGGCGCGTCGTCGCGGGGCGTCGCCCGACGCGCATCGACACCGACGAGCTGGCCGCGCGGGTGCGCTTCTGGCAGGATCGGCTGCAGCCGCAACACGTTTCGCCGGCGCAGTAGAATCGACACTCAAGCGCTGAAACCGGGTTTTCCGCCCCGGCTGCTCACAATCATTCGCATGGCTCAAATCATCGACAACACCGATCCGGCCGAACTGGCCAAATTCGGCGCGCTGGCGCATCGCTGGTGGGATCCAACCGGAGAGTTCAAGCCGTTGCACGACATCAACCCGTTGCGCCTCGGCCATATCGCCGCGCAATGCGGTGGCCTCGACGGCAAGTCGGTGCTCGACGTCGGCTGCGGCGGAGGCATCCTCGCCGAGGCGATGGCGGAGGCCGGCGCCCACGTGGTCGGCATCGACCTTTCCGAGCCAGGCCTTGCCGTCGCCAGACTCCATCAGATCGAATCGAAGTCAGCGGTCGACTACCGGATGATCGCGGCGGAGACGCTGGCGGACGAGCGGCCCTCCGCCTTCGATCTGGTGACATGCATGGAGCTGCTCGAGCATGTGCCGGATCCCGCAGCGATGGTCGCGGCCTGCGCCCGGCTGGTCCGGCCGGGCGGCGTCGTCGTCTGTTCGACGATCAATCGCAATCCCAAGGCATATCTGTTCGCAATCATCGGCGCCGAGTACGTGCTCAAGCTGTTGCCCCGCGGCACGCACGACTATGCCCGCTTCCTGAAGCCAGCCGAAATCGCCGCGTTCGCGCGCCGCGCCGGCCTCGAACTCGTCGACCTGACCGGCATGAGCTATAACCCTGTCGCCAGGACCTACCGGCTGGAGCCCGATACGTCGGTCAATTACATCGCCGCCTTTCGCCGCGATGCCTGAGGAGCCGGCGCCCGAAAACGGCCAAGGGCTTGGGCGCAGGGAAACGCGGCGCTTGCCCGTTCGGGGCGTCCTGTTCGATCTCGACGGAACGCTGGCCGATACCGCCGCTGATCTAGCCGCGGCGCTGAACCGCGTTCGCGCCGATCGCGCCTTGCCGGCGTTGCCACTGGCGATCTTGCGTCCGCAAGCTTCGCATGGCGCGCGCGGATTGCTCTCGGCGGGCTTCGGAATCGGCAAGGAGCACGCCGATTTCGGCTTGCTGCGCGACGCGTTCCTCGCCTACTACGCGGAAGCGCTGTGCGAGCACACGACACTGTTCCCGGGCGCCGATCGAGTGCTCACCGAAATCGAGCGGAGGGGCCTGCGCTGGGGTATCGTGACCAATAAGGCGGCCCGATTCACCTTGCCGGTCGTCGAGTGCCTCGCGTTGGCGGCGCGCGCCGGCGCAGTGATCTGCGGCGACACGACGCCGGAGAGCAAGCCGCATCCGGCGCCGCTGCTCGCGGGCGCCGCGGAGCTGGGCGTGCGGCCGCCCGGATGCGTCTACGTCGGGGACGCCGAGCGCGACATCATCGCCGGTCGAGCCGCGGGCATGCATACGCTGTTCGCCGCGTACGGCTATGTGGGTGACCACGAAACGCCGGCGGCGTGGAATGCCGATGGCGAGCTCGCCTCGCTGTCGGAGTTGCTCGACTGGCTGCCGACAATCGTGGACCAGACGACGGCGTGAGTGAAAGTGCGGCGTGCGCGGATGTTACGGTCCGCGATCAGCCCGGACACGACCCCGCGTTGAGGTAGAGCCATTGCTGCGGCTTGCCATCACGGGTTCCGGCAAGCCATACCGGCTGGCTGCGGGTCAGCGGCCGCAGTATCGTTGCCGCGATGTCGTCGGGCACCGCCAGCGCGATGCCGTTGGCGCGCTCGACGCGGTCGCCGTTTTTCAATCCCAGCATGCCGGCAAATCCGCTTTGATCGCGCACCACCAGCGCACCCGACGCCGGCGCGACCAGCACCTTCCAGGTGTCCGGCGCGTCGATCATGCCGCCCAGGAGTTCGGCGTTCAGACGGACGACCGGCCCCTTGAAGCCGGGCGGCGCGGCGCAGGCGGCCGGCACCGATGCTGGAGCTGCCGCAGCAATGCGCGGCCTATTGCCGGCGGGACGCAAGGCGAGCTCCTGCCGCACGCCGCCTTGCAGCACGCTGATGCCATCGGGTCGCACGCTTTCGATCCGCACGCCCGGTGCGATCTCCTGACCCGCCGCGACCAGCGTCGGCGCGCGCGTCCCGGCGCGAACCAACGCGTAACCTTTGCCGTCGCGCTCCGCAAAAACGCCGAGCAGACGAACCTCGCCCAACTCGCTGACCGGCGCAGCGGCGCGCACGGCGCCGGCGCTGCCGAACAAATGCGCTTCCGCCGCGCGCCGCGCGAGGTCGGTCTCCGGTGCCGGCGCTGCGAGCGTTGCCGGCGCGGGTCCGAACCAGGTCCAGCCCCAGTGCGCCAGCGTCAAGGCGAGCAGCGCCAGCGCGGCGAGCGACGCCACGGTTGCGCCGGCGCGCCAGCGCCACGTCGGCGAGGCCGGCGTCGCCGCGTCGGTCACGTATAATCGCGGGTCGCTCGTCACATTCGATGCCTTCGAGTCTCACGCCGTTGAATCCGCAGCTCGCGTTGTTGCAGCCTTATCCGTTCGAGCGTTTGCGCGGGTTGTTCGCAGGCGTCACGCCGCGCGCCGGCGCGGCGCCGATCAGCCTGTCGATCGGCGAGCCCAAGCACCCGACGCCGCAATTCATTCGCGACGCATTGGCTGCGGGCAGCAGCGGTCTCGCGAATTATCCCATAACGGCTGGCGCACCCGCGCTGCGCGAGGCGGTCGCTGGGTGGCTCGCGCGGAGGCACGGCCTGAAAGCGCTCGATCCGGCGACGCAGGTCTTGCCGGTGCTCGGCAGCCGTGAAGCACTGTTCGCCTTTGCCCAGACGGTTGTCGACCCGAGTCGCGTCGGAGCGACGGTGATCGTGCCCAATCCGTTCTACCAGATCTACGAAGGCGCCGCGCTGCTCGCCGGCGCGACGCCGCACTACGTGAACAGTCTTGCCGCGAACGGTTTCGCGCCGCAATGGCGCGAGGTCAGCGACACGGTGTGGGCCCGCACGCAACTGGTCTATGTCTGCTCACCCGACAATCCCACCGGCCGCGTCGCGAACGCGGACGACTGGCGCACGCTGTTCGAGCTGTCCGATCGCCACGGCTTTGCGATCGCATCCGACGAATGCTATTCGGAGATTTATTGCGACGAGTCGCGTCCTCCGCTCGGCGCACTGGCGGCGGCTTCGGCGCTCGGGCGGGATGGCTTTCCGCGTCTTGTCGTCTTCGGCAGTCTGTCCAAGCGCTCCAACTGTCCCGGGCTGCGCTCCGGCTATGTGGCCGGCGACGCCGCGCTGATCAAGGCCTTTCTTCTCTATCGCACCTATCACGGCTCGGCGATGTCGCCCGCGGTCGCCGCGGCCAGCATCGCCGCGTGGAACGACGAAGCGCACGTGCGCGCCAATCGTGCGCTGTACGCGCAGAAATTCGCGGCTCTCGCGCCGCGGGTCGACGCGGTGCTTGCCGCAACGTTGCCCGAAGCGGCCTTCTACCTCTGGGCCAATGTCGGCGGCGACGATGCGGACTTCGCCCGAAGGCTTTACGCCGATCAGGCAGTCAGCGTGCTGCCGGGAAGCTACCTGGGGCGCACGGTCGGCGGCGTCAATCCGGGCGCCGGGTATATCCGTATCGCGCTGGTCGCCGAGTTCGATGAATGCGCGGACGGGATAGACCGCCTCGTGCTGTTTGCGCGCAGCGACTAAAGACCTCCCGGTCCGCCCCTGCCCGGGGTGTTTTATCGTCGCCGGGGGCGCTCTGTCGCCTGAGCCGGCCGCGTGGGCCGCCGCGGGTACAATCGGCCGGCATGACGACAACGAGCACACCCTCCGGAAGTCGCGCGGTCGCGTGGTGGACGCCCGCGCTCGCAGGGTTTCGCGGCGTCTCCTGGCGAACCGTCGCGTTGATCCTGGCGATCAATACCGGCTACGCCGCGATTCTGTCGATCGAGGATTCGCGACCGTTCTGGCATCCGTTCGTCACCGCGCAATGCTTCGGCCTGGCCATCGCCTATATGGTCAACGCTGCTTCACCCTGGACAAAGAGCCGCCCGGTGTGGCGACTCGCCCTAGCCGTCGCGATCGGGACCGCCATCGGCTACATGCTCGTGGTCGTGGTCAAAGGGCATATCATCGCCGAACCGGGATACACGCTTCCCGAGTTGATGGCGGACAGCCACAAGTTCGGCTGGACGCTGATGAGCGGCTTTTCCAATGGGCTGTTCGTCGGCCTTTTCTTTCTGTTCCAGTTCCGTGAAGCGCGCGCGCGAGCCGACCTGCTCAAGGCGGAGGCCGATCGTAATCTCCTGTCCAAGCAGGCGATCGAAGCGCAGCTCAAGCTGATGCAGGCGCAGGTCGAACCGCATTTCCTGTTCAACACGCTGGCCTCGGTGCAGTTCCTGACCGAGACCGATCCGCCCAAGGCTGGCCAGATGCTGGGCCACCTTCTTGCCTATCTGCGCTCGGCGCTGCCCCAGCTGCGCTCCGGCAGCTCGACGCTGGGACAGGAAATCGAGCTGGCGCGAGCCTACCTGTCGATCATTCAGATGCGCATGGGGCCGCGGCTCGCCTTCTCGGTTACGCTTCCCGAATCACTTCGGGCGGCGCCATTCCCGCCGATGCTACTGATGTCGGTGGTCGAAAACGCCGTCAAGCACGGTATCGAGCCCAAGGCCGGCGGCGGCACGATCAGCATCGAAGCGCGACGGAATGGCGACACATTGACGGTGTCGGTCAGCGACAGCGGACAAGGCCTCGCCGGAGAGATCGGTCGCGGTGTCGGATTGACCAACCTTCGCGAGCGATTGCACGCACTCTATGGAAGCCGGGGGCGCTTTTCACTCCAGGCTGAGCCGCGCGAGGGCGTGCGGGCCACAATCGAGGTACCCGGTGAAACCGCAGTGGCAAGCTAGGCGCGTCACCGCGCTGATAGCCGAGGACGAGCCGATGTTGCGCGCGCAACTGCGCACGCGCCTGTCGCAGGCGTGGCCGGAGCTCGCGATTGTCGCCGAGGCAGAGAACGGCGAACAGGCGCTCGCGCTGGCGGCCGAGCTGGAGCCGGAAGTCGCCTTCCTCGATATCCGCATGCCGGTCAAGGACGGCCTCGATGTCGCGGCGGCGATCGGCGACAGGTGCCACATCGTCTTCGTCACCGCCTACGACGAGTACGCGGTTCACGCTTTCGAACAGGGCGCGGTCGATTACGTGCTGAAGCCAGTAACCGCAGAGCGCGTGGTCAAGCTGGTCGACCGGCTGAAACAGCGGCTTTCTGCGCCTCCGGCGGACCTGTCGCAGGTTCTGCAGCAGCTTGCCGCGCGCTCGAGCACCGGCCCGCTGCGCTGGATCAAGGCGTCTCTGGGCGCGACAATGCGGTTGATTCCCGTCGACGAGATCTGCTATTTCCGCGCTGAGGACAAGTACACCCGGGTCGTCACCGCCGACGGAGACGCGCTGATCCGCAAGACGATCAAGGAGCTGTTCGAAGAGCTCGATCCGGAGTCCTTTTGGCAGGTGCATCGCGGCACGATCGTCAATCTCCGCGCGATCTCGCGCGTCGAACGTGATCACCGTGACCAGCCGCTGATCGTCCTCAAACATCGCAAGGAGCCGCTGACGGTCAGCCGCACCTTCGCCCATCTGTTCAAGGCGATGTAGCGAAGCCGTCGGGACGCGCAGCCCGAGCTCCCGGCAAGGGCCCTGCCTGCCCTGCCAGCAGGTAAAATGGTTGTTTTGCCCGCGCCGCACCGGCGCCCCTGCGCCTTTCGCGATGAGTACGCTGCAGCAGACGATCGAATCCGCCTGGGAGCGCCGCGCCGAGCTTACGCCGGCGAACGCGTCGCCTGAGGTGCGCGACGCGGTCGCCGCGGTCATCGCCGACCTGGATGCGGGCCGTGTCCGTGTGGCCGAAAAGCGCGGTTCCGAATGGATCACGCACCAATGGCTGAAAATGGCGGTGCTGCTGTCGTTCCGCCTGGCAGAGAATGCGCCGATAGGGCTCGCCGCGCCTGGCGCGCCGTTCCGGTTCTACGACAAGGTGCCGACCAAGTTCGCGCAGTTCGACGAGCGCGCCTTCGCCGATGCGGGCGTACGCGTCGTCCCGCCGGCGGTGGCGCGCCGCGGTGCCTATATCGCGCCCAACGTCGTGCTGATGCCGAGCTACGTCAACATCGGTGCCTATGTCGATAGCGGAACCATGGTCGATACCTGGGCTACGGTGGGCTCGTGCGCGCAGATCGGGCGCAACGTGCATCTTTCGGGGGGCGTCGGCATCGGCGGGGTCTTGGAACCGCTGCAAGCCAACCCCACTATTATCGAGGACAACTGTTTCATCGGGGCGCGCTCCGAGGTCGTCGAAGGCGTGATCGTCGAGGAGAATTCGGTGCTCGGCATGGGGGTGTTCATCGGCCAGAGCACCAAGATATACAACCGGGCGACCGGCGAGGTCGGCTACGGCAGGGTGCCGGCCGGCTCGGTCGTCGTTGCCGGGACGCTGCCGTCGTCCGAAGGACATTGCAGCCTGTACTGCGCGGTCATCGTCAAGCAGGTCGACGCGCGGACTCGGGCGAAGACTAGCATCAACGAGCTGTTGCGCGCGTGAGCCGCAGCCAGCGCGCGGCGACGCGCACCACTTACCGGATACCGGAATCGAGGATGTCAGTTTCCATCAAGAACGCCGAAGAGATCGAAAAGATGCGGGTTGCCGGCAGGCTCGCCTCCGAGCTGCTCGACTTCATCACGCCCCATGTGCGATCAGGGGTCACGACCGGCGAGCTCGATCGCATCGCGCACGATTACCAGGTCAACGTGCAGCACGTCGTGCCGGCGACGCTCAACTACGCGCCGCCGGGCCACCGGCCGTATCCGGCGTCGATCTGCACGTCGGTCAATCACGTCGTCTGCCACGGCATCCCCGGCGACAAGGTGCTCAAGGCCGGCGACATCGTCAACATCGACGTCACCGTGATCAAGGACGGATTCCACGGCGACACCAGCCGGATGTTCTACGTCGGGACACCGCCTATCCAGGCGAAGCGGCTGTGCGAAGTCACCTACGCGGCGATGTGGCGGGGCATACGCGCGGTGAAAGCCGGCGCGAACCTGGGAGACATCGGCGCGACGATCCAGCGCTTTGCCGAGGGCCACGGTTTCTCGGTCGTGCGCGAATTCTGCGGACACGGCATCGGCCGCCAGTTCCACGAGGAGCCGCAGGTCTTGCACTATGGCAAGGCAGGAACCGGGATCAAGCTCCAGCCCGGCATGATCTTCACCATCGAACCGATGATCAATGCCGGCCGCGCCGGCATTCGCGGGCTCAATGACGGCTGGACGATCGTGACCGCCGACCACAGCCTGTCGGCGCAATGGGAGCATACGGTCCTGGTCACCGAGCAGGGCTACGAGGTGCTGACGCTGTCGACCGGCGCCCCGCCGCCCTCGGCCGCGGATTAGCCGCCGGTCCGTGGCCGCGACGCTTGCAACGGACTTGCCGGCGGCCGCCAACGCGACCGCAGGCCGCTGGAAGCGCGATCTGGCGCTCGGCCGCGAGGCGCTCCGCGCTGCATTTGCGAAAGACCACGCGCCGCATCGGCTACTGATCGCGCAGTCGCGGCTGGTCGATCGGGTGCTGCGCGGCCTTTGGGCCGATATCGGCGCGCCGACCGGATGCGCGCTGATCGCCGTGGGCGGATACGGCCGGGGCCAGCTCTTTCCGCACTCCGACGTCGACGTTCTGATCCTGCTGCCGCGACCGCTAGCGAATCCGCCTGCGGCGGCCGCGATCGAGCGTTTTATCGGGCTGCTCTGGGACACCGGCCTCGAGGTCGCGCACGCGGTGCGCACGATCGCCGAGTGCGAAACCGAGATGGCCGGGGATATCACCATCCGTACCAGCCTCCTCGAGCACCGGCAGGTGGCGGGGTCGCGCGCGCTCTATCAACGATTCCGCCGACGTATCGCCGCGGCGATCGACGTGCGCGCCTTCTACGAGGCCAAGGCGCTTGAGCAGCAGCAGCGCCATCTGCGATACCAGGACACGGCGTACAACCTCGAGCCCAACGTCAAGGAAAGTCCCGGCGGCCTGCGCGATCTGCAGACAATCGTCTGGATTGCCCGCGCTGCCGGTCTCGGTCGTTCATGGCGCGATTTTGCCGAGCATGGGCTGATGACCGTCCTCGAGGCGCGCGAGGTCGTCCGCCAGGAGCGGTTGTTGTCCGACCTGCGCATTCGCCTGCACTATCTTGCCGGGCGCCGCGAGGATCGCCTGGTGTTCGATGTGCAGACCGCGCTCGCCCGCGACTTCGGGCTGGCCGATACGCCGGGCCGCCGCGCCTCCGAACTGCTGATGCAACGATACTACCGGGCAGCGAAGTCGATCCGGCAGATCAGCGTCGTTCTATTGCAGAACCTGCACCCTAGGCTGTTCCCCGTCGAGCTCGCCGCGCGCCCGATCGATGGCTATTTTCAAGTGGTCGACGAGCTGCTGGACGTGGTCGACGAGGATCTTTTCGCGCGGCGCCCGGCGGCGATGTTCGACAGCTTCCTGACACTGCAGCAGCATCCAGAGCTCAAGGGCATGTCCGCGCGCACGCTGCGCGCGCTGTGGCGAAACCGCAATCGGGTCGACGCCCGGTTTCGCCGGGAACCGGCCAATCGCGCACGCTTCATCGAGATTCTGCGCCAGCCGCGCGGCGTCACGCACGAGCTGCGGCGCATGAACCAGTACGGCATCCTCGGGCGCTATCTCCCCGTGTTCGGCCGCATCGTCGGACAGATGCAGCATGACCTGTTCCACGTTTACACCGTCGACGAGCACATCCTGATGGTGATCCGCAACCTGCGCCGATTCACCGAGCCGCAGCACGCGCACGAATATCCGCTGTGCTCGCGGTTGATCGCCGATTTCGCGCGACCGGAATTGCTCTATGTCGCGGGCCTCTTCCACGACATCGCGAAGGGCCGCGGCGGCGATCATTCGACGCTGGGCGGCGCCGATGCGCGCCGGTTCTGTCGCGCCCACCAGCTCTCGCGCGACGATACCGACCTCGTCGCCTGGCTGGTCGAGCAGCACCTGATGATGTCGGCGACCGCGCAAAAGCAGGACATCGCCGATCCGGCGGTCGTCGCCGCGTTTGCTGCCCGGGTCGGAACCGCCCGGCGCTTGGCGGCGTTGTATCTGCTGACGGTGGCCGACATCCGCGGCACCAGCCCGCGCGTCTGGAACGCCTGGAAGGCGAAACTGCTGGAAGACCTGTACCTGGCGGCGAATGCCCGGCTGGACGGCGCCGGCGCGCACGCGCCGGACAGTCTCGAGACGCGCCGTGTCGAGGCGGTGCGCCAGTTGCGCTTGTATGCGGTGCCCGAAGGAGCCGAATCCCAGCTCTGGCAGCGTCTCGACATCGTCTATTTCCAGCGTCACAGCGCCGACGACATCGCCTGGCATGCGCGCCAGCTCTATTACCGGGTCGACGGCCAGCAACCGGTGGTCAAGGCGCGGCTCGCGCGCGACGGCGCGGGCTTGCAGCTGATGGTTTATCTGCCCGACCAGAAGGAGCTCTTCGCGCGCATCTGCGGCTTTCTCGGCCGCGCCCATCTGTCGATTCTGGAAGCAAAGATCCATACGACCCGGCACGGTTATGCGCTCGATACCTTCGTCGTGCACGATCCGGCCAATCCGAATGCCGGCTATCGCGAAGCGATCAGCTACATCGAATTCGAGTTGCAACGCGTGTTGACCGAGCGACCGCCGCTCGAACTGCCGGCCGAAGGAAGGGTCAGCCGCCACCTGCGGCATTTCCCGCTTTCGCCCGGGGTCAGCATCTCCCCGGACGACAAGGGTACGCACTTCATCCTCGAGATTGTTGCCGGCGACCGGCCGGGCCTCCTGGCGCGCATCGCCTATACCCTGGCCAAGGCGAACGTCAACGTAGCGAGCGCCAAGATCAACACGCTGGGCGAACGCGCCGAGGATGTCTTCCTGCTCGACGGCGCGCGCCTGCACGACGAAGCAGCGCGGCTCAGACTCGAGACCGCGCTCTACGAGCAGCTTCGCGTATAGCGGCGGCCGCGGTCACTCGTCGCGCGCATCGACATCGGGGAACAGGACGTCGGTATAGCCGAACATGCGCATGTCCTCCATGCGCATCGGATACAGGATGCCGTCCAGATGGTCGCATTCGTGCTGGACCACGCGCGCATGGAATCCGTTGGCCTCGCGCTCGATCGGCCTGCCCTGGGGATCGAAACCCACGTAACGCAGTCGCGTATAGCGGCGCACCCGGCCGCGCAAGCCCGGCACCGACAGGCATCCTTCCCACCCCTCCTCGGTGTCGTCGGACAGCGGCGTCAGCACCGGATTGACCAGCTCGGTGTAGGGCACCGGCTCGGCATCCGGATAGCGGTCGTTGTGCTCGAACCCGAAAATGACCACGCGCAGGCCCACGCCGATCTGCGGCGCGGCAAGGCCCGCGCCGGTGGCCGCGACCATGGTTTCGCGCATGTCGGAAACAAGCGCATCGAGCTCGGGTGTGCCGAAGCGCTCGACCTCGGTCGAGCGCTGCAGCAGCCGGGGGTCGCCCATGCGAAGAATGTCGCGTATCACGTCACGCGCTCCACGACCCGATCGATCAGGGCCCTGACCTTGTCCATCGCAGTCTCCAGCACATCGGCAATACTCGACATCGAAATCGCGCGGGCGCTCTCGCCGCGGCCGGCGGCCTGATTGACGACGACGGCAATGGCCGCGTAGTCGAGGCCGAGCTCGCGCGCCAGCGCCGCTTCCGGCATCCCGGTCATACCGACCATCGTGGCGCCATCGCGTTCCAAACGATTGATCTCGGCGGCGGTCTCGAGTCTCGGGCCGGATACCGCGGCATAGACGCCGCCGTCGCGCAGCCCGATCGCTCCCGCCGATGCCGCGGCCAGGCAGTGCTCGCGCAGCCGCTGCGAATACGGCTCGGTGAAATCGACGTGGATCACTACCCGGTCGCTGCCGTCGAAAAAGGTGGTTTCCCGGCCGCTGGTGTAATCGAGCAGCTGATGCGGCAAGACCAGGTCGCCCGGGCGGTACGACGGAGCGATCCCGCCGACCGAAGCGACGGCCAGAATCGTGCTGACGCCGCGATCCTTCAGGGCCCAGAGATTGGCGCGGTAGTTGACCCGGTGCGGCGGAATCGTGTGTCCGTGGCCGTGGCGCGCCAGAAATACAACGTCGCGCCCGCCGATCTGACCGAACAGCAGCGCCGACGAAGGCTCGCCGTAGGGCGTGCGGACGACCTCGCGGTGGGCGACGGCCAGCGTGGACAGGCGGGTAAGCCCGCTGCCACCGATGATGGCGAGCATGGATTGGCGATCGAAAAGCGGCAGGCGGGCGCCGATGCCCGAACGCCGGGCCGGCCGCTTGCCAGTTGTTACTTTGCTCGACCTTGGTTATTCTTGTCAATTAATGACATTGTCAATATTTGTTGTCGACAGGTAAAACGAGCTTCTGGTCACCCTATTGCTGACACCGGGACAGAACCATGTACCTCGACCGATTGTTCAAGCTGATGGCGGAGAAACAGGCCTCTGACCTGTTCATCTCATGCGGCGCGCCGATAAACATCAAGATCAACGGCGTCGTGTCGCCGATCTCGACCCAGCCGATGGATGTCGAGACCGTCCGCCGCATCGCCTACGAGCTGATGAGCAAGGAGCAGGCGCGCGAATTCGAAAACGAGCTGGAAATGAACCTCTCGTACCTCGATCGCGCCGTCGGCAACTTCCGTATCAACATCTTCCGCCAGCGCGGAACCATCTCCCTGGTGATCCGATATGTGAGGAGCCGGGTGCCGCCGTTCGAGGCGCTCAAGCTTCCCTCGGTGCTGCTCAACCTGGTCATGGAAAAGCGCGGCCTGGTGCTGGTCGCCGGCGCCACCGGCTCCGGGAAGTCGACCACGCTGGCGGCAATGATCGACTACCGCAACAGCAACCGGTCGGGTCATATCCTGACGCTCGAGGATCCGATCGAGTACCTGTTCGAGCACAAGCAGTCGATCGTCAACCAGCGTGAAATCGGCATCGACACGCAGGGCTACCACAGGGCGCTGCCCAACGCGCTGCGCGAAGCGCCCGACCTGATCATGATCGGCGAGATCCGCGACCGCGAAACGATGCAGCATGCGCTGCTCCATACGCTGACCGGTCACCTGTGTCTGTCGACGCTGCACGCGAACAACAGCTATCACGCGCTGTCGCGGATCATCAACATGTTCCCCTATGATGCCCGCTCCGGGCTGCTGTCCGACCTTTCGATCGGCCTGCGCGCGATCATTTCGCAGCGGCTCGTGCGCAACAAGGAGGGCGAGCAGCAGCCGGCGGTCGAGATCCTGCTCAACACCTCGCTGATCGCCGACCTGATCAAGAACGGCGAGATCACGCAGATCAAGGAGGCGATGGAGCAAAGCCTCTATCCGGGATCGCAGACGTTCGAGCAGGCGCTGTGCCGGCTCTACCTAGATGGCGTGGTTTCGTACGACGAAGCCCTGAGCGCGGCCGACTCGCCGACCAACCTGGCCTGGTTGGTTAACCAGAACACTGCGACGACGGCGCGCGTCGACACCGGAAGCGATGAAGAGCCGACGGAGGCCACGCTCTCCCGCGATTTCGTCAAGCTGGAAATCGACCCCGAATTCCTCAACCGTCCGTAGTGGCGGCCGGCCGATAAGCGTGGCGACGAGCTCGTCCAGCGCGCCGACGCTCGATCTGGCGCGCGAGCTGATTGCACGCCGCTCGCTGACGCCGGACGATGCCGGCTGCCAGGATCTGCTTGGGGCCCGGCTTTCCCGCCGCGGCTTCCGCTTGGAAACCATCGCAGCCAATGGCGTAAGCAACCTGTGGGCGCGGCGCGGCGACGCGCATCCGATCGTTTGTTTTGCCGGGCACACCGACGTCGTCCCGACCGGGCCGCTCGACGCCTGGGATTCCGATCCTTTCGAGCCCAGCTTGCGCGACGGCTATCTGTACGGCCGCGGCGCGGCCGACATGAAATCTTCGCTGGCGGCTTTCGTCGTGGCGATCGAGCAATTCGTGGACGCACGCCCCAGCCATCCGGGCTCGATCGCGGCGCTGCTGACGTCGGACGAGGAAGGACCGTCCGTCGATGGGACGGTGCGCGTGGTCGAGCGGTTGCGCGCGAGAGGCGAGAAGCTTGATTACTGCGTCGTCGGCGAGCCTTCGTCGGTCGATCGCCTGGGCGACATGATCAAGAACGGCCGCCGCGGCACGCTGTCGGGAAAGCTCATCGTGCGCGGCGTGCAAGGGCATGTGGCCTATCCGCACCTGGCGCGGAATCCGATCCATCTCGTCGCGCCCGTCATCGCTGAGCTCGCGGCCACCCGCTGGGACGAAGGCAACGCCCACTTTCCGCCCACGACCTGGCAGGCGTCGAACATTCATGCCGGCACCGGCGCAACGAACGTGATTCCGGGCACGCTCGAGCTCGATTTCAATTTCCGCTACGCCCCGCAGAGCCCGCGCGAGGATCTCGAGCGAGCGCTCGCGGCGGTGCTGGCCAGACATCGTCTCGACCACGAGATTCGCTGGACCGGCTGGGGCAAGCCGTTCTTGACCGCGCAGGGACGCCTGGTCGAAGTCGCCGGCGCGGCGATACGCAAGGTCTGCGGGATCGCGCCTGAGCTCTCGTGCACCGGAGGCACGTCCGATGGACGCTTCATCGCCGATATCTGCGCCGAGGTCGTCGAACTCGGCCCGGTCAACGCGTCGATTCACAAGCTCAACGAGCGTGTCGCCGTCGCCGATCTCGAGCCGTTGTCGGCGATCTACCGTGGCATACTCGAGCAATTGCTGAACTGACGGACAGAGCGACACGGATTCCCGATGAGTACCGTCATGCAGGAGCTGGAAACCGTTCGCGACTGGGTGCGCTACGCGGTGTCGCGGTTCAACGCCGGCGGCATCTTCTTCGGCCATGGTCTGGCCGAAGCCTATGACGAGGCAGCGTACCTGGTGCTGCACACGCTGTCGCTGCCCTCCGACCGGATCGAGACGTTCCTCGACAGCCGATTGACGCAAGCCGAGCGCGGCGCCCTGCTCGAAGTCATCGATCGAAGGGTCGAGCAGCGCATCCCCGCCGCATACCTGACGCACGAAGCCTGGCTTGGCGGATTCCGCTTTTATGTCGACGAGCGCGTCATCATCCCGCGCTCGTTCATCGCCGAGCTGCTGCCTGACGGGCTCGCACCGTGGATTCCCGACGTCGCCACGGTGCAAAGCACGCTCGATCTTTGCACCGGGTCGGGCTGCCTGGCGGTGCTGCTTGCGCACCATTATCCGAACGCCGACGTCGATGCCACCGATATCTCTCCCGACGCGCTGACCGTCGCGCAGCGCAATGTCGCCGACCACGGACTGCAGGATCGGATCAACCTGATTCGCTCCGACCTGTTGTCCAATCTGACCGAAAAAACCTACGATCTGATCATATGCAACCCGCCGTACGTCACCGCGATGGCAATGGAGGAGCTGCCGGCCGAATACCAGCACGAACCGCGCATTGCGCTTGCCGGCGGCGACGACGGGCTCGACGCGGTGAGGATCGTGCTCGCCAAGGCGCCGCAATTTCTCGCACCGGAGGGGTTGCTGGTGGTCGAGATCGGTCACAACCGCGCGGCGGCCGAGAAGGCGTTTCCGCGCCTGCCCTTCACCTGGCTTCCGACCGGCGGCAGCGAGGACAGCGTCCTGATGCTGAGGCGCGACGAGCTCCTCGCCGCGGCCTGACGTTAGATCCCGAAGAACTGCCGGATCTTCTGCACCAGGTCGGACGCCCGCGAGCCGGTCGCGCGGGCGAGCGCCTCTGCCGAAAGCGAGGCGAGCGTCGCGTCGTTGGCGGCCTGTCTCGCCGCCAGCGTCTGCGACAGGCTCTCGGCCAGCTCGGGCCGCGCCTTGAGGATGGCTTCGAAGCCCGGCTTGTCGAGTCGATAGCAAAGCACTTCGCCTTGGGCAACGACGGTCGCGGTGCGCGCTTGACCGGTCAGCAGGCCCATTTCGCCGAAATATCCGGGCGCCGACAAGGTGGCCAGGCGCTGTCGCGGCGATTCGCTCGGTTGCGGCGCATCGCGAAAGATGCCGACCTGGCCGCGCGCCAGAATGTACAACGACTCGGCCGGCTCGCCTTCGCGCGTGACGACGTCGCCGGTGACGAACGGCGCGGGCTTGAGCTCCGCCGACAGCGCCTTGCGCTCCAGATCGGTCAGCGACCGGAACAATTCCAGCGAGACCAGTAGCGCGATCCGCGCGTCGCGCTCGCGTACCGCCTGTTCGGTGCGGACGTCGCTCGCCGGATTCCAGAAGATTTCCGCGCGCGTGATCGGTACTTCCATTCCCTCGCGCGACAGCGCGGCGTACGCATGCAGGCGGACAACCGAATCGGTCAGGTCATCCTGGCTGAGATCGGTCAGCCAGTAGCGGACGACGTACTTGATCGAGCTCGGCTCGAAACTGGAACAGATGCATGACGGCGCCGGCGCGCGAGAAACGTTGGGCATGTCGGCACGAGCGAGCGCGCCCTCGATGACGTCGATCACGCGACTCGGCGGCCATTCGTAGCCGACATTGATCTCGACTGGCCGCCGCCAAGGGATGCGCAGATCGCCGCGCCGCGCCAGGACGTGCACACGGTTCCTGATCAGCGTGGAATTCGGAATGATCAGTGTTTCGCCACTGTTGGTCGCCAGCGACGTATAGCGCCAGCGAATCCCGACCACCTGCCCCATTGCGCCCTCGACGCGGACCCAGTCGCCGATGCGATAGGTGTTGTCCAGCTGCAGCGCCAGCCCGCCCCAAAGGTTGGTCAGCGGTTCTCGCAGCGAAAGGGCGATGCCGCCAGCCGCGAAGGCCGACGTGGTGACGATACCGGCCAGATTGACCCCGAGCACGTCCATCCGGTAGATCGCGTAAACGACCAGCGACAACGCAAACAGGACATCGCCGAGGATCCGCGGCAGCGTCATGCTCGCCAGCACACCCTGGAAGACGAAGACCAGCAGGATGCGGATGAACCCGATCGTCGCGATGACCAGCATGCCTTCGCGCACCGCGATGCCTGCTTTGGTTCCTTCGAGCCCCGCACCGAAGCGTGCCAGCGCGGCCAGACCAGCAACGCCGATAGCCAGTATGCTCAGCATCGGGATCAGGCCGGGCCGGGACTCGGGCTTCCAGCGCATCATCGCCAGCGCCAGCAGGCCGCCGGCGACGGAGAAGAGCAGCGCTTCGTGGAGCGTCGCGGCGATATTCATTGCTCGCAATCGGTTCTTGCCGGGCCCGCCCCGGCGTCGCGTGATTATAGAGCCCTACGACAGCGTGCGCGCATCGCGCGCTCCGACGTCCCCGTCTTCGAGTCGCCACGCGGCATGCCCGTACACTAGAATGACGCTGCCCATGCCTTCGCCACGCACCGCCGGCCAGATCCTGGTCGCCAACCTGCTCGCCCAGGACGTCGATCTGGCGTTCTGCGTTCCGGGCGAGAGTTATCTGCCGGTGCTCGACGCCTTGTACGATGCACGCGACCGGCTGCGCCTGATCGTGTGCCGCCACGAAGGCGGCGCCGCGTACATGGCAGAGTCCTACGGCAAGCTGACCGGCAGGCCCGGTATCGCGCTGGTTACCCGCGGGCCGGGCGCATCGAATGCCGCGGTCGGCATTCACACTGCGGCACAGGATTCGTCGCCGATGATCCTGTTCGTCGGACAGGTCGGCGGCGATTTCGCCGACCGCGAAGCGTTCCAGGAAATCGACTATCGCAGGATGTACGGCAGCAGCGTCAAATGGGTCGCGCAGATCGATCGCGCGGATCGCATCCCCGAATATGTCGCCCGCGCCTTTCGCGTCGCCCGGTCCGGCCGCCCGGGTCCGGTCGTGCTGGCGTTGCCGGAAGACATGCTGTCGGCGAGCGCTGCCGTCGCCGACGCCCCTCGCGTGGAGGCAACGGTGCTGCATCCCGGCTTGGGCGCGATTGATGCGCTGCGCGCGCGCCTCGAAGCGGCGAAACGCCCGCTGGTGCTGGTCGGCGGCAGCGGCTGGAGCGAGGGCGCCTGCGCCGATATCGCGCGCTTCATCGCCGCCAGCGACTTGCCGGTCGCCTGTGCGTTCCGCAACCAGGATCTGATCGACAATCGCGAAGCGCATTACGCCGGCGAAGTAGGCATCGGTCCGAATCCCAAACTCGCCGCGCGCGTGCGCGATGCCGACGTGCTGCTGGTCATCGGCGAGCGCCTGGGTGAAATGGTCACGTCGGGTTATACGCTGCTCGACGTGCCGAATCCGTCGCAGGCATTGATCCATGTCCATCCGGGCGCAGACGAGCTGGGCAAGGTCTATCAGCCCTCGCTCGCCATCGCCGCCTCCCTGCCGGAATTCTGTGCAGCGCTCGCGGCGATGCCTGCAATCGCCGCGCCGACGTGGGCCGGCAGCGCGGCGCAGGCGCATGCCGACTACCTGGCCTGGCAATCGCCCCGAGCGATGCCGGGCGAGCTCGACCTCTGGCGCGTCGTCGGCTACCTGCGCGACCGCCTCCCGGAAGATGCGATTCTGGTCAACGGCGCAGGCAACTACGCGACCTGGCTGCACCGGCTGTATCGCTATCCGCGCTACCGCACCCAGCTTGCGCCGTACAGCGGTTCGATGGGGTACGGTGTCCCGGCCGCGATCGCCGCCAAGGCCGTTTGCCCGCATCGCTTCGTGCTGTCATGGAATGGCGATGGCTGCTTTTTGATGAACGGACAGGAGCTCGCCACCGCAGTCCAGTACGGCCTGAACGTGATGTTCGTCGTCGTCGACAACGGCATGTACGGGACCATCCGGATGCACCAGGAAAAGCAGTATCCGGCGAGAGTCTACGGGACCGACCTCGCCAATCCGGATTTTGCCGCACTGGCGCGCGCGTACGGCGTGCACGGCGAGAGCGTGCGCCGTACAGCGGATTTCGAGCCGGCGTTCGAACGCGCGTTGGCGCACGACGGACCGTCGCTGCTCCATCTTCGCATCGATCCGCAGGCGATCACGATGAACGCCACGATCGATCAGCTGCGCGCGCAGGCATCGCGATGAGCGCGTACCCGGGACGGACATGGTGAAGGGGTCCGCTGTCAACACGCTGTCGGTCACCGATCTCTCGGTCGAATTTCGCAGCTCCGAAAGAGTGGTGCAGGCGGTCCGCGGCCTTTCGTTCGACATCGGGCGGGGCGAGACCGTCGCGATCGTCGGCGAATCGGGATCCGGCAAGTCGGTGACCGCGTTGTCCCTGATGCGGCTGGTCGAGCATGGCGGGGGCAGGATCACCTCGGGCGTGCTCGAGTTCACCCGGCCTGACGGCGACCGGATCGACCTCGCGCAGGCGAGCGCCGCCACAATGCGCTCGATCCGCGGCGCCGAAATCGCGATGATTTTCCAGGAGCCGATGACTTCGCTGAATCCGGTCTTTCCGGTCGGCGAGCAGATCGCGGAATCGATCCGGTTGCACCAGAAAATGGACTTTGCCGCCGCGCGCCGAGAGGCGTTGCGCATGCTGGGCCTGGTCCGTATCCCCGATGCCGCCAGCGTCCTCGGGCGCTATCCGCACCAGCTTTCCGGCGGCATGAGGCAGCGCGTGATGATCGCGATGGCGTTGTCGTGCCGCCCTCGCCTGCTGATCGCCGACGAGCCGACGACCGCGCTCGACGTCACGATCCAGGCGCAGATCCTCGAGCTGATCCGGGCGCTGCAGAACGAGATGCACATGGCCGTGCTGTTCATCACGCACGACATGGGCGTCGTCGCAGAAGTCGCCGACCGCGTCGTGGTCATGGTCGGCGGCGAAAAGGTCGAGGACGGCACCGCCACGCAGGTTTTTCACGCGCCGCGCCACCCGTATACGCAAGCGCTGCTGGCTGCGGTACCGACGCTGGGGGCTATGCGGGGCACCGACGCGCCCGCCCACTTCGCGCTGCGGCGGCAGGAAACCGTCCCCCCTGGCGCGGTTGCGCCGGGGCCGGCCTACGTTGCGCCGTCCCACGCCCGCGCCCCGCTGCTCCGCGTACGGGGGCTGAAGACGCGGTTTCCGGTGCGGGCCGGCATCCTCGGCCGCGTGCGCCGCCGCGTGCACGCGGTCGAGCAGGTCAGCTTCGATCTCTACGCCGGCGAGACGCTGGGCCTGGTCGGCGAATCCGGCTGCGGCAAATCGACGACCGGGCGCTCGCTGCTGCGTCTGGTCGACATTGACGAAGGCAGCATCGAGCTCGACGGCCGCGAGATCGCGCGCTTGTCGCCCGACCAGTTCCGTCCGCTGCGGCGCGACATCCAGATGGTGTTCCAGGATCCGTTCGCTTCGCTCGACCCGCGGCTGACGGTGGGCTTTTCGGTCGCCGAGCCGCTGTACATCCACAACGTCGCCTCCGGCCGGGCCGCCGAGGAACGGGTCGCCTCGCTGCTCGAGCACGTCGGCCTTTCGCGAGATCATGCGCAGCGCTACCCACACGAATTCTCCGGCGGCCAGCGACAACGTATCGCGCTGGCGCGCGCGCTGGCGCTGCGACCCAGGATCATCGTCGCCGACGAGGCAGTCTCCGCGCTCGACGTCTCGATCCGCGCCCAGATCGTCAACCTGATGCTCGATCTGCAGGACGCGTTCGGCCTGTCCTACTTGTTCATTTCGCATGACATGGCGGTGGTGGAGCGGATCAGCCACCGCGTCGCGGTGATGTATCTCGGGCAGATCGTCGAGATCGGCCCCCGGCGCGCAGTGTTCGAGAATCCGCAGCACCCTTACACGCGCAAGCTGATGGCCGCCGTTCCGGTGGCCGATCCGACGCGACGTCGCCACAAAACCGAGCTATCATCCGAAGAGATCCCGAGCCCGATACGCGCGGTGGGCGACGAACCCGTCGTTGCGCCGCTGGTTGAAGTCGGTCCTGGACACTTTGTCGCCACGCACCGGATTTCCGGCGCCTACTGACCGAATCCAGGACGTCCGTCGCAACATCTGGAGAATCCGCATGAAATCGCTGCCGCGCTTGCTTGCCCTCGTCATCGTCGCGTTCGGCGCCTTGGTCGCCGTCCCGTCCTTCGCCGCGAAGGACGTCGTGTTCGCCGTCGCGTCGACGTTCACCACGACCGATCCCTATGACGCCAACGACACGCTGTCGCAGGCGATGGCCAAGTCGTTCTACGAAGGCCTTTACGGCTTCGACAAGGACATGAAAATGATCCCGGTGCTGGCCGAAAGCTATACGGTCAGCCAGGACGGGCTCGTTTACACGGTCAAGTTGCGCAAGGGCGTCAAGTTCCACGACGGCACCGACTTCAAGGCCGACGCGGTCAAGGCCAATTTCGACCGCGTGACCAACCCCGACAACAAGCTCAAGCGCTTCGGCTTGTACAACAACATCGCCAAGACCGAGGTCGTCGACGATTACACCGCGCGCATCACGCTGAAGACCGCTTTCTCGGCGTTCATCAACAATCTCGCGCACCCGTCGGGCGTGATGATCAGCCCGACCGCGCTGGCCAAATACGGCAAGGACATCGCCTCGAACCCGGTCGGCACCGGGCCGTTCAAATTCGTCGAATGGAACCGAACCGATTTCCTCAAAGTCGCCAAGTTCGACGGCTACTGGCGCAAAGGCTATCCGAAGGTCGACACGATCACCTGGAAACCGGTGATCGACAGCAATTCGCGCGCGGCGGTGATGCAGACCGGCGAGGCGCAATTCACCTTCCCGGTGCCGTACGAGCTCGATACGGTGCTGCGCGCGAAGCCGCAGCTCGAGGTCGTCGCCGCGCCGTCGATAGTTCTGCGCTACCTGTCGATGAATACGACGCAGAAGCCGTTCGACAACGTCAAGGTGCGCCAGGCCATCGCCTACGCGATCAATAAGGCGGCGCTGGCCAAGGTGGCGTTCAACGGCTACGCGGCGCCGGCGGAAGGTGTCGTGCCGCCCGGCGTCGAGTACAACGTGAAGCTGGGGCCGTGGCCGTACGATGTGGCCAAGGCGAAAAAGCTGATGGCCGAAGCCGGCTACCCGAACGGCTTCGAGACGGAGCTCTGGTCTGCCTACAACCACACGATCGCGCAGAAGGTCACGCAGTTCCTGCAGCAGCAGCTTGCCCAGATCGGCATCAAGGCGAAAATCACGCTGCTCGAAGCCGGGCAGCGCGTCGAAAAAGTCGAAAGCTGGCCCGATCCCGCCACCGCCCCGGTACGCCTTTATTACGTCGGCTGGTCGGCGTCGACGGGCGAGGCGGATTGGGCATTGCGGCCATTGCTGGCGTCCGAATCCTGGCCGCCGAAGCTGTTCAATACCGCGTACTACAAGAGCGACAAGGTCGACAACGACATCAAGTCCGCGCTAGCGACCAGCGACAAGACCGCGAAAGCCAAGTTCTACCGCGATGCGCAGGAGACGATCTGGAATGACGCGCCCTGGGCGCCGCTGGTGACCGAGAAGCTCTTGTCGGCGCACAGCAAGAAGCTCACCGGCGTCTATGTGATGCCGGACGCATCGTTCAATTTCACCGAAGTCGACCTGAAGCCCTGAATGTGACGGTAGCGGCCCGCGTCGTCGGGCCGCTACCGCCGCATTGCCTACGCGCCGCCACAGTCCCGCGCGGGCGACTCGATGCTCCAATACATCGCCAAGCGCCTGCTCGGGCTGATCCCGACCTTGCTGCTGGTTGGTGCGCTGGCGTTTCTGTTCGTGCACTTGCTGCCCGGAGACCCTGCGCGTCTTGCTGCCGGGCCGGATGCGACGCCGGAAACCGTCGCGCTGGTGCGCCAGGATCTCGGCCTGGACAAGCCGCTGCCGCAGCAATTCACGCGATTCGTCACCGGCGTCCTTCACGGCGACTTCGGTCGCTCGCTTCGCACCAAGCGGCCCGTCAGCGTCGAGATCGGCGAACGATTCATGCCTACGTTCTGGCTGACGGTCGCCGCGATGTCATGGTCGGTCGTATTCGGCATGGCGATCGGCGTCGTCTCGGCGGTCTGGCGCAATCGCTGGCCGGACAGGCTGGGCATGGCGCTGGCCGTATCGGGCATTTCATTTCCGGCTTTTGCTCTCGGCATGGTGCTGATGCAGATCTTCGCCGTTCAGCTCAACTGGCTACCCACCGTCGGTGCCGACAGCTGGCGCCATTACATCCTTCCGTCGCTGACGCTCGGCGCCGCGGTCGCCGCGATCATGGCCCGGTTCACGCGCTCGTCGTTCGTCGACATCCTTCAGGAGGACTATGTTCGAACCGCCCGCGCCAAGGGCCTGACCGAGCCGACGGTGGTCATCAAGCACGGGCTGCGAAATGCATTGATCCCGGTCGTCACGATGATGGGTCTGCAATTCGGCTTTCTGCTCGGCGGCTCGATCGTGGTCGAAGTCGTTTTCAACTGGCCGGGCATGGGACGGCTGCTGGTCGACGCGGTCGACATGAGGGACTACCCGGTGATTCAGGCGGAGATACTGCTGTTCTCGCTCGAATTCATACTGATCAACCTGATCGTCGACGTCCTGTACGCGGTGATCAATCCGGCGATTCGCTACCGATGACCACCGTCGAGGCAGCGAGCGTTGAAAACACGGCGGTCCGCACGCCTTGGACCGAGTTCTGGCGCAAGTTCAAAAAGCAGCACGTCGCGGTCGGCGCCGGTGTTTTCGTGCTGCTGCTGGTCGTGGTTGCCATCTTCGCACCGTGGATCGTTCCTTACGATGCGGAGAATTATTTCGACTACGACAGCCTCAATGCGCTACCTTCGGCGCAGCACTGGTTCGGCGTCGATCCGCTGGGGCGCGACATCTTCAGCCGCATCGTCATGGGCGCTCGAGTTTCGCTTACCGCCGGTTTCGTCTCGGTCGCCGTCGGCGCCGTCATCGGTACGGTGCTGGGCTTGCTCGCCGGCTACTATGAGGGATGGCCGGACCGCATCATCATGCGCATCTGCGACGTTCTGTTCGCCTTCCCCGGCATCCTTCTCGCGATCGGCATCGTAGCGATCCTCGGCGGCGGCATGACCAACGTCATCATCGCCGTGTCTATTTTCAGCATTCCGACCTTCGCGCGTCTGGTCCGCGGCAACACGCTGGCGCTCAAGCACTTGACGTTCATCGAAGCAGCACGGAGCATCGGCGCGCCGGACCGCACGATCATCGCGCGCCATATTTTTCCCGGAACGGTCGCCGCGGTCGTCGTCTATTTTTCGCTGCGCATCGGCACCTCGATCATCACTGCGGCAAGCCTGTCGTTCATCGGCATGGGGGCGCAGCCGCCGACCCCGGAATGGGGTGCGATGCTCAATGAAGCGCGCGCCGACATGATTACATCGCCGCACGTCGCCCTTTTCCCAAGCCTCGCCATTTTCCTGACAGTACTGGCGTTCAATCTCTTGGGCGATGGGCTGCGCGACGCGCTCGATCCGAAGATAGACCAGAAGTGATCCGCGCAACAGGCCGCTCGCTCGGCTTGCGGCCGCGCGACGCAGTTTCAGGCGACAGTCAGGGAATCGTGACCCCGAACGTCAGCAACAGGCCCGCGCCGCCGATGACGACCACCTCGGAGCAGAGCCGCGAAACGCAGTAGCCGATGGAGGGGATGACCGCTGGGGCGAAGCCGGAATGATTGAACGGAATCTTGTCGCGATACTGACCGCGATAGCCGTGCACGACTCCGCCAAGAACTTTCACATACAACGACTGCAAATCGGGGAACGGCCGGTAACGCCAGCCGCCGAACACCGCTTGCGACGCCTGCCCGAACGAATTGTCGAATGCCGCGGCTCCGACCAGCCACTGGTCACTCAGATGATATTCGCCGTAGACGAGCTTCGGATATCTGGCGTGCGCAGGATCGTAGTGGAAGTGCGTGTTGTTCAGGCTGGTCTGCAGATAGATCCGGTCGGTGCGCCAGGGTTCGTCCGGCACCGTCGTCCCCGCCGCATCGGATTCGGAGACTTGCGGGGAACGATCGGTGGCGGCGTCCTGCGCCCCCACCGCAGTGCTGCCCAACAAGATCAGCAGACCGAGAAAGAGGACGCGACTTCGGCGCGATAGTTCGCTACAACGGCGGAAAGGCACTTGTCAAGGTGGGCGGCGTCACGATTGCGGCGACGGACGCCGTGCGGCGAATTGCGAAGAATAGAACGCTAACATATGCAACGCGGCTTGTCGCGCCGCGCCGACGAACTGCGCGTGGTCACGCTGGACAGGCGACCGACGGCCCGAGGCGCTCCTTCGCAGCGGCGACACTGGCAATATCGCAAGGGGCGACGCCGTTCTTTATCGCGGTGATCTCGGCCAGGATCGACACGGCGATTTCCGGCGGCGTGCGGCTGCCGATATAGAGGCCGATCGGCCCGTGCAGTTTCGCGATCTGCCCCGGCGTCAGGTCGAACTCCTCGAGTCGCCGCCGCCGCTTCGCGTTGTTGGCTCGCGAGCCCAGAGCACCGACGTAGAAGGCCGGCGACTTGAGCGCTTCCATCAACGCCAGGTCGTCGAGCTTCGGGTCGTGCGTCAGCGCAACCACCGCGCACCGCTCGTCCAGCTTCATGTCGATCACCGTGTCGTCCGGCATCGTTCTGACCAGTGTCACTCCGCCGATGTCCCAGGCTTCGCTGTATTCATCGCGTGGGTCGCACACGGTGACCTGATAATCGAGGCCGACGGCGATTTGCGCCAGATATTTGGACAATTGGCCGGCGCCGATGACCAGCATCCGGTAGCGCGGGCCATGCACGGTCGTCAGCGATGCTCCGTCGAAGGCGAGCCCGTCGGCCGCGCGCGCGGCATCGAGGCTGACGGTCGCCTTGTCAAGATCGAGCGTGCGCGCCACCAGCCGCCCCTGCTCAACCATCCCCAGCAGCTCGGCGATTCTGCTGTCGCGGTGCAGAGGCTCGAGCACCAGCTGTATCGTGCCGCCGCAAGGCAGGCCGAACCTGCGCGCGTCTTCAGCGGAAACGCCGTAGGTGACCGCTTGCGGCCGCGTGACATACGCGCCTTCCCGGCGCGATCTCTCGACGATGTCGTCCTCGATGCAGCCGCCGGAAACCGAGCCGACCACCTGGCCATCCTCGCGCACCGCCAGCAGCGCGCCCGGCGGCCGGGGCGACGAGCCCCAGGTACGAACAACGGTGACGAGCAGAACGCGCCTGCCGGCGTCGAGCCATTCGGCGCTCCGGCGCAGGACTTCGAGATCAACGCTATCCACGCGGGTTACCTTCTGCAATTCCGCCAGCGACTATTCTACGCCGGATGCAGCCACCAATAGATCGCGATCCCGGCAATAATCACGACTGCGACGGTGAGCCTGATGCGCATCGTCCGCATTGCCGCAGCGAGCTCAGCCGGCGCCGCACCCGAGGCCCCGGCAACCGGGCGCGCGATGCTGCCGGCGCGCTCGACAAAGCACGAAAAAAAGTCGTTGGCCAGCTTCGCCGCAGCGCCGTCGATCAGACGCGAGCCGATCTGCGCCAGCTTGCCACCGACCCGCGCATTCACCGCATAGTCGATACGCGTGCCATCGTCGACAGCCGCCAGCGCAACCTGCGCGCTGCCGCTGGCGAAGCCCGCCGCGCCTCCCTGGCCTTCGAATCGCAGCGTGTACGACTTCGGCGCGACGATGTCCTCAAGCAACAGACGGCCGTTGAATTTCGCGTTGACCGGTCCGATACGCGCGGTCATCGCCAGCGTGAACTCGGTGTCCGAAACACGTTCGATTCTCTCGCAACCGGGGATGCATGCACGCAGCACGTCCGGATCGTTGAGAGCCCGCCACGTCGTCTCGATGTCGGACGATACGGTGCGGCTGCCTTTCATTTCCATGTTGTAGCGTTTCCTGTCGTTCCTTACGCCGCAAGAAGGCGTTCGGAGAACCTGCCGCGCCCTTGAGGCCGGCGCGCGAACGCGGCGCCAAGCTGCTTGAGACTCTGCAGATTATGCACAGGCAGAAAATCATCAACGTACGGCAGCATCGCGCGAATGCCGGCCGGGCGCGCCTCGAAGCCATCGTACCGAAGCAGCGGGTTGAGCCAGATGAGCCGCCGGCACGACTTCGCCAGCCGCTCCATTTCCTGCGCCAGGCCGTCACCGGCGTCGCTATCGAGACCGTCGCTGATCAGCAGGACGATCGCGCCCTGTCCGAGCAGCCGACGCGACCAGCGGCGGTTGAATTCGCCGAGACAGGCGCCGATGCGCGTCCCGCCGGCCCAATCGGTAACCGCGGCGCTGACGCGCGCGATCGCCACATCGACATCGCGCTGCTTCAGATGCCGGGTGATGTTGGTCAGTCGTGTCCCGAACAGCAACGTGTGCACGCGGTCGCGATCGTTGGTGATCGCATGCAGGAAGAACAACAGCATGCGCGAATAGCGATCCATCGATCCGGAAATATCGCACAGGACGACGAGCGGAGGGCGGCGTCGGCGCCTGCGGCGCCAGGCCAGAGGTACGATTGCGCCGCGTGCCGACGTCATCGCGCGCAAGGTCGCGCGCAAGTCGACCGCGTGTCCGCGCGGCGCAGCTATCGTTCGTCGCACCGGCATTTCCGGAAGCGGAAGGCGCAGGCGCGCGATCATCCCCTTGACTTCGAGCAGCTCGGCGGAGGTCATCGATTCGAAATCTCGCGTCTGCAGCACCTCGCGCGGCGAAAACGTGAATGCCGCGTCGAGGTCGACGTCCTCTCCTTCGGTCTGCAGATCTTCGCGCGACGAAGGCGCCATCGCTTCGGCCAGTCGCGCCGGCAGCGGCGCCTCGTCCGAGGCTACGCGCCCGCGAACCTTCGGCAGCAGCAGCGACATCATGCGCTCGAGCAGCTTCGGATCGCGCCAGAACAGGTCGAATGCCTGGTCGAACAGCACTTTGTGCTCGTGCCGCTCGATCAGCACCGATTCCAGTGCGGCGCGGAAATCATCGCGGTTGGCGACGCCGACCGCTTCGACGGCGTCGAGCGCAACGATCACTTTGGCCGGCCCGATCGGCAGGCCGGCCGCGCGCAGGACCCGCGCAAAATGCAGAATGTTGCCGGCGAGCCTGGCGCGCCCGAACAGCGGATCCGTCGTCGCGGTCATGCCGGCAGTTCGACCGCTTCGGCGCGTGCCTCGGCGACCAGCTTTGCCGCAACCTCCGGCGTGATCGCGCCGACGTCGTCCTGATACTTGAGCAGCGCACCCAGCGTATTGGCCACCGTGTCGGGATCGAGCGTGACGCGGTCCAGCGCGACCAGCGCCTCGGCCCAGTCGAGCGTCTCGGCGATGCCGGGTGCCTTGAAAAGGTCGAGCGCGCGCAAGCGCTGCGTGAACGCGACGACTTCGCGCGACAGCCGCGCGTCGGCGCCCGGCACCTTGCGCCGAACGATCGCGAGCTCGCGCTCGGCATTCGGATAATCGACCCAGTGGTACAGACAGCGCCGCTTGATTGCGTCGTGAATCTCGCGCGTGCGATTCGACGTGATGACGACGATCGGCGGCTCGGCTGCCTTGATCGCGCCGAGCTCGGGTATTGTCACCTGGTATTCGGCAAGCACTTCGAGCAGGTACGCCTCGAACGGCTCGTCGGTGCGGTCGAGCTCGTCGATCAACAGCACCGGCGCCGCTCCGCCGTGCGGCTCGAGTGCCTGCAGGATCGGCCGCCGGATCAGGAAGCGCTCGGCAAAGATATCGGTGCCCAGCGATTCGCGGTCGACCTTCCCCGATGCCTCCGCCAGGCGGATCTCGATCATCTGCCGCGGATAATTCCATTCGTACACCGCCGACGCGGTATCGAGACCTTCGTAGCACTGCAGGCGGATCAGCGCGCGGCCGAGCGCGGCCGCGAGCACCTTGGCGATTTCGGTCTTGCCGACGCCGGCTTCGCCTTCGAGAAACAGAGGCCGACGCATCTTGAGCGCCAGATATACGCTGGTCGCCAAGCGCCGGTCGGCGAAGTAATCGTGCTGCTCGAGCAGTGCGGCGACGGCGTCGACGTTGGCCGGTAGCGCTGGCGTCATGGGGAAGAGGTATGTCGCAACGGGTGAAAGTCGATTATAGCGGCAACACGCGCGACGCGCCGCCGGTGCATTGCACGGCGGCGTACTCGAGCCAAGCGTCGCCTGGCGAACAGCGGTCAGTGAAAATCGCGCGAGCGCGCCGCCAGCTTACCGAGCATCATCGTCTGGTCCTGCAATCGCGCCGCGATCAGGTGCACGACCTCGCCTTCGCGCTCGAGCGTGCCGTATACGGTCAAGAGATTCGCGCGCAACAACTCCTTGCGTTGCCGCTCGGCAAGATCGCGCCAGACGATCACGTTGATCATTCCGGTCTCGTCCTCCAGGGTCACGAAGGTGACGCCGCTGGCGGTGCCCGGCCGCTGGCGGCCGGTGACCAGCCCGGTGACGCGGGTGACCCGGCCATGCGGAAGCGCATGCAATTCGGCCGCGGTCAGCATGCGCTGGCGCTGCAGCCGGTGGCGGAGCAGCGCCAGCGGGTGCCGGCCGAGCGTCAGGCCGAGGCTCGCGTAGTCGGCGACGATGTTCTCTCCCTCATCGGGCGGCGTCAGCACCGGCACTGCGTCGCCGATCGGCGCATCGGCCAGCAGCGGCGGCATCCGCTCGATACCGCTGACATCCCACAGGGCACGCCGGCGATGGCCGGAGAGCTGCGCCAGCGCCCCCGCCGCGGCCAGGGCCTCGATATCGTGACGATTGAGCTCGGCGCGCCGGACGAGATCGGCGACACCGTCGAACGGACGCGGCGCGCGCACCGCGGCAATCCGCTTGCCGCCGGCTTCCGACAGGCCCTTGACCAGGCACAGGCCGAGGCGCAGCGCCGGCTGCGGCGACCGCGATGCCGGCAGCCTGTCGGCCATCGGCTGCTTGCTCTGCGACGCTTGCGCTTCGCCTGTCGTCTCCAGCGTGCATTCCCACTCGCTGACGCAGGCATCGGCCGGCAGGATCGTGCCGCCGTGCCGGCGCAAATCCTGCGTCAGTTGCGACGGCGAATAAAACCCCATCGGCTGCGAATTCAGCAACGCACAGGTGAATGCCGCCGGCTCGTAGCACTTGAGCCATGACGACACGTAGACCAGCAGCGCGAAGCTCGCCGCGTGCGATTCGGGAAAGCCGTACTCGCCGAAACCGAGGATCTGCTGGTAGATCTGCCGGGCGAATTGATCGTCGTAGCCGTTGGCGCGCATGCCGTCGAGCAATCGCTGCTCGAGAGTGCTCGAGGCCGCCCTTGCGCTTCCACGCGGCCATCGAGCGCCGCAACTGGTCCGCTCTCGCCCGGCGTGAATCCGGCGGCGACGACGGCGAGCTGCATCACCTGCTCCTGGAAAATCGGCACGCCGAGCGTGCGTTCCAGCACGCTTCTGACTTCCGGCTTCGGATAGACGGCCAGCGCCGGGTTCTGCCGCCGCTGAAGATACGGATGGACCATGCCGCCCTGGATCGGGCCCGGTCGGACGATCGCGACCTCGATCACCAGGTCGTAGTAGCACGTCGGCTTCAGCCGCGGCAGCATCGCCATTTGCGCGCGCGATTCGATCTGGAACACGCCGACGGTGTCGCCGTGGCCGATCATGTCGTAGACCGCATCGTCGCTCATCGAAGGATCGATGTCGGCGAGCGAGAGCCGCCGCCCGCAGCGCGCCGATAACAGATCCAGCGCGCGGCGGATCGCCGTCAGCATGCCCAGCGCCAGCACGTCGACCTTGAGCAGGCCCAGCGCGTCGAGGTCGTCCTTGTCCCATTCGATGACGGTGCGTTCCGGCATCGCCGCATTTTCGATCGGCACCAGATGCGACAAGGGCCCGCGCGAGATGACGAAGCCGCCGGTGTGCTGCGACAGGTGCCGCGGAAAACCGAGCAGAGTCGTCACCAGATGCCGACAAGTGCCGAATCACCGGGCTGGTCGGATCCAGACCGGCGTCCCCGATTCGTTGCGGCAGCGCCTGGCGGCCGTCCCACCAGGCGACCGCCTTCGCCAGCCTGTCCACCTGCGACAGATCCAGCCCGAGAGCCTTGCCGACGTCGCGCAGCGCCGAGCGCGGCCGGTAGCAGATCACCGTCGCCGTCAGCGCCGCGCGGTCGCGGCCGTATTTCCGATAGATGTACTGGATCACCTCCTCGCGGCGCTGATGCTCGAAGTCGACGTCGATGTCGGGCGGCTCGTCGCGCTCGCGCGAAATGAAGCGCTCGAACAGCACCTCGATGCACGATGGATCGACTTCGGTGATGCCGAGGCAATAGCACACCGCCGAGTTGGCCGCCGAGCCGCGTCCCTGGCAGAGGATGCCGTTGCTCGCGCGCGAATTTGACGATGTCGTAGACGGTCAGGAAGAACGGCTTCGTAGCGCTTCTCGGCGATCAATGCGAGCTCGTGCTCGATCAACGCACGCACCTTGAGGCGATCCTTCGGAGGCGTACTTGCGCATGGAAAGCGCCGCGAAAAGCCTTCCTCGGTCAGCCGCCGCAGGTAGGCAGCCGGCGTCTCGCCTGCGGGAACGATCTCCTCCGGATACTCGTAGCGCAGCTCGTCGAGCGAGAATCGGCAGCGCTCCGGCAACGACCAGCGTCTCGGCCAGCCACGCCGAAGGATAGATGCGCTCGAGCGTGGCGAGCGGCCGCAAATGGCGCTCGCCGTTCGGATGGAGCGCGTGGCCGGCTTGGGCGACCGTGGTCTTCAGACGGATGGCGGTCAGCGTATCCTGCAGTGCGCGGCGACCGCGGGCATGCATGTGAACGTCGCCGGCGGCAACGAGCGGCAGCCCTAGCGTCGATGCGATTTCGGCGAGTTCGGCGCAACGCGTCGCGTCGTCGGCGTCGAGCAGCCGCTCGACGGCGATCCACAGCGCGTCTCGAAAGCGCGGTTTGAGCCAGCGCGCTTCGTCCGCGTCGGGAATCCGGCCCGGCAGCCACAGCGCGAGACAGCCGGCAATGCCGTCGCCCAGATCGGCGCGCGACAGGCGATAACTGCCCTTGACGGCATTGCGCCGGCCGCGGGTGATCAGCGCCGACAGGTTGCCGTAGCTTGTCCGATCGCTCGCCAGCAGGACCAGCCGCAAGCCGTCATCGAGGCGAAACTCGCTGCCGATGACGAGCTTCAGCGCGCATTTCTTCGCTTCGATATGTGCCCGCACCACGCCGGCGAGCGAGCATTCGTCGGTGATCGCCAGCGCCGCGTAGCCTTCCTCCTTCGCGCGTGCAACCAGCTCTTCCGGATGCGAGGCTCCGCGCAGGAAGCTGAAGTTGGAAATGCAATGCAGTTCGGCGTAAGCCATGTGGATCGCACCGCTAAGCGAAGATGCCGTGCACGAACCACTGCCCGCTGCGATCGCGATAGAGCCACAGCTCGCCTCCCTGCGCATCACTGCCGACGAAGTAATCGCGGCCGATCTCGCCGCCATCCCACCAGCCGCTTTCGATGCGCTCGGGGCCGCACAGCAAGGAGAACTGCGCGGACGCGGGACCGGCGCCGAGCGGACGCGGCCGGGGCAACAGCCACAGCGGCCGTCGCGGTGGATCGGCCGGAAGCGACGCCGCCTTCGCCGGTGCGGCGTCGCGATAGCGCCAGGCATGCTCGGGACGATGATCGGCGTGGAGACAGAGCTCGCGCACCGAGTCGTCGCCAAGCCGTGCCCGCACGCGCTCGATCCACTGTGCGCCGCTCTCGCCATGACGATGAGCTCCGGCAAAGAGATCGCCATCCTTCCCCGGGAGCGGCGCGATTTCTTCCGAGACCAGCCGGATCGCCTCGACCCGGTCGGGCAGCTGTTCACGCGCCAGGCGCTCGCGCAGCACGTTGACGATGTGCTCGACTTTGCGCGTCGCGGCGAGACCGAGCACGATGGCGGTCGGCGGCACGTCCTCGTGTATCAGGTCGCAGCGCAGTCGCGTGACGCCGGCGCCGCGTCCCTGCAGGAATCCGGCGAGCTCGACCACCAGCCGCTTGGCGGCGAACAGCAGTGCCTCGGCTTCGGCCACCGGCACAGGCAATTCGAGCTGGCCGTGATAGCGCTCGGGCGGCACGAACAGCGGGCGCGGATCGGGCTGGATGCCGCGCGCGCGATCGATGTCGTCGAGCAGCCGCTGTCCGAACCGCCGTGCGACGCCGTCTCGAGGCAGCGCCAGCACGTCGCCTATCGTATGCACGCCGATGCCGGTCAGCGTGTCCAGCACGGCGCGTGCGCTGTCGAGCAGCGCGATGGGCAATGCGGTGAGCCGCGGCTCGAGATCCATCGCCTGCTCGATCGCGATCGCGTGGCCGGCCTGCGCCAGCAGGCTCGCGGCAAGCGCGGTCGGCGCGGTGGCGATGACGCCGGAAAATCCCAGCGCGCCAAGGCCGGCATCGATGCGCGCGAGCAGCTTGGGCAAGCCTTCGAAATAATGGAGGCAGGCGGAGATTTCCAGCAGCACGATCGCCGGCGGCTCGATGCTGATCGTCGACGTCCATTGCCCGGCCCATAAGGCGATGCTTTTGAGCGCGGCGGCTTCCGCGCGTTCGTCGCGCAGATGAATCGCGATCTCAGGATCGAGCGCCAGCGCCGCCGCGATCGACAGGCCGGCAGCGATGCCGCGCCTTTTCGCCGCGTCGTTGGCGGCGACGACATCGGGACGATGGCTTGCGCTGCTGACGACCGCGGCGACTGTCCCGGTGCCGGCGCGCGCGAACACGGAAAGCGGAAGGCCGGGAAAATAAAGCGCGGTCCAGAGCATGGCCCGACAGCAGAAAACTCAAGCGTCGGCGGAACGGCTGGCGCTGCGATCCACGATGTCGTCGTGCGTGCGATGGCGGGAACCCGCTTCGCGCGGATCCGGCCTCGATCCTCTCCTGCCTTCATCGGCGCGCGCCAGCGCACGATTCCAGATCAGCGCCGACGGACCGCCGACCGGATAGTGCGGCTTGAAGCTCACCCTTCGGATGGTCGCAGAACGATAGCTGGCTGCCGGTGCGCCGACGCTTGCGCCAAGCGCCGGCCGATGCCGACCCGCCGCAGCGGACTCGGCCATGACATCCAGCAGCAAAGGCCGGACCATGACGCCGCCGCGACGCTTGAACACATCGACGCGCAAGCGGCCTTTTTCCGCAGCCAGTCGCAAGCGCAGCGGTGAGGGCGAAGCGTGCCCCGCGCACGCCGTGCCGGCGAACAGGAAGGCCAGCGTGTCGCTGTCCTGCGCGGCAAGCTGCAGGCGCCGCAAACGCTGATCGTTGAGGCTGCCGGGCCAGAAAAGCAGTGCCCCGACGCTGTCTGCGCGCAGCACCTGCTCGGCCGACCACCAGCGATCCTTGCCCTCCGCCGCGGCGACGACGAAAAGCCGGGCTGCCTCGATGCCGGAACCGGCGAATGCGGGCGCGTAGGGAAGCTGGGGCGGAGCGACCAGCACGATCGCCTCGCCGGAGCGGGCCAGCCGGGCCAGCGCCGGCAACAGCAGGCGCAATTCGCCGATGCCCTGGGCGTCGTGCAACAGCTCGGTCAGCGCCCTTTTCGGCCATCCACCCCCTGGCAGCTCGCAGTCGAGCTCGGGAAACCCGCTGCAAACCGCATCGTCGGCCCGTGCCAGCTGATCGCCGCGCCAAACCAGCGGGTTATCCAGCAGTGCAGCGAGAGCGGGCTTCATCGGTGGAACCGCAAACCGGGCCCGCTCGGGCGGAAAGCCTGGACGGGCACCGGTCAGACAGGAAAGGACAGTCTATCGAACGATCGTTCGATAAGTCAAGCCCCGAGGCGCTGCAGGCGCTCGGCAGCCGCCAGCAGCGTCTGCTCGCGCTTGGCAAAGCAGAACCGGATCACGCGGTGATCGGTCCCGTCCTGATAGAACGCCGACAGCGGAATCGTCGCGACGCCGAATTCGCGCACCAGCCGCTGCGCGAACTCCTGCGCAGGCTCGCCGCTGACCCGGCTATAGCGGGCCAGCTGAAAGTAGCTGCCCCGGCAAGGCAGGAGCTCGAGCGGCGTCGCGGCAAGCGCCGTACGAAGCAGATCGCGCTTGGCGGCGAAGAACGCCGGCAGCGTTTCGTATCGTGCCGGCTCGCGCAGGAACTCGGCCAGCGCATGCTGAACCGCGCTGTTGACGGTGAAGACCGTGAATTGATGCACGCGGCGGATTTCGTCGCTGATCTCGCGCGGCGCCAGCGCGTATCCGACTTTCCAGCCGGTGGCGTGAAACGTCTTGCCGAACGAGCCGATGACGACACTGCGCGCCGCGAGCTCGGGGTCTCGCGCGATACTCAGGTGCCGCGCGCCGTCGTACACCATGTGCTCGTAGACCTCGTCGCTGACGACCACGATCTGGGTGCCGCGCGTCAACGCCGCGAACCGCGAGATATCGTCGGCCGCGAGCACGCTGGCGCCCGGATTGTTCGGCGAGTTGACGACGATCATTCGCGTGCGCGGCGTGATCGCCAGGGTGAGCGCCGGCCAGTCGATCGCGTAGTCGGGAAAGGTCAGCGGCAGCGTGACCGGCGTCGCGCCAGCGAGCCGCACCGCGGGAACATAGCTGTCGTAGGCGGGCTCGAACACGATCACTTCGTCGCCCGGATGCGCGAGCGCCTGGATCGACGTGAATATCGCCTGCGTCGCGCCGGTGGTGACGGTGACTTCGCGCTCGGGGTCGTAGGCGTGGCCGTACAGGCGCGCCACCTTGGCGGCGATGGCTTCGCGCAATCGCAGGACGCCGGGCATCAGTGGATACTGATTGTGGCCGGCACGCATCGCCGCGTCGACCAGGTCGATCAACGCGGGGTCGATCGCGTAGTCGGGAAAACCCTGTCCCAGGTTGACCGCGTCGTGCTTCTCCGCAAGGGCCGACATCACCGTGAAGATCGTCGTGCCGGTAGCCGGAACCTTGGAGCGAATGTCGAGTGCCATGATAGGAGCGAGTTTAGCAGCGGCTCCGCTTGCTCGAGGTTTGACGTCGCCGACGCGCGGAGCGATGCTAGATGCTCGTAACAACCCGATGATGGCGATGGCCACCCTGCCTGCAACGTCTCGCAACGATCCCGCGGTGCTTAGCCTGATCGGCAATACACCGCTGGTCGAATTGACGCGCCTGGATACTGGCCGCTGCCGCCTGTTCGTCAAACTCGAAAGCCAGAATCCCGGCGGCTCGATCAAGGACCGCATCGCGCTCGCGATGATCACCGCGGCCGAGCAGGATGGCAGGCTCAAGCCGGGGGGAACCGTCGTCGAGGCAACCGCGGGAAATACCGGCCTCGGCCTGGCGCTGGTCGCCCGCGCCAAGGGCTATCGCGTGTTGTTGGTGATTCCGGACAAGATGTCGACCGAAAAGGTGCTGCATCTCAAAGCGCTCGGCGCCGAAATCCGGATGACGCGCTCGGACGTGAACAAAGGACATCCGGAGTATTACCAGGACATGGCGGCCGCGCTGGCTGCGGATATACCCGGCGCGTTCTACGCCAACCAGTTCGGCAATCCGGCCAATCCGATGGCGCACGAGCGCACGACCGGTCCGGAGATCTGGGAGCAGATGCAGCATCGGGTCGACGCGGTCGTCTGCGGTGTGGGTTCGGGTGGCACGCTGACCGGCCTATCGCACTATTTCGCCCGCGTCAGCCCCGCCACCGAGATGGTCCTCGCTGATCCGGTCGGCTCGGTGCTGGCGTCCTATGTGGAAACCGGGAAGATCGGTACGGCAGGGTCGTGGGTCGTCGAGGGCATCGGCGAGGACTTCATCCCGCCGATCGCCGACCTTTCGAGAGTGAAAAAAGCTTATTCGATTTCCGACCGGGAGAGCCTCGAGATCGCACGACTCCTCCTCCAGTCCGAATTGATCCTCGGCGGGTCGTCCGCCGGCACCCTGATCGCCGCGGCACTGCATTACTGCCGCGAGCAAAGCTCGCCCCGGCGCGTCGTCACTTTCGTGCCCGACACCGGAAGCAAATATCTTTCCAAGATGTACAACGATTTCTGGATGGTCGACCAGGGCTTCCTCGAATTGCCGCGATACGGCGATCTGCGCGACCTGGTGTCGCGCCGCTACGAGGACCGCGCCGTGATCGCGGCCAGCGCGGATGACACGCTGCTCGCCGCGTTTCAGCGCATGCGCCTGGCCGACGTGTCGCAATTGCCGGTGCTCGCCGACGATGTCGTCGTCGGCATCCTGGATGAATCCGACCTGCTGCTGCACGTCTACAGGCAGCCCGATCGATTCCACGACAAGGTTGCGACGGCGATGACGCAGCGGCTCGAGACATTGAACCCCGATGCGAGCTTCGAAGAATTATTGGCCGTGCTGAATCACGATTACGTCGCGATCATCGTGCACGAGGGCCGTTTCTTCGGTCTCATTACCCGCTATGATCTGCTGACGCACCTGAGGAGAAGCCTGCCGTGAACGATTCGACCGTCAAGTCCGCCGCCACGGCGAGACAGGGATTCTCCACGCGCGCGATTCACGCGGGTCAGGAGCCCGATCCATCGACCGGCGCCATCATGACGCCGATTTACGCGACTTCGACTTATGTGCAGACCAGCCCCGGCGTGCACAAGGGCTACGATTACGCACGCACCGGCAACCCGACGCGGACCGCGCTGGAAGCATGCATCGCCAGCCTCGAAAACGGCGCGCGCGGATTCGCCTTCGCCTCGGGGCTGGCTGGCATGGCGACGCTGGTCGACGCCCTGGACGCGGGCGCGCACATCGTCGCCAGCGACGATCTGTACGGCGGGACTTACCGGCTATTCGAGAACGTGCGCAAGCGCTCGGCCAACTTGCGCGTCAGCTTCGTCGACATGGCCGACCCGCAGAGGCTGCGCGCGGCGATCGGCGCCGATACCAGGATGATCTGGATCGAGACGCCGAGCAATCCCTTGCTCAAGCTGATCGATCTGGCTGCGATCGCCAGGATCGCCCGCGAGCGCGATCTGATCGCGGTCGCCGACAATACGTTTGCCAGCCCCTGGATCCAGCGCCCGCTCGAACTCGGCTTCGATGTCGTCGTGCACTCGGCGACCAAATATCTGAACGGGCACTCGGACATGATCGGCGGGGCCGTGGTCATTGGCGGCGAGTCTCGCCAGGCAGCGCTGACGGAACGCATGGCCTATCTGCAAAACGCCGTCGGCGGCATCATCGGCCCGTTCGACAGCTTTCTCGCGTTGCGCGGCTTGAAGACGCTGTCGCTGCGCATGGAAAGACATTGCGCCAACGCTCTTGAGCTCGCGAGCTGGCTCACCGAGCAGCCGGAGGTCGCGCGCGTCCACTACCCGGGCCTGCCTTCGCACCCCCAGCACGCGCTGGCGCGGCGTCAGATGCGCGCCTTCGGCGGCATGGTGACGATCGTGCTGAAGACCGATCTTGCTGGCACCAAGCGCTTCCTCGAGAACTGCCGGCTGTTCGCGCTGGCCGAGAGCCTGGGCGGCGTCGAGAGCCTGATCGAGCACCCGGCGCTGATGACGCACGGCTCAATCCCCGAGCCGATGCGCGCGACGCTGGGCATCGGCGATTCGCTGGTGCGGCTATCGGTCGGCATCGAGGACGTCGATGACCTGCGCCGCGATCTGCGCGACGCGCTCGACGCGATTTGACGTTAGGCTCGTCGGTACGTCGAGCCAACGCTGATACATGCCTCATTTTTCCGTCGTTATCGCCGCTTTCAACGCGGGCCGTTGGATCGTTCCTACGGTCCGGTCCGCTCTGGATCAAACCTATCGCGACTTCGAGCTCATTGTCGTCGGAGATGGCTGTACCGACGATACAGGCGACGTGCTGGCGCTGAATTTCGGCGACAGCGTCCGGTGGAGGAATCTCGATCGAAACTCGGGCGGCCAATCAGGCTCCGAACAACGAGGGCATTCGACTCGCACGCGGAACCCACATCGCTTATCTGGGGCACGACGACATCTGGTCGCGTCGTCATCTCGAGCAGCTTGCGGGCGTTGTCCGCGAGCGCGATCCGGATTTCGCGGTCAGCGGCGCCGTCTACCATGGGCCGCCGGGGTCCTGCTACTACCAGACGACGGGGCTGTTCGACGATCCCGGTGCGCCCGAAAGGGAGTTCTTCCCACCCTCGTCGTTCGCCCACCGCCGGGCCGTTGTGGATCGGATCGGACTCTGGCGCGATCCGAACGAGTTGCGCGCACCGGCGGATTGCGAATTCCTGTTGCGCGCGGTCGAGCATCGATGCACCTTTGTGTCGACCGGCAACATAACGGTCCACAAGTTCGCAGCCGGCCACCGTTATCTTTCATATCGCTTTCCGTCCGACCTGGAGCAGCGGCGTTTGCTCGAACGTCTCGGCGAAGAGGACGGCGAGGCGCTGATTCTGGACGAGATCCGGCGCGCCGTCGCGGACGGCGCGGAGCACTCGTCGGTTCGATACATGGACTTCGAGCGGTTTCGTGCCGGCGAGCTATTCCGAAAAAACCGCGGCAACAAAGGTCTCGAGACGCCGCCTGCGATTTCGATCGACCGCCAACGGTGGCTGCCAGTCGAGTCTTTCCCGGCCGGACTCGATTGGTATGAGCTCGAGGAGCGCTCGCTGGTCGGGCGCTTGCGATGGTCGGGCCCGAATCCGAACGCCCGCTATCTGGTCAACGTGTGCATGAACGGCAAGGCGCGGTTGCGCATTCACATCCTGGCCTTCGCTGCCGACGAGTTCGCGACCTCGCTTAAGGTCGACGTTGACGAGCGCGATGCACCGTTTGTCTGTACCCGCAACCCCACCGGAGGCTATGTGCTTTCGCTCGAGGGCCTGGTCGGGCCGGTCGACGGCGGCCTGGTCCTGCGCTTCCGGCTGCCGCGCTGTTCGCGCCTGCTCAACGACCCCGGGCACAGGCGTGCGGGACTGGCATTGCGTGGAATCGAGATCGTACCGGTGGTCTGACCGTATGCATCGGTCGATTCACCACACATACGGAATGATCCGGCGCGCAGAGTCCGAATCCCACGGCAGGTCGAGCGCGTCGGGTTGCTCGTAGTCGTACGCGCGCTCTGGCATATTGATGATGACGGCCTCGGTCGTGCCGATGTTCTTCCAGCCGTGATAGACATTGGGCGGAACGATCAGCAAGCCGGGATTTTTTTCGCTCACGACGAACTCGTTCAGCTTGCCTACCGTCGGCGACTCCCGGCGTCCGTCGAACAGCACGATCTTGACCAGTCCGGAAACGACAAACAGACGGTCGGTGCTGTATTGGTGGAGTCCCCATGCCCGGACGCGTCCGGCGAAAGTTGTCGTGATGTGCACCTGCTCGAGCGGACCGCCGACGAGTTGCCAACCCGCGCGAGCCACTTCGGTGACGTGGCCGTCCTCGTGCGGAACCGGTCGGGTCGGTCTGAAGGTGACCCCCGCCAAAGGCGCGACGTGGAGATTGCCCCCGCTGTCGACCGCGGAGTGCTTGACGGCTAGCGCTTCGGCGCCAATGACATCCGGACGTCCGGGCTCCGCCGTCATCGTGCGGTCGGCGCGCAGGCAGGGTGGTGAGCGGACGCCCGGTGTCGGCGAAACGTCACCGTCTTCGACACCGATCATCCTGCTGCCGCGACGGCGCGTCCCGCCAGCACCGAAACCAGGTGAGCGCGATACTCGGCAGACCCGTGCAGGTCGGTGTTGAGCGAATCAGCCGGAATCTTCACCGCCTTGGCGGCATCGGCGGTAAAGCTCTTTGCCAGCGCAGCCTCGATCGCAGCCGACCGATGGACATGCGAGGCCGCGCCGGTGACTGCGACGCGCACTCCAGCGCCGGTTTGAGCGACGAAGACACCGACCAGCGCGAAGCGCGACGCAGGATTCGGAAATTTGACGTAGGCGGCCTTCTTCGGCAGCGGAAAGCTGATCGCCGTGATGATCTCGTCGGCGGCGAGTGCCGTTTCGTACATACCCTTGAAGAAATCGTCGGCGGCGATCTTGCGCTTGTTCGTCAGCACGGTCGCATTCAGGGCGAGCACCGCCCGCCGGATAGTCGGCTGCAGGGTCGTTGTTGGCGAGCGAGCCGCCGATCGTTCCGCGGTTTCTGACTTGCCTGTCGCCGATGCCTTCGGCCAAGGCGGCCAGCGCAGGGATCGCCTGCTTGACTACGGCGGACGACGCGACCTCGGCATGGGTCGTCAACGCGCCGATGACCAGCGCGTCGCCGTCTTTTTTGATGCCTTTCAATTCCGCGATGCCCGACAAGTCGACGACGGTGCCCGGATTCGCGAGCCGTAGCTTCATCGCGCCGACCAGGCTCTGCCCGCCGGCCAGCGCCTTGCCCCCCGTCTTGGCCAGCGCCGCCGACGCGTCGGCAACCGATTTCGCACGTTGATATTCGATGGCGTACATGCGGGTACCTCCTAGTTGCGCGCCGACTGCAGCGCGCTCCACACGCGATGCGGCGTCGCCGGCATGTCGATGTATTTCACGCCGGCCGCGGACAAGGCGTCGTGCACGGCGTTCATCATCGCCGCCGGCGCGCCGATCGCGCCCGCTTCGCCGCAGCCCTTGGCGCCGAGCGGATTGTGCGTGCACGGCGTCACCTTGGTTGCCACCTTGAACGAAGGCAGGTCGTCGGCGCGCGGCATCGCGTAGTCCATGTAGCTGCCGGTCAGCAACTGGCCGCTGTCCTTGTCGTAGATACACTGCTCGAGCAGCGCCTGGCCGATACCCTGCGCGACACCGCCATGGACCTGGCCTTCGACGATCATCGGATTGATGATGTTGCCGAAATCGTCGCAGGCGCTGAAGTTGGCGACCCGCACGACGCCGGTTTCGGGATCGATCTCGACTTCGCAGATATGGGTGCCGGCCGGGAACGTGAAGTTGGTCGGATCGTAAAACGCGGTTTCGTCGAGCCCCGGCTCGAGCTTGTCCAGCGGGTAGTTGTGCGGTACGTACGCCGCCAGCGCGACTTCGCCGAAGGCCTTGCTGCGATCGGTGCCGGCGACCGTGAACTTGCCGTCCTTGAAGTCGATGTCGGCTTCGGCGGCTTCGAGCAGGTGCGCTGCCACTTTCCTGCCTTTCGCGATCACTTTGTCCAGTGCCTTGACGATCGCGGTGCCGCCGACCGCCAGCGAGCGCGATCCGTAGGTACCCATGCCGAAGGGAATGCGGCCGGTGTCGCCGTGAACGACTTCGACATTCTCGATCGGTATGCCAAGCCGGCTCGCGACGATCTGCGAGAACGTCGTTTCGTGACCCTGCCCGTGGCTATGCGATCCGGTGAACACGGTGACGCCGCCAGTCGGATTGACGCGCACCTGGCCGACTTCGAACAGCCCCGCCCGCGCACCGAGTGCGCCGGCGACGTTCGAGGGCGCGAGGCCGCAGGCTTCGATGTACGACGCATAGCCGATGCCGCGCAGCATGCCGCGTTTTGCCGCCTCGGCCTTGCGCGCCGCAAAGCCCTTGACGTCCGCCATTTTCATCGCTTCGTCGAGACAAGCGTCGTAGTCGCCGATGTCGTACAGCAGCGCGACCGGGGTCTGGTAGGGAAACTTGCGGATGAAGTTGCGCCGCCGGATATCGTCCTGCGGGATGCCCATTTCCGCCGCCGCCGCGTGGACCAGACGCTCGACGACGTAGGTCGCTTCGGGTCGGCCCGCACCGCGATACGCATCGACCGGCGCGGTGTTGGTGAACACCGCGGTCACCTCGCAACAGATCGCCGGTGTCGTGTACTGGCCCGCCAGCAGGGTTGCATACAGGATCGTCGGAATGCACGAGGCGAACGTCGACAGGTACGCCCCCATCGCCGCCGTCGTCTGCACGCGCATCGCCAGAAACTTGCCGTCCTTGTCGAGCGCCAGCTCGGCGTGCGTCACATGGTCGCGGCCGTGCGCGTCGGAGAGGAAGGCTTCGCTGCGCTCCGCGGTCCATTTGATCGGCCGATTGACCCGCTTCGACGCCCACACCATCGCGGTTTCCTCGGGATAGAGATAGATCTTGGAACCGAAGCCACCGCCGACGTCCGGCGCGATCACGCGCAGCTTGGTCTCGGGCAGGCCGAGCACGAACGCCGTCATCAGCAGCCGCTCGACATGCGGATTCTGGCTGGACACGTAGAGCGTATAGCCTTCGTCGCCGCGGCTGTAGCTAGCGACCGCAGCGCGCGGCTCGAGCGCATTCGGAATCAGCCGATTGTTGACGATGTCGAGCTTCGTGACATGCGCCGCGTTGGCGAACGCGGCGTCGACCGCCGCCTTGTCGCCTAGCGCCCACGTATAACATTTGTTGCCCGGAGCGCCGTCGTGAATCGTCGGGGCGCCCTTTTTCAGCGCGTCGACCGGATTGACGACCGCCGGCAGCACTTCGTAATCGACGCCGATCAATTCGGCGGCGTCCTTTGCCAGATCGGGCGTTTCGGCAACGACCATTGCGACCGCGTCGCCGACGTAGCGCACCTTGCCCTGCGCGAGCAGCGGATGAGGCGGCTCCTTCATCGGCTGTCCGTCGGTCCCCGTGATCAACCATCCGCAAGGCAGGCCGTTGACGCCGGTAAGGTCATCACCGGTGTAGATCGCGACGACGCCGGGCGCGGCTTTCGCCTTGGCGAGATCGATGCTCCGGATGCTGGCGTGCGCGTGCGGCGAGCGCAGGAAGTAGGCGTGCGTGTGGTGCGACGGGTTGATATCGTCGGTGTACTGGCCGGTACCGGTGAGAAAACGATAATCTTCCTTGCGGCGGACCGATTGGCCCACGCTGTTGAGATCGCTGGCACCCATCGCCTATCTCCTCATCGCCTGCGCGCCCTGCTTCACCGCCTTGACGATGTTCTGGTAGCCGGTGCAGCGGCACAGATTGCCCTCGAGCTCGGCCCGTATCGTCTTTTCGTCGGCGTCGGGATGGCGCTGCACCAGATCGATCGCGGAGAGCACCATGCCCGGAGTGCAGAATCCGCACTGTAATCCGTGGCAGTCCTTGAACGCGGCCTGCATCGGGTGCAGCTCGCCGTTGGCCGCCGCCAAGCCCTCGATGGTCGTTATCTTGGAACCGTTCGCCTGCGCGGCGAGTATCGTGCACGATTTGACCGCATTGCCATCGATCAAGACCGTGCACGCGCCGCATTGACCGGTGTCGCAGCCGACGTGCGTTCCGGTGAGGCCGAGGTTGTTGCGGATGAAATCGACCAGCAGCGTACGCGCATCGACATCGGCAGCTGCCGGCTTGCCGTTGACCGTGAGTGAAAGCGAGACGGGCACGAGCATCCTCCTTCAGTTGGACGCCGTCCGGGAAATGATCGCTGGCGGATCGCGCGCGACGGCGAAGCTAGGATACTCCCCGCTGCAGACGACGGCAACGTGACAGGCGGATGCTTGTCTCCGGCGGGCCGCTTTACGCGGCAGCCAAGCGAGGGCTAGTACAGGTTCCCGATGTATTGCGAGAGGTTCTCGATGTCGGCGTCGGACAAGGTCGAGGCGACGCTGGTCATGTTGCCGGCATCGTTGGTTCGCCGTCTCGCCTTGAAGTCGGCAAGCTGCTTCTTGATGTACTGGGGCCACTGTCCCGCGACGCGCGGAATTTCGTTCTGGCCGACGAAGCCGCCGAGATGACACATCGGGCACAGCACCGCGTCGGAGGTCTTGCGGCCCGCGTCGATCTTGGCCGCGTCCGTCTGGAACTTGATCGGCGCCTGCTTCTGCGCGGCGAAAAACTGGCCCAGCAGCACCATGTCCTCGGTCGAAAGCATCGCGGCCATCGGCGACATCTGCGGATCGCTGCGGCGGCCTTCCTTGAAATCCTTGAGCTCGATGTAGATGTAGCGCCAGCCCTGGCCGGCGAGGATCGGGTAGTCGCCGACGGTGGAATTGCCGTCCGGCCCGTGACAGGAAAAGCAGACCTCCGCCTTGGTTCGCGCAGCCGCCATCTGTGTGGCGTCGAGCTGCTGGCCTCGCGCCGGCAACGCGCAGGCCAGCAGCATCAAAAACCAAAGGAGTGACTTGATCATTTTCGCGTCAAAATAAAAACGGCCACTTCGCGCAATGCGAAGTGGCCGCTTGAGCCCGGCCGCGGCGGCTAGGGCAGCGCGAACACGAACACGCTGTTGCCGCGCTTGGAATCGATCTGGTTGTTGCCGCCGGCGGCAACCGCGACGTACTGCGTGTTGCCGACCATGTACGACACCGCCGGAGCGTTGACGCCGGCGCCGCAGTTGTATTTCCACAGCTCGCGGCCGGTCTTGGCGTCGAAGGCCTTGAACCAGCCATTGGCTTCGCCGTTGAACACCAGCCCGCCCGCGGTCGCCAGCACGCCGCCGATCAGCGGCTGCGGCGTCTTCGCCTTCCACGCGACCTTGCCGGTGTCGAGGTTGACCGCTACCAGCTGGCCCCATTGCTCTTCGCTGGGGATGGTCTTGAATGCGCCGCCGAGCCAGAGTTTCCCGCCCGGGTAAGGCACTTCCTCGACGTGATAAGTCATCGGCTGGTGCAGGTTTGCCGCGTAGGCCATGCGCGTCGTCGGATTGACCGCCATCGGCGACCATTCGACGCCGCCGTTCGCGCCAGGAAGCATGCGCGCGCCTTCCTTGGTCGGCAGCACCCACATGTTCTCCTGCGGGATCATCGCTTCCGAAAAGCGGATCAGCTTGCCGGTGTTGCGCTCGTGCACGTAGATGTGGCCGGTCTTGCCGCCGTGGATGACGACGTCGACCATCTTGCCGCTCGCGTCCTTGGCCTGGGTGAGGATCGTCGCACTGACTGCATCGAGATCCCAGACGTCATGCGGCACGTATTGGTAGTGCCACTTGTAGGTACCCTTGTCGAGGTCGATGGCGACGATCGAATCGGTGTACAGGTTGTCGCCGGGACGAATCGCGCCGTACAAATCCGGCGACGGATTGCCGACGACGAAGAACACGGTCTTGGTCTTCCGATCGATCGCCGGCGTCATCCAGACGCCGCCGCCAAGCTGCTGATAGAACGAGCTGTCCTTGGCGAACGCCGCCTTCTCGGCCTCGATGTTGCGATGCAGGTCGCGACCTGTCGGGTCCTTGGTGGCCCACACGCCTTCGTGGCCCTTGTCCGGGATCGAGTAGAACGTCCACAGCAGCTTACCGTCCTTGGCGTCGAACGCCTTGACGAAGCCGCGTATGCCATATTCGCCGCCATTGGTGCCGATCAGCACCTTGCCGTCGACGTACGCCGGCGCCATCGTCTCCGAATAGCCCTTGTCGGGGTCGGCAATCTGGGTCTCCCACAGCAGCTTGCCGGTCTTGGCGTCGAGCGCGACCAGCTTGGCGTCGATCGTGCCCATATACAGCGTGCCTTCGGCGATCGCCACGCCACGGTTGTTGTTGCCGCAGCAGACAGTCACGATCGGACCGAGCTTGTGCTTGTAATGCCAGTACTCTTCGCCGGTCTTGGCGTCGATCGCGTAGACATGATTGAACGAGGTAGTCAGGAACATGACCCCATTGTCGACGATCGGCGCGGTCTCCATCGACTCCAGGACGGCAGTCTGGAATACGAACGCGGGCTTCAGCCGCGCGACGTTTTGGGCATTGATTTGCTTGCCGGCGTAATACCTGGTCTGATCGTAGCTGCCATTCGAGTGCAGCCAGTTCTTGCTGTCGCCGGCCGCGCCATCCAGCATCGATTGCGTCACGTTGGTGAGGGCCGGCATCGGACGCGCCGTCGTCGTTGCGCCTCCGGCCACTTCCTGCGCCGCGACCGAGGCGGTGAAACCGCACGCCAGCGCGACTGCCGTGGCCAAGCGCCAGGACATGCTGCAATGGGACGCCATCATTTTTCCCTCCAGGAGATTTGTTTTCATCGCGCCAACGGATCGGTCGACCGAACTGCGCCAAGCGAGAGACCCCGCTTGCGCGCAGCGCACCAGCCGGCCGCGGACTTGAGTTATAGTCCAACCAAAATGGAAAAGCAATCTGTGGCAGACAAGTCGCAAGGTGGCTTCCCGGCTGCGTCCAAGGTTCGCACCGCGCGCGCCGTATGCCGGTTCGCCGGCCTCGCCCTCGCGATCATTATTGCGCTGCCGCACGGGGCGCTCGCGCAGGACTGGTCGATCAACGCCAGGCTGCTCGCGGCCGCGCGAGCCGGAGACGAAAGCGGTCTCACTCGTGCGCTGGCAGACGGTGCGGCCGTGAACGCGCGCACCCGGATAGGCGAGACGGCCCTGGTGATCGCGCTCAAGAGTGACCAGCCGCGACTCGCGATGCGCATGCTCGATGCCGGCGCCGACGTCAACCTGGCCGCGGTCAACGGGGTAACGCCGTTGATGGCGGCCGCCCACGGCGGGCAGACAGAGATCGTCAGGCGCCTTTTGACGAACGGGGCGGATGTCGCCGCCGTCGATCGGCTGCAGAAGACGGCGATGACCTATGCCGCGGGCCAGGGCCGCACCGATATCGTGCAGTTGCTGCTGAAGGCAGGGGTCGATGCCAACGCGATTCTCGCCCACCAGCTGACGGCGCTGATGTGGGCGGCAGGCTACGGCAAGACCGAAACGGTGCGGGCGCTGCTCGCGGCTGGTGCCAAGCCCGGACTCAAGGACGACCGCGGCAAGACAGCGCTGGACATCGCGCGCGAAGCGAATTTTCCCGACACCGCGAAAGTCCTCGAGACGGCGCTGAACAGCTAGCCGGACTCGCGCGACCAGCCGCTCAAAGCGCGCTGCGCGCTTCGACAGCCCGCCTTCGCCGGCGACCGCCGGCCGGCCACATGCGCCAGAACAGGCCGTCGCGCAGGATCCACTGATGATAGGCCGTCGCGGCGACATGAGCCCCGATGACGGCCATCAGTAGCCAGTTGCTGACCAGGTGCAGGAGACTGCACGCTTCCTTCACCTCGTCGTGGGCCCCTGACCAGGACGGGAGGACCCATCCGAAGAACTTCACCGGATACCCGCTGGTCGCCGAGCCGACATAGCCGCCCAGCGCAGCGATGAACATGAGCGCGTAGAGCGAAAGATGGACTGCCGATGCCGCGCGCGCCTGCCAGGCCGGCAGCGGCGGGAGCTCCGGCGGGCGGTGCGACGCGCGCCAGGCGAGCCGTACCGCCATCAGCAGCAGCGCCGCCAGCCCGATCGACTTGTGCAGGTTGTATGCGTCGGCGCGAAATCCGACCGGCTGTTTCGGAATCGCTTGCATCCACCAGCCCAGCGCGACCAAGCCCACAACCGCCGCCGCAATCGCCCAATGCATGACGATGACCGCGGTCGGATAGCGCGGCACCCGATCAGAACCTGACATTCGCGCTCGCGCCGAGCAGATAATTGCGTCGCGCCGCGGGCTCGAAAAAACGCCCGTTGGTGTCGCCGACGATCACCGAGCCGGCGTAGTTGCGATCGGCCAAGTTGTTGACGCGCGCGAATTCGCGCAGCGTCCACGTGCCGACGCGCTGCTCGAAACCGGCGCGGACGTTGGCCACCGCGTACGCCGGCGCGGCGTCGGTATTGCGTTCGTTGACGTAGACCTTGTCGGCGTACTGCACTTCCAGTGCAACCGAGAACCCCGCCCAGGCCGGACGCGACCAGGCGAGCTCGGCATAGGCGCTGGCTGCGGGAACGGCCGGCAGCCGGGACCCGGAAGGCACCAACAGCGGCGGGGTTCCGGTCGTCGTATCCTCGGCGAATCTCGCCGACAGATACGTATACGCCGCGTATCCGGTGAAGCCGCCGCCCAGGGCACCTTCCCACTGCGCTTCGACGCCGCGTCGCCGGGTCTTGCCGGCGTTTTTGTAGGTCGTGCGCCCCCCGGTCGCCGCATCGACGATGATCTCGTTCGACGTGTGCGTATCGAAGGCCGCGAAATTGACCCGCTGGGTGGCGCCGAAGTAAGCCTTGACGCCGATTTCGGCGGAACGACTGATCGCGGGCTGCAGCGCAAAGTTGAGGCCGGTCCCCACATTGCGGTAGGCGAGCTCGATGAACGTCGGCGTCTCGAAACCTTCGCCCCAATTGGCGTAGAAGTTGATGTCGTGGGCGGCGTGCCAGACGATACCGCCGACGGGGCTCGCATGCGAAAAGGCGACGCGGCCGCTGTCGTCGGGGTTCAACGCGGTGATGTAGTGGTCGTTGGAATCGAAACGCACGTCGCTGTAGCGGGCGCCGGCGAGCAGCGACAGCGCGTCGAGCGGCGACCACTCGGCCTGCGCATAGACATCCTGGTTGCGCACGGTATCGTCTTCGTCGCGGCGCAGATCGCCCAGCGCGCCGTTGTTGTTGACGAAGCCCTTGCGCGCTTGTTGCTGGCGGTCGTAGGCGGCGCCGAACGTCAGCGTCAGCGGCCGGCCGGCGAGCGGCGATACGCGTCGTCGCGCGAAGGTCGACGCCGGCGAAATTGCCGGAAAGGTCGGTGACGCCGCCCGACGAAGTGTCCAGCGTGCCGGCGAGTGCCAAGTATTGCCGCACCGAGCGTTGTCCGGCGTAGGTGGTCAGGCGCAAGGTGGTATCGGTACCGATGCCGCGTTCGATCGTCGCGCCACCCTGCTGCTGGCCGACGGTCTTGCGGGTATTGAACAGTGTCGCCACGGGGTCGACCTGGCGCGGGTTCGCCTGCCATTGGTCGCGCGTCAAGCCGAGCGGATCCTGCGCCTCGGGCTGGTAGAGCGAGTTGGCTATCATCGTGACCCGGGTGCCGTCGCCGAAGGCGAACTTAAGCTTCGCGTTGAATTGATCGCGCTGCGCTTCGCTGTGGTCGCGGTAACCGCCGGTGGCGAAGTGATTGGCCACGACCGAGAAGTTGACGCCCCGCTCCTCGCCGCCGAATTTGGCGATCGCATTCCAGGTGCCATAACTGCCGCCGACGACCTGCGCCTGCGCCGTCGGCGTCGCGGGCCCATCCTCGGTGAAAATCGAGATCACCCCGCCGGAGGCATTGCCGTAAAGGGTCGAGAACGGGCCGCGCAGGACTTCGATGCGCTGCGCGGAAGCCAGGCTGAAGCTCCCGGTCTGGCCCTGCCCGTCCGGCATCGTCGCCGGGATGCCATCCTGATAGAGCCGGAGGCCGCGCACGCCGAAGCTCGCGCGCGCGCCGAAGCCGCGCGAGGAGACCTGCAGGTCCTGGGCGTAGTTCCACCGGTTCTGCACGACCAGGCCCGGGACGCGCGAGAGCGATTCGGACAGGTTGATCTGCAGCTGTCCCTGCTGGATCCGTGCCGCGCCGATGCTGTCGATCGCGACCGGAAGGTCGAACGCGCGCTCTTCGATCCGTGTCGCCGTGATCACCAGCGGATCGACCCGTAGTATCTCCTGCGCTGCCGCGAGACGCGGCAGCGGCGCCGCGGCAAGCGCGAGACAGGCGAGCCAGGCCCTCGGAGTCCGGCGTCCGCCGCAAGGGACGGTGATTTGCATCTGTCTCGCGCTCAGCGGTTGCGGCAAGTCGTGTAGCATAACCGATCGATTGCCCCGCCTCCATCGCGGCGCATCCGATACCCTCCAGGAGAGCACATCACCGTGCGGGTCAAGCTGTTCATCGTCGTGGCGGCGCTATCCGCCGCAAGCTCGCTGCCTGCGTCGGCCGCCCCGGTCGCGTATGCGTCGAACGAAGGCTCCGGCACCGTGTCGATGATCGATACGGCGACCGACAAGGTGACGGCGACGTTCAACGTCGGCGGCAAACCACGCGGCATCGCGCTTTCACCCGATGGCAAGCGGCTGTACTTGAGCGACCAGGCCGCCAACGCGGTACTGATCGTCGATGCGGCGACCGGTGCGCCGCTGGGGCGTACGCCGCTCGGGAATTCTCCCGAAGGCATCTACCTTTCGAGCGACGGCAAACTGCTGGCGGCCGCAGTCGAGGAAGACGATCAGGTGATGCTGGTCGACACGGCCAGCGACAAGGTCGTGCGCAAGATCAAGATGCGCGGCAAGAACCCTGAACATGCGGTATTCAGCCCTGACGGCCGATGGCTCTATGTCAGCAGCGAGGAAGCCGACAGCGTCGACATCGTCGATCTGGTCAAGGGAAGCGTCATCCAGTCGGTAAAGGTCGGCGAGCGGCCGCGCGGGATCGGTTTCCTGCCCGACGGCACGCGCGCCTACGTCGCCGCAGAAAACGCCGATACCGTCAACGTGATCGACGTCGCCACGATGACGGTCATCGCACGAATCAAGGCCGGCAGCCGCTCGAACGGCGTCACCGTTCGCCCGGACGGCAAGCGCGTTTACGTGAGCTCGGGCGGCGAAGGCACCGTGCAAGTCATCGACACGGCAAACAATGCCATCCTCGCCGCTATTCCGGTGGGCAAGCGGCCCTGGAACATGGCGATCACACCGGACGGCAGCAAGCTCTACGTCGCCTGCGGCAGATCGAACGCGGTCGCGGTCATCGATACCGCGACCAACGCCAAGATCGCCGATATCGCCGTCGGAGCGCTTCCCTGGGGCGTGGCACTCCGCTGAACGCAGGCGGCGGGCAAAGGCGAGTGGCGCGGCGCGTCCTCGTTCTTTCACTGGCGCTGGCCGGCGCGGCACCCGCTGTCCACGCCGACAATCCAGCGGAAGTTTTCGAGTTGCCCAAGGTCGAGGTCATCGGCACGACGCCGTTGCCCGGCTTGGGCACCGCGCTTAAGGATGTGCCTGCCAACGTGCAGAGCTTCGGTCGCGCCGATCTCCTGCGCCAGCGACCGCTCGACCTCAGCGACTTCCTCGAGCGCAACGCCAACAGCATCGGCGTCTCCGCTGCGCAAGGCAATCCCTATCAGCAGGATCTCAACTTTCGCGGCTTCGCGGCCTCGCCCCTGCTCGGCACCCCGCAGGGTCTGTCGGTGTTTCAGGACGGCGTGCGGATCAACGAGGCATTCGGCGACGTCGTCAACTGGGATCTGCTTCCGGCTTCGGCAATTTCGAGCATCCAGCTTATTCCCGGCTCAAATCCCGCGTTCGGCCTCAACACGCTGGGGGGCGCGCTGGCGATCTATACCCGCAGCGGGGCGCAGAGTCCGGGCGGCGCCGTCGAGGTGTCGGCAGGTTCCTTTGGCCGGAAGTCCGCGGAATTCGAATACGGCGGCGTACGCGACCACATCGACTATTTCATGACCGGGAACCTCTTCGACGAGAAAGGCTGGGCGGACCACAATCCGAGCCGGGTGAAGCAATTTTTCGGCAAGGTCGGATATCAGGACGACAACATCGACTTCGACGTGAGTCTCACGCTGGCGGATAACAACCTGCAGGGAACGCAGACGCTCCCGCTGTCCTGGCTCGACACGCCCAAACAGGCGTACACGTTTCCCGACCTCAACGAGAACAAGCTCACCTTCCTGACCGCGAAGGGTAGCCGCTTCCTCGGGGAGGATGTTCTACTCGGGGGAAACGCCTATTACCGTCGCTTCCGCAACACCAACGTCAGCAGCAACGTGAACGGCGATTACGGCGCGATCGATCCGGACACAGGCATGCCGGTGCTCAATCAGGCGACCAACGATCGCTCGGCCATCGATCAGAGGAGCTGGGGCTTCGGACTGCAGCTGACCGTGCTCGGCGAGCTTGCCGGGCGCAGGAATCAATTCATCGCCGGCCTGAGCGGCGACTTCGGCGACACGACGTTCGTGCAGGATTCGCAGGCCGCCAATTTCACCATCGATCGCGCAGCCGTCGGCATCGGTCCCTTCGCGCCCGAGACCGACGTCGGCACGACCAATCGCTACGTCGGCATCTATTTCAACGACACGTTGGCCCTGGACCCGCACTGGACGCTGACGCTGTCCGGCCGTTACAACCATGCCCGCATCGCCATCAACGATCGCGCCGGCACCAGTCCCGACCTGGACGGCAATTTCAAGTTTTCCCGCTTCAATCCGGCGATGGGGATCAATTTCAATCCCTCGCCGATGCTGACCGCATATACGAGCTACAGCCAGGGCATGCGCGCGCCATCTCCGGTGGAGCTCACCTGCTCGGATGCCGCGGCGCCATGCAAGCTGCCGAACATATTCATCGCCGACCCGCCGCTGAAGAAGGTTGTCTCCAAGACCATCGAGGCGGGTGTGCGCGGCAAGCTGGACACGGCCACCCAATGGGCGATCGCCGCCTATCGTACCGACCTCGACGATGACATCCAGTTCATCTCCAGCGGAGCCGGCGCCGTGAATGCGGGTTACTTCCAGAATGTCGGCAAGACCCGCCGCCAAGGCGTAGAGCTCTGGGGCGGGACGCGCGTCGGCGCACTGACGCTCAATCTACGGTACAGCCATACCGAGGCGACATTCCGCTCGGCCTTCGTCGCCGCGAGTCCGAACAACTCGGCAGCCGACGAAAATGGCGCGATCGCCGTCGCTCCGGGAAATCGCATTCCCGGTATTCCGTCGGATGCAGCGAAACTTCGCGCCGACTACGACTTCGACGACCGTTTTTCCATCGGCGGGAGCGTCGTCTACGCCTCCAGCCAGTACGCACGCGGCGACGAGAACAATCAGGACCGGCACGGCAGGGTGCCAGCGTACACGGTAGTCGACTTCGATGCGCGCTACCAGGCCGGCAAAGACCTCGAGGTCTTCGCTCGAATCGCCAACCTGTTCGACCGCCGCTACCAGAACATCGGTGTGCTGGGTTCCAACTTCTTCACCGGACCCAATCGCAGCTTCGGACCCTCGTCCGGAAACGACGCGGTGGCCGAGCAGTTTCGCGGAATCGGCGCGCCGCGCGGCATCTGGATAGGCCTCCGCTATTCGTTCGGAGCGTCATCCCGCAGCAACTGAGCGATAATTGCCACTACTGCTTGTCGAAGCGATCGGCAACCATGAAGCGCGAGAACCGATGATGGACCCGCGGCGGCGCGACGTGCTCAAGGGGCTCGCTGCACTCGGTCTCGCTGTCATTCCGGGACGTGCGTCGCCCGAGCCTGCCGGCGCTGCGCCAGCGGACGCGGCCACCGATTTCTGCTCCGCGGCAAGCCGAGCCACTCCGCTGTTCGTACCCGGCCGACAAGGCCTCTTTGGGCGACTCGCGCCGGACGGTGCGCGGTTGACGATGCGTGCCGCGTCGACCGGGGGAGGCGGTCCATGGACGCAAGGATTCCTCGTCGAGCACCGTGGTGCGCGCTACATCAACCCGACGCTGTTGCTGCGGCGTGGGGAGCGGGTGAACATAGCATTCGGCAACGCGCTCCGGCAGCCGACCAGCGTGCATTGGCACGGCTTGGCCGTGGCCACCCGCAACGACGGCGCCGTGACCCCGCCCGTCGGGCCGGGCCAGAGCTATGACTATATCTACGACGTACGCGACCGAGGCTCGCTGTACTGGTATCACCCGCATCCGCACGGCCTGACCGCCGGCCAGGTCCATGGCGGGATGTTCGGATTGATCGAGGTCGAGGACGACGACGAGCGCACGTTGCGTGCCGCTCTTGATCTCGTGCCCGGCAACAGTGAAATTCCCTTGCTCCTGCAGGATCGTCGCGGCGCCGGCTACGCGCCGACAGACGCCGATCGAATGCATGGCTGGCTCGGCGATCAGATCTACGTCAACGGCGGGGTCTGTCCGCATCTGGACGTCGCCACGCGGATCTACCGCTTCCGCGTGCTCAATGCGTCGAACGCGCGGACGTATCTGCTGGGCTTTCGCAGCGCGGACGGCAAATCGTTTCCGTTCACTCTGATCGGCACCGACGGCGGTCTGCTCGCCTCGCCGCAGCGCTGCGAGCAGACGTTTCTGGCATCGGCCGAGCGTATCGACATCCTGCTCGACTTGAGCGATGTGTCAGTCGGTGACACCATCGTACTGGAGACGCGAGCGTTCGACCCGATGCACATGGAGTCGGCGACCGATGCCGCTCCGGCCCCGGTCGATCACGCTGCGATGGGGCACGCGATGCCACCCTCCGATGCCGCGGGCCCTGCGCCGCGCGCGGTCGACCACGCGGCGATGGGCCACGGCGGTTTACCGGAAGGCGCGCCGCGGAGCGTTCTGCAATTGCGCGTGCGGGAGCGCATCGCCTACCGTGCCGCGATTCCGGCGCGCATGTCGACGATTCCACTTGTCGCCACGGCGCAGGCGATGGAACGTCCGCTCCGCCTGGGCTTCGCCAAGGCGCGTTGGCGCATCAACGATCGCGTGTTCGTGATGGACGAGACACCGATCGCCGTTCAGCGCGACACGATCGAGACTTGGCTGGTACGCAACTACTTCAACAGCATGCCGCACGCCATGCATCTGCACGGCTTTCACTTTCAGGTCGTCGAGCGTCAGACAAGCCCTGCGCAGGTCACTGCACTCAAGATCGACGAGGCCGGTCGCCTCGCGACCGACCTGGGCTGGAAGGACACGGTGCTGGTCTGGCCGGGCGAGAGCGTGCGGATCGCCATCGATTTCACGATGCCATTCGCCGGCCAGCAGACCTACCTGTTCCACTGCCACAATCTCGAGCATGAGGACGGCGGCATGATGCTGGGGGTGAAGGTCGCGTGATCGGACCAGACTGCTTGCGCTTCATCGGTCGGCCAGTTCGACCAGCCGCTGGTACAACACCGGGTCGATGTCGATGCCATCGCGTGCCGCCGTAGCCAGCGCGTCACGACGATAGCCGGGGAGCCTGACGCCCGGCTCCTTTTCCATCTCGGCGATCAGCGTCTCGACCCGCTCGAGATAGACCGGCATCCCGGCGAGCGCCGCCGGATCGATGACCAGGAAGGCCTGCCCGACGCCGGGCCGGTTGCCCTCGTCGACCAGAAACGAATCGGCTTCGAATCCCATTGCCGCGCCCGTCAGCGCGCAGGCGAGCAATTCGACCACCAGCGCCAGCGTCGCGCCCTTGTCGCCGCCCATCGCGACCATCGACCCAGTCAATGCCGCCTGTGCGTCAGTCGTCGGTCTGCCCTCGGCATCGAGCGCCCAGCCGATTGGAATCGGTCGGCCCTCCCTCGCCGCGATCATCACTTTGCCGCGCGCGACCTGCGACAGCGACAAGTCGATGGTCAGCGCGGCGCCATGGCGCCGCGGAAAGACCGCGGCGATCGGATTGGTTCCGAGCAACGGTCGCCTGCCGCCGGCGACGGCCATCGCGGCAGGCGAATTGCCCAGCGCGACGCCGACCATGCCCGCCGCAGCGACGGGCTTCAGATGGTAGGCGGCGACGCCGAAATGATGGCTGTTGGTGACGCCGACAAAGCTCACGCCGAATTCGCGCGCCCGCCGGATCGCTTCTTCGACAGCGAGCGCACAGGCGGGGAACGCGAGGCCGCCGGCGGCATCGACCAGGGCGGCGCCGCCACGTGAGCTGACCACGCGAGCGACGGCGTCGCCGGCGGCTCGGCCGTTGCTCAAATGCGCGGCGTACTGAGGCACGCGCGCGACGCCGTGCGAGCCCAGACCCTGCGCATCGGCTTCGGTCAGCGCGGCGGCGGTGGCAGCGGCCATCGCCGCGCTCGCCCCGGCGCGACGCATCGCGCGCTCGGCAAGGTCGCGCAGCGCAGCAGGCGTGAGCCTAGGCATGCGTGACCGTGGCGGCGCGGCGCCGCAGCAGCGCGGCGGCAACCTCGCCGGCCACCAGCGCCGACACGCGCGCGTTCGACTCGCGCGTGACGCCGGCGATGTGCGGCGTCAGCAGCAAGCCAGGGCATCCGGCCAGGACGCTGCCCGCCGGCAGCGGCTCGCGCTCGAAAACGTCGAGCGCCGCGCCGCCGAGCCTCCCGCCGCGCAGCGCCGCGGCAAGCGCGGCTTCGTCGACGATCCCGCCGCGCGAGGTATTGATCAGGATTGCATCGCGCTTCATCAGCGCAAGCCGGTGCGCGTCCAGAAGGCCACGCGTCTGCGCGTTCAGCGGCAGGTGCAGCGACACGATGTCGGACTCGCGCAGCAGATCGTCCAGCGGACGCGGTGCGGTTCGGTGTTCCGCCCAGACCGTCGCATCCGGCGCGACCGCCGCGTCGCATCCGATTGGGTGCACGCCCATGCCAGTCGCGAGCTCGGCCACCAGGCGACCGATGCTGCCAAAGCCGACGACGCCGAGCGTGCTTCCGGCGAGCTCTCGCCCTTGCGACAGCGCGCCGCGTGGCCACTCGCCCGCCGCGACCGCGGCGCTGGCGAGGTAGGCCTGACGCCTCAGCAGCAGCGCGACGCCGATCACGTATTCGGCCACCGAGCGGGCATTGGCGCCGGTCGCGGGTATCACGTCGATCCGCCGTGTCGCGCAGGTGTCCAGGTCGATGTTGTCCAGGCCGACGCCGAGCCGGCCGACGACCTTGAGCCGCGGCGCCGCCGCGATCAGCGCGGCGTCGACCTGGGTCCGGTTGCGGACGATCAGTGCGTCGGCGTCGGCCAATGCCACGCCGAGCTCGGCCGGATGCTCGACCAGCGCCGCGTCGTAGCACACGTCGAAATCCCGCGCCAGCGAAGCCAGCGCCGTGCCGTCGATGAACTCGCTGATGACGATGCGCACCGCGTGGCCTCAGCGCCGAGCGCGTCCGCGGCGATCGTCGGGCGTCGACTCGGGGATCCGGGTCAACTCTGCATTCCCCACCGTTGCACCGTACGCCGCTCGATCGTTCGAAAGATGACGTTTTCGACCAGCAGGCCGATCAGGATCACCGTGAAAAGCCCGGCGAACACATTGGCGATCTCGAGCTGATTCTTGTTCTCGTAGATGAACCAGCCCAGGCCGCCGGAGCCCGACGACACCCCAAACACCAGTTCGGCCGCGATCAGGGTCCGCCACGCGAACGCCCAGCCGATTTTCAGGCCGGTCAGGATGCTGGGGAACGCGGCGGGGATCAGGATTCCACCGACGTACGAGAGGCCGTGCAGCCCGTAGTTGCGGCCGACCATGCGCAGCGTATTCGACACCGACAGGAATCCGGAATGCGTATTCAGCGCGACCGCCCACAGCACCGAATGGATCAGCACAAAGACCAGGCTGCCGTTGCCCAAGCCGAACCAGATCAGGGCCAGCGGCAAAAGCGCGATCGCCGGCAGCGGATTGAACATCGAGGTCAGCGTCTCGAGGAAGTCGGTTCCGACGCGCGAGCTTATTGCGACCGTGGTCAGCACCGCGGCCAGGGCAACGCCGGCCGCGTAGCCGATCAGCAGCACCTTGATCGACGTCCAGGCCTTGCCCAAGAGGCCGCCGCTCAGTATCGCCTGGACGAAGGCTTGCAAGGTCGCGCTGAAGGTCGGAAACAGGAGGTCGTTGTGCAGCCAGCGCGCATAGAGTTCCCAGGCGACTGCCAGCATCAAGAGTATCGCGAGCTTGCGGACCGCGCCGACGTTGTAGATCCGCTCGCCGATCGACAGCGGCCGCTGCACGACGCCGAACTGCGAGGCGTCGACGGTGGCCCGCAGCACGTCGGGACGCGCGATGTCGGCTTCAACCATGGTGCGTCTCCTCGGGCTCCACGGCCTCGGCAAAAAGCATCTCGTGGATCGTTCGCTCCAGCGCTCTGGCCGCGTCGCTGTGCATCGCGCTTCGCGGCAGGCTGTTGAGTTCCGCCTTGACCTGGCCCGGGTGCGGCGACATGAGCAGGATGCGGCTGCCGATCGTGATCGCCTCGGCTATCGAATGGGTGACGAACAGGACGGTGAAGTGCGTGTCGTCCCACAGCTGCAGCAATTCGTCCTGCATCTTGCGCCGGGTCAGCGCGTCGAGCGCGGCAAAAGGCTCGTCCATCAGCAGCACGTCGGGCTCCATCGCCATGCCGCGCGCGATCGCGACACGCTGCTTCATGCCTCCCGAAAGGGTGTGCGGAAAGCTGTCGGCGAACTTGGTCAGGTTCACCTTGTGGATGTATTCGAGCGCCTTTTCCTCCGCCGCATTGGCCGAAAGCTTGCCGCTCGACACCAGCGCGAACACCACGTTCTCCTTGACCGTCTTCCAGGGCAGCAACTGGTCGAATTCCTGGAAGACCATCATGCGGTCGGGTCCCGGCCGCGTGACCGGCATCCCTTTGAGCCGGATCTCGCCTTCGACCGGATTCAGATAGCCGCCGACCGCCTTGAGCAAGGTCGACTTGCCGCAGCCCGACGGTCCGAGCAGGATGAAGCGGTCCGATCGAAATACCTGGAAATCGACCCGATACGTCGCCGTGATGCGATGCTCGGTGGTCTTGTACTGCAGCGTCACGCCGCGAACATCGAGCAGCGGCGCCGTGGTTTCAGCCATGCTTCCTCCTCGGCGGCGCAACGCGGACGCCGGATCGCTGCCGGGGCCCTTAGCCGCTGCGCGGCATTCGCTTCAATGCTGCCAGGGCAACCTGTCCAGATCGACGTTGCCGCCGCTGATAATGATGCCCACGCGCTGCCCCGCGACCGGCAGCTTGCGCTCCAGCAGCGCGGCTAGGGGCACCGCCGACGACGGTTCGATCACCAGCTTGAGCTTGTCCCAGGTCAGCCGCATCGCCCGCACGATCGCATCTTCCGATACGGTGCCGATCGCATCGACGCAGCTCGACAAAACCGCGAAGGTCTTCACCCCGAGCGACGAGCGCAGGCCGTCGGCGATCGTGCGCGGATCCGTTTGCGGGACGACATGGCCGGCTTGCAGCGAACGCCAGGCGTCGTCGGCGCCCGCAGGCTCGGCGCCGTAGATGCGGATCGATGGCTTGATGCCCTGCGACGCGATGGCGGTGCCCGAAAGGAGTCCGCCACCGCCGACCGGCGTGATCACCGCATCCAAGTCGGGGACCTGTTCGAGAAGTTCAAGGGCGGCGGTCCCCTGTCCGGCGATAACGCGCCAGTCGTCGTACGGATGGACCAGTAGCGCGCCGGTTTCGGCCTGTACCGCGGCACAGGTCGTATCGCGCGCTTCGAGCGTCGGTGCGCAGAACCGCACCGTCGCGCCCAGCCCCTGCACCGCCGCTTTTTTTACCTGCGCCGAATTCTCAGGCATCACGACCCAGGCACGAATACCGCGCCGCGCGGCAGCCCAGGCGACAGCGGCGCCGTGGTTGCCTGACGAATGCGTTACCACGCCGCGCCGGGCTTCGGCGTCGTCCAGCGAGAACACGGCGTTGCATGCGCCGCGCGCCTTGAACGCGCCAACTCTCTGCAGGTTCTCGCATTTGAAGAACAGCGTCGCTTCCGCCGCCGCATCGAGCGAGCGGCTGGTCAGCACCGGCGTGCGATGCACGTGCGACTGGATGCGGGCGTGCGCGGCCCGGATCGCTGCGAGATCGACGGCGATCTCGAGTGCTACCGCCGGATCGGTCGCCCCCATCGTCGCTGAGCCCTAGCTTCCCGGTAGATTCTGCGCGTTCGGAAAGAACATATCCTTCCAGGAATCCGGCCGGTTCTTGATCGAACCAATCTTGATCATGAAATCGACGTACTTCATCACGTTCTGCGGCGTCGTCGTGAACACGATCGCCGGATCGTTCAGCATGTCCTCGATCTCCTTCAGCGACGCTTTGTCTTTCGACATCCGAAGGTACGCCTCCGCCGTCCAGTGCTTGTCCTTGTTGATCAGGGCGGTCGCCTCGTCGAGCGCCTTGACGAACGCGTCGTAGAGCTTTGGATTCTCGGCTCTGAATTTCGACGTGGTCCAAACGACGTTGAACGTCGCCGGGCCGCCGAGCACGTCGTAGGAGCTCAGCACCGTGTGGACCGCCGGATTCTTCAGCTGCTGGTACTGGAACGGCGGCGAGCCGAAATGCGCGGTGATCTCCGATTGCCCGGAAAGCAGCGCCACCTGCGCATCCGGATGCGACATGCTGACCGTAAGCGGGTCGAGCTTGTATTGCTGCCCCTCGCCGAAAGCTTTTTCCGCCGCCATCTGCAAGGTGACGGCCTGGATCGACACCTTGACCGCGGGCAATGCGATCTTGTCCTTGTCAGTGAAGTCCTTGATCGACTTCACGGCAGGATTGCGCGTATTGAGGTAGAGCGGCATCGAGTTGATCGCCGCGACCGCCCTGACGTCGAGATTGCCCCGCGTCTTGGCCCACAAGGTCACGAAGGGGCCGACGCCGCCCGATGCAAACTGCATGCTGTTCGACAGCAACGCATCGTTCATTACGTTGCCGCCGGCGAACTTGGCCCAATCGACCCTGACGTCGACACCGTTGGCCTTCGCATATTTCTCGATCAGCTTCTGCTCTTCCATGATCATCAGCGGCAGATAACCGATCCCGTACTGCTGCGCGACCTTGATCTCGCTCATTTCGGCGCGCGCGGACAGCGGCAGCGCCGCAACCAACACAGCCAATGCCAGGCCCTGCATCGTCAAGCGCATTTTCATCACCGGTCCTGTGAATGTCGGAAAACGTTTCGGAACTGTTGAGGCCGTGCCGGCCATCGCGCTCATGCGCTTTCGTACAGTCGCGTCAGCACGAATTCCCGGTGGCCCAGCGCCTCGGCCGCGGTCAGCCTGCCGTTCGCCGTGCGAAACATCATCTCGAGCAGCTTGTCGCCAGCCTGATCCATCGTGATGCCGCGCTGCAGCAGTGCCGAGGTATCGACGTCGACGTGCTCGCTCATCGTCCGCACGGTGCGCGGATTGGCGCAGATCTTGATGACGGGAAGGATCGGATTGCCGATCACATTCCCCTGCCCGGTCGGGAAGAAATGGACGACAAAGCCGGATGCCGCGCAAAGCGTCACCATTTCCGCCGCAGCCGACGAGCTGTCCATGAACCAAAGGCCGGGGCCGGAAGGCGTCTCGCCCTTGTCGATCACTCCATCGATAATGCACTTTTTCCCGATCTTCTGGATGTTGCCCAGCGCCTTCTCCTCGATCGTCGTCAGTCCGCCGGCAATGTTGCCCTTGGTCGGCTGCGAATCGACCAGGTCGGTGGTCTTGTGCCGGTTGATCACCTCCTGGTAGCGGTCGAACACGCGCATGAACTCCGCGCGCACTTTCTCGTCGCGACAACGTGCGGCGACGATCTGCTCGCCGCCGGTGAGCTCGGTCGTCTCGCCGAACACCAGCGTGGAGCCAGCTGCATAGAGCTTGTCGAATGCATTGCCGACGGTCGGATTGGAGCCGCAGCCCGAAGTCGTATCCGACTCGCCGCACTTGGTCGATACCCAGAGCTCGTCAAGCCCGCATTCGATGCGTTGCTTCTCGCTGGCGGCCTGCATAAACTCGCGCGCGGCCTTGGACGCCCGCATGATCGTGTCGTGGTCGCCGTGCAGCTCGATGCCGAAGCCGGCGACAGGCTTGCCGGTCCCGGCGATCGCGTCGACGAGTTTCCTGGTCCATTCCTCTTCGATGCCGATGACGACGACTGCGGCGACGTTCGGATTGCTTCCTGCGCCGATCAAGGTCCGGAAGTGCAGATCGAGGTCGGCGCCGAACTGCAGCCTGCCATAAGGGTGCGGAATCGCCAGCACCCCCTTGACGTTGTGCGCGACCGCTTCGGCCGCGGCATTCGACAGGTCGTCGACCGGCAGCACGATCACGTGGTTGCGCACGCCGACGCGGCCATTCTCGCGCCGGTATCCCCAGAAGCTTTTTTGCATCAATGATTCCTTCCCGAAAATCGGTGCCGACGAGCGAGCATGCGGGCGTCAGGCAAGGCGCGACCCGCGCGAGGCGCGGAATGTACCCATTGAGTACATGGGCACCGCAGCGTGGGGAGCAACGCTGCATGGCGCCCGCAGGCGACGCTCGTCACCAGCGCTTGGTCTTGATGTTGTGCACGTGCGCATGCTGGCCCGCCTTGATCGGCGCCACCACCTTGCCGATATCGACGCCATACTTGATCACCGTATCGCCGATGTTCATATCCTTCAGCGCGACCTTGTGTCCGAGCGGGATGTCCTGCGCGCAGCGCAGATCGATCGTGCGATCCTGGTCGAGAATCAGCCCGGTCAGCGTCTGTCCGGCCTTGATACCCTCGACGACGACCACGGCGACCGAGTCATTCGGGTCATGCAATACGCAATGGATCAACGCGGATTCTCCTGCTTCGAATGCGAGATGGCGACGCGCGATTGTCGCGCCGCTGCAGGATCAAACATAGCACATTGCGCCGGCGCCGGCCCCTTGGCCCTCGACGACAGCGATGCGCGGCTCGTTCGCCGCCGGACTGAGGTGCGCACGAACCCAGCGGTCGCCTACAGCCCGAGCTGAGCGGCCAGGTCCCCCAGATCATCGGCATTGAGTGTGCTGCGCCGGTCATTAACGCCATCCGCCGTGGACGGCCCGAATTCCAGCGGGCGATGCACATACGCCGTCTGCAGGCCGCATCGCCGCGCCGCCGCCAGATCGTCCTTGTGCGCGGCGACCAGCATGACATCGGCCGGGTCGAGGGCCAGCAATGCGGCGGCACCGCGATAGACTTCAGGATCGGGCTTGTAGTGGCGAAAAAGCTCGGCCGAAAATACGCAGTCCCACGGCAAGCGCGCGGCCTTCGACAGCTCGACCAGCAGCGCCATGTTGCCGTTCGACAAGGTGCCTACGATGCAGCCGCGCTTGAGCCGCCGCAGCCCGGAGCGAACGTCGGGCCATGGCGTCAGGCGGTGCCAGACGCGGTTCAGCGCAGCGAGCTCGTTTTCGCCGAGGTCGAGGCCGAAACGGCCGACCAGCCCGCGCAGCATCCGCAGGTGTAGGCTGTCGAGCGGCTGCCACGGCTCTTCGCCGCGGCGCACCCGATCCATCGCCGGACGATAGCCGGCACGCCAGGCATCGGCGAACGCGCCCCAGTCGGCGCGAACGCCGTGGGCGTCGCCGACGCGCGCGAGCTCCCGCTTGACGCTTCCCCGCCAGTCGACGACGGTGCCGAAGACGTCGAACAGAAGCGCTGCCGGGCGCTCGCGCGACGCCCTGCCGACCATCAGAAGTCGAAGCCGGTCTGCCGCACCGGACCGAACCAGCGCCGATGCGCCGCGCAGGGGCCGTGCAGCGCCAGCGCGGCGAGATGCTCGGGCGTCGAGTAGCCCTTGTGCCTGGCGAACCCGTACAGCGGGTAGCTGCGGTCGAGCTCGACCAGCATCGCATCGCGCGTCGTCTTGGCGAGAATCGATGCCGCGGCGATGGCGGCGACCAGACGATCCCCGTCGACGATCGCCCGCGACGGATAGGCGAGCGGCGGACATTGGTTGCCGTCGATCCAGACAACCTCCGGCGCCGTCGTTAATTGCTCGATGGCCCGCTTCATCGCGAGCAGCGTCGCCTGCAGGATGTTCAACGCATCGATTTCGCCGACATCGCTGTGCGCGACCGCCCACGCCACGGCGCGGGCGCGGATGATCACCGCGAGCTCGACCCGGCTTTCCGGTGTCAGCAGCTTGGAGTCGCGCAGCCCCTTGATCTTGCGCTCTGGGTCGAGAATGACAGCGGCGGCGACCACCGGCCCGGCCAGCGGCCCTCGCCCCGCTTCGTCCACTCCCGCAATCAGCATGCCACGCCCGCCGCGCGCAATTCGGCCACCACGACCTCCGCCGCGATTGTCGCACTATCGGCCGCCAGCGTATCGGCAAGCGAAGCAAAAAAAGCTTCGGTGCGCCGCCTCGTCACCGCGTCGTCGTACAGGTTGAGCGCCGCACGCGCGAGATTGTCGACCGTCGCCGCCCACTGCAAAAACTCCGGCACCACGAAGCGGCCGGCCAGGATGTTGGGAAGCCCGACGAACGGAAGCAACAGCTTGCGCTTGACGATCTGGGCCGTGATCGGGTGCACGCGGTAGAACACCAGATGCGGGCAGCGCGCCATCGCCGCCTCGAGCGTCGCGGTACCGGAGGCGACGATGCCGACATCGGCCGCGCGCAGCGCGTCGGCGGCGTGGCCGTACAGCAGCTTCAGGGACAGCGACTCCAATTGCAATCGGTACTGGACGCGCTCGAAATATTCGCGGGCGTCACGGCTGACCAGCGGTACGACGAACCTCGCCAGCGGCTGCGCCTCGAGCACCGCCGCCGCGGTCTTCAGCAGAAGCTCGGCATGCATCTCCAGCTCGGACATGCGGCTGCCCGGCAGCAGCGCGAAGACGGGAAGGCCCATCTCGAATTTCAACAGCTCTCGCGCCTCGCGGCGGCTGGTCGGGCCCGCCGCATCGGCCGCCAGCGGATGGCCGACGAAGGTTACCCTGATGCCGGCGTCGGCGTATAGCGGTGGCTCGAACGGAAACAGGGCAAGCAGGTGATCGACCGATCGCGCCATCGTGCCGATGCGATCGCGCCGCCACGCCCAGACCGACGGGCTCACGTAGTGAACGGTGCGGATTCGTCGCTGCTTGAGCTTCGCCTCCAGCCCGAGGTTGAAATCGGGGGCGTCGATGCCGATGAACAGCGGCGCACCGGCGGCACACAAGCGGCGAAACACGTCGCCGCGAATACGAAATAGCGCGGGAAGATGGGTGACGACTTCGGCGTAGCCGCGCAGCGCCAGCTCGGCATGCGGATACCAGAGATCGCAACCTGCGGCTTCCATGCGCGGACCGCCGATGCCGGCGAAGCGTACGTCGGGTAGCCGCGCCCGCACGGCCCGGATCAGCTCGGAACCCAGCGCGTCGCCCGATGCCTCCCCGGCGACAATGCCTATCGTCACCGCGGCGGGACCGGCGACGCTCAACGGACGATCCCGCGCCCGGGAGTCTCCAGGAACGCGGCCAGGGCGCGCAGCGCCGGAACGGCAACCGCCGCGGTGGCGATTTCCGCCCGCGCATCTTCGAGCGCGAGGCCCTGGCGATACAGCGTCTTGTACGCCCGCCTGATCGCGGCGATGTCATCGGCGCTGAATCCGTGCCGGCGCAGGCCCTCGCTGTTGGTCGTGCGCGGCATGGCCGGAGAACCCGAGACGGTGACGTACGGCGGCACGTCCTGCAGCACGATCGATCCGGCGGCCAGCATCGCGTGCGTGCCTACGCGGCAGAACTGATGCACGCCGACGAAGCCGCCGAGCACTGCATAGTCGTCGATGACCACGTGCCCTGCGAGCTGGGCATTGTTCGAGAATGTCGTTCCGTTGCCTATCACGCAGTCGTGCGCAACGTGCGAGTACGCCAGCAGCCAGTTGCCGTCGCCTATCGTCGTCACTCCCTTGTCCTGCGCCGTGCCGGCATGGATCGTGACGAACTCGCGGATGACGTTGCCATCGCCGATGACGGTGCGCGTCGGGTCGCCGGTGTACTTGCGATCCTGCGGAATTTCACCGACGGAGGTGAACTGGAACACCCGATTGTTGCGCCCGATCCGCGTCCGGTCGGCGATGACGACGTGAGGGCCGATGCTCGTGCCCTCGCCGATCGCGGTGTCGGCGCCGACAACCGTATAGGCACCGATGACGACGTCGGCGGCGAGCTCTGCGCTGGCGGCGACGATCGCCGTCGGATGGATGCCGGCCACAAGCGTCAGAGGTCGCGCAGCGCGGCCAGCAACTCGGCCTCTGCGACCAGCGCGTCGCCGACACTGGCCCGCACCGCGAACTTGCCTACGCCGCGGACCAGCCGGATCTCGGTCGATTCCAGCGTCAGTTGGTCGCCCGGCGTGACCTGGCGCTTGAAGCGCGCATTGTCTATGCCGGCAAAGAAGATCAGCGACTTGTCGTCTGGCATGCGCCCGAGCGTCTGGTAGACCAGGATCACAGACACCTGCGCCAGCGCCTCGATGATCAGCACGCCCGGCATGACCGGATAGGCGGGAAAATGCCCCTGGAAGAACGGCTCGTTGATCGTCACGTTCTTGATCGCCTTGATGCTGCGACCCGGAACGCATTCGAGGACCCGGTCGACCAGCAGGAAGGGCGGACGATGCGCCAGATGCCGCATGATTTCGTTGATGTCCATCTGCATCGGCTATTCCCCCTGTCCGCGGCGTTCGCGCTCGAGCGCGCGTATCCTGTCAGCGAAGCTGCGCAGGCGCCGCATGATCGATGCAACATGCTGCCACTCGCGATGCGGCAGCGCCGGAAAGGCGCCAGTGTAGACGCCGCGCTCGCGAATCGTGTCGAACACACCGGACGCCGCTGATACTACCGTGCCATCGGCGATCTCCAGGTGCCCTGTGATCATCGCCGCGCCGCCGATCTGGCAGTTACGGCCGATCTTGACGCTTCCGGCGATGCCGACGCAGCCGGCAATGGCCGTGTGGGCCCCGATGCGGCAGTTGTGCCCGATCTGGATCTGGTTGTCGAGCTTGACGTCGTCCTCGATCACCGTGTCGTCGATCGTGCCGCGGTCGATAGTCGTGTTGGCGCCTATCTCGACGTCGGCCCCGACGACGACGCGACCGAGCTGCGGCACCTTCAGCCACTTGCCGCCCTCGTCGGCCATGCCAAAGCCGTCGGCACCGAGGACAGCGCCGCTGTGGATCAGCGTGCGCGGACCGATCTGCGTGCGCGCGTACAGGACCACTCGTGGATGCAGCACGACATCGTCGCCGACGCTGCAATCGTCGCCGATGACGCAGCCGGCATGAACCCGGGTCCGTTCGCCGATGCCCGCCCGCTCGCCGATGACCGCAAACGGGCCGATCATTGCCGTTGCCGCGACGCGGGCGGTCGGTGCGACGAGCGCCGTCGGATGTGTGCCCGGTGAGACCGGGGGCGAAGGGTGGAACAGCGCAGCGACCCGAGCATAGGCCGCATACGGATTCGTGGTCACCAGCTTGGGCAGCAGCGTATCGGCCGCGAAGCGCGGCTCGACGATGACCGCACTCGCGCGGGTCGAGTGCAGCTGGTGGCGGTACCTGGGGTTCGCCAGAAACGCGATCGCGCCGGCAGTCGCACCGTCGAGCGTGGCGACCCGATCGATCAGGACGGCGCCGTCACCGACGAGCTCGGCGCGGGCCGGCTCCGCCAGCAACTTCAGAGCGATGCCGCGAGCGTCTTGATCCCTGCTCATGCGCTTGGGCGGCCGCGGCTTGGCCGGACTACTTGTCGGCGAGCGCCTTGATCACTCGTTCGGTGACGTCGATGCGCGGGCTGGCGTAGATGACCGGGTCCTGGATGATCAGATCGAACTTTTCATCGGTTGCGATCTGCTGGATGACCTTGTTGGCGCGTTCCTGCACGGCGGTAAGCTCCTCGTTGCGCCGGAGGTTAAGATCCTCGCGGAACTCACGTTGCATACGCTGCAGATCGCGGCTCATGTTGGCGAGGTCTCGCTCCTTGGCGCGGCGATCGCCCTCGGCCATCGTTACGCCGTCCTTCTCCAGCGCGGCCTGCAGGTCGCGCACCTGCTTGCCGAGCTTCTGGATCTCGGCATCCCGGCCGGCAAACTCCTTTTCCAGCTTCTGCTGCGCGCGCTTGGCCGGAGCCGCTTCACGGAAAAGCCGTTCGCTGTTGACGAAGCCAATCTTGTACTCGGCCCCCTGGGCGAATCCGGAAACCGCGAGCAAGGCCGCGAGTAACGCCCCGGTGACACAAACGACGAGTTGCTGCATGCGATGTTTCAACGCTTTCTCCTGCGCATAGTCTTGCGGCGGCTGCGGCTTCCGGCCGGTCGTCGGGACCCGCCGACCGCTACTCTACGCTCACTTCGTAGCTAGAATATCGTACCCACCTGGAACTGGAAATTCTGGACGCGGTCCCCGGGCCTTTTCTTCAACGGGTAGCCGTAGCTGAGCTTCAGCGGCCCTACCGGCGAGTTCCAGGCGACGCCGGCTCCGACCGAATAGCGGAACGATTCGAGCTCGGGCTGCAGGCCGACGTCGCGAATCATGCCCGCGTCCGTGAACACGGACAACCTGACCGACTGATCGTTCGCCTTGGCGCCCGGCAGCGGAAAGAACAGCTCGGCGTTGGTGATGATCTTCTCCCGCCCGCCGACCGTGTTGCCCTGGATATCCTGCGGGCCCAGCGACGCCGTCTCGTAACCGCGGACCGATCCCACCCCGCCGCCATAATACGCCTTGAAAAACGGCAAGGTCTTGTTGCCCAAGCCGCCGCCGTAGCCGAAATCGCCGCGGAGCATCAGAACCGTGCTCAGCGGCATCGGCGTGAACCACTGCACCAGATAGTTGAGCTTGTAATAGGTCAGATCGCCGATCGGAAATGCGACTTCGGCCAAAACGCTCTGCAGCAGGCCCTTGGTCGGGAACAGGACGCTGTCGCGCGTATCGCGCGACCAGCCGGCGGTCCCGATGTAGCTGTTGGTCACGAGGCCGAAGTCCTTGACGAACTGGGCGTACGCGGGAGGGCTCTGATCGAACAGCTGCACCCGGGTGTGCTCGACCCGGCCGCCGAAGTTGATCGTGTCGGTCTCCGTGATCGGCACGCCGAAGCCGAGCGCGGCACCGAGCGTCTGCGACGAGTACTGCGCGATCGGCAGCGAAGACGGATCGACGTTCTTGTCGTAGAGCTCGATCGTTCGAGAGATGCCGTCGCTGGTCCAGTAGGGCTCGGTGTAACTGACTCCGATGCTGCGGTTCACGCGGCTGCTGTTGATCGACGCAACCAGTGCGTTGCCCGTCCCGAACACATTGTTCTGGGCGATCGACCCCGACAGCACTATGCCGTCCGCGCTCGAGTAGCCAACGCCCGCCAAGAGATTTCCGGTCGATTTCTCGGTGACGGTGACTTCGATATCGACTTGGTCCGGACTTCCCGGAACGGCAGGCGTCTCGATGTTGACTTCGTCGAAGAAGTTGAGCCGCGTGATTCGAACCTTCGATCGCTCGATCCGCGCTGCGTCGTACCAGGCGCCTTCCAGCTGGCGCATCTCGCGGCGTATCACCTCGTCGCGGGTCTTGGTGTTGCCGCTGATGTTGATGCGCCGGATATACACGCGGCGGCCCGGATCGATGAAGAAGGTGAACGCCAGCCGTCCGCTTGACGCGGTCGATCTCCGGGACGGCATTGACGTTGGCGAATGCGTAGCCGTCGCTGCCGAGACGGTCCGACAGCGCCTTGGTCGACTGGGTCAGCTTTTCGCGCGAATAGACATCACCCGGGTGGACCTGCACGAGGCGCATCAACTCGGTTTCCGGCAGCAGCAGTTCGCCGGCGAGCTGCACCTCGGATATCGTGTATCTCGGTCCCTCGGTGATGTTAATCGTAATGTAGATGTCCTGCTTGTCCGGCGTGATCGAAACCTGAGTCGAATCGACGGCGAATTCCAGATAGCCGCGATTCGTGTAGTAGCTGCGCAGCGTTTCGAGGTCGCCCTGCAGCTTTTGCTTCGAATACTGATCGTTCTTGGTGTACCAGGTCAGCCAACCCGGCGTCGACAGCTGCATTTCGTTGATCAACGTCTTTTCCGGAAACGCGCGCGCCCCGATGATGTTGATGTTGGCGATCTTCGACGGTTCACCTTCTTCGACGGTGAAATTGATCGCGACGCGATTACGCTCCTGCGGCGTCACCGTGGTCGTTACCTTGACCGCGTAATTGCCGTGATTGATGTACTGCCGCTTGAATTCCTGCTCGGCGCGTTCCAGCGCCGAGCGATCGAAGATGCGCGATTCGGCGATGCCGATGTCCTTCAGCGCCTTTTTGAGCGTGTCCTTGTCGAATTCCTTGGTGCCGCTGATGTCGATCTGGCTTATCGTCGGGCGCTCCTGCACGATGACCACCAGCACGCCGTTCTCGGATTCCAGCCGCACGTCGCGAAAAAAGCCGGTCGCATACAGCGCCTTGACCGCGGCCGAGGCCTTTTCATCGTCGACACGGTCGCCGACCTTGATCGGAAGATAGCTGAACACCGTTCCCGCTTCGGTGCGCTGTACGCCCTCGACGCGGATATCCTTGACCACGAACGGCTCGAACGCCATCGCGGCGTGCGCGAACAGTGCGGCGAACAACAGAGCGAGCAGCGCCGGCAGCGCCGGCAGCGCCTTGGGTCTCGAGCCGGCGTGACGTTCGCGCGCCGGCTCACGACAAGCGGGGGGTTCAGAAGAGTCGGGACAGGTCATTGAAAAGCGCCAAAGCCATCAGCATGGCCAGTACGGCCATGCCAATACGCTGGCCGACCTCGAGCACGCGGTCTGGGACCGGACCGCCTTTGATAATCTCGGCGAGATAATACATCAAGTGTCCGCCATCGAGTAAGGGCACGGGCAGCAGATTGAGCACGCCCAGGCTGATGCTGATCAGCGCGAGATACCCGATGAATGTCAATATACCGGCCTGCGCCGATTGCCCGGCATAATCGGCCATCGTCAGCGGACCGCTGACGTTTTTCAGCGATGCCTGACCGGTAAGAATTCTGCCCAGCATCTTTACGGTGAAAAGCGACAGTTCCCAGGTCTTGCGCGCTCCCTGCACAACCGCGTCGCCGACACCGTAGCGCACCGTCGTTCCGATCCGCGCCACCGCCGCGGGATCGACCGAGAGCCGCATGCCGGCGAGCCCGACCTTGCGTCCGTCCTGCTCGCTCGCTTCCGGCGTCAGCGCGATGTCCTGCTGCGTCCCGTCGCGGCGCACGGTGAATGCGAGGCGCTCTCCCGGATGCGCGTTCGTGATCGCCGCGACCTCCGACGGAGAACGAACAATCTGACCGTCGATCGCGACGATCTCGTCGCCGGCGCGCATCCCGGCAACGGCAGCAGGCCGGCCCGGCAGCACCTCGTTGACCCGCGGCGGTCCGAGATCGATCTTCAGACCCAGCGCTGAGACAAAATTTCCTTCCCAGTCGTCGCGGCGCAAGGTCAGCAGCGACAGTGTGTGCTGCGACCTGACACCCGACCGGTCGACCGTCACAATGGCGTCGTCGTTCCCCGACGCTTTGAGCAGACGCCAGCGCAGGTCCTGCCACGAAAGGACCGCCTCGTCGTTGACGGCGACGACGTGGTCGAACGCCTCGAGACCCGCGACTGCCGCCGGCGAGCTGGCAGGCGGAGCGGCCAAGATCGCGCGCTCGCCGGGAATGCCCGCGACGTAGGTGCCAGCGAAAAGCAGCACCGCCAGCACGAGGTTTGCCACGGGTCCGGCGGAAACGATCGCGATTCGCTTCCACACCGGCTGGCGATTGAATGCGCGGCCCAGATCGGAAGGAGCGACTTCTCCTTCGCGCTCGTCGACCATCTTGACGTAGCCGCCGAGAGGCACCGCCGACAGCGCCCATTCGGTGCGGTCGCGCCCGACACGGCGCGACCAGAGGATTCGCCCGAATCCAACCGAAAAACGGAGGACCTTGACGCCGACCAACCGCGCGACAAGGTAATGTCCGAGCTCGTGGAAGACCACCAGCACGCCGAGGGTCACCGCGAAGGCCAGTAATTTCTGCAGCAACATGATCATCTCAGCAGGTGATGTGCGATCAGCGCCGCCGGCGGCATCGCCGCGGTCAGCGCATCGATCCGGTCCAGCACGCCGCCATGGCCCGGCAGGACTTTGCCGCTATCCTTGACACCGCGCTGACGCTTCAGTTGCGATTCGAACAGGTCGCCGACGATCGACAGTCCGGTCAGAAGCAGGGCAAGCGTCACCCAGATGGCGGCAGCGATCGCGTTCAGCGGCCGCGGATAGCCGGCCGCCGCCGCATACGGCAGCAGCAGCAGCGCGTAGATCGCCACGGCGGCGAGCGCGCCATAGACGCCTTCCCAGGTCTTGCCGGGACTGATCGACGGTGCGAGTTTCCTGCGCCCGAAGCGACGGCCGGTGAAATACGCGGCGGTATCGGCGATCCACACGATCGCCATCATCGCCAGCAGCAAGCCGGGAGAGTGGGCCTGCAGTGCGACCACCGCCATCCAGGTGGCGATCAGGACCAGCCATCCGACCAGCGCCAGCACCGGCCTGGATTCTATCTGACGGCGCGAGGCCAGCCACGCCGGTGCAACCAGCAGCCAGAATGCGGTCGCCCCGCCGAGGATCAACGACATCACCGGATCCGGCCACCCGTGATCGGGGGTAAATCCGGCGGGGGGATAGAGCAGCAGCGCGCCGCCGGCCAACAGCGTCGCGCCGATGAACAGCAGCGCGCCGAGCTTGTCCAGCGCGGCCAGTCGCGCCCATTCGGCCGCTGCCACAACGACCACCGCAAGCGTCACCGCGCCCCAGGCGCGCGGCGTCAGCCCGAACAGCGCGGCGAGCGTCAGCGGGATCAGGACCAGCGCGGTGATGATGCGGGTTTTGAGCACCCGGCGGCTCAATCGCGAACCGCTTGCAGCTGCTCGCTGGTCCGGCCGAACCGTCGCTCGCGTTGCCGGTACGAATCGATCGCCGCGCCAAGGGCATCGGCGTCGAAATCGGGCCACAGGAGGTCGGTGAAGTAGAACTCGGTATAGGCGAGCTGCCACAACAGGAAATTCGAAATGCGTTGCTCGCCGCCGGTTCGTATGAACAGGTCGGGCTCCGGCGCGTACGCCATCGAGAGATACGGTTCGAGCGCTTCGGGTGCGAACCCGCGTACCGCTCTCGGGTCGGCTGCAAGCAGCTTCTGCACCGCCTGGGCGACGTCCCAGCGGCCGCCGTAATTGGCCGCGATCGTCAGGGTCAGCCGCGAGTTACCTTCGGTCACCGCCTCGCCTGCGGCGATCAGCTCGCGGATCCTAGGCTCGAAACGCGAAACGTCGCCGATGACCTTGAACCGGATGTCGTTGTCGTCGAGCTTGGCGACTTCCTGTTCCAGCGCACGCAGGAACAACTGCATCAGTATCGACACTTCGTCGGCCGGACGGCGCCAGTTTTCGCTCGAGAACGCGAACAGCGTCAGGTACTCGACTCCCTGCTCTATGCAGCCTCGAACGGTGGCCCGCACCGCCTCGACGCCCTTGCGGTGGCCGGCGACGCGCGGCAGCATCCGCTGTTTCGCCCAGCGCCCATTGCCATCCATGATGATGGCGATGTGGCGCGGGATGGCGCGCACTTCCGGAACGTCGCGAGTCGAGCTGGTAAACAAGGTTGCGATCACACCGCCATCAGGTCGGCTTCCTTCGCGTGCAGCAGCTTGTCGACTTCGGCGATGTGCCGGTCGGTAAGCTTTTGCACGTCGTCCTGGGCGCGGCGCTCGTCGTCCTCGGCGACCGATTTGGCCTTGAGCAAATCCTTCAGGTGGCTGATCGCGTCACGACGGATGTTGCGTATCGCCACCCGCGCGTTTTCGGCCTCGCGGTGCACGACCTTGATCAGCTCCTTGCGCCGCTCCTCGGTCAGCGCCGGCATCGGCACGCGGATCAGGTCGCCGCTGGTTGCCGGGTTGAGGCCGAGGTCGGAATCGCGAATCGCCTTCTCGACCACCTGGACCATCTTCTTTTCCCAAGGCTGCACGGTGATCGTATGCGCGTCGGCCAGAGTCACGTTGGCGACCTGGTTGATCGGCATCGTCGTCCCGTAATAATCGACCTTGATGTGATCGAGTAGCCCCGTATGCGCGCGGCCGGTCCTGACCTTGCCCAGGTCGGTCTTCAGCGCCTCGACCGACTTCTGCATCTTCTGTTCGGCGGCCTTCTTAACGTCAGCGATCATTGAGAGCTCCTTGCCGAAATGGTTGCACGCGTCAGGCGTCCTTGGCATCCATGCGAGGCCGGCAGCGCGCCGCCGCGTCGCGAACGCACCGACAACCCGGCTAGCAGTGCACCAGCGTGCCTTCGTCCTCGCCCATCACGACGCGCTTGAGCGCGCCGGGCGCGAAGATGCTGAACACCTTGAGCAGCATGTTCTGGTCCCGACACAGCGCCAGCGCGGTGGCGTCCATGACTTTCAGATTCTTGACGATCGCCTCGTCGAAAGTCAGCGTGGGATAGCGACGCGCCGAAGCATCCTTCTTCGGATCGGCGGTGTAGACGCCGTCGACCTTGGTCGCCTTGAGCACGATATCGACACCCATCTCGCGGCCGCGCAACGCGGCGGCGGTGTCGGTGGTAAAGAACGGATTGCCGGTGCCGGCGGCGAAGATGACGATCTTGTTCTCTTCCAGATAGCGAAGCGCCTTGCCTCGTATGTAAGGCTCGGCGACCTGCTCGATCGACAGCGCGGACTGCACGCGCGAGACCAGGCCTGCGCGGCGCATCGCGTCCTGCAGCGCCAGAGCGTTCATCAGCGTGGCCAGCATGCCCATGTAGTCCGCGGTCGCACGGTCCATGCCAGCCGCTCCCGGCGCCACGCCGCGAAAGATGTTCCCGCCGCCGATTACCACCGCGACCTGGACACCCAGCCGGACGACCTCGCCTATCTCGGCCACGATGCGATCGATGACCTCGCGATTGATGCCGTAGGGATCGTCTCCCATCAGCGCCTCGCCGGACAGCTTGAGCAGGATGCGCTTGTAGGCAGGCTCGGTGCGCACCAGCGGCGCCACGTTGGACAGAGGCGCGATGTTTTGCGGTGTCATGGCAGGATCGTCCTCCGCGAGTCAGTTCAGGCCTTGGCCATCGCCGCGACTTCCGCGGCGAAATCATCCTTCTTTTTCTCGATACCCTCGCCGACGACGTATAGCGTGAAGCCCTTCACTGTCGCGCCCTTCGACTTCAGGTATTTTTCGACCGTCTGCTCGGTGTCCTTGGCGAACGGCTGGCCGAGCAAGGTCACTTCGGCCAGGTATTTGTTGATCCGGCCCTCGACCATCTTCGCCAGGATGTCCGCGGACTTGCCGGTGTCGGCGGCCTGCGCGCTGTAGATCGCGCGCTCCTTGGCGATCAACTCGGCCGGCACCTGGTCGCGCGAGACGCAGACCGGACGCACGTTGGCCACGCTCGCAGCGATATGCATCGCGACGTCCTTGCCGGTCTGCGCATCGCCGCCTTCCAGCGCGACCATCACGCCGATCCGGCCACCGTGCAGATACTGCGTCAGCCGCGCGGGCGTTTCGAGGCGCGAAAAGCGGCGCACCGAAATATTCTCGCCGAGCTTCTGCACCAGCGCCTGCCGCGCCGTCTCGACCGTGCCCCCATCCAGCGGCAGCGCGAGGAGCGAGGCGACGTCGCCAGGATTGTTGTCGACCACCAGCTCGGCGAGCTTCCTCGCGAACGCGACGAAATCGTCGTTGCGCGCGACAAAATCAGTCTCGCAGTTGAGCTCGACGAGCGCGCCGGTCTTGCCGTCGGCCGCGATCATCGCGCCGATCACGCCTTCGGCCGCGACCCGATCGGCCGCCTTCGACGCCTTCGCCCCGCTCTTGATCCTGAGCAGATCCTCGGCCTTCGCGATATCGCCGCCGGTTTCCAGCAGCGCCCTCTTGCATTCCATCATGCCCAGCCCGGTACGGCCGCGCAGTTCCATCACCTTGCTCGCGCTTACTTCCGCCATCGCTAGTCCGCTCCACATCCTTTGGATCGCCGGCGAGGTGTTGCGCCATCGGCGCCGGCGTCATGCTTAAACAAAAGGGGGCGTCGCCCCCTTTGCTGAATGCTCAGGCCCTCGCTTCGTCGCCGGAAATCTCGACAAATTCCTCGGTCTGGACGATTTCCTGGATCACCTGGCTCCGCCCTTCGAGGATCGCGTCGGCGACGCCCCGGGCATACAGGCGGATGGCACGACTCGAGTCGTCATTGCCCGGAATGACATAGGCGATGCCTTCCGGCGAGTGATTGGTGTCGACCACGCCGATGATCGGAATCGACAGCTTGTTGGCCTCGGTCACCGCGATCTTCTGGTAACCGACGTCGATGATGAACAACGCATCGGGCAGCGCGTTCATCTCCTTGATGCCACCCAGGCTGCGATTGAGCTTGTCCATCTCGCGCTGCAGGGTGAGCGCTTCCCGCTTGCTCATCTTCTCGAAGGTGCCGTCCTGACCCATCGCCTCGAGGTCCTTCAGGCGCTTGATCGACGCCTTGACGGTCTTGAAGTTGGTCAGCATGCCGCCGAGCCAGCGGTGATCGACAAAGGGCATGCCGGCGCGCTGCGCCTCCTCGGCGACAATTTCCCGCGCCTGGCGCTTGGTGCCGACAAACAGGATCGTGCCGCGGTTGCTGGCCAGTTGGCGGATGTATTTCATCGCCTCCTGGTACATTGCCATCGTCTTTTCGAGATTGACGATGTGAATCTTGTTGCGCTGGCCGAAGATGAACTCGGCCATCTTCGGGTTCCAGTAGCGGGTCTGGTGGCCGAAATGGACGCCGGCCTCCAGCATTTGACGCATCGTGACCGACATTACTACACTCCTTTATCAGGGTTGAGCCTCGATCCGCGACTGGGCCCGGCGTGCCGGGCACCCTGATAGTGCGGATCTGCGAATTGCCGGGATCCGGAAGCCTCGCCGAAAGCCGCGAGTTGCGGCGCCGCCAAGGCTCGAAAAATTGGCCGATCCAAGCTAACGTTCGATTTTAACACGGTTTTGTCACCCCCGGCCAGTGCGGCGCCCACGAAAGCAATCGCCGGGCGCACACGCATAGCGTCAGTCCCATGAACCCATCCTGGTCCGATTTTCTCAGCACCCACGGCGCAAGCTTCGACCGCGACGATGTGGCCTCGTTCGGAGCCCCGGCTGCCGAGCTGGTCGCGGCGCGCGACGGCGCAATCGTTTGCGATTTGTCGGCGTTGGCGGTGCTGCGGGTCGCAGGACCCGATGCCGAGGCATTCCTTCAGGGACAATTCACCAACGACGTGGCCCGGCTCGGCCCCGGATCGGCGCAATACAGCGCGTGGTGTTCGCCCAAGGGCCGGATGCTGGCCAATTTTCTGCTTCGGCGCGCAGGCGAATCGATGTACGAGCTGCTGTTGCCCGCGAGTCTGGGCGAAACCATCGCCAAGCGTCTTCGCATGTTCGTGCTGCGATCGCGGGTCAGCGTTGACGACGCGAGCGGCGAAAGCGTGCGTCTCGGGGTCGGCGGCCCGGACGCCGGCAGCGCGATCGACAAGATGCTGGGCCGCGTTCCCGCCATCGGCGAAGCGCTCTCCTCGCAGGGTGCGGTCATCGCGGCGGTCCCCGGACCGCGCTACATCGTCGCGCTCAAGCCCGCGGACGCGCCATCCCTCTGGGATCGCCTGCAGGCTGCCTGCCGGCCCGCGGGCCTCGGCGCATGGCAGTGGCTGACGATACGCGCCGGTGTTCCGGTCATCACGCCGCCGACCGCCGATCTCTTTGTGCCGCAGGCCGCCAACTGGGATGCGCTGGGAGGCATCAGTTTTCAAAAGGGTTGCTATGCCGGCCAGGAAATCGTGGCCCGAACGCAGTATCTGGGTCGATTGAAAGAGCGCTTGGCACTCGCGCATCTGGCCGACCGGCCGCCGGCGCCTGGCGTCCGGCTGTACAGTGCCGCTTTCGGCGAACAGGCGTGTGGAACAACGGTCAACGCCGCCGCCGCACCCGACGGCGGCAGTGACCTGCTGGCGGTGTTGCAGCTTGCGGCGGCCGCCAGCGGCGATGTGCATCTGGGTTCCGTCGACGGGCCAGCGCTGCGGCTTGCGCCGCTGCCCTACGAGATGCCTGCCCCCACGGTACCGCGCGGCCGCATCGCATGATTACCGCGCCAGTTCATTGCTATGTCTACTACCGGGTCGATCCGGCGCATGCGGCCGCTGCGCGTCGCACGATCGCCGCCGTGCTGGCGAGAATCGAGCAGCGGGCCGGCGTCACCGGGCGCCTGCTGCAGCGGCAGGACGACCCGATGCTTTGGATGGAGGTCTACGAGAACGTCCGCGATCCGGCGCGCTTCGAGGTGATGCTCTCCGACCTGCTCGACACCCACCGGTTTGGGCAGTTCCTGGCGCCGGATTCGGTCCGGACGATCGAGCGTTTCGTCGCCCACACCGGCGCCGGATGAATCGCGTCCGCACTTTGCCCTACGACCTTGGCATCTAGATGTGCCTGGCGCTGGTCGCGCTCGATGCGCATCCGACATACCGTTGCGTCATTGCCGCGAATCGTGACGAGTTTCACGCCCGCGGAACCGAGCCGGCGCATTGGTGGGACGACGGCGTACTCGCCGGCCGCGACCTCGTCGCCGGCGGAACCTGGTTCGGCGTGACGCGAGCCGGCCGCTGGGCGCTGGTCACCAATTTTCGCGAAGGCATTCCCCGCGATCCTTACGCGCCCTCCCGGGGCCGGTTGGTCACGCAGATGTTGCAAAGCGCCGCCTCGCCGCTGAGCGCGGCAGCGGCGCTGCTGCCCGACGCCGGCCCGTATCATGGCTTCAACCTGCTGTCCGGCAATCGCAGCGATGCGGCTTTCGCGTCGAATCGCTCCAGCGGCGCGATGGCGCTGGGCGCCGGCATCCACGGCTTGTCGAATCACCTGCTCGACACGCCATGGCCGAAACTGCTGCGCAGCAAGACCCGGCTTGCGGCATGGCTCGCCGACGACGAGCCGACGATCGAGGCGGCCTTCGCGCTTCTTGCCGATCGCGAGCCCGCCCCGGATGCGGCGTTGCCGGCGACCGGCATTTCGCCGCAATGGGAACGATTGCTGTCGTCGACGTTCATCGTCGACCCGGATTACGGGACGCGCTCCTCGACGGTGCTGCTCATCGCGAGCGACGGGGGCGCGCGCTTTGTCGAGCGCAGCTTCGACGCCGCGGGACACGCCATCGGCGACGCTGCATTCGAATTTCCGGTCGACGCGGTCAGCTGACCTGAGCCGCGTCGGCGTCGTAAGCTATGTCGGCGGGACGCCGTAGCCCGACAGCCGAAGCCTGGCGATGCCGCCGGCGACTTCGAGCTCCCCCTGCCCTCCGAACGGCAAGGTCAGCTTGTCCCGGCAATGGCCGAAGGGCAGCCCGCTGTAGATCGGCACCCCGAAGTGCGCCCGCGCATGCGCGATCGTCACCGCCAGGTCGTAGCCGTTGTCGTTCGGCGAGGCCTCGTATCCGTTGAAGCTGCCGAGCAGCAGCGCGCGCTGCCGCCGCAGAGCACCGGCGAAATGCAGCTGATAGAGCATGCGCTCGACCCGGTAGGGGTGCTCGCCGATATCCTCGAGCACCAGTAGCCCGCCGTCGATCGATGGAAAATGGCGCGTACCGACCAGATGCGCGACCATCGCCAGGTTGCCGCCCCATAGCGTTCCGCGCGCAGAGAAATCCGCCGGCCCGTCCAGCGACAGCTCGATCTCGTGGCTCGCGCCGCCGAGCAGCGCCCAGCAATGGTCGGCCGTGAACGACGACGGTTCTTGCGCGCCGAAATCGTAGGCGGCCATCGGACCGGCGAAGCTGACAATCCCTGCGTGCTTCCACGCCGCGAGCTGGAACGCGGTGAAATCGCTGTGGCCGAGCCAGCGCGTTTTCGACGCGGCGATCGCGTCGAAATCGATCCGGTCGAGCAATCGGGACCATCCGTAACCGCCTCGCACGGCGATCGCCAGGTCGACGCGCGGATCGGACGCCATGCGCATGACGGCGGCAAGGCGCTCGTCGTCGTCGGCCGAAAAACGCTGCCAGCGTGTCGACGCCGTCGGGTCGACGATAACGCGGTGGCCGAGAGCCTCGAGGCGGTCGATCGCGCGCGATACCGCTTCCGGCTCGACCGCAAAACCGGCCGGCGCGTACAAGCCGATGCCGTAGGTCGGCGCCTTCATCCGCGAGCCTGCTGCCGCCGCGCCGCGAAAAAATCGGACAGCAGCGCGGCGCAGTCTTCCGCCGCCACGCCTGCGGTGACACCGGTGTGATGATTGAGACGGCGCTCGGCGAACAGATCGACGACGCTGCCGCAAGCGCCGGTCTTGGGGTCGTGCGCACCGAAGACCAGCCGGCGAAGGCGCGCATGCATGATCGCGCCCGCGCACATCGCGCACGGTTCGATCGTCACGTACAGATCGCAGTCAGGAAGACGATAATTGCCGAGCGTGCGGGCGGCATCGCGCAGCGCGGCGATCTCGGCGTGCGCGGTCGGATCGTTGTCCGCGACTGGAGCGTTGCCGCCGCGTCCGACGATCACGCCGTCGCTGACCACGACCGCACCGACCGGCACCTCGCCCCGCAACTGCGCCGCGCGCGCGAGCGCAAGCGCCTCCGCCATCCAGCGCTCGGGCTCGCCGGGCGGATGCGGTGCGGAATCCGCCGCGCGATTCGGTCCGGCCATCGCATCACCCGGCCGAACCGGCCGCGTCCGCGACGACCGCGTCTGCCTCGATCTCGACCAGCATGTCGGCATCGATCAGCCGCCGGACTTCGAGCATCGCTGTTGCAGGACGGATGTCGCGAAACGCCTCGCCGTGCGCACGGCCAACCGCTTCCCACTGCGCGATGTCGGTGACGTAGATGCGCGTGCGGACGACGTCGCCGAGAGCGGCTCCGGCGGCTGCCAGGGCGCGCTCGATATTGGCGATCGCCTGCCGCGCCTGCGCGTACGCGTCGCCCTTGCCGACGATCTCTCCGCCGGCGCCGGTGGCAGTCGTTCCGGACACGAACATCTGGTTGCCGATGCGCACCGCGCGCGAATAGCCGACCAGCGGCTCCCACGGCGTTCCGGTGGCGAAGTTCTGGCGTTTCATCGGGCGAAACCTCATTCCCATTCGATCGTCGCCGGCGGCTTGCCGGAAATGTCGTAGACGACGCGGTTGATGCCGCGAACCTCGTTGGTGATCCGGTTCGACACGCGCGCCAGCAGCTCGTGCGGCAGCGGCGCCCAGTGCGCGGTCATGAAGTCGGTCGTCTCGACGGCGCGCAGCGCCACGACGTGCTCATAGGTGCGCCCGTCCCCCATCACCCCGACCGACCGGACGGGCAGGAACACCGCGAACGCCTGCGCGACGCGATCGTACCACCCGGCTTCGCGCAGCTCGTCAATAAAGATCGCATCGGCACGACGCAAGAGCTGCGCATATTCGCGCTTGACCTCACCCAGGATGCGCACGCCCAGGCCTGGGCCGGGAAACGGATGGCGGAACACCATCGCGCGCGGCAGGCCCAGCGCCAGCCCCAGCTCGCGCACTTCGTCCTTGAACAGCTCGCGCAACGGCTCGAGCAGCTTCAGATGCAGCGTCTCGGGCAGGCCGCCGACGTTGTGATGCGACTTGATCGTATGCGCTTTGCCGGTCTTCGCTCCGGCGGATTCGATCACGTCCGGGTAGATCGTGCCCTGCGCCAGCCACGTGGCCGCGGTTCCCCCGGCTCGGAGCTTGGCGGCTTCGGCCTGAAAAACATGCACGAACTCGCGGCCGATGATCTTGCGCTTCTGCTCGGGGTCGGCCACCCCGGCGAGCTCGCGCAGGAACGCTTCGCTCGCATCGACCATGTCGACGCGCACGCCCAGGTGCTCGGCGAAGGTCGCCATCACCTGCGCGGCCTCGCCTTCGCGCAGCAGGCCGGTGTCGACGAAGATGCAGGTCAGCCGCGGACCGATCGCGCGATGGATCAGCGCAGCGGCGACCGACGAGTCGACGCCGCCCGACAAACCGAGGATGACCTCGTCGTCGCCGATTTGAGCCCGGATTTTCGCGATCGCCTCGTTGACGTATCCCGGCATCGTCCAGTCGCCGGGACAGCCGCAGATGTCGCGTACGAACCGGGCCAGGATCGACTTGCCTTGCCGGGTGTGCGTCACTTCGGGATGGAACTGGACGCCGTAGAACTGGCGCGATTCGTCCATCATCGCGGCGATCGGCGTCGCCTCGTTGCTCGCCATCAGCACGAACCCCGGCGGCAGCGCGATGACCTTGTCGCCGTGGCTCATCCACACATCGAGCAGGCCCTGCCCGTCGCTGCCGGCACGGTCCTGGATGCCGTCGAGCAGGCGGCCATGCCCGCGTGCGCGCACCGCGGCGTAGCCGAATTCCCGGATCAACCCGTTCTCGACGACGCCACCCAGCTGCGCCGCCATCGTCTGCATGCCGTAGCAGATGCCCAGCACCGGCACGCCGGCCGTCCACACCGTCGCGGGGGCGCGCGGCGTGTCGCCTGCGGTCACGCTCTCCGGACCGCCGGAAAGAATGATGCCGGCCGGTGCGAATTCGGCGACGAACTCAGGCGCGACGTCGTAAGGGTGGATCTCGCAATAGGTGTTGAGCTCGCGCACGCGCCGAGCGATCAGCTGGGTGTATTGGGCGCCGAAGTCCAGGATCAGGATCTTGCAGTGCATGGCGGCGCTCATGTCACGGCGACCATTCGGCGAGCTGCGAAATGCCGGCGCGCCACCAGCAATGCGACGACCTGCAGCGCGGCGCTGACATAGAAAGTGGCGCCGATGCGCCAGTCCGCAGGCGGCATCCGGCTGACAACCGCGAGCAGCGGTGCGCCGATCAAGGGCGCGACGACGAACATGATGCTGTTGATCGAATTGAGCGCACCCATCGTCACGCCTTGTTCGGTCGGATCGACGGCATTCGAGACCATACCCTGCAGGGCGGGCCCGGCGGCGAAAGACAGAAAGTTGCCGATGATGATCGCGTACATCATCCAGCCCTGCTGCGCCAGGCCGTAGAGCATGTACGCACAGGTGCCTGTGGTCAGGCCCACCAGCACCAGGCGAACATCGCCGAAGCGCCGCAGCAGCGGACCGAGCAGACCGCCCTGGACGGTCGCAGCGACCAGCCCTACGCAAAACAGCGCGACGCCGTTGTCCCAAGGCCCCCAGCCGAAGCGGAAGTGCGTGTACAGCACCCACGTCGTCTGCAATATCAACTGTGCCAGTATGACCAGCGCGAACACCGCGACCAGGCTGCCGATCTCGCGATGCCGCGCCAGCGCCAGCAGCGCCGCGAATGGATTGGCTCGAGCGAGCGAGAACGGCGCGCGGCGCGCGCGCGGCAGCGATTCTGGCACCACGAAGTAACCGTAGGCGGCGTTGATCAGCGATAGCGCGCCCGCGGCGAAGAACGGCAAATGGAGATCGATGCTGCCCAGCAGGCCGCCCAACATCGGGCCGACGATGAATCCGAGGCCGAATGCCGCCCCGATCAGTCCGAAGCTCTTGGCGCGCCGCTCCGGAGGGGTCACGTCGGAGGCGTAGGCATTGGCCACCGAAAAGCTCGCCCCGGCGGTGCCGCCGATGATCCGCGCCAGCAGCATCAACAGCAGCGACGGCGCGAGGCCGAGCAGCAGAAAATGCAAACCGAGCCCGAGCAGCGACCAGAGCAGGATCGGTCGCCTGCCGAATCGATCGGACAGTGCGCCCAGCAGCGGCGCGCAGAAGAACTGCATCACGCCGTAGGCGACGACCAGCAATCCATACCAATACGCCTGCAATTCGCGGCTGGGCGTGTACAGGCCGACCAGCATCGGGATGACCGGAAGCGCGATGCCGATGCCCAGCACGTCGATGAAAACAACGACCAGGATGAATGGCATCCCGGCCTGCCTGGCGGCAGGCTTAGCTCGCTTGCCCAATCGTCCTCCCCGGCTGAACGCTAGTCGGCGCGATAGTTGGGCGCTTCCTTGGTGATCTGCACGTCGTGCACATGCGATTCGCGGACGCCGGCCGAGGTAATCTCGACGAACTCGGCCCGCGTGCGCAACGCGTCGATCGTCGCACAGCCGCAGTAGCCCATCGCGGCGCGCACCCCGCCCATCAGCTGGTGAACGACCGCGGCGATCGAACCCTTGTACGGCACGCGGCCCTCGATGCCTTCGGGCACCAGCTTTTCGGCGGCGCCTTCGCCCTCCGAATCCTGGAAGTAGCGGTCGCTCGAGCCTTGCTGCATCGCTCCAAGCGATCCCATGCCGCGATAGCTCTTGTACGAACGTCCCTGAAAGAGCTCGGTCTCGCCGGGCGACTCTTCGGTTCCTGCGAACAGGCTCCCGAGCATCACGCACGAGGCGCCCGCGGCAAGCGCCTTGGCGATGTCGCCCGAATAACGAATGCCGCCGTCGGCGATCAGCGGAATGCCGAGCGCCGCGACGCCGTCGATCGCGTTGAGAATCGCCGAAATCTGCGGCACGCCGACGCCGGCGACGATCCGCGTCGTGCAGATCGAGCCCGGCCCGATGCCCACCTTGATGCCGTCGGCGCCCTGGTCGGCAAGCGCCCTCGCCCCCGCGGCGGTCGCCACGTTGCCGCCGATGACCTGCACTTGCGGATAGCGCCGCTTGACCGCGCGCACCCGATCGAGCACGCCCTGCGAATGGCCATGCGAAGTGTCGACGACGATGACGTCGACGCCCGCGGCGACCAGCGCCTCGACGCGCTCGTCGGTGTCGCCCGCGGTACCGATGGCGGCGCCGACGCGAAGCTGACCGAGGTCGTCCTTGCAGGCGTTCGGATGCTCGGTCGACTTGAGGATGTCCTTGACGGTGATCAGCCCGCGGAGCTCGAACCTGTCGTTGACGACGAGAACGCGTTCCAGCCGATGCTGATGCATCAGCGTCTTGGCGAGCTCGAGCTCGGTTCCTTCGGGTACGGTGACCAGGCGGTCGCCCTGGGTCATGATGTTGGCCACCGGCTGGTCCAGGTTGGTCTCGAACCGAAGGTCGCGATTGGTGACGATGCCGACGACTTTCTTGCCATCGACCACCGGCAGGCCGGAGATCTTGTGCTGCCGCGTCAACGCCAGCACTTCGCGCACCGACATCGTCGGCGGCACCGTGATCGGATCCTTGACCACGCCGCTTTCGAAGCGCTTGACCTTGGCGACGTGCGCCGCCTGCGCCCGCGGCGGCATGTTCTTGTGCACGACGCCCAGGCCGCCCTCCTGCGCCATCGCGATGGCGAGGCCGGCTTCGGTCACGGTATCCATCGCCGCCGAAAGCAGCGGGATGTTCAGCGAAATGGTCTTGGTGAGGCGGGTCTGGAGGTTGACGTCGCGGGGAACGACGGAAGAGTGGGCAGGAAGCAGCAAAACGTCGTCAAAAGTGAGGGCTTTTTGAACGACACGCATATCGCCTTTTCTCCTATGCGCAAAAGCGGATTATACGCGCCTCGCCACACCCGGTAAACGGCTGAAGCGACCGTTGGACCGCTTCCCGGTTGACGCTGGGGAGAAAATGGCATTACCTTGTGCCGACTCGCGTTTTCCGGAGAAACGGATGAATCTGCGAAAATCGCTGTGGACGGTCTTCTGCGCCACCGCAATCGCGCTGGCGGCGGCGACTGCGGAAGCGGTCCTGTACAAGTGGACCGATGAGAACGGCCGCGTCGTTTACGGCGACCAGCCGCCGGCGAGCGTCAAGGCGGAGCGCGTCAATCCCGGGCTCGGGCCGGCGGATCCCGGCGCCGTGCGCAGCATGGCGGCCAAGGACGCCGAGATCAAGAAGCGTCAGCAACAACGCGCCGACAACGAGGCCAAGACCGAGAAAGAACAGGCCGACGCGAAGAAGAAGGTCGACATGTGCGTACAGGCACGCGGGCGGATCCGCACGCTGCGCGAGGACGCCAACGTCTACCGCTTCAACGAAAAGGGCGAAAAGGTATTTTTCGAGCCTGCCGAACGGCAGAAGGCGATCACCGATAACGAAAAACTGATGCGCGATCTGAATTGCCCGGCGCCGCCAACGACCTGACGCCCGCGCCGGTCGCCGCACCGGCGCTCGCGATCGCCGCCGAAGCGCGCGCCCTTAGCGGCGCCGACCCGGCAGCGGCGGACCGCTCGGTGCCGGAGCTTCGCCGGAACGCGAGTCCTTATCCAGCGCCGTCTGATTGATCTTCACGTCGGCCTTCGCCTTCAGGCTCGCAAGATTCGCCGCAAAAAGTTCGCGCCCGAGCTGTTCGCCCACGCGCGTGGAGAACGTGGCCAAGCGTGCCGCGTCCGGCGCCGGCGCGTCGATCACGCGCACGATCTTGTAAATCACGAAGCTCCCATCCGGCGCGGGCATGCCGGCGAATTCGGGCAGCTTGGCCGGTTCGCCCTGGAAGATCCGCGCCAGCGCGTCGGTTTGAAATCCGGGCTGCGCCTGGTTGCGAGCCGAGCGTGACGGGCTTGCCGAACACCAGCCCGGCGTCCTTGCCCTGCTGGAGCAATGCCAGTTTCTCCCTGCCGGCCTTCTGTGCAAGCTCGCTTGACGCATTGTGCTCAAGCTGCCGGCGTATGTCGGCCTTGACCTCGTCGAACGCGCGCGGCGCCGCCGGCTTGTAGTCGACGACACGCGCCGCCATCATCGTGTTCGGCGCCACTTCGATGGCGTCGGTGTTGCGCTTGGCCTGCAACGAGTCCGGGCTGAATACCGCCTGCACGAACTTCGGATTGTTCTGGCCCAGAGTTTGCACCTGCGCCCTCGTCAGCCACTCGCTGGTCTGAACCTTCAGGTTGAGCGCCTTGGCCACCGGCTGCAGCGACTCGGCCTGCTCGTAGACCAGGTTTTCAAACTGACTCGCCGCATCGACGAACTTGCGCATCGCTTGCTGGCGCTTGAGGTCCTGCTCGATCTGCGCCTTCACTTCGTCGAAGCTCTGCGTCGTCGCCGGCTTGACACCGGTCACCTTGATCACGTGGAAGCCGAAATCCGTCTGCACCGGGCCGATGATGTCGCCCTCCTTGCCCGAAAAAACCGCATCCTCGAAGGGCTTGACCATCGAACCATCGCGGGCAAAAAACCCCAGATCGCCGCCCTGCGCCGCCGAACCGGGATCCTGCGAATTCTCCTTGGCGAGCTCGGCGAAGCGCGCCGGTGTTCGCCGCGCCTGGGCGGCCAGGTCCTCGGCCTTCTTTTTCGCCGCCGCTTTTTCATCGTCCTTCGCGTCCGGCTTGACCGCGATCAGGATATGGCTGGCTTGCCGCTCTTCCCCCTTGGCGTACTGTTTCACGTTTTGGTCGTATTGCTTGCGGACCTCGGCCGGGTCGATGCTGACCTGCGAATCGAGCGCATCCGGCGTCAGTGCGACATACTCGATTTTCACCTCCTCGGGCGTCCGGAACGCGGACTGATTGGCGTCGTAATAGGCCTTGACCGCGGCGTCGTCGACCTTCGCGTCCTTGCGGAACGTATCGGCTGCCGACGACCGCGTACGCCACCTCGCGCTTCTGGTCGAGCAATCCGATATAGCGCTCAACGTTGCTCTTGGCGACGATGCTGGCGGCGGCGATCGGTTCCTGCAGCGGCGTCTGGATAAGCGCCCGCCGCACGTCGTTGACGAACTCCGGCGAAGACTTCGGCGGGCTCTGCGACGCCAGCAGCTGCTGGTAGCGCTCGGGTGAGAATTTCCCGTCGACCTGGAACGCGGGGATATCGCTGATGTACTGACGGACTTGCTCGTCCGAGACGCGAAGCCGATCTCGGCGCGCCTGATCGTCGAGCAAGCGCTGGCTGATCAGCTGCTCGAGAGTCGCATAGCGAACCTCGGGATTATCGAACACCGCCGGATCGTAGTTCGCGCCCAGCGACTGCCGCATCCGGTCCTGCTGGTCGCGGATCGCATTGGAGAAGTCGACTTGCGTAATCTTGTCGCCACCGACGCGCGCCACCTCGGTCGTCGAAGGGGTGCCCCTGAAATAGTAGTCGATCCCGAAGAACGCGAACGGCAGCGTGATCAGCGCCAGCACGACTTGCACCAGCCGCTTTTGCTTGTAGATGAAGTCGAACATGGCTGCGGGTTCCTGTAAGGCCAGGCAATCGGCCGTTCTGTTCCAGCGGGGATGCGGGAGCAAAAAGGGCGAACTCGCGTTCGCCCTTGCATCGATGCTGGCGGACCGTACGTCCGCACCGCGCCGGCGCGGCATCGAGGGGCACCGCTCCATTCGCCCGGTAGTGCCCCTGCTTCGTCCCCTTCACCGAGGCGGAACGGATTTTACCATTTGACCCTCGATCGCGGGTAGATGGCAAGACCGGGTCGGCGATCCTCCTACGCCGAGGTACCAGGCTCCTACGACGTTTTAGTCCTGGGGCCGATATGTTTGCGCCGCCATCACCGCTACCTTCGTGCCACCCTACGCACGGTTTCAATGGACCCTTGCGTACGGAGACGCATAATCCGATCTCAGGTCACGACCGCCGGTCGAGGCCCGAAACCAAAATCAGAAGGAGTCACGGCAATGGGCATTATCTGGACAATACTTATCGGCTTCGTCGTCGGTCTGGTGGCGAAAATGTTGACTCCGGGCCGCGACCCGTCGGGCTTTTTCATCACCGCTGCCATCGGCATTGTCGGGTCGCTGATCGCGACGTTCGGCGGACAGGCGATGGGCTTCTACCAGGCGGGCGAGCCGGCAGGATTTATCGGTTCGCTGATCGGCGCGATCATTCTGCTGGTGATTTACCACCTGATCAGGCGCAATTCGACGACCTAGCAGGGTGCGACGGCGACGGGCACCGAGTTTGACTTACACACCCCTGGAAACGAGGAGATCGCGATGGGACTGATGGACATACTGCAGCAATACACCAACGCAACCGGTTCCAATCCGGACATCGCACACCAGCATTTTGACGAAGTCGCGCGCGCCGCGCCGCCTGAGATCGTGGGCAAGGGCGTCGCCGACGCCTTCCGCGCCGATAGCACGCCGCCTTTCGGCGAAATGGTGGGACAGATTTTCGGGCAGTCGAATCCGCAGCAGCAGGCTGGCGTACTGAACCAGTTGCTCCGATCGATCGGTCCGGGTGTGTTGTCCGCACTCGGTGGCGGCATTTTGGGCCGGATGTCCGCGCCGGCGAGCGCCGGCACTCCTCAGCTGACGCCCGAGCAGGCCTCCCAGTTGACTCCGGAGCAGGTGCAAGAAATCGCCACGCGGGCGGAGCAGCATGATCCAAGCGTGCTCGACCAAGTCGGTGGCTTCTACGCCCAGCACCCTCAGCTCGTCAAAACGCTGGGGAGTGCCGCACTCGCGATCGCGCTTGCCGGTGTCGCCAATCGGATGCGCAGGTAATCACTCGCCCTCTCCCCGCCTGCCACTCGCCGGCGGATCAGATAAGGGTGTCCGCCACATAGGGAGAATGGGCCGGCCCGGCGGTCGGTCCTTGCCCCTTCGCGCGCTTAGGAAAAAATGAGACGCAGCGTCAATCGGTACTGGAATCCGGTCCTTGCCTGGACCGATCTCGCATGGAAGATGACCGAAATGTCGGTCGCGTCCGCGTCGGTGATTCATCATCGGACCAACCGGATGGCAACAGCTGGGCGAGTGCCCAACGGTCGCGACCGCAAGGAATTCGATCGCATGCGTTCCGAGAAGGTCGCCGCGGCGATGCAAGCGGCCGGTGCGCTGGGCAGGCACGGGACAGCCTTATACGTGGATCATTCCGCGCGCACTTTCGCGCACATGGTCGAGGCGACAACCGCGTTGATGGCACTGGGCGCGAGCCAGAATTTCAATCAATTGTTTGCCCGACAGCCCAGGCTCGCCCGCGCGCTATCCCGACTCACTGAGTCCGCCCTCGACCTTTCCGACTCGGCGGCACGGATGGCGGCTGCGGGCCTTGCGCCCGTGCATTCGCGCGCGGTTGCGAACGTCAAACGTCTCGCCAGGCGCTGAACAGAAGATTGCGCCGGAGCGCCATAGCCCGCGCCTGGTCGCGGAGTGAAGGAATCGCTGGGGGCGCGAGGGCCCTGGCTTGCTTATTGGCCCTCGCTGGTTTTCCTTGATGCTGATTTGTGGCGGAGTGGACGTGATCCCGCCTCAGGGCTTGACGGAAGTGGGCGATGGAGAAGACTTCGGTAGTTGATACTTGATGAAGGCGAAGTCGCTGGCGACATGACAGCCGTTGCATCCTTCGACGGTCTGCTTGAATTGCGCATCGAACTTCTTGACGTCCTTGGCTTTGATCGTATCGGCCAATTTATCGAGAAAGGTCGACTCAAACGCCTTCAGCATCGGAGCACGCGCCGGTCGGGTGGTCTCGCCGACTTCCTGAATCTCGCGCATTTCCTTCAATTGATAGTCGGCCATACCCCAGTTACCGCCCTTGGCCGCGTAATACATTGCGGAGAAGCGGTTGCTATATTCGATCATGACCGTACCGACACCGGGTTGGATCTCGGCAAGGGTCTTGACTTGCTCTTGAGGGGTACCTTTCAGCCAATCCGAAGCGGCATAGCTCGCAGTGGCTGAGCTGGCGGCGGCTGCATCATCTGGATACCAGCGCGGACCATCGCATCTGCCCGGACTGGTCTGCATCAATCCGAAGCAGCGAGCGCCGTAAGTCCCAACCTCCGCCGCCGCCATCGAGCGATTACTTTGCGTGGTCATTTCGCGCACACCTTTGTCGGTCACATGACAAAGCTTTTACCTTGACCGCGCGAATGCATGTCCAACGCAATGCGCCGCTATCAAACGTTGGCAGTTGCAGAGCTTTGACAATTGACGTCTTTCTCTCCGTCAGTTAGGTTCCAATTTCTAGTTAGCCCGCACGCCGCAAGCGCGGCGGCGCCCATCGAAACCGAGGAACGGAGCGGCAAGCCCGCTTGGAGTACACTTTGTTGGTGCGAGTCACATGCCTACGGGCGGGGGTCGTCTTTGATGGACGTACAAGGTGGAACAGAGCCAATAGCGACAACCGAGCAGTTCAAAGCCGCATTGCTCGCGACACGCGATTGGGTTGGGATCTCGCCGAGCCAGTTACAAATGCTCCAAGCGCAATGCCGAGCGCCTGAGTGCACCATTTCGGCGTCGCAATTAGCGGATCAACTCACCTTTAAGAGTTTCGCTGCAGCGCGGTTGCAATACGGCACGCTTGCCCATGCGATCGCAGACAAGCTGGGATATGCGCCTCCGCAGAAGGGGAGGGTGGCCCAATGGTGGCTGACGCTCTCAACTGGTCGAGATGGCCATAGTGACGTAGGAGACGGTCATCTGGAGTGGATCATGCGCCCCGAGCTGGTAGCCGCACTGCGCGCAATGAGATGGGCTTGAGTAGTTTCGTCAACGATTCCACAAAAGGAAACACCATGGCCCATCAACCCCCGAAGCAGCAAAAGAAGAAACCACAGCAGACCGCGAAAGAGAAGAAGGCGATCAAGCAGCAGAAGAAGCATGCCGGAAAGACACCTGGTCAGCCGTAAGTTCTGCGATCGCTTTTAGCTTGTTCGCAACAGCTTGGCGTGAGATAGCCGCACCCATCAGCTCTATCTCGGTAACGATCTTCCCGGCGGTCGAGCCTCGCAGGCTTCACGCTCAGCGTCCAAGATGACTAGATCGGCGTGTGCAATCGGCACCGGCTCGGGCAGCTCCACCGGCACCGTTGCGAATTGTTCACCATCCACGCTAAAGGCTTGATACTCGCCGAGCAGATAGGCGATGCTGGCCTGGTCCGTGTGGCCCCATCCGAGCGCGCGGAAGTCCAAGACGATGCAGACGCATGGCGCGGCCCCGCGTCTTGCCGCGCGCCGTTGCGCGTCGTTGCTGCTCGGATGGGGTCAAACTAGAGGGAACTGGCACCGGCGCGAGGGTCGGCTACCGCTTGTTGACCCTCGCTGGTTTTCCTTGCTGCTGATTTGTGGCGGAGTGGACGGGACTCGAACCCGCGACCCCCGGCGTGACAGGCCGGTATTCTAACCAACTGAACTACCACTCCTGAAATCCGCTTGCTCGCTTCGGTTGGTGGGTGCTGAGAGGCTCGAACTCCCGACATTCGCCTTGTAAGGGCGACGCTCTACCAACTGAGCTAAGCACCCGCGCCGCGCCGTGTCCCTGGTCGCGACTCGCCACTTTCAAATGGCGAAACCGGCGCGGAAAAAGCTCGTTAGTTTACCGAATCCTTCAACGCTTTGCCAGCCCGGAACTTCGGTACGCGCGCAGCCTTGATCTTGATCGTGGCGCCGGTGCGCGGATTGCGGCCCTGGCGCGCCGTGCGTTTGCCCACGTAGAAGGAACCGAACCCGACCAGCGTGACGATATCGCCCTTCTTCAACGAGTTCCTGATTGAGTTGACCATGGCGTCCAGCGCGCGGCCGGCGGCTGCCTTCGAAATGTCGGCATGTCGGGCGATTGCATCGATCAGTTCCGATTTGTTCACGAATATCCCCTTTCCATTGCCGGGTGAAATGCCGCGAGGCGGCGCGAGTGGGCTTGTTGCGCTGGTTTGAGCCGGGAGGTGCTGCGGAAACGAAGCGAGAGCGTACTTTATAGCAATCGCTAATTCACCGTGTCAAGCGGTTCCGGATTGTCGCGACACCAAAAGAAAACGCCGCGGCGCAAAGCTTGCGAAAAGCCAGCTGCCGCGGCGCTTGCTTGCCGCGCCGTGCGTGAAGCGATTGTCAGTGCTTGATCAGCGCGGCGGGCTCTTCGACCGGCGCGGCCGGAACTGCCGGCGCTTCCGGCAACGCCGCGTCAGTGAGCGGCGTCGGGTGACGTTCAAGCGCGTACTCGAGAACCTGTTCGATCCACCGCACCGGGTGGATCTCCAGCCGATTCTTGATCTCTTCGGGAATCTCGACCAGATCCTTGACGTTCTCTTCCGGTATCAGCACCTGCCGGATACCGCCGCGCCCCGCGGCGAGCAGCTTCTCCTTGAGCCCGCCGATCGGCAGCACCTCGCCTCGCAGCGTGATCTCGCCGGTCATCGCCACGTCAGCGCGCACCGGAATGCCGGTCAGGATCGACACGATCGCCGTGACGATCGCGCCGCCGGCGGAAGGGCCGTCCTTAGGCGTCGCGCCTTCCGGAAGGTGGATGTGCAAATCGGTCTTCTGGTAGAAATCGGGCGCGATCCCGAGCTGCTTCGAGCGATGGCGGACGACCGACAGCGCGGCCGCGATCGACTCGTTCATCACATCACCCAGTTTGCCGGTGGTCGTCGTCTTGCCCTTGCCCGGCAGCGCCACCGCCTCAACGGTGAGCAGATCGCCGCCGACTTCGGTCCAGGCGAGCCCCGTCACCTGGCCGACCTGGTTCTTCTTTTCCGCGATGCCGTAGGTGTAGCGGCGCACGCCCAGGTACTTGTCGAGGTTCTTCGCGTTGACCTCAACCGGCCGGATGGCGCGCGGCTTGCCTTCGCTTGCCTTGAGCAGAAGCGCCTTGACGACCTTGCGGCAGATCTTGGAGATGTCGCGTTCCAGCGCCCGCACGCCGGCCTCGCGCGTGTAGTAGCGCGTGATGTCGCGCAGCGCCGATTCCGCGATGTGCAGCTCGTGGTCCTTCAGCCCGTTGTTCTTCATCTGCTTGGGGACCAGGTATTGCTTGGCGATCGCGATCTTCTCGTCCTCGGTGTAGCCGGACAGCCTGATCACTTCCATGCGGTCGAGCAGCGGCGCGGGAATGTTGAGCGTATTCGCGGTCGCGACGAACATCACGTCCGAGAGGTCGTATTCGACTTCGACGTAGTGATCGACGAAGGTGTTGTTCTGCTCGGGATCGAGCACCTCCAGCAGGGCCGAAGACGGATCGCCCCGGAAGTCCATGCCCATCTTGTCGACCTCGTCGAGCAGGAACAGCGGATTCCGGACGCCGACCTTGGTCATGTTCTGCAGGATCTTGCCGGGCATCGAGCCGATATAGGTCCGGCGGTGGCCGCGGATTTCCGCTTCGTCGCGGACGCCGCCCAGGCTCATCCGCACGAACTTGCGGTTGGTCGCGCGCGCGATCGACTGGCCGAGCGAGGTCTTGCCGACGCCGGGCGCTCCGACCAGACAGAGGATCGGCGCCTTGAGCTTGTCGACGCGCTGCTGCACCGCCAGGTATTCGACGATGCGTTCCTTGACCTTCTCCAGCCCGTAGTGATCGGCGTCGAGCACCTTGACGGCGTTCGACAGGTCCTTGTTGATCTTGCTCTTCTTGCGCCACGGCAGGCCCAGCAGCGTGTCGATGTAGTTGCGCACGACCGTCGCTTCGGCCGACATCGGCGACATCATCTTGAGCTTCTTGAGCTCGCCCAGCGCCTTGGTCTCGGCTTCCTTCGACATCTTGGCGGTCTTGACCTTCTTGTCCATCTCATCGAGGTCGGCGTTCTCGTCGCCTTCGCCGAGCTCCTTCTGGATCGCCTTCACCTGCTCGTTCAGGTAGTACTCGCGCTGGCTCTTTTCCATCTGTCGCTTGACGCGGCCGCGGATGCGCTTTTCGACCTGGAGGATGTCGACCTCGCCTTCGAGCAGGCCGAGCAGGTGCTCGAGCCGTTTGCCCACGTCCTGCATCTCCAGGATTTCCTGCTTCTGCTCGAGCTTCAACGGAAGGTGCGCGGCGATCGCGTCGGCCAACCGGCCGCCATCGTCGATACCCGACATCGAGGTCAGGATTTCCGGCGGGATTTTCTTGTTGAGCTTGACGTACTGGTCGAACTGTCCGAGCAGTGCACGCCGCATCGCCTCAATCTCGTGCGTGCCGTTTTCGACGCCGGTCAGCAGCGTTGCCTCGGCGGACAGGTACTCGCCGGGGTCGGTTACGCGGACGATCCGGGCGCGCTGAGTGCCCTCGACCAGCACTTTCACCGTGCCATCGGGCAGCTTGAGCATCTGCAGCACCGTCGCCACACTGCCGATATCGTACAAATCGTCGGCCGCCGGCTCGTCCTTGGCGGCGGACTTCTGCGCGACCAGCAGGATGTGCTTGCCCGCCTCCATCGCCACGTCGAGCGCCTTGATCGATTTCGGACGCCCGACAAACAGCGGAATCACCATATGCGGGAAAACGACAACGTCCCGCAGCGGAAGCAACGGGAAGGTCGTCAGCTCGGGAGTCAGGTTCGGGAGATCAGTTGCCATGCGGCTAGAGTCCGGATCGGGTGGAAGGGGCAAAACATGAGATGGGGCCGCCGCCCGGCAAGTTCAAGCCGGCTGCCGGGCGTCGAACGCGACTGCGGCGTGCTCAGGAGTGCGCCGCCGCGACCTTGGTCGCTTCGGCAAACATCAGCAGCGGTTTGCCGTCATTGTTGATCGTGGCCTCGTCGACGATGACGCGCGACAGATTGGCCTGCGATGGCAGGTCGTACATGACGTCGAGCAGCACCTGCTCCAGGATCGAACGCAAGCCCCGCGCACCCGTCTTGCGCGCCAGCGCCCTGCTGGCGATCGCGCGCAGTGCAGGCTCGCGCACTTCGAGTTCGACGCCTTCCATGCGGAACATCTTCTGGTACTGCTTGATCAACGCATTCTTCGGCTCGACGAGGATTTGGATCAGCGCCGCATCGTCGAGTTCCTCGAGCGTGGCGACGACCGGCAGCCGGCCGACGAACTCGGGGATCAGGCCGAACTTGATCAGGTCCTCGGGCTCCGCCTCGCGCAGCAGAATGCTGATGTTCTTGCGATCGTCCGGACTCGCGACCTCCGCGCCGAACCCGATGCCGGTCTTGGCGGTGCGCTGGCGGATGATCTTCTCCAGCCCGTCGAACGCCCCGCCGCAGACAAACAGTATGTTGGTCGTGTCGACCTGGACGAATTCCTGATTCGGGTGCTTGCGTCCGCCTTGCGGCGGCACGCTGGCGATCGTGCCTTCGATAAGCTTGAGCAGCGCCTGCTGCACGCCCTCACCGGAAACGTCGCGCGTGATCGACGGGTTATCGCTCTTGCGCGAGATCTTGTCGATCTCGTCGATGTAAACGATGCCGCGCTGCGCCTTGTCGATGTCGTAGTCGCATTTCTGCAACAGCTTCTGGATGATGTTCTCGACGTCCTCGCCGACATACCCGGCCTCGGTCAGCGTGGTCGCATCGGCGATGACAAAAGGCACATCGAGCAGACGCGCCAAGGTCTGCGCCAGCAGCGTCTTGCCCGACCCGGTCGGGCCGATCAGCAGGATGTTGCTCTTGGCCAGCTCGACGTCATCTTCCTTGACGCTGGTCTCGAGACGCTTGTAGTGGTTGTAGACTGCAACTGAGAGGATTTTCTTGGCGACGTCCTGGCCGATCACGTACTGGTCGAGGATCTGCCGGATCTCGTGCGGCGTCGGCAGCTTGTTCTTGTCGGCGCGGGTCGCGTCTGCGGTCGCGCCCTCTTCGCGGATGATATCGTTGCAGAGCTCGATACACTCGTCGCAGATGAACACCGACGGACCGGCGATAAGCTTCCTCACCTCATGCTGGCTTTTGCCGCAGAAGGAGCAGTACAACAGCTTGTCGCCAGTCGCCTTTTCCGCCATTCACCCGCCTTTATCGCCCCGTCTATCCGGGAGGCCGTGTCCGACTGGCGCCCCCGGGGCGTTTACACTGTACCCGGCCTAAGCCCGGCTCTGCAAGACTTTATCGATAAGCCCATAGGCCAGCGACTCGTCCGCCGTCAGGAAGTTGTCGCGTTCGGTATCTTTTTCAATCTGCCCGATCGGCTTGCCGGTGTGCTCGGCCAGCAGGCGGTTCAGCCGCTCGCGCAGGCTCAGGATGTACTTGGCGTGGATCGCGATGTCCGACGCCTGGCCCTGAAAGCCCCCCAGCGGCTGGTGGATCAGCACCGTCGAATTCGGCAGCGCGAAGCGCTTGCCCTTGGCGCCCGCCGCCAGCAGGAAGGCGCCCATGCTCGCCGCCATCCCGACGCACAAGGTCGATACGTCGGGCTTGATGAATTGCATCGTGTCGTAGATCGCCATCCCCGCCGAAATCGATCCGCCCGGCGAATTGATGTAAAAGTTGATGTCCTTGTCGGGATTCTCCGACTCGAGAAAGAGCATCTGCGCGACGACCAGGTTCGCAGTAGCGTCGTCGACGGGGCCAATCAGGAACACGACCCGTTCCTTGAGCAGCCGCGAATAGATGTCGTATGCGCGTTCGCCACGCCCGCTCTGCTCGATCACCATCGGGATCAAGCCCAGCGCCCTCGGTTCCTGCGATCTGCCTGCGCTCGTCATCGGATTTTGCCTGTCGTCGAATGAAAGGGTGTAGCCCGCGTTCATCGCGCCGGCTCCATAAGTTCCGCGAAACTCGTCGGCCGGTTTTCGACACGAGCGCGCGAAAGCGCCCAGTCGACGACGTTTTGTTCGACTGCCTGCGCCTCGAATTCGTTCAGGCGCCCCGGCTTCTCGTAGTGCCAGCGCACCACCGCGTCCGGCTGCTCGTAGGCCTGCGCCGCCTCGCGAACCAGTGCCAGCACCTGTTCGGGCTTCGGCGTCAGCTGATAGACGCGCGTGATCTCGTTGACGATCAGCCCGTAGGTGACCCGTTCCTCGGCTTGCGGCCGGAAATTGTCGACCGAAAGCTGCACGTCCTCGGCCTTCATGCCGCGGCTTTGCAGGTCGGCGACGGCCCGTTCGAGCAGACGCTGTGCCTCCAGCTCGACCAGCGACCGGGGAACGACCAGGTCAGACGTCGATTTGAGCGCCCCCAGCACCTGCTCGCGAAGTACGCCTTCAATCTTGCGTTTCAGCTCCAGCGCGAGGTTGGCCGAGATTTCGGCACGCAGTTCCTCGAGGCTGCCGCTGGCGATGCCAAACTTGACGGCGAATTCGGAATCGACCTCGGGCAGCTTGGGCTCGCTGACCGATTGCACGGTCAGCGTGAATTCCGCCGGCTTTCCGGCGACTTCCTTGCCGTGGTAGTCGGCGGGGAAAGTCAGCTCGAACGTCTTGTTTCCCCCGGGCGCCATGCCGGTAAGTGCCGCTTCGAACTCGGGCAGCATGCGGCCTTCGCCGATGACGATCGGAAAGTCCTTCGCCTGCCCGCCGGGGAACGCCACGCCCTCGATCTTGCCGGTGAAATCGACGACTGCTCGGTCGCCATGGCCGGCCGGCCGCGCAACTGTCTCGTAACGCACATTCTGGTGACGAAGGATATCGATAGTCCGGTCGATGTCGGCGGGGGTCACTTCCGACACCGGGCGCTCGATCGTCACGCCGGACAGCTCGCCCAGCTTGATTTCCGGATAAATCTCGAATACCGCGGAAAACTCGAGCTGATCGGCAGCCGCAGCCTCTCTCGGCTCGATCCGCGGATAGCCGGCCACGCGCAGGTTCTGCTCGCGAATGGCGTCGTTCAAGCTCGCCTGGACCGTGTCCGAGATCACATCCGAGCGTACTTGCGGGCCGTATTGCTGAGCCACCATCTTCAGTGGGACCTTGCCCGGCCGAAAGCCCGCGATTTTGACCGTCTTCGCGAGCCGCGCCAGGCGCTTGTGGACTTCGCCGTCGATCTGCTCGAGCGGCACGGCCACGTTCAGCCGACGCTCGAGCTGTCCCAGCGTTTCCAGTGTCGTTTGCATACCCGATGATTCCTTGCTAGCCTTGTTTTCGTGGTGCGAAAGGAGAGACTCGAACTCTCACGCCTTTCGGCTCCGGCTCCTAAGGCCGGCGCGTCTACCAATTCCGCCACTTTCGCAGCCGGTTTCGCGAAACGCGCCAGTATAGCCGAAAAGCCCCACCCCCGCTACGCAAAAGGCTGCGGCCGGCGTCGTGTTTGCCGGGACAATTGTGAACGCTCGCGCGCAACAAGCTCCGATCGCCGTGCCTGTCAGCCACTACGAAAATTTCCCCGTCGCGTCGTGGGTCGGCCCGCCGGCGCTGCGCGCGGCGATTTCTGCGATCTACGCCTTTGCGCGAGGCGCCGATGACATCGCCGACGAAGGCGGCGGCACGCAGGCCGTTCGGATCGCCGGTCTCGACCGCTATGCGGCGATGCTCGATCAGATCGAGCGGGCGCGTGATTCGTCCGGCGATCCGGTCGAGCCGCCGTTTGCCGCGCTGGCCGCGGCGATCCGCCGCCATGGCCTTCCGGTGGCACCGTTTCGCGACCTCCTGTCCGCGTTCCGGCAGGACGTAACGCAGCCCCTTTACCGCGACTTCGATCATCTGGTCGATTATTGCCGCCGATCGGCTAACCCGATCGGCCGCCTGCTGCTGCATCTGTACAGCGTCACCGACGCGGTCGAGCTCCGCCGGGCCGATGCGATCTGCACCGGATTGCAGCTCGCCAACTTCTGGCAGGATGTCGCGCTGGACTGGTCCAAGGGCCGGATCTACCTTCCGGCCGACGACATGGCGCGCTTCGGCGTCGGAGAGCAGCATATCGTCGACGGGATCGTCGACGAGCACTGGCGCCGCCTGATGGCATTCGAGGTCGCACGCACGCGCGATCTGCTGCGCTCGGGACTCCCGCTTGCCCGCGCATTGCCGCTGCGCGCGCGGCTCGAGCTGAAGATGGTCGTTGCCGGAGGCTTTCGTATCCTGGGCGCGCTCGATCGGGTGCAAGGCGACGTCTTCCGGCATCGTCCGGTCTTGCGCCGACGCGACTGGGCGATGATGCTCGCCGCGGCACTGGCGGCCTAGAGATGCAGCCGGACGTCTATTGCGAGCAAAAAGCGGCGCAAAGCGGGTCGAGCTTCTATCACAGCTTCCGATTTTTGCCGCCGGCCCGCCGGCGCGCGATCACCGCGCTTTATGCGTTCTGCCGCGAAGTCGACGACGTCGTCGATGACACCAGCGACGCGGGCGTGGCGCGGATCAAGCTCGCGTGGTGGCGAGGACAGGTCGCGGCGATATTCGGCGGGGCGCCGCAGCATCCGGTCGCGCAGGCATTGAAGCCGGTCGTCATGGAGTTTGCGGTGAGGGAAGCCCGGTTGCAGGCTGTCATCGACGGCATGGCGATGGATCTCGATCAGCAGCGCTACCTCGACTTCGCGATGCTCGAGCGCTACTGCGACCTGGTCGCCGGCGGCGTCGGCCTGATGTCGGCGGAAATATTCGGCTACTCCGATCCGGCGACGCTCGTTTATGCGCGCGACCTGGGCATCGCGTTTCAGCTGACCAACATCATTCGCGACGTTGGCGAGGACGCGCGCAGGGGCCGGATCTATCTGCCGCAGGATGATCTCGACCGGTTCGGCGTCCGCGCTGACGACATCCTCAGCGCACGCGCGACCGCCGAATTCACCGCCCTGATGCGTTTCCAGGTGGCGCGGGCGCGCGCCGTTTACCGACGCGCACTCGAGACGCTGCCCGCCGCCGACCGGCGGGCACAGCGTCCTGGGCTGATCATGGCCGCGATCTATCGCGCGCTGCTCGATGCGATCGAGCGTGCCGATTTCCAGGTGCTCGACCGGCGGGTCGCGCTTTCGCCGCTGCGCAAGGCCTGGATCGCCTGGACGACGTCCTGGTCCTATTAGTGTCAGTGTCCGAGCGCATCGCGGTCATCGGTGGAGGCTACGCGGGTTTTGCTGCCGCGGTGACGCTGGCGCAGGCCGGGCGCGCAGTGACGGTGTTCGAGGCCGCGCACACGCTGGGTGGGCGCGCGCGGCGGATCGAGGCCTACGAGGTCGATGTCGACAACGGCCAGCACATGGTGCTCGGGGCCTACGCGCAGCTGCTGGCGTTGCTTCGCACCGTGCACGGCCCGGGAGCCGAGCGCGATCTGTTCGATCGCCGGCGGCTGTGCCTGGAGGAGCCTGGCGTCTTCCGGCTTGCTGCGCCGGCGCTGCCTGCGCCCTGGCATCTCGCGGCGGCGCTGCTGCAGGCGCAGGGCATGACCTGGCCCGAGCGGCGGGCGACGCTGGCCTTCGTGCGCCGTCTGCGCCGCGATCGGTTTCGCTGCGCGCCCGCGCTGACCGTTCAGCAACTTCTCGCCGGAGAGCCCGGGTCCGCGATAAAACATCTGTGGGGACCGCTTTGCATCGGCGCCCTCAATACGCCGATGGCGACCGCGTCGGCCCAGATCTTCCTCAACGTGCTCGAGGCCGCGTTCGCCCGCAGCGCCGAGGATTCCAACACGCTGACGCCTCGGGTCGACCTCTCATCGCTGTTTCCCGACGCGGCAGCCGCCTATGTCGTCGATCGCGGCGGCGCGATACGCAGAAGCACGACCGTGACCGATATCGCGCCCCGAGGCGACCACGTCGTCGTGCGCAGCGGCTACGCCGACGAATCGTTCACCGCCGCCGTCATCGCCGTCGGTCCGCATCAGCTCCCGCATCTGCTCATGGGCGCGCTCGAGTCGCCCGAGGCGGCGCACGCGGTCGCCTGCGTCGAGCAGTTCGCCTACGAGCCGATTGTCACCGCGTATCTTAAATACGATCGGCCGCTGGGAATCGCGCAGCCAATGCAGAAGCTCGCCGGAACGCCCGGGCAATGGCTGTTCGATCGCGGACAGCTGGACGGCCCGCAAGGCTTGGCCGCCGTAGTAATAAGCACCGAGCGGCCAGGCGAGCGGCAGGATCACTCGTCGCTGTTGCGCGCCATCGACGACCAGCTGCACCGGGTGCTGCCTGCGCTGCCGGCGCCGGTATGGCTCAAGGTGATCGCCGAGCGGCGCGCGACTTATGCCTGCCGGGCCGGACTCGAGCGCCCTCCGCCCGGCGCGATCGCGCCAGGACTGTATCTGGCCGGCGACTACACCGACCCCGAATTGCCGGCCACGCTCGAAGCGGCGGCGAGGAGCGGCGTCGCTGCCGCGCGCGAGCTGCTGGCTGCGCGCTGACCTGGCGCAAGGCTCAGCGCGGCGGCGCCGCAGCGCCCGGGCCGAGTGCCCGCTGCATCAACACAGTGTCGAGCCAGCGATCGAATTTGCGGCCGACCGCCGTCAGGCAACCGACGCGCTCGAAGCCGAGCGCCGCGTGCAGGCCGATCGATGCGGCGTTGTCCGAACCGCCGATGACCGCCACCATCTGACGGTAACCGAGCGGCGCGCAGGCGTCGATGATCGCGGCCAGCAATGCGCGCCCCACCCCCCGTCCGGTGCAGCTCGGATCCACGTACACCGAATCCTCGACCGTATATCGATACGCCGGCCGCGTGCGGTAGAGGCTGGCGTACGCATAGCCGGCGATCGTCGCGTCGTGCGGTGCAAGCGTGGCGACCACATAAGGCAGGCCGCGCTCGACGACGTCGCGCCAGCGCCGATGCATTTCGCCGGCAGTCGGCGCATCGAGCTCGAACGAACCGGTGCCGGATTCGACATGGTGTGCGTAGATCGCGGCGATCGCTTCCAGGTCGGCGGACGCGGCGCCGCGCAAGTTGATCGGGGCGAGCGCCACGATGCTCAGCCCGAGCGCGCCGGCTTGCCGCTGCCCGACCGGTTGCGCAGCAGGCGCTGCTTCTCGCGGTTCCAGTCGCGCAGCTTCTCGGTTTCGCGCTTGTCGTACTGCTTCTTGCCGCGGGCGAGACCGATCTCGATCTTGATCCTGCCTTTGACGAAATGCAGATCGAGCGGAGTCATCGTGTAGCCGGCGCGCTCGACCTTGCCGACCAGGCGGTTGATCTCGCTACGATGCAGCAGCAGCTTGCGGGTCCGCGTCGGGTCTGGCTTGATGTGCGTCGACGCGGTCGGCAGCGGCGTGACGTGTGCGCCGAGCAAGACGATCTCGCCACCCTTGACGACGACGTACGCTTCCTTCAGCTGCGCGCGTCCGGCGCGGATCGCCTTGACCTCCCAGCCCTCGAGCGCCAGCCCCGCCTCGAATTTCTCCTCGACGAAATAGTCGTGATAGGCTTTTTTATTCTCTACGATGCTCATAGCCGACATGCTCGCCATTTCCGGCCTCGTATTGTAGCAATGCACAGCGTACACAAGTCGGTGCTCGTGCCGTACAGCGCGCAACAGATGTTCGGGCTCGTCGAGCGCATCGAGGACTATCCCAAATTTCTGCCGTGGTGCGGCGGAACCCAGATTCTTCAGCGTGCCGGCGATCAGACGCTGGCGCGCATCGACATCGATTACCATGGGGTGCGCGCGCATTTCACCACCGCCAATCGCAATCACCCGCCAGACCGGATCGTGGTCGAACTTCGTGACGGCCCGTTTCGCCGCCTCGATGGCGTCTGGCAGTTTCGTGGCTTGACCGAGTCGGCGTGCAAAGTTGAATTCGATCTCAACTACGAATTCGCGACTGGCATGCTGGAGAAATTGATCGGCCCGGTGTTCGGCCGAATTGCCGACAATTTCATCGACGCGTTCGTCAAGCGCGCGGCGGCAATCCATCGCAGCGGCGCGTGAAGCGGATCGCCGTCACCGTCGTCTATGCGCTGCCCGCCGGCGCCACCGAGATCGCGCTCGAGTTGCCGGAAGGATCGAGCGTCGCGGACGCACTGGCCCGTTCGGGCATTGCGGCGCGCCATCCGGAAATCGACCCGGGAAAGATGGCGGTCGGGGTATTCGGCGCCCGGGTGACGCTCGACGCCTTGCTCGCCGATCACGACCGGGTCGAAATTTACCGACCGCTGCTGGCCGACCCGAAGGAACGCCGGCGCCGGCGCGCTTCGCCGCGCCGGTTGACTTGACTCCGCGCGGCGGGTTATGGTGCCAAGCTGCTGAATTAACATATAAAGTATTCGATGAACCTTCGCTCCCGACTGGCGGGCAGCACCGTTGCGGCACCGGTCCGCGCTGTGGCGTCTGCGGCATCTGTGGTGTCTGCCCTGGCCGCGGTGGGGTTGCTGACGCTGCCTTCCGCCGGACTGGCGGCGCAGCCGAGCCTCGCAGCGAAAGTGGACCGCGCAGAGCAGCCGCCAACGCGCGTGCTGCAAACCGCTCAGGACCTCGCCATCTACGCACTCGGCCTGATCGGCGTCGACTACCACTACGGCGGCAACAGTCCCGAGCGCGGCCTCGATTGCAGCGGCCTGGTCCGCTATGTGTTCCAGGAGGTAGTCGGAGTGACGCTGCCGAGAACGGCGCGCGAAATGGCGCGGCTGGGCGGCCATGTCGCGCAAGGCGATCTGCGCGCCGGCGATCTCGTATTCTTCAACACGAGAAGCTCGCCGTTCTCCCATGTCGGGATCTATCTCGGCGACCATCGCTTTATCCATGCGCCGCATCGCGGTGGCGAGGTCGAGATCGTCGCGATGACGCAGCATTACTGGCAGCAGCGCTATGAAGGCGCGCGCCGCCTTGTCGGCGTGTCATCCGATCTGAAAAACCAGGCACACGTGGAGCCGCCGGCGGCGCAGCGGCCCGCTAGTGTCGGAACCGACGCAGATTCGTTTCGCTAGGAACCGCGCGGAACCGGCCGGGGGCCGTTCAGACCCTAGTTTTTCGCCCCGCTTCGTCGCAGCGTCCGCTCGATCGCGTCGAACCCGCCTCGCCTTGCCCATGCCAGCGCGGTCGCGCCGGCGTCATTGCGATGGCCGACGTCGGCGCCTTTGGCGAGCAGCAAATCGACCACCGCTGGATGTCCGCCGCGCACCGCCATCATCAGCGCTGTGGTCCCGTTCGGCGATGCCGCATTGACGTCGGCGCCGACATCGATCAGGTAGCGCGCAACGTCGACATGCCCTCCGGTTGCCGCATAGATCAGCGGCGTCCAGCCGGAGTGATTGATCGCGGCTCCGCGCGCGAAAAGCTTCTTGACAATGGCCAGGCGGCCGCTTATCGCCGCGACCATGATCGCGCTGTCGCCGTACGGATTGCGGATGTTGACCTTGGCGCCTGCGGCCAGCAGCGCATCGAGCGTCGGCTCGAACCCCGACCGCGCGGCGATCACCAGCACCGGGTCGCCATTCGGATCGACGGTGTTTGGATCGATGCCGCGCGCGAGCATCGCGGCGACCTCGTCGGAGCGGTCGATGGTGACGGACTGGATGAAGCGCTCATAGAGTGCCTGCGCCCCGGCCGGCGCAACGGCGAATCCGAGCATCAGCAATGGCAGCAGCCATCGCAGCGTCGCAACGCCACGCCGCCTAAGCAGCACGCGCCGGGGACCGGATCAGCCGGAAAAAATTGGCCGAGGTCGCGGTGGCGATCGCTTCGACCGGCACCTCGCGCAACCGCGCAATCTCCTCGGCGACGTGGCGAACGTACGCGGGCTGGTTCAGCTTGCCCCGATGTGGCACCGGCGCCAGGTAGGGAGCGTCGGTTTCGATCAGCATGCGGTCCAACGGCACGCGGCGGGCGACATCCTTAAGCGCGACAGCGTTCTTGAAGGTGACGATGCCGGAAAACGAAATATGGAATCCCAGTTCGAGTGCTCCCTGCGCGACATCCCAGCTCTCGGTGAAGCAATGCATGACGCCGCCGGCGTCATCCGCGTGCTCGTCGCGCATGATCGCCAGCGTGTCGGCCGCCGCGGCACGCGTATGAATCACCAGCGGCTTGCCGCAGGACCGCGCAGCGCGGATATGCGTGCGAAAGCGCTGCCGCTGCCATTCCAGATCGCCGGTCGCCCGATAATAATCGAGCCCGGTTTCGCCGATCGCGGCGACCTTCGGCCGCGCCGCGAGCGCAATCAACTGCTCGACCGACGGTTCGGGTGTGTCCTCGTAATCGGGGTGTACGCCGACACTCGCATAGATGTTGGCGTGTTCGTCGGCCAACGCGAGCACCTGCGGGAGATCGGGCAGGTTGACGCCGATGCACATCGCGTGCGTGACGCGATTTTCGGCCATCGCCGCGAGCACCGCCGGCAGGTTCGACGCGAGCTCGGGAAAATTGATGTGACAGTGCGAGTCGACGAACACGCTACATCGTATGCGTCGGCCGATTCGAGGCCAGCGTTTCTCCGAGCAGCCTTTCGATCGTCGCCCTAGCCGATGCTCCGGTATCGTCCGGCGTGAACTGCACGCCGATTCCCTGGGTCCGGTTGCCCTGGACGCCTTCGGGCGTGATCCAGACCACCTTGCCCTGGACCGCGATGCGCTGGGGATCGTCCATCAGCGACAGCAACATGAACACTTCCTCACCGAGCTGATAGGCCCGATTGGTCGGAATGAATATGCCGCCGCCCTTGAGAAACGGCATGTACGCCGCGTATAGCGCCGCCTTTTCGCGAATATTGAGCGAGAGCACCCCGGGCCGGTTGAGCATGGCCCGTGTCGCGGTGTTGGGAGAGCGATCCGACGCCATTGTGCGTGCTCAGCCTGACTGTTGATCGCGCCGCGAACGCGCCGCGGCGATGAAGTTGAAATTGCGCGCCAGCGCTGAAATCAATCCGTCCGCTCCCGCGTGAACAGATCGCGGTAATCGATCAGCATCGCCTCCGCGACCAGCCGCGGCTGCAGCGGATGCGATAGCAGCGCGCGCTGCCGCAATAGCGACTGATAATAGCGGAACAGCGGCACCCGCGCCACCCGCGGGGCCAGCGCAGCCAACGCATCGCGGCGCCGCGGGTGAAAGCGCGGCGGTCCTCCGCTAACGACCGATGCAAGGTCGGCGGTCCAGGTCATCAGCCAGTACACCGCCGCGGAGAGCAACGCCTTGCGCTCGTCCTTCGCGGCCGCGTCGAACCGGGCGCCGATGGCGACCGGCGACAGGCGCTCCGGACGCGCAAGCTCGGAGAGAAAGCCATCGCATTCGCGCTGCAGCGTCGCATCGGCGAGCTCGAGCGCCCGCAAAGGCGCGCCGCCGGCCTGCGCCAGCACGCTGTCGGCGTCGGCGACGCCCAGTGACGAAAGCCATGCCGCCGCCGTTCGCGCGTCGGGCTCCGGGACCGCCAGGCGCCGGCAGCGGCTGACGATTGTCGGCGGCAGCCGTGCGCTCTGATCGCTCACCAGCATCAGGTAAGTGTCGTCCGGAGGCTCTTCGAGCGTCTTCAGCAAGGCGTTGGCGGCGGCGGCATTCATCATTTCCGCCGGCGCGATCACCGCGACCTTGCCACAATGACGATGCGTCGAAAGCTGGGTGAACAAGGTGAGCTCACGAATGCGATCGACGGTAATGGCGTCCACGGGGGTGACGTTTCCCTCCTCGTCCAAAATCACCGGCTCGATCAGGCGAAGATCGGGATGCGCACCGGCGGCGATGTAGAGGCACCCGGGACAAACTCCGCATGCATCGCCGCTGGCGAGCGGCGTCTCGCAAAGAAGCGCCCGTGCGAAATGAAGGGCCAGCGCGCGCTTGCCCAGGCCGCGCCTGCCGGCAATGAGCAGCGCCTGCGGCCATCGCTCGCGCTGCTGCAGCATCGCCGCGGCGAGATCGCGGTGCCACGGCAGCAGCGCCTGCGCCGGCCCGGATTGCTCGGCCGTCGATTCGCTCATTGCGCGGCGATGATCGCAGCGAGGTCGGCTCGCACCGTTGCATGCGGGCGCGTGCTGTCGATGACGCGAAACCGCGACGGGTCCGCCGCCGCACGCGCCAGATACGCGGCTCGGACGCGCTCGAAGAATCCCGGCTGTTGCCGCTCGAACTTGTCCAATGGACGCCCATCGCCCAGGCGTTCGCGGCCGACCTCGACCGGTACGTCGAAGAGCAGCGTCAGGTCCGGCCGAAAGTCGCCCAGCGTCAGCCTCTCGAGGGTTTCGATGCTGGCGGCGGCGACGCCATGGCCGCCGCCCTGATAGGCGTAGGTCGCGTCGGTGAAGCGATCGCAGACGACCCAGACGCCCTGGGCGAGCCGCGGCCAGATCTCGCGCTCGCAGTGCTCGCGTCGAGCGGCGAACATCAGCAGCGTCTCGGTCAGTTGCGCCATCGGCTGGTGCAGCACCAGATCGCGCAGACGCTCGCCGAGCGGCGTACCGCCCGGCTCGCGGGTTAACCAGGCGCGGCGGCCTCGACCCTCGATCGACTCCTTGAGCCAGGGCAGGTGCGTGCTCTTGCCGGCGCCGTCGATGCCTTCGACGGTGATCAGGCGGCCGCGGGATGGGTCAGTCGACAATTAGCTGCGGGAATCGGCGCGAGGGAGCTTTCGCGGCCGGAAGCTCGCTAGCGCCCGCCGCGCTGATATTTTGCCACGGCGCGATTGTGATCGGCGATGCTGGTCGAGAATTCACTCGATCCGTCGCCGCGCGCGACGAAATAGAGGTAGGGCACCGCGGCCGGATGCAGGACCGCATCGAGCGAAGCCTGCCCCGGCAGCGCGATCGGCGTCGGTGGCAGGCCGCTGCGGACGTAGGTGTTGAACGCGTGGTCCTTCTCGAGATCGCTTTTTTTCAAGTTGCCGTCGAAACGCTCGCCGATGCCGTAGATGACCGTCGGATCGGTTTGCAGCCGCATGCCAAGCTTGAGGCGATTGATGAACACCGCCGCGACCAGCGGCCGATCCGTCGCGCGGCCGGTTTCCTTTTCAACGATCGATGCCAAGGTCAGCGCTTCGTACGGGCTCGCCAGCGGCAAGTCGCTCGCACGAGCCGCCCATGCCGCATCCAGCCGCTCGTGCATCACCCGGTAGGCGCGCGTCAGCAGCGCCGCGTCGGTCGATCCGCTGGCGAAAAAGTAGGTGTCGGGGAAGAAAAGGCCCTCGGGAGCCGTCTCCGTCGCGCCGATGCTTCGCATCAGCTCGGCATCGGGCAGGTCGATTATCCGCTTGACGATCTTGGGATCGCCCTTCAGCGCCGCCCTGAGGTCGCGAACCGTCCAGCCCTCGACGATCGCGATCGAAGACTGCATGACGTCGCCTTGCGTCAGCTTCGCCATCACCCCCGCAAGGCTTGTGCCCGCGCCGATCTCGTAGTTACCCGCCTTGATCGTGCGATCGACGCGGTGAAGACGCGCCAGTGCGACCAGCGTCCAGGCCGCCGGCAGCACATCCGCAGCGGCGAGGTCGCGCGCAACCGAGCGCAGCGTCGCGCCCGGCTTCACCGTCAGCGCATAGCCGCCGGCCGGCACGTGCAACGGCTGCGTCGTCGCCCACCAATAGGCGGCGCCGGAAACGGCGAGCACCAGCAGCAGCAATCCGACGACGAAACGCATTGGCGACTGATCTCGAAGGAGAACCCGGGCGATTATAATGGCTGCATGCAGCCAGGCTTGCCGCGGCACGCGCCGCGCCTGATCCGATCGTCGTGCGGCTTCACTCTGGTCGAAGTCCTCGTCGTCATCGTCATCCTCGGTATTCTCGCGGCACTGGTCGTGCCGCGCGTGCTCGAGCGTCCGGATGAAGCGCGGGTGATCGCGGCGAAAAACGACATCGCCGCGATCGGCCAAGCGCTCAAGCTCTACCGTCTGGACAATGGCCGCTATCCGACCGGGGATCAGGGTCTTGCCGCATTGGTGAGCAAGCCTGTGCAGCCTCCGGTGCCGCCGAACTGGAAGCCCAACGGCTATCTCGAGCGGCTGCCGAAGGATCCGTGGGGCAACAACTACCAGTACATCAATCCGGGCTTGCGCGGCGAATTCGACGTTTTCAGCTTCGGCGCCGACGGGGCTCCGGGGGGCACCGGATTCGATGCTGACATCGGCTCGTGGGATCTCTAGGATCGCCGCTATCGCGCGTCGGTCGCGCGGCCGGATTCACGCTGGCGGAGATCCTGGTCGTGCTTGTCGTCATCGGGCTCGCGGCGGGGCTCGCCTATGCGCGCTTCGACAGTGACCCTCGGACAGAGGTCGAGCGCGAAGGTCGACGCCTCGCTGCTGCACTCGAACATGTGGCGCTGCTCGCACAATGGAAAGACGAAACACTGGGCGTTTCCGCGAGCGGCGACACCTACCGGTTCTGGCGGATGGCCGCCGGCGCCACGTCCTGGGAAGCGATGTCGAACGACGACGTTCTGGCGCCGCACGTCCTGCCCGCTCCTCTGAGCGTTACGACGCGCGAGTACGCAGGAATCCCGGTCGCCCCCGATGCGATCGTGCCGCTGCGCCCCAGCGGTCGCAACGAGCCCTATGTCATCCAGATCGCGTCGCCCGAATGGTTCACGCTTCTTGCCGCCGATCCGCTGAATCGCGTCGCGCTGACCGGCCCGACAGCGCGCTAACTCGAGCCGGCTTCACGCTGGTGGAGGTTCTGGTCGCGCTGGCGATTGTGGCGGTGGCGTTGGCGGCCGGATTTCGCAGCGTGGCGCAAAGTGCGGAAAGCGCGACCGCGCTCAAGGCGCGCACCCTGGCGCTGTGGGTCGCGCAGAACCGGCTCGCCGCCGCGCAACTGGAATCGCCTGCCCCCGCGTCAGGCGAGCGCAGCGGCACCGAGACGCAGGCCGGTGCTCCGTTCACCTGGCGCGAGACCGTCAGCGCGACACCGAACCCCGCCTTCCGCAAGATCGAGATCGACGTTGGCGACGCGGCGCGCCCCGACTACACGCTGGCGCGCCTGGTCGGCTACCTGGGCCAGGCCGCGCAGCGATGAGCGCTTTCTGCGACCCGAAGCGATCCGGCTTCACGCTGCTCGAGGTTCTGATTGCGGTCGCGATCGTCGCCTTGCTCGCTCTGATGGGTTACCGTGCGCTCGCGGCGCTGTCCGAAAGCGAGTCCCGGCTGTCGACCGAGGCGACGAAATGGCGAACCCTTGACCTTTTTTTCGCGCGCCTCGAAGGCGATTTGCGCGAGGCCGTTCCTCGTACCGCGCGCAACGGCTCGGTGCGCGAGCCTGCATGGCTGGCGACGGTCGACGCGGCAGGCAGCGGGTCGCTCGCGTTTTCACGTGCCGGCCCCGAATACACCATCGATCCGGGAAGCGCCGGCCAAAGGATCGGCTATCGGCTGCGCAACGGCAGCGTCGAGGTGCTCTACTGGGCAGGATACGATCGCCCGGCCAACAGCGAGCCCAGCGCCTACGTTCTTCTTCCGGACGTTGCGCAGTTCCGGCTGTCGTATCTGACGGCGACCGGCCGCTGGACCGACAGTTGGCCGCTTGCCGGCGATGCAGATCTCCCGCGTGCCGCCCGGGTCGCGGTGACGCTGACTTCAGGCGAAGAGATCGAACGATGGCTGGCGCTGCGCTGACTTCGCCGGCGCGCACGGCGCACGGCGCCGCCATCATCATGGCGATGCTGTTCGCTGCGCTGGCAGCGACGATCGCGGCGACGCTGTTGTGGCAGCAGCAACGCTGGATCAACGAGCACGCCCATCGCCGCGATCAGGTGCAAGCGCAGGCGCTCGCGATGGCCGGTGTGCAATGGGCGCGCCAGATCGTCAACGACAACGCCGGCGGCGGCACCGTGCATCTCGGCCAGCCGTGGGCGCTGAAACTTCCAGCGCTGCCGATCGACAACGGTTCGATCGCCGGCTACATCGTCGATGTCCAGGGCCGGATCAATGTCAACAACATCGCGGGCGTCCCGTCGGCGCCGGCGCCGACGCGCACCGCCTTGCAGCGCCTGTTCGCCGCGCTTGCCCTGCCGCCGACGCTGCTCAACGCCATCTCCGATTGGGTTGACGCCGATGACCGCGTCAGCGAACCGGGCGGTGCCGAGGATGCCTGGTATTCGAGCCAGGCACACCCGGGTCTCGCCGCCAATTCCCCGGTGCGGCGCGCCAGCGAATTACTCGCCGTCCGCGGTGCCGACGCGGCAGCCATCGCTCGGTTGCTTCCCTTTGTAAGCGCACTTGACGCACCGGCCACCGTCAACGTCAATACCGCGCCGCCGGAGGTGCTGTCTGCGGTAATCGGAGGACTCGATGCAGCGGGGGCCACCGCGCTGGCCGCGTCGCGGATCCCGGCCCCGTTCGCGACCATCGCGGATTTTCGCGCTCGGCTGCCGCGCCCCGACCTGGTCGTGGACGAAACGCTCATCGGCGTCAGCAGCGACTGGTTCGAAGTTTCGATCGAAGCGCGGCAAGGCGACACGCTGGCGCGCGCGCGCGCCCTGCTCAGGCGCACAGCCGCGGCGAAAAGCTGGCCCGTCGTCGTTTGGCAAGTCGTCGAATGAAGCCGGCATCGTGGGGTCGCGTGCTCCGGTCGCGTACAATCGGCGCGCATTGGTTCCGATGTCTCTGACGATTCGCCGATGACCACGCTGCGCGTGCTGTTCGACGCTGCGCCTGCCGCGGAACGCGCCGCCGACTGGGCGCTGTTCGGCGGCAATGAACGGCCGGTTCGCAGCGGCCGCGGCCGGCCTTCCGAATGGCCGGCGCGAGACCGCATCGAAGCGATCGTCGCGGCTGCCCGCGGCCGGCTGGTGACGCTGACCTTGCCGCCGCTGCCGGCGGCGCGCGTCGCCGCGGCCGCCGGCTTCGCGCTCGAGGACCAGTTAGCCGACGCTCCAGAAAGCAGCCACGCCGCCTTCGGCTCGCAGCGCGCCGATGGCACCGTGCGTGGCGTCATCGTGTCCTCATCTTGGATGCGCGCGTTCAGCGAAGGGTCGAAGCGCGCCGGCATAGGCTGGGATCGCATCCTCCTCGAAAGCGATCTGGCGCGCCCCCCCGTTTCCGGCTGGTGCTGGTGCGCTCGCTCAATCGACGACGTCGGGTTCGTCGTCACCGACCGCGGCGCATCGATCGGCGTCGGCGCAGCGCGCGACTCGGGCCTGCCGGGGGAACTCCTGCTGGCGATCACGACGGCCGGTCAGCATGCGCCGCGCGCGGTCCGGGTGGACATCGGGGGCATCGATGCCGAACGGCTGGCGCGGGCCAGCGCACAGACCGGCGTCGCCTTCAGCGCCGGTGCGCCCTGGCGGTGGTCGGACGCAACCCCGCAGGCCTTCGCTTCCGCGGTCGATCTGCAAACGACCGGCGCCGGTGCCGGCACGACATCGTCTCGATCGATCGCGCTGCGACTGTTCCGGCCGGCGCTGGGGATCGCAATACTGGCGCTGGCCCTGCACGTGCTGGCCACGCTTGGACAGTGGCTGGGACTGCAATGGCAGACGCATGCCGTCCAACGCGAGCTGGCCGCAGTGGCGCGACGCGCTGTGCCGGGCGCCACCGCGGGCATGCCGCCGCTACAGGCGATCGCCCGGCGCGATGCCGAGCTTCGCCATCGCGCGGGAGTCGCGGCGCGCGACGACTTTCTGCCGCTGCTCGCGCGCGCAGCACCCGCGCTGGCTATGCTGCCCGCGGGCAGCGTCCGCTCGCTGCGCTACGCCGACGGGCACGTCGTACTCGAGCTGCAAAAATCCGACGGCGCGCAGCTCGCAACGGTCCAGCATCAGCTGCAGGGGCGAGGACTCACCGCGATCGCGGCGCCGACGTCGACCGGCGCGCGCCTGCGCCTGGGACTCGATTGATGGCCAGCGCCGCCGGGGTCGATGCGAGCGATCGCCTGCCGCGGTGGTGGCGCCTGCGCACGCGTACCGAGCGCGCGGGCCTCGTCGCCGGCGCGACAGTGGCTCTCGCCGCGCTCGCCTGGCTCATCGTCTGGCAACCCCTGCAGACCGATATTGCCCGACTGACCCGGGAGCTTGCCACGCAGCGCGTGGCGCTTGCGGAGGCGCGCACGCAAGCCGATGCGATGGCGGGCCTCGAGCGCCGTACGCCTCCACCGGCGGGCGACGCGCGCGCGATGCTCGACCTGGCTCTCGGGCAGGCGGGCGTCAAAGCGACTGCGATCGACCGGACCGGCGACGATCTGCGCGTCACCATCGACGGGCTTTCGTTCGATGCATTGACCGCGCTATTCGATTCGCTGCAGCGCGATGCAGCGCTGCGCGTCGTCGACCTCAATGCGGCCGCGCGCGTCGAGCCAGGAATGGTTCGCGCCGAGTTCACGTTGCGCCGCTAGACATGCGCGCCTGGCTCGCCATCGGGGCTGGCGCAGTGCTGCTGGCAGCGGCGATCGCGATCGAAGCGCCGGCGACGCTGGTCGACGGGCGCGTCGCGGCGCTGACCGACGGCCGGATCCGTGTCGCCTCGGCGACCGGGAGTCTCTGGCGCGGCTCCGGCGAGCTTACGATCTTGCCGGATGTCATTCGCATGCCGATCGCGTGGCGTCTCGATCCGACGGCCCTGATCCGCGGCGGACTTGCTGGATCGCTGACTGTCGCGGACGCAAACCACCCGGCCCGTTTCTCCGTCGCACACGATGAATTCAGCGTTGATGACTTCACCATCGCATTGCCCGCCGCGGCCGTGCTACGCGCAGCCGGCGCGCCCGCGACGCTGACGGTCGCCGATGGCACGTTGACGCTCGACCTTGCGCAACTGGCACGACGCGACGATCGGGTCCAGGCCCGTGGCGCGCTGCGCTGGCAGGATGCCGCGTTCGCTGCGCCGCCGACCGGCCTGCGAATCGCACTCGGTGAAGTGCGCGTCGCTGCCAACGGCAGCGGCTCGGAAATACCGGCAACGCTTTCCAGCAGCGGCGGCGAGGTCGAAATCTCCGGAAAGCTCGCGTTCTCGAGCGACGGCGCCGTACGGCTCGACGCGCGTATCAAGCCGCGAGAAGGCCTCGCCGCCGAGCGCAAGCAGGCGCTCGACTCGCTGCTCTCGAGCGTCGGCAGAGCGGACGGCGCTGGCGGCTATCGGGTCGTCTGGCCTCCGGGCATAGGATGAGCCGGCGTCCTGCACATCGCGCGACGCGGGGCACGCCGCGAACCTCGGCGAAGAGCGCCGCGCCGGCCCGAGTCGCAGTGCCGCCGGTGTCGCGCATCGCTGCGATCGATGGACTGCGCGGCGCGGCGCTGTGCATGATGATCGTCTACCACTTCCTGTTCGACCTCAATTGGTTCGGTTTCATACGCGCCGACTTCGACCACGATCCGCTCTGGCTGGGTTTCCGCGGTGTCATCGTCAGCTCGTTCATGCTGCTCGTCGGCTTGAGCCTGGTTCTTGCGCGCCGCGCCGGCGTCACGCGGCGGCGCTTCTGGCGACGGATCGCGCTGATCGCGTCCTGCGCGATCCTGGTCAGCGTCGCCAGTTACGTGACCTTTCCGCAGACTTTCATCACCTTTGGCATTCTGCATTGCATCGCGATCGCGTCGGTACTGGCCTGGCCGGCCACGCGATTTCCCGGGGTGGCGCTGCTCGCGGGAGCCGCGATCGTCGTCATCGGGAATCTAGTCGCCTTGCCGTCGTTCGATACCCGCTGGCTGCAATGGGTGGGACTGACCACGCACAAGCCGGCGACCGAGGACTACGTGCCGCTGTTGCCCTGGCTGGGCGTCGTCATGATCGGCATCGGGCTCGGCGACTGGCTTTCGCTCCGACAATTCCGCCCGCTGCGACCGCTATCCCGCCTCGCGCCGGGCTGGCTGACATGGCTGGGTCGCCATAGCCTTCTGGTATACATGCTGCACCAGCCGATACTGATCGGCCTGCTGCGCGTGTTGCGTGATTGAGTCGTCCGAGTGCGCCTGCCGCCCTTGGCTGCGAGACGTCCAGTCGGCTATACTTGTTTTTTTGCAGGACAGGCGCGTAGCTCAGCTGGTTAGAGCACCACCTTGACATGGTGGGGGTCGTTGGTTCGAGTCCAATCGCGCCTACCAGTGACTGCACAGTGTCGGCTGAGGTCGAACGGAGAAAGGCATGGTTATGACACCGCGAACGCGCAGGGGGACCGACTGACAGGCCGGCGGGTTCGCACACGTGTTAGCGTCAAGAAGTGCGGCTCGTCCGCACTTTTTTTTGCATCGAGGAATAAACCATGCCCGACATTCGCTTACCAGACGGCGCGATTAAGCATTTTGACGCGCCGGTGACGGTCGCCCAGGTGGCGGCATCGATCGGCCCCGGCCTTGCCAAAGCCGCGCTGGCGGCCCGGGTCGACGGCAAGCTGGTCGACACCTCTTACGTTGTCGAGCGCGACGCATCGCTCGCGATAGTGACCGACAAGGACCCCGACGGCCTCGAGGTCCTGCGTCATTCGACCGCGCACCTGCTCGCTTATGCGGTCAAGGAGTTGTTCCCCGACGCGCAGGTGACGATCGGTCCGGTGATCGAGGACGGCTTCTACTACGACTTTTCGTACAAGCGACCTTTCACCCCGGAGGATCTGGACGCGATTCAAACCAAGATGGCCGAGTTGACGCTTCTCGACGAACCGGTCGAGCGCAAGCTGATGGCGCGCGACGATGCAGTACGTTACTTCGAGTCCATCGGCGAGCACTACAAGGCCGAGATCATTGCCTCGATTCCGTCCGATGAACCCATCTCGCTCTATCGCGAGGGAAAATTCACCGACCTCTGTCGCGGCCCACACGTCCCATCGACCGGCAAGCTCAAGGTATTCAAGCTGACCAAGCTCGCCGGAGCGTACTGGCGCGGCGATTCGCGAAACGAAATGCTGCAGCGGATCTACGGCACCGCGTGGGCCAAGAGAGACGACCTCGACGCTTACCTGCATCGCATCGAGGAGGCGGAAAAACGCGATCACCGCAAACTGGGCCGCCAGCTCGACCTGTTCCACCTGCGGGAAGAGGCACCCGGAATGGTGTTCTGGCATCCGAAAGGGTGGACGATCTGGCAACAGGTCGAGCAGTACATGCGTCGCGCCTACCAGGCGAACGGCTACCAGGAAGTCAAATGCCCGATGATCCTCGACCGCTCGCTCTGGGAGAAGTCGGGTCATTGGCAGAACTACAAGGAGCACATGTTCACGACGGAGTCGGAAAAGCGCGACTTCGCGATCAAGCCGATGAATTGTCCCGGCCACATCCTGGTTTTCAATTCGAACATGCGGAGCTACCGCGATCTGCCGCTGCGCTACGGCGAGTTCGGCTCATGCCATCGCAACGAACCCTCCGGCGCCTTGCACGGCCTGATGCGGGTGCGCGGCTTCACCCAGGACGACGGTCATATCTTCTGCAGCGAGGAGCAGATCCAGCCCGAGGTGACCGCCTTCAACCAGCAGGCGCTGGCCGTCTATCGGGACTTCGGCTTCAACGAGGTGACGATCAAGCTCGCGTTGCGGCCCGACCAGCGGCTCGGCACCGACGACACCTGGGACCGGGCCGAAAGCTCGCTGCGCCGTGCGCTGGGTGCCTGCGGTGTCGAATGGACGGAGCTGCCCGGCGAAGGCGCCTTTTACGGGCCGAAGGTCGAATACCACCTGAAGGACTCGCTGGGCCGCTCGTGGCAATGCGGCACGATGCAGGTCGATTTTTCGATGCCGGCACGGCTCGACGCCGAATACGTGGCCGAAGACAACACGCGCAAGGTGCCGGTGATGCTGCATCGGGCGGTCGTCGGCTCGTTGGAGCGGTTCATCGGAATCCTGATCGAACACCACGGCGGCGCCCTGCCCTTATGGCTCGCGCCGCTCCAACTCGCCGTGCTGACGATTACCGACCGTCAGGCGGAGTACGCCCCGAAGGTCGTCGCCGCGCTGAAGGCGGCCGGCTACAGGGCTATTGCCGATTTGCGTAACGAGAAAATAACCTATAAAATTCGAGAACATAGCCTGCAAAAGTTGCCGTACCAGATTATCCTGGGCGACAAGGAAATGCAGACTGAACAGGTGGCCGTGCGAACCCGCGCTGGCGAGGATCTGGGGGCGATGCCTCTGGACGCCTTGATGCGACGTCTCGAAGCCGAGATGGCGTCCCGTTGCTGATGCACCGGGATTGAGCAAGCGGGCGGGACGGCCGATTTTTTTCTAATTGAGGAGCGACACAATAGCCCAGGACAAAGCACAGCGGGTCAACGGCGAAATCAATTGCCCGGAGGTCCGTTTGGTCGGTGCAGAAGGTGAACAACTCGGTATCGTTCCGATCGCGGACGCGATCGCGCGGGCAGAAGCTGCGGAACTCGATTTGGTGGAGATCGCCCCACTAGCCGAACCGCCGGTCGCCCGCATCATGGACTTCGGCAAGTTCAAGTATCGCGAGGCCAAGCGCCAGCACGAAGCGAAACTGAAGCTGAAGCAGATCCAGGTCAAGGAGGTCAAATTCCGGCCTGGTACCGATGAAGGCGATTACAAGATCAAGCTCAGGAACCTGATTCGCTTCCTGGGTGAAGGCGACAAGGCCAAGGTGACGCTGCGGTTTCGCGGTCGCGAAATGGCACACCAAGAGTTCGGCATTCGCCTGCTGGAACGCATTCGCGGCGATCTGGAGCCGCACAGCGTGGTCGAGCAGTTTCCCAGACTCGAGGGCAGGCAGATGGTGATGCTGCTGGCTCCGAAGAAAGTTGCGGTAACCAAGCATCATCCGAACAAGCCCGAAGCCGGTAAAGGCGCGAGCCAAAAAGCCTCTCCCACGGAGAGCACCGCTGTGGGCAGCAAATAGGAATTGTCATGCCGAAGATGAAGACCAAGAGCGGCGCGAAAAAGCGTTTCCGCGTGCGCGGAAGCGGCAGCATCAAGCGCTCGCAGGCGTTCAAGCGCCACATCCTCACCAAGAAATCGACCAAGAACAAGCGGCAGCTGCGCGGTTCGACCTCGGTCCACGGAACCAACGCGGACTCGGTGCGGGCCATGCTGCCCTATTCGTAGCCGGAGCCCACAATGCCAAGAGTCAAGCGTGGGGTGACCGCCAAGGCGCGGCACAAGAAAGTACTGGAGCTATCAAAGGGCTATCGCGGCCGGCGCAGCAACGTCTATCGCATCGCCAAAGAAGCGGTGATGAAGGCGGGGCAATACCAATATCGGGACCGCCGCACGAAAAAGCGCGAATTCCGCGCGCTTTGGATCGCGCGGATCAATGCCGCGGTTCGCGAGCTGGGCATGAGCTACAGCGTGTTCATGAACGGATTGAAAAAAGCGTCGATCGACATCGATCGCAAGGTGCTGGCGGATCTCGCCGTTCATGACAAGACGGCATTTAGCAAGATCGCGGAGCAGGCCAAAGCCTCTCTGGCCTGACGACGACTAAATCCACGAGGGAGGCGAGACACCGCCTCCCTTTTTTTGTTTCTGTGCCATGGACCCGCTCGAGACCATCGTCGCCGCAGCGCTCGCCGAGTTCGCCTCGTGCCACGACGCGGCTGCGCTCGAGAACGCCAAGGCGCGGTTTCTCGGCAAGACCGGGCGGCTGACCGAGCAGCTGAAGGGCCTGGGCAAGCTCGCCGCGACCGAGCGTCCCGCCGCCGGTGCTCGTATCAACGAAGCCAAGGCCGCGCTCGAACAGGCGCTCATACGCCGTCGCGAGGAGCTCGCCGACACGAGGCTCGCCCAACAGCTTGCCGGCGAGAGCCTCGACGTCTCACTGCCGGGACGCGGCATCGGCGTCGGGACGCTCCACCCGATCACGCGGCAGATGCAGCGCATCGAGACGCTGTTCCATTCACTCGGCTTCGCCGTCGCCGACGGGCCGGAGATCGAAGACGACTTCCACAATTTCACCGCGCTCAATACGCCCGAGGATCATCCGGCGCGCTCGATGCACGACACCTTTTATGTCGACGGCGGGATGGTGCTGCGCACGCACACTTCGCCGATCCAGGTGCGTTACATGGAATCGCATCCGCCGCCGATCAAGATCATCGCTCCGGGCCGCGTCTACCGGGTCGACAGCGACGCGACGCATTCGCCGATGTTCCATCAGGTCGAAGGCCTGTGGATCGACGAGCGGGTGTCGTTCGCCGACCTCAAAGGGGTGTTCACCGAGTTCCTGCGCCGCTTTTTCGAGCGCGACGACCTGAAGGTCCGCTTCCGGCCTTCGTTCTTCCCGTTCACCGAGCCGTCGGCGGAAATCGACATGAGCTACGGCGACGGCTGGCTGGAGATCTCCGGGGCCGGACAGGTGCACCCGAACGTGCTGCGCGCCGTAGGCATCGATCCCGAGCGCTACCAGGGCTTCGCCTTCGGGATGGGCCCGGACCGGCTGGCGATGCTTCGTTACGGCGTCAACGATATACGGCTGTTCTATGAAAACGATCTGCGCTTTCTGCGCCAGTTCGCCTAGCATGGATCGCCGCAACGATCCGCCGATCGTGCGATGAAATTCTCCGAGCACTGGCTGCGCACGCTGGCCGATCCGCCGATAGGCGGGGACGCACTCGCCGACGCGCTGACGATGGCCGGGATCGAAGTCGAAGGGCGCGCCCCGGTCGCGCCGCCATTTTCCGGGGTCGTGGTCGGCAGGGTCCTCGCCGTCGAGCGTCACCCGAATGCCGACCGTCTCACCGTTTGCCGCGTCGACGTCGGCCGGGATGCGCCGGTGTTTGTTGTCTGCGGCGCGCCGAATGTCGCGGCCGGCGTCGTCGCGCCGTATGCGCAAGTCGGCGCGATGCTTCCGGGAGGTTTGAACATACGCCAGGCGGCGATGCGCGGCGTCGAATCGCAGGGGATGCTCTGCTCGGCCAGCGAGCTGGGGTTGTCCGACGACGCGTCGGGACTGCTGCTGCTCGACGCGGATGCGCCGGTCGGCGTCGATTTGCGCCGTGTCCTCGACCTCGACGATTCGGTGCTCGAGGTCAAGCTGACGCCGAACCGGGCCGACTGCCTGTCGATCCTGGGCCTCGCGCGCGAAGTAGCCGCCATCACCGGAGCGCCGCTGGTGCCGCTCCCGCTCCAGCCGGTGTCGGGCGCAACCAGTCCAGGGCGGGGCGTTCGCGTCGACGACCCGCTGGCCTGCCCGCGTTTTTGCGGTCGCATCATCGACGGCATCGACGCCGATGCGCCGACGCCGGCGTGGCTCCGGCAGCGCATCGAGCGCAGCGGCATACGCTCGATCTCGGCAGTCGTCGACATCACCAACTATGTGATGCTCGAATTGGGACAGCCGCTGCATGCCTACGATGACGCCTTGCTCGAGGGCGAGGTGGTCGTTCGCTTTGCGCGTGCCGGCGAGCAACTGACGCTGCTCAACGGCCAGAAGCTCGATCTCGACCCCGACCTGCTTCTGGTCGCCGACGAAAGAAAACCGCTCGGCCTCGCCGGGATCATGGGCGGCGAGCACAGCGGTATCCGCTCCGGCACGACCACCGTCTTCCTCGAAGGCGCATTCTGGAATCCTGCGGTGATCCAGGGCAAGCCACAGCGGCTGGGCTTTGCCACCGATGCCGGCTTCCGGTTCGAACGCGGCGTCGATTTCGATATCGGGCCCGCCGCCGTAGATCGCGCAACGCAATTGATCATCGAGATTTGTGGCGGCCGCGCCGGTATGTTGATCGACGTTCGCGGCAACCTCCCTCGCCGCGATCCGGTCCGCCTGCGCAGCGCGCGCGTCGCCCGGATCCTCGGCGTCAAGATCGCGCCGGAGACGATCGGTGCGATCTTCACGCGCCTCGGACTAGCCGCCAAACGCGAGGGCGCGGACTTCGTCGTCACTCCGCCATCGTATCGCTTCGACCTCGCAATCGAAGAAGACTTCATCGAGGAAGTCGCTCGGCTGTACGGGTACGACAACATTCCCGGGACAGCGGTGCAGCACGCGCAGACGATGCTGCCGGCAACCGAAAGCGTTCGCTCGGCGATGGCGCTGCGGCACCGTCTGGTCGATCGCGATTACCACGAGGTGATTACATTCAGTTTCGTGAGCTCCGAGGTCGAGCGTCTGTTGAATGCCGACGCCGAGCCGATCAAGGTGCTCAATCCGATCGCCAGCAATCTCGACGTCATGCGCACGACGCTGCTCGGCGGGCTGCTCGAGACGTTGCGTACCAACGTCCATCGCAAGCTGGAGCGCGTGCGCGTGTTCGAGACCGGTCGCTGCTTCTTGCGCGACGGCGAGCGCTATGACCAGCCGCTGCGGATCGCCGGCCTGGCCTTCGGGCCTGCGCTTCCCGAGCACTGGGATGGCGCCGTGCGCGACGCGGACTTTTTCGATGTCAAAGGCGATGTCGAGGCGCTCGCCGCGCCGTTGGCGGTGACTACCGAAGCGGCAACCCACGCTGCGCTCCACCCGGGCCGTTCGGCTCGCGTGTGCATTGCGGGCAACGCGGCCGGGTGGATCGGTGAATTGCATCCCCGCCTGGTTCGTGCCTTCGAGCTGGCCAAGGCCCCCTTCGTCTTCGAGATCGATCAGGCGTCGATCCAGCGGATCGGTCTGCCGAAGGCAAGCCCGGTGTCTCGATTGCCAGTCGTCCGACGGGATCTGGCTGTGGTAGTGGACGACAACATCCCGGCGCAGGCGTTGCTGGACGCCCTGGATGCGGTTCGGCCGGCCCACGTCGATCGGGTTGGCGTGTTTGATGTCTACCGAGGCCCGGGTGTCGGCGCCGGTAAGAAAAGCCTTGCAATTCTTGTGCTTATGCAAGATACTGCACGTACTTTGACGGACGCCGAAATCGACGCCACCGTAGGCCATTTGCTGCGGGAACTAGAGAATCGGTTTAAGGCGACGTTACGCCAGTAGGAAATCCAATGACGCTTACCAAAGCCGAACTCGCCGATTTGCTCTTTGAACAGCTTGGCCTCAACAAGCGGGAGGCCAAGGACATGGTCGAGCGCTTTTTCGAGGAGATCCGGATCGCGCTCGAATCGGGAGACAGTGTGAAATTGTCCGGTTTCGGCAATTTTCAGCTTCGCGAGAAGCCACAGCGCCCCGGTCGAAATCCCAAGACCGGAGAAGAAATTCCGATCACCGCGCGCCGGGTCGTCACTTTCCACGCCAGTCAGAAACTGAAGGCAATGGTCGAAGCCGCGAACCATGGCCGAGCCCAGGCAGACTAAATCCGACCTTCCGGCGATACCCGCCAAGCGCTACTTCACCATAGGCGAGGTCAGCGACCTTTGCGCGGTAAAACCGCATGTGCTGCGTTATTGGGAGCAGGAATTCACGCAGCTCAAGCCGGTCAAGCGGCGCGGCAACCGCCGCTATTATCAGCACCATGAAGTCTTGCTGATCCGGCGCATACGCGACCTGCTCTACGAGCAGGGATTCACCATCAACGGCGCCCGCCATAGACTCGAATCCGAGGTATTGGGCGACGAGATTCAAACGGGCAACGATGGCGGCCGGCACCGGGCAAGCCGCCCGAATGCGGCGCTATCGTCTGCCCAAATACGTCAGGTCATCGAGGAAATCCGGCAGCTTTTGGCTCCCGCGGGATGAAGGCGATATAATTTGCTGAATTTAATAGTCATCCGTCGGGGCGTAGCGCAGCCTGGTAGCGCACCTGCATGGGGTGCAGGGGGTCGAGTGTTCGAATCACTTCGCCCCGACCATTTCCCCTCCGCTGGACAAGCGCACCGGCCCTCGGCGGCCCCCGGCCTCGTCCACGCCTTCTCCGCCCGCGGTTGCCAAAGCCCGCGATTCGGCGCAACCTCGTCAGTTAGTTGTACGGAACAAGTCGTTCGAATGGAACGACATTTGCTTTCGTCTCTTAAATATATCAAAAACGATCGGTCACGATGAGCTCAGCGCACCAACGCTCGACCACCAAGAACCCGGTCGTATCGGAACTGGCGATGGCGCGCGCCCAGCGCAACACCGTCATGGTCATCGACGACCTGTTCAGCAGCCGGCTGCTGCTGGCGGAAATCGTTCGGCAGATCGACGGCAAGCTCAACATCGAGCTCTTCGACACCCCCGGGCGGGCACTCGAATTCGCGCGCAACAACCGCGTCGACATGGTGCTGACGGACTACAAGTTGCCTGAATTCGATGGCGTGCAGCTGGTCCGGCAGATACGCGCGCTGCCGCATTGCGTCGATGTCCCGATCGTCGTCATCACCGTAGTCGACGACCGGCGCGTGCGCTATGAGGCACTCGAAGCCGGGGCGACCGACTTCCTGATCAAACCGCTCGACGAGCACGAGACCAGGGCGCGGTGTTCCAACCTCCTCGACCTTCGCCGGCACAAGATCGTGCTCTCGGATCAGGCTCGCGTTCTTCAGTACCAGGTGGACAAGTCGATCGCCGAGATTCATGAGCGCGAGCTCGAAACCCTGGCTAAGCTGGCCAAGGCCGGCGAATTCCGCGACCAGACGACCAGCAATCACCTCACACGTATGGCCAAATACTCGGCCCTGATCGGATCCCAGCTCGGACTGGCGCCGGAGACCGTTCACGTGCTGGAAATCTCTGCGCCGATGCACGACATCGGAAAGATCGGCATCTCCGATACGGTGCTGCTGAAGAAAGGCCCGCTATCGGAGGTCGAGATGACGTCGATGAAGAACCATCCACGCATCGGCTACGACATCCTGAAGGGCAGCCCGTCAAAGTACTTAAGCATGGGCGCGATCATCGCTCTGGGGCACCACGAAAAATACGATGGCTCGGGTTATCCGAACGGATTGCACGGCGAGGACATTCCGATTGTCGCACGCATCGTCGCCGTAGCCGACGTGTTCGATGCGCTGGTCAGCGAACGCCCTTATAAGCATGCCTGGACGGTCGACGAGAGCTTGGAATACCTGCAGGCGCAAAAGGGGAAGCACTTTGATCCACGATGCGTCGAGGCGTTCATGAGTGCGGAGGAGCGCATGAGAGAGATTCAAAAGGAGTTCGCAGACGCCTAGGATTACCGTCTCAATAACCGTGCCGCTCGAGCCGAAACCTCGCAGCTTTTCACGTTCTAAGGTATGCTTTTCCCTTCGATTCAGGGGGCTGAACACGAAACGTGCAGAGTCGGCAACGCCTACGCGACCTATTACTTACGCGCGCAAGCGATTTGCGGGAAGAAAGGCTGTTACGCCAAGGTAAGGGTTGGTTCCATATTCCTTGCCTGGGACACGAAGCGCTAGGTGTAATCGCCGAATCACTCCACACCGAAGATCTGCTGTTCCTGTACTACCGTGACCGCGCGCTTATGCAGGCACGTGGTGTCACCCCCCTTGAGATAGCTCGGGACCAATTCGCCACCGCTTCTTCATCTTCCGGTGGCAAAGTAATGCCGCTTCACGGCTCGTACCGTCGACTTGGCATTTTCCCTCCCATTGGCCCTACCGGTGCGCAGTGCCTGCCCGCGGTCGGAGCTGCATGGGCTTTAAAGATGGCTGGGAAGCCAAACATCGTTCTTTGCACGATCGGAGATGCCGCGACGCGACAAGGTGAATTTTTCGAAGCTATTACATTCGCTATCCAAGAGTCACTTCCGATCGTCTTTATCATAGAAGACAACGGATTTGGCATCAGTACGTCAACGGCACATCAGTTGCCGTTTCGACTCGGCATATTTGCGGACACGATTTATCGCAAGGTGGACGGCCGCTTAGTTGACTCTATTCATTCAGCAAGCAGCGACGCGATTGCACGGGCACGTCGCGGCGATGGACCAATGATCCTATGGATAGAACTCGATCGTCTCGCATCGCATACCCATTCCGACGATCACCGTGCCTATCGCTCTCCGACCGAAATCGCAGCGCTGCAATCGAGGGATCCGGTTGAGGTTTACGCGCAAACATTGATTGCGAGAGGCGAAGTAACGGATGACGAAGTTCAGACATTGCGACGCGAAGTCGGGATCGTTATCGATAAAGCATATCTAGAAGCGGAAAGAGAATGGGGGCCTGACCCAACATCCGCAGAGACACACATATTTGGGTCCTCGAATCCAGCCGGCTACGCGATGCCTTTCGCGCTCGGCGCATCGGAATCCACTATGGTTGGGGCATTGAATCGATGCCTCCGCGAGGCGTTGGATCGGCTGCCAACGACGATCTTGTTTGGAGAAGACATCGAGGACCCGAAAGGAGGCGTATTTGGGCTTACCAAGGGGCTTTCGACTCGCCACCCCGGGCGAGTCATTAATTCTCCGTTAGCCGAAGCGACCATCGTTGGTACAGCTGTGGGTCTAGCGGTCGCGGGATATCGGCCGATTTTTGAATTGCAGTTCATTGACTTTGCGATCCCTGCTCTCAATCAGCTCATCAATCAGGTCGCTACACTACGGTGGCGATCTAACGGCGATTGGACGTGCCCAGCCATTTTCTATGCTCCATGCGGGGCATATCTGCCCGCTGGCGGGCCATGGCACAGCCAATCGAACGAAGCGTTTTGGACGCATATACCAGGGCTGCGCGTCGCGGTACCTAGTACGCCCGAAGATTTGGCGGGAATTCTCTGGACCTCTCTGCATGAGACTGATCCAACGTTGCTACTCATACCTAAGCACATTATGCGAGTGCGGCACGAGCCTGTCGCAGCGCGATCTGTTGGGTTCGGTCAAGGACGCATTGTGTGTTCTGGGAACGACATAACGATCGTGGCATGGGGTAACTGCGTCGAGCTTGCGCGTAACGACCGCGGACGAGATGACCGCCGAATGTTCAGTCGAAATCATTGACCCCATTAGTCTTGTGCCTTGTGACTGGGAAATGATTGAGGCTTCTATAGCGAAGACAGGACGTTTAGTCGTGATAAGCGAAGACGCACGAACAAGCAGCTTTGGTCAATCGATCATCGCGCATATGGTTGGCTCGCAGGACCAATTCAACCGGTTTCTGTCGCCCCCTTTACTCGTAGCGCGACCTGACGCCCATATCGCCTTCCACCCAGCTGTCGAATATGCGACGTTACCTGATGTGGCTAAGGTAAAGGCCGCAATTTTGGATGTTCTAGGATAAGATCGCGTCAAATGCTTGAGGTCCGCGTTCCCCAACTTGGCGAAGGTCTCAGGGAAGTTCGTATCGTCCAAGTGTTGCGAAAGCCCGGTGATGTCGTGCAGCGTGGCGACCCTTTGTATGTAATCGAAACAGATAAAACCACCGTTGAAATGGAAGCACCCCATAGCGGCCGTATACACAGGTGGCTGGTGGACGTCGATGATGTTGTTCCAATCGACTCACCTATCGTTATGCTAGTCAATGATTCCAACGAAGGTGGCGAAAGAGTTTCGCCCGTCGAGACCTCGAGACTGATTCCGCCTAGAACCCGCGCTTATGCAAGGGCGAAAGGGATCGACGACCACAAATTGGAAGAAATCACGTCTGTTACCGATAAGGTCCTTCCTTCCGATATCGATACTTATCTCGCAAAGGTCAGCGCGATTCAACCGCCGCGCACTGATTACATCGAGCGTAAAGTTTCGCCAGCGCATCGGACATTCATTTATCGCTTGCGACGCAGCGCATCAACCACAATCCCTGGAACTATCGCCATAGAACTTCCATGGAAAGAATTCTCTCGCACCCGAGCGCAATCTGACGGCCCGCGACCAACATCATTTCAAATATTCGCGTACGCCGTTGCCAAGTCTGCCGAATCTCATCCCAGGCTTAGGTCCATAATGGGGGGCGACGATGCGATTCGAGAATATGATCGCGTTAATCTCGGATTGGCACTTGCAAGGCCTAATGACGGACTTATCACGGCTGTGATCCGTGGCGCTGATAGGATGAGCCTCTCAGAATTCGTTCGCGCCTGTACACGGCAGATGCGAACGGCTATTCGGATTGGAGATCAGGCGACTGACGACACGCAAATCATCTTGACGCATCTCGGCAGATTTGACGTTATCGATGCCACGCCAACGCTTATGGCGCCCGCGTCGTCAATAATTTTCCTCGGGGCGCCGTCCGGCCAATCCGACATCGCGCGTGTCGTCATGACCTTCGATCACCGTTTGATGAACGGGATGGCAGCCGCGGCCTTTTTGAAGACGCTCGCAGACAATTTAAGACGCAAGCTGCTTTTTTCATCGCGTCGATGAAACTGCCGCATTTCGGCAGAAAGGCGACGGAATTTGGACGGCAGATCGCCGGCAGTTGGCCGCGTTAAGGGGATAAGTCCGCTGTACTCTACGGCACGAAAATTGCTTCCCTTAGCCTGTATCGAGGCGCCATCGTGTGGCGTAGAATTCTCCCTCAACGTTAGGACGTAATGCGGGTTTATACGGATCAATTACTTGAAGCTCTCTTGGAGATCCAGCATTAACCGCTGGACCACCCGCGCCGGGTGGTCCGAGACGATCGCGCGCGCCCCTCGCCTAGAGTTCGAGCAGGCGCGCTTGCGGCTGGCTATCGGTGGTCTGTCCTAGTTGGCCTGATGGGGGGGCGTGCCTTTCTGACAGAACCCAGTACAGATCTTTTGCACATGATCTGGTTCCTTGCGGGATTCGTTACGTTCGCGGTATCGATCATCATATGGATCCTGTCCCGTCCGCACGAATCACCATTGCGGCGAATTCTTGGCGTCATTGCGGACAACGCCGGCACGACCTATTTCATGCTCCACATGGGAGAGTGGGGGGCGCTCGTCGTCGGTATTTACATGTTCGTGGCTTTCGGCAATAGCTATCGCTATGGCCGAACTTATCTGCGCATATCCCATGGCATGGCGCTCCTGGGTTTCTCTCTCGTTCTGTATTTCTCGGACTTTTGGTCGCAGCATATCTTAACGATCGGCGCGGGGATGCTTATCGCGCTGCTCTTCTTACCGCTTTATGTCGGTTTCTTGTCCCAGCGCGTTCAAGAAGAGAAAGATCGTGCAGACGAAGCAAACGCATCCAAGGATCGGATTTCTCGCGAACGTAAGTCACGAAATGCGGACGCCGTTAAACGGCGTCATCGCGATGGCGGACCTGTTGCGCGAGACTAGCATGAACGAGTCCCAGCGTGAGATCGTTCAGACCCTCGGCACATCCGCTCAACTTGCGCTTGCTCAAATCGAAGACGTCCTCGATATGGCGAAGCTGCAGGCCGGGCGCGTGCAGATCGAAGCGCGACCTTTTGACTTTGGCAGATTCATAACCGAAACCGTCAAGGTTATTCTGCCTCAGGCTCGATACAAGAAACTTGCAGTTAATACCGACGTTGCAGATGACGCGGCTCGTTGGTTCATCGGCGATTCTCACCACCTGCGCCAAATACTTCTGAATCTCCTTTCAAACGCCGTCAAATTTACGGAGCGTGGGGAAATCATCTCTCAGTGCAAGAGTCGTTAACACGGTTGATGCGGTGTCGATGATGCGCATCGAAGTCCGTGACACCGGAATCGGTATCGATTCGTCCAAACAAGCGGAAATATTCGAACCCTTTGCGCAGGCAGACGATTCCATTACCCGCGTATACGGTGGCACCGGCCTCGGGACTACGATCGCTCGCCAACTTGTGGGCTTAATGGGCGGCACAATTGGACTTGAAAGCCAACTCGGCCAGGGTTCGGTCTTTTGGCTAGAAGTACCTCTGCCGCATAGTGTGCCGCAAGGCATCGACCTTGTTGAAGAGCTTGCTGCGAGCGTTAAATTGTCGTCGAGCGGTACGCGTCCAGGGGGTCATGAGGCGTCGGTCCACAAGATGCGCGGTGCTCGCATCCTGGTCGCCGAAGACAATCCAACAAACCAGCGCGTGACTCGATTAATACTTGAAAGCGGCGGCCATATTGCAACAATCGTCAAAAATGGCGAAGAGGCGCTTGACGCGCTGGAAAGCGGGGGCTTCCATTTGGCGTTGTTCGATATGTCAATGCCAGGTGTGAGCGGTCTTGAGGCGCTGAAGCTCTATCAGTTTTCCGCGCCAAAACCTATTCCCGTCCTAATGCTATCGGCCAACGTCACGACCGAAGCGATCGCCCAGTGCCAGGCCGCCGGCGCCGCCGAGTTTATTCCAAAACCAGTGCGGCCGTCGGCATTGCTAGATGCGATTGAGCGCCATCTAGCCGTTGAAGCAGAAACATTCGTTGTTCCGCCTGCGCGCACGGAAGAGCGGCCCGCGCTAGCGGTGGTAGATATTCCAGTGCTTGATCAAGTGGTGCTCTCGGACCTCGCGCGGATATCGGCAGATCCGACTTTTGTAGAACGATTGATTCGCGGGTTCCACTCTGACAGTGAACGGCTAGTCGCCGAGATCTGCGATGCGCTAGCACATCGAAGGTACGAGAGCGCCAAAGATTCCGCGCATGCGCTTAAAGGCGGCGCCGGAAGCGTCGGCGCCAGCCAACTCACCCAGTTTTCAGTTCGGCTAGAAAAAGCGTCTCACGAGACGCTACGCCTGAAATCATCGCAATGGGCGGACGAACTGGTCAGAACGGCGACGCGTACTTATGCCGCGTTAGAAGAGCACCTAGAGTCCAGGCGAAAATCGCAATCGTCGTCATCGTAATCGTGACGACAATAGCCAACCGTCCTGCCGAATGTTAAGGCTAGCTGCGGCGCGCCGACTACACCAGCTTTAGTCCGCCCCTCCTACTGCTTCCAAACGAGCCATAGGCGACAACGTCCTGGCTAGGTCCTCCGCCATCGCCTCGCCAGCGTTGCGCTGCTGCGCACGCACCAGACGCTCCATCATCTTTAGGTCGCGTTCTTCAAGTTTCATTGCGGTGTCGACCCAGACTTCGACAATGCGCGCCAATTCTTCATGCGTTATGGGATCGAGATCGGTGCGCACTTGTTGGACGCCACGACGACCATTTCCATTCTTCGCATGCTTGCGAACGTAGCTATAAACTGCCGCTTCACCCGTACCATCTGGAGTTAGCACATCCACGACGCCCATGTCGAACAGTTGCCGGGCCGTGTAAGTGTCGCCGCTTGTAATCAATTCCTCAGTTATACGCCGTCCGACCTTGCGCGACAGGAAACTGTACGCGCCCATTCCGGGAAATAGGTTAAAGAGAATCTCTGGGAACCCCATCCGCGCCGATTCCTCAGCGACAACGACAGAGCTAGCTAGTGCACCCTCGAAGCCGCCGCCGAACGCCGTTCCCTGAACCAGCGAGATAGTTGTCAGCGGCAAATCGAAGTTACGGTGCCATGGCAACAAATCACTAATGCAGAGATTTCCATAACGCAGAAGCTCCTCTCGATCTTTTCGTTCTATTGCACTCCTAAAGAGCGATAGGTCGCCTCCGAGACTAAATATCCCCGGCATTTTTGAGGCCAACACAACGTAGTGAATTGGGTGCTCTCGGCCCTTGTGACGCATAACTCCGTGCGTCTTTACAATGCCGTCAATAAAGTTGCGAACTTCACCCAAGAACTGTGGATTGAACGAGCCGAAACGAGGATTCATCAGCGCCCAGTAGACGCCATACTCCTCGTCGAAACGCGGTTCGAGCTGAGTAGATTGTGGTTGTTGTAGAAAATGGACGTCAGCGATTGCGTTCATAACTCAGCCCCCTCAGATGAGAAACGGTCCCCGGTTTTGCAATTGCAAAAAGCCAGAAATCTGGCGCGACGCGATGTTCGGATTGGGTTTACACCGCGCATAAGAATAATAAGACGCATTGTGGCAAACAATATGGCACAACTGAAGCTATATATGGAGGGCCCCCCTACTATTCGCCGTCTGGAACTGAGCGTTACATCCACTAGTTAGAGAGGAATATACAGCTGGTAGGCTACAATGCCCGACAGTGCACTCCAACGTCGACTGGACGATGGCGATGCAACCTTTTTACTACATATTTTCAGCGACTTATGAGTGCCCAACGGCGAAGCATCAGTTGCTCGCGTCTTACAGGCGTCTCCATCCCGTCACCCCTAGTCCTTCGATCGGCCTGAACGTCGCCTTGTAGGCCATCTTCCGGCTCTGCTCGATCCAATAGCCGAGGTAAAGGTGCCGCAAGCCGAGCTCGCGGCAGCGCTGGATCTGCCAGAGCACGTTGTAGGTACCGTAACTGGCGCCAAGCGGCGTCGGGTCATAGAAGGTGTAGACGGACGAGAGCCCGTCCTGCAGCCGGTCGACCAGGCTCACCATCCTGAGCCTTCCCTGCTCGCGAAACTCGAACAGGTCGGTCGCCACATTGCTGTGCAAAAGAAAATGTTGGTATTGCTCGCGGCTATCCTGATCCATGCCGCCGCCCGGGTGACGGTAGCGCTGATACTGCAGGTACAGCGCGTAATGGTCGCTATCAAACGCCAATCTGCGCTGAACTCCCGCTAACTCGCAGTGGCGACGCCAAGTCTTTCTCTGTGTCCGACTGGGTTCAAAATCCGCAACAGGGATGCGTACCGGAACGCAGGCGCGGCAGTGGTCGCAGTACGGCCGATAAGTGAACGCTCCGCTTCGCCTGAATCCCAGCCGCACCAGCTCGCTGTAGACGCCGCTGTCGATCAGATGACTGGGTGTGGCGACCTGCGATCGAGCGAGCCGGTCCGGCAGGTAGCTGCACGGATACGGGGCGGTGGCGTAAAACTGCAGCGCCGCCAGCGGAAGGTCGTTGAGTTTGGTCACGGTCGATCGGCTTCACCTTCCGGCGAATGATTCCAACGCTCCGGAGGCTGCGTCGAGTTTACCAATCGCGCGAGCCCGTCGGCAAACTCGCGGCGAGGAATGGGTCGAGCGCCAAAGCGCGCCAGATGCTCGGTCTGCTGCTGGCAATCGATCATCGGCATCGCGCGCCGATCGAGCAACTCGATCAGATGGACCAATGCCACCTTGGAAGCGTTCGGTACGCGCGTGAACATCGACTCGCCGAAGAACATGCGCCCGATGGTCACGCCGTACAATCCTCCGAGCCAGCGCATCGTCTTGCCAGGCTTCGACCGAATGGGCGTAGCCGCGCCGATGCAGCTCGCTGTATGCATCGACCATGGCCGGAGTGATCCACGTCCCGCCATCGTCGTTGCGTGGTTCGGCGCAGGCCTCGATCACGCGCCGGAACGCGGTATCGACGCGGATTTCGAATCTCCGCTGCGCGACCAGCTTGCGCAACGACCGGGGCATGCGGAACTCCGCAACGAAAAGCACCATCCTCGGATCGGGACTCCACCAGAGGATCGGCTGCCCGTCGCTGTACCACGGAAAAATTCCCTGCCGGTAAGCAGCGAGCAGCCGCTCGGCGGATAAGTCACCCCCTGCCGCAAGCAAGCCGTTCGGATCGGCGAGCGCGGTATCGATGGGTGGAAACGCCCCGCTGCGCAACCAGGGAATCATCGCCTCATCCCGCAAGCGCGACCATCGCGCAACAAGCTCATGTCGGATTAAAGAAGACCCGGACCCCGTACGTCATCGGAAGCATCGGCGGCAGGTGATCGTACGCATATCGTCAGTATTTTGTCAGCACACAGTCACAAATCGCCGGCAAGACGCATCGACGTGCGCACATCTTTGATGTACATCATGATTCGGTGCGAGTATCCAGCTAATCTGGCTGCATTCCGCAACGATCGGCGAGGGTCATGGTGATGACGACGATGATAGGACGAAATATCCGAGTTCTCATGAGCGTCGCGGCGCTCGTTGCGATGTTTGGAATAGGGCAGCCTGCCCAGGCTGTGCCGTCTTACGCTCGCCAGACGGGGCAGGAGTGCATTGCCTGTCACGTCAGTTTTCCCGAGCTGACGCCCTATGGCCGCTACTTCAAGCTGACCGGCTACACGATCGGCAAGGTCGCCATCTCGAATGGAGCGATCAACTATGTCCCGCTCGCGGTGATGGCGCAGGCATCGGTCACATCGACCAGGAACAACAAGGCCACCGATCCTGAAACGGGAGATACGGTCGCGGTCAATCAGCGCAACAACGGCTTCGTGCTCTGCTGCGCGAGCTTGTTTCTCGCCGGCAAGGTGAACGATTACGTCGGCGGATTTCTTCAATGGTCTTACGACAATCTGGCCACGACGGCCGACGGCACCTTGGGCGGGCACAGCGGTGCGGACAACATGGAAATCCGGGCCGTCGGCAAGTACAGCGCGGTAGGGGCCGCCGAGCCGGATCTGATTTACGGGTTCACGCTGCACAACAATCCGACCATGCAGGACGTCTGGAACAGCACACCGGCGTTCGGATTTCCGTTTACCGCATCACCTTTGGCGCAGACGCCGGACGCGGCGACACAGATCGACGGCGCGCTCGCACAGCAGGTTGTCGGGCTGGGTGGATACGTTTTCTGGAAGAAGACGCTCTACGGCGAAGTATCTTTCTACCGGACCGCGGACGGCGCGTTTTCCGTCTTTCGGGCCGGCCAGGACATTCACACGGATGGCGGCGTGGCCGCGCTCAAGGGCTACAACCCGTATTGGCGCTTCGCCTACAGCCACGACTGGGGCCCGAACTCGATCATGGTCGGGACCTACGGCATGATCGTCGATCGCTACCCGAGCAACTTCGATACGTCGACGCCGACCGATCGCTTTCGCGACTTCGCGCTCGACGCTCAATATCAGTACATCACCGATCCTCACACGTTCACGGCGCAGCTGACCTACATCGACGAGAAGCAGTCGTACAACGCGAGCTTCCCGGTCACCTCCGACACGGGAGAGGGCATCGGCGCCGGGCCGACGCCGGCGAATCCGACCAACAAGCTGCACACGTTCAAGGCGAAGGCGACCTACTACCACGATCGCAAGTACGGCGGGACGCTCGCCTACTTCTCGACGACGGGCAGCGCCGACGGCGGGCTTTACGGCACGGATGCGGACGGCAATGCGATCAAGCCGGACAGCAACGGCTACATCATCGAGCTCGATTACCTGCCGATTCAGAACGTCCGCTTGATGTTTCAGTACACGGCGTACAGCAAGTTCAACGGCGCGTCGACCAATTACGACGGCAACGGTCGCAATGCGCGGGACAACAACACCGCGTTCTTCAACGTGTGGGTCGCATTTTGAACGCTCATGACGCCGGCGCCGCGTGCCTGCGACGGCAGGTCGCGAGAGTGACCAGTCTGGAGACTGTGCTATGAATGGCAAACACATGGCGTTCGCCGTATTGCTTCTGGCGGGTGCAGCTGCTTCGGCAGGCGCTCAAAACAATGCATCGGACGTCCAGAAGGCGGCAGAAGAAAAGGCGGTCAACCTCTGCTCGACCTGCCACGGTCCGCGGGGAATAAGCACCTCTCCCGAATTTCCTATCCTCGCGGCGCAGCGCAAGGGCTACCTCGAGGCCCAGATCGACGCATTCCGGAAGAGAACGCGCGCCGAGAAAGACGCGCACGATTTCATGTGGGGAATCGCAGGCAATCTCGACGAATCGATCATCGGCGCCATCGCCGCCTACTATGCGGCGCAGCCGCCCGCGCCCGGCCGGACCGACAGTCCGGCGCTCGTCGCCCAGGGTAAGGAACTGTTCGACAAGGGGGTCCCCGACCGCGCCATTCCTGCCTGCATGGCTTGCCACGGCGCGGACGCCACCGGCGTGGCCGATTTTCCGCGGCTCGCGGGTCAGCACGCCAAGTACGTGGCCAAACAGCTGACCTTCATCCAGTCGCTCGTTCGCGCTGCGCCGGTAATGCACGGCATCGTCAAAGACCTCACGCCGGCGGAAATACAGGCGCTCGCGGCCTACGTGCAATCGAAGTAGGCGGCGTTCCGCCATCCGGGGTCGGCCGGACTGATCGCCGAAGGGGGGCGTCGTTCCCGCCCGCCCTTCGTCTCCTCTCGCGCACTCGCGCGTCGCACGCGATAATGTCGCCGGAGGATCGATGGACAACCAAAAGCGCTGCGCCTGGGCCGGCGCCGACGCTCGGATGATCGCCTATCACGACGAGGAATGGGGCACGCCGGTCCACGACGACCGCAAGCTGTTCGAATTCCTCGTGCTCGAAGGCGCGCAGGCCGGGCTGAGCTGGAAAACGATTCTCGACAAGCGCGAAGGCTATCGCGAGGCCTTCGTCGGGTTCGACCCGGCCAAGGTTGCGCGCTTCGATCGCCGGCGCGTCGAGAAGCTGCTCAAGAATCCGCAGATCGTGCGCAATCGCCTCAAGATCGAAAGCTCGGTCAGCAATGCTGCCGCGTTCCTCGCCATCCAGCGAGAGTTCGGCAGCTTCGATCGCTTCGTGTGGGCCAGCGTTCGCTCCGGCGCCCCGCATCAATCGTTGGCACCGCGCGCACGACGTGCCCGCGAGTACACCCGAGTCCGACGCCTTGTCCAAAACGCTCAAGCAGCGCGGCTTCCGCTTCGTCGGGACGACGATCTGCTATGCGTTCATGCAGGCGACCGGGCTGGTCAACGACCACGTCGTCGACTGCTTCCGTTACCCGAAGCGCTCGCGCTGATCGCGCTTCCGGTTTCAGCGTCGGGCCGCCAGCGCAACCGTGGGCGAGGCGTCACCGGGACCGGCATCAAAACCAAACTGCAGCGCCGCGAGGCGACGATAGAGCGGATCATCGCGCACCAGCGATTGATGTGTGCCTTCCGCCACGACGATGCCGCCGTCCAGCACGACGATGCGGTCGGCGCCGATCACCGTCGCCAATCGGTGCGCGATGATCAGCGTCGTGCGTCCGCGCATCAGCCGGTCGAGCGCGAGTTGCACCATGCGCTCGCTCTCGGCGTCGAGCGCGCTGGTCGCCTCGTCCAGCAGCAGGATCGGGCGTCGCGACAGGACCGCGCGCGCGATCGCCAGCCTCTGCCGCTGTCCTCCCGAGAGCTTGATGCCGCGCTCGCCGAGATCGGTGTCGAACCCGTGCGGCAGGCGGGTGAGAAACTCGGTCGCGTACGCCGCTTCGCAGGCATCGCGCACCTCCGCATCGGAGGCGTCCAGCCGGCCGTAGCGCACGTTGTCCCAGACGCTGGCGGCGAAGATCACCGGGTCCTGCGGCACGACGGCGATCCGGCCGCGTACGGCGCGCGGGTCGGCGCGGCGTACATCGACGCCGTCGATCAGCACCCTCCCCTGCTGCGGATCGTAAAAACGCAGCAGGAGCTGGAACAGCGTCGTCTTGCCCGCACCTGAAGGCCCGACCAGCGCCACCCGCTCACCGGCCGCGACCCGGATCGCCAATCCGCTGAGCGCCGGGTCGTTGCGTCGCGACGGATAGGCAAAGGTGACCTGGTCCAGCGCCACCGTGGCCAGCGGCGGCTCGGGCAGCGGAACCGGATTCGCCGGCGCGGCGATCTCGGCAGGCGTATCCAGGATTTCCATCAGGCGTTCCGTTGCGCCGGCGGCGCGCTGCAGCTCGCCGGCAACTTCGCTGACCGTACCGACCGACGTCGCGACGATCACCGCGTAGAACACGAACGATGCGAGCTGGCCGGCCGACAGACGCCCTGCCAATACGTCATGGCCGCCGATCCACAGGATGATGCCGACGGCGACGAACACCAGGAAAATCACGGCAGCGATCAGCAAGCCACGCTGGCGAATGCGGCGTACGCCCGCACCGAACGCGGCCTCGACCCGGTCGCCATAGGCGCGACGGTCCTCGGCCTCGTGCGCGTAAGCCTGGACGGTGCGAATCTCGTGGATCGCCTCGTCGACATAGGCACCCGTGTCGGCGACGCGATCCTGGCTGGTGCGAGACAAGCGGCGCACCCGTCGGCCGAAGACGATGATCGGCAGCACCACCACGGGGAGTCCCGCCAGCACCAGCAAGGTCAGCTTGAGGCTGGTCAGCATCAGCAGCACCAGCGCACCGGCGCCGAGAACACTGTTGCGCAATGCCATCGACAGGCTCGAACCGATCACGTTCTCGAGCATCGTCGTGTCGTTGGTCAACCGCGAAATGACCTCACCGGTACGCGTCACCTCGAAAAAACCCGGCGAGAGCGTCAGCAGATGATTGAACACGCGGCGGCGCAGGTCGGCGGTCACCCGCTCGCCTATCCACGACACGTTGTAGAAGCGCACATAAGTCGCGACCGCCATCACCGCGATGATGGCAAGCAGTTCGAACAGCGCGCGATCGAGCTCGGCGCCGTCGCCGGCGGTGAAGCCGCGGTCGACCACCAGCTTGAGTCCCTGCCCCACCGCCAGCGTGCAGCCGGCCGCGACAAGGAGTGCGACGCCGGCGAACACGAAACGGCGCTTGTACGGCGCGAGGAAGGTGCCCAGACGCCGCAGCGTGCGTACGACCGGCGGGCGCGGCGGAGTTGTCGTGGAAGCGCTCATGAAGAGGGAGGAAGTGAATTCGACCGATTATAGGCGGCGTGCGGCGTCCCCTTACGACCCCGGACCGATCGATGCGTTCGGGTAGAATTCCAGCGCGCTGCCCTCGTAGCTCAGTGGATAGAGCACCTTCCTCCTAAGAAGGGGGTCGCACGTTCGATTCGTGCCGAGGGCGCCAAGCTGCTACGCCTAACTGCCGGGGAGGTCATTCAGGATCCGCGCCGCCCCTCCTCGATGCATTGTTCAAGTGCCTGTTCCGCTCTCAGGCGCGCCTCGTTGAGTCGCTGGAGCAGCACTCCGACATACATCGGCAGGACCAGGAGCATGGTGAACAAGCCCATCCCGATCACAACATGCTGCGACCAAAAGTCCGAAACGAACAGGACGGTGGACAGGCCAACAAGCGCGAGTACATGCGATATCCGAAGGTACGAGCGGCCATAGCGAAAGGCATTGCCGAATGCGACAAACATGAAAATGCCAACGATGAGCGCGCCATTCTCGCCCATTCGCAGCATGAAATAAGTTGTGGCAGCGTTGTCGGCAATCATGCCGAGAACTCGGCGCGTCGGCGATATCCGAGGTACGAACAGAACCCACAAAGTAATGGCTGCGGCAAACGCGGCGAATCCGGCCAAGACCCAGATCATCTGCAACGATTCCGCGCTGGGATTTTGCCGGGCGAGTCTCACCCACAGCAGGACGAGAAGCACCAGAGTACCGATGGCCAGGCGCAACCCGGCCTGTTCGAGTTCGGCGCGCGGCGCGGCCGCGATCATGTCGGCCCAGTCCTCCCGGGCAGTCCAGCGCTTCACGCCTGTTGTCTGTGAGGGGCCCAAGATCTAGTCTCCTTGGTTGGCCATGGGTTTCGGAGTCTATGCCGGAGCCTTGGTATGGCCGCGGCTGCTCCCGCGCCAAAGCCAAAGCCAGGCCCGCTCCAAAACCGAAGCAGGATTCACACCACTCTGCTATAATTATTGGTTTCCCGAGGACACCTACCTTGAGCCAAATCCTGCAGTGCCTAAAGAAGCACGGACAGCGTCTCGATTCGGAGATTGCCAAGGAAATCGGCATGCCGCTGGCCGCCGTGCGCCAGCGCGCCGCCGGCCTGGCGTCGACCGGACAGGTCATCAGTTGCAGCCTCACCCGCTTCGAAAACGGCAAGGCGATCGAAGGCTGGGTGTACCGCGTCTCGGGCTACACGCCGCCCGCGGCGCCGGGCAGAAAGGCAAAGACGACGGCAGTAGCGCCGCGCAAGCCCGCTCCGCGCTGAAGCGCCGCCGATTCCGCGCGGCGGATGACGGCTACCCGCTATCGGATCATTGCGTCCGATCCAAACGCGCACCTGTTCGAAGTTTCGTGCACCGTCGCCGATCCTGACCCGGGCGGACAGGCGTTCCGCCTGCCCGCATGGTCGCCCGGGAGCTACCTGATACGCGAGTTCGCTCGCAATTTCGTCTCGGTGCGAGCTCTTCGCCGAGCTAGGGCTTCCGCCAATGCGGCGGGATCGTCTTGTCGAAGTACGGCAGCGCCTCGATCCGTGCCTTCCACGAGGCAAGTTTCGGGGTCAGCATGCCGTCAGCGTCGAGGTCGGGTAGCTTCATCTCCGTCCGCCACAGGAACGCGAGCAACGTATAGAACGCGTAGTCGGCGGCCGACAGCGGCCCGGCAAGATAGTCGCCACGCATCTCCCGGCTGAACAGATCCAGTTCCTCGACGATAGCCTTGCGGGCATCGGCGATAGCCTTGGCGTCGCGTTCCTCGGGCTTTTTGGCGAATGCCTGCGTCGTCAGCGGGTCCAGCACCTTGTCGAAATCGTCGTCAACCTCGCGGATCATGCGCCGGGCGATCGCGCGTGTCCGCGCGTCGCCCGGAAACAGCGGCGCGCCGCGGCCGGGATAGGCTTCGTCGAGATATTCGACAATCGCGCTCGACTCGTAGAGCACGAAATCCTCATCGACCAGCACCGGCACGCGATGCCGCGGATTGAGCGCAAGGAACTCGGGCTTGCGCGTGTCGCCGGCGGCAAACGAAAGCACCTTCAGCTCGTACGGCAACGCCTTGTGCTCGAGCGCAAGCTGGGCGCGCCAGGCGAACGGCGACCCCGACCCGTAATACAGCGTGATACCCATCGATACCCCCGATCAAGTGCCGGATTTTTTCTTGGCGGGCTTGGCCGCCCGCGGTCGCGGCGCGCATCGTCTCCAGTGATGCCTTCTGCAGCTCCATCGTCTTGATGCTCATCTGCATGAAATTTTGACTCATTGCCAGCCAGTTCTCGATGACGCGAAGCTCCGCGATCTTCTTGTCGATCTCGGCGGGATCGAGCGTTGCGAACATCGCCGCCGGGTTCGGAAACGGGATCCCCGCGGCGGCGGTTCCCGGTGCGCCCGGCGGTGCAAAACCCGGCACGGGAATGCCGAACGGGTTCCACATTCGCTGCATGAACTCCATCGCTTCCTGCGGCGTCACCGGGGTCGAAGGTTGATCCGACATCGTCGATCTCCTGCTCGGGGCCCGCTACGATCGGGGCTGATTTCCAGTATTATGCCCCACATGTTTGACGCTGCCGCGTCCCTGCTTGCCACACTGAAATCGATCGTCGGCGACACCAACGTCCTGACCGCCGACGACGATGTCTCCTCTTACGTCACCGACTGGCGCGAGCGCTATCGCGGCCGTGCGCGCGCGGTGGTCCGTCCGGGATCGACCGCCGAAGTCGCGGCGGTCGTGCGCTGCTGCGCCGGTCACCGCGTGCCGATCGTGCCGCAGGGCGGCAACACCGGTTTGTGCGGCGGCGCCACGCCGCATATGGCCGGCGACGAGGTCGTCTTGACGCTGGCGAGGATGAATCGGCTGCGCGCCATCGATGCCGACAACGCGACGGTGACCGTCGAGGCCGGGATGCCGCTGGTCCGCGTGCAGGAAGCCGCCGCCGCGGCCGGGATGCTGTTCCCGCTGTCGCTCGCCTCCGAAGGCAGCTGCGCGATCGGCGGCAACCTGTCGACCAACGCGGGCGGAACCGCGGTGCTGCGCTACGGCAATGCCCGCGAGCTGGTGCTCGGTCTCGAAGTGGTGCTCGCCGACGGCGAAGTCTGGGACGGGCTGCGCGGGCTGCGCAAGGACAACACCGGCTACGACCTGAAGCAGTTTTTCCTGGGGAGCGAAGGCACGCTGGGCATCATCACCGCGGCTGTGCTCAAGCTCTTTCCGACTCCCCGCACCTCCACGACTGCCTGGGTGGCCGTCGGCGACGTGGCGGCGGCGATCGTCCTGCTCCGCGCGATGCGGCAGGCGATCGGTGACAGGCTGACCGGCTTCGAACTGGTGTCGCGCGATTGCATCGCGCTCGCGCGTGCGCAGTTTCCGTCGCTGGCGGATCCGCTGCCTGGGCACGCCTGGTATCTGCTGGTCCAGGCCGACGACGCCGCCGCGCATTCGCCGCTCGGCGCGGAAATCGAGACAGCGCTGGCGGACGCTATCGAGGCGAAAATCGCACGCGATGCGGTGATCGCCGGCTCGGACGCCCAGGCGGCGGGGTTGTGGGCGCTGCGCGAGCACATACCCGATGCGCAGAAACGGGAAGGGCCGAACATCAAGCACGACATCGGCGTGCCGATCGCGCGCATCCCCGCCTTCCTCGAGCGCGCCGAGCAGGCACTCGATGCCGTCTTTCCGGGTGTACGCTATGTCGTATTTGGCCATCTGGGCGACGGCAATCTGCATTACAACCTTTCCGTTCCGCAGGGCATGGATGCCACGCTGTTCATCGAGCACACGGCCAGTGCCAACGCGATCGTTTACGATCTGGTCAGCGAGTTCGGCGGAAGCTTCAGCGCCGAGCACGGCATCGGCCAGTTGAAGCGCGATGCGATGGCGCGTTACAAGGCGCCGATCGAGCTCGAGCTGATGCGACGGATCAAGCGAGCGCTCGATCCGCATGCCACGCTCAATCCGGGCAAGGTCGTATGATGAGGAACCCGCAATAACGCCATGGCCAAGATCATTGCCTGGCTGATTCTGATCTTTGTCGTGCTGCTTGCGCTGCGCCTGATCAACCAGCGCAAGGCGCGAAGGCCGCAGGATCCTTCCGGCACCGCAGTCGAGCCGATGGTGCGCTGCGTGCGCTGCGGCGTCTTTCTGCCGCGCGAGGAAGCGAACAAGCAAGCCGGTGGCTACGTCTGCCCCGCCGGTCAATGTGTCAAGCGCTGAGCCATGCCATCCGAATCCATCGTCCCGTCGCTAGAGCCTCCCTCGTTGCCGGCGCTGATCAACGAGTCGGGGCGTCGTATCCTGTGGATCGTCGGTGTCTATCGCGCCGTCTGCGGCGCGCTGCTGCTCAGCACCGGCCTGTTTCTCGACCTGAGATCTGCCGGTATCGCGGCACCGAACGCGTTCGTGACCGCCGCCGGTCTGTACTTCCTGTTCGGCATCGCTGCGTTCTGGTGGGTGCAGCGGGACTCGTTCGATCACCCGCTTGCGCCTCTGCTGCTTTCTCTGCTGCTCGGCGATATCTTTTTCATCGCCTTGCTGACCTACGCGAGCGGCGCGGGTACGCCGCTGTCGATACTTCTGTTCCCGCAGCTAGCCGCGAGCGGCTGGCTGATGCGCACGCAGATAGCCTTCTTTCACGCCGCGCTGGCGAGCTCGGTGCTGATTGCGCTGGAAGGTTGGCGCTTGATCGAAGGCGACATCGCCGTTCAGCAGATCCTTCAGACGGGCCTGATTGGCTTTGGCTATTTCGCGACGGTGGCGATCGCGCTCGCGCTTGGTACGTTCACCAAGGCGAGCGAGGACCTGGCCGCGCAGCGGGGCATCGACGTCGCCAATCTCGAGCAGGTCAATCGGCTGATCATTCAAGACATGCAGGATGGCGTCCTGGTTGTCGACCTCAACGGCGTCGTCCGCGGGCACAACGCGCAGGTGACCCGGTTGCTCGGTGGCTTCGGCCGCATGCGCGGCGGAATGCGCCTTGCCGAGTTCAGCGCGACCTTGCACGATTACTGGCGACGATGGCAGGAGGACTTCTCCGAAGTGCTGCCGCCGTTCAAAGTCGACGCGACGCAGCGCCTGCTGCGTGTACGGCACGTGCGCATCGGCTCGGGCCTCAACGGCGGCACGCTGATCTACCTTGAAGACCTGGGCCGTGCCCAGTCGGACGCGCAGCAAATGAAACTGGCGGCAATGGGCAGACTGACTGCCAGTATCGCGCACGAGGTGCGCAATCCGCTGTCGGCGATCAACCAGGCGGCGCAGCTACTCGAGGAAGACGGGTCGGTCGCTCCCGAGGGCGAGCGGCTGCTGTCGATGATCCGCAACAACGCCAAGCGCATCGACCGAATCGTCGGCGAGGTGCTGCAACTCAATCGCCGCGACCGCCAGCAGCCGGAAGTCATCGACTACTCCGAGTTCATCTATTCGCTGGTCGACGAAGTCGTGCAGGCCGAAGGCATCCCGCCCGCGAGCGTCATCATCCAGTGTCCGAGTGAGCTGTACGTGCTGTTCGATCGCGGCCACCTGAGCCAGATCATGTGGAATCTCGTGCGCAACGCCTGGCAACATTGCCAGAAGAAGGACGGGAGCATCCACATCATGGGGCGCGCCGGTTATATGGGCGATGCCGTAATATCCGAGCTTGCCGACGATGGCCCCGGCATTCCGGCCGAGTTGCGGGCGCAGATTTTCGAGCCGTTTTTCACGACGCGGCCGGGCGGTACGGGGCTGGGCCTCTACATTGCCCGGGAGCTTGCGGATGCGAACGGCGCCGCGCTCGAGCTGCTGCCCAAAGGGCCGGGAGCAAACTTTAGATTGACGTTGAAGCGGGCGGCGAACCCGCCGACCTAGCCAGTTTTGCCTTGGGAGGCGCCACTATGTCGCGAAGAACGCGCGATCGCGGACAACCGAAAGTGCTGGTGATCGACGATGAGCCCGATCTGCTCGAGCTGCTCGAGCTCACCTTGTCGCGGATGGGCCTCGACACCACGCGGGCGCAGTCGGTGGCCGAGGCGATCCATCTACTCGACAACCAGGCATTCGACCTCTGCCTGACCGACATGCGGCTTCCCGACGGCGAAGGGCTTGCCGTCGTCGAGCACATCACCGACAAAGCGCTCGACGTCCCGGTCGCGGTTATCACCGCCTTCGGCAGCGCCGAGAATGCCGTCGCGGCGCTCAAGGCCGGAGCCTTCGATTATCTGGCGAAACCAGTGGCGCTCGAGCAGCTGCGTGCGCTGGTCAAGCAGGCGCTGAAGGTCCCCGAGAAGCCTGCCGCGCCGTCGTCGTACCAGCTGCTCGGCGAATCGCCTGCGATCATGCAGGTCCGATCGATGATCGAACGGCTGTCGAAGAGCCAGGCCCCGGTGTTCATCACCGGGGAGTCCGGTAGCGGCAAGGAGCTGGCGGCGCGAATGATCCACATCGGCGGTGCCCGCGCCGAGCATCCGTTCGTCCCGGTCAATTGCGGCGCCATTCCGGAAAACCTGATGGAATCGGAATTTTTCGGCTACAAAAAGGGCGCTTTCACCGGCGCCGAGGGCGATCGCGACGGCTTTTTCCAGGCGGCGAACGGCGGGACGCTGTTTCTCGACGAGGTCGCCGACCTCCCGCTTCCGATGCAGGTCAAGCTGCTGAGAGCGATTCAGGAGAAAAAGGTGCGTAAGGTAGGGGCGACGACCGAGGAACCGGTCGACGTGCGGATCATCAGCGCCACCCACAAGAAGCTCCCTGCACTGGTCGATGCCGGTGAATTCCGGCAGGATCTTTTTTATCGTTTGCACGTAATCGAGTTGGCGATGCCGAGCTTGCGCGAGATGCGCGAGGATATTCCGTCGATCGCCGACGCGATTCTCAAAAAGCTGGCCCGAAGCTCGTCGGCGCGGCTCGACACCGAGGCGGTGGCCGCACTCGAGGCGTACCCGTTTCCAGGCAACGTGCGCGAACTGGAAAATATTCTCGAGCGCGGACTTTCGCTCGCCGCCGACACCGATCGCATTACCGCCGATGACCTGCACCTGACGCCGCCGCCCGATGAGGGCGACGCCGTGCTGCCGGCAGGAGACAAGTGGCCGCTGCAGGATTACCTGGATCGCGTCGAGCGCGCGGCGATCAACGAGGCGCTGGAAAAGACCCGCTACAACCGGACGGCGGCAGCAAAACTGCTCGGCATCACCTTCCGCGCCATGCGCTACCGGATGGAGCGGCTGGGGATCAAATAAGGCGATCCTCGCGCGAGCGGGCGCGCGGTTGCGCCCGTCGGCCAACCGGAGCGGTCTTCTTCACCGCGTCTCGACGTTGCCCGTCGCGGCTCCGCCGATGCAACCAGCGGAACGTCAAAAAAAACCCCCGAAACACCGGGGGTCGAATACTGCCACCATGAACGTCCCTGCATTGTCGCCTTCGCGGCTCAGCGAAACCTTCCGGACCCGCCTGCCGTAACGCCTGACTGCTTGCTGTGACTGAAATGCGCCTACGCCGCACTCTTCCTCGATTGAAAGGCAAGAACCTTTCTCATCGCATCGACGTGAACCGTCGCGTGGTCCTGCTGTTCTTTGCGAAGCTCGCGGCGCACTCTGGCAAAGGTCTTCCGCAGGTCGGTCTCCACGCTTTTCGTGTAGCGGAACGAAGGATCAAGAATGGACTTCATCGGGCCTCCACGCTCGTGCTGTCAAATACGTCTCTATCCGGCGCGCTTGCTAGCCTCATGTTGCAAGAGCCGTTCCATGGCGAGCCAAACGGCCAAGGTTCAGCGACTTATCGCGGACCCCATGCTCCGCGAGCCTCGCTAGCGTAAAGAACGCCGACAGATTCCCCGCAAGTCCGTTCGCCGCACCGTGTCGCAGACAACGTGTTCCACACCCTTCGCGTACCGGTCGATTTCGCGCTAGACTCAGGGCCCTCGGAGAACGGCATGCCCGTGGGTGCGGCCAACGGTCTCGAAGCTGCTCCTTATGCGCCGGCTCGTCGTGTTCCCATCGACATCGTTGACCAAGATCAACTCCGCGCGCCGACGCCCGATGCAAAATCGTTGCTGCAGCGCTTCGCAACGGACATCCTCGCGACGACGCTGAGGAGAGCCATGGAAGCCATCCGCATCATCAAGGACGAGCACCGTTCGCTGGGGGCAGTGCTACACGGCATGCTGTATCTGGTGCACCGTACCAGGGATCGCGGCGACAAGCCGAACTTCGACCTTCTGGGCGCCATGGTCTACTACATCGATGCATTTCCCGAGCGCTTCCATCATCCGAAGGAAGACCAGTATCTGTTTCGGTTGTTGCGCATCCGATATCCGGACTCAGCCGAGATCCTCGATCGACTGAAGCAGGAGCATAGGGCCGGCGCCGAGAAGATCCGAACGCTGGAGCAGGCGCTCGCCCGTTACCAGCAGGGCGGAAGCGGCGAGTTCGATAATTTTCTTACGGCGGTGGAGTCGTACGCGCAATTCCATTGGACTCACATGAAAACCGAAGAGCACGTCATCCTGCCGCTGGCCGAAAAATATCTTACCGACGCCGACTGGGAGACGATCGACGCCGCCTTTTTGGGCCACACGGATCCGATCCTCGGCGTTCAGGCCGGCGCCAAATACGACGAGCTGTTCCGCCGCATCACCTGGCTCGCGCCTGCGCCGATCGGTCTCGGACCACCCCCGAGCACGCGATGAACGAGCATCGGTGACCGACTACGTCAAGGCGTGGCAATGCATCGGTTGCGGGAAACTCGATGCGCCGCAGACCTGCATCGGTGTGTGCCAGGACCGGCGGGTCGAACTCGTCTACGCGACCGAATATGAGCAGGTCCTGGCGGAACTCGACACAGCACGACGGCACCTGCTCGCGGCGGCGTCCGTGCTACGCTCGATGGCGTCGACGACGCCGCACGAAGACGAATGGGCCCGCTCGTATCGAGTAGTTCAGCAGAAGGCGCGCAAGGTTCTGGCAGCGATCGGCGGCGAGGACCCGGCATTGTTGCGTCCGGTGGAAGCTCCCGCGATAAACGCGGGCTAGCCTCCCGAGCGCCGATCGCTTCGGCACGGCTGACTATCGTTCGGCTCATGCTCGACAGCGCGCTGCTTTCGAAGTAATCGCCACGTTGGCCGATGCGCTCCGATTGCACGATCCGGCGCCCAGAGGCAGCGCGCCGCGAGCATTTGCGCTATGGCGCCTCGGTTTCCGGCCGTTCTACCTGCTAGGCGCGATCTTCGCCTCACTGTCGATTGCGCTGTGGGGCGCGCAAGCCGGAGGTGTGCTGCCGACACCCTACTTGCGCGGACCGCTTTGGCATGCGCACGAAATGGTGTTCGGCTTTGCCTTGGCGGTGATGACCGGCTTCTTGTTTACCGCCGTGCGCAACTGGACCAGCCGCCCGACCCCGACCGGCGCCGCGCTGGCCGCGCTCGTCGTGCTTTGGGTCGCTGGACGGGTGCTGGTGCTGACGCCGTTCGACGTCGCCGCAGCGTGCGTAAATGTTGCCTTTCCGCTTGCGGTGGCTGTCGGCATCGGGAAGGCGCTGGTCGGGAGCGGCAATCGGCACAATCTCTTCTTCGCCGGACTGCTGGTGATCATGGCTGCCGCGGCGGCGGCGACGCACTTGGCCCAGTTGCGCGTTGCGGCGCTGCCCGACTGGCTCGGAATCCGCGTAGCCCTGGACGTAATCCTGCTGGTGATGACCGTGCTCGGCGGACGAGTCATTCCGATGTTCACCAGCAATGGCGTACCAGGCGCGCGCGTGCGCCGAAATGCGCTGGTCGAGCGCACGGTTCCGGCGAGCGCTGTAGCCTTGTTGCTGGGCGACTTGCTCGGCGCGCCGTCGGCGCTGCTCGCCGTCGTGCTGGCGATCGGTGCGGTGGCACAAGCGGTGCGCGTCGTGCTCTGGCGACCGTGGCAGACCTGGCGCGTGCCAATCGTGTGGATATTGCACGTCGGTTACGGATGGATCCCCTTGCACCTTGCCCTGCGGTTCCTGGGAGAATTGGGTCTGGTCTCGGCGCCGATTGCCACCCATGCGTTGACCGTCGGCGCCATTGGCGGCCTCACGCTCGGCATGATGACGCGTACCGCGCGCGGTCACACCGGCCGTCCTTTGCGCGTCGATGGCTGGGAAATCGCCGCCTACGTGTCGGTGACAGCGGCGGCGGTGACGAGGGTGCTGGTGCCGCTCGCCTTGCCTGGCGCGTACGGCACGAGCGTTACGGCGTCCGCAGCCTTGTGGTCGGCCGCCTACGCTATTTACGCGGTCCGCTACTGGCCGGTGCTGACGCGTCCGCGCATCGATGGCAAGCCTGGCTGATTGGCCGCGCCATGAACGCGTCGTCCTATAATGGCGACCCGCACGTCGCAGAAACGGCCCACCGATTCCACCCCCGAATCCCCCCCATTCCCGTCCGAAGCGGCCCTCTGCCCGACGCCGTCTTTATGTCGACCGGTCCGGGATCATCGCCGCGGCGACGCAAATCGCCTCGCCCAATCGCGATGCCCGCCCGCCGGGGGAACGCATATCGTTGCTCGTCGTGCACAACATATCGCTGCCGCCCGGCGAGTTCGGCGGCGACGCCATCATCGAACTGTTTACCAATCGTCTCGACGCAGCTTCGCATCCGGGTTTCGACGCGCTTGCGGCGCTGCGCGTTTCGGCCCACTTCCTGATCCGGCGCGACGGATCACTGCTTCAGTTCGTTCCGTGCGGGCTTCGCGCGTGGCATGCGGGCCTGTCGTCATGGCGGGGGCGCGAGCGGTGCAACGACTTTTCCATCGGCGTCGAGCTCGAGGGAACCGACCAGCTGGCGTACGCCAACACGCAGTACGCGACCCTCGCCCGCCTTACGCGAGCGCTCCGGCGCCGTTATCCGATCGTGGACGTCGCCGGCCACGACCAGATCGCGCCGGGGCGCAAGACCGATCCGGGCGTGGCCTTCGACTGGGCCTACTACCGGCGTCTGGCCGCGCCTCGCCCGCGGAAATAACGTCGCGTTTCCGATGGGCACGCGGCCGCCTCCGGCTGTCTTGGTTCGCTGGGGTCCAGCTTGGCTGATTGCGACTTGCAAGGTATAATTTAAGGTTATGCAATTTCTGGCCGATTACTTTCCGCTGATCCTGTTCTTCGTGGCTTTCAAGCTGCAGGGGATCTTCGTGGCGACCGCGGTCGCGATTGCCGCGTCCATCGTGCAGATCGCCTATTTCCGCTGGCGGCGCGGCAAGGTTGCCGCCGTCCACTGGATCAGCTTCGCGATAATCGCGACCTTCGGCGGAGCGACTCTGCTGCTGCACGACGAGACCTTTATCAAATGGAAACCGACGGTGCTCTATTGGCTGTTCGCCCTGGTGCTTGCCGTCGGGCGCATCGGATTCCGCAAGAACCTGATCGCCGCGCTGCTCAAGGACCTGACCCTGCCCGACCCGGTATGGTCGCGGCTGACCTGGGCCTGGGTCGTGTTCCTGGCCGCCATGGGACTTGCGAACCTGTATGTCGCATTTAGTCTTGCGCCAGCGGTCTGCGGCACCGCCGATTGCGCCACCAACGTCTGGGTCAATTTCAAAGTCTGGGGCGGCATCGGCCTGTTCATGCTGGCTGCGGTCGGAACGGTGGCGTCGGTCGCACGTTACCTGCCCGGTGAATCGTGACCGACATCGCGACGACATTGCGCTCGCGCCTTGCCGACCTCGCCCCCTCGACGCTCGAAATCCATGACGATAGCGCCGAACACGCGGGCCACGCGGGGGCGGCCGGCGGTGGAGGGCACTTTTCCATGCTGATCGTGTCGAACGCCTTTTCCGGGGTTTCGCGACTCGAGCGTCACCAGCAGGTGCTGACTCGCGTCAACGATCTACTGCCCCACCCGATCCACGCGCTGTCGATCAGGGCACTGGCGCCGGAGGAATTTCGCTGATACGAACCAAGTTTTTTCCCGGACGAATTTAGTTCACGTCTTTCACATCGACTCAACGACAAGGACCGTTATTCATGTCACAGCTCATTCGACTTTTTACCGCGCTGATCGCAACGTCCGCGCTGCTCTTGGCACCGGTGGCATTCGCCCAGGACACCAAGGGCAAGGCAGTGCCGGCCAAGGCAGACGCACCCTCCAAGGGCAAAGATCTTTATTCGCAGGCCTACTTCGACTTCATGCTCAAGCAGCGGACGGCCCAGGGCCAGCCCGATACGCCCGAGCTGCGCACAGCCGTTCGCGATGAATTGAACACGCGCGAGTTGCTGGTTCGCGAAGCGAAAAAGCAGGGTCTCGACAAGAATCCAACACTGAAGACCGAGATGGATTTGACCGCGCAGACGGTGCTGGTCCGCGCTTACATGGCTGACTACCTGAAGGCGCATCCGGTTCCGGATGACGTGCTGCACAAGGAATACGACAACATCAAGGGTCAGATCGGCGACAAGGAATACAAGGTTCGCCACATCCTGGTCGACAAGGAAGACGAGGCCAAGGAAATCATCGCGGCGCTGCAAAAGGGCGAAAAGTTCGAGAAGCTCGCCGAGCGCTCGAAGGACACGGGATCGAAGGCCAACGGCGGCGATCTGGACTGGAATGCCCCGGCCAACTTCGTCAAGCCGTTCGCCGACGCGATGGTGGCGCTACCGAAGGGCAAATTCACGACCACTCCGGTCAAGTCGCAATTCGGATGGCACGTGATCGAGGTCGACGACATCCGCGACGCCAAGGTTCCGACCTTCGACGAAGTCAAGCCACAACTCTCCCAGCGGTTGCAGGGCCAGGTGGTGGACAAGTATCTGCGCGACCTGCGCGCCAAGAACGGATTCTAGCGCCCGTTCGGCTCGGATACGGCACCGAGGGCGGGCAGCGACAGCCTGCCCTTTTTCTTGCCTGGAAAGCCCGCCGCTGGCGAGCGTTTTTGCCTGGATGCTATTCTTCGCCCTTCGCGAAACTGAACGGTCCTGAATCGCGGGAGCGAATCCGATGGCGAAGATTGCTCGTCCCAAAGATTTCTATGCCGGGCTGTTGTTCATCGCGTTCGGCATTGCCGCCATCGTTATCGGGAGATCCTATCCGCTGGGCACCGCGGCGCGCATGGGGCCCGGTTATTTCCCGCGACTGCTCGGGATTCTGCTGATTGTGCTGGGCGGCGCGCTATCGCTTGCGGCTCTGCGCGGTCAGGGGCCGCCGCTGCCGGGGTGGAAGTGGCGCCCGATCAGCATTGTTCTTCTCAGCGTCGTGGCGTTCGGGCTTGTGCTTACGCATGCCGGATTGGTGCTGTCGACGATCGGCCTGATCGTCATCGCCAGCACGGCAAGCCGTGAATTTCGCTTCCGCGACTCGGTACTCAGCAGCCTCGTGCTCGCCGGACTTTCGGTTGGCGTGTTCGTCATCGGCCTGAAGCTGCAGCTGCCTATCTGGCCCGGCAGCGGCTGACCCCGACCGATGGACGTGCTCGGCCATCTGGCGCTCGGCTTCGGCGTCGCGCTGACGCCGATCAACCTGCTGCATGCGTTTATCGGCGTGCTGGTGGGCACTCTGATCGGCGTCCTTCCGGGAATCGGCCCGGTGGCGACGATCGCGATGCTCCTGCCGACGACCTACGGGCTGCAGCCGGTTTCGGCGCTGATCATGCTCGCCGGCATCTACTACGGCGCGCAATACGGCGGCTCGACGACGTCGATCCTGATCAACATGCCGGGCGAGACGTCGTCGGCAGTCACCTGCCTCGACGGCCACCAGATGGCGCTCAAAGGCGAAGCCGGCGCTGCGCTGGCGACCGCGGCGCTGGGCTCGTTCTTTGCGGGATGCGTCGCGACGGTGCTGATCGCCGCGTTTTCGCCGCCATTGTCCTCGGTCGCACTCAAGTTCGGACCCGCCGAGTACTGCTCGCTGATGGTCCTGGGGCTTATCGGCGCCGTGGTTCTCGCGCACGGCACGCTGCTGAAAGCGATCGCGATGGTGGTGCTGGGGCTGCTGCTGGGTATCGTCGGCACCGACGTCAATTCCGGCATGGCGCGCTTCGCCTTCGACATTCCGGAGCTGATCGATGGCATCGGCGTCGTGGCGGTCGCGATGGGCCTTTTCGGATTCGCCGAGATCATCACCAATCTCGAGAGCACCGAAAAGCGGAACATCGTGCCGGCCAAGGTCAAGGGATTGTGGCTCACCCGCAAACAGTTGCGGCAGGCCGCGCCCGCCGTGCTGCGCGGTACCACGATCGGATCGGTGCTGGGACTGTTGCCCGGTGGTGGCGCGATGCTCGCGTCGTTCGCCTCCTACTCGGTGGAGAAGAAAATCGCCAAGGATCCCAGCCGCTTCGGGAAGGGAGCGATCGAGGGCGTCGCCGGACCCGAGTCGGCCAACAACGCCGGCGCGCAGACCTCGTTCATCCCCTTGCTGACGCTCGGCATCCCGGAGAACGCCGTCATGGCGTTGATGGTCGGGGCGATGACCATACACAACATCCAGCCCGGCCCCCAGGTGATGACCTCCAACCCCTCGCTGTTCTGGGGATTGGTCGCGTCGATGTGGGTCGGAAACCTGATGCTGGTGGTGCTGAACCTGCCGCTGATCGGCGTCTGGATCAAGCTGCTGCAGGTGCCCTATCGCCTGCTCTATCCGGCAATCCTTCTTTTCTGCGGCATCGGCGTCTACTCGACCAACAACGCCAGCTTCGACGTCGTGATGACTGCGATCTTCGGTTTCCTCGGAGTGGTGTTCGTCAAGCTCGAATGCGAACCGGCGCCGCTGCTGCTCGGCTTCGTGCTCGGACCGCTGATGGAGGAGAATCTGCGCCGGGCGATGCTGCTCTCGCGCGGCGATCCGTCGGTATTTTTCACCCGGCCCATTTCGCTGGCGATGCTGATCGCCGCGGCCGGACTGCTGCTGCTGATTATTGTTCCCAACTTCCGCAAGACGCGGGCTGCCGCGTTCCAGGAAGAGACCTGAGGAACGCCAATGAAAGGCCGCCCATGACTGACCCGATCACGCCGGAAGCCATCGTGCGCGAGGCCCGCGGCAGACGCGACGGCTTCGACTGGAAGCTGCCCTACCGATCGCGGCGGCAGCCGATTTTCGCGCGCAACGTCGTCGCGACGTCGCAGCCGCTGGCCACGCAGGCGGGCATCGCGATGCTGCAAAAGGGAGGCAACGCCATCGACGCGGCACTGGCGACCGCGATCGTGCTGACGGTCGTCGAGCCGTGCAGCAACGGTCTGGGCAGCGACCTGTTCGCGATCGTCTGGGACGGCAAAGAGCTGACGGGGCTCAATGCCTCGGGCCGCGCGCCGGCGGCGTGGACGCCCGAACGCTTTGCCGGCCTCGAGGTGATGCCACGCACCGGTTGGGACACGGTCACCATTCCCGGTGCCGTGTCCGGCTGGGTCGCGCTGTCGCGCCGATTCGGCAAGCTTCCTTTCGCCGACTTGTTCGCGCCGGCGATCCGCTACGCTGCCGACGGGTATGCCGTCTCGCCGGTCATCGCCGAAAAGTGGGCCAAAGCCGTGCCGATACTCGGCCAGGTCGAAGGCTTCGCCGAACACTTTCTGCCACGCGGCCGGGCACCGCTTATCGGCGAGATTTTCGCCTCCGCCGCGATGGCGCGATCGCTGCAAAAAATCGCCGCCAGCGGCGGCGAGGCGTTCTATCGCGGCGAGCTGGCCGAAGCGATGGTCGCGCACGCCGGTGCGCACCGAGGCGCCCATACGCTTGCCGATTTCGAGGCGCACCGGTGCGACTGGGTAACGCCGCTCGCGCACGATTACCATGGCCATACGATCCACGAGATTCCGCCCAACGGCCAGGGCATCGCGGCGCTGATGGCGCTGGGCATCATCGAAAACCACGATCTTGGCGGACAGGCGGCCGACGCCGTCGCGACCCAGCATCTGGAAATCGAGGCGATGAAGCTCGCCTTCGCCGATGTGTACCGCTATGTGAGCGACCCCGCGACGATGCGAGTGACACCCGCCCAGCTGCTCGATCGCGGCTATCTCGCCGCGCGAGCTCGCCTGATCGACGCCGGCCGGGCGCAGGACTTCGGACACGGCACGCCGCCGCCCGGCGGCACCGTCTATCTCGCTGCCGCCGACGAGCGCGGCATGATGGTGTCGCTGATCCAGTCCAACTACATGGGTTTCGGTTCGGGCATCGTCGTTCCCGGGACCGGTATCAGCCTGCAGAATCGCGGTACCGGATTTTCGCTGCAGCCGGATCATCCAAATCTTGTCGGCGGCGGCAAGCGTCCGTTCCATACCATCATCCCCGGCTTCGCCACGCGCGGCGGTGCGCCGTACGCGGCGTTTGGTGTCATGGGGGGCCCGATACAGCCGCAGGCGCACCTGCAGACGCTGGTACGCCTGATCGATTACCGCGGCAATCCGCAGGCGGTGCTCGACGCGCCGCGATGGAAGGTCAACGGTGGTCTCTCCGTCGACCTGGAAGCCGATGCAGCGGCCTCGCTGCGCGAGGGTCTGCGCGCGCTCGGGCATTCGTTCGCGTCGATCCCCGATTCGTACATGGACTTCGGCGCCGGCCAGTTCGTCGTCCGCGGCGAGGACGGTTATATCGCCGGCTCCGACCCACGGCGCGACGGCCAGGCCGCCGGCTACTGAGCCGGTGCTTCAGCCCCTGTCACGCGCCTTGACCGCGGACAGCGGCAGCAATTCGGGCAATTCGATCCGCCTGCGGCCCGGCTCGACGCTGGTCAAAGCCTCCGTTTCGACCATAGTGGCGAGACTTCGCCGCGTGAGCTGCTGATAGCTCTGCGTCCCCTCGACCTTCCAGGCGAGCTCCTGCTCGGTCAGCTCCCGCACGATTCTCGCCGGCACGCCGGCAACGAGCATGCGCGGCGGCACGATCATGCCGGCCTTGATGAACGCCATCGCCGCGACGATAGCCGATTCACCGATGACCGCGTTGTCGTTGACCACGGCGTTCATGCCGACCAGCGCGTTGGCCTTGACGATGCAGCCGTGCAGGATTGCCCCATGTCCGATGTGGCCGTTGTCTTCGACGACGGTATCGGTGCCGGGAAAACCGTGCATCACGCACGCATCCTGGACGTTCGAGCCGGCGCGAAGCTCGATGCGGCCGAAATCGCCGCGCAGCGATGCCGCCGGGCCGACATAGCAACCGGGGCCGACGATCACGTCGCCGATCAGCACCGCGCTGGCGTGCACGAACGAGCTCGGATCGACGACCGGAGTCACACCGTTGATCGACCAGACTTTCATCAGGTTCTCGGCCCCCGATGCGGGCGCAGCAATGCGAATCTCATGTCCGGGCTCATCCGATCCAGCGCCGCGCGTTGCGGAACATGCGCATCCACGGCGAGTCCTCGCCCCAGCCGTCGGGATGCCACGACATCTGCACGGTGCGGAAGACCCGCTCCGGGTGCGGCATCAGTATCGAAAAGCGTCCGTCGGGAGTGGTCAATCCGGTAATGCCCCGCGGCGACCCGTTGGGATTGTACGGGTAGCGCTCGGTTGTCGCACCACGATTGTCGACGAAGCGCAAGGTCACCAGCGAATCGGCTACCGCCTGCTGCGCGGCATCGCGGAACTCGGCATAGCCTTCGCCATGTGCCAGCGCCACCGGTATGCGGCAACCCTGCATTTCGGCAAAGAAAAGCGACGGTGATGGCTGAACTTCCAGCATGACCAGGCGCGCCTCGAACTGCTCGGAACGATTGCGCACGAAGTGCGGCCAGTGCTCGCTGCCCGGAATGAGCTCGTGCAGGTTGCTCATCATCTGGCAGCCGTTGCATATGCCCAGCGCGAAGGTCTCGCCGCGCTCGAAAAACGCGGCGAACGCTTCGCGCGCGCGTGGATTGAACAGTATCGATTTCGCCCAGCCTTCGCCGGCACCGAGCACATCGCCATAGGAAAATCCGCCGCCGGCCGCCAGGCCCGCGAAGCCGGCGAGCGTCTCGCGCCCCGCGATGATGTCGCTCATGTGCACGTCGTAGGCGGCGAAGCCGGCGCGGTCGAACGCGGCCGCGAGCTCGACCTGTCCGTTGACGCCCTGTTCGCGCAGCACCGCCACCGCCGGCCGAACACCGGTCGCGATGTACGGCGCCGCGATATCCTCGGCCGGATCGAAGGATAGCGCGGGCGCGAGGCCCGGATCGTCGGCGTCGGCGATGCGCTGGTATTCCTCGTCGGCGCAGGCCGGGTTGTCGCGCATCCACTGCAGCGCATGCGTCGTTGCCGACCAGGTGCGGTGCAATTCGACGCGCGACGCCTCGAACAGCGTCGCCGATTCGCTGGCGATACGAATTTGGCCGTCGGACGTAGGTTCCCCGACGCAAATGCAACGCAGGCCGGCGGCTTCGAACGCGGCGACGACGTCGTGCCGGTCGGTCGAGCGAACCTGAAGCACCGCCCCAAGCTCCTCGTTGAAAAGCGCTTCGGCCGGCGAGCCGGGAAGCTCGTCGATGCCGATCGCAAGGCCGGAGCGCCCGGCGAATGCCATTTCGACCAGCGTCGCGAACAGGCCGCCGTCCGAGCGGTCGTGATAGGCCAGCAGCTTGTGCTGCGCATGCAGCGACTGCACTGTAGCGAAGAATGCGGCCAGCGCCGCGGGGTCATCAACGTCGGGCGCGACGTCGCCCAGCTGGCCATACACCTGGGCCAGCGCCGAGCCGCCCAGACGGTTCCGGCCGTTGCCGAGATCGACCAGCAGAAGCACCGACGAAACGTCGAGGCGGAGCTGCGGCGTCAGCACGCGCCGCGCGTCGGCAATGGCGGCGAATGCCGATACGATCAGCGACAGCGGCGCGGTTACCGCCTTATCGACGTCGCCGTCGCGCCACGCGGTGCGCATCGACATCGAGTCCTTGCCAACCGGAATGCTGAGACCCAGCACCGCGCAAAGTTCGAGCGCGACCGCGCGCACGGTGTCGTACAGCGCTACATCCTCACCCGGATGTCCTGCCGCCGCCATCCAGTTGGCCGAGAGCTTCACGTCGCCGAGCTCGGCGATCGCAGCGGCCGCGATGTTGGTCAGCGCCTCGCCGATCGCCATGCGGCCGGACGCAGGCGCATCGATCAGCGCCAGCGGCGTCCGCTCGCCGATCGCCATCGCCTCGCCGGCGTAGCCGTCGAAATCCAGCAGCGTCGCGGCGACGTCGGCTACCGGAACCTGCCACGGTCCGACCATCGGGTCGCGCGCGCTCAAGCCTCCGACCGTACGGTCGCCGATCGTCACCAGAAAGGTCTTGTCGGCAACGCTCGGCAGCTGCAGCACGCGGAATGCCGCGTCGGCGAGCTCGATCTGGCGCGCGTCGAACGGCGGAAGGTCGCGCACGACATGGGAGGCTTCCCGCATCATTCGCGGCGGCTTGCCGAGCAGCACTTCCAGTTCCATATCGACCGGCTGGTTGCGCAACGCGCTGTCGGTGACGATCAGCCGGGGTTTGGCCGTCGTGTGTCCGACGACCGCGAACGGACAGCGCTCGCGCTCACAGATGGCGCGGAGACGATCGAGCGACCGCGGCGCGATCGCCAGGACATAGCGCTCCTGCGCCTCGTTGCACCAGATTTCCCGGGGAGACATGCCGGGCTCCTCGGAAGGGATCGCGCGTAAATCGACAACGGCGCCTCGCGGCACGGTGCCCGGTCCGCCGTGCACGAGCTCCGGCAGCGCGTTGGAAAGCCCACCGGCGCCGACGTCGTGGATCGACAGGATCGGGTTGTCGTCCCCGAGCTGCCAGCAGCGGTCGATGACTTCCTGGGCTCGTCGCTCGATCTCGGCATTGCCTCGTTGCACCGAGTCGAAATCGAGATCGGCCGTGTTCTCGCCGGTCGTCATCGACGAGGCCGCGCCGCCGCCCAAACCGATCCGCATTCCCGGGCCGCCGAGCTGCACCAGCAGCGCATCGTCGGGTAGCGCGCGCTTGTGCGCATCGCGCGCGGCGATATTGCCGATGCCGCCGGCGATCATGATCGGCTTGTGATAGCCGCGCATTTCCCCCGCGACCTGCAACTCGAAGGTACGGAAGTATCCAAGCAGGTTCGGCCGTCCGAATTCGTTGTTGAACGATGCCGCGCCGATCGGGCCGTCGAGCATGATGGATAACGCGGAAGCGATGCGGCCGGGCTTGCCGTAATCAATTTCCCACGGTTGCGGCAGCGCGGGAATCCGCAGGTTCGACACCGTGAACCCGGTCAGACCGGCTTTCGGTTTGGCACCGATGCCGGTGGCGCCCTCGTCGCGGATTTCGCCGCCGGAGCCAGTGGCCGCGCCGGGAAATGGCGCGATCGCCGTCGGATGGTTGTGCGTCTCGACTTTCATCAGCACGTGCGTCAACTCCGCGTGCGCGCCGTAATGCCCGTCAGCCGCCGGATAGAAGCGCCTCGCCGTCGCCCCTGCCATGACGGCGGCGTTGTCCTCGTAGGCGACGATCGTACCTTGCGGATTGGCCTCGTGGGTTCGGCGGATCATCGCGAACAGCGACATCGGCTGGCGCTTGCCGTCGATCGTCCAGTCGGCGTTGAAAATCTTGTGCCGGCAATGCTCGGAGTTGGCCTGCGCAAACATCATCAGCTCGACATCGGTCGGGTTGCGTCCGGCAGCGCCGAAATTCGCCGCCAGATAATCGATTTCGTCGTCGGACAGCGCCAGGCCCAGGACTGCATTCGCATCGACGAGCGCTTCGCGGCCGCCGCCGATCAGATCGATCGATTCCAGCGGCCGCGGCGCCACCTTGTCGAACAGGCGCGCCGCATCGTCCAGCGCAGGAAATACCGCCTCGGTCATCCGGTCGTGCAGCAGCGGCAACAGGACCGCGCGGTCGGCGTCGGTCAGCGGAGCACCGTCGCGCGCGGCAATCCGGTAGGCTACGCCGCGCTCGATGCGCTCCACCGCCGGCAAGCCGCAGTTGTGCGCAATGTCGGTGGCCTTCGATGCCCATGGCGAAATCGTGCCTGGTCGCGGCAAAACCAGGAACAGCGCGCCGGCGTCATCGCCGGCGGCGCCGCGCGGGCCATAGGTCAACAGCCGGTCGAGCGTCGCGCGCTCGGCATCGGTCAACGCATACGAAGTGCGGACGAAGTGCCAATAAGCGGCCGTGACCGCGCAAACGCGGGTTGCGGTGAGCGACGAAAGCAGCTTGGCGACGCGAAACGGCGACAGGGCATTGCGCCCGCGGAGCGAAAGAACCTCGGCCATCGATACGGGGATGGGCGTAAAAGAGGATTATACGCGGCTTGCCGCGCGACCGGCAGCTGCGGGCGGCGGGCTCCGCCTGCGACAGCGAGTATTCAGTGCTGCAGGATTTTCGACAGGAACAGCTGCGCGCGCTCCGAGCGTGGCTTGCCGAAAAAGTCGTCCTTGCTGGCATCCTCGACGATCTTGCCCTGGTCCATGAAGATGACGCGATGCGCGACCTTGCGCGCGAATCCCATCTCGTGCGTGACGACCATCATCGTCATGCCTTCCTTGGCCAGGCCGACCATCACGTCGAGCACCTCGTTGACCATTTCCGGATCGAGGGCCGAAGTAGGCTCGTCGAACAGCATGCAAATCGGATCCATCGACAAGGCACGCGCGATGGCCACACGCTGCTGCTGACCGCCGGACAGCTGGCCGGGAAACTTGTCCTTCTGCTCGATCAAGCCGACGCGATCGAGATACTTGAGGCCCCGCTCGATCGCCTTGTCCGGCTTGCGATTGAGAACCTTGATTTGGCCGATCGTAAGGTTCTGCGTGATCGTCATGTGCGGGAACAGCTCGAAATTCTGGAACACCATTCCGACGCGGGCGCGCAGTTTTGGCAGGTTCGTCCTGGCCGCGTTGACCTTGGTGCCGTCGACGACGATATTGCCCTTCTGGAACGGTTCCAGCGCATTCACCGTCTTGATCAGCGTCGACTTTCCCGAGCCGGACGGGCCGCAGACGACGATCACCTCGCCCTTTTCGACCTTGGTCGTGCAGTCGGTAAGCACCTGGAACTTGCCGTACCATTTCGAAACGTCATTGATCTCGATCATCGGCATGGCGCGAATCTCCCGGACATCGTCATCAGCGAATGATGGCGATGCGTAGCTGCAGCTGCTTCACCAAGTTCGACAGTGCGTAGCTAATAATGAAATAAACCAGCGCGGCGAACAGGTACATCTCGACCAGCCGGCCGTCGCGCTGGGCGATCTTGGAGGCGGCGCCAAGAAAATCGGTGATCGACAATACGTAGACGAGCGAGGTGTCCTGAAAAAGGATGATCGTCTGGGTCAGAAGGATAGGCACCATGTTGCGGAAAGCCTGCGGCAACACGACTTCCTTCATCGTCTGCCAGTAATTGAGCCCGAGCGCGAATCCGGCCCACACCTGGCCGCGCGCGACCGACTGGATGCCGGCCCGCATGATCTCCGAGTAGTACGCCGCCTCGAACATCATGAACGTGATGACAGAGGAAGTGAATGCGCCGACCTTGACCGGCTGCGACGAGCCGGTTACCCAGGCGCCGATGTAGGGAACGAGAAAGTAGAACCAGAAGATGACCAGCAGCAGTGGTATCGATCGCATCAGGTTGACATAACCGGTTGCCGGCAGCGACAGCCACTTGTGCGACGAAAGGCGCATCATCGCGAGCAGCGTGCCGAAGAAGATTCCGCCGGCGGCGGCGATTCCGGTCAACGTCAGCGTGAAGGTCATCCCCTCCCGGAACAGGTATCCGAGCGAGCGCTCGATGACGCCGAAGTCGAAGTCGCCCACTCAATGTCCTCCGCCGCCGACGGCCGGGCCGATGAATCCGGGCACCGCGATGCGCCGCTCGAGCCAGCGCATCAGGTTGACGACGATCAGGTTCACGACGATGTAAATGACCGTGGCGGCGGTGAACGCCTCGAACACCTGGAACGTGAACTCCTGCATCGAGCGCGCGGCCGCGGTGAGCTCGATCAACCCGATCGTCAACGCAACCGAGGTGTTCTTGATCAGGTTCATCGTCTCGGAGGTCAGCGGCGGCATGATGATCCGGAACGCCATCGGCAAAAGCACGCTGCGATAGGTCTGCGCCAAGCGTGAGGCCCAGCGCGGTACCGGCCATTCCCTGGCCGCGCGCCAGCGCCTGGATGCCGGCCCGAACCTGTTCGGCGACGCGCGCGGCGGTAAACAGGCCGAGGCCCAGCACCGCCGGAACGAACGAGGCCCACGGCGGGTTCATCTGCTTGATCGAATCGCCGAGCGACGTCGGCAACACCTCGGGCAGCACGAAGAACCAGATAAACAACTGGACCAGCAGCGGAATATTGCGGAACAGTTCGACGTAGGCATTGCCGATGCGCACCGCCCACCGGACCGGCATCGTGCGCACCACACCGATGAACGAACCGAGGATCAGGGCGATGACGCCGGCGCATAACGCCGTGGCGAGCGTCCAGCCCAGGCCCATGATCAGAGTCATGAACCAGGTGTGCCGGCCGTCGGCCGACATCTCCCAGAAGATGCCCCAGTTCCAGTTGTAGTTCATCGCGCGCCGCGGCGGGCGGGCTCAGTCGTCATCGGCGGTGCCGAAGGCGAGAACAGGGAGCCGAAGCTCCCCGTCGCCACGCGGCCCGCCAGCGTCTACTGGTAGACAGCGGGATCGCCGCTGCTGGTGGGGTTGGCCAGCGCCTTCTTCAGCTGCGGGCTCTCCGGCAGATTCAGGTTGATGCCCTTCGGCGGGATCGGCTTGAGGAACCATTTCGCATAGATCGTGTGGATCTCGCCGCTCTTGTACAGATTGGCGGTGGCGGTATCGACGACCTTGCGGAATTCCGCGTCGTCCTTGGGCATCATCGCCGCATACGGTTCGACGCTGTAGGCTTCGCTGCCGATCACATAGTCTCCCGGTGTCTTGGCGCTCGCCACCAGGCTGGACAGCAGGATGTCGTCCATGAAGAAGGCCGCCGCCCGGCCGGTCTCGACCATCAGGAAAGCTTCCGCGTGATCTTTGGCGGGAAGGATGCTCATCCCCATGTTCTGCTTGCCGTTCTCTTCGGTCAGCCACTTGATGTTGGTCGTTCCCGCCGTCGACACGACGGTCTTGCCTTTCAAGTCGGCAAGCGTCTTGACGTTCGACGCCTTCTTCACGACGTAGCGATTGGCGGTCACGAAGTAGGTGTTGGTGAAGCCGACCTGCTTCTCGCGCTCGAGATTGTTGGTCGTCGAGCCGCATTCCAGGTCGATCGTGCCATTGGCGATCAACGGAATCCGCGTCGCCGAGGTGACCGGATTCAACGCCACCTTCAGGTTCGGCATCTTGAGCGTCGCCTTGACCGCATCGACGACTTTCATGCAGATGTCCATCGCGTAGCCGACCACTTTCTGGTTCTCGTCATAGTATGAGAACGGGATCGACGAGTCGCGATGCCCGATCGTGATCGTTCCCGAGTCCTTGATCTTTTTCAGCGTGCCGGTCAGCTCCTGCGCCGATGCCGTCGCGGCAATACCGAGCGCGAGCAGCGCGAACAAGCTCCTGATGACGAACTGCGACATGACTACCTCCCGTGGATGAACCGTGGCATCGCCGCGTCCCCCGAACAGCATCGCGCCGGCGTGTGCGATTGACGCGGGCTGGCCAGGACAGGCGGCCTGGCCGCTAGTGTATCGACTGGTACAGCCGCTGTCTAATCGTGAGCCGGAACATGTTCCGGACGATTTCGCCATCAGCCGGAAGCCTCGCCGATGCTTATAATCAGCCGATGCGATCCGAGCCCATCTGTCGCGTCGCGGATATTCGCGCCATCGAGGCCAGCGTCGCCGACCAGCCGCTGATGGAGCGCGCTGGACTGGCCGCCGCTACGGTCGCCCGCGACATGCTGGCGGGGCGTCGAGCGCGCGTGCTCGTGCTGACCGGGCCGGGCAACAACGGCGGCGATGGCTTCGTCGTCGCCCGGCATCTTGCGTCGTGGTTCTTCGACGTCGTCGTCTGCGCGCGCGACGGCAGCGCCGCGCGCATGCCGGCGCGAGGCGGCAGGCCGCACGCGTCGCGTGGCGCGAGCGCGGCGGTGTCATCGTCAACGATTGGACCGATGACCGCGATTTCGGCCTCATCGTCGACGGCCTGTTCGGCATCGGCATCGCTCGCGCCATCGGCGACGTCCATGCGCGCTGGATCGTCCAGGCCAATGACAGTGGCATTCCGATCCTGGCCCTCGACGTGCCAAGCGGACTCGATGCCGATACAGGCGTCGCCCAAACACCGACAGCGCATGCGCGCGCCACGGCGACGTTCATCGCATTGAAGCCGGGCATGGTCACGCTGGATGGACCCGACCACTGCGGCACGATCAGCGTACATCGTCTCGACATTGCCGCGCAGCATATTCCGCCGAACGTCGGCAGCCTGCTCGACTGGACGGTCATGCGAACGGCATTGCCGGATGCGCTTTCGCGCGCGCGTCGCAACGTGCACAAGGGGACGTACGGCACGCTTGGCGTCGTCGGCGGCAGTGACGGCATGGTAGGAGCATCGCTGCTGGCGGCACGGGCCGCCCTCCACTTGGGCGCCGGCAAGGTGCTGGTCGGCCTCGCCGCGGTCGAGCGTCCCGCGGTCGATTGGCGACAGCCGGAACTGATGCTGCGCGGCGCCGGCGAGGTGCTCGCAAAAACCCTGGACGCACTGGTCATCGGGCCCGGGCTGGGCACCGGCGACCGCGCCCGGGAGCTGCTGGACGGCGCGCTGCGGCTGGCGATCCCTCTGGTGATCGACGCTGACGCGCTGACCTTGATCGCGGCCGATGCGGCGCTCGCTACGGCGGTGGCCGCGCGCAGCGCGCCGACGCTCATCACGCCGCATCCGACCGAAGCGGCGCGGCTCGAAGGCGTCAAGACGTCGGAAATTCAATCCGACCGGGTCGAAGCGGCGCTGGCGATGGCGCGCCGGCTCAACGCCGCCGTCGTGCTCAAGGGTGCCGGTAGCGTGCTGGCTTATCCCGGTGGAAGGTGGGCGATCAACGGCAGCGGCAACCCCGGACTCGCTTCCGGCGGCACCGGCGACGTCCTTGCCGGCATGCTCGGGGCCCTGCTCGCGCAGGGCATCGCACCCGGCGATGCGTTGCCGCTCGCCGTTTGCGTCCACGGCGCCGCGGCCGACGCGCTGGTCGCGCAAGGCGTCGGACCGCTGGGCATCACCGCATCGGAGCTCGCTCCAGTCGCACGTCGATTGCTCAACGACGCGCGCAGTGCCTGACGCGATCCCTGCCGCCTGGCGTTACGGCAACAATATGGTCGCGCCGGTGGTCTTGCGCGACTCGAGATCGCGATGCGCCTGCGCCGCATCCTTGAGCGCGTAGGTCTGGCGCGCGTCGTTTTGCAGTTTGCCGGCCAGGACCAGCGAGAACATCTCCTCGCTCATTTTCAGCATCGCGGCGCGGCTCGCGGTATACGTCGCCAGCGTCGGCCGCGTCGCGTACAGCGAGCCTTTCTGCGACAGGAGCAGGATGTCGAACGCGGCGATCGGGCCGGACGCGTTGCCGAAGCTCACGAACATTCCGCGCGGCGACAGGCAGTCGAGCGACGCCGGGAACGTGTCCTTGCCGACGCCGTCGTAGACCACCGGCACGCCCTTGCCTCCGGTCAACTGCTTGACGCGCTCGACGAAGTTCTCGCGCGTATAGACGATCGTGTGGGTGCATCCGTTCGCCTTCGCCAGCGCCGCCTTTTCGTCCGACCCGACGGTGCCGATCATCGTGACGCCCAGCGCGCGCGCCCATTGGCAGGCGATCAAGCCGACGCCGCCCGCCGCGGCGTGGAACAGGATCGTCTCGCCGCCCTTGAGCGGGAACGTCTGGCGGAACAGGTATTGCACGGTCAGCCCCTTGAGCATCAGCGTCGCAGCGATCTTTTCGGACACGCCTTCAGGCAGCTTGACCAGCCGGTCGGCCGGCATGACGCGCACTTCGGCATAGGCGCCCAGCGGTCCGCCGCTGTAGGCGACGCGGTCTCCGGGCCGCACGTCCGTGACGCCGGGCCCCACCGCCTCGACGATGCCGGCGCCTTCGGTACCGAGTCCGGACGGCAGCGCCAGCTTGTACAGTCCGCTGCGATGGTAGGTGTCGATGTAGTTCACCCCGATCGCCGTATGGCGGACCCGGGCTTCGCCCGCACCGGGCTCGCCGACTTCGACGCTTTCCCATTGCAGCACTTCGGGACCGCCATTGCGGTGAAAGCGAATCGCGTTGGGCATGACCTGTCCTCGTATCGTCGACGCGCGAGAGTTTACCGCACGATCGTCGTTGTGCAATGCGCGTAATGAATGACCTGCTTCGATACCGAGCCGAGCAGCCAGCGGCGGAAAAACGTCTTGCCGCGGTGGCCCATCACGATGTGATCGATGCCATGGCTCTCGGCGTAGTGGACGATCTGCTCGGCCGGATGTCCGACCATGACGGCAAAGTCTACGTCTACGCCCGATTGGGAGAAACGGCTGCGCAGACGCTCGAATGCTTGCTCGTAATGCTCCTTTGCGCTTTCGACAACAGCTTCGGTCTCGACTTCGTCCGGCGGCTCGGGCGGGCGTACGACTGAAAGCACCGAGAGCTTGGCGCCGAACTTGCGCGCCAGCTCGAGCGCGAATTCGAATGCCCGGTCGGCCGGCGCCGAGCCGTCGTACGCGATCAGGATATGCTTCATCGGTCCGCCTGTCTTGCGACCTTGGTGACGGCGTGATCGCGGATGCGCTCGCGCCGGTCGGCGACTCTGCACGGTCCGGCGAGCCGATCAGATGCCGCGGCAGGAAGAACGCATTGGCGATCAACGTCGGCACCACCGCGCTGCCGATGACAGCGGCGATCAGAAACGAGTATTGCGCATCGCTGACGATGCCGTGCGTCAGGCCGAACAAGGCGGAAATGCTGCCGAACGTGAGTCCGGTCGACATCAGCATCGTCGTATACAGGCCGTCCGGACGCGACGACCCGAACAGGCGCGTCAGCGGATAGACGCCGATGAATTTGGTCAGCATCTTCGCTGCCAGCAACAGCAGGAACGCCAGCGGCGCAGCGATCAGCGCCGGCACCGACACGAACGACCCGGCGCGGATGAAATAGAACGGCGTCAGCAGACCGAACGTCAGCGTGCGCAAGCGGCGCACCAGCGCATGGTCCTTGCCGACGGTCCCGGCGAGCACCATGCCCATCACATACGCCGGCAGCACCGCTTCGCTGTCGGCCCACGCCGCGAGTGCGCCCAGTGCCAAACAGGCAAAGCAGCAGAAATTTGGCTTCGAGCTCGGAAGGCCTGCCGCCGTAGCGACGGAAAAAGCGCGGCGTCACCCAGGGAAGCACGACGAACGCGGCGACGCTGGCGCCGACGAAAATCAGCGTGCGATAAGTGAAGGGTGAGAACATCAGCCCGAGTGCGAGCACCGTTGCCAGGTCGTTGATGAAGCAGGCCGCGAGCACCGTCTTGCCGTAGGTCGTCCGGTTCAGGCCGAATTCGAGCATGACCGCATAGACGACCGCCACCGACGTGGTCGACAGCGCAATACCGCAGAGCCAACTCGCGTCGACGCTCCAATGCAGCAAATAGTACGCCGCGGCGGCGCAGCCAAGGAACGGCGCGAGGAACGCAACCAGGCCAATCGTCAGCGTTTCCTTCCACTGCGTGCGCAGAACGGCCGGATCGAGCTCGGCGCCGGCAAGAAAGGTCAGCAGGATGGCGCCGGTGCTGGCCAGGAACTTGATCCACGACTGATCGGTGCCCAGCACCGCGCCGCCGACGGCGGCGCCGATCGCCAGCTGCGCGACCGTGCCGACGACGATTTCGGACATGGCGGTCGCGATGCGAAGCCAGATCGACAGCATCGTCGCGGCCAGAGCGAGCCCCAGCCAAAGCGCCGCCAGCGCGTAGATGTCGGTCATCGCCCTCGTCCCGGTCAGCGATCGCCTTCGATCGTGCCGAAGCTGGCCGGGACCCGGGCGTAGAAAATGCTGACGCGCTCCTTCGCCAGCATCGCCAGCAGGCCTTCCGCCTCGGCATCGGTCACGACGAATTCGACCTCAATCGTCATATCAGCCGCGAGCTCGAAAAAATGCTCCTCGTGCAGGATGCCGTGACGGCCATATCCGGCGATGGCGCGAAATGCCGAGCCGCCATGAATGCCCATCTTCTTAGCCTGCTCGAGCAGCCACTCGAACAGCGCGACGTGGTGGTGAATCCGGTTTTCATGCACGTAGAACCGCAATATCGTGCCATTCATGCGACTCCTCCTTGAGCTCGCCGCTCCCGCACGCGACCGCTGACCCCTGGTCGAAACGGCATCGTCATCGGTCTCACGCCGGCGCCGCCCATGCGTAAACCGCGCGCACCAGCAGCATGCCGAGGATCGTCATCGCCAGCGAACCGACGACGTGCGTAGCGATGGCTATCGACCCCCACAGGTACTCCTTGCGCAGCAGCAGGGTCACGATCTCGGCCGAGAACGTCGAAAACGTCGTCAGCCCGCCCAGGAATCCGGTGGTTATCAGCAGGCGCGCTTCGGGCAGGACAACGGCGTGCCGCGTCAGCAGCTCCATCGCGAAGCCCATCAGCAGTCCGCCGGCGAGATTGGCGGCAAGGGTGCCCAGCGGCAGCGTTGGAAACAGCGGATTGAGCAGGATGCCGAGCCACCAACGCAGCCATGCGCCGACCGCAGCGCCCCCGCCTACCGCAAGAATTCCACCCCAAGGCATGCAAATCCCTTTCCGCAGCGAGATACGGCGTCTGGACAGCAAAAGGGCAGCGCGGGAACTTGCGAACGACTCGCCTACCGCGCCACCGCAAGACGGAAGCTACGTGTAGGCATCATCAGCCTTGCGGCGGTTGGCGCAGCGGTTGGTCAAACCGCCGGGAGGAATGCCATCTCCTGTCAGGCAGTATATTGCACAGGCCAGCGGCCGCCGCAAGTTCTGCTTAAGCCCGCAACGTGGCCAGCAGACGCTTCGGATGCAGCAGCAGGTCGAGTGCGTCGACGATATCGCCAACGACGACGTCGGCCGGCCTGTAGCGCCTCGGCGGCAGCACCCTCGGTGCCGCAGACCGCGATGCCCAAAGCCGCCGCGGCGAGCATCATTCGATCGTTGCGGCCGTTGCCGATCGCGACCACATGCCCGGCACCGAGCGCTTGTACGAAATCACGTTTGGCCTCGGCCTGTTTTCCTGCATCAAGGACGACCAACGCGCACGGCAAGCTCCGCAGCTGCGCGGCTGCGCTGCCGAAAGTGTCCGCCGTCACCACGTGAACGCGCAGGTGCGAGCTCAGGCGCCGGATCCGCTCATTCACGCCTTCGAGCAGCAAGCCGTCGGCGGCCAGCGTGCCGTTGTAGTCGCAGACGATATCAGTGAGCTCGAGCCGCCCGAAACCGGGGATCGTGAGATCGAGCATCGCCGACCGTGGCGCTCAGCGGACGAACTGGTCGACGAATCCGGCGCCGAGGCCCGCCGCCGCGTAATGCGCGCGGCACATCTCGATCTTGCTGAACACGTCCTCGTAACCGATCTGGCGGCCTGCCTCGTCCAGATAGATCATCGCGCCGGCGATGTTGAAAAACGTGATCATTTCGGGGCAATCCTCGGGCACGACCAGCGTATGAGTCTCGCCCGGCGGCTCGTAGACGAAGCTGCCTTCCTCGGCCACCCAGTCGTGCTCGAGATAGCGCCAGCGACCCTTGATCACGAAGCCGACGACCAGCATCGGATGGCGATGCCGCGACAGAATGCCCGATCGGCGCACGCGCAGCAGATTGCACCAGCCTCCACTGACGGTGTTGAGCAGCAGCGGACGGAACCAGACGTCGGGAGCCTGAGGCACCCAGACGCGCTCGTCGTCGGGCATCGCCGCGATCGCCAGCTCGGGGACGATGCCCGTCGCCGGCAGGATCGCCGCCGGCGCTCACTGCGCCTTTTTCAGCGCTGCAGCCAGCGCAGCGACCTCGGCATCGACATCGAGGTCCTTGGGAAAGGGCCGCCCGGCGCGGCGGTACCAGTATCGTGCGTTGCCGAGGTCACCCTCGACGATGTGGACGATGCCGTGCGCCCAGCAACCCAGCTTGGTTTCGTCCTGCTGCGCAATCGCATGCGCCTTGTCCCATTCGCCCTTTTTCAGATGTCGAATCGCGGTGCCGAGCTGCATGGCTATCCCCCTTTTTCCTCTTCCGTCGCTGCCCCGTATCTTGAAGCGCTGGCGAGTCGCATCACCGGAGGTCGTCCGATGGACGGGTGCTTATGCCGCTTATGATACTCACGCCACCAGATACCCGCCATCGACCGGCAGAATGACGCCGGTGACAAAGGCCGCGGCAGGCGAGCAGAGGAAAGCCGCTGCCGCGGCGACTTCTTCGGGCTCGCCCCAGCGTCCGAGCGGCGTGCGCGCGGCGACCGCGTCATGCTTCCGCGGATCGTCGCGGACCGGCTGCGTCATCGCGGTACGGATCCATCCCGGCGCGACCGCGTTGACGCGAATGCCTTCCGGCGCATAGGCCGCCGCCAGCGATTTGGTCAGCTGCGCGACGCCTCCCTTGCTGGCCGCGTAAGCCGGCGCGTGCGGGCCGCCGAAAAACGAATACATCGACGCGGTATTGACGATGCATCCCGCGCTTTTCGCCAGCAGCGGTCGCGCCGCGGCCGCAACTCGCATCGTGCCGGTGAGATTGACGTCGACCACATCGGCGAAGACTGCGGGGTCGTGCTCAGCCTCGCGGCGGATGATTCCGGCGCAGTTGATCAGCATGTCGAGCCGGGCGAAATCGCGCATGCACGTCGCGATCGCTGCGCCATCGCGCACGTCCAGGCCGATGGCGCGCTCGGCGCAATAGCCGACTGCGCGCCTGGCGGCATCGGCCTCGAGTTCGGATGCGCCGGTAACGGTAACGCGCGCGCCGAGCCGTGCCAACAGCGCGGCGACCGCGGCGCCGATGCCGCTGGTGCCGCCCGAAACAAGCGCCACCCTGTCCGCGAACAGTCCGCTGCGAAAGGTCTCGGCCATCATCGGCACGCGCTCGCCAGCAGCGCCGTCACCTCGCCGTGCCGCGGCAGCGGCGCGACGGCGCCGTAGCCGGTCGTGGCCAGCGCCGCCGCGGCGTTGGCGTAACGAGCCGCCGCCAACGGTGTATCGCCTGCGATGAGCCGCGCCGCGAATGCGCCATCGAAACAGTCGCCGGCCCCAGTCGCGTCGATCGGCGTCGACGCGCATGTCCGGCGACGTGCTCGCGCGAATCGCCGGTCGAACAGCCAGACGCCGTCGGCGGCCCATCTTCAGTGCGACGATCGGCGCGCCCTGGCGCATGGCACCAGTCGAGAATCGCTTCCGGCCGCTCGTTGCCGCAAAGCTGGATGGCCTCGTCCAGACTGGGCAGGAACCAGTCGCACAGCGCCATCGTCGCTGCGATCACCGCCCGTGCGCGCGGCAGAGGCCAAAGCTTCGGCCGCACGTTGCGAATCGAACGAGATCCGTGCACCGGCTTCGCGCGCCGCGTCGATTGCGGCGAACACGGTATCGCAGGCGCTCGGCGCTGATCGCCTGGCTGATGCCCGATACATGCAGCACTTTGGTCGAGCCGAATAACCGGCAGCGGCAAATCCGATGGCCGCATTCGGCTCGCGGCCGAGCCTGCGCGAAGATAGCTGAACTCGTGTCCGCCGGCGCCGTGCGTGACGAAGTAGATGCCGGTGCTGGCGTCGGCATCGATCGCGACCCCGCTGGCATCGACTCCCTCCTGCTGCCACAAGCGCAAGGAACTTGCGCCCGAATGCGTCATCGCCCAGCCGCGTGACGTAGGCGGTCGCGCGCGCCGAGCCGCGCGGCGGCGATGACACAGTTCGACGTGTCGCCGCCGAAGCCCTGCAAGTACTGGTCGCTGCCGTCGCGCGTCTGGTTGAATTCGAGCAGCGGCTCTCCCAGCGCAACGAGGTCGAAGCGCGCGCTCTTCATCGCGTTAGCGCTTGAGCGCATGGAAGCCTGCGGCGTACGCGGCGGCCGAGGCTCGTACCTCGTCGGCGGGCGCGCCGGGCTTGTACAGATTCGATCCGGTGCCGAATCCGTCCGCGCCGGCGGCCCAGAACGGCGCCATGTTGTCGGGACGGATGCCGCCGACGGGGAACACCAGCGTGTCGCGCGGCAGCACCGCACGCCAGGCCTTGAGCACCGCCGGCGACAGCTGTTCAGCCGGAAACATCTTGAGCCCATCGGCGCCGGCGTCGAGCGCCGCGAAGGCCTCGGTCGGCGTCGCGACGCCGGGCAGGCAAACCAGACCGCGCCGCTTCGCTTCGCGCACGATCGCAACGTCGCCATGCGGCATGACGATCAGGCGCCCGCCGGCGTCGGCTACCCGGGCGACATCGGCCACCTTGACGACGGTGCCGGCACCGGTCAGGCAGCGCTCGCCGTAAAGACCGCGCGAGGCGCGCGATGCTGTCGAACGGATCGGGCGAATTGAGCGGCACTTCGAGGATGCGAAAGCCATGTCCGGTGAGCGCCGACGCCGACGGCGTCGATCTCGGAAGGCGTGATGCCGCGCAGCACCGCGACCAGAGGCAACGGGGAAAGATAGTCGCGAAGAATTTTGGTCGTCATCTAGGCCCTAGATCAGTCGCGCATGCTGGGCGATGCGCCACAAGCCGCGCGCGGCGGCGTCCTCGGCGCCGATGTCGGCATCGATCCCCGCGATCGCCAAAGCAGATCGATATCTCTGCACCAGCGCCTGCGCACCGACCACGGTCAACCGGGTCGCGGTTACGCGCATGCGCTCGAGCCAGCGGCGCGCCGCCGCGATCTCGGCGCCGAGCAGCACGCCGGAAAGGTAATCGCCGACGCTCGAAGGCGCAAGCTGACCCGTCAGCGCCAGCGTGCGCGCGCTGAACAGATCGTGCGACAGCGCCGCGTCAGCGCGGAGGCTGTGCCGCACCCCGCGCGCCAGCGCGTCGTCGTCGCTTCCGGCCGACGCAAGCCGCCCGAGAATGCTGTGCTCGACCAGCACCGCATAGAGCTCGCCGGTCATGAACGTGGAAAATACCTCGATGCCCTCGGGGCCGATGATCGCCCATTTGCTGTGCGTGCCGGGAAGAAGGATGACCTGCCTCGTCCGGGCGTCTTCCGCGGACGCGCCGAGGATCTGCGTTTCCTCGCCTCGCATCACGTCGGCAATGCCATCGTCATCGCGGCAGATCAGCCCGGGGACGATCGCAAGCGCCGTGTCCGGAACCGCTGTCAGGCCCGCCGCGACCGCGCGGAGATCGGCCGGGCACTCGCAATACGGCGCCTCGATCCAGCCCTGCCGGCTTCCGATCATGCCGCAGGCGACGATGGGCACACCGTCGGGAACGCGACCGCCGCACAGCGTCTCGAGCGCCTGGCTGAATTCGCCGTTGACCACGCGCTGCACGCCCAGTGAGGCGCTGCGCGTGTGACGGACGCGGCCGTCGCGATCGATCCCGTAGGCGCGGGCAGAGCTCGTGCCCCAGTCGATGGCAAGCAAGGCGATGTCCTGCATGGCGGGAGGTTTTGACGCTGCGTGGCGAACGGCTTCTCGAACGGCGACAGGCGCCGCCGTGTGCGCAGCGACTCGCACTCTAGAGCCGAACCCGAGTCAGGGTCAAGCCGCCTTGCGCGGCGGCGTTGCGGGAGCGACGCGTGCCTCGACTTACCAGCGCGCCGCCGCCTCGTCGTCGCTGGCGCGCGCTTCGACCCAGCGCTCCCCGTCGGGCGTCAGTTCCTTTTTCCAGAACGGAGCTTGCGTCTTCAGATAATCGATGATGAATTCGCAGGCTGCGAAGGCATCGCCGCGATGCGCACTTGAAACCGCCACCAGGACGATCTGATCGGTCGGCGCAAGCTCGCCGACCCGGTGGATGACGACGGCGTCATAGATCGACCAGCGCCGCCGCGCCTGGTCGACGATATCGACCAGCGCCTTTTCGGTCATGCCCGGATAGTGCTCGAGTGTCAGCGTGCGTACGGTGGTCGCCTGGTTTTCGTCGCGGACGATGCCGATGAAGGTGGCGACTGCTCCCACACGTGCATCGCTGCCGCGCAGCAGCGCGATTTCGCGCGCGACGTCGAAGTCCTCGGTCTGCACGCGAACGCCCATCGCATCAGCCTCCGGTCACTGGCGGGAATAGCGCCACTTCATCGCCGGTCCGCACCGGCGTGTCGGCCTTCGCGACGTCGTGATTGACCGCGACGCGGACTGCGCGGCCGGGCGCGAGTTCCGATGACCACGCGCCGCCCCTGCTGCGCAGCCACGCGAGCAGCGCCCCGACGTCGGCGACATCCGCGGGCAGCGCGACGCGTTCGCCGGATAACCCCAAGCGATCGCGCAGGCGGGCGAGATAGACGAGTTCAACCATGGAGGAATGTTAGCGCATCGGCGGCGCGGCGAACGACAAACGCCGGCGCGGGCGGCGCCGTGCGTCGAGAGCAATCAGGATCAGAAGCGGTACTGAACGCCGATGGTGACTTGATCCGATTCCGGAAGCACGCCGACGCTGCTCGACTCGCCGGCGAAACGGCCGAAGCGCGAATACTCGACGCGCAGCCCCAGCGACTGGCTCAGCACGTAGCGAAGGCCAACGCCATAGTTGACGCCGTCGCGGATTCGCCTGGGATCGCCCGGTACCAGCGAGGCGCCGCTGAACAGCGGACGCGAATCGCTCTGCGCGTACCCGAGCCGGCCGTACAGCGAAAAACTGCGCAGAAATTCCCAGCTGGTATAGACATCGGCGTTCCAGGCCCTGGACGCGGTGTCGACCAGGCCCAGGCCGACGCCGGACGGCCGGTCGGAGCCGGGCTTCAACGCGTACTGATCGCGACTGTTGAACGCGGCTTCGACGGCGATATCGCTTTTGAACCGATACCCGCCGAAGAAGAGGGCTTGCTGCGCGGCGTCCTCACCCGCTGGCGCGACGAAGCGGTTCCAGGCAAGCGCCGGTCCGCCCAGGTTCAGGCCGTTCGCGTCGGCTCCGCCCTGGCGGAGCGAAACACCGCCATAGAAGCCGTCCTGGGCATGCAGCGGCAAAGCCACGCCCGCGCCCAGGATCACCGTGACTGCGAGGTTAAGTAGCTGTTTCGTCATGTTCTTTTATCCGCTGTCCCGCCGTTTTACAGGCTTGATCCACCGGAAAATCCACAGCTTCAACTTACCCGCAGGCCGGCCCGGTGTCAATTTCCGCCATCGCCGTCGGCGCGGCGGCGCCGGGCAGTGTTGCAGGGCCGCCAATCGCGCCGCGGACCCGGGCCGTTGCCCGTTCGACGGCGGCCGGCAGCGACTAGTTCCGGGCCGCCGGGCCCGTCGCCCGACGGCCAGCGATGAAGTCGGCGATCGCCGTTACGTCGGAGATGTCGAAACGCGGCAACGAGCAGCTGAACGGCCCGTCGGTGGCGATCGCGATGATATGCGGATCGCCCGGATGGAGCAGCGGCTTGCCCACGCTCTCGCGGTAGACCTCGAGCTTGGGAATGGCCGCCGTCTTGAAACCTTCGACCAGCACCAGATCGCAGGGGGACAGCCGCTCCAGCGCCTGCGCGAGCGAGAGCTCGGGCGCGCCACGCAATTCGTGCATCTGCGCCCAGCGCGCTGCCGACGACACCAGCACCTCCTGACACCCGGCGGCGCGGTGGCGATACGAATCCTTGCCGGGCTGGTCGACGTCGAATTCGTGATGCGCGTGCTTGATCAGCGAAACGGTGAGCCCGAGCGAGCGAAAGCGCGGGATCAGCCGTTCGATCAGCGTGGTCTTGCCGCTGCCGGACCACCCGGCGAATCCGAATACATGCATGCTGTTCCCGATTGCTTTGCAGCGCTGTCTTGTACTGGACTTCGCTGGCGCAAGCAACAGTTATTGCCACGGCGCCGCCGGAACGCCGACGTCCTTGGCGAGCGCCGGATGCACGACCGTGCCTTCCCAGACCTGCAAGCCGGCGCGCAATCCCGCGTCGCTGCGAAGAGCTTCCGACACGCCGCGCTCGGCAAGCAGGCAAACGAAGGGCAGCGCGGCTCGCGCCAGCGCCAAGGTCGCGGTGCGCGCGACCAGCGCCGGCATGTTCGCCACGCCATAGTGAACGACACCTTCGGCGACGAAAGTCGGCTCCGAAATCGAGGTCATGCGCGAGGACTCGGCGATACCGCCTTGATCGATGCCCACATCGATGAAGACCGAGCCGCCGCGCATCGCCCGCAGCATCGCGCGCGAAATCAGCTTGGGCGACAGCCGGCCGGGCTCGAGCACTGCGCCGATCAACACGTCGGCATCGGCGATCGCCGCGGCCAGCGAACCGGCGTCGCTCAGCGAGGTCCGCAATCGCTCGCCGCCGATCGGCTCGCAGCGCGTGCGCAGCGCGTCGATGCTGGCCTGCCTGCGCGCGAAAACCGTCACCGTCGCGCCCAGGGCGAGCGCGATATTAGCCGCTTCGCAGCCGACGTTGCCGGCGCCAACGATGACGATGCGCGCGGCGGCGACAGCGTCGACTCCGGGCAGCAGCACACCCGCTCCGCCGCGGTCGTTCATCAGCAGTGACGCGGCGATCAATGGCGCGAGCCGTCCGGCGATGCGCGACATCGGTGCGAGCAGCGGCAATCCGCCCTGGCCGTCGCCTACGGTCTCGTAGGCGATGACACCGATGCGCGACGCCAGCACGGCATCCAGCAGCGCGCGGTCGCGCGCGAGCTGCGCGAAGCCGAATACCGTCGTCGCCGGCCTCAGAAGGGCCAATTCGACGTCCTGCAGCTCCTTGACCTTGACGACCAACGGGCAAGCAAAAACCTCGACCGCGTCTGCGCCGACGGTCGCGCCTGCCGTTGCATAGGCCGCGTCGCTGAATCCGACGCGCTCGCCGGCTCCACGCTCGACCACGAGCTCGTGGCCGGCGGCGACCAACGTCCGCGCGACGTCGGGCGTAATGGCGACGCGACGTTCGCCGTCCTTGCGCTCGCGCGGCACGCCGATGCGCATCGATTCGGTCGTCAGTGCAGGCTGCGGCTTAACACCGCGCTGATGAAGTCGCCCTTGGCCTGCGTATAGTCGTTGGAGCTGTTGACTCCCGATTGGAGGATCGCGCGCTTTTTCGCCTGGTAGGCATCGCGCAACGCGGAATCGGTCCGAAGCACGTCACGGAAGCGATAAAGCGACTGGGCTTCGTCCGAATTTGCCGCGACCACATGCATGTGCAAGCGATAGACCTGCCCTCGATGCTCGATCGCGCCAACCCGCATCGGCCGCTCCGCGGGGAACGCGTGGCCGGTACGCTGGGGCTGGAATCCCAGTGCATCGATCGTGTCGCGCATCGCGTCCAGCTTGCCGTCGGGGTAGAGCGCGACGAGGTCGATGATGCCTTTGCCGGCGCAACCTGGAATCGCCGTGCTGCCGATATGGTCGATGCGCGCCCAGGGCGCCGCGGCCCCGACCAGCTCGATCACTCGATCCGCGACATCGGGTGCGCTGGCGTCATATTCGACGTAGACGGGCGGAAGGATCGCGTACGGCAGTATCGGCGACATGAGGGCGCTCGGCTGCTGTTCCTGCGCCGATTGTAACCTTTATACTCGCGTTGTCTTCCGCAGCGGCCGTGGCAAACGTCGCCGCGGGCGCGTCACGGAGGTGGTCGATGTCCGGTATGTCGTCGTTGGCGCCACTGGCTGGCACGGTGGCCGATGCCATCGAGAATATTGTCGCCAGCGTTCCGGCAACTCGCGAGTCCGCGAGCAAGCACCCGGGCGCCGCGGCACGCGCGCTGGCGCGAAAGTGCGCAACGCGCGCCGCCGCCCTGTCGGGGGCGCTGGCGCTTCCACCGGGAGTATTCGGCATGATGACCGTGCTGCCCGACCTGGTCGCCATCTGGCGCATTCAGTCGCAGATGGTCGCCGATATCGCGGGCCTGTACGGCAAGGAAGTCGAGCTGACCCGGGCGCACATGGTGTATTGCCTGTTCCGGCACGCGACCAGCCAGCTCGCGCGCGACGTTGTCGTGCGCGCTGGCGAGCGTTTGGTTTTCCGGCAGATGTCCGGCGGCGCGCTGAAGAGCGTGCTGAACAGCGTCGGCATGTCGATCACGCAACGCGTCGCCGGCACCGCGGCAAGCCGCTGGCTTCCGGTCATTGGCGCGGTTGCCGTCGCCGGCTACGCCTACTACGATACGTTGCAGGTCGCAAGAACGGCGATTGAAGTGCTCGAGACGCCCGGGCTCACCTTGCCGGCCTGAACCCGCAATCGCGGGCTTAAGCTGGTTTCGCAGTATCAGCGATGGAAGGCCCGGCCCAGGGCCTTACCGATGTCTTCGACCACCGTCCCCACATTCCCACCCGCGACTTGCGCCGGCCCCCGGCCTAGCGCGATTTCGCAGGGACTGCCGCCGGCCCGCGACAACAGCGATTCACCGACCATCGACAATCCGCCGGTATAGGCGGCTGCGCCGATGCGGGCGATGGTGGCGGCGGTGGCAACCGAATCGATTGCCACCGTCGGCGAGGCGAACGGCCCGCGGAAGCGCACCAGGTCTGCGACCTGCGGAATGTCCAGCGGGACTCCCTGCCGGATCTGCGGTCGAATGGCAAGGTCCAGCGTCTGCGCGCGAAAGTCGAGCTTGCCGCTTGCGCTCGCGCCGAATTTCTTGGTTTCGAGGGCAATGCTGCGCTCGATTTCGGCGACCCCATTGCGCACCGGCAAGCGGACGACTGCGCATTGCAGCTCGGTCGACGGATCGATATTGTGGAACGGGTTGACGGCGGCACCCAGCTTGTTGAGCGGCGAATCCAGATCGATCCTGGTGTTCACCAGCGTCGCGGGTCCGACTTGCGCGATGATCGTGCCGGTCATCGTGCTTTCCCATTGCCGCGGCGTGCTGCCGCTGGCGGCGATGTCGATTCGAACGTCGGTCTTGCCGCCACGTACCTCGCGCTTGGCGCCTGCGGCCGCGAGCAGCGCGCCCAGGTCCATTCCCTTCATTTGCGCATGCAGCGCCAGGGCGGGAGACGGCTGGTGGGCAGCATCGAGCGAAAGATTGGCGGCGGCCGTGCCACCGAAGGCCGACGCCTGCAGCGTCGGCATGTCGAGGCGTCCGTCCTGAAGCTTGATCTGCACCAGCACCTGGTCGAGACGGCTGCCGCCGGCCAGTGTCAGCTGGCCGATGCTGATTTCGCCGTCCGCGTCGATGGCGCGAAGCAACGCGATCGGCAGCGGCTCATCGCCGAGGCCATGCTTGGCCGTTGCCGCGCCGGCCGCGGCAACGGCTCTCGCTGCGGCACCGGCGGGCGGCAGATCGGAGAGCGCGAAGGTCGGCGTCGAAAAGCGGAAGCTGAGCTTGTTTCGCGGCGCCTGCTGCACGATGGACGCCTCGCCGACCAGCGTGCTCGCGCCGCTGTTGAGCGTCATCGCGTCGAGGCCGATCCTGGCGCCGTCGATGCTCATCTTGGTGGTCACCGACGCTTTTTGGCCGTTGACCTCTCCCTGCAGCGTCACCGGATACGGCCAGCGGCGCTGCAACAGCGCATCCAGCGGTCCGAGGTCGCCTTCGACCGATATGGCGATGTCGTCCACCTTGCCGCGAAACTGGGCGCTGATCGGCGATTGCGCGTCGCGCGAATGCAGCGTCAAGGTTTCGATCGCGATGTTGGTTATCTTGCCGGTGCCGCCGTCGCGATAGGTCATCGTGCCGTTGCTGATCACCAGATCGCCGAAGGCAAGGCCGCCCGGGGAACGCGGGCCGCCGCCACCACCGCCCTGCCCGGCGCCGATCTGCCAGTTGCCGTTGCCCTTGCCGTCGGTCTCGAGTGAAATCGTCGGCTCGATCAGCGTGAAGCGGACCACGTCGACGCGGCGCTTGAGCAGCGGCAGCAGCGCCACTTGCGCCTCGATGCGTTTGGCGGTCAGCATCTGTGGCGATGCGCCCCACGCAGCATTACCCAGGGAGACATCGTCGATCACCAGCTTGGGCTCGAGCGCAAGCTTGAGCTCGGCGCCGCCGCGAATCGTCAGCTCGCGCCCGGTGGCATCGCGCACGTGCTGCTGAATCGGGCCGATCAGCTCATTGGCGTCGAATTTGCGAAGCGTGATACCGACGGCGACGATCACCAGCAGCAGCAATCCGCCGAGACCCGCAAGCATTCGCCAGAACACACGCATATGGCGATTGTAGCGCGCCTTCGGCCGGTCGAGGCACCGTCGCCGGCCGACGACAGTCGGAACGCTCGCTAACGCAACGTCGCGTTGAACTTCTCGAGTGCGGCGGCGCCCGGTATCAGCTCGTCGGCGCTGAGCTGGTTCAACGGTGTCACGACCGTGTTCAGCGCGACATGCAGGTCGCCGGCGTCCGGATCGACGTAGAGCAGACCGGTGACGATTTCTCCGTCGGCGTGACGTCGCTGCAGATAATCCATCGCCGCGATCCTGTCGCCCGGATCGTAGTCCTCGTGAAGCTTGCGCAGGCGCAGGACCGAGCCGTCGTGCTGCCGGACTTCACGCAGCGTACCCGGCGCATAATCGGCGGTGATTTCCGCGTGTTGCGGCATGAAGTCCAGGCGATTGACCGATTCGTTGTGCTCGCGCACGAAATCGTAGCTCTTGGTCGACCCGGCGTGGTTGTTGAATGCAACGCAAGGGCTGATGACGTCGAGGAATGCGGCGCCCTGGTGCCGGATCGCCGCCTTGATCAGCGGCGTCAGCTGCGTCTTGTCCCCCGAAAAACTGCGGGCGACGAAGCTGGCGCCAAGCTGCAGCGCCAGCATCACCATGTCGATCGGCTCGTCGTTGTTGATCGCTCCTCGCTTGCTTTTTGAGCCCTTGTCCGCCGTCGCCGAGAACTGGCCCTTGGTCAGACCGTAGACGCCGTTGTTTTCGACGATGTAGACCATGTTGACCCCGCGGCGCATCGAGTGCGCGAACTGGCCGAGCCCGATGGAAGCCGAGTCGCCGTCGCCGGATACGCCGAGGTAGATCAAGTCGCGATTGGCGAGGTTGGCCCCGGTCAGCACCGAGGGCATGCGCCCGTGCACGCTGTTGAAGCCATGCGAATTGCCGAGAAAATAGGTCGGGGTCTTCGAGGAGCAGCCGATGCCGGAGAGCTTGGCCACCTTGTGCGGCGCGACATCGAGCTCGTAGAAAGCCTGGATGATCGCCGACGAGATCGAGTCGTGCCCGCAACCGGCGCACAAGGTCGAGACCGCCCCTTCGTAGTCGCGATGGGTGAAACCGAGCTTGTTCTTCGGCAGCTCGGGATGGTGGAGCTTGGGCTTGGCCAGGTAGGTCATGCGTCCTCTGTCATGCCGAAACCGCCGTAAGCCGGTGCGCGCCGCTTCATGGCGCGACCTTGCGCAGCGGCGTCACGTTGAACATCGCGAGCTTGTCGCCGATTTCGCGGCCGATGAAGCGCGCGGTAATCGGCGTACCGTCGTAGTGCAGCACCGGCATCAACCGCGCCGGATCGACGACCAGCTCGTTGACCAGCAGCGATCTGAGCTGGGCATCGCGATTCTGCTCGACGACGAAGACCTGCTCGTGCGCCGCAATGAAGTCGGCGATGCTGTCATGAAACGGAAACGCGCGCACGCGCAGCGCGTCCAGATGTATGCCTTCGGCGGCCAGTGCAGCCAGTGCCTCGTCGATCGCGGGCGAGGTCGAGCCGTAATAGATGACTCCGAAGCGGGTCGGGTGACTGGCGTCTCGCCGCACCGGCTCGGGCACCATGGCCTTGGCGGTCTCGAACTTGCGCAGCAGCCGCTCCATGTTGTCGACGTAGGTTGCACCGTCCTCGCTGTAGCGCGCGTAACGATCCTTGGTCGTGCCGCGGGTGAAGTACGAGCCGCGGTTCGGATGCGTTCCAGGATAGGTGCGATACGGAACGCCGTCGCCGTCGACATCGAGATATCGCCCGAAATCCTTGCCCGCCTCGAGCATCTCGTAGCTCATCACCTTGCCGCGGTCGTGCGTACGCGAGTCGTCCCACGCCAGCGGCTCACACAGCCAGTCCTGCATACCGATGTCCAGGTCCAGCATCACGAATATCGGCGTCTGCAATCTGTCTGCAAGGTCGAACGAAAGCGCAGCGAAGTCGAACGCTTCCTTCGGATCCTCGGGAAAGAGCAGCACATGCTTGGTGTCGCCGTGCGAGGCATAGGCGCACGACAGCACGTCGGCCTGCTGCGTACGCGTCGGCATGCCGGTCGACGGGCTGCCGCGCTGAACATCGAACAGCACCGATGGTATTTCGGCGAAATAGGCGAGCCCGATGAATTCCTGCATCAGTGAAATGCCCGGGCCCGAGGTGCAGGTGAACGCCCGCGCGCCGTTCCAGCCGGCGCCGATCACGATGCCGATCGACGCCAGCTCGTCCTCGGCCTGCACGATCGCGTAGCGCGCCTTGCCGCTGGCGGGATCGGTGCGGAATTTGCGGCAGTGGCGGGCGAAGGCCTCGGCCATCGACGACGAGGGCGTGATCGGATACCACGCGGCCACCGTCGCCCCGCCATACACCGCGCCCAGTGCCGCGGCGCTGTTGCCTTCGATGAAGATGCGCTCGCCGACCGCGTTGGCGCGCCTGACCTTGATGCCCAGCGGGCAGTCGAGATTGTTCACCGCATAGCTCCGCCCGATCGTCATCGCGTGCACGTTGGGCTTGAGCAGCGCCTCCTTGCCCTTGTACTGGTCGCCGATCAGGTGAGCGATTTCCTCGGGATCGATTTCCAGCAGCGCAGACAGCGCGCCGACATAGATGATGTTCTTGAACAGCTGTCGCTGCCGGGCGTCGGAATATTCGCGGTTGCAGATCTCGGTCAGCGGCACGCCGATGACCGAGATGTCGTCGCGGAATTTCGCTTCGGGCAACGGCTTGGTCGAGTCGTAGAAAAGGTACCCGCCGGGCTCGATCTCCTTCAGGTCCTGATCCCACGTCTGCGGATTCATCGCCACCATCAAGTCGACGCCGCCGCGCCGGCCGCGCCAGCCGGACGCGTTTACCCGGACTTCGAACCACGTCGGCAGGCCCTGGATGTTGGATGGAAAGATATTGCGCGGCGCGACAGGTATGCCCATGCGCAGGATCGCCTTGGCGAACAGCAGGTTTGCCGACGCGGAACCGGAGCCGTTCACATTGGCGAACTTGACGACGAAGTCGTTGACGGCCTGGATCGGGGCCGCAGTCTTCATTCCGCCGCCTTCGCCGCGGACGTTGCGCGCGCACCGACCGCGTTGGTATACGGCTGGTGACAGCGATGGCCGGCTTGCGCAATATCGAACGCGAACTTCTGCATATCCCAGGCGCCGGTCGGACAGCGCTCGGCGCAAAGGCCGCAGTGCAGGCACACGTCCTCGTCCTTGGCCATGACGCGCCCGGTCTTCAACCCGTTCGCGATATACAGGTCCTGCGTCAGGTTCCGCGACGGCGCGTTCAGTCGCGTGCGCAGATCGGTCTCGTCGCCGTCGTCGGTGAATGTGATGCAATCCATCGGGCAGATGTCGACGCAAGCGTCGCACTCGATGCATGCCTTCGAGGTGAACACCGTCTGCACGTCGCAATTCAGACAGCGCTGCGCCTCGGCGAACGCCTGCGCCGCGTCGAAGCCCAGCTCGACCTCGACCTTGATATTCTTCAGCGCGATCGACACGTCTTTCAGCGGGACCTTGAAGCGCTGATCGTTGGAGATCGCGTTGTCATAGCTCCACTCGTGGATGCCCATCTTCTGCGACAGCAGGTTGACCAGCGGCGGCGGCCGTATCGCGACGTCCTCGCCTCGGCAAAACTGGTCGATCGAGATCGCGGCGTCGTGGCCGTGCGCCACCGCCCAGATGATGTTCTTCGGGCCGAAGGCCGCGTCACCGCCGAAAAAGACCTGCGGCAGCGACGATTGCAGCGTCTTCTTGTCGAGTACTGGCAAGCCGGACTTGTCGAAGTCGACGCCGGCGTCGCGCTCGATCCACGGAAAGGCATTTTCCTGGCCGACGGCGATCAGCACATCGTCGCAGGCGAAATGGACATCGGGCTCGCCGGTTGGAACCAGCTGGCGGCGGCCGTCGTCATCGCGCTTAGCTTCGACTTTCTCGAACACGATGCCGGTCAGCCGTCCGCGCTCGTGCGTGAACGCCTTGGGCACGTGATAGTTGATGATAGGGATGCCCTCGTGCATCGCGTCTTCCTTTTCCCACGGCGATGCCTTCATCTCCTCGAAGCCGGAACGCACGATGACCTTGACGTCGCTGCCGCCGAGCCGTCGCGAGCTTCGGCAGCAGTCCATCGCGGTATTGCCTCCACCCAGGACGATCACCCGCTTGCCGATCTTGTCGACGTGACCGAACGAGACGCTCGACAGCCAGTCGATGCCGATATGGATGTTCGCCGCCGCCTCGCGGCGTCCGGGCAAGTCGAGGTCGCGTCCGCGCGGCGCGCCGCTGCCGACGAACACCGCGTCGTAGCCCTCGCCGAGCAATTGCTTGAGGCTGTCGATGCGCGCACCGCCGCGGAACTCGATACCGAGATCGAGCACGTATCCGACCTCCTCGTCGATCACCGACTCGGGCAGGCGAAACTTCGGGATCTGGCTTCGGATCATGCCGCCGGCGCGGGAGTCGCCGTCGTACACGACGCACTGGTAGCCCAGCGGCGCCAAGTCGCGGGCGACGGTCAGCGACGCCGGTCCCGCGCCGATCAGCGCGATGCGCTTGCCGTTCTTGCGCGCGCGCTTGGGCAGGCGTTCGCGAATGTCATCCTTGAGATCGGCAGCAACGCGCTTCAATCGACAAATCGCGACCGGTTCGGGCTTGATCGTGCTTCCGTCGGGCTGCCCTTCCTCGACCCGGCTGCGGCGACACGCCGGCTCGCACGGACGATCGCAGGTCCGGCCGAGGATCCCCGGAAAAACATTCGACTCCCAGTTGATCATGTAGGCGTCGCTGTAACGCCCCGCCGAGATCAGCCGGATGTATTCAGGTACTGGGGTATGAGCGGGGCAAGCCCATTGGCAATCGACGACCTTGTGAAAGTAGTCGGGGATTGCGATGTCCGTCGGTCTCAATACGCTTCCTTGATTAGGCGCCGGCGAAATGCGCGCCCGTCGTCGGCATTCTCGCGAGGGCGTGGTAGCCGCCCCGCGGGTGGCGCCGATACTACGCCTCCGCGACAGCTATGAAAAGGCTTTGCTTTCAACTACTAGCAGTGTGGCTTTTGATGTTGCCTGTAAACAACGCCGCGCCCGCACTGTCGCCGCCTTCGCGGCGATTGGCCGCGCGCTCGGCACTTCGCTGTCCACGGCTGTGGCTGGCAGCTTGTTGACTACGTTGCCGGCACCAGGGATGTCCGGGCTCGGCGCCTCGTCGCCGCGAGCGGGCGGTTTCCGCATGGGTGGCCTGTGCGTCAGGAATCGTTCAATACCGCCCCGTTGCTGGCGATGATGCTCGAGTACATCCGTGCGCTGCTCTTGGGCGTGCGCTTCTGGGTCTCGAAGTCGACGTGCACGATGCCGAAGCGCTTCGAATATCCGAGCGACCACTCGAAATTGTCGAGCAGCGACCAGGCGAAATATCCGCGCAGGTCAACGCCGGCTTCGATCGCCGCGTGCATCGCGGCCACATGCTTGCGCAGGTAATCGACCCGCAACGGGTCGTCGATGCGATCGTTGTCCGCAGTCGGAGGATCGAAGAACGCCGAGCCGTTCTCGGTGACATATATCGGTGGATTGCCGTAGCGCTGCTTGACCGAGACGAGAATATCGGTAAAGCCTTGCTCGAAGACCTCCCAGCCGGTCTCGGTATAGGTGGCGCGCTTCTGCCGCACCGGAACCGCGCGCAGCGGCCACGCGTCCTGCTCGAACCGCGTCACGCTGCGCGTGTAGTAGTTGATGCCGACGAAGTCGATCGGCTGCTTGATCAGCTCGAGATCCGCCGCCGGCCATCGCGGCCACGCCTCGCCGAAGATCTCGGCGAGCTCGTCCGGATACCGGCCGAGCAGCATCGGGTCCAGGAACTGCCGGTTCATGTACGCGTCCGCCCGCGCCGTGGCGGCGACATCGGCCGCGTCCTGCGAGGCCGGGTATTTCGGCTCGAGATTGACGACGACGCCGATCCTATGCCTGCCCGCGCCTCGATAGGCCTGCACCGCCGCGCCATGGGCGCGCAACAGCTGATGGGTCGCGATAGGCGCCTCGAAACGGTTGCGGTGTCCGGGCGCGAGCGCGCCGTGCAAATAGCCGCCGTCGGTGACGACCCAGGGCTCGTTCAGCGTCGCCCACAGCTTGACCCGGTCGTCGAGGCGGCGAAAAAGCACCGTGGCGTAATCGGCGAACCACATCGCGATATCCGGGTTGAGCCAGCCGCCCCGGTCGTCGAGCGCGGCGGGCAGATCCCAGTGAAACAGCGTGATCATCGGTTCGATGCGGTGCTCGAGCAAGGTATCGACCAGCCGTTCGTAGAAATCCAGACCGGCCTGGTTGACCGCGCCCCTCCCCGCGGGAAGCACGCGACTCCACGACACGCTGAAACGGTAGGCATTGAGACCGAGCTCTACGCATCAGGGCGACATCTTCGCGATAGCGTCGATAGTGATCGCAGGCGACGTCGCCTGTGTCGCCGTCGCGGACCAGGTTCGGCGTGTGGCAGAAGCGTTGCCAGATACTCGGACCCGCGCCGTCGGCGAGAGGCGAGCCTTCGACCTGGTAGGCCGAAGTGGCAGCGCCCCACAAAAAATCAGCGGGAAATTCGATTCTTCCGCTCATTTCGGATCCGTTGTTGTTCATCGTCATCGTCCGTCATCAACACGATGGCCGGCAGCGCGCCGACGCGCAATTCTGCACCGGAAAAACTGGCCGGCTCGCCGTTGACGCTGGCCAATCGCGGGGGCTTGTCGCCCGGCCAGACGAATATATAGCCGCCCGGCGGCATGCCCGACCCGGCCGACACGCGTAATACCAGCCGATCGCGATCGCGACGCAGCGTGTAGCTCAAGGGCCCGTACGGCGTGCGCAGCTTCTGCACCGAGACACCGCCTTCATCAAGCCAGCCTGGCGCGATGCCCGCGGCGAGCACGACCGCGTGGTCGTCATCGCGTTCGTAAGCGAACAGGTCCAGCGTCGCGCGTATGAAATCAGACGCTACCCAGGCATGCGGCATGTCGCCGACGAAGCGCGGACGACGCGCATCGCGGCCGACGACTTCGGCCCACTGGTTCCACGCCTTCGGGCGACGATCGCCGAGAAAGTAATCGAGCATGGCCTGCGCGCGGTCGCGCCAGCCCAAACGGACCAACGTGCCGATGACGCGCATCTCGTACGGTGTATACGCCTCCCACGGGATCGTCCCGTCGCGGCGCTCGACGAATTCGCGCCAGTAGCGCTCATAGGTGGGGCGTATCAGATCCGCGCGGCAGCGCCGTGATGTCGCCGCGCGGTGCGAAAGCGATCGCCGTCGAGGTCGGATCGAAATCACCCAGCTCGGCCGCTCCCGGGAGGTATCGGATGCCGTGCTCGGCGACCGCGGCGCGCAACGAATCAAAAAGGTCGCGGCGGAAGCTGTCGCGTTCGGCGAGCAAACGCTCCGCCTCGTCCTGTTCGCCCAACGCCGTGGCGAGATCGATCGCGCCGCCGTATCCCTTCAGCGCCCAGAAGTCGTCCCAATACGAATGCATCGGCTTGTCCGAGTATCCCTCGTGGCTGATCGACGCCGGCAGCAGCCCATACAGGCTGCGCTTTTCCGGCGAGAGATTGGCCGCGCCGCGCTCGGACCGCCGCAGCGTGTCCAGATAGCGTGCTGCGGCCCGGACATGCGGCCACATCGCCTCGAGCAACGCACGGTCGTGCGTATAGCGGTAGGTCTCGGCGGCGAGGAAAATGAATTCGCCGCCGCTGTCGTTTTCCGGGACCGGGTCGGCGCCGCGCCGGTCGACGCAGCAGGGGACCTTGCCGCTGGCAAATTGATAAGGGGCGTACCAGCGCAGGTACTCGGCCGCGGCGCTGGCATCCCCGAGCCGCAGCAGCGACTCGGCGATCATCGCGCCGTCGCGTATCCACGAGCGCGCATACGACCTCGTTCCCGGGCGCAGTATCGGACCGTCGCGCGTCATCAGGATATGCGCGAGCGACGTGCGCAGCGCATCCACCAGCGGCTGCGCGGTCGCCGGAACTCGCAGCGAGACCCGGTTGAGCTTCTGCCGCCATTCGGTCGCGGTTATCCGCCGCTGGCGTGCCACCCAGGCTTGCGCCGACATGCGGTGCATGTCGGGCCGGACCATGCCGCCCGACAGCGGTATCACCAACTGAACCCCTCGGCGGCCATGCGGCGGCAGATCGATCCTGTAGGCCAGCCCGCCCGACGCGTAGCCGAAGGCGTCGTGCGCGCGGTCGGCGTCGACCCACGCCGATCGCGCCAGCAGCCTGGGCACCGCGGCGGGGTCGGAGGAAAAGGCGCCGACCTTGGCGGGTTTCTGCAGTGCGTACACCCTGCGTTCATCTACGGTCAACGCCGTCCCATCCCAGGCAATGTCGCGAATCGCACTGACCCCACCGACGGTATTCAAGAATTGCGTCGGTGGGTTGACCTGGAGCGGCCGCACGGCAAGCACCAGCTCCAGCGGCAATCGATCCCCGGTGAGATTGGCAAGCTCGTATTCGACGACGAGTCGCGATCCACCGCGCGTTCCCGACGCAAACGACGACACGTTGAGTTCCCATTGCGGCAGGCGCCATCGCACACCGGGCATCGGCAGGTAGCCGTCCACCAGGTACGGATGCGGGTCGGCGTCAGCCCACGTCGTCAGCTTGCCGCCGGCGACGACGAAGGGTTCGATTGAGAATGCGCCCTGCCCGACCTCCAGAGCCCCGTCGGTCGACAACAGGCCATTGTCCTTGCCGCCGTCGATGCCGACCAGCGTCCAGTACGCCTGCTCGCCGGAAAACCCGCGCGGGAAATAGCCGCGCGGCGAGTTGCGCGCGAGCGCGTCGACAAACGCGTTGGCCGATTCGCCAAAATCCGGGTCCATGATTTCGACTTCCGCGAGGCCGTAGGCGCCCGCGGGCCCGTCGAGCAATGAAAGCCGCAGATAACGGCTTTCGGCTTCGGGCAGCGCCAGCACATCATTGCCTCCGCTGCCGTTGCCGATGCTGCGCAGCGTCCGCCATTGCATTCCGTCGTCGGAAACCTGAACGTCGTAGCGCGAAGCGAATTCATGGTCCAGCCAATGCAGCACGACCCCGCCGAATTCGCGCCGCTGACCGAAATCGAGCGTCAGGCTCTGCGCGGCGCCTGCTCCCGGGTCGCTGCGCCAGGCGGTGGCCGGTTGTCCGTCGACCGCCAGCGCCGGTTCGGCGCCGGAGCGATCGGACGATGCCCGGGCGACTGGCATGGGCCAGGTGGCCGGTACCGGAGGAAGCTCGCGAATCGCAAGCCGGCTGAAGCGGACCGATCCGGCGCCGCCGCCGCTTCCCGCAGCGACGACAAACTCGAGGCGCGCGGCATGTCTGAGCGTGTGGTCGCTCGCCGGTCCCCAGGCGAATGCGATCTGGCGCTTGCGGATCCTGATCTCTCGCCACTCACGCGAAAATGTGAAGTTCGGGCGATTGAACCACCACACGTTGTCGCCATCGGCGTCGGTCAGCTTGAACTGGAAATTGTTGACCGGCGCATCGGCGCTCACGTAAAAGGAGATCTCGTAGTTGGAGGGCAAATCGAGCGGCAGCGCGCGATCGGCCAGCGCGTAGCCGGCGGTGCCGGCAAGATCGAAATCGAGCTGCAGAGCGCGGCCGTCGATGCCCTGGGCGGCGTGGATCGACGCGCGCACGCCGTCTGACGCGCCGGCGTGCCACGACGAAAGGTCGACGAAATCGTCGAGCACTCGCAACGGAGCGTCCTGGGTTTGCGACGCCGCCGGGCACGCAAGGATTGCGGCGAGCAGCAGCGCGCCGAAGGCGTGCACCGCGGGGCGTCCCCGCCGCCCCCGGCTCGTGGCCACACGCGGCATCACCCTTTGACGCTTCCCGCGAGGAGCCCCTGCATGTAGTAGCGCTGCAGGGCGAGGAACATCAGCAGCACCGGCAAGGTCGTCAGCACCGATCCGGCCATCATCAGCTCGTTGTCCTGCACATGCTCGCGTGAAAGACTCGCCAGCGCGACCGGCAGCGTGTACAGGTGCTTGTCGGTGAGGACGATCAGCGGCCACATGAAATCGTTCCACGTGCCGAGCAGCGTGAATACCGCCAGCGTGACGATGATCGGCTTCAGGGCCGGCACGACGATAGCGCCGAAAATGCGGAACTCGCTGGCGCCGTCGATGCGCGCCGCTTCGAGGAGCTCGTCGGGAATCGACAGCGCGTACTGGCGCACCAGAAAAATTCCGAATATCCCGGCCATCGCGGGAACGATGACACCGCCGTAGCTGTTGACCAGGCCGAGCTGCTTGAGCAGCAGGAACAGCGGGACCATCGCGACCTGCGCCGGGATGACCAGTGCACCGAGCAGCAGCTTGAAGATTCGGTCGCGTCCGGCGAAGCGAAGCTTGGCGAACGCGTACCCTGCCGCCACGTTGAACACCAGGGATACGGCGGTCACCGCGGCGGCCAGAAATACGCTGTTGAGCAGGTAGCGGCCGACGCCGGCGCGCTCGAACAACTCGCGATAGTTGTCCAGCGTCGGGCGCCCCGGCACGAGCGGCGGCGGGTAGCTGCTCGCTTCGCCCGGAGACATCAGCGACACCGAGACCATCCAGAGCAGAGGGAGCAGCGTCGCCGCTGCCGCGGCCAGCAACAGGCCGTTCACCAGCGGCGCCTGCACGCGGCGCTTTATCCGCCGATCCATCGCTTGCCGCGAAGCTGCAGCGCCGTAACGGCGAAGATCAGCAGAAACAGCACAAAAGCGACCGCCGAGGCGGAACCGAGGTTCCACCATTTGAATCCTTCCTCGTACATGAAGTAGAGCACGCTGACCGTGCTCTGCAGCGGTCCGCCCTGGGTCATCACGTAAGGCTCGGCGAAGAGCTGAAAGTAGCCGGCTATCGTCAATATGGTCACCAGCAACACAACCGGCGAGAGCATCGGCAACGTGACGGAGGCAAACTGGCGCCATATCGACGCGCCGTCGATACGCGCCGCCTCGTAGAGTTCCTCCGGAATGCTCTGCAGTCCGGCGAGGAAGATGATCATGTTGTAGCCGAAGTTCTTCCACACGGCGAACAGGATGATCGCCGGCATCGCCCAATGCGGATCGCCGAGCCAATCGACCGGATCGATGCCGACGGCGCCCAGCGCATAGTTGAGCAGGCCGTATCGCGTGTTGAGCAGATAGCGCCAGATGACGGCGACGGCCACCAGCGTGGTCACCACCGGCGCGAAAAGCGCGGTACGGAAAAACGGCTTGAGTCGCGCCAGCCTGGAATGGAGCAGCAGCGCAGCCCCCAGGGAGGCCGCGATCGACAGCGGCACGCCGGCGACGACGAAATACAGCGTGTTGCCCAACGCCTGCCAGAACAGCGGCGTCTGGAGCAGCTTCGAATAGTTACTCAGCCCGACGAAGCGCAGGTTGGCGAGGTCGGCGAGCGCATAGATGTCGAAATCGGTCAGGCTGATCAGGAACGCCGCCACGACGGGAAAGAAAAAGAAAACGGCGATCACCAGCAGCGCCGGCGCGACAAACCACCACGCGGCGCGATCGACTCTCAACGTAAACCGCCGCGGGCGAGCATCCAGCGTCGTTTTTCGAGAATGTCATCGGCGCGGGCATCGAGCTCCTTCGCGGCCTGGTCGACCGACAGCTGGCCCGACACCGCGCGCTCGGCGACCAGCCTCATCTCGTTGGCGATGCGCTCCCATTCGGCGACCTTCGGCGCCGGCTTCACGCGCTCGAGCTGGTCGCGGAACGCGCGTGCATAGACATCGTCGGCGAGCGGCGGCTCGCGCCACGGCCCGCGTCGCGGCGGCAGATCGCCGGTCAGCTCGTGGAATCGCAGCTGAACGTCGGGCCGGGAAAGATATTCGATCAGCTGCCACGCCGCCACCCTTGCCTGAGACGCACGGAACACCACCAGGCTGGAACCGCCGGCGATCGACGCTCCCGGGCCGTCCGGGCCGGGCAAGGGCGCCGTCGCCCACTCGCCCTGAACGCTGGCCGGCAGGCGACGCCTGAACTCCGCGATGTTCCAGGGCCCCGAGATGTAGAACGCGAAATACCCGCGCCCGAACTCGTTCCACACGTTCGAGACATCGACGCCGGTCAGCGCCGGCGCGTAGCCGTCGCGGAAGGCATCGACATAGAATTTCAGCGCGCGGCGGAATCCGGCGCTTTCGAAGTTTCCCCGGCGACCGTCGTCGCGCAGCAACGGGTCGTCCTGCTGAAGCGCCAGCGCCAGCAGAGGCTCGAATTCGTTCAGCGGCAGCAGTATCGCGTAACGCCCGGGCCCGGCGCGCTGCTTGAGCGCCGACATCATGCGCGTCCATTCCTGCCACGACGCAGGTGGCGTCGCGTATCCGGCTTGCGCCAGCAGGTCGCGCCGATAGAACAAGAGCCGCGTGTCGACGTACCACGGCACGCCATAGAGCGCGCCGCCGACGATGTTGGTTTGCCAGATGCCGCTGAAATAGTCGGCGGCATCGACGACCCGCGATGCCGCTACCTCGCCGTCGAGCGGCGCGATCGCGCCCAGCGCGACGAACTCCGGGATCCAGGTGTTGCCGAGCTGGCAGATGTCCGGTGTCGCGTCGCCCGCAAACGCAGTCAGGAGCTTTTCATGCGCGGCGGTCCAGGGCAGCTGCTGGACGTCGACCCGGATGCCCGGATGCGTGCGCTCGAACTCGGGCAGGAGTTCGACGACGACTTCGCCTTCGCGTCCCATCGCCCAGAACTTCACCACGGTGTCGCCGCTGGGCGTCGGGCGGCACGCGGCCACCGAGAGCGCGGCAAAGGCGAGCAGGAGCACTACCCCGCGGCTCCGCGGGGATGTGCCCGGAAGATTCATCGCGCCGCAGTGAGCCAGCCGCCGGAGAAGCCGGCGCGTTGCAGGCCGCTTCGGACGTAAGCGTTGGTGTGCATCACCCGCCAGATCATGTCGCTGCGGTAGTTCTCTATCATCGTGAAGATCGCGCCCTGGTCGATGCCCAGGTAATCGCCATCGACCCAGCCGAAGCCGGGGATGCATCGGCCGTGCTGCAGCGGTCCGTCGAAGTTGAAGCTCAGGTTGAATGCGTCGAGAAAGCCGTACTTGGCGTAGATGTAGTTGCCGAAGCGCTTGTTCATTTCGAGCACGGCCGGGATCGCAAGTTCCGGCGCGAAGGGGAGCGACGCCACCGCCGCGGTCGGCGCCAGCGTGCAATCGTCGTGGGTGCCGGCCCCCGCGCCGCCGATGCCGCGCGCGGCGTAGCTGCGATACAGCCGCATGACCCCGGCGACTTCGAGCTCCATGTCCGCCGGCCCGTCGCTCGCCGTCAGTCCCCAGATCATCGCGCCGTAATCCTTGCATTGCCGCGGATTGGCCACCGCGTACGCCTGCTGCGCGTAGATCGCCCGCCGGGTGTTCTGGAAATAGTCGAGTCCGCGTCGGCGCATGTAGGCATCCTGGACGTCGCGAAAATCCAGCCACACGTGGGTGTACTGGTGGCCGAACAGCGGCGCGAAGCCCAGGTATTCCTGTCCGAAATGCTTGCCCCACGTCTGGTCGTAGGTACTGGTCCATGCCGCCCACGCCTCGGGCCCGACCGGGTGGGTGGGCGACGCGAGCGCCAACAGGTAGACCAGCATCGCCTCGTTGTAGCCCCGCCAGTCGTACTCGAGAAAGCCGTCCTCCGGCGACCAGCCGAGGCTGATCGCCGGTGCCCGCGGCTGCGCCCAGGTCCAGTCGACGCGGCGGTAGATATTGTCGACCAGCGAGCGGATCTCGACTTCTTCCGGCTCCGAGCCGTCGAAGTAGGATTGGCAGAACAGGGCGCCGGCCAGCAGGATCGCCGTGTCAACGGTTGAAAGCTCGCTCTCGGCGAAGCGCTCGCCGGTCTTCATGTCCAGGAAATGATAGAAGAAGCCCTTGTAGCCGGCGACACCGCGCGCATGCGGGCTTTGCGGGGCGCTGTTGAAGAAGCGGAGCGTAGCCAGCACCCGCTGCCGCGCAGCTTTGCGCGTCACATAGCCGCGCTCGACGCCGACCGGATACGCGGTCAGCGCAAAGCCGACCGCGGCGACACTGGAGAAGGACGGGGTCGGATAGCGGTCCGGCACCAGGCCGTTCTTCGGATTGGCGGTGTCCCAGAAAAAGCGGAACGTCCGCTCCTGCAAGTCGATCAGGAAAGGGTCTACGACCGGACTCGCCTTGCGCAACCCCAAGGAATCGAATCCGAATTTCGGCGCCTCGCTGCCGTGGACCATGGTCACGACGGCGCCTATCATCACTATCGTCGCGGCGAGGCGGGCCCAGCGTCCCCGCGACATCGGCACTTCCCTCCGCACTATCTGACGTCCCGGTTCTGCACTGGTAGAGACTCCTGTCGGGCCAAAATCACCGTTTCGCGTCGGCGGCGTAACCGTTATACCCTGCTCGATCCGCCCGCCGTAGGATAACGGAATGTCCGCCGGCAGCGAAAGGGGCGTGGAAGGCGGACCGACAAGACCAAGCATCGAGCCGACGAATGCCGGCCTCGCGTGGCGGATTCTGTCTCGATCCTTGGCCCGTCCGGCTGCCGCGGTACCACCACCCGAGCGGCATGGCCCATGCGATTCGCCGCGATCCGGGCAGGTGCCTCGCCGGTGCCGCCCCTCGTTCGATTAGAATGTCGATGCGAGCGACGGATGCTCGGATTGTCAAAGACATACATCGGCATGGACACTATCGCTGCGCCGCCGCCACGCCTGACAGCACTCAGTCACGGCGGCGGTTGCGGCTGCAAGATCGCGCCCGGCGTGCTGCGGGAGCTGATCGCCAAATCGTCGCCGGGCCTGGTGCCAAAAGAACTTCTGGTGGGTATCGAAACTTCGGACGATGCCGCTGTCTATCGCTTGAACGACAAGCAGGCGATCGTCGCCACGACCGATTTTTTCACGCCGATCGTCGATGATCCGTTCGACTTCGGCGCTATTGCCGCCACCAATGCGCTTTCGGACGTCTACGCGATGGGAGCGACGCCGCTTTTTGCGCTGGCGATCGTCGCCATGCCCGTCGAGCGGTTGCCGATGGCGACCATCCGCGCCATTCTTGCCGGCGGAGAGTCGACCTGCGCGCGGGCCGGCATCCCGCTGGCCGGCGGGCATACGATCGATTCGGTCGAGCCGATCTACGGGCTGGTCGCGATCGGAACGGTCGACCCGTCGAGAGTCAAGCGGAACGTCGGCGCCATGCCCGGCGACGTGCTGATCCTGGGCAAGCCGCTGGGCATCGGTATTTGCGGGGCGGCGCTTAAAAAGCAGCAGCTCGGCCACGATCAGTATGCCGCGATGGTTGCCCAGGCGACGCAACTCAACACGCCCGGCATTGCGCTCGGCCGGCTGGACGCCGTGCACGCATTGACCGACGTTACCGGCTTCGGGCTGCTCGGCCACCTGCTGGAGATCTGCCGCGCCTCCGGCGTCGGCGCCCAGCTGGCTTTCGATCGTGTCCCGCTGCTGCCCGGCGTGACGGCGCTGGCTCGCGAAGGTATGGTCACCGGCGGATCGGCGCGCAACTGGGCCGGCTATGGCGCCGAGGTGACCTGGCGCACGCGCGGCGACGCCGTCGCGCAGGCCGTGCTGACCGATCCGCAGACTTCCGGCGGGCTGCTCGCCGCGTGCGCGCCCGCCGCAGCCGAGCAGGTCCTGGCGCTGTTCAGGGACGAAGGCTTCGAGCACGCCGCCGTTATCGGCGCAATCACCGCGGGGGATCCGCGCGTTGTCGTCGACTGACCGAAGGCGCTTCCGACAAAGCAACGGGGCAAGGACTTCGCCATGACCGAACGCTCGCATCTGCGCACGATCCCGCCATCGGCGGCGATCCAGCAGCCGGATTCGCTGCCGATGCGGTACCGCGAGGTGCGCGCCGCCACCGAGGCGCTGGCAGCGGTGCTTTCTGACGAGGACTGCGCGATTCAATCGATGCCCGACGCCAGCCCGGTCAAATGGCATCTCGCGCACACCAGCTGGTTTTTCGAGACATTCCTGCTCGCGCCCGCCGAGCCTGGCTATCGTCCGCACGACCCGGCTTTCCGGATGCTCTTCAATTCCTACTACAACGCAATCGGAGACAAGCATCCGCGGCCGCAGCGCGGCCTGATTTCGCGCCCGTCGCGACGCGATGTCGCTGCTTACCGCGCGCATGTCGACGAGGCGATGCAGCGCTTGCTGGCCCGGCGCGATGCGGGCGATGCCAAGCTCGCCAGTCTGATCGAGCTCGGCCTGCAGCATGAGCAGCAACATCAGGAATTGATCCTGACCGACGTGCTGCATATGCTTTCCTGCAATCCGCTTCAGCCCGCCTACATCGCGCTCGGCGGCGCCGGCGCCCGCGGCAGCGATCCGGCTGCGCCGGCCTGGATCGAATTCGACGGCGGCCTCGCCGAGATCGGCCACGACGGCGCCGGATTCGCCTTCGACAACGAGTTGCCGCGCCATCGCGAGTTTCTTGCACCGTTTGCGCTGGCGAGCAGGCCGGTGTGCAACGGCGACTACCTGGCGTTCATCGGGGACGGCGGTTACCGTCGGCCGGAGCTCTGGCTGTCGGAAGGCTGGGACTGGCTGAACGCCAATGGCATCGCCTCGCCGCTCTACTGGCGTCGCGATGCCGGCGGCTGGCGGCGTTTCACGCTGCGCGGCGCCGTGGCCGTGGACCCGGCCTCGCCGGTCTGTCATGTCAGCCTGTTCGAGGCCGACGCCTACGCGCGCTGGGCCGGGGCGAGGCTGCCGACCGAGTCGGAATGGGAGTTGGCGGCGGTGCATGCTCCCGTCGACGGGTGTTTTGTCGAAGACGGCGCGCTGATACCGCAGCCGCCGAAGGTCGCCGGCAAGCTGACCCAGATGTTCGGCGACGTCTGGGAATGGACCCAAAGCGACTACGCGCCCTACCCCGGATATCGCCCGGCCTCGGGGGCGATCGGCGAGTACAACGGCAAGTTCATGTGCAACCAATACGTATTGCGCGGCGGCTCCTGCGCCACGCCGCGTTCGCACATCCGCGCCAGCTACCGGAATTTTTTCCCCGCCGCCGCGCGCTGGCAGTTTTCCGGTTTTCGCCTCGCGCGCGATCTGAACCGGCGCGACTGACCGCTGACGATCCGTCATCGGGCGATGCCGCAGCTACGGCTTCGCCGGCGCCGAAAGAACATCTTACGAATGTGCCTGCCCGCATGATTGCCAGCGGTTCGAGCCCGATCGGAAGGCAACGCCGCGGCACGCTTGCCTTGCGCGCGGTGGGGACGCTCCTGGCGCTGGCGATCCTGGCGCTGCCGCGGATGGCGCTCGCGTTCGGCTTCGAAGACGTCTCGAAGTTCGCCGCGCAGCGGGCGGCGGCGCCGTTCAAGCCGCGCGCCGATAAGCTGCCGGACGCGCTGGCCCGACTCGACTACGACCACTTCCGCGACATCCGGTACAAGCCGGATCGCTCGCTCTGGCGCCCCGAGGGACTGCCGTTCGAAATCGCATTCTTTCACGAAGGGCAGAACTTCAAGGAGCCGGTCAAGATCAACGAGGTGGTCGGCGATGCGGTGCGCGAGGTGCGGTTCAGCCCGGATCTGTTCGACTACGGCGCCAACCCGATCGATCCGCGCGAGTTGCGCGGCCTGGGGTTCTCGGGCTTTCGCGTGCATTACGCGATCAATTCGCCGAAGTACAAGGACGAGGTATTGGTGTTCCTCGGTGCCAGCTACTTTCGCGCGCTCGGCAAGGGCCAGCGCTACGGATTGTCGGCTCGCGGCCTGGCCGTCGACACGGCGCTCGCTTCGGGCGAGGAGTTTCCGAAGTTTGTCGAGTTCTGGATGAAGCGCCCGTCGCCTGGCGCCACCGAGCTTACGATCTTCGCCCTGCTGGACTCGCGTCGCATGACGGGCGCCTACAGCTTCATCCTCAAGCCCGGCGTCGATACCGCCGTCGACGTCAAGGCCCGGCTTTTCCTGCGCGAATTCGTGAGCAAACCCGGCTTTGCGCCGCTGACGTCGATGTATTTCTTCGGCGAGAACCAGCGCGCCGCCCGTGACGACTATCGGCCCGAAGTCCACGACTCCGATGGCCTGTCGGTGGCTTCCGGAACCGGCGAATGGATCTGGCGGCCGCTGGTGAACCCAAAGCGGCTGCTGGTCACGTCGTTCGCAGTGGCGAATCCTTCGGGCTTCGGTCTGTTGCAGCGCGATCGCGATTTCGAGCATTACGAGGATCTGGAGGCGCGCTACGACCTTCGTCCCAGCGCCTGGATCGAGCCCAAAGGCCTGTGGGGCACCGGCAGAGTCGAGCTGGTGCAGATTCCCAGCCCCGACGAGACCAACGACAACATCGTCGCCTACTGGGTGCCCGACCGGGCCCCTGCGGTCCAGCAGCCGTACGATATCGAATACCGGATTCTCTGGCAGAAGGACGCCTGGATGCGGCCGCCGACGTCGTGGGTGGCGCAGACTCGGCGCGGCCGCGGGTATACGCGCAACGATGACGGCAGCATCGGCTTCGTCATCGACTTCGACGGGCCCGCGTTGCGCAAGTTGCCGCCCGACGTCAAGATCGAAGGCATCGCGTCGGCTGACGCCAACGGCGAAGTCGTCGAGCTGATCGGACATCGCAACGATGCCGCGGGCGGCTGGCGGCTGGCGCTTCGCGTCAAACGACGCGATCAAGGCAAGCCGGTCGAGTTGCGCGCTTACTTGCGCGGCAACAACAACACGGTGTCGGAAACGTGGAGCTACATCCTCCCTCCCGAGTAGCCGGCGCGGATGAAGCCGCCGACCTCTGCATCCGCTATCTGGATCGGCTGCCGCTGGCTCCGGAGCAGCGGAAGTCGTTGCTGCGCGCGCTCGGCAGCGATGCCGGAGCGAGCGGCGAGGCGGCACGCGCCAGGATGCTTTCGCTGCACGAAGCTCTGGCCGGGGGCGAGGTCGATCCGGACAATCCGACGCTGGCGTCGATTCGCCGCCGGCTCGCGCTGGCCTATGCCCCTAGCGACATCGCGCATCCGCCCCCGCTCACGCACGACGCTCTCGGGCGCGACCGGCTGGTCACGGCGCCGCCGCTGACCCGGACTTCGATGGTGCCGCGTGCGTGGCCACGCGGGCTGCTGGCGCGATGGTTCCTGCGTTTCGCGCGACACGACGAGGCGCGCGCGAAGGCGCCCGGCTCTCGCGCCGACGGCAGCGATCGCATAGCGCCCGCTCCGCCGCGCCGGGAAGGATGGCGCCGTGCGGCGACGTTCCGGCGCATCGTGCTGACGGGTCTGATCGTCTCGCAGACCTATATCGCGAGCAACTTCATGGTCGCCGTGCTCCCTTACCACGGTCGTCAGCCGCTGGAGATCGCGATACTGATCCTGTTCGCGATCCTGTTCGGCTGGATTTCGGCGGGGTTCTGGACAGCGATCGCAGGCTTCGTCCTCTTGGTGCTAGGGACCGATCGCTACGCAATCACCGGGAGCGCATCCGGCGATACGCCGATCGATCCCGGCGCACGCGTCGCGATCGTCATGCCGATATGCAACGAAAACGTGTCGCGCGTCTTCGCCGGCCTTACCGCCAGCTACGAATCGCTGGCGCGTACCGGCGAGCTGCAGCATTTCGACTTCTTCGTGCTTTCCGACAGCAGCAACCCGGACACGCGCGTTGCCGAGCTGGACGCGTGGCTTTCGATGTGCCGCGCCGTCGATGGCTTCGGTCGCGTGTTCTACCGCTGGCGTCAGCACCGCATCAAGCGCAAGAGCGGCAACATCGCCGATTTCTGCCGGCGCTGGGGCAGCCGCTACCGGTATATGGTGGTGCTCGATGCCGACAGCATCATGACCGGCGACTGCCTGACCGCACTGCTGCGGCTGATCGAGACCAACCCCGATGTCGGCATCGTGCAGACGGCTCCGCACGCGGCCGGACGCGAAACGCTCTACGCCCGAGTGCAGCAGTTCGCCACCAGCGTCTATGGACCTCTGTTCACGGCCGGCCTGCACTTCTGGCAGCTTGGCGAATCGCATTACTGGGGGCACAACGCGATCATTCGGGTGGCGCCCTTCATGCGCCATTGCGCGCTCGGTCGTCTGCCCGGGCACGGCACGCTGTCCGGGGAAATCCTGTCGCACGACTTCGTCGAGGCGGCGTTGATGCGGCGCGCCGGCTGGCAGGTGATGATCGCCTACGACCTGGACGGGAGCTACGAAGAGATGCCGCCCAACCTGGTCGACGAACTCACCCGCGACAGGCGCTGGTGCCGCGGCAATCTGATGAATTTCCGCCTGTTCCTGATGCGCGGCCTGCACGCCGCCCACCGCGCGGTCTTCATGAGCGGCGTCATGGCTTACCTGTCCGCGCTGCTCTGGTTCATTTCGCTGATCCTTTCGACGGCCTTGCTGGCAGTCCATGCGTTGAGCGCGCCCCAGTATTTCATCGAGCCTTTTCAGCTTTTCCCGTTGTGGCCGGAGTGGCATCCGGAATGGGCAATCGCCCTTTTCTCGGCCACTGCCGTCCTGCTGTTCCTGCCTAAACTCCTCGGCGCGATGCTGATTGTCGTCCGTGGCGCCGCCGACTACGGCGGCCGCGTTCGACTTCTGCTCAGCGTGGTCGGGGAGATGCTGATCTCGGCGATGCTCGCGCCGATACGCATGCTCTTTCATTCGCAATTCGTCACCAGCGCTTTCGTCGGCTGGGCGATCCAGTGGAAGTCGCCGTCGCGGGAGGATGCCGAAACCACCTGGCGCGAAGCGCTGCGGCGCCACGGCGCGCACACCTTGCTCGGGGTGCTGTGGGCCGCCGGCGTCTACTGGCTCAACCCTTCGTTCCTCTGGTGGCTGCTGCCTATCGTCGGCGCTCTGATGCTTTCGATTCCGTTGTCGGTTTTCACCAGCCGGCTGGGGCTCGGCCGTCGGCTGCGTTCGGCGGGGCTGTTCCTCATTCCGGAGGAGTCGCGGCCCCCCACCGAAATCCGCGCGATGATGCAGGCGGTCGCCGCGGCGGCGGCGCCACCGGGCTTTGTCGATGCTGTCGTCGATCCTGCCACCAACGCTCTGGCCTGTGCTGCTGCGGTCGCCCGTTTCACGCGAATCGGCCAGCTGCCCAACCCGCGGCTGCAGAAGGTTGATGTCGCCTTGGTCGAAGGCCCCAATGCGCTTAGCGCAGGCGCGAAGCTTCGCTTGCTCGGCGATCCGATCGCGCTGTCACGGCTGCATTGGCGTGTCTGGACCTCGCCTGACGCGCATGTCGCGTGGCGCGAAGCGATGACGTCGCGGCGCGGCGCCGGCGTCGTCCTCGCAGCGTTGGCACAACGTCCGGCTCGCACCGGCGCGCGGTCGCCGGCCAATGTCTGAGCACACCGCAGCCGAGCACAACGTGCAGCCAGCCGCCGGCGACGGCGACATCGGTCTCTATCGCGCCGCCGACTTTTTCCTGACCGACGGACGCTGCCGCGATTGCAATGCCATTGCACAGGCGCTGTGGTATTTCCGCGACCAGCGGATCGCCGTGCCGCGGCCCGGGCTTCCGGTTGCCGGGTTCAGCCGCGGCGTGAGCGCGTTCGACGACGTCGCGCGGTGGGCGGCGACGCTTCCGCCGGACCCTCCCGCAGATTATCCGGCGCTGATCTGGATCGGCTCGCCGGCCGTCCTGCGAGGGGCGCGGATCGATGCCGCCGGCGCGCACGTCACCGCCGCGGGTGCGACGATGGCGTTTGACGTCGTGCCCAAGATTCCCCTCAATCGCTCGTACTACAACTCGGCCTCGATCGCTTATTTCGCCGCCAGGAGCGTGAAGCTGCGCGGTGAGTTCGCCGATGAGGGATTCGTTGCCCGCTCGATATGGCCCGAGGATTTCCGGCTGGATGTCGATGCCGCCGCGCCATCGCTTGCGCTTGCCGACGCCGCGTCACCCGAGAGCGTACGCAAGCTGCTGCGCTCCGAGCCGCGCGGCGGCGCGACCAGTGGCTTCGCCGCGGTCACCTTATGGGAGCGAACGCCCGGCGCCGCGGCTCGGTCGACAGGGAAGCCCGTGCTGGCGGCGATGCTCAACGGCGCCCAGGGCGACGACGACGAAGCGCATGGAGGTCACTATACCGTCGTGACCGGCCGGGTCGGCACGGACGGTGCGATCGACGATTGGCTGGCCAACAATTTCTACACACTCGATCTTTACAGTGAAAAAGGCATCATCGCCGCGCCTGTGCCGCTCGACCGCTATCTGGCCGATCTGAACAGCGGCCAGGCCTGGTACCGGCCCTCGCATCTTATGGTGGCTATCCTTGGTCGCGAAAGAACGGCGAACCAGGTGCAAGGTGCGCTCAACCGCGTCTACAACCAGTTCTATCGTCATCAACTGGTCTACGGCAACGTCACGATGAATTGCGCCGGCATCAGCATCGACGCACTGCGCGCCATCGGCTGGAACGTGCACGCCCGGGGAGCGGCCAGCCGCGCGCTGGCGTGGCTCGGCGTGCCCTGGTTCGCGATTCGGGAACGCAGTATCGCCAAGGCGCGACAGGCCTTCGATTATCTGAGCGAGGACGGCACCCGCATGTTTCCGGCGGCGGCGTTCGAGGAGACCGCGGCGGACCTGGTGCGGCTGGCGGCGCGGCGGGCGGCCCGCGGTCTGACCGCGTTCGAGGCGGCACTTGCGGAAGACATCGAGGCAATCATCTGGCTACGCGTCCCGCAGATCCCTTCGAGCCGCGCCTGGGGTGACTATGCCGTCGTGACCGGCCCCGAATACGAGGCGCGGCTGCCCGCCGATCGCAGTCAGGCGAGGATCATCCCCGTCCCGGCGCGGCCTTTCCCGCCCGAGCTTCGCGATGCCGACTTGCTTCCGCAGCCGCCGAGCCGCAGCGCGCTGGCGGTCATCCTGTGGACCGTTGTTTCGCTGGCCGGCATTCCGTGGCTGTTGTGGCGCTGGTGGAAAAGCCAACGGACCGGCGAAAAGCTCTTGACATAAGTCAGATATTTCCATTATTCTGGAAATATGGAAATTGCTTCTACCCTGAGGGCCCTTGCTGCCCTGGCGCAGGAAACACGCCTGCGCATCTTCCGCCTGCTGGTCGAACACGGCCCGGAGGGGCTTGCAGCGGGAAGCATCGCAAGATCGCTCGCGCTGCCGGCTGCAACGTTGTCGTTCCACGTCAAGGAACTGGCCAACGCAGGCTTGGTGTCGGCGCGGCCGCAAGGCCGGCAAGTGCATTACTCGGCCGACTTCGCCGAGATGCGCGAGCTGGTGGCCTTTCTGACCGAGAACTGTTGCCGCGCCGTCGTTTCGCCGGGCGATTGCCGGGTTGAATGCGAACCCCATTGCGTACCCGCGCAAGCGGCACCCGCAATCCCGAAGCCCAATGTAAGACCCAAAAGGAGATTCGCATGAAACGGTTCCACGTCCACGTTGCGGTGCCCGATCTGGGCGCGAGCATCCGCTTCTATTCGACGCTGTTCGCCGCCGAACCCACGGTGCGCAAGGACGATTACGCCAAGTGGATGCTCGATGACCCGCGCGTGAACTTCGCCATTTCGACTCGCGGCGTCAGCGGCGGCGTCAATCACCTCGGATTCCAGGTCGACAGTTCGGCCGAGCTCGATGCGATGGAAGCGCAACTTCTGGCAGCAGATCAACGCCTGGTCGCGGAAAAGAACGCCGATTGCTGTTATGCGCGGTCCGACAAATACTGGGTGACCGATCCTGCAGGCATCGCCTGGGAGACGTTTCACACGCTGAGCGGCGTCCCTCTTGCCGGCAGCGATGCTGCCGCGCCAGCCGACGCGCCTCGGACCGGATGCGGTTGCGCGCCGCGCGCCGATGCGGGCACCAAGACGGCCTGCTGCAGCTGACGAAGCGTGGCTACTGCATGAACCAGCCGTGGCTGACGACCATCGATTGGCCGGTGAGCGCGTTCGACGGGAATGACGCAAAGAGCAGCGCGACTTCGGCCACATCCCTAAGCGTCGTAAATTCTCCGTCGACGGTGTCTTTCAGCATGATCTTGCTGATGACGTCGTCCTCGGAGATTCCCAGCTTTTGCGCCTGCTCGGGGATCTGCTTTTCCATCAGCGGCGTGCGGACGAAGCCGGGACAGATGACGTTGGCGCGCACACCGTGCTTCGCCCCTTCCTTGGCGACGACCTTGGCCAGGCCGATCAGCCCGTGCTTGGCGGTGACATAGGGCGCCTTCAGCAACGCCGAATCTTTCGACAGCGCCGATCCCATGTAAATGATGCTGCCGCCGCGCTTCGAGCCGTACATGTGCGGCAGGCAGGCGCGCGTGCTAAGAAATGCGCCATCGAGGTGGATCGCCATCATTTTCTTCCACTCGGCGTAGCTGAATTCCTCCAGCGGATGCACGATCTGGATGCCGGCGTTGCTGACCAGGATGTCGACGCCGCCGAATGCCGCGACGACCGCCGCGACGCCGCTGTTGACCGCCTGCTCGTCGGTCACGTCCATCGCGATGCCGATCGCTTCCCCCCCGGCCGCGACGATTTCCGCCGCGCAGCCGGCGGCCGCCAGCTTGTTGACGTCGGCGATCGCGACATTCGCGCCCTCGCGCGCGAATGTCGTCGCGATTTCCCTGCCGATGCCACTGGCGGCACCGGTCACGATTGCCGTCTTGCCCTTGAGTTTCATACGATGCCCGCCGCTCGCTGTGATTGAGGTAAATACGCGGGGCGGAAGCCCGGCGCCACCAGGCATCGTATCATCCGCGGATGCCGGCGCTTCTCACCGACCAGGCCTTCTGGGTCAACGTTTTTTTTGCCGCCGAATGGGCGGTGCGCATCGCGATGATCGTCGTCGTGCCATTCCGCCGTTCGCCCGAGGCGGCCAAGGGCTGGCTGCTGCTGATCTTTTTCGAGCCTGCGATCGGTATCGCGCTGTATTTGCTCATCGGCCGCCCGACACCGCCGGCCTGGCGCCTCCAGCGGCACGTCGAGTTCGTGGCGCTCGCCAAGCCGGTTTACGAGCGGCTCAGCCGCGACCCCAACATTTTCCATCCGCAGCTCGGCCCGACGCTCGATCACGCGGTGACATTGGCGGAAAACCTCGGCCGGCTGCCGATACTGGGCGGCAACACCGCCGAGATCCTCGCCGACTACGACGGGACGATCGAGCGTCTGATCGCCGACATCGACATGGCGCACGATCACGTGCACCTGCTGTTCTACATCGTCGCCGACGATGCCACGACGGCGCGTGTCGTCGAAGCGCTGGGGCGGGCGGTCGACCGCGGCGTCGTCTGCCGCCTGCTGGCCGATTCGCTGGGGTCGCGTCCGGATTTCGGACGAATGTTGCCGCGGCTGCTGGCGGCGGGAATTCTGGCCGAGGAGACCATGGGTGTCGGCTTTTTCCGCCGCCGCACCGGCCGCATCGACCTCCGCAACCACCGCAAGATCGCGGTGATCGACGGACGCATCGCCTACACCGGGTCGCAGAACCTGGTCGACGCGACATTCAAGCACGGACTCACCTACGAGGAGCTGAACGTGCGCCTGAGTGGGCCGATCGTACTCGAGCTGCAGGCGGTCTTTGCCGAGGATTGGTATGCCGAAACCACCGAGGCTCTGGGCGACGCGCGATACTTTCCGGAGCCGAGAATCACCGGCGACGTGACCGCGCAGACGCTGCCGAGCGGCCCCGGCTATCCGCGCGAGAACAATCAGCGCCTGATCGTATCGCTGATCCACGCGGCGGCAAGCCGCATCGTCATCACGATGCCCTATCTCGTCCCGGACGAAGCGCTGCTGCAGGCATTGCAGACCGCCGTGCTGCGCGGCATCGACGTGACGCTGGTCGTACCGCTGCAGATGGATCAGATCCTGGTGCACTTCGCGCAACGCTCCTACTACGACGAGCTGCTGAGTTCAGGGGTCCGCATCTGCCGCTACGGCAAGCGGTTCCTGCACGCCAAGCACGTGACGATCGACGACCGGATCGCCTGGATCGGATCGTCGAATCTCGACGTGCGCTCGTTCGCGCTCAACGCGGAGATCGTCGTGCTGCTCTACGATGCAAACGTATGTGCGAGCCTGGGCCGGGAGCAATCTCGATATCTGCGCGACGGGCGGATGCTCGACCCGGCAGGATGGTCGAAGCGGCCGGCGGTGGTCAAGGTCGCCGAGAATCTGGCGCGCTTGCTGGGCCCGCTGCTTTGAATTCGACCGCACCTAGCGGTGCTTGAAGTCGGGTTTGCGCTTTTCGACGAACGCGCGCATGCCTTCCTTCTGATCGTCGAGCGCGAAGGTCGCGTGGAACTCGCGACGCTCGGACAAGAGGCCCTCGGACAGCGAGGATTCGTACGCGCGATTGATCGCTTCCTTGATCTTCAAAACCACCGGCAGCGAATAGCCGGCGATCTTGGCCGCGACGGCCAGCGCTTCGTCGAACAGTTTGTCGGCCGGAACGACGCGGGAGACCAGCCCCGAGCGTTCCGCTTCCTGCGCATCAATCATCCGACCGGTCAGGCACCAGTCCATCGCCTTCGCTTTTCCCACCGCGCGCGGCAGCCGCTGCGTGCCGCCCATGCCCGGCATTGTTCCTATGGTTATCTCCGGCTGGCCGAATTTCGCCGTGTCGGCGGCGATGATCAGATCGCACATCATCGCCAGCTCGCAGCCTCCTCCGAGCGCATATCCCGCCACCGCGGCGATCACCGGCTTGCGCGTCCCGCGCACCGATTCCCAGCCCATGATGTAGTTGTCGGCGTAGACCTTCTGGTAGTCCCACTCGGCCATCGCGCCGATGTCGGCTCCGGCGGCAAAGACCTTTTCGTTGCCGGTGATGACGATCGCTCCGATGGTGGCATCGCCATCGAACGCCGCCAGCGCGCTGGCGAGCTCGCTCGCGAGCGCATCGTTGAGCGCGTTCATCCGCTGCGGCCGGTTCAACCTCACGATGCCGACGCGGCCGCGGGTTTCGACGATGATGTTCTCGTAAGGAGCGCTCATCGGGCCTTTCAGGGTTTGTCCGGATCGAAGTGGCTGGCGAGCGTCGCCCAGCATCGGTAGTACTCGGGTTGGCGTTGCGCCGATTCCAGCGCAAACCGCGTCGGATGGATGACGGTGCGCGTCTCGAACATGAACGCCATCGTGTCGGACACCCGCTGCGGCTGCGATACATCGGCAGCGGAGGCGCGCGCGAAGGTCTCGGCGTCGGGCCCATGGCCGCTCATGCAATTGTGCAGGCTCGCGCCGCCCGGCAGGAAGCCTTCCGCCTTGGCATCGTAGACGCCTTCGATCAGGCCCATGAACTCGCTGGCGACGTTGCGATGGAACCACGGCGGGCGGAACGTGTGCTCCATCGCCAGCCAGCGCGGCGGAAAGATCACGAAGTCGATCGTGTCGACGCCAGGCGTGTCGCTGATCGAATGCAGCACCAGGAAGATCGACGGGTCCGGATGATCGAAGCTCGTCGAGCCGATAGTGTTGAAACGCTTGAGATCGTACTTGTACGGCGCGTAATTGCCGTGCCAGGCGACGACGTCCAGCGGCGAATGATCGATCGCGGCCGACCACAGATTGCCCATGAACTTGGCGATCAATTCGAAGCGGCCGTCGCGCTCCTCGTACCAGGCCGTCGGCGTCAGGAAGTCGCGCGGATTGGCGAGCCCGTTCGAGCCGATAGGCCCCAGGTCGGGCAGCTTGAGCGGCGCGCCGAAGTTTTCGCAGACATAGCCGCGCGCTTGGTCGTCCAGCAGCTCGACCCGAAAGCGCACGCCACGCGGAATGACGACGATTTCCTGCGGCGCCACCGCGATGCGCCCGAGCTCGGTGTCGAAGCGCAGCCTTCCCTGCTGCGGCACGATCAGCAATTCGCCGTCGGCGTTGTAGAAAAAGCGATCGCGCATCGATCGGTTGGCGGCATACAGGTGAATCCCGCAGCCGGCCTGCACGGCCGGCGTGCCATTGCCAGCCATCGTCACCAGGCCATCGACGAAGTCGACCGGCGCCGAGGCGGACGGCATCGGCAGCGGGTCCCAGCGCAGCTGGTCGGGCGGCGTCGGCAGTTGATCGAAGCGGCTCTCGATGCGACCGTTGGCGATCCGGCGGAAAGGCTCGTGCACGGCGGCCGGCCGGATGCGGTACAGCCAGGCACGACGATTGGCGGCGCGCGGCGCGGTGAACGCGGTTCCCGACAACTGCTCGGCGTAGAGTCCGTACGGTGCGCGCTGCGGCGAATTCTGACCTTCGGGCAGCGCCCCGGGCAGGGCTTCGGTCGCGAACGCGTTGCCGAATCCCGATTGGTAACTCAAGGCGGCGTCCGGGATGGCGGCGTCGACGTCGGCTTTCGGTGCCGCGCCGCGCCGGCGTTCGGTGGTCTTGATCGTCATGGCGTCCCGTCGCCGACTATTTTACCGTGCCCAGGTCCTGCCGGGCCGCGGCGAGCGCTTCGCGCAGCACCGCCGGCTCGCCGATGTGATTGGCTAGCAGCAGTATCAATCGCGCGTTGAAGAGAGCGCTTTGCGCCTCGCTAAGATCGCGGTGCGCGTCGATCAGTTCCTGATAGAAATCGTCGGGCGCCGGCAGATTGAGATCGCTATTGAGCGCCGTCATGCCGCCGCCTTCGCCGCTTGCGCCGGCTGGGCGGTGGCACGCGCGATCGCCGCGCGCACCGCGCCCAGGTCGAAGGCGCGCCAACGAGCACACACGTGCTGGTCGGGACGCAGCAGATAGCAGGTCCCGGACCTGGCGTCGTAACGCGTGGCCACCAGCCCCTCACTGTCCTCGATCAGGCAGGCACCGCCCGCCGGCGCTCCTCCCACTTGCACGACCGCGCACGCGATTCCGCCTCGGGCCAGCGAACGAACGGCGTCAGCGGACAGGACGGAACCGAAGCAGAGCAGGGTGAAGCCGTCTTCGAGATAGCCGAGCAGCCAGGCGCCGCGCGGACCGGCGACCGGTGCGTCGATCGCCACGGTACCCGGAGCCGGTCCGCCGTCGAACGCAGCGCCGACGCTGTCCCGCGTGTTGAGCGGCGACTCGTCGAGCCTGGCCGGCAGCGACAACCGTCCGCTGTTCACCAGTGCGCGCGCGAACGGGTGGCGCTTGGCGAGTCCCAGCACGGCGTCGCGAAAAGTCCGGCTGACCTCGCTCTTCGGTGTGATGAAATCGGTGCTGCGCGTCGAGTGGCGGATGTTCTCGTCGGCAGCGTAGGATCGCTCGACGTCGTAGCTGTCGAGCAGGCGCTCGGGCGCCTGGCCCGCGAGCACCAGCGCGAGTTTCCATGCCAGGTTGTCGGCGTCCTGGATGCCCGAATTCGCGCCTCGCGCACCGAACGGCGATAACAGGTGCGCGGCGTCGCCGGCGAACAGCACGCGGCCCTGCCGGAACGAGCGCATCCGGCGGCACTGGAACGTATAGACGCTCGCCCATTCGATCTCGAACCGCACATCGTCGCCCAGCATCGCGCGGATTCTCGGGACGATGCGGTCGGGCCGCTTTTCCTCGTCCGGATCGGCGTTGCAGCCGAGCTGGAAGTCGATGCGCCAGACATCGTCGGCCTGGCGGTGCAACAGCGCCGACTGGTTGCGATGGAACGGCGGGTCGAACCAGAATCGCCGCTCGGCGGGAAAGCCGGAGCTCATGTGGATGTCGGCGATCAGGAAGCGATCGTCGAACACCTGACCTTCGCACTCCAGCCCGAGCATGCCGCGTATCGGGCTCTTCGCGCCGTCGGCGGCGATCAGCCAGTCGGTATGCACCGTGTATTCGCCATCGGGCGCGCTGATGACGAGCGCAATGCCGTCGGCTTCCTGCTCGACGCCGACGACCTTGCTCCGCCAGCGCAGCTCGGCCTGCGGCAATTCGTCCAGAGCGCTCGACCAGAAACTGCTCGACCCAGTACTGCTGCAGGTTGATGAACGCGGGCCGCCGGTGCCCCTCGCCCGGCAGCAGATTGAACTCGTAGACTTGCTCGTCGCGAAAAAACACCCGGCCCACGTTCCAGCCGACGCCCTTTTGCACCAAGCGCTCGGCACAGCCGAGGCGGTCGAGAATCTCCAGCGTGCGCTTCGACCAGCAGATCGCACGCGAGCCGACGCTTACCGTGTCGCCCTCGTCGACCAGCAATACGTCGATGCCTCGCAGCGCGAGATCGATGGCCGCGGTCAATCCGACCGGACCGGCGCCGGCGACGACCACCGGCCGGTGCCGTGCCGCCCCGCCGAGCTCCGCGGGCCGGACATAAGGGTAGACCGGGTGGGTGTAGGTCTTCAACGGGACCGCGAGTCAGCGTCTAGCCTTCGAGCGACTCCCACATTTCCTTGTCGCGCTGCGCCGTCCAGATCCGTGGATCGCGGTACCTGGTCGCCTCGTCGTAGGCGCGCGTCACGTCGAACGGCAGGCAGTGGTCGAATATCACCCAGTCGCCGAACCTGGGCTTGAGCGCCGCGTAGGTTTCCTTATACACGGTGCGCAGGTCCTTGCCGCCCGCGGCGCCCGCCTTGACCGCACCGAACATTTCGGTGATGAACGCGCGCGTGCCCTCCAGACCGGCTGCAACCTGGGCCTCGGTCTGCAGCGACGCGCCGCGACCGGGCACGAGCTTCGCCGGCTTGAGCGCCGCGATCGCATCGAGCGTCGCCGGCCAGTCGCCCAGGTAGGCATCGCCGGTGTACGGCGTCGTTTGATATTCGACCAGGTCGCCGGAAAAAAGGATCCGCTCCTGCGGCAGCCAGACGACGGTATCGCCCTTGGTATGACCGCGGCCGATCTGCATCAGCTCGACCTGCAGCTTGCCGATCCAGAGGGTCATCCGCTTTTCGAAAACCAGCGTCGGCCACGTCAGCCCGGGCACCGATTCGACCGCCTGGAACAGGCGCGGGAAACGCTCGATCTCGCTTTTCATGTCGGCTTCGCCGCGCTCGACGATCAGGTCGTAGGTGTCGCGGCTGGCGATGACGTGCTGGGCGGCGTAACCCGAGGCGCCTAGCACGCGCACGGCGTGATAATGCGACAGCACGACATAGCGGATCGGCTTGTCACTGACCGTCCGGATGTGCCGGATGACGTCCTGCGCCATCACCGGCGTGGCCTGCGTGTCGATGACCATGATCGCGTCGTCGCCGATGACGACACCGGTGTTCGGATCGCCCTCGGCCGTGTAGGCATAGGCGTGGTCGGACAGCTTGTCGAAGCTGACTTTCTTGGCTTCGACGTCGGCTTGAGAGGCGAATTTCTTGGAGCTCATCGGTGTCCTGTATTCGGCCGGCTGCCGACAGCGGCAGCGGCTATCGATCCATTGTAGGAGGGATTGCCGCAACTCGCACGCGGCAACGAGCGGTTACGATGGGTAGAGTCCGCGCACTCTGGCGTGCAGCCTCGCCAGCCCCAGCAGGGCGTCAAGTGCCGGCGTCGCGACCTGCACGCGTTCGCCGATTTCGCGCACCGCACTCAAAAGCGCGTCGATCTCGACCGGGCGATGCGCCTCAACGTCCTGCAGCATCGACGTCTTGACGGCCCCCAGCCGGCGGGTCACGGCATTGCGGTCCTCGCCGCTTTGCGCGATCGGACAACCGATCTTGGCGCCGATCGCGGCCGCCTCGCGCATCACCGCAAGACAGAATCCGTTGACCAGCTCGTCGTCGAGGATCCGATCCATCGTCGCGCCGGTCAGGGCCGACACCGGGTTCATCGTCATGTTGCCCCACAGCTTGTACCAGATGTCGCGCTGGATGCAGCCCGAGATTTCGACGTCGAATCCGGCGGCCGTGAATTGCGATGCAATCGCGCTGGTGCGCGGCGTCGCAGCGCCGGCCGGCTCGCCGATGATCAGACGTTGGCCGCCGTGGTGGTGCACCAGCCCGGGCTCGGGCGTCGAGCACGATGCATGGACGACGCAGCCTACAATGCGCCGCGCCGGCATCGCCGCGTCGACCTCGCCTCTGGGATCGACTGAACGCAGCGGCATGTCGCGATACTCAGTGCCGAAACCGTGAAAGAACCACCACGGCACGCCATTCATCGCGGTGAGCACCGCGGTGTCCGGACCCAGCAGCGGAGCGACGATCGCCGCGACGCTGCTAAGCGACGGGCTCTTGACCGCGACGATGACCAGGTCCTGCACGCCGAGCGCGGAAGGCTTCTCGGCGACGTTCGCCAGGGCGCTGATCAACCCCTGCTGCGTTTGCATCCGCCAGCCGCGCGCGCGCAGCGCCGCGGCGGTCGCGCCGCGGGCGAGCACCGCGACATTCGCCCCGGCACGCGCCAGCCGCGTGCCGATGAAGCCGCCGATGGCGCCGGCGCCGACGATGCAGATCTTCAGCGCCGGTCCTTAGGTGTTCTGCGCCGGATTGGCGGGTGGCGACACAAGCACTTGGTCGTCGGCCAGGCCAGGCGCTTGCATTGCCCCTGCCTTGCCATGCGCGCTCAAACCTTGGCCCTCTTGTCGATGACGCGCTTCGCCTTGCCGAGCGAGCGCTCGATGCCGCCGCTTTGCACGACGCGCACGGCGGCGCTGACGCCGATCAGGCTCTTGATATGGTGCGCGAGCTTCTGGCCGGCGGCGTCGCCGTCGGCGCCGCCGGCGCCCGGCGCGCGCTCAACCAGAACGGTGAGCTCGTCGAGCGCCTTAGGGCGACTGATCTCCAGCTGGTAATGCGGCGCCAGCGCCTCCTCCCTGAGAATCAGCTCCTCGACCTGCGTCGGAAACAGGTTGACGCCGCGGATGATTATCATGTCGTCGGAGCGGCCGGTGATTTTCTCCATGCGTCGCATCGAACGCGCCGTCGCCGGCAGCAGCCGGGTCAGGTCCCGCGTACGGTAGCGGATGATCGGCAGCGCTTCCTTGGTCAGCGAGGTGAACACGAGCTCGCCTTTTTCTCCGTCGGGCAGCGCGCGACCGGTCTCGGGATCGATGATCTCCGGGTAGAAATGATCCTCCCAGATCGTCAGACCATCCTTGGTTTCGATGCACTCCTGCGCGACGCCGGGACCGATCACCTCGGATAGGCCGTAGATGTCGATCGCATCGATGTCGAGCTTAGCTTCGATCGACTGCCGCATCGTCGCGGTCCACGGCTCAGCGCCGAAAATGCCGATCTCGAGCGAAGTCTTTTTCGGATCGATGCCCTGGCGTTCCATCTCCTCGGCGATCGCCAGCATGTACGACGGCGTCACCATGATGACGTTGGGCTTGAAATCCTGGATCAGCTGCACCTGCTTTTCGGTCTGGCCGCCAGACATCGGAATCACCGTCGCACCGAGTCGCTCCGCGCCGTAATGGGCCCCGAGGCCGCCGGTGAACAGGCCGTATCCGTAGGAAACGTGGATGATGTCGCCGGCCCGGCCGCCGGCGGCCCGAATCGACCGCGCCATGACGTTCGCCCAGGTGTCGATGTCGCCGCGCGTGTAGCCGACGACGGTCGGCTTGCCGGTCGTGCCCGACGACGCGTGGATGCGAACGACTTGCTCGCGCGGCACCGCGAACATTCCGAACGGATAGTTGTCGCGCAGATCGGCTTTGACGGTAAACGGGAACCGCGACAGATCGTCGAGCGAGCGGCAATCGCGCGGGTGCACGCCGGCACGATCGAATGCCTTCCGGTAATGCGCGACATGGTCGTAGGCATGCGCGAGCGACCATTGCAGCCGCTGCAATTGCAGCGCCTTCAGCTCGTCGCCGCTCGCGGTTTCGATCGGTTCGAGATCGCCGGGCGCGGGCTTCCTGACCGCCATGTCAATCTCCTCCTGAGCACGTGCCTGCTATGCGGCCCCCTGGGCGCCGTCGAGCACGTGTCCCTTGATCCGGTATGACTTGCCGCGGAAAAACGCGATCGCGGCGCCATCCTGGTTGATTACCTCGATATCGTAGACACCGGTGCGGCCGCTGACGCTGCGCTCCCGCGCGAAGGCGGTCAGCACGTCGTTCTCGCGGGCGGGTGCGACGAATTCGATCGTGCAACCCGAGGCCACCGTGGTCAGATTGTAGCTGTTGCACGCAAACGCGAAAGCACTGTCGGCTAGCGAAAAGATGAACCCGCCGTGGCAGGTCAGATGGCCATTGAGCATGTCGGCGCGCACCCGCATCGAAAGCTCGGCACAGCCAGCGCCGACGCGCACGATATGCATGCCCAGGGCCTGCGAGGCCAGGTCGCGCGCATACATCGCCTCGGCGACGCGCTCGGCCAGCGCCTGCGCTTCCTCGGGAGTCGCCGCCGGATGATGCTCGCCCATCGGGCTTCAGTTATTTCTCATCTGCCGGCGAACTTCGGCGCACGCTTTTCGGCGAACGCGGCAACACCTTCGCGATAGTCGGCGCTTCTGCCGAGCTCGCGCTGCAGATCGCGCTCCAGATCGAGCTGCGCTTCGAGCGTGTTGGCGGCGGCAGCGTAGATCGCCTGCTTGGTCGCGGCGAGCCCGCGCGTCGGCGCGCTTGCCAATTGCTTCAGCATCGCGTCGACCGTCGCCGCCAGCTCCGCATCTTCGACGCAGCGCCAGACCAGTCCCCAGCTCGCCGCCTGTTCGGCGGAAACCTTGTCCCCGAACATCGCGAGCCCCATCGCGCGCGCGGTGCCCGCCAGCCGCGGCAGCAGATACGTCCCGCCCGAGTCGGGGATCAGCCCGATCTTGCTGAACGCCTGGACGAAGCTCGCGGATTTCGCAGCGACGACGATGTCGCAGGCCAGCGCGATGTTGGCTCCCGCGCCTGCGGCGACGCCGTTGACGGCACAGACGACGGGCAGCGGCAGGCCGCGAAGCGCAAGTACCAGCGGTTTGTAGTTGCGTTCGATCGACGCGCCCAGGTCGACCGGGTCGGCGCCCGGCGCGACCGCGCGGTCGCCCAGGTCCTGCCCGGCGCAAAAGCCGCGTCCCGCGCCGGTCAGCAGCAGGACGCGCACCGACGCATCGGCGCGCACGCGGTCAATCGCGTCGCGCACCTCGGCGTGCATCGCATCATTGAAACTGTTGAGCCGCTCGGGGCGGTTGAGCGTCAGCCGCGCGATACCGTCGGCGACGTCGAACAGGATGTGCTGATAGCTCATTGCGGCGCCGCCGCCACGTGCATCCGGTGCTGCACGACCCGGAATCGGCCGGCGACGAATGCCGCATCGGTCAACGCGGCGTTCGCGGCCGGGTTGGCGCCGGTGCCGTGATAGTCGGAAAAGGCCGCGGACTGATTGACGAAAACGCCACCGTTCAGGTTGATCGACAGCGCGACGCCAGCCTCCTCCGCCATCGTGATCGTGCGCTCGATGACGTCGGGCCGGTTGCTGTAGAGCGACAGGGTAAGCGCGCCGTGGTCGATGACCGCGCGGCGGGCAATGTCCAGACTTTGCGCCGTACCGTCGGTAGCAATGACGAAGGCGATCGGTCCGAACCATTCCTTCAGATACTTGGCATCGTCGCTGGCTTCGAGCTTGACCAGCAGCGGCGTTGCGATGCGCGCCTCGGGGAACTGCGGATGGACCAGCGATTGGCTGTCGTGCACGACCGCACCCAGCGAGCGCGCGGCGTGGATCCGCTCGGCCACGCCGTCATTGACCACTGCCCCGAGAATCTCAACCGCGCGGGCGGGGTCGCCGACAAGCTTCTGCACCGCAGCGCCCAGCGCTTGCGCGACATGGTCGAACGACAGATGTCCGTCGCCGGTCCCGATGCCGTCGCGGGGAACGTAGATGTTCTGCGGCGACGTGCACATCTGGCCGGTGTACAGCGCGAGCGAAAAGGCGATGTTGCGCGCGACACCGGAAAAGTCATCGGCAGAGTCGATGACGATCTGGTTGACGCCCGCCTTTTCCGTATACACCTGCGCCTGGTGTGCGTTGCCCTCCAGCCATGTTCCGTGCGCGCTGCTGCCGGTGAAATCGATCAGCTTGACTTCGGGGCGAAGCGCGAGCGTTTGCGCGGTGTCTTCGTCCGCCCGGTGCGCGACCAGCGTCACGACGTTCGGATCGAAGCCCGCTTCCGCCAGGACCTCGCGTGCGATCTGCACGCTGATCGCCAGCGGCAGAATGGCGTTCGGATGCGGCTTGACGATCACCGCATTGCCGGTCGCCAGGCTTGCGAACATTCCCGGATAACCGTTCCAGGTCGGAAACGTGTTGCAGCCGATCACGAGACCCACGCCGCGCGGCACGATTGCGTACCGTTTTTCCATCTTCAGCGGCTCGTTCTTGCCCTGCGGCTTTTCCCAGTAGGCCTTCGCCGGTATCCGCCGCATTTCGTCCCACGCATAAGCGACCGCTTCGACCCCGCGGTCCTGCGCGTGCGGGCCGCCGGCCTGGAACGACATCACGAACGCCTGTCCGGTCGTGTGCATGATCGCGTGCGCGATCTCGAAGCTTCGCTTGTTGATACGCGAGAGAATCTCGAGACAGACGCCGACCCAGGCTTCCGGCCCGGCCTTGCGCCAGGTTTTTTCGGCGACGGCGACCGCCGCGAACAGCCGGTCGAGGTCGACGCGCGGATAGGTGATCCCGAGTTCGATGCCGTACGGCGAGAGTTCGCCTCCGACGGTGCCGACGGTTCCGGGAAGGCTGATCGGAAACGGCTTGTTCGCCAGCGCATCGAACGCCGCCTTGCCGGCATCGGCGGCGCCTTCGCCGTAGACCTTGGGGCTCGGCGACTCGGGAAACGGCGACCAGTAGCCGCGCTCGGCGATTGCCTGGATCGCGCGGTCCAGCAAAGCGCGGTGGCGCTCGAACATCGGATGGGACACTCTCGTGATCTCCTGATTCTGATTCAACGAAACCGACCAATGTGTCGGCCGCGGCGGCACTGCAAGACTACGCGCCCTGATCGAAGTCGACGACGACCTTGTCGGTGACCGGATAGCTCTGGCAGCAAAGGATGAATCCGCGCGCGACCTCGTAGTCCTCCAGCGCGAAATTGACGTCCATGTCGACCTCGCCTTCGACCAGCTTGGCGCGGCAGGTCGAGCAGACGCCGCCCTTGCAGGAGTACGGCAGCTCGATGCCGCGCTGCAATGCCGCGTCGAGGATGTTCTCCCTGGTTTTCTCGAGCGTATATTGTCGCACCGATCCGTCGATGATGACGGTCACCTCGCATTCGGCGTGGCCCGGGTCGGGGGCAGGCTGCGGCTTCCGCTCGTGCTTCGGGATGCTGGCGGCGAAGAGCTCGATCTTGATCCGCGACCTGGGCATGCCGTGCGCCTGCAGCGATTCCGCGACCGCCTGCATCATGCCGTCGGGACCGCAGACGAACGCGGTGTCGATCGCGCTGAGATCCACCCAGTGCTCGATCAGCGCGTCGGCTTTCTTGCGGTCGATGCGGCCATTCAGAATGTCGATGTCCTGCGGCTCGCGGCTCATCACATAGATCAGGCTGAAGCGATCGAGGAAGCGATCCTTGAGGTCGGCAAGTTCCTCGCGGAACATGACCGCGCTCGACGAACGATTGCCGTAGAACAGCGTGAACCGGCTGTGCGGCTCGGTCAGCAAGGTCGTCTTGACGATCGACAAGAGCGGCGTAATGCCGCTGCCGGCGGCGAATCCGAGGTAATGCTTGCGGTTTTCCGCAGCCAGCGGCACGTTGAAGTGGCCGAGCGGCGGCATGACGTCGATCGTCTGCCCGGACGCGATGTGCTCGTTGGCCCACGTCGAGAAGACTCCGCCGGGCGCCTTTTTCACCGCCACCCGCAGTGTGCCGTCCTGCACCGCCGAGCAGATCGAATACGACCGGCGGACGTCATCGGAGCCGATCGTCGTGCGCAAGGTCAGATGCTGACCCGGCTCGAAACGGAATGCTTCTCGCAAGGCGGCAGGTACGTCGAAGGTCAGCGCGATCGCGTCGCGCGTCTCGCGCGCCACCGAGGCGATGGTCAACGGGTGGAATTTGCTCAATGCGGTCCGGGTTGCGGTGCGCTCGACCCGCCGAAGTCAATGCGGCTTGAAGTAGTCGAAAGGCTCGAGGCAGTCTTCGCAGCGATGCTGCGCCTTGCATGGCGTCGACCCGAAACGCGACAGCTCGCGGGTCCGGGTCGAGCCGCAGCGCGGGCATGGCACCGACTCGCGGCGACGCAAGCCGCCGATGTCGATCGCCTGCACCACGGCGCGAGCCCGCGGGGGCGCGATGCCGTACTCAGCCAGCCGTACTTTCGCCGCCGGCGCGATCCAGTCGGTCGTCCAGGGCGGGGAAAGACGCGTCTCGATACGGGCGCCGACGATGCCGGCGTCGGCCAGCGCCGCGGCAACGTCGGCGGCGATCACCTCGGTCGCCGGGCAGCCCGAATAGGTCGGCGTCAGCGTTACGACCAATTGCTCACCACGCCAGGCCACGTCGCGGATGATGCCCAGCTCGACCAGCGAGATCACCGGGATCTCGGGATCGGGAACAACCGCGAGCGCGGCCCAGATGGCATCCATCGTGGGCCGGCCTTCGGTGATAACGCGCATCGCGCTCACCACTGCGCTCCCGGATAGGCTCGCTGCAGCCATTGCATCTGCGCGAGCATCGGGCCGATGTGCTCGGTGTGCACGCCCTGCCGGCCGCCGCGCCCTCCGGTGCCCTGCATCCAGGTCGTTCCGGGCATCGTCAGCGTCGCCTCCGCGAACACCGCGCCGACCCGCTGTCGCCACGGCGCCGCCAGCGTGCGGGCGTCGCAGGCGATGCCGGCATCGATCAGCGCCAGCTCTACTGCGTCGACTTCGAACATCTCGCCGGTGTACATCCACAGATCGTCGACCGCCGTCTGCATTCTGCGATGGCTCTCGTCGGTGCCGTCGCCGAGGCGGATGACCCAGTCAGCGCTGCGCTCGCCGTGGTAGCGCACTTCCTTCAGCGCCTTGGCGGCGATTTCGGCGATGCGCGCATCGGTCGATTGCGTGAGACCGCGCAACAGCAGCTCGTGCCAGACGTCGAAGCAGAACTGCCGCGCCATCGTCACCGCATAGTCGCCGTTCGGCTGCTCGACCAGCATCAGGTTGCGGAATTCACCGGCGTCGCGCAGGAACGCGAGCTCGTCCTCGCTCCGTCCGGACCCGTCGTTGAAACGCGCTTCGACTTCGCCCGCATACGCGAACCAGAGTCGCGACTGGCCGAGCAGGTCGAGCCCGACGTTGGTCGTGGCGATGTCCTCTTCGAGCACGGGCCCGTGGCCGACCCACTCGCCCAGGCGCTGCGCCAGGATCAGATCGCTGTCGGCAAGCCGCAGCAGGTACTCGAACAGGGTCCGATCGTCGCTCATGGTCAGATGTGCTTGACTTCGTCGGGCATCGGAAAGAACGTCGGGTGGCGGTATACCTTGCTCGACGCCGGCTCGAACATCGCTTCCTTGTCGGCGGGCGAGCTGGCAGCGATGTCGGACGACCTCACCGCCCAGATGCTGACGCCTTCGTTGCGCCGCGTGTAGACGTCGCGCGCGTTCTTGATCGCCATTTCCGCGTCCGGCGCATGCAGGCTGCCGACGTGCTTGTGCGCGAGCCCATGCTGGCTGCGGATGAAGATTTCCCACAATGGCCATTCGCGACTCATCGTTGCCCTCTATGCGGCTTTTTCGGCAGCGGCGGCGCGCTTTTCAGCGTGAGCGAGTGCCGCCTCGCGCACCCACGCACCGTTCTCCCAGGCCTCGACGCGGGCGCGAAGACGGTCGCGGTTGCACGGCCCGTTGCCCTTGACGACTTCGTACAGCTCGTTCCAATCGATCGCGCCGAAATCGTAGTGGCCCCGCTCGGCGTTCCACTTGAGATCCGGATCGGGCATCGTGATGCCGAGAAAATCCGCCTGCGGCACCGTCTGGTCGATGAAGCGCTGGCGCAGCTCGTCGTTCGACAAGATCTTGATCTTCCACTGTGCCGACTGCGCGCTGTGCACCGAGCTCGCGTCGGGCGGCCCGAACATCATCAGCGACGGCCACCACCAGCGATTGAGCGCATCCTGCGCCATCGCCTTCTGCTCCGGCGTTCCGCGGCAGAGCTTGATCATGATGTCGAAGCCCTGCCGCTGGTGGAAGCTCTCTTCCTTGCAGACGCGGATCATCGCCCGCGAATACGGGCCGAACGAGCAGCGGCAAAGCGGGATCTGGTTCATGATCGCCGCGCCGTCGACCAGCCAGCCGATCGCGCCGATGTCGGCCCAGGTCAAGGTCGGATAATTGAAGATGCTCGAATACTTCGCCTTGCCGGAATGCAGGTCGGCGACCATCTGGTCGCGCGATACGCCGAGCGTCTCCGCCGCGCAATAAAGATACAGCCCGTGGCCCGCCTCGTCCTGGACCTTGGCCATCAGGATTGCCTTGCGCTGCAAGGTCGGCGCGCGCGTGATCCAGTTGCCCTCGGGCAGCATGCCGACGATTTCCGAATGCGCGTGCTGCGAGATCTGCCGGATCAGCGTCTTGCGATACGCTTCGGGCATCCAGTCCTTGGGCTCGATCTTGATGTCGGCGTCGACTCTGGCCTGGAACGCGCGTTCCTCCGGCGTCATCTCCTCGAGCGAACGAAGCTTCTTGGCGCCGGTGTCAACCATCTGCGCGTACATCGCCTTGTCCTCCTCGCCGTCTCGGATTCGATGCTGGCCGGTGGCGACCTAATACGATACACTTTTGCGACGATGGTGGCAATTTCTGTATCGGATGGCATCGCGTGGCGGCGGCGATGACAAGCCGGTCGAGCGCGGCGATCGCCCGGTGGATCGGTCGCGAGCTGCGAGTGGCGCCTCCCCGGGCCAAGTCGCTGGTCGTGACCGTCTGGGGCGACGCGCTGGCGCCGCACGGCGGATCCGTCTGGCTGACCGGGCTGATCCGCCTGCTGGCGCCGCTTCGGCTCAACGAGCGGCTGGTGCGGACCAGCGTCTACCGCCTCAGGCGGGAGGGATGGCTCGCGAGCCGCCAAGCCGGACGGCGCAGCTTGTACCGGCTGACATCGCAGGGGCTGCGTCGCTTCGAAAGCGCCTACCGGCGCATTTACGCGCCGCCGTCCGACGCCTGGGATGGCGACTGGGACTTGGTCGTATCGCCGTTGCCGGGTGTCGACACCCGGCGGGGGCGGCTCCGCCGCGAGTTGGGGTGGGAGGGGTTTGGCGCAATCGCCGCCGGCATTTATGCGCGACCGGCGCGACCCGGCCAGACACCGGCGGCCGAAATCGTCGGCGCGCTCGACCGTCCGGTCGAAGTGGTGCTGCTACGCGGTCGGGAACTCGAGCCCGCTTCTGTGCCGCTCGAGCCACTGCTGCGGCAATGCTGGGACCTGGACAGCCTCGATCGCGATTACCGGCGCTTTATCGGCCGTTTTCGCAGCGTGGCCGCACTCTTCCGCGACGATCCTGCACCGGACCCCGAGCAATGTTTTGTCGTGCGCACTTTGCTGATCCACGAATTTCGGCGCGTGACGCTGCACGACCCGCAGCTGCCGCCGGCGATGCTGCCGGCCCGATGGCATGCCCGCGACGCATACGCGCTCTGTCGGGATTTCTACCGCCTGACCTACCGGTTCGCCGAGCAGCATCTGGCAGCGATGCTGGAAACCGCCAACGGATCGCTGCCTCCGGCGGCGCCGTATTTCTACCAGCGCTTCGGCGGACTGCTGGACCCTTGATGAGACCGGCGTTCGAGCGCCGGCCCCGGACCGCCTAGCGGGCGCGGCCGGCGGCCTTGCCTTGCCAGCTCGAGCCGCGGGCGGCCGGCGCCCCGCGCGAATCCCGCGCGTAGCTGCGGGGTCCGCCGTTGCCGCGCGGCCTCGCCCGCGCGGGCGCCGCGTCGTGCGCACCGCGGTTGCGGTTGCGCGGCTCGAGTCCCGGGATCACGTGCGCGGCAATTGGGGCGCCGGTGTGGCGCTCGATCTGACGCAAGGTGCCACGGTCGGCGAACGAGGCGAGCGAAATCGCGATGCCGGTGGCCCCGGCGCGACCGGTGCGGCCGATGCGGTGAACATAGTCGTCGGGCTGGCGGGGCATGTCGAAATTGATCACATGGCTGATGCCGGCGACGTCGAGCCCGCGCGCCGCGACGTCGGTCGCGACCAGCGTACGCACGCGCCCGCGTCGCATTTCCTGCAGCGTGTAGGTTCTTTCGCGCTGGCGCATGTCGCCATGCAGCGCGGCGGCGGCGTGGCCCTCGCCTCGCAACCGCGTGGCCAGCGTCTCGGCGTCGCGCTTGGTCGCGATGAACACGATGCTCTGGGTCATCGTGATGTCGGTCAGCAGATGATCGAGGATGCGATGCTTGTGTGCATGATCGTCGGTGAAATGCACGCGCTGCTCGATCGCTGTCGGCGCGGCCTTGCCGACGGCGACTTCGATGCGCACCGGGTCGCGCAACAGCTTGCCGGCCAGTCGGCCGATCGCGCCGTCGAGCGTCGCCGAGAACAATACGGTCTGCCGCTTCGCCGGTGTCCGCGCGGCGATGCGCTCGACGTCGTCGATGAAACCCATGTCGAGCATCCGGTCCGCCTCGTCCAGCACCAGCATCTCGAGCTGCGACAGGTCGATGCGCCCGCGTTCCATGTGATCGAGCAGGCGCCCCGGGGTCGCGACCAGGATGTCGACGCCGCGCGCGAGCTGCTTGATCTGCACCGGGTACGGCGCCCCGCCGTAGATGCACACCGTCTTGACGCGCAAATGCGCGCCGTAGCGTGTTGCCTGCTCGGCGACCTGTTGCGCCAGTTCGCGCGTCGGCGCCAGCACCAGAACGCGCGGCCCGTGGCCGAACGGACGCTTTGGCGCCGGAGCCGCGCCGTCGGTCTCGACAAAGCGCTGCAGCGCCGGCAGCACGAATGCGGCGGTCTTCCCGGTACCGGTCTGCGCGGAGCCGACGACGTCGCGCCCTTGCAAGAGCGGCGGGATCGTCTGGGCCTGGATCGGCGTCGGCTCGGAATAGCCGCAGTCGGCCAGTGCGCGCAGCAGCGCCGGCGCGAGTTGCAGTGACTCGAAATTCATCATTAATCCAATCATCAGCGTCGCGTCGCCGCCGTTGCGGCGCCGCGAAAACACGCAAAGCCGCGCCGCGTCTCACGCCGCGGCGGGCTTGAATTCCGGAAACGCGGAAATGGCGGGGGTCGTCGGCGCCGCCCGGACAAGACCAGGCAGACGTCACCCTCGCAAACGGCCGCAACCGGGTCGAGAAACCATCATCTCTAACCGGAAAGCGCCGCTCCGAAAACGAAGGGAGCGAAGGATTAGAAGGCGATGATCGGACTGCCTGAATTTCGTGCGGAAAATGCTTTCCGGACGCGGCGGGCAATCGTGCGAGCAAGAAGCAGGCTCGTTTAGCGCCGTGAAGCGACACTATAGCACGAAACGCGACGCCGCGTGTTCTCGCACGCGCCCGGCCCATTGCTTGTCGGCGTCGTCATCCTCGTCTTCATCGTCGTCGCCGACGTCCTCGTCGTCGTCGGGATCGATGTTGCCGCCGGTCCCTCCGCCGCGCTTGTCGTCGTCCTCATCGTCGTCATCGTCGATCGGCGGGATCGGCCCGGGGGTGTGCAGCAGCAACGGCGCCGGGCCCTCGCTGGACGATTCACAATACCGGAGCGGCCAACGCTCCGGCAAGTCGGGTGCAGTCGTTGACGCACTCATCACGAGCCTCCTGTAATCGGGCGGCAACGGGTATTATCGCAGGCGGCGGCGCACAATCGCCCGCTTCGCTGCCCGTCCACCGCGGACGTTTACATTATCTCCACTTTTGATCGCAATGCCGCCTACCGCGTTCGCCGCCCTGCCATCCGATTGGAAAACCGCGACTTTGCTCGGCCGCGCCTGGATTCCCGGGAAGCACGGCGGTCCGGCGCCGATCACGGTCCGTCCGAACGGCGCGATCCTCGATCTCAGCGCGATCGTGCCGACGGCCAGTGCATGGCTCGAGCGCGATGAACTGCCGCCGGCGATCCGCGCCGCCGCCGGGACGCCGATAGGCCGGATCGATGCGCTTCTGGCCAACAGCCGCAGCGACTTCGACCCGCGCGCACCGCGCCTGCTCGCGCCCTGCGACTTGCAAGCGATCAAGGCCGCCGGCGTGACCTTCGTCGCCAGCACCCTCGAGCGCGTGATCGAGGAACAGGCGCGAGGCGATGCCAGCCGGGCCGAAGCGATTCGCACCCGCCTGCAGGGCATTCTCGGCAACGACCTGGCGAGCGTGCGGCCGGGTTCCGAAGAGGCAGCGCGGATCAAGCAGGTCCTGGTCGACCAGGGTGCGTGGTCGCAATACCTGGAAGTCGGCATCGGCCCCGACGCCGAGATTTTCACCAAGACGCAGCCGATGGCGGCGGTCGGCCATGGCGCACTGATCGGCGTGCACCCGAAATCGACCTGGAACAATCCCGAGCCCGAGATCGTGCTCGCCGTCGATTCGCGTGGCCGAATCCGAGGGGCGACCTTGGGCAACGACGTCAATCTGCGCGATTTCGAGGGACGCAGCGCGCTGCTGCTCGGCAAGGCGAAGGACAACAATGCGTCTTGCGCAATCGGACCGTTCATCCGCTTGTTCGACGACGCGTTCACGCTCGACGACGTGCGACGCGCCGAGATCACGCTGGACGTCCACGGCACCGAAGGCTTCCATTTGCGAGGTTCGAGCTCGATGACCCGGATCAGCCGCGATCCCGAGGACCTGGTCGCGCAGGCGATCGGAGAAAACCACCAGTATCCGGACGGCTTCATGCTGTTTCTGGGCACGATGTTCGCGCCGGTCGAGGATCGCGGCGCACCCGGCATGGGCTTCACCCACAAGCAAGGCGATCGCGTCACCATCGCCGCAGCGCGGCTGGGCGCGCTGGAAAACCACGTGACGACCAGCGACCGGGCGCCGCCATGGACGTTCGGGGCCGGCGAACTGATGCGCAACCTTTCGGCGCGCGGCCTTTTGCGCGCCGGATGACGACAAGGACATCACGATGAGCGACTTGCATCGCAACTACATCGCCGGCGAATGGGTGCCCGGCGCCGAAACCGCGAACAATATCAACCCGTCCGACTTGAGCGATGTCATCGGCGTCTATGCGCGCGCCGACCGGGGCCAGGCCGATGCGGCTATCGGCGCCGCCCGCGCGGCATTTCCTTCATGGGCCGCGTCGTCGGTGCAGGATCGCTTCAACTGGCTCGACTCGATCGGCAATACTATCCTTGCGCGCAAGGACGAGCTCGGGCGGCTGTTGTCACGCGAGGAAGGCAAGACACTGCCCGAGGGCGTCGGCGAAGCCGCGCGCGCCGGCCAGATATTCAAGTTCTTCGCCGGCGAAACGCTGCGGCTGGCCGGGGAGAAAATTCCTTCGGTCCGTCCCGGCATCGACGTCGAGGTCACCCGCGAGCCGATCGGTGTCGTCGGCATCATCACGCCGTGGAATTTTCCGATCGCGATTCCTGCCTGGAAGATCGCGCCGGCGCTGGCCTATGGCAACTGCGTCGTGTTCAAGCCGGCGGAGCTCGTGCCCGGCTCGGCGTGGGCGCTCGCTGAAATCATCGTCAATGCCGGCGTGCCCAAAGGTGTATTCAACCTGGTCATGGGGCGAGGCAGCGTGGTCGGCGAGGCGATGATCAACGACAAGCGCGTCGACGCCATCAGCTTCACCGGGTCGGTCGCGACCGGCCGCGCGATTGCCGCGAAAGCGATCCAGCGCATGGCCAAGCTGCAGCTCGAAATGGGCGGCAAGAATCCGCTGGTGATCCTCGACGATGCCGATCTGGGGGTGGCGCTCAATTGCGCGATCAACGGCGCTTATTTCTCGACTGGTCAGCGCTGCACGGCTTCGTCGCGGCTGATCGTCGGTGCGGGCATCCACGATCGCTTCGTCTCGGCGCTTTCCGAACGCATCGGCAAGCTCAAGGTCGATGATGCCCTCGCGCCCGGAACCGACATCGGTCCGGTCGTCGACGAGTCGCAGCTCAAGCAGGATCTCGAGTACATCGGCATCGGCCAGAAGGAAGGCGCGAAGCTGGTGGCCGGCGGCGGAGTGCTCCAGCGCAGCAAAAAGGGCCATTACCTGGCGCCGGCGCTTCTTACCGAGGCGAACAACACAATGCGCACCTCGCGCGAGGAAATCTTCGGTCCCGTCGCGAGCGTGATCCGGGTGAAGGACTACGACGAGGCGCTCGCGGTGGCCAACGACACCGACTTCGGGCTCTCGGCCGGCATCGTCACCACGTCGCTCAAGCATGCATCGCACTTCAAGCGCGCCAGCGAGGCCGGCATGGTGATGGTGAACCTGCCGACCGCGGGGGTCGACTACCATGTCCCGTTCGGCGGACGCAAAGGCTCGAGCTACGGTCCGCGCGAGCAGGGGCGTTACGCGCGCGAGTTCTTCACCGTCGTCAAGACCGCCTACACACTGCCCTGACTTTGCTGCCGCTTCCTGATCGGGAGCGACGGCAGGGGCCGTGTGAGCCGCGGACGCGCCTGGCTTGGGGATCCTTCCAGGCCTGTCGACAATTTTTACAGGCAATGTCTTCGTGGCGGCACAGCGAATTGTAAGTACCTGTAGTCAATTAAAAATATGGTCGTCGGTACATTTGTTGCATACAACATTCCCACGAGTCGAACGCTATTCATGCCCGGGGATACCCGATGCCTTTACCGACCGCGCCCGTGATTTCCAAAGCGTCCCGCCTGACGGCGGCCGGCGCACTGTGGATGCTCGCAGCTTCAGCATCGGCCGCCCCATTTTTCTTCAGCACCGGTGACCCGGATGGGCGCATGGCGACCGCGTCGCGCCCGGACAGCACAGGCAAGATCGAGATCGAATCCGCTGATGACTTCGTCCTGACCAATCCGACGACGATCACCAGCGCGACCTTCACTGGCCTCATCCCCCGGGATGCGATCGTCGTCGACGTCGTCGTCGAGATCTATCGGGTCTTTCCCAAGGATTCGAACGATCCTCCAAGCGGCAATGTTCCGACGCGCGTGAACTCACCGTCGGACGTGGCTATAGACACCCGCGACGGCGGCGCCGGAGAACTATCGTTTACGCCGTTGATCCTGAACGCCGATTTCACCGCCGGCAACAGCGTCCTCAACAGCATCAACAAGAGTCCCAATCAAACCACCGGGGGCGAAGGACCTGTCACCGGCGAGGAAGTACTGTTCAACGTCAGCTTCACGACCCCTTTCAGCCTGGGGCCCGATCATTACTTTTTTATTCCGCAGGTCCAGCTGGATAACGGGGACTTCTATTGGCTGTCGGCACCGAAGCCGATCGTCGCGCCCGGAACGCCGTTCTCACCCGACCTGCAAAGCTGGATTCGCAACGCGAACCTCGATCCGGATTGGCTGCGCGTAGGGACCGACATCATCGGCGGTGCGTCACCGTCGACGTTCAACGCGGCATTTTCCCTGGTAGGGCAGGTCCCCGAGCCGGCGACGATTCTGCTTTTCGCCGTCGGGCTGGCCATCCTGTGGTGGGGCATCAAGCGCAAGCCCTGACCGCCGCGGCGAGAGCCCGCGGGACCGGCTTCAGCGCCCGACCATCGCCAGCACGTCGGCCTTGAGAAACCGTTCGACGACCAGCATGAATCCGATCGACGGAATCAGCAGCAACAGCGCCGTGATGGATGCGATCTGGTAATTTCCGCCCATGCTGGCGTTGAACATCAGCAGCGGCAGCGTCGTCACGTCGGGCACGCCGACGAAATAGGTGCCGGTAAATTCGTCCAGCGATTCGAGAAACACGAAAATCGCGCTGGCGATCAGCCCGGGCGCCGCGATCGGAAGCGTGACGGTGCGAAAGCAAGTCCAAGCCGAAGCGCCCAGGTTGCGCGCAGCTTCTTCCAGCGAAATGTCTACCGACGCGAATGCTGCCGATGCGATCCAGACGGCCAGCACCAGTCCATGCGACGCGTGCACCAGCACGACGCCCAGAATCGTACCGTTGAGCCCGATCTGATAGAACACCTGCGCGATGTTGACGTAGACCGGCAGGTTGGGCACCGCCTGCGGCAGCAGGAACGCCAGCAGGATCGCGCTTCTCCAAGGCAACCTCAGGCGCGCCAGCGCATAACCGGCAGGCACCGCGACCGCAAGGCTGACGATGACGGTCAGCACGGCAATCCATACGCTGGTGCCAAGGGATGCCAGCGCGTTGCCGCGCGGCTGGAACACCCGGTACCAGAACGTCAGTCCGTACTCGAGTGGAAGCTTGTTCGGAAAATACCAGCGCTCGGCGAATGCCCACAGCACCAGGTTCAACAGCGGTCCGAAAATGGCGAACGCGAAAAGCGCGAGCAGGACGGCACGCAGCAGCGCTCGCAACGGCGAAGGCAGCGTCATCGTGCTGACGCGGCTGGCCGCGGCACCTGCTCCGCCGCTCATGCGGCTGCCTCGATCTTTTTCGACGCATGGCGCAGGTAGAACCACGCGCCGCCCGCGGCCAGCAGCAGCGACAACAGGCACAGAGCATTGGCGACCGCATAATCGGCGAAAGTGTTGATCCGGTAGGCGACGTCGACAGTGACCATCGTCGGCGAATTCGGATTGATCATCAGCGGCACCGACAGCACCGAAAGCATCGTCACGAACGAAAGAACCAGTCCGACCAGCAAGGTGCCGCGCACCTGCGGCAGCACGATGTCGATAAGTACGCGCAGCCGGCGCGCGCCGAGGTTGCGCGCCGCCTCGATATGCTGCGACTCGAGCGACGCCATCGCGCCGGCCAGGAGCAGGGTCACGAACGGCGCCTGCTTCCAGACGAACGCGACCACGATGCCGCGCCAGTCGAGCATGCTTTGCGCCGACAAGGGCTCGATCAGCCCGCTGCCGATCAGGACGTGGTTGAGCATGCCGTTCTTGGCGAGGAAGGTCCGCATCACCTGTCCGGCGACGACGAACGGAATGAACAACGGCCATCGGTACAGCCAGCGAAGCAGCGCGACAGCGCGCGGATTTTCGCCGAGGGTAAGGTAGCCGGCGATCGCAATCGATAACAGCCCGATCAGAACGGTCGACAGCAGCACGATCGCCAGCGTAAAGAGCAGATCGGTCGTATACAGGTCGAAGGACTTGCTGAAATGCTCGAGCGTGAAGCCGCCGGCCTTGTCCCGGAAAGCGACAACCGCAGACACCATCAGCGGCGCGATGAAAAACGCGACGACGACGGCGAGCGCCGGTGCGGCGAGCGCCAGGCCATGCCAGCGCGGCGCCGATCTCTGGCCGTTCATCGGATGCCGGGCTGGCGGACGCGATGGAGGGCGGGCCGGGGCGTTTCTCGCGCCACGACCGCCCTCGTTTCCGCAGCCTCCTTTGGCCACCACCCCACGTGCGGCATCACGAGTCGGCCGCCTGCCGCCCTCGCGGGTCGCATCGCCGCTGCGCGGGGGCCCCTGCTCCGCCGCTCATGCGGCTGCCTCCTCGGACCGGCACCACATGATTGCCATCACGAGTCGGCCGCCGGCCGCCTTCGCGGGTCGCATCCCCGCTGCGCGGGGGCCCCTGCTCCGCCGCTCATGCGGCTATTTGAGTACTACCCGTTCATAGCCTTCGACGATTTCCTTGAAGTACGGCGACAACGGGAACGGACGGCCGTACCTGGCCAGATCCTGCGGCGAGACATCGGTGAAGAGTTTGTTCCACGCCGCTTGGTCGAGCTTGGGCTGCACGTACTGCGGATCGATGCCCGGATACCAGTTGAATTGCTTGATGATGCCGTCGGCCTGCACTTCGGGGCTTTCCGCGAGCTCGATGAACTTCTTGGCGAGCTGCGCGTGCGCCGCCTTGGCGGGAATCACGTAGTACATCGGCTGGCCCGGAAGCCCCGGGGACGGCAGCGCGAGCTTCATTTTCGGGCTCATGCGCCCGTCGGCCTGCCAGGTATAAAACATGTCGACCCAGACCGGGCCGATCGCGATCTCGCCGCGGTTCAGCATGTCCAGCGTACCGGCGTTCCCCGGTGTCATCACCACGTACTGGTTGAATTCCTTCAAGCCGGCCAGCGCCTTGTTGATCGCCGGGCCCGATGAGGCATCGAACGGGCCCTTTTCCAGCTTGTCGCCGATGCCGCTGTACGCCGACACCCAGCCGGTGACGAACCCAACGCCCGACATCCCGCCCTTGACGCCGTTGTAGCCGAACTGCTTCGGATTCTTCTTTACCCACTCATTCAACTCGGCAAACGAGCGTGGTGGCGTCTTCACCAACTCGGGGTTGTACGCGAACACGATCTGGCTGTGGAACATCGGCATCACGTAACCGTCGACGTTCGCGCCCAGTGCGTTCCTGGCCGTATCTCGCGAGACAAGCTTGCCGGCGCTGATATCGTTGCGGTACGGCATCAGCAGCTTCTCCTGGACCATCGTTGCCGAGGCAAGCTGGTGGATTACCGCCACGTCGACGTCCCAGTCGGCGTTCCCTGCTTTCTGCTGCGCGGACAGCTTTTCGTAGATCTTCTGCGATCCGGAGTCGCCGGGGCCGGTGCCGACGGCGCGCACCTTGACGCCCGGATTCGCGGCCTCGAACTTCGGCGCCAGGTAGTTGTTGACGTAGTCGACCATGTTCTGGTCGCCCGCGGTGACGACATTGAGCGTCGTCTGAGCGAACGCCGCGCCGGCGAAAGCCAGTGCGGAAGCGAGAACAATCAGGCGAGATTTCATCTAATCCTCCTAGACTTGGGTTCCGCGGCGACTTTCGAGACGGGCGCCGCGCATTCGGGCAGGCGCAGGCGCTCGCGCCGCCGCGACGATGCAGGCGCTGGACGACAATACCGCAAATCCTCGACCTGCGACATCGATTCGCCCGTTATGCCGCCGGCCGAATGCCGGCTGCCTGATCCGGCGGCTCGGGCGCAAACAGCAGCAGCGCCTCGCGCGGGACGACGACGCACGCGGGCGACCCTTCAGGCACGCGGTCGGGCGCATGGACCCAGACGTCGCCGCCGGCAGTTCGCACCCGATAACGGTAGCCTTGACCGACGTAGACGGCTTGGGCGATCGTTCCCGAAAGGACGAGGCTGCCATCGGGCTGCGGTGCGGTCGCCGATCTCAGGTGGACGGAATCGCTGCGAAAATGGGCGCGCATGCGACGGGCTTCTCCCGTCCCCGACGCCGCCGTCAAGCTGCCGTCGTCGCGCTGCGCGACGTCGATCGCGTTGTCGGCTCCCATGAAGCCGGCGACGAAAGCCGACGTCGGCCGATGGAAGATCTCTTCGGGCTCGCCGACCTGCACGATGCGGCCCGCGTCGATGACCGCGATCCGGTCGGACAGCGTCAGGGCCTCCTCGCGATCATGGGTGACATAGACGGCAGTGATGCCGATCCGCTGCTGCAGTGCGCGCAGCTCGTGCCGGAGTTCCAGCCGCACCTTGTAGTCGAGGTTCGACATCGGCTCGTCGAGCAGCAGCAGATCGGGGTCGATCGCCAGGGCGCGGCCCAGCGCGACCCGCTGGCGCTGGCCTCCGGAAAGCTGCGTCACCGGCCGCGGCCCGAAGCCATCGAGCTGCAGCAGCTTCAGCATGTCCGCCACGCGGTCGGCAATCGCGGACCTGGCCCAGCCCCGCATGCGCAGGCCGTAGGCGATATTGTCGGCCACGTTCATGTGGGGCCACAGCGCATAGGACTGGAACATCATCGCCGTTTCTCGCGCTTCGGGCGCGAGATTCGTGATGTCCTTGCCGCCGACCCGTATCGTGCCCGATTCCGGGCGCACGAACCCTGCGATCGCACGCAGCAGCGTCGTCTTGCCGCAGCCGGAACTGCCCAGAAGCGCGATCATCTCGCCGCGATCCACGCCCAGGCTGACGCGATCGAGGACGCGCATCGCACCGTAGGACACGGTCAGCGCTTCGATCGAAAGATACGATGGGTTCGCGTTCAAGCGTTCGGTCGCGAGCACCGCCAATCGGGCGCCACGAAAGTGCGCCTGGATAGCCTGGCCGATGCGTCGGCGATTGTGGCGCAATTGCCGGAGACGTTCAAGTTGCGAGGCGCTGCGGCTGGAACGGGAGTTGCATACTTCAGGATGTTCAACGCGATCGCATGTTGTTGCGCCCGTGGCGTGAGCGCGTGTCGCGGGCAATTCGAACGATCCGGGTGACGCGTTGCGGCGAAAAGCGACGCGGCGGGTCGCACTGCCGCACGCAGCAATGACGATGTCATGAGAGACGCTTTGCATGCATTTCGCGTATTCTGTTTCCGGCCGCACGATAAGCCGCCTCTAGGCGCGCGAAGCGGCCGGTATTCGTCGGGGGATTGGAGCATGAAGCGCATCAGCATCCCGTGCAGGATCTCGATCTTGGCGGCGTTTGCGCTCGTCGCACCCTGCGCGGCGGCCGCGGACTTCGTGTTCTCGATCACCGAGGGCGTCACCTATTATCAGACCAACCGGGAAATCCAGGCGCGCTTCCAGCCGCTTACCGACCTTTTGGCCAAGGCGCTCAAGCGGCCGGTACGGATGGTGGTGGTGAGCCCGTATAACGACCTGCGCGAAGGTCTTGCCAAGCAGGAATACGACCTGGCGTTCATTCATCCGGCGCACGTCTCGCTCGCCGCGATCAAGTCGGGTCAATATCACTCGGTCGCGTGGACGACCGGCTTCATCGACTATTCGGTCTATCTGCTGATCAACAAGGACCAGCCTTACACCAAGTTCGACGACCTCAAGGGCCACACGGTGGTCAGCCCCGACCCCGACTCGATCACGGCGGCGATGCTCCGGGCGATGCTGCGCGATCAGAAGTTCGGTTCGACCGACGTCAAGGTAATCACGACCCGCTATCAGGATGCGGTTCCGTTCTATGTCGAATACGGCTTCGCGCAGGCCGGCGCGACCGCGGCCAAGGCCGTGGCCAAATCGTGGACCGCGAAGGGCGGCAAGATCTTGCTGACGTCGCGCCCGACGCCGATCAAGCAGTTCATCGCCTCATCCAAGCTCTCGGCGGACGACGACGAAAAGGTGCGCACCGTGCTGACCACGTTGGCGCAGAGCGATGGCGGCAAACATGCCCTCACCACCCTCGGTTATCAGGGATTCGTCCCGCCGAACCGGGACGAGGAACTGAAGGCGATCGCCTGGCTCGGCTTGTGACACCGCACGCCGTCCGGCGCAGCTGACGTGCCGGCGCGACATTCGAAGCGCCCGTATACCGTCCGGTCGTCGCCCACGCACGGACGCGGCGCATTCGCGACGCGGACGATAAGGAAGGGCGCGCGGATCATCGAATACCGCGGCGCCCGCTCGAGCTGGGACGTCGCGTGCGAGCGCCCGCCGAGCGATCCCGCCGACCCGTACCACACACTGCTGTTCGAGCTTTCCGACGGCAGGGTGATCGACGCGGGTCTTCGCGGCAATGCGGCGCGGTGGGTCAACCACGGCTGCGATCCCAACTGCGAGGCGATCGAAACCGACGACGGTCGAGTATTCATTCATGCCAGGCGCACGATACGGACCGGCGAGGAGCTGACCTACGATTATCGGCTGAGCTTCGTCGGCCCGATCAGCCGGCGCGCGCGCGAAGCGCTCCGTTGTCGCTGCGGCGCCAGGCGCTGCCGCGGCACGCTGCTGCTGAAGCCGCAGTCGCCAGCGAAAAAGCGCGTCCGGCGACGCTGATCCGGCCCGCGCGTCAGTGCTTGGCGAGCTCCAGCTTGCCGATCTGGTTGCGATGCACCTCGTCCGGCCCATCGGCCAGACGCAGCGTTCGTGCGTGTGCGTAGGCCTGGGCGAGCCCGAAATCGTCGCAGACGCCGGCGGCGCCATGCGCCTGAATCGCCCAGTCGAGAACCCTGCAGGCCATTGCCGGTGCGGCGACCTTGATCATCGCGATCTCGGCCCTGGCGGCCTTGTTGCCGACCGTATCCATCATGTACGCGGCTTTGAGCGTCAGCAGGCGCGCCTGGTCGATCATGATCCGCGACTCCGCAATCCGCTCAAGCGTCACCGTCCGCTCGGCGACCGGCTTGCCGAATGTCGTGCGCGACTTGACCCTCACGCACATCTTTTCCAGCGCCCGCTCGGCCAGCCCGATCAGGCGCATGCAGTGGTGTATGCGGCCCGGTCCCAGCCGCCCCTGCGCGATCTCGAATCCCCTGCCCTCACCCAGCAGGATCTCGCTCTGCGGGACGCGCACGTTGTCGAAATCGATTTCCATGTGGCCGTGCGGCGCCTCGTCATAGCCGAACACCGGCAGATGGCGAAGGATCTTCACGCCCGGCGAATCGCGCGGCACCAGCAGCATCGACTGCTGCGCATGCCGCGGCGCGCTCGGATCGCTCTTGCCCATGACGATAAGAAGACGGCAGCGCGGATCGCCCGCGCCCGACGACCACCACTTGCGGCCGTTGATCGCGTAGTGATCGCCGTCGCGCACGATCGAACTTTCGATGTTGGTCGCGTCGGACGATGCGACATCCGGCTCGGTCATGCAGAATGCCGAACGCATGGTTCCGGCCAGCAGCGGTTCCAGCCACTGCGCCTTCTGCGCGGGAGTGCCGTAGCGCTCGAGCGTTTCCATGTTTCCGGTGTCGGGCGCCGAGCAATTGAAGACTTCGGGCGCCCAGAGCACGCGTCCCATGATTTCGCACAACGGAGCATATTCGGTGTTGGTCAGCCCGGCGCCGCGCGCCGACTGCGGCAGGAACAGATTCCACAGGCCGGCGGCCTTCGCCTCCGACTTGAGCTCTTCGACCAGCCGCGTCGGCTGCCAGCGATCGCCGGCCGCCACCTCGCGGTAATAGCGCTCCTCGTTCGGGTAGACGAATGCGTCGAAAAAAGCCTTGAGCCGCGCCTGCCACTGGATGACCGTCGGCGAGTAATCGAAATCCATCACCATCCTTTCGCGAGTGGCGCTGCGGCGTGCGTGCTCAAACCAGGCTACGCCGCTCGCACGCGACCCCGCTCGACCTGCTTCCACGCGAGCTCTGCCAGCGGCCGTGCGCGCCGCCCGGCTTCGAGCGCCTGCGCGCTCGCCGCGTTGCCTGCCAGCGCCCGCGCCAGGACGCCCTGCAGTATGCCCGCCATGCGAAACATGTTGTAAGCCATGTAGAAGTCCCACGCTTGTTTATCCGGGGGGGTCAGTATCGCGTTGCCGCGCAGGTACATCGCGACGTACTCGTCCTCGGATGGAATCCCCAATGCGGCGAAATCACAGCCGCGAAGGCCGCGAAACTCGTCCGGCGCCAGCCGCCAGGCCATCAGATGATAGGCAAAATCCGCCAGCGGGTCGCCCAGCGTCGACAACTCCCAGTCGAGCAGCGCCAGAACCCGAGGTTCGCGCCGATGGAAGATCATGTTGTCGAGCCGGAAGTCGCCGTGAACCAGCGCAGTTCGCTCACCTGAAGGTATGTGGCGTGGCAGCCATTCGATCAGGCGATCCATGGCGTCGATCCGCTCTGTCGCCGAGGCCCGGTACTGACGGCTCCAGCGATCGATCTGCCGGGCGAGGTAGTTGCCTGGCCGGCCATAGTCGGCAAGGCCGATCGCGACGAAGTCTGTCCGATGCAGCGCCGCGATCACCCGATTCATTTCCGCGAAAATCGCCCCTCGCTCACCGGGTGACATCCCCGGCAGCAGCGGATCCCAGAAGATGCGGCCGTCGACGAAGTCCATCAGGTAGAACGGCGTGCCGATCACCGTTTCGTCCAGGCACAGGCAGTGCGTACGCGCGACCGGCACCTCACTCCCGGCGAGCGCGCGGATCACCCGGTATTCGCGATCGATCGCGTGCGCCGACGGCAGCAGCTTGCCCGGCGGCTTGCGCCGCAGCACATACGATTTGCCGCCGGCGCCGAGTTTGTAAGTCGGGTTCGATTGCCCGCCTTTGAACTGCTCGACTTCGAGCGGGCCGGTGAAATCGGTGACGTTGGCTGCGAGATAGCGTTCCAGCGCGGCGACGTCAAAACGAAGCGCGTCGGCGACCGGTCGCGTACCGGCGAACTGACTGTAGTCGCTCATCGCTGCCGGATCGGCGAAAGCGATCAGATCGCGGTGACGCCGCCGTCGACCGCGACTATCTGACCGGTGATGAACGCGCCCGCCTCGGAAGCGAGAAGCACCGTCAGGCCCTTCAGATCCTCGGGTCCGCCGACCCGCTTCAGCGGCGCTCTCGCAGCTACGGCGTCGCCCATCATCTCGAACACGCCCTTGGTCATCTTGGTCGGGAAAAACCCCGGCGCGATCGCGTTGACGTTGATGTTGTACTGCGCCCACTCGGCGGCGAGCGAGCGGGTGAAATTGACCACCCCGCCCTTGGTCGTGTTGTACGCCAGAGTCGCCGGGCGGCCGGGATCCCCACCGCCGACCAGCCCGAGGATCGATGCGATGTTGATGATCTTGCCCTGCCGGCGCGGCAACATCGATCGGCGCCCGACTTCCTGACAGATGACGAACAGCGACGTCAGGTTGAGATCGACGACTTTCTGCCAGGCCTCGAGCGGATGATCGATCGTCGCCGCGCCCCACGTGGTTCCGGCGTTGTTGATCAGCACATCGATCGGTCCCAGCGCCTCGATCGCCTGTTCGACGACCGGCCCGATTGCCGCTGGCTTCGAAAGGTCGGCGACCAGCGGAACCGCTTCGCATCGCCATGTCGAGCGCAGCTCAACCGCCGCACGCTCGACCTCTTCCCTCTTTCGCGCGACCAGCGCGAGCCTCGCGCCCATTTCCGCCAGCGCTTCGGCCATCTGCAGTCCGAGGCCGCGCGAGCCTCCTGTCACCAAGGCTGTTTTGCCGCTCAGGTCGAATCGTTGTTTGACGCTCATGATGCTCCTGCTTCGCAATGGCATCGGTATCGCGCAATCCGTTCGGCGCGACACTGCCTGTCGCCGCATCGGCGGGGCATTCAGGTTAACATTGTCCGTCAACGCGAGATCGATTGCGTCGCCGCCTGCAAGCGCCGGCGCTACCCACACGTCGCGAGGTTCCGATGTCCGCGCACAACAGGCAGGTGCTGCTGGCGAGCCGGCCGCGAGGCCAGGTCGGCGAAGACAATTTTCGCATCGTCGACGCGCCGGTCACGCCGCCCCGCGATGGCGAGGTTCTGGTCAGGAACGAATGGCTTTCGCTCGACCCCTACATGCGCGGGCGGATGAACGACGTCAAATCGTACGTGCCACCGGTGCAGCTTGGCCAGGTGATGGTCGGCCAAACCGTCGGCGAAGTGGTCGAATCGCGCGATCAAGCGTTCCGTCCGGGCGACAAGGTGCTCACATCGCTCGGCTGGCAGTTGTATGGAACGGTCGAGGGCGGTGCGCTGACCCGGATCGATCCGACGCGCGCGCCCGTATCGTATTATCTCGGACTGCTCGGTATGCCCGGAATGACCGCCTGGTTCGGGTTGTTCGACATCGGGCAGCCGAAATCCGGCGACACCGTCGTGGTATCGGCGGCATCGGGCGCCGTCGGCAGCGTGGTCGGCCAGTTGGCCAAAAGCCGCCGCTGCCGCGTTGTCGGCATCGCCGGCGGACAAGCCAAGTGCCGTTATGTGGTCGAAGAGCTCGGCTTCGATGGTTGCGTCGACTACAAGGCAGGCAGGCTCGAGCAGGACTTGCGGGAGCACTGTCCCGACGGCATCGACGTGCATTTCGAGAACGTCGGCGGAGCCTTGCTGGACACGGTGCTGCGCTCGATGAATCTGCACTCCCGCGTGGTGATTTGCGGCCTGATCGCCGAGTACAATGCGACCGAGCCCTATGGCTACAAGATGCTGCGCGCGGTACTGGTCAAACGGATCAAGATGCAGGGCATGATCGTGTTCGACTGGAAGGACCGCTACGACGAGGCACTGCAGGGTCTGCAGGCGCTCTACGCCGCCGGTAAGCTCAAGTACCGCGAGTCGATCGTCCAGGGGATCGACAATGCGCCACGCGGCCTGATCGGGCTGCTCAAAGGTGAAAACTTCGGCAAGCAGCTGGTCAGGCTGGTCTAGCCCGGAGACACCGATGGCATCGAATATCCTCGCCGGCGTCCGATGCCCGCACGCGAGCCGACCGTGCAGCGCAAACTGACCGTCATCGTATCGGCCGACGTCATCGGCTACAGCGCTCTGATGGAGCGCGACGAAGCCGGTACGCTGCAGCGCCTGATGGCCAACCGCAAGTCGATCTTCGATCCGCGGGTGGCCGCGCACGGCGGCAGGCTCCTCGACCCGGAAAACTACAACCTGATGTACAACCTGGCATGCAGCATGATCAGGCTGGCAGAAACGGACCAGGCGATCGAGCTGCTCGCGCCGGTTTTCAGGGCTGCGCAAAGCCAGAGCCTGAACTGGTGGAAAATCGACTCCGATCTCGATCCGATTCGCGGCGACCCGCGATTCAGGACGATGCTTGAGCATGCCGAAGCGCGCCTGGCGCAGTCTCCACCGACCAGTCTCGCTTGATCCGACTTGGCGCACGGCGTATGTTCACATCGAGCGTTCTGCGGTCCGGGGGCTTGGGGCGCAACGCCTCGTCGAGCGACTGCGGGTGGGCAACCAAAGGAGTAGTCACGATGAAAAGAGCGATTGCAGGATTGATCGTCGGATTGATGGCGCTTGGCGCGACGATCGCGGCCGGCGCCGCCGAACCGAACGATCAGGTCAAGGTCGAGATCCAGAGCGTTGGCTTGCACGCGGACATGGCGCCGGGGATGTACGTCTGCGCCGAAGGCCATTTGCACATCAAGGGCACCGTGCAGAATCTCGCCGCGGTCCCGGTCGGGACGATCAAGGTCGCCGGAAAGGTGTTCGACGCCGACGGCAAGTTGCTGGGCACCGCGATCGCATCGACCAAGCGTGCAGTGCTTAATCCGCAAGAGACGGCGGACGTCAATCTGGAATTCCTCACCGTTACCGGGCCGCGGATCAAGCAGGTGAAGAACCAGACGCTCGAGGTGGTCGCCGTCGGCGCAACGACTTAATCGGGAACCGATGCGCGGCGATCGCCTGCGGGCGATCGGGAAGGGGGTGCGCTCCCTTCTGCGAGGACGACCATCGGGCTGTCAGATCGCGTGGTGGACGGTAAATCGCGCCTCGATCGGTTTCGCGCCCGGCTTCGGAACGATGATCACGCGGATCGCATACTCGCCGGACCACCCGAACACGAACAGATCGCTATAGTCGGGAAAGCCGCCACTCTGCGTGTGGAGCAGGGTCTTCCTCTCGACGCGGCCCCGGGGATCGGTCACTTCGACCGAGACCTCGGCGTCGCCGATCCGTTTGCCGGTCTTTTCGTCGTCCAGCGTAACCAGGAAATGCTGCGAGCCTCCGGGCGGGTGTAGCGGGTGCGCATCGCGATGCCCGTCGGCGCGCAGCGCGGACTCCGCCGGCATCAGGCCGAAGTTGATCACGATCCCGCCCACCGTTTTGCTTTGCTGGGCCGCCGCCGGCGTCCAGGCGAACCCCATCGCCAGCAAGACGATTGCGATCAGCCAGGAACGCAGCACCGAAACATCCATCGATGCACAGTATGCCTTCCGGCGTTGCAGCGATTGATCTACGTCAAACGACCTTCGCAATCCGCGCGACTCGATCGAGGACAGCACCGGCTCATACAACCTCGAACAAGCCCGCTGCGCCCATGCCGCCGCCGACGCACATCGTCACGACGACATACTTGACGCCCCGCCGCTTGCCTTCGAGCAGCGCGTGACCGGTCAACCGTGTGCCCGAGACGCCGTACGGGTGCCCGACGGCGATCGCGCCGCCGTCGACATTCAGCCGATCGTCCGGAATGCCCAGCTTGTCGCGGCAATAGATGACCTGGACTGCGAATGCCTCGTTCAATTCCCACAGGCCGACGTCGTCGATACTGACGCCGGCGCGCTCGAGCAGCTTCGGCACGGCGAATACCGGCCCGATGCCCATCTCGTCCGGATCGCAGCCGGCGACGGCGAAGCCGCGGAATATGCCCAGCGGCGCGAGCCCCCGTTTCGCCGCCAGCTTGTCGCTGACGACGACGCATGCCGCCGCGCCGTCGGAGAACTGGCTGGCGTTACCGGCGGCGACGACGCCTCCCGGCAGCGCGGGCTTGATCCGCGCCAGCGCTTCGTAGGTCGTGTCGGCGCGAATCCCCTCGTCCGCCGCAAGCGTTGCCTCGCGCGTGTACAAGCGGTTCGACTCCCTGTCGGCGACCCCCATCGTCACCGTCAACGGCACGATCTCGTCGTCGAATTTGTGCGCCGACATCGCCGCCGCCGCCCGCTGCTGGCTCTTTGCGCCGTACTCGTCCTGCTTTTCGCGCGAGATGCCGTAGCGCCGCGCGACATTTTCCGCGGTCTCCAGCATCGGCCAGTAGATCGCGGGCTTGTGCTCGGCGAGCCACGCTTCCCGCAGCATGTGCTTGTTCATTTCGTTTTGGACGCATGAAATCGATTCGACTCCGCCGGCGACGAAAGCGTCGGCTTCGCCCGCGATGATGCGCTGTGCGGCAATCGCGATCGTCTGCAGCCCCGACGAGCAGAAGCGGTTGACGGTCGCGCCCGGAACGGTGACCGGGCAACCGGCCCTGATCGCGATCTGTCGAGCGATGTTGTATCCGGTTGCGCCCTCGGGAAACGCGCATCCGATCAGGACATCGTCGACTTCGCCCGGAGCCAGCGCCGCACGCTCGATCGCATGACGGACAACGTGGCCGCCCATCGTCGCCCCGTGCGTCATGTTGAGCGCGCCGCGCCAGGATTTCGCGAGTCCGGTGCGCGCGTACGAAACGACGACTGCGTCGGTCATGACGGCATGCCTCGTCAGCTGTTGAACGTCTTGCCTTCGGCGGCCAGACGGGCCAGCAGCGCTGCCGGCTGCCAGAACGCCGGGTCACCGCGGCCCGTCGCGGTGAACCGGTGCATGGCGCGAATCACGTTGAACAGTCCGACCGTATCGGCATAGAGCATCGGCCCGCCGCGATACAGCGGAAAGCCGTAGCCGGTCAGATACACCACGTCGATGTCGGAGGCGCGCGCGGCGATGCCATCCTCCAAGATGCGCGCGCCTTCGTTGACCAGCGCATAGATGCAGCGGTCGACGATCTCCTGGTCTGCTATCTTGCGTGGCGTCATCCGGTGCTCGGCGCGGTAGCTCGCGATCAATGCGTCGACCGCCGGGTCGGGCAGCGCGGCGCGGCGGCCGGGTTCGTACCGGTACCAGCCGAGGCCGGTCTTCTGTCCGAAGCGCCCCAGCTCGCAAAGCCGGTCGGCGATGCGCGAATAGACGAGCTGCGGCTTCTCGACGTAGCGGCGCTTGCGGATGTACCAGCCGACATCGTTGCCGGCGAGGTCGCTCATCCGAAACGGCCCCATCGCCATCCCGAATTTCTCCAGCGCACGATCGACCTGACTGGGCGATGCGCCTTCCTCGAGCAGAAAAAGCGCCTGGCGCAGATACTGCTCGATCATGCGGTTGCCGATGAAACCGTCGCATACGCCCGAGACGACGGCGGTCTTGCGCATCCTCTTGGCGACAGTCATGACGGTGACCAGCACATCGCTTGCGGTCCTGGCACCGCGCACGACCTCGAGCAGCTTCATTACGTTGGCAGGACTGAAAAAATGCATGCCGACGACGTTTTGCGGTCGCGCGGTGAAGGCCGCGATCTTGTTCAGATCCAGGGTAGACGTATTGCTCGCGAGGATAGCCGCCGGCTTCGCCACCGCATCGAGACGCTCGAACACCTGCTTCTTGACCTCCAGATCCTCGAACACCGCCTCGATAATCAGATCGGCGCCGGCGAGATCCTCGTAGGCGAGCGTCGGCTTGAGCATGTCCATTTTGCGCTCGGGCTCACCGGCGGTGACGCGGCCTCTGTCACGCGCCTTGTCGTAGTGCTTGCGGATCGTCCCAACGCCCTTGTCGAGAGCGTCCTGCTTCGTCTCCAGCAGCGTGACCGGAATTCCGGCATCGAGCAGACAGATGGCGATGCCGCTGCCCATCGTTCCGGCGCCGATCACCGCCGCGGCGTTGACCGCGCGCGGCGTTGTTCCGGGAGGAAGATCGGGAATCTTGGCGGCTGCGCGCTCGGCGAAAAAAGCGTGACGAAGCGCGCGGGATTCCGGCGTTTGTGCGAGCTGGACGAACAGCTCCCGCTCGAATTTCATGCCATCTTCGAACGGCATGGTAACGGCCGCCGCGACCGCATCGATGCACTTGAGCGGTGCGGGAAAACCGCGGCTCAGTGCGCCGACCGTATTGCGGGCGAACTGGAACAGCGCATCGGCATTCGGATAGTCGATGACGATGTCGCGAACGCGCGGCAAAGGCCGGCGGGCCACCGAGGTGCTCGAGGCGAATCCCAGTGCGCCCTGCAGCAAATCGCCATCGACGATCGCGTCGAACAGTGCGGTGCCGCGGAAGCGTTCGCATGGCGCGCTGGCGCCCGAAACGATCATGTTCAACGCGGGCTCGACGCCGATCGCGCGGGGCAGCCTTTGCGTGCCCCCGGCACCTGGCAACAGGCCGAGCCGGACCTCCGGCAACGCGATCTGCGCATCGGCCGTGGCGACACGGAAGTGGCAGCCCAGCGCGAGCTCCAGTCCGCCCCCCATGCAGTTGCCGCCGATCGCCGCGATGACAGGCTTGTCGCTTGCTTCGACGATGGCGATGACCGTCGGCAGCGTCGGCTCGGCGCGCGCTTGCGGCGTGCTGAACTCACGGATGTCGGCCCCGCCGGAGAACAGGCCCGCGGCGCCGGTCAGGACGATCGCGCTGACCACCGGATCGGCCTGGGCACGGTCGATGCCTTCGACGATCGCCGTGCGCAGCGGGTGATTCATGCCGTTGACCGGCGGATTGTCGAGCGTGATCACCGCTACCGGTCCATGCAGCGCGTACCCGGTACCCATCGCCATGTCTCCCTGCACTCGGCCGCGCCGCGGGAGTCCTCCGCGCCGTCGTCAAGGCGCCGCCGAATCGGCACGCCCGCCTCAGCCGCGGATTCCCGCCGCTCCTGCGCCGATGCTACCGGCCTCACGCGCCGCTTACAAGCCGGCTCGAGGTCTCGCCACCGGGATCGGGGTGCGGCTTCGGTCGCCGGCGCTGCGTCGCGCAGATCAAAGCAGCAGCATCGCGGCCACCGACCCCGCCATCGTCGCTACCGCCAACCAGCCAGCGGTCTTGAGCCAGCGCCGCACGACGAATTTCCCCAGCACCTTCGCATCGGTGGCGAGCAGCATCATCACCGCCATGATCGGCACTGCGGCGACGCCGTTGATCACCGCCGCCCAGAACAAGGCCTGAATCGGATCGATCCCGGTAAAGGCGAGGGCCACTCCGCCGGCGGTGGCCAGCGTGACTATCGCGTAAAACCCTCGAGCCTGGTGCGGCTTCAAGTCGAGCCCGTGCTTCCAGCGGAAGGTCTCGGCCACGGCGTATGCCGCGGACCCGGCGAGCACCGGCACGGCGAGCATCCCGGTGCCAACGATGCCCAGGCAGAAGAGCAGGAACGCGAACGGCCCCGCGATCGGGCGCAATGCCTCGGCTGCCTGCGCCGAGGTTTCTATATGGGTGATGCCGGCCGCGTGGAGCGTCGCCGCTGCGCTGACGATGATCGCCAGCGCGATGACGTTGGAAAAGGCCATCCCCGCGATCGTATCGAATTCGATGCGCCGCAACTGCCGCCCGGTCGATGCCGGGGTCTTGCGTCCGCCGCCGGACTTCGCCGCCGCTGCGTCCTCGACTTCCTGCGCGGCCTGCCAGAAGAAAAGATAAGGACTGATCGTGGTGCCGAAAATCGCGACGATCAACGTCAGCGCAGCGGCCGACAGTTGCACATGCGGCAGTACGATTGCCGCGACCACTTCGCCCCACGGCACATCGACCGACAACACGACGCCGACGTAGGCGAAAAGCGCGAGCGTCAGCCATTTCAGGTAGCGGACATACGTTCGATACGGCATGAACACTTCGAGCCCGAGGCAGAGCACGCCAAAGGCGACCGCGTAAACGAGCGTCGGCCCGCCGGCTACAAGACGCACGCTCTGCGCCATCGCCGCGATGTCGGCGGCGACGTTGACGGTGTTGGCGACGAACAGCATGGCGACCACCGCATAAAGCACCACCGCCGGATAACGGCGGCGAATATTGCTGGCGAGGCCGTGTCCGGTGACGCGGCCGATCCGCGCACTGATCATCTGGATTCCGACCATCAGCGGCAGTGTGAGGACAACCGTCCAGCCGAGCGCGAAGCCGAACTGCGCTCCGGCCTGCGAATAGGTGGCGATGCCGCTCGGATCGTCGTCGGCGGCGCCGGTGATTACGCCGGGCCCCAGCTTGCGCAGCCAGCGCTGCGGTTGATTCTTGGTTGTCATGATCAGCGGTCGAATGGGTGCGTATGGAGCGCGTCGCGGACGGCAGTGACAGGACGGTCAGCAAGACCTGTGCCCGAACACTGTGCTGTAGGAGCCGCTCCTATAAAGATGGCGCCCATCGCGCCCGCAAAATCAGACAAACGCCGACAGCGGCTATTGAACGCTTTGTGTACCTTTTGCGATGTTGCCAGGCCGACCAGGAGACATGATGAAATCCGTTCTCGACCCGACATTCCGCTACACGCCGAGCATTCATACCGACTTGCGCAAGACCTTCGCGCGACTCAAGCGCGAGGCTCGCGCGCAGGCCGCGCAAGACGACGAGCCTCGCCCGCCGGTGAACAATATCGCCATGCTCTTCACCGAGCAGAAACTGGCGCACAAGTAAGCTTTCGTCGCCGGCCTCCGTGGTGCAGCGTCGGCGGCCTGGAATTTCACATGAACGACGCGGCCATCGCCCCGATCGAGTCGCCATCCGAAGGCGGGGCGCCGAATCCATCCGGCGAGCTCGTTCCGCCGGTATCGGAGCAACCGAAGCCCCCATTCGCCAAACAGCACCAGCCCGCCCCGGGCCTCGAATCCGAGCTTGACCCGCGTCCGCGCTACCGCGCCGACCGCTACCGCGCCGCGCGCAAGCTGGAAGGCAAGGTCGCGCTGATCACCGGAGGCGACTCGGGCATCGGCCGCGCCGTCGCCCTCCTCTATGCCCGCGAAGGCGCCAGCGTCGCAATCTGCTATCTGCCCGTCGAGCAGTCCGACGCCGACGAGACCCGCACGGCGGTCGAAGCCGCGGGCACGAAATGTCTGCTGATTCCCGGAGACCTTTCCAACGTAGGGGCCTGCGACGACGCCGTGGACCGCACGGTCGAAACCTTCGGCCGACTCGATATCCTGGTCGCCAACGCGGCCCGCCAGCATCGCAAGAAATCGCTTGCCGATGTCAGCGACGAGGAGTTCGACGCGACGTTCAAGACCAATATCTACGCCTACTTCTGGCTCGCGCGCGCGGCGCTGCGTCACATGCAGCGCGGTTCGGCGATTATCGCGACCAGCTCGGAGACGGGCATCATGGGATCGAAGGAGCTGCCCGATTATTCGGCCACCAAGGGGGCGATCAACGCATTCACCAAGACGCTGGCGCTCGAGCTGATCGAGCGCGGAATCCGCGTCAACGCGGTGGCGCCGGGTCCGGTATGGACGCCGCTGAATCCATCGGATGCCGGCATGACACCGGAGCGCGTTGCCAGGTTCGGACAGGACAACCCGATGGGACGGCCCGCGCAACCTGAAGAGCTCGCCCCCACGTACGTATTTCTCGCCTCCGAGGCGGACTCCTCGTATATCACCGGGACGGTTGTGCAGGTCATGGGCGGCGAAACGACCGGCGGCTGAAACCGCGCCTCCACCCCGTCGGCATTCGTCTTAGGTCGCGATCGCTGCCGGGTGCGGTATCGCGCGTCCGGACAGCGATCCGACCCGACGGGCGTACGCCGCGGTGAATTCCGCGCCGAGCAGAAATACTTGCGCGGAGTAATAGAACCACAGCAGCAGGATGATCAACGCCCCCGCCGCGCCGTGCATCGACGCGCTGGGGCTGTGCGCCAGGTAGAGCCCGATCAGGACCCTGCCGATGCTGAACAGCAGCGTCGTCACCAGCGCGCCGGCGACAACGTCGCCCCATGCCAGCCGCACATTGGGCAGCCACTTGAACAGGAGCGCGAAGCAGAGCGTCAACACGATGGCCCACGCGAGCACGTGGACTGCGCCCAGTAGTACAGGCGAGCCGGGCAGCACCACGATCCCGTGCGCCGCCAGCGCCGACACCGAGGTACTGACAAGGAGCGAGGCCAGAAACAGAAAGCCAATGCAGACGACCAGGCCGAACGACAGCAAGCGCGACCAAAGGGCGGCGATCACGCCGCTTGACCGTCGAGGGGGTGCGCGCCAAATCATGTCGAGATCGTATTGCAGCTCGGTCAGCACTGTCGTTGCGCCGACGATCAGCGCGGCCAGGCCCAGCGCGCCCGCCAGCCATCCGCTCGCGGCGTGAGGCGCCTGGCGCAGCATGAATTCGACACCTTCCGCCGCCCGCGGCCCAAGGAGCACGGCTGCCTGGTCCGAGATCGCGCGAGCGGCGACGTCGGAATCGACCCACAGGCCGGCGACGGCGATGGCGATCAACAGCAATGGCGCCAGAGAAAACGCCGTGTAATAGGCGAGCGCCGCGCCCAGGCTCGAGGCGCGATGGGCGATCCATCCTGCGATCGCTTCGCGAACCACCAGCCAGGCCGTGGCAATGCGGCCGGCCCCGCTCGATGTCGCTCCGTCGATATCAGCGCCGGAGTCGACGGAGATCGCCGCGGAATGGCGCGTCGTCCCGGTCATCGCGTCTTCTTCGCCAGCGGCACCGATACCGGCCACCCGGTGCGCGCGCTCTCCTGGTCGGTCGCTCATCTGGGAAAGCTTAGCAGCAGCGATATCGGCGGTCGACACGGCGCCGGCGTGCGGCGTCGCACCTCCCGAGCGGTTATTGGCATGGGGCTTGCGTCCTACCAGGCAAAGCGGTGGGCGACCCGGCGCCATCGGCGGCGCATCGCCGGGTGCTCGTCTGGGCGCGGACTCCGACGCGCCGACCCGCTGCAACGATGGCGCAGCAATTTACAAATGCCTGGCTTGTAAAATTTGCAAAGTTGCAATCTGCGCCGCCAGCTTCGAACCCGATGAGCCGACCTGCCGACCCGATCGCAAACGCCGCGGCGACCGGTGCCGACTCGGCGCTCGCGCAAGCCTCCTCGCTGTCCGATTTCGACGTCTTCTTGTTTCGCCAGGGGACGCACACCCGCCTCTACGAGCGTCTGGGGTCGCATCTCGCCGAGGAGGAAAACCACGGCGCGCGGTTTGCCGTCTGGGCACCCAACGCCAAACGCGTCACTGTGGTCGGCGATTTCAACGGTTGGCGCGCCGACGCCGACCCGCTGACTCCGCGCGCCGACGGTTGTGGCATCTGGGAGGGTTCGGTCTCCGCCGCCGATGCCGGCGCCAACTACAAGTATCGGATCACGACAGCGAACGGCGATGCCTTCGACAAGAGCGACCCTTTCGCTTTCTATTGCGAACTCCCGCCTCGCACCGCGTCGCGCGTATGGTCGCTTGCCTACCGCTGGGCCGACGACGAATGGATGCGCCGGCGATCGGCTGCCAATGCTCTGAAGTCGCCGATGTCGATCTACGAGCTGCACTTGGGTTCGTGGCGCCGCTTCGACCAGGATCCGGCTCGCCTGCCCGGCTACAGCGAGATTGCTGAAGAACTGGCCCGCTACGTTCTCGACATGGGTTTTACCCACGTCGAGCTGATGCCCGTCACCGAGCATCCGTTCTACGGATCGTGGGGCTACCAGACGACCGGCTACTTCGCGCCGACATCGCGCTACGGCACGCCGCAGGACTTCATGCGCTTCGTCGACGCACCTTCACCAGAACGGCATCGGCGTGATCCTCGACTGGGTGCCTTCGCACTTTCCGAACGACGCGCACGGCCTGGCGCAGTTCGACGGCACGCATCTCTACGAGCATGCCGATCCGCGCCAGGGCTTTCATCCCGAATGGAAGAGCCGCATCTTCAACTACGGTCGCAACGAGGTCCGCGCTTTCCTGATCAGCAGCGCGTTGTTCTGGCTCGACCGCTACCACGTCGACGGCCTGCGCGTCGACGCGCGTGGCGTCGATGCTCTATCTCGACTATGCGCGCAAGGCCGGCGAGTGGATCCCCAACGAGCACGGCGGCCGCGAGAACCTCGCGGCGGTCGCAATTCCTGCAGCGAGCTGAACCAGGCGATCATACCGCGACTTCCCGGATACCTGCAGACCATCGCCGAGGAATCGACCGCCTGGCCGACGGTCTCGCGCCCGGTCTACGTCGGCGGCCTGGGCTTCGGACTCAAGTGGAACATGGGGTGGATGCACGATACGCTCGCTTACATCGGCACCGATCCGCTGTACCGGCGCTATCACCACGACCAGCTGACGCTTCAGCCTCTGGTACGCGTTCAGCGAGAATTTCGTCCTGCCGCTGTCGCACGACGAGGTCGTGCATGGCAAGGGCTCGCTGCTCGGCAAGATGCCGGGCGACGACTGGCAGCGCTTCGCGAACCTGCGCTGCTGTTCGGGTACATGTGGGCGCACCCGGGCAAGAAGCTGCTGTTCATGGGCAGCGAGTTCGGGCAGCGGCGCGAGTGGAACCACGACGCGGCCTGGACTGGTTCTGCTGCAGCACCCCGAGCACCGCGGCGTGCAGCGATTGGGTGCGCGACCTCAATCGCTACTACCGCGCGACCCCGGCGCTGCACCAGCAGGACTTCGATCCGGCCGGTTTCGCCTGGATCGACTGCCGACGATGCGCAGAACAGCGTCGTCGCCTTCCTGCGCTTTCTTCCGGCGACGGAGCGTGCGGCACTGGTCGTTTGCAACTTCACGCCGCTGCCGCGACACGATTACGTGTCGGCGTTCCCGGCGGCGGGTTCTGGCGCGAGGCATTGAACAGCGACGCGACCGTCTACGGCGGCAGCGGCCTGGGCAACCTCGGCGGCGTGCAAGCGGCGCCGCTGCCCTCGCACGGCCGGCCCTATTCGTTGACGCTCTCGCTGCCACCACTGGCGACGATCGTGCTGCAGCAAGCGTCATGACCGCGGCGCGCTCGCCTCCGATGGCCGTCGCCGCGCGATCATCGAGAATGTCTCGCCTTGCGTCGACCACGGCCGCTTCGCGGCCAAGCGCTGCGCCGGCGACCTGGTGAGGGTCGAAGCTGACATATTCGCCGACGGCCACGATCAGTTGCGCGCGCGGTTGCTGGCCCGCAAGCGGGGAGCACCCGCTTGGACGGAATTCGACATGGCCGCGCTGGTCAACGACCGCTGGCGCGGCGAGTTTCCGGTCGCCGATGTCGGTAGCTACGAATATTCGATCATCGCCTGGGTCGACCGCTTCGCCTCGTGGCGCCACGATCTCGCCCGGTGGGTCGCGACCGAAGACATCGTCCTTGCGCTGCAGGGCGGCGCTGCATTGGTTGCCGCGCTGGCGCGCCGCGCGCGCGGCGTGGACGCGAAGGCGCTGCGCGAATGGGCGCATCGCATCGGCGGCCCCGATCCCGTCGATACGAGGCGGGCGGCGGCGCTCGATGCGGCGCTTGCCGAAATCGCGGCTCGCCACGCCGATCGCAGCCTGGCGACGACGTTCGAGCCGTTGCTGAAGCTCACTGTCGACCCGCCACGTGCGCGGTTCAGCAGCTGGTACGAAATGTTCCCGCGCTCAGCCGGCGATGGCAGCACGTCTGCGACCTTTGCCGACTGCGAAGCGCGGCTTCCCTATGTCGCCGGCATGGGCTTCGACGTGCTTTACTTTCCGCCGATCCATCCGATCGGGATGTCGAGGCGCAAAGGCAAGAACAACACGCTGGTCGCATCGCTCGACGATTGCGGCAGTCCGTGGGCGATCGGCGACTCCGACGGAGGGCATACGGCCATGCATCGCGAGCTCGGCACGATCGAGGAGTTCCGCCAGCTTCTTGCCGCTGCCCGCGCTGTAGGCATCGACATCGCGCTCGACATCGCGCTGCAATGCTCGCCCGACCACCCTTACATCGCAGCGCATCCGGAGTGGTTCCGGCAGCGGCCGGACGGCACGCATGCAGTTCGCCGAGAATCCGCCGAAGAAGTACGAGGACATCTATCCGTTCGATTTCGAGAACGAGGACTGGCGGGGCCTGTGGCGCGAGATCAGGGCGATATTCGATTACTGGATCGACCCAGGGCGTGCGCATCTTCCGTGTCGACAATCCACACACCAAGCCGTTCGCGCTATGGGAATGGCTGATCGGAGAGATCAAGCAGCTGCATCCGGACGTCATCTTCCTCGCCGAGGCGTTCACCCGGCCGAAGATCATGCACCGGCTGGCGAAGCTGGGCTTCACCCAGTCGTATACCTATTTCACGTGGCGCAACAGCAAGGCGGAGCTCACCGAGTACTTCACCGAACTCGCGCAATCCGATTCGCGCGACTATTTCCGCCCGAACGCCTGGCCCAACACGCCGGACATCCTTGCCGAGCCGCTGCAGATCGGCGGCCGCCCGGCGTTCATCGCCCGCGCCGTGCTCGCCGGCAACGCTGGCCGCGAACTACGGCATCTACGGGCCCGCATTCGAATTGCAGGAGCATGTTCCACGCGAACCGGGAAGCGAGGAATATCTCGATTCGGAAAAATATCAGCTGCGACAGTGGGACCTTGGCCGGCCGGACAGCCTGGCGCCATTGATCGCTCGCCTCAATCGCATCCGCCGCGAGCAGCCGGCGCTGCAGCAGGACTGGCGCCTCGCCTTCCAGCCGACCGACAACGACCAGCTGATCTGTTACGCCAAGTCGACGCCCGATCTTTCCAACGTCGTCGTCACGATCGTCAACCTCGACTATCACCATGCGCAATCGGGCTGGGTGACGCTCGACCTCAAAGCCCTCGGCATCGCCCCCGACAAGCCATTCCAGGTGCATGACCTGTTGAACGACGCGCGCTACATGTGGCACGGCGCGCGCAACTACGTCCAGCTCGATCCTGCGTTTTCGCCGGCGCACATTTTCGTCGTGCGCCGCCAGTCGCGCCAGGAACAGAACTTCGACTACTACGCCTAGGCTCCAACATGGACACCTATTCGGAACTCGTCGCCGACACCGCTCCGGCAAGCGGCTCGACCCAGCCCAGGCCCTCGCTCGAGGATCCGCTCTGGTACAAGGACGCGATCATCTACCAGGTCCACGTCAAGGCGTTCTACGACAGCAACGGCGACGGCATCGGCGATTTCCGCGGCCTGACCGAGAAGTTCGACTATATCCGCGACCTGGGCGTCAACACGCTCTGGCTGCTGCCGTTCTACCCGTCGCCGCTGAAAGACGACGGCTACGACATCGCCGACTACCATGGCGTGCATCCCGACTACGGCACGCTCACCGATTTCCGCCATTTCATCCGCGAGGCGCACCGGCGCCACCTGAAGGTCATCACCGAGCTGGTGATCAATCACACCTCCGACCAGCACCCGTGGTTCCAGGCTGCCCGGCGCGCGCCGCCGCAGTCGTCGAAGCGCAACTATTACGTGTGGAGCGATACCGACAAGAAGTGGCCGGAGACGCGGATCATCTTCACCGATACCGAAAAATCGAACTGGGCCTGGGACCCGGTCGCCGGTGCGTACTACTGGCACCGCTTCTTCTCGCATCAGCCGGATCTGAACTTCGCCAATCCCAATGTCATTCGCGCGGTGGTGCGCGTCATGCGCTACTGGCTCGACATGGGCGTCGACGGCATGCGGCTCGACGCGATCCCGTACCTGTGCGAGCGCGACGGTACCAACAACGAAAACCTGCCGGAGACGCACGAGGTGCTGAAATACATACGGTCCGAACTCGACGCGCGATATCAGAACCGCTTCCTGCTCGCCGAGGTCAACCAGTGGCCGGAGGACGTCCGCGAATACTTCGGCAACGGCGACGAGTGCCACATGGCGTATCACTTCCCGCTGATGCCGCGCATCTACATGGCCGTCGCCGAGGAAGACCGCCACCCGATCGTCGACATCATGTCGCAGACGCCCGACATACCCGACAACTGCCAGTGGGCGATCTTCCTGCGCAACCACGACGAGTTGACACTCGAGATGGTCACCGAGCGCGAGCGCGACTACATGTACCGGACCTACGCAGCGGACAAACGCATGCGGGTCAACGTCGGCATTCGCCGCCGTCTGACGCCGCTGATGGAAAACAACCGGCGCAAGATCGAGCTTCTCAAGAGTCTTCTGCTTTCGACGATCGGCTCGCCGATCCTGTATTACGGCGACGAAATCGGCATGGGCGACAATGTCTTTCTTGGCGACCGGCACGGCGTGCGCACGCCTATGCAATGGAGCCCCGATCGCAACGCCGGGTTCTCGCGCGCCGATCCGCAGTCGCTATACCTGCCGCCCATCATGGACGCGGTCTACGGCTACCAGTCGGTCAACGTCGAGGCGCAAAGCCGCAGCCCTTCGTCGCCCTTGCAGTGGATGCGTCGGCTGATCGCTGTGCGCAGCGCGCACCCGGCGTTCGGCCGCGGCACCCTGCGCTTCCTCCACCCCGGCAACCGAAAGATACTGGCTTATGTGCGCGAATATCAGGACGAGATCATCCTTTGCGTCGCCAATCTTTCGCGCTCGAGCCAGCCGGTCGAGCTCGACCTGCGTGCGTACAAGGGGCGCATCCCGGTCGAGATGCTCGGCCGCACACCGTTTCCGCCGATCGGCGAGCTGACCTATCTGCTGACACTGCCGGCGTGGGGATTCTACTGGTTCGTGCTCGCGGTCGACGCCAAGGTGCCTGAATGGCACGACGAGAGACCGGTGCCGGTCGAGCTGCCGGTGCTGGTGATCCCGGAAGGGCTTCACGCGCTGTTCGCATCGCGACCGAGCGCGCCGAGCGACATGCGCGGGCTGATGGCCGCGCGCGTGCGTACGATGCTCGAGCGGCAGATCCTGCCTGATTTCCTGGCCGCGCGGCGCTGGTACGCGGGCAAGGGCAGCGCGATTGCCTCGGCCCGGCTGACCGAACAGGACGAGTGGCAAACGCCGTCCGGGAGCTGGCTGCTCGGTTTTGCGCAAATCGAATTCACCGACGGCCAAACGCAGAGCTACGCGCTCCCGCTTGCGCTGGCATGGGAGGACAGCGACTCCGAACGGATCCCGGCGTTGCGTTATTGCACGCTGGCCCAGGTCCGCCAGCACGCCCGTGTCGGCGTCGTGTACGACGCGTTTTGGGACAGTGCCTTTTGCCGCAGCATCGTCAAGGCAATGGGCAGCGATCTCGTCTTGCCGCTGCACAGTGGCCGGCTGGTCTTTACCCATACAAGCGCATTTACCGAGGCGGCCGGAGTCGAAGTGATTTCCGCGCGTCATCCGGCATTCGAACAAAGCAATTCGATCGTGATCCTCGATGAAAAGCTGGTGCTCAAATGCTACCGGCGGCTGCGGCAGGGCATCAATCCGGAAATCGAGGTCGGCAGATACCTGACCGACGTCTCGCCGTTTCCGCACATCGCCCCGGTCCTGGGCGCGCTGCAGTTTTGCGACGATGCCGGGCGTCCGACCGCCCTTGCGGTATTGCAGCGATATGTGCACAACCAGGGCAGTGGCTGGAATTACGTGACCGAGTATCTGCAGCGATACCTCGATCACCAGCTTACGCTGTCGCCGACCCAAACCGACGTCGCTGCGACGTCCATTTCGAGCAGCGGTGCCGCCGCGGCCTCGCCAACCGTCTCGCCTGAAACCAGCACCGTGCCGCACGCGACGGGTGCCTCGACCGCGCTCGCAGCGGCCTCCGCGATCGCTTCCGACGCGCTTACGCCGCATGCGAGTTTTCTTACTCTGGTCGCGATGATCGGACAGCGCACAGGAGAGCTCCACGTCGCTCTGGCTGCGACGACCGGCACTCCGGCATTCGACCCCGAACCGGTGTCGGCCAACGACGTCGCGGGCTGGATCGCGGCCGTCGTCGCCGACGTCGACCAGACTTTCGATCAACTATCCCGCCACCTGGGCGATCTCGCGCCGGCGCTGCGCGCCGCAGCGGAACGATTGCTCGCCCTGCGTCCGACTCTGCATCAGCGGCTTGCAGCACTGGCGCCGCGAGCACCGACGTTCACCAAGACCCGTTTCCACGGCGACTTTCATCTCGGTCAGTTGCTCGTCGTCGAGCATGATTTTGTCATCGTCGACTTCGAGGGCGAGCCTTTCCGTCCTCTGGATGAGCGCCGGCGCAAGCATTCACCGTTGCGCGATGTAGCGGGCATGCTGCGCTCGTTCAGCTACGCCGCCGCGATCGCGCTCGACGAGGCAACCGGCGACCGACCGGGTGAGCGCGCCCGCGCCGCGGCGCACTTGAGCCGGTGGGAGCGCGAAACCTCGGCCGCGTTCCTGGCCGCTTACTCGCGCGCCGTGCGCGGCGCGAGTTCGTATCCGGCCGAGCCCGCCGACGTGTCAAGGCTGCTCGAACTGTTCGTGCTGGAAAAGGCGCTCTACGAGGTGCGTTACGAGATCAGCTCGCGTCCGGAGTGGGTCCGTATCCCGATCGCCGGCCTGCTCGAACACCTGCAAAGCACGGTTGCCACGCCGTGAAAGCCGGCGAGCACGCTACCGCCGCGCCGATCAGCGTTTGGCGCGGCAAACCCGCCCCGCTTGGCGCATCCTGGGACGGTGCCGGAGTCAATTTCGCCCTCTACTCGGAAAACGCGGAGGGCGTCGACCTGTGCGTATTCGATCCGAAAGGCCGCCGCGAAATCGCGCGGATCGACATCCGCGAACGCACCAATTTCGTCTGGCACTGCTACCTGCCCGAAGCACGTCCCGGGCTGCTCTACGGCTACCGCGTGCACGGCCCGTATGCGCCGGAGCGCGGCGATCGGTTCAACGCGCACAAGCTTCTGCTCGATCCGTACGCGCGCCTCGTGGCCGGGCCGCTGCGCTGGACCGACGCGCACTACGGCTATCGAGTCGGAAGCCGGCGCGAAGATCTGAGCTTCGATACCCGCGACAGTGCGTCGGCGATGCCCAAGTGCCGCGTCATCGATCCTGCCTTCACCTGGGGCAACGACATTCGGCCGCAGACCCCATGGGAAGACACCGTCATCTACGAACTGCATGTCAAGGGATTCACCCAATTGCATCCGGCCGTCCGGCCTCAGCTGCGCGGAACCTATGCCGGGCTTTCCACCGCGCCGGTGATCGCCCATCTGCGGCGCCTGGGAGTGACCGCGGTCGAACTGATGCCGGTGCATCAATTCGTCGACGACCAGGCGCTGGTGCAGCGCGGGCTGCGCAACTACTGGGGCTACAACAGCATCGGGTTTTTCGCGCCCGATACGCGGTATGCCGCGGGTGATGCGGTCAACGAGTTCAAGACGATGGTCAAGACGCTCCATGCCGCCGGGATCGAGGTCATTCTCGACGTCGTCTACAACCATACCGCCGAGGGCAACCAGCTGGGACCAACGTTGTCGTTTCGCGGCATCGACAACCGCGTCTACTACCGCCTCGATGCCGAGCAACTCCGGTACTACGTCGATTACACCGGCACCGGCAATACCCTGAACACCGTTCATCCGGCGGCGCTGCAGATGATGATGGACAGCCTGCGCTACTGGGTGAGCGACATGCACGTCGACGGGTTTCGCTTCGATCTCGCTGCAACGCTCGGCCGCAATGAGCACCTGGTCGATCGCCACAGCTCTTTTTTCGATTGCGTGCGCCAGGACCCGGTGTTGTCACAGATCAAGCTGATCGCCGAACCATGGGACCTGGGCGAGGACGGCTATCAGGTCGGCAATTTTCCGCCCGGCTGGGCCGAATGGAACGGCAAGTACCGCGACGCCGTTCGCTCGTACTGGAAAGGGGACGGCGGCGTCATCGGCGAGCTGGCGTCGCGACTGTCGGGATCGAGCGATCTGTTCCAGGTCGGCGGCCGCGGTCCGACGGCAAGCGTCAACTTCGTCACTGCGCACGACGGCTTCACGTTGCACGATCTCGTCAGCTACAACGAAAAGCACAACGAGGCCAACGGTGAGAACGGGCGCGACGGCGAGACCGAGAATCGCAGCTGGAATTGCGGCGTCGAGGGTCCAACCGACAACCCGGAGATCCGCGCGCTGCGCGAGCGGCAAAAACGGAATTTTCTGACGACCTTGCTGCTGTCGCAGGGCGTTCCGATGCTGCTGGGCGGTGACGAAATGGGCCGCACACAGCAGGGTAACAACAACGCTTACTGCCAGGACTCGGAGCTGTCCTGGGTCGACTGGAAGCTCGGGCCCGATGCGCAGAATCTGATCGATTTCACGCATCGGCTGATCGCACTGCGCAACGGCCATCCGCTGTTTCGCCGCCGCACGTTCTTCCACGGCCGCTCAATCGTCGCCACGGACGCCAAGGACATCGCCTGGCTCAATCCCGACGGGCAGGAAATCACCGGCGACGACTGGCACCAGGCATTCGCGCGCTGCCTCGGCGTCTTCCTGTCCGGACACGGCCTGGCCGAAAGCGATGCGCACGGCGACGCGCTCGACGATGACGACCTGCTGCTGCTTTTGAATGCGCACCATGAGGCGATCCCGTTCGTTCTGCCCAAACCGAGGCTGACCCATTGGCGCGTGCTGCTCGATACCGCGTTCGCCGCCGACGCCCCGCCGTCTGAGCCCCTCTCGTTCGGCGCGCCGTATCCATTGCAGGGCCGATCGATGGCCGTCCTGTGCAGCGCGCCGCGCGACGATGAAACGCCGGCATGAGATGGACTTCGGGGCGATGGTCCTCGACGATGGTGCCGTGCGTTTTCGTCTTTGGGCGCCCGGCGCGAGCGAAGTCGGATTGTGCCTCGACGGAGCGCCGCACGCGTTGCCGCTTGCCGGCGCGGCGGATGGCTGGTTCGAGCTGACCACCCGGCAGGCCGCACACGGCACTGGCTACCTCTACCGAATCGACGACGAGCTCTCGGTCCCCGACCCCGCGTCGCGCCACAATCCGCAGGACGTCGACGGCCCCAGTGCAGTCGTCGATCCCTACCGGGTCGACTGGGACGACGAAGACTGGCTGGGCCGCCGCTGGGACGAAGCGGTCATCTACGAGCTGCACGTCGGAACGTTCACCGCCGAAGGCACGTTCGGCGCGATCGCATCGAAGCTGGACCATTTGCGCGAAACCGGCGTGACGGCGGTGGAATTGATGCCGGTCGGAGACTTCAGCGGCGCGCGCGGCTGGGGCTACGACGGCGTGCTGCCGTTCGCGCCCGACGCGAGCTACGGCGACCCGGCCGCGCTGAAGCAGCTGGTGCTCGCGGCTCATCGCCGCGGCCTGATGGTGTTCCTCGACGTCGTCTACAACCATTTCGGCCCAGTCGGCAATTACCTGCATCGCTACGCACCGCAGTTCTTCAGCTCGCGCCACCGCACGCCCTGGGGTCATGCGATCAACTTCGACGGCGAGCGCAACCGCGTCGTGCGCGACTTTTTCATCGACAACGCGCTGTACTGGCTGGATGAGTTTCATTTTGACGGGTTGCGTCTGGATGCGGTGCATGCGATCCGCGACGATTCGACGCCGCATTTTCTCGACGAGCTGGCGGCAACAATCCGACGTCGTTGTGCCGGCGGCCGGCAGGTCCACCTGATCCTGGAGAACGACGACAACGCGGCGGCGTTCCTCGGGCGCGACGCCCAAGATGGCGTCCGTCGCTACACGGCGCAATGGAACGACGACCTCCACCACAGTCTGCACACCGCCCTGACGGGCGAGCGCGACGGCTACTACATCGACTACGCCGACGCGCCGCTCGAACATCTCGGCCGTTGCCTGACCAGCGGGTTTGCCTACCAGGGGACGCATTCGCCTCTGCGCGGGCGCTGTCGCGGGAGTCCGACCGCGGGATTGCCGCTGACGGCTTTCGTCTCGTTCCTGCAGAACCACGACCAGATCGGCAACCGCGCTTTCGGCGAGCGATTGACGACGCTGGTCGAACCCTCGGCGCTGGCTGCCGCGGTCGCGCTGGTCCTGCTCGCGCCGTCACCACCGCTGTTGTTCATGGGAGAGGAATTCGGCGCGATGACGCCGTTTCTGTATTTCTGCGACTTCGCTCCGCCCCTCGCCGAGACCGTCCGCGAAGGCAGGCGCAGCGAGTTCGAGCGCTTCGCCCGCTTTGGCGATGCGGCCGCCGCCGCGGCGATTCCCGATCCGCAGGCGACGACCAGCTTCACCCGCAGCAAGCTCGATTGGACCTCCAGCACACGTCCCGAGCATGCGGCCTGGCTCTCGCTCTACCGCAAGCTTCTTCGGCTGAGGCGCGAGTTCGTCATTCCGCTGTTGGCGCGGCTCGACCCCGAGCGATGCGGTTTCTCGCTGACGGGTGCGCGCAGCCTCGCAGTCCACTGGTCGACCAGCGACGGCGACCGCCTCTGGCTGCTCGCCAACCTGGGCGGCGCGCCCGACGCCGCGCCCGCTCTGTCGCGCGGGAAAGTCGTCTACACGACCGGCGAAACGGCCGCGCAGGCGCTCGCCTCGCCCTGGTCGACAACCTGGCTGCTCGCAACGGATGCTGCGGGAGCCAAGCTCATATGAGCGAGCGCGCACCGCTCGAGCATTTGTGCGAGCGCTACGGCATCGCGGCGGGCTACCAGGATGCCTGGGGCACCCCACGGCGCACGTCCGAGGAGACCAAGCTCGCGCTGTTGCGCGCGATGGGGATCGACGTCGCGGCCGCGGCCAACGATGCATCCGGGGCGCCCGAGGCGGGCAGGACCGCGGCGGCTGCGCCGGTCATCGTCGCCGACGAACGCGCCGCGAACATTGCGTTGCAGCTCGAGGCATCCGGCGTCGCTCCCGCTTCGGTCGACTGGCAGATCGAGCTGGAAAGCGGCGACATCGTCGAAGGCACCGCCGTGCCGGTTGCCGCATCGAGCGCCGGGCCTGGAGCCGACGCCGGCGGCGGACTCGCCCTTGTGATCCCGCGGCCACAGCCGACGGGATACCATCGGCTGACCGTTCACGACCATGCCACACGCGCGCTGCTCGCGTCGACGCGACTGATCGTTACGCCGTCGCGATGCTACAGCCCGCCGCTGCTCGCCGGCGGCGCCCGTATCTGGGGGCTCGCGCTGCAGCTCTACGCGCTGCGCTCGCATCGCAACTGGGGCATCGGCGACTTTACCGACTTGCGCAGGGCCGTCGCCGTCGCGGCCGCCGCGGGGGCCGATTTTGTCGGCATCAATCCGCTGCATGCGCTTTTTCCGACCCGTCCGGAAGCAGCGAGTCCGTACAGTCCGTCGAGTCGCGCCGCGTTGAACGTGCTGTATCTGGACGTCGAGGCGATCGACGATTTCGCCCACTGCAAGGCGGCCCGCGCACGCGTTTACAGTCCCGCTTTCCAGAGCACCCTGGCCCGCTTGCGCGCGTTCGACCACGTCGACTACGCCGGAGTCGCACGTTTGAAGTTCGAGATACTCGCGTTGCTGTACGATCATTTCCGTCGCCAGGAGCTGGAGCCGGAGCGCGCGCGCGGCCGCGCGTTTCGCGATTTTCAGCGCGAGCGAGGGTCCGCGTTCAAGCTCCATGGTTTGTTCGACGCGCTGCAGGAGCATGTCGCGGCGACCACCGGCGTGCGGGGTGGCTGGCCGAGCTGGCCGGCCGAGTATCGGCCGCCATCAGCTACCGGCGACGACGAGCTCTATCGCCGGCACGAGGAGCGCGCCGAGTATTTCCAGTACCTGCAGTGGCAGGCCGAACTGCAGCTCGCGGCCGCGAGCGAGCATGCGCGGCACTGCGGGCTCGGGATCGGCCTGTACAGCGATTTCGCGGTCGGCGCCGACGCCGGCGGCGCGGAAACCTGGAGTCAGGCCGGCGTGTACGCGCCGGACATGCACATCGGCGCGCCGCCGGATGACTTCAACCTGCGCGGACAGGACTGGGGGCTCCCCCCGATGCTGCCGAATCGCCTGAAGGCGGCGGGCTACGAGCCTTTCATCACCGCGTTGCGCGTCGCGATGCGACACGCCGGCGCGCTGCGAATCGACCACGTGATGGCGCTGATGCGATTGTTCTGGGTGCCGGAGGGGACGGTGCCGGTCGATGGCGCTTATGTCGAGTATCCGTTTTCCGAGCTTCTTGGCATTGTCGCGCTGGAAAGCCGGCGCAACCATTGCCTGGTCATCGGCGAAGACCTCGGGACGATCGCGCCCGGCGTCCGCGCCGCGCTGGCCGCAGCCGGCATGTTGTCGTACCGCCCGCTGTATTTCGAGCGCACCGCCGAAGGCGAATTCACAGCGCCGGAGAACTATCCATCCCAGGCGCTGGTCACCGTCGGCACGCACGACTTGCCAACGCTGGCCGGCTACTGGGCCGGGCGCGATATCGCAGCACGGACGCGACTCCTCCTGTACCCCGACGAGCAGGCGCGTGCCGATGCGCTCGTTGCGCGGACGCGCGACCGTGAACGACTGTTGCGCGCGCTCGAACAGGCAGGCGTGTTCGCGGCCAGCGCGGCGCCGAGGCGGATGACGGTCGATCTGATGGTTGCCGTGCATCGCTTCCTCGCCCGCACGCCGTCGATGGTCATGGCGGTGCAGCTCGAAGACGTGTTCGGACAGGATGCTCAGGTGAATCTGCCCAGTACCACCGAAGACCAGTACCCGAACTGGCGGCGCAAGCTAGCGATCCCCCTCGAATCGTGGGCGGTGAACCGCCGCTTTGCCGCGCTTAGCCGAATGCTGCGCAAAGAGCGGCGGAGGACGCGGACGCGCCGCTCTGCAGGCCACGGCCGGTCGGTCGGCGTCGACCTGGGATGAACATACCGCGAGCGACCTATCGCCTCCAGTTGCATCGAGGTTTCGGTTTCCGTGACGTTGCCGCGCTGATCCCTTATCTGGCCGGGCTGGGGATCAGCCACGTTTATCTTTCCCCATGGCTGAAGGCGTGCCCGGGAAGCACGCACGGCTACGACATTGTCGACCATGAGGAGCTCAATCCGGAGCTCGGCAGCAACGACGATTTCGCAGCCCTCGCCGAGTCGCTTGCCGTGCACGGCATCGGTCAGATGGCCGACATCGTGCCCAATCACATGGGCATCATGGGCGGCGACAACGCATGGTGGCTGGACGTGCTGGAAAACGGCCGTGCGTCCAGATACTCCGGATACTTCGACATCGACTGGACGCCGCCGCTGGCTGCGCTTGCGGGCAAGGTGCTGGTGCCGGTGCTGGCCGAAAACTACGGCGAAGTATTGCTGCGCAGCGAGCTGCAACTCGAATTCGATCGCGCCTCGGGCGAATTCAGCATCCGCTATCTGCGCCATCGCTTCCCGCTCGACCCGCGATCGTATGCGCGCATCCTGGACGACGGCGCGCGAGCGGCAGACGCGCGCGCCGGCGATGCAACCGATGGGCTGCCCGATCTCGCCCGCGCTTTCAAGGCGCTGCCGGCCCATGACAACACCGCGCCGCGCAGCATTGCCAGGCGCGCGCGCGACAAGGAGCGGCTGAAGCGGGACCTCGCCGCGCTGGTCGCGGCTTCGCCCCCCGCGGGGCAATGGATCGCCGACGCGGTGACACGACTCAACGGCCGGCCGGATGAGGCCGCAAGTTTCGACGCCTTGCATGCGCTGCTCGAGGCGCAGGCGTACCGGCTGACCAGCTGGCGCGTCGCCGCGGATGACATCAACTACCGCCGGTTTTTCGACGTCAACGAACTCGCCGCGGTGCGCGTCGAAGATCCGCAGGTCTTTGCCGATTCGCACCGCCTGGTGATGCGGCTGGTGTCCGAGGGAAAGATCGCGGCGCTGCGCATCGACCATCCCGACGGCCTCTACGACCCCAAAGCCTATCTGGAACGGCTGCAGGCGGCCGTTCGCTCTGCGCTTGCGCCTGCATCGCCCGTGACCCGTCGCGGGCGGCCCCCACGGCCACGCGCTCTCTACATCGTCGTGGAAAAAATTCTGGCCGAGCACGAAGCCCTGCCGCGGGACTGGCCGGTCCAGGGCACGACCGGCTACCGCTTCGCCAACCTGGTCGGCGGCCTGTGGGTCGACGGCGCGGCAAAGTCGCGATTCGATCGCGTCTACGCCGCCTTTGTCGGCAGGAGGATCGACTTCGATCAAATCCTGCGCGAAGCGAAATTGCTGATCATGACCGGCGCCCTCGCATCCGACCTGAACCTGCTGACGCACGCGCTGACGCGCATCGCGGAGGCCGACCGCAACACGCGCGACCTGACGTTCAACGGCCTGCGGCGCACGCTGATGCTCTACACGGTGGCGCTGCCGGTGTACCGAACCTACATCGACGATCGCGGTCCCGGTGCAGCGGACCTGCGCCACATCGACTGGGCGATCGGCGTCGCCAGGCAGTGGCGGCCGGCGCCCGATCCGATCGCGTTCGATTTCCTGCGCCGGGTGCTGGCCGGCACGCTCGAGGCGTCCTCGCCATTGCGCGCCGACATCAATCGCTTTGCACGCCGGATGCAGCAATTCACCGGCCCGGTCATGGCGAAAGCGATGGAAGACACGACCTTCTACGTCTACAACCGGCTGGTCGCGCTGAACGAGGTCGGAGGCGATCCGAGGCGATTCGGCGTCAGCGTCGCCGCGTTTCACTCCGCAACGCAGGAACGCCAGCGGGCCTGGCCCGGTGAAATGCTGGCGACGTCGACCCATGACAACAAGCGATCGGAGGACGTTCGCGCGCGAATCGGCGTGCTGAGCGAAATGCCGGCGGCGTGGCGCCTCGCGCTGCGGCGATGGGCGCGGCTGAATAAGCGGCACGAGACGCGGCGAAACGATTTTCCAGCGCCCGATCGCAACGATCAGTACCTGCTCTACCAGACGTTGCTCGGCCTATGGCCGACGACTGCGCCGGACGCCGACGGCCTCGACGCATTGCGGCAACGTGTCCAGGCGTACATGCGCAAGGCGGTGCGCGAAGCCAAGGTCCACAGCAGCTGGACCAGTCCCGACCAAGGATACGAAACCGCGCTGGCCTCGTTCATCGACGGTCTGCTCGGCTGCCTCGAGCCCAATCCCTTCCTCGAAGAATTTCTGCCGCTCCATGCCGTGGTCGCTCGCTGCGGCCTGTACAACAGCCTCGCGCAAACCGTGCTCAAATTCACCTCGCCGGGCGTTCCCGACATCTATCAGGGCAACGAGCTGTGGGACTTCAGCCTCGTCGATCCGGACAATCGGCGCCCGGTCGATTACGCAGCGCGGGGCGCGATGCTGCAGCAGATGCAGCGCGCGTTCGAAAGCAATGCGCGGCGCGCCGAGCAGGCGAAGGCGCTGCTCGATTCGATCGACGATGGGCGACTCAAGCTGTACGTGATATGGCGCGCGCTATCGCTGCGAGCGCGCCGCCCGAGGCTGTTTGAGCTCGGCCGCTATGTCGCGCTGCCGGTCGTTGGCGACCACGCCTCACACGTCTGCGCGTTCGCCCGCGTCGACGACACCGAGGCCGTGCTGGTCGTCGTACCCAGGCTGCTGGTCGATCTGACCTCGCGGGCGACGCGATTGCCGCTCGGCCACGCCGTGTGGGCCGACACCCGGGTCATGCTGCCGTCCTTGCCCGCCACCACGTATCGCGACGTCTTCACCGGCGCGGGCCGCGACGCTCCTTCGGCGAAAGATTCGGCGCTGGCCGTGGCCGATCTATTCGACACGCTGCCGGTCGCCGTGCTCGAGAGCATGCCGGCGGCGCACGCCGCGACGCGGTCCGCGACCACCGGTGATCGCAGCTATGCTTCGCCGGCGTCCGGGCCACAAAGCGCGATGTGAACCTCGGTCGCGGCCTGGAACGCCCGAACAGACTCCTCGCTTTCATGCAGCGCGCGCATGCGGTCGATTTCGATCGCAACGGCCTGCTGCAGTGCCGTGCGGATCGCACCCGGTCTGGCGGCGCATCTCGCCTCGCGCAGCACGCAATCGGCACGCTTTCGCGCATTCAGCTTCGCAGGCTGCATTAGCTTCTGCCAGGTTGCATCGGTTCGTGTTCTTGTTTGAGTGACCATACGCTGTACTCTTGCTGATTGAGGCGCCGACCGTTCGGCGGCCGGACCAACTATCGCGGACCGAGGGCGTGCACGGCTATCGGACGACAGCTGATTTTGTTGTAAGACTTGGGGAAGGCCCCGCGGGGCGCGGGCGTCGGCGCGACCGGACGGTCCGCGCCGACGTCATGCTCGTTACGACTTGCGCTTGCTGGAGGAGGATTTTCTCTTGCTCGACGACGATTTCCTGCTCGGAACTTTGCCTCCTGCCTTTCTTGCCTCCGAGAGCCCGATCGCGATCGCCTGTTTGCGGCTCGTGACCTTTCTCCCGGAGCGGCCGCTCTTCAGCGTGCCGGCCTTGCGTTCATGCATTGCCTTTTTCACCTTGCTTTGCGCCTTCTTTCCGTATCTGGCCATGCTCGGACTCCTTCGATCGTTGACACGTGAGTATGGTGCGCTGGATAGCGCGCACAATCGGTTAGAGCGACCATGAGTACAAACGTTCGCGAAGCGGCTTCGACGCGATGCGCATCGCATCGCCGGGTCGCGTTTGCGCTCGGTGGCCCCCCCGCGGGTAGGCTGAACTTTGGCGCAGGAATCGGCGAATTCGCTGGTGTTGCTCGGAAAAATCGATGACGACCAAGATTAGTGCGGGCATCCTTCTTTACCGGGTACGCGACGGCGCCGTAGAAGTCTTTCTCGTGCATCCGGGCGGACCGTACTGGGCGCGCAAAGACGATGGCGCGTGGTCAATTCCGAAAGGCGAAGCGGCGCCCGGCGCCGATCTGCTGGCGACGGCAGTCGCCGAATTCCACGAGGAAACCGGTTCGCGGCTGGAAGGCGATCCGGTGCCCCTCGAGCCGCTGAAGCAGCCCGGCGGCAAGACCGTCCATGCCTGGGCAGTGTGCGGCGACATCGACGCGTCGTCGATCCGCAGCAATCTCTTCGCGATCGAATGGCCGCCACGCTCGGGCAAGACGCAGGAATTTCCAGAGGTCGATCGCGGCGGATGGTTCGACCTCGCCGCCGCTCGACAAAAGCTGCTGCCGGGGCAGCGCGGATTTCTTGACCAGCTGCGCCATCGTCTCGGGGTTGATGCTTAAGCGATCGCACTTGCGACAATGATCCGGGAATCCTCATCGACGACGGCGCATTGCCGCGTCCTACGGTGGAATCAGACGCTGTCCGATATCACGGCGTATTCGTCTGTCGAATAATTCGCTACGGGCGGAAGCACCGGTCGTCCCGATCGGGCGCCCGTTCCCAGTGCTTCCACAACTCAAACGACGGAGACGATGATGGCAAGAACCACAACCCGCACGACGCGCGGCACACGCGACGCCCTCGACCTGTTAAAGGCCGACCACGCCGAGGTGAAAAAACTGTTTCGGCAGTTCGAAAAATTCAAGAAGGAAGACAATCAAGAGGGCATGCAGCAGGTCGCGCAAGCGGCGTGCGCTGCGCTCTCGGTTCATGCCCGGATCGAAGAGGAAATCTTCTACCCGGCGCTGCGCGAGGCCGGCAATGCCGACGATGCGCTCGATGAAGCCGACGTCGAACATAGCCACGTCAAGGAGCTGGTCCAGCAGCTCGAAGGCGCCGATCCCGGCGAGGATCTTTTCGCGGCGCGGTTCAAGGTGCTGTCGGAATATGTCCAGCACCACGTCGAGGAAGAGGAATCGACGATTTTTTCCAAAGCCCGCAAGGCGGACTTCGATCTGGTCGCGCTGGGTCAGCAGCTCGAATCGAGGAAGACAGAGCTCAGCGGTGAAGAGCCGGGCGTCGATGTTGCCGCTCTGGCAGCCAAGGAGCAGACGGCGAAACAACGCGATGGGCAGCGCGCAAAACGTTAATCGCTATATCAACGGCACCGTGCGCCAGGTTATCGGCGGAGAAACAACCCTGGACTGATATTGCGCCGTCTCGCGGCCGGTTCGTGCCCCGAGACGGCCTTGGGCCTGTCAATGGATTTTACGGTTGCGCCCGCGGTCGAGGATCCCCTTTGGACTAAGTGCTTGATAGCGCAGCGCGGAGCGCAAGTGGAACGTCTCTTGCAAGGCAGGCGGGTCGAGACGCCGCCATCTGACGCGGCCCCTCTGACCGAGGCGTGAGAGCTCGGGTCAGACGCAAGCGAACGGATTTGTACTGTGATGCCGCCAAGCCGCGCTGCGGCTGATCGAGGCGGAAGGAAGCACGATGTTCGAAAATACGGATGATATTCTGGTGATGTCGCAGATACGCACCGCCGATTTCGCCCGCATGAGCTCATCGAAGCAGCTCTCGCTGTGGACGATACTTCGCGCCCAGCTCAGCAGCAAAAAACAGCTCGCGGCGCAAGCCCCGGTCGCGGCGCAGAGCTCCGCGCAGAAGGCGGTTCCGGCCTCGCCCGACGAGTAACGGCGGCGAGACGGTCGCGCCCGGCCTCCATCGGGAGCCGGGCGCCCTGCTACACCTCAGCGAGTGAACAGCGCGATCAGGATGATGATCGGTATCGGCACGCCGAGCAGCCACAACAGGATCGAGCGCATATCGGATCTCCAAAAAGGTTAGTGTCGCGTCACCGGCTCAGCCAGCGGCGATTCGGTCTGAATTCGATCTGCTACGCCTAGACGCCGTCACGCAGGCGGCCGCCGAGCGTCGCGGCATAGGTCGCGGAGAACGCCCCGACCAGCAACGCGATGAACATCCACAGCGCTGAGTAAGTCGCAGCCTTGCGCGCGGCATCGGCCGCCTCGCGCGCTTTCGCCTCCGTGTCGGCGGCTACGGCCTGGGCGCGGGAGTAGACGTCGTTGACGCGCTTATCCGCATCTTCGGGGCTCATCCCGGTCCGTGCGGCAACGACTTGCGCCAGATACTGTCGATCCGACGCCGGCAGATCGCCACCGCGCAGGTCATTGGCGAATATGCGGACCGCTTCGGCGTGTGTGGCCGCGTCGTCCGGTGCGGCGCCTTCGGCCGGCTTGTCGGTGCGGAACAAGCTGTCGACATAATAGCCGTTCGAATCGGCGGACGCGCTGTCGCGTCCCGGCAGCGCGGCATTCGCCGCCGTCGTCGCCGCCCCTGCAGCTCCCGCTCCGACCGCCGCCGCACCGGTCGCGGCCACTTTCGCAGTCCCGCCGACAAGCGCTCCGGCCGCGGAAGTCAACACGGCTGCCGTGATCACCGTTCCTACCGCCCATGCAAGGAAGCCATGCGCGGTGTCGCGGAAGAAGACCTCGTCGCCGTGCACGTCGACCCAGCGGGTGCGAAGCCGGCCGGCGAGATAACCGCCGATCGCCGAAGCGATCGCCGACATCAGCAGCAGCCAGATCGCGCTGGCGATTCCGATCGTCGTCGCCGACGCACCCGAATTCGCCCATGGCGACACCGCGGCGAAACCCAGGCCGGTACCCAACACACCCAGAATCAGGCCCATCGCCGCGGCGGCAAATGCGCCGGCGATGATGGCGCCCCATGACATGGCGGAAACGGTCGATTCGTTGCCCACCGCTCCCGCCGCGGCGATCGCCCTATCGGGCCGATACGTCGCAGCTTGCGGAAGTGTAGCTTGCATGGCATCTCCTTTGTTTTGCGTTTGCGGCAAGTCGCCGCGAGCACCGACGCGATGCAAGTCGCGTGCCATGTGAAATACGTGCGTTTCCGGGGGCGAGCTCGCGTCGAAAGGTGACGCCTGATGTACGAATTACCGAATTGCGAGCGAACCTGCTGGCAACACTAACAAACGCGCGAACGGGCCGCGCGCTGTTTCAGGCCGCCGCGCGCATCGACTCCGGCGCATCGAGTCGCTTGGACTTGGCTTGCCGCAGTCGCGGCGGCCTGATCGCTCCGTTCGATGCCGCGGTCCGCTTGGCAAGTCGCGCCTGGCGGCGCAGAAATGCGGGCACCAGACGCTCCGCCCGCCGCGGGGCGCCGGCGATCCTTTCGCCGATGCCCTTGTGCAGCGCCCCGCTCCGCCAGGCATCGAACACCAGGGGGTTGATGTACGACTTGCGGCAGACGGTCGGCGTGTTGCGCAGGTCGGTCGCCACCTGCTTGACGGCGTCGACGATGCACGCTGTCAAGGCGCGCTCGCTGGCCGGCTCCGGCAACGGGGTGGCATGCATGATGGCGATCGCGCGCAAGGTCGCACCCCAGGTGCGGAAATCCTTGGCGGTGAAGTCGTCTCCCATCGCTTCCCTCAGGTACATGTTGACCTGGTCGGAATCGATCGGACGCCGCTCGCCGGTCTCGTCGACATATTGGAAGAGCCGCTGGCCTGGCAGCTCGTGACAACGGCGCACCAGCCGGGCGAGCCGCCTGTCGTCGACCGCGATCTCGTGCTCGGCACCGCCCTTGCCGCGGAAGCGGAACAGCAGGCGGCCGTCGCGGATGAACTGCACGTGTCGGTTGCGCAGCGTGGTCAGCCCATAGCTGTCGTTATCGCGCGCGTACTCGGCATTGCCGATGCGAACCCGCGTCGCGTCGAGCAGGCTGACGATCACCGCGAGGACCTTTTCCCTGGGTAGTCCGGACAGTGCCAGGTCGCGGCGCAATCGCCGGCGCAGGCGCGGCAGGGCTTCGCCGAACGCCGGCATGCGTTCGAATTTGGCGCCGTCACGCAACAGCCGCCATTTGGGATGGTAGCGATACTGCTTGCGCCCGCGCGCATCGCGTCCGGTCGCCTGCAGGTGCCCGCGCGGGTTGCGGCAGATCCAGACGTCTTCGTACGCCGGCGGGATCGCGAGGCTGCCGATGCGCTTGAGCTCGGCGTCGTCGGTGACCTGCTCGTCGCCACGCATGTAGATGAACCTGTCGCCCTGGCGAACGCGACGGATGCCGGCGCTGGAATCGGAAACGTAGACCAGGCCTGCCGCGGCAAGGATCGCGTCCGACTCCGCTGTCCGTTCGTTCTGCTCGCTCACCGCCTACTCCGCGTAGCGGACGCGCTTGAACATCGCGCGCGTTACGGTTTGACGGGTCTCGGCCATCGACGCCCACGGATCCTTGCGCAGTCCGTGCAGGCGCTCGGGGATGTTGCGGACGTTGAAGTGATCGAAGCGGACGTCGGCGTCGAGTTCGGTCCCATGCGATCGGCGTCGACACCGGTGCGTTGGCGCGCGCGCGGATCGCGTAAGGCGCGATCGCGGTCGCGCCTTCGGCATTGCGCAGGTAGTCGATGAAGATCTTGCCCTTGCGCTGCGCCTTCGACAACGTCGCGATGAAGCGGTCGGGGAACGTGTCGACCAGCAGATCGGCGACCGCCTTGGTGAAGCCTTTCGCCTGCGTCCCAGTCGAGCGTCGGGCGGATCGGCACGACGACATGCAGCCCCTTGCCGCCGGTCGTCTTGAGAAAGCCCTCGAGTCCGAGCTCGTCGAGCAGCGTGCGCAGCAGGCCGACCGCGTCGACGATCTCCTTCCAGCCGACGCCGTCGTCGGGATCGAAATCGAAGATCAGCCGATCGGGCCGATCGAGCTTCGGCGCCGCGAGCCCCACGGATGCAGCTCGAGGACGCCCCACTGCACGAGCCCGACGAGCGCCGGCGAGCGAATTGGCCGCGAAGTAGGTCGCCGTGCCGTTGCCCTCGGGCACCTCGACGCGCGTCGACCGCGGCGTTGACGCTCTTGTCGGCGTGCTTCTGGATAAAAGCACTGCTTGCTCCAGCCGTCGGGGCAGCGGACCAGCGCCAGCGGCCGGTTGCGCAGGTGCGGCAGGATCCAGTCGGCGACCTGCTTCGTAGTAGACGCGCGAGATCGCGCTTGGTGAGCTTCGCCTCGGGAAAGAGCAGCTTGTCGGGATGCGAGATGCGCTGACCCCGGCGACCGTGTCGGCAGGTCGCCGCGGCGCGCGCTCGTGGTCCTCAGCGCGCCGGCGCCGCACGGCGCTTGCGCGCGCAGCGCGTTACGGGTCTGTGCCGCGGCAGCGCTCGCGGCTCGAGCCGGCGCCGCCTGTCTCGCGCACGACCTCGGTCGCCTTCTTGTCTTCGCGCAAGCCCTGGAACGACGGATGGCGCAACGCGCCGTCGTCGCTCCATTCGGTGAACGCGACTTCGGCGACGAGTTGCGGCTTGACCCAGTGCGCGCCCTTCGCCTCGAAGCCGCGCGGCGGATTGACGAACGGCCGGCTTGCTTCTGCTCGAGCTTGCCGAGCGATCGGGCGCAGCTTGGCCAGCGTCTTGTCGTCGAATCCGGTGCCGACCTTGCCCGCGTAGCGCAGCTTGCCGTTCGTCGTAGACGCCGAGCAGCAGCGCGCCGAATCCTGTGCGGCTGCCTTGCGGATCGGTGAAGCCGCCGATCACCATTTCCTGACGCTGCGCGCACTTGACCTTGACCCAGTCGCGCGTGCGCGTGCCGTCGCGATACAGCGAAGTCGCGCGCTTGGAGACCGCGCCCTCGAGCCTCAACTTGCACGCCTGCTCGAAGAATTCGGCGCCCGAACCTTGCACGTCGACGCTGTAGCGCAGAATCGCGATCGGACGTTCCGACCAGTGCGCGCAGCAGCTGCTTGCGCTCGATCAAGCGCGACGCTGCGCAGATCGTAGCCGTCTGAGTAGAGCAGGTCGAAGACGAAGTAGCGTGATGTGCGTCGGCCGCGGATCGGACAGCGCGTTCTGCAGCGCCTGGAAGCTGGTGCGGCCCTTGGCGTCGGCGACGGCGACCTCGCCGTCGATCCACGCCTGCGTCGACCTGGCAGGTCGCTGAGCGCCGTCGGCGATCGGCGGCAACGCCGCCGTCCAGTCCTTGCCGTTGCGCGAGATAGATGCGCGCGTCGCCGTGCTCGATCCGGGCAAGCATCCGATAGCCGTCGTACTTGATCTCGTGCATCCAGTCGTCGCCGGTCGGCGCGCTGTCGACCAGCGTCGCCAGCATCGGCGAGAGCGTCGCCGGCAGCCTGGCGTTCTTCGCGCCGGCCGCCGATGCCGGCGTATCGCGCTGCCTGCCGCCGTTGGCACGCCGGCGCTACGAGCGCGACGCTTTGCCGGCCGATGGCTTCGCCGGTTTGCGCGACTTGGCGGTGCGGCGTCGGACAGCGCGCCGCCGCGCACGTTCGCCGTCACCGAGCGATTCGAATGCCAGACGTGCGCCTTGTCGCGCGCGATCTCGTCGAGGCTGCGTCCCGAGACGCACGCTGTCGGGCGCGCTCGTCGACGATCGGGCGCGCCGCCTTCGCGCGTACTCGTCGTTCTCCTTGATCAGCAGCCACGCCTGCTTGCCGCGCTTGCCGCCGTACTTGCTGCCGTGGCGTGCGGACCAGCGTCCAGCCGCCCTTGAGCTTCTCGCCGTCGAGCTCGAACTTGAGATGCCCCTTCGCGTAGCCTGCGACCGGATCGCCCTTCGGGATGCCAGGTGCCGCGATCCCACACCATCACGGTGCCGGCGCCGTACTGGCGCGGCGGGATGATGCCTTCGAAGCCGCCGTATTCGAGCGGATGGTCCTCGACGTGCATCGCGAGCCGCTTGTCGGGCGGATCGAGGCTCGGGCCCTTGGGCACGGCCCAGCTCAGCAGCACGCCGTTCAGCTCCAGCCGGAAGTCGTAATGCAGGTGGCTCGCCGCGTGCTTCTGGATGACGAAGCGCAGCGCGCTGCGCTTTGCGGCGCGAGCGACGCGGCCGCGCGGCTCCGGCGTCGCCCGGAAGTTGCGCTTCTCGCGATAACGTTCCAGCGCCATGCGACGCTGCCGCGTCACGCGCGCTTGCGCTTGGCGGCCGCGCTTGGCTGCGCACGCGCGACGGATGCGGCGACCACGCGCAGCGCGGGCTTGGCGGGCCGTCTTGGCGATCGCGCGCGCGTCGGCCGGTTTCTTCCGCGTCGAGCCGCTTGTCGAGGCTCTGCTTCAGCAAGGCGGCGAGATCGATGATCTGCGCCGAGCGCGGCGCCTCGCCGTCGTCCGCGGTCCGGCTTGGTGATCTCCTTGGTCTCGTCCGGCCTTGATCTTCTCGTGGATCCGCCGCATCAGATCCTGGTGATAGGTGTCCTTGAACTCGGCCGGCTTCCAGTGCTCGGTCATGTCGTCGACCAGCCGCTTGGCGAGATCGACTTCCTTGGTGCTGACGCCGGCGCTCTTGATGCCCTTCGGCCGGCAGCTCGAAGTCCGCTGGTGCCGCGCAGCTCGTCGGCGTAGCGCAGCGTGTTCAGCATCAGCGCCCGGCCGACCGGCACGACCGCGGCCAGATGCTGCGTCGTGCGGATGACGACCTGCGCGACCGCGACGCGCCCGGTCGCGCGCAGCGTCTCGCGCAGCAGCGCGTAGACCTTCTTCGCCGCGGTCGGCGGGCGCGAGGTAGTACGGCGTCTCGAAGTACTGCGCCGGAATCTCCGTCGGCGGGACGAACGCCTTGATGTCGATCGTCTGCGAGGCCTTGACGTTGGCGCGGCGGAAATCCTCGTCGGACAGCACGACGTACTGGTCCTTCTCGTACTCGTAGCCCTTGACGATGTTCGCCCACTCGACTTCCTTGCCGCTCTTCTTGCTGTAGCGCTTGTAGCCGACCGGCGAGAAGTCGCGCTTGTCGAGCATCGAGAACTGGAACCCCTTGCGTTCTTCGGCCGGAAAGAGCTCGACCGGAATGTTGACCAGTCCGAACGTGATCGCACCTTTCCAGAGCGAGCGAGCCATGATCTACCCTTTCTCCTGCTCGGTGACGTGAATGGCGATGCAATCGACGCAATAGCCATGCGCGACCGGATGGACGATCAAGATGCCGCAGCCAACGCATTGCAGCAACGGTCGCTCCCCGGAGAGCTCGCATGCGGTCTTGCAGCCGGCGCGATCGCACCAGTGCATGTCGAACGGGCAAACGAGCATCGCATCTCCCTGCATCGAGCAGTCGCATTCTGGCAACGTCAGGCGCGAGTTGGCCATCGGCGGGCGTCTTGTTCTGGCGTCGGCGGGGCGCAGCATCGGTGTAGGAAGACGTCCGACCCCGTCGCGACACGCACGGTCACAGCCTTGGTGGTGCCCGCACCGCGAGTATGCGCGTTGAACGCGCTTCCGCTAATGACCCGTCGACGCACCAGGGAATTTTCGGCCCGCATCCTACAGGATTCTAGGACTGCCGCCTACGCGGTCGCCTTGTGACTGTCGCCACCGGCCGATATCATGACGGCGAATTGCACCTAAGAAGAAAGCCATGGAACCTCAAACCTCTACGCGCAGTGTCGGTGCGCTGCGCCTCGCATCAAGCTCCCCGCACGGACTGGTCGAGTTCCGGCGCCTGCTCGACCGACTGCCGGCAGCCGCATACACCTGCGATGCCGAAGGACTGATCACCTACTTCAATTCGCATGCCGCGCTGGTCTGGGGACGCGAACCGAAGCTCAACGATCCCTCGGATCGCTTTTGCGGATCGTTCAAGCTCTATGCCGCCGACAACTCGGCGATCACCCATGCCGAGTGCTGGATGGCACTGGCTTTGCGCGAACGCAGGGAATTCAACGGTCAGGAAATCGTCGTCGAGCGGCCCGACGGACGCCGGGTGACCGTGCTGGCGCATGCGAATCCGATTTGCGCGGATTCGGGCGAATTGCTGGGTGCGGTCAACGTGCTGGTCGACATTACCGAGCGCAAGAACGCAGACAGCGCCAAGGATGAATTCCTGGCAATGCTCGCACACGAGCTGCGCAATCCGCTGGCACCCGTCCGCAACGCCGTCCACGTGCTTCAGCTCAAATCGCCGCCGGTGCCGGAGATCACGCGGATGCTCGAGGTCATCGACCGGCAGATGGCGCAGATGACCCGGCTGGTCGACGACCTGCTCGACGTTTCGCGCATCAGCCGCAACAAAATCGCGCTGCGAAAATCGCGCTTGTCGCTGACCGAGGTCGTCAATGCAGCGCTCGAGACCAGTCGGCCCGTGCTCGCCGCGTCGGGCCAGGCTTTCGCCGTCGCCATGCCGCCGATGCCGATGTACATCGACGCCGACGGAACCCGCCTGTCTCAGGTTATTTCCAACCTCCTGCACAATGCCGCCAAATACACCGACCCGTCGGGCCGCATCTGGCTGACGGTCGCCCAGGATGGCAACGACGCGCTGATCAGCGTGCGCGACACCGGCATCGGCATTTCGGCGGACATGCTGCCGCGTATTTTCGACATGTTCATGCAGGCGGACCGGTCGATCGACCGGGCACACGGCGGGCTGGGGGTCGGACTGACGGTGGCGCGCAGGCTGATCGAGCTGCACGGCGGCTCGATCAGCGCCACGAGCGACGGCCTCGGCAAAGGAAGCACGTTCACGCTTCGCATTCCGTTGGCCGCCGCGCAGCCGGCGAGCGCCGAGCTTCCGGCACAAGGATCTGTCGCCCCTGTCGGAACATCTTCGCTTCGCATCCTGATCGCCGACGACAACCGGGACGCAGCCGAAAGTCTCGCGGCGTTGCTGCGCATGGTCGGACACGACGTGCGCATCGCCTACGATGGCGTGGAAGCGCTCGGCCTGGCCAGCGAATACCGCCCCGATGCGATCGTGCTCGACATCGGCATGCCGAAGATGAATGGCTACGACGTGGCGAAAAAGCTTCGCGCCGAACCCGGGGGCCAGCAGATGACCATCATCGCGCTGTCAGGCTGGGGGCAGGAAGAAGACAAGCGCCGCTCCCGCGAAGCGGGCATCGACCATCATCTGGTCAAGCCGCTCGAACCGACCTCGTTGTTGCAGGTCCTGGCGTCGAACACGCGCAGCGGGATGCGTTTGGCCAGCTAGCGCCGGCGCTCCCATGCCGCGGAGCTCACGCGGGCGCAGGCACGATCGGCAGGCGCAGCGTGATCGTCCCCTCGGCGCACGAGCAGCCGACGCCATCGGCCTTGGCGATCGCCATCACGTCGTCGTAGCTCAACGACCGGTAAAGCGTCAGCGGCGGAAACGGCGATTTCCTTTCGACCTGCCTGGCAGACACGCTGAGGACCACTTCGGCGCCTGCCGTTGCCGATGAAATCGCGATATCGATCGGCCCGGGATGCGAGTCGGTCAACGCCAGCAGCGACGTGACGCAGAGCTCGCGCAGCACCGGCTTGGAAACCCTCGCGTCGCCGCTTTTGAAATCGGTCGATGACTCGATGCCGCGCAGCACCCAATCGTCGCCGGCGACCTTGAGGCATTGCTGCACCGCTTCGCCGACTGTCGTGGTTGCCTTGTCGTCCGGCCGCAGCCACTCGATCACCGCACGGCAGCTGCTGACCGCGGCGCGCGTCTGGTCGGGAAGCTGCCGGATGCACTCGTCGAGCTTGGGGCCGGTGGCGCCGGTGTCGAGCATTCTCGCTGCCAACTCGGCGGAGAATTGAATCGTCTGCAGCTCGCCCATCAAGCTGTGGCGCATCCCCGAGGCGAGCTTGCGCAGCACCGCATACCGGATCGCGTCCGCATCCCGCCCAGTCGTGTCACCCATTGCGGTCCTCACCGCTGCAATGGCCGAGACCCCAGGGACCGGCGGCAGCGCCGGCACCGAGTATCGCAAAAAAAAGGGCGAGTTGGGTGACTCCCGACCGGGAAGAAAGCGCCGAGCCGGCGCTGGTCAGTGCCTGTCGACGCGGCGCCGGTCGGCGGTGCGGCCTTGCGGCGTCGTACGCCGGTCGTCGCCGTCCTCGCGACGCGACCGGATCGACCATTCGCCCGCGGCGTCTTCGAAGGCCCGAATCGCTTCGCTGCGCGCGCCGCGCTCCAGCATGTGCGCCGTCTCGCGCACGACCGCGTTCTCGAATACGCCACGGAGGTCCTGCGCCTCGGTCTGGCGCATCAATGCGGACAGCAGGACCGACGCGGCCCGCAGTTCTGCCTTGAGGCGGATCTCCTCTTTCAGAGACATGTCGGACTCCAGTTGCTGCCGCGGCTTGTCGGGCGCCGTCACGAGCGTCGAAACGGCGAGCAGGCGCCGGCGCAGACGCCATCCGGCAAGAGGCTGCCGGACGACGCCTTCGCAACGCGCGTCAATAGACCTTCGGCTCGCCGGCGGCGATGTCGCTGGTCGAACGGCGGTCGCGGAATTCCCGTTCATCGTCTTCCCAATAAGGCGTGACGTTGTAATAGGCATGAAGGTCGGACGCCCAGTTCGCATCGGCCATGCTCGGCCAGTGATCCTTGTCGAAGCCTTCGGCGTTCTCCAGCTTCTCCTTGCTCACATCGAGGATGAAGCGGTGCTCGCGCGCGTCCAGCGTCAGCGCGCCCCAGGGAATCGCGAAAGAGCTTCGAGCCCATGCCGAGAAAACCGCCGAACGACAGCACCGCATAGGCAATGCGGCCGCTGGTGACGTCGAGCATGATCGCTTCGATCTTGCCCAGGTCCTCGCCCGCGGCATTGACGACCTTGTCGCCCTTCAATGTCGCTGCGTCCATGACTTCCGGGCCGGGACCGCTGTTGTCGGGATTGTCGGACGGAATGATCTGTGCGCCCGACTTCGCCTGCGTGGTCGAGCCGTACGGGGTGGATTGTGTGGCCATAAAGAAAACTCCTGAAAAGAATGCTGCGACGAAAAACGATCCCTGGTTATCCGAAGTGCGCGAAGGCGAACTCCAATGTTCGCCATTCGACCTGCCGTCACTCTGGTCCCGAGCTCATAGTCTCCCTTCGCAGCGGCTCACTCCAATCCGAGGCGCTCCTATTCTGCTGTAGGTCCTCGCAGCGCCGAGCGTAAGACGCGGACTGTCATCCACCGCACAAAGCGCTCAGTCGGCACGTAAAACGGCCGGCGCTCGCCGGATTTGCGAGCTCAGCTTGACGCGTGCGAGCAGCTTGAAGTCGCGGACCAGCGCGGCGTAGGCCTCGTCGAAGTCCTCGCGCGGCACGCGCAGGATCGACGACGGGTGGACGGTCACCATCACGCGCTCGGCCAGGTCGCTCTCCAGCCACTTGCCGCGATCGACGGTGACCCGGACCGAGGGCCCGAGCAGCGCCTTGGCCGCGGTCGCGCCCAGGCAGACGATGATGCTCGGCTTGACCAGCCGCAGCTCCTGGCGCAGCCAGTCGAGGCAGGCGGCGACCTCCTGCTGCGTCGGCGTCTTGTGCATCCGCCGCTTGCCGCGCGGGAACCAGCTGAAGTGCTTGACCGCGTTGGTGACGTAGACCTGCTTGCGGTCGACGCCCGCCTCCGCCAGCGCCTTGTCGAGGAGCTTGCCGGCCGGACCGACGAACGGACGCCCCGCCAGATCCTCCTGGTCGCCCGGCTGCTCGCCGATCAGCATGATGCGCGCGTGCGCGGCGCCCTCGCCCGGGACGCCTTGGGTCGCGTTCTTCCACAGATCGCAGCGGCGGCAAGCGTCGATCGCTTGCGCGAGTTCGGAGAGCGACGAAGGTTCGGGTTCGTCGGGTGTGGAAGGTGGGCGTTTGACCATTGCGATTGCAGGTCGGAACAGTTTCGTCCAAGCAAGAGCGGTGCCGGGTCCGTGCCTCCATGATGCGCGTCGGTTCGGCGACACGTTAAGCGTTGCCGGTCGCTTGTCAGTCGATCGGCCTAGTACTTTTGGCCTATCCGCGTCGAGGGCCACGCGGCAAGAGTTACATGCACTTTCTACTCTGTGGCAAGCGTCCAGGCGGGGCCGCACGGCAACCGACACCGATACCGTTCCTGTAGGAACTATCAGCTGCGCTGATGACGGCGACCGGCGTAGCGTGCCTCGACTTGCGCCAGATCTCGAACGCATTGCGTGCGATCGATTTTGCCCGAGCGATTTGCAAGGAGAAGCGCGGATGAGGTGGACGCACCTGCCGAACGAGGCGGAGCACTGCGCCATGCGTGTATTCGCGCGTTCGGCAACGGTCGCACTGCTGCAGGTCAGCTCGCTCGTGGCATCGCTAGACGCAAATGCGCTGACCGCTCAGACGATCAGCTTCGCCCCGCTGAGCGGAAAGACATTTGGCGTGGCACCCTTCACCGTCAGCGCCACCGCGTCGTCCGGGCTGGCCGTCAGTTTTTCGTCGCTGACAGCCACAACCTGCTCGGTTGCCGGTGCGACTGTAACTATCCTCGCGGCCGGGACATGCACGATTCAGGCCTCGCAAGCGGGCAATGCCAGCTACGCGGCCGCTCCAACCGTCAACCAGAGCTTCACGGTCGCCAAAGCGGCGCAAACGATCGCCTTCGCGGCGCTCCCCGGCAAGACCTACGGGACCGCACCATTCGCCATCAGCGCCACTGCGTCGTCGGGCTTGCCGGTCAGCTTCGTATCGGCGACGACTGCCGTATGCACTGTGAGCGGCGCCACGGTCACTATCGTTGCCGGCGGCACCTGCACGATCCAGGCGCGCCAGAGCGGCAATGGCAACTTCAACGCCGCCACGAGCGTCAATCAGGGTTTTGCTGTTGCGAAGGCCGCGCAATCAATCACGTTCGCGGCTTTGGCGGGCAGGACCTACGGCAATCCGCCATTCGCCGTCAGCGCAACCGCATCTTCCGGGCTGGCGGTGACCTTCACATCGACGACCACGACTGTATGCACGATAACCGGCAGCACGGTCACGATCAAGTCCGGCGGCACCTGCACAATCACGGCGTCGCAAGCCGGCAATACAAGCTACAACACCGCACCTAACGTCAGCCAAAGCTTCGCCGTCGCGAAGGCGAGTCAGGCCATCGCTTTTGCTGCGCTTGCCAGCCAGACTTACGGCGTCGCGCCGTTTACGGTCAGCGCCACAGCTTCTTCCGCGTTGGCAGTGACATTCTCCTCGCTCACGACGACGGTTTGCACAATCAGCGCGAACACGGTAACGATCAAGTCGGCCGGAACATGCACCGTTCAGGCTGCGCAGGCAGGCAATACCAGCTACGTCGCGGCCACACCGGTCAGTCAGAGCTTCGCCGTGGCCAAGGCGGCGCAAACAATCACGTTTGGCGCGCTCGCCGATCGCGCCTACGGCACTGCACCGTTCACCGTCAGTGCTACCGCGTCGTCGGGACTGGCGGTCGGCTACGCTTCGCTGACGACCGCCGTCTGCACCGCCAGCGGCAACACCATAACGATCCGCAGCGCAGGCTCGTGTTCGATCCAGGCAACGCAGGGCGGCAGCACGAACTTCAATGCGGCTATCAGCGTAAGCCAAACCTTCGCGATCACGCCGGGCGCGCAGACCATCAGCTTCCCGGCACCCGGGAACCAGTTGCTCGGCAACTCGCCGCTTGTCCTGACCGCCACCGCATCATCCGGGCTCGCTGTCGGTTTTTTGTCGCTCACCCCCGCGATCTGCGTCGCCGGCGCTTCCTCGGCTAGCTTGCTAAGCGCCGGGACGTGCACAGTCCAGGCGACGCAGGCGGGCAATGGCTCATACAGCGCGGCGGCGCCGGTGACGCAAAGCTTCGTTGTGATCGCGGCGCCGCAATTTTCAGGGCCGACGGCCTACACCACAGGAAACTACCCGCAAGGCATCGCCGTCGGGGATTTCAACGGCGACGGCAAGCTCGATGTCGCGGTCGCCAACGCTTTCTCGGGGGACGTCTCGATCCTGCTCGGCGACGGCGCTGGCAGATTCAGCGCGGGCACTGCGGTCCAGCTCGGCGGCCAGCCGGCTGCCTTAGTCGCAGGAGATTTCAACGGCGACAGCAAGATCGACCTTGCGGTCGCCGATTTGTACTACAACCGCGTTTTCCTGCTCTCGGGCAACGGCAACGGCACCTTCGCCGTCGGTACACCAATCAGCGCTGGCCTGGCGCCGATCGCGCTCGCGTCGTCCGATTTGAATCGCGACGGGAAGCTCGATCTGATCGTCGTCAACGGCTCGAGTGGCAACACGACCGGTCAGAGCGTCACCGTTCTGCTGGGCAATGGCAACGGGAGCTTCGGCGTTCCACTGAGTTACTCCACCGGGCCTAGTCCTTACGCAGTCGTCGTCGCCGACTTCAATGGCGACGGCAATCCGGATCTCGCCGTTGCCAGCGGCGACGGCAACAGCGCTTCGGTCCTGCTCGGCCGCGGCGACGGAACATTCGCACCCGCTGCTAACTACGCCGCGGGTTTCTATCCCGATGGAATCGCGGCCGGGGACCTCAATGGAGACGGCAAGGTCGATCTCGCCATTGCCAATGACTACAGCAACGACGTTTCGATCCTTCTCGGCCGTGGCGACGGCACCTTCGGGCCGGCAACGCGCTTCACCGCAGGAAATGGCCCGGCGAGCGTCGTCATCGCCGACTTCAACGGCGACGGCCGGAGCGATCTGGCGATCGCCAACCGCTTCGACGACACGGTGGCTCTGCTCGTTGGCAATGGCGACGGGACATTCCAGCCGGCGCTGGCGTACGCGGTTGGGGCGCATCCCTCGGCCGTGGCCGCGATCGACCTGAATCGAGACGGCAGGATCGACATGCTGGTGACCGATGCGGCTGACAATGACGTCGCCGTGTTGCTGCAGTGGGCCACTCCTACGGCGACGATGACGCTGCAATCGGGCAGCCCGCAAAGCGTCGCGCTGAATGGCGCGTACGCGCCATTGGTCGTACTGATGTCGGATGGCGCCGGACGACCGCTGTCCGGCGTAGCGGTCGCCTTCGTTGCGCCGGTAACCGGCCCCTCCGGCGCGTTTGCCGGAGGCGCGACGACCGCCCAGGTGACGACGGACGTCAACGGGCTTGCAACTGCGCCGACATTCACCGCCAACGCCAGCGCCGGGGCTTTTTCCGTCATCGCAAGCGGAGGCGCCGGCGGCAGCGTGACGTTCTCCCTGACGAACAGCGGTGGCTCCTCGCAGTCGATCAGCTTCGGCGTACTGGCCGGGAAAATCTACGGCGCTCCACCGTTCGGCCTCAGCGCAACCGCTTCCTCCGGACTTGCCGTGAGCTTCGCTTCGATGACGACGGCGACCTGCACGGTCAGCGGCGCGATGGTGAGCCTGGTCGCGGTCGGCACCTGCACGATTCGCGCCTCCCAACCGGGCAGTGCCGCCTACGCGGCGGCATCCAGTGTCGATCAAAGTTTTGCCATCGCCCAGGCGACCCAGACGATCAGCTTCGGCGCGATCGCAAATCAGACCTTCGGCAGCGGCGTGTTCAACCTCAGCGCTACGACGACGTCGGGCCTGACCGTGGGCTTTTCGTCGCTGACACCCATGACGTGCGCGGTCGGCGGCAATACCGTGGCGCTCGTCGCCGCCGGAACCTGCACGATACGCGCAGCGCAAGCCGGCAATTCGTACTTTGGACCGGCATCCAATGTCGACCGGACATTCATCATCGCTCAAGGTGGCCAGACGATCGACTTCGCCCCACTGGCCGATCTCCCTCTCGATGTGCCACCGAAGGTGCTACGGGCGAGCGCTTCCTCGGGTCTGCCGGTGAGCTTCGCGTCGCGCACGCCCACGGTGTGCTCGGTCGAGGCCGATCTCGTATCCACGATTGTAGCCGGCACTTGCACGATTCGCGCGTCGCAGGGCGGCAACGCCGACTACCTGCCTGCATCCATCGTCGATCGGAGTTTCGCGATTACGCGCGTGACCCAGAACATAGCCTTTGCGAACCCCGGCACGCACGCGGTCTCGACGACGCCATTCGCGCTGAGCGCGACCGCCTCGTCGGGATTGCCGATCACCTTCGCGAGCCTCACCGCCGCCAATTGCAGCGTCAACGGCACCATGGCAACAGCGATCGCGACCGGCACCTGCACGATCCGCGCAAGCCAGGCCGGCAATGCCAACTATCCACCGGCCTGGGCGGATCAAGGTTTCCTGATTGTTTCCGGATTGCTGTCTTCGCCCCCAGCACCGCCCGCTGGTCCCATGCTCACGTACTCGACCTATCTCGGCGGTTACGGCGCGGACAAGGCTTTCGATGTGATCGTCGCGCCGGACGGCGCCGCTTATGTCGGTGGATCGGTCGCATCGACCAACTTCCCGGGCTTGAGCTCCAGCGCATTCACCAACGCCGGTCTCGACTTGCTGTTCATCACGCGCGTCAACCCGTCCGGCGGCAGGGCGGACTTCTCGACGGTCACCGGCGGGCGCGCGATCGACATCAGCGGGACGGGTGGCTGGACGTATGTCGGCATGACGCAGCCGGAACTCGCAGCATTTATCGGCGGCGGTCAGGTCGAGGCGATCGCCACGGACGGCAAAGGCAACGTCTACGCAGCGTCGTACGCCAATTCCACCGACTATCCTGTCCGCGGCGGAACGTATATGCGCGGCGGCCCAAAGTACATCTTCAAGGTGGGCCCGACAGGTGCGGTGCAACAGGCCAGCGGCGCGATCGATCCCGCCGTCATGACGATCCGGGCACTGGCCGTCGATGCCGCCGGCGCGATCTATTTGACCGGCGTCGCCGGACCAGGATTGGCGACCACCGCGGGTGCGCTGTTGGCCGCGATGCCAACACCGACCAGCGCCTATGTGACCGCCAGCGCGCCATATTTGATTAAGCTCATCCCCGGCGGCGCGACCACCGCATTCGCGACCTATCTGTCCGTGCCGGGACGCCGGACGGCCACTCCCGACCTTTACGATCAGTCGCTCGTCGATGCCGCGACAACCGCGTACGCGCTCGCCGTCGATGCCTTAGGCAACAGCTACGTCGCGGGGCAGGCGACCTCGGATGAATTTCCCGTCACGACTGGCGCGCCGGACACGGCTGACACGAAACATCGCGATGCTTTCGTCGCCAAGGTCAACCCCGCCGGTACGGCATTGGTCTTCACCGCTCGCCTGGGTGGCGCGGACGCGGATCGCGCTACCGGCCTTGCCTTGAGCCCGGACGGCACGATCGTCATCGGCGGCAAGACAGCGACGCAGCCGTTTTGGGGCACCTCGAGGACGTTCCAGCAGATCGTTGTTTTCCGGCCGGGGACGCCGTATCTCGAACGCGAAACGGGATTCGTGGCGAAGCTCGCCGCGGACGGCAGGCAATGGCTCTTTGTCGCCACGCTGGGCGCCGATGGCGGCAATCTCGTCGATGGCGCAGTAAACAGTGCGGATATCTCTCCGGTCAAGGTTGCGGTCGATCCCAGCGGAGCGATCTATGCCGCCGGCACCACCTCGCCGTATCGCGATCTCGTGCAGCACATCGACGGATCTGCCGTACCCAATGCGCTCGGTGGCATTGATACAAGCGGTGCCTTCGTCGTCAAGATCTCGTCCGATGGCGCGCAACTCCTGTACCTGGCCGCGCTGGGCGGCCTTGGCACCGCGACCGGACTCGCGCTGGACAACGTCGGCAACGCCTATGTTTCGGGATATGGGTCGCTGACGGCCACGGTCAACGCGAACCTGGCTGCGCCGATGTACGAAAGCGACTACAGCAGCGCATTCGTCGCCAAGCTCAACGATCAATATGCCCCGCTGATATTGTCGACCGATCGCAATCCAGCCATCGCCGGCCAGACGCTGATATTGACCGCGACAGTTGCCGATGCCCGCGACAGCGGCACGGTCGAGTTTGACGATGGCAGCGAGGTGCTGGGAATCGTGCCCGTCTCGAACGGCCGCGCGATGCTGCCAGTGAGCCTCGGCGTCGGCGTGCATCGGCTGGGCGCGACCTATCGCGGCGCCGGGCCATTCGACGGCCATTCAGCGCTGGAAGTCGTGCAGTCGATCGACCAGGCGCCCGCGCCCTAGAACATGCGACGACTCTTTGCCCTGCTAGCAGGACTGCTTTGGAGCACGATCGGGTTATGTGACGTGCCGACGGTAGCGATGACCTATCCGCCGGCGAACGCCACCATCCTGGGAGCGATCTCGCCGACGATCCTCCTGCAGGCCAACGTATCCGATCCCGACGAGGGCATCTTCGGAGTTTGGTTTCTGGCGTGCGCGGCGACCGGCTCAACATGCGACGAGGCGCCGATCACCATCGGCTCCTCCCAGTCAAGCCCGTACCAGGTTTCGTGGACGCCGCCGCACATTCCCACTTCCGCCAGCATCAGTGTTCGCTACCTGGTATGGGCAAACGCATCGAATACGCTCGGCCAGCAAACAACGTCGACTGGCGTACCGATTACAGTCGTCCAGCCGGCGCCCGCACCCAGCGTGAAGCTCGTCGCTCCGTCTGCGGCGATCGGGTTCGCCACACCTGCCGCGCCAATCCTGTATGCGACCGCCGCCGCGGGCAGCACCGTTCCGCCGTCTGCCATTGCGCGCGTAGATTTTCTCGATGGCGGCGTGCTCATTGGAACTGTCGCCACGCCAAACAGCCTGCCGCAGGGCTATGCGTACACATGGTCCAACCCGACTCTCGGGCCGCACCAGATCACTGCGCGAGCCGTTGACACGCTCGGCGGTTCCGCAAGGTCTGCTCCGGTGATCGTCTATATTTTCGCCGCCGATCAGGCGCCGCAAGTTGCGTTGACCTCGCCGAGCAGCGGGCAGTCTTTCAACAGCACGAGCACCGTGCCGCTGGCAGCGACCGCAACCAGCAATGATCGGTCGATACAACGCGTCGAATTCGTCGCAGGAACCAACATCATCGCTACGTCCTTTGCGCCTCCCTATAGCGGCAATTGGGTCGGGCCGCCACCCGGCAACTTCGCGATTGTCGCGCGCGCATTCGATGACTTGGGTGTTGCCGTCGCATCGCCTGCCGCCTATGTGTGGATCACCGCCGACCCTCGGTCGCCCGCGGTGGTGATGACTGCACCAGCCCACGGCAGTATTGTTCCGGCAAGCTCTCCATTGGCACTGTCCGCAACGGCGCTGGCACCGGACGGCACCATTGGCCGAGTCGACTTCTATGCGGGCGCGGCGATGATCGGAAGTGCGTCCAGCGCACCGTACGGCTTCGTCTGGCCGTCTCCGATTGCGGGGACGCAATTATTGACCGCCAAGTCGTACGATCTCAAAGGAAGAAGCGGCGTATCGACGCCGGTGTCGGTCATCGTAAGCGGGAATGTACCGCTGGTCAGCCTTACGGCGCCCATCGCCGGCGCGAAGCTGGTCGCCCCTGCGACGATCGGCCTGACTGCCACCGCGAGCGAAGTCGGCGCCAGCATCGTCAGGGTCGACTTCTACGCCAACGGCACGCTGATCGCCACCCAAAAGACGGCGCCATACAATGCGACGTGGACCAATGTTGCAGCAGGAAGTTACTTGCTTACCGCCAAGGCAACCGACAGCGTTGGGGCAACGCAGAACTCGGCTGCGGTCGCGATCACGGTCGTCAACAACGTTCCCCCCACGGCTGTCCTGACTGCGCCGCCCAACGGCCAGACCTTCTTTGCAGGACAGCCGGTCTCGTTAACCGCGACCGCCTCGGATAGCGACGGAATGGTTTCCAAAGTCGAGTTTCTCGTCGACGGGCTTACCGTCGGTGCGCTTGCTGCGCCGCCGTTTACACAACCTTGGACGCCGCTTGCAGCAGGAAGCCATACGGTGCAAGCCCGTGCCACCGACAATAGTGGCGCCGCTACGACTTCGGCATCGGTGACGATCAACATCAATCCAAATGCGGCGCCCATAACCGCGATCACCGCCCCCATGAGCAACCAGGCTTTTGCAGTCGGTCAGGCGATAACGATTACTGCCACGGCATCGGATCCCGATGGCACGGTGGCCAAGCTGGAAGTCTTGGCCGACGGTGCAGTTATCGGCTCGCTCACCGCGTCCCCGTTCACCAAGAGTTGGAGCGGCGCAACTGTCGGCGCCCATGTGCTCACCGTGCGCGCGACTGACAACGTCGGGGCGATCACTCTGTCGACGCCCGTGGCGATAACGGTGAATTCCGGCACCTTACCCGTGGTCGCGCTAACTTCTCCGATCGTTGGCGACACGTTCGCTGCAGGAGGACCCTTCGTCCTGAGCGCCTCAGCCTCCAGCGCCGGCGGCACGATCGTGAAGGTCGATTTCTACAGCGGGGCTACAACCCTGCTCGGCACCGTTACCACTGCTCCCTATGTCCTAAGCTGGGGCGGCGCCGCACCCGGGAGCTATTCGATCACTGCCAAGGCGACTGATGCGCGCGGTGCAGTTGCGACATCCGCAAGCGTAAATGTCCGAGCCATCACGCCCGCGGTGGCGATTACCTCGCCCGCTTTTGGCACCTCTCTGTCTGCCGACTTCATGCTTGTTACCGGGACCTACCAGGCGCCGCCGAACAGTGGGATTACCGTCAATGGCGTCGTCGCGAGCAACGATGGACAGGGCAATTTCGCGGCAAACAACGTTCTTATCGCTTCTGGGGCCAACACTTTTACGGTAACTCTGACGACCGCCGACGGGCAGTCGGTCACCCAAACCCAGCTCGTCAACAGCAGCGCGACCGCACCGATGCAGATCTACGTCGATCCAGATGTCGATTTCGCGCCAGCGACGTTCACGATTCGGGTAAAGAATCGCACGGCGAATACAATCAGCAGCTTCAGCTATTCGAATCTTGGCGGAGGCCAGATCGACACATCTGCGTCCAGTCAATCGGTGTTGGGATCGATTACCTATACTGCAGCGGGATTCTACCAACCTTTGTTTACCGTTACTGACGCCTTTGGAAATCGGTATGTGCAGACGATATCGCTTCTCGTCCGCGACAGATCGGCAACGGACCAAACGCTGCAACGCGTTTGGTCGAGATTCAAGAATGCTCTCTGCGCAGGCAATAAGACCGCAGCAATGCAGGCGCTAACCGCATCCGCCCAAGCGCAGTATGCCTCGGTGTTCGACGCGCTTCTTCCCTATCTAGGCAACATAGTCTCGACCTGGTCGGCGCTACAACCAAGCTCATTGGATGGAGACTCTGCCGAATACGGTATCAACAAGACCATCGACGGGATCAACAGGATTTTCTTAATCGATTTCGTATTTGACAGCGATGGCGTATGGCGCTTGGATTCGATGTGACCACGTTTATCACGCCGCTCTATGCAGTGCTTGTATCGATTACTTCGATCAATGCGGTGCGTACTCAAGGTACCGTGCGCGTCGGGAAGCGGAGCCTTCTATGACTCGTCGTGAACTGTGGAAACGCCTGGGGATGGGCGCGATTCTGGTCGCCATTCCAGTCATAGCATTCGCGCCTCCTCTGGTTTACTTCGGCAAGGAGATACGAGGAAAGGTCGTCGACGCCGACACAGGGGCTCCGCTCGACGGCGTCTCGATCGTGGCGGAGTGGCAGATCTACGTCATGGTGATCCAACCACATTTGGGCAATCGGCTCAAGGTGATTGAGGCCCGAACAGGACCGGGCGGCGAATATGCTGTTCCAGGGTGGGGGCCAATTATGAGACCCCCATGGGGAGCACTTGAAGAGCACTCCCCTGCACTGACCTTCTTCAAAAGCGACTATTACCCGCAATTAGTCACGAACGAACGCGCCTCAGACCATATGATCCGAAAGTCAGAACTCACTGGGCGAACGGTCCGATTGAAGAGATTTGACGGAAATTTTTCACTGCTCAGCCGTCGATTGTTGAGTACTGATGCCTGGTTGACTGGTTGTTGGCGAGACTGCCCCCTATACGTACTTGCGCTTGACGCGGAAGCGAAGCGTCTACGGACAATAGTGCCTCGCGGCATGCCGTTTTCATTTCCCCATGAGCTGGACTCAATGTCCAGTGAAGACCGGAATTACTTCCTTCGATACTCCAAATGAGAATCATCGCATTATCTGTCGCTAGCATACTGCTGACTAGTTCAGCGCCCGCCTTAGCGTATGGTGTAAAAACGCATCAAACCCTTTCTTCTCTCGCGCTGGTTCAATCTACGGCGCCCCGCAAGTTAGCAGATCTCGGAATAAGCGATGTCACTGAGCGAACGCTTGATTTAGCTGATACGAATATCGCCGATGGCGTTGTTGTCCAATGCCTGCCCGCTACACTGCACGCCAAGAGCAGTATCGATGACCTCGTCCGCTTGGGCGCGCTGTGCGAGGATGCCGCCAGAGGTACCGACGAGACCCTTCGCTTTCTCGATCACTTCTACGATCCCCAGAATGGCGGGCGCGGCCTTACTTTCCTGGGCGTAAGTCACACGGATTCCCTAACCTGGGGTCTGGATCCTCAATCCAACCTAACAACTCAGCAGTATTCTGTTCGTCGGGCGAAGCAATACCTTCTCGCAGCTCTAACACAACCCCGCTTCCAAGATCGCCAACAAAATGTGGGTACGCTGTTTCGTACCCTTGGCCATCTCATGCATTTAGTCCAAGATCTTGCTCAGCCACAGCACACCCGAAATGACTCCCACGGGCTTGTTCACCGCTACGAGACGTTCGTAGATATCGCGAATGGCCAGGGCAAGCTTGTATACGATGGATATTCGGCCGTTTCACCTCAAAAAATGGACGATCTATGGCACAACGACGCTCTGGCCGGACTCGCTGATTATTCAAGCCGAGGGTTTGTGACGGCTGCCACGAACTTTCGAGGTATTCTCGGAGTATCTAACATCGACCACGATTCCAACTACCCGTTTCCGGATCCCACGGGCGCTCAGGTTGTGGCAAGACAAATCACCGATCCAGACTTGCTCGGCCCATTCAGCGCTTCACAACCCCTACGGGGCGAGATACGTTTTATAAGCACCACCGTGTTAGATAACTACACAGGCACCACTAACGACCGAAACCCGATGACGAGTACGTATTCTTTGTTTTCCGATGACCTCCAACATTACGTCGGCTATACGCAATTTACCTTGAACAACCTGAATTATCGGGAATCCGCGAAGCGTCTTATTCCTCGAGCGATCGGATATTCCGCAGGACTCCTCAACTACTTTTTCCGCGGAAGTATGGCCATCGCACCGCCAGACGAGGGCGTTTTTGCTGTAATCAATCATAGGCCAGGTGACCTCGCACCCGGAGGCTGCGGCACTCAATGCGGATTCCGTAAAATCAAGCTCAAAATCAAGAACACGACATCCGGGGAAGCTATGGGTGCCGGCAAATTGCTTTTGGTCGCGAAGTATCACCTTAACAATTGCTATCAGGCCGACCTATCCGGCGAGATCGGAGGGCCTGCGTACACCGGCAACAGTTGCCGCTCGGCCGAAGAATCGATCGCGGTTTCTGATCCCATAGCGGTAAGCCAAGTGAAAGGAGATTTTTCCGATCCCGCGCTATCGTTCACCTTCGCCGCGCCAGTTCCGATCAACGCCACCGACCTTCGTCTGCAGATCGTCTTTCAAGGCCAGCTGGGCAAGGAGAGCGACGCGATCGCATTTTCGACCGCGGACATCAATGAGCCGTCTTTTCTCATCTTCGCCAATCACAACGACTACATCAACCTGTACAACCCAGACGGCTCATATTTGCGCACCGACCCCTATCAGGCAGCCGGGCGGTTTTCCGTTCGCATCGATCTCCGCTTCAACCAATCGGCGCAATCTCCGATTGCGACATCGGCGCAATTGGATCCCGGCTATTACCATCGCCTCGCGATTCTGACCGATCAGGAATTTCTGCCCTATTGGATCGTCGAGCAATATGTCGGCGCCCAGGCAGATACTCAAGAATTCGCGCTTGCGGCAAGCGAGAATCAAACCGACATCAACGATCAGATCTTCAATTTTCCGGCGTACGTCCAACTGCGCCGTACGACATCAACCGCATGGGCGTACGAATCCGACGACGATGGCGGCGCGATCTACTGGATCCCCGGCACGACGTGTGCCGACGGCACAACGCGCTGCGTTCCGGAAGACAAGGAAGTCGGCGCGATCGCCCGACGGTACCCGCCGTTCAAGCAGGCGACACCGTTACCAATGACCCTCAATTTCTAGCTCGTCAGCCCCCCCGCCGGCGGCGCATCCGAATCGAACATCGGATTCTCCGGCCTCGTCTCGATGTTCCGCGGCGCCGCGCTCAAGATCTGGGCACGCGTAGTTGTTCTGGTTTCCGTCCGGTTGTCCTGGGCGGTTCGAGCGGCCGCGTGTTGTTGGAGTTCGAACCTAACTCGACCGGCTAGATAGGAGGCTCTTAACGCATGAACAACCGATGCCGTTCTTTGCCATCCCCCGCGCGATGCCCTAACCATAGCAAGGTCCAGGTTGGATCGGGCGGGTTTAACACGTCGCTTTGGTTATCCTGCACCCAGACCAGATTGCATCGTGAGTAAGGCACCTTTTCCAGCGGCACGTAGCGGTGGTTTTTCCAGGAACGGCTGGCCCGCCGAGCGCGGAACGATCCAGTCGTGCGTCCGCTCGAGATGGGCGACGATGCTCGTTACGTAGGTCTCGTCCTGCTTCCAGGGATCGTGCCCGATGAGCCCCGGAGAGATGTAGATTGCGACCAGCAGCAGTAATAGCAAGTGCCGGTAGCGCGAAGCCTGTTCCAGCCTGGCCCCGGGAAAGGGGTCGAGCGTTGGTGCGCTGCCGGCTAGCCAGGTCGACGCTTCAGCATAAACCCCATGATTGAACACAAAGACATTCTCGCCACGATAGACGAAGTCGACGGCAAGATCGCTTATCGCGCGGCGGAAATTGGCGGAATTGGACGTGCCGGGAAACAGCCAGTCGTGCAGCTCGATCACGATGACCGGAAATTCCGCGACCCAGGAGAAGTTGTCGCGGAACAACTCGGCCTCTCCTCCCTCGATGTCGATCTTGCACAGGAACGGGCGCATGCCGGCGGCTTTGCCGTCGGCGACGATACCTGCAGCGGAGTACAACGGCACGCGATGCCCATCGCCGTTCGGCCTCACCTGGTACGACCACTCGCCTCCGCCCGGATCGTGCAAGAAGCCGTACCCCGCATGCGAGCTGATCGCGCCTTCCAGCAGACGGTAGTTCAGCCCGCCGCAATTCGTGCGCAGCAGCTCGCAGTTGCCTCTGTCCGGCTCGATCGCGACGACGTGGCTTCCGGGGAAATTGCTGGCGAACCATAGCGTGCTCGCCCCGATGTTCGCCCCGGCATCGATGATCAGCGGGGTAGTCTCGCGCTCGATCAGCTTCGCGTAGTACGCTCCCAGCAGGACGCTTTGGCGAAACGTTCGCAGCTCGTAGCACTTCTTGACCAGCACCTGCTCGATGACGGCCCGGTCGGATTTGCTTGCCTTCCGGAAAAAGAACATGCGGCTCGCATTGTCGATCGATATTCGAATGACATCGAGATTTTCCGCGTATGCGGCGTCGCCGACTTCCATTCGAACATGGTAGGGCCGACGCCTTACCTGACGCTGACCGCGATCTGTCAAATCGCTGACATCGACGGCTTCGGCTTGCGCCTGGTCGCGACGAGACCGCGACTCGCGCTATATCAAAACGGGTCAACCGCCCGCCGGCGGCGCATCCGGATCGAACATCGAATTCTCCGGCATCGTCTCGACGATCGGCGGCGCGGTGATCGACATCCGGTCGCGCGCGGTCTCGCGATGCCCCTGCGCCGGCACCTGCCGCGTCGCGCGACCCAGGCCGAACGGCGGCATGTTGTTGTAGATCGTCTCCAGATCGCCGGGCCGGACGCGGTACGTTTCGTGCCAGATGCCGACATCGCCGTTGCTCGCCACCGCACGATTGAACGCCGCCCACGCCGGACGGTGCTCACCCGACGGGTCCTTGGCGAAGCGTTCGAGGTCGTCGAACGATTTCCAGTATTGCAGCATGATCGTCGGATTGCCGAGCCACGATTCGCCGCTCAGGAACCCCGACTGCGGGATCCGCCTCCAGCGTGCGCATCATGCGCGGCATCGCCAGCGCGACCGGCAGCCATTTGTGGATCTTCCAGAAGCGGTTGATCCGCATCCCGATCAGGAAGACGACCACCTCGCCTTCGACATCCGCCGTCATCCGCTGCGCGATCACTTGTGCCATCCGTCAGCCTCCGATACCCGTTGCCGCGCTTCGTGTCTACATCCAGCGCGCCGTACGCAATCGTCACCGCGCTCATTTTGCCTTGGCCGCCCGCTCGTAGCGCCACTTGCCCGACATGACCGCGGCGGCGAAATGAAACCCGGCGCGCTCCAGCACCACGTGCGACGCCACATTATCCGGCGCCACGTGGGCGATGATGCGGCGGACATGCGGCTGCTGCAATGCCCGCTCGGTCAGCGCGGTCGCAAGCTCGGTGCCGTAACCCTGGCCGCGCGACTCGTCGGCGATCGAATAGCCGATCTCGACCGTGCCGTCGGCACTCGGCGGCCCGAAGTAGCCGCCGGCGCCGACCAGCTGCGCCGGGCGCGAGGGCTCCGGCCTCAGCACCGCGTACCAGCCGTACCACCCCACCGCATCCGCGCCGCGGATTTCGTACTGCGACAGGAAGTACGATATCGCATCGCGGTCGTACTCGCCGGGCGGCCAGCTTGCCGGCACCTCGGCGTCGAGCAGCGTCGCAAGCTGCGCCGGATCGGAAAGCTCGGTGCGCAGATGGACGGCCTGCGCCGCAATCAACCGCAGTCGCGCCGTATCTATCCGGAAGTCCTGTTCCCGCACGTTGCGATGCGGATGGGCGAGGCGCTCGCCGCGAACGCCGCGTTACTTGGGCGCCATGCGGATCGCGCCGTCGAGACGGATCGTCTCGCCGTTGAGCATCTCGTTGCGCACGATCTCGGCCACCAGCGACGCGTATTCGGCCGGGCGTCCCAGCCGCGGCGGGAACGGCACCATCTTGGCCAGCGACTCCTGCACTTCCTTCGACAGGCTGCCCATCATCGGCGTCTCGAAAAGGCCCGGTGCGATCGCGACGACGCGAATGCCGTGGCGCGCCAGCTCGCGCGCGATCGGCAAGCGTCATCCCGACCAGACCGCTCTTGGACGCGCTGTACGCCGCCTGCCCGATCTGCCCGTCGTACGCGGCGACCGAGGCGGTGAACACGATGACGCCGCGCTCGCCGCCGGCGTTCGGCGCGTTGCGCGACATCGCATCCGCGGCCAGCCGCGTCATGTTGAACGATCCGACCAGGTTGATGTTGATCGTGCGGGCAAAGGCGGCCAGGTTGTGCGGCCCGTCCTTGCCGAGGATCCTTTCGCCGTGGACGACGCCGGCGCAGTTGACGAGACCATTCAGCGCGCCGAACGCGCTTTGCGCCGCGTCGACCGCGGCCTTGCCGCTCGCCTCGTCGGTGACGTCGGTGCGGACGAAGCGGGCCGACGCGCCGAGCTCGCCGGCGAGCGCCTGGCCGTCCTTCTCGTTCACGTCCGCCAGCACCGCCTTGCCGCCGCCGGCGACGACCATGCGCGCGGTCGCGGCGCCGAGCCCCGACGCGCCGCCGGTAATCACAAAGACACTGCCACCCAGTTGCATCGCTTTCCGCTCCGTTGTCCGATCGAGCCGCTCTTCGCCTCGCGCACGCGGCGTCGGCGGCGTCCGCTGTCGCGGCTTACTTCTCCTGCGCCTTGAACACCGTCGTCGCGGTCGCCACCAGGCCGGCAAGGTCGGACAGGTTCGACGGCACGATCAGCGTGTTGTTGGTCTTGGCGAGGTTGGCGAATGCCGCGACGTACTGCTCGGCGACCTTGAGGTTGACGGCGTTGATGCCGCCCGGCGAGACGATCGCCTCCGCCACCTGGCGGATCGCCTTGGCGTTGGCTTCCGCGATCGACAGGATCGCCGCGGCCTGTCCCTGCGCCGTGTTGATCTCCGCCTGCTTGACGCCCTCGGATTGGGCGATGGCCGCCGCGCGCGCGCCTGCCGCCAGGTTGATCTGCTGCTGCTGCGCGCCCTCCGAGGTCGCGATCACCGCGCGCTTTTCGCGCTCGGCGGTGATCTGCGCCTGCATCGCGTGCAGGATTTCCTTCGGCGGGGTCAGATCCTTGATCTCGTAGCGCAGCACCTTGACGCCCCAGTTGGCGGCAGCCTGGTCGAGCGCCGACACGACCAGCCCGTTGATGTGGTCGCGCTCCTCGAACGTGCGGTCGAGCTCCATCTTGCCGATCACGCTGCGCAGCGTCGTCTGCGCGAGCTGCGTGATCGCCACCATGAAATTGCTCGATCCGTACGACGCGAGGCGAGGATCGGTGACCTGAAAGTACAGGATGCCGTCGACCTGCAGCTGCGTATTGTCCTTGGTGATGCAGATCTGGCTCGGGACATCGAATGGAATCTCGCGCAGGTCGTGGTGATAGGCGACGCGGTCGACGAACGGCAGCACGAAGTTCAGCCCCGGCGCCAGCACCGCATGGAACCGGCCGAAGCGCTCGATCACCAGCGCCTTCTGCTGCGGGACGATACGGATTGTCTTGATGATGACGATGATCGCCACGACAAACAGCGCCAGCGTGACGGCCGAAAATCCGGTCATGATGTTCTCCATGGTTCAGGCGCTTTCAGGCGGATGGTTGGACAAGAGCAGCACCGATCCGCGCATGCCTGCGATGTACATCGTCTTGGTATGCGGCGTGTCCGGCGTGGCGACTTCGGCGTCCCAGGTGCTGCCGCGGTACGCGACCCGCGCGGTCCCGGCCGGACCCCAGCTTTGCACCTGCACCATCTGGCCGATGTCGAGCCCCTTCTGCGGTGGCGTGGTGGCCACAAGCCCGCGCTTCCATCGCTGCAACAGCATGGTGCCGACGACGCCGAGGGCGGCGGCGATCAGCCATTGCACCGGGACCGCGGCGTCGAACCAGGCCGCGACACCGCCACATACGAGCGCCAGCCCGATCACCAGCAGGTAAAAAGTCCCGGTGACCAGCTCGGCGGCGATCAGCGCCGCGCCGGCGATCCACCACATCCAGTAACTGCTCATCGAGCCTCCCGTGGCGGCAAAGGATAGCAAGGAACGCGGACCTTGGGCGTGACGGCGCAGACGGCTTGCAAGGCGCCGGGTCGCCCCGACATTGGGCTATAATTAACTGTTTCTTTTCAGACGTTTCGAGACGCATCGGAGTCCGGCATGCCGATTTACGAATACCGCTGCAGCGCCTGCGGACACAAGCTGGAATCGCTGCAGCGATTGTCGGACGCACCGCTCACCACCTGCCCCGTCTGTGGCAAGGAGGCGCTGACCAAGCTGTTGTCGGCGGCGGGATTCCAGCTCAAGGGTAGCGGCTGGTACGCCACCGACTTCAAGAATTCGGGCAGCAAGCCCCCCGCCAAGGAGGCCGCCAAGTCCGAGGCCAAGACGGATGCCTCGCCCAGCGCGGGCAGCGACGCCAAGTCGGACAAGGCGGACACGTCGAGCGGCGCCAAGGCCGACGCGCCGGCCGCGTCGTCGGCCACCAAGACCGGCGAGGCGGGCAAGAGCGAAACCAAAAGCGCCACCGACAAGCCGGCCTCGGCCGGCACGACCTCCGGAAGCTCGTGACTGCTCGCAAGCCATCGGTGGAGGCGTTGAAGCGCTACCTGATCGCGGGGCTGCTCGTCTGGGTTCCGCTGGGCATCACGATCTGGGTGCTGCAGCTGTTGATCTCGACCCTCGACCAGACCTTGCTGCTGGTGCCCTCCGGCGCGCGCCCCGAAGCGCTGTTCGGTTTCCATATCCCTGGCCTGGGCGCCCTGCTCGCCTTCGCGATCCTGCTTTTGACCGGTGTGGTCGCCGCCAATTTTTTCGGTGCGCGGCTTATCCTCCTCTGGGAGTCGGTGCTGGGGCGCATCCCGGTCGTCAAGTCGATCTATTCGAGCGTCAAGCAGGTCAGCGACACGCTGCTTTCCGACAGCGGCAACGCATTTCGCAAGGCGCTGCTGGTCGAGTATCCGTATCAGGGCAGCTGGACGATCGCGTTCCAGACCGGCGTTCCCGCCCTGTCGATCGCCGGCCTTCTCGGCAGCGAGCACGTCAGCGTCTACGTGCCGACGACGCCGAACCCGACGTCGGGCTTTTTCCTGATGCTGCCTCGTTCCCGCGTGCACGAGCTCGACATGACCGTCGACGAGGCGCTCAAATACATCATCTCGATGGGCGTCGTCGCGCCGCGGCCGCGCACCAGCGCCTCCGTGGGCAGCATCACGCCCGCGCTCGATCGCCGAAATTGACCCGACTTGAACACAGAGTCCGCTGCCGGCCGGCAGTGGCGGGTGAGCGCGTGTTTGCGCTGCGACCCGGCGCTGCTTCGGGCGGCGCATCGCGCATCCACCGCGGGTCGGCGCAGGCCATGTCGACGCCGGCGACGGCATGTCGTTGGGGAAAAGCTTGAAGCGCACCGATTATTGCGGCCGTATCGACCGCAAACGACTGGGCGAAACCGTGACCGTCTGCGGGTGGGTCCATCGCCGCCGCGACCACGGCGGCGTCATCTTCATCGACCTGCGCGATCGCGAAGGCCTGGTGCAGATCGTCTGCGATCCCGACCGCGCCGCCACGTTCGCGATCGCGGAAAAGCTGCGTCACGAATTCGTCATCGCGGCCACCGGACGCGTGCGGCCGCGCCCCGAGGGCACGATCAATACCAACCTGGTCAGCGGCGAGATCGAGATCCTCGCCCACGACATCGAGATTCTGAATCAATCGCTGACTCCGCCGTTCCAGCTCGACGACGACAACATTTCGGAGAGCGTCCGGCTCGAGCATCGCGTTCTCGACCTGCGCCGGCCGGCGATGCAGAAAAACCTGATGCTGCGGCACAAGGCGACGATGAGCGCGCGACGCTATCTCGACTCGCACGGTTTTGTCGACATCGAGACACCGATCCTCTACAAGTCGACGCCAGAGGGCGCGCGCGAATTTCTCGTGCCGTCGCGCCTCCATCACGGCCAGTTCTACGCGCTGCCGCAGTCACCTCAGCTGTTCAAGCAGCTGCTGATGATGGCCGGCTTCGATCGCTATTACCAGATCGTCAAGTGCTTCCGCGACGAGGATCTGCGCGCCGACCGCCAGCCGGAATTCACGCAGATCGACGTCGAGACCTCTTTTCTGGACGAGCGCGAGATCCGCGACCTGATGGAAGGGCTGGTCCGCACGATGTTCAAGGAGACGCTCGGCGTCGACCTGCCGCATCCGTTTCCGGTGATGACCTACGCCGACGCGATGCGCGACTATGGCTCGGACAAGCCTGACCTGCGCATTCCGCTCAAGCTGACCGAGTTGACCGACCTGATGAAGGGCGTCGACTTCAAGGTCTTCCGCAGCGCCGCCGATCTCGCCGGAGGGCGCGTCGCCGCGTTGTCCGTGCCCGGCGGCGGGTCGCTGTCGCGCAAGGAAATCGACGACTACACGGCGTTCTCCGCGGTGTACGGCGCCAAGGGACTTGCCTACATCAAGGTCAACGATGCCTCGCAGCCGAACGAGCAGGGACTGCAGTCCCCGATCGTCAAATTCATGGGCCGCGATGCGCTGGCCGAGATCCTTCGTCGCACCGGCGCCGCCAGCGGCGACCTGATTTTTTTCGGCGCCGACCGCGAGAAAGTTGTCTGTGACGCGCTCGGTGCATTGCGCGCCAAGGTCGGCCACGAGCGCGGCTTCGCGACCGCCGGCTGGCGGCCGCTGTGGGTCGTCGATTTTCCGATGTTCGAATTCAACGACGAGACCAAGACCTGGGGCGCGCGGCATCATCCGTTCACCGCGCCGAAGGACGGCCATGAGGACCTCTTCCTGACCGACCCCGGCGCCGCCATCGCGAAGGCATACGACGTCGTGCTGAACGGCTGGGAAATCGGCGGTGGATCGGTGCGTATCCACCGGCCGGAAGTGCAAGCCAAGGTATTCGGCGCGCTCGGCATCAGCGTCGAGGATCAGCAGAAGAAATTCGGCTTCCTGCTCGACGCGCTGCGGTACGGCGCACCGCCGCATGGCGGAATCGCATTCGGCGTCGACCGCATGACCGCGCTGATGGCCGGCGTCGACCAGATCCGCGACGTCATCGCCTTCCCGAAGACGCAGCGTGGCCAGGACTTGCTGATCGACACGCCCTCGCCGGTCACCGAGCAACAGCTGCGCGAGCTGCATATCCGCATCCGCGCCAGCGACGCGGCCAAGGGTCCCTAGCGCGAATCGGCGGGAATCACTTCTAGCAGCGGCGTGCGTCCGAGCCCGTGCACCACGGCAAGCAGGTTATCGCGGCGATCGCCGCCGCCATCGTCGCGATAGGTCAGAATATAGGCGGTGTCGTCCATCGGTCGCGCCATGATAAGTTGTCTGACCGTCACGCGCGAAGCGCGATTTGCGAGCCTCGAGCGGGCGGTTGCCGATTTTGTGCGCCAGACCTGGGCTGAGCGTGAGCTGGTGATCGTTCACGACGGCGACGCCGCGTTCGATGCGCGCCTGACGGCGCTCGCGGCCGCGCATGAGGGCGCCGCGATCGCCGTGCATCGCCAGCCCGCAGGACGCACGCTTGGCGAGTTGCGCAATGCCGCGGTCGACGCGGCGCGCGGCGAGATCGTCTGCCAGTGGGACGACGACGACCGCTACCATCCTCGACGGCTGGAGCTGCAATTCGCGGCGATGCGCGTCGAGAACAGCGAGTTCTGCTTTCTTACCGACCAGCTGCACCTGTTCGCCGCAGACCGGACGATGTACTGGGATGACTGGAACCTCGAAGTCCATCCGCTCAACCTGGTGCAGGGGACGCTGCTCGGCAGCAAGGCTGCCCTGGGACGCTATCGGCCGCTCGCGCGCGGCGAGGACACGCCCTTGGTCCTGGACTTGCTGCGCCGCGACCGCCGGATCACTCGGCTGCGTGAGCACGGCTATCTGTACGTGTACGTTTTCGATGGGCGGAATGCCTGGGATTACCAGCATCATGCGACGATCAGCGCGTGGAAGCGCTTTCGCGGCGCGCGTCTGTTGTCGCTCGAACCGACGCTTCGCGCCAGGCTCGCCGAATACGATCCTCCGCTCGGGCATTTCGCCATGCCTTACGAGGGCGGTGAACTGGTGTTTTGAGGCTCCGGGTCAGCGGCCAGTCGACGACACGACCTTGCGCGCGCTGGACACGCCTGCAGGCGCCACCGTGATCTCGGTGGCGGCGAGGCCAAGACAGCCGGAATCGGATGTTGCGACGCGGCTTGCCATCGTGTCCCCGCCTTTGGGCAGTGACTGTCGCTGCGCGACCGCTGCGACGCCGCACAGCGCACCGGCATCATCGGGACTTACCGCCAGCGCCTTGTCGAACGCGTAGGCCGCTTCAGGGAGGCGGTCGACCGCCAGGTTGATTTGTCCGAGATTGCGCCATGCGATCACGTCGGTCGGCGCCAGCTGGGCCGCTTTGGTGGCGGCGTCGAGCGCGTCGTTGTACTGGTGCAGTCTGGCGTATCCACCGCTGAGCTCGCGCCACGCGGCAGAATTGCCCGGTTCCTGTCGCGTCCACTCGGCCGCGTACAGAACGAGCACATTCCAGTTACCCGCGTCCTTGAGCTGCTGCACGGTCGCCGGAAGGGCCGCTTTCGCCTGGTCCGGAATGACCTTGCTGGCCGGGTTCGTGACCGCGGGGCGCACGCTTGCCGCCGCGGGGGTGGTCGCCGATCGGTCGGATGACGGCGCCGTGACGTCTGCGGTTCGGGATTGATCCGGTTCGCGTCCAGACGGTGAAACCATCATGTACAAGATCGCGACCGCGCACGCGAGCGCCGCCACGGCCGCTGCCGACAGCACGAGCTTTCGCTTGACAGGTGAGGCAGCGACTCCCGGGAAGAATGTCGACGCGATCTGCGCCACCGACCGCGCGTTCGGGTCTGCCTGAGTCGTCGCCGCGATCGAGCGGACTTCGCCCGGCTCGGACGAGCGATCGTCGGGTTTACGCCGCGATTGCAGTTCGGTCGCGCGGACACGAAGATAAGCGGCGATGACCAGCGATGGATCATTGCGGCATTGATCGACGGCGCGGCGCCAGAGCGCCCGGTCCACAGTGCCGGCCTCGTATTCCTTGGCGGCGGCCGCCAGGAATTCGTCCGACGTGGTCATGCGCAGGTCGCGCTGCTGTTTGGCGTCGGCGCCTGACTCGCCAACGTCCGGACGAAGCAAGTCTCCGCCAGGCGAGGAAACCTCGACGGGTTCGAGCGTCAGCGTCTTGCTTCGCGATCGATTGACTTCCATCAGCCCGACGACGCAAGGGTCGTGCCAATTGCTTCGCTGCAAACATGCGGTCGTCTACAGCTGTGTCTTTTGACAGCGCCATCTTCGATGCGGTGGTCGTCGAGAAATCACTCGCGATCTTTATTTTCGCTCGCGCCGCAGAACCGATGAAGGCTTCGGCCGGTGGTCCGTGATGCCTCGTCCGCGTAGCGGAGGAAGGCGCAGTCTGTCGCGTCGATGAACTGCGGCTGCCAGAAGCGTTCATGGCGTTCGGTTGCGTCACCACGTGGAGCGGCAGCAGCGGGCAGTTCTACGTCGTCGACTCCGTGCCGCTGGCCTCGGGACGCTGGGATGCGCCGGGCACGCATCCGCCGGTGCCCATCCCGCGCGGATGGGACGGCAACTGGTCGTGCAAGCATCCGCTGACCGAGGATATCTACGTTTCGGGCGCAAACGGCGTCAGCAAGTGGAGTCACGCCACCAACAGTTGGTCGGTCGTCTGGCAAACGACGCGGACCGACGTCGATCGCGCAACCGCCGCGATCGATCCGCGTGGCGGCGGAATTCTGTTGCGGATCGGCAATTTCGGCGCGCCCAACGTTCCGGTTGCGATCGACCTCGTGACTGGAGTGGCGACCGTCGCGACGTTCAGCGGACCGTACGCCGCCGCCGTCAACGTGGGGGGTTACTTCGCCGCCGGGCTCGTGTTCGATCCGGTGCTGAACAAATTCCTGCTGTTCCAGGACGACGGGTTCATTTACACGGTCACCAAGGTGACACCCAGCAACTGGGCGGTCGATCGGCTCGCATTGACAGGTGTTCCACCTGCGGCGGGACACTCGGCTCGCGTCGGATATCCAGCGATCTGGGGGCGAATGCAGTACGTGCCGAACCTGAAGGGCGTGTGCATCATCCAGGCATCCGACCGACCCGCGTATTTCGTGAAGACAGCGTAGCGGCCACGGCGCCGGTAGGACCCGGCGCCGGTTGCGGCACAGGCGATCCACCAACAGGCAGGCTGTATCGTCGACGCAGTCGTCGTAGACGCGCCGCATTTGTTGCAGCGGGCTGCCGCGAACGGCGCTCCGACCGGCGTTACAATGCCGCGATGAAGACCCGTACACCGCTTGATCGGTGGCTTGCGGCGATGCTGCTGATCGCCGCGTTCGGCGGATGCATCGCCATGCCGCGCGCTGCAGCGAAGACTTCGTATGCGGTGGAGGAGATCCGCATCGGCGCGTTGCCTGCCGAGGCGCGGGAGGCGCTGGCACGAATCGATGCCGGTGCCGCCCTGTCTTATGAGCGCGACGGTGTGGTCTTCGGCAATCGCGAGGGCCTGCTGCCGGCGAAACCGCGCGGCTACTACCACGAGTACACGGTGAAAACGCCGGGTGTCCGCACACGCGGTTCGCGTCGCATCGTCTGCGGCGGCGCAGTGCGGTCGACGACGGAGTGCTACTATTCCAACGACCATTACCGATCGTTCAAGAGAATCACGCAATGAAGCTTCCCGACCTCTCCGCGACCGCAGATGCCGGCATGCACGATTGGACGGGCGCGCCGGATGCGGTCAAGAGCGCGGCAGCCGCCGCAAAGCTCAAGTTCTGCTCGCTCGACCTGCACGGCATCGACAACAAAGCGGCGCTGCTGACCGCGCTCGGCAAAAGCCTCAAGCTGCCCGAGCATTTCGGGAACAACTGGGACGCCCTCGCCGACTGCCTGGAAGACAGCGACTGGCTCGGCGGCCACGGCATTGCCATCGCCCTGCGCCATGTCGCGCCGTATCGGAAGGCGCATGCCGCCGACTGGGAGACATTGTCCGACATCCTGAGCGAGGCCGCCGAATACTGGCAGGAGCGGCACAAGCCGTTCTGGGTATTCGTCAGTTAGGCCGCCTCCAGACGGCGACAGATTCGATCGGCCGGCTTCGTTGCCGCACAAGATTCCCGTATCGACGCTGGTTCTGGTGCACACGCCGGACTTGCGGGTCCTGCTGCTCGAGCGCGCGGACTTTCCCGCCCATTGGCAATCGGTCACCGGCAGCCAGGAGCCCGGCGAAACGCTGGCCGCCACGGCCACTCGGGAGCTGTACGAAGAGACGGCGATCGATGCCGAACGCCACGGCGGCGTCTGCGACTGGAACCTGTCCAACGTTTATGAGATCTATTCGCAGTGGCGGTTTCGCTACCCTGAGGGGACGACGCACAATACCGAGCACGTGTTCTCGCTGCAGGTGCCCGAGCCGGTGCCCGTGACCCTCAACCCGCGAGAGCATCTGGCGCACGCATGGCTGCCCTGGGCGGAAGCCGCGCGCAAATGTTTCTCGTGGTCGAACCGCGCGGCCATCGAGCTCCTGCCGGAACGGCTCGCTGACTGCGCAAGGAGAACACCATGATTCCGTGCGTTTCTGTAAGGCAGGCATCGCAGATCGCGGCGGTCGCTGCAGCCTTCGCTGCCGCCGCGATGGCCGGAGCTGCCGGCGCCCAGTTGCCGGCGGCGCCCACGCAACCGATTGTCACCGTGTCAGCGTCGGCCACGGCGACCGTCGGCAATGACCGCTTGCAGGCATGGCTTCGCGCCGAAGCCGAAAATACGAGCCCGGCCGCGGCGGCAAGCCAGGTCAACGCTATCGTCGCCAAGGCGCTCGCCTCTGCCCGATCGTATCCGGCCGTCAAGCTCGCGACCACGGGCTACGCGACGCAGCAGATCAGCGAAAAGGGCAAGGCGAGCCGGTGGCGTGTCGCGCAAACGGTGAGCCTGGACTCGGCTGATTTCACCGCCGCAGCGACATTGATCAGCAAGCTGCAGGACGAGGACGGGCTTTTGCTGTCGAGCATGGGCTTTTCGCTGGCCGACAAGACTCGGCGCGACGCCGAGGACGGCGTCACCCGGCAGGCGATCCGCAGCTGGCAGTCTCGCGCCGAGCAGGCAGCGCAGGCACTGGGATTCGCGAGCTGGCATCCCGGCCACCTGACCGTGCAAGCCGGAGACAGCGGCCGAATCTATCCGACGATGCGGGCGCAAGCGACGACCGGCTTTGCGGCAGCCCCGGTCGCACTCGAGGCCGGAACGACCGACGTCAGTGTTACGGTCAGTGGCGAAGCTGTCCTCGAGGCCGCGAAAATGCCGGTGCGCTGACCGGCAGGACCGGCTTATTTCTGCGGGCCGATCATATTCTGGGGCTGCACCCACTGGTCGAACTGCTCGGCGCTGACGTAACCCAGCGCCAGCGCCGCAGCCTTGAGCGTTGTCCCCTCGCGGTGCGCTTTTTTGGCGATCGCCGCCGCCTTGTCGTAGCCGATGTGCGGATTGAGCGCGGTGACCAGCATCAGCGAGCGCGCGAGCAACTCGTCGATGCGGGGACGATTGGCTTCGATGCCGGTGGCGCAATGGGCATCGAAGCTCGCCATCCCGTCGCCGAGCAGGCGAATGCTCTGCAGCACGTTGTGGATGATCAGCGGCCGGTAAACGTTCAACTCGAAGTTGCCCGATGCGCCTCCGATGTTGACCGCCACATCGTTGCCGAAAACCTGCGCACAAAGCATCGTCAGCGCCTCGCATTGCGTCGGGTTGACCTTGCCCGGCATGATCGAGCTGCCCGGCTCATTCTCCGGAATCGTGATTTCGCCCAGGCCCGAGCGCGGGCCGCTGGCGAGCCAGCGCACGTCGTTCGCGATCTTGGTCAGCGCCGCGGCCAGCGTCTTCAGCGTGCCATGCAGATTGACCAGTGCATCGGCGGCGGCCATCGCTTCGAATTTGTTCGGGGCGCCGACGAAGGGCAGCCCGGTATAGTCGGCCACGTCCGCGGCGGCGCGCGTGCCGAATTCGGGATGCGTGTTGAGCCCGGTCCCGACCGCGGTTCCTCCCAGCGCCAGCTCGCAAACGTGCGGCAACGCCGCATCGATGTGCGTGCGCGAGTGCACGAGTTGTGCCGCATAGCCGGAGAATTCCTGGCCGAGCGTCAGCGGCGTCGCATCCTGAAGGTGGGTGCGGCCTATCTTGACGATGGCGGCGAAGCTTTTCGCCTTGGCCGCGAGCGTGGCCTGCAGCGCGTCGAGCGCGGGCAACAGATCGCGCGCCACCGTTTCGGCCGCCGCGACGTTCATCGCCGTCGGAAACACGTCGTTCGACGACTGGCCGCGATTGACGTCGTCATTCGGGTGCACGAGCCTTGCCTCGCCGCGCTCGCCCCCCAGGATCTCCGATGCCCGGTTGGCGAGCACCTCGTTGACGTTCATGTTGGTCTGCGTGCCCGACCCGGTTTGCCAGACCGCGAGCGGAAATTCATCCCGGTGCGCTCCGGCGAGCGCTTCGTCGCAGGCAGCGACGATCGCGTCGGCGATCTTGGGCGACAGGACACCCAGGCCCGCATTGACCCGGGCGGCGCTTCGCTTGACGATCAGCATCGCGCGTATCAGCGCCGCCGGCATTCTCTCGGTGGAAATGCGGAAGTGCTCGAGCGAGCGCTGCGTTTGCGCGCCCCACAGACGTTCGGCGGGCACTTCGATCGGTCCGAACGTATCGCGCTCGATCCGTGTGGCTGATTGGCTCATGATGGGACTCCGGCGTGTAAAAAAAGGGGCGCTGCGCGCCCCCTTTTTCAATGCAACCGCATGGGCGTCGTCACGCCGCCGGCGTCTGCTCCGACGGGGTATTGTGCGCCGCGGGCGCGGGCGCCGCAGCATCCTCGGCAGCGGCCTTCATCGACAGCCGCAGCCGACCCTTGTCGTCGGCCTCGAGCACCTTGACCTTGACGATCTGGCCTTCCTTCACGTAATCGGAAACCTGATTGACGCGCTCCTTGGCGATCTGCGAGATATGCAGCAGGCCGTCCTTGCCGGGCAGGACCTGCACGATCGCGCCGAAATCCAGCAGGCGCAATACCGTGCCTTCGTAGATGCGCCCGACCTCGACCTCGGCGGTGATCTCCTCGATCCGCTTTTTCGCCGCGTTGCAGGCGTCCGCGTTGACCGATGCGATCGTCACCATCCCGTCGTCCTGAATGTCGATCGTCGTTCCGGTCTCCTCGGTCAGTGCGCGAATCACCGCACCACCCTTGCCGATGACGTCGCGGATTTTCTCCGGATTGATCTTGAAGGTCATCATCCGCGGCGCGTGCTGCGAGATCTCGGTGCGGGCATGCGGCATCGCCTCATGCATCAGCCGCAGGATGTGCATGCGTCCCTCGCGCGCCTGGGACAGCGCGACCGCCATGATTTCCTTGGTGATGCCTTGAATCTTGATGTCCATCTGCAGCGCCGTGACGCCGCGGTCGGTGCCGGCGACCTTGAAGTCCATGTCGCCCAGATGATCTTCGTCACCGAGGATGTCGGTCAGCACCGCGAAGCGATTGCCATCCTTGATCAGGCCCATCGCGATGCCCGCGACATGCGCCTTGAGCGGAACGCCGGCATCCATCAGCGCCAGGCTGCCGCCGCAGACCGAGGCCATCGACGAGCTGCCGTTGGATTCGGTGATTTCAGACACCACTCGGATCGAGTAGGCGAACTCCTCGGGCGAGGGCAGCACGGCGGCGAGCGCGCGCTTGGCGAGCTTGCCGTGGCCGATCTCGCGCCGCTTCGGGCTGCCGACGCGACCGGTTTCGCCGGTCGCGTACGGAGGCATGTTGTAGTGAAGCATGAAGCGCTCGCGATATTCGCCTTGCAGCGCGTCGATGATCTGCTCGTCTCGCGCCGTGCCCAAGGTCGCTACGACCAGCGCCTGGGTTTCGCCGCGGGTGAACAACGCGGAGCCGTGCGTTCGCGGCAGCACGCCGTTGCGAATCGAGATCGGACGCACTGAGCGCGTGTCGCGACCGTCGATGCGCGGCTCGCCCGACAGGATCTGGTTGCGTACGTGTTTCGCTTCGAGATCGAACAGGAAGTTCTTGACCTCGTTCGCGTAGCCCGGCTTGGCGTCGGCCGGGATGCACTCGGTCTCGACCCGGGCGGCGATCTCTTTCAGGCGCTGCTGGCGGGCCTGCTTCTGACGCAGCTGATACGCCTCCTTCAGCTGGGCTTCGGCGAGCTCGGTCACCTTGTCGATCATGACCTGATCCTTCGGCGCCGGCTGCCAGTCCCAAAGCGGCTTGCCGGCCTGCTCGACCAGCTCATGGATGGCATCGATCACCGCCTGCTGCTGCTGGTGACCGAACACGACCGCGCCGAGCATCACTTCCTCGGGCAATTCCTTGGCTTCCGATTCGACCATCAGCACTGCGGCCTCGGTGCCGGCGACGACCAGGTCGAGCTTCGACGTCGTCGTCAGCTCAGTCTTGCTCGGGTTCAGCACGTATTGACCGTCGATATAGCCGACGCGGGCCGCGGCGATAGGACCGCTGAACGGGATTCCGGACAGCGAGATCGCCGCCGACGCACCGATCAGGGCCGGGATGTCGGGATCGATTTCCGGGTCGACCGACAACACGGTCGCGACGACCTGCACCTCGTTGTAGAAGCCCTCGGGAAACAGCGGCCGGATCGGGCGGTCGATCAGGCGCGAGGTCAGCGTCTCCTTTTCCGACGGCCGCCCCTCACGTTTGAAAAATCCGCCGGGGATGCGCCCGGCGGCATAGGTCTTTTCCTGGTAATCGACGGTCAGTGGAAAAAAATCCTGACCCGGCTTGGAGTTCTTGGCGGCGACGACGCTGACCAGCACGACGCTGTCACCCAGGCTGGCGAGCACTGCGGCGCCGGCCTGGCGGGCGATCTCGCCGGTTTCCAGCGTCAGCGTATTGCGTCCATAGGGAATCGATTTCTTGATTGCTGTAGGCACGTTTATCCTCGGAATGCGAAAACAACAATGGCCGCCTCAGCTGTCAACCGAGTTGCGGCCATTGTCGGGTTATGGGTGTGGCTGCTCGGCACGGCCGGCTGCTCGGAATCGACTGATAGCAGATACATTCGCAGCGGCCGTCGGCCGATGTGCGCTTACTTGCGCAGACCCAGCTTTTCGATCAGACCGCGGTAGCTGTCCGCGTTGCGCGTCTTCAGGTAGTCGAGCAATTTGCGCCGGCGCGAGACCATGCGCAGCAATCCACGGCGCGAATGATGATCCTTGACGTTCGACTTGAAGTGATCGCCGAGGCCGTTGATCCGCGCCGTCAACAGCGCGATCTGCACCTCGGGGGAACCGGTGTCGCCCTTGGCCCGCTGGTGGTCGGCGATGACCTTGGCCTTCTCTTGAATCGTGACTGCCATGCAAGTTACTCCAGACCTCGCGAAAGGGTGGAATTGTACCTCGAAAAACGCTTACGATTCAAGCGATTCAGCAGGCACGAGCGGCGCACCGCTCGCGTCGTCGGCCGCCAGCAGCCGGCGCGGGCGCACGCTGCCCGCGGTGGCCCGACCAACGCCGATGAAGCGGCCTGCCGCATAGGCCCGGTAGTCGCGGTCGGCCAGATCGAAGCGGTCTATCGCCTGCCCGCGGCTGAGCCGCCAAGCCTCGATGTCGTCGAGATCAAGTCGCGGCAGCGTCGAAAGCAGCGCATCGACAGGCAGCAGCGTGGCGTCGCGCCCGGCCTCGTCCATCGCCGCCAGCGCTTCCAGCGAAACCGCGGCATCGACGTCGAAGCCGCCGCTTGCAAGGCGACGCAACGCGGCCAGATGCGCACCGCATCCCAATGCCGCGCCAAGGTCCTCGGCCAGTACACGGATATATGTTCCCTTGCCGCATCGGACGACGAGCTCGACGTCCGGCGGCCTCCATCCGGCCAGTGCAAGCTCGTGGACGAGCACTTCGCGCGCGACGCGAGGAATGTCGATGCCTTCTCGCGCGTACTCGTAATAGTTGCGTCCGTGGTATTTGAGCGCCGCATGCCGCGGCGGAACCTGCGCTATCGGCCCGAGGAATCGTGGCAGTAGCGCCTCGACTTCGCTGCACGACACGCGCACCGGACGCTGGTCGACCGGATCGCCCTCGGCGTCGCCGGTCGTCGTCGTCGTGCCGAGCCGGACCGTCGCCGCGTAGGTCTTGTCGCCTTCGAGCAGCATATGCGCGAATTTGGTTGCCTGGCCGAAACAGATCGGCAACAGCCCGCTGGCCAGCGGGTCGAGCGTCCCGGTGTGGCCGGCTTTTTCGGCGCGGAAAAGCCGGCGCGCCCGCTGCAGCGACGCATTCGACGACAATCCGACATCCTTGTCGAGAAGCAGCACGCCGTCGATCGCGCGCCGCGGCGCGCCGGGCCGGTTCGGGTCGCTAGTCATCGCTTGGTCTTGAACTCGTCCGGCCCGTGTACGCGGTCGACGTCGAGCCGCGGGCCGTCGATGCGCTGCTGGTCAATCCGAATGCTTCCGGTCCTCGGCAACGGCGTCGTCGATCAGCTTCGACATGCGCAGCCCCGATTCGATCGAGTCGTCGTAGGCGAAGTGCAATTGCGGTACGGAATACAGCTTGAGCCGATGCGAGAGCTCCGTGCGCAGGTAGCCGGCAGTGTGCTGCAGCGCCTTGACCGTTTCGTCCGCCCGCTCCTTGCCGGCGAGGTGAGTGAACAGGACCTTCGCATGCGACAGGTCGGCCGACACGTCGACCGCGGTCACGGTGACCATGCCGATGCGCGGATCCTTGACGTGCACGCGCAACAGGTCGGCGAGCTCGCGCTGGATCTGATCGCCAACTCGCTGCGCGCGCTGCGAATGTCGCTTCATCGTCTGCTCAAAGCGTCCGCGTGACCTCGACGATCTCGTAGACCTCGAGCTGATCGCCCTTCTCGATGTCGTTGTAGTTCTTCAGAGAAAGACCGCACTCGAACCCTGCCTTGACCTCGCGCACGTCGTCCTTGAAGCGCTTCAGCGAATCGAGCTCGCCGTCGAAGACCACCACGTTATCGCGCAGCAACCTAACCTTCGATCCGCGTCGCACGACGCCTTCGAGCACGTAGCACCCGGCGACCGTTCCTACCTTCGAGATCTTGTAGACCTCGCGCACTTCGACCAGGCCGAGCTGGCTTTCCTTCTTTTCCGGCGTCAGCATGCCGGACAGCGCCGCCTTGATCTCGTCGACCGCTTCGTAAATGATGTTGTAGTAGCGGATATCGACCCCCGAATGCTCGGCGAGCTTGCGCGCGGCGACATCGGCGCGGGTGTTGAAGCCGATGATCACGGCCTTCGACGCCAGCGCGAGGTTGACGTCGGACTCGGTGATGCCGCCGACGGCCGCGTGCACGATGTTGACCTTGACTTCGCCGGTCGACAGCTTGGTCAATGCGTTGGCCAGCGCCTCGTAGCTGCCCTGCACATCGGCCTTGACGATCAGCGCCAACGACTTGATTTCGCTCTCGGCAAGTTGCTCGAACATGTTCTCGAGCTTCGCCGCCTGCTGCTTGGCCAGCTTGACGTCGCGGAACTTGCCCTGGCGGAACAGCGCGATCTCGCGCGCCTTGCGCTCGTCGCCTAGCACCATCACGTCTTCGCCCGCAAGCGGCACGTCGGACAAGCCCTGGATTTCGACCGGGATGGCCGGCCCGGCCGATACGACGGTCTTGCCCGTCTCGTCGGTCATCGCGCGCACGCGGCCGAACACCGCGCCGGCAAGCACGATATCGCCCCGCTTCAGCGTACCCGAATTCACCAGGACGGTGGCCACCGGCCCCTTACCCTTATCGAGCCGCGATTCGATGACGATGCCCTTGGCCGGCGCATCCTTCGGTGCCTTGAGCTCGAGCACTTCGGCCTGCAGCAGAATCGCATCGAGCAGATTGTCGATGCCGGCCCCGGTCTTAGCCGAGACCTGGACGAACTGCGTGTCCCCGCCGTATTCCTCGGGCAGCACGCTTTCGGCGACGAGCTCCTGCTTGACCCGGTCCGGATTGGCTTCGGGCTTGTCGATCTTGTTGATCGCGACGACGATCGGCACGTTGCCGGCCTTGGCATGCGCGATCGCTTCCTTGGTCTGTGGCATCACGCCGTCGTCGGCCGCGACAACCAGGATGACGATGTCGGTCACTTTCGCGCCGCGGGCGCGCATCGCCGTGAAGGCCTCGTGGCCCGGCGTATCGAGGAAAGTGATGACGCCTTTGGCCGTTTCCACGTGATACGCACCGATGTGCTGCGTGATGCCTCCGGCTTCGCCGCTGGCGACGCGCGTGCGTCGAATGGTGTCGAGCAGCGACGTCTTGCCGTGGTCGACGTGGCCCATCACCGTGACGACCGGCGGGCGCGGCAGCGACTCTGCGGTCGTCTGCGCGCTTTCGGCCAGCATCGAATCCGGGTCGTCTAGCTTGGCCGCGATCGCCTTGTGCCCCATTTCCTCGACCACGATCATCGCCGTTTCCTGATCGAGCATCTGGTTGATCGTGACCATCGTGCCGAGCTTCATCATCGCCTTGATGATCTCGGCGGCCTTGACGCTCATCTTGCGGGCAAGGTCGGCCACGGTGATCGTTTCGGGCACCGCGACTTCGCGGACCAGGGGCTCCGGCGCCAGCGCGTGCGCACCTTCCTCCGCCTCCTCGCCTTCCTCGTGCCGATGCTTGCCGCCCTTCGGCTGCTTCCATCCGGCGGCGGCCCCGCTGGTGACGTCGCCGCGCAGCTTGAGCGCGCGACGGCGCGCCGCTTCTTCCTGGAACGCGGTTGCCGAGGGCTTGCGCGAAGGCTTGTCCTTTTTCGCGCCCGGCTTGGCCAGAGGCTTGTGAAGCGTGCCTTCGGTCTTGGCCTTGGCTTCCGGCTTCGCCGTGGCCGCGGGTGGCGCGACAGGAGCCGCCGCTTCCTTGGCCACAGCCGCTGCTTCGGCTTGGGCCGCTTTCGCCAGAGCCTCTTCCTCTTCCTTTTCCTTCTTGGTCTTGCGCTTCTTCGCCTGTTCCTGCTTTTGCTGGATCTCTTCCTGCTGCTTGGCGATCAGCGCCGCGCCCTTGCGCGCCTCTTCCTCGCGCGCAGCGAGCTCGGCCGCGGTGACGACAGGCTGCGGGGCAGCCGGCGCGGCCTCTTCCGTCGCGGCTGCCGCGTCGGCGCCATCGCGCTTGACGAAGACCCGCTTCTTGCGCACTTCCACCTGGATCGTGCGCGCGCGGCCGGCGCTGTCGGCGGCCTTGATCTCGGTCGTCTGCTTGCGGGTCAGCGTGATCTTCTTTTTCTGGTCGAGGCCGCCGTGCTGCTTGCGCAAATAGTCGAGGAGCCGCGTCTTGTCCTGCTCGGACAATTTGTCTCCCTGCTTCTTGCCGGCGACGCCCGCGGCGGCGAGCTGCTCCAGCAGGATGCCGGCGGGCATCTTGAGCTCGGTCGCAAATTTATCGACTGTGGTCTGGGGCATGTTTTTTCTCCTGCCGCGCTTTTCTGCCCGGCCTTACTCTGCGTGTTCCGTGTTTTCGAACCAATGGGCGCGCGCCTTCATGATCAGGTCCTGCGAGCGTTCCGCCGGCAGCCCGGTCAATTCGACCAGCTCGTCGACCGCCAGGTCGGCAAGCCCGTCGCGTGTCGTGATCCCCTTTTCGGCGAGCAAGCCAGCCGTCTCGTTGTCCATGCCTTCGAGGTTCAGCAAGTCCTCGGCGACGTTGCCCACCGACTCCTCGCGCACAATCGCCTCGGTCAACAGCGCGTTGCGCGCGCGGCTGCGTAATTCGTTGACGGTATCTTCATCGAAGGCGTCGATCTCGAGCATCTCGTTCAGCGGCACGTAGGCGATTTCCTCCAACGAAGTGAAACCTTCCTGGATCAGGATGTCGGCCACCTCCTGGTCGACGTCGAGCTTGTCGATGAACAGCGCGCGCGTGCGCTCGCTTTCGACCTGATGCTTCTGCTGAGACTCCTCGACCCCCATCAGGTTGATTTCCCAGCCGGTGAGCTCGGAGGCCAGCCGGACGTTCTGTCCGTTGCGCCCGATCGCCATCGCCAGATTTTCCTCGTCGACGACGACGTCCATGCTGTGCCGCTCTTCATCGACGACGATGCTGGAGATCTCCGCCGGCGACAGCGCGTTGATCACGAACTTGGCCGGGTCCTCGGAAAACAGGACGATGTCGACCCGCTCGCCGGCGAGCTCGTTGGTCACTGCGGTCACGCGCGATCCGCGCATGCCGATGCAGGTGCCCTGCGGGTCGAGCCGCGGATCGTTCGACTTCACCGCGATCTTGGCGCGCACGCCGGGGTCGCGCGCCGCCGCCTTGATCTCGATCAGTCCCTCTTCGATTTCCGGGACTTCGAGCTCGAACAGGCGCACGACCAGGTCCGGCGTGATGCGCGACAGCAGCAGTTGCGGTCCGCGCGCCTGCGACTCGATCTTGGTGACATACGCCCGGACACGATCGCCGACGCGCAGATTCTCCTTCGGGATCAGCTGATCGCGCGGGATCATGCCTTCGATCCGGCCCGACTCGACGATCACGTTGCCGCGCTCGATGCGCTTGACGGTGCCGGTCAGCAGGTTGTCGTCGCGGTCGAGAAAATCGTTCAGGATCTGCTCGCGCTCAGCATCGCGAATTTTCTGCAATATCACCTGCTTGGCGGCCTGCGCTCCGATACGGCCGAATTCGACCGGCTCGAGCGGCTCCTCGATCACGTCGCCCAGGGCGAGCGGCGGATCGCGCTCGGCGGCGTCGGTGATCGCGATCTGGTGCGCCGGCTCCTCGTGCTCCTCGTCGGGCACGACCGTCCACCGCCGGAACGACTCGTAGTCGCCGGTCTCACGATCGATCGAAACGCGAGCATCGATCTCCTGGGCAAAGCGTTTCTTGGTCGCCGAGGCCAGCGCCGATTCCAGTGCCGTGAAAACGATGTCCTTCGGCACGTTTTTCTCGCGCGCCAGCGCGTCGACCAGCAACAGCAATTCGCGGTTCATCTTGCGTTTCTCCACTCAATCTTCGGCACCAGCCGCGCACGGTCGATATTGGCCAGTGCGATCGTGCGCGGACCCGTCTCGGTATCCAGCCGCACCGCATCGCCTTCGACGCCGCGGAGAATGCCCTTCATCCTCCTGGCATTGTCGATGGCCTCGCGCAAGGTCAGACGCACCTCTTCGCCGGCGAAGCGCGCAAAGTCCGCCGCCTTTTTCAGCGGCCGGTCGAGCCCGGGTGACGACACTTCGAGGCGGTCGTACTCGATCTGCTCGGCCGCGAAAAGATGCGTCAAATGCGTGCTCACCTTCGCGCAATCCTCGACGTCGACGCCACCGGCCTTGTCGATGAATACGCGCACGAGCCCGCTGCGGGCCGAGTGGTCCCAATCGACCAGTTCGTAGCCCAGCGGGGGCAGCGTGCGTTCCAGAACCTCGCCCAGCTTCACCAGTAGCACCGCCAAAAACCAAAAAAGTAAAAAAAAAATGGGCTGTCGAGCCCATTTCTTATCGTTTACGTCCGATGGGAAGTATAGCAAAAATCCGGGCCGACTTGAAGGGGCAAAAGGCCTTGGCGGTCCCGGTGCAGCCCGGCAGGCCAACCTTGCTTCAGCCCCGGAACCCGCCGGCGCGACGCCCGCGCTCCGCCGTGGTCTAAACTGCCGATCAGGCACCCGGTCCCGGAGTAGATATGGCGCAGCCGTTGACCATCGCAAAGCGTGGCAATCTCGAGCTCTTCCTGCTGCCGGCGCTTGCCAACCGGCACGGCCTGATCACCGGCGCGACCGGAACAGGCAAGACGGTCAGCCTGCAGGTGCTCGCCGAGCGCTTTTCCGCGCTTGGGGTGCCGGTCTTCATGGCCGACGTCAAGGGCGACCTCGCGGGAATCAGCCAGCCCGGCGCGGGATCGGCCAAGTTCGACGAGCGGTTGAAGCTGGTCGGCGTACCCGCGCCGGCGTACACCGGATTTCCGACCGTTTTCTGGGACGTGTTCGGCGAATCGGGGCATCCGATGCGGGCGACCGTCTCGGATGTGGGGCCGCTGCTTTTTGCCCGTATCCTCAATTTGAACGAGACTCAGGAAGGCGTGCTCACGCTGGCCTTCAAGATCGCAGACGACAACGGCCTGTTGCTGCTCGATCTCAAGGACCTGCGCGCCCTGCTCGAATACATCGGCAACAACGCGCACGATTTCCAGACGCAGTACGGCAATATTTCCGCGGCCAGCGTCGGCGCGATTCAGCGCGGCATCCTGGCGCTGCAACAGCAAGGTGCCGACAAGTTCATCGGCGAGCCGATGCTCAACATCGACGACCTGCTGCAGACCGACGGAAGCGGCAAGGGCAACATCAACATTCTGACCGCCGACAGGCTGCTCAACGCGCCGGCCCTCTACTCGACCTTGCTGCTGTGGCTTCTGGCCGAGTTCTACGAGAAGCTCCCCGAGGTCGGCGATCGCGACAAGCCCAAGCTCGTGTTCTTTTTCGACGAAGCACACCTGCTGTTCACCGACGCGCCCAAACCGCTGCTCGACAGGATCGAGCAGGTCGTGCGGCTGATCCGCTCCAAGGGAGTCGGCGTCTATTTCGTCACGCAGAACCCGCTCGATGTTCCCGACAAGGTGTTGGGACAGCTCGGCAACCGGATCCAGCACGCGCTGCGCGCATTCACGCCGCGCGATCAGAAAGCAGTCGCGGCCGCGGCGGCCACGATGCGCGCCAATCCGAAGCTCGACACCGAAAAAGTGATCACCGAGCTCGGCGTCGGTGAAGCGCTGGTATCGATGCTCGACGAAAAAGGGCGCCCGAACATGGTCGAGCGCGCGTATATCCTGCCGCCCGCGAGCCGCATCGGACCGATCACCGGCGACGAGCGCAAGGCCGTCATCGCCGCGTCTCCGGTTGCCGGCGTGTACGAAAAGACCGTCGATCGCGACTCCGCCTACGAAAAGCTCAAGAGCCGGATCGCCGACTCGACGCCGACGATCAACGCCCCATCGGATGGGGGCATCATGGGCACGATCAAGGATTCGATGGGTGGGCTGATGAGCGGAAGCGGGCGCAAGGACAGCCTGGTCGAGGCGATGGCCAAGAGCGCGGCTCGCAGCGTCGGCTCGACGATAGGGCGGTCGATCGTGCGCGGCGTGCTGGGATCGCTGCTCGGCGGGCGGCGCTAGGCTGTCGCGGCGCGGTGATCGTATGCGAATGCCGAAGCTTGGCCAAATGCTCGTTTCCGCGGCACTCGCGCTGGCGGCCTGCACCGGGCCGGCGCCCGAGCGGCAGCCGTTGCCGGTCACGCCGCCGAGTGAAGTCCCCGGAGCGGCGGTGGTGCGACGGCCACTGCCGGAAACGACGCCTCGGCCATCGCCGCCAATCGCTGCCTCGCCGGTCAATCCACCCGCCGCGGCGACGCTGGCCATCGCCGTTCCTGCCGGCGCGATATATGTCTGCGTCAGCGGCGCCGGCGTGGAACTGCGACAGACATCGATCGAATTTGCACCCGGCGTCGGCGAGCTTTGCCGCAAGCATCCGGAAATGGGTCCGTGCCAGTACGAACGCAACGCCTGCCGCCGCAGCGGCGGCCGCGTTTTCGCCGCCGATGGCAGCGAAATCACGCGCAGCGTCGAGGACGAGTACGACAAACGCGTGATGCGTATCCGCCTGCGCTCGAATTAGCCGCCCGGAACGCGCCGATCGCATCGCCGAAGGGAATGAGTCGGCTCGGTCGCCTGTTCGTCTCTTCTATGCTATCGTCATAGCCGGAGCGCGCCATCGGTCAGTACGCTCCGCCGGGGACGGCCGCTGCCGCCTGGGCCGAAAGGAACAACGCCGCATGGCGAGCTTGCGCAAGCGTTGGTGGACGAGAAACCTGGGCGCGGCGGCGATCCTGCTGGTGCTGGGCGCGCGCTGCGCATCGGCCTACGACTGGCTGCAGTTCGGCGGCGATGCCCAGCACAGCGGCCGGAATCTGTCCGAGACCACCCTCACGGCGGCCAACATCGGTGCTCTCGCGGTCAAGTACCAGATCACGCTGGCCGGAACCGTCGATGGTGCAGCGGTTTTCCTCGAAAACGTCAGCACACCCGGCGGCGTAAAGAATCTGCTGTTCGTCACCACGCGTGACGGACGCATCATCGCGCTCGACGCGCAGAACGGCGCGGTCGTATGGAACCATCAGTACGGACCCGCCGGTTGCACGATCAACAATGGCGGAAGCGCCTGCTACACGACGTCGTCGCCGGCGATCGATCCCAACCGCCTCTACGTCTACAGCTACGGGTTGGACGGCAACGTCCACAAGTACCAAGTCGGCGACGGAGTCGAAATCCTGACCGGCGGCTGGCCGCAAGTCACCACGCTCAAGGGCTACGACGAAAAGGGTTCGTCGGCGCTGTCGATCGCGACCGCGGCGGGCATCAAGTACCTGTACGTCGTCCATGGCGGTTATCCGGGCGACAACGGGGACTATCAAGGGCACGTCACGGCAATCAACCTTGCCACCGGTGCGCAAAAAGTGTTCAACACCGCGTGCAGCGACAAGGCGTTGCACCTTGATCATTTCACCGCGCCGGAAACGCCGACGACATGCGCGACCCGGCAGAACGCGATCTGGGCGCGACCCGGCGTTTTCTACGATCCCGGCACTAACCGGATCTTCATGGCAACCGGCAATGCCTTCACCGCCGGCGTCGGACGCTACGACGGCGTCCGTAACTGGAGCGAGTCGGTGATCGCGTTGCAGCCCGACGGCAGCGGCGGTACAGGCGGCAATGCGGGCAAGCCGCTCGACAGCTACACGCCTCCGAACTGGTCGTCACTCGACGATAGCGACTCCGACATCGGCAGCACCGGGCCGGCCATTCTTCCCGTGCCTCCGACTTCCAACGTCCAGCATCTGGGGCTGCAAAGCGGCAAGGATGGAATGCTGAGGCTGCTCAACCTTGCCGACTTGAGCGGTCTCGGAGGTCCCGGTCATCTCGGTGGCTCGGTGGTGCCGCCGTTCGCGGTTCCGCAAGGAAACGCGGTCGTGCAGCAACCGGCGACCTGGATCAATCCGGCCGACAACAGCACCTGGGTCTTCGTCGTCAACGGCAACGGCGCGTCCGCACTCAAGCTCAACATCGATGGCAGCGGCAATCCCACGCTCGCCACGCAGTGGAGCAACGGTCCCAGCGGCACGTCGCCGGTCGTCGCCAACAACATGCTTTTCTATCTCAGCGGAAGCAGCGTGCGCGTGCTCGATCCTGTTTCGGGCAACATCCTGCGCACCGCATCGGGCACCGGTTCGCCGCATTGGCAAAGCCTGATTGTCGCCAATGGCGTGGTGTACGTTACCGATCAGTCCAGCCACCTGACCGCTTTTGCACTGCCGTCGTCGCAGTCGCCGACGACGACGGTGCTGTCGAGTTCATCGAATCCGGCCAATGCGGGGACGAGTGTGATGTTGACGGCGACGGTGACCGGGACGGGACCGACGGGGAATGTCAATTTCAGCGAAGGCGGCAATGCGCTGGCCGGATGCGCGGCGGTGGCGCTGTCCGGCGGCGGCAACGCGCCGAGCGCGATCTGCACCATCAGCAGCTTGAGCGTGGGCAGCCACGCCATCGTGGCGAGCTACGGTGGCGATGCCGGCAATGCCGGATCGACCAGCAACACCTTGCTGCAGGTCATCGACACCGCCTCCGGCGGAGTCGATGTGGCGCTGGCCAGTACCGGCGCCGTGGCGTTGGCCTCGAGCGTGTTCAGCAGTCAGTTTCCGGTTGCGGCGGTCAACAACAACGAGCGCAAGGGCGCCGGCTGGGGCAACGGCGGCGGCTGGAACGATGCCACCGCGCAACGCCTTCCCCGACTGGGTCGAGATCGACTTCAACGGCAGCAAGACCATCGATCGGGTCATCGTCTACACCCTGCAGGACAACTATCCGAATCCGATCGAGCCGACCGACACCCTGACCTTCGCCCAGTACGGCGTGACCGCCTTCAACGTGCAGGGCTGGAATGGCAGCGCCTGGATGACGCTGGCGACCGTCAGCGGCAACAATCTGGTCAAGCGCGCGGTCACTTTCTCCGCCTTCACCACCAGCCGCATCCGGGTCAATGTGACCAGCGCGCTGCTGCAGTACTCGCGCCTGGTCGAAGTCGAAGCCTGGGGCACCGCGAGCTTAAGCCCAACGACAACGACTGCATCTAGCATTCAGAATCCAATCCTTGCTGGCGGGATTGCGACCCTTATGGCGACCGTGACCGGAAATAACCCAACCGGCTTCGTTGTCTTCAAAATTGGAGGGCAGTATGTCAACGGATGTATCTTTGGCGCACCTTTAGTTGGGTTGGGTAACGTCAAGATTGCCTCGTGCAGTACCGGCTTTCCGGCCAATGTGTTGCCTCCCGGCTCGTATGGAGTCTTTGCGGCCTACGCTGGTGACACGCAGAATTTACCGTCCCAAGACAGCTCTCTTGTGCAGATCGTAAGCGCGACGCCTGCCTTCGCGACTTCGACCACCATTGCGAGTTCGCGGAATCCTTCAAATCTCGGTACGAGTGTCACGTTTACGGCGACGGTCAGTGGTCAAAATCCCACAGGCGTAGTCGACTTCCGTATTGTTGGCTTTACGGGCTGCACCGCGACCTCTCTTACCGGAAGTGGCAACACGAAGGTTGCACAATGCACGATAAGTTCGCTTTCCTTGGGTGACAACACCGTAGTGGCAGCCTACTCAGGCGACGGAAACAATACAGCCTCCCAGGCCCAGCTAACACAGGTGGTGAATCCCGTGGTCGGCACAAATGTCGCGCTGGCCAGCAACGGCGCCGTCGCATCCGCCTCGAGCACCTTCAGCGCCGCCTTCCCGGTATCGGCCGTCAACAACAACGAGCGCGCCGGCGTGAACTGGGGCAGCGGCGGCGGCTGGAACGATGCCACCGGCAACGCCTTCCCCGACTGGGTCCAGATCAACTTCAGCGGCAGCAAGACCATCAGCCGCGTCGTCGTCTATACGCTGCAGGACAACTACACCGCTCCGGTCGAACCCACCGACAGCCTCACCTTCAGCCTCTACGGCATCACCGCCTTCACCGTCCAGGGCAGGCAAGGCACCCACTGGATCACCCTCGCCAGCGTCACCGGCAACAACCTGGTCAAGCGCACCGTCACCTTCCCCCCCTTCACCACCACCCAGATCCGCATCCGCATCAGCGCCGCCCTCGCCTCCTTCTCCCGCATCACCGAGATCGAAGCTTGGGGAAATTGACGTTCACGCCAATTTGTTCATGACAACAGCGAGGGCGTATTCACGGGCTGCCGTGCATAGAATCCAAGCCAGATGTTGCTCCCTGCCGCTTTAGGCGATAAATCCGAGCCCGATTCTTGCATCCGACCCGTGTGGACGCATTTTAGTGCTTGGCAAATATCGATCATGCCATTAGCATAGCGTCTGACGTCAGTTAACGCCCCTCTGCGTTAGCCGGCGGCCCACGCAGGGAGCTAAAGGCCAGATGAGGTCGACCCGCCGTCCGCTTCTGTACACGACAATCGCATTCTTTTTAGTGGCGGTTGCCGCTTCATTTGCCGCCGGAGCCCACAACGGCGCCGACGCTGTGATCACAGGATCGCAGTCGGCGCCGCTCGCGACGACCGTCGAGACAGCAGTCGGCACGATCGATGAGCTCATCGTCGACAACCGTGTCACCGGCGCGACGACACGCTATACGCTGCTGCGGGGCGATGACGGCACCGTCGTCGGCCTGCGTGGTGGCGATGCCGAACGGCTGTTCAAGGGGACGCGGATCACCGCCACCGGAAGGCGAGCCGGCGACATGCTGCAGGTGGAGAGCTATGGCGTGATGTCGGGCACCGCACCGCGCGCGGCAATCCAGGCGACCGGCTCGGGGCAGGTGCAAGGCACGCTATTGCTCACCCATGCTGACGATTTCGAAAACGACCGCGGCGAATTCAAGATGGTGGTGCGCGCGGACGATGGCAGCGCGACCGAGCTCCAACTCGGTATCCTGCCGGACGCGTTGCGCGTCGGCATGACTGTGGTGGCCTACGGCACGCCTGACGCCGATCACCTATCGTTGGACACAAACCGCGTCGAGGTACTCGCGCTGGCACCCACGCCGAAAGCCAAAGCCCAGGCGTTCACCATCCAGTCGCTGACGACAAACAAGGTGCTGGTGCTGCTGGTGAAGTTCACCGGCAGCGTCGAGCCGTTCACACCCGCGGCGGTCCAGCAAGTCATGGTGACCAACCCCGGCAGCGTCGCCAACTATTACAACGAGGTCTCGTTCGGTCAGGAGCAGTTGAGCATCACGGTTACGCCGAGCTGGCTTCAATTGAACATGGCGCCGCCGGCGACCTGTGCGTATTCGACGATCAGCACGCAGGCCGACGCGGCCTACGCTGCGGCCTTTCCCGCCGACCAGACGATCTACCAGAATCGCTTCTACGTTTTTCCGCAGTTGAGTGCCTGCGGGTGGGCGGGGCTGGCTTACGTCGGGTTCGGTATCGCGTACAGCAACGGCTACAACGCGCTCGGCGTATACGGACACGAGCTCGGACACAACTTCGGCTTGTTGCACGCCGGCAGGCTCACCTGTGCGGGATTGTCGATGTGCGCCAGCGGCGGCGTCGCCGAGTACGGCGATTCATTCGACGTGATGGGAAACATCAGCACCATGCATTTCAACTCCACGCAGAAATCGCTTCTGCAGTGGATTCCGTCGACCTCGGTCAAGACTCATACTGACGGGGACCGCGACGTACACGCTTTCGCCGATCGAGTCCGGAGGCGGCGCAAGCTATGCGATCAAAATTCCGGCGGCGACCGATCGCACGTACTGGGTCGAATACCGGCAACCGATAGGCTTCGACGGCCCGGGGCTTGGCGCGTTCGCCTTCCCCAGCAACGGAGCACAGATCCGGGTGTCGAGCCCGTTCACGTCGATCTCCGGCGCGGACGATACGCAATTGCTCGACATGACGCCCGGGACGAGCAGCTTCGTCGATGCGGCTCTGCTCGCAGGACAAAGCTATACCGACAGCACGTACGGCGTCACCATCACCGTCGGGTCGGCTTCGCCGACCGCGCTCAATGTCACCGTCGCCATGGGAGCCGGCAGCCCGACGACGCACGACGCTGGTCAGTTCGGCCAATCCATCGGCAATGGGAGCGGCGGTGACGTTCACCGCCAGCGTCACCGGCAATGCCCCGACGGGCACGATCAATTTCACCGACAGCGGCAATTCGCTTGCCGGCTGCAGCGCCGTCGCGCTGGCCGGATCAGGCAATACTCGCACTGCCCAATGCACGACCAGCGCACTGACCGCGGGAACGCATAGCATCGCCGCCGCCTATGGCGGTGGCGCCGGCAACAACGGCTCGACCAGCGCCATCGTCTCGCAAGTCGTCAACAAGGCGACGAGTACGACCAGCGTCGTCAGCTCGAAGAACCCATCGACGTTTGGCACCAGCGTAAGCTTCACCGCCACCGTAACCGGCGTGGCGCCGACCGGCAGCGTCAACTTCAAGGATGGCGGCGCCTCGATTGCAGGCTGCAGCGCGGTCGCGCTCGTCGGCAGCGGCAACACCAGGACCGCAGCATGCACGACCGGGACGCTGAGCGTCGCCACGCACACGATCGTCGCTTCTTATGCTGGCGATGCTGAGCAACCTCGCATCGAACAGCGCAAGCTTGTCGCAGGTCGTCAACTCGGCGGGACCGGCGCCCACGACGACTGCGGTGGCGAGTTCCAAGAATCCCTCGACTGTCGGAACCAGTGTCACATTCACTGCGACGGTCGCCGGCAGCAATCCGACCGGCAGCGTCAACTTCAAGGATGGCGCCAATTCCATCACCGGTTGCAGCGCCGTGGCGCTCGCCGGCAGCGGCAACAGCAAGACCGCCGCCTGCAGCACCAGTGCGCTGACTGCGGCCACGCACAGCATCACCGCAGCCTACGCGGGTGACGCCGGCAATGCGGCATCGACCAGTGCGGCGCTGTCGCAGGTGGTCAATTCGGTCGGCCCGGCGCCGACAACGACATCGGTGGCAAGCTCGCTCAATCCCTCGACCGCCGGGAGCAGCGTCACCTTCACCGCGACGGTCGCCGGCAGCAATCCGACCGGCAGCGTCAACTTCAAGGATGGCGCCAATTCCATCACCGGTTGCAGCGCCGTGGCGCTCGCCGGCAGCGGCAACAGCAAGACCGCCGCCTGCAGCACCAGTGCGCTGACTGCGGCCACGCACAGCATCACCGCAGCCTACGCGGGTGACGCCGGCAATGCGGCATCGACCAGTGCGGCGCTGTCGCAGGTGGTCAACGCCAGCTCCAGCACCAACGTCGCGCTTGCCAGCAATGGCGGCGTAGCCAGCGCGTCGAGCACTTACAGTTCCAGCTTCCCGGTGTCAGCCATTATCAACAACATACGCACCGGCGCGAACTGGGGCGTCAGCGGCGGCTGGAACGACAACACCCCCAACACCTGGCCGGACTGGGTGCAGATCAACTTCGCTGGCAGCAAGACCATCAACCGCGTCGTCGTGTACACCGTTCAAGACAACTACGCCAACCCGGTCGAGCCTACCGATACGATGACCTTCAGCCTGTATGGCATCACCGCATTCACCGTGCAGGGCTGGAACGGCTCGGCGTGGGTGAATCTGGCCAGCGTCAGCGGCAACAACCTGGTCAAGCGCACGGTCAACTTCTCGGCCTACACCACCGACCGCATCCGCATCAACGTCACTGGCGGGCTCGCCAGCTACTCCCGCATCACCGAAGTCGAAGCCTGGGGCACCGCGTCGCTCGGGCCCGTAATATCGACGACGACCGTCGCAAGCTCGCTCAATCCCTCGACCGCCGGGAGCAGCGTCACCTTCACCGCGACGGTCGCCGGCAGCAATCCGACCGGCAGCGTCAACTTCAAGGATGGCGCCAATTCCATCACCGGTTGCAGCGCCGTGGCGCTCGCCGGCAGCGGCAACAGCAAGACCGCCGCCTGCAGCACCAGTGCGCTGACTGCGGCCACGCACAGCATCACCGCAGCCTACGCGGGTGACGCCGGCAATGCGGCATCGACCAGTGCGGCGCTGTCGCAGGTGGTCAACGCCAGCTCCAGCACCAACGTCGCGCTTGCCAGCAATGGCGGCGTAGCCAGCGCGTCGAGCACTTACAGTTCCAGCTTCCCGGTGTCAGCCATTATCAACAACATACGCACCGGCGCGAACTGGGGCGTCAGCGGCGGCTGGAACGACAACACCCCCAACACCTGGCCGGACTGGGTGCAGATCAACTTCGCTGGCAGCAAGACCATCAACCGCGTCGTCGTGTACACCGTTCAAGACAACTACGCCAACCCGGTCGAGCCTACCGACACGATGACCTTCAGCCTGTATGGCATCACCGCATTCACCGTGCAGGGCTGGAACGGCTCGGCGTGGGTGAATCTGGCCAGCGTCAGCGGCAACAACCTGGTCAAGCGCACGGTCAACTTCTCGGCCTACACCACCGACCGCATCCGCATCAGCGTCACTGGCGGGCTCGCCAGCTACTCCCGCATCACCGAAGTCGAAGCCTGGGGGAACTGAGCGCGCGACGCCTGGCATCGGTTGCGGCGCACGGTGCGGCACGCGCCCTGATCGCCCGAAAGGCGACGCATCCCTGCGCCTTTGCTACTATCGGTGCAACCATCACCGATAGCCCGGTCCGACGCGGTCCTTGCCGCGGTCTCGGCCGACCGAGGATCCGACTCGAAGCAATGATCTTTTCTGATCCCAGGCGCTCGAGCGTAGCGCCGCTGCGGCTGCTATCCGCGCTCTTCCTGATCGTTTCGGGCTGCCTTTATCCGCCGCTCGCGCGCAGCGGCGGGAACGTCGCAGGGCACCGCGCATAACGTTACGGCCAGCCCCCCGTTCCAGCGGCGGAATTCAGCGGCGATTTGCGCCGCCTGCCAACGGTGGCGGCGCCCGCCGCGGCAACGCGAATCTACCGTTCGCTGCTTCGCGGACCGGCATCGTCCAAGGTTCCGGCGACGGCGCCCGCGCCGCTCGCCCCGCAGTCGCAAGCCGGTCCGCTGGCGCCGATGCCGAACCCGATCCTGACTTTCGCGGGGATGAGCTTCAACGATGCATGCACCGGAGGCCAATGCGGCGGTGGCTGGCCGCCGGACCCGAACGGCGACGTCGGACCGAACCACTATATCGAAGCGGTCAATACCTCGTACGCCATCTACGACAAGAGCGGAACGCGGCTTGCCGCGTTTACCGAAGACCAGCTGTGGAGCGGCGCGCCGGCATCGCCATGCACGTCCGCCCCGAAGGCGATCCGGTCGTCATCTACGATTGGCTGGCCGATCGCTTCGTGCTGACGCATTTCGCTTTCGCATCCGTCGAACGGACCGTTCTACCAGTGCATCGCCGCATCGAAGACCAGCGATCCGGTCGCCGGCGGCTGGTGGCTGTACGCAGTGCGCATGGACCCGGGCGGTGCCGGTCTGCCCCCGGTCGGCGACATCAACGATTACGGCAAGTTCGGCCTCTGGCACGACTGCCTGTACATGGCGGCGAACGCGTTCACGCCGAGCAGCGCCTACGACGGCGTCTCGTTCGCGTCGTTCAGCCGGGCCGATCTCTACAGCGGAGCGCCGCTGACGCTCTCGATCGGCTATCTGCCGCCATCGACGCAACGCTTTCACGCTGATCCCGAGCAACAACCAGGGCAAGGGCGCGAACGCCGCGCAGCCGGGGACGCCGAACTATTTCGTATCCGAATCGGGAGTCGTCGAGGAATTCGAGATCCGCAAGTTCAATCCCGGTGCGAACTGCGGCGCGGGCGGCACGCTGAGCGCGCCGACGATCGTCAGCCAGGCGCAGTACACGTTCCAGCAGGGCGCGATCGTTCCGCAACCGAACACGTCGCGCAAACTGGACATGATCGACGACCGGATCATGCAGAAGGTTCAATATCGCAAGATCGGCGGCACGGAGTCGCTGTGGGTCACGCATCCGGTCGGAAGCGGCTCGGGCACGACCACGATGCAATGGGCGCAGCTCGACGTCACCGGCGGCGCGATCGCCACCACGCCGGTGCAGCAGCAGATCTACGCGCCCGACACGATCGCTCAATCGCTTCATGGGCAGCCTCGCCGTCGACGGACAGCGGCAACATGGCGCTTGGATACACGACGTCGAACGGCGTCTGCGCCGAATTTTCCGAGCATCGCCTATTCCGGCAGGCTCGCGACCGATCCGCTGAATACGCTGCCGCAGACCGAAGTGAAAATGACCGCCGGCGCCGGCTCGCAGGTCAACAATTGCGGCGGCGGGCCGTGCGATCGATGGGGCGATTACAGCGCGATGAGCGTCGATCCCGCCGACGATTGCACGTTCTGGTACATCAACGAGTACTACAGCAGCCAGACCAACGGCAGCAGCGGCAACTGGCAAACGCGCATCGGATCGTTCAAATTTCCATCGTGCTCCGCACAGCCCGCGACGACGACGGTGCTGTCGAGTTCATCGAATCCGGCCAATGCGGGGACGAGTGTGGCGTTGACGGCGACGGTGACCGGGACGGGGCCGACCGGCAATGTCAATTTCAGCGAAGGCGGCAATGCGCTGGCCGGATGCGCGGCGGTGGCGCTGTCCGGCGGCGGCAACGCGCCGAGCGCGATCTGCACCATCAGCAGCTTGAGCGTCGGCAGCCACGCCATCGTGGCGAGCTACGGTGGCGATGCCGGCAATGCCGGCTCGACCAGCAACACCTTGCTGCAGGTCATCGACACCGCCTCCGGCGGAGTCAATGTGGCGCTGGCCAGCACCGGCGCCGTGGCGTTGGCCTCGAGCGTGTTCAGCAGTCAGTTTCCGGTGGCGGCGGTCAACAACAACGAGCGCAAGGGTGCCGGCTGGGGCAGCGGCGGCGGCTGGAACGATGCCACCGCCAATGCCTTCCCCGACTGGGTCGAGATCGACTTCAACGGCAGCAAGACCATCGATCGGGTCATCGTCTACACCCTGCAGGACAACTATCCGAATCCGATCGAGCCGACCGACACCCTGACCTTCGCCCAGTACGGCGTGACCGCCTTCAACGTGCAGGGCTGGAATGGCAGCGCCTGGATGACGCTGGCCACCGTCAGCGGCAACAACCTGGTCAAGCGCGCGGTCACTTTCTCCGCCCTTCACCACCACGCCGCATCCGGGTCAATGTGACCAGCGCGCTGCTGCAGTACTCGCGCCTGGTCGAAGTCGAAGCCTGGGGCACGGCCGCGGTCGGTCCGCCGCCGTCGAGCACGACCTTGGCGAGCTCGCTCAATCCGTCCACCGTCGGTGCCAGCGTCACCTTCACCGCCACCGTCACCGGCACCAATCCGACCGGCAACGTCGCCTTTACCGACGGCGGCAATGCGATCAGCGGCTGCAGCGCCGTCGCGCTGACCGGCAGCGGCAATGTCCGCACCGCACCGTGCACCAGCAGCGCCTTGAGCCAGGGCACGCACAGCATCGTCGCCGCCTATGCCGGCGACGCCGGCAACGCCGCCTCGAGCAGCAGTCCGCTGTCGCAGGTGGTCAATGCCGCCGGATCGAGCAATGTCGCGCTGGCCAGCAACGGCGCCGTCGCATCCGCCTCGAGCACCTTCAGCGCCGCCTTCCCGGTGTCGGCCGTCAACAACAACGAGCGCGCCGGCGTGAACTGGGGCAACGGCGGCGGCTGGAACGATGCCACCGGCAACGCCTTCCCCGACTGGGTGCAGATCAACTTCAACGGCAGCAAGACCATCAACCGCGTCGTCGTCTATACGCTGCAGGACAACTACACCGCTCCGGTCGAGCCCACCGACACGCCTGACCTTCAGCCTCTACGGCATCACCGCCTTCACCGTCCAGGGCAGGCAAGGCAGCCACTGGATCACGCCTGGCCACCGTCAGCGGCAACAACCTGGTCAAGCGCACCGTCACCTTCGCCCCCTTCACCACCACCCAGATCCGCATCCGCATCACCGCCGCCCTCGCCTCCTTCTCCCGCATCACCGAGATCGAAGCTTGGGGAAATTGAAATGCGATAACGCGTCCTCGCTCGCCCAAAAACAAAACGCCCCGACATTTGATCGGGGCGTTTTGCTTTTAGGGTGCCTGACGATGACCTACTTTCGCACGGGCAATCCGCACTATCATCGGCGCGCCGCCGTTTCACGGTCCTGTTCGGGATGGGAAGGGGTGGGGCCAGCGGGCTAAGGTCGTCAGGCATTGACGGGTGTCGGCGGACAGGTGCTTGGTCCGCCGAGGCGAAAGGAAGAAGCAAAGCTTGGGATTAGATTGTGTTGCGCTCACACCGTAACGCTTGCGTCTAGCACGCACCGTTATGGGATCAAGCCGCACGGGCAATTAGTATCGGTTAGCTCAAGGCGTTACCGCCCTTCCACACCCGACCTATCAACGTGGTGGTCTGCCACGACCCTTCAGGGGGATCAAGTCCCCGGGAGATCTCATCTTCAGGCACGTTTCCCGCTTAGATGCTTTCAGCGGTTATCGCTTCCGTACATAGCTACCCGGCAATGCGACTGGCGTCACAACCGGTACACCAGCGGTACGTCCACTCCGGTCCTCTCGTACTAGGAGCAGCCCCCGTCAAATCTCCAGCGCCCACGGCAGATAGGGACCAAACTGTCTCACGACGTTTTGAACCCAGCTCACGTACCACTTTAAATGGCGAACAGCCATACCCTTGGGACCGGCTACAGCCCCAGGATGTGATGAGCCGACATCGAGGTGCCAAACACCGCCGTCGATATGAACTCTTGGGCGGTATCAGCCTGTTATCCCCGGCGTACCTTTTATCCGTTGAGCGATGGCCCTTCCATTCAGAACCACCGGATCACTATGTCCTGCTTTCGCACCTGCTCGACTTGTCAGTCTCGCAGTCAAGCCCCCTTGTGCCATTGCACTATCAGTACGATGTCCGACCGTACCTAGGAGACCTTCGAGCTCCTCCGTTACTCTTTGGGAGGAGACCGCCCCAGTCAAACTGCCTACCATGCACGGTCCCCGAACCGGTTAAACGGTCCTGGGTTAGAACCGCAATGACACCAGGCTGGTATTTCAACGTTGGCTCCACGCCATCTAGCGACAGCGCTTCAATGCCTCCCAGCTATCCTACACAGGTCCCATCACAGTCCAATGCAAAGCTACAGTAAAGGTGCACGGGGTCTTTCCGTCTTGCCGCGGGGAGATTGCATCTTCACAAACACTTCAACTTCGCTGAGTCTCGGGTGGAGACAGCGTGGCCATCGTTACGCCATTCGTGCAGGTCGGAACTTACCCGACAAGGAATTTCGCTACCTTAGGACCGTTATAGTTACGGCCGCCGTTTACCGGGGCTTCAATCAAGAGCTCGCACCCCATCATTTAACCTTCCGGCACCGGGCAGGCGTCACACCCTATACGTCGACTTTCGTCTTTGCAGAGTGCTGTGTTTTTGTTAAACAGTCGCAGCCACCATTTCTCTGCGGCCCCACTCGGCTCAGCCTGTACGGCTTCACCTACCTGAGGCGCACCTTATCCCGAAGTTACGGTGCTAATTTGCCGAGTTCCTTCACCCGAGTTCTCTCAAGCGCCTTAGAATATTCATCCTGCCCACCTGTGTCGGTTTGCGGTACGGTCAACCTGAAACTATCGCTTAGAGGCTTTTCCTGGAAGCAGGGTATCAGCAACTTCCGGCAGGCAAGCCCGCCTTCGTCATCACGCCTCAGCTAAGATCCCCGGATTTGCCTAAGGACCACGCCTACACGCTTAAACCGGGACGTCCAACACCCGGCTCGCTTAACCTTCTCCGTCCCCCCATCGCATCTCAGGCCGGTGCGGGAATATTAACCCGCTTCCCATCGGCTACGACTCTCGTCCTCACCTTAGGGGCCGACTCACCCTGCGCCGATGAACGTGGCGCAGGAAACCTTGGGCTTTCGGCGACAGAGCTTTTCACTCTGTTTATCGCTACTCATGTCAGCATTCGCACTTCCGATACCTCCAGCAACCCTCACGAGTCACCTTCACCGGCTTACGGAACGCTCTCCTACCATCACGTGCCTGATTCAAACTCCCTGGCTCGACCACCACGCCACCCTCAGCTCGACTCGACCAGTCGAAGGATCGCTTTGGTCTCGGCCGCGCGCGCTGCGCGCTTAACTTCGCTCACGCGAAGTTAGCCTCGCCCACGCTTACCGCTCGACAAGAAGTTTGAATCAGGCACGCAATCCCTAGCTTCGGTACACAGTTTGAGCCCCGTTACATCTTCCGCGCAGGACGACTCGACCAGTGAGCTATTACGCTTTCTTTAAATGATGGCTGCTTCTAAGCCAACATCCTGGCTGTCTGAGCCTTCCCACCTCGTTTCCCACTTAACTGTGGCTTGGGGACCTTAGCTGAGGGTCTGGGTTGTTTCCCTTTCGACCCCGGACGTTAGCACCCGGAGTCTGTCTCCCACGCTAACACTTTGCGGTATTCGGAGTTTGCCATGGTTTGGTAAGGCGCCATGCCCCCCTAGCCATAACAGTGCTCTACCCCCGCAAGTCATACGTGAGGCACTACCTAAATAGTTTTCGGAGAGAACCAGCTATTTCCGGATTTGTTTAGCCTTTCACCCCTAGCCACAGCTCATCCCCGTCTTTTTCAACAGACGTGGGTGCGGCCCTCCACGAGGTGTTACCCCCGCTTCAGCCTGGCCATGGCTAGATCATCCGGTTTCGGGTCTACGCCATGCGACTTGTTTCGCCCTGTTCGGACTCGCTTTCGCTACGCCTCCCCTATTCGGTTAAGCTCGCCACACAACGTAAGTCGCTGACCCATTATACAAAAGGTACGCAGTCACCCTTACGGGCTCCCACTGTTTGTATGCATGCGGTTTCAGGATCTATTTCACTCCCCTTCCGGGGTTCTTTTCGCCTTTCCCTCACGGTACTGGTTCACTATCGGTCGATCACGAGTATTTAGCCTTGGAGGATGGTCCCCCCATCTTCAGACAGGATTTCACGTGTCCCGCCCTACTTCTCGTACCCTCAGTTCCACTCCCAACCTTTCGCGTACGGGGCTGTCACCCACTTTGGCCGCCCTTTCCAGAGCGCTCCGCTAAGTCGAAAGCTAAAAGGTACCGGCTGCTCCGATTTCGCTCGCCACTACTTTCGGAATCTCGGTTGATTTCTGTTCCTGCGGTTACTGAGATGTTTCAGTTCTCCGCGTTCGCTCTACCCACCCTATGAATTCAAGTGAGAGTGACCCTTGCGGGCCGGGTTTCCCCATTCGGACATCTCCGGATCAATGCTCGTTTACCAGCTCCCCGGAGCTTTTCGCAGGTTGCCACGTCCTTCATCGCCTGTGATCGCCAAGGCATCCACCACATGCACTTAGTCGCTTGACCCCATAACGCTACGCACTATCCCGCCTCGCATTACAGGTGTTTGCGCTTACTCCCGCTCGCTCCGACTAAAGATCGAGCAGGCTCGATACAATCTAACCCAGTCTCGCCCGTCGTTCGAAACCCGTGCTCGCGCACGACCTCCGCCCTTCCGAGCAAGACGCTTTACTTCTTCCGTATTGTTAAAGAACCACCGAACCTTCTCGGCACCGATCCAAAGATCAGAGCTAAACGCTCGCTACGCTTAGCTCTGCCCTCTGCGTCGCCTTACCCGTAACTGGTGGAGCTGATCGGGATCGAACCGACGACCCCCTGCTTGCAAAGCAGGTGCTCTCCCAGCTGAGCTACAGCCCCCTCGCCTGCGCCATGCTTCGTTGCTCAGGCCCTGATGTACTTTCGTACACGGCGGGCCTTCGCGCCTCGCCTAGCTTGGCGCCCCTCTGAAGGTGGTGGGTCTGGATGGATTCGAACCATCGACCCCCGCCTTATCAAGACGGTGCTCTAACCAACTGAGCTACAGGCCCGATTCAGGTCAACACCTGACGAACAACCGATAAGCGTGAGCACTTGAAGCGCTGACGTTGGGGAGGTTAAGCACCGCTTCGGGTTCATTGCTGACCCCTGGCCGATCCTTAGCTCCCTGACTCCGAGAAAGGAGGTGATCCAGCCGCACCTTCCGATACGGCTACCTTGTTACGACTTCACCCCAGTCACGAAACGCACCGTGGTAAGCGGCCCCCTTGCGGTTAGCCTACCTACTTCTGGTACATCCCGCTCCCATGGTGTGACGGGCGGTGTGTACAAGACCCGGGAACGTATTCACCGCGACATGCTGATCCGCGATTACTAGCGATTCCGACTTCATGCAGTCGAGTTGCAGACTGCAATCCGGACTACGACCGGCTTTTATGGGGATTGGCTCCAGCTCGCGCTTTGGCAACCCTCTGTACCGGCCATTGTATGACGTGTGAAGCCCTACCCATAAGGGCCATGAGGACTTGACGTCATCCCCACCTTCCTCCGGTTTGTCACCGGCAGTCTCCCTAGAGTGCCCTTGCGTAGCAACTAGGGACAAGGGTTGCGCTCGTTGCGGGACTTAACCCAACATCTCACGACACGAGCTGACGACAGCCATGCAGCACCTGTGTTACGGCTCTCTTTCAAGCACCCCCACATCTCTGCAGGGTTCCGTACATGTCAAGGGTAGGTAAGGTTATTCGCGTTGCATCGAATTAATCCACATCATCCACCGCTTGTGCGGGTCCCCGTCAATTCCTTTGAGTTTTAATCTTGCGACCGTACTCCCCAGGCGGGCAACTTCACGCGTTAGCTGCGGTACCAGGAAATCGCTTCCCCAACACCTAGTTGCCATCGTTTAGGGCGTGGACTACCAGGGTATCTAATCCTGTTTGCTCCCCACGCTTTCGTGCCTGAGCGTCAATCTCAGCCCAGGGGGCTGCCTTCGCCATCGGTGTTCCGCCGCATCTCTACGCATTTCACTGCTACACGCGGCATTCCACCCCCCTCTGCCAGATTCAAGTCGCCTAGTTTCCACTGCCATTCCCAGGTTGAGCCCGGGGCTTTCACAGCGGACTTCAGCAACCGCCTACGCACTCTTTACGCCCAGTAATTCCGATTAACGCTCGCACCCTACGTATTACCGCGGCTGCTGGCACGTAGTTAGCCGGTGCTTATTCCGCCGGTACCGTCAAGAATCTCCCGTATTCAAGGAAACCCTTTCTTCCCGACTAAAAGCGGTTTACAACCCGAAGGCCTTCTTCCCGCACGCGGCATGGCTGGATCAGGGTTGCCCCCATTGTCCAAAATTCCCCACTGCTGCCTCCCGTAGGAGTCTGGGCCGTGTCTCAGTCCCAGTGTGGCTGATCATCCTCTCAGACCAGCTACCGATCGTCGCCTTGGTAGGCCTTTACCCCACCAACTAGCTAATCGGCCATCGGCCGCTCCCATAGCGTGAGGCCCTTGCGAGGTCCCCCACTTTCCTCCGTAGAGCATATGCGGTATTAATCCGGCTTTCGCCGGGCTATCCCCCTCTACGGGATACGTTCCGATGTGTTACTCACCCGTTCGCCGCTCGCCGCCAGGGTTGCCCCCGCGCTGCCGCTCGACTTGCATGTGTAAAGCATGCCGCCAGCGTTCAATCTGAGCCAGGATCAAACTCTTCAGTTCAATACCTGTACAAGACTTCACTCATTCTGACGTCGACCAAGCCTTCCGCTTTCGCTTCCAGCTTCGTCACGAGCCAGGCAGCCGTGATAGCCACCCAACCCGCTTCCTTCAGCATGAGTACTTCTCGTGATGCTTATCGAGCCCTCAAGTCCCAGCCAACCAGCTTCCACCAGAGTCTCCCCCAGCAGTCACCCGCAGCCAGACACCCAAGGCCGCCATCACCCCAAGTACCCACACTTATCGGTTGTTCTCATTGTTAAAGAGCGTGCTCGCCCCGGGTCGAGCAACAACGCCGGATTCGGTCGAGCAGAGGGACGTAATTATAATGATTCGAGCTCGACATTGCAAGGAGAAGCGATGCCGCGCCTGTGAGATTGCTCTCCCAATCACGCGCGAAAAGGCGCAGCTACGTGAATTCAGATACTTCGCGAACTATCTCGACGCAGGCGGTCGAGCTGCCCGCGCCGGATCCCGCCGTCGCGCTCTGGCTGTGCCCATTGGAGTGCAGCAGCGGCGATGCGCGCGCGTTGGCGCGGTGGCTGTCACCGGCGGAGATCGAGCGTGCCGACCGCTTTGGCACACCGGCGTTGCGCGCGCGCTGGATCGCGGGCCGCGCCGCGCTGCGCCGGTTGCTCGGCGCCAGGCTCGGCATCGAACCCGCGGCCGTTGCACTGCGTCGCGGCAGACGCGGCCGTCCCGAATTGGCCGAAGAATATGCGCTCGATTTCAATGTGTCGCACACCGACGACGTCGCGTTGATCGGCATCGCTACCGGACTGGACTCTGGCGGACGCATCGGCGTCGACATTGAGCGCGAAGACCGCTCGGTCAACGCCGACGGACTGGCGCGCAAATTCATGTCAGAACGGGAGCGGGCAGGCATGGCGCTGCTTGACGACGCGGCGCGGCGCCGCCGTTTCCTGCAGCTGTGGACATGTAAGGAAGCGATGAGCAAGGCTACCGGAGACGCGCTTACGGCGCCGTTTCGGGACATCGACGTGGCCGTCGACAACGGTCCTCGATTGATCGCCGGGCCGCCGCCCTATCTCGCCGGCCGCTGGCGCTTGATCAGCGCCTCCGTACCTACGGAACTCATCGCCACAGTCGCCCTCTGGCGCGGCGACTGACCTTGCGCCGGCATTTCGCGATCAGCCGCTGGCCGTGTCTTTGGCGTTGGGTTTGGCGTACTTCCATTTCTTTTGCAGCCAAAGCCAGTCGGCAGGGCTTTCACGGATGTCGTGCTCGAGCATGCGCGCGTACCGCTCGACGACAACCTGATCGGCGCCTTCGTCATACGGCGGCTCGGACAACGGCGCAAGCCGCACCGAGTAGTGGCCCCGCCTCAGACGCCTCATGGTCACGTACAGCACCTTCGCGTCGAGGAATCGCGCGATCTTGCCCGCACCGACAAAGAACGCCGTGTCTTGCTCCAGAAACCGCGTCCATTGCCGCGGATCCTTTCCTTTCGGAGTCTGGTCGGCGATCAGCGCGTACACTCGCGGCTGCCCGGCACGGCTCAACAGATCGAAAATGAAATCCTTGCGCGGAACGAAACGGCTGCCGAAGCGCGCCCGCGCCTCGCGCAGAAACCTGTCGACCGCTTCCACGCGCTGCGGCTGGTAAACGACGTCGATGGGGATGCCGAAATGCGCGCCGGTCGCCAGCGAAAGCCATTCCCAATTGCCGAAGTGCGCCGTCAGCAGAATGACCGACTGCCTGGCGTCGACACACGCGGTGACCAGCTCGGGATTCTCGACCGTCACCCGGCGCCGCAAGGCGTCGGCGCTGGCGCCGTAGCCCCAGAATGCCTCGAACAGCGTGTCTGCGAGATTGCGATACGACCGGCGAAGAATCACCGCGCGCTCGTCGGTGCTCTTGTCGGGAAACGCGTTGGCGATGTCCAGTTCCGCACGATCGCGCCGCCAGCGCAGGACGCGAAACGCGACGAAGTAGACGACCGCGCTCCATGTGTATAGCAGCGGCAGCGGCAGGCGGGTAAGGGCCTTCAGCAGGAACTGCATCGGAATCGATGGCCGGTCATCAGCGCGTCGCGCGGCACCGCGCGAATATAGACGAGTGCGGCGGCCAGAGCAATGCGCGGGCCTTCGCGCATCGCGTGCCGCCGTTAATGCACCTGCTCAGGCGACGGCGACCAGCCGGTCCAGGGACTCCGGATTCTTCAGCAGTTCGGCGCTGGCCGAACGGTGCACGACCCTGCCGCGGTCGAGAACAATCGCTTGTTCGGTAAGTTGCAGGGCAAGCCGCGCGTGCTGCTCGACGACGATCACCGCAAATTCACGTTCACGCACGAGTGCGCCGATCAGATGCACCAATTCCTGGACGATGATCGGCGCGAGGCCTTCCATCGGCTCATCGAGGAGCAACAGCTTGGGGTTGGTCATCAACGCTCGCGCGATCGCTACCATCTGCTGCTCTCCGCCGGACAATTGGCTGCCGAGGTTGCGCCTGCGTTGCTCCAATTGCGGGAACGTCCGGTAGATGCGATCGACCGTCCACGTCCCTGGCCGTGCGACGACACTGAGGTGCTCATCGACGGTCAACGACGGGAACATGAATCGCTCCTGCGGTACCCAGCCGATTCCGGCATGCGCACGCCGATAGGTCGGCATCGAGGTGACGTCCGCGCCGCGCCAGGCGATCGTGCCTCCCTTGACCCGGGTCATGCCCATCAGCGTCAGAAGCAATGTGGTCTTGCCGACGCCGTTGCGGCCGAGAAGCGCAAGGCTCCCTGCCTCGTCCAGGTCGAGCGAAACGTCCTCGAGAATGATCGAGTCCCCGTAGCCTGCCGTGACCGCTTCGATGGCGAGCAGCTTAGGCATGCACCGCCTCGCCGAGATAGACCTCGCGCACGCGCCGGTCGCGGGCAATTTCGTCCGGCGAACCTTCGACCAGAACCAATCCGCCGACCAGCACCGTGATTCTTTCGGCGAACCTGAACACGAGGTTCATATCGTGTTCGATGAATATGATCGACACCTCGCGGGGCAATGCGGCGATGACGCCGAACAGTTCCGCACTCTCCGCCGATGGTATCCCCGCGGCGGGCTCGTCGAGCAGCAACACCCGCGGCTTGGTCGCGAGCGCCAGCGCGATTTCCAGCAGGCGTTGCTTCCCATAAGGGAGCAGGCGCGACTCCATCGCGGCGTCCCTGTCGAGTCGCAATTGCGCGAGGATGGCGCGCGCCTCGTCGATCTGCGGCAGCGCACGCGACGCCGAATGCCACCAGACACCGCCCTGGCCGTCACGTTCGCAGCAGGCCAGCACGATCGATTCGAGCACCGTCAGACCGGGAAACAGCGTGTTGATCTGGAACGTGCGGGTCATCCCGAGCTTGACGCGGGCATGCTGCGCCAGGCCGGTGATCCTCTCCTCGCCCAGGTAGACCTCGCCAGAGCTCGGAGCCAGCACGCCGGTCAGCAGATTGATGAATGTCGTCTTGCCGGCGCCGTTCGGCCCGATGATCGCGTGCCGCGCGCCGGATTCGAACGCAAGGCTGATATCCGAATTCGCCTTGAATGCGCCGAATGACCGGCTCAGTCCCTCGGTTCGCAGCGCATGTGTCATACGCGCTTTCCCATCAATCGGTGGCGCAAGCCGAGCATCCCGCCGATCAGTCCGCCGCGGGCGAACAGGACCAGCAGTACCAGCAGCAGCCCCAACCAGAATTGCCAGTACACGGCGCTCAGGTTGGAAAGGTAATCCTGCAGCAGCATGAACGTCGCGGCACCGACCAGCGCTCCGTACAGGTATCCGGTGCCGCCGAGCACGAGCATGATCATCAATTCCGCCGAACGGGGAAACCCCAGCGAATCGATGCCGACGAATTGCGTCGTCTGCGCGAGCAGGGCGCCGGCGATGCCGGCGATCCCGGCGCCGATCGTATAGATCGCGATCAGCTTGCGCTGAACCGATACGCCGATCGCGGGCATCCGTCGCTCGCCTTCGCGGATGCCGCGCAGGCTCAGGCCGAACGGGGATCTCACCAGCATCCGTGCAAAACAAAAGACGATGAAAAGGACGCCCAGGCAATACCAATAGCTTGTCTTGCCGTTAAGGCCGAAGGCGAAAACGCCGAACAGCCTGTTCATTTCGACACCTGACAAGCCATCGACGCCGCCGGTGATCGACGACGCCTGGTTCGCCGCCTCGTACAGCATGAGTCCAATGCCCAGCGTCACCATCAGGCGGGTCAAGTCCTGCCCGCGCACGACCAGGAAGCTGGTCAAAAGGCCAACCGCCGCCGCTGTTGCCGCTGCGGCGGCGAGTCCGCTGATCGGCTCTCCCCACCCGTGCTTCGCGAGCAGACCCGCGGTGTAGGCGCCGATGCCGAAAAAAGCGGCATGCCCGAGCGAGATGATCCGCGCGTAACCGAGGATCAGGTCGAGCGACAGCGCAAACAGGCCGGCGATGAAGATCTGGCTCGCGAGCGTCAGGTATCGTGGAAAAATGAAATACGCCGCAATGGGCACCAGCCAGAAAGCGATCTCCAACGGTCTCCACCGCGCCGTCGGCAGTGCGCTGGTCGTGACGCTCGCGGCCTTTCTTCTCACGCCCGTCTGCCCACGAGCCCGCGCGGAAAGACCAGCAACATGATCACCATCACGAAGTAGATGATGAACGAGCCTATCTGGGGAACGTAGTACTTACCGGCGACATCGAACACGCCCAGCAGGATGGCGGCGATCAGCGGGCCCTTTATCGTTCCGGCGCCGCCGACGGCGACGACCAGCAGGAAGTACACCATGTACTTGAGGGGAAACGTCGGGTCGAGGCCCAGGACGTCGATCCCGAGACCACCGCCCAGCCCGGCCAGGCCCGACCCCAGCGCGAAGGTCAGGCTGAAGACGCGAAAGACGTTGATACCAAGTCCTGCGGATGCCTGCTGGTTATCGACCGACGCGCGGATCGAGGCGCCAAAACGGGTGTGCTCGATCAACCAGTCAAGTGCAAGCGTCACGGCGATGACGACCGCGATCAGGAACAGGCGGTAGGAGCCCAAGTCCAGGCCGAAGACGTGAACCTGCCCGCGCAGCAGCTCCGGCAACTGCACCGGTTGCTGCTGCGAACCGAACACGTAGGTCGCTCCGGCCATCGACATGAACACCAAGCCGATGCTGAACAGCACCTGGTCGAGATGCGTGGCGCGATACAACCGTCGGTACAGGGTCCGCTCGAGCACCGCGCCGGCGAGCGCCGCGGCGGCAAATGCCACCGGCAGCGAGGCCAGGAAGGGAACACCGAGGCGCGTCATCAAGACGACGCAGACGTAGCCTCCCAGCATCGCGAAGGCGCCGTGCGCGAGATTGACGAAGTTCATCAAGCCCATCGTCACCGACAGGCCGATACTGATGATGAACAGCAGGCTCCCGTAAGCGACGCCGTCGAACAGCACGCCGGCCAGGTTGCCGATCATCGTGATCCCCGCGTCGCCGCAACCTCCTCAGACGCTCGGATCCTTGACGTTGTCGATCTTGTCGAACTCGATGTTCCAGTAGTGCCCGTCGCGCATCTCGACCTTGCGCATGTATACCGTCTGGATCACATCGCGCGTCGCCGGATCGATCGACATCGGCCCGCGGGGACTAGTCCATGCCATGCCCTTCATCGCCGCGACCAGTTTCTCACCGTCCGAATCGCCATTCGTCTTCTTCATTGCTTCGTAGATCAGATGCATGCCGTCGTAGCCACCGACCGACATGAAGTTCGGACGCATGCCGCCGTTCGCCTTCATGAAAGCGTCGACATAGGCCTTGTTCTCGGGTGACGGATGCGCCGCCGAATAGTGGAACGAGCTGACGATACCGAGTGCAGGCGCGCCGATCGCATCGAGAATATCGTCGTCGACCAGGTCCCCGGTACTGATCATCTTGATGCCCGCAGCGGCCAGCCCGCGCTCGGCGAACTGCTTCATGACCGCGGTTCCCTGCCCGGAAGGGACGAACACGAACAACGCGTCCGGCTTGGCGTCCTTGGTGCGCTGCAGGAATGGCGCGTAGTCCGGACCCTGCAGCGGGGTGCGCAGCGACTCGAGCACCGTGCCGCCGCCGTCGGTAAAGCGCTTGACGAACGTCTTCTCTGCGTCGAGGCCGGGAGCGTAGTCGGTCACCAGCGTCACGACACGCCTTATGTTGTTCTTCAATGCCCATTCGGCGATTGGCGCGGTCACTTGCGGCAACGCGAAGCCCGAACGCACAATGAACGGCGAGCGCGTCGGGATGATCGACGTTGCCGCGGCCATGATGATCATCGGCACCTTGGCTTCGGTCGCCACCGGCGCCGTCGCGAGCGCCAGCGGCGTGAGCCCGAATCCCGCCAGAATGTTGACGTGGTCCTGAACGATCAGCTCCTGGGCGATACGCTTGGTGACTTCAGGCGCGCCGGTGTCGTCCTTGACGGTCAACTCGACCTTGCGCCCGGCCACCGTATCGCCGTTGCGGGCGACATAGAGCCTGCAGGCTGCCTCGACCTGCCGCCCGGTCGACGCAAAGGGTCCGGTGAGGGGCAGGATCAGGCCGATCTTCAACGGGTCTGCGGCAAAGGCCAGCCGGGGCAGCGATGCCGCAGTCGCCACGGCGGCGGCGCCGGTCAGCCATTGACGTCGTTTGATCGAGAATTTCTGGCGCATATCATCCTCCTTGTTTTTGCGTGATAATCTGCCGTGGTGCGCATGCCTTCCGAACCGGCTAGTCATCGGTCGGCGACGGCAATCGCCGATGGGCCGCCGTAGCATATGGCCCGCGCCCGTCCGCGCATGATAAACGCTTTGGCGTGCACCGCGCCCACCGGACGCTGTGAAGTATCCATGTTCGCCTCGGAGGAATCGCGATGAGTATGCGCAGCACGCCCCCGTTCCGCGCCGATCACGTGGGCAGCTTCCTGCGTCCAGCGGAGCTGCTCGAGGCCCGCGAGCACAATCGCAACGGCGCCATCGATCGCGCGCAACTGCGCATCGTCGAGGACGCCGCGATCCGCGACATCGTTCGGTTTCAGGAGGATCTCGGTCTGCAAGGCATCACCGACGGCGAGTTCCGCCGCACCTATTTCCACATCGACTTCCTCGAGCAGCTCGCAGGGGTCGAAACCAAGGGCGGCATCGCGGTAAGCTTTCATAGCAAGGCCGGCAATGTCGATTTCGCGCCGCCAGTGATGAAGGTCACTGGGCCGGTCCGGCACGTCAAGCCGATCCAGGTCGATGACTTCAAGTTCCTGCAATCGGTGACGCAGCGCACGCCCAAGGTCACTATCCCGTCGCCGACGATGCTGCACTTTCGCGGCGGACGCGAAGCGATCAGCCGCGATGCCTATCCCGACATGGAGGCGTTCTTTGCTGACGTCGCCGCCGCCTATCGTGCCGAGATCGCGGCGCTGGCCGACGCCGGCTGCCGCTACCTGCAGCTCGACGATACCAACCTGGCCTACCTGTGCGACGAAAAGATGCGCGAAGGTGCGCGGCAGCGCGGGGACGATCCGAACGAACTGCCCCGACGCTACGCGCGGCTGATCAACGCGGCGATAGCCGGACGCCCGGCCGGCATGACGGTTTGCGTGCATCTTTGCCGCGGCAACTTCAAGAGCGCTTGGGTGGCCGAAGGAGGCTACGAACCGGTGGCCGAGGTGTTGTTCAACGAATTGCAGGTCGACGGTTATTTTCTCGAATACGACGACGCGCGCTCCGGCGACTTCGCGCCGCTGCGCTTCGTTCCCAAAGGCAAGGTCGTGGTTCTCGGCCTGGTCACCACCAAGCTCGATACCCTCGAGTCGAAAGATGCGCTTAAGCGCAAGATCGACGAGGCCGCCAAGCGCGTGCCGCTGGAGCAGCTCTGCCTGTCGCCGCAGTGCGGATTTTCCAGCACCGTGCATGGCAACCAGATCGCGCGCGAGGCACAGGCGGCGAAGGTCCGCCTCGTCGTCGAGACCGCGCGCGACGTCTGGGGCACCGCGTAGCGCGACGCTCCGGGGATGGCGCCGGCCCGCTGGCCGGCGCCACGCCATTTTCAAGGCTGCTTGCCCGGATCCTTCTGGTCCGGGTACTTGTCGAATTCGACGTTGTAGAGCCCGCCGTTCACCTTTTCCACTTTGCGGATGTAAACGGTCTGGACGACGTCGCGCGTTTCCGGATCGATCGAGATCGGACCACGGGGACTGGCGATCTTCATCCCCTTCAACGCCGCCATGATCTTGTCGCCGTCGGTCGAGCCGCCGGTCTTCTTCAGCGCCTCGTAGATCGCCGCCATGCCGTCGTAGCCGGCCACCGCCATGAAATTCGGCCGCAGCTTGGTGCCGTTGGCCTCTTCATACGCCTTGCGAAACGCGCGGTTCTCCGGCGAATCGTGCGCGGCCGAATAATGGAAGCTCGTCGTCAAGCCGAGTACTGAGTCGCCCATCGCATCGAGCACGCCGTCGTCGGTGATGTCTCCGGTGGCGATCAGCTTGATGCCGGCTTCGGCCAGCCCTCGCTCCTGGAATGCTTTCATGAAGGCGACGCCCTGCGCGCCGGCCGGCAGAAACAGGAACACGGCTTCGGGTTTGGCATCCTTGACGCGCTGGATGAAGGGAGCAAAGTCGGGATTCTGCAGGGGCGTGTGCACGCTTCCGACCATCTTGCCTCCGGCGGCGGTGAATGCCTTGGTGAACGCGGCTTCGGCATCGAGCCCAGGGCCGTAGTCGGCAACCACCGTGTAGACGTTCTTGATCCCGTTTTTCGCCGCCCAGATCGCCATCGGCTGCGTCACCTGCGGCAGTGTCATCGACACACGCGCGATGTAAGGCGATTTGGTCGTGATGATCGAGGTCGCCGCATTCATGATGATCATCGGCTTCTTGGCCTCGGTGGCGACGGGTGCCGCCGCCATCGCGTTGGGCGTCAAGCCAAAGCCCACCAGGAAGTCGACGTTGTCGCGGGTGACGAGCTCCTGCGCGAGGCGCTTGGCCACTTCAGGCGCCGGGCCGGTCGTATCGCGCTGGATGACTTCGATCTTCTTGCCCGCAACGGTGTCACCATGCTGCTTCATATATGCCTTCATGCCGCCGTAAATCTGGCCGCCGTAATCGGCAAACGGACCGGAGAATTCAGCGACCAGGCCCAGCTTGACGGTTTCCTGCGCCTGCGCAAGGCCAGCGCCCGCGAAGACCGCGCTCGCGATCAGCAGTTTTGCTGCGTGGGATACGAATGACATTTTTTCCTCCTGTGAACTTCGACCTGCAATGACTTTCAGTCCGGGTGCCGGCGGATTCGTACCAAAACGCCCAGCCGGAGTGAGACGGCAGTATTCATTCGAATGGCAGCCCGACGTAATTTTCAGACAGCGACGCGGCGGCCGCTGGCGAGGCGACGACATAATCGAGCTGCGAACGTTGCAGCCGTTGCTGAAAGCCGTCGTCATCGGGAAAGCGATGCAGCATCGACGTCATCCACCATGAAAAATGCTCGGCGCGCCAGACGCGCTTCAGGCACGTCGCCGAGTAGGCGTCGAGCAACTCGGCGCCTTTTCCGCCGCAAAATGCACCGATCGCCCGCGCCAGCACGCGCACATCGGCGACAGCGAGGTTCATGCCTTTCGCACCGGTGGGCGGCACAATATGAGCCGCGTCGCCGGCGAGGAATAATCGATGGTATTGCATCGGCTCGACAACGTGACTGCGCATGCCGGTCACGCTCTTTTCGATGACCGTGCCCTCCCGCAGCGTCCAGCCGTCGTCGGTTTCGAGCCGCGTATGCAGTTCCTGCCAGATCCGCGCGTCCGGCCACGCGCTTATATGCTCATCGGGACTGACCTGCAGGTAGAGCCGGGTTATCTCCGGCGAGCGCATGCTATAGAGCGCAAAACCGCGGTCATGATAGGCGTAGATCAGCTCGTCGTGCGTCGGCGCCGCCTCGGCCAGGATGCCGAGCCAAGCGAACGGATAAGCGCGCTCGAAGCTGCGCAGTGCCCCGGCCGGGATCGCCGGCCGGCAGACGCCGTGAAACCCGTCGCAGCCGGCAACGATATCGCAGTCGAATCGGACCAGCTTGCCCTCGTCGCGAAACGAAATGGACGGCGCGCTGGTCTCGACGTCGTGCAGGCTCACGTCGCTGACGCCGAAACGGATATCGGCTCCATCGGCGAGGCGCGCCCTGATCAGGTCCTTGACCACCTCCTGTTGGCCGTAGACCGTGATCGAGCGGCCGCCGGTGAGCTCGGTCATCGCGATTCGATGGCCACAGCCGTCGAAGCGCAACTCGATACCGTGATGAACCAGGCCTTCGCGTTTCAGACGCGTGCCGACTCCCGATGCATCGAGCAAGTCCACCGTGCCCTGCTCCAGCACGCCGGCACGCACGCGTTGCTCGACATAGTCTCGGCTGCGGTTCTCGACGACGACGGATTCGACCCCTTCCCGATGCAACAGATGCGACAACAGCAGGCCGGCCGGTCCGGCGCCGACGATGCAGACTTGCGTGCGCAGCCGTTTCATCGTTCGCCGCGCCGATCCGCTGGTGGTCAGCCAGTCGACTGTTCCATCTGCGCCAGGACCTCTTCGGCCAGATGAAATGCCGTGTTCGCCGCCGGGACGCCACAATAGATCGCCGTCTGCAGCAGGACTTCCTTGATCTCCTCGCGCGTGACGCCGTTGTTGAAGGCTGCGCGTACATGCAATCGGAACTCGTCGGCGCGGTTCAGGGCGACCATCATCGCCACGGTGATCAGGCTTCGGGTATGGCGCGGAAGGCCGGGGCGCGTCCAGATCTCGCCCCATGCGTAGCGTGTGATCAGTTCCTGAAATTCCTCGTTGAACGGCGTTCGCTTCGCGATCGTCCGGTCGACGTGCGCGTCGCCGAGCACGGCGCGTCGCACACCCATTCCCTTGTCTAAGCGCTCGCGCTCGTCCATGGCTTGCGCTCTCCTCGCTTGTTAGAACTAGAAGTCGAAAAATACGGTCTCGCCCGTGCCCTGCAGGACGACGTTCCATTGCAGCGTATCCTTCTGCGGCAAGCGCTGCGCGACCAGCGTCGCTCGCCGCTCTGCCGGCACGAGCTGCAACGTCGGATCGGCAGCATTGGCGCCATCGTCCGGGAAGTAGATGCGGGTGAGCAGCTGTTTGAGCAGTCCGCGCATGAACAGCGTCACGACGAGGTGCGGCGCCTGCATCGCACCGTGGGGCGCAGGCACCGCCCCGGGCTTGACAGTCGTGAACCGGAACTCGCCGCCGGGACCGGTCAGGATGCGCCCAAATCCGCGGAATGGCGCAGTCGGTCTGCGCTCGGGTGCATCCCCGGCATGCGCATACTTGCCGTTGGCGTCCGCCTGCCAGATTTCGAGCACCGCGTCGCTGACCGGCTTGGCGTCGCCGTCGACGATCCGCCCTTCGATGGTCACGTGCTCGCCGGATGCAGTCGTTGGCGCGATGGCATCGATGGCGAGGTCGGAGAGGCCGATTCTCAAGTACGGACCGACCGTCTGCGACGGGGTGGTGAGCAGGCTCACTGTTGCTCCTTGCTAGGTTCGCTTGGTGGCCATCGGCGTCTCGTCGCGGCCTCGCAGCACGATGTCGAAGCGATAGGCGAGCGCGATATCGGGTATCGTTCGCTCCCAGTCGAAGTCTGCGATCAGCCGGCGACGCGCGAGATCGTCGGGCACGCTGTTGTACATCGGGTCGTACGGCAGCAGCGGGTCGCCCGGAAAGTACATCTGCGTGACCAGCCTCTGGACGAGTCCCAATCCGAATAGCGAGAAGTGCAGGTGCGCGGGCCGCCATGCGTTGTAGTGGTTGCGCCACGGATACGCGCCGGGCTTGATCGTCAGGAACCGGTAATTGCCGCCGGCATCGGTCAACACCCGCCCGCAGCCGGTGAAGTTCGGGTCCAGCGGCGCGTCGTGATCGTCTATCTCGTGCGCATATCGACCCGCGGCGTTGGCCTGCCACAACTCGATCAGCGCGTGCGGCACCGGATGCCCGTTTTCGTCGAGCAGCCGTCCCGACACCACGATGCGTTCGCCCAGCGGCTCACCCTGGTGTCGCGAGGTGAGGTCGTGATCGGCCGGATCGACGTCGTCGCTGCCGAAGACCGGACCGGTCACTTCGGACAGCGTATGCGGCAACAGCACCAGCGGCCGCGTCGGTGCCCGCTTGATCGTCGAGCGGTAGCCGGGATAGAGATACGGCGGCTGCGTATTGAAATAGGGCCGGCGATAGCCGGCGACGTCGGTCATGTCGGTCGCTCCTGCTGCGGTAATGTCCGGACTGGCTGGCTTGTCGGCGATATCCATGGTCTCGCGTCCTGTCGTCTTGCGCGCGGTCACGCGCGCTCGATGATCATCGCGATGCCCTGCCCGACGCCGATGCACATCGTGCACAGCGCATATTTGCCGCCCGTACGCCGCAACTGGTAGAGCGCGGTGGTGACCAGTCGCGCCCCGCTGGCGCCGAGCGGATGCCCGAGCGCGATCGCGCCGCCGTTGGGGTTCACGTGCGCGGCGTCATCGGCGATTCCGTGATCGCGCAGGACCGCCAGCGCCTGCGATGCGAAGGCCTCGTTCAACTCGATGACGTCGATGTCGGCAAGCTTGAGTTCCGCCCGCGCCAGCACCTTGCGCATCGCCGGAGCCGGGCCGAACCCCATGATACGCGGCGCGACGCCGGCGACCGCGGCGGCGATAATGCGGGCCTTGGGCTGCAGCCGGTATTGCTTGACGGCTGCGTCGGAGGCGAGCAGCAATGCGCAGGCGCCGTCGTTGACGCCCGATGCATTGCCGGCGGTCACCGTGCCGTCGGGGCGAACGATGCCCTTGAGCCTGCCGAGCGCCTCGAGTGTGGTGTCGGCGCGAGGATGCTCGTCCTTGTTCACCTGGATCGCGTCGCCGCGCTTTTGCGCGATCGACACGGGCACGATCTCCTCGGCCAGCCTGCCGGCTGCAATCGCGGCGGCAGCGCGCTGCTGGCTGCGCAATGCGAAGGCGTCCTGGTCGCCTCGCGATACGTTGAAATCGGCCGCGACGTTCTCAGCGGTTTCGGGCATCGAGTCGACGCCGTATTTCGCCTTCATCAGCGGATTGACGAAGCGCCAGCCGATGGTCGTGTCGTAAACCTGGGCCGAGCGCGAGAATGCGGCGTCGGCCTTTCCGGTCACGAACGGTGCACGGGTCATGCTTTCGACGCCGCCGGCGACGATCAGCGTCGCCTCGCCGCACTTGATTGCCCGCGCCGCGGAAGCGATCGCATCCATGCTCGAGCCGCACAGGCGATTGACCGTCGTGCCCGGTACCTCGACCGGCAGCCCGGCGAGCAATGCCGCCATCCGGGCCACGTTTCGATTGTCCTCCCCCGCCTGGTTGGCGCAGCCGTAGACCACGTCGTCGACGGCCGACCAGTCGATGCCGGCATTGCGCTCGACCAGCGCCTTGATCGGCACCGCGGCCAGATCGTCGGCGCGAACCGTAGCCAGCGCTCCGCCATAGCGCCCGAACGGGGTCCTCACCGCATCGCAAATCCATGCCTGCTGCATCATCGCTCCGAATAGGTCGCGGCCTCGCCGCCGGTCACCGTGACGGACTGCGTGCCGGCGCTCGCCAAAGGCACGCCGGTCAGCCGCTGCAGCTCGTCGAAGGTCAGGCCGTCGACGATCTCGACCACGCGCAAGCCCCCGGGCGTAACGTCGATGACCGCGAGGTCGGTGTAGACGCGGTTGACGCAGCGGATGCCGGTCAGCGGGTAGCTGCATCGCTCGACGATCTTGGATGCGCCGGACTTGGTCTGGTGATCCATCATCACGAACACGCGCTTGGCGCCGATCGCCAGGTCCATCGCGCCGCCGACGGCGGGGATCGCGTCCCTGGCGCCGGTGTGCCAGTTGGCGAGGTCTCCCGCGACCGATACCTGGAACGCGCCGAGCACGCAGATGTCCAGGTGCCCGCCCCGCATCATCGCGAACGAATCGGCGTGATGAAAATACGCGCCGCCGGTCAACAGGGTCACCGGCTGCTTGCCGGCATTGATCAGGTCGGGGTCTTCCGCACCCGGCGCCGGCGCCGGCCCCATCCCGAGCAGCCCGTTCTCGCTGTGCAGGAAGATCTCGCGATCCGAGGGCAGATGATTGGCAACCGTCGTCGGCAAGCCAATGCCCAGGTTGACGTACGCACCTTCGGGGATGTCGCGCGCCACGCGCGCGGCCAGCTGCTCGCGGCTGAAACGACCGATCCTCATGCCGCCGCCTGCGGCTGCGCGCGCGCCGTGTCCGCATCCACTGCGACCACGCGCTGGACGAATATGCCGGGCGTGACGATCACCTCGGGATCGAGCGCGCCGAGCGGAACGATTTCGCGCACCTGCGCGATCGCACATTTGGCCGCGGACGCCATGATCGGTCCGAAGTTGCGCGCGGTCTTGCGATAGACGAGGTTGCCCCAGCGGTCGCCCTTCTCCGCCTTGATCAGCGCGAAATCGGCGGCGATCGGATATTCGAGCACGTAGCCGCGATCGCCGATGAGCCGTGTCTCCTTGCCCTCCGCGAGCGGCGTGCCGTACGCGGTCGGCGTATAAAAGGCGCCTATGCCGGCGCCGGCGGCGCGTATGCGCTCGGCCAGGTTGCCCTGCGGCACCAGTTCGAGCTCGATCTCGCCCGCATGGAACAGTGCGTCGAACACGTACGAATCGGTCTGCCGCGGAAACGAGCAGATGATCTTGCGCACCCGGCGGGCCTTGAGCAGCGCGGCCAGTCCCGTCTCGCCGTTGCCTGCATTGTTGTTGACGATCGTCAGGTCGCGGGCGCCTTGCGCGATCAGCGCATCGATCAGCTCCGAAGGCATGCCCGCCGTGCCGAATCCACCGATCATCACCGTCGCGCCATCGTGGACATCGGCCACGGCGGCGGAAAGCGATGCCACGGTCTTGTCGATCATTTCAACTCCGATTGAATCATGGGCCGCTCGTTGGGCGATAATCGAACGAGCGGGCGGTGACCGAACAAACTCTACGCGCGGCAACTCCGGCCGGTCAAGGGCGATAATCGCAGCGTTGTGCGGTAACCGCCCAGCTGTTAGCATCGCGGCATGCGCTCGTCGAACGCCTGACCTTTGGCGCGGACCGCCAGAGTTGCCGTCGCGCCGGCCCCGCGTCGCCGGGCTGCCGCCACCGAAGAACGCATTGTCGCGCCGATTTCGACAGCCGTCACGCCGGCGTCCGAAATCGATGCGCTGACCGGCGATCCCAATTTCATGAGTTCGCTCGCGCGCGGACTGGCCGTCATTCGCGCCTTTTCGCAACAGCGGCGCACGCTCACGATCTCCCAGCTCAGTCACCGAACCGCCATTCCGCGCGCGGCGGTCCGGCGCTGCCTGTACACGCTGAGCAAGCTCGGCTACGTCAGCAGCGACGACGGAAAAACCTACGCACTGCGGCCGCGGATTCTCGCGCTGGGCCACGCCTACCTTTCGTCGACACCGCTGGCATCGGCGGTGCAGCCGCTGCTGGATCAGATCAGCGACGAGCTGCACGAATCGAGCTCGATGGCGGTACTCGAAGGAGATGAGATTCTCTACATCGCCCGCTCGTCGACCAAGACGCGCTTGATGTCGATCGACCTGGGTCTCGGCAGCCGCCTGCCCGCCTATTGCACTTCGATGGGGCGCGTGCTGCTGGCCGACCTGCCGCAAGCTCAGCTCGATCAATATCTGGGCCGCGTCAAGCTGACGCGACTGACCCATCGCACGGTGTCGACCGCCGCCGAGCTCAAGCGCGTGCTGGCCGACGTCAGGCGCGAAGGCTATGCCATCATCGACCAGGAACTCGAAATCGGACTGCGCTCGATCGCTGTCCCCGTGAAGGATGCGGCTGGGCGGTGCGTCGCCGCGATCAACATCGGGACGCAATCGGCGCGCGTATCGGTCGCCGAAATGCAGGCGCGATTTCTGGCGCCGCTGCGGGCCGCGGCCAGCGAGCTCGCGGTCCTGCTGGTGCGATAAGGCCTGCCAGATGGACTGGAGCCTGCGCCTCGAACGGGCGCCCGGGATCGAGATTCGCCCGGCGCCCGACGGTGTCGTCGTCTATGACGCCACGCGCGACCGTGTGCACTATCTGAACCGCACCGCCGCGCTGGTGCTCGAAAGTTGCGACGGCGCGCTGACCGCCGCCGAGCTGCCGGTCATGCTCGCGGCCGCGTTCGAGCTCGAATCACCGCCGGCTGCCGACGTAGCGAGCTGCCTGGCCAGGCTGCTCGACGAGGGCCTGCTGGTCGCCGCGGCTGACTGAACATCGACGCTATACGCGCGCCCGCTTGTTGTGTAGAGTGCGCTTGTCACGTTGCGTGCGCGGATGCGACGACCGGACAGTTGGCCTGCATCCGGAAGCGGCGCGCAACGCTCCAGTTCCTGCATCATTCGACGAGGTCAGCCCATGAGCAAGAATTCTTCGATCGAGCGCTTTCTCGAACGCGTCGAGCCCGGCCGTCGTGACGCGCTGCGCAAGATACTCGCCGGCGCCGCGGTCTATACGGCGCCCGTCGTTGCATCGTTCACGATGGATACCCTCGACGGACAGGCGCAGGCGCAGGTGACGAATCAGGTATCGGTACCGGCGAGCTCGGGATGGAGTCTTGCCGCGCTGACCGGGATCATCGCCGCTGCCGGCGCACTGCTGCTGCGCCGCCGCCGCGACCGCTAGTCCCACCGCGGCGAAGTCCCCGGCGTTGCCGCGTCCGCTGCTTTCCGCGGCGCTGATCGTTCGCGACGAAGAACGTTTTCTCGAGGCTTGCCTGCGCTCGCTGCTCGGCCGCGCCGACGAGATCGTCGTGGCCGACACTGGATCGACCGACCGTTCGCGCGAGATAGCCGGCGACCTCGGCGCCCGCGTGTTTTCATTCCCGTGGGCCGATGATTTCGCCGCCGCGCGCAATGCGGCGGTCGACGCGGCGCGCGGCCATTGGGTCCTCTATATCGATGCCGACGAGCGCATTGTCGAATTCGATCGCGACGATGTCGAGCGCTTGCTGGCGGCGCCTGATTACGCCTGCTACACGGTGCTGTTTCGCCCGCAAAGCGGATTCACGCGCTATCGAGAGCACCGGGTCTTTCGCAACCGCCCCGAGCTGCGCTTTCGCGGCGTCATCCACGAATCGCTGATACCCGCGCTGGACGAGCTGGTCGCGCGCGAAGGTCTCTCCATCGGCGCGAGCTCCATCGCTGTCGAGCACGACGGTTACGACGGCGATATCCGGCACAAACACCCGCGCAACCTCCCGCTGCTGCAAAGGCGGCTGGCGCAGGAGCCCGCTCACGTCTACAGCTGGGCGCATCTGGGCGCGACGCTGCTCGGGCTCGGTGACGCCGAAGGCGCCGAGCGTGCCTGGCGCCGCGGCCTGGACGTCGTCCGCTCGCGGGCGCCAACCACGGCGGCCGACGATCTTCCCTACCTGCATCTGGCCAATTTTCTGCTCGACCGAAAGCGCGATGCCGGTGCGCTGCTCGAAGAGGCCTGCCGGCGCTTTCCCGACAATTACGCGATTCTGTGGCTGCGTGCGCGCACGCTGGTCGAAGCGGCTCGATACGACGAGGCGATGCCGCTGTTCGCGCGGCTGGCGGCGATCGATCCCGATGCGCTCGGCGACGGCCCGATCGCGTTCGACCGGTCGATCTTCGGCGCCAATGCGCATGCTGCGCTGGGCTTGTGCGCGTTCCGCCTCGGACGGTACGACCAGAGCGCCGCGTATTACGCGCGAGCCGAGGCACTGGCGCCCGGCGATGTCGGCATCCGCGCCCGGCACGCTTTGGCCCGCGGGCGCGCGAACGATGCAGCAAGCGTCCGCTAGTCGGCGGCAGACACCGCGAGCGGCGGCGCTCGTCTTTGGCCAACTAAGCGGATCGGCCATCGCTGGGAATCTCTGAATTCATCTTGGGTTCGCTCAAAGGTTCCTTAGTGCGCGATCGAACGGAAGCCGCTAGACTTCGTGCCCATGGCGACTCCGGTACTGCTTGTCCTGACCGCGTTGCGCTGGGTCGGCGCGGCGCGTATGCCGCGCGCGCTTGCGCAGGCCGGGTTCGAGGTCACGCTGCTGACGCCGCCGGGTTCTCTGGCTGAAAAGAGCGGATTCGTGGCCAAGATAGCCTACGTGCCGGACAAGGCGACACCGGAAGCCTGGGTGCATGCCTTTGCCGCCACCGCCAAGGCGACCGAGGCGCGCCTGGTCGTGCCCTGCGACGACAACGCGTTTCGCCTGCTCCAGCTGCTCGCGAAATCGCCGCCGCAAGGCCTTCAGCCGGCGCTGCACCAGGAGCTGGCGATGCTGATCGCCGAGTCGTTCGGCGATCCAGCGCATTACGCGGCCAGCGTCGAGCCGACTTCGCTTCCCGCCGCGGCGTCCGCGCTGGGCGTAACGGTCCCGGTGCACGCGGTGATCGGCGACGTGGCCGGCGCCGAGGCCTTCGGTGCTGCGCACGGTTACCCGATTGTGCTCAGGAGTCGCCGTTCCGGCGCCGTTGCGACGGTCCGGAACAGCGCCGATTTGGCAGCCGCCTTTGCGAGGCTCGCGCCGACCCCGGGGGCCGCCGAGTTCGCCGGATCACGTGACGAGCTGCTGGCCCGAGCCCATGTCCCTGGTGCGGTCCGCTCGTACCAGGCGGCGGCATGGAAAGGCGCGCTCCTCGCCGGATTCGCCGGCGAGCGGCTGCATGACCCGGCCCGAGGTGGAGCACAGACCGGCGTCAACCGGTACTACCGCAGCGACGCGCTGCGCAAGGTCGCCGCCGATCTCGCGCGGGGATTCGGCATCAGCGGCCTGTTTTCGATCGAGGGCATCGTCGCTGAAAACGGTGAATTCCATTTGCTCGAGATCAACCGCCGGCTGCTCGGAGGCGCGCATCGCGGCAGCGAGTTCGGCGTCGATCAATGCGCGGCGCTGCATCAGGCTCTGCACGGCCTGTCGCACTCCGGGCGAGTCGATCTCGACGATGGCGAGGAACACATCTGCGTCTCGTTCCCGCAGGAATGGCTGCGCGATCCGGAAAGCAGGTGGCTGCGCGACTATCCGGTCGACGTGCCATGGGACGAGCCGGAGCTGTTCGAGGCGATGCTGGATCTGCAATCGGCGCCATGAGCGCGTCGGCCGGGCTGTCGCCGATCAGGTCACGCCAACCGGCGCCGTGGCCGTCATCGCATCGGCGCGCATGAAGTCGAAGTCGCAGCCGTCATCCGCCTGCAGCACATGGCGCACGTAAAGGCGGCGATAACCGGGCGCGTCGTCGGCTGCATCGGGCGCAGCGAGCCGCGCGCGACGGCGCGCGATCTCGTCGGCGTCGACGCATAGCTCGAGCAGCCGCTGCCCGACGTCGAGCCGGATCTCGTCGCCGGTCTGGACCAGCGCGAGCGGGCCGCCGGCGGCGGCTTCGGGCGTAACGTGCAGCACGATCGTTCCGAACGCGGTGCCGCTCATCCGCGCGTCCGAGATCCGCACCATGTCCTTGACGCCCTCCCGGGCGAGCTTCATCGGAATCGGGATGTAACCCGCCTCCGGCATGCCGGGCGCGCCGCGCGGTCCCGCATTGCGCAGCACCAGCACGTCGTGGGCCGCGACATCGAGATCGGGAGTGTCGATTCGCGCCGCGAGATCGTCCAGCGAATCGAATACGACGGCACGACCGCGATGCGACAGCAGCGCCTCGGTCGCCGACGCGTGCTTGATCACCGCGCCGCCTGGAGCGAGGTTGCCGCGGAGGACGGCGATCGCACCTCCGGCATGGATCGGATTGTCGATATGCCGCACGACCTGCTGCGCAGCAACGACTTCGGAGGCGTCGATCAGCTCACCGAGCGTCCTGCCGGATACGGTCGGCACGTCCAGATGGAGCAGCGGTCGCAGCTCGCGCAATACGGCGTTCAGTCCGCCGGCCTCGTGCAGGTGCTCCATGTAATGCAGGCCTGACGGCTTCAGGTCGACCAGCACGGGGACCTTCCGGCCCAGTGCATCGAATGCGTCGAGATCGATCCGGATGCCGCGGCGCCCGGCGATCGCGGTAAGGTGGATCAGCGCGTTGGTCGAGCCGCCGATCGCGTGCAGCACCACCAGCGCGTTGCTGAACGCCTCGGCCGACAGGATCGCGTCGGGCCGCGGGCCGGCGTGGGCCAGCGCGGCAGCGCGCGAGCCCGAGGCTTCGGCAAGTCGCAGGCGCTCGGCATGCACCGCGGGTATCGTGGCGGCCATCGGAAGGCTCATCCCCATCGCTTCCGCAATGCATGCCATCGTGCTCGCTGTCCCCATCACCATGCAGGTGCCCGCGGTCGGGGCAAGCCGAGCATTGACGGCATCGATCTCGTCCTGATCGATGTCGCCGGCGCGGAACCGCGCCCAGAACCGCCGACAGTCGGTACACGCGCCCAGTCGCTCGCCTTGATGCGTGCGCGTCAGCATTGGGCCGGTCGGAAGGACGATCGCCGGAATGTTCGCCGATGCCGCCGCCATCAGCTGCGCCGGGATGGTCTTGTCGCAGCCGCCGATCAGCACAACCGCGTCGACCGGCTGGGCACGAATCATTTCCTCGGTGTCCAGCGCCATCAGGTTGCGCAAATACATGCTGGTCGGCCAGGCGAACGATTCGTGCAGCGAAATCGTCGGAAATTCCATCGGCAGCGCGCCGGCCAGCATCACCCCCCGTTTGACCGCCGCGACGAGCTGAGGCACCGTTGCGTGGCAGGGATTGAATTCGCTGTAGGTGTTGGCGATGCCGACGATCGGGCGCTCGAGGGCATCGTCCGAATAGCCCATTGCCTTGATGAAGGCCTTGCGCAGGAACAGCGAGAACCTCGCATCGCCGTAGCTGGTCAAGCCGCGGCGAAGACCGCCGGTCATGCGGCGGCCGCCGGCCTGTCCAGCGCGAAGCCCAGCGCGGTCAGCGAGATGAACAGCGCCTGCTTGGCTTCATCTCCCAGCGGGCGCAGCGGCGGCCGCACGGTATTCCAGCCCGGCGCCTGCCGCAGCTCGGAGAGGATCGCCTTGTTCGCCGGAACCATCGGATATTTCTGGATCGCGGCGCGCACGGCGCTGAGCTCGTGCTGCAGGCGATCGGCCGCAGGCGTGCGCCAAACCTGCAGCAGCCGATGCATCGCCGCGACGTTGACATTCGCGGTGGCGGAAATGCAGCCGGCGCCGCCGAGTTGCAGCGCATCGAGCAGGTAGGTTTCGCTGCCGGGAAAAACTTCGAACTCCGGAAAAGCCTCCAGCAGGCCGCGCGTATTGTCCCAGTCGCCGGAGCTGTCCTTGAGGCCGACGACGATTCCGGGGTAGGCCTTCAGCAATCGCCCGATCACGTCGAATGAAAAGCCGACGCCGGCCATCGGCGGTATGTGATACAGGTAGATGCGCAGGCGCCGGTCGCCGACGCGCTCGATAACCTCGGCGATGCTGGCGTAGATGCCGTCGTCGCCGACGCCCTTGTAGTAAAAAGGCGGCAACATAAGCACGCCGAAGCAGCCATGCTCGACCGCGTGCCGCGTCAGCCCGACGGTATCGGGCAGCGCGCAACATCCGGTCCCGGGCATCAGCACGCCCGGGGCGATGCCGTCGTCGATCAGCCGTTCCAGCAGGTGCCTGCGCTCGCCGGCATCGAGCGAATTCGCCTCGCTGGTGGTGCCGAAGATGGCCAGGCCATCGGCGCCCTCGGCAAGAAGCCAGCGGCAATGCGCGGCAAACCGATCGCCATCAACGGCGAGGTCGGCCTGAAAAGGCGTCAGCGCGGGGACGAGCACGCCGCGCGGAAAATGGTCGAGGCTGATGGTCCGGACTCCCGAGGTTGGTTGAAACGAAGTCGCGAACGGAGCCGCAGTCCGCGTCGCAACCCGCATCGGATTATAGGCGCGTTTCGCCTGTCGTTCTCCGCCGAGCCGGGAACTCGGCGCGACGCCGCCGGTCTGTGCCATTGAGGCTCGGCGGGAACGCGCGTTCGCCGTTTGCATCCGCCTCACACCCGGCATAGGATGCTATCCATTGTCTCCGGAGTCTTCGATGCGCGTCTTTCCGATCATCGCCGCCGCTTCGGCCGCCGCGCTGGCGCTGGTGGCTCCCGCCGCCGGCGCCTTTACCTGCTACATGCTGTACGACCGCAATGACAACCTGGTCTACCGCGATACGATCTCGCCGGTCGACATGAGCGACCAGGGCGCGGCTGCGCGCGAGTCGATGCGAGGACGCGGCGACTACCTGGTCGTTGCCGATGCCGATCGCTGTCCGCAAGTAACCTTCGTCTTCGGCGCCGCCGGCTCGAGCACGCTTTCGGTCGATTCGATCGTCGGCGGCATGCCGGTCGGTCCCGGTTCGTCCGGGTTCGCCTCGTCGCGATCCGCACCAAGGTCCGCGCCTCGAACCGCTCCGGCAGCCGGCGCGCGCGCTGTCACCGGCAAGTAGACGCGACGGTCGTCGCGGCGCGCCGTCCGCTCAGGCGAGCCGGTTGTGCCAGAGCAGCGATAGCGCCACCGCCGCAAGCAGGAACACCGCGGCTGCCGCGACCGACAGCGCGCCGATCTCGGTTTCCTTTTTTTCCAGCACGTAGCGCGCGTTCAGCCGCTGGTAGATCTTGGCGAGATCCGCGGCACTCGCCGCGTGGAAATATTCGCCATGCGTTATCTCGGCGATCGATTTCAGCGTCTCTTCATCGAAGGCCATGTACATCGAATAGCCATCCATATCCGCGGTCCCGCCGCCCGGCATGCCGAAGCCGACCGCATAGATCCGCACGCCGTGGTCGGCTGCGAGCTTCGCGGCATCGAGCGAATCCGGACCCGTGGTACGACGGCCGTCGGTGAGCAGGATGATCGCCGACGAGCCGTTCGATCCGGGCGGCACTGCCTTGAACGGTTTCTTCGCGGCCTCTCCGCTCTTGTCGATCGACTTTCCGAGCGGCTGTGCGCGGGGACCCATGGCGCCGAACAGCAGCGATTCCAGGTCGATGCCTTCCTCGGGAAATAGCGTCGCCAGCGACACGATAATGCCGCTGCCTATGGCCGTATGCCGCTGCAGCTCGAAGCGGTCGATCGCCGCGATAAGATCGTCGCGATTGTGCGTCGGCGGCTGCACGACCGATGCCGTCCCCGCGAAGGAGACGATGCCCACGAGTACGTCGGCTGGCTGCTCTTGCACGAATGCCTTGGCCGCGGTTTGCGCGGCCTCGAGCCGGCTGGGCTTGATGTCGTTCGCGCGCATGCTGAGCGAGACGTCGATCGCCAGTATGGTGGTGCGCTGGTCGGAAGGCAGCGTGACGACCGCGCTCGGGCGAGCGATCGCGAAGATCGTGCCGATCAGCGCGATAAGGAAGAGCAGCGGCGGGATGTGCCGCCGAAATCTTTGCCGGCGTCCGAGCGCGTCCTTGATCAACCCGACGCTCGCATAACGCAGCGCATGCCGGCGCTTGCGCCGCAGTATCCAGACATAGATCGCGACCAGCGCCGGCGCGAGCAGCAACAGCCACAGCATCTGTGGCCAGACGAATGTCATCTTTCCTGCCCGGGTTGGTTGCTGCGGCTGCGCATGATCGACCTTCGGCTTCCGGGCAGCGGCGACAGCGCGGCTCGGATTTGCACGACAAGTCTATGCCGTGTAATGGCGCAAAAGCAACCGGTCGATGGCGTGCAGAACGCCGAAGAATCCGGCGAAGTCCGCGAACAGCTCGTTGTCGCTCGGCGCCTGTCCGGCGCAGGCCGGCTCCGCCCGCACTCGTTCGAAGATTTGGCCGAATGTGCGCGTCCCGTCGATATGCTTGAGCACGTATTTGGCGAAGCGCCCGGGGTCGGCGCGGGTAGTTATGCCGCTGAACTTGTGGTTCAGCACGAACGGCCGGTCCCGGTGGCGGCTGATCAGGTCGAACAGCTCGGCGCCGGTGACCGGCTCGTGAAAGAAAAAAGGAACGTAATCGGGATCCCCATACGGCGCCTTGGTTCCCGCCGCCGCGGTGGCGTAGAACACGTGCATCTTGATGCTGCCGCTCAGGAGCTCGGCGATTTCCTGTTGCCGGCGCAGCGGCAGCGCATCGATGTCCCGCCAAAGCGCGAGCTCCTCCGGCGGCGCGAGCAGCCGCGGCATGTAGGCCGCCGGCCCCCGGTTGACGTCGGTGAACTGGATCGAGAGTCCGCACTTGTCTTCGAACCAGCGATAGATTTCCGCGACCGTATACGCCCGGTCCTGTGAATGGAGAAGCATGTCGTACATGCCCGCGTCGCCGCCGATCACGTGCTCGCGGTACAGATCCTGAGCACGCGCGAACCAATTGCTGCGCGGCAGACACGCCAGCAGCGCCTTAGCGTTGGCAAGCTTGCGGTCGGGATCGTCGATTCCGGCGTTGATCAGGCGAAGCAGCGCTTGCAGCTGGTAGATCCCGGTCCGGCCGTATTGGGCGTAGACCATGATGCCGAAGGCGCCGCCGTCGGCGCGCAGCGGCAACAGGGCGGACATCCCGGCTTCCGGATCGTCCAGATGATGCAGCACGCCGGCGCAGTTGATGTAGTCGAAGACGCCGAGATCGTCGCGGGAAAGCGAGAGCAGCGAGCCGTTGATCCACTTGATGTTCCGCAACTCGCGCACCTCGGCCCGCGCCCTGGCAATGTCGTTGCTTGCTGCGCTGATGTCGACGTGGACGATTTCTGCATCGGTCGCGCGCAGCTGCTCAGCCAGGTAGATCGTGCCGTCGCCGGTGCCCGCCCCTGCGACCAGCACGCGGAAGCCCTTGTCGAACTTGCGGCGGCCTCCGAAGCAGTACTGGTTGATCATCGGCAAATCGTCCAGCCAGGTGCGAATGATCCGCTGTTTTTCTTCCGCGGCATCGCGCAGCGGATAGGGAAAGCGCTCGTATTGATCCCTGACTGCGGGCAGGACCTGCTCGGGGACACTGGCCTTCATTGCACTCCTGGACCGGGCGCTCTCACGCGGCGTGGCTCGGCCCGAAGCGGGCCGGACAAGCTCGAGTTTAACGATTCGCGCACGCCCGCGCTCGCTGCCTTGGGCGCCTCGCGGCGATCGAGGCGCACTCGTCTTGACCGGCAACGGCAGACCGGGCTACGCTCGAGACGACGCCGGACCTGCGCCGTCGAGTAACCAACGGCGCTGCCGACCCGGTCCGCACCGGCCCCCAAGGAGCAGGCAATGAGAGGAATGCATTTCACGGTGAGCGCGGCCTTGCTGCTGCTCGGCCTTGGCGCGGCCGGTGCGGCCGCGGCGGGCTCGATCAAAGGCGCGGTTGTCGTCAGCGGTCCGGTGCCGGCGCAGAAAAAAATCGACGTCACCATCGACCAGTACGTGTGCGGCACCGAAAAGGATTCCGGAGACCTTCTGGTGTCTTCGCGCAAGGAGTTGAAGAACGCGGTGGTATGGATCGAGAATCCGCCGGCGGGCGCCGCGCCAGCGCCTGCCGCCAAAGTCGAGATGGACCAGAACGGATGCGTGTTCATTCCGCGGGTGGTCGTCGTTCCCGCCGGCGGCACCATCGACTTTCTCAACAGCGACCGGCTTCTGCACAACATTCACGCGACGCCGAAGCTCAACGTCTCGTTCAATCGCACTCAGCCCAAGGACCGCACGATCCCGGTGACTTTTGCCAAGCCGGAAATCGTGCGCATCAATTGCGACCTGCATTCCTGGATGGTCGGCTGGGTGGTCGTCGCGGCACACCGTTATTACGCGATCACCGGCGCGGACGGACAGTTCAGCTTCGATAATCTGCCGCCGGGCAGATACGATCTGCACATCTGGCACGAGCGGCTGGGGACCGCCCAGGCGACCGCGACCGTCGGCGACCAGCAGCCGGCGCGCGTCACCGTCGAGATGAAAGCGCCTTGACCGGCGTATACCTACGGCCGGACCTCGATTTTTTTCGATGTCACCCATGCGGCTGAATGGGTGGGTTCTTCCACCGCGCGCAGTTCCCCGCCTTCGTCGAGCGCGACGGTGAACGTCACGATCGGCGCCGAATAAACCGGGTGCAGATAGGTGCGCGCGATTTCGACCGAGTCCTTGTACAGCGCGATGTAGCGGACGAAATGCTCCTGAAGCGACGGATGCTGGCTGCCGGCGCCGACGCTGACCGTCACGGTGAACCACTCGCCCCGCTTGACCGAATCGGGAGCGACGATCTTCGGCGAGTGCTTGGCGTCGAAGCTCGTGTGGACCTGGCGGAACTCCGGCGTGAATTGCTCGGCCTGCTCCTCCGCGGCACTGACAAGCGTGGCGAGGCCAAATAGAGCCAGCAGCAGCGCGGCCGAAGCGGCGCGCAGTGGAACACCCGTGACGTTGTTCATCGGATCACCTCCAATACGTTAATCAAGCTTCCGGTAGATATTGCCGGACCAGGGCCAGAAGCTCGCGTGGGCTGTATGGCTTCGCGAGGTAGTTGTCGGCGCCGGCCACGGCCGCCTTTTCCCGGTCACCGCTGAGCGCGAACGACGTGATCACGATGATCGGTATGTCGCTGGTCCGCGGGTCTGCCTTCAACGCACGGGTCGCGTCCAATCCGGACATTTTGGGCAGCTGTACGTCCATCAGGATCAGCTGCGGCACAAGCTGCTGCGCCAGCGCAACGCCGCTTTCTCCGTCGACCGCCTCGACCAGCTGGTAGGAGGTACGACCCAGCAACTGACGGACGATCTTGCGGTTGTATTCGTTGTCCTCGATGTAGAGAATCGTGCGTTCGCTCATTTTTCCTCACCCTTGGTCCGCACCGGGACCGCAAAATAGAAGCTGCAGCCCTCGCCGAATTCGCTCTCGACCCAGACCCGGCCGCCGTGCATTTCGACGAATCGCTTGGTGATGCTCAGGCCCAGGCCCGTACCGCCGAATTCACGGGTCACCGCGGTGTCGACCTGCCCGAACTCGGTGAACACTTTGTCGAGATCCTCTTTCGGAATACCGATCCCGGTATCGGAAACGCGGAAGACGAGCTCGTTTCCGACCAACTCGACGCCGATCTCGACACGTCCCTGCCGGGTGAACTTGAGGGCGTTGCCGGCGAGGTTCATCAGGCACTGCGTCAGCCGCCCATTATCGCCGTAGGCGACCGGGAGCCCGTCCGGCACGCTGGTTACGAACTCCAGCCCCTTTTCCACCGCCAGCGACCGCAGCGACACCTGCACGATGTCGATGATCTCGCGAACCGAGTACTCGCCCAAAGCGAGCTGCATACGGCCGGCCTCGATCTTGGACAGATCGAGCACGTCGTTGATCAGGCGCAGCAGATGTCGGCCGTTCAACTGGATGTCGGTCAACGGCTCCTTAAGCGTCGGCGGGATGTCGCCGTAGAGCCCGTCGATCAGCATCTCCGTGAAGCCGAGGATGGCGTTCATGGGTGTCCGCAGCTCGTGGCTCATGTTGGCGAGAAACTCGGACTTTGCCTTGCTCGCCTGCGCCAGCTGCCGATTGAGGCGCCCGAGCTGGGCAGCGGCGCGGCGTTGCTCGCTATCGAACCGCTGCAACTCCGCACTCATATGGTTCATTCGCTCCGCCAGGACGCCGAATTCGTCGCGATTGGAGACCTCGATGCGCGCGCCGAAATCGCCGGCCGCCACCTCGTCGAGAAAGCCTTGCGCCTCGCGTACCGGGAGGATGAACGACCAGGATATGACGAAGCCGCAGAACAGGGCGAAGATCACCGCGGTCACCGCAAACGCGCTGGTCAGGATCAGCGAGCGCTTATTGGCGACGGCGACGCTGTCGCGCAATCGGGTCATCCGGTCCTGCTGCGCCGCTACCATGAGCCCGACGCGCGTGGTGATTTCGGTATCGAGCCGCTCCTGGCGGTGCAACAGCGGGCCGGTGACCGCGCCAAGCTTGCCGTCGCGAATCGCATTGGCTATGTCGGCGACGACCGCCATCGCCTCATCCTGCGAGGTCCTTATCTGCTCGACCAGTGTCCGGTCGGCGGTGCCGGCTGCTTCCAGCTTCGCCAGCCGGTCGTTGAACTGGTTGTTCTCGCGCAGGATCCGGGCGATCGCCGCCTCGTCCTGAGACAGGAGCGCGACGTCGGTGTAGTGCATCTGCCTCGCCAGCGCGCGTTCGCTCTGCTGCGCGAGGCTCACCAGCTCGTGCGCCTCGTCGAGCTGGCGGCTCTGCTGCGTGGCATTGACCAGCGTCTGCAGGCTAAACAGGGACACGGCGATGAACAGCAGCGTGGCGATCAGGAACGCGGCGAGCAGCTTGGTGTGCACCGAGGCGCGGATGCCGGCGACCCAGCGCACCAGCCTGTGCAACGGCGTTCGTCTCTGAACCAGGTCCGCCAAATGCTCGAGCGCGAGCTCCGGACGCGTGGTCGACGACGGATTGTCGAGTGAGGACTGCACGCCATGCCCCATCTTTTTCGTTCCCGCTTCGTCCTTGTGCATCGGCGGCCGAGACCGTATATTTCTCTCGGACCGCCGGAATTACACTGGTGAGAAATACCCCCCGCATCCTTATCGTCGACGACAACCCGACCAACGTCAAGGTCCTTCAGACCCGGCTGGTCGCCGAAGGTTACGAAGTCGTGACCGCGGGCGACGGTGAAGAGGGACTTGCCGCCGCGCGGCGGGACAAGCCCGATCTGATCCTGCTCGACGTCATGATGCCCAAGCTCGACGGCTTCGAAGTCTGCCGCCGGCTGCGCGGCGACGCTTCGTTTCCGTTCACGCCGATCATCATGGTGACCGCGATGGCGGACTCGAAGGACATAGTCGCCGGACTCGAAGCCGGCGGCGACGAGTATCTGACCAAGCCGGTCGACCACGCGGCGCTTGCCGCGCGCGTGCGCTCGATGCTGCGCATCAAGCGGCTGCACGATACGGCCGAGGAGCTCGCCGACGAGGTCAAGCAGTGGAACGCCAAGCTGGAAGAGCGCGTGGCCGCGCAGGTGAGCGAGCTCGAGCGGGTTGGGCGCCTGAGGCGCTTTTTTTCGCCGCATCTGGCCGAACTCATCGTCACCGGCGGCGCAGACGATCCGCTCAAGAGCCACCGTCGCGAGATCACCGTCGTGTTCCTCGACTTGCGCGGTTTCACGGCATTCGCCGAGGTCGCCGAGCCCGAGGAAGTGATGAGCGTGCTGCGCGAGTACCACCAGGTTGCCGGCCGGATGGTGCTCGAATACGAAGGTACGCTCGAGCACTTCACCGGCGACGGGATCACGATCCTGTTCAACGATCCGGTGCAAATCCCGAACCCGGCAGAGCGCGCGGTGCGGATGGCGCTTGCCGTGCGCGAGCGAATCGGGCGGATGGCGGTGGATTGGGCCAAGCGCGGATACGAGCTGAGCCTAGGCATCGGCATCGCCCAGGGCTTTGCGACGATCGGCGCGATCGGCTTCGAGGGACGCTGGGACTACAGCGCGATCGGCACCGTCACCAATCTGGCCTCGCGCCTTTGCGGCGAGGCCCCGGGCGATCAGATCCTGATCTCGCAGAAGGTCTATGCCGGCGTGGAAACGCTGATCGACGTCGAGCCGCAGGAAGCCCTGACCTTGAAAGGCTTCCGCCGGCCGGTGATCGCCTACCGTGTCCGCGGCCTGAAAGCATAAGCCGCCGGCGCGCTGCGGCGCCGGGCCGTTCCGACGCTATTCCTCGAGCTGATGTATCGTGCGGTTGGCCTGGCGCAACCGGCGGCTGAGCGCACGGCTCAGATTGGCGAGCATCTTGATCGCGATCTCCGGCGCGTCGCCGGACAGCAACGCGAAATCTTTATCGCTGAGCGCATAGCACACCAGCGCGACATCGGCGATGACCGTCGCCGACCTCGGGCCCGGATCCAGGATCGCCAGCTCGCCGAAAACGGTGCCGGGGACGAACGTCGTCAGGCGGATGTCGGCGCCGCGATCCTGATGAAGGTAGGCGCTGGCCGTTCCCCTGGTGATGATGAAAAGCTCGCTGCCGGCCTGATCCTGAGTGAACATCGTGCGTCCCTTGTCGATCTCGGTGCGCCGCAGATATCGCTCGATCGTCGCCACCTCCTTCGACGTCAGGCCGGCGAAGATGCCCGCGCCCGCGAGCGGCGTTTCCTGCTCTGCGGCGCGATCGTCGACTGATGCGCCCAGCAGCCGCTCCTCGGCCCATTCGAGCGCGCCGTCGATGTGCCCGAATACCCGTTCCGGCGTGACCGCGTCCAGCACGCCGGCATCGGCCAGCACCGCAGCCGGTTCCGAAGGTTGCAGCACGCAGATGGCGAGGGCCGCGCCGTGCGCGGAAAGATCGGCATCGATCCGGCGCAGCAGCTCCGCGCCGGTGCTGTCGATCTCGCTGACTCGCCGCAGGTCGAGAATCACCTGGTGCGTCTTCTGCTGCATCTGGACCGCGATCTCGCCGGCCAGCGTTTCCGCGGTCCCGAAGAACAGCGCACCCTGCAGCTCGACGATGAGGATGCCGCTCCCGCCAGTTTCCAGCACGGTCATCTGTTGCACCGTCCGTGATTTTCGCGAACGAACCGCGCTGCCGCGATAGCAGCGCCGCACGATCGAACGGCTCATGCGAACGGCAAACAGTAATACGGCGATCCCCACCCCGATGAACACGGCCACCACGATGTCGACGATGACCGAAAGCGTCGCGACGACGACGACGACCAGCAACTCGAGCATCAGGTGCCGCCGGTACGGGGTCGATCCGGATGCGACACGACGAAACGCCTGCAATGTCCATCGATCGATGTGCTGGACGGCTATGACCATGATCACGGCGGACAGAGCCACCCGCGGCAGATAGGCGATCAGCGGAAACAGAATCGCGATCGCGAGAAGGATCACCGCGGCATTGACCAGCACCGAAAACGGCGTGCGGCCGCCAAACGAGCGGTTCACCAGGCTCGGGCCGAGGTTGAGACCGCTGGTGATGCCGCCGAGGCAGGCCGCGACGACGTTGCCGGCGCCCAGGCGCACCAGCAATCGGTCGCCGTCGATTCGGGGGTCGCCCGGCTGCGCGACGAGCCGCGCGCACAACAGAGCATCGATCGAGGCGATCAGCGCGAGCGCCAGCGCACCGCCGACGATGGTCGGCACCATCGCGCCGACGCCGGGGTGATGCGCCAACTCGGCGAAGCGCGGAAACATCGGCGGCGTCAGCTCGGACGACGGCGCGCCGCCGATGACCGGGCCGAGTTGCGCGCCCAGGCCAGCGAAGATCATCACGTAATAGACGATGCTGCCGGCGAGCAGACCGACCAGCAAAGGCGGTACCCTGGGCAGCAGCGATTTCGCCTGCAGCATCGCGACGATGGCAAGCGCCGCGATCAGGATGCTCAGCGGCTTCGCCTGGTCGACATGCTGAAGCGCCTGCATGAACGGCATTGTCCGGTCGAAGCCAAACACGTTACCAAGCTGCACCAGGAACAGCAGCAGCGCGGCCGCGTTCTGGAATCCGGCCATTACCGGGTGCGGCGTGAACTTGATCAGCGTACCCAGCCTGATCAGGCCGAACAGCAGCTGGAAAACGCCGCCGAGCAGAATGATAGCCAGGATCACCGCCAGCGTCAGCGGCAGTCCGCCGGAACGGACGACAGGCGCATTGGAATGCACGAGGCCGTGGAGCAGAATCCCGAGGAAGAAGGTGGTCGTGATGCGCGGTGCGTAGAGCGTCGCGGACTTCTCCCCCAGCATGACGCTTACGACGCCGACGACCAGCGCCGTCATCAGTCCCGCGAGCGCGCCGTTGGCAAAATATTCGTCGCCTAGCGAGACGAACGCGAACATCCCGAATCCCATTGCCAGCGGGATCGCAGCGCCTGCGGAAACGAGTCCGCCGACGATATCGCCGCGAATGCTCGTGTGCTCGGCGTCCCGCATCGATCGACCGCCGGCGCCTCAGGATTGGCGATCGGCCGCGACCAGCGCCCGATCGAGATCGGAGAACAGGTCGTCGATATCCTCGATGCCGGTCGACAGGCGAAGCAGGTCGGCCGGACACGGCGATCCTGCGCCTTCGATCGACGCGCGATGCTCGATCAGGCTCTCGACGCCGCCTAGCGACGTCGCCCGTTTCCACAGCCGTACTTCGGCCGCGACCGCGATCGCCGCCGCCTCGCCGCCACGCACGCGTATCGACAGCATTCCGCCGAAGCCATCACGCATCTGCCGCGCGGCGACCTCGTGGCCGGCGTGGGTGGGAAGCCCTGGATAGAGTACCTCGACCACCGCAGGATGTTTCTGCAGCCGCCGCGCAAGCTCCATCGCGCTGACGCAGGCCTGCGCGACGCGCAGATGCAGCGTGCGCATGCCGCGGATCAGCAAATAGGCTTCCAGCGGTCCGAGGATCGTGCCGAGCATCGTGCGCACGCGCCTGAGCCGTTCCCAGAATTCATCGATCTGCCGGGTGGCCAGCGCGCCGGCCACCACATCCGAGTGACCATTCAGATATTTTGTTGCGGCATGCATGACGATGTCGGCCCCGAGCTCGATCGGACGCGTCAGCACCGGCGTTGCGCAGGTCGAATCGACGGCGACGCGTGCTCCCGCGGCGTGGGCGATCGCGCAGACCGCGGCGAGGTCGGTGATCGTCCACAACGGATTCGCCGGCGTTTCCAGCCAGACCAGCCGGGTGGCGCCCGGCCGGATCGCGGCTTGAACCGCAGCCGCATCGTCGGTATCGACGAAATCGCACTCGAGTCCCCACTTGGTCGCGTCGTCCTGCAGCCAGTTGCGCAAGCCCCAGTACATCACCTTCGGCGCGATGACGTGATCGCCCGGCGCGAGCGCGAGGAAGACGCAGGTGGCGGCCGACATGCCCGATCCGAGCACCAGCGCCGCCTCGGCACCCTCGAGCATCGCGATCAGCGATTCGGCCTCGCGCACGGTGACATTGTCCGGCCGCCCATAGATGTTGCCGCTGCGATACTGGTTGTCCGGGTCGCGGACGAAGGTGGTCGAGACGTGGATCGGCGGCACGAGGGCGCGGCTGGCGGCGTCGATGCTGCCCAGAGCCTGTGCGGCAAGCGTGCGGCGGGAATAGACAGGATCGGGCAAGACTTCCTCCGCGATGGCGAGCCAGGGCCGAGTGTCACCGATTGCCATCGCCGATGCAAAGGGCAGGAGCGGCAGGCGTGGCGCGACCACGGCATCGGCGCCCGGTGGCGTAAATAGGCCTGGAATGCCCGGCTGCGTCGCTTGCCGCTTGGCGGCCCGCCCTCGCCTCGGGGCATCGTCGCTGGCATGATGCTTGCCTTTCAGAAGCTACGCATCAGGTTCGCGGATGGTGGCGCGCGTCCGCGTTTCATGAAATTGTCCGCGAATAGCGCGCCAAGGGAGGCAATAGTGGCGCTCCTGGGCCAGCAATCGGACACCCGCTCCAAGCCCGCATCGCAACCACCGTCCGCTCGCCGGCTCGGCAGGCCGCTCGCGGCGTTCTGGTCGAGCTTTACCGGCCAGGCGATCGTTGCGGTCACGCTCGCCCACCTCGCGCTCCTTCCGTGGCTGTCGGCTGGAGTCTTGAACCCGATCACCTATGCCCTGCTCGCGCTCGGCCTGTCGTGCGCCGCCATCGCGATCATCGGCCGGCGGATCGCGCGATCGATCGCGGGGTTGCGCACCGCGCTGATGCGCTTTCGCGCCGGGACGGACGACTCGGGAACGAAAGTTGGCGTCGCAGCCCGGGCCGGCGCGGATTCGACCGAGCTGGTCAGCTTGCAGCGCGGCCTCGACAGGATGTACCGGCGCGTCGCGCGCCGCGAGCAGCGTCTGAAGGCCGCGTACGAGGAAGCAGAGCGGGAAAGCATCGCGAGCCGCAACCTGGCGCAGCAATTGACGCGTTCGCAGCGCATCGCCAGGATCGGAAACTGGGAGTGGGAGCGGGCGAGCAACAATGTCGTCTGCTCGGGTGAGGTGTTCCGAATTCTCGGCGTCAGCGCCGCACAGGTCGGACTGCGACCCGCCGCGATCCTGCGGCTCTTGCACCGGCAGGACCGCGCGCCCTTCAAGCGCTGGCTGCTGCGGTTCGCTCGCGGCAAGGTATCCAAAGGCCAGGACGTGCGTGTCCTCGGGCAGGACGGAGAGGTGCGGCACGTGCACGTGCTGGCCGAACCGCTGTTGAACGCCGGCGGCGCGGTCACCGGTCTCGCGGGCACGATACAGGATGCCACCGAACGCACCCACGCCATCCAGCAGATCCACCGCCTCGCCTATTTCGACGCCGTCACCGAGCTGCCGAATCGATCGCGCTTCGACAGCAAGCTGGCCGAAACGCTGGAAACGGCCAGGCGCGAGGGAACCGCGTTCGCGATCATGTACCTCGATCTCGACCAGTTCAAGCGCATCAACGACACGCTCGGCCACGCGGTCGGAGACGACCTGCTGCGCGTGATCGCCCAGCGGCTCACCCGCGGTCTGCGGCCGGACGACATCACCGGCCTGCCGCAGGCCAACGAGGACGAGCGCGACGTCTGCCGCCATGGCGGCGACGAGTTCATCGTCCTGCTCAAGGGCGTGGCAAGCGAGCAGGACGCCGCGCGGGCGGCAACCCGGCTTCTGGCAACGCTCGCGCAACCCATCATCCTCGGCGAGCACGAAGTGTTCGTGTCGGCGTCGATCGGCATCGTGCTCTATCCGCGCGACGGGGTCGTGCTGGACACGCTGCTCAAGAATGCCGACGTTGCGATGTACCACGCCAAGTCCCAGGGCCGCGGCCGTTTCTTCTTCTATCAGGACTCGATGCGCGCGGCGACTGCGCAGCGGCTTTCGCTGGAGCACGATCTGCGCAAGGCGCTGGAGGGCGAGCAGTTCGAGCTGCACTACCAGCCGCAGATCGAAATCCAGACTGGAAGAATCGTCGGCATCGAAGCGCTGATACGCTGGAATCATCCGACTCTGGGCATGCTCGGACCGGCGCACTTCATCGGTGCTGCCGAAGAGGCCGGCCTGATCATGGCGATATGGGAATGGGTGCTGGTCGCGGCGCTGATCCAGCACAACGCATGGCTCGCCGAGGGATTGCCGGCGGTGACGATCGCAGTCAATCTTTCCAGTGTGCAGTTCAGCGATCCGGCGCTGGCGGAGCGCGTCGAAGAGATCGCACGCGTCGTCGGGGTTCCGCTCGATTACCTCGAGCTCGAAGTCACCGAGTCGATGCTGCTGGTCGATGCCGATGCGGCGTTTCGTACGCTGACCGCGCTGCGCGCCATGGGTGTCAAGATCGCCATCGACGACTTCGGCACCGGCTATTCGTCGTTGTCCTACCTGCGGCGCTTGCCGCTGGACAAACTCAAGCTCGACCAGTCATTCATCCGCGATGCCGGCCAGAACGAGGGCGACGTCGCGATCACGCGGGCCATTATCGCGATGGCGCAGAGCCTGAAGCTCACCGTCGTGGCCGAAGGCGTGGAAACGCAGGCCCAGATCGACCTGCTTCTGAGCCTGGGTTGCACGACCGTCCAGGGCTTCATGCTCGGCCGCCCGCTGCCGGCGGCGGCGACGGCCAAGCTCTTGCGCGAGAGCGTCACCAACGCCGCCACAGTGGCGACGGAACAAAGCGACGCAAACTGGAACACGATCCTTCAGCCGTCACGATAGCGACTTTGTAGTATTTACACGCGATTCGTCGGCCCGCTGCCCGCGCGACGCGAATTCTATTTGCCGGCTGCCCTATCGGTGTGGAATGCGCGGCGTGCCCTCCTTGTTTACCAGCGTGTGTTTCGGCCACTCAAGGAGGCGCAATGAACACGACCCGGTCGCCGGCAAATCCCGCCGCTTTTATCCGCTCCGCAACCGCCCTGGCCATCTGCCGCGGTTGCTCGATCGTCGGGCTGAGCCTCGCGCTCGCGCTGCCTGTCGCGGCGACGCCGTTCACCGTCACCAATCTGGTGACCGACGACCCATCGGTCAATGCCGCCCAGATCACCGATCCGAACCTGAAAAACGCTTGGGGAATCTCGCATTCGTCAGGCTCGCCATTCTGGGTCTCGTCCAACGGGGCCGGGCTGTCGATGCTATACCAGGTCGACCCGCTGACCAACGCCACGACCAAGCTGGGCCTGGAGGTGACGATTCCCGGGGCTGGCAATGTGACCGGGCAGGTCTTCAACGTCGGCAACGGGACCGGCAACTTCAACGGCAACCTGTTCCTGTTCGTCAGCGAGGACGGAACGGTGTCGGGCTGGCGAGGCGCATTGGGCACTAGCGCCGAGGTGCTTCAGACGGCATCGGACACGAACAGCTACAAGGGTTCGGCGATCTCGCTGATCGGCAACAACGCCTACCTGTACGCCGCCGATTTCGCCGGCGCGCAGATCGACGTGCTCAAGGGCAACGCCGGCGCACCGGATCTCGCGGGATCATTTACCGACCCGAACATTCCCAGCGGCTTCGCGCCGTTCAACATCCAGAACCTGGGCGATACGCTGTACGTAACTTACGCCAAGGTCGGGCCGACTGGCGACGACGAGTCGGGGCCCGGCAACGGCTTCGTCGACGCCTTCGACCTGCAGGGCAATTTCCTCGCGCGTGTCGGCTCGAACGGGACGCTGAATTCGCCCTGGGGGCTGGCGCTGGCGCCGGGTTCGTTCATGGAGTTCGCCGGCGACCTGCTGGTCGGAAACTTCGGCGACGGCCGCATCAACGTCTTCGACACCGCCACTGACACCTTTATCGGACAGCTGCTCAGCCCGCAGGGCAGTCCGCTGGAGATCGACGGCCTGTGGGGCCTGATCCCCGGCAATGACACCAAGGCCGGCAGCAGCCAGGCGATCTACTTCTCGGCCGGTCCCGGCGACGAGGCGCACGGCTTGTTCGGCGTGATTCAGGTGCCGGAGCCGGCGAGCATGGCATTGGTCGTCCTGGGCATCACGATGCTGGGGGTCGCCCGCCGACGCGCTGTCTGATCCGGGGAGCGCCGGCTGCGGCGCGGCCGGCCGTCTGGGCGGGCGCTCGCCAGCGCGCCAGCGAGCGCGCCGATTTCGAGTATCGTCTATGTCCTGGCAAGCCGCGCGATCAGATCGCAACAGCTTGACTTGCAGCGGCGAAACGTCGAGTCGAGGCAGCCCGGCGTTCGAATTCGCAGTCAGCGCCGCGTCGAGTACCGGATCGACACCGACAAGCAAATCGGCAAGATAGCGATCGACCAGTCCCAGCATTGGTCGACTTGATCCACTTCGTTCGTTTCTCCGCTGGCTCGCATCGTCGCTCGCTTGCGTTGACCGGTCGATCGTAGCGAAGTTCGGGATGCCGGGCGGCGCAGATCGGCACGCCGTTTAGGCGGCGTTGCCGCTTGCGCCATGGCAGCAAATCCCGTCTATTATTCGCACTCGGCTGCCAGCCGAAACCGCCCGCCAGGGGCCGTCCCTTCCCGAGCAAACGACTGATGCTGCTGCGCTGGGTCACCGCCGGCTACCTCGCCTTCCTGATCCTGCCGATCGCGCTCCTGCTGGTAGGATCGTTCGGCGAGCTATGGCTCAACACGCTGCTGCCGACGGGCTTTACCACGCAGTGGTATCGCAATGTCGCTTCCGATCCGAGCTTCCGCCGTGCCTTCGCCGCGAGCCTGGCCGTCGTGACGATCGTATGCACGACATGCGCGCTGATCGGATTGCCGCTCGCCTACGTCGTGTTCCACACCCGGAGCCGGCGCATTCGCGCGCTCATGCGCGTGCTCTATCAGCTTCCGGTCGCGCTGCCGCCGCTGGTGCTGGCCTTCGGCTTCATCCTGGTGTTTTCCTCGGATACGCTGCCCTGGCTGGGGAGCATCTGGTTGCTGGCGGCCGGCCACGTCGTGCTCACCCTGCCCTATTTTCTGCAGGCGGTCGTGTCCGACATGCAGCGGCTGGGCCTGCGCGTGCTGGAGGAGGCCGCCGAATCGCTCGGCGGGAGCGCATGGCAGCGCTTCGTGCATGTCGTCCTGCCGGCACTTCGGCACTCGATTCTTGCCGGCTTGATCATCGTCGCCGCGCTGTCGATCGGCGAGTTCCAATTCTCGAACCTGGTCGCCGGGTTCCTCAATCGGACGTATCCGATCGTGCTGTTGCAAGCGTTCTACGGGGCGACCGGATTTGCCTGCGCCGCGACGGTGATTCTGCTTGCGCTGGCGACGGCCGCGGCGATCGGCGGGAGTATCGCCGCCGGCGGCGCGACGCGGCTCAACGCGGCGGCGGCATGACCGGGACCGCTGCCGTGTCGCTCGAAGGCGTGAGCTTTCGTTATCCGGGAACCCAGGCCGGGGTGTTCGATTTGACGATGAGCATCGCTCCGGGCGAACTTGTCGTCTGCCTCGGCCCCAGCGGATGCGGCAAGACGACATTGCTGCGGCTTGTCGCCGGCTTCCTCGGGCCCGAAGCCGGCGTCATCCGCCTGAATGGCAACGACGTCAGCGACTTGCCGGCGCGCTCGCGAGAATGCGGCGTGGTGTTCCAGGCGTATGCGCTGTTCCCGCACATGAGGGTTTGGGAAAATGTCGCCTACCCGCTGCGTGTGCGCGACATTCCGCTCGACGAGCGCCGGCATCGCGCGGCACAAATGCTGGAGCTGGTCGGCCTCAGCGGCCTGGCCGATCGACTGCCGGCGCAGCTTTCCGGCGGTCAGCAGCAGCGGGTCGCGCTCGCCCGGGCGCTGGTGTTCAAGCCGCGCGCGCTGCTGCTCGACGAGCCGCTTTCGGCGCTCGATGCCGCCACCCGCAATACGATGCGGGACGAAGTGCGCCGCATCCAGCGGGCGCAGAACATCGCCACGCTGCTCATTACCCACGACCAGGACGAAGCCCTGTCGCTCGCCGATCGCATGCTGCTGCTGCGTGACGGCCGTCTGGTCCAGGCGGGCTCGCCGCAGGAAATCTACGATAAGCCGGCCGATGCGTTCGTCGCCGGTTTCGTCGGACGGGCGAACCTGCTCGACGCCAGAGTGATCGACGACCAGACAGTCGACACGGCGATCGGCCGGCTTGCGACGCCCAGGCACGGACGCGCAGCGGGCTGCGCGCTGCGTCTGCTGGTGCGCCCCGAGCGCGTGGAAATCGGTGCCTCCGCCAGCGGAGAAAACGTCTTCGCCGCGCGCGTGCTGCGCGATCGCTTTTTCGGCGCTACCCGGCAAGTCGAGGTCGCGGCGGGCGACGGCCGACTCGAGATCGAAACCTCGATGCGCGATCATGTCGCGACGGTGCGCGTGCCGCGCGAGGCCATCCAGTTCCTGAATGCCCACTGAAGAAGGAGGAAGCCATGCAAGCGACTTTGCGCAATCTGGCCCGCGTCGCAGTCGGGGCGATGTTGTTGTCGATAGCGGCCGCGGCGGCCGCACAAACCGTGCTCGACTCGGCCGAGCTCTATCCGGGGGAAAAATCGCTGTACGAGGCGGCCAAGAAAGAAGGCATGGTCGTCAGCTTCGACACCGGCCCGACATGGGCCAACTGGGCGGCCGAATTTTCTGCCTTCAAGAAACGCTACCCGGAAGTCGAGATCGTCTACAACGACATCGGCTCGGCCGCGACGGTCGTCGCGCTGGACAAGGCCCGCAACCGGCCGCAAGCCGACACCGCCTACTATTTCGCCGGCTCGGCCTTCGATGCCGTCGCCAAGAATGTCGTGGCGCCGTTCAAGCCGGTCAATTTCGACAAGCTGACGCCGGTGTTCCGCGACCCGGACGGCAAATGGTTCACGATCCATACGTTGACCATCGCGTTCATCGTCAACACCAAGCTGGTCAAGAACGTGCCCCAGTCGTGGGCCGATCTGCTCAAGCCCGAATACAAGAACAGCATCGTCTACCTCGATCCGCGCTCGACCGGCGTCGGCCAGGTGGGTGTGCTCGCGGCCACATTCGGCAACGGCGGCGATATGAACAACCTGCAGCCTGGCTTCGATTATTTCCGCAAGCTGCAGCAGTCGGGCAACGTGCTTCGCGTCCTCGGCACCACGCCGTACGCGCAGTTCGTCAAGGGCGAGATCCCGATCTGGATCTCGTACGAGAACGACGGGCTGAAGGCAAAGTACATCGACGGCCTGGGCGACGCGGTCGCGGTCGTGATCCCGAAGGAAGCGTCCGCCGCCGCGCCGTACGCGATCAGCCTGGTGGCCAACGGTCCCAACCCGGACGCCGGCAAGCTGTGGCTCAATTTCATCATGACCGAGACGGGACAGGGAATCTTCGCGCAGGGCTTCGTGCGGCCGTCGGTGCCCGGGGTCAAGCTTCCGGACAGCGTCGCTGACAAGCTGCCCGCGGCGCCGCAGGTCCGTCCGGTCGACGTCAAATCGGCGGCGGCGAAAAAGTCCGAAATCGACAGGGAGTGGGCCGCCGCGACCGGCAGCAAGTAATGGCGCTGCCCGTTCGAGTCAATACCGCGCTGGTGCTGCCCGGCGTGCTGCTGTTCGCGCTGTGCTTCGCGCTGCCGGGCCTGGCGATCTTTACCAGTGCGCTTGCCGACGGCGGCGCCGCTTTCGCCCGCGTCTTCGTCACTGCGGGGTTCATGCGCGCGCTGGCGGGCAGTGCTGCGCTGACGGTGGTCGCCGCGGTGCTGTCCACCAGCGTCGGCGTGGCGGTCGCCTTGCATTTGTCGCGCCTTCCCGAGCGGCGGCGAACGCTGCTCTCGTTCGTCATCGCATTGCCGCTGACGTTCTCCGGCCTGATCGTGGCGTACGGTTTCATCCTGGGCTACGGACGCGCCGGGCTGGTGACCCAGCTCCTGGCGCGGACAGGACTCGACGCGGCGACGATCGGCGCCGCATTGTTCACGCCGGTAGGGCTCGCGTTCGCCTCGTCGTATTACCTGATCCCGCGGGTCGTCATCGGCATGCTGCCCGTGCTGGTCAACTTCGATCGCGCCCAGCTTGCCGCCGCCGAGTCGCTCGGAGCGACGTCGTCGCAATCGTTCCGCCATGTTCTGCTGCCGCAGGTCGCCGCGCCGATGATCGCGTCGTTTTTTCTCGTGGCGGCGGTGGTGTTCGGCGCGTACGGAACCGCATTGGCACTGGTGGGAACGCAGCTCCCCATCCTGCCACTCCGCCTGTACAGCCTCATTTCCGAAACCGGTTCGGATTTTCCTGCGGCAGCGGCGCTGGCGCTGCTGATCACCGGGTCGTGCTCCGCGATGCTCGCCGCGGGTGAATGGATCGGCGGAAAGCATGAGCGCTACCTTTAGGCTTGCCCGCGCGCGCGGACTGCTGATCGACGCGGCCGGACGCTGCTTCGATCCGGTGGCGCGGCGCTGGGGCGACAGCGTGACGGCGCTCGATCCGGCGACCGCCGAAACGGTCGATGCGATCGCCGCGGTCGCCTGGTTGCAGCGCGAAAGCGGCAATCCGCTGCGGGTGCCGGTGGGCGTGATCGGGCCGCGCGACGCGACGACGCGGCAGCTGTCCGCCGCGTTGCAGGTCGGCGAATTGCTCGGAGATTGCCGCTTGAGCGTCATTTGCGGCGGTCGTCAGGGCGTCATGCAGGCGGTGTGCGAGGGCGTGGCTCGGGTCGGCGGCCTTTCGATCGGATTGCTGCCCGACGCCGACGCCGGCGCCGCGAACCGTTTCGTCGGGGTGGCGATCGCTACCGGCATCGGCGAGGCGCGCAATGCGCTGATCGCGCGGGCGGCATGCTGTCTGATCGCCATCGGTGACAGTTTCGGCACCCTGTCCGAAGTGGCGCTGGGACTGCAATTCGGCAAGCTCGTCATTGGCCTCGAAGGCGCAGCCAACGTCGACGGTGTACGCCATGCCGCGGGGCCCGTCGAGGCGGTGCGGATGGCGGCCACGGCGATCCTCGGCGCCAACTAACGCAAAGCGCGGTTCGATTACGGGGATCCCCGTGACAACGATGATGTGACCTCAAACGTCGTTGACCGTCCATTTCTCCGGTATTAAGCTCCGTCGGTTGAAGCGCAACGGCAAATTGGATCAAGCATGACTATCGATTGGGCGGCATTCACACCGTGGTCGGCTCTGGCTGGTGGCGCGATCATCGGGCTGGCCGCGGCGTCATTCGCGCTTCTCAACGGACGGGTGGCGGGGATCAGCGGCATCGTCGGCGGTGTGCTACGGCCTACGCTTCCCGATGCGGCCTGGCGCGTCGCCTTTATCGCGGGGCTGGTGATCGCGCCGATCGCGTACCGCATGTTCGACCGCCTGCCCGGCATAGTCGTCGACGCCGGTTATCCGACGCTGGTCGTAGCCGGACTTCTGGTCGGCCTAGGGACCCGCTATGGCGCCGGTTGCACCAGCGGTCACGGCGTGTGCGGCGTGTCGCGGCTTTCGCCGCGGTCGGTCGTCGCGACGCTCGCATTCATGGCGGCGGGATTCGCAACCGTGTTCGTGACCCGTCACGTCGCTGGCGGTCTGAGCGCGCCGTCATGTACGCGTTATTCGCATTTGTCGCCGGGCTGGTTTTCGGCATCGGCCTGCATCGTATCGGGCATGGTCAATCCGGCGAAGGTGCTGGGGTTCCTCGACTTGGCCGGGCGCTGGGATCCGTCGCTCGCACTCGTGATGGGCGGCGCGATAGCGGTCGGCGCGTCGGATTTGCGTCGCCGGCAGACGCGGCCGTCACGCTCCTCGGGACGCCGATGCAGCTGCCGACGGCCGCGAATCATCGACCGGCGACTCGTCTTCGGCAGTCTGATGTTCGGCGTCGGCTGGGGACTCGCAGGATTTTGTCCGGGCCCCGCGCTGGTCGCGCTCGGTGCCGGGCAAGCGAAAGCGATCGTCTTCGTCGCAGCGATGGTCGCCGGAATGGTCGTGTTCGAATGGATCGAAGCGGTGCGGGCGCGCTCGACCGAGCCGTCCCGCACGCCGTCGCCACCGCGCACAAGCGAATAGATGCTGATCTTCCGACAGCTCTTCGATCCGCAAGTCGTCGACCTACTCGTACCTGCTCGCCGATCGGCGCAGCGCGCGAGGCGGTGCTGATCGATCCGGTGTTCGAGCAGGCGCGGCGCGACGCGGCGCTGATCCAGGAGCTCGGCCTGAAGCTCGTCGCCGACGCTCGACACGCACGTGCACGCCGACCACGTCACCGGCGCGTGGCTGCTCAAGCACGCAGTTGCGGCAGCGAGATCGCGATCGGCGCCGCCAGCGGCGCGTCCGGCGCCGATCGCTATCTCGCGCACGGCGACCGCGTGCCGTTCGGCAGCCGCTATCTGGAAGTGCGCGCGACGCCGGGCCACACCCAGGGCTGCATCACCTACGTGCTCGACGACGAGAGCATGGCGTTCACCGGCGACTGCCTGCTGATCCGCGGCAGCGGCCGCACCGATTTCCAGCAGGGCGACGCGCGCGCGATGTACCGCTCGGTGCGCAGCCAGATCCTGACGCTTGCCGCCGTCCTGCCTGCTCTATCCGGCGCACGACTACCGCGGGCTGACGGTGACCAGCGTCGAGGAGGAGCGGCGCTACAACCCGCGCCTGGGCGGCGAGATCGGCGAGGGCGATTTCGTCGGCTACATGAACAACCTCGGCCTGCCGCATCCGAAGCTGATGGACGTCGCGGTGCCGGCGAACCTGCGCTGCGGCCGGCCCGACGGCACGGCGCCGTGCCGGCGGAACCGTCATGGGCGCCGCTGACCTATCACGTTCGCCGGCATCTTCGAGATCCAGCCGCAGGCGCTCGAGGAACACGCGGCGCCGATCCAGATCGTCGACGTGCGCGAGCGCGACGAATTCGACGGACCGCTCGGCCGCATCCACGGCGCGAATGGATTCCGCTCGGCGAGTTGCCGGCGCGCACCGCCGAGCTTGCGCGCGACCGCCCGGTCGTCGCCGTCTGCCGCTCCGGCGCGCGCTCGGCGCAGGCGTCGGTACTGCTTTCGAAGGCGGGCTTTTCCGATGTCGCCAATCTCGCCGGCGGCATGCTGCGCTGGCGCGCCGAGGGCCATCCCGTCGAGGGCGCGCGCGACTGACACGTCGCTTCGCCTGCAAGTCGCGACCGCCAGTTTCCTTGCTATTCCTGCCCGTGCTAATCGCGGAACAGGCGTCGAATTCATGTTGAAGGCTGTTTCCCTCAGTGTAGCCGCTGAAGCGGCCGCCTTCTTCCTACGTTCGGTGAACCACTAAAGCTCGGGCGGCATCGATAGTGCAAGGATCATCAAGGTGAAGAAGCCAATCTACGATTCCGGCACCATCGAATTTACTCCGCGCCGGGCGGTCGATGGGGCGAGCGCGCCGCCGACAGCAATCGCCGATGAACCGACGGGCGTCGCCCCGACGCCGGAAGCGCGCGGACCGATGCCGGTGGTCGTCGGCTGTCCGCGGTCGGGTACGACTCTGCTCGCGGTGATGCTGGACAGCCATCCGCTGATCGCGATACCGCCCGAAACCGCGTTCCTGCCATCACTCGCCGCGCTGGCAGGCAAGGAAGGGCTGGCGCTGAGGCGGGATTTCTTCGCATTGCTGACGACCGATCGCTGGGGCGTCTCCAACTGGAACGACCTGGGAATCGACAAGGATGCCTATTGGCGCCGTTTGTGCGCGTTGCGGACATTCTCGATCACCGGCGGCCTGCGAGTCCTCTATAGCATGTATGCTGACGGCCTTGGCAAGCGCCTGTTCGGTGAGAAGACGCCCGCCGACACCAACTGCATGCCGCAGATCGAGGCCTATCTGCCGGAGGCCCGGTTTATCCACATCGTTCGCGATCCGCGCGATGTGGTTCTTTCGCTTCGCAGGACCACCGCCGGACGAAGCGTCGAACGAACCGCCCAGATCTGGGTCGACATGGTTTCCCTCGCCAGGACCTCCGCGACGGCGGTCGGTCACTATCATGAACTCCGTTACGAAGACCTGGTACTGGGGCCCGACGCGGTGCTGCGCAAGGTCTGCGAATTTCTGGATCTCGATTATGCGAACCGGATGCTGGACTACCGCGCCAGCGGCGACCGCCATATAGGACATCTCGGCGATCGGCTTCTTCCGGATGGGCGCGCCAAAGTGCCGCGCGAGCTGCGGGCGCAATTGCATCAGAGTCTCGCCCAGCCGCTGCGAATGGATCGGGTGCACAACTGGCGGCAGCAAATGAGCGCAGACGACCGCGCGACGGTCGAAGCGGTCGCCGCCCCGCTGATGCGTGAGCTCGGCTACGACATTCCGGCAGGCTGATGCGACGCGGGTTCGATCTTCAGCTCACCCCGACCCGTGCGCAAGAAGCCATCAACGCCCTTGATCCGATGGCCCGTTCAGCTCGCGAAACCAATCCAGCGCCGCACGCAGGGGCGTCGGATCAACTTCGTGCGCAGCGGTCACGTATTTAATGCGAACATCCTTGAATCGCGCGCGCTTGAGTCTATCGTAGACGGCGCGATGATCGTCGGGCGTGGCAACCTCGTCCTTTTCTCCCGACTGCAGAAAAACCGGAATACGCCTGAAGCGGTCGTCCAATACATTGAAGTGCTGGGCCGCGACTACGATCGTGTCGGCATTGATGCCCGCAAGATAGATTCCGCTGATCGAGCGGCCTTGACTGGCGAATGCAGCCGCCAGCCAGCCCGAATATTTCGCGCCCCCGGAAAAGCCGCCGAATGCCAGAGGCGCCTTCGCGGCTCCCGGCCACTGCAACGCCAATGCGGCTAGCGCTGCTGCGTTCAGCGCGTAGCGCAGGCCGACGTCGTCCTGGCCCACCGCAATGACTTCCGCCGCGTCGGCGGCGACCAATATCCAGCCGGCTTGGCGCGCCGCATCGGCGTACGCGCCGAGCAGGCGCCGGCTGGAGCGGTATTCGGCGTCGGAAGTCGCGCTGATGACCATCACCGGATAAGCGTTGGCCGCGTCGAAATTCGCCGGGACCGCGATGGTGACCAGCGCATGCGCGATTGGCGACGCAGTGCCGTGTCCCGCTATCTGACGAAGTTGCTGTGGCAGCTCGACATTGAATTCGCTCAAGCCGCCCGGCTCCAGGCCGGTCGCGGCGTGAGAGGCCGTCGCGATCGAAAACGCAGCAGCCATTGCGAGCCAACGATACCGTCCGATGCATGTCGATGTCATCGAAGCCCCGCTAAGATGTTGATTTTCTCCCTCAGGTTTCCCGGTGAGCGCAACGCCTGCCGCGCGTTCCCATCAGCATATTTTAGTGCCGCGCGTGTCCTACAAAAAACGACCTTGACCGGCTTGCTGGCACCGGCCTATGATCGCGGCTCGCTGACGGCTGCCTCATGAGGGAAGCCCGGGGAACTGGGCGACCAGGATCAGCAAGCTCGCTCCGTAACGCGACGGCCCCATTGGCATAAAAAGCCCCGCGTCTGCGGGGCTTTTTTTTGCGTCCTCGCTACCCCGAGCATCGAGGTTGCCCCATTCGGAGCCTTCGGGTCGCCGCCCGGCAAGCGCCCGGGCTGCTTCGACCAGCGGTACTCTAGTCAGCCGAGAAACGGATACGGCGACCAGCGGCGACGCCACTTTTTCCAGCGGGCGAACGTCACCCTGCGTGTCGCGTCGCGAAAGCGCATCGACCGATCGCCGCAGCGGCTGCGAAACGCCTCGATTTCCATTGCCAGGTCGATCCTCGACAACTGCTGCTGAAACAGCTTCACGCCAAACCGGTAGAGCTCCCGATCCAACTGGTTGCGCCGCTCGAGCTCGGCGAGCGTCTCAGCGGGCAATTGGTCGAAGCGCGGCCGCTTGGCATTGACTTTCGCAGCGACGTAGGTTCGCATCGGCAGCCCCAAACGATTGGCCAGCACCGCATAGAATTCGTCGAAGCGATCCGTCAGGCCGACCGCGGCGAACTGCGCCAGATTGCCCTTGGCGCGCTCCAGCATCTGGGTGGTGCATCCGCCGATCCCGGCCTCGGGAAGCGCTCCGGCGAATCGCCGCACCATGCCGTTGTCCGTTTCAGGAAGGCGCAACGCATCGATCCACTGCATGATCGACGTTCTTCGCGCCAGCTCGCTGTTCGCACCCGAGTTCATATGCTTGGTAAACGCGTAGTAGGACACGATACGATCCACCGGGTCGCGCAGCAACGTGACGCATTGCCAAAGCGGGACGATACGCTTCGCGAGGTGAACGTCGACGTGGCCGTAAAGCATCTTCAGTCGATCGGCATGTCGCCTGGGCAGTGCATCGATCCGGGCAAGCGTTTCCACATCCGGGTGGAGCTTCAACAGCTCCGGCGGTTTCAGCATCGTGCGCAAGACCGAATAGAGCGAAGAGCCGGCGGTTTTCGGCACATGAACGAACAGCAGCGGACCAGCGTGGTTCTGGAGCGCCGGATCGACGGGCTGGTCTGCGCCCGGCCGATCGATTCTGCAGGCGGAGACATCGCGGAGCGTGGGGCGCTCGCATGGCGGCGCGCTCTCCGTCGTCTGGGGGCCTGTGTTTGTCCGCAATGAATCGACAGTTGCTGGTTGGTCTCTTGAGAGTTTCCCTCATTCAAGCGCATCCGGTCCACGCCATTTTGTAACATTTGTTTGCAGCAGCGATGCTAATCGTCCTTCCGATGCCGTGACTGGCACATGACTTGCCGCGACGCCGATGGCTTGCATTCCTGCAAGCCATCGCTGGTCCGCCGAGTTGTCGCGCTCGAGAAGAGCGCGCTACCGGTGCGCCCTCCCCGGCCACGGCAGCAGCATCCCGACCTGCTCGCGGTAGCGGCGGTACCGGCTGCCGAACTGCTCGATCAGGTCGCGCTCTTCGAAGTAGATTCCGAGCAGGATGTATCCGGTCGTCGCGACGGCAAACAGCAGATGGCCGGCTGTCATGCGCGGGGTTGCCCAGAAGCCGAGCAGGAACCCAAGGTAGATCGGATGCCGCACGTGGCGGTAGAAGAACGGCGTCCTGAATTCCGGTGCCGGCATAGCGCTACCCGACAATCGGGCGAGTACCTGCTGCAAACCGAACAGCTCGAAATGGTTGATCAGGAACGTGCTGGTTAACAGCACCGCCCAGCCAAGCCAGAAAACGATTTGCAGCGCGATGACCGCGACAGGACCGTCCACCTTCCAAATCACCGGCTCTGCGATCGGTCGCCATTGCCAGAGCAGAAGAGCCAGTGCCATGGTCGCAGCCAGCACGAAGGTGCTGCGCTCGATCGACTCGGGTACGACACGGGTCCACCAGCGCTTGAACGCGGGCCGAGCCATTACGCTGTGCTGCACGGCGAACAAGCCGAGCAACAGTACATTTACGATCAAGGCCTCGGCCAGCGGTGCAGACGCCCCGCCGTCGATTGCCTTGGGGACCGCGATGTTTCCGACGAATCCGATCGCATACACAAAGGTTGCGAGGAAGAACACGTAGGCGACAACTCCGTACAACACTGCCAGAAATGTGCTCATATAAGACTCCCCTTGATGATTGCCAGGCGATGCCCGCCACGGACCCTACACCCACCCCAGCACTCTAATGAGAGCGTGCAGCGGGAATAATTCAGTGCGAGCGCATTTGTGTTTCGTTTGTTTCAAGCGCCTCGCGCAGTTCGACCGCTTCCGCCGACAATCGAAATATTCGGCGTCGCCAATTCGCTCGTCAGACAATGAACGGGGAATAAGTTCGAGGTTGCTGCCGGTATAACGGGACACAGGCAGTTCAACCATCACGACAAGGAACCTCGAATGACTACGTCCGATCGCGTCACACCGGGCCACAATCCCGCTCGCCGCCAGGCGTTGAGCTGCCTCGCCGCATGGACTGGCGCTGCCGTCGTTTGGACGGTCGCCGGCGGCGTCCCGCGCGCGCTCGGTGCGACGGGCACGGGAAATCCCACAGCTGCGGCGACGAATGCGCTGACCTTCGTGCAAATCAGCGATACGCACATCGGCTTTCGCAAGGACGCCAATCCCGACGTCGTTGGCAGCCTGCGTCACGCGATCGCCGACATCAACGCGCTGCCGCAGGCTCCGGCTTTCGTCGTCCACACCGGCGATGTGAGCCATTTGTCGAAACCAGCGGAATTCGGCCAGGCGCGCGAGATCCTGCAGGAAATCCGCGTCGATCGGGTGCATACCGTTCCCGGCGAACACGACACCATCGATGAAGGCGTGACCGGCTATCTCAAGTATTTCGATCACGACGGCAACGGCAAAGCCTGGTACAGCTTCGACCAGGGTGACGTGCATTTCGTCGGCTTGAACAACGTGCTCAACTTCAAGCTGGGAACCCTGGCGGCGCTCGGGGATGAACAAATAGACTGGTTGAAAAGCGATCTCGCACAGGTCTCGCACTCAAAACCGATCGTGGTCCTCGCGCATATTCCACTGTGGACGATCTGGGAACCCTGGGGGTGGGGCACGGCCGATTCGGCGCAGGCAATGGCACTGTTGCGCCCGTTCGGATCGGTTACCGTGCTGAACGGACACATCCATCAAGTGCTGCAGAAGGTCGAGGGCAATGTCGCTTTGCACACCGCAATGTCGCTCGCGTACCCGCTGCCGACGCCAGGACAGGCCGGGATCGGCGAACCCGGTCCCGTCACCGTGCCGGCCGGCGAACTCGGCAAGCTGTTGGGCACGCGCCGGATCAGCGTCGTGCGGGGACGTCATGAGCTCGCGCTGGTCGACACGCCACTGGTCGGCTGACCTCCTACTTACAAGGACAATACTGATGAATCACGCTTCTTCTCCCGACGCTATCCGCCGGCTTCGCGCTCGCGCCGTGGTCGCGCTGATCTGCTGTGCTGCTTTCGTGGTGCCCGCGATTCTGGCCTCGGCTGCGGGGCCTGGGCAGACCGTCGGCGTCGACATTGCAAAGTTCGCCTACGGACCGAAGGAAATAACGATCGCGCCGGGCACCAGGGTCGTCTGGACAAACCACGACGAAACACCGCATACCGTGACCAGCAACGACAAGAGCTTTGCCTCGAAAGGCATGGATACCGACGACAAGTTCGAGCATACTTTTTCCAGCGAAGGTGACTTCAGCTACATTTGCACAGTGCATCCGTTCATGACCGGCGTCGTTCATGTCCATAAGCAGTAGTGGCCCGGGCTCCCGGCCCGGGCAGCAGGGCAGGCGCGGGCGCTCCGGACTGCGCCGATAACCTCACCGCAACCACGATCTGGATCGCCGCCGCCGCGAGCATGCCTGGAATAAATCAGCCGGCATCGCGGTACGGCGAGCAAGAGATGGAGGGGCAGCTTGTCCGCGCACGCGCGTTTTGAAGCGTTGGTCCTGCCGCATCTTGACGCCGGTTACAACCTGGCGCGCTGGCTGACGCGCGACGTCAACGACGCCGAGGACGTGGCTCAGGATGCCTGCGCGCGCGCCCTCAAATACGTCGGCACGCTGCGGGACGGAGACGCCCGGGCATGGTTCCTGACGATCGTGCGCCACGCTTTCTACGACTGGTGCAAGCGCAACCGGCCGGCGGAGATCGCCAGGGACGATGGCACCGCGATCGATATGGCAGTCGACGATTCAGCCGTCGACCCTGAAACGGCGGCGCTGCGCAGCGCCGAATCGCGGCTGCTGGCCGACGCGCTGGCGGAATTGCCGCTGGTCTTTCGCGAGGTGTTGATCTTGCGCGAGCTCGAGGAACTCTCGTACAAGGAAATCGCGCGTATCACCGACATCCCCATCGGCACGGTGATGTCCCGGCTGGCGCGGGCCCGTAACCTATTGCGACGCTCGCCGCTATTGCATGCAATCCGCGGGCGAACGTGCGGAGGTGAACAATGAATTGCAATGAAGCCGGGGCGCTGGTGGCAAGATACGCCGACGGCGAAACCGACAGCCTTCAAGGACGTTCGGTTGAACAACACTTGCGCGGTTGCGCGGCCTGTGCGGCAAAGCACCGGGAGGTGCTGGCGCTGCGGGCGCGGATTGGCGCCGAGGTGCCCTACTTCCAGGCGCCGCCGGCGCTGCGCGAGCGGGTGCGGGCGATGATCGCCAATGCTCAGGAGGGCGCGCGGCCTCGCCCGCGTCCAGCGCGCGATCGCTGGCGCTGGCTCACGGGGGGCGCCTTTGCCGGCTGCGCCGCGACGCTGCTCGCGTGGGCCGTCGGCACGGCGGTTATCGATTGGCGCGCGAACGAGGATGTGGCTGTCGAGGCCGTGGCGACTCACGTTCGGGCAACGCTCAACGACCATCTGATCGAGGTCGCATCATCGGACCAGCACACGGTCAAGCCATGGCTTTCCGCGCGGCTCGACTATTCTCCCCCGGTGCAGGATTTTGCCAACGAAGGCTTCGCGCTGAGCGGAGGCCGTCTCGACATGCTCGACAAGCAGCGGGTCGCCACCCTGGTCTACCGCTATCGGCTGCACACGATCGATGTCTTCGTCCGGCCCGAGTCGGCGAGTGCGCCGCCGGTGTTGCGCACGGTGCGCGGGTTCAACGTCGCGCGCGCAACCGGCTCGGGCATGGATTGGCTCGCGGTATCCGATGTCAGCGCCGACGTCCTGACCGCATTCGTCCAGCGGCTTGCGCAACAGGGCACGTCGCAGTAAACGCGCCGCTCGATCTCGCCGCCTGAGCCGCGTCGGTGGTACCGAGCGCGGCGTCCCCCTACCGCGCTGCCATATCCGGGTCGGTCCTCCGCTTAACGCCGGCGTGTCTCGCAGCGCGCAGGCGCATCGTGCACTGACGGCGCCGCGGTAATTCCTGTCCCCATAACGCGGACATCGCTGAAGCGTGCGCGACGAGGGATTTTTTCCTGACCTGCCGCGTACGTGCGCTCATACCTCGTCTTACGTGCCCTTGTTCCCGATTGAATAGCGTCACCGCCAGCCGAGTATTCAGGCGACAGAAGCGCTGGCGGTTTGACGGCAGTCCATTAATCGGAGAGGAACGGGTCATGGCATCGAGCAAGGTATTCCGCGTGAGGGTAGTTGCGTTGGCGATTTCAGTCGGTTTGGGTGGTCTGTCAACCGCGGTTGGCGCCGATACGCTGGAGGAGTTGAAGGCGCGCATCGAGGCGCTGCAGAAGAAAGTCGTCGATCTCGAGCAAAAGCAGGACAAGACGGAGCAAAAGCAAGCGGCGGGCGCGGCTGACAACGTCGTAACCGGCGGAGCGACCAAAGGATCGTTCAGGCTGCCCGGGTCGAACACGTCGGTCACGCTGGGCGGTTACGTCAAGCTCGACGCGGTCTTCAGCAATCCGAGCGCCGGCGTGGACGCCAAGGGCGACTTGTCGCTGGATCCGACCACGATCGCGGTCGGGCCGAACGGCGCCAACAACGAGCGCAATCAGGTCAAGTTCGGCGCCAGGGAATCGCGGCTATTCGTGAAGACGAACACGCCGACCTCTTTGGGCGACTTGAACAGCCACGTCGAATTCGACTTCTACGGCGCCGACGGCAATGAGAGCGTAAGCAACTCGCACGGCTTCAGACTCCGCCACGCCTACGCAACGCTGGGCAATTTCCTGGCCGGACAGACCTGGACCAATTTCATGAACCCGGCGGCGCTGCCCGAGACGGTGGATTTCGGAGGTGCTGTCGGACAGATCTTCGACCGGCAGGCGCAGGTTCGCTGGACGCAGTCGTTTGGTTCTTCGGCATCGAGCGGTGGCGGACAATGGTCGGTCGGGCTCGAGAACCCCGAAACCGTCGTGCAGATTCCGGGTGGCGCAAGTTTCCGCGCCGACGACGACCGCTTGCCCGACATTACCGGACAGGTCGCGTTCAATACCTCGCGCGGCAAGATCTCGGTGCACGGCCTGCTGCGGCAGATCCGCGTCGACTCCGGGGCGGCGCCGGCGGCGGTGGACCAGAAATTCGGCGGCGCGCTAAGCATCGCCGGGATCCTGCCGACCATCGGCAAGGACGACTTCCGCTTCACCGCAACCGCCGGCAATGCGATCGGCCGCTACTCGGATGGATTCTTTCCGGATGGAATCGTCGGCAGCGACGGGCGCATCAGCCTGCCCAGACAATGGGCGTGGTTCGCCGCGTATCGCCACTACTGGTCGGACCAGCTGCGATCGAGCCTCGTCCTGTCGAGCGCCGACGAGAACAATCCCACGGGTGCTCCGGGCAACACCAACAAGAGCACCCACTCCGCGCACGTCAATCTGATCTGGAGTCCCGTTGCGAACAGCGACCTGGGAATCGAATACATCTACGCGGATCGCAAGACCGAGGACGGACTCAACGGCCATCTGAAGCGTTTGCAGGCGTCCGCAAAGTACTCGTTCTAGGCTCGCCTTCCGATTGTGCACGCGCTTTTATTCCCCCCGGCATAAGCGGCACATCGGCGCGGTCTGACAGGTATGCGAGCGCGCGAAATGGATGGCAACGCGTTTCATGGGCCTGGTGCAAGGCCGGTAACGCCAGTCCATGACGCGCGACCGCTCGGCATCGTGATTTCTTCGAACGAATCACGGTGCCTGTTCAAGCATCATCACGTGATCGGCACCGAGATCATTTTCCCAACTGCTATTAAGGAGCAAGCAATGTCTCGTAAATCCTACTCACTCGGCACGTGCCTCGCGATCGCGACCGCACTCGCCATCGGCGCATCGGGAGTCGCGCTGGCGGACGACAGCAGCATGAACCCGTTCACCGGAGATTTCTATCGGGAACTCAACGGCCAGAACCTCGGCAACTCGAACCTCGCGCGTGCGACAGGCATGCCTGTGAAGGACGTAGTCGCTGAATGCGCCGCGCCGGACGAGCAGAAAATCGCGCAGCAAAGGCGCCTGCTGGCTTTCACGCCGACGCCGATATTCAGCGACAAGGGAGCGTGAGGCGCGCGATTCAGGCGCGCTGTGACGCAGCATCGGGGCGGCATGATGCCGCCCCGATCTTTTCAATCACCGATCAGATGCAGCGCCACTTCGCGCCGATGCGGCCGCAGCCGATGCTCCCACAGGTAGATGCCCTGCCACGTGCCGAGCGCAAGGCGCCCGCCCGACAGCGGAATCGAGAGCTGCACCGCAGTCAACGCGGCGCGGACATGGGCGGGCATGTCATCGGCGCCTTCGTCGCGATGGCGGAAGAGCGGGTCGCCATCGGGTACCAGGCGCGCCAAGAAGCGCTCCAGATCCCCGCGCACGTCGGGGTCGGCATTTTCCTGCACGACCAGGCTCGCGGACGTGTGGCGTACGAATAGCGTAAGCAATCCATTTTTCATGTCGCTTGCAGAAATCCACTCGGCAACGGGGCGAGTGATTTCGACAAGGCCGCGACCGCGGGTGTCGAAGCCGAGTGTCGTATTGGATTGGCGAAGCATCGATAAAGGATAGCAAACGCTTCGGCCGATCCCACGCCACGCCCGATGGACCGCGCGGTCGTTATCTCAAAGGTAGGGCTGGAGCCATGCCAGCCCCGCAGACGTACCGCCGGGCTCGGCACCCCTGAATGGGCGGTACTCGCAACCGACCCAGCCCCCGTAGGCAAGCTCGTCGAGCAGCGCAAACAGGTAGGGGTAGTGCAGCTCCCCCACATCCGGCTCGTGGCGCTCCGGAACGCCTGCAATCTGGATGTGACCGACTTTGCCGGCGGGCACATAGCGTTGCAATTTGACCGCCACGTCACCCTCGACGATCTGACAGTGATACAGATCCATCTGCACCTTGAGATTGGACACGCCTGCGTCCTCGATCACCCGGTGCGCCTGGTCCTGGCGATTCAGAAAGAAGCCGGGGATATCCCGGGTGTTGATCGGCTCGATCAGTACGTCGACGCCCCGCTTGCCCGCCTCCAGCGCGGCCCAGCGGAGTTGCTCGATGTAGGTCAGATATAGCCTCTCGCGCGCAGTGCCTGCCGGCATCAAGCCGGCCATGACGTGAATGCGCGGGCACTGCAGTGCCTCGGCATAATCGAGTGCCTTGTCGATCCCGGCGCGGAACTCCGCCTCCCGCTGCGGCAGGCACGCCAAGCCCCTCTCCCCGCGATCCCAATCGCCGGGAGCGGCGTTGAACAGCACCTGCTGCAATCCATTGTTCCGGAGCCGGGCCGCGATTTCGCGGACATCGAATGCGTAGGGAAACAGAAATTCGACAGCCCTGAAACCGTCGCGCGCGGCCGCGGCAAAACGGTCGAGAAAATCGAGCTCCGGATAGAGCATCGATAAATTGGCGGCAAATCGCGGCATGAGATTCACCAGCGGGCGCCGGAGGTCGGGCGCAATCGGCCAAGGATAGATCAAGGCGGCCCGCCGGTCCCTCGAGCAGCTTGTCGCCGGGCCGAGAAGCAGTTCAATTTCTGCCAGGGCTGAACCAAAGGCGCCAATGTCAGCAGCTGGCCGAGGGGGGTGAAGATGAAAATTCGAAAGTGCTTGCGTTATCCTCGGTGTTATACTACACTAGAACAGTACATTTACATCGGGGCGGATTGCACATGAATAAGCTATTGAATCTATTGATACACAATGTTTCGGTCGGCATCAATGGCTCAAGCCCGGGTGATCCGACCATGTATGAACCGGCGATGCCCCGCCTTGCTCTCGGCATCGCCGGCATTGCAATGACGGCGGTCACCTTGGCCGTATCAGTGATCCTGCCGGCTCAAACGATCCCGGGGAACCGTGAGTCTCGGGTCCTCGAGGCCTCGGAGTCGACGCCGCCAGTGCCCAAGGAACTCGTCCCCCTTGCGAGCATCACCGTCGTTGCTACACGCGATCCAGGAGCGCGCGCAATCGTCCGGGTCTCCAGTGCCGTTCAATAAGGCATTCAGGCTCGGTCGGTCTGAGCAAACGCTGACCTCTCTCACGTAGATTGTCCGGAACCGACATGGACCGAGAGTGGAGCGACGGCCAGCCGATCTACCGGCAGCTTCGCGAACGCGTCGTCGCCATGATTCTCGACGGCGTGCTCAACGAAGGCGATCCGCTGCCTTCGGTACGCAATGTCGCGGCCGAGTACCGGGTCAATCCGCTGACGGTCCTGAAGGCCTATCAACAGCTGGTCGACGAGCAGCTGGTGGAGAAGAGGCGAGGTCTCGGCATGTTCATCAACGCCGGCGCGCGGAGCCTGCTGTTGCAGGGCGAACGCCTGAGATTTCTCTCGGAGCAATGGCCGCGGATCCACGCCACCATCCAGCGGCTCGGCTTGACGCCGCAGGAACTGCTGAGTGCCGCCGCAGCGGCGAAGAACTCGTCGGCTGCCGAAAAGGAGCGTTGAAGCCATGCCATGCATTGAAGCACGCGGCCTGCGTAAGGCTTTTGGAACGACGATCGCGCTGGACGGCCTCGATCTGCGCGTCGACGAAGGTCATATCCTGGGGCTGATCGGTCCCAACGGCGCGGGCAAGACCACCGCCCTCAACGCGATCCTCGGCCTGACCCCCTACCAGGGCGAGCTGACGGTGCTCGGACGCGACCCCTGGACCGAGCGCGATACGCTGATGCGCGATGTCTGCTTCATCGCCGATGTTGCCGTGCTGCCGCGCTGGATGCGCGTTTCGCAGGCGCTGGACTACGTCGCCGGCGTGCATCCGCGCTTCGATCGTGCCAAGGCGGATGGCTTTCTCGCCAAGACCATCATCAAGCGGGCGAGCAAAGTCAGGGAATTGTCAAAGGGCATGGTAGCCCAGCTGCACCTGGCGCTGGTCATGGCCATCGATGCGAGATTACTGGTTCTGGACGAGCCGACGCTCGGGCTCGACATCCTGTATCGCAAGCAGTTCTACGATTCCCTCCTGAACGACTACTTCGATCGCAGTCGCACGATCGTCGTAACCACCCATCAGGTCGAAGAGGTCCAGCACATCCTCACCGATGTGATGTTCATCGACCGCGGCCGCATCGTGCTCGATTGCAGCATGGAGGAATTCGAGTCGCGCTATCTGGAGGTGATGGTCAATCCCGAGCACGTCGCGGCCGCGCGGGCGTTGAAGCCGATGCATGAGCGGCAGGTATTCGGTCGCAGCATCCTGCTGTTCGATCGCGTCGATCGTCAGCAGCTCGCCGCACTGGGCGATGTCCGCACCCCCAACATCGCCGACCTGTTCGTTGCCGTGATGGGCAGCCAGGCCGGCGCAGCACAAGGAGCGGCTATATGAATACGCAATCCAACGCCATGCCCGAGTCTCCACTCGGCCCGCAGGAAACAACGCCTGTCACCATGCAGCTCATGACGCAAACGCGGCCGATGTACTGGTCGATTCGACGTGAGCTGTGGGAGAACCGTTCGATCTATATTGCGCCACTGATCATCGCCGGCGTCGTCCTGATCGGGTTCCTGATCGCTACGATCGGTCGTGCCGTGGCGACGGTCGACCCAGCGCAGAAGGCGGCGGTGCTGGCAGAGCGGACCCACTTCGCAGCGGGCCTGATGATCGCGGCGACTTTTGTCGTCGGTGTGTTTTACTGTCTCGACGCGCTTCACGGAGAGCGCCGCGATCGCAGCATCCTGTTCTGGAAGTCGCTGCCGGTTTCGGATCTCACGACCGTACTCTCGAAGGCGAGCATTCCTATCGTGGTTCTGCCGCTGATCACCTTTGCGATCGTCGTTTCTACGCAACTGATCATGCTGCTGCTGAGCACCGCAGCCTTGCTGATGAGCGGCCTGAGTGCCGCGACGACGACACAGCCGCCCTTGGTACAGCAGCCGCTGATCCTGCTCTACAGCCTCGTCGTGATTGCTCTCTGGCATGCGCCGATATACGGCTGGCTGCTGCTCGTCTCCAGCTGGGCGCGCCGAGCGGTATTTCTTTGGGCCGTGTTACCGCTGGTCGCGGTCAGCGTCCTCGAGAAGATTGCGTTCAACACGTCGTATTTCCAATCCATGCTGAACTACCGTTTGATGGGCTTTCGTACGGAGGCTTTCGCCGTTAACGCGCACGGCACGATCGACTCGGTGACACAACTTACGCCGGAAAACTTCCTGACCACACCGGGTCTGTGGATCGGGCTCGCATTCGCCGCGGCGTTCCTGGCCGCTGCGGTCCGCATGCGCCGTTATCGTGAACCTATCTGACGCCGTGCCTTCCTCGGCCGCTTCCCCTGCCGTATGAAGCCGTTCAGCGTTGGCTGCGAAGCCCCTAGTGGTACTTTCGCCGTTGTCGTCGCAGGCTATATGCGCCGAACAGCAACAGGACGGCGGCCAGGCCGGCTAGTGTCCACTTGGCAAGCGTCGGCACGGCATTCGCGCTCGCCGAACCCGCCAGAAAGTGTGCTTTGATCCGCGTGACCGACAGCACATTTGGATAATAGGCTACCTCGTCGATCAATCCACTGAAATATCGGCTGTCCAATACGTTCCCTCCGATCATGATCGAAGGATTGGCGTCCAGAGGATTATTGTTGGTTGTCGTCGTGCCGCGAGAGACACCGTCCACAAAGATTTCGACGCTCCCTCCCTGGGTTCTGGTGGCAACCAGATGGTGCCAGGCGCCATCATTAACGGCGATGGCGCTCGTCACGCTGATGTCGGGATTACCTGTAAAAAACGATAGGCCATTGTTCAGCATTGCCATGACGAAGTCGTTTGCCGCCCCGCCTACATCGGACCAGAGCAATCCATTGCCCTCGTACGCATTGGTTCCGGATAAACTGCTTGCTGTCGTGTTGATCCACAGTTCCAAAGTGAAGTTCGTTGAAACGGTGCGCGGCGTACTGACGTAATCGTCGATGCCATCAAATCTGGCGGCTCTGCCGAGGTTCGCAGCGCTCGGTTGATCGATCAGGACGCCGTTAGTGTAGGTGCCGTTGTTGGAATTTCCCGTGGTGTCGTTTGCGGTCGTCCCGGAGGTCTCTTCGAAACGATAGTAGGCCACCGGGCCGTCGGCCAGAACCTGATCCTGGTAGGTGGCTGAGGCCAAGCCACCCCAGAGCATCAACCCGAGCCCGGCACCGAGCACCAACCTGTTCATTCGGCCTCCCAATCATTCCACGGCTGCCGACAGCGATCGGCAGCGCAGTGTATTCGTCGATCAGTAGAGTAGCAGGCATGCACTGGAATTCGTCCGGCGGCATGTCGATTTTGTTAACAAGGGTTGGCCGGATCATGCGCACGGACTACGCCAAGCCGCTGATTGAACATAGATACTTTTGGGTAGCACGGATTCTAGCTATCCCCTGGCCGTTTATGAGATTTTGCGGTCAAATCTCGGTTCGCGTAGACGTGCGTGAATTCGGCGCCCAGCAGAAAGACCTGCGCCGAGTAATAGAGCCACAATAGCAAAACGACCAGTGCGCCTGCGGCCCCGTAAGCGGATGCAATCGCGCTTTGGCCAAGGTATACACCGATTGCGATTTGGCCCAGGGTGAATAGCACGGCGGTGGTAAGCGCACCGATCCATACATCCCGCCAGGCAATCACCACATTCGGTAGCCATTTGTACAACATCGCGATCAGCACCGTAACCAGTGCGAGCGAAACAAAGAAATTGGCAACGTACAGAAAGAACGACACCCCAGGAAAAACGGCGCCCCAGTATTTGCCGACCGCCGCAACAGCCCCGGTCACGACCAGGGAAACGAGAAGAAGAAACCCGATCGCCAGAATCATCCCGAGCGACTGGACGCGAGCGCGCAGCATCATCAGCAAGCCGCTTCCCTCTCGTGGACCCGCTTTCCAGATCCTGTCGAGATCATCCTGCAGTTCAACCATGACCGTGGTTGCGCCGACAAGCACGGCGATCGCCCCGACTATCGTCGCGACCACGCCGGTGGCGGTTGCCTGCGCTCCCTTCAGGAGCGCCTGAACTGCTTCCGCCGCGGACACTCCGACGAGCCCGCCGAGTTGCCCCACGATGGCGCCTCGGGCCGCGTCCTCGCCATAGGCGGCGCTGGCAATCGCGATGACGATCATCAGCAACGGGGCGAGCGAAAAAGCACTGTAGAAGGCCAGCGCCGCTCCCATGCTGGGCGCGTTGTCGGCGACCCAGGCAACCCCGGATAGTTTCAATAGATCGACATACCGACGCCACTGCATGGTGTGCAAGCCAAGGCGGCTTCTTGTTTCAGGGCGGGGCCCGAAGCGTCGCCAGCGGGTCGCTCGCGCCGTGCTCTGGCTCGAACGGCGCGTCGCGTCCGATGGGCAGGAGCTTGCCGAGCGCGGTCCTCGAGGCGAGGTCACCGGCCTCGGCTCCGCGGCGGAGCTGTTCGATATCCATGGTGTTGAATCTTACAAAAGCTGGCGGCGGGTGTCGATGGCCGCGGCGTCGAAACACGGTCCGGCCATGCATCGCTTTCTCATACGCCGTTGCCGATACAGTGCAAAGCCGAGTCAGCACGAGACGGGGTATGCAAAACGCCTTGGTGGTTTGCGCGCCGCCGATCGGCGCCGGGGCGCGAACCGGGCACAGGCCCGGAAAGACACAATGCGGCTAGAATCCGTCCTCGGAGCCAAAGGCACGGCATGAACCCGACTTCCGAACAGAGGCGCCGGACGATTCTCGCCTGGGCGTTCGCCCGCCTTGACGTCGTTGCATTCTCGGTTGCGAACGCAGCGACGTTCGCGCTGGTGTTGTTCGCGATCACGGTGGCAATTGCCTGGAAAGGTGCAGCTCCCGGAGTTCCGGTCGGGCCGCACCTCGCGCATCTGGCCCTCTACTTCCCCGGATATTCGGTCAGCACTTTGGGCGCGTTGATCGGGGCAGCGTACGCCGGCGCGCTCGGCGGGCTGTGCGGTCTGTTTTTGGCCGTGCTATGGAACTTCGCGCACGCCCTTCTCTTGGGCGTGATTCGAGTGCGCGCCAACCTTTCGGCATACTCGATCGACTGACCGGTATCCAGCGGTGGCAACTGCAATGCACTCCCTTAGCGTGCAGCGATGAACTCACTTGCCGAAGGCGAACCAGAAAGCGACCCGCAGTTGATCTGGACGACGGTGCGCCTGAACACGTGGGTCTTCGGCGTGATCCTCGGGCTGATGTGCGGCTTGTTGTTGCTGGCGCTCGGCCTGGTTGCCGGAATTGCCTCCGGAAAATACCTGGGGCTCACCGTCACACTGATCGGAATCTTCGTCCCCGATTATGGACCCGGTTGGGAGGGCGCACTTGCGGGCCTGTTCTGGGGGTTCCTCGCCGGCGGGCTGCTTGGTGCCGGCATTTATCGAATTTCCGTTCGGAGCGCATTGACGCGAATCGACGAGCTCGTTGCCATCGAACGAGGTGATCGCGATTTCCCCGAAGCGGTGCTGCTTCTGCACGGGCCGTCTCTCGGCCTCGCCATCGGCCTGATCGGCGCATTGGGATTGATCGGTACGACCAGCTGGCTGGTGATTCGCGGCACGGCGAAGCACAGCGTTCATGCCAGCCTGCTGTCCGAGATTCTGCCGGGCTATTCGGTGGACCTTCCGGGGAGCTTGATAGGCGCCGCCGAGCTGTTTGTCGTCCTGTATCTCGTCTGCCGGGTGTTTGTGTTGGTTTACAACCGCGTCGCCGGTACTCGACAGCGGCGCGCGTGAACGTCGAACCCTCCTTAGACGCGAGATCGTGAGGCGATCTCGTCGGCTGCGACATCCGCGATCGGCATCCATGACAGAAGAGCGAAAGACCGCCGCGATCATTGGCGCTGGTCCGGCGGGACTTACCGCCGCGCTGGAGCTGATCCGGCGGAGCAACGTTCGACCGCTCCTGCTCGAGGCTTCCGATACCGTCGGCGGCATCTCTCGAACGGTGAATTTCAACGGCTACCGGATGGACATCGGCGGCCATCGATTCTTCTCCAAGTCAGACTGGGTCATGGCCTGGTGGCAACAGATTCTTCCACTCGCCAGCTCCCGCACGATACGCGGAGAGCGCATCGGCATCGCCTACCGGAACCAGCAAAGAGACATCATTCCCGTTGCGGACCCCCCGGCAGGCGACGAGTCGGAGAAGGTCATGCTGGTGCGCGATCGGCTTTCGCGCATCTATTTCATGGGCAAGTTCTTCGATTATCCTTTGCGGCTCAATCTGGCTACGGTCTACAAGCTGGGCCTGCTGCGCTTCATCACGGCAGGACTCAGCTACGCCAGGGCGTCGCTGGCCCCGCGTCAGCCGGAACTCAGTCTCGAGGATTTCCTGATCAATCGATTCGGAGCAGAACTGTACCGAACGTTCTTCAAATCATATACGGAAAAAGTTTGGGGGGTTCCCTGCAGCGAGATCAGCGCCGAATGGGGAGCGCAGCGAATCAAGGGACTCTCTTTGACCAAGGCGGTGCTGCATGCGCTGGGGCGAACAGTGGATCGATCGCGGGTCGGAGCACGCCCAAAGGCGCATACGAGCCTGGTCGAACGATTCCTCTATCCGAAGTACGGCCCCGGTCAGCTCTGGGAGGAGGTTGCCCGGCAGGTCGAGGCAGGCGGAGGAGAAATTCGCTTGCTACACAGGATCGAGCGTCTGACTGTGTCGAATTCCCGCGTCACTGAAGTCGGAATACGTGACGTCAGAAGCGGAAACATCAGCTCGATGGCCGTCGACTATGTAATTTCGACGATGCCGGTAAAGGACCTTATAGCCGGTTTCGACCCGCCAGCTCCCGAGGACGTGCGCCGCGTCGCCGCCCAGCTGCCTTATCGCGATTTCATTACGGTCGGCCTTATCGTGAACAGGATGAAGCATAGGACAGCACGACGCACCGCAAGCGGCGCGAGCCTGCTCCCCGACAACTGGATATACATTCAAGACCCCGGCGTACGACTTGGCAGGCTGCAGATATTCAACAACTGGAGCCCCGCGCTGGTCGTCGATCCCACGAAAGTCTCTCTAGGCCTGGAATATTTTTGCAACGAAGACGATGAGCTGTGGCGCCTTTCGGACAGCAAGATGCAAACCCTGGCGATCGAGGAACTTGAACGAATCGGCCTCGTCGAGGCAAATGACGTTATTGCCGCGAACGTGATTCGCGTCCCGAAGGCCTACCCTGCCTATTTCGGCAGCTATGCGGATTTCGCGTCGATCCGTGGACATACCGACGCCATCGAGAATCTGTTCCTTATCGGCCGCAACGGCATGCATCGCTACAACAACCAGGATCACTCGATGCTAACGGCGAAGATGGCGGTGGACAACATTGCCGCCGGTCGGCTGGACAAGAGCAATATCTGGGACATCAACCTGGACGACGAATATCACGAACAGAAGTGACGGCACCCTCGCCAAGAAGAAAATACCCACAGTGCGATAAACATGCTGGGGCTCGCGAAGCGGGTGAAGGGCAGAATCTTAGGCTCCGCCAGCGAGGTCTATCTCGATTGTCCCACGTAAGCCCGTCATCCCGCGACCTTGATCCTCCGGGTGCAACGGCGTACCGTGACAATCTCTTGACGAGGAGGAACGCATGAAGCTCTACTATCACCCGGTATCCACGACCAGCCGGCCGATCGTGCTGTTTGCCAGCGAGCAGAACATTCCGCTCGATTATCAGATCGTCGACCTGTTCACCGGCGAACAGTACAAGCCGGAATATTCGGCGATCAATCCCAGCCACCAGGTGCCGGTGCTGGAGGATGGCGATTTCCGCCTTACCGAGAGCTCGGCGATCCTCAAGTATCTGGCCGAAAAGACTCGTTCTCCCGCATATCCGTCGGATCTGCGCAAGCGCGCACGCATCAACGAGCGGATGGATTGGCTCAACACGGGTTTTTACCGGGATTTTTCCTACGGGTTCCTCTACCCGCAGATCTTTCCGTTCATGAAGCGACCCGACGACAAGGTGCAAGCGGGAACCGTCGCGTGGGGCAAGGACAAGGCGGTGGGCTGGCTCAAGGTTCTGGACGAGAACCTGATCGGGCCGCGAAACTCGTTCCTTTGCGGCGATGACATCACGATTGCCGACTATCTGGGCGCGATGATGGTCCTCGGCGGCGAGGCCATCGACTGCAAGTTTGACGCGTATCCGAATATCTGCCGCTGGCTTGGCAACATGAAGGCGCTGAAGAGCTGGCCGAAGGTCAACGAGGCGTTCTACAAGTACGTGGTCGATCCCAACAAGGGGAAGGAATTCGTGCAGCTGTGAAGTTTTGCCGGCCGCCACGCCTCCAATGGAGATAAGCGATGATCAAGGGACTTCACCACAATGCGTATCGTTGTCGCGACTCGGAACAGACGCGGCGTTTCTACGAGGATTTCCTGGGCCTGCCGCTCTCCGGAAGTCTTGAAATCCGCGAGACTAAGACCGGCCGCACGACCGCGGTGCTGCACACCTTCTATCGGCTCGACGACGGCTCATACCTCGCCTTCTTCGAGGCACCGGACATGCCGTTCGAGTGGAAAGCGCAGCACGACTACGATCTCCACATCGCATTGGAGGTCGCGCCGCCCGTTCTGGCCGAGATGATGGCCAAGGGTAAGGCGCGGGGGATCGAGACCCGTGGCATCTCGGAGCACGGATTCGTGCGCTCGATCTATTTTCGGGATCCGAACGGCTACGTGATCGAGTTGACCGCGAAGACGCCGGACCACGCTCGGATGATGGACCCTGCGACCAACGACGCGCGCGGGATCCTGGAGCGTTGGCAGGCCGCTAAGGTCGGTGTTGCCGGGATAGCGCTGCGCGACGGAATCGCGGCGCTTTAGAAATCCAGGTCGACCCAAACCGGCTGATGATCGGAGCCGACCGCGTTAGCGTCTATATGGCAGGATCGGACACGGCTTGCGAGCGCCGAGGAGACGAAGCAGAAATCGATCCTCCGGTCAGGTATAGTCGCGCCGGCGTCTTCTCGGTGGCCGGCCGCGACCCATGCGTCGACAAAGCCGGTGCTCCGATTGAGGCGGCCGAATCGTGGCGTGGGGGGACCGACAACGCGGTCGTACTCGGGCGCGGACCACTCGAAATTGAAATCACCCATCATCAACGCCTCGGCCGGCATCGGCGGCATCTCGCCTTCGGTCCAGCCTGCCGCCGGATCCGGATGGCCGCCGCACCATGCTCCGCCCTCGGCCGGCGCGCGCGCATGGATATCGAGCAGCGCCTCGATCTGTGGCATTCGAGTAGCCTGGCTCAAATGACTGAGATGCACCGAGTAGATTCGCACCGGCCCCGCGCGCGGTGTCAAGATGACCGCCTCCAGGGCGCCCTGCTGAATGCTGTGCTGAGTGAGCGTGGCGTATTTCGGTAAAAGGTGATTCCGCGAGGACACGATCGGCAGTCGCGACAGAATCATTGTGCCGAATTGTCGCCGGCGATTGACCAGCCTGCCTGCGGGGTCGCGGAAACTTGCGTCCATGTCGAGATTGGCCCCGTAGACCCAGTGGTGTTCGGGAAGATGCGAAGCGAGCACTTCGGGACCATCGACGCAACCGGAGCGCTCCCAATGTCGCTCCACTTCCTGCAGGGCGATAACGTCGGCATCCTGGACCTCGCGGGCGACCCGTGCGAGGTCGTATCGGTTGTCCCTGCCGAGACCGTATTGAATGTTATAGGTGACGAATTTCATCCGACCCCTGCCTGGACGGGCGTCTTTCTCAATTTGGCTTACCTTCATTGACTTCGCGAGCTGCCATCGACAGGTTCATGAGCTTTTTCCTGGCGCTCGCGTGAGTCAGCTCCAGCATGCCGCAGTCCGGCGCCAGAATCAGTTGTTCTTTCGGGATGTAGCGCAAAGCCTCGTTCGCGCGCACCACCAAGGACTCAACACTTTCAACCTCGTTCTCACCGACATCGACTACTCCGAGCATGACCGTTTTCTTGCCGATAGCGCTCAATATGGACACGTCCAGATTGCTGGCCGCCCCCTCTATCGAAACGACGTCGAGCTTGGACTCGGACAGCCAGGTCAAGACATCACCGTAGTAGCCCTGATTCGCTTTGTAACTGATGCCTTTTCGCTCCAGCGGCTTGTTGGGATAACCGCAGCAAATATGCACCACAAAAGTCGCCTGGCCTTCGAATCCCGCGAAGCACCGTTCGAGTGCTTGCAGCCCCCACGCTTGCGCCGCTGCCGGATAGCGTAGCAACACAGGATCGTCGAACTGAATAATCTCGCATCCGGCCGCAATGAGCGCTGCAACTTCATGATGAATCGCGTCGGCGTAGTCGAAGGCAAGACGCTTTCGATCGCCTTGATAGTATTCATCGGCCACGCAGTCGGCAACGGTGCTGGGCCCGGGAAGGCCTATTTTGGGGATACCCTTGGCGTGCTTCTTGGTGAACAAGAACTCATCCAGAACCATTGAATTCTTATGCTCTATTTTGCCGATTACACGCGGAGCATCCTGCTGAGTAGTTCCAGCGCGCATCGAAATAGGTTTTCGGTTAACGGCGTCAACTCCGTTCAGCTTATTGACGATATGGAGCACATAGTGCCCGCGCCGTTCTTCACCATCGGTGATGATATCGATGCCCGCGCTATTCTGGTCCTTGATTGCCTGAAGAGCGGCCCGGTCCAGCAATCTTGCAAACTCGGCTTGCCCGAGCTCCTTTTGGCGACGGTCAAAAGAAAAGCCAAAGCTATCGAGCAATGATCGGCCGTTTTGCCTGTAGATATAACGCGGCTTCGGATAACTACCTACAATGGCTGTCAAGACCTTGGTTTGGGGTTCCATAATTGAGTCGTTAGTAGTTGCAGAACCGCGCGTCATGAGAGCCGATCGGTCGCGTCAGGACCGCCGTAAGCCGACTGCCAATGCGGATCAAGCCGCAATGCGCGCGTCGATGCGCCGGCCGCTTGCCTTGTCGAACAGCAGCGCGCTTGCGGGAGAGATATGGAGGTGCAGGCTGTCGCCTTCGCGATGGCGGGGTTCCGCGCCCGCCTCGAGAAAACGAATAACCCCGAGTTCACTGTCGGCCGTGTAGAGCACTTCCCGCCCCATCGGCTCGGCCGCGGTGACACGCGCGGGCGTTCCGCGTTCCGCCACCTGCACGCTCTCCGGACGAATCCCCAGAACCACCGGGCCACGCGTCGATTCCGCGAGCGGGATGCTCGCCTGGTGAACCCTGATCATGGCACCGTCGGCTTCCCCGTCGAACAGGTTGATCGGCGGTGAGCCGACGAAGCTGGCGACGAATAAAGTATCGGGACGTTCGTAGAGATCCTCGGCGACACCCTCCTGCTCGACGCGACCGGCATGCATCACCACCACGCGATCCGCCATCGTTGTCGCTTCGATCTGATCGTGGGTGACGAGAATCGTGGTTACGCCCAGCTCGCGCTGGATACGGCGGATCTCGGTACGCATCGTGAGACGCAGCCCCGCGTCGAGGTTCGACAGCGGCTCGTCGAGCAGGAGCAGGTGCGGCCGCTTGACCAGCGCCCGCGCTAGCGCGACGCGTTGCTGCTGGCCGCCGGAGAGTTGGCTCGGCCGCCGATCGAGAAGTCCGTCGACGCGCACGAGCGCGGCAATCTCCCGCGCGCGAGCCTCGGCCTCTGCCCGCTCGACCTTCTTGAAGCGCAATGGGAACATGATGTTCTCGAGCACCGACATGTTGGGATAGAGCGCATAGGACTGGAAGACGATGCCCACATTGCGGCCGCGCGCCTCAACGTCATTGACGCGAGCGCCGTCGAACCTGATGTCGCCGCTGGTGGGCTGATAGATGCCCGCGAGCATCATCAGGGTCGTTGTCTTGCCACAGCCGGAAGGTCCGAGAACTGCTACGAAAGCGCCGTCCTCGATCGTGAGGTCGATGCCCGCGACTGCGTTTGAGCCGATCCATTCCTTGCACAGGTTCTTGAGTTCGATACTGGCCATGGTTTACCCCTTGATGCCGCCGATGGTCATCTGCGTCAGGTACTTCTGGCAAAAGATGTAGAGCAGCAGGCTTGGCAGGACGTAGAAAACGGCGACGGCGGCAACGATACCGTAGTCGACCCCCATCACATCGTCGGAAACCCAGAACAGGTACAGGCTCATCACCCAGTTCTTGTTTTCGATGAGAAAGGTCCGCACGAAAATGTATTCCTCCCAGGCTCGGATGAAGGCAAAGACGCCGACGGCGATCAGGCCCACGCGAACCTGCGGCAGTACCACCAGGCGAAAAGCTTGCCGTCGCGTGGCGCCGTCGGTCATGGCGCTCATCTCGATATCCCACGGCACGCCGTCGAAAAATCCCTTCATCACGAATACATAGAATGGCAGTTCGATCGCGGCGAGCACCAGCATGACGCCGACGATCGTGTCGAGCAGGCCGATCCAGTACAGCATCAAGAAGATGGGAATGATAAGGGTCATCGCAGGGAAGGCGTGGAGTAAGAGCAATCCCTGCAAAAAGGCGTTGCGCCCAGCAAAGGCAAAGCGCGAGATGTAGTACCCGGCCAGCGATGCCACGGTGAGGATGAGCACCGTCTGCGACAAGGCCAACGCGAGCGAGTTGAAGAAAGCGGTCCAGATCGACGGGAACTGTGCGCCCGAAGTCGCCTTCGAGCGCAATTCTTCGACGAAATCGGAGTGTGTCAGAAAGCGGAAATTGTCGAGATGCAGCCGGCTGCCAACGAGTGCGACGAGCAGTGTCCCGGCAATCGCGAGAATGACCACGCCAGCGCCGAGTCGCAGGCTTCGCGAGGCTACCGTCATGTGCACGATGCTGTAAAGAATGACCGCGGGTATGATCACTGCGCACGCGGTCCACAGCACATCGCTCGAGACGCCTCCGGTCCGTGCAGTAAAGGCGATCACCACCATCCAGAAGTACGGCAGGATGATCGGCACCGAGACCACAACGAGAAAGGCGAGCACCGCCGACTGGGCGGAAACCCTGCCGCGCCATGCGCGCCGTGCAAGCGCCGGCCAATCGCTGCGCGCCTCGAGCGCGGGCCCTGCGACTGCGTCGTTGGCCGCCATCAATGCACCTCGATCCGCGCCGGCTGCAGGAGCTTCTTCATGTCCATCAGCCGCCACATCGAAAGCGCTGCAGCCACGCCGATCACAACCAGAATGAGTGAAAGCGCTGCGCCATAGGCATATTCACCGCTCTCGAATGCACGTCGATAGGCGTAGAGTGAGAAGACCGTGGTGTCGTAGAACGGGCCTCCGCCGGTGATCAACAGAACGTACTCGAAGCTTACGAGCAGCGAGAGCGTCTGATGAATCGTCATGTAGGAAATGGGCCAGCGCAACGCCGGAAGTGTGATGTGGCGGACGATGGCTAGCGGACCCGCACCGTCGACCCGGGCGGCGTGGAAGAGGTGCTCGGGAATCGAGCGGATGGCCGACGTGAAAATGAGCATGCCAAGGGACGCACCGATGAAGCCGTTCGCCAGAATGATCACCATCAGCGGATGATTGTTGCGAAGATCGACGGGCGGCGCTCCGAACACATTTACCACGATCTGGTTGAGCAGTCCGCGCTCGTTGGGGTCGATCACCCACAGCCACAGCAGGGCATAGACGACGGATGGGCTCATCCGCGGCAGCAGCCACACCGCGCGAAAGAACGCGCCGAGGCGTTGCGGCACTGCAGTGGTGACCAATGCCAGCAGCAGGGCAAAGGTGACGTTGAATATGCCCAGCGTAGTTACCACGAAGATAGCGGTGATCCCCAGCGCCTCCAGAAGGCGCGTGTCGTGCGTTGCCATGCGTTCGAAATTTTCGAACGTGAATTTCGTAACCGCCAGCGTGCGGCCCATATCGGTGAAGGCCAGCACCAGGTCGATAACGATCGGCGCAACGAAAAACAACAGCAGCAAGACCAGGGCCGGCCCCAGAAACAGGGCAAAGTTGGCGCGTTGGCGGCGGATCTGGGCTCTGGCGAAGTCGGGCATGGCAATTTCCTGGCCGGATCGGAGAGGAGGCATGCGTCTCCTCTCCGATGGAACAACCTGCCGGATCCTTTAGTCGCGAATGGCGAAGTCCTTGCCAAGCTCGTTGGTCAGCTCCTCGACCACGAAGTCCGTCGCAGCCTTCGCCGTGAGGCGCCCTGTCTCGACACCCTGGATGCCCTTGAAAACGATCGCGTTGTATTGGCCGATCTTCGGGTGGTTGGGCATGAAGCTCGCGTATTTCAGCATCGGCGTCGCCGCCACCAGCGCCCAGCCCTTTTCCATCACTTCGGGCATCGCCTGTTCGCCGTAGTTGATCGGCGTATGGTTGGTGGACACGGCATGTCGCATGTTGGGAATCGGTTGGCTCGCCAGCGCGACGATGTAGGCCGCCAGGTCCTTGTTCTTGGACTTGGCGGACACCGCATAAGCGATCGGATGCGACAGATTGGCGGGCTTACCTCCTTTTTTCCCAGCAGGTGCGTTCAACCAGGTCATCTTGTGGAAGTAGTCGTCCTTGCCCTTGAGGTTGAAAGCCTTCATTTGATCGGTTACCCGCCATACACCATGGAAGAAAACGAGTGCCTGTTCGCCGGCGAAGGACGCCTGCTCGATGGCATCCCACGACATCGAGGTGTTGGCCGCCGACAGTGCCTTCTTGTCGACGCAGTACTTGACCCATGTATAGAAATCCTTCAGCGCCGTTTTCGACGCCTGCAATTTCGCGGTCTGTTTGTCGTAGGGCACGAGGCCAAAACCTTCCATCAACATCTGGAAATCGGGCCCCGCATTCGGCCGGTGAAGGATCCCGTATTTGACGACGCCCTTTTGCACTGCCTGGCCGGCGAGATCGCACAAGTCGTATGCCGTGAACTCGCCCGCATCCACCTTGGCCGGAAGCGCAGCGATCTCCTTGTCGGTCTTGCCGAGCTTGCGAAGCTTGTCGTTGTTCAAGAAATACATACGGACTTCGGAATCTTGCGGAACGCCGTAGCGGGCGCCCTTGTAGCTCACCGCCTGCCAGAGGGGCACGATGATGTCGCCGTACAATTCCGGGTTCTTGGCGATGTGATCTTCCAGATTCAGCGCGTAGCCTGCTTCCACAAAGGCGCCAGTCCACTCATGCGCCAGGACGAAGATGTCCGGGCCCTTGTCGACGGCAAATGCCTTCAACAGATCGAGAGCATCGTCGTCGTAGCCCTTGGCATTCGTCTCGTTGAGCTCGATCTTGACGCGTTTGTCGCTGCCGGCTGCGGCGAGCATCTTGTTGAGCGTGTCGCCAGCAGCGACGAGATTGCCGGCGCGCAGGGGCCCGGAACGATCCGCGCGCGACCACACCTTGATTACCACGTCGTCAGCCAGTGCCTGCGCAGTGATGGCTCCGAACAGGACGCCGGCCAGTATTGCCGATAGTGCGTGCTTGCAGTTCATGTGATCCCTCCTGTCAAATGCGGTCGTTGGCCGCCAATTCTTCCGTCATCGTTAGGGGTTGCAGAGATATCGACGATTCGTCGCAACATCGCTGGTATGTCGGTGCAAATTGCGTCGGGACGAAGCGCAACCAACGCCCTCAATTCACTCTCGCGCTCTTCGTGCCAAAGTATGATGGTGAGACCGGCGTTGCGAAGTACCTTGATTGCGAACGCATCCAACAACCGATGCGGATGCGGCGATCGGGCTTCCCAGCACGGGTGCACGCCGTCGGCGTGGTAGGCCTTGGCGAGTCGCGCCAAATCCTCCGGCGCGACTACGCTGCCCATCATCAGCGACGTCCTGATCGCCGGCAATCGCGCCTTCACCGCGGCCAACGCCGGCCAGTGAAAACCACCGATCACGATGCGCTCGCGCCAGGAGCTCGCGGCGATCATTTCGCCGACCGGCATCGCGCAGTCGGGGTCCTTGAGCTCGACTAACAGGCCGATCTTTTTCCGGGGCGCCCAGGCGAGTAACTCGTCGAGGCGGACCAAACCCGGCGCCATCGCCTCGATATCGGCGAAGGCGCGCTCCGCAACGCGTTGATCCCCGATCGCGAGATCGTGCCGAATCACCAATACGTCGTCTCGCGTCCGCTGGACGTCGCACTCGATGACATCGGCGCCGTCAGCGACCGCCGCCTCGAAGGCCGCCCAGCTGTTCTCCGCGTGCGCCGCACTGCTGCCTCGATGCGCGACGACTTGCGGCTTGATCAAGTCGAGCTTTCGGGCGCAGCGAGACCACGCACGGTCCTGCGAACGACCAGAGCTGCGGGTAACGTGAATACGGCGCGCGGTGATTCCGGCGTCGCTGCGCGCTGCCGAATGACCTGCATCACCTGATCGGTCAGCATCCGGACCGGCTGCCGAAAAGTGGTGAGCTGATAGGCGCTCCAGGCGGCTTGCGGAATGTCATCGAAACCAATTACCGAGATATCATCCGGAACACGGCGGCCACGATCGAGACGAGCGGCATCGAGAAAGCCGAGGGCGATGAGATCGGTGACGCAAAATGCGCCGTCGATCGCTTCCCTTGCGAGCATCGCCAGTGCGGCCTCGCGGCCCGTCGAATAGTCAGTTGGCCCTTCCCGCCAGACGTGGACGGACACGCCCGCCTCCGCTGCCCGATCGCAGAACGCTTCGAGACGCCCGAGGAGGCTCGCGGTGCGCGCGCCGCTCGACACGACGGCCAGATTCCGGCATCCGGCCGCGAGCAGTTGCTCCGCGGCCGCGCGGCCACCAGCCGCATGATCCGTGACCACGGTGTCGACGGCGAAACCCGGCATCGGCTTGTTGACGAGGATCACCGGCACACCGTTACCGAGACATTCCTTGACGATGCGGGTAGGCGGTGTGCCATTCATCACGACAATCGCGCAAACGCGATATTCGAGCACGCCCTCGATGAGAGCGCCCATGTCGCGCTCGGCATTCGCGGCATTGAGCAACATGCATTGGAACCCGTCCGCAAGCAGCGCCGCCGAGAGCGCGGCCAGGCATTCCGCGTGGAACGGCTGATGCAGGTCGGCGCCGACAAGGCCAACGATGTTGGATCGCGCGATGGTCAGGCTCTGTGCGAGCCGGTTGACGCGATAGCCCAGCCGTCCGGCGGCGTCCAGAATGCGCGCTCGAACTTCTCTCGACACGCTCGCACCCGGCGTAAAAGTGCGCGAGACAGCCGAGCGCGACACGCCAGCTCGCTCCGCAACGTCGGCGGCGGTGACGAACGAACCACGAACACGCTCCTGACTCATCGCCGGCATTCCGTGGCTTTGCACACGTGTGCAAAGACTGTACGCTGTGTTGCACCCGCGTGCAAGCCGGTGCTTCCTGCAGCAAACGCTCAGCCCTTCAGGCCGCTCATCACCACAGCCTGGACGACCCAGCGCTGCAGCGTGACGAAGATGAGCAGGATGGGCAGGATGCTGAGCACCGCGGCGGCGGTGAGGAGGTTGTATTCGATGAAATACATGTTGGTAAAGCTCATCAGGCCCATGGTGACGACCTTCATCTGAGGGCTGCTGATCACGACCATCGGCCAGAAGAACTCGTTCCAGCTCCACAAAAACTTGATGATCAGCAAGGTGGCGATGGCGGGCTTGACCGACGGCAGAATCACCAGGAAGAAGATTCGGAGCTCGCTGGCTCCATCGATGCGCGCCGCGTCGATGTAGTCGTTGGGAATCATCTCGATCGCCTGCCGCATCAGGAAGACGCCGAAGACGCTGACGAGATCCGGCGCCACGATGCCGGCGTAGGTGTCGAGCAGCCCCAGATCGTTCATCCAGACGTAGAGCGGCACCACGACCGACTGGAAGGGCACCATCAGGATGCCGACGATGGCGAGAAAGAAAATGTCGCGCCCGGGGAATCGATACTTGGCAAATCCGAACCCGGCCAGCGATGAGACCACCACGCTGCTCACCGCGGCAATCGAAGCGACGATGGTGCTGTTGAGCAGATAGCGCAGGAACGGCTCGCGCTTGAAGACTTCGACGTAGTTGCTCAGGTTGAACCAGTGGTCGGGGGCGATCTGCAGCGGCACGCGCTGGATCTCCGGGGCGGTTTTCAGCGACGTGACCGCCATCCAGAAGAACGGGAAGAAGACGACGATCGCGCCGCAGGCGACCGCGAGCATGATGAGCCAGCGGACGTGGACTTGCCTGAGCGTAATGCGCTCGCGGGAAGCCGATTCGATCGATGTCGCGAGGGAACTCATCTTGTCCCGAAGACCGGAGGCTCTTTCAGTACTCGACAGGTTTTCGGAAGAGTCGCCATTGCAGCAACGTCACCAGCATCAGCGTGACGAAGACGAAGACCGCCATGACGGAGGCGTCGCCGAAGCGGAAGAATTTGAACGCCGTGTCGTACAACAACCCGATGATGGTCTGACTCGCGCCTGCCGGGCCTCCCTGGGTGGTGGCGTACACCTGATCGAAGATCTTGAAATTGAATATGAGCTCGAGAATGCAGACCATGATGATCTGGGCGTTCAGCAGCGGCAGCGTGATGTACCGCAGTCGCTGCATGCCACTGGCGCCGTCCATGTTGGCCGCCTCGTAATACTCCTCGGGGATCGATTGCAGCGCGGAAAGGAAGATCATCGTGTCGAAACCGATCCGCACCCAGACGCTCACGACAGCGAGGGATGGCAGAACCTGCGACAGGCTCTGCAGCCACTTCTGAGGAGGAATGCCGACAAACGACAGCGCATAGTTGAGAAAGCCGTAGACCGGGTCGTAAATCCATTGCCAGATCAGCGCGGCCGCGACCAGCGACGTGGCGAAGGGCAGGAAGTACATCGACGCCCAGACGTTGCGCCACGTGAGATTGCTGATCCGGTTGAGACCGAGTGCCACGGCAAGCGCAAGGACCACCGTCGTGGGCACGGAGAACAAGAGGAGTTGGACCGTGTTCCCGACGGCAGTCCAGAACGTCGAGTCGGTCAGAACCTTTTCATAAAGGCGCAGGCCGACGAACTCCTTCGCTCCGCCCGGGGCGATCTTGTAGAACGAATACAGGATCGACTGCGCGAGTGGAAGGAGGAAAACGGAACCGAAGAACAGCAGCGCGGGGAGGACGAACAGGAACCCTGCCCGCTTGCGGCGATCGAGGTAGTTCCTGGGAAACGCGATGCGAAACCATTGGCGCATGGCAGTAGGAAACGCCCGATCAGCTATCACGCGGCGCCGCTGCGCGCACGTCGAGGCACACGCCTGCGGTAGGGCCGCTACCGCAGGCTATCTCTCAACAGACCGCTAATCCTTGAGGATGCGATCCATCTTCGCGGCCGCTTCGTCCAGCAACGGCTTCGGCTGTCCCTTGCCGAACAGCACGCCGACGACCGCCTCGCCGAACGCGGTGGCCAACTCGTTCGATTTCGGGTGGAAGTAGGCTGGTGGCACCTGCTGGGCCAGCATGTCTTTGGTGGACTGGTAGTCGGGCCGCGATTTCACGTACGCGCTATCGAGATTCACCGTCCACACGGGGAGGATCCCCTGTATCTGATGATGCTCCATATCGTCCTTGGGATTGCTGATGAACCGCATGAACTCCCACGCCACTTGCTTGTTCGGGCTGTTCTTGTAAACGAGGTCGGTCCAGGGAAACAAGGCGCCAGCACCGGGGCAAACCTTTTCGCAGGGCAGCGCGTAGACCTTGAAGTTCAGGTCGGGCGCGTTCTTCTTGACCCAGCCGAAGAACCACGACTCGCGGAAGATGACAGCCGCGCGTTTCTGGCCGAACGCATCTTCGGGATTGCCGAACGCGAGGCTGGCCACCTTGTCCTTGTTGACGAGGTCGCCGAAAAATGTGAGTGCGGCCACCATCTGCGGGCTGTTGGCATAACCGGTGGCCTTGTTCAGATCCGGGCTCAGCATCCGCGCCCCCCAGGCATGCGCAAACGGGAGGAACTTGTCCGTGATGCCCACTGGAGCGCCCTTGCTGCGGATCGCGAAGCCCACCTGCGTCGGCTCGCCGCCCTTGGGGTCGGCGATCGTCAGCTTCTTCATGTCCGCCAGCCACACGTCGAAGGTCTTGGGCGGATCGTCCGGATTGAGACCCGCCTTCTTGAACATGTCGACGTTGATGTACATCTGCTGGAAGTTGCCGTGCTCGATCGGGATTCCGTAGCGCGCGCCCTTCCACTTGCCGACCTCGACCATGTACTTCGGCAGATTCTCTTCGTATGTCTTCGCGAGATCGGCGGGCATCTTGTCGCAGAAATCGTACTGGCCGCACCATTGATGCGTCATGCCCATGAAAATGTCGGGGGCACTGTTCTTGGCCATGAAGGCCGCCAGATACTTGGCCTCGTATCCCTGGTACGGGATGGTGACCACCTCGACCTCGTAGCCGGTCTTCTTGGCGAACTCTTTCCCTTTGTCCGCGTACCACTTGTTGAACTCCGGGTTTTGATCCCAGTGGGTCCAGAGAACCAGCTTCTTCTGCTGCGCGAAGCTGGAGTTAGGGATCGCAACGGCAACCATCACCGCCGCCAGAACCACCAGCGTCCACCATCCGCCTCGTTTCATGACTTCCTCCTTAATTCCTGCGACTCAACAAAACTCGATAGACATCGCTCTCGACTGGCCGATACGCGGCGTTTAGCAGGTGCGATTTTGCTTGTCAAGGGACCCATGCATCAGGTAATGGACTGCGCCCTAGCGGCAGGCACCCCTCGACGAGGTCGGCGATATCGGTTAGCCCTTGCCAAGGCCTGCCCTCAGGCCCCCGCCCTGGATAGAACCCCACATAGGGGTAATCCCAGATGCCGCCTTGGACGCTAGACAAACCCGTGACGGAGGATGCTGCTCGGATACGCTGCTCTTTGCGTCGAATTGTCATCTGCGTATAAACTTCTTCACAACGCAAAACACTGGTTTGTGCAAATGTTCAGGGTCGGATTTGGGCAGGATTCACATCGCTTCTCGAGCGACGCAAACCGGAAATTGGTGCTTGGCGGCGTCCTCATTCCCGATGCGCGAGGGCTTGACGGCAACTCCGATGCGGATGTCGTGCTCCATGCCCTGTGCAGGGCGCTCGAGCAGGCGGTTGGTAAACAGGATTTTTCTCGCTACGCGGACGAGATGAGTCGAAACGGGATAAACGACAGTCGCGAGTACGTCAAAGTTGCGAAGATCCATGTTGAGGAGGCCGGCTATCGCGTGAATAACGTCGGGCTCAGCATCGAAGCGCTCAAGCCGAAGGTCGACGTGTTTTGCGACGCGATGAAGAACGTGGTCGCTGAAATTCTCGACATTGCGCCAGGTGCCATCGGCGTCAACGCGACCTCGGGCGAGCACATGACACCCTTCGGAAAAGGGGAAGGCATACAGGTCTTTGCCATCGTCAGCATCATCGCGGAAACAGCTTCGACACGATGAGTGGCATGCTCAGACTTGAAGCGCCGGCCAAGATCAACATCACGCTGGAGGTCCTCAGGAAACTTCGCAACGGATATCACGCGATACGTTCAGTGTTGGTACGACTTGATGATCTGTCGGATACGATCGAGGTGAGGGTTGCGCAGGGCGAAAAAGCCATCACCGTCGCCAGTAGTTCGAAGGGAGTTCCTGAGAACGAATCCAATACTTGTCATCGCGCAGCGGCTGCTTATCTTGCAGCGATCGGAGAAGCGGCTGGCGCCCATATTCGCATCAAAAAGAATATCCCGATCGCCGCCGGCTTGGGCGGAGGCAGTTCGGATGCCGCGGCAGTTCTCCTGGCGCTGAACACGCATTTCAGAGGCAGGCTGTCCCCGAGGAAGCTTGAGGCGCTGAGCGCGACTATCGGCAAGGACGTGCCCTTTTTCCTTGGCGGGGGCAAGGCCTGCCACGTATCGGGGACTGGGGAGACGCTCCGACCGATCCGGGCCTTTCCCCGAACGTATTTTTTGATCGTCAATCCTGGAGTGGTGGTGTCGACGGCCGATGCTTACCAGGCAATCGCCCGAAGTGCTTGGTTCATGTCAAACGGAGGTCGGACGGATATCTCGGCAGCCATGCTGGCGGCCATACGGGCGAGGGACACCGCAAAAATCGCCGCTACGCTATTCAACGATTTTGAAGCGTACGTTGAGCAGTTGCACCCGGTCGTCAAGGAGATCAAGCAGGCGATGCTTGCCTTTGGGGCACGCGGCGCGCTCATGACGGGGTCAGGCCCGACTGTTTTTGGTCTCTTTGGTTCGAAAAGCACGCTCTTGCGCGCCGAGAAGAACCTGAGGAAGCATTACTCGGGATTGGTTATTGCATCCACGTGAGCTCGCGTTTCAGACGAAGCTCGCACGCACACCGGGTCCGCACGCGCACCGGGTCTCGAAACAGTCGGTCGTGTGCTCGGCTTTTCGCGCGTGTTCGCCCCACAGCGTCATGCGACAGACTTCGATACGTCATCGAGCCGTCGCTTGGGGAATCGGGACTGGATCGCGCTGACGATCCCCCTGACATCGAGCCCGCATTCGCGGATCAAGGCCGCGGGGTCGCCATGATCGACAAAGCGGTCCGGCATCCCCAGGTGCAGCATCGGGATCACGACTCCTGCGTTGGCCAAGGCCTCCCCGACAGCGCTACCTGCTCCGCCCGACACGACGTTTTCCTCCACGGTGACAAGACCCGCGTGCTCCGACGCGAGCTGCAGCAGCAAATCGATATCGAGGGGCTTGACGTAGCGCATGTTGACCACTGTGGCATCGAGTGTCTCGGCGGCGAGCAATGCGTCACCCAGCACGCTGCCAAAGGCCAGGATCGCGACCGCGGACCGGGGCCGGCCTGATCGGCGACGTGTCTCGGCGCGGCCAAGCGGCAACGCGGTCATTGCGCCGGCAACCGCGACACCCGGACCACTTCCACGCGGATAACGGACGGCGGCCGGCCCGTTTAGCGTAAAGCCGGTGTAGAGCATCTGGCGGCACTCGTTCTCATCGGCAGGCGCCATGATGATCATGTTGGGCAGGCAGCGCAGATAACAGAGGTCGAACGCGCCCATGTGGGTTGCTCCGTCCGCCCCTACAATCCCCGCCCGATCAATGGCGAAGAGGACGGGCAGGTTCTGCAACGCCACGTCGTGGATCAGCTGGTCGTAGCCCCGCTGAAGAAACGTCGAGTAGATTGCGACGACCGGCTTCATCCCCTCGCACGCCAGGCCGGCGGCGAAAGTCACCGCATGTTGTTCAGCAATCCCGACGTCGAAATACCGGTCCGGATATTCCCGCGCAAAGCGGACGAGCCCCGAGCCTTCACGCATCGCCGGCGTGATGCAGACAAGCCGGGGGTCGGCTGCGGCCATGTCGCATATCCAATCCCCGAAGATCTGCGTATAGGTGGGCTTCCCGGGCGCCTTTTTGACGATGCCGGCAACGGGATCAAAGCTCGATACGCCATGATAGAGAATAGGATCGGCCTCTGCGGGCGCATATCCATTACCCTTTGTTGTAATAACGTGCAGGAGCTGCGGACCCTTTAATTGCTTCAGGTTTGCAAGCGTCGGGACGAGCACGCCGAGATCATGTCCGTCGATAGGGCCGATATAGTTGAAGCCGAGCTCTTCGAACAGCGTGCCTGGCGTCACCATGCCCTTCATGTGCGATTCCCAGCGCTTGGCAAACTCGCGCAGCGGGGGCAGTCGCGACAACATCTCCTTGCTGCCGCGTCGGACGTAGTTATAGATCCTGCCAGATAGCAGACGGGCCAGATAATTGTTTAGAGCACCCACCGGTTCAGAGATCGACATGTCGTTGTCGTTGAGGACGACCAGCAGATCCGCGTCGGCTGCACCGGCGTTATTCAGCGCCTCGAAGGCCATCCCGGCGCTCAAAGCACCATCGCCGATGATGGCGACGACGCGCCGTGACTCACCGTTCCGGCGTGCCGCGATAGCCATGCCAAACGCCGCGGAGATCGATGTCGACGAATGGGCGGTGCCGAATGTATCGTATTCACTCTCAGCACGTCGCGGGAACCCTGACGGTCCCCCGGCCATGCGCAGTCGACTCATGCGTTGTCGGCGCCCGGTAAGGATCTTGTGCGCGTAGCATTGGTGGCCGACGTCCCATACCAGGCGGTCGCGCGGGGTATCAAATACGTAGTGAAGGGCGATCGTCAGTTCGACGGTCCCGAGGTTCGAAGAAAGATGTCCCCCGGTTTCCGCAACCGATTGGAGGATGAAGGCTCGCAGCTCGGACGCGAGCAGTGGCAGGTCTGCTGAATTGAGCTTCCGCAACGCCTCAGGCGCGTCGATACGGTCTAGCAGCGAGTCCATCGATATTTTCTCATGCACGTATCGGATCGATCGGAGCGGCGCGACCTCCTCTTGGCGCCGATGAAATTCACGCCCCTAGCACGCCTCTTCGCATGACTCCTGCCTGGATAGCACGGCCGCCGCGAGATCCAAGTCCCCCGGGTACGTAATTTTCACGTTGGAACCGCTACCCAGCACGATCCGTGGCCGGAGCCCCAGCGCTTCGACAGCACCCGCTTCATCCGTCCAACGGTCGATGCCCGCATTCGAAAACGCCTTTCGCAGCACGCCGTACCGGAACATCTGAGGCGTTTGAGCGCGCCATACGCTTTCCCGCGGCATACTGCGCAGCACCTGTCCATCACCGGAGACGACCTTGAGCGTGTCGGACACCGGAATCGCGAGCAAACCTCCTACGGGATCGGCGCTGACCTCCGCTTTGAGACGCAGGCAAGCGGCTGGATCGATGCAAGGACGCACCGCGTCATGCACAATGACCCAGTCGTCGTTCGCGGCCCCGACCAGAGCGTCGATCGCATTGCGAACGGTCTGTTCGCGGGCTTCGCCACCGAGCCGAAGTCCTTGTAGATTGTCTTGCTTCGCGATGGAACTCTCGAACCAGCGGTCGTCCGGTGCCAGCACTACACAAATCGTCGAGGCGGGAAAGCTTGACGCCATACGATCGATCGCATGCTGCAATACTGGTTTGCCCGCGAGGGCCAGATATTGCTTCGGGACAGGTGCGCCGTAACGGAGGCCGTTGCCCGCCGCGGGAATGATGATGTGATATCGCATGCTTCGATATTAGCCTAGCCATCTAGTCGCATGCTCGCGATTGATGCCACTGTCCAGGTTTCCGAGCGGACATTCATTCCGTCCGCGGACAAACGTCAGGGTCCGCGTTGCGAGGTTGGAGATTTCGTCACGTCAGTGACATGTGCGCTGTGCAACAATGCTGCCACCGTTTTATGGGGCGGCAGGCAATGGCAGTCCGTGCTGAAGGTTACTGTTGGGTCATGGAGCAGCTTGGAGAAAAGCAGGACTTCGAGTCCGAGCTTAGCCGGCTTGGATACCTTCACGAAAACTTTACGCTAAGAGTTCGTCGCGCCAAGTCTGAAGATTTGAGCGATGAGTGGACTGCCAACTACTTTGTTTGTGTAACGGAGCGTCGGACTTCAAGATCCAATGTCTACTTGGGTGGGCCGCGTGGGCATTGGGTTGAACAGTTCTCGGCGGACCTGGCCGCGGGTGTATTTGGTGCGCCCCAAATCGTTCGTAAGGCAATGCGCTCTCCACTCAGGCGCTTGGGAACCTAGTTGTCGGTTCTGGCGCCCCTCCTCACGCGGAGAGGCGTGAGGCGCAGCCGTTCTCGCTGCCTTACTCCGCTACCGAATAGAGCAGTATGTGGACGCCGAATTCATCGGCCTCGCAGGCGAGCTCGAAATAATCCTCGGCATCGAGAGGACTCGAGAGTGTTTGCGGCGATGCATCCTTCGAATTCCCACCCTTGACCGCAAGGTTCATAGGCTCCATTGACGTCTCCATGACGTAGATGCCATTGGCGGCATCCCATCGCGGGCACACTACACGTCGAGTATGACCGCAAGGTGACGCATCGTCCGCGGTGTCCTGCGTCATAGCGGCCGGCCGCCGCGCCGGTGGTCCTCCAATCTCTGCTACGCCGGCACGCTGGACAAAAGGTACTCAATCCCATCCGGCTCTTGAACCTTATTACCCGAAATGCACCGATCCGATTGCCTCCCAGCCCTTTTAGCGCTAGCCTCAAAGGTTCGATCATCCTAAGGACAATGTCATGGCCCTCTGGAAAGACAATACGGCTCCCCGGCAGACCCCCATGCCTGCCTCCGAAGACACCGAATCGGTCCGGTACGACTCACCGTCGAAGCTCGAGCTCGCGCCCAGCCCTCCCGCCGCTCCGGTGGCGCGCCCCGACACCGGCCTGCCCCGAAAGGAATCGCTGATCGCTGCCGACCTCACCATCGAGGGCAAGATCGAAGGCGGCGGCAGCGTGCGCATCGCCGGCAGTTTCAAGGGCGACGTCAACGTCCATGGTGACCTTACCATCGAGGCGGGCGCCAAGCTGACCGGCGGCGTGCGCGCCGACAAAGTGACGATCGCCGGCGAACTGGAAGGCAATGTCCAGGAAGCGTCACGCGTCGATCTCTTGGCGACCGGCGCGGTGGTCGGCGATCTGAAGGCCGGTTCGGTGACGGTCGCGGCCGGCGCCCGCATGCGCGGCAAGGCCGAGTTCGGCTGGGACGAAGTCGAGGGCTCGAAAGCCGGCAAGCACAACTACAGCGCGGAGACCGGCGCCCCCTTATGAGCAGCGTGCGTCCGGGCAGCCCCGGGGCGACCCGCGAGTGTCCGCACTGCCGCGAGACGATTCTCGAAAGCGCTGGCGTCTGTCCGGCCTGCCGGCATTACCTGCGCTTCGATCACGGTGCCGAAGAGCCTCAGGCACCCGCGGTCACGCCGCTGCGCATCGAAGGCAGCATCCGGCATCCTGCCGACGGCGAACCCTGGGAATACACGGTGGTCGTGTCGATTCGCAACGATCGCGGCGAAGAAATCGCCCATAAGCTCATCGGCGTCGGTGCGATGAACCCGAACGAGCAGCGCATCTTCACGCTGTCGGTCGAAGCCGTGTCGGCCAAGGCGAAGAGTCCCGGGAAAGGCGGCACGCGGCACTGAGCGCCAAACGGCAGGTGCGACGTGGATCGGCCCAGGCGAACCACGTCACCTTGTCATTGGGCGTTGCACTACTTCTTGTTCAGGTAGTGCTTCTCCAGGAATTCGGACCTGAAATCTTGCGGCGGAGTGATGATGTCCGGACGGCCCTCCGGAGTGAAGTCCATCAGATTCCAGTACGGCCATACCGTGTCGACATGGTTTCCCGAGAGCTCGGTTCCCCAGAAGTGAAAGATTTTCCCATCCCGCTTCCTGAACACATGCATCACCGGCCATTGCATATCGTCCGAGTCTCCCTGGCATTTGTAATCGGCCTGGTAGTCAGAGTCTGACCCCGAAACCAGCGCGATCTGCGACCATCCCCGTCGTCTGGCCCACGCATTGATCCGATCAGCCGGGGCTTTGGCAATGGCGACAAACGCGGCGTCTCGGCTGACCTGATACCAGCTTCGATCAAAGCCATCGACCAGCGACGTGCACGAAGGACAGGGATTGTCCCAGCCCGGACCGTACATGAATGAATAAAGCAGCAGAGTGTTTTTGTCGGCAAACAGCTCGGAGAATTTCACGCTCTTCCCGACTTTTCCATCGTTGGCCCATTGGAAGACGTAGTCCTCCTTCAACTGTCCGCCCGGAGGGAGATTGCGGCGCTTTGCTGCCACCGCCTTTACCTTGTCGACCAGCTCTTGTTCGTCCTTGAGCAATGCGTCGCGCGCATCGCGATACTCTCTGCTTTCGTTGGGATATCGTAGCTCGCTCATGGTCGTCTCCTTTTTGAAACTGGTTCGGACGCAATCCAAAACGCTGGCCCTTTCCAGAACGGGCGCTCTAATTGGGATAGGGGTCCTGCAGAACGGCGGAGCCGGTCTCCAGCAGGGACTTCAGGTTGGAGATGACCTTCGGCCAGCCGCCGGACACCGCCTCGATGAATTTCGAGGGTTCGCGCTCGATGGTGTGGGTGATGGAGAGCTTGACCGCCGTTCCACTGGGTTCCAGTTCCATCGTGCAGAGCGAGTCGCCTTCGGCCTTGAGCTCGGGCTTGTTCTGGTGCTGCCAGCGGATCACCAAGCGCCGTGGCGGCTCGGCCTCGACGATCTCGCCGGCGTCGATGATCTGACCGTCGGCGGACACCATCTTCCACGAGGATCCCGCCGTCCACTGGCTTTCGCAGTGCATGCCGAACCAGTACTGCTTCATGAACTCCGCGTCGGTCAGCGCTGACCACAGCTTCTCCGGCGTGGTGCGGATGTAGGTCACGTAGACAAAGGTCGATCTAGCCATTGGTTTTCTCCAGTCGTCGTTTCAGGTCGCGCGAGCGCCTTGAGGCGCGGCTTTTCGAACTTGGCAATCCAGCGCTCGTAGATCTCCTGCAGCGGCACCGGATTGAGGAAGTGCAGCTTTTCGCGGCCGCGCCGCACGGTGGCGACCAGGTTCGCCGCCTCCAGCAGGTCCAGGTGCTGCGTCACGCCCTGCCGCGTCATGTCCAGGTGCTCGCACAGCTCGTTGAGCGTGCGGCCGTCGTGCGCGTGCAGCAGGTCCAGCAGCTTGCGCCGGCTGGGATCGGCCAGGGCCTTGAACAGCAGGTCGGTGTCATCGTGGCGCTCGGCCATGGTGCTATACGCAAGTAATCTCTTGCCTGAATTATAGGCAAGTAATTCCTTGCATGTCAAGCTCTCGTCAACGATCGCCAACGAGCGTTAATCGAGGTCACTCTGCTTGCTCGCCGTCCTTGAAGGGCGGCCTTGAGACGTGTCCGAATCCGCTAGCCAGTCACGGTTACCGCAGACCTCGCTGAAAACGTCGCGCCGCTCACGGCACGCTCGGATCGGCAAACCGTGCGACCAGCGCGACGAACTGATCCATATACGCCTGGCAGAACGCGCGCTTGTTCTCGTCGAGAAAGTTGCCGTCGTGGTCGACGGGATCCGGCTTGAACGAGATATACGCCTCGCCGCCCATCACGGTCATGCCGAGAATGCCCAGGATCTGCCGCAAGTGCTGCTGGCCGACGGCCGTGCCGATGACGCCGAAAGACGTGCCGGTGATGGCCGCGACCCGGCCGCGCCACACCTGCTTATCGTTTGGCTTCGACCCCCAGTCGATCGCGTTCTTGAGCACGGCGGGGAGCGAACGGTTGTGCTCCGGCGTGACGAACAGCACGGCCGGAACGCTCGCGACTTCCGCGGTGAAGCGTCGCACCGTCTCGGGCCGGTCCGGCTCGAGGTCCTGGTTGTACATCGGCAGGTCGTCGATGCGGATCCAGCGCCACGCGATGCGGTCCTCGACGAGTCGCGTCAGCGCCAGCGCCAGGCGGCGGTTGATCGACTCGCGGCGGTTGCTGCCGACGATGACGCCGACGGGTGTTCTGGGCATAGCTCGGTTCCTCTCTTGGTGGGATGACTGCGATGAATCGCCGCGACCGACTCATGGCCGTCCGTATCGAGTTGCGGCCGATCTGACCGAGCGTGGTGAACCTGACAATTTGCTGACAGCGCTCTAGTGTTGCCTGCCGGATGAGAGTTTCATAATGTGATCTTGCTGATCAGTCGCCAGCCGGCGGGAGGCCGGTGTGCTCCGAACAAGAATATGTACCCTCGTTCCAAGGCGCTGGACACTTCGGCTTCGCGTCGAATTCAGTTTTGTCAATCTGAGACCGGCAAATGACAGCGGCTAGCAAGCCACCTTCTGCGTGAGAACTGCGCCCTCCCCGCTACGGTTGGCCATCATCGGATGCGGCCTCGTGGTCGAACAGTGCCATCTCCCGGCCTTGCGGAAGATCGCGGGCCTCAAGTTGGTCGCGCTCGCAGACCGCGATCTCGCGCGCCTTACCCGGATTGCGGATCGCGCCGCCGTGGGGCGACGCCATACTGATTATCGCGCGCTGCTGGACGATTCCAGCATCGATCTGGTGGCGGTCTGCGCGCCGCCGCAACTCCATGCCGAGATCGGGTTGGCGGTTCTCGACGCCGGCAAGCACCTCTTTTTGGAAAAGCCGCTGGCCCTGAGCCTCCATGACGCGGACCGGCTCGTGAAGCGTCCAGCCGGCGCCGGTGGCCAAGCATTGGTCGGTTTCAATTTTCGCTGGCATCGCCTCATTCGCCAGGCCCGAAGCATCATCGATGGCGGCGGTCTTGGGCCGCTGGCTACGATGCATACAACGTTCGCATCCGCGAGCGCGTTTCGCCAGGAGGATGCCGCTTGGAGGCAGCGACAGGATCTCGGGGGGGTTCTGGTCGATCTCGGTATCCATCATTTCGACCTGTGGCGCTTTCTGACGGGAAGTGAAGTCGCCGAGGTACTCGTGCACCGCCGTACCGACGGCCCGGGCCACGAGCGAGCGACGGTGAGCGCCGCAATGACCAACGGAGTTCTCGTCACGTCGTCGTTCTCCCACGGAGTGAGTGACACCAACGAACTGGAGATCTGCGGGGCAAAGGCCAGCTTGCGCTTGTCTTGCTACCGCTTCGACAGTCTGCGGGTGTCCGAAAATGGAGCGCCGCGCGGCGCGGTGCGGCATTGGCCAGGCGACGCTGCTCGAGCTTTGCGCAATGTGCCGCAGGCAATTGCCCGGCTGCTTGACGGTGGTGACATCATCGACTCGTATCGAGCCCAGTGGCAGTCCTTCGTCGACGCCGTCCGAAACAACACGCCGATCAAGCCCGGCTTGGAAGATGGGCGCAGCGCGCTTCAAATTGCGTTGGCGGCCGCACAATCCGCGCGCACCCGACGCGCGGTCAGAGTGGATGAAGCGACGGATGCAAGCGTCTCATTTGCCGCGGTTGCTCCGGGCATCAGCACCGTCGGCTGAGGTTGCGCGCGTGAACGATCAGATCGAGAAAACCGCAAATGGTGTTCCCACGATGTCGGTCGTAGTGATCACGCCGGACGGCTACGACACCATAAGCGCGGTGTTGCGCCACGTCCACGCTCAATCCGTCAAGGAACAGCTGGAGATCGTCATCGTCGCGCCCGCGCCTGATGCGCTGCAGCTCGACGCCCCGGCTTTTACACGGGTTCCATGGCGTGCGTGTCGTGCCCTTTGGAGCCGTCGCATCATCGACGGCGGCGGCGCGCGCCGCAGGGGTGCAGGCGGCACGCGCGCCCATTGTGGCGTTCGTGGAGGATCATTGTTTTCCCCAGCAAGGGTGGGCCGCGGCGCTGATTGCCGCGCATCGCGAGCCGTGGGCGGCGGTCGGTCCCGCAATCGGCAACGCAAACCCGTGCAATGCCGTCAGTTGGGCCAATCTGCTGATCGAGTACTCGCCCTGGATGGAACCTGCCGCAGCAGGACCCGTGGAGCATCTTCCAGGACACAACAGCAGTTACAAGCGCACGATCCTGCTGGACTACGGTCCCGCTCTGGAGACGATGCTCGAAACCGAGAGCATCATGCATTGGGACCTCCGGGCGAAAGGGTTTGACCTGCTTCTGGAACCGGCAGCCGTTGCCCTGCACGTGAACTTCACCACGATAGCGGCTTCAACGCGTTTGCGCTTCCACGGCGGACGGATGTTCGCCGCCGCGCGCGCCCGGCGCTGGTCGTTCGCGCGACGGATTGCCTATGCTGCGGCCGCGCCGCTCATTCCCCTGGTCCGCCTGCGGCGCATCCTTGCGCAGGTCCGGCGACGGCGCAAGTCGGCGCTGCCCGCCCATACATTTCCCGTGCTCGCGTTGCTGCTCGCATGTGATGCCGCCGGAGAAATGGCAGGATACCTTTTGGGCGCGGGCGCGGAGGCGCAGCGCGGCGGTGAATTCGAATTCCACGGCGACCGTCGTGTCGTCGACGTCGCCCCACACGAAGGCCATCGTCCGTGACCGATGTGGGCGGGCCAGATCGAGAGCGCTGCGTTGATCGCGCCGGATCAGGCGGCCGTCGCGCATTCGGCCGCAATGTCCGTCATCATTACCACGCCGGACTCCTACGAGACTATTCGCCCGCTGGTGCGAGCTTTGCGCTCGCAGACAGCGCGCGATTCGCTCGAGTTGGTAATCGTCGCGCCATCGGCGGCTGCGATACGCGGCGGTATCCCCGACCTCCAGGGTTTCCGCTCCTGGCGCATCGTCGAGTTGGGCGTGTTGCGCACCGTGGCACAAGCCAAGGCGGCGGGCATCCGCTGTGCAACCGCCCCGGTCGTGGTGCTAACCGAGGATCATTGTTTTCCGGATCCGCGCTGGGCGCAGGCGCTGATCGAATCGCATCGCGGAGATTGGGCGGCAGTGGGTCCCGCGATGGAGAATGCCAATCCGCAGAGCATGATCAGCTGGGCGGACTTCATCCTTGGCTACGGCCCATGGTTCAGTCCGCCCGAAGCGGGCGAGGTCGACCTGCTGCCCGGGCACAACAGCTCGTACAAGCGCGACCTGCTCCTCGGCTACGGCGACCGGCTCGAATCGCTGCTCGCCGCAGAAACCAGTCTCCAGCAGGACCTCCGGGCGCGCGGCTATCGCCTTTACCTCGAACCCGCCGCCAAGGCATTTCACACGAATTTCACCGAGCCGTCGCGCTGGATTCCTTACCTGTTTTATTCCGGACGCTTGTTTGCGGCGGAGCGCGGACGCGATTGGCCGCGGCTGCGCCGCGCCGGATATAGCGCCGGCGCGTGTCTGATCCCGCTGGTGCGTCTTATGCGCCTGGCACCGGGGTTCCGTCGCGCGCGTCCGGACCTTGCGGCAGGCGTCTATGGACCGCTGCTGTTCGCCCTGATCATCGACGCCGCGGGCCAGGGAATCGGCTACGTCATGGGGGCCGGACACTCCGCAGAGAAGGTCGCTCGCCTGGAGTTTCATCGCCAAGCTCAGCATCGGAAATGATGGGCTCGCGACAACCGTTTTTCTCGGTCATCATCCCGACCTATTCGCACCCCGCAGAATTGCCCGGGTGCCTGGAGGCGCTGTCGCGGCAGCAATTTCCGACCGATTCGTTCGAAGTGATCGTCGTCGATGACGGCAGCGCGTCACCGCCCACCGCGACCGTGCAAGCCTTTGAGAATCGACTTGCGATCAGGCTTGTGGCGGCCCGCCACGGTGGACCGGCGGCGGCGCGCAATTACGGCGCCCAGCAGGCGGCCGGGCGATTCTTTGCGTTTACCGACGATGACTGCCGCCCCGCGTCGGGCTGGCTATCGGCGCTTGCGGAAAGATTTGCGGCCGCGCCGGATCACATCATCGGCGGCCGCACGATAAACGAGCTCGTTAAAAATCCTTACGCAGCGACCAGCCAGCTTATCCTCGATGTCGTCTACCGCCACTTCAACCGCACAGATCCTGGCGAGGCGCAGTTCCTTGCCTGTAACAACCTTGCGTTGGCGGCAGAGTCGTTCGCGTCCATTGGCGGTTTCGACGCCAGCTTCACGACATCGGAGGACCGCGAGCTGTGCGACCGTTGGTTGGACAACGGTCGTCGAATCACTTACGCTCCGGAGGCCGTGGTTTTTCATGCGAACCCGCTCGATCTGCGCCACTTTTGGTGGCAGCACTTTGGATATGGACGCGGCGCGTGGCGATTTCACCGTCTCCGCGAGCGACACGGTCACGGACGCTTCCGCCCGGATTGGACGTTCTACCGCAAGCTGGCGATCGTTCCGTTTGCGCAAAAGCCTCCGCTATGGTCGCTGTCGATCACAGCCTTGATGGCGATTACGCAATTGGCAAACTGCGCCGGCTTTTTCTACGAAAGTCGCCGGCGCAATCCTGATCGGCCGTCCCCGATCAAAGACTCGTAGACGGCGTGCAGCTGCGCGCCAACGACTTCCGGCGAAAAACGTTCCCTCGCATACCGGGAAATTCGTTGCCGCGAGTACAGGTGAAGGTTGTCGAGCATCTGATCGAGCCCCCGGAACAACGCATCAGCGTCCTGGGACGGCACCAGGACGCCAACGTCTTCGACAATAAACTCCTCGGGTCCTCCGCAGCGTGTCGAAAGGACCGGCGTGCCGCAAGCCATCGCTTCCGCAGCCGGAACCGAAAACGTTTCTGCGAGGCTGGGAAGCACGAACAAATCAGCCCGCTGCATGAATTCCGCCACGTCGCGTCTGCTCCTGGCGCCATGGAAGGCCACCGCGTCGCCAAGCCCCAAGTCCTCGGCCAAGCGTTGATACTCGATCCGCTCGCTTTCCCTCTCCCACGATATCGAGCTGCCAGTCCGCACGCTTGGCGCGCAACCGGGCGGCGGCTTTGAGGAGATACGGTATGCCCTTGACCGGCGCGAGCTGGCCTACAAACACGATTCTCTTTGCCTCGGGCTTGCTTCGAACGTCCGGCGAAGGGAAAAACACGCTGGTGTCGACAACATTGGGTATGACTTTGAAGCGCCCGCCCAACCCATACCGTTCAATCGCATTTTGCAAGGCGCGACTGACCGGAAGGACCCTATCGGCCCACCGGAATGCCAGCCACGCTTTGACGAGGTCAAGGGGTCCGAGCGACCTTCTGGGAAAAGACGAAAAGTGCTCGGCCACTACGACGGGGATCCGGTTGAACTTGGCGATCATCACCGCAGGCGCTCCGGCATCGTAGACATGGACGTGAATAATGTCCGGGCGAAATCCCGCGCGGACGATGTGCCTGAATGCCCGGAAGACGCTCCAAAGATAAGTGAAATAGGTGACGCCCGGAACCGACGATTTGCGATAGCGCATGCGATAGGTCGGAACGCCCTCCAGCAGCGCTTCGTCCCTCTCGGACTCGAGTCGCCAGCGCCCTTTCAGCCTCGCTTCCGGCCCGGTACAGTGCAGCACAGCTACGTCGTCATGGAGCAGCACCGATTTGGCATGCTCGCGAACCCAGATCGCCTTGAGTGGCTCCTCGCGGCTCGGATACCAATTGGTGATAAAAAGGATCTTGAGACGGCGGGTACCCATTTTCGTGTCGGATATGGCTGGCTGCAACTTGCGAAATGAGTGATCAAATCCGTTCCGGGAACGGCGTGCGCGGCATGCTGAGCCACATCCGCTGGTCGTTCGAGATCTGTCGAAGGACCAATCCCCGGCTGTACGCTGCGTTCTGGCTAACCGCGATCGTCGGGACCATCTTTCCGGCCGGCGCCGCCCTGGCGGTTCGCGGCCTGGTCAACGCCGTTAGCGATGGCCTTTCGGCTGCCACGGCATTCAAGCCGGAAGTCGTCTATCTGTGGCTGCTCCTCGGGTTCGTGATGACCGTAGGCATGGTAGTCGCGCGTTCAGCCACTCGCTATCTCGCCCGGCGATTCGAGATTGACCTCCACTATAGCCTGCACCTCGACATCCTGCGGCACTCGAACGCGATCGACTTTGCCCGTTTCGAGGATCCGCGCTTCCACGACGCGCTGCGACGCGCGCAGGAAAGCCCTGAAGGACACGTCTCGCGCTGCCTAAGCTCCACACTCGAACTGTTGACCAAGGCCGTACAAGCCCTGTCGCTAATGGCGATCCTGTTCGTCATCGAACCGACTCTTTTTCTGCTCCTGGTTCCGGTCGGCATTCCCTACCTGGTGTTTCACTGGCGCCTTTCGCGGCGGCAATTCGATGAGATCGATGCGCAAACCGAGAACCAGCGCTGGATCGATTACCATACCGGCGTGCTCGGCGGCGACGGAGCACGTCGCCGAGATCAAAGTACTCGGCCTCGCGTCGCTTTTCATCGAGCGCTGCCGCGTCCGGATGGCGGCGCTTCGTGGCCTGCGCGCCCGGTACCAGCGTTTTGAATTTCTCGGCAATCTCATTTTCGCACTGCTCTCGGTGGTCGCGATCTACATCGCGATGGGTCGCGCGGCATTTTCGATCGTCGCAGGGAAGCTGACCATTGGCGATCTCGCCATTTATGGAAGCGGCGCCGCCCAACTGCGCGGCCTGGTCGAAGGAAGCGTGGCACTGATTGCCGGGCTTCGCTGGGATATCCTGCATATCGGGAACCTGCGTGCGTTTCTTTCCCTGCCACGCGAGGCACCGGGGCGCGCCGCCGCCCTGCGGGTTCCGCTCTCCGGCGGCATCGAGTTTCGCGATGTTGCGTTCACCTACCCCGGGTCCACCACACCGACGCTGACGAATGTTTCGTTCGTCATCGAGCCTGGCGAGACTGTCGCCCTGGTCGGAGACAACGGTGCGGGCAAGACCACCATCGCGAAACTGATCGCGTGCCTTCACTCTCCGACCGAAGGGGCGGTACTGTTCGATGGCGTCGATGCGCGCGAAATCGACGTCGACCACCTGCGGCGCCAGGTGACGTGCCTGTTTCAGCAATTCGGTCGCTATTCCGCAAGCGTGGCCGACAACATTGCCTTCGGTGACTGGGAGCGCCTTCGGGACGATGAGGCGCGCGTCAGGGAAGTCGCCCGCGCGGCGGGCGTCGACGAGATGATCGATGCCATGCCGGGCGGCTACCAGACGATGCTCGGTCGGGCTTTCGGTCGATACGAGCCGTCGGGAGGCCAGTGGCAGCAGTTGGCCATCGCCCGAGCGGTCGCCCGTGACGCCCGCATCCTGATACTCGACGAACCCACCGCGAACCTGGATATCGATACCGAATACAAGCTGTTCCTGCGCTACCGCGCCGTGGCCGAGGGACGAACGATCCTGCTTATTTCGCATCGCTTCTCGACCGTGCGCATGGCTGATCGCATCCTGGTCCTCAACGCCGGGCAAGTAGTGGAGCACGGTTCGCACGACAAGTTGATGCGGCTGAACGGACGATATGCTGCACTCTATGATCTTCACCGCCGGCACTTTGGCGTCAGCTGAACCCGGCGCTTGTTGGCACAACCGGGCTAAGTTCGCCTGGTTAACCGAACTCTGTGGCTTGTTTCGGCCTGAGCGTTCCACGCCCAGATACGCGCGCCGCAGCGCGGGGGCGTCGAACACTGCCTCGGGCGTCCCCTCGGCGACGATTCGGCCTTCCTCGAGCAGATACGCCCGATCGGCGATCGCGAGCGCGTCGGCAACGTTCTGCTCGACCAGCAGCACCGACGTCCCGCTCGCGTGCACGTCGCGAAGCGCGCCGAACATCGCCTGCACGATAAGCGGCGACAGCCCGAGCGACGGCTCGTCGAGGAGGAGCAGCCGCGGCTGCGCCATCAGCGCGCGGCCGATCGCCACCATCTGCTGCTGACCGCCCGACAGCGCGCCGGCGGGCGCGTCGAGCTTGTCGCGCACGGGCGGGAACAGCGTGCACACCCGCTCGAGCGTGCGCGCGCGCTCCTTACGCGCCGCGGCGGCGTAGCTGCCGATCTCGAGGTTCTCGCGCACGCTCATCCGCGTGAACAGCCGGCGCCCTTCGGGCACGATCGCGATGCCGGCGCTGCAGTAGCGATGGGCCGGCAGCGCCGTCAGGTCGCAGCCGTCCATCGTGATCCGGCCGGCGCTGGCGCGATGCAGGCCGGCCAATGCGTTGATCAGCGTCGACTTGCCGGCACCGTTCGGCCCGACGACGCAGACGAGTTCCCCGGCGGCGAGATCGAGCGACACACCCGACACTGCCGGCGCCGCGCCGTAGTCGACTTCGAGGTCGCGAACCTCAAGCATGAGGAACGCCCAGGTAGGCCGCAGCGACGTCCGGCCGCGCCATCACGTCGGCCGTGCGCCCCTCGGCCAGCACGCGGCCCTGGTCGAGGACCACGATGCGTTCGGCAAGCGCCGTCACCACCCGCATCACGTGCTCGACCAGCACGATCGTCGTGCCCTGCGCGCGAATGCGGAGGATGAGCTCGATCGCGCCGTCGATCTCCGCCGGCGTGAGGCCCGACAGCACCTCGTCGAGCATGACGAGGCGCGGACGCGCGGCGAGCCCGCGCGCCAGCTCGAGAAACTTGGCCTGGTGCAGGTTGAGGTCGCCCGGATACGCATCCGCGCGCGCCGCGAGTCCGGTGAACTGCAGCCAATGCAATGCGACTTCCGCCGCATGACGCCGGTCGAGCGCCGTGCCGCCGAACATCGCAGCGAGCGCGACGTTGTCCCGGATGGTGAGGTGCGCGAACGGCCGTGGGATCTGGTAGGTGCGTGCCACGCCGGCGCGCGCGACCCGGTGCGCGGGCAGCGCGAGCAGGTCGACGCCGCCGAAGCGCGCGCTGCCGGCGTCGGCGCGGAAATAGCCGCTCACGACATTGATCAGCGTGGACTTGCCCGATCCGTTCGGGCCGATCACGCCGAGGACCTCGCCTTCGCGTACGTCGAGGTCGATGCCGTCGAGCGCGCGCACGCCCTTGAACGACTTCGCGACCCCGCGCACCGCCAGCAGCACCGTCCGCTCGCCTTCTCCGGGCGGCGATTCGATGGCGGCCACGACGACATCCGCATTCAGCGACCGAAGAGGCCGGCGACGCGGGCGGCGCGCCACGGCCGCGACGCGCGAAGACCCGGCCGAGGATCCCCTCCGGCATCAGCAGGATCGCCGCGACGAGCACCGCGCCGACCGCGGCCTTGCCGGCCACCGGCTGGTCGGCGGCCGTCGTCGCGTAGAGCAGGATCGTGATCGCGGTGGCGCCGACCGCCGGGCCGGCCCAGGAGCGAGTGCCGCCGAGCACGCTCATCAGCACGACCGTCAGCGGCACCGTGATGTTGAACGTGCCGTTCGCGGTGACGTACGACACGAACAACGCCTGGATGCCGCCGGCGACACCCGCGAGCGCGCAGGAGACGCCGAACGCGACGAGCTTGTAGCGATAGGTCGGGACGCCCATGACCTCCGCCGCGTCCTCGTCGTCGTGGATGGCGAAGAGCCCCAGCCCGAGCCGCGCGCGCGTGATCGCGTACGCGATCGCGACGGTCCCGATCGCGAGTACCAGCGCCATCATGTAGAACGCGCCCGACGGCGTCGGCGCGAGCTTCGGCACCGGCACCGCGGACAGGTAAACGCCGGGGCCGCCGTCGATCGGCGTGTTGAGGACGATCGTCGCCAGCACGAACGTGGCCGCCAGCGTCAGCAGCGCGAACAACTCGCCGCGGACGTGGCGCACGCGGAAGACCACCGCGCCCAGTCCCAGCCCCAGCAGCGCCGCGACGAGGGCTGCCGCGGGCAGCGTCCACAGGAACGGCACGTCGTATTTGCCGGCCAGCACCGCGGTCGTGTAGACGCCGGCGCCGAAGAACGCGCCGTGCCCGAACGAGAAATAGCCGGAGTAACCGCTCAGGATGTTCCAGGACGTGGCGAGCACGATCCAGTGGAACACGAGGTAGAGGAACGACTCGTAGAACGCCGGCAGGTGCAAAAACGGCACGACCGCGAGCAGCAGGCCCGCGGCGGCGATCCCGAGCGAGCGTCCGGTCGAGTTTCAGGTGCGGCCCGGGCGCAGCAGCAGCAACGCGATCAGCAGCGAGAACGACACGATCGGCGCCCACGACGGCGAAGCGAACGCCATCGTCACCGCCTCGCTGACGCCGACGACCATGCCGGCGGCGAGCGGCCCCAGCGGCGAACCCAGTCCGCCCAGCATCACGGCGGCGAATACGACGCCCACCCACGCGTAGATCTGCGACGGCGTCAGCGTAAACGACAGCGCGAGGCACACGCCGGCGATGCCGGCGAGCGCGCCGCACACGCCCGCCAGCAGCAGCGCATGCGCGCGCCGGTTGACGCCGAACGCCGCCGCCATCGGCGCGTCCTCGGCCAGCGCGCGCAGCGCGCGCCCGAGGTCCGTGTAGCGCATCGCCGCCCAGATGCCGAACCCGAGCAGCAGCGCCAGCACCAGCGTCAGCAGTTCCGGCACCGGCACGAACAGCTCGCCGACGCGCAGCTTCTGCCCGGAATAGACGGACTCGAGCTTGCGGAAATCGGCGGTCCAGAAGTACTGGATGCCGGCCTCGATAATCGCGGTCAGGCCGAACGTCGCGAGCAGCGAGTTGAGCGGCGACACCGCGAAGCGCGACAGCAGCCACTGCACGGCCACGCCCAGCGCGAAGAACAGCGGGACGATCAGCGCGAGCGTCAGCAGCGGATCGATGCCACCGACGCTCGCGAGCTGATAGCAAAGGTAAGCCGCGAGGAACGCGAACCCGAAGTGCGCGAGGTTGATGATGTGCAGCAGACCCCACGCGAGTCCGAGCCCCATCCCCAGCAGCCCGTACATGCTGCCGATGAAGACGCCGGACAGCGCCGACTGCGCGAGCAGCGTCCCGCTCGGGAACGTCATTGCACGAGTAGCGTCGCGCCCGGAGCCGCGTATTCCTTCGGGTAGACGGTGACCCAGCGCCCGTTCTGCACCTGCTTGACCCGCATCAGGTCGTCGCCATAGTTGCTCGGGCCGTCGAAGCGCAGCTTGCCCTGGATCGTGTCGACGCGGTTGGCCTTGAGCCATGCCGCCATCTTCGCGTCGTCGAGGCTGTTCGTCGCGCGAACGGCCGCCTCGAGGATCTGCCATGCCGTGTACGACGCCGCGGCCTGCACCTCGACGTTGGTGTCGGGGATGCCCGCCTTCGCCGCCCGCTCGTGGTAGAGAGCGATGAATTCGGCCGCGCCGGGCGCATTAGTAAAAGGCGGATGCTCTTCGAACATCGTCATCGACAGCGCGTTGCTCGCGAGCGGCGACTTGGACATCGGCCCCGGAGCCGGGTACATGTAGAAGTGTTCCTTAGGCGTATAGCCGATCTTGTTCATCGCCTCGAGCAGCTGGTTGCCCTCGAGTCCAAGCGCGCCGACCCAGAGGAAGTCCGGATGGGCGTCCTTGACGCGCGCGGCGATCGGACCGTAGTCCAGATTGCCGAAGTCCCATTCGAGGAACAGCACTTCGTTGAGCCCGCGCTTCTTCGCGACCTCGCGCGCGCCGAGCGACATGAAGTGGACCGACGGGAACTTGCTCGTCACCACGGCGATCGTCTTCGGCGGCTTGGGCGATGCGGCCAGCGCGTCGAACACCGTGGTCGGCACCGTGTTCGCCGGATCGGGGCCGAGCGACCATGCCGGGAACTGCTTGTCGTACTTGGCGAGCGACGGGATGCCGAACGTGTGGTGGACGAGTATCTTGTCGTAGCGCTGCGCGACGCTCATCGCCGACAGGATCGCGCCGGTGGCGTACGGACCCATCAGCAGGTCCACCTTGTCGACCGTGAGGAGCTGCTCGTAGAGCGTGCGCGCGAGGTCGGGCTTCGACTGGTCATCCTTGACGATCCACTCCACGGGCCGGCCGAGCAGGCCGCCGCGCTTGTTCAACTGCTCGACGTAAATCTCGCCGACGACCTTGTGCACGAGGGCCGTCGCGGCCAGCGGCCCGGTCAGCGCGAGCGTGCTGCCGATCTTGATGGGCGCCTGGCTTCCCTGCGCGTGCGCGCCGGTCGTCACGAGCGCCAAGGCGCAAACGGCGGCGCCCAGCCAGCGGATCAAGCGGTGTCCGGTATTCATCGAGATTTCCTCCTCCGTGGACATTGCCCTCGGCATCGCTGCGGCGGCGCGATCGCCGCCCTCCAGCGTGCCGTTGTTCTCGCGCGCCGCCGGTTCAGGCGGTTTGCGGTTGCTCGCGATTGACGACGAAGTCGTCGGGGACGGTCGGCCCCCAGATGTAGAACGAATCCTCCAGCGGATGATCGGTCGCCGGCCATTCGACGTCGGCAGGAACGAAGTCGATGTCGTACGAGTACTCGGCCCAGCTTCCCCACGGGTCCTGCACGTAGTAGAAATAGTTCGAGCCCACCACGTGCCGGCCCACACCCCACCCGTGGCCGTACCCCTTCGCCTTCATCAGCTCGGCACCGAGCCCTACATCGTCGAAGCGGCCGACGTCCCAGCTCGAATGATGCAGACCCGGCCCTTCCGATTTGGCGAAGGCGACCATGTGGTGGTCGCTCGCATGCGGACCGTGCATGAACGCGATGATCTCGCCGGAGCGGTCGGACAACCGCAGGCCGAGGACGCGCTCGTAGAACGCCACCTGCCGCGACACGTCCGGCGAGAACAGCAGCACGTGCGACAGGCGCCGCGGCCGCACCGGCGCGGCCGCGCTGCGCCCCGTCGCGGCGCCCTTGCCGGGCGGTGGCGGCGGCACCCGCGTGTCCTCTGCCTTGACGGCGGGCGACACCTTGGGTCCGACGACGACCTGGATCGGCGTGCCGTCGGCATCGCGCGTCCACACGCCCTGCCCGTCCGAGAGCGGATGAGGGTCCGCGGCACCGGCGCTGCGCACGCGCTGCGTCAGCGCGTCGAAATCGTCCGCGTAGGCGGCAAAGCTCACGTACTGGAGTCGCTTCGGCGCGCCGTTCGCGTAAACGCTGCCCCAGCGGTGCGGATGCCCGTGCGTGTAGAGGTCGAGGCGATTGCCGTCGCGCCGCGCGTCGAGTCCGAATGACCGGTAAAACGTCTCGGCGGGTGTCAGATCCGGAACCGTGAACACGAAACAATTCAGCGAATGCACGCCCAGCGCATTGTGACGCCGCGGCATCGTCGGTTGGCCGCTCGCGACCGTTTCCATGATCACCCTCCAGACGTGGCCGAAGTGCCGGCCCGACACGACGATAGCAAATTTCCGGCGTCGGCGCCCATGGTGCCCCGACCGCGGCCTCGGCCATGATTTTCATGGCATTTTGAGCCTGTGCCGGAAACCATTAGGGCGAATTGACGCCTAATATTCCGTCAGTTAGTTTCCCACTTTCCAGTTAGCTTTCATTGAGGCAAGAAAGGATATTGGATATGAAGAGCGGTCTTCTCAAGGCTTGGCGCGAATATCGAGGTTTTGCCGTCTTCATCGTCTTGATGGTGATTTTCCGCAGCGCCCTGGCCGACTGGAACGTGGTTCCGACAGGTTCGATGAAACCGACCATTGTCGAAGGCGACCGGATACTTGTGAACAAGCTCGCCTACGACTTCAAGGTTCCCCTTACTCACATCTCACTCCACAAGTTTGCGGATCCCGGGCGCGGTGACATCGTCGTCTTCGATTCGAAGGCAGCCAACAACCGGCTCGTAAAGCGCGTGATCGGTCTGCCGGGCGACACCGTGGAGATGAGAGACAACCGCCTGACAATCAACGGCATCGCTGCCCGATACTCCGCCGTTGAGTATGAGGCGGATGCGACGTTCGCGATCGAGTCGTATCTCAACATGTCGCACCGAATCGAGCTGGCCAGCACTGGAGTGAGCCGTTTCAGTACGTTCGGCCCCGTCACGGTCCCGAAAGACCGTTATCTGGTGCTGGGCGACAATCGCGACAATAGCGCCGATTCCCGATTCTACGGGTTCATTCCGCGTGACGAGATCGTAGGGAACGCAAAGACGATCGTGCTCTCGCTCAACTATGACAACTATTACATTCCCAGAGCGGACAGGTTCTTCCGCCCCCTGTGAAAGCCAGCCTCTCGCTCAACCGCACTCCCCTCGGCGGCGCGTGCCGCGCCGTCCTTCGCGCCGCCGGTTAGCTTGGTTCGTCAGGCAGTTGCCGCCCCTTGCAAAGGATCCGTCATGAAGCGCAGCACCGACAGGTTTCTGACGACGCACACAGGCAGCCTGCCGCGTCCCGAAGATCTGATCCGGATGATGTACGCCAAGGAGGAAGGCGTGCCGGTCGACGCCGCCGCGCTCTCGCAGCGAGTGGCCGCTGCAGTCGACGAGGTTGTCCGCAAGCAGGCGGCAGCGGGTGTCGATGTGATCAACGACGGCGAGATGAGCAAGCCGAGCTATGCGACGTACATCAAGGATCGATTGAGCGGATTCGGCGGCACCGGCAACACGTTCGTGTATCAGGATCTGGCCGACTTCCCCAATCTCGCCAAGCGCGTCTTCGGCGATCCGGGGCGTTCACGCCGGAAGACGCCCGCGTGCAACGCGGCGATCGGCGTGCGTAATCCGCAGGCGGCGCAGGCCGATGTCGACCATCTGAAGGCCGCGTTTGCCAACGTTGAAGCGACAGGAAGCGTTCATGACGGCGGCGTCGCCCGGAGTGGTGTCGCTGTTTTTTCGCAACGAGCACTACCCGACCGAGGAAGCGTACCTGTTCGCGATCGCGGAGGCCATGAGGCAGGAGTACGAGACGATCGCCAGGGCCGGCATCATCCTGCAGATCGACTGCCCTGATCTCGGGATGGGACGGCACATTCAGCATGCCGACCTGAGTCTGGCGGAGTGGCGCAAGAAGGCGCAGCTCCACGTCGAGGCCCTCGACCATGCTGTCGCGAATATTCCTCCCGAGCAGCTGCGCATGCACCTCTGCTGGGGCAACTACGAAGGGCCGCATCACTGCGACGTACCCTTGGCCGACGTGATCGACATCGTGTTCCGTGCGCGGCCGAGCGCCATCGCGATCGAGGCCGCCAACCCGCGTCACGCGCACGAATGGAAGCTGTTCGAGACACGTCAAGCTGCCCGACGGCAAGCTGCTCATTCCCGGCGTGATCGAATCGAAATCGAACTTCATCGAGCATCCTGAGCTCGTCGCGCAACGCATCGGCCGTTACGCGAAGCTCGTCGGCAGGGAAAATGTGATCGCCGGAAGCGACTGCGGCTTCGGTACATGGGTCGGACAGGCCGCGGTCGATCCCGACGTCGTGTGGGCGAAGATGGCCGCGATGGCCGAGGGTGCGCGCATCGCCTCACGCGAGTTCTGGAAGCACTGAAGCGCGCGCGCGTCGCAGGCTCCTTATGGTCGCTGACTCCGACCGGGCGCGGCGCCCGATAAGAGCTTTCAGAAGACCGCGATGGCAAAAGGTCCATCACCCGTACTGTAGGGCGATCCGGAAATCGCGTTGAGTGCCCCCGTGGCCGGATCGATGCGGTAGGCCGACACGCTATTCGAACCGTAGTTCGTGCAGTAAAGGAACGATCCCTGTCTCTCAATGGCAAGCCCGCGCGGATTCTTACCCGTCGCAAACGGTTGTCCAGGTAGTGGCCGCAACGCACCACTGCCACGGTCAATCGCATAAGCCCAGATAGAGTCGCTGTCGTAGCTGGCGACGTAGAGGTAACGTCCATTCGGGGCGATCGCGATGGCGCGAGGATTCTTGCCGGTGGGAACCGGTCCACCTGGGGCCAAGGCGAGCGTCCCGATGTTCGGGTCGATACTGTAGCTCGAGACATCATTTGAGGCGGCATTGACGACGTAGGCGTAACGCCCACCCGGCTCGACGGCGATCGCCCGCGGATTGGTTCCGGCAGGAAACGGAGACGCGGGAAGCGGCTTCAGTGCACCCGTGACGCGATCGATCTCGAAAGCGACGACGCTGCGAGTCGTCAGGTTGGTGACGTAGAGGAAGCGACCGTTAGGATGGATCGCGTTGCCGGAGGGACGGTTGCCGGCGGAAAACGGCGACCCGACCACCGGGGTAAGGGCGCCATTGGTGGGATCGATTGCATAGACCGCGATGGCATCGGCCACCATGGTCGATACGTAGAGGAATCGTCCGGCCGGGTCGGTTGCGGCAGAAACCGGATAATCGCCGGTCGCGGTAAGTGAGATCGACGCGGGCTTTAGCTCTCCGCCAATCGCATCTATGCGGAACGTCATGATGCTGCTCGCATCGCCGTGTGCAACGTAGAGCCAGCGTCCGGCAGGGTCTGCTGTGACAGCGTAGGGATTCTTGTCGGTCGCTATGGCCGCCGCAGCAAGCGGCGCAAGTGCGCCGGTCGCCGCGTCGATGTGAAATACGCTGACGGTCCCCGCGCGGTTATTCGCGACGTACACGAACGAGGCCGCTGGCGGCACCTCGTCAGCGGGCGCGGCTTGCAGTGCACCGCCAAGGGCTGCGGTGAGAACGCACAAGAGGCCAAGCGCGAGGCGCAGGTGCGACATGAATCGGTCCAGGCGAACCACCAAACTACTTCTTATTGACGTAGTCCTCCTTCAACTGCCCGCCGGGAGGAAGATGGCGGCGTTTTTCTGCCACGATTTTTACTTTGTCAATCAGCCCTTGTTCGTCCTTGGGCAATGATTCGCGCGCATCGCGATTTATCGACTCGAAGTGACCTCGCCGATAAACCTCTGGAGCACTTTGCCCCGCAACCAGTCTGTACTATTATCCCTGGGGCGCTCTCGGATGGACCAAGTGCGCTCGCCGACCTGGGAGGAGTGATGACTGGGCTAATTTCCGCAGTACGCGGCCTCGCTTATGGACTTGCGCTCATCAGCATCGTCGTGCCTGCAGTCAGCCATGCCCAACAAGCGACGCCGCAGCGTGGCGGCACGCTTGTCATGGTCGTACAGCCGGAACCGCCGACGCTGGCCTCTTATCAGAGCACGGCCGGACCGATCGGGCAAGTCGCCACCAAAGTGTACGAAGGCCTGCTCGAATATGACTTCAATCTGCGGCCGATACCTGGGCTGGCGCAGTCGTGGACGGTGAGCCCCGACGGCAAGACAATCACTTTCAAGCTGCAGGAAGGGGTGAAGTTCCACGACGGCCAGCCCTTCACGAGCGCGGATGTCAAGTTCACCGTGCTCGACGTGCTGAAGAAGATACATCCGCGCGGCATCAACACGTTCCGCGCGGTTGAGGCGATCGAGACGCCTGATCCGTATACGGCCGTGTTCAAGCTCTCCGAACCGGCGCCTTACATGCTGATGGCGCTGTCTGGCTACGAGTCGCCGATGCTGCCAAAGCATATCTTCGGCACCGGCGATATCAACAACCATCCGAACGCGAACAAACCGATCGGCACCGGGCCCTACAAGTTCGTCGAATGGCAGAAGGGCCAGTACATGCGGTTCGATCGCAATCCGGACTATTGGAAGAAGGGCCGCCCTTACCTCGACCGCATCGTCGCCCGCTTCGTCGCCGATGGCAGCACCCGCGCGGCAACGCTCGAGACGCAGGAAGCGCAGATTGCCGGCTTCAGCGCCGTCCTGCCGCTCGACGTCAAGCGCTTGCAGGGGCTGCCGCACATCGCGGTCACCACCAAGGGCTACGAGATGCAGTCGCCCATCGTCGAGCTCGACTTCAATACGCAGAAGAAGCCCTTCGACAACGTCAAGGTGCGCCAGGCGGTCGCCTATGCCATCGACCGCAAGTTCGTCATCGACAACATCTGGTTCGGATTCGGGAAGCCGGCGACGGGACCGATCAGCTCCAACTTCAAGGCGACCGGCATCTTCACGGCGGACGTGCGCAACTACAACGAAGCGAACGGCGTGGAGATGGCGAACAAGCTGCTCGACGAAGCCGGGTACAAGAGGGGTGCGGACGGCACGCGCTTCGAAATCGTGCACGACATCACGCCCTACGGCGAGGAGTGGCGGCGTTTCGGCGAGTACGTGCAGCAGCAGCTCGGCAAGCTCGGGATCAAGGTCAGCCTGCGCTACGAGGACGTGCCGACCTGGCTGCGCCGCGTCTACACCAACTACGACTTCGAGCTGACCAGCAACTGGATCCAGACCCTGGCCGATCCGGTGATCGGCGTGCACCGGCTCTACCACTCGAAGTCGATCAAGCCCGGCACCGTGTTCGTCAACGAATCGCGCTGGAGCTCGCCCGAAACCGACAAGCTGATGGACGAGGCGACGGTCGAGACCGACCCGAAGAAGCGCGCGGCGTTCTACCACGAGTTCCAGAAGAAGGTCGTCGAGGCGAGCCCGCTCGTCTACGTGCTCGAGCTCGACTTCACCACCGTCTACAACAAGAAGCTGCAGGACTGGCTGGTCAGCCCGCTCGGACTGTACGCGTCGTTCGACCAGGCCTGGCTCGCCAAGTAGCCAACGAGGAACGGGGCGCGCGCGGGTGACAACGAAGGGATTGCGGTATGTCGTGCGCCGGCTGGCGCTCGCGATACCGACGATCCTCACCATCGTCGTCCTGAACTTCGCTCTGGTGCACCTCGCGCCGGGCGACGCGGCGGACGTGCTCGCCGGCGAAGCGGGTTCCGCGACGCCGGAATACATGGCGCAGCTGCGCCACAAGTTCGGCCTGGATCAGCCGCTGTACGTCCAGCTCCTCGTCTATCTCAAGCAGGTCCTCACCCTCGACCTCGGCTACTCGTTCCGCCACGGGATGAGCGTTTCAGAGCTGATCGTGAGCCGGCTCGGACCGACGCTGCTCCTGATGCTGACGGTCCTGGTGCTGTCGGTCGGCCTGGGCGTGCTGCTCGGCGCGATCGCCGCGCGCAATCTCAATCGGTGGCGCGACAACGTCATCTCGCTGCTGGCCGTGCTCGCCTATGCCACGCCGGTCTTCTGGGCGGGCCTCATGCTGATCGTGCTTTTCTCGATCAAGCTCGGGTGGTTTCCCACGAGCGGAATGGAAGAGGTGGCTGCGTTCAAGGAGGGCTGGCCGCGCGTGGTCGACATTGCGCATCACCTGGTGCTGCCTGCGGTCACGCTCACGCTGTTCTATCTCGCGCTCTACGCACGCCTGATGCGTGCGTCGGTGCTGGACCAGTACGCGATGGACTACGTGACCACGGCGCGCGCCAAGGGCCTTACCGAACGGCAGATCGCGCGTCGGCACGTGTTGCGCAATGCCGCGTTGCCGGTCGTTACCATGGCCGGCGTGCAGGTCGGCGCGCTGCTCGGGGGTGCGGTCGTCGTCGAGACCGTCTTCGCCTGGCCGGGATTGGGCTTTCTGGCCTACGAATCGCTGTTCGCGCGCGATATCAACCTGCTGCTCGGCATCTTCTTCATCTCCGGGTGCCTGGTCGTCGTGGTCAACCTCGCGGTCGATCTGTTGTATTCGTTGCTCGACCCACGCATCGAACTGCGCTAAAGCGCCGTGCGCGAGCTCGCCCGCCGCTTCGCCCGCAATCGCCCCGCCGTGGCGGGCCTTGCGATTCTCGTCGCCGTCGTCGCGATCGCCCTGCTGGCGCCCGTGCTCTATCCAGGCAGCCCGTTCGCCCTGGTCGGTAAGCCGTTTCAACCACCGCTCGGCCGACTACCTGTTCGGCACCGACCAGCTCGGCCGGGATCTCACGGCCGAAGTCGTGCACGGCGCGCGCACGTCGCTGCTCATCGGCCTGCTCGCCACCGCGATAGCGGTATTTGTCGGCGCCACGATCGGCGGGCTCGCCGGGCTACTACGGAGGACGGATCGACGCGCTGCTGATGCGCTTCACCGAGATGTTCCAGACCATTCCGTTCTTTCTGTTCGCCATCCTGCTGGTGGCGGTCCTCACTCCATCGATCGCCAACGTCATCCTCGCCATCGCCGTGGTGTCCTGGCCGCCGATGGCGCGCCTGGTGCGCGGCGAGTTTCTCGCCATGCGCAGCCGCGAGTTCGTGCTCGCCTGCGTCTCGATGGGAATGAACGACGCGCGGATCATCCTCCTGCATATCCTGCCGAACACGCTCTCCGCGATCATCGTCACCGGCTCGCTGATGATCGCGACCGCGATCCTCATCGAATCGGGGCTGTCGTTTCTCGGGCTGTCGGATCCGAACGCGATGAGCTGGGGGTACATCATCGGCGAGGGCCGCACCGCTCTGCGCACGCGCATGGTGGGTCTGCACGATTCCGGGCATCGCGATCCTGGTCACGGTCATGGCCATCAACCTGGTCGGCGAGGGACTCAACGACGCCCTCAACCCGCGGCTGCGCACCGCGTGAGCGGCAAAGGAACGGTTCTCGCGATCGAGCGGCTGACAGTCGATCTTCCGCCGTGGGCTGACCGTCCCCATGCCGTCGAAGACGTGACGCTCGAACTCCAGCACGACGAAATTCTCTGCGTCGTTGGGGAGTCGGGATCGGGCAAGTCGCTGATGGCGCGATCGATCCTCGGCCTTTTCCCATCCCGCCACGTGAGACCGAGCGCAGGGCGGATTCTCTACGGCGGCGAGGACCTGCTCAAAGCGGCGCCCGAGCACCTGCGCGCCCTGCGCGGCAGCCGCATCGCGATGATCTTCCAGGAGCCGATGACGGCGCTGAACCCGGTGCTCACGATCGGCCGGCAGATCGAGGAGGTGATCGAGATCCATCAGCCGGCGGCACGCGAGGCGAGGCGCCGGCGTGTGCTCGACATGCTATCTGCCGTGCACCTTCCCGAACCGGTGCGCATGTACAACGCCTATCCGCACCAGATCTCCGGTGGACAGCGCCAGCGCGCGATGATCGCGATGGCGCTGACGCTCGAGCCCGACATCCTGATCGCCGACGAGCCGACCACCGCGCTCGACGTTACGACACAGGCGCAGATTCTGGCGCTGATCCGCGAGATCCAGAGCACGCGGCACATGGCCGTGCTGTTCATCACGCACGACTTCGGCGTGGTCGCCGAGATCGCCGACCGTATCGCCGTCATGCAGCGGGGCAGGCTCGTCGAGCACGGTCCGGCCGAGAGGGTCCTCGACGCCCCGCACGAGCCGTACACCCGCACGCTGCTTGCGGCCGTCCCCGATCTCACGCCCGCGTCCCCGCGCAAGGGATTTGCGCAGGCGCGCCGTCGCGATGCGCGTCTCGGGGCTCGAAAAGACGTATCGCTCCGGTGGACTTCTCTTTGGCGGCTCCGCCGCATGTCGTTCATGCCGCCAAGGGCGTGGCCTTCGAAATTCGCCGCGGCGAGACGCTCGGCATCGTCGGCGAATCGGGCTCGGGCAAGTCCACCGTCGCGCGGTGCGTGGCTCGTCTCGTCGCGGCGGACGCCGGCGAGATCCGCGTCGGCGATACCGACTTCGGACGGCTGACTCACCGCGCGCTGCGAGAGGCGCGCAAGCGCATACAAATGGTGTTTCAGGATCCTTACGCTTCGCTGGATCCCCGGCGCACCGTGGGGAAACTCATCGCCGAGGGACCGATCGTGCACGGCACCCCACCCGCGGCGGCATGGGAGCGCGCGCTGGAGCTGCTCGAGCTGGTCGGCCTCGACCGGCGCGCGGCGGCACGCTATCCGCACGAATTCTCCGGGGGAGAGCGGCAGCGCATCGGACTCGCGCGCGCACTCGCGCTCGATCCGGAAGTACTCATCGCCGACGAGCCGGTATCCGCGCTCGACGTATCGGTCCAGGCACAGGTCCTGCGTTTGCTCGCCGATATTCGCGAACGCCTCGGCCTGACAGTGCTCTTCATCACGCACGATCTGCGCGTGGCGGCGCAGGTGTGCGACTCCATCGCGGTCATGCGTCAAGGCGAGATCGTCGAATATGGACTCACTGCCGAGGTCTTCGCGGCGCCGCGACATGCGTATACCCGCGAGCTGTTCGCGGCCGTGCCCGGCCGTGCCCGGAGCGAGCGCAGGGCCCTCAAGGGTAGATGATCGGCGCGGTATAGACCGCGGCCGCAACGCTTTCGGCCGGCGCGTCGTTCGGCACGGAACTAGAGACGAGGGCCATGCTCAATAGGGCGGTCGCCGCGCTGAAAGCCGATAAGACCAGTCCACCGCTACCTCGCCAGTTTTGTGGCAAGCGGTTTGGCGCGCCAGGATCCTGATACGCGCCTCTATGCACTTGGCCCACTCGCCATGCGACTTGGACTCGCTGCGCTGAATTCATATCAGCCGCTGCAGGATGCGATGGCGCTCCAGCACGAACTACGCGATCGCCTCGACGAGACGATGGTCCTTTCGGTGTGGGGCACGCAGGGACCGACGATTGTGCACATCGCGGAGAGCAGTCAGCCGATCATCATGACGATGCGAGTTGGAGCCGTTCTGCCCATACTCCAAACTGCGAGCGGGCTGGCATTTGCCGCATTCCTCCCGCGACATTTCACGGAGCCATTGATCAGAACGGCACTTAACGCCGAAGACAAGTCGAACCTGTTTGCACGTGACTTCGCTGCCATCGATCGCCTGATCATGCAGGTCGGCAAACAAGGTTATGCCTTCAATGAGGGTCACCTGATGCCGGGAGTGAGCGCAGCCGCCTTTCCGTTGATCGATCGCACGGCGACGCTGGTTGCGGTACTTGCTGTGATGGCGCGCCACGAACGCCTCACTCAGCGCGAGGGCGCAGAAATGATTGCTTATCTAAAAAAGGCAACCAGAACTTTTGGACAATAACGCTGTTTATCGGACGCCTGTCACTGTCACATCAGTACAGCCGGATCGCCATGTCGAAGTACCAGGTTCGGCGGATCTCGATCACGTCGTACTCGCTGGCCAGGCCCGGCGGGAACACCTGGTAGGGCGCCTGGCTGTACACGATGCGTCGTATCGCATCGTCGATGGCCACCACGCCGCTGGATTGAACGAAGGTCACCGACTCCACCGAGCCGTCGCTACGAATGGCCACCGTCACGAGGGGATCGGCGTGACGCTCCTTCGCCGCTTCGCGGACCATGTCGAACGTCATGTTCAGCTGGATCTTCCGGGCCCAGGCTTCCGCGTACAGGATGAGTTCCGAGTTGGGATCACTGCGACCGAAGAGCCTGTATCGACGCGCGCTGCTCGATGAGGGTGACTGTCGCGCTGCAGCTTCACGCCGGGCAGCCTCCTCGTCCAGCTGTCGTCCTATCGCCCGTCGCACCGCTTCCAGTCTTTCGGCCGCCTCTCGCGCGGCTTCGACTCTGCGGCTTCGGCTTTTGCGGCTTCGGCTCTTGCGGCTTCGCCTTTTGCGGCTTCGGCTCTTGCGGCTTCGGCTCTTGCGGCTTCGGCTCTCGCGGCTTCGGCTCTTGCGGCTTCGGCTCTTGCGGCTTCGGCTCTTGCGGCCTCGGCTCTTGCGGCTTCGGCCTTGCGGCTTCGGCTCTGCGGCTTCGCCTGCTTGCGGCTTCGACCTCCTTCGCTTGCGGCTTCACCTTGCGGCTTCGACCTTTGCGGCTTCGACCTTTGCGGCCTCGACCTTGCGGCCTCGACCTTTGCGGCCTCGACCTTTGCGGCTTCGACCTTTGCGGCTTCGACCTTTGCGGCCTCGGCACGCGCGGCCTCCTGCCGTGCCTCCTCTTGTTGCGCCGCCGCTTGCTTTGCCACCTGCCGTGCGGCCTCTTGACGTTCGGCCTCCAACCGCGCGTTCTCGGCCCGTGCCGCTTCCTGACGGTCGGCGTCCTGCCGCGCCGCCTCCATCCGCTCCGCCTGTCGTTGCTCCTCTTGCTTGGACGGTTCGAGCTTCAGCAGTTCAACGACTCGCTGCTCCGCCTTTTGGTCGATTCGGGCCCACGCTGCATCTCCAGCATCGCGAAGCGACGGCATCGGCGCCTCCGGAATCGAGACGCTTGGCGCTGCCGTGATGACGGGCGTTGATATCGCTGGAGCGGCTGGCACGACCTCTGTGGCCTCGTCGGTCCGCGGCAAGGCGACCACGGCCGGCGCCGGGGTCGGGGTCGGCGGGGGCGCCGTGTCACCGGGCCGATCGGCGCGCAAAGGCGTTTGCGCAGGGGCCGCACCGGTCGCGGCGTCTGTTCTTGAATTGACCTCTGCCCTCGGATTGGCCTCCGGCGCGATCGCTGCTGCAGTCCGCCGCGGGGTCGGCGCACGGGACACGGATGGCGTTGGCGCCGGCCCACTGGCAACCGGCTGCTCGACCGATGCCTGCTGCGACGGCTCCGCGACCGGCGTGACGGCCGGCTGCGCGGCTGTGACCTGCGCAGGAACGACTACGACGCGCAGATCGGGCACCTCGATCCGTCGGTCCTGCCAGGGAAAGCCGAAGCCCGGAAGCCAACCCTGGCCCCCGAAGAGCAGGCTCAACAGCAACGTGTGGATCAGCAGCGAGAGCAGCAGCGCAAACGTCAGTCGCCTGCGCTCAAGGCTTGCGTTGGCTGTCGGCGCGTCGCTGAAACCTGTGGAGATCAAGCGTGCTCCGCCGTCTCTGCTCGGGCGCTGCTGCTGGCGCGGGGCAGGAAGGCACCAGGTCCTGCGCGCCTGTCGACCTGACAGGCCGACCGGTCATGACCCTGCCAAAACACCTCGGAGACATTCGTGAACCGCATCCGGTCCATTGTCACATGCACACCCGTCAGACTTGGGCGTCGATTCTCATCTGTCCGAACGAACCGTGATGGACCGCTTCTGGCCGACTGGCGCCCTACTCCGACAGACACCAGCAGATTGTATCTTGGCGGCTGTAATTCAGACCTCAGTCTGCCTCGGCAATCTCTAGGGCGGGGCCCGCGCATGGGCCAGTTCCGGGGCTTGAGCCGGTCAGTTAGCCATGAACGCAAGATCGGATCAAACTAATGTCGAATTCAATCTTTATCCATCGGAGGTCAAGATGAGTCACGCGTCGATGCTGAAAGCCAGACGGCAGCACCAGAAAACCAGGAAACTTCTCGATGTCGCAGCCAAGCAGGCCAAACGGGCGGCGAAGCTCGCATTGGCGGGGCCGATCGTAAAGAAGGAAAAGGTGAAGAAAGAAAAAGTGAAGAAAGAAAAGATCAAGACGGAAAAAGTGAAAAAGGTCAAGCTGACCAAGGAGGAGCTTGGCAGGCAAGACGCGAAGAAGAGCAGCGCGGGCGCCGGGAAAAAAGGCGCGTCGTAGCCTTTCTTCATGTCGAAGTAAGATCAGCGCTATGGGAGCCGGGCCTGCGATGTGGAATCGACGGCGCGTGTTACGCATGCTTGCTGCGGCTGGCGCTTACGCCGTGCTCCGGCCCGCGACTGCACTAGCCCAGCAGCGTGCAATCCTGACTCACCCGATCCCGTCCACCGGCGAGGCGCTGCCGGTCGTCGGCCTTGGCAGCTGGATCACATTCAACGTCGGCGACGATCCCGTTGCTCGGGACGCCTGCACGGACGTCATGCGAAATTTCGTCGAGTCGGGCGGCCGCATGATCGACTCGTCGCCTATGTATGCCTCGTCGCAGGACGTCATCGGCTACGGCCTGCACAAGGCCGCACTGACCGGACGCATCTTCTCCGCGGACAAGGTCTGGACCTCGGCCGGCGCACAGGGACGCGATCAGATCGAGCAATCGCGCCGGAAATGGCAGGTGGGCCGATTCGATCTCTTGCAGGTCCACAACCTGCTCAATTGGCAGGAGCATTTGCCGACGCTGTTCGCGATGAAGAGGGCTGGACAGGTCCGTTACGTCGGAATCACGACATCGGAAGGGCGCCGCCATCGCGACATGGAGCAGCTGATGCGGAGCCAGGCAATCGATTTCGTGCAAGTCACCTACAACCCGGTGGACCGCGAAGTCGAGCAGCGCATCCTGCCGCTCGCGCGCGATCGCGGCATCGCGGTGATAGTGAACCGGCCATTCCGCCAGGGCGCGCTGCTCCGCGCGCTGGCGCGACAACCGCTCCCTCCCTGGGCGGCGGACATCGACTGCACGAGCTGGGCGCAGTTCGTGTTGAAGTTCATCGTCTCGCACCCCGCCGTCACCTGCGCGATCCCGGCGACAACCAGCGTGGCCCACGTACGGGAGAACATGAATGCGGCGTACGGCCGCCTGCCCGACGAGGCGTTGCGCCTGCGCATGATCGCGGCGGTGGAGCGGTCCTGATGTCCGAGTGGTGGACGTACAGGCTTACGAGTTTTCTGCTGTTCTCGCCGTCGACTTACTACCGCATGATCGAGCGGTACAACCTTGCGATCTGGCCGGCGCAGCTCGCAGGCATGGCGCTCGGCCTCGCGATCGTCGCATTGCTGATTGGGAAGCGTGGCCACCACGAACGCATCATCGCCGCCCTGCTGGCCGCCTGCTGGCTGTGGATCGCTCTGGCATTGCATTACCAGCGCTACGCCCAGATCAATTGGGCGGCGACGTGGTTCGCACTTGCGTTCGCATGTGAGGCGTTGCTGCTCGTAGTTGTCGGCGTTCTCACCAGCCAACTCGTCTTGCGGCTCGCAAGAGGTCGCAGACTTTGGATCGCAACTTCGATTGTTGCAATTTCGATCCTCGGGTATCCAATATTGGCGCCGCTCACGGGGCGTCCGTGGACGACCGCCGAGATATTCGGCGTGGCGGCAGATCCGACGGCGATCGCGAGCGTGGCGGTGCTCGCGCTGGTCCGCGGGCGCATCCGATGGCTGCTGCTGGTCATTCCGGTACTTTGGTGCGTGATCACGGCCGCTACCCTGTGGGCGATGCATGCACCGGAGAGCTTGTTTGTGGTCGCGGCTGGCCTGCTGGCGCTCTGGCCCGCGGTGGCGGGAACCCGTCGCGATGGGCCCGATGCGATGCGCTGACGACTGCGCCGTTCGCATCGCTTCCGTACCATCCTGCGTGCGGACGCGCCGCCGCAAATTCCGTCTCAGACAATCTGATTGCGCAGCCTGGCTTCGCCCCGCCACAGGCGCTGGAGGTTTTCTTCGAGGATATCCAGCACATTGTCCTCATAGCGCCGTGTCTCGCCCGCGGTGTGCGGCGTGATGAAGATATTGGGCAGGTCCCACAGAGGCGACTCAGCCGGCAATGGCTCCTCCGCCGTAACATCGATGGCGGCGCCGGCAATGCCACCGGCTCGCATCGTCGCGATCAGCGCCGCCTCGTTGACTATCTTGCCGCGTGCGGTGTTGATCAGGAAGGCGGATTTCTTCATCCGGCCCAGGGCGTCTGCATCGATCAGGTTTTCCGTCTCCTTCGTCAGCGGGCAGGTCAGCGCGACGATGTCGGCTTGCGGCAACAGCGAATTCAGATCAGAAATGGCGTGGACGCTGTCGGCCGCATCTTTTCCGGCGGCCGGATTGCGCCGCACGCCGATCACGTGCATGTCGAAGGCCTTCGCCAAACGCGCCAGCCGCCCGCCGATACTGCCCAGACCTATGATGACGAGCGTCTTGCCACCAAGCTCGTCTTCGCGGCGTGTCAAATCGCCGATCATTCCGCGCCAGTGGTGCTTGGTCTGGTTGTCGCGGGCTTCGGGAAGTCGTCGCGTAAGCGCCAGAATCAGCGCCATCGCGTGCTCGGAAACCGCCTTCAAGTTGACGCCGCTGGCGCTCGCCAGCCGGATTCCTCTCGCCGACAGCAGGTCGCGCCCAAACTGGTCGGTTCCGGCACCGATCGACTGGATGAAGCGCAGCCTGGTCGCCTTCTCGACCAGGTCGTTCCGCCATAGGCCCGAGATCACCAGCACGTCGGCCTCGCCCACCCTTGCAGCCAGCTCGTCGCGGTTCCAGACCTGCAAAGAGCGGATGCCCGTCTCTCGCTCCGCAAAACGCGTTTGCAAGTTGTATGCGACGTGCGCGAAGCAAACCGTGACTTCATCTTTCGGCGGGATCATAGGATACTTTCCTTTGTTCGGTCGCGCCTCTAACGACGATAGCGCCGCAAGAACTGCTCGAGCCGCGGGCTGGTAACGTGGCTGAGCATGCGTGCGGTCGGTCCTTGTTCGACGACGACGCCGGCGTCCATGAACGTGACGTCGGTGGCAACCTCGCGCGCGAACTCCATCTCGTGCGTTACCACGACCATCGTCATGCCCTCCTCCGTGAGCTTGCGAATAACCGCCAGTACCTCGCCGACGAGCTCGGGGTCCAGTGCCGACGTGGCCTCGTCGAAGAGCACTACTTCCGGCGCCATCGCCAGCGCGCGGGCGATGGCGACACGCTGCGCCTGGCCGCCGGACAGGTGCTTGGGATAGACGTCGCGCTTCTCGGCCAATCCCACCTTTGCCAGCAACCCTTCGCCGATCTCCAGGACTTCGGCTGGCGGCAAATGCTTGACCGTCCGTGGACCCTCCATCACATTCTCCAGTGCGGTCATGTGGGGAAACAGATGGAATTGCTGGAAGACCATGCCAACACGAGCGCGATATCGCGCCTGTTCTCGCGCCGACATCGGCTTGGCGCCTTCACCAAACCGCATGGTGATATCACCGACGCGCACCGTGCCGCGCGTCGGCTCTTCCAGCAGGTTGATGCAGCGAAGGAGCGTGGATTTGCCGCACCCGCTGGGGCCGATGATGAAATGGGCCTCGCCTCGGTCGACTTTCAGTGACGCACCTTTCACGGCCTCGAGCTTGCCATAGCATTTGTGCAGGTTTTCGATCTCCACCATTGGCCTGCCCCCGGCCGTGGGGTTCCTGTCAGATGTCATCGCGCCGCTCCAGCATTTTCGCCAACTTCTGCATCGGATAGAGGATGACGAGGTAGATGATGCCTAGCGTGGTGTATATCTCCAGCGGCCGGAACGTATCGGACACGAACACCTGCGCGGTATACATCAGGTCCGGCACCGCGATGATCGAGAGCAGCGAGGTGTTCTTCAACTGCAGAACGGACTGATTGACGAAGGGCGGCATCATCCGCCGCGTCGCCTGTGGCAGCACGACGCGGTGCATGACCTGCCAGGACATCATCCCGATGGCCCGGGCGGCGTGCCACTGGCCACGGTCGATGGACATGATGCCCGCTCGAAAGATCTCGGCCGAGAATGCCGCCATGTAGAAAGTCAGTCCCATCCCGGCGGCAAGCCAGGCGGGAATGGTGAGATTGACGGCGACCGGCAGTGCGTAATAGAACCAAATGATCTGGATCAGCAGCGGCGTGCAGCGGAAAATTTGCACGAACGCGCTTACGGGAGCGCGGAAAATCCAGTATCTGCTCAACAGCATCATGCCGCAAATCACTCCGAGCAGGAGCCCAAGCACGGTTGTCGCGACGGCATACCCAAGGGTGACCGACAGGGCTTGCACCCACAGCTCAGGATGCAGGAAGGCAGCTCGAAAATCCCACTCATAGCCCGACATGTCGGCCTCGCTTAACAGGAGTTACTCGGCACCCATGGACCGGCACGGAGAGCTGGCTCGGTTTGTTGAGACAGAATTCCGCGCTTCGTAAGTGAATTCCCCGCGGTGGCCGGTCATCGCCGGCCTGTAACCCGGAACTCTTTCAGGCTGCGCTTCTTAAGGGTGTAAGCGGACGTTCCGCACGGGCCGGCGAAGCTGTTACGCACGCCGGTGCGCTATCTGTCTGTCGTGGCCTTCTCGGCCGCTTCGGGTGCTGACGGCCGTCGCTGGCAAGTGAACGCGTGGACCGCCATGGGTGCAGGCCCGGCGGTCAAAGGATTCGCGGACGCTGTTTCAGCAGCTAGAACGTCACTTCCGGAGGGATAGATTCCGGCTTGATACCGATGCTTTCCATCGACGATGTCAGCCAGAAATTGATGTTTCCGTTGCCGCGGTTGTACTCGACCCACCGCTGCAGGAACTTCTGGAACCGGCCGTCATCCAGGCGAACGCCGGCATAGGATGGCAGCGCGTAGTTCGGCGTCATCAGGTGGAGGGCTCCGAGCTTCGAGTTCTTCGCGCGCGCGCCCATGGTGCCCATGATACCGTCGATATATCGATCGGCCCGGCCCGACATGATGGCGAGCGCGCAATCGTCCGACTTCGGCAACGCCACCTGGGTCGATTTCGGGGCAAACCGCTTGATCTGTTGCTCGGAGCTGTTGCCGACGGCGTAGCAGACTCGGATCGACGGGTCATTGAGATCTGCCCAGTGGTCGCCCTTCGGCACGAATCCAGGCCGGTCGAGCGCGCCGAAACCCAACGTGTACAACGGTCCGGCGAAATCGATCGCGAGCGCGCGTTCCGGCGTGGCGTTGAAGCCGAAGAACACCTGGCACTTTCCACTTTGAAGGTCGAGCACGACGGTCTTGAAGCTGGTCTCGACGAACTGGAGATCGACGTGCAGGCTCGTCGCGACGTCCTTTGCCATCTCGACCGCGAAGCCGCTCCAGTTCCCGGCTGCGTCTTTCGCCGAGTAAGGCTGGTAGGACGGAACGACGCAAGCCGTAAGCTTCTTCTGAGCCATGATCTCGTTCCAAGCCGGTGTCGCGTCAGCCGCGAGCGCCGATGAGCTCATGCCCAAAACGACTGCCAACGCCAGAATGGATCGCGTGAACACGGTTAGCCTCCCTGCGATGTGATGCGAAAGCGCAGTCGGATACGACTGCCGAGATGCTGATTTTAGGAAGTTCTGTGAGGTGGCGGGCGCCTGGAAAACATCTTCCTTCCTTGACAAAAGCTTCTCATGCGGTCGATATTGGTGTCAAGAACACTCTATCCGTCCAAGAAAATACCCCGCGCTGAATCGTGTCCGCGATCGCGCCCAGGTTGAACATGCCGACCCAATTTGAGTTTAGTTTTGAAGGGAAGCCTGTAGCGGCCCATCAGGGGCAAAGCGTGGCTGCTGCTTTGCTCGATGCCGGTGAGCGGTGCCTGCGCATCGATGAGGCCGGCAACCCCAAAGGAGCGGTCTGCGGTATCGGCGTTTGCTGGGAATGCCGGTGCAGTATCGACGGAGTACCCGACACGCGCGCATGCGTTACCGAAGCGCGGCCCGGCATGATCGTCCGTCGTCAACACGGTCTCAACCCATGCGCCGATCCGTAGTCGTCGTCGGTGCGGGACCCGCCGGCATGGCCGCTGCCATCGAAGCGGCCGCGCGCGGCTGCGAAGTTACCGTCCTGGATGAATCGGCAAGACCGGGCGGCCAAATCTATCGCCAGGCCGATCCGCGGCTGCCGGGAACCGAATTCGCCGAGCCAACCGAACTCGCGCGCAAGAAACGGCTGTTGCGACGCTTCGATGAGGTCCTTCACGCGATTGACTATCGCGCCAACGCGATCGCGTACGCTGCCTTCGGCAACGGCGAGATCCACGTGCAGGTTGAAGATCGCACCGAAGTCTTGAGGCCCGATGCCGTCGTTCTCGCGACAGGCATGCGAGAGCGCGCCATTCCGTTTCCGGGTTGGACCCTGCCCGGCGTGATGTTTGCCGGCGGGGCGCAGGCGATCCTCAAGGCGCAGCGCACTGCTCCGGGGCGCATCGCGGTAGTGGCAGGATGCGGACCGCTGCCCATCGTCGTGGCCTCACAACTGACGCGCGCTGGAACCAAGGTCGCAGCGCTGGCGAGTCTGCGTTCACCCCTGGCGATTCTGCGATCCCCGAGCGGCGTGTGGCACGGCCGCGACATCATGCGCGAGGGCGTGCGCTATGGACGCTCGCTCCTCCACGCCGGCGTTCCGCGCCTGACCGGATACGTTCCCGTTCGGGCACTCGGCAAGGAGCGCCTCGAAACGGTGCAGTTGGCGCGCGTCAACGAGCAAGGGCACGTGGTGCCTGGGACCATGCGAGAAATTGCGTGCGATCTGCTGGCCATCAACTATGGCTTCATTGCGAATAGTGAGCTGGCCGCGATGGCGGGCGCCCGGATTCGGCACGATCCGGATGGTGGATTCTGGCTGCCCGAGACCGATGACGAAGGTCGCACGTCGCTGCCTTGGCTGTTCGCAGCGGGCGACACGGCGGGCCTGCGCGGAGCGCTGGTTGCCGAGAGCGAGGGAACGATTGTCGGCGCAACCGCGGCGAGTGCTGCGCGAACCGTGGCGACCTCGGATGCGCTGACCGAGGCGATCGCCGCACGCAAACGATACAGTCGCTTTGCGCGCGCAGTGCGCCAGACGTTGGCGGTGCCTGTGGCGCTGTGGCGCACCGCGACCGACGATACCGTCATCTGCCGCTGCGAAAACGTGCTGCTGTCGGAACTTCGCTCCGCGCTCGAAAGCGGTCACCATTCGCTCAACGCGATCAAGCGCAATGCGCGGCCCGGCATGGGCTGGTGCGGCGGACGCATGTGCCTGCATTCGGTCGCGGTTCTGGCTGAATTGCACGCCGGCGTGGCGCCAGGAAAAATGATGACGCCCCGCCCGATGGCGCGACCCGTGCCGTTTATCGCATTGGCACAGCAGCAACGCGCCGCTCCACAATGACCACGGTTACCACCGACGTCCTTGTCATCGGCGCTGGCTTCTATGGCCTTTCCAGCGCGTGGCGGATAGCGGGGCTCCGATCCGGTGCGCGCATCATGGTCGTCGATGAGGGAGAATTCGCCAGCGGTGCGTCGGGCCGCAACGGAGCGGGATTCCGGATGCAATGGGGTCTCGACCTCAACATCCTGTTGTCCAAGGAGAGTACGGCGTTCTTCGAGAATGCCGCGGAGCTGCTCGACTATCCACGCGGCATCGAGCTCAAGCAGGATGGCTACCTGGTATTGGCGCACAGCCAAAATGCGCTGGACAGGATCAACGCGAGCATCGCGATCCAGCATCGGTATCAGGTGCCGAGTGAATTGCTCGATGCCGATGCGTGTATGAAGATGGTGCCGAGCCTGGGACGGAACCGCCTGGTGGGGGGCACCTACTGCGCCAAGGACGGCAGTGCATCGCCTTTCCGCTTGCTGGACGCGCTGCTGATCGCCTGTCGCCGTGAGGGGGTCGATGTTCGCTACGGCACTCGGGTCGAGCGAATCGAGAAGCGGAACGGCGTGTTCATCGCATCGATAAAGGACGGAACGATCGAAGCCGACCGGGTGCTGCTCTGCACCGACTGGGCCGCGCCCCAATTGCTGGCGCCGATGGGTGTCGAGCTGCCGGTGACGCCCTTGCCGAAGGAGGTTATCGTCACCGTGCCTTGCACGCCCCGGGTAAAGCCGATCCTGATCGCGCTCGAGCACCATATGTCCGTCAACCAGCTTGCGCGCGGCTCGATCATCTTCGTCGTTTCACGTGCGCGTGAAGGCTCGACCATCGAATCGACATCCGGCTTCCTGGGCTGGGCGGCTCCGAAGGTCGTCGACCTTCTGCCGGGCGTTGCCGAAGTCGCGGTGTTGCGCACCTGGGGTGGTGTATCGAGCGTCACGCCGGACATGCAGCCGATCCTTGGAGAGACACCGATCGAAAAGCTTTACGTCGCCGTATCTTCCTACCGCGGGTTCATGACCTCTCCGGCGGTCGGTCGCATGATGGCGGCCTTGGTTGTGGAAGGCGTCAACGACGATCCTGTTCTCGCCCAACTTTCGCCCAGCCGGTTCAAGACCGGCAAAACCATCATCGAACCGTTGTTGAACCAGGAATGATCAGCGGAAACGCGCATGAACTTCTGCAGCGACAATGTCACCGGAATTCATCCGCGTATCCTCGACGCGCTGATTGCCGGTAATGACGGCGCCGTCATGCCCTATGGGGAGGACCCGCATACCCGGCGCGCGGAAGCACGCTTTCGCGAGGTTTTTGAGCGGGATCTCGCGGTGGCGATGATGGCAACAGGCACGGGATCCAATGCCTTGGCGCTCAGCCTCGTCGCCTCTCCCATCTCGGCAATCTTCTGCCGCTCCGGAGCCCATCTTCAGGACCACGAGGCAGGCGCATCGCTGATGTACACGAATGGTGCGAGGATAATCGGCATCGATGGTCGCAACGGCCTGATCGACCCCGGCGATCTGGATCGCGTGCTGGCCAATTTCGATCCGACGCACTTGCTTTGCAAGCCCGCCGTCGTCAGCGTCACCCAGGCCAGTGAGCTGGGCACCGTCTATAGCCTCCAACATCTCGGCGAGATTTCCGCCGTCTGCCGGCGCCATGGTTTGCGAATGCACATGGATGGCGCGCGTTTCGCCAATGCCCTGGTACATCTCGACTGTCAGCCGGCGGAGATGAGTTGGCGCGCCGGTATCGACGTGCTGTCGTTTGGCGCCACCAAGAACGGCGCCATGGCCGCCGAGGCGGTGCTGGTGTTCGACCCGGCGCTTGCCGAGGGCCTTCGCGCCCGGCTGAAACGCGGAGGCCTGATGTTTTCCAAGCACCGCTTCCTCGGCATCCAATTCGATGCCTATTTCGCCAACGGCCTGTGGCTCGATATGGCACGCACGGCGAATGCGCGGGCAGCAGAGTTGGCGGATGGACTTGCGCGCGCTGGGGTGTCGGAATTTCTGTATCCGGTCGAGGCAAACGAAGTGTTCGTTCGGCTTCCGGAAAACACGCTTGCGAGCCTCGAGGCGCAAGGCTTTCAGTTCTACCGCCGGGGTGGCGGAGTTATCCGGCTGGTGGCCGGCTGGAATACCAAGTCCGCGGACGTTGCATCCTTCGTCGATAGCGCATGCAAGGCGATTTGACGCAAGTTGCCCCGGCAAGTCGGAATTGATACCGGTCACGAGCGCAGCGGGCATGACCGTTCCTGCCATGACCCCTGCTAACGACCCAGAGCAGTCACACGCCCCGCTCCGAAGCGGTCATTCCCGTCGTGAGATGTGTCACTTCATGGGCAGATAAATCCACCCGTCGCCGCGCTTTATTTAAGGACGGGATGCAGGTTGAAACTGCCGTCGAGGCCCTTGAGCGTCGCTGTCCGCGGAGCGCCAAACGTGAAGGTGCCGAGGCTCCGGGCCAGCGCGTAGACGAGATCCGATGCGAGCACCTCTCCACCAAGCGCAAGGGAGCTAATGCGCGCAGCGATCACGACCGTCCTGCCGTAGAAATCATCGCCCTGCTTGATCGCTTCACCGGAATGCAGCCCGGCGCGAATTTTTACTGGCAGGCCGGCGAAGCCTTCGGCGATTCGATCTCGCATTGCGAGGCTCGCGCGCAAGGCGAACGAGGCGGAAGGAAACGCGAGCATAAAGCCGTCGCCCTGCGATTTCACCACGAACCCGCGGTGTTCCTCGGCGGTATCTCGCACGATGCGGTCGTGCCAACCGAGCATGTGCAGGAACTCGGTGTCGCCAAGCCGCTCCAGCAGCACCGTTGATGATTCGATATCGCTGAACACGATAGTGACGGTGCCGTCAGGGGCCGATGCTTTGCGCACATCCGGTCGATCATCGCGGACACTGCGCTCGATCTTGTCGATGCTTGTCGTGAGCGACAGCCCGAGCGCCTCCTCGTTCCTCTGCGCGATAGAATTATGCCAGTGCGCGACGCGCCAGTGCCCGCGCTCGACGACGAGGACAACGGTAACGCGCATACGAATTTTTTCGATGCCATTAACGAAGCTGACGAGCGGGTCATCCACCACCCACCCGACGTTGCCCGTGCAATACGCCGTAATCCTGCCTGGTTCGACGTGAAACCCTCCGGCCTCACGGGTCTGCCGGATCCAGACTTCGAGGACATCGGAACGCATCCACCACTCGTTAGGATCGCTGCCGATAGCGAGAAGATGCGGTCCCGTTGAGAGCATCTCTCGGAGAGCTTCAAAATCCCACGCTTCCCATGCGGAGTACAACCGCAACATGAACGAGCGCAATTCCTCACTGGCAACAACATCGGCCATGGCCATATCTCGATGGATAGATGTCTGAACCGTACCATGAGATGTTCATCATTGGTCGCATGGCACTGGCCTCAGGCACGGTATAGAATACCAGCGACGTCTCGTCCACTACCCGAGGTTTTTTGCGCGCGGGGGGATCGAACGATGTACTACTTGTCACCAGCGTTCGTAGCAGCCGCCCTTGTCGTTCTCCTGTCCGGCTGCATCGCGACTCCACTGCGCGAGATCCCGCCGAAGATGCCCGAGGCCGGGGAGAGCGTCACGGCCAATGCCGCGAACGGCGGACGCGTGCAGTCCATCGCCGTCAATCCCAACAATCGCAACAACGTCATCATCGCGATGCAGTTCGGCGGCATGTGGAAGACTTACGACGCCGGCGAGGCATGGTTTCGTATCTACACGCTTCCCGCTGTCTACGTCACCGACGTCGAATACGGCGCGGATGGCAACACGGTCGTGGCCACCGTGTTCCGAGATAACCAGACGCAGACCGGCGGCGGTGGCGGCATCTATGTCAGCCGGACCAACGGCGATTTCTGGGCACGGCCCCAGACCGGCATCGTGCCAGCGAATCCCTGGACGTCGGTCGCGACGAGCGCCTATTCGGTCTCGCGCGCACCGGACGAGCGCGGCCTCTGGTATGCGGGAACGGATTTTGGGGTTGCGATCAGCAGCGACGACGCCAACACCTGGACGCACACGAGCTTCGCGCAAGCCGCGATCCAGTCGGTGCTCGCCTTTCCCGGCGGGACAGTGCTCGCGATGGACTCGACCCGCGTCTGGCGCAGCGACAACCGCGGCGCGACCTGGCGCGTCGTCATCACCGACGACTTCTCGCAGTTCTCGCCGATGAACCAGGGCGCCGCCCCCAGCGGCAACAAGATGGATCGCTCGCCGCTGCAGCCGTGGGCTTTCATTCTGAGAGACTACCAAGCCGCACCGCCAGACGGCTCCGGCAGGCTGTGGTTCTACGAGCTCGACACCGACATGAAGACGCCGCTCGCACTGCCGCAGGGCCGCTCGCGCGGGCCGTTCGTGCGCGTGTCGAAGGACGACCTCTTCGGCGGTAATAACATCCGGGTATGGGTCGGCACGGGGTGGGACGGGTATTACGTGATCCGCGACAACGCCGCCGCCTTTCGTGGGCTGCTTTCGACTCCAGAATGGGATGACTGGGTGAGCTTCATCGCGGAGGCCGGAATTCACGCCGACATGGGTGATCTCGGCCTCGATGCAGACGCAAAGCCCGCGTTCCTCAGCAGCGATGGTGGCATCTACAAGCCACGCCCACAGGACCATTGGTGGGACATCGGCGGCCAGCATAAATGGATGAGCGCGGCCCGCCCCGGCAGCGGCATGAACTCGCTGCAGATCTCCGACCTTGCCGGCACCAACTTCCACATGGCGGGCGGCGGCGTGACGACGTCGCTCTACATCACGACGCAGGACAACAAGCTCTACACGTCGCCCGATGCCGGCTTTACATGGACGGTGGGGAATGGCGGCGAGGGCTTCGGCCTCGAAAGCCGCGTCGATGCGAACAACGGCGAAAGCGCACAGATCGTGTTCGTCGACGTGGGCGGCGGAAACGGGGACACGTTTGCCGACGCCAACGTGACAAATAAACGGCCCGTGCCGAAGCTCGACCAGAACGGCACGCCGCTCGACAAGTTCCAGAATCCTTATTTCGTCAGCCAGCAGTCCGGCAGCAACACGAGCAACTGGGTGCGCCGGCGCATTCCGAGCACGCCAGTCACCGAAGTGTATTTTTCGAACAACAGCGGCGACAACTGGTTTCAGTTCGCCACGGCCAATTTCAGCTTCGCCGGCGAAGTGCGCACGATAGGCAGCGTCGCCTGGCTTCCGGTCTTCACGGGCGGCGTGAGTAACGAGATCGGTCTCGTACCGATGACGACGTCCATCCCGCCTGGACTACCACCACCGGTCTACGACGACAGCGACGTCGTGCGCCTCCCGGGAACCGGCAGCCTCGGACAAAGGTTCACCGAGTTCGACAAGCACGCGATCTACGGCGTGCACCCCACCAACTGGGCGTACGTGATCGCGCCGGATATCGTCGCCAACAACGTCAAGGTCACGCGTGACGGCGGCAAGACGTGGAAGACGGACGCGGGTCTCACTGCCGAGGTGCTGCGCGGCGGCGCGGTGCGCATGTGGGGCGGCAAGGCGGATTTCATCCAGGTCACCGAGATCGCCTTCGATCCCTACCATCCGCGGCGAATCCTGGTCGGCACACGCGACAGCGGCATCGCGTGTTCAGCGGATGACGGGGCCACGTGGCGCACCATCTACGACTCCGACAAGATTCTCTACATCACCGGTTTTCACTTCCATCCGAGCGGCTCGGTCTATATCTCGAGCTACGGTCGCGGGCTGTGGTACATGGAGCCCGGTCCAGGCGGCTCAAGTTGCCCGAAGTCGTACGACTTCCCGTGGGACGTGAAACCCATCGTCGCAACCGACGGCGTGCTCGAGCGCGGTGCGCCGCCGCCCACGCCGCGCGGTATCGCCGCTTCCGACCGACCGAAGCTCTTCGTGACGTTCGAAGAGCAGGAACCCGAGGGTGACCGGCTGGCGATCGCGGGACGAGGCTTCGCTCCGGGCCAGGACGTCATCCTGCGGTGTCGCGAATTCGAGCGTCTGCAGACGCGCGTTAGTGCGGACGCGAAGGGGCAATTCGTGAAGACCATCAAGCTCCCCGACTCCTTCCCCCACGGCACCTTCACGCTCGAGGCGCACGGTGTGGCAGGCAGGCTCACCGCAAGCGAATTCGACAAAGGCTTTTCCGACGAGGATCTCGACGAGCGAGATCGTGAAGTCGATCGGCCCCCGCCTAAACGCTGAAGCCGCCAACTTAAGCGCGAGCGCCATCATACGCAAACCAGGTGATCACTACTTGCCGCAGCTCATCCCTGCTGCCGCATCCTTGGCGGGCAAATTCAGTTCGAAGTCGAACGTAAACGTCGTCTTGTCGAGGTTGCCTGCGATCTTGCCCGATAGCGCGCCGCCGGGCTTCACTTCTCCGGTCATCTTCTCGACCTTGAAGTCCTTGGGCGCCTGGACCACGCGCTGGATGCCCGCCATCGGCGACCTGGCATGGTTGGTGTTCAGGTCGATCGATTTGACGGCCGCCGCAGAGGCCGTCTCCTTGCCCCCGCCCGGGCAGAACATGATGATGGCCATCGTGCGCTGCTTGCCGCCCTTGTCGCCATCGGCGTACGACGACGTCTGAAAGCTCTCCGCTTCCTGCGGCGTGATGGCATCTTCGTTGAACCAGATCGCCACGCTGTGCGATCGCCGTACAGCGACGCCACGCAATGGGTGGCCGTGAACCTCTCGCCACCCATCGATCCGGTCGCCGAACACCGCGTCTTCACCGGCGCAGTGGCGGCACGCTGCCGTTGCGCCCGACGCCGAACCCGACGTGGCAGCACTCCCCGGCATCGGCTGGCCGACCTTCCAGGCGTTGGCCAACGCGGTGGCGCGACGCCTTTGTTCCGGCGTGAGCGCCTTCGCGATTTCGTTCCGGTAGTCGATGTTCTCCTTGTCGCCGTTGCGCGCGGCGATCGTGGCGTTGGCGAGTGCGAAGACCTCATCCTGGGCCGCGCCCTGGCCGGTGTGGTAGACGACGGCCAGCTTGAACTGCGCGTCGGCATTGCCCTGGGCCGCGGACTTGCGCCACCAATCGGCTGCCTGCGCATAGTCCCTCGCCACACCCTGGCCCTTGGCATACAACAATCCCAGGTTGTACTGCGCCGTCGCATCGCCCTGCTCGGCCGCTTTTCTGAACCACGCAACGGCTTGCACGTTGTCCTGCTTTACGCCGTCGCCGGTCGCGTAGATAACCCCCAGTTCCTGTTCCGCGTCGGCGTGGCCTTGCGCCGCTGCCTTGCGGATCCACGCGATGCCCTGCGCCTTGTCCTGCGGATACCCGTTGCCGAACTCGTACATCCGCCCGATCCGGTATTGGGCTTCGGGGTCGCCGCGTTCCGCCAGCGGGCGATATTCGTTGGCGGCGGTGACGTAGTCCTTCTTGCTCAGTGCCTCGTAGCCTTCCTTGAGGCCGGCGACGGCGGCGGTGGAGCACAACAAGACTGAGAGGGCGAGCAGGACGCGCAGTCGCATGACTCCTCCTACATCGACGGGAAACCGGACAGGCGTGCCGGATGGTGAAAACCTAGCGAACTGTTTCAAGCGTCGCGGTCTTCATCAAGCTCAAGAGCTCGCCTCTGATGTCACGGCGCGACGCGTTAGCACTTGCGGCTTGATCAGGAGAAAGGGCGGCGACCGCATAGACCACGATGGACACTCGTCGAGTCGCGTCGGGCCAACACACAAAGTAGCCGTCCAGCGTCAGGTTGTGAAACGAGCGAATCCCCGGCGGCCACGACGATTTCGGTGGCATCCCGACCAACGTTGCCAGCGGACCGTCCGCCTTTTCGCTCAAGTCGCTGTGACTGCGCATGGTGCCGTGCCACAGCTCCAACGTCCGGCCGTCAACGACCACGTTACCAGCACTTGTGGGCGCAGCCGATTCGGCGAGCGGCTGAGGATCGCCCATGGCCGCGAGCCAAGAGCGCTGATCGAGTTCGGTCACCTCCTTGGCCCACGCCGGCAAGTCCTGAGGTAACGTGCCGTCACGGCGTTTCGTCACATATGCGCCAACCCATGCTTGGTAGTAAGGAGACTTGGGCTCGGATCGCTCGCTATAGGACCGGAGCAGATTGCTTGGCCCCGCGAAGGTGTAGTAGTTGACTCCTTCAGCTCCGATCGATTGCCACATGGAATTCATGACATTTTTCATTGGCATGACCCATGGCGACGGCGGCTTCGCGAAGACGATCGCGACGCCGTCGGCCTTCTCCTGGGCCACCAACTCGGCGTCTTCGGTCCAGGAAGATTCTCGCGACATTGAGCAAGAGCGTGCACCGCACGACATATGCGGCGCCAACGACAAGAAGCAATGCCGCGGAAACGAAGGCAATCCGTCTGGCCCGCTGACTCGAAGATGACCCGGCGGGACCGGCTGGGTCGTTGGCGGCCATAGGTCAGTCTATCATCGCCCGACGATGTCGATAGGGCACACCAAATGCAGGCCGCTCGCGGTGGAATATCCGTCGAGATCGTGAATTTCTAGCCGCCGGCCGGCGCCATATTACCCGGCGCCGCCATTGATCAGTTTTTCAGCACCGTTTTCTTCGCAACGTAGCGCAACTACCTCGGATGCAGACATTGCGGGCATAAAACTGACCCGCTCTCACTGCGCGATAAATGTCGTAGAACGTATCGCCAAGCGCCCCAAAAAAAATGGCCCGGTTGAGAATCGGGCCACGACCAAAACAAAAAAGCAAGTGGCATCGCCACGTTTGTTGCGCTTAGAATTATTTTTCCCCTCCAGACCAACTAAGACGTCTGCAGACTTTAGGCCGCTGCTGTAGCGCCGATCTTGTGGTACGTCGAATTGGAAACCTCATAGGTTTCTACCCGAGGGGTTCCGTCAACTACCTTCGTCAGGAGCTTCGCCACGTCGAGGTAAGCTCCGCGGTTGTAAGTTTCCGCGCTTTCTTTGGTGTCCCACAAGCTGATTCCGAACGCTTCCTTCCCGGACGGGACAACGAACGTGATTTCGTCCTGGAACCCGTGCTGTTTTCTAAGCATCGGAATGATTTCTTTTTGCAGCTGCTGCGTAAACTCGGCCTTGGTATTGGGTTTTAGATTCATGGACACTCTGCGTGCAAACATATCGCTCTCCTACTGGTTGTCATGGTCAAGGGGCTCGATATCAGATAACCTTTGATAGTTAAGCTCTCTGCATAACTCCTCAATCCATTCACCACTGTAGGTTAATTACCTTGACCTGTCAAGTGCAATCTATGATTATTGCCGGATGTTAATTGTCTTCAGTTAATTCGAGGGGGACGGTACGTGGATGTTTGCTTAGTTATCAAGGAGCGACTGCAGGCATTGGGGGTCGGACAGAAAGATCTGGCGGCCGCCACCGAAGTTACGGAGTCCTATATTTCCCAGCTTCTGAACCGGAAGAAATTGCCCCCCGCGCCCGATCGAACAGACATCTACGAGAAGATGGGAAAGTTTCTCAAGCTGTCGAGCGGCACGCTGGCGAAGCTGGCCGAGCTCCAGCGCAGGGAAGTGCTGAAGAGAAATTTCGAGGACCCGCCGGCGCCTTTGTTTCACGAAGTTCGAGAGTTGGTACTCCGGAAGTGCACGCCTGAAAGGCAGAAGGAGATACGAGCGATTTTTGAGAAGCAGGCCTTTGGTGAACTCGAACGACTCGTCACACAAAAGCTTCTGGACGTGATCAAGCGGGTCGCCAGAGAGGAATTGAAAAGCGAAAAGTGGCTCCGCTCGGTGGCTCAACTCAGTGGCCGAAGCTACAAGCAGATGCGGGTCGTAATCCTTGAGTTTCTGGACACAGACGTCTTCCACGTGTCATTGGAGAACTGCGTTTCCTTCCTGGATCCGTTGATCGACTCCTGGGATATCGACCTCTCCGACTTCTCTATGGAAGTTGTGCTCAACCGAAGATTGGCGCCAGGACACCCGAAGCGATTTGAGTTTGTTGAAACGGAACCTGACCGCCCGTTCGAGGGCGAGCCCGGGCTCAACAGATTTCTTGGGGAAGCGTCACTCAGCGGCAACGTGACTGAGGACGAGATCGAATTTTTGAAACGCTTGAGGTTCAAGGGGAAGCGACCGACGCCGCTCTATTTTTATCGAGAGTTGCAGAACCTCAGAGACCCGCTGCATTTTAGCGCCGTAGCAGGGCACGCGTCGTCCCTTCTCGCGGTAGACGGTGAAGTGTAGACGCCGGTCCGAAAACAAACGGCTCGCATCGCTGCAAGCCGTTGTATTGTTGGTTGCGGGGACCCGCACACGAGCCCATCTGCGGGAGGTCAGGGTCGCCAAACCCCCAGGCGCGTTTGTCCCTTTAGACCTAGCACTGCAGGGGCGCCCATGGCCAAACCTCGCCCGCGCGAGGGGGACCAGCATGTCGGCTTACTCTTGTTCTCCGAAGGAGTTCCCGATCAGCGCGACGATCGCGTCCAGAGCTTCGCTTTCGTCGGGTCCGTCGGTTTCGAGCAACACGCGGCTCCCCTTGCCCGCCGCCAGCATCATCACGCCCATCAGGCTCTTGGCGTTGACTTTGCGTCCGCTGCGCGCCAGAGATATGTCGCACTGATATTTGGCGGCCAACTGCGTGAGCTTGGCGGAAGCGGGTGCATCCAGCCCAGGCTTGTTAAGGATCTCAAGCTCGCGTTGCTGCATAGGTCGGATCCGTCCTGCTGCCAGCGTACTTCCTCAAACCGCGGGCACGCCCGCGACACCCACCTCGCTGGCAGTTGCACTTACTAAAAAGACGCCATAACATTAACTTGTGATGTCGTAAACGTCAATACCGATGGTTAATCCATGATGACCGCCGCACAGCTGAGGGCGGCTCGAGCCCTCGTTGGAATGGACCAGCGCGACCTGGCCGCGGCTTCCGGGCTTTCGTTGCCCACGATTCAAAGAATGGAGGCCAGCGAAGGCGTGATTCGCGGCAATGTGGATTCGCTGATGAAGCTCATCGCGGCGCTTGAGGCTGCTGGAGTCGAGCTGATCAACGAGGGAGCTGTCAGCGAGAAGGGCGGAAGAGGCATCCGTTTGAAGACGCGCTGACGCGCTGACGCGTGCCGCACTTGGTGCGTCATCCGTCCGGCGTCACGGCCAAGCGAGGCAACGCTAGATGGCAGTAGAAGTATTGTTGTGGTGCATCACCGCGCTGCTGGCGACCGCCCCCGCAGCGGTCGCTGGCGCGCATCGCGCGGCGACGACGTTTTTCGTTTATGCGATCGCGCTCGTCGTTTCGACCATTGCACTAACGACGGTCGGCTGGGCGCTCGCTGCCGACGCCAGCCTGGCGCAGACGTTGCACCTTCCGATCGGATTGCCTTGGCTGGGCGCGCACTTTCGGCTCGACCCGCTTGCGGCGGCATTTCTCGTGGTCGTCAATCTGGGCGGCGCAACCGCTAGCCTCTACGGACTGGGCTACGGACGGCACGAACCGGAACCCGCCCGCGTGCTCCCCTTCTTCCCGGCTTTTCTCGCCGGCATGAATCTGGTCGTGCTCGCCGATGACGCGTTCACTTTCCTGCTGACCTGGGAATTCATGTCGCTCACGTCATGGGCACTGGTCATGGCGCATCACCGTCAGCCCGGCAACGCGCGCGCCGGTTACATCTACTTGCTGATGGCGAGCCTCGGTACGCTTTCGCTGCTTCTGAGCTTCGGCCTGCTGGCGGGTCCCGCGGGCGGTTACGCGTTCGACGCGATTCGCCATACCCAGCTTTCCACCGTCGTCGCATCGGCCGTCCTCGCGCTGGCACTGCTCGGTGCCGGCTCCAAGGCGGGCCTTGTTCCACTTCACGTCTGGTTGCCGCTTGCGCATCCAGCGGCACCGAGCCATGTGTCCGCACTCATGAGCGGCGTGATGACCAAGGTCGCGGTGTACGGCTTCGTTCGCATCGTGTTCGACCTGATGGGGCCGCCGGCCTGGTGGTCGGGCGGCGTCGTGCTTCTCTTCGGTGGCGCAAGCGCCGTCCTGGGCGTGCTGCACGCGCTGATGGAGCACGATCTCAAGCGCCTGCTCGCATATCACACGGTGGAAAATATCGGGATCATTTTCATCGGTCTTGGTCTGGGACTGGCTTTCGCTGCCAATGACATGCGAGGGCCCGCAGCGTTGGCAACGACCGCGGCGCTGTTTCACGTTTTCAATCATTCGGTGTTCAAGAGTCTGCTCTTCTTCGGGTCCGGCGCGGTTCTCACGGCCACAGGCGAACGCGACATGGAGCGGCTGGGTGGATTGATCCATGGCATGCCCTTCACCGCATTTGCCTTTCTTATCGGCTCGGCGGCGATCTCCGCGCTTCCGCCCTTCAACGGCTTCGTCTCGGAGTGGCTCACTTTCCAGGCGATCCTGCTCAGTCCCCAGCTACCGCAATGGGTGCTCAAGTTTCTGGTGCCTGCGGTTGGCGGCCTGCTCGCACTTTCCGCGGCCCTGGCGGCCGCCTGCTTCGTCAAGGCGTTCGGAATCACGTTTCTCGGCCGTCCGCGAACGGGCGTCGCGCATGATGCGCAGGAGACCGACAAGTTTTCTCTGACTGCGATGTTCGCGCTCGTCTGCCTCTGCCTTGTCGCCGGCGTGCTCCCTGGCTATTTCATCGACGCACTCGCTCCGGTTGTCCAGGAGCTCGTCAACGCGCAGATGCCGCGGCAGAGCACATTCGCATGGTTCACAATCGTTCCCGTCGCTGAGAGTCGCAGCTCGTACAACGGCCTGCTGTTGTTCATCCTCATCACCGTCGCGGCGAGCCTTGCGGCTTATGTCATACACCGCTGGGCGTCGCGTGCGACCCGGCGCTCCGCCGCCTGGGACTGCGGATTTCCGGACGCGAGCCCAGCCACGCAATACACGGCAGGAAGCTTCGCGCAACCGATTCGACGCGTATTCGGAACGACGGTGTTCGGTGCGCGCGAGGAAATCCACGTGCCGCCGCCCGGCGATCTGCGGCCGGCGCGACTGCATGTCTATCTCCACGACCCCTTATGGGACGCGCTGTATGCGCCCGTTGCCAACTTCGTCGGCGTGACCGCCGACGTTCTCAACCGGGTGCAGTACCTGACGATCCGCGGCTACCTGACATTGGTGTCGGGTGCATTGGTCGTGCTTCTGGTGATACTGGCCGTATGGCAATAGTCCTCGACACGCTCGTTCAGCTCGGCCAGTTGCTGCTCGTCCTGGCGCTTGCACCGCTCCTCACCGGATATGTGCGCAAGGTCAAGGCGCGGCTGCTGCGCCGCCGGGGTCCGGATCTCATCCAGCCTTACCGGGATCTGCACAAGCTGCTGCGCAAGGAAGTCGTGCTGGCGGACAACGCCTCATGGGTCTTTCGCGTTGCGCCCTACGTGATCTTCGCCACCACCTGGGTCGCTGCGGCGCTGGTGCCGACCTTTGCCACCGGCCTAGGCTTCAGCCCGGCGGCGGACTTGATTGCGATCATTGCACTCCTGGGCAGCGCGCGCTTCATGCTGGCGTTGGCAGGACTCGACGTGGGAACGAGCTTCGGCGGTATCGGCTCGAGCCGCGAAATGATGATTGCCTCTCTGGCCGAGCCGGCCCTGCTGATGATCGCCTTCACGCTATCGTTGCTGGCTGGTTCGACCCAGCTCTCATCCGTCGTGACGTTCATGCAGGGCAACGGTGTCGGGCTGCGCGTGTCGTTGGCCATGGCGCTCGTTGCGTTGGTGATGGTAGCCATCGCCGAGAACGCGCGAATCCCGGTCGACAATCCCGCGACGCATCTCGAGCTCACGATGGTGCATGAAGCCATGATCCTGGAATACTCGGGACGCCACCTGGCGGTAATCGAAGCGGCGGCTTCGCTCAAGCTGCTGCTGTATCTCTCCGTTGTCGGCTGCGTGTTTGTTCCATGGGGCGTGGCCGTCGCCGGACAGGACGTGACGACGTATGCGGTCAGTCTCCTCCTGTATGCGATCAAGCTGGCAGTAGGGGGCCTCCTGCTGGCTGTCTTCGAGACCGTCACCGCCAAGATGCGCGTTTTCCGCGTGTCGGATTTCCTCGGTGCGGCCCTCATGCTCGGCCTGCTGGCTGCGCTGCTTCTCTTCGTCTCGCGAGGCGTCTGATGGATCGCTTCGCGCTGGATCTCGCGCATCTCTTCGCCGGCGGTCTGGTGGTCGTCAGTTTCATGCTTCTCTATCAGGATCGCATGTTCAGCCTCATCAACGTCTTCGCCTTGCATGCCTTTGTGGTGTCCATATCGGTCGCATGGCAAGCGTACATCCAGGGCGCACCTCATCTGTACATCACGGCGGCGATCGCGCTCATCGTCAAGGCGATCGTCATACCCGTAGTGCTTCACCGCATCATCGTGCGGCTCGGCATCCATCGCAACATCGAGACCGTGGTCGGCATCGGTCAGATCATGCTGGCCGGGATCGGTCTGGTTGCGCTGTCGATCGTAGTCATGCTGCCGATCACCGCTACGGCAGGGACGCTCGTGCGTGAGGATCTCTCGTTTGCTCTGTCGGTGATTCTCCTCGGCCTGCTGATGATGGTGTCACGCCGCAATGCGGTGGGCCAGGTGATCGGCTTCATGTCGATCGAGAACGGACTCATTCTCGCCGCGACGGGCGCGAAGGGAATGCCGCTCGTCGTGGAGATCAGCGTCGCATTTTCCGTTCTCATCGCGCTGATCGTGATCGGAATCTTCCTTTTCCGCATTCGCGAACGCTTCGATTCGGTCGACATGCACGCGCTCGACAGCTTCCGCGGCGAACGGCCATGAGCGCCCCCATGACGGATCTGGGAGCGATGGTCGTCCGAGCCATCCTGATCGTCCCGATGGTGAGCGCGGCATTGCTGGCGTTCCTGCCCGACGATCGGACTACTGCGCGACTCAACATCGTGGCCACGCTGCTGACGCTGCTCTGCGCAATCGCGCTTTTCTTCGTGCGACCGGAGCCGGGTTTGTTCCTGATCGTCGACGACGTGAACGTCGTGTTCATCGTTCTCAATACCTTCGTCGGCTTTACCACCAGCGTGTTCAGCGGAAGCTACATCGCGCACGAGGTCGAGACCGGACGCCTGACGCACGTCTACCTGCGTTTCTATCACGCGATGTATCAGACGCTCATGTTCGCCATGAACCTGGCGTTGCTCGCCAACAACGTGGGATTGATGTGGGTCGCCGTCGAGTTGGCGACACTCACTACAGTCTTGATGGTGGGCATTTATCGGACCCACGAGGCGCTGGAGGCAGCTTGGAAGTATTTCATCCTGGGCAGCGTCGGCATCGCGCTCGCACTCTTCGGGACGATCCTCGTCTATCTCGCCTCGAGTTCGGTTCTTGGCGAGGGCATGGAGGCGATGGCGTGGAGCGTACTGGTGCAGCGGGCCTCGGCCTTCGATCCGGCGCTGCTCAATCTGGCGTTTGTGTTCCTGCTGCTGGGTTACGGCACGAAAGTGGGACTGGCACCCATGCACGCATGGCTCCCCGACGCGCACGCCGAGGGCCCGACCCCCATTTCGGCCGTCCTTTCGGGACTGCTCCTCAATGTCGCGCTGTTCGCGGTGCTGCGCTTCAAGATGGTGATGTCCGCCAATTCGCGTGCGCTGGCGCCCGGACCGCTGATGGTCACCCTGGGACTGGTTTCGGTCGTTTTCGCGGCGTTCATGCTGTACCGCCGCGACGATATCAAGCGGATGTTCGCCTACTCGTCGATCGAGCACATGGGCATCATCAGCTTCGCCTTCGGCATGGGCGGGCCGCTCGCCAACTTTGCGGGCTTGCTGCACATGGTCATGCACAGCCTGACCAAGTCCGCGATTTTCTTTTCCGTCGGCCACATCGCGCAAGTCAAGGGCACCCAGAAAATGGCCGACATCCGTGGCCTCACCGTGTCGCACCCGATCCTGGGGTGGGGCCTGGTGCTTGGTGTAGTCACGATCGTAGGCCTGCCGCCCATGGGCATCTTCATGAGCGAATTCCTTATCCTTACTTCAACGTTCGCGCGCGCACCGGTACTTGCCGTGGTGTTAGCGCTCGGACTGCTGGTTGCCCTGGGAGCGCTGCTGTACCGCTTGAACGGCATGGCATTCGGCGATGCCCATGGGAGCAACCCTCCTGCTCGCGCGTCGTATGTGCCGATGTTCACGCACCTGGTTTTGGTCCTGGTCGCGGGAATTTTCCTTCCGCCGTTACTAGTTTCCTGGTTTCAACACGTCGCGGAGTTGCTGGGTTAAATGAGCGAAGCGACGCAAGAAAGGACGAGGCTGCACGACGTTATCCGCGAGGGACGCATTGTCGCGGAGCATCAACCCTGGCCGCGCGCAGTCGTGAGCCGCGAGGCCTGGCGGCTGGCCGCAAGCCTGCTTACAGCCGGGCAATGGACGCTGCTCGGTCTGTGGGCCGAGCCCGAGCAAGTACACATGGCACTGACCGATGAAGGCGAATTCGGCGTGCTCAGTGTCGCATGCGAAGACGATCGCTTTCCCTCGGTGGGGCAGTCGCATCCACCGGCGATTCGTCTGGAGCGCACCATACGTGACCTGTGGGGCCTCATACCGGACGGGCTTGCCGACACGCGCCGCTGGCTCGATCACGGGAAGTGGACGCACCCCCACAGCCTCGAGGCTGACGGCGATACGTCGCGCGTCGCTGATAGCTACGCCTTCCTGACCTCGGAGGGCGAGAGCTTGCACCAGATTGCGGTGGGCCCCGTGCACGCGGGCATCATCGAGCCCGGTCACTTCCGGTTCACGGCGAACGGCGAGGCAGTCGTGCGCCTCGAGGCTCGGCTCGGGTACGTCCACAAGGGGACCGAACGCCTCATGGCGGGCGCTTCCGTCGAGCGTGCGGCGATACTCGCGGGGCGTGTCTCCGGCGACAGCACAGTAGCGTATGCGCTGGCTTTCGCCCGCGCGGTGGAAGCCGCATACAGCGTCGATGTCCCTCAACGCGCGGTGTGGGTGCGCGCGCTCATGGGCGAACTCGAGCGGCTCGCCAATCACTTTGGCGACATCGGTGCCGTTTGCAACGATGCCGCCTTTGCCATGTTGCATGCGCAATGCGGCCACTTGCGCGAACAGGTGCTGCGTGTGGCAGACCGATGCTTCGGTCATCGACTGATGATGGATCAGGTCGTGCCCGGAGGGGTCACACGCGATTTGCAGAGCGAAGGTGCGGAGCTCGTCCGTGCGCTCTTGCTCGAGATTCGCGGTCGCTTTCCGGAGCTGGTCGAGCTCTATGACAATACCGCTTCGCTTCAGGATCGAACCGTCGGCACGGGCATTCTGTCGGCGACGCTCGCGCGCCAGTTCGGCTGCGGAGGCTACGTCGGCCGGGCGTCGGGCCGAAGCTTCGATGCGAGACGCTCGCCAGGTTATCCGCCGTACAACCTGCTGCAGTTCGAAACCCCTGTGCGCGAAGAAGGCGATGTGGATGCCCGGCTCTGGATCCGCATTCTTGAGGTCGAGCAAAGCATGGCCTTGATCGATCAAATCCTGCAACAGCTTCCGCCCGGGCCGATTGCCGTGCCCTTGCGCGCGTTTTCAACGGCAGACAGTCACGAAGGGGTGGCGCTGGTAGAAGGTTTTCGCGGCGACGTGCTCGTGTGGGTCAGGATGGGAATTGACGACAATGTTGAGCGCTGCCACCTGCGCGATCCTTCGTGGTTCCAGTGGCCCGTGCTCGAGGCGGCCATCGAAGGCAATATCGTCGCCGACTTCCCTCTGTGCAATAAATCCTTCAACTGCTCTTATTCGGGCCATGATCTCTAGCAGGATTAAGCATGCGTAGAATGCTTTTCAAGAGCCTGGCCCACGGTCCGCTGACCGAAGCGGCCCCCGCCGCAGACGAAGCCGCGTTGGCGGAGCTTGCCGCGCGCGTCAAGGAGGCCGCCCGCATGCGCTTGGGCCGGACGCTCTCCATTCGCGAAGTCGACGCTGGTTCCTGTAACGGTTGTGAGCTGGAAATTCATGCACTCAGCAACATCGTCTACGATCTTGAGCGGTTCGGTCTGCGCTTCGTCGCATCGCCGCGGCACGCTGACGTGCTGCTCGTGACGGGTCCGGTCACGACAAACATGCGCGAAGCGCTGGAGCGCACCTACCGCGCGACGCCGGGTCCGAAGTGGGTCGTCGCCGTGGGCGACTGCGCCCGAAATGGCGGCGTGTTTTCGGGAAGCTATGCCTGTGTGGGCGGCGTTTCCGCCGTTCTTCCCGTCGATCTGCACATTCGCGGCTGCCCTCCGTCGCCCATCGCGCTTCTTAAAGGACTGCTGGCATTGCTCGAGACCGTGCAAATGGGTGGGTAATTTAACCCGGGATTTTACGCGGATCCCGCTTCGTTAGCCGCCACCCATCCTCATTAAACTGCGCTTGCAAACCATCTCGCGTGCGCATCGAATTGCGGCACTTGATGGGCGACCAAGTGCGCTTGTTTCCTGCGGCGAGCGACGACTACTTGAAAGCGGGGTTTGCTGCGGACGAGGGCCTGATTCAAGCTCGCCGAGAATTCCCTGAAGAATCAACTAACAAATAATGTGGTTGCGGGGACAGGATTTGAACCTGTGACCTTCGGGTTATGAGGCGAATTGTCGGTCCAAATAGGAAATTGCGGCGGAGTGATCGCCTCCCCGCTTGTCGTCGAGCAGAGACAGTTGCGCAGTATCGATGACGCGAGTACTGTTCCCCGGCCAGAATTCTTCTCCATCGCTTCCACATTAGTTCTCATGGTCAAAGCTGCTATCTCGGTCTTGGTCGTTCTCGTCAGCAGCAATGCACTCGGTTACCAAGATGCGCCGACCTCCGAGAGCGCGGCAGGTCCGCCGCCCGTTAGTGCCTCGGTTGAATCCAGAACGAGCTACTTCGACAAACCGCGAAACGTGCACTTTGTGGTCGAGAGCTTGCCTGAGGTGTTCGGAGGTTTCAATAGCAGCCTGTACGTTGTCACGCCGGACGGAAATCGTACTCTGCTCAAGAGCAGCACAAGCGAGCAGTGGAACGAGGTAATCGCTAGAGACTTTGGCGTCGTGCTCCTCGCCGAAACAAAGCTGTACATACTTGATGCTCAAACGGGCGCCGAGAAGAACCAAATGCCCGCCGCTCCCGACTTGTGTCTGATCGGCGAGTCATTTCAGAACACGACCTTCTCCGTGTGGACTGGCAAATACTCGACGGTTTACGACCAGAACCTCAATGCGTTGGCCCAGAATGAAGGCGGCGGTTGCTTCAACACAGGGTACGCCGGTGGCGGCTTGACGGCTTGGGACGTGCCGATCGAATTTCCGAAACAAACGCGTCTGACCCGCAATTACGCACCGCCCATTTACTTGGGGGGCTGGAAGGTTTTCGTCCCGGACGCGAGAGGTTTCTTCGAGGACATTCCAGCCCATGTGGACGATTACTCTCGTCCCACGTATTTCGGTGAAGTTCTGTCAGGACCCTATCCCAATGCGCTGCCGATTGTCGAATACTACAATTCACAGGCTCACGACTACGTCCTGACCATCAACCCGGAAGAACAGGCGTTCTTGGATGCCGACGCTCTGGGATGGGGGTATAGGAGAACCAGTTACTATTTTTGGGGATGGCAGCGGCTCGAAGATGCGCCTCCCACGGCAACCGAAGTCTGTCGCTTCTACAGTCCAATCTATCGAACGCATTTCTACACGTTCGTCGGCTTTGAATGCGATCTGTTGGACCAAGACCCCGGCACTTGGATCCATGAGGGAGCCAATAGATTCTTTCTCCTGCCGGGGACAAAGCCGCCCGATTTCGATGGGCCATACAGCACTTGCCCGCTCGGATCGCTTCCGATCTATCGGTATTGGAATGGCGGAGTTATGGGTTCGCCGGTCGGAACAGCCCATCGGTACGTCCAACAGAACGATTATGGTCCGGCGAGTGTTGTTCAGGACTGGATCTTCGAGGGGGCGAGATTCTGTGCCCCGTCTTGATAGCCATCGGTCCGAGCCGCCACGGTCGAGAAGATGAGGGTCATACCGTACCCGCGCACTGGCACGTCGCGGTTGACGCCAAAAACCTACACCACGCCTACACGCAAACCATCAAGCAAAAGGGCTTGCGCACGAACCGCTGCAAGCCCCTTGAAAATTTGGTTGCGGGGAGACGATTTGGTAGTTATTTGCCGCGGATCCCGCTGCGGACGCCGCGAGCCTCCTTAAGCGGATATTTCACCTCAGAAAGCGGAGGTTGGTAACCGCGCTCGTAACCCACCCCACCACACGAGCGCCGCGATGTTCGTTCTTAGATAAGGGCATCCCGCGGGACGCAATGTTAGGGGCTGTTACGAAGCCGCTCCTGATACAGACAAAGGCACCAGCGCGGACAGAAATGCCTGGTCTTCGAGAACGCAGCCTGAATGAGATCCGGGTACCCGTCGGCGTCAGACCACGGGGCTAACCCGCGACCGCATGGATTCCCTTACGAAACGCGGAAATCTGTCTCGACTAACCGAGCCAGCTCTGTACAAGTAGGGTAACCATTTCGATGCGCGAAAATGCAATCGCATCGTCAACTGTCAAGCACCCATCGAGCGATGATATTGCGTTGAATTTCGGATGACCCTTCAAAAATCCTGAAAATGCGGCAATCGCGCACGTATCGCTCGAGTGGCAGGCCCGCCGTGTAGCCATAGCCGCCGTGAATCTGAAGCGCCTTGTCGGTGACCCGATCCACCATTTCCGACGCGAACAGCTTGGCCATCGACGCGTTTTTGGAAAACCGTTCGCCGCGTTCCCGCTGCCCGGCGGCGGTAAGCCCGAGCGCGCGGGCGGCCGCGATGTCGGTCGCCATGTCCGCCAACATCCAATCGAGTCCCTGAAAATCCGCGATCGGGACGCCACCGACCTTTCGCTGGCGTGACCAATCGACGGCCGCCGCGAGCGCGGCTTCGGCGATGCCGACCGAGCACGCCGCAATTTCGACGCGGCCGGCGTCGAGTACCTTGAGCGCCGTTCGGAAACCGGATCCCTCCGGGCCGATCCGGTCCATCGCGGGAACGGTGCAATCGAACGCGATTTCGCATATGTGGCTGCCACGCAAACCCATCGTCTGTTCAGGCGCGAAGATGCGCACACCGTCGCGTTTCGGGTCTACCAAAAAGGCCGATATTCCACGCGCGCCGGCCGCCTTGTCCGTCTTGGCGTAGACGACGATAAATGCGGCCTCGCCGGCGTTCGAAATGAAATGCTTGGTGCCGCTCAGCCGGTAATGATCGCCTTCGCGAGTGGCGACCGCCGTCATTTCCGCGGGATTGGAGCCTGCGCCCGGCTCGCTCAATGCGAATGCGCCGAGCTTGATGCCCGCAGCGGCATCCGGCAGGATCCTGGCGCGGATCGCGTCATCGCCTCCAATCAACACCGAATCCATCGCGAGCCAATGCGCCGTCACCATGGATGCAGTGGACCCGCACGCGGCTGCAATCAGCGCGACCGCCTCGAACAGCACGGGAGCAGGCAACCCTATGCCGCCGTGTTCCTCCGGTAGATTAAGACCCATGATGCCGAGCTCGCTCAAGCCGGTCAGATGACAGGTGGCGGAGCGGCCTGTTCGATCGATCTCTGCGGCCCTCGGCGCAAGCACCTCGCGACAGAAGCGTTCGATCGTATCCAGCAACATCCGGTGTTCAACAGAGGCGGTCTGCGTCATTCGCCGGCCTCGATCGCGAGTTCGGCCCGAATTTGTGCGCTGTGTTCACCGAGCAGAGGGGCCGCCGTGAGCCCGCCGCGCGACGCGCCGTCAAAGCGAACGGGCTGCTCCAGCGTCCGGATCGCCCCGAGCACGGGGTGTGTCATCTGTTGCAGAGGCTGGCGCAACGCGGCTTGTTCGGAACCGAGTGCTTGCGCCATCGTTTCGATCTCGGCGGCGGGAACACCTGCGGCGGCAAGAGCCTCGACCGCATCCTTGGCTGTTCGGTGCAATGACCACTCCTCGATGATTTCGCGTAGCGCCGGCTCGTTGTCCAAGCGCAAAGTGTCCGTTGCGAAGCGGGGATCGTGCGCGATATCGGGCTTGCCGATCGCGAGTGTCAGCGCCGCAAACAATTTTTCATTGAGCACGGCGAGGACAAACGGCCGGTCGCTGCCGCGAAAGGCACCAAATGGCGAGGAGAGCGGATGCCGATTGCCGACCCGCATGGGGGGGACGCCGGAGGCCAGATAGCGCGCAACCACCAGCGGTTGCATTGCGATCATCGAATCGAGCATGGCGACGTCGAGCCGCCGTCCCCTGCCCGTCCGCTCGCGCTCGACCAACGCGGCCAGGATCGACCACGATCCAAAGAGCGCGGCGACGACATCGGCGATGGATTCACCGATCAGCGTCGGCGGCCCGTCGGAATCTCCGGTCACCGCCATAATGCCCGAGAGAGCCTGCACGATGATGTCGTAAGCCGGCCGTTTCGAGAGCGGGCCCGACTGGCCAAAACCCGAGATGCTGGCATAAACGAGCGAGGGCTTCAGCGCCGAGAGCGCTTCCCATCCAATCCCGAGCTTGTCGGCGACACCCGGTCGGAAGTTTTCGACGACCACGTCCGCCTTGCGCGCCAGCGCGAGAGCCACTCGCAGATCCTCTTGGTCAGCAAGATCGAGCACGATGCTGCGCTTCCCGCGGTTCACAGCCAGGAACAGCGCGCTCTCCCCACCGACGAATGGCCCGATATGGCGATAATCATCGCCACCCGGCGGCTCGACCTTGATGACGTCGGCGCCGAGATCGGCGAGCAACGCGGTGCAATAAGGTCCGGCCAACACCCGTGTGAAATCCAGCACCCGGGTTCCGGACAGGGGTCGATCAGCAGTCATGTCATCGGGCGAAGCTATCGCGATCGTCGCGATGGACGCCGCTTCAGAAACTTGTTTTCGAACAAGGCGACGAGCCAGATCCCTATTGTCCGCCATGGTAGCAGAGCCGGCGTCTGCAATATCATTGCTGACTGCTCTGCGCCATACCGCCGGCGCATGTGGAGCGCGAGCATCACGTCGACGGCGCCCTGACCGGAGGACCGCCGTGATTGCATTTCGGATCGTCCTTCCGATCTGGCGGCTGATGCGGCAGTCGCAAACCGACGCGAGGCGCTTCGATTTGACAATGCATACGCAAGAGTACAAAGTTTCCCGTGACGGCCGCCTCGAACGATTCCCGAGCGCGGCCCGTTTTTTTGACCTTGCCCGCGCATCTATCCACGGAAGTTCCATGCAAACGACAACGCTTCGCGACACTACGCGGGTGATCCGCGCCCCGCGTGGCGCGACGCTCAACGCGCGGTCCTGGCAGACGGAAGGTGTCCTCCGGATGTTGATGAACAATCTGGACCCGGAGATCGCGGAGCGGCCGGAAGAACTCGTCGTTTACGGAACTCGAGGCAAGGCGGCCAGAAACTGGGAGAGCTACGACAAGATCGTCAAGGCGCTCACGGCGCTGGGCGCGGACGAAACGCTGCTGATCCAATCGGGAAAGCCGGTTGGCGTCGTGCGGACGAACTCGGGAGCACCACGGGTTCTGATCGCAAATTCCAACCTTGTCGCGCACTGGGCAACGCCGGAGTATTTCGACGAACTCGAACGCAAAGGCCTGATGATGTTCGGCCAGATGACGGCCGGTTCGTGGTTCTACATCGGCAGCCAGGGCATCATCGCCGGAACCTACGAGACGTTTGCGGAGGTCGGACGCCAACATTACCAAGGCGACCTCGCCGGCAAATGGATTCTCACCGCGGGGCTCGGGGGCATGGGCGGCGCGCAGCCGCTGGCCGGGGTGCTGGCCGGGGCCTCGGTGCTGGTCGTCGAATGCCGGCGGGATCGTATTGAACGGCGCATCCAGGCAGGCTACCTCGACCGATCGGCGACCAACCTCGACCAGGCGGTCGGCATCATCAAGGAGGCCTGCGCTCGCGGCGAGGCGGTATCCGTCGGTCTCCTCGGGAATGCGGCCGACGTCTACCCGGAGGTGATCCAGCGCGGTTTCATGCCAGATATCGTGACCGATCAGACCGCGGCGCACGACGCTGTCAATGGTTATCTGCCTGCGGGATGGAGCCTGGAAGAATGGGCGCAACGCCGGGAGACCGATCCAGAAGGGGTGGCGCGGGCGGCCAAGGCATCGATGGCGCAGCAAGTGCGCTCGATGCTGGAATTCCGCGCGCGCGGCATCCCGGTATTCGACTACGGGAACAACATTCGCCAGATGGCAAAGGATGCGGGTGTTGCGAATGCGTTCGACTTTCCGGGTTTCATCAAGGCGTATATCCGACCGCAGTTTTGCCGCGGCCGGGCCCAATTCCGTTGGGTGGCCCTGTCGGGCGATCCACAGGATATTTACCGCAGCGTCGAACGGCTGAAAGAGATCATGCCGGGGGACGCATCGCTGCACCGCTGGCTCGATATGGCCAACACGAAGATTCCGTTCCACGGACTGCCGGCCAGGAACTGCTGGCTTGGGTTACGCGATCGCGTCCGCGCGGGATTGGCCCTCAATGACATGTACCGCCGCGGCGAACTGACCGCACCGGTTGTCATTGGTCGCGATCACGTGAGTTCCGGTTCTGTCGCCAGTCCCAACCGGGAGAGCGAAGGCATGCTGGACGGGTCGGACGCCGTTTCCGACTGGGCCTTGTTGAACGCGTTGCTGAATTGCGCCTCCGGCGCGACATGGGTGTCGATCCATCATGGTGGCGGTGTGGGGATCGGCTACTCGCAGCACGCCGGATTGGCGCTGGTGTGCGATGGTTCCGAGGAAACGGACAGGAAGATCGCTGGCGTCTTCGGCAACGATTCGGCACTCGCGATTTTTCGGCACGCCGACGCGGGCTACGACGAGGCCATCAAGACATTGAGTGCCGAGGCGCTGACGGCACCGTTCCTGACGATGGATTGATTGCCGAGAGCCATCAACCGCGGCGGCCGGAAGAGCACAACCAACCCGTGGATGTAATCGGCACCGAGACGATCGCGCAACAATTGGCGAACTGGGTCACCCGGCTCGATTCGGGACAGGTCCCGCCGCCGGTGCGGGCCATTGCCGGCGCCTGTCTGGTCGACACGATCGGGGTGGCCGTCGGCGGCGCGAATGAGTCGGTCACGCGACTCGTTCGCGACCACGTCGTAGGGACCTATGCCCAGGGCGCATCGACGCTCCTCGGCACAACGGGCCGGCACAGTGCGCCCGGCGCCGCGTTTGGCAACGCAACCGCCGCCCATGCCCTCGACTTCGACGACAACTGCTACGCAGGCGTGGTCCATGGATCGGCGGTCGTCGCGCCCGCCGTCCTCGCCATTTGTGAAGCGGCCGGGGCCTCCGGTGCGCACCTTCTGACTTCGTTCATTGCCGGCGTCGAGGTCGAATACGCGCTGGGGTCGGCCCTGTCGCAAAGCATCTACGAAAAAGGCTGGTGGACCACGGGGGTGTTGGGGGCCATCGGCGCCGCCGCGGGCGCCGCGAAGGCGCTTGGTCTCCCGGCGGCACAGACGGCGAACGCCATTGCCCTGGCCGCGGCGGGCACCGGAGGCATGCGAGCGTGCCTGGGCAGTGATGCCAAACCGATCCTGGCCGGACGAGCCGCGGAGATCGGCGTTGCCGCAGCCGGCCTCGCGGCCCGCGGAGCGACGGGGCCCCTGGGCGTCTTCGAGGACCAGCGCGGCCTCGCGAAGTTGTTCAACGGCGACCGATTCGACCGCTCCGTCCTGGTGACGCTCGGTGCGTCCTGGCACCTGCAATCGCCCGGCATCGACGTGAAGAAATACCCGGTGTGCCTGTCCGGCCACGCGGCCGCGGATGGTGTGCTCGATATTCTGCGCGAGCACGGCCTGACGGAGGCCGACGTCGCCACCGTCACCTGTACGGTGCCCCCCATTGTTGGCGCCAATCTCACCTATGGCGCCCCGTTGACGCGCCAGCAAGCCCAGTTCAGTTTGCCGTTTGCGGCGGCATGCATGATGGTCTTCGGGGATATCACCCTCGATCACCTGCAAGCGGCGACCTTGGCAGATGCGCATCTAGCCCGTGCCATGAAGAAGGTCCGCATGGTCGTCGCAGAAAATTGGCAGGATCTCCTCCCGCGCGGGGAAGCGACGACCGGTCCCGAGGGCGCCCTCGTGAGCATTGCGACAGTGAACGGGCGTAAGATTGAGCGGCTTACCGGCTGGGCGCGAGGCACCGCGGCGCGGCCCCTCGACGCGCAGGAGCTCGATGCGAAATTCATGGTCTGCGCGGGCCGCATGCTGCCGGCGCAGACGGCCAGGATGCTGCTCGCGACGCTGAAACAGCTGGAGGCACTGGCCGACACGCGGGAGATCTTCCGGGATCTCGCGCCGGAGTTGGTAAAAAGTCTTCATCAACGCACTTAAGCGGGAGAAGCGAAATGCGACGAGTCATTGGCATGGCAGTGGCGCTGGTTGCGGTGTGCATCGCCTGGGTTCAACCGTCGTGGGGGGCGGGAACCCTCAAGGTTGCCGTTCCTTCGAACCTGAACACGCTCGACCCGGCCAAGACGAAGATCGGTGAAGAGTACATCGTCAATTTTCTCGTCTTCAGCGGGCTGACCGAAATCGATCGCAACGGGAAGACGATTCCAGACCTCGCCGAACGATGGACCGCGAGCGACGACCTCAAGACCTGGACCTTTTATCTGCGCAAAGGCGTCAAGTTCCATCACGGCCGCGACGTCGATGCACAGGACGTCATCACGACGGTGCAGCGCATCCAGGACAAGGCGACGGGATCGGTAACCCGCGTCAACTTCGAAGTCATCGACAAGATGGAGGCGGTCGACGCCAACACCGTGCGCTTCACGCTCAAGGCTCCGTACGCGGGGTTGGCCGACATCTTCAGCGATCGGCAGGCGCGGATCGTTCCGCGCGACAAGCTCGACACGCTGGCCCGCGAGCCGATCGGATCCGGGCCATTCAAGTTCAAGTCGTTCGTCCCCGGCGATCGCGTCGAACTCGAAAAGTTTGCGGACTACTACGTGCCCGGCGTGCCGCAGCTCGATCAGGTAGTTTTGCGGATCATGCCGGAAAGTGCGGCTCGGGCCGCGGCGCTCGAAACAGGTGAGGTCGACCTGGTATGGGACCTGCCGCTGGAGTCGATCGATCAGTTCAAGAAGAATCCAAACTTCGTGGTGGATTCGGTCGCCACGTCGACGTGGGACGGCATCATCATGAATGGCGCGCACAAACCGTTCGACGATCGGCGCGTGCGGCGCGCCGTGTTACTTGCGGTCGACAAGCCGGCGATGGTCGAGCTGGCGCTGTTCGGCCAGGGCACGCCGACGCACACGATGATCCCGCCGGGCCATCCGTTCTACAACAATGACATCAAGATCGGAAAGCCCGACCTGGTCACGGCAAGGAAGCTGCTCGCCGAAGCGGGTTATCCGAACGGCTTCGACGTCACCTTGTACACCCCGGTGGGCCGGCCGACGCGTGAGCGCGCCGGGCTCGCGATGCGCGAAATGTTGAAGCCTCTAAACGTCAGGGTGGACATCCAGCGCGTACCTTGGGACAAGTTCATCAACGAGATCGAAGGCAAGGCGGCCTTTTACGCCGACGGCTTCTACAGCCGGCCGACGATCGATTCCTCGACGTATCCCTGGTTCCACAGCAACGGCTCATGGAACACCACACTGTGGAATTACAAGAACGCGGAAATGGATCGCGTCCTCGAGGCCGCTCGCGCAGCGCGTACCGAGGCTGAACTGGCCGCCGACTACAAGAAATTCCAGGTGCTGGCCCTTGATGATCCCCCAGGCGTCATCGCCTACGTGCTCAATCACGTCAACGCCTATCGCAAGAATGTGAAGGGCTTTCATTCGAGCCCGATGATGTGGCTCGATCTGCGCAATGTAACGGTGCAGTAGACGGCCACGGGGAACGCGCGGCAATGGCGCACGAGAGATTTCGCAAGTTCAACACCCGGGATACCTATCCCGAGCAGAACCTCGACAACGACCTCTGCCAACTCGTCAAAGCCAGGGGCGCGATGGTCTTTGTGCGCGGTCAGGTCGGACAGGATCTCACCACCGCCAATAGCGTTGGAATCGGTGACGCGACCGCCCAGACCGACCAGGCAATGGGCAATATCAAGCTGCTGCTCGAGGAGGCGGGCTCCAGGCTCGAACACATCTGCCGGGTGCAAGTGTTCATTGTCGACCGGGCCTATCGCGATGCGGTGTACCAGGCGATGGGAAAGTGGTTGAAAGGCGTCTACCCGGTCTCCACCGGCCTGATCGTGCAGGGGCTCGCGCGGCCGGAATGGGTGGTGGAGATCGAGGCAACCGCGGTCATACCCGATGCGTGATGATTAGTGTGACATGTACCTGAGCAACCCCGCGCTCGGAACCCGTGAAGCGTACGTTCCGGGCCTGACCAAGGAACATGTCGCGACGACTTATGGGATTGCGCTGGAAGATGTGGTGAAACTCGGCTCGGCCGAAAACCCGTTCGGCCCGTCCCCGAAGGCCGCCGAGGCCATCAAGGCCGCGATGAAAATCGACGTTTATCCCGATTGGACCGCGAATGCCCTGCGCGAGAAAATCGCCTCCAAATACGGCCATTCGCCGGAGCAGGTGATCTGCGGCGCCGGCGAGACCGAAATCATCCCCTTGATCATCCGGGCGTTCTCCGCGCGCGGAGACAAGGTGCTGATGTTTGTTCCGGCCTTTCCCATCTATCACATGGTGGCGGAGAATGAGGGACGCGTACCGGTGTATGTCGGAATGGGCGAAGACCTGGACTTCAAGTGGGACGACTATCTCGCCGCCATCAAGGACGACGTCCGCATCGTGTTCCTCACCAATCCGCACAGTCCCACCGGCCGACTGATGACAGAAGAGCAGATCCGCCGCGTTTGCGAGGCCGCGAACAAGCAGTTGGTCGTTCTCGACGAAGCCTACATCCACTTTTCGAAGACCAACGGTGGAATGGACCTCGTCAAGGAATACAGCAACCTGATCGTTCTCCGCACATTCTCGAAAGTGTTTGGCCTCGCCGGTCTGCGAGTCGGCTTCGGCATCGCTTCGCCCGAGGTCATCACGCCGATGATGCACCTCAAGCCGACCTGGAACCTGGGTCAGCTGCAGACCGCGGGTGCCATCGCCGCGCTCGACGATGACGAGCACATCAACAAGACCGTCGACGCGATCGCCAAGATGCGCGCATACGTGATGGAGAAACTCAGCAAACTCGATGGCTACTCCGTCGTGGGTCAACCGCTCTCGAATTTCTTCCTTCTCAAGATCGACGACAAGGCGCTCGATTCGACGAAGGTGTTCAACGAGCTTTTGAAGCGCGGTGTCATCGTCAAGGACGGTTCGACTTCCTTCATCGATCTCGGCAAGCGTTACCTGCGAATTGATGTCAGCCTCAAGAAGCACATGGACAGACTGGTCGGGGCCTTGTCCGATATCGGCAGGCGCGCATAGTCATCCGCGATCCGGGTGGCGCACCGGCAGGTCATCTGCAACTCTCTGCATGGAGAGTGACGGGAAATAAGCCCGGTAAACCCGGTACACTGAGTTTATTGGCCGCGGCCGGGGGGCCGGCATGCGGCCCAATCAATCGGAGGAACCAATGCAGCGCTATGAAGCAAATCTTCCCAGCGTCGGGCTGGTGAGTTTCATGAAGTCGCCAATCTGCGAGGATTTCTCGAAGATCGATGCCGACGTGGCGATCCTGGGGATTCCGTACGATGCCGGCATCGGCTTTCGGCCCGGCACCCGGTTTGGACCGCGCGACATCCGGAACTACTCGGTGCGCTACAGCGGGTGGGGATCCTGGAAGTCATCGGGCTACTGGGACATCAACTCCCAGAAGCGGATGCTCGCGCAGACGCGCATCGTCGACTGCGGCGACGTCGATGTCGCGTACTACGACATCGAGCGCAACATGCGGTTGATCAAGCAAAGCGTCGGCGCCATCCTCGACCGCAACGCGCTGCCGGTGATGCTCGGCGGCGACCACTCGGTGACCTTCCCCATCGTCAGCGCCTTCGAGCGTTTCGGTCCCGTGGATATCGTTCACTTCGATGCCCACCTCGACTGGATCGATCACGTCGACGGCATCAAGTTCGCCAACGGCAGCCCTTTCCGTCGCATCAGCGAGCTGCCGTTCGTGCGCCACATGACGCACCTGGGCATCCGGGACCTGCGGTCGCGGGAAGGCGACTACAACGACGCGCTGAAATTCGGCGCGCAGATTTTCACCCGGCAGGCGATCAGGGAGCTGGGCACCAAGGCGGTAGTCGAGCAGATGCCAAAGATGAACAACATCTACGTGTCGATAGACATCGACGGGCTTTGCCCCTCCATTGCCCCTGGCACGGGTTCGCCGACGGTGGATGGACTGCTCTACCACGAGGTGCGCGCGCTGTTGCAGGGCGTCGCCACCAAAGGCCGGGTGGTCGGATTCGACGTGGTCGAAGTCAATCCGATGCTCGACCTGCACGGGCAGACGTCGTTGTTGACGACGACGATGATCGCCGAGTTCCTGGGGGCCATCTTCGACCAGCCGCGGTAGCAAAAGCCATAGGTAAATCGACTTGGGGTTCTACGTTGCAAAGCGGGTAGCGACGATCGGCGTCATCCTGGTCATCATCTCCGGGCTGATCTTCGTCATCACACAGGGCCTGCCCGGTAGTGCCGCGCGGATGATTGCCGGGCAATTCGCCACACCCGATGTCATCGCGGCGATCGAGCAGAGGCTCCATCTCAACGACCCTTTATTCACCCAGTACTGGCGCTGGGCAAGCGGCATCCTGTCCGGCGATCTGGGTCAATCGCTGATCATGGAGCGGCCGATCGGCCCGATGTTGCGCGAGGCTTTGGCCAACTCCGCGCTGCTGGCCACGATCTCGATCGTGCTGCTCACCCTCGTCGGCGTGAGTCTGGGCATCATCGCGGCGATCAAGCACAACTCGACGCTTGACCACGGCATTTCGGTACTCACGGTCCTCGGCATTTCGGTCCCCGATTTTTTTTGGGGGATCGTGCTGATTCTGGTGTTCGCCGGCTACCTCCACTGGCTGCCCTCGGGCGGTGCCGGCAACCTTTCCGCTGGCTGGGGCGCCTGGGCGTCGCATCTCGTGCTGCCGACGGCGACGCTGACGTTCGCGCTGATTGCCCACGTGTCGCGGATGACGCGCTCGAGCATGCTGGAGACGCTGCGCAGTCCTTATGTGTTGTTTGCCCGCGCCAAGGGCCTGCCCGAGCGTGTCGTCCTGGTCCGGCATGCGCTGCGCAACGCGTTGCTGCCGACCATCACCGTGCTCGCCATCGATATCGGCTTGCTGATCGGCGGTGTCGTCGTCGTCGAGACCGTGTTCTCCTATCCGGGACTGGGGCGGTTGCTGATCTTCGCCATCGAACGCCACGATCTGCCGTTGATCCAGGCCAGCATTCTCGTCATCGCGGCGATTTATTGCTTCGCCAATCTGGTCGCCGACCTTCTCTACGCGTACTTCAATCCGAAGATTCGCTATGGCGGGACTCGAAGCTGACGCGGTGTGGACGCCGGCGCCACCGGTCTCCCGCCGCTCCCGTGTGCCCGCGACCCTGATCTGGGGAGCATTGATCGTCCTCGTCGTACTCGCGCTGGCGGCCGCCGCGCCGTGGATCGCGCCGTACCGATACGACGAAATGCAGATCATGGCCCGACTGAAGCCACCGAGCTTCGCGCATTGGTTTGGCACCGACGACTATGGCCGCGATGTCTTGACCCGGACGCTGATCGGCGCCCGGTTGTCGTTGCTGATGGGATTGGGCGCGACCGCGTTCTGCCTCGCCGTCGGGGTGCCGATCGGGCTTTACACCGGCTATCGACGCGGCCGCGTCGAAGAGATCGTGATGCGGGCAATGGATGTGCTGATGTCGTTCCCGCCGATCCTGCTCGGCCTGCTGGTCCTTGCTGTCACCACGCCCTCGCTGTGGAAGACCGTTCTTGCCGTTGGCGTGGTTTACGTTCCCGCCATCGTTCGCCTCACGCGCAGCGTGACGCTGGAACTGGCGCAGGAAGAATTCGTGCTTGCGGCCAAGGCGCGCGGCGACGGGTCCGCCTACATCGTGTTGCGCGAAATCCTGCCCAATGCGTGGCCGCCGATTGCCGTCGAGGGCAGCCTGCGTATCACGTTCGCCATTCTGCTTGGCGCTGCGCTGAGTTTCCTGGGCCTGGGTGCGCAGCCCCCGAGTTCGGACTGGGGCCTGATGATCAGCGAAGCCCGCGCGTTCGTCGACCGCGCGCCGTGGATCGCGCTGGCACCGGGGATTGCGATGTGCGTAACCGTCATCGGCGTCAATCTGCTCGGCGACGGACTGCGCGAGTTTCTCGATCCGCGGATGCGCAGCGGGAAGGGATCGTGAGCACCGACCCGCCCACGCCGCCTGCGGTCCTCGACGTTGCAGCGTTGACCGTCAGCTACGCGACCCGTCGCGGTCGCGTGAGCGCGCTGCGCGAGGTCGGCTTTTCGATCCAGACCGGAGAAACGCTGGCGCTGGTGGGTGAGTCGGGCTCCGGCAAAAGCACCGTAGCGCTGGCGGTCATGGGATTGCTGGGACTGGAGGCCACGATCCATGGTGGCACCATGCTGTTCAACGGCCAGGATCTGCGGCGGCTGACGCCCGGGCAGAAGCAGGCGCTGCGCGGCGATCGCATCAGCATCGTGTTCCAGGATCCCTTTACCTCGCTCAACCCGGGACTGCCGATCGGATTGCAGGTCGCCGAGCCGCTGATCTTCCATCGCGCCATGTCCGAAGCCGCCGCGCTGGACAAAGCGGTTGAGGCACTTGCCGAGGTCGGCCTGCCGCATCCGCGAGAACTCGTCCGTGCCTATCCCCATCAGTTGAGCGGTGGGATGCAACAACGGGCGCTCATCGCCACGGCGCTGATCTGCGACCCCGCGCTGGTCATCCTCGATGAACCGACTACAGCGCTGGACGTCACGGTGGAGGCGCAGATCCTCGATCTGCTGGACGAACTGCGCCGGCGGCGGGGTCTGTCGATGCTGTTCATCACCCATAACCTCGGCCTCGTCAACCGCATCTGCGATACGGTGTGTGTGTTGTACGCGGGCAGCGTCATCGAATATGGGCCGACCGCACAGGTGCTGACCGCGCCCGCGCATCCGTACACCATGGGTCTGCTGACCTCGATGCCGCGCCTCGATCCTTTGCATCGCCGCACGCGGCTGATTCCGATTGCGGGCAAGTTCCCCGATCTCACCCAGTTGCCGAGCGGGTGCATCTTTCATCCGCGCTGCGCGCATGCGGAGGCGGCTTGTCGCGAGAACGGGCAGACCATGGCGCCGGTCGCTGCGGACCATGCGGTGCGCTGCTGGAAGTCCGCCGCGATCAACGCCGCGCAGGAGACGATGGCACCGCTGCAGCGCGCAGCGGTGCCGCCGCGCGTTTCGGTGCAACAGGGCGATCTGCTGCTCGAGCTAAAAGGCCTGCGCAAGATTTATCCGCTCAGCACCCGGCTGACGAGGGCGCGACTGGGCATCCCCGGCACGCGCGCCAGCATCCCCTGGTTTCGCCTCGAGCGCCCAGAGGTGCGCGCGATCGACGGAGTCTCGCTGTCCATCGGATCCGGCGAGACGCTCGGCCTGGTCGGCGAAAGCGGATGCGGCAAGTCGACGCTTGGCCGCTGTGTGGTCCGGCTACTCGAACCGTCGAGCGGGTCCGTCCTCTTCCGCGGGCGCGACATCAGTCGCGAGGACCGCAAGCAACTGCGAACCTTTCGCGGGCTGGCGCAGATCGTGTTCCAGAACCCGATTTCCTCACTCAATCCCCGCAAGACGGTGGGCGCGGCGATCGACCGATCGCTCGCCAACTTCTCCGGCCTCTCGCGCGAGGGGGCGCTGGCCCGCCGCACCGAAATCCTCGAGCAGGTCGGTCTTGCCGGCAACTACGCGGACCGCTTTCCCCATCAGCTCTCCGGCGGCGAACGGCAACGGGTGGGCATCGCACGCGCGATCGCCACCGGACCCAATTTCATCGTCTGTGATGAACCGGTCTCGGCGCTCGACGTGTCCGTGCAGGCCACCGTGCTGAACCTGCTTTCGGATTTACGCGACCAGCTCGGATTGTCCTATTTGTTTATCTCGCATGACCTGTCGGTGGTGGCACACATCGCCGACCGCATCGCAGTGATGTACGCGGGAACGATCTGCGAGGAAGGGCCGACGGACGCCGTCCTCGCTCCGCCTTATCACCCCTATACCGCGACGCTGCTGTCGGCGATTCCGTCGCCCGATCCGACTGTTGCGCGAAACGTGAGAATTCGTCCACGCATCGACGGGGTGACCGGCAAAGTGCCGATGCGCGGGTGCGTGTATCACCATCGCTGCCCGCGGACACTGGGCAAGATGTGCGAGGAAACCCCGCCGCCGATCGTGCAGCCCGCGCCGGGCCACTGGATCGCCTGTCATCTTCCGCTCGCCGAACTCGAGGCGATGCCGGCGGTGCTGCCGATCCGCGTGTCGGATGGCTTGCAGTCGCCGGCCGGGTGGCCACGCCAGTGCTGCGGTTGTGCATTCGGGAACGGCGCCCGAATGAATGCACCCGGTCCGACGGATGAACAGCCAATCGAGAGCCCCGAAACGTTGGGCCCCCGACTGGGGACGTGGCCTGATCGTCGTCGGCCAATGCGTTGGCCGCGCTCGCAGCGGATGCGCGGCCTCATGTTGCTGCTGGTCGGCACCGCATTGATCGCGACCATGGACGCGGTTGTGAAGCTGATGAGCACGTCGTTGGGTGCGCTGCAGATTACCTGGGGCCGCTATGTCACCCAGGCGATCCTCCTGTTTCTTGTCATTTCGCCCCGCCAGTCCGTGCTTCGGCTGCGCACCCGGAAGCTGCCGCTGCATCTATTTCGCGTCAGCCTGCTGCTCGTATCATCCGTGCTTTTTTTTGGCGCGTTGGCGACCATGTCGCTCGCCGAAGCGAACGCCATTTCCTTCACCGCGCCGCTCCTGATCACGGTGCTGTCGGGATTGATCCTGGGCGAGGTCGTCGGCGTTCGCCGGTGGATCGCCGTCGCCACCGGATTTGCCGGCGTGCTGCTGGTGGTGCAACCCGGATCCGGCGTGATGGGCTGGGCGGCATTACTGCCATTGATCGCGGCCGTTTGCGCCGCGCTGTACCACGTCACGACGCGCCTCCTCGCCCGCACCGAGGACCCGGCGAACACGTTATATTTCGCCGCGCTGCTGGGTGGTCTCGGGCTGTCGATGGCGGTTCCGTTCTTCTGGGCGCCGCTAACCGCGCAGTTGCTGTCGGGGATGGTCATTGTCGGCACGCTCGGCACGGTCGGCCATTTTTTCCTGATCCGCGCATTTCAGATCGTTCCCGCCGCGACGCTGTCGCCGTTCCTGTATGTCTATCTGCTCTGGGCGACGGCGTTGGGGTGGCTGGTTTTTGGTGATATTCCGGGCCCGGCGACATTGTTGGGGGCGGCCATCATTCTTGGCAGCGGACTCTACGTGTATCGGCATTCCGGGCACGAGTCGGAGGCGCATCTGCAATGAACAAAGTTGGCTACGGTTGACATGAACCATAGAATCCCGGAATGACACACTACGGCAACCGCATCGGAGATAAACCGCATGACATCGACCAAGATAGAAATTCCCGCCGGCTATGTGACCGGCATCCTCGGCGCATCGGGCGGTTACGACGAAGGGCATCTGATCTCGGCCGAGGACAGCCGGCGTTTCTGCGGCGTCGCCACGTTCCTCAAGGCGCCGTTGCTAAAGGATGTGGTCGAGCCGACGGTCGGCTTCGTCGGCATTCCGTTCGACGGCGGCAGTTCGCGCACCGGCGGCTCGCAGTTCGGACCGCGCGGCGTGCGTGAAGCGAGCTTCCGGGTGAGCGGCTACAACTCGGAGCTCGACGTTCGTCCTTACGACATTCACAACCTCGCCGATTGCGGCGACCTGCTGGTGTCGCCGTTTTCGATCACCGACACCTACCGGTCGATCGAGCTGGGACTAAAATCGCTGCTCGACCGCGGAATCGTTCCGATCTCGATCGGCGGCGATCATTCGGTCACGCTGCCGCTGCTGCGCGCGATGCACGCCAAACACGGGCAACTGGCGCTGGTGCATTTCGATGCGCATTGCGACGTGTCCGACACCCAGTTCGGCTCGCCGTATCATTACGGCAGCGTGTTTCGGCGCGCGGTCGAGGAAAAGCTGATCCATGGCGACAAGACGGTGCAGATCGGCATCCGCAAGCACTATCACAGGGGCGAGATCGAGTTCGTCCGTTCGAACGGTTTCGAAATCATCACCTCCCGCAACCTCAAGGAAATGGGCGCCGACATCAGGAACCAGGTGGCGGCCCGGCTGGAACGGCTGAAAGGACACAAGGTGTATGTGACCTACGACATCGATTTTGTCGATGCCGCGTCCGCCCCTGGCGTGGGCAGCCCTGAGCATTTCGGCCCCAACAGTTTCGAGGCGGTCGAAGCGCTGCGGGCCGTGCATGCGCTCGCCGCCGATATCGTGGGCTTCGACCTGGTCGAGGTGTCGCCGATCCATGACGTGGCCAATCTCACCACCTATCTCGGCGCTCAGTTGCTCTTCGAAATGGCGTCGATCCTGCCGCCGACACGCAAAGGCTGATCGAGATATAGCTCGCAGCCCATCCCTGACCCCACCTCTGCAAGGATCTCCTCTGCCATGACTCTGCCTCTCACCATCGCGCCGAAACACGGCCACAAGACCTTCCTCTTTTCGACACTGGCCGCCGATCTCGACAAGCTCGACGCGCACTTTGCGTTTCTGGGCCTGCCGTTCGGATCGCCGTACACGATCGAAGAAGTCACCAATGACCAGACGCGCGCCCCGACCGCCGTACGCCAGGCGAGCGATCGCATCTCGCGCAATCTCGAACGCTGGGATTTCGATGTCGGCGGCCCGATCTTCGACGGCCGCGACATCAAGCTCGTCGACTGTGGCGACGTCCCCGGCGACGCGCGGGATCTAGCCGGCCACTATCAGCGCACGGAGCAGGTCGTGCGCAAGATCCTGAAGGCGAATGCCATTCCCCTGTCCGTCGGCGGTGATCACGGCGTGCCGATCCCGGTGCTGCGCGCATTCGAAGGCCGTGGCCCCATCACGCTGGTGCATATCGACGCCCACATGGATTGGCGCGACGAAGTCAACGGCGTAGTGGACGGCTATTCGAGCCCCATCCGGCGTGCCTCGGAGATGAACCATATCGGCCAGATTTTCCAGATCGGCATCCGCTCGCAGGGCAGCGCGCGGCCGGAAGAGGTCAAGGCCGCACTGGCGTATGGTGCGAAGATCATCACCGCGTACGAACTGCACGACGTGGGCATGGACGCGATCCTCGATCGCATTCCGGATGGCGGCCGGTATTACCTCACGATCGACGCCGACGGCATGGACCCCTCGGTGATGCCCGCCGTCGCCGCGCCGGCGCCCGGCGGCGTGACCTTCCACCAGGCGCGCAAGCTGATTCACGGCCTGGTGCGCAAGGGGCGGGTGGTGGGCATGGATGTCGTCGAAATCACGCCCAGCATCGACGTGAACCGCATTTCCAGCATCACCGCCGGTCGCCTGTTCGTGAACCTGATGGGCGCCGCGGTTCGCGCCAACTATTTCGACACCGCGACCCCACGGATCGAACGTGAATCGGGGCAGCGGCAGGCCGACAGCGCGGACGTGGGAATGTAAAGCGGGTCTCGCCATTGCAACGCGCGATCACCAGCACTACCAGGAGTACGTCACCATGACCCACATCCTGCATCGGCAACTTCGCGGCACGTTACCTCTCGCAGTAGGTGGTCGCGGGATCCGCATCATCGACGACACGGGCAAGGAGTACCTCGATGCCTCAGGTGGCGCCGCGGTCTCGTGTCTCGGGCACGGCCACCCGGACGTGTTGCAGGCAATGCACGCGCAGATCGACAAACTTGCCTACGCGCATACCCGTTTTTTTTCGACGCCGGTCGCCGAGGAACTGGCCGACAATCTGATCAACCATGCGCCGGCCGGCATGTCGCATGTCTATCTGGTCTCGGGCGGATCGGAGGCGGTGGAGGCCGCGCTCAAGCTGGCGCGGCAATACTTCGTCGAAATCGGGCAGCCGCAGCGGCGGCACTTTATCGCCCGCAAGCAGAGTTATCACGGCAACACGCTGGGCGCACTCGCGGTCGGCGGCAACGAGTGGCGGCGCCGGCAATTCGCGCCGCTGTTGATCGACGTGACCCACGTGTCGCCGTGTTATGAATATCGCGACCGCCGCGCCGACGAATCGTCCGAAGCCTATGGTGCGCGACTGGCGGCCGAATTGGAGGAGACGATCAGCCGACTCGGCCCGGACAACGTCATCGCGTTCGTCGCCGAAACGGTCGGCGGTGCGACCGCGGGTTGCTTGCCGCCGGTACCGGGTTATTTCCGCCGCATCCGCGAGATCTGCGACCGCCACGGCATCCTGCTCATCGCCGATGAAGTGATGTGCGGCATGGGCCGCACCGGCACGCTGCACGCGGTCGAGCAGGAGGACATCGTTCCCGATCTGATGGCGATCGCCAAAGGCCTCGGCGGCGGTTACCAGCCGATCGGCGGCGTGCTGGTGCACGAACGGATCATCGACGCGCTGGAGAAGGGCAGCGGGTTCTTCCACCATGGCCACACCTACCTCGGGCATCCGGTCGCCTGCGCTGCGGCACTGGCCGTGCAGAAGGTGATGCAGCGCGACCGCCTGCTCGATGCGGTGAAGGCGCTCGGCGCGCGTCTGTCGGCGCAGTTGCATGCGCGCTTCGACGCCAATCCGCACATCGGCGACATCCGCGGTCGCGGACTGTTCATGGCGATCGAATTGGTCGAGGACAAGCCATCGAAGCGTCCGTTCGACCCCGCGCTACGTCTGCATGCGCGGATCATGGCGGAAGCCATGGCGCGTGGACTGATGGTTTATCCGATGGGCGGAACGGTGGATGGCAAGAGCGGCGACCACGTGCTGATCGCGCCGCCCTTCGTGGCCACGCCGGACGAGATCGACGAGATCGTGTGCCGGCTGGCTGCGGCGGTGGACGCCGCGCTCGCCACGTTGCCGGCGACCCTTCGCCGTCATTCATTCGTGCGGAAAGCGGTCGTCCACGCCGTCCGTGCGCCCGCCGCCGCGACGCGGCGCGGAGTCCTTTGAAGTCTACAAGGGCGGAAGGCTAGTTCAGCGCTACGTCAGCCGCGCGCCACGCCCGATCGAAACGTTTCTGCACGGCAAGGGCTTCCCGGTCGCGGCCTTGCCCGACCAGCGCAGCGCGCAGCCCGAAAAGTGCGCGCCCGCTTTCGGCATGGATCGCGAGCTCATCGCGGAAAATCTGCTCGGCGGCTGGCAGATCGCCGGCACGCAGCAACGCGGCACCCAATAAGTTGCGCGACGGCAGGTACCAGCCTGGCGGCTCGTCATAATTCAGCGCGTCCTCCGCGGCGACTGCCTGCCGAAAATACGTGATCGCTGCCGCGGTGTTGCCCGCCATCATGGCAAGCCGGCCGTCAAGGTATGGCCTTGCTACCAATGCCAGCATCTCCGCGTTGTTGTTGCCGTATTCGATCGTCTTTGACAGCACCTTTGCCGCTTCGGCGAACTGCGTGCTCTCGGCCTGCGCATCGTCTGCTTGACCCTTGGCAGCGAACGCTAAAGTGCGCGCCAGATGCCACATGGCGCCGGTGATCGGCGCCTCGAAGGCCGGTTCTGGAAGAGACAGGATCTCGTCCCAACGCGCGAAGTCGACCAGAACCAGCGCCGGCGTCATCAGGAAACCATCGACGTACGGTACTTCCTTGATCCGCGGGGCCTCGACTTCGTAGAGCTTCCTGGCGGCCGAGAGCGCGTCGCGCGAATTGCCGGCGAACGCATTGCTGATTGCGAGGAAATGCAGGTTGTGCCCGTAATAGCCGATCAGATAGAAAGGGAGCGAATCGCCGCCGGTGGCCGCCAGGCGTTCATCCGCCTTCGCGGCCTCGACATTGGCATGCGCCGCCTCCAGGTAGTTTCCGGTGCGGATGTAGACGTGCGCCGGCATGTGGACTAGGTGGCCCGCCGACGGCGCCAGCGTGGCCAGCCGCCTTGCGGAGGGCAGCGCCTTTTCGGGATGGGGTGAAGCCTCGACCGCGTGGATGTAATAGTGGTTGGCGCCGGTGTGATCGGGCGCGCGCGCCAGCACGCGTTCCAGTACCGCGACGAGCTCGAGCGTACCTGCTGCGGGCGTGCCGTCGGGCGCCCAGAATTTCCACGGATTCAGGTCCATCAGGCTCTCGGCGTAGAGGACCGCGGCGTCATTGTCGTTCGGATAGCGACGGACGAGGTCCCGCATCGCATCCTTGTAGGCCACCTGCAGCGGCGCAACGTCAGCGTCTGGATTCGCGCTGTAGCGCTTCGAGAGAGCGTCGATATAGGTTCGTTCTGCGGTTGAGACTCTCGATTTCAGCGCGATGGCCTTTTGCAGCGCCTCATATGCCGCCTGGTGCGCCTTCGGCTCCATCGGACGATTGATGTTCGGGCCGAGCGCGTACGCCACGCCCCACTGCGCCATCGCGAGGTTGGGATCAAGCTCCCACGCGCGCGTGAACGATTGGATCGCCGCTTCGTGATTAAAAGCGAAGATGAGGCGCATGCCTTGGTCGAAGTAGGCCTGTGCCCGCTCGTTTCGCGTCGTTACCGGGTGGTGAACTGGTCCGAGTCCAGGATCGATCTCCTGATTGGAGGCAGTGGGCGCCGCCACGTCGTGCGCAAGCACGCTGGTGGTGACGACCAACGTGACTACTGCGACCAACCGAGCAAGGCAACTCGGCATGAAGGTTCTCCCTGCGTCATGAACCACCGCGGATCTTGGACTCTGCCTCGGGTCTTGGCAACAACACCGGACGGATTGCGCAACGGCCGCTTTAGGGCGCAGTCAGCTTCGCCCGCTCCTGGCCGATCTCAGACATTCACCAACGGCTGCAATCGTAATGCTCCCAAAAGTCGCGGCGTTGCACGCCTATTTGTCGGCACCTGAGGCGGCCGCCCACCCCTAGCACACCTGGGGAGGTCTTGAGCCCTGGACAACGCGTGCGCGTTCCTTTCGGCGCCCCGAGCGTCCCCTTCAGAGAGATTTTGGGGACGAGGGCGACTGACCGCTTCTGGCCGGCCAGCGACGGTCGCGCATCGACCCACTCCGGTCACTCGCTCTCCCCTAAATCAGACAGTCGTGTGGGGCGGGAAGGGGGCGTGCAACATTCAACTTGTCCGGTACGGCGCAGCGTTTGTTGCTGCGGGGTCGTTCCAGCTGCTCACCGGACGTGTCGCCGCCCGCGACGGGGGCGTTACTTCGGGGTCAGCGCGAGAGCCTAAACTGTTGCGAACTTGCCACGGGGCAACGCCGGCGGCATGGTCCGGGTCCATGATTGCTGACCTGAGCGCGGCGGCCATGCTACGCTGACTGCCAGCTATCACTCGGGTAGATGACGCAAGATGAACCTTGTGAACTTTATCGCCCGCGTCGCCGTCCTTGTACTTGTCTGGGCATCCGCTACCTTTGCCGCGTCGTTCCAGAACGGCAGCTTCGAGAGTGGTGCCGATCCGGGGGCGAACTTCATCACGTTGGCGAACGGCGATAACACGAACATCACCGGGTGGACCGTCATCCGCGGCGACATCGACTACATTGGCGGGTACTGGCAGCCCGCACAGGGCGCGCGCAGCCTGGACTTGATCGGCGACCAGTTCGTCGGCGGAGTCCAGCAGACTTTCGACACCATTCCGGGCACCACCTATAGTGTGTCGTTCGCCATGGCGGGTAATCCGGCGGGCGGGCCAACGATTCGGCCGCTGGCGGTCACCGTCGCGGGTACCACAAACAACTTCACTTTCGACATCACTGGCGCGACGTTGTCGAACATGAACTGGACGCCGCACCAGTTCACGTTCATCGCGACCGGTACGAGCGAGACCATTCAGTTTGTCAGCGATTTGACCGGCGTTCCCTCAGGGTGTTGCTACGGCGCTGCGCTGGACAGTGTGCAAATTGTCGGTTTGCCGGAGCTGACCATCGCCAAGACCCACAGCGGCAACTTCAGCCAGGGCCAGGTTGGGGCAACGTATACGCTGACGGTCACCAACACCGGCGCCGGACCGACGGTAGGCACGATCACGGTGATCGACACCCTGCCATCGGGACTGACCGCGACCGCACTCAGCGGCGGCGGCTGGGACTGCGTGGTTGGCACCCTGACCTGCACCCGCAGCGACGCGCTCGGCGCGGGCCTTAGCTATCCGGCGATCACGCTCACCGTGAATGTAAGCGCAACGGCGGCGCGATCGCTGACCAATACGGCGATCGCGAGCGGCGGCGGCGCTCCACCCGCTCCCAGCAACACCACGACTGACACGACGCAGGTTCTCGGCGTTCTCATTGTAATTCCGGCCCTGCAGCAGTCGATGTTGGCACTGTTGGTGCTGTGCCTCCTCGTGGCAGCGGGTTGGACGCTACGCACCCGACGGGCGTGAGCGCGCAGTCACTTTGACGGCGTGAACACGTTCATCCCGTCTCTCTTACTTTCTCTCGCTAAAGTGAAGCAATTACTGCGCATCGACTTCATATCCGTGCCGGATGTTGATGGGGCGGGTGTAATCCTGCGCGGTGAAAGGTGGAGTGCTTCACTCAAAGAGCATGACCAACTCACTCGCAAGTTGGCATCCCTGGTGATCCCAGATCGGCTGCCGCTCGGTGCGTTCGTCGTTGTTGCCGGCGAAATGAGGTGGGCCAAACAAAACCACGGCGGATGACCGGTTTCGCGCAATTTGGGTCGCGACGCCAAACGTCTGCAAGAGAGCCGACATTGCCGAGTACAAGTAGCGCGAGGGATTCACCCTTCGTCGGTTATTGCCCGAACTTAAGATCAAAGGGCCTGCATCGCTGCAAGCCCTTGAATTGTTGGTTGCGGGGACAGGATTTGAACCTGTGACCTTCGGGTTATGAGCCCGACGAGCTGCCAGACTGCTCCACCCCGCGTCAGAGCCGAGAATTATAACGCGGATGCCGAATGCGGGTCAAGGAACGCGCTACAGACGCTCGGTCTCCGCCGTGCCCGGGCGCCACACCAGCAGGCGGCTTTCGATCGCGCGTCACGATGAAGTCCAGTATCAGCGCGAACACCGTCAGCACCAGAATGCCGGCGAGCACGGTGTCGATGTCGAACACGCCCTCGGCCTGCTGGATCAGGTAGCCGACGCCGCGCGCCGATCCGAGGTATTCGCCGACGACGGCGCCGACGAACGCGAGCCCGATCGACGTGTGCAGGCTGGAGAACACCCAGCTCGTCGCCGAAGGCAGGTAGACGTGACGCAACAACTGGCGTCCCGACGCGCCGAGCATGCGCGCGTTGGCGAGCACGACCGGGCTCACTTCCTTCACGCCCTGGTAGACGTTGAAAAAGACGATGAAGAAAACCAGCGTCACGCCGAACACGACCTTCGACGCGATGCCCAAGCCGAACCACACGGCGAAAATCGGCGCGAGGATCACGCGCGGCATCGCGTTCATCGCCTTGATGTAGGGATCGGCCAAGGTCGACGCGGTCGGGGACAGCGCGAGCCACAATCCGAACATCAGCCCGAGCAGCGTGCCGATCGCGAACGCGAGCAGCGTCTCGACCAACGTGACGCCAGAGGTGGACGTAGATGCTGCCGCTGGAAAACCACGTCCAGATGCGCTTGAAAACCTCCAGCGGCTGGCCGAAAAAGAACTTGGCGCGCGTCGGATCGTCGAACCAGAACGGCGGGATCAGGCCCGGCTCGGTCATCGCGTACCAGAAGAGGAAAACACCGCCGAGCAGCAGCGCGTGGTAGAGCGCGAGACGCGTGCGCGGCGTGTTGAGCGTCATCGGCTGGCGAGCGGCGTTCACTGACTCTTCCGGCTCTGCGCGTAGCCCTTCAGCACCTCGTCCTTCATCGCATGCCAGATGTGGCCGTGCATTTCGACGAAGCGCGGCGTCATGCGGATCTCGTTGACGTCGCGCGGGCGCGGCAGGTCGATGACGAACTCGCCGATCGGATGCGTCTCCGGGCCCCGCTGACAGCACGACGACGCGATCCGACAGCGCGATCGCCTCCTCCAGGTCGTGCGTGATGAACAGGACCGACTTGCGATCGGCCGACCACAGCTCGAGCAGCTCGTTTTCCATCAGCTGGCGCGTCTGCACGTCGAGCGCCGAAAACGGCTCGTCCATCAGCAGGATCTTGGGGTCGAGGATCAGCATCTGCGCCAGCGCGACGCGCTTGCGCATGCCGCCGGAGAGCTGGTGCGGATAGCGGCGTGTCGAAGCCGGTCAGGCCGACGCGCGCGAGCCAGGCGTGGCCGCGCGTTTCGCGCGTCGCTCGCGGGAACGCCGGCGAACTCCAGTCCGGCCAGGACATTGTCCAGCGCGCTGCGCCAGGGCATCAGCGAGTCGGCCTGGAACATGTAGCCCGCGCGTGCGATTGATGCCCGCCAGCGGCGCACCCATGACGCGGACCTTGCCCGACGAAGGCGCGAGAAGTCCGGCGGCGACGTTGAGCAACGTCGACTTGCCGCAGCCGGTGGGCCCGACGACGGAAACGAATTCGCCTTCGCCGACCGCCAGCGTGGTGTCGCGGACCGCCGTGTAGCGATCGCCCGCTCGCTCGCGCGATGCGAACGTGCAGGTGATGTGATCGAGCGCGAGCGCCGGCTCCCGTCCGGCGCCCGTGGCGGATGGCATGCCGCTTATTTCTTGTACTTGGCCAGCGCCTTTTCGACGTACTGGTTGTCGTAGGTCTGCGCGAGATTGATCGACGCGGGCTTGACCGCCGGATTGAACGCGGCGAGCACCTTCAGCGTATTTTCGGCGCCCTCCTTGTTGAACCGGCCGTCGGTCGAAAACGCATCCTTGACCTTGTTGTAGCTCGCCAGATAGCCGGCCTTGTCGCCGAGCAGGTACTCCGGCGGCACGGTCGCGACGACCTGGTCGGGCGTCGCCTTGTCGAGCCAGAGCAGCGCGCGCACCATCGCGTTGGTCAGCGCCTGCACGGTGTTCGGATTCTTCTTGACGAAGTCGATCGGCGCGTACAGCGCCGCTGCCGGCATGTCGGCGCTGCCGAACACCGCCGCCGTTCCCTTGGCGGTGCGCGTATCGGCGATCAGCACGATTTCTCCCTTGGATTCGAGCATCGTGATCACCGGATCGACGTTCGAGATCGCATCGATGTTGCCCGATTCGATCGCGGCGATCGCACCCGACGCGGTGCCGACGCCGATGATCGAGACGTCGTCGCCCTTGAGGCCGTCCTTGGCCAGCATGTGCAGCACCAGCCGGTTGGTGCTCGAGCCCGGCGCGCTGACGCCGATCTTCATGCCCCTGCAGATCCTTGGGCGACTTGTAGCCGCCGGCCTTGCTCTTGGCGATGCCGAGCGAAATGGCAGGATAGCGCCCCATCAGCACGAAGCCCTGCATGTTGAGGCCCTTCGGCTGCTGGTCGATGGTGTTTTCCCACGCGCCCGACACGACGTCGGCGCTGCCGCCGACGACCGCCTGCAGCGCCTTCGAGCCGCCCGCGAAGTCGCTGATCTCGACGTCGAGTCCCTCGTCCTTGAAGTAGCCGAGCCGCTCGGCGATGGTCAGCGGCAGGTAGTAGAACGCCGGCCTTGCCGCCGACGGCGATGGTGACCTTCGGCTTTTCGATCTTGCCCTGCGCTTGCGCAAGCAGCGGCAGCGCGCCGGCGACCGTCGCGCAAACGGCGATCGCAATCATGCGGAACAGTTTCATTCGATCCTCCAGGGAAGAAAAACCGCGCTAGCGCATGAACTCGCGCTCGCATTTCAAGGATGTAGCGTCGGTATCGTCGATGCTCACATAGCGCTTCACGGGTGTCAACGAGGCGGGCACGATCATTCGCATGCGCGGTTCAGCGACCGGCCATCTCGGGACCGGATGCAGATCGGTCGCTTTGCCCGCCTTGACCACTTGGCCCGGAAGATCGTGGCCGACGATCTCGCCCAGGCGTCGCGATGTCGCGAGCAGCAAGTCGAGGTCGACGCCGGTCGTCGTAGCCCATGCTCTGCAGCATGTGCACCAGATCCTCGGTGCAGATGTTCCCGGTCGCACCCGGCGCGAACGGGCAGCCGCCCAGCCCGCCGAGACAGCCTTCGTAGCGCGCGACGCCGGCCGCGAGCCCCGCCAGCACATTGGCCAGTCCCATGCCGCGCGTGTTGTGAAAGTGCAGCGCGAGCTCGAGCGCGGGCCAGCGCTCGCGCACGCGCCGCACCAGCGCCTCGACCTGCCGCGGATTCGCCATGCCGGTCGTGTCCGCCAGGGTAACGGCAGCGACGCCGAGCGTCGACATAGCGGGCGACGGCGTCCAGCACCTGTTGCTCGGGGATGACGCCCTCGAACGGACAGCCGAACGCAGTCGCCAGCGCGCCGGTGATCGCCTTGCCGCTGCCGCGCGCGACGTCGAACACCTCGGCGAAGCCGTCGAACGATTCGGCGACGCTGCGCCGCACGTTGGCGCGGTTGTGCGTTTCCGATACCGAGACCACCAGCACCATTTCATCGACATCGGCTGCGAGCGCGCGCTCGGCGCCGCGCGCATTCGGCACCAGCGCGACATACGCAACCGCCGGGTTGCGCGTGATGCCGGCCATCACGCTTTCCGCGTCGCGCAGGTTCGGAATCGCCTTGGGCGACACGAACGACGTCGCCTCTATCTTGGCCAGCCCGGTGGCGGAGAGCCTGTCGATCAGCTCGATCTTGCGCTCGGTCGGCACCCACTGCGGCTCGATCTGCAAGCCGTCGCGGGCGACGACGTCGTGGATGAAAATCCGCTCGTTCATGGCTGCACCTTTCAGATCGTCCCGGCCGCGCGCAGCCGCTCGATGTCGGCGTCGGCGTAGCCCAGCGTGCGCAGTACGGCATCGGTGTGCTCGCCCAGCGCCGGTCCGATCCAGTCGATGTCGCCGGGCGTGTCCGACAGCTTGGGCACGACGCCGGGAAATTTCATCGGCGTGCCGTCGGGGAGCCGCATCTGGCGGATCATCTCGCGCGCCAGATATTGCGGATCCGCGACGATGTCGGCGGCGGTGTAGATCTTGCCGTGCGGCACGTCGGCCGCCTTGAGCGCCGCCAGCACCTGCTCCAGGTCGTGCGCGGCCGCCCAGTCGCCGATCGCGCCGTCGATCTCCGCGGTGCGCTTGACGCGTCCGAGGTTGTTGGCGAGGCTCGCGTCCTGCCCGAGATCGTCGCGCCCGATCGCGTGCATCAGCCGCTTGTAGATGCTGTCGCCGTTGCCGGCGATGACGACGCTGTGCCCGTCGCGGGTCGTGTAGGTGTTCGACGGCACGATATTGGTAAGGCCTGTGCCGATGCGGCCCCGGGTCTCGCCGAAGATGTCGTAATCGGGAATCAGGCTTTCCATCATGTTGAACACCGCCTCGTACAGCGCGACGTCGACGACCTGGCCCTTGCCGCCATGCGTGTTGCGATGATGCAGCGCCATCAGGACGCCGATGACGCCGTGCAACGCCGCCAGCGCATCGCCGATGCTGATGTTCATGCGCACCGGCGGCCGGTCGGGGAATCCGGTGACGTGGCGCATGCCGCCCATCGATTCGCCGACCGCGCCGAATCCCGGCTGGTCGCGATACGGACCGGTCTGGCCGAAGCCGGACAGGCGAAGCAGGATCAAACCGGGGTTCGCAGCCGCCAGTGCATCGTAGCCGAGCCCCCATTTTTCCAGCGTCCCGGGGCGGAAGTTCTCGATCACGATGTCGGCCTCGCGCGCCAGCCGCCGCACGATCTCCTGCCCCTCCGGTACGCGCAAGTTCGCCGTCACCGATTTCTTGTTGCGCGCCTGGACATACCACCACAGCGACGTGCCCTGGTGCAGCAGCCGCCACTGCCGCAGCGGATCGCCGCCGTCGGGCGATTCGATCTTGATCACCTCGGCGCCGAACTCGCCGAAGATCTTGCCGGCGAACGGACCGGCGATCAGCTGACCGAGCTCCAGGACCTTGAGACCGGCCAGCGGCCGTGAGTTCGCTGCGGATTGAGGCATCGAGGGGACGTTCATCGCCGTCGGAGCGCGGCAATCATGGCTTGCTGCGTCGATTCTACCAACACAGCCGCATGCCCGCGGTCAGATGTTACCGCCGGAGCGCCGTGCGCGCAGCGCCTCCTCCAGTCGCGGCAGCTTGTCCGCCATCGCGGCGCCGACGAATAGCTGCGGATCGGAGGGCGGGCTCATGTTTTCCTTCTTTTCGCGCTCGGCAATGCTGCGCCGCGCCTGCTCGAATGCCTTGAGAAACGAATCCTCGAAACGCAGCGCCTGCCGGACCAGCGCCTCGCTGAAAAATGTCGCGTCGCTGTCGGTGCCGCAGCCGAACGACGTGCGCGTGGCCGCCGCCGCGGTCATGATCAGCGTGTAGTCGTCCTTCAGCGGTTCGACGTAGCCGCCGGAGTAGCACGCGGACACGATCACGATGCGCCACTTGATGCCGGCTTCGTCGAGCATCTCGCGCAAGGTCTGCGGCGAAAGCTCGTCCAGTTCCAGCGGCGGAAAATCGGCGGCGAGGCGATTATCGCGTCCGCCGTGGCTCTCGAGGAACAGCAGCACCACGTCGTCGTCGCGATCGATCGTCGCCCCGATCTCAGCGAGAGTCTCGCGCAGGTTGCTGACGGTCGCCAGCGGCAGGTCGAGCACCGTACGCCGACTGTTGATCAAGGCCACCGAGCGCCCGTCGGTGTCGAAGCGCTGGTCGAAGAGCTCCCGCGCGAGCCACGATATCCTTGCGGAAGACGTCCTCGGTCGCGTCCGGCGCGAAGCCGACGAAGTACAGGTCGGTGACGCCCGGCCGCTGATCCTCGAGATCGCTCAACGCGTCGTCGAGGAGTTGCGGCTGCGAGGCCAGCACCTCTTCGGACGCCGGGCTCGGGTAGCGCGTGTCGCGCGCCTTGGCGCTCGAAGGCTCGGCCCACCACGCCGCTTCGGGCAAAAGCGGCGCGAACAGCCAGCTCGCACTCATCAGCACTACCGCCGCGGCGATCGAGCGCAGCCAGAAATGCGGCCGGGATGGCGCAAGGCTCACGGCCGCGGAGCGCCAGAACCAGAACAGCGTCCACAGCTTGACGATCGTCTCGATGCGCACTGCATTCACCGAGAACGATTGAGCTCGCCCGGCATTCCGGCGAGCGCGGCACGCACGATCTGCAGAGGCCAGCCGCTGGCGAGCACGACGACTGGAAGCGCCAGTGCGTACGACGGTTGCCGGAAGGCGCGAGAGAGCAGGACGGCGAGCAGCATCAGCACGGCGCCGAAGAACATCTCGCCGACCAGACCCTGCATCGTGAACATCTCGTCCGGCGCGCGCTGCAACCAATCGACAGCCAGGTCGATCAGCGCCGAAAAGACGAAAAGCGCCAGCAGCTGGGTCACGCCGATGCGAAATTCCAGAAGCTTCTACCGGCAGCCCGAACGGCACGCGCCCGCCGGCGAGTACGTTACGCCCGAGGTCGCGCAGAGACATCGGTATCATCGCGATTCGCCCGCGGTATCAGGCCGCCCGCGCGGCGATGTACGACTTCACGGCGTCAGCATCGGCAGGGAGCGACGGCGTAGCGCTGCGGCCGGTCCTCGATCCCGGCGTAGGCCGGCGGCCGCGCCGGCTCCCGCCCGAGCGCCTCGCGTATCGTCGCCGCGAACTTGGCCGGAAGCGCGGTCTCGATGCAGATCAGCGGCACGCCCGTCTCGCGCTGCTCGAGTCCGACCTTGACCCCGTCGGCGGTGTGCGGGTCGACGACGATGCCGATAGTTGCTCGGCGACCGCCGGATCGTCTTGATGCGGTCGGCGTGCGTGCTCGCGTCCCGACACGAAGCCCGATTCGCGCAGCCGCGCTGTCCAGCGGCGTGCCCGACAGGTCGAAGCCGCCGTCGCGCTCGACGCGCGCGCCACAGATCGCGCGACCTTGCCCGCATCGCGCTCGGCGAGGTCGAAGACGAAGCGCTCGAAATTCGACGCCTTGGAAATGTCCATCGATGGGCTCGACGTCTGCATCGTCTCGTCCGGCCTGCCGCACGCGGTAGCGGCCGCTTCGGAAGAACTCGTCGAGCACGTCGTTCTCGTTGGTCGCCAGGATCAGCCGGCGAATCGGCAGGCCCATGCGACGCGCGACGTGGCCGGCGAGGATGTTGCCGAAATTGCCCGAAGGCACGGCGAACGAGACCTGCTCGTCGTTGCTCCGGGTCGCCGCGAAGTAGCCCTTGAAGTAATAGACGACCTGCGCCGCGACGCGCGCCCAGTTGATCGAGTTGACGGTGCCGATTCGCATGTCGCGCTTGAAGGCGGCGTCGGCGGCGATCGCCTTGACGATGTCCTGGCAATCGTCGAACACGCCCTCGATCGCGATGTTGAAAATGTTCGGATCGGTGAGCGAGTACATCTGCGCGGTCTGGAACGGGCTCATGCGTGCCTTGGGCGAGAGCATGAAGACGCGGATCCCGCGCTTGCCGCGCATCGCGTATTCGGCCGACGACCCGGTGTCGCCCGAGGTCGCGCCGAGAATGTTCAGCTCGCGCTGCCCGCTGGCCAGCACGTACTCGAACAGGTTGCCGAGGAGCTGCATCGCGACGTCCTTGAACGCGAGCGTGGGACCGTTCGACAGCGCGCAGCAGCAGCACGCCCGGCTCGAGCGTCATCAGCGGCGTGATGTCGTCGCTGCCGAAGGTCGCCGCGGTATAGGTGCGGTCGATCAGTCGCCTCGAGCTCGGCCGGCGGAATGTCGTCGGCGAAGCAACGAAAGCAGCGCGAAGGCGAGGCGACGGTAACCGAGCGGGCGCAGCGCATGCCAGGGCCGGACCGCTGAGGTGCGGATATTCCGCCGGCACCGTCAGTCCGCCGTCGGGCGCGAGGCCTTCGAGGAGGATAGCCGAGAACGGCTGCGGCGGCATGCCGCCGCGAGTGCTGACGTATTGCATCGAAGCGGTGCCTAACGCTCCGGCGCGAAATCGACTTCGCGCACGGCTCGGCTCGGCGTGCCGACGAGCGAATGACCATGGCGCAGGCCGTCAGCGACGCCTGCTGTCGTCATCCCGCGGAAGCGGAAATCCATTGGTCAGTTGCACGAGCGCAAATTGGTCCCCGCGTTCGCGGGGCCGACGATCCTTCGCTGGTTTCCGTCGTTGATGGCCCGTTACTGGTCGCGGCTCAATTTCAGCTCTTCCATCCGGATACGCACGACCTTGCCTTGACCGTCGGCAGTGCCTCGATCCGCGCGATCGCATCGACGACGCTGCCTCTCGACCGATCGATGCGTCAGCAGGATGATGTCGGTCTGCTCGTCGCCTTCGGACGGCTCCTTCTGGATCATCGCCTCGATCGAGATCTCGCGATCGGCGAGGATGCGGGTGATGTCGGCCAGCACGCCGGGACGGTCCTGCACGCGCATGCGCAGGTAATAGCTGGTTTCGACATCGCCGATAGACAGCACCGGCGTATCGGAAAGCTGGTCCGGCTGGAAGGCCAGGTGCGGCACGCGGTGCTCCGGATCGGCGGTGTGCATGCGGGTGACGTCGACCAGGTCGGCGATGACCGCGCTCGCGGTCGGCTCGGCGCCGGCGCCGGGACCGTAATACAGCGTCGGCCCGACGGCGTCGCCCTTGACCAGCACCGCGTTCATCGCGCCCTCGACGTTGGCGATCAACACCTTGTGCGGCACCAGCGTCGGATGGACGCGCAGTTCGATGCCGTCGCGCCCGTTCGCCTTGGCGCGGCGCGTGATCCCGAGCAGCTTGATCCGGTAGCCGAGCTCCTCGGCGTAGCGGATGTCCTCGCGCGTCAGCCGCGAGATCCCTTCGGTGTACGCCTTGTCGAACTGCATCGGGACGCCGAATGCGATCGCCGACATGATCGTCAGCTTGTGCGCGGCGTCGATGCCCGTCGACGTCGAACGTCGGATCGGTTTCGGCGTAGCCTTGCGCCTGGGCGTCCTTGAGCGCCGCGGCGAACGTGCGCGCCGGTGGCGCGCATCTCCGACAGGATGAAATTGCTGGTGCCGTTGATGATGCCGGCGATCCATTCGATGCGGTTCGCGGTCAGGCCTTCGCGCAGCGCCTTGATGATCGGGATGCCGCCGGCGACCGCCGCTTCGAATGCGACCATCACGCCGGCTTTCTGCGCCGCGGCGAAAATTTCGTTGCCGTGCGCGGCGAGCAGCGCCTTGTTCGCGGTGACGACGTGCTTGCCGTTGGCGATCGCCCGCAGCACGTAGCTTCTTGCCGGCTCGATGCCGCCGATCAGCTCGACGACGATGTCGATGTCGCGATCGTCGAGGACGGTTGCCGGATCGGTGTCCAGTCGGACGCCTTCGCCGTCGCCGGTAGCGGCTCGCGCGCGAGCCAGCGTGCGCGTCGCGATACGGGTGATGCGGATCGGACGCCCGGCGCGGCGGGTGATCTCCTCTTCGTTGCGGCGCAGGACGTCCCAGGTGCCACGCCCCACCGTGCCCATGCCGAGCAATCCCACCTGCAGCGGCTTCATCGCGGCGTCTGCCATCGCGCGCGCCTTAAGCGAGCCCGTCCTCGCGGAACATCTGCTTGACGCCCCGGATGGCCTGTCTGGTCCGGGCTTCATTTTCGATCATCGCGAACCGCACGTGACCATCGCCGAATTCGCCGAAGCCGATGCCGGGCGACACCGACACCTTGGCCTGCGCCAAGAGCTGCTTCGTGAACTCGAGCGATCCGAGCTCGCGATACTGCGTCGGGAATCTTCGCCCACACGTACATCGACGCCTTCGGAATGTCGACCTTCCATCCGGCCTCGTGCAGGCCCTTGACCAGCACGTCGCGCCGCTTCTGGTAGGTCATCGCGATCTGCGCGACGCAATCCTGCGGTCCTTCGAGCGCCGCGATCGAAGCGACCTGGATCGGCGTGAACGTGCCGTAGTCGTGGTATCCCTTGATGCGCGACAGCGCGTGAACCAGGTCCTTGTTGCCGACCATGAAGCCGATCCGCCAGCCCGGCCATGTTGTAGCTCTTGGACAAGGTGAAGAACTCGACCGCGACGTCGCGCGCGCCCGGCACCTGCATGATCGACGGCGCCTTCCAGCCGTCGAAGCAGATGTCGGCGTACGCCAGATCGTGCACGACGTAGATGCCGTGCTCCTGCGCCAGCGCGATGATCTTCTCGAAAAACGGCAGCTCGACGCATTGCGCGGTCGGATTGGCCGGAAAATTGATGATCAGCATCTTCGGCTTCGGAAAGCTCGACTTGATCGTGCGCTCGAGCTCGGCGAAGAAATCGACGTCCGGCGTCAACTGGCACCTGGCGGATGTCGGCGCCCGCGATCACCGGCCCGTAGATGTGGATCGGATAGCTGGGATTGGGCACCAGCACGGTATCGCCCTGCCCCAGCGTGGCGAGCGCCAGATGCGCGATGCCCTCCTTCGAGCCGATGGTGACGATCGCCTCGGTGTCGGGATCGAACTCGACGCCGTAGCGGCGCTGATACCACTGGCAGATCGCGCGGCGCAGCCGCGGAATGCCGCGCGACACCGAGTAGCCGTGCGTGTCGGCGCGCTGCACGGTCTCGACCAGCTTGGCGACGATGTGCGCCGGCGTCGGCCCGTCGGGATTGCCCATGCCGAAGTCGATGATGTCCTCGCCACGGCGGCGGGCGGCCATCTTGAGCTCGGCGGTGATGTTGAAGACGTACGGCGGCAGGCGCTCGATGCGCGCGAACTGCGAATCGGTCGGGGAAGCCATGCGGTTCCTCACCCCGCCAGCATAAGCGCCCGGACCGTCCGAGCGATGTGGCGGCGATTGAAGCTATAATCTTAACTGTCTTAGGCAGTTACCGCAATGCACAACGACACGCGCAGCGTTCGCCGCCGCGCCGGCGAGCGCGAATGAAATTCCATCTCAATGTTGCCGCCGGCAACGTGTTCACCGGCCACGGCGAAGGCTACGTGCGCATCGGCGAGACCGACCATCGCGACAATCTGCTGGTGACGCCCGACCAGTTGATCGGCGGCTGGGCGCCGGGCGGCTTCGATGCGCTGTCCGAATCCGACTTCGCCGCGCTGGCGGCGCTAAAGCCCGAAGTGGCGCTGTTCGGCAGCGGCGCGACGATGCGGTTTCCACACCCAAGGCTGACGCGCGCGCTCGCCGAGGCGGGGATCGGCCTGGAAGTCATGGACACGCCGGCCGCGTGCCGCACCTACAATATTCTTGCCGCCGAGGGTAGACGGGTCGCCGCGGCGATCCTGATCGATCGCTGACGCGCGAGTTTCGATCTCAGGTTGCGGCCGCCGGCCGCGGCGGGTCGGTTGGCTGGCGCTTGTCGGTCCGGACCGAGGCGAGCGCCGCCGCGAAACGATCGTTGTCCGGCCGCAACTCGACATACTCGGCCATGCGGCGTATTTCGCGACCCGGATCGGCGAGCATGTCGGAAAAGTCGACGCGCAAATGCTCGCGGCCGGCGAAGAACCGGTTGACCTCATCCCACAGGCGACGCTGCAGCTTCTCGCCCTTGGGTTCGGGCCACCAGCCGGTGCGGCGAATCGATGCGATCGATTCGTCCAGCGAGCGCCAGGTCCAGATAAAGCGGACCGTGGGGCCCCAGGCTTCGACAAGATCGTCGCCGCAAAGCGACAGCAGCGGATGCTTGGCGCCGACGTGGCTCGCGCCGCCGGCTTCGAGGAAGGAGATCCAGTCGCGCAGCTTGCGCACGCGCTCGGTGGGGGGAAAACGCTCCTGCAGGTCCGGCTCATCCCACCAGCGCCGCAGCCGTCTCGCCAGCCGCGCCGATTCGTAATTGTCCATCCAGTACGGCGCACCCATCTCGACGCCCAGGTGATGCAGGACGCCGGCGGCGGCCGACGAGCCGGAGCGATACAGGCCGAGCACGGCTATCCGCGTAGTCATAAGCGGTCGCGCCTAAAGCCAACCGCGATGCATCTTGGAAAACCTCCACGGAAAAGCTTGTATCGATCGCGATTGTAATGCAGATTTCGCTCCTAGCTGCGGAGCGAAGGGAGACAGCAATGATCAAAGTCTACGGCACGTCATTGTCGGGCAACTGCCACAAGGTCCGCATGGCCCTCGAGGCCTTGCATCTGCCCTATGCCTGGATCGAAATCGATTCGTCAAAAGGCGAGACGCGCACGCCTGAATTTCTCGCCAGGAATCCGAACGGCAAGGTGCCGGTGGCCGAGCTCGAGCCCGGTGTGTATCTGCCGGAATCGAACGCGATCCTCTGTTATCTCGCCGACTCATCGCCGCTGATCCCCGCCGATCGACTGTTGCGCGCCCGCGTTCTCCAATGGCTCTTTTTCGAGCAATACAGCCATGAGCCGTTTATCGCCGTCGCGCGCTACCTGCGCTTGTTTCATCCCGATCCGCCGTCGCAGCGCGCGCTCGCCGAGTCCAAGCTGCCCGGCGGTTACCGCGCGCTGGAAGTGATGGAGAAGGCGCTGGCAGACGAGCCTTTTCTGGTCGATGGACGTTACACGATCGCCGACATCGGGCTCTACGCGTACACCCACGTCGCGTCCGACGGCGGGTTCGACCTGTCGCGGTTTCCCGCGGTCCGCGCCTGGCTTGCGCGTGTGGCCGCGCAGCCCGGCTACGTCGCGATGGCCCCCGGCTGAAGCGCGGTGCAGCGCTGCGTCAGCACTGGATCGTCTGCCGGCAGTACTGGGTGAGCTCGCGCACGACGGTGGTCGCGCCGATGGGCTGCCGCGCCTTGCCCTGGCCGTACTCCATCGTCAGCTTGAAGTCGTATTTGCGGAAGAAGGCATCGAACTGCTCGGCGCCGACGGTGCCCAGCGCCGACAACCCATCGGTCGCGGCATCGTAATCGAGCAGGATCGCCGCCAGAGGCTGGGGCGCCGGTCCGCTGAGCACGCGCGCGCCGTTGGCCGGGTCGTAGACGCTGTGATCCGCACAGCAATGAATGACGTTGCCGTCGGACGTCGGCGAGCGCTCCGACTGGAACTTGATGAACGATATGTCGCGGGTCGGGTAGGCAAGCTTGTGCGCACAGATGGCCGAGTAGGAGACCAGCGAATGCCCGGGCCCCACGCCGCCGGTCCATGCATAGGTCGCGCCGTCGGCGCGCAGCACATGGTCGGCAGGCGCCACCGGGCGGCCGAGGTCGAGCAGAAAGCACGGCGTGCCGGCGTAAGGGTAGTTGAACACGTAGTTGGTTCGGCGCGCGAGTTGCGCGAGCTTGATCGGCTCGCCATGGATGTCGACCAGTCGCGACCGTCCGTACAGGCGGGGAGCGGCGTCGGCCCAGGCCTCGCTGAGCGTCGCCAGTTGTGCGGCGCCGGCGGCCATCGCGCAGGCGGCGAGAAATTGTCGTCGTTCCATCGTTGCTGTTTCCTCGTCAGGCTTCCAGACCGGCGAGCGCGCGTACGTGCGCAGTCGCGCTGCGCCCGAGCGCGCTCAGCGCATAGCCTCCTTCCAATGTCGACACGATGCGGCCGCCCGAATGCCGGGCCGCGACGGCGGCGATCCTGCTCGTCACCCAGCCATAGTCGTCGTCGATCAGCTGCAGATTGGCGAGCGGGTCCTCGCGGTGGGCATCGAAGCCGGCGGAAACGAAAATGATTTCCGGCCGGTGCGCCTCGAGCGCCGGCAGGCACACCTCGACAAACGCCTTGCGAAATGCGTCGCTGCCGCTCCCTGGCGAAAGTGGAACGTTGTGCATGTTCGGGCCCAGCGGCTCGACGCCGGAGTACGGATACAGCGGGTACTGGAAAGTTCCGGTCATGATCACGCGATCATCGCCGGCGAAAATATCCTCGGTGCCGTTGCCGTGGTGCACGTCGAAATCGACGACCGCGGCGCGAGAAAGTCCGTGGTGCTCGAGTGCATGCGCGACGCCGACCGCGACGTTGTTGAACAGGCAGAAGCCCATCGCCCGATCGCGCGTCGCGTGATGACCGGGAGGACGTACGGCGCAGAACGCCGTGTCCACCGTTCCGGCGACGACGAGATCGGTGGCGAGGATCACCGCACCGGCACCGCGACGCGCGGCCTCGAGCGAGTCCGGATTGAGGGCGGTATCCGGATCGAGGTAATGCACGCCGCTGTCGGGGCTCGCCGCCTCGATCTCGTCGATGTAGTGCGCAGCATGTACACGCGCGAGGTGCGCGCGCGTCGCCTCCGGCGCGAGATGGTGTTCGATCAGCGCATCGAGCCCGGAGGCGATCAGGCGGTCCTGCACGGCATCGAGCCGCTCAGGGCATTCGGGGTGGTACGGCCCCATCGCGTGCAGGCGGCACGCGGGATGGGTGATGTACGCGGTGGACACGGATTTTCGGTCGGTCGGCCGCGGGCAAGACTGCGCCGCCGCGGCTTGGGGGTCGAGCGGAGTGTAGCGCGCCGCGAGCGGTAATGACTAGCCGCCGATTGCCCTCTATAGTGCGCTCTCAGCCACAGCCCATGACGAGCCGATGAGCCTGCGCCCCGCCGAGACCCGTACCGTACCGCTGCCGGAACGGCTGGCGGCGGTCGTCGACATGCTCGGCAGCATCGTCGTCGGCAAGCAGACGCCGTTGAAGCTCGCGCTGGCCTGCCTGCTCGCGCGCGGCCATCTTCTGATCGAGGACATTCCCGGCGTCGGGAAGTCGACGCTGGCGCAGGCCCTCGCGGCGACGCTGGGTCTGCAATACGCCCGCGTGCAGTTCACCAGCGATCTCCTGCCCGCCGACGTGCTGGGCGTGTCGATATTCGACCCGGCCACGCACGCGTTCCGCTTCCATTCGGGTCCGATTTTCCACTCGATCGTTCTGGCCGACGAGATCAACCGCGCGCCGCCGAAGACGCAAAGCGCGCTGCTCGAAGCGATGGAAGAGCGGCAGGTCTCGATCGACGGCAATACACGGCCGCTGCCCGAGCCGTTTTTTGTCATCGCCACGCAGAATCCGGCCGAGCAGATCGGCGCGTATCCGTTGCCCGAATCGCAGCTCGATCGCTTCCTGATGACGATCGAGCTCGGTTATCCCGAGCCGGCGGCCGAGCGCGAACTGCTGCTGTCGGGCGATCGGCGCGTGCGCATCGCCGAGCTTGCGCCTTGCGCCGACGCGGCGACGCTGATCGCGTGGCAGCGCGAGGCCGCCGCCGTGCATGTCGCGCCCGCGCTGCTCGACTACGTACAGTCGCTGCTCGCCGCTTCGCGCGGTGTCGGCGCGTCGAGCAGCGGTATCGCCGGTGGCGCGCATCGCGGCTTGTCGCCGCGCGCGGGCCTGCTGCTCGTTGCGGCCAGCCGGGCCTGGGCTCTGCTGGCCGGGCGGCCGATGGTATTGCCGGAAGACGTGCAGGCGGTGTTTCCGGCGGTCGCGGGCCATCGACTTGCCGGCAGCGCACGCGCCGGCGGGCCGCAGGCGAGGACGCTTTTGCGCGCGGTGCCGCTGCCGTAACGCCGGCGATGGCGACGCTCTCGCTGGCCCGCACGTGGATCGCGCAGGCACAGCAGCGCTTCTGGCGGCTCGCGCCCGGCGACCGCGAACCGGTTGTGCTGCGTCACAGCCGGATCTATATCCTGCCCACCCGGCGCGGCTTCGCGGTGATCGCGACCTTGGCGACCATGTTGCTCACCGCGATGAACTACGCGCTGTCGCTCGGCTACGCGATGACCTTCATCGCCGCCGGCATGGTCGCCGCGGCACTCTTGGCGACGTTTCGCAACCTCGCGGGCCTCGCGAGCTCGCCGGTCGCTGCCGGTGAAGCATTTGCCGGCGGCGAAGTCGCGTTCACGCTTTCGCTGGCGAGCGGCGAGCGCGAGCGCAACGGTATCGTCGTCACGCCCTCCGACGGTGCGCCGGTAACAATCGATCTGCCCGCCCACGCGACCCGCCCCGTCGTGCTGAGCGTTGCCGCGCGCCGGCGCGGGCCGCGGCCGCTGGGCCGGGTAACGTTGTCGAGCGACTTTCCGCTCGGCCTGTGGCGCGGCTGGGCCTACGTGCATTTTCCGTTGGCCGCCTGCGTCTATCCGGCGCCCGAAACCGCGCCGCCCCCACTGCCGACCAGCCGACTGGGTGTCGATCCGCAGCGCGCGGCGCGCGCCGCGGATGCCGAGCTGGGCGGCTTGCGCGACTATGAGCGCGGCGATCCGCACAACCGTATCGCGTGGAAGGCGGTGGCGCGCGGCGGCGGCTGGTACACCAAACAATTCGAAGGCGGCGCCGGCGGCGGCGCCGTCGATCTTGACTGGAGCGAGCTTCCGTCGGCGATGAATGAAGAAGTGCGGCTGTCGCGGCTGACCGCGTGGGTGCTCGCCGCCGAGCGCGAGACGCGCGCGTTCGCGTTGCGCCTGCCGGGCACCGTGCTGGCGCACGGACAAGGCGCCGGACACCGGCGCGCCGCGCTGGCCGCGCTGGGCTCGTTCGGCATGCATCCCCAATGAATCCGAAAAATACGTCCCCGCCGCTGACGCGCAGCCAGCTCGGCGCGCTCGCGGCGTTGCTGCTGTGCGCGCAAATGCCGCTGTGGGCACACATCGACCGCTGGATCGCCGTCGTCGGCACCGCGCTGGTCATCGCGCGAATCGTCTTTCCGTTCGACCGGAACAATTTGCGCAATCTTCGCCGCTGGCTGCTGCCGACGTTCGCGCTGGCCGCCGCGATCGGGATACGCGTCGAATATGGCTACTTCGTGGCCCGCGACCCGTGCGTCGCGTTCCTCTATGTTCTGGTCGGGATCAAGTTTCTCGAGGCCCGCGGCGCGCGCGACGGCGCGCTGCTGGTCTGCCTCGCGCTTTTTCTGACGCTGACGCAATTCTTCTACGCGCAGACGATTCTGGCCGCTCTCGCCGCGATGCCGGCGCTGGTCGCCACCGGCGTCGCGCTGGCAGTGCTGAGGGTGCCGGCCGGTGAGAGCGACGCGTGGCGACCGCATCTGCGCGCGACAGCGAAGCTCATCCTCCAGGGCGTGCCGATCGCGGCCTTGCTGTTCGTCCTCTTTCCGCGGCTGGCCGGGCCGCTGTGGGGGAGCCCGCTCGAAAGCGGCGCGCGAACCGGTCTTTCCGAGAGCATGTCGCCGGGATCGATCAGCGACCTGTCGCTTTCCGACGAAGTCGCTTTCCGCGTCGAATTCAGCAGCGCGCCGCCGCCGCCGTCGCAACGCTATTGGCGCGGCCCGGTGTTCGCGCGTTTCGACGGCGCGACCTGGCGGCCGCTATACAAGTTGCGCAGCGGCCAATTCGTGCCTCCCGCAGCCCGCCCCACCGACTACACGGTGACGATGGAGCCACACGGCAAGCTGTGGCTGTTCGCGCTCGAGCATCCGACCGGCCCGCCGCGCGCACCCAGTCCCGATGCGCCGGCGGGTGCGGCCACCGAGCCGCTGGCCATGGTCACCTACGACCAGCAGCTCCTTGCGAAAGCGCCGGTCACGCAGGCGGTTCGGTACACGGTTCGTTCGGCGACCGTCGGCACCTTCGCCGCGCTCCCCAACGACGCATCGGACAGCCTGCAGCTGCCGCACGGCAACCCGCGCACGATCGAATTCGCGCGCGACCTGCGCGAGCGCAGCGCGTCGGATCGCGCATACATTGCCGCGGTCCTCGACTGGTTCCGCGCCGAGTCGTTCGTCTACACGCTGGCCCCCGACATTCTCGACCGCGACCCTGTGGATGGCTTCCTGTTCGATACCCGCCGCGGCTTCTGCGAGCATTTCGCCGGTGCTTTCGCCCTGCTGATGCGAGCCGCCGGCATTCCGGCGCGCGTCGTCACCGGATACCAGGGCGGCGAAATGAATCCGACCGGCGAATACATGATCGTGCGGCAGTCGGACGCGCACGCATGGGCCGAAGCGCTGCTGGATGGAAAGTGGCAGCGGGTCGATCCGACCGCCGCGGTCGCGCCGTCGCGGATCGAGCGCGGCATCGGCGCGGCGCTGCCCGTCGGCGAGCGCGTCCCCTACCTCGCGCGAATGGAGATGACCTGGCTCAAAAGCCTGCGGCTGCACTGGGACAGCGTCAATTATCACTGGCAGCGGGGCTTCGTCGGCTTCAATCTCGAGCGGCAGCGCGATTTCCTGCGGGACATCGGACTCAAAGGCGCCCCGCCCTGGCGACTGGTCGCGCTGCTGGCGGCGGCCGCATTTGTCTGGGGTATCTCGGTGCTGGGATTCTCGCGCCTGCGCCGCTCGCGTCTCGACGCCGAGGTGGCGTTATGGCGCGCGGCCTGCCGCAGGCTCGCGCGCGCGGGGTTGACGCGCGACCCGGAGGAAGGTCCGCTGGCCTATGCCGACCGCGCCGCCGCGCGCTGGCCGGCGAGCGCCGCGCTGATCAACGACATCGCCAGGCTCTATGCGCTGCTGCGCTACGGCCCCGCGTCGGCGCGAAGCGCGGAGATCGTCGCGCGATTGCAGGCTTGCGTCGGCGCGTTACCGCCGGCGCGCGAGTTGCGCGCGGCATATATCCTATAGTAAGGCGTCACGCGACAGACCCTTGCGGCGCAGCCTGGCGCGGAGCCTTTCCAGCGCCTCGGCCTGGATCTGGCGGACTCGCTCGCGAGTGACGCCCAGCTCGCGGGCGAGCTGCTCCAGCGTGGCCACGTCGCAGCCATTCAACCCGTAGCGGCGTTCGATCACCAGCCGGTGGCGGTCCGAGAGCTCGTCCAGCCATTGCTTCACCCAGCCCTCGATCTCCGAATTGTGCAGCAGGAGCTCGGGACCGGGCGCGTCGTCGTCGCTCAACTGGTCGCCGATCGAGAGACCTGAATCCACATCGTAGGCCGCATCGAGCGAGGTGACGTGCTCGTTGTAGCCCAGGACCTTCCGCACCTGCTCGACCGGCTTGCCGAGCAGATGCGCGACGTCGTCGATCGTCGGATCGCGGCCCTGCCCCATCAAGCCGTGCGTCTCCAGGTGCCGCATCGCGCGCAGCACGATGTTGAGCTCCTTGACCACGTGCGCCGGCAGCCGGATCGTGCGCGACTGGTTCATGATCGCGCGCTCGATCGACTGGCGTATCCACCAGGTGGCATAGGTGGTGAAACGGAAGCCGCGCTCGGGATCGAATTTCTCCAGCGCGTGAATCAAGCCGAGATTGCCCTCCTCGATCAGGTCGGCAAGCGTCAGGCCGCGATTCAGATAGTGCTTGGCGATGCTGACGACCAGCCGCAGATTGTGCTCGATCATCTTCTGGCGCGCTGCGAAGTCGCCGTCGCGGTTGGCGCGCGCGTATTCGAGCTCCTCCGCCGGCGTCAGCAGCGGGCTCTGGCCGATCTCGTTCAGATAGATCTGGGTGACGTCGTTGAGGAAGTCGGCCCCGACGCCGACGACCGGCATGTCGAGCGGGAGCTCGCGGGTGCGGGTATCGGGCTCCGGCGCCGCGGGCGGCTCGTCGTCGTCTGCCGCCGAGTGCGCTCTCATGCGTGGCCGCGCCGCCGCTACGCCGGCGGCAGGAATTTCGCCGGGTCGACCGGCTTGCCGAAGCGGCGGATTTCGAAATGCAGCTTGACCTGGTCGGCGTCGCTGTCGCCCATCTCGGCGATCTTCTGGCCCTTCGCGACCTGCTGGCCTTCCTTGACCAGGATCTCGCGATTGTGCGCGTAGGCGGACAGAAACGTGTTGTTGTGCTTGATGATGATCAGCTTGCCGTAACCGCGCAAACCGTTGCCCGCGTAGACGACTTTGCCGGCGGCCGCTGGCGACGACCGGTTGTCCCGACTTGCCGGCGATGTCGATGCCTTTCAGGTTCGCGGTCTCGGAAAAGCCGGCGATGACTTTGCCAGCGGCGGGCCACGCCCAGTCGATGTTGGCGCCATCGATCTCGGGCACGCGCGCGGATTCGATCCGTGGCGGAGCGGTCGCGACGGTGGCGGCCGGCGCGGTCGCGGCGGGCGCCGCGGCGGGCGGCGGAACGACGATCGGCGGCCCTGCGGCCGGCGCCGACGCGGCAGGCGCGCTTGCATTGCTCTGCTGCATCTGCGCCAGCGCCTGCTCGGAATAAGGCAGCTTCAAGGCCTTCGGCTCGCTCTTGTACGCCGCCGAGTTGCCGCGACCCGACGGCGCGGCACCGGTGAACGGCAGCGTCCGCGTTTCGCTGCCGACCGGCGCAATCGGCGGCGCGGCCTGAAGCGGCGTCGTCACGGCGCTGCCGGGGGTCGCGGCTGCGACCGGCGCCTCACCGGGCGGCGCGAGCACCAGCACGCGACCGACGCGGATGACGTTGACGTTTTCGATGTTGTTCCATGCCGCGAGCTCGCGGTAATCGAGGCCGTGATCGAGCGCGATCTGGTAGAGCGTCTCGCCGCGCTTGACGACATGCGTCGGCGGCGGCGCAGGTTCGGCCGGCGGCGGCTCCGCCACGGGCGGCGCACCCTCGATGGTTTCGGGAGGCGGCGCGATGCGCTCGCTGACCGGGGCCGGCGGACGGGTCATGCACGACACGAGGAACAGCGCGGCAGCAAGGGGCGCAAGCAACCGCCATGAATGCGCGACAACCGAAATGAGTCATGCGAGTCCGGGAAGCAATGGGACGAATCTTACCGCGTCGAAGCTTTGCTCGCGGATGCCGGCGGGCGCCTTTTCGATGACCGTCAATCGCTGCGCGCCGCGCTCGTCGTCGTCGTGGATCGCCAGAGGCAACACCATGCGGCCGCCGACCTTCAGATAACGCAGCAAGGCGGTCGGGACTTGGGTTGCCGCGGCGGTGACGATGATGCCGTCGACTTCGAGCTCCTCGCCCAGGTCCGTCGAGCCGTCGGCATGCTTGATCCGCACGTTGTTGAGCTTCAGCTCGCGCAGGTTGCTGCCGCGCCTTGGCGACCAGCGAGGCGATGCGCTCGACCGAATAGACCTCGTCGGCCAGGCGCGCCAGCACCGCCGTCTGGTAGCCGCAGCCGGTGCCGATCTCCAGCACCTTGCAGATGGGCCGCCGGCCCGCAGCAGCTCGGTCATGCGCGCGACGACGTAGGGCTGCGAAATCGTCTGGCCGGAGCCGATCGGCAGCGGACTGTCGTCGTAGGCGCGGATCGCCAGCGCTTCGTCGACGAAGATATGGCGCGGCACTGCGGCCATCGCCGTGAGCACCGCCTCGTCGCGTATGCCCTGCTCGCGCAGGCGCTCGATCATGCGCATGCGCGTGCGCTGCGAGGTCATGCCGATGCCGCGAATTTTTCGACGCCGGCGGTCATCGCATCACTCGCCCGTGCCTTCGGCTCGAGTCGCGGCTCGGCGCGCAGCCTCATGCCTCGATCCATTCGGCGATGCGCGGCATTTCGCTGTGGTGGGTCAGGTCGATCTGCAGCGGCGTGACCGACACGAAGCCGGTGTCCGACGGCGTGGAAGTCGGTGCCTTCGCCGGCGTCGGGCGCGGCGCCCGCGGCACCGACCCAGTAGCAGGTCTCGCCGCGCGGCGTCTCGGTCTTCACCACCGGTTCGGCCTTGTGGCGCTTGCCCAGGCGCGTGACGCGCACGTCCTTCGATGTCGCGCGGCCGGCACGTCGGGCACATTGACGTTGAGCAGCCATGCGCCCGACGGCTTGCGGCGATGGCGCTGCGACCAGGTCGACGACGATCTTGGCCGCGGTCTCGAAGTGCTGGCCGGCCTTGCTGGCCAGCGACACCGCGATCGAAGGAATGCCGAGCAGATAGCCCTCCGTCGCGGCGGCGACCGTGCCCGAGTAGATCGTGTCGTCGCCCATGTTGGCGCCGTGATTGATGCCGGAGATCACCATGTCCGGCAGCTCGTCGAGCAGTCCGGTCACCGCGAGGTGCACGCAATCGGTCGGCGTGCCGTTGACGAAGAGAAAGCCGTTGGCCGCCCGCCGCACGGTGAGCGGCCGGTCGAGCGTCAGCGAATTGGACGCGCCGCTGCGGTCGCGCTCGGGCGCGACGACGGTGATATCGGCATAAGGGGCGAGATCCGCGGCGAGGCGCTCCAGTCCCGGGGCGAAGTAGCCGTCGTCGTTGCTGAGCAGGATGCGCATCGCGTGGTTGGCGGATTCGCGCCGGTCGATCCCACACCGGCGCGCTGCGGCCATTATATGCGAACGCCGCGCGCAATCGGCGAGCGGCCGCGGCCGTCGCCGACACAGCATTCGGATCGTCGCGCGAGGCGCAGCGAGTTATCGCGCCTTCGCTCGCGTTTGCGTTACTTGGCCGGCCAGTTGCGCGCGAACACGGCAGCCACCTTCGGATGCTCTTCTACCTTGAGCAGGGCTGCATGAAACGGCGCACGATGCTTGGCCAGATGGGCTCGCGTACCGGACCACTTGCTGGCGACAGCCGCGTAGAGGTCCAGCGCGCCGATGTCGCTGCCGGCCAGGAAAGGTCGCGCCGGAAACATGTCGGCGAAAATCTCCCAGTGCTTGTGCAGGCGCTCGCGCGTTCCGTCGCGAATGCGGTCCCTGGCGGAGTCGTCCATGTCCTTGCAAAAGCGCTCGGGAAAATCAAGGATGGTGATGGCCGAGTAGCAGTTGGCGGCGATGAACACCAATCCGCGAATCGCCTGCGCCCGCGTCGCCTCGTCACGCGGCAGCAAACCCGCCGCCGGATGCGCGACGTCGAGATGGATCAGGATCGCCGCGCTTTCGGACAGGGCGCTGCCGTCGGGCAGCGCGAGCGTCGGGATCTGGCCGATCGGATTGATCTTGAGCAGATCGCGAAAGGCGTCGTTGGTCTCCCACGACGCCGTCTCCACCATGCGATACGGCGCGCCTGCCATCGTCAGCGCGGCCTCGATCGACGCCGACCCCGAGCCTTTCTTGCCATACAGCGTGTACATGCATCCTCCCTACGCCGCGTTCATGCAGCCTGGCCGGCTGCCGACATCCCCGCCATTCGCTTCTGCATCTCCGCCGAAGAGACGTCTTCCGTGTGTGTTGCGATCGTCCACATGAAGCCGAATGGATCGGTCAGCGTGCCGCTGCGGTCGCCGTAGAACTGGTCCTTGACCGCGTTCTTGACCTTGCCGCCAGCGGCGATCGCCTGGGCAAAACTTTTGTCCACGTCAGGCACATAGAACATCAGGCTGACCGGCGAGCCGCCATACGACTGTACGCCGCGATGGCCCATTTCGGGCGACTCGTCGGCGAGCATGATATGCCCGCCGGCGATCTTGAGCTCGGCGTGGCCGATCTTGCCGTCCTGGCCCGGCATGCGCATCACCTCGGTGGCGCCGAACGCCTTTTTGTAGAAATCGATCGCGCTGGCCGCGTCGCGAATGATCAGGTAGGAGGTTACGCCGGCGTAGCCGGCGGGGATTGCCTGGACCATCAGAAATCTCCTCGGGTATTGAACGGTTCGTTCCGGGCTAAGCCGAACGCGCTCGTTCTTGCCTGGCGGGCGTCGCCAGGGACGTTGCGAAGCGGCCACCTGCCGCTCCGGTGCTGCGCGGTCCTCGGCGCCGGGCGAATCCGTCCCGCGCCTATTTGAATGTACCGGTGCGCAACAATCCCACGGCCACCCCCTCGATCGACATGTCGGTGTGGGCATCATTTACGACCATCGGTTCGAATGCGGAGTTCTCCGGCATCAGAACGATCTCCCGGCCGCGCCGCTTCAAGCGCTTGACCGTTACTTCGTCCCCGCCCGCGCCGGACAGCCGGGCGACGACGATCTGTCCGGACCGCGCCTCGCCGGTACGGTGCACGGCCAGCAGGTCGCCGTCCAGGATCCCCGCGTCCTTCATGCTCATGCCGCGCACGCGCAACAGGTAGTCGGCCCGGGGCGAAAACAGCGCGGCATCGACGCGGTAGCGTGCTTCGACATTCTCGACCGCCAGCAACGGCAGGCCCGCGGCGACGCGCCCGACCAGCGGCAACGTGCCCTGGATCGGGACGCCGGGGATGTCCTTCAGGCGCACGCCGCGGGACGCTCCCGGCACCAGTTCGAGCACGCCCTTTTTCGCCAGCGCCTGCAAATGATCCTCCGCCGAGCTGGCGGCGGAAAAGCCCAGACCCGCCGCGATTTCCGCGCGGGTCGGCGGCATGCCGCGGGCGTCGATGAAGCTCCGTATCCAATCGAGAATCTGTTGCTGGCGCGCGGTCAGGCGAGATGTCTGCGATACGCTCGCTTGGCGGCCCCGATACAGGCGCGGGCGGCGTTGATGCGTCGGCATGTCTACTTACCGCATAAAAAACAGGTACCGTAATTATATACGGTTGTTTCGCAGCGTCAAGGGTTGCTCCGACAAGCCGGACGCTGAGCTCGTTCGAGCCGACCTGTTCTATGATGGCGTGCCGCACCCAGCCATCGCATCCACCAAGCTAGTGTCCAAGCTCTTCTTCATCGGCACCGGCCTCGCCGTCGCGCTGGCGCTCGCCGGCTGCGGCGGCGGCGGATCCGGTGGAAGTGCGGCGCCGCCTCCGCCGACGTTCACCGATCCCGTCCTTTACTCGACTGCGCCCACGGCCTCGCTTGCCAGCGCCGCCGAGATCAGCGCCGTCACGCACCATCAGCTCGCGATCAACGGCGGCATGCTCAACTACACGGCGACGGCCGGACATTTGACCGCGCAGAGCCTGACCGGCAACGCCCCGGAGGCTTCGTTTTTCTATGTTGCTTACACGCTGGATGGCGCGAACGCCGCGTCGCGGCCGGTGACGTTTTTCTATAACGGCGGGCCGGGATCGTCGACCGTCTGGCTGCACCTGGGTTCGTACGGTCCGAAGCGCCTGGCGACCGGCGATCCGGCGACGACAGCGCCGACGCCCTTTCCATTGGTCGACAACGCGGAAAGCCTGCTCGACGTCAGCGACCTGGTGTTCGTCGACGCGGTCGGCACCGGTCTTTCCGAAGCGATTGCGCCGAACGTCAACCAGACGTTCTGGGGGGTCGACGCCGACGCGGCCGTGTTCCGCGATTTCGTCATTCGCTACGTCGCCGCCAACAACCGGGCGACATCGCCCAAGTTCCTGTTCGGAGAATCCTACGGCACGACGCGCAGCGCGGTGCTGGCGAACATGCTGGAAAGCGCCGGCGTCAGCATCGGCGGCGTCGTGCTGCAATCGTCTATCCTCAATTACAACAGCAATTGCGGCGTCGTCATGCCGCTGGTGAGCTGCGCCGGCTACCTGCCGACGTACGGCGCAACCGGCGCTTGGTACGGCCGGGACAATCCGAATCCGTCCGCCGCGGCGCTGCCGGCTTTCATTGCGCAGATGCGCACGCTGGCGGCCGGCCAGTACGACCCCGCGGTCATTGCGTTCCTGACGATGGCGACGCCTCCGCCCGCCGCCTTGTTGCAGCAATTGGTCGCGGCGACCGGGATGCCGCTCGTCGGCTGGCAGACGCACTTCAACATGGGCCCCGATTTCTATCAGTTCAACCTGATCCCTGGCACGCTGATCGGCCTTTACGACGCGCGCGTGTCGGCGCCGATGGGAAGCCCGCTCGCCGCCCAAGGCGACCCGTCGAGCACGTTCATCAATGCGTCGTTCGCGACTGCGATCACGTCTTACCTGAATACCCAGCTGCAGTACTCCAATCCGTCCAGCTACGTTCTGCAGAGCAACGCCATCCTGTCGTGGAACTACAGCCATGACGGACAGCCGCTGCCCGACACGATCCCGGACCTGGCGGCGGCGCTGGCGCAGAATCCGAAGCTCGGCGTGCTGTCGGTCAACGGCTACCACGACCTGGTGACGCCGTTCTTCCAGACCGAACGCGATCTCGCGCGCATGGGTCCAACACCCAACGTGCAGCAGCGTTTCTACCCCGGCGGGCACATGACTTATCTCGACGACGGATCCCGCGCGCTGGAAAAGGCCGATCTGGTCCAGTTTTATCAAAGCGCGTCGGTGGCGCCGTGAGAGCGCGCCGGGAACATCGCTTCTCCGCCGGCGAAGGTCCCGCCGGCCAGCGTGCGGGCCGAATACTGGCCCTCGCCGGCGCCGCGCTGACGCTCGCGCTGGGATCGGCTCTGCCGGCGCGGGCCGCGAGCGCGGACTCGCCGCCCGCGACGATCGAGACGCAGCTGCGCGATCCCTGGGTGCCGCCCGAACTGCGCAAGCCCGCAGCCACGCCTGCGCCGCAAGGCGCGGCGTTGCGTGCGCAGGTCGAACGCAAGCTCAAGGCGGGATTCGATGCGGCGGACGTCAATCGCAGCGGAATCCTGACGCGCGAGCAGGCGCGCAGCGCGGGACTTGGTTACATCGTCAAGCATTTTGACGACATCGACCGGCAGCGCGCCGGCGCGGTCAGCTTCGACGACGTCAAGCGCTACCTGCGCGGCCGCGGCGCGCAACTGGACTAGGGCCCGCGGCGCCGCCGCGACGCAATGCGTCGGGCTCAGGCCGGCGCGCGCAGGCTTTGCGCCGCGACCGCGTAGCCGCCCGCGGCGCCGTCGACAAAATGCACGTGGTTGCTTTCGGTGATCGACGGAACGATGCAGGTCATGATCGCGGCCGGCTGGCGATGGATGCCGAAGCGCACGACACCGTCGCGCTGCGCCTTCGCCAACCGCTGCTCGATCCTTAGGCTAAGCGCCGGCGTGCAATCGAGCGTCATCCGAAGGTTGTCGTCGTACTTGCGGAAATCCGAGTTTTCGACCACTTGCCGGCGGTAGACCGCGGGATCGAATGCTCCGACGCGCATGCCGGTCCGAAAGACCGTGTACGAAAGCAGGGTCTGCCAGAGCACTCGGAGTCGCCGCCCGACCAGGCTCTCGCCGCGCCGGCGCGACGCGCGAGCCTCGAGCTCGGCACCGGCGGGCGGCCATCCGGCGACCAATGCGCCGCCGGGAACCGTCCGCGCAAGCTCGGTGCTTGCTTCCAGTTCTCGCAGCAGCGCTTCGATAACGCTGCGGAATGCCGGATCGCCGTGGCTGACCGGCACGACCAGCAGCGAAACGATCACGCCGCGGGTCGCCGCGATGTCGTTCCAGCGGCACGACAGCCCGGTCAGGTCGGGACGCTCTCCGGGCGCCGCGGCTTCCAGCGTGAAGCGCCCGGCCTTCATCGCGCGCTCGGCCCAGGCGAGACCGCCGCCCGAGAACATCGCGTAGGACACATGCTTCGATGGCCCGAAGCGCGCGACGCTGGCGGTGAGGCCCTCCGCCTCTATAGCGGCAACCGGCACCAGCGCGGTCCGCAGCGCGAGGCCCAGATCGTCGCGGGCCCATGCCGCGGTCGCGGCCAGCGCGCTCGCGGCGACGCTTCTGTCGGATCCCGGCACGGCGAAGTTCGCTCCGTCCCCGCCGAAGACGAAAGGAAACTTCCGCGCCGGCAGCGCATTGCCCATCGCGGAAATCACCGCGGCGCCGGCGATGTTCACCGACTTGTAGCGGCCGGCGGCGATCGCTTGCGTCGAGTTGACGACGTCGGTCAGCCCGATCAGCCAATCGGTCGGCAGCGCGCGATAGCGGGCCGGATCCATGACGTCCGCGAAGGTCTCGAAAACCGGCAGGCGATCGTAGAAATCGGCGTTGTCCTGCATGGGCGCGCGACGGGGTACGGGACAGCATCATAACCGGCAGTTGCCCGGCGGGCGCGATGGGTGTCCTGATTGCCTGCCGCGGCGGGACAAACGACTGCGCAGGACGGCGGTTTGTAGCAAAATGGCTGCGGCGAGCGATAGGGAACCTCTGAATAAGTCCCGCGCGGTCGCGACGGAGGCTTGCCGGGATGAGATGCACGAAGCGACGCGAGGCCAATGGTAGCCCCATTGGCGAGCGGCGCGACACAGCAGATCGCCCGGCAAGCCCCGTCCCGTCCGGGTTTCGCCGCAATGGCCTCATCTGCGTTGTTGCGCGGCTTGCGAATAAGATGAACTATTCGCTGCGCCGCGGCGCCTAGCATCTGAGGCCATTGCGGTAGAAACGCGACTCATGCGGGACTTGTTCAGAGGTTCCTTACCCGCCGCATCGGGGCGCATCCGGAGGAGATCGATGAACGAAAAAGCGACGGACGCAGCGCATCGCCACCCGCACGAGCACGGCGATGATCACGGCGGCTCCGAGCTGTCCGAAATGGAGCTGCGAGTGCGCGCGCTCGAGTCGCTGCTGATCGACAAAGGCTATGTCGATCCGCAAGCGCTCGACGTCCTGATCGAAACCTACGAAACCAAGGTGGGACCGCACAATGGCGCGCGGGTCGTGGCCAGGGCCTGGGCGGACCCGGCATTCAAGCGCAGGCTGCTGACCGACGCCACCGCAGCGATCGCGTCGCTGGGCTATGCAGGCAGGCAGGGCGAGCACATGGTGGCTCTGGAGAATACGCCGCGGGTCCACAACATGGTCGTCTGCACGCTCTGCTCCTGCTATCCCTGGCCGGTGCTCGGCCTGCCTCCGGTCTGGTACAAATCCGCGCCCTACCGCTCGCGCGCGGTGATCGACCCGCGCGGCGTGCTGGCCGATTTCGGCGTAACGCTGCCCGAGGGTGTCGACGTGCGCGTCTGGGATTCGACGGCGGAGATCCGTTATCTGGTCCTTCCGCAGCGGCCGGCGCGAACCGACGGCTGGACGGAGGAGCAACTGTCGACGCTGGTGACTCGCGATTCGATGATCGGCACCGGGCCGCCGAAAACCGCGGGTGAGCCTGTGCGGCCGGCGTCATGAACGGCGTGCACGACATGGGTGGCGGCCAGAGCTTCGGGCCGGTCGTACCCGAGCCGGACGAGCCGCGATTTCACCAAGCGTGGGAACGACGAGCCTTTGCACTGACCCTGGCGATGGGCGGAGCGCGCCGGTGGAATCTCGACCAGTCGCGGGCTGCGCGCGAAAGCCTGCCGCCCGCGCAATATCTGGCGAGCAGTTATTACCGGATCTGGCTGGACGGGTTGATCGCGCTGATGCTCGAGCGCGGACTGGTGACGGCCGAGGAGCTGGGCGACGGTCGGATGCGGACGCCGCCGGTGCGGCCGTTCAACGCACTGACGCCCGCCAGCGTCGGGGCATCGTTGGCGCGGGGCGGATCGACCGCGCGCGAGTTGGCAGGCAAACCCCGTTTTGGTATCGGTGATGGCGTGCGCACACGCGAAGTCCATCCGAAAACGCACACCCGCCTGCCGCGATACTGCCGCGGCAAGCGCGGCACCGTCGTCATGCTGCACGGTGCTCACGTGTTCCCCGACAGCAACGCGCGAGGCGACGGCGACAATCCGCAATGGCTGTACACGATCCGCTTCGGCGGCAGTGAGCTGTGGGGCGCGGATACCAGCGCCGCGTCGGTCCACGTGGATTGCTGGGAGCCGTACCTGGAAGCCCTATGAGCCCGCCGATTATCGCGAGCGCCGAGACGATGACCGCGGACATGCGCGCAGCGCTGCCGGATCTGCCCCGCGATGATGCGGGACCGGTATTCAAGGCCCCCTGGGAAGCGCAGGCTTTCGCGATGACGCTCGCCTTGCACGAGCGTGGCATGTTCGCGTGGAGCGAATGGGCGCAGACTCTGGCCGAAGTCATCGCCGAATTGAAGCGGCGCGGCGAACCGGACAATGGGGAAGACTACTACCGGCACTGGCTGACCGCGCTCGAGCGCATTACCACCCGCAAGGGTCTCGTAACCGGCCCCGCGTTGCAAACACGGCGCGAGCAATGGGCGCACGCTGCACGCGAGACTCCGCACGGCCAGCCGATCCTTCTGCAGCGCGATGCCCTTGGAGGATACGAATGAATTCGATCGCCGTATCGCAGCGGCGAGCTGCCCGGCGGTGGGATTGTGGCTGGCCGTGTTTGCCCGGACGCCGCTGGCGCGCATCGTCGGCATCGCGCCGCTGATCGCGCCGCACGGCGTCGGTGCGCCGGCGTCACCGCTCGACGCAAGCGACGACGGCCGCGCATTCATTCGCGCGACTTACCTGGCCAACGCCGCGCTGTGGCTAACGCTCGGCGTTCTGGTCGTTGGGTTGTGCAAACCCGGAAAATCGTCCGCGGCGACCGGTGGGCATCGGAGGCGCGGGGCGATCGACGTCGATGTGCGCACGCCGCCGTAGCCGGTACGGGCGTGTGCCGCCGCGTTGGTCGATGCTCCACAGACCGCCACCCGCCGCAGCGAAATAAAGGAAGACGAAGCAATAGATCGCCGCCAGTTCGCCTCCATTCAGGATCGGCAGCAGGTTGCGCGGCCCGTGCGCCATGAAATAGGCCACGGCCATTTCACCGGACAGGATGAACGCGACCGGTCGCGTAAACAGTCCGATCAGCAGCAGGAACCCGCCCGCCAGCTCGAGCAGGCCGGCGATGCCGACCAGCGACATCAGCTGCACGTTGTCGAAGGAAGGGATGTGCGGCACATGCAGGAGCTTGGCCGTTCCGTGCGTCAGGAAAAGCCCGGCCACGACGATGCGCAATACGCTGTGCAACCGCGCCGACCATATCGAAAAGAAATCGCTGTCTTGAAACATGTCGGCCTTGCTCCCGGTAGGGGTGTACATACAGTTTGGACAACGGAAAAGGCCATGCGTTGCCTGCGCGGCAACGTTTCGAAGCCCCGCCGGCCCCGCGCATGGCCGGGATTCCGGCGGTCGAGCCGCTCGGGACAACGCTCGATTGCATTAAGTTTCCAATGTCGTCCCAATCGATTATTCTGGCCGCACCGAATCATGGCGACGAAACGATGGGCACGCCGCAATCCGCACCGCCGATGCATGCGCTGGAAGAGCATCGCGCCGCGCTGGCCGGACGCACGCTGAGCGAGCTTTTCGCGGCCGACGCCGACCGGTTTTCACAGCTGTCGCTGTCCTGGGACCAGTGGCTCGCCGACTGGTCGAAGCAGCGCGTCACGCCGCAGGCGATGGACGCCCTGGTAGCGTATGCGCACGAGCGCAACCTGCCGGCGTGGATCTCGGCGCTTTTCAGCGGCGAAAAGATCAACCTGTCCGAAGGCCGTCCCGTGCTGCACACGGCGCTGCGCCAGCAGGACGATACGCCGCTGATGATCGACGGCAGCGACGTGATTGCGCAGATTCGCGTCGCACAGGGACGCGTACGCGCGATGGCATCGCAGATACGCGGCGGATTGCGGCTGGGGGCGACCGGTCGGCCGCTGCGCCATGTCGTCGCGCTCGGCATCGGCGGTTCCGATCTGGGGCCGAGGCTGGTCTGCGATGCGCTGGCCCAGCCTCGCGATGGCCGGGGCGACGGTGCCGAAGTCGCGTTCGTTTCCAACGTCGATCCCGAGCACCTGACGCGCGCGGTCGCCGGGCTCGAACCGGCGACGACCATGTTCATCGTCACCTCGAAGACATTCACCACCGGCGAGACGCTCGCCAACGCGCACGCGGCGCGGGCTTGGCTGGCGCGTGCCCTGGGTGCCGGAGGCGCGCTCGGCGCGCACTTCATCGCGGTCACCGGCAACGAGGAGGCCGCGCGCGCGTTCGGCGTGGCCGGTGCCGACGTGCTGCCGATCTGGGACTGGGTCGGCGGACGGTATTCGCTCTGGTCGCCGGTCGGACTGCCGATCGCGATTCGCTGCGGCTGGGATGCCTATGCCGATCTCCTCGCGGGCGCCGCCAGCGTCGACCGCCACTTTCGCGAAGCGCCGCTGGAGGCCAACCTGCCGGTGCTGCTGGCGCTGGTCGATTTCTGGAATGCCCGCGTGCTCGGGTATCCGCAACGGATCGTCGCGCCCTATGCCGAGGCCCTGAAACTGTTGCCGGCTTTTCTGCAGCAGCTGACGCTGGAAAGCAACGGCAAGTCGGTGCTGCGGGACGGGACTCCAGTCGATGGTCCGACCGCACCGGCGCTGTGGGGCGGGCCGGGCACCGACGGCCAGCATGCCTATTTCCAGTGGCTTCATCAGGGCACGTCGATGGCGACCGTCGAATTCATCGTGCCGGTACGCGCCGCTCATCCGATCGGCGAGCAGCAGCTGCTTCTGGTCGCGAACGCGCTGGCACAGGCGCAGGCACTCCTTCGAGGCAAGTCGATCGACGAGGCGCGTGCCGAAGTTGCGCGCGCTGCGAGCCGAGCCGCGCCCGCGGCGGGGGCGGCAACGGAGGCGCTCGCCGCCAGCCGCGTCTGCCCCGGCAACCGACCTTCCACCACGTTGCTGCTGCCGGAGCTCAACGCGCGGCGATTGGGGCAGCTGATCGCGCTATTCGAGCACCGGACCTTCGTCGAAGGCGTGTTGCTCGGCATCAACTCGTTCGATCAATGGGGCGTCGAGCTGGGCAAGGCGCTGGCCGGCCCCCTTCTGGCGGCGCTGAAAAGCGGCGCCGAGCTCGCGGGTGCCGATGCGTCGACGCGCGGCCTTGCCGCCCGCGTCAATGCGCTGTATCGCCCGCGCTAGCAGGTTCGCTCGCCGCCGGTGCCGTCTCTGACGGCGGCTCGCCGCGCGCCTTGACCAGTGCCTGCGCGAGCTGCCAGACCGCCGTGGCATAGAGCCGGCTGCGGTTGTACCGGGTCAGCACGTACCAGTTGCCGTACGTCAGCCAATAGCTCTGTCCGTCGACTTCCTCGAGCATGAGCAATCCGATCGGAGCGGAACCGGGATCGGCCGGCATGACGTGCGCGCCGACGCCGTCGCGCATCCACGCGTCGAGCGGCCGCCGTTCGCTTATGCCGCCGTCGAGCGCGCGGAGCACCGTCTCGCTGGCCGCAGGATCGATTTGCGCAGGCTCGAGCACCGGTGCGCCAGGCTGCCAGTCGTGCCGGGCCAGGAAATTGCCGACGCTGCCGATGGCATCGGCCGGGTCGGAAGACAGGTCGATCCGACCGTCGCCGTCGTAGTCGACGGCGTAGGCGCGCACGCTGCCCGGCATGAACTGCGGCAGGCCGTACGCGCCGGCGTACGAGCCCTTGGGCAGCAGCGGCGAGATGCCCTGGTCGCGCGCGAGGAGCAGGAACTGCTCGAGCTCGCTCCTGAAAAAGGCGGCGCGGCGCGGATAGTCGAAAGCCAGGGTCGTCAAAGCGTCGAAGACGCGATAGCTGCCGGTGTTGCGACCGTAGAACGTTTCGACGCCGATGATCGCCACGATCACTTCGGCCGGAACGCCGAATTCGCTTTGCGCGCGTCCAAGCGTCGCCTCATTGTCGCGCCAGAATTCGACTCCGCCGTCCACGCGCTCCGCGCTGAGGAATTGCGGCGCGTATTCGTACCATTTCGGCGGCGCGAGCACCGGACGCGACATCGCCGCAACGATGCGCGGCTGATAGCGTGCTTGCGCGAACAGGCGCCCGAGCTCGTGGCGGCCGAATCCGTGCTCGTCGGCGAGCTCCGCGATGAATGCGCGGATCTCCGGGCGTTGATCGTAGCGCAGCGACGCGGTGCGTTCGTCCGCGGCACCGGCGGCAAGCGCCGTCGCGCCAAGCAGCGCCAGCGCCATCCGTAGCAGTCGGCCGATGCGCGGCAGGCTCGCGAATCCCGCAAGCCATCGCGACGCGCGGCAGGCGCCCGCGGCTGGTTCGATTCGCTCGGCTGGCAAGGTCATGCGCGGCGAATGTTATCATCCGCGCGCCGTCAGCTTGGCACTCTTACCAGGCGTTTTCGACAGACGCTCGCCGATGTTCTATCCGCTGTTCCGCCCGCTGCTGTTCACGCTCGATCCCGAGACCGCGCACGATGTCGCGTTCGCCGCGCTCGACGCAGCGGTGGCGTGCGGCGCGTCACGGCTGATCGCGCCGCGCGTCGCTGCCTCCCCGGTCGACGCAATGGGGCTTACTTTTCCCAACCGCGTCGGCCTGGCTGCGGGCCTGGACAAGAACGCCACGCATATCGACGGCCTGGCGAGCCTGGGATTCGGCTTCATCGAGTGCGGCACCGTCACGCCGCGACCGCAACCGGGGAACCCGAAGCCGCGCCTCTTCCGCCTGCCGGGCGCGCGTGCGCTGATCAATCGGCTGGGCTTCAACAACGACGGCGTCGAGCGGTTTCTGGCCAACGTCGCGCGGTCGCGCTTCGGACCCAAGAGCGGCGGCATTCTCGGTTTGAACATCGGGCGCAACTTCGACACGCCCAACGAGCGCGCGATCGACGACTACCTGATCTGTCTGCGCGCGGTGTACCAAGCTGCGAGCTACGTCACCGTCAACATCTCGTCCCCGAACACGGTCGGACTGCGCGAGCTGCAGGACGTCGCCGCGCTGCGGCCGCTGCTGACGACTCTGAAGGCCGAACAGGCCGCGCTTGCGCAGAAGCACGGCAAATATACGCCGCTGGTGGTCAAGATTTCTCCCGATCTGTCGACAGCGGACATCGAGCAGATCGCGCGGACGCTGCTCGAACAGCGCATCGACGGGGTCATCGCGACCAACACGACGACCGATCGCAGCGCGGTCGCCGCCCTGCCGCACGGCGACGAGGCCGGTGGGCTCTCCGGCGCGCCGTTGCGGCAAAGATCGACGGCGACGGTTCGCGCGCTGGCGAAGGCGCTCGACGGCGCGCTGACCATCATCGGCGCCGGCGGCATCATGTCGGGCGAGGAGGCGCGGGAAAAAATCGCAGCCGGCGCCACGCTGGTGCAGATCTACACCGGCCTGATCTACCGGGGGCCCCAGCTCGTCGTCGAAATCGCCGAGGCACTGGCCCGGCGCTGAAGGTGCGCTACGCCGGTTGCGCCGCGGCGGTGCCTTCGTCGGCGAATTTTTCTTCCAGCGTCGCCATCATGCTGTTGAAGGCTCGGTCGACCAGCGGTTCGGCTTCCACCAGACGGGCGCGATCGTTGCGGAAACGCTCGGCCAGTTCATCGGCCGATAGCGAGACCGCCTTCTGTCCCTGGCGATTGGTGAACAGATAGGTGCCGCGCAACGGGCTCACCCATGCGAGCTTGGCGAAGGCGAGCTGCCCGTCCTCGCCTTCGAACTCGACCCACATGCCGCGGTCGAGCGTCGCGGCGATTTCGGCAAAGCGGTCCTGCGGAACTTCGGGCGGCGGCTCGGGTGGCGGCGGAGCCGGCGCCGGGGCCATCGCTTCGGCCAGCTTGCGCGCCTTGGCGGCGGTTTCGACGTCGCCCTTGGCGGTGGCTTCCTCGGCCGCGGCAGCAGCGGCTTCGGCGACCGCGGTCGTCGGCATCGGCGCAGCCGCCAGGCTCGGCTTGACCGCGGCGGCGTGCGCTTCGACCAGATTGGTCATGAACTGCTCGCGCCCGCCGGCCTCCCACCGGATGTTGACCAGCCCGCCCTGCAGGCGCTTGAGCAGATTGCGCAGCATCGCGACCAGCCGCTTGCGCTCTTCGGTCTCGCGCTTCGGCTGCACGCTCCAGATCAGGTCGTCCAGCGTCGAAAGCGCCGACGTCCAGCCTTCGCTGCTCTCGCCGTCGCGCAGGTAGCGCTGCGTCAATGTGTCGGTCCACTGCTGGCGCAGGAACGCCGCCAGGAACGTCGGCGTCGGATGCTGTCGCAGGCGCAGCTCGACTTCGGCGTGCGCCACCGACTGTGCGATCTCGAGGCGATCGCGCTGATCGATTTCCTCGGCGCTCGACTGGATCTGCGCCTCGGCCGACCTGTCTTCCTCTTCGAGGAACTTCTCGAGGTCCGTACGCAGCTCGTCGAAGAGGCCGATGTCCTCGGAAAACTCCTCGAGTACGCGATGCACGATCGCTTCGATCTTCCGGTACAGCGGATCTTCGTGCCCCATCGTCGGCGACCAGCCGATGCCGGCGTGGGCGAGCGCGTTGACCAGCAGGCGAGACGGGTGCGATTTCTTGGAAAAGAACGCGCCATCGAGCATCGCCGCGCGCAGAACCGGCATCTGGAGCCGGCCGATCAGGGCCTTGATGCTGTCGGGCAGGTCCTTGGTCTCGAAGATGAAGTCGAACAGCATCGCCACCAGCTCGATGGTCATCGCCTCGAGCTGATTGGCCTTGGATCCGAGCGGCGACTCCTGCAGGTCGCGCAGCACGTTGTGCATGTCCTGCTGCAGTCCGGCGAGCTGGAACGAAACACCGCCGTAGTTCATGCTGCTTTCGCCGTGCTGCATGCGAGACAGCGCATCGCCCAGCTCGGGCGTCACCAGAATGCGCGGTCCTCCGAACGGCCCGACCGCCGGCGGGCCCTGCTGCGCCGCGCCGCCGGCGCTGCTCGCCATCATCCCGAGCGCGTTGGCCAGCGCTCCCATCGAAAGAACTTGCTGCCCCTCGTGGCCGGTGGGCGACGGCCCGGCGTCCGGCACCTGTATGCCACCCGGCGGCAGTCCGGCCGGCATCGGCGCCCCGGCTGCCTGCTGGCTCATGCGAGCGCTGACGAAACGCTGCAGCATCGCCATCAAGTCGATCTCGCCGCCGCCGGGCGGCGCCGCGGCGCCATCGGTGGCGCTTTTGCCGTCACCGGCCCGGCCCGCGTGCCCGCCCGGCCCGCGTTGTACCGTCGAGGGTCGCATCTGGGGCACGACATTCATGCCCTCGAGGTGACGATTCACATCGGCGTAGATCGCGGCGATGTCGCCGAACGAGGTCTGGTTGAGCTCCTTCAGGATCGCGAGCTTGATCCGGCGATCGCCCTTGAGATCGTGCAGCGCTTCGGTGAAGGCCGCGACGATCGTCGTCGGCGCCAGCGGATTCGCCGCGGTTTCGAGGTTCGGCTCGCCCATCAGGTAGCCGACGCCCCGGTTGAGCTCGCGCAATTCCTCGTGGCAGGTATTCTCGACGACGCGCACGATATTGCCCGACAGCACCGACTCGTCCATCGCTTCGGTGTCGATCAGGGTGAGCTTCCTGGCATCGACCGCCGAGAAGTCGGCCTTGAGCTGCGCTTTTCCGCTGATGCGCTCGTCGACCAGATGCCTCAGGTGGCGCTCGAAGTCCGCCATCAGGTTGGCGCGCTCGGCGGTCAGGATTTCGCGCGCATCCAGAAACAGCGATGTGTCCTCGCGCACGTCGGAGCGCTCGGCGCGCGCCATCAACAGGTCGCCGACCCGGTCGAGCATCGAGGTGAACGACAGCAGCAGACGATGAATCGCAAGATCCCGGCAGTCGCCGAGTATCCTGGCCATGTCCCTGGGCACCGGGCGCCGGATGGTCCGGTCGCCGGAGGTCGTTGTCGCGCTCACGCGTTCGGTCCTCGTCGGTCGTGCGGGTGGCGCTTGGCGGCGATCCGGCGCTTACGCGCCTCCCCTGCTCCCGCGCTGGCTTCAGCCCGCAATAACGGCAAGTTACTGTAACACGCGGCGTTTGGGGCCGCCAATGCAAAAAAAGGCCATCTATCGTCGAATTAGCTCCGCCCAGGCCTTTTCCAGACGTTTGTATGACACTGGGAACGGGGTGCGTAACTCCTGGGCGAACAGGGAAACTTTCAGTTCCTCGACCAGCCAGCGAAACGATTCGAGCCGCGGTTCGACCCGATGCGCAGCCCGGTTGGCCTCGACCCGGGCACGATAGCGATCCCAAAGTGAGGCCACCGATTGCGCGTGTTTGGCGTCCCGGACCGGGTCCAACGCGGCTTTGGCGAGCCTCTTGTCCAGCGCCTGCAAATAACGCGGCAAGTGGGCGAGCTGCGACCAGGGCGTGGCTGAAAAAAATCCCGGATAGACCAGCGCGGCGCGCTGCGCCCGGATCTCGGCCCCGAGACGGCCCTGCGACGGCGGCAGCGCGGCAAGGCGCTGCGACAGCGCATGGTAATCGGCGGCGATCGCGGCCAGCATCCGGAATGCGCCTTCGACCACCGCCGGCAGTCTGGCACGGGCGCGCTTCACCTGCTCGGCGAACGCGCGCTCCGAGCGCGGCAGCGGATCGTCTCCGATGAACGCCCGATCGCCGATTGCGGCGAGCACGTCGGCAAGCAGCAGATCGGTCGGAATCGCGGTCTTGAGCGTCAGCGCGGCGGCAGAGAATCCCGACGGGTTTTTCTCCCAGCGCTGCAGCGCGTCCTTGAGCTGCTGCCTGACAAGTCGCACGATGGCTGCGCGCGTTGCAGCCTCCGCGCCCTCGCGGGTGTCATGCAGGCGCAGCGCCGCGCTGTCGCCGTCGACGACCAGTGCCGGGTAACCGATCATGCGGCGGCCGTCGCGCTCGACCGCTAGCGTCTCGGGCAGGTCACCGAAGTCCCAGGAGCGGATGCCGCTGCGCTCGAACTCGGGGCCGGCCGCGGCAAAGCTGAGCTGCGCGGCTTCGCCGAGTTGCGCGCGCAGCAACGCCAGGTCGCGCCCCTGGGCGAGCTCCCTGCCCGATGCGTCGACGATGCGCACGTTGACCCGTAGATGCGTCGGAAGCTCGGCACCGTCCCAGACATCGGCCGGCAGCGCATCGCCCAGCCGCGCGTCAAGGGACGCGCGGAAGGCATCGGCGAGGTTGACGCCGGTGTTCGATGCGCCGCCGTCGACCGATTCGAGAAAGGCCGTGACGACGTCGGCGGGCGGCGTCAGGCGGCTGCGCCAGGCCTTCGGCAGCACCTTCAGGTACCAGCCGAGTTTTTCCCGGATCATGCCGGGTACGAGCCAGCTGAGCTGCGCGGCGTCGATCTGGTTCAGCAGTGCCAGCGGAACGGTCAGCGTCAGACCGTCCAGCGGATGTCCGGGCGCGAACCGATACTTGAGCGGCAGCGTGGTGCCCGCCATCGCCATCGTCTCCGGATACTGCGCCTCGGTGACCGCTGATGCGGCATGCCGCATCAGCGACTCGCGCGTCATGTACAGCAGCCGCGGCGCCGTGGCTTCGGCAAGCTCTCGCCAGCGCTCGAACGCCGCGGTCGAATGGATTCCGACGGGAACGCGAGCCGCGTAGAACGCATGGAGCGCTTCGTCGTCGACCAGCACGTCCTGACGCCGCGCTTTGTGCTCGAGCTCGGCGATCGATGCGATCAATTGCCGGTTGTGCGCGAGAAAAGCGCCCTTGGTCGCGAGCTCGCCGGTGACCAGTGCTTCACGCAGGAATACCTCGCGCGCGGCCTCGGGATCGATCGCCCCATAGGAAACACGCCGCCGCGGCACCAGCGTCAGGCCGTACAGCGAGACGCGCTCGGCGGCGACGACTTCTCCGCGCGCGGCGTCCCACTGCGGATCGAAGTAACTGCGATCGAGCAGCGGTCCGGCGACCTGTTCGATCCACTCCGGCTCGACCCGCGCCGCGCAGCGCGCATACAGCCGCGTCGTGTCGGTCAGCTCGGCGGCGAGCACCCATTTGGCGCCTTTCCTGGCCAGGCCCGAACCGGGATGCAGGAAGAACTTGAGCCCGCGCGTGCCCAGGTAATGCTCGTCGGCGTCGGCGCGGCATCCGACGTTCGACAGGAGCCCTGCCAGCAGCGCGCGATGGATCGCCTCGTAGCAGGAGGCGTCGATCTTGTCCGGAAGCGCATCGGTCCACTTCCAACCGAGCTCGGCGACCTGTTCGGTGAGTTGCCGGTGCAGGTCGCGCCACTCGGTGAGCCGCAAATAGGAAACGTAATGCGCCCGGCATTGCTCGACGAGCTTCCGATGCGACAGCTTCGCAGCCAGCGCATCGGCAAAGAACTGCCAGAGCGCGAGGAGGCTCAAGAAATCCGAGCGCTCGTCGCGAAAGCGCAGGTGCGCCTGATCGGCCGCCTGGCGCTTTTCCAGCGGACGCTCGCGCGGGTCGGGCACGGCCAGCGCGCTGGCAATGACCAGCATTTCCGCCATCGGTCCTCCCTTCGCTGCCAGAAGCATCCGGCCGATGCGCGGATCGACCGGCAGCGCGGCAAGCTCTCGGCCGAGCGAGGTCAGTCGGCGCTGCGTATCGACCGCCCCCAACTCCTCCAGCAGCTGGTAACCATCGGCAATCGCGCGCGTGCTCGGGCGTTCGATAAACGGAAACGCGTCGACGGCGGTCAAATCCAGCGCGGCCATGCGCAGGATGACGGCAGCCAGCGACGAACGCAGGATTTCCGGCTCGGTGTATTTCGGCCGCGCCGCGAAATCGTCGGCGTCGTACAGGCGCACGCAGACCCCGGCAGCGACGCGGCCGCAACGGCCGGCGCGCTGATCGGCCGCCGCCTGCGCGACCTTCTCGATCTGCAGCTGCGTCACCTTGTTGCGCAACGAATAGCGCTTGACGCGGGCGAGCCCCGAGTCGATCACGTAGCGTATGCCAGGAACTGTCAGCGAGGTCTCCGCGACGTTGGTCGCGAGGACGATGCGGCGCCCCGAGCTGCGACTGAACACCTGTTGCTGCTGGTCGGCCGACAACCTCGCGTACAACGGAAGTATCTCGACCGTTCGAGCGTACGGCCGGCGGGCGAGACTTTTGGTCAGCAATTCGGACGTCTCGCGGATCTCGCGCTCGCCCGGCAGGAACACCAGAATGTCGCCGGCACCTTCGCGCCACAGGTCCTCGGCCGCGGCGACGATCGCCTCTTCGAGCTCCTCCTCGTCATCGGCCTCGTCGGCCGCCCCGGCGCCGAGCGGGCGATAGCGCACTTCGACCGGATAGTTGCGGCCCGAGACCTCGATCACCGGCGCCGGCTTTCCAACGTCGCCGAAATGGGCAGCGAAGCGCTCGGCGTCCAGCGTCGCCGAAGTCACGATCAGCTTGAGATCGGGTCGCTGCGGCAGCAGCTGCTTCAGATAACCGAGCAGGAAATCGATGTTGAGGCTGCGCTCGTGCGCCTCGTCGATGATGATCGTGTCGTAGGCGGCGAGCGTCCGGTCGCCCTGCGTCTCGGCGAGCAGGATGCCGTCGGTCATCAGCTTGATGTAGGCGTCGGGTCGGGTATGGTCGGTGAAGCGGACCTTGTAGCCGACCACGGTGCCCAGCTCGGCACCAAGCTCGAAGGCGATGCGCGAAGCGACGCTGCGCGCGGCTATGCGCCGCGGCTGCGTATGGCCGATCAAGCCGCGCGTGCCGCGTCCGATGTCGAGGCAGATTTTCGGTATCTGCGTCGTCTTGCCCGATCCGGTCTCGCCGCAGACGATGACGACCTGGTTCTCGCGAACCGCCGCAGCGATGCGGTCGCGTTCCGCGGAGACGGGCAGATCCGGCGGGTAGGCGATCGCAGGGCGGGCCTCGGCGCGCCGCGCGACCTTGGCGATCGACAAGCCGATCGCGTCTTCGATGCGCTGCCGGTCGGCCGCGGACGCGCGTTGTTCGAGCCGGTCGATCCTGCGGCCGAGCGGGATCCAGTCGCTCGCCATGCCGGCGCGTAGCCGCCCGCGAAGATCGGCAATCGGCGCGGATCGCAATATCGGATCCGGTGCCGCCGGGCCCAGTGGTTTGCGCTGGCGCGTCAAGATGAGCTTTCCGCCGTTGGGGCGATGCGATGGGCCAGCGGGTTTATCATGGCTTTTTTCGGCGCTTCCGGAGACCGCATATGCTGCGCACGCTTACAGCCGCACTCACGCTGGCCGCCCTGACGGCGATCGCGATAGCCACACCCGCGTCGGGCAAGACGCTGCGCTGGGCCGGACGCGGTGACCTGCAGACAACCGACCCGCATTCGCAAAACGAGAACCTGACCAACAACATCAACATCCTCATCTACGAAGCGCTGATCGAGCGCGACAAGAAACTCGCGCTGCGGCCATCGCTCGCGGAGTCGTGGCAGCAGACCTCGCCGACGACCTGGCGCTTCAAGCTGCGGCCCGGAGTCAAATTCCACGACGGTACGCCGTTCACCGCCGACGATGTCGTATTCAGTTACGAGCGCGCCCGTGCGAATACCTCGCAATTGCGCGCTTACGCGATCGCTTCCGGCATGCCGAAGAAGATCGATGACCTTACCGTGGAATTCACGACCGACGGGCCGAACCCCATCGAACTCGAGCACGTCGCCACGATCAATATCATGAGCCGTGCCTGGTGCGAGGCCAACCGCGCGACCAAGCCGCAAAACTACACGGAAAAGGAGGACATGATCACCGCGCACCAGGCCAATGGCACCGGCCCCTATATGCTGAAGTCGCGTGAGCCGGACATCAAGACGGTTCTGGTCAAGAATCCGAACTGGTGGGGAATCCAGACAGGGCTCTGGGAAGGCAACGCCGACGAGGTGATCTACCTGCCGATCGTTTCCGATGCGACGCGCCTTGCCGCGCTGATGTCGGGCGAGGTCGATCTGATCAACGACCCGCCGCCGCAGGACGTGCCGCGCCTGAAGCAGACGCCCGGCGTCAAGGTGCTCGAAGGCAGCGAAAACCGCATCGTGTTCATCGGCATGGACCAGAAGCGCGACGAGCTGTTGTACTCCAACGTCAAGGGCAAGAACCCGTTCAAGGACAAGCGCGTTCGGCAGGCCTTGTACCAGGCCATCGACATCGAGGCCATCAAGACGACGACGATGCGCGGCCTGTCGCAACCTTCGGGCGCGCTGATGCCGTCTCCAGCGCAATCGACACCCGAGCTCGAAAAGCGCCTGCCCTACGACAAGGCGAAGGCGAAGCAGCTGCTGGCCGAAGCCGGCTACCCGAACGGTTTCGAAGTGACGCTCGACTGCCCGAACAACCGCTACGTCAACGACGAGAAGATATGCCAGGCGCTGGCGGCGATGTGGGCGCAGATCGGCGTCACGATCAATGTCAACGCGATGCCGCGCGCCAACTATTTTCCGAAGCTCGAAAAGACCGACACCAGCATGTACATGCTGGGTTGGGGCGGCGGCGCCACCGACGGGATTTTCATCCTGCAGCCGGTGCTGTCGAGCTACAGCGGCAAGGGCGACGGCGACTACAACTACGGCCGGTACACCAATCCCAAGCTCGACGCGCTGATCGCCAAGGTCAAGGTGGACATGAACCCTGCTCAGCGCCTTGCCGAGATCCGCGAAGCGCTGGCCGCGCATAACGCCGAGATCAATCACCTGCCGCTGCATCGTCAGGTCATCCCGTGGGCGACCCGCAGCAACGTCACCGCCGTACATCGCGCAGACAATCAGGTGATGCCGTACTGGGTGAAGATCGAATAGGACCGGTGGGCCGCGCTCATCCGGCCGGCATCGCGGCGGCGACGGGCGCGTTCACGCGCAACAGATAGCGGGTGATCGCCCAGGCGACCGCGACCGTCGCCGCGATTTCCAGCGCCGCATACCATGCGCCCGCGACGCTGCCCTTGAGCAGCGCGTTCCCGACGATGCGCACAATCGCATTCGCGGCGACGAACGCGGGCACCAGTCGAAGGTCGTAGCGCAGCACGGTCGCGAACAGCAGCGTGTAGAGCGCACCACCGACCAGCCCGGCGACTACGACCGCGATCCAGTCGTCGGCGCGCAACGCGGTCAGCGCGCCGGTTGCGATCGTCAGCGCGACGAACACCAGCCATTGGCGCCGGCGCCATCCGTCGGTCCAGCGCTCGAGCCAGTGCAGCGCGATGATCGTCACCGCGACTCCCAGGACGGGTGAAGCGACCGACCGGGCCAGCGCGTCGAGCCAGGGCAGCCAGGCATTCTCGATCGTGTAGCGCGCCATGCCGGGGAAATCCCGCGCGGCGACCGCGCCGGCCAGACCTTCTACGCCGGCGACAAAAAAGCCGGCACTCGCGCCGCGCAGCCACAGGCGGCCGATGCCGGTCTCCGGCGCCGAATGCTCGCGCGCTTCATAGACGGCGACGCCTGCCAGCAGGCTCGCCAGCAGCGTCAGCGGAACCAGCGACAAGGCGATGCCTGCCGCCCCCAGCGCAATCTGCGGCGCGAGCGGTTCGGCGGTCTTGAGTTGGATGGCAAACGCGGGCCAGGCATTGACGCCGGTGACCAGCGTCGCCGTGCCGACGGCGGCCAGCGCCAACCAGAACGCGCGCTTGTCGAAGCGCCCGCGGCTCCAGGCGATGATGGTCGCGATGATCGCCGCGAATCCCGCCACGATCAGCGCCAGGGTGATCGCATTCTTGGCCAGGCTCAACCGCCCGGCGCGCAATCGTTCGGCTCGCTGCCAGGTTTCGGGAACGAAGACGTAGCGACCGGATCCCACGATTTCGTCGCCGGCGATCGCGACAATCACCCGTGCTTCGCCGCCCTTGCCCACCTCGACGCCCGGATCGGCATAGGTGAATTGCCAGTCTGCCCGTGCCGGGCGCTCCTGTTCCTCGGCCGACATCTCGCGCAGCGTAGCCGGGTCGAGTCCGAACCGCTGTCGGATCTCCTGCTGCGCGAGCGTCCTCGCCTGCTCGCGCGACAGCTTTGCGCCGGGACGCTTTTCGGGCAGCGGGTGTCGCACCTGACGCACGGTGCCGTCGCCGGCGACGGTGACACGCCATTCCTCGGCCCGGTCGGCCACATCGCCGCCATCGAAGCGCGCATAGCGCACTTCCCACAGCGGCGGCGCGAGCCAGTTGCCGATCAGCTTTTCATAGGCGTCGCGGCCGGCTTCGCGCCAGACGAACTTGTGCCATTGCGCGGCCGTCCCGTCGTCGGCCACGATGCGCGTGACCGAAAATCGCTTCCAGCCATCGCCCGGCTTCATCCCGCGTTGCGCGACCGCCGCATCGGCGGCGGCCTCGGCCTGGGCACGGTCGATCAGCAGCGGCGGCGTATCGCGCTGCAGGTTGCCGACGAACGCGATGGCCACGAGGCCGGCAAGCCCCAGCAGTGGCAACGCCCGCTGCGCGCGCGCGGTCCAAACGCCCGCGGCGGCGCGACCGCGAAGCAGCGCGACAGCTGCCGGCGCCGCGCTCGGCTGCCAGGCGCGATTGCGCAAGGCTTCGGGAAGATCGAGCCATCGCCCCTCGCGGAAGCGGCGCCCGAGCACGATCGCCAGCGGCACCAGCCCGGCCGCGATCACCAGCACCTGGTTGATAGTGCTCCCCGGGCCCTCGATCAGAAACACCGGAATCGACATCAGCGTCAGGTCGAACACCGCGTGCAGGATCACCGTCGGCAACAATCCGAAGCGAACGAAGATCAGTCCCCAGATGAACGCCGGTCCGGCCAACTCGACCAGGCGCGAGTAGGAGGGAAAGCCGGGATAGTTGGCATGCGCGGCGCCGAAGACCAGCGCCTGCAGCACCAGGACGATGCCGATGAAAAGCCTGCGGTTACCGAAGTGACTTCCCAGCAGCGCGGCAATCGACAGAGGCACGGCGCGAAACAGGCACTCCTCCATGAACCCCGCCTGCAAGGCCATCCCGATCGGCGCCAGCGCCGGCAAAGCGCTGCCCAGGATGTTGGGATCGGTCAGCGTCTCCGACGGCTGCCACCAGCCGAAATAGCGGTTGGTGACGAAATAGAACGCAGCAATCAACGCAAGCTCGATCGGCACCGCGAGATAACCGGCGGCCGTCCTGCCGAGTACCGCGGCGGACGACGCGGCTGGACGCGACCACAGCTTCCACAGCTGAGGATGCTGCGGAAAGGCGCGTCGAGACAGGCTCTCAGCTGCCATGAACACGAGGCCCAGCGCGAGTCCGCCGCCCACAAAGACAAGCACCGCGAGCGCGAATTGCTGGCCCCAGAACACCCAGGTCGGCTGCGCTGTATCGAAACCGAACCACGCCTGCGGCGCGTTGGCGACCAGCGCGAGTGCATTCAGGGCGGCAACGACGGCCCCCGCGACGAGCGCCGGCCGCCACGCCAGCGCGCGCCGCCGCAACAGCCAGAGCACGCCCAGCACGCACCCGCCGATTCCGTACAGCGCCCCGGCCAGGATGCCCGCGACCTCGGCGATCGCGTTGTTGGCGAAGCGCATTTCCTGGAATCGCCGCTCGAAAGCTTCCGGGATGTGAACCTGATGGGTGAGCTCCGACAACCGGTCGCCGGCGAGGCCCAATCGCATCCGATAGCGGCCATCGCCGAGCGTTTCGTGCTCTCGCTCGTAGACGAAGCTGTGATCGATGCGGCCATTGGGCAGCTGCAGCTGCGATTGCTCGAGCAGCTTGTAGGGCGCGAAGTCGATCGCCCAATCGGCCCGAGCGCTCTTTTCGGCGATCGCGCGCGCCGCGGCCGCATCGAGTGCGGCGCCGGGCTCGGTTTCCGGCACCTTGCGCGTGAACCCGTAGACGGTGCCGTCAGGACGAAAACGAACGTGCGCCTCGGCGGTCTCGCCGGGTTTGAACAGCCGCACTTCCCACCAGTACGGCGAATAGAGCGTGCCGTTCAGCATCTGCGTAAATGCCGGCTTGCCGCCGGCTTCCAACTCGACGAAGTTCTGCGTTGCGCCATCGTGCGCGAACAGCGCAGCGCGCTGCGCGCCGGCCGGCGCGAGGTCCAGGCGGTCGGCGATCGCGGCGGCCCGGGCCAGCGCTTCGCCTCGCGTCATCTTGACGTCGAGATTGATCAGCGGGAGCGCCGCCGGAAAATACCGCCAGGCGAAGACGCCGGACAGGGCAGAGACAACCGCGAACACGATCCAGAACGCTGGCTTGCGGGTGATTCCGTTCATCGCTCGTTTCGGTCGCTGATTGAGGGCACGGGAACGCGGAGATCGAGCTTGCGGAACGCTCAATTTCGCTGTTCGCGCAGTTGGATTACGCCGCGCCCGGCGAGTTCTTTCAGCGCAGGCGTCCGACAGGCCCAGCCGAGACGCCAGCACGTCCCGCGTGTGCTCGCCGAGCAAAGGCGGTGCCCGAGTATACGCGACCGGGGTCGAAGAGAACTTCAGCGGATTGCCGACTTGCGGCACCGAGCCGGCCAGCGGATGCGGCATGTCGATGCGCATGCCGCGCGCGATGACCTGCGGATCGGCGAATACCTGGTCGAGCCGGTTGATAGGACCGCAGGGAACGCCGGCCGCATCCAGCGGCGCCAGCCAGGCCCGCTGCGTCCGGGTGCGCATCAGTGCGGCGATCCGGGGCACGACGACGCCGCGATGCCGGACGCGTTCGACGTTGGTCGCAAAACGCGGATCGTCCAGCCACGCAGCGCAGCCGGCGACTTCGCAGAAGCGCGCGAATTGCGAGTCGTTGCCGACGGCGAGTATCAGCGGCGCATCGGCGCAATCGAACACCTGGTAGGGCACGATGTTCTGGTGCGCGTTGCCGGCACGGCCAGGCGGCGTGCCGGTGACCAGGTAGTTCATGTCGAGCGAGGCCATCATCGCGACCTGCGTATCGAGCAGCGCCGTATCGATGTACTGGCCGACGCCGGCGACCGCGCGATGCGCGATCGCCGCCAGGATCGCCGTCGCCGCGTACATGCCTGTCATCAGGTCGGCGATTGCGATGCCCGCCTTCTGCGGCCCGCCCCCGGGCTGGTCATCGCGCTCGCCGGTGACGCTCATGAAGCCGCCGATACCCTGGATGATGAAATCGTAGCCCGCGCGGTCGGCGTACGGACCGGTCTGTCCGAATCCGGTGATCGAGCAATAGACCAAGGTCGGATGGATCGCGTTAAGAGCGCTGTAGTCGAGGCCGTATCGGGCCAGCGCGCCTACCTTGAAATTTTCGACGACGATGTCGGCCTGCAGACACAGGTCGCGCACGATGCGCCGACCGTCGACCGAGGTGAAGTCGACGGCGACCGATTGCTTGCCGCGATTGCAGCCGAGATAGTACGCAGCTTCGGTGGTGTCGCGCCCGCTCGTGTCCTTCAGGAACGGCGGCCCCCAGCGGCGCGTGTCATCGCCGCTGCCCGGCTTTTCGATCTTGATGACTTCGGCGCCGAGATCGGCGAGCAGCTGCGTGCACCACGGCCCGGCAAGCACGCGCGAGAGGTCGACGACGGTGAGATGCGAGAGCGGACCGGACATCGATGGTCTTGCGCGGCCCGGACGGTGCCGGCTAGTCGACCGCCTTGACCAGCTCCTCGACGACTTTCTTGGCGTCGCCGAACACCATCATCGTCTTGTCCATGTAGAACAGCGGATTGTCGAGCCCGGCGTAGCCCGACGCCATCGAACGCTTGTTGACGATGACTGTCTTGGCCTTGTACGCCTCGATGATAGGCATGCCGTAAATCGGGCTGCCCTTCTGCTCGGCCAGCGGATTGACGACGTCGTTGGCGCCGAGGATCAGCGCGACGTCCGCCTGCGCGAACTCGCTGTTGATGTCCTCCATCTCGAACACCTGGTCGTACGGCACTTCGGCTTCGGCCAGCAGCACGTTCATGTGTCCGGGCATGCGTCCGGCAACCGGATGAATCGCGTACTTGACGTTGACGCCTTTCGCGGTCAGCTTGGCCGCGAGCTCCTTGACCGCATGCTGAGCGCGCGCCACGGCGAGGCCGTAGCCTGGCACGATGATCACCGTGTCCGCGTTCGACAGCAGGAACGCCGCATCGTCGGCACTGCCGGTCTTGACCGGCTTTTTCTCCGTGCCCGCCGCCGCGTCGGCGATTTCACCGCCGAAGCCGCCGAGGATCACGCTGAAGAACGAGCGGTTCATCGCGCGGCACATGATGTACGACAGGATCGCACCGGAAGAGCCGACCAGCGACCCGGCGATGATCAGCATCGGGTTGTCGAGCGAAAACCCGATGCCGGCCGCGGCCCAGCCCGAGTAGCTGTTGAGCATCGAGATCACGACCGGCATGTCGGCGCCGCCGATGGGAATGATCAGCAGGAAGCCGAGCAGGAACGCGAGCGCGGTCATGATCACGAACGGCGGCCACTGCGCTTCCGGAGGCGACATGCAGAACCAGATCCCGAAGCCGATCATCGCGATACCGATGGCGAGATTGACGTAATGCTGGCCCGCGAACACGACCGGCGCGCTGCGTATCCGGCCCGACAGCTTGCCGAACGCGATCACCGATCCGGAGAAGGTAATCGCGCCGATGAAGGTCCCGATGAAAAGCTCCAGCTTGTGGCCGAAAGTGATCGGGAAATCGAGCCCCATCGCCTGCGGGTTGTTCACCGCGGCGACTGCGATCAGAACCGCGGCGAGACCGACCAGCGAATGCATCGCCGCGACAAGCTCGGGCATCTGCGTCATCTGCACCCGCCGCGCGACGATCGCGCCGAGCACGCCGCCGACCGCCATCCCGCCGAGTATCGGCAGCACGTTCTTGCTGTTCGAGTAGACCAGCGCCAGCGTCACCAGCAGCGCGATCGCCATGCCGGCCATGCCGTAGACGTTGCCGCGCCGCGCCGTATGCGGGCCGGACAGACCCTTGAGCGCGAGGATGAAGCTCACTGCGGCGACCAGGTACCACAGCGCGAGTTGATTGGCGCTCATTCTCAATCCTTCGCCGCGCCCGCGCCGCGTTCCTTCTTTTTGAACATGTCGAGCATCCGCTGCGTGACCAGGAAGCCTCCGAACACGTTAATCGACACCAGCGTGACCGCCACGACGCCGAGCCAGCCGCCCCAGTCGAGCTCGGCCGCACCGGCGGCCAGCATCGCGCCTACCAGGATGATGCTCGAGATCGCGTTGGTCAGCGACATCAGCGGCGTATGCAGCGCCGGCGTCACGTTCCAGACGACGTGGTAGCCGACAAAGATCGCCAGCACGAACACGATCAGGTTGATGACGATCGGATCAACGCCTGCTGTCATGGTTTTTTCTCCGGCGCAGCGCATCCCGCAAGCGGAAAGCGAGGCTTCATGTTCTGGGTACGATTTGCCCGTTCGCGCAAACCAGCGTGGCCTTGATGATTTCGTCGTCGGCGGGCACCGCGAATTCGCCGGTCTTGGCATTGAGCGACAGGGCGAGAAAGTTGAGCACGTTGCGCGCGTACAGCGCGCTCGCGTCGGCCGGCACCAGCGCCGGCAGGTTGGCGAAACCTACCAGCTTGACGCCATTTTTCTCGACGATCTTGCCGAGCTCCGAGCCCTCGACGTTGCCGCCCTGCTCGACGGCGAGATCGACGACGATGGCGCCAGGCTTCATCGCCGCGACGGTCTCGGCCTTGATCAGCTTGGGTGCCGGCCGCCCGGGAATCAGCGCCGTCGTGATCAGGATGTCGACGGTCTTGCAGCGCTCGCTGATGATGCCGGCCTGCCGCGCCATCCACTCGGGCGGCATCGGACGCGCGTAGCCGCCCACACCCTCGGCGATCTTGCGCTCCTCGTCGTTGGCGTACGGCACGTCGACCCATTTGGCGCCCAGCGATTCGACCTGGTCCTTGACCGAAGGCCGCACGTCGGACGCTTCGATGACCGCGCCGAGGCGCTTGGCCGTCGCGATCGCCTGCAAGCCGGCGACACCGACGCCGAGAATCAGCACGCGCGCTGCCTTGACCGTTCCGGCCGCGGTCATCAGCATCGGCATGAAGCGAGCATACTCGTCGGCGGCGATGATCACCGCCTTGTAGCCGGCGATATTAGCCTGCGACGACAGCACGTCCATCGACTGCGCGCGCGAAATGCGCGGCAGCCATTCCAGCGCGTAGCCGCTGACGCCGGCCTGCGCGTACGAGGTAATCGCAGCGGCGTCGAACGGGTCGAGCAGACCGATCAGCAGCGCGCTGCGCTTGAGCCGCGGCAGCTCATCGCCGGACGGTCCGCGGACCTTCAGCACGATGTCGGCACCGAGCGCCTGGGGAGCATCGCCGATGCGGGCGCCGGCGCCCTGAAAATCGGCGTCCGGGATGCTCGATGCGACACCGGCGCCGGCTTCGACGACTATTTCGTGCTTGCCGCTGGCGGCGAGTTTCTTGACCGTCTCGGGCGTTGCCGCGACGCGCGTCTCCCCGACGCGCGTTTCGCGCGGAATGCCGATAATCATCGTGATTGTCCCTGGCGGTGGTGCTCGTGCGCCCGATATCTTGCCACAGCGGGCCGGCTAGAGCGAACGAGTGTCGGGCAACGCACGCTAGGAAACGGCCGCCGCGATCGCCTTGCCCAGCTCCACCGTGGTCGCCTTTCCGCCGAGATCGGGCGTGCGCGGTGCGGATTCGTCGGCGAGCGTGGCTTCGATCGCGCGCACGATCGCCGCCGCCGCGTCGGCATGGCCGAGATGATCTAGCATCAGCGCGCCCGACCAGATCTGGCCGATCGGATCGGCGATGCCCTTGCCCGCGATGTCCGGCGCGGACCCGTGGACCGGCTCGAACGTCGACGGAAAATCACGCTCCGGATTGATGTTGGCCGATGGCGCGATCCCGATGGTGCCGCACACCGCGGGACCCAGGTCGGACAGGATGTCGCCGAACAGGTTCGAGCCGACGACGACATCGAACCACTCGGGATGCAGGACGAACTGCGCGCTCAGGATATCGATGTGGAACTGGTCGGTTCGGATCGCCGGATACTGGCCGGCCATCGCCTTGAAGCGTTCGTCCCAGTACGGCATCGTGATCGAAATTCCGTTGGACTTGGTCGCCGACGTGACGTGCCTGGCCGGGCGCGTCGATGCCAGCTCGAAAGCATGGCGCATGATGCGATCGACGCCCTTGCGGGTGAAAATCGTCTGCTGGAACACCGTCTCGCGGTCGGTGCCCTCGAACACGCGTCCGCCTACCGATGAATATTCCCCCTCGGTATTCTCGCGTATGACGACGAAGTCGATGTCGCCGGAACGACGTCCGGCGAGCGGCGAAGGAATGCCGGGCATCAGCCGGCAAGGCCGCAGATTGACGTACTGGTCGAAATGCCGCCGCCACTGAATCAGCGAGCCCCAGAGCGAGACATGATCCGGAACGCTGGCCGGCCAGCCGACGGCGCCGAAGAAGATCGCGTCGTGGCCGCCGATCCGAGTCATCCAGTCCTCGGGCATCATGCGGCCGTGCTCAAGGTAGTAATCGCAGCTCCACGGAAATTCGTCGAACTGAAATGCGATGCCGTACTTGGACGCCGCGGCTTCGAGCGCCCGCAACCCTTCCGGAACGACTTCCTTGCCGATGCCGTCGCCCGGTATGACGGCGATGCGATGCTTGCTGGCCATGTCCTTGCGCTGTGAAATGCTCACGCATAGTGTAACTTAGCGCAATTCTTTCGCGCCGCAAGCCCAAGCGATGCAGCCGGAACTCCGCTGGCAATGGACGCGCTTCGACGACCTCGGGCCGCGCCACCTGTATGCGCTGCTGCGAGCGCGTACCGAGGTATTCATCATCGAGCAGCGCTGCGCTTTCCTCGACACCGACGGCGTCGACCTCGACGCCTGGCACCTGCTCGGATGGGTCGCGCCACGACCGGCGGGCGACGGCGATCCGGCGCCGGAGGTCCTCGCCGCCTATCTCCGGCTGATCGATCCCGGGCGGGTATTCGACGAGCCGTCGATCGGTCGGGTACTGACGGTCGAGCCGTTCCGGCGCATCGGTCTTGGCCGTCCGCTGATGAAGGAAGGCCTGCGCAAGGCTGCCGAGCTCTTCCCCGGCGATGCGGTGCGCATCGGCGCGCAAATCCGCCTCGAGCGGTTCTATCAGAGCCTGGGCTTTCGCACCGTGTCGGAGATGTACATCGAAGACGGCATCGAGCACGTCCAGATGTTGCGTCCCGCCAACGCCGCTGCCTGAGGCGCCGCGATGAGCGCGCTCGTCGCCGAATGGAGCGGCTACTCCGGCGCGTTCTACGCCGCGGCGACCTTCGGCATATTGCTGACCGGCGTATTCAAGGGAGGATTCGGCGGCGGCCCAGGAGGCATCGCGGTCGCGCTGATGTCGATGTTTGTCGCGCCCGCCGATGCCGCGGGCATCGTGCTGCCGATCCTGTGCGCGATGGACATCTTCGGGCTGCTCGCCTACCGCAACAACTGGTCGCGCCATCACGTGCGCGTGCTCATTCCCGGCGCATTGCTCGGCATCGTTCTGGGCTCGCTGGCGTTTGGCGTCGTACCGGTCGAATGGGTGCGACTGCTGATCGGCCTGATTGCGGTGACGTTCACGCTGAATCGCTGGTTCGACATCGCGCAGCGCCTGGGATCGAAAGCAGGCAAACCCGGACGGCTGATCGGCTTCGTCAGCGGCGCGACTTCGGGACTCACCAGCACGATGGCCCACGCCGGCGGACCGCCGCTGCTGGTCTATCTGCTGCCGCAGCGGATGGAAAAGACGATCTTCGTCGGAACGAGCGTCGTCTTCTTCGCCATCGTCAACTACGTGAAGCTGATCCCCTATGGGCTGCTCGGGCAGCTGTCGGCGAACAACCTCGGGCTGTCGCTGCTGTTCGCACCACTGGCGCCACTGGGAATCTGGCTGGGGCTGCACCTCGAACGCCGGATCCCCGAGAAGCCGTTCTACCGGATCAGCTACGCGATCCTGTTTGCGACCGGGTGCAAGCTGATCTACGATTCGCTTACGGCATGATCCAGGCTACGCTCGCGGCGCCCCGCCGATCCAAACCGGGCCTGGACGGCCGCCGGCGCGAACTGCGCTATGATCGCGCCCTCGCACCGCGAAACTTCTGCCGCCGATGAAACAGACATTCCTCGACTTCGAACAACCGATCGCCGAGCTGCAAAGCAAGATCGACGAGCTGCGCTACGTCCACGAGGACTCGGCGGTCGACATCTCCGACGAAATCACCCGGCTCAGCAAGAAGAGCCAGCAGTTGACCAAGGAGATCTACGCCAAGCTTTCGTCGTGGCAGATCGCGCAGGTCGCCCGGCATCCGCAGCGGCCGTACACGCTCGACTACATCGCGGGCATGTTCACCGACTTTCATGAGCTGCACGGCGACCGGAGCTACTCCGACGATCCGGCGATCGTCGGCGGGATGGCGCGCTTCAACGGCGCGCCGTGCATGGTGATCGGGCATCAAAAGGGCCGCGACACCAAGGAAAAGATCTATCGCAATTTCGGCATGCCGCGGCCCGAGGGTTATCGCAAGGCGCTGCGGCTGATGAAGCTGGCTGAGAAGTTCGGCCTGCCGCTGTTCACGTTCGTCGACACACCCGGCGCCTTTCCCGGCATCGGCGCGGAGGAACGTGGCCAGTCGGAGGCCATTGGCCGCAACCTGTACGAAATGGCCGGTTTGCGCACGCCTATTATCGTCACCATCATCGGCGAAGGCGGCTCCGGCGGCGCGCTGGCGATCGCGATCGGCGACACCACGCTGATGCTGCAGTACGCGACCTATTCGGTGATCTCTCCCGAAGGTTGTGCCTCGATCCTGTGGAAGTCGGCCTCGCACGCCGAAGAGGCGGCCGAGACGCTCGGCATCACCGCGTCACGGTTGAAGACGCTCGGACTGATCGACAAGGTGGTCAACGAGCCGACCGGCGCGGCGCACCGCGACCATGCTGCGATGATGACGACGTTGAAACGGGCGCTGACCGAGGCGCTGCGCCAGGCCCAGGAGCAACCGCTCGATACGCTGCTCGAGACGCGCGAAGACAAGATCCTGGGCTACGGCAAGTTCAAGGAACTGAACCCGGGCTGACGGCTCGCTGCCGCGCCCGGGCTACGCGCATGGCCGTGAATACGCCTTCGTGCATCCAGGAGAAAGGCGCGGCGGGCAGCGCACACGACAAGCCGCCCCAACGCGAAGATTCGCTGTCACCGCACGACGTCGCCGCGGTTGCAGCGGTCAACGACGCCGTCGCTGCGGCGCTGGCGACTCACAGCGCGCCTGGCGCCCGCATTGCCGTCGCGCTGTCCGGCGGCATCGACTCGATGGTTCTGCTCGATGCGCTGCATGCGCTGGCGCCGCGGTTCCAGCTGCGATTGTCGGCAGTGCACGTCGATCACCGGCTGTCGCCGAACGCCGGTCGCTGGGCCGAGTTCTGCGCCAGCGCATGCGCGGCGCGCGGCGTGCCGCTGACCACCGACCGCGTCGATGTCTCGAGGCGGCCCGGACAGAGCCTCGAGGCCGCGGCGCGGACGGCTCGTTACGAAAAACTTCTTGGCGCGCAGACCGACATCGTCGCGCTGGCGCACCACGCCGACGACCAGGCGGAAACCGTCCTGCTGCAATTGCTGCGCGGCGCCGGGCCGGCGGGACTGTCCGGCATGCCGCGTTATCGCCCCGGCGACGCCGGCGCACCGGCGCTGTTGCGTCCCCTCCTCGAATTGAGCCGCGCCGCACTCGCCGGTTATGCCAATGCACGCGGGCTGGCGTGGATCGACGACGAAAGCAACGCCGATCGGCGGCACAAGCGCAATTTGCTCAGGCTGACCGTGGCCCCGCTGCTGGCCGCGGCGTTTCCCGGCTATCCATCGGTGCTCGTGCGTGCGGCAGGCCACCAGGCCGAGGCCTCGGCCTTGCTCGATGAGCTGGCCCGGCACGATGCCGGCGACACGCAAGGCGGACTGGAACGCGCCGCGCTTGCAGCGCTGCCGTCCGCTCGCGCCCGCAACGTGCTGCGCTGGTTCCTCCGCAGCGAAGGCCTGCGTCCGCCCTCCACCGCGCGGCTGGCCGCGATGCTTTCGCAATTGCAAAGCGCCGTCACGGATGCGCGCACGCGCATCGCCCACGACGGTGCCGAAGTAGGATGTCATCGCGGACGCGTGGTCGTGCACGCCGCGGCCGCCGACCCGTTCAGTCGCAGCTGGCGCGGCGAAAGCTCGGTCGAACTTCCAGGCGGCACGCTGCGGTTCGAACGCACGAGCGGCACCGGCATCGCGGCGGCGAAATTCGAGACCGCTCGCGTGACGCTCCGCTCGCGCTGTGGCGGCGAGCGCATTCAGCTCGCGGCGAACCGTCCCAGGCGCGCGGTCAAGAAGCTGCTCTACGATGCGAAGCTGCCGATCTGGCGGCGGCAGGCGTTGCCGTTCATCTGGTGCGGCGACGAGCTCGCCGCCGTGCCGGGCATCGGCGTCGCGCTGGCGTTCCAGGCCGGCGCCGATGAGCCGGGATGGCGCGTCGAATGGCGTCCGGCGTAAACTGCACCCACACCAGGCCGCGAATCGGATCGGCGTTACGACTCGTGCCCGGTTTTCCCGCCAGGCCGGTGAGACCCCGGGGTCGATTGACAAGCGCGGTGACCATGGGCTTAATTGCCCGCATAACTTAAAAAACGTCTGTACGTTCTGTCTTCCCATTGGAGGTTTCGATGAAGTTCCGCCTTCTTCTGGCATTTGCGACATCCGCGCTGCTCGCGTTCGCCGGATCCGCCGCCGCGCAGCAGCAGATCGTCATCAAGTTCAGTCACGTCGTCGCTGTCGATACCCCCAAGGGCAAGGGCGCCGAATACTTCAAGAAGCTCGCCGAGGAGCGGACCAAGGGACGGGTCAAAGTCGAGGTCTATCCCAACAGCCAGTTGTACAAGGACGGCGAAGAGATGGAAGCGCTGCAGCTGGGGTCGGTGCAGATGCTCGCGCCCTCGGTGGCCAAGTTCGGGCCGCTCGGCGCGCGCGAGTTCGAGGTCTTCGACCTGCCTTACATCTTCGACAGCTTCGCCGACTTGCACAAGGTCACCGAAGGCCCGGTGGGCAAGAAGCTTTTCAAGAAACTCGAGACCAAGAGCATCATCGGACTTGCATTCTGGGACAACGGCTTCAAGGATTTCAGTGCCAACCGGGCGCTGAAACTTCCGGGCGATGTCAAAGGGCTGAAGATGCGCATTCAGTCATCGAACGTGCTCGAGGCCGAGATTCGCGCGCTGGGCGGCTTGCCACAGAAGATGGCGTTCTCCGAGGTCTATCAGGGGCTGCAAACGGGCGTCGTCGACGGCACCGAGAATCCGCCATCGAATTTCTACACCCAGAAGATGCACGAGGTGCAGAAATTCCTGACCTTGACCGACCACGGGGTGATCGAGTATGCGGTCATCGTCAACAAGCCGTTCTGGGACGGGCTGCCGGCCGACATCCGCACGACTCTGGAAGGCGCGATGAAGGATGCGACCAAGTTTGCCAACGACATCGCGAAAAAAGAGAACGACGACGCGCTCGAAGCCGTCCGGAAGTCCGGCAAGACCGAAGTCATCACGCTGACAGCCGCGCAAAAGGCGGAGTGGAAAAAAGCGCTGGTGCCGGTGCACCGCGAGATGGAAAGCCGGATAGGCAAGGACATCATCCAGGAGGTCTACAAGGAAACCGGCTTCAAGCCCTAGAAGCACTGTGGCTGACGACGGCAACGCCACTGCAGGAGCCAGACTCCGCAGTGGCGTTTTCGCATTCGGGCGCGATGGCGGCGCCGCGCTTTCGGGAGGAGCGTGATGCTCAAGATTCTTGACCACCTCGAGGAGAGGCTGATCGCCGTCCTGATGGGCGCGGCCACGCTGCTGGTTTTCGTCGCCGTTCTGCATCGATACGCCGCCGGCTGGCCGATCCCGGTGGTCCAGGATTGGCTGCTTTCGCTCAATCTGTCCTGGGCGCAGGAGCTTTGCATCTACATGTTCATCTGGATGGCGAAGTTCGGCGCCGCATACGGCGTCCGCACCGGCATCCACGTCGGCGTCGATGTGCTGATCAACAACCTGCCCAACCGCACTCGTCGGGCCTACGTGCTGTTCGGACTGTTGTCAGGCGCGCTCTTCACCATCATTGTCGGCACGCTCGGTGCCCATTATGTGTGGTCGATCGGCCACACCGACCAGGTTTCCGCGGACCTCGAAGCGCCGCTGTGGATCGTCTATCTTTGCATACCGCTGGGCTCGTACCTGATGTGCTTTCGCTTCCTGCAGGTCGCGTGGGCGTTCTACAAGACAGGCGAGCTGCCGCGCCACGACCACGGTCACGTCGAAGGGCTTGAGAGCGTCACGCCGATCGACATCAATCCGTATGGCCTCCGGGATAACCTCCATCCGGCCGACGTCAAGCGTGGAGGCCGGTCATGAGCCGCCATATACGCCTGTTCGCCGCGCTGCCGCTGGCGATGGTCGCGCTGCCGCTGCTCGGGTTCGCCGCCGGGCTGCACATTCCGACACCTCTGATCCTCTTCCTACTGCTGTTCGGATTGATGCTGACCGGCATGCCGGTATCGATCTCGCTCGGTCTGACGGTGCTCACCTTCCTGTTCACGATGACCACCGTGCCGATCACGTCGGTGGCGCTGAAGCTCTTCACGGGCATCGAGCGCTTCGAGATCATGGCGATCCCGTTCTTCATCCTCGCCGGCAACTTCCTGACCCACGGCGGCGTCGCACGGCGGATGATCGCGTTCGCATCGGCCATGGTCGGCCACTGGCACGGCGGGCTCGCTCTCGCCGGCGTGATGGCGTGCGCGCTTTTCGCCGCCGTGTCGGGCTCGTCGCCCGCGACCGTGGTCGCGATCGGGTCGATCATCCTGCCGGCCATGGTCAACCAGGGTTTTCCGAAAAAGTTCGGCGCCGGCGTGATCACGACGTCGGGAGCGCTGGGTATCCTGATCCCGCCCTCGATCGTCATGGTGATGTATTCGGTCGCGACCAATACGTCGGTCGGACAGCTGTTCATCGCCGGCGTGATTCCCGGGCTGGTGCTGGCGACGATGCTCGGCCTGACGACCTGGTACCGGGCGCGCAAGAACAACTATCCGCGCCTGGCCAAGGCGAGCTGGGGCGAGCGCTGGCGCACGTTCCGCGAGAGCATCTGGGGTCTTCTGCTGATCGTCGTCGTCATCGGCGGCATCTATACCGGCATATTCACGCCGACCGAAGCGGCCGCGATGAGCGCCGTGTATGCGTTTTTCGTGGCCGTCTTCGTCTACAAGGACCTGACGCTGAAGAAGGTGCCGAAGGTTCTGCTGGACTCGGCGAACATGAGCGCGATGCTGCTCTACATCATCACCAACGCCGTGATGTTCTCGTTCCTGATGACCTCGGAGCAGATCCCGCAGGTGATGGCGGCGTGGATGCTCGACAAGGGCCTCGGTCCGATCGCCTTCCTGCTGGTGGTCAACGTGCTGTTGCTGCTCGCCGGCAATGTGATGGAGCCCTCGTCGATCGTGCTGATCATGGCGCCGATCATGTTCCCCATCGCGATGAAGCTCGGCATCGATCCAGTGCATTTCGGCATCATCATGGTGGTCAACATGGAGGTGGGGATGTGCCATCCGCCGGTCGGACTCAACCTCTATGTGGCGAGCAGCATCGCCAAGATGGGCATTACCGAACTCACCGTCGCGGTCTGGCCGTGGCTGCTGACGATGCTGGTGTTCCTGGTCGCCGTCACCTACTGGCCCGCGATGTCCATCTGGCTGCCGCAGGCGCTGGGCATGATGCGTTGACCGGCGGGCGGATCGAGCGCCCGCATCGACACGATGACGCTGCCGCACGACGACGGCTACCAGGAGCTCCGCGATGCGATCCGCGACCTGTGCAGCCGCTACCCCGATGCCTACTGGCGCGAGGTCGATGCTCGACGCGGCTATCCCGATGCGTTCGTCGACGCGCTGACCGGGGCCGGCTGGCTCGGCGCGCTGATCCCGCAGGAGTACGGCGGCTCGGGCCTGGGACTCGCCGAGGCTTCGGTCATCATGGAGGAGGTCAACCGCAACGGCGGCAATGCCGGCGCCTGCCATGGCCAGATGTACAACATGGGCACGCTGCTGCGGCACGGTTCAGACGAGCAAAAGCGCCGCTATCTGCCCAGGATCGCCAGCGGCGAGCTGCGTCTCCAGTCGATGGCGGTGACCGAACCGACCACCGGTACCGATACGACGCAGCTGTCGACCACCGCGGTCAGAAAGGGGGATCGCTACGTCGTCAACGGCCAGAAGGTGTGGATTTCGCGCGTCCAGCATTCGGACCTGATGATCCTGCTGGCGCGGACGACGCCTCTGGCCGAGGTCGGCCGGCGTGCCGAAGGCATGTCGATTTTCCTGCTCGACCTGCACCAGGCGATCGGCAAGGGGCTCACCGTGCGGCCGATCGCGAACATGGTCAATCATGAGACCAACGAGCTGTTTTTCGACGCGCTGGAAATTCCCGCCGAGGCGCTGATCGGCGAGGAAGGCAAGGGCTTTCGCTACATCCTCGACGGGCTCAACGCCGAGCGCACGCTGATCGCCGCCGAGTGCATCGGGGACGCCTGGTGGTTCGTCAATCGCGCCAGCGCATACGCCAACGAGCGGCGCGTGTTCAGCCGGCCGATCGGCAAGAACCAGGGCGTGCAGTTCCCGATTGCCGAGGCCTACATCGAAACCGAAGCCGCCAACATGATGCGCTTCGAGGCGTGCCGAAGGTTCGACGCCCGCGAGCCCTGCGGGCCGCAGGCCAACATGGCCAAATATCTGGCGGCCAAGGCTTCGTGGGAGGCCGCGAACGTCTGCCTGCAGACGCACGGCGGGTTCGGCTTCGCCTGCGAATACGATGTCGAGCGCAAGTTCCGCGAAACGCGCCTCTACCAGGTCGCGCCGATCTCGACCAACCTGATCCTGTCGTACGTCGCCGAGCACGTTCTCGGCTTGCCGCGCTCGTTCTGATTCCCGCGTCGTCCCTCGCGCACTTCGCCTGATCGGGATCGATTCCCCGGTCGGCGCAAGGGCCATTCCGATGGTATAATTTTGAGTTTATTTGAAACGTCGTCGGAGCCCACGAATGGCGGTAGAACGGACCCTTTCGATCATCAAACCCGACGCGGTCGCCAAGAACGTCATCGGCCAGATTTACTCGCGCTTCGAGCACGCCGGGCTCAAGATCGTCGCAGCGAAGCTGGCCTGGCTCTCCCGCGCCGACGCGGAGGGTTTTTACGCCGTCCACCGCGAGCGACCGTTCTTCAAGGACCTGGTCGACTTCATGATCTCGGGCCCGGTGATGATCCAGGTGCTTGAAGGCGATAACGCGATCGTCAGAAATCGCGAGTTGATGGGCGCGACCGACCCGAGGAAGGCCGCCCCGGGAACGATCCGCGCCGATTTCGCTCAATCGATCGACGCCAACGCGGTCCACGGGTCGGATGGCCCCGAAACCGCCAGCGTCGAAATCGCCTACTTTTTTGCCGCCATGAACGTCTACCGCCGCTGAAATTCCGGAAATGATCAACCTTCTCGACCTCGACCCCGCCGCGATGGCGACCTTTTTCGCCGAACGTGGCGAAAAACCGTTTCGCGCCAAGCAGGCGCTGCGCTGGGTCCATCATCGGCTGGCCGATCGGGTCGACCTGATGAGCGATCTCGCCAAAGCGACGCGCGAATCGCTCGCGCGGGACGCCGAGATTCGCGCCCCGGCGGTAGTGCGCGATTCCACCGCCGCGGACGGCACGCGCAAATGGCTGCTCGACGTCGGCAACGCGAATGCGATCGAAGCGGTGTACATCCCCGAAGGCGACCGCTCGGCGCAGAGCAGGGGCCCCGCAGGGGATGCGACCGCCGAGCGGAATGCAAGCGCCCCGAACGCGGTCGCCAGCATCCCCTCCGCTGGCCGATCCCGCTCCGCGGGTCCCTCGGCCGACGCTCCGGGGCGCTATCGCGGCACCTTGTGCATCTCGTCGCAGGCCGGTTGCGCGCTCGACTGCGCGTTCTGCTCGACCGGCAAGCAGGGCTTCAACCGCAACCTCTCCGTCGGCGAGATCATCGGCCAGTTGTGGCATGCCAATCGCACGCTGCTCGCCGACGGCATCGCCGCGCCCTGGATCGAACACGGGCGGCATCCGATCACCAACGTCGTCATGATGGGCATGGGCGAGCCGCTCGCCAATTTCGACAACGTGGTCGGCGCGCTCGATATCATGCTCGACGACAATGCCTATGGCCTGTCGCGGCGTCGGGTGACGCTGTCGACATCGGGGCTGGTGCCGGCGATCGACCGCTTGCGTGACGCCTGCCCGGTCGCGCTGGCGGTCAGCCTGCACGCGCCCAACGATGCGCTTCGGGACCGTCTGGTTCCGATCAACCGCAGATATCCGCTCGCTGAGCTGTTAGCGGCGTGCCTGCGCTACATCGAAAAGGCGCCACGCGATTTCGTGACCTTCGAATACGTAATGCTCGATCACGTCAACGACAGTCCCGAGCAGGCTCGCGAGCTGGTCTCGCTGGTGCGCGACGTCCCGTGCAAGTTCAACCTGATTCCGTTCAATCCGTTTCCGAACACCGAGTTCAAGACCAGCTCGCGAACGCGGATCCTTGCATTCCAGCGCGTCCTGCGCGACGCCGGCCTGGTGGCGACGATACGCAAGACGCGCGGCGAGGATATCGACGCTGCCTGCGGACAGCTCGCGGGCCAGGTGCAGGACCGCACCCGCCGCACGCTGCGCCGGATCCAGCCTGTCGCGGCTCAATAAAGGCTCGCCCGCTATGGCCCACCATCTTCGCCTGACCGGATGCTTCGCGATCACGCTGCTGACAGCGGCTTGCAGCAACCCTTTCGCCCCGAATCCGTCGACGCCACCCGAACGCCCGACGCGCGAGGCCCCGCCGCCGCAGCAGATGGCCAGTCCGGCCGAGCGCGCCAGGCTGCATACCGACCTCGGCACCGGTTACTACGAGCGCGGCCAGATGGACGTCGCGATCAGCGAGCTCAACACGGCGGTCGCGCTGGATCCGAATTACGCGCCAGCCTATAACATTTACGGGCTCATTTACGCGGTGCTGGGCGAGGACCGCAAGGCCGAGCAGAATTTCGAGCGCGCGCTTCAGCTCGCGCCGAACAATCCCGACATCCATCACAACTGGGGCTGGTACCTGTGCCAGCACAAACGCGAGCGCGAGGCGCTTGCTCAGTTCGAGACCGCAGTCAGCGATCCGCTCTACCGTACCCCGGAAGTCGCGCTGGTCAATGCCGGTCGCTGCGCGCAGGCGATCGGCGACGTGGCCGCCGCCGAAGGCTATTTTCGCCGCGCCCTGGCCGGACAGCCGGCGAACGCGCTGGCGAACTACGGGCTCGCCCAGATTGCCTACAAGGCTGGCCGGTACGATGAAGCGCGCGCGGCGATGCGGCGCGTGATGCAGGCGAATAATCCGCCGCCCGAGGCGTTGCGATTGGGCGTCTGCGTCGAACGCAAACTGGGCGATCGCCAATCGGAGCTGTCGTACATGTCGCAATTGCGCAACCGCTATCCGGATGCACCGGAAACGCGGGCGATCAACGAGGCGTGCGAGTGATGGATCTCGAAGCGCATCCGGCCGGCGGCGAGTTGCCCGACGCGGATGCCACTGTCGGCCCGGGCGCACAGCTCAGGCTCGCTCGCGAGGCTGCCGGCCTTTCGCTGGATCAGGTGGCGCAGCAGCTCAAGCTCGCGCCGCGTCAGGTCAAGGCGCTCGAAGATGAGAACTTCGGGGTGCTTCCGGGCAGGACGTTCACGCGCGGCTTCTTGCGCAATTATGCGCGGCTCTTGAACCTCGACGCCGACCTGCTGGTCGCGCACCTGCCCGACGCGGCGCACGCGCCGTCGCTTGAACCGCCGGCATTGCACTCGACCGGCACGACCATGGCGGAGTTGCCGACCGCGCACGCCCATGCGCCCAGCTTCGGCCGCTGGCTGATTCCCCTGGTCCTGATCGGCTGCATCGTCGCCGCTGCCGGCTACGAATGGTACCGGGGCAGGCCAGCGAACCCCGCAGGGCCGGCCACGCCATTGCGCGCGAACGAGTCCGTGCGGCCGCCCGGCGTTTCGACCACGCCGCTGCCCAATCCGGTCGCTCCCGAGGTCAGTGCGCCGGCTGCGGCGCCCACTTCTGTACCGACCGGCGGCATGGCGCCGCCCGGCGTAGAGCCGCCGTCGCCGGCGCCACCGGCCGCCGACGCGTCCTCGCCGACCGCTGCAGTCGATGCGATTCTGATAATTCGCTACGACGGTCCGTCGTGGACCGAGATCCGCGACCAGCGCGGCCAGACGCTGATCTCCCGGCTGGTCGATGCCGGGTCGGTCGAGCCCTTCGACGGCACGCCGCCCTTCTCGATCGTTATCGGCAATGCGCGGGCGGTCACGCTCGTCTATCGCGGCCAGCCAGTCGACCTGGCGCCGTATACCCGGCTCAACGTCGCCCGCCTGGTCGTCCGCTAGGCGATGCCGTCAAGTTCGATGAGGCTTCAATGACCGCGCTCAATCTTCCGCCGATCATCCGGCACCGAACGCGCACTGCATTGGTCGGCGGCATCGCCATCGGCGGTGGCGCACCGATCGTCGTGCAGTCGATGACCAACACCGATACCGCCGATGTCGCCGCGACGGTCGCACAGGTCAAGGCGCTCGCCGAAGCGGGCTCCGAACTGGTGCGAGTGACAGTCAACACCGCCGAAGCCGCCGCCGCCGTGCCGTTGATCCGGGAACGACTGGACGCGATGCGCTGCACGGTGCCGTTGATCGGTGATTTTCACTACAACGGCCACAAGCTGCTGACCAACTATTCTGAATGCGCGCGGGCGCTGGCCAAATACCGGATCAACCCGGGCAACGTCGGCAAGGGCAGCAAGCACGACCCCCAGTTCGCGGTGATGATCGAAAAGGCCATCGAGTTCGGCAAGCCGGTTCGCATCGGCGTCAACTGGGGCAGCCTCGACCAGGATCTCCTCGCGCGCTTGATGGACGAGAATGCCCGCTCGACGAATCCGCTCGACGCCGCGCACGTGATGCGCGAGGCGCTGGTCACCTCCGCCATCGGCAGCGCGCAGCGCGCCGAGGAGATCGGGCTGCCCGGGGACCGGATCCTCCTCGCCTGCAAGGTTTCCGACGTGCAGGATCTGATCGCGGTATACACCGAGCTCGCCCGCCGCTGCGATTATCCGCTGCACCTGGGGCTGACCGAAGCAGGCATGGGGTCGAAGGGCATCGTCGCCTCGACTGCCGCGCTGGCCGTGCTGCTGCAGCAGGGCATCGGCGACACCATACGCATTTCGTTGACTCCCGAGCCCAACGGCGACCGCACGCGCGAGGTCCTGGTCGCGCAGGAGATCCTGCAGACGATGGGCCTGCGCTCGTTCGCGCCGCTGGTGACCGCCTGTCCCGGTTGCGGGCGCACGGCCAGCCCGTTCTTCCAGGAGCTCGCCGACAAGATCCAGATATATCTGCGGGCCGAAATGCCGCAATGGCGCAACCGCTACCCGGGCGTCGAGACGATGACCGTCGCGGTGATGGGTTGCGTGGTCAACGGACCGGGCGAATCCAAGATGGCCAATGTCGGCATCAGCTTGCCCGGCACCGGCGAAGTGCCGGTGGCGCCGGTCTATGTCGATGGGCACAAGACGGTGACCCTCAAGGGCGCAGGCATCGCCGAGGAATTCGAGCAGATCGTCGCCGACTACGTGCGCGCCACTTATGGCGGTGAACCGCCGTCGGCGCGCCTGAAGCCGGAAAAGAAGTCGATCCAGCTCAAGGCCGTCGGATAGCCGGTCATGATCGCGCAGACCAAGCCCTTGCCGCCGGCAGACGCGGCACCTGCTGCGCGCGAGCGAAAGGTCGCCGCGATCCAGGCGGTGCGCGGCATGAACGATGTGCTGCCGGACGAGGCCGTGCTGTGGGAGCGCTTCGAGGACGAGGTGCGCGACGTGTTCGGCCAATACGGCTACCGCAACCTGCGCGTTCCCGTGGTCGAGGCGACGCCGCTGTTCGTGCGCGCGATCGGCGAAGTGACCGACGTCGTCGAACACGAGATGTATACGTTCGACGATCGACTGAACGGCGAGAGCCTGACTTTGCGTCCGGAAGCGACCGCCGGCATCGTGCGCGCCGCCATCGAGCACAACCTGACCTATGAGCGGCCGCAGCGGGTCTGGACTGCCGGCCCCATGTTCCGCCACGAGCGCCCGCAGAAAGGCCGGTACCGGCAGTTCCACCAGTTCGATGTCGAGGCCCTGGGCTTCGCCGGCCCCGACGTCGACGCCGAACAAATCGTGATGCTCGCGCGATTGTGGCGGCGGCTCGGCCTCGATCGCATCAACCTGGAAATCAACTCGATCGGAGATCCGGGAGAGCGTCGCGCGCACCGCGCGGCGTTGATCGCGCATTTCGAGGGTCACCGCGATCTGCTGGACGAAGACGCACGCCGCCGCCTGCACAGCAATCCGCTGCGCATCCTCGACAGCAAGAACCCGGCGCTCCAAGCGGCGATTGGCGCGGCGCCGCGGCTGATCGATTGCTTGAGCGATCCAGCGCGCGCGCATTTTGACGAACTGCAGCAACTGCTCGCCGACCACGGCATCGCGTTCACCGTCAACCCGCGCCTGGTGCGCGGACTCGATTACTACAACCGCACGGTTTTCGAATGGGTCACCGAGCGACTCGGCGCGCAGGGTACCGTAGCCGGCGGAGGTCGCTACGACGGACTGTTCGAGCAGCTCGGCGGCAAGCCGACGCCGGCCTGCGGATTCGCCATCGGCTGCGAGCGCATGGTGCTGCTGATGCAGGACGCCGGTGTCGGCGCGGCGGTGGCGCTCGATGCCTACGTGGTGCACGTCGGCGAGCAGGCGGGAAGGCTCGCGGCGTCGGTTGCCGAGAAGCTCCGGGACGCGGGGCTTGCGATCGTGGTCAACGCCGGCGGCGGCAGCATCAAGTCGCAGATGAAACGGGCCGACGCCAGCGGGGCGAATTTCGCGCTGATCGTCGGCGAGGACGAAGCGGCGGCCAATCGCGTCGCCGTCAAGCCGCTGCGCAGCGGCGGCGAGCAGCAGAGCCTGGATCCGTCCGAGCTGGCCGCGCGCCTCATCGCGCCGGCAAGCGATGACGGTGCGCGCTGAGCCGGAGCGCTCGCGCTTGATCCCACGACACACGAAGAGCATCCGCTCGCATCGGGTCGCGACTATTTGAGCAAGGACCGAAGATGGCAGTCTACGATCTCGAAGAACAGGAAAAGATTGACGATCTGAAGGCGTGGTGGACGCAATACGGCAAGTACGTCAGCGCCGTCGTGACCGCAATCGCCATCGCCGTCATCGGCGTGCAGGGATGGCGCTGGTACCAGCGCACGCAGGCCGAGCAGGCCAGCGTCCTCTATCAGGCGGTCAGCGACGCGGCGCGTGCGCAGGACCTGACCAAGGCGAAGGATCCCGCGACGCAGATCGTGCAGCGCTACGCCGGCACCGCGTACGCGCCGCGGGCGGCCATGTTGTACGCGAAGCTTCTCTACGACAAGGACGACCGTGCGGGGGCAAAGCAGCAGCTGCAATGGGTGGTCGATCATGCCAGCGAGGACGAGCTCAAGGCGATCGCGCGGTTCCGGCTCGCGCAGGTCCTGCTCGACGAAAAGAACTACGATGAAGCGCTGAAGACGATCGACGTCAAGATCGATGACGCGTTCTCGGCGATCTACGCCGACCTGCGCGGCGACATCCTGGCTTCCGCCGGCAAGAAGCCGGAAGCGCGCGCAGCGTATCAGGTCGCGCTGGCGAAAATCGATCCCAAGTCGCCGTACCGTCCATATGTACAGGTCAAGCTTGATTCGCTGGGCGGCGCGCAATGATCGCCAAGCGCGCAATGGTCCTCGCCGCAGCGGCGCTGCTGCTCGGCGGCTGCCAGACCTTGCCCGAATCGTGGACGTCGTGGCTGCCGTCGATACCCGCACCGTCGCTGGCCTGGCTGGGCATCGGCAAGGGCGCACCCAAAGCGGGGCCGCTGCCGGCCTACGAAAACACGGCGGTGGCCGTCGTCAACTGGCAACTTCCGCTCGGCGCCAAAGGCGGAGCCAACTTCGCCCCGGCGGTGCTGCCCCAGGTCGTCTACGCGTCGGCTCCCGACGGCACGATCGTCAGCGTCGATCCGGCGACCGGGCGGCAGAATTGGCGGATCAAGGCCGACAGGGCGCTGCAGGCCGGCGTCGGTGCATCGACCACCGCCGTTGCGGTCGGCACCGACAAGGGTGAAGTTCTGGCGTTCGACAACAACGGCAAGGCGCTGTGGCAGGCCAAAGTCTCGAGCGAAGTCGCAGGGCCCCCGAAAGCGGCCGAGGGCAAGATACTGGTCTGGTCGATCGACGGCAGGATCTTCGCCTTTGCCGAAACCGATGGCAGCCAGAAGTGGGTCTACCAGCGGCTCAATCCATCGCTGACGGTGCGCCGTTTTGTCGGCGGTACGGTCACCCGCGGCGCGATGTTCACCGGTACGGCGGGCGGCAAGCTGCTCGCGCTCGACGTGAACAACGGCACCCTGGGGTGGGAAGCGAACGTCGCGACGCCGAAGGGCGCGACCGAGCTCGAGCGCATCGCCGACGTGACCAGTCTCCCGGTGGTCGACGCACGCCAGGTTTGCGCGGTGGCGTTCCAGGGACGCGTCGCCTGCTTCGAGCTGCAGCGCGGCACGCTGCTGTGGTCGCGCGAACTGTCCAGTCTCGCCGGGCTGGCGATCGACGACGAGTATCTTTATCTGACCGACGACAAGGGCGCGGTGCACGCTCTCGACAAAGCCACCGGCGCGTCGGTATGGAAGCAGGACAAGCTCGCCGCGCGCTTTCCCAACGGACCTGCGCGCGTCGGTGCCTACGTCGGCATCGTCGATGGCGAGGGCTATCTGCATCTGCTCGACCGGCGCACCGGCGCGCTGGTCGGGCGCGTGGCGACCGACGGCACCGCCGCGGTGTCGCAGCCGGTCAGCGCCGGCGATGCGGTGATCTGGCAATCCGCCGGCGGAACGCTGGTCAGCGCCAGCGCAAAATAAAAGCGGCCGATGCCGTTCCGCGCAAGAGTCGGGCGCGAGGCGGCATTGCGGCGCATGCCAGCATGCTACCCACGATCGTCCTCGTCGGCCGGCCCAACGTCGGCAAGTCGACGCTGTTCAACCGCCTGACGAAAACACGCGCAGCGCTGGTCGCCGACTTCCCGGGATTGACGCGTGACCGGCACTATGGGCGCGGCCTCGGCGGCGATCGCCCGTACCTGGTGGTCGATACCGGCGGCTTCGAGCCTAAGGCGAAGACCGGCATCTATCACGCCATGGCGAAGCAGACGCGACAGGCGATCGCCGAGTCCGACACGGTGATTTTCCTGGTCGATGCGCGCGAAGGCCTCACCGCGCAGGACCGCACGATCGCCGACCTGTTGCGCCGCTCGGGGCGCCCGGTGCTGCTGGCGGTGAACAAGAGCGAAGGCCTGGCGGCCGAGCGCGCCAGCGCCGACTTCCACGAGCTGGGGCTGGGGACCCCGCTGCCGATCTCATCGGCGCACGGCGACAATGTCAGCGACCTGGTCGAGCTCGCGCTCGCGGCCTGTCCGCCGCCGGTGACGCCCGAGCCGGAAGAGTCGGGTCATGAAGGCGATCGGCGGATCAAGGTCGCCATCGTCGGCCGCCCCAACGTCGGCAAGTCAACACTGATCAATACGCTGCTCGGTGAAGAGCGCGTGATCGCATTCGACGAGCCGGGCACGACACGCGACTCGCTGTATCTCGACTTCGACCGCGGCACGCGCCATTACACGCTGATCGACACGGCGGGCGTGCGCAAGCGCGGCAAGGTCATCGAGGTGGTCGAGAAGTTTTCGGTGATCAAGACGCTGCAGGCGATCGAGGATGCCAACGTCGTCGTGCTGCTGGTCGATGCGCAAGGCGACATATCCGAGCAGGACGCGCACATCGCCGGCTTCATCCTCGAAGCGGGCCGCGCACTGGTCGTCGCGATCAATAAATGGGACGACCTGGATACCACGGCACGGGCCAACGTCAAGCGCGAGATCGAGCGCAAGCTCGGATTCCTTGGCTTTGCCGCACAACACACGATCTCGGCGCGCGACGGCAAGGGCATCGGCGCGCTGCTCAAGTCCATCGACGAAGCCTATGCGGCGGCGATGTCCAAGCTGCCGACGCCCAAGCTGACGCGGGCCTTGGCGCGAGCCGTCGAGCAACAGCAGCCACCGCGAACCGGCATGACGCGGCCGAAACTGCGCTACGCGCACCAGGGGGGCATGAACCCGCCGCTGATCGTGATCCACGGCACTTCGCTGGCGCATGTCCCGGCAACCTACCGGCGCTACCTGGAACATTTCTTCCTTGACGTGTTCCAACTGCGGGGTACGCCCCTTAGGATACAATTCAAGACCGGCGCAAACCCCTATGCGGGCGCCGCCACGCACCGGCGGCGCCGCCGCTAGCCGCAACGGGTCGGATCGATCCCGCCCATTCGCTGCAGGCCGCCGGCATCCGGGCCAGGGAGTCTGGGAGCCGCGGATCGGAACATAAAGGTGCGGGCAAGAAGCCTCGTGCGGAGACCACGCGTGGCTTCCTACAACAAGCGGAGCAATAAAAATGAGCAATAAAGGGCAAATGCTACAAGACCCGTTCCTGAACACGCTGCGCAAGGAGCATGTCCAGGTTTCGATTTATCTCGTCAACGGCATCAAACTGCAAGGGCAGATCGAATCGTTCGATCAGTATGTCGTCCTGCTCAAGAACACGGTCACGCAAATGGTCTACAAGCACGCGATCTCGACCGTCGTTCCGGCCCGCGCGATCACCGTGCCGACGCAGGACAGCGACCGCGAACCTTGACCCGCGGCGGTGGACGGATGCCGGCGGCCGCCGGCATCGGCGGTCCGGATCGCGTCGGCGGCCAGGCGCCGCCCCGGGCAGCCGTCGCGCCGCGCATGGCTGAACGCCCGAACGGACGCGACCGCGCAGTACTGGTCGAAATCGACCTCGGTGCTGGCGAGCCCGAGGCGCGGCTGGCCGAGCTCAAGGACCTGGCCGCTTCGGCCGGGGCCGAAGTCGCCGATATCGTGACCGCGCGGCGCGCCCGCCCCGACCCGGCGCTGTTCGCCGGCCGCGGCAAGATCGGCGAAATCGCCGAGCGGCGCGTCGCGACCGACGCCGATTTGGTCATTTTCGATCACGCGCTATCGGGCGCGCAGCAGCGCAATCTCGAGCGCGCGCTGCAATGCCGGGTCGTCGATCGCGTCAGCCTGATACTGGATATTTTTGCGCAACGGGCCCAAAGCGCCGAAGGCAAGCTTCAGGTCGAGCTCGCGCAATTGCAGCATTTGTCGACGCGTCTGGTCCGCGGCTGGACCCACCTGGAGCGCCAGACCGGCGGAATAGGGCTGCGCGGCCCGGGCGAGACGCAGCTCGAAACCGACCGGCGGCTGATCGGCACACGGGTCAAGATGCTCAAGTCCCGGCTGGCGCGCATCGCCAGCCAGCGCGAGACTCAGCGACGCGCGCGCCGTCGCGCCGCGGTCAGGAACGTGGCGCTGGTCGGCTATACCAACGCCGGAAAGTCGACTCTGTTCAATCGCCTGACCGGCGCGACCAGCTTCACCGCCGACCAGCTGTTCGCAACGCTGGACACGACTTTGCGCCGCCTGGTGCTGCCGGGCGCGCAGACGATCGTGCTGTCCGACACCGTCGGCTTCGTCCGCGACCTGCCGCACGACCTGATCGCCGCGTTTCGTGCGACGCTTAAGGAAGCGGTGGACGCCGATCTGCTGTTGCACGTCGTCGACAATGCCCATCCCGGGCGCGACGAGCAGATCGAGGCCGTCGATGCCGTGCTGACCGAGATCGGCGCCGATCGGGTGGCCCGAATTCTGGTGCGCAACAAGTGCGACAGCGACGGGTGCGAGCCGGGCGTCGAGCGTGACGAATATGGTAAAATCCGCGCCGTTCGTCTGAGCGCTCTTACAGGCGCAGGCGTGCCGGAGTTGCGCGCCGCGCTGGTCGAGCGGTTCCCCCGCCCCGGGGACCGGGCGGCGACCGCATGAAAAGCGCCGGCGCCGCCCAACCACATCACCCACCCTCACCCGCATAGCGACTTCAGGCCAGCGCCTTAGCCATGTCACTCAATGACCCCCAGTGGGGCAAGCGCAACCGCAGCGGCGGTCCGCCCGACCTCGAGGAGATCTGGCGCAACGTCAATCGCCGGCTGAATGCGATATTCGGCCGCAAGGAAGCCGACGGCGGCAACGGCGGCCCGCCGCCGACCAAGCCGGCGTTTCCGGTCGGCGGTGCGGGGATGGTGGCCGCGCTGGTGGTCGTCATCTGGCTGGCCAGCGGCTTTTACATCGTCGACGAAGGTCGACGCGGCGTCGTCACGCGCTTCGGAAAATATACCGAGACGACGACGCCGGGCCCGCGCTGGCATCTTCCGTTTCCGATCGAAGCGGTCGAGGTCGTCGATTTCTCGCAGGTCAAGACGGTGGAGATCGGCTATCGCAACGGCAACCCCAGGAACAAGGTGGCAAAGGAGTCGCTGTTCCTGACCGACGACGAAAACATCATCGACATCCAGTTCGCAGTGCAATACAACCTGAAGAGCGCCGCCGACTACTCGTTCAATGCGCGAAAGCCCGACGACGTCGTCGCGCAGGTCGCGCAGACGGCGATGAGCGAGGTCGCCGGCCACAGCCAGATGGACTTCGCGCTCTATGAAGGCCGGGCGCAGATCGCCACCGAAACCGAAAAGCTGATGCAGGCGATGCTCGATCGTTACGGCACCGGCATCTACGTGCAGAAGGTGACACTGCAGAACGCGCTGCCGCCGGACCAGGTGGCCGCGGCGTTCGACGATGCGGTCAAGGCCAAGCAGGATCGCGAGCGCCAGAAGAACGAGGGCCAGGCCTATGCCAACGACGTCGTCCCCCGCGCGCGCGGTCAGGCGTCGCGGCTGTTGCAGGAAGCCGACGGCTACAACGCGAGCGTGACGCAACGCGCCGACGGCGACGCCAGCCGCTTCCGCCAGATCCTGGTCGAATACGCGAAGGCGCCGGCAGTGACGCGGCAGCGGCTGTATCTCGACATGATGCAATCGGTGCTCGGCAACTCGAGCAAGATATTGATCGACCAGAAGGCGGGCAACAACCTGCTCTACCTGCCGCTCGATCAGCTGCTGAAGCAGGGTGCCGCCGGTGCAGCGGTGGCCGCCGATGCCGTGCGGCCCGCACCGCCGGAGGCGACCGTGACCGTCGACCCGAACCGCGCACGCGAGCTCTCGCGCAGCCGCGACGCCGGAGCCGGGCGATGAAAGCCACGACTCCTCTGCTCGCCCTTCTGGTCGCGGCGCTGCTGGTGCTGTCGCAGTCGCTGTACACGGTCGACCAGAAGCAGTACGCGATCAAGTTCCAGCTCGGCGAATTCATCGATGCCAAGACCGAAGCGGGCCTCTACCTGAAGGTCCCGCTGCTGCAGAACGTCAAGTTCTACGACAAGCGCATCCTGCTGCTCGAGACTTCCGATCCCGACCGCGTGACGACATCGGAAAAAACACCGCTGAAGGCCGACTTCATCGCCTACTGGCGAATCACCGATGTTCGCAAGTACTACCAGAGCGTCACCGGCGACGAGGAAACGGCGCGCCGCCGGCTGGCTCAGACGATACGCGCCAACCTGGCCGAGGAAATCAACCAGCGCACGTTGCACGAAGTCATTTCGACCGGGCGCGAAAAGATCATGACGACGACGCGGGAAAAGGCCAACGCCGACGCCAAGTCGATCGGCGTCGAGGTCGTCGACGTGCGGTTACGGCGCGTCGAGCTCCCTGACGAAGTCCTCGCCCAGGTCTACCAGCGCATGGAGTCCGAACGCAAGCGCGTGGCCAACGAGCTGCGCTCGCAGGGCGCGGCGGAATCGGAGAAGATTCGCGCCGATGCCGACCGCCAGCGCGAAGTCATCCTCGCCGACGCGTACAAACAGGCGCAGAAGACCAAGGGTGAAGGCGACGCGAAGGCCTCGGCGACCTACGCATCCGCGTACGGACAGAATCCGGAGTTCTATTCGTTCTACCGCAGCCTCGAAGCCTACAAGACCACTTTTCGCAGCAAGGGCGACGTGATCGTGCTCGATCCGAGCGCCGAGTTCTTCCAGTACCTGAAGCAGCCGGGCGGCGGGCCTCCGGCCTCGCGCAGCAAGTAACACTTTCGCCGACGGAAGAAGAAAAGTGCCGGACGCATTCGTTGCGGCATGCGCGCTGGTGCTGGTGCTCGAAGGGCTGCTGCCGCTGGCGGCGCCGCGACTCTGGCGCGACACGTTCCGCCGCATGACCGAGCTGTCCGACGGACAATTGCGCTTCATCGGACTCACCTCGTTGCTCATCGGCACCGCCGTCCTGGTGCTAAGGAACCTCTGAGGTTCCCTCCATGCATACCTGGATCCTTCCCGAATACATCGAGGACATCCTCCCGCCCGAGGCGGAGACGATCGAGCGGCTGCGGCGCACGCTGCTCGACCATTTTCGCGATCACGGCTACCGGCTGGTCCAGCCGCCGCTGATCGAGCATCTGGATTCGCTGCTGACCGGCACCGGGCACGATCTCGAGCTGCAGACGTTCAAGGTGATCGATCCGTTATCCGGACGCCTGCTCGGCGTGCGCGCCGATATCACGCCTCAGGTCGCCCGCATCGACGCGCACCTGCTCAACGAGCCGGGCGTCACCAGGCTCTGCTATGCCGGCAGCGTGCTGCGCACCGTCGTGGCCGGCCTCGCGCAGACGCGCGAGGTGCTGCAGATCGGCGCCGAGCTCTACGGCGACCCGAAGATCGCCGCCGACCGCGAGGTGCTGCTGCTGCTGCTGTCGTCACTGGCCAAAGTGGGCGTGCGCGGTCTGCACCTCGATCTGGGCCACGTCGGCGTCTACAGGGCGCTGGCCAACGGCGCGCACATCGCCGGCAACGCCAGTGACAGCGCGATGTTCGCGGCCTTGCGCGGCAAGGACGTGCCCGCCGTCGCCGAGCTCACATCCGCCCTCCCCGCGGCCTGGCGTGACGCGTTCGCCGCGCTGCCGACGCTATACGGGCCCGCCGACGAAGTGCTCGCGGCGGCGCGAGGCCGGCTGCCCGATACGCCATCGATCGCTGGCGCGCTGTCGTCGCTGGAGGAGCTTGCGCGCGCCGCCGGACCGCAGGTCGCGGCATTGCACATCGACCTGGCGGATTTGCGCGGCTATCACTACCAGACCGGCGCGAGCTTTTCGGTATTCACCGAAGGCGAAGCCAATGCGATCGGTCGCGGCGAACGCTACGACGGGATCGGCAAGGCGTTCGGCCGCGCGCGCCCCGCGACCGGATTTACGCTCGATCTGCGCCAGCTGGCCGCCCTGAGCGGCGTCGCCGAATAGGCCGGGAACGATGGCCGCCATGGGCAGGAACGTCGTCGTCATCGGCACGCAGTGGGGCGACGAGGGCAAAGGCAAGGTCGTCGACTGGCTGACCGAGCACGCGCAGGGTGTTGTCCGGTTCCAGGGCGGTCATAACGCCGGACATACGCTGGTCATCGCCGGCAGGAAGACGGTGCTGCGGCTGATTCCGTCCGGCATTCTCCGACCGAAGGTCCGCGCCTACATCGGCAACGGCGTCGTGCTGTCGCCGTCGGCATTGCTGCAGGAAATCGGCGAGCTGGAGGCGGCCGGCATCGAAGTGCGCTCGCGGCTCGCCATCTCGCCAGCCTGTCCGCTGGTGCTCGAATGCCACGTCGCTCTCGACCAGGCGCGCGAAGCGGCGATGGGCGACACGCGCATCGGCACGACCGGCCGCGGTATCGGCCCCGCCTACGAAGACAAGATCGCGCGCCGCGCCGTGCGGCTGCAGGACCTGTTCTATCCCGACCGCTTCGCCGCCAAGCTGAAGCCGCTGATCGAATACCATAACTTCGTGCTGACGCAATATTTCAAGCGCGACGCCGTGCCATTCCAGCAGACGCTGGACGGCGCGCTCGCTCTGGCGCCGGCGCTGCTGCCGATGGTCGGCGATGTTGCCGCGTTGCTCCAGGAGGCGCGCCGCCGCGGCGATTCGCTGCTGTTCGAAGGCGCGCAGGGCGCGCTGCTCGACATCGACCACGGCACCTATCCGTACGTCACCTCGTCGAACTGTCTTGCCGGCGCGGCCGCGCCGGGCACGGGCATCGGGCCGCAGATGCTCGATTACGTGCTGGGCATCGTCAAGGCGTACACGACGCGGGTGGGCACCGGCCCGTTCCCGACCGAGCTGACCGACGACATCGGCGCGGGGCTAGCGAAACGCGGCAACGAATTCGGCTCGGTCACCGGCCGCCCGCGCCGTTGCGGCTGGCTGGACGTCGCGGCGCTCAAGCGTTCGCTGCAGCTCAACGGCGTCGACGGCCTTTGCATTACCAAGCTCGATGTGCTCGACGGCATGCCATCGATCCGCATCTGCACCGGCTACCTGGTCAACGGAGCGCCGCAGCCGTTGTTGCCTATCGGCGCCGACGCGGTCGCCGAATGCATGCCGGTATACGAGGACATGCCGGGCTGGCCGGAAAGCACGCTCGGGGTCGACAGTTTCGACGCGCTGCCGGCTCCGGCGCGCGCGTACCTGCGACGCATCGAGCAATTGACCGAGGTGCCGATCGCGATGGTCTCGACCGGCGCCGAGCGCGACGAGACGATCCTGCTGCATCATCCGTTCCACTAGACCTCCCGCCGAAGATGAGCCTGCACATCAGCTGGCCGCAGTACAACGTCCTCATCGAGCGCCTCGCCCTGCAGGTGCATGAATCGGCGTGGCAGTTCAACCAGGTAATCTGCATCGCCCGCGGCGGGCTGCGAGTCGGCGATGTGCTGTCGCGCATCTTCGAGCTGCCGCTGGCGATCCTGTCGACGCATTCGTACACCGCCGAAGGCGGGACCTTGCGCGGCCAGCTGGTCATCGCCGAGCACATGACGATGACCGCGCCGCGGCTGGGCGATCGCGTGCTGCTGGTCGACGACATGGTCGACTCGGGGCACACGCTGGCGGCGGTGAACAGCGAGCTGCCACAGCGCTTTCCCCATATCGCCGACATGCGCACGGCGGTCGTCTGGTACAAGGGATGCTCGATATTCAAGCCCGACTACTACGTCGATCATCTGCCCGACAGCCCGTGGATACACCAGCCGTTCGAGGTCTACGACACGCTCCGGCCTGCGGATCTCAAGGCGCGGCTGTCCATCGCGACCGAAGCCGATCGATGAATGCACTGAGCTGCGCCGATATCCTCGCCGGCCGTGCGCCGCAGGACGTTCCCATTACCCTGCAGGGATGGGTGCGCACGCGGCGCGACTCCAAGGCGGGCATCTCCTTCGTCCACCTGTCCGACGGATCCGGATTCCATCCGGTGCAGGTGGTTGCGCCCAGCACGCTGCCCAACTATGCGAGCGAGGTCGCGCGTCTGACCGCCGGCTGCGCGGTCGAGGCGACCGGAATGATCGTGCCCTCGCCCGCCAAGGGGCAGCCGTTCGAAATGCAGGCGAGCGCGATCCGCGTCGTCGGCTGGGTCGATGACCCGGACTCGTATCCGATCCAGCCCAAGCCGCACACGCTCGAATTCCTGCGCGAAGTGGCGCACCTGCGGCCGCGCACCAACGTGATCGGCGCGGTCAGCCGCGTCCGGCATACGATCGCGCAGGCCGTGCATCGTTTTTTCGACCAGAACGGCTTCGTCTGGATCAACACGCCGATCATCACGACATCGGACGCCGAAGGCGCGGGTGAGCTCTTCCGCGTATCGACCCTGGATCTGGCCAATCTGCCGCGCACCCCGCAGGGCGGAATCGACTTCGGCGCCGACTTCTTCGGGCGCGAGGCCTTCCTCACCGTCTCCGGTCAGCTGAACATCGAAACCTACTGCATGGCGTTGTCCAAGGTGTACACGTTCGGCCCGACGTTTCGCGCCGAGAACTCGAACACCAGCCGCCATCTGGCGGAGTTCTGGATGATCGAGCCCGAGATCGCGTTCGCCGATCTGTCCGACAATGCGACGCTCGCCGAGGCGCTGCTCAAGCACATCTTCCGGACCGTGCTCGACGAGCGCCCCGACGACATGGCGTTTTTCGAGGAGCGCATCGAAAAAGGCGTCATCGCCAAGCTGCAGGGAATGATAGCCGCCGAGTTCGTGCGCATGGATTACGGCGACGCGATACGCATTCTCGAGAAGGCCAAGCAGAAGTTCGAATTCCCGGTGCGATGGGGGATGGACCTGCAGTCCGAGCATGAACGCTACGTGTCGGAGAGCTACGTCCGCGGCCCGGTCATCCTGGTCAACTACCCGAGGGAGATCAAGGCCTTCTACATGCGTCTGAACGACGATGGCAGGACGGTCGCCGCGATGGACGTGCTGGCACCCGGCATCGGAGAGATCATCGGCGGGAGCCAGCGCGAGGAGCGGCTCGACATCCTCGATGCACGGATGCTCGAAGCCGGGATGGATATCGAGCACTACACCTGGTACCGCGACCTGCGCCGCTACGGCACCGTGCCGCACGCCGGCTTCGGTCTGGGCTTCGAACGCACGATCGCTTACGTCACCGGCCTCGCGAACGTGCGCGACGTGATCCCGTTCCCGCGATCGCCGGGCAACGCGCGCTATTGAACGGCCGGGGGCGCGTCGCCGCCTTAGCGCTGGCGCAGGGTCACCGTAGCCGGCTTGTCCGAGCCGTGGAACCTGGCCGTCCCTTCGAGCATCAGTTGTTCGCCGGTGGACTTGGTCAACATCATGGTGATCGCGCCGCAGCTTCGGCTGGTGGCCGGAGCGCTGATATCGAGCACGCCGTTGCGATAGGTACCGGTGAACGGAACGGCAGAGATCTGGCAGGCGCGTCCGCTCCAATTCATCGTGCCTTTGAGATTGCCATCGGTGTCCTGCGTAGTGATCGAAATCGACCAAGGCGCCGTCGTCGCCTTCCCGGAGTCGCGCGTCGTCGATCCGGTGCCGGCCATCTGCATGGGCAGTTTGTCCTCGTCGGCGCTGGCCGAAGGCACAACGCAGCTCAGGACGATCAACACGGCCAACGCGGCGAGTTTCATCGAACGGCTCTCCAGGGGACAAGTCAAAAGCAAAAGCCCGCGTTCGCGCGGGCAGGCGTCGGTCGACTGCGGCTTCGGGCCGCGTCGAGTGCTACGATGGTGCCCAGAAGAGGACTCGAACCTCCACAGTGTTGCCACCGCTAGGACCTGAACCTAGTGCGTCTACCAATTCCGCCATCTGGGCTGTACTAAGGGGCTGTGTGTCAGACTAGCCCGTAATTTTACGAAAGAGTGACTTTCTTGTCAAAAAAGCAACGCATCATTGCTGTCCGCGCCGGATCGAAGGTTGCGACCACCAAGGCGACTTTGTCTCCAGCCGATCACGTACCGGCGATGTCGCCACGGCGTGGTTCGCGCGGAAGCTCCGGCACAGATGCTGCGGCAGGTCGCCGCCCGCGCCGCGCTCGTGATGATGTAGTGATTCCCGAACGCGAACAGATACTGCAGGCGCTTCGCGAGCAAGGGGTGCCGATGCCGGCCGAAGGCCTTGCCGAGGCACTGGGCGTACGCGGCGAGGCCGAACGCGAAGCATTCGCCGGCCGGCTCGCGGCGATGGAGCGCGACGGCCAGCTGATGACCAACCGCAAAGGACAGCTTTGCGTCGTCGCCAAGCTCGACTTGGTAACCGGCACCGTGCAGGGCCACCCCGACGGCTTCGGGTTTCTGGTTCCTGACGACGGCGGCCCCGATCTTTTCCTGTCGCCGAAAGAGATGCACAAGACGCTGCACGGCGATCGCGTCACGGCGCGGCTGGTCGGGCTCGACCGCCGCGGCCGGCCGGAGGGCGCGATCGTCGATGTGCTGGAGCGCGCCAATCGTGAAGTCGTCGGCCGCGTGTATGAGGAGCGCGGCATCTGGTACCTGGTCGCCGAGAACAAGCGCATCAGCCAGGACATCCTGATTCCTCCCGACATGCGCGGCAGCGCGCGACCCGGGCAGGTCGTCGTCGCCGAAGTGTTCGAGCAGCCGTCGGCGCATCGCGAAGCGCTGGCCAGGGTGATCGACGTTCTGGGCAATTATGCCGATCCCGGAATGGAAATCGAGATCGCGCTGCGCAAGCACGACCTGCCCTACCGATTCTCCACCGCCGCGCAGCGGCAGGCGGCGCAGTTGCCGCATGAAGTGCAGAAGGCCGACCGCAGGGGCCGCACCGATCTGACGGCTTTGCCGCTGGTGACGATCGACGGAGAGACCGCGCGTGATTTCGACGACGCCGTCTATTGCGAGCGCGGCGCCAAGACCTTTCGCCTGATCGTCGCCATCGCCGACGTCAGCCAGTATGTGCGCGACGCAGATACGCTCGACGGCGACGCGCGCGATCGAGGCACGTCGGTCTATTTTCCACGGCGCGTGATTCCGATGCTGCCCGAGCAGCTGTCGAATGAGCTGTGCTCGCTCAAGCCCGCGGTCGATCGCCTGTGCATGGCCTGCGAGATGACGATCAGCGCCGACGGCGACATCGAGAACTACCGCTTCTATCCGGCGGTGATGCATTCTCGCGCGCGGCTCACCTACAACCAGGTGTGGGACTGGCTGTCGCAGCCGAAAGCCCGAACGAAGGAAGCGACAGCGCTGTTGCCCCAGCTCGAGAACCTGTACGCGTTGTACAAGGTGCTGTCGGCAGCGCGCGCGCGCCGCGGCGCGATCGATTTCGAGACCATCGAGCTTGAGCTCAAGTTCGACACACACGGCAAGATCGAGACGATCGTGCCGGTCATGCGCAACGATGCGCACAAGCTGATCGAGGAATGCATGCTGGCGGCGAACGTCTGCGCCGCCGGCTATCTGCTGGAGAAGAAGCAGCCGGCGCTCTACCGCGTGCACGAAGGACCGACACCCGAAAAGCTCGCGGCGCTGAAGGAGTTTCTCGCCGGATCCGGCCTGTCGATCGGCGGCGGCGAGTCTCCGACACCGGCTGACTATGCGAAGCTGCTGGCGCAAATCAAGGGTCGGCCCGATTTCAACCTGCTGCAGACGGTGCTGCTGCGCTCGCTGCAGCAGGCGGTCTATAGCCCCGACAACGAAGGCCATTTCGGCCTGGGTTACGACGCGTACACGCACTTCACCTCGCCGATCCGCCGCTATCCCGACCTGCTGATCCATCGCTGCATCAAGGCCTGCCTGGCGGGCGAGCGCTACCAGCCCGCCGGCGCGACCTGGTCGGAACTGGGCGTGCATTGCTCGATGACCGAGCGGCGCGCCGACGACGCGACCCGCGACGTCGAAAACTGGCTGAAATGCTATTTCATGCAGGACAAGGTCGGTGAGATCTTCATGGGGACGGTCAGCGGCGTCACCCACTTCGGCCTGTTCGTCACCCTCGACGGGCTCAACGTCGACGGCCTCGTGCACGTGACCGAGCTCGGGAACGACTACTTTCACTACGACGCGGTGCGGCACGCGATGAACGGCGAGCGCAGCGGCAAATCCTACCGTCTCGCCGATCGCATCATGGTGAAAGTCGCCCGCGTCGACCTGGAGTCGACCAAGATCGACTTCGTGCTGGCCGGCGACGAGGCCGCCGCGGCGCCGAAAAAGAAAACGCGCCAGGGCCGCAAGCCCTGACGCGTTATCGCGGCACCATCATCAAACGCCGCGCGGCCGCGGCTTTGCCGCTTCCGGACGACGTCGCGCGCTCAGCGATTCGGCTGCGGCGTCATGCGCAGATACGGACGCAGTGCCTTGAAGCCCTTGGGGAACTTCTGCTTGAGCAGTTCGGGATCCTGCAGAGACGGAACGATCACGACATCGTCGCCGTTTTTCCAGTTGCCCGGCGTTGCCACGCTGTGATACTCGGTCAGCTGCAACGAATCGATGACGCGGAGCACTTCATCGAAGTTACGCCCGGTCGACGCCGGGTAGGTGATGATGAGCCGGATCACCTTCTTCGGATCGATGACGAACAGCGAGCGCACCGTCGCGGTCGCGCTGGCGTTCGGGTGAATCATGTCATACAGCGTAGAGACTTTGCGGTCGGCGTCGGCGATGATAGGGAAATTGACGGTTGTATTCTGTGTTTCGTTGATGTCGTTGATCCACTTCTTGTGCGACTCGACAGGGTCGACCGACAAAGCGATCACTTTGACGTTCCGTTTGGCGAACTCGTTCTTGAGCTTGGCGGTCAGTCCGAGCTCGGTCGTGCAGACCGGCGTGAAATCGGCAGGATGCGAAAACAGCACGCCCCAGCTGTCGCCCAGCCATTTGTGAAAGCTGATCGGGCCCTCGCTCGATTCCTGGGTGAAATCGGGGGCGGTGTCGCCAAGACGCAGTGACATGGTTTTCTCCTCGTCGTACCGGTTGGAACGCTTATAATACGCCGCGCCCGAGCAAGGGAGTAGAAGCGATGGCACTATCATCATGCCGGCTCGGATCGCCGGCGCGACGGCGCGACAACCAGACCTTCCCCGACCGGATGCGACGATCCCCCGCCCGCCGCGCGGACCTGGTGCGGACGCCCCGGCGATGACCGGAAGTGGTGCCCGCCGCCTGATCGTGCAGGCTCCCGACATCGAGACGCCGGTCCTCAAGGCACTGGCCAAGCTGGCCGGCGCCGCGCGCATCGATGCCCTGTCCGGAAACGCCGATCAGGCCTTCGCGCTTTGGCCGGCCGGCAACGACGCCGAGGTGTCCGCGTACTGCGCGCGCGCGGCGCTCGATTGCGCGATCGTCGACGCCGGGCAACGGCTCGACCGGGTGCGCCTGCTGGCGATGGATATGGACTCGACGCTGATCACCATCGAATGCGTCGACGAAATCGCCGACATGCTCGGGATCAAGCCCCGCGTCGCGGCAATCACGGCCAGCGCGATGCGGGGCGAAATCGACTTCCGCGAAAGCCTGACCCGCCGCGTGGCGTTTCTGGCCGGGGTCGACGTCGAAGCGCTGCACCGCGTCTACGACGAGCGGCTGGAGCTGTCTCCGGGGGCAGAGCGCCTGCTGGCCGGCGTGCGCGCGGTCGGGGCCCGGTCGCTGCTGGTCTCGGGCGGGTTCACCTTTTTCACCGAGCGGCTGAAAATGCGTCTCGGGCTCGACTACACGTGCGCGAATACGCTGGAAATCGCCGATGGGAGGCTGACCGGCCGTCTGATCGGACCGATCGTCGATGCCGAAGCCAAGGCGGCGTGCTTCCGGCGCCTGCGCGCGGAGCTCGCTGCCGACGGCGGCCTGACGGTGGCGATCGGCGACGGAGCGAACGATCTGCCGATGCTGGAATCGGCCGACATCAGCATCGCCTACCATGCGAAGGAAATCGTGCGCGCCCACGCGACCTACGCGATCGACCGCTGCGGTCTCGACGCCGTGCTCAATCTGTTTGTCTAGCGGGCACGCTCAAGCCAGCGCGGGACGGAGGAAAGCGACGATGTTCCACACCGCGAGCACGATGAGCACCAGCCAGGTCAAGACGATGCCGGCGAACCTGCCCGCCGATTTCCCGCTGACGCGCGACAAGCCGGCCGCATGCATGACGCGCGCCAGGATGAACGCGATGCCGCAGACATGCAGCAGCAGCGGCGACGCGCGATTCTCCTCGGCGACCAGCAACAACAGCAACACCGGCAGCCCCCACTCGACGGCATTGGCGTGGACGCGAATCGCCCGCTCGAGCTGGGCGTCGCCGCCCGCGCCGAGACCGATCCCCATACGGCGACGCCGGCGCGACACCAGCAACGCGAGGGCGACCAGCAGCAGCGCGAACACGCCGGTATAGAGCGCGCTGATCAACGGCATCGGTGCGGGGTTCATTCTTCGCTCTCCTCGATCCACAGCATCTGGATTGCCTCGAGTATCTTTTCGCCCGAGTGCTTCGGGTCATCGTCGAAGCCTGGCAGCGCGACCACCCATCGATGCAGATCGGTAAAACGCACCGTCGCGGGATCGACGTCCGGGTGGCTCTCGGCCAGCGCGATCGCGATGTCGCGCGAGTCTACCCATTTCATTTGGCCGCCTCTTTGGCGTAATTGATCGTGTACTTCGGGATCTCGATCACCAGCTTGCTGCTGCCGACCTTGGCTTGGCACGAAAGCCTCGACACCGGTGTCAGGCCCCATGCGCGGTCGAGCAGATCGTCCTCGTCCTCGGACGACGGCGACAGCGAATCGAAACCTTCGCGCACGATGACGTGACAGGTAGTGCACGCGCACGATTTTTCGCAGGCGTGCTCGATTTCGATCTTCTGGTCGAGCAGATTGTCGCAGATCGACTCGCCCTCGGTTGCTTCGAAAGTCTTGCCCTCGGGACACAGCTCGGCGTGCGGGAGTACGACGATTTCGGTCATTGCGCCTCAACCCAGCGCATCGACGCTGCGTCCGGTCAGCGCGCGCGCCACGCCGCGATTCATCCGGCGCGCTGCGAATTCCTCAGTCGCCGCGTTGAGCGCCGCGACCGCGGCCGCCAGCGCGCGATGATCGTCGCCGCCTGAAAGGCCCCGGACCGCGGCAAGCGCACGCTCGATCGGAGCGCGCTCGGCCGCGGCGAGAAGATCTCCATCGGCGCGCAACGCCGCTTCGGTCGCATCGACGATGCGCTCGGCCTCGACGCGGGCCTCGGCCAGCGCTCGCGCGACCATGTCCGGCGCTGCGTTGGCGAACGATTCCTGCAGCATGCGGGTGATCTCGGCATCGGAAAGACCGTACGATGGCTTGACCACGATCGACGCTTCGATGCCGGTCGTCTGCTCGCGCGCGGCGACCGAGAGCAGTCCGTCGGCGTCGACCTGGAAGGTCACCTTGATGCGCGCCGCGCCGGCGACCATCGGTGGAATGCCGCGCAGCTCGAAGCGCGCAAGCGAACGGCAATCGGCGACCCGCTCGCGTTCGCCCTGGACGACGTGCACCGCCATCGCCGTCTGTCCGTCCTTGAACGTGGTGAATTCCTGCGCCTGCGCGACCGGAATCGTGGCGTTGCGCGGGATGATCTTCTCGGTCAGCCCGCCCATGGTCTCGAGGCCGAGCGACAGTGGAATCACGTCGAGCAGCAGCCAGTCCTCGTCGTGCGCACGATTGCCCGCCAGCACATTGGCCTGAATCGCCGCGCCGAGCGCGACGACTTCGTCCGGATTCAGATTATTGAGCGGCGCCTGGCCGAAAAACCCGGCGACGGCGCGCTGGATCTGCGGCATCCGCGTCGCACCGCCGACCATTACCACCCCCTTGATGTCTGCCGGCGCAAGCCTGGCGTCGCGCAGCGCCTTTCTGACCGGCGCGAGCGTCTTCGCGACCAGCGTCTGGCTGATCGCCTCGAATTCCTTCGCGGTAAGCGTCGCGGCGATCGTGTCGCCCGACCGCAGCACAGCGTTGAACGCGACCTCGTCGCGCGTCGTCAGCGCTTCCTTGACCTCGCGCGCCTTGGCCATCAGCATCCGCGCGTCGCCCGGAGTCACCGGGCCGACGCCGGCGGCTTCGAGCGCCCAGCAATAGATGCGGTGGTCGAAGTCGTCGCCACCCAGCGCGGTATCGCCGGCGGTCGCCAGCACCTCGAAGACGCCGCGCGAAAGCTTCAATATCGACAAGTCGAACGTGCCGCCGCCCAGGTCGTACACGGCGTAGGTTCCCTCCGAAGCATTGTCGAGTCCATAGGCGATGGCGGCGGCCGTCGGCTCGTTCAGCAGACGAAGAACATTGAGGCCCGCCAGCTGCGCCGCATCCTTGGTGGCCTGGCGCTGCGCATCGTCGAAATAGGCGGGCACGGTGACGACCGCGCCGTCCAGAGCGCCACCCAATGTTTCTTCCGCGCGTTCGCGCAACGCGCGGAGAATCTCGGCCGATATCTCGACCGGCGTGCGGACGCCGGCGCGCGTGGCGAGCTGTACGACGCCCGGCGCATCGACAAAGCGATACGGAAAGCGGCGCGCATCGGCGAGGTCGGACAACGCCCGGCCCATCATTCGCTTGACCGAGACGATGGTGTTCTGCGGGTCGGCAACCTGCGCTGCCTGCGCGGCGTAGCCGGTTTCGACGCCGTCCGGCGCATAGCGGACGATCGACGGCAGCAGGCGGCGGCCGTCCGCGTCCGGCAGCACCTCGGCGCTGCCGTCGCGCACCGTCGCGACCAGCGAATTGGTCGTTCCAAGGTCGATGCCGACGGCGAGGCGATGCGCGCGCGGCGCCGGCGCTTCTCCCGGCTCGGCAATCTGCAGCAGAGCCATCAGCGGTCGATTCCGCCGATGGCGGAGTCGATGTCGGCGGCGAGCTTGGACAGGAACTGCAACTCGCGCACGCTCGCGCGTGCCGATTCCCAGCTCCTTTTTGCGTCGAGCGTCTCGGCCAGCGCCGGCTCGAGGGCGGCGATTTCCGCACGCACCTCGGCGAGCAAGCGATTCGAGCTGTCCCGCGTCGCGCGCGATCCGCGCCTCATCCACCGCTTCCCGGCGTTCGAGCTGGCGCTCCAGAAAATCGAGAGGCAACGCGGTATCGGTTTCCGCCTTCGCGTCGATCCCGTGCAGCGACAGCAGATACTGGGCGCGCCCGACCGGATCCTTGAGCGCGCGGTAGGCTTCGTTGACCCGCGCCGACGACTGCAGCGCGAGCCTGCGCTCGGCTTCGCTCGCGGCGGCAAACCGGTCCGGGTGGACTTTGGTCTGCAGCGCGCGATAGGCGGCATCGAGCAGCGCGGCGTCGAAGCGATAGCGCGGCGGCAAGCCGAACAGCGCGAAATAATTCTGGGAGAAGTCGATCATCGCAACGGTGTCCGCGTGTTGCAGCGTCGTCGGATCGATGAGGTCGTCGAGAATCGAGCAGAGCGCGGCGCCAGGTCTACGTGGGGCGCCGCGGAACTTTCGACCGCAACGTACACGTAAGTACGTGAGGATCGAAAGTGAGCAGCAACGAAGCAGCGGCGCGCTATGCGAAGGTTATCGACGACCTCAGACGTTGAAGGATTCGCCGCAGCCGCATTCGTCTTTGACGTTCGGGTTGTTGAACTTGAATCCCTCGTTGAGACCCTCGCGAGCGAAATCGAGCTCGGTGCCGTCGAGATAGGGCAGGCTCTTCGGGTCGACGATGACATTGATGCCATGACTTTCGAAGCGAACGTCCTCGGGCTTGATCTCGTCGACGAACTCGAGCTTGTAGGCAAGGCCCGAGCACCCGGTGGTGCGCACGCCCAGGCGCAGGCCTACGCCTTTGCCGCGCTTTTCCAGGTAGCCGGCAACATGCTTGGCCGCGCTTTCGGTCAACGTGATCGCCATCGGCTGGATCATCCCGTCCTGAGTCAAACCGACGCCGCAACGCGCGGCGCGGTCTCGACGGCGGCGGGATCGTCGTCGCCCTCGCCATGCTTCTTCTTGTAATCGGCGACCGCGGCCTTGATCGCGTCCTCGGCCAGGATCGAGCAGTGAATCTTGACCGGCGGCAGCGCAAGCTCCTCGGCGATCTGCGTGTTCTTGATCGTCAGCGCCTGGTCGAGCGTCTTGCCCTTGACCCATTCGGTGACCAGCGACGACGAGGCGATCGCCGAGCCGCAGCCGTAGGTCTTGAACTTGGCGTCCTCGATGCGTCCGTCGGTGCCGACCCGGATCTGCAGCTTCATCACGTCGCCGCAAGCGGGCGCACCGACCATGCCGGTGCCGACCGCGTCGTCGTCCTTGGCGAACGAGCCGACGTTGCGCGGGTTTTCGTAGTGATCCAGTACCTTGTCGCTGTATGCCATTTCAGTCTCCAATAAAGCTTCATGATCTGCTCTGACCGTCCGGATTGAGGGCGGCAGCCGCACTCGATCCGCAGTTAGTGCGCTACGCCCATACGCACCGGTATCCAGATCGATGCCTTCCTTGAACATTTCCCACAGCGGCGACAGCTCGCGCAGCTTGTCGATCTTGCGCTTCAACAGATCGATCGTGTAGTCGACCTCTTCCTCGGTCGTGAAGCGGCCGACGGTGAAGCGGATCGAGCTGTGCGCCAGCTCGTCGCTGCGGCCGAGCGCGCGCAGCACATACGACGGCTCAAGCGACGCCGACGTGCATGCCGAGCCCGATGACACGGCGACATCCTTGATCGCCATGATCAGGCTCTCGCCCTCGACGAAGTTGAAGCTGACGTTCAGATTGTGCGGAACGCGTCGCTCCATGTCGCCGTTCAGGTGTGCTTCCTCGATCTGCGACAGGCCCTCGCCACAGCCGGTCACGAAGCATCCGTATACGCTCGTTGTCGGTCGCCATTTCCAGCCGCGCCAGTCGGAAGGCTTCGCCCATGCCGACGATCTGGTGCGTCGGCAGCGTGCCCGACCGCATGCCGCGTTCGTGTCCGCCGCCGTGCATCTGAGCCTCGATGCGCACGCGGGGCTTGCGCCGGACGAACAGCGCGCCGACGCCTTTCGGCCCGTAAGTCTTGTGCGCCGAGAAACTCATCAGGTCGACCTTCAGCGTCGACAGGTCCACCGGTATCTTGCCGGTTGCCTGCGCCGCGTCGACGTGGAAGATGATGCCGCGGCTGCGGCAGATCTCGCCGATCGCCGGAATATCCTGGATGACGCCGATCTCGTTGTTGACGAACATCACCGACACCACGATCGTGTCAGGGCGCAGCGCCGCCTTGAACACGTCGAGGTCGAGCAATCCGTCCGGCTTGACGTCGAGATAGCTGACCTCGAAGCCGTCGCGCTCCAGCTCGCGCATCGTGTCGAGCGTCGCCTTGTGCTCGGTCTTGACCGTGACCAGGTGCTTGCCCTTGTCCTTGTAGAAGTGCGCCGCGCCCTTCAACGCCAGATTGATCGACTCGGTCGCACCCGAGGTCCAGACCAGCTCCTTCGGGTCGCAATGGACGAGCTTCGCGACTTCGTCGCGCGCCTCCTCGACCGCCTTTTCGGTTTCCCAGCCGAACGAGTGCGAACGCGACGCCGGATTGCCGAAATGCTCGGTCAGATACGGAATCATCTTGGCCGCGACCCGCGGATCGACCGGCGTCGTGGCCGAATAGTCGAGATAGATCGGTTTTTTCATCGTGTTCTCGAAGTGCGCTATACGACCGGCACCGGCTCGGATTTCTTGCCCGCCGACGCGCGGTGATCCTGCAGCACATTGACTTCGGGCTTGTCCTGCTGCCGCACCAGCTGCTCGAGCGACACCGAGTGCAGGAACGAGAAGATATGCGTGTTGAGGCTCGCCCAGAGCTCGTGCGTCATGCAGCGCCTGTCGTCGAGGCAATTTTCCTTGCCGCCGCACTGGGTCGCGTCGATCGGCTCGTCGACGGCCAGGATGATGTCGGCGACCGAAACCGCGGTGGCCGCCCGCGCCAGGTTATAGCCGCCGCCCGGGCCGCGCACGCTGTCCACCAGGCCGTGGCGCCGCAGCTTGCCGAACAACTGCTCGAGGTACGACAGCGAAATCTTCTGCCGCTCGGACACGGCGGCCAGCGTCACCGGCCCCTTGCCGTTGTGCATGGCCACGTCGATCATCGCCGTCACGGCGAACCGCCCTTTGGTCGTAAGTCTCATGTTCTCCTGCCTTCTATCCCGGTCGTTCCCTTGTTTTCACGCTGAAATTCTACAATTCCCGACTAGTTTAGTCAACTAAAAACCCTACTAGTTCAGTCAAGTAAGCGGTTGAGCTGGGCCGGGTCGAAGCGGTCGGCCGTGGCCTTGGCGTCGCTGCAGTCGACGCCTTCGTGCTGCAGATGCTCGATAAGCTTTTGCAGCCGTTCATCGGTCGCCGCGGCATGGTCGAGCAACGAATGGATCGCCTGCACCATCGGATCGTTCATGTCGGGCGCCGATGCCATAGGCGGAAAAGCCGATCCGGGTGGCCTGCGCCTCGCGCCGGACGGCATCATCGCCGGTCAAAATGCGCGCCGGGATGCCGACCGCCGTGGCGCCGGCGGGTACGTCCCGCACGACCACCGCGTTGGATCCGACCTTGGCGCCGTCGCCGACCACGATCGGGCCCAGGATCTTGGCGCCGGCGCCCAGCACGACCGAGCGGCCCAGGGTCGGATGCCGCTTGCCCGCCTGCCATGACGTCCCGCCCAGCGTGACCCCGTGATAGAGCGTGCAGTCGTCGCCGATTTCCGCGGTCTCGCCGATGACCACACCCATGCCGTGGTCGATAAAGACCCGGCGGCCGATCGTCGCCCCGGGGTGAATCTCGATGCCGGTCAGCCAGCGCGCCCAATGCGACAGCCAGCGCGCGAGCCAGCGCGCACCGCCCCGCCACAGCCGATGGCTGACGGCACGATGCCAGACCAGCGCGTGCAAGCCCGGGTAGCAGGTCAGCACTTCCCAGGTGGTGCGCGCGGCGGGATCGCGCTCGAATACGACGGCGATGTCTTCGCGGAGCCGGTCGAACATGGGGCGATGTTGCCATATCCGAGCGAATTACTCAACTATTGCCGCCGACTGCCGCCGGCCCCGGCTCAGCGCACCAGGACCGCTACCACCACCAGGCCGGCGATCGCCAATCCGACCATTGCCGAATAGACAGTCGAGAGGATCGATGCGCGAAGCACGACACCCAGCCACGAGCCACCGTACACGGCACGCATCGACCACAGCAGATAGCCGGCGATCCCGAACCCGATCGCGGTCGCCAGCGCGCGACTCGGCACGAGCAGCATCGCCGTCGCGGCAATGAAGACGAAGGCGTGATCGTGTGCGGCGTGCACCAGGTGTTCGCCGAACAGCCGCGGCCGCTGCGGATGCTTCCGGCGCCGACCGAGATAGACGAGCTTGAGCAGCAACGCGAACGCCGGGAGCAACACGAACATGGCGTACGGCGCATAGCGCAACGTGCCCTCGCGCAGCTGCTCGGCTTTTTCCTGCTTGGTCAGTTTGCTGAAGCGGCTCCAACGCTTCTGCAGCACCGGCGGCACGATCGCCTCCTCCGAGTCGAATTGCAGATCGAGTCCCTTGTCGTTTGCCTGCTGCTTCGAGTCCGCGCGCGCATCGTCGCGCAGCTCGGCGACGTCGAACGGCGTCACGAACAAGCGCGACACGGCGAAAAATATCAGCGTCGTGAACAGGTACAGCCGTGCCGGACGGATATAGCGCCGCCGGCGGCCGGCGTAGTACTCGCGGGTAAGGAGCCCGGGGCGAGCAAGCAGTGCAAAGATCGTGCGCCAGAAGCGGCCGTCGAGGGCGACGTAGCGTCCGGCGGCTTCGCGCACGAACTCGCGCAACGTCGGCAGGCGCAGCGCCGTCTCCTGCCCGCAGGCCGGGCAGTACGCGCCTTCGGCCGGCGCGCCGCAGTTGCGGCAGACCTTCGGCGCGACGTCATCGCTTCGAGTCTCGGTCGTCGCCGCCATTCAATCCGGCTTCCGCGCCCGCACCAGGCGCTCATCGATCCGCGCCAGGATGCCGCGGAGGATGTTGACCTCTTCCTTTTCGAGGCGCGCCCGTGCGAACAGTCGCCGCAGCCGCGGCAGCAGCCGCTTAGGCTGTGCGGGTCGCAGGAAGTCGAGCGAGATCAGCGTCCGCTCGCCGTGCTCGAACAGCCGCGCGATTTCGTCCTGCGACGCCGGCTCGAATGCCGGCGCGCGCCAGACCTCGCCGCCACCTGCAGCGATCGCGCAGCTCGTACGCCGCAACCTGCACCGCCGCCGCGAGATTGAGCGATGAAAACGCCGGGTCGGACGGAATCGTCGCGACCAGCTGGCAGCGCGCGAGCTCGGCATTGGAGAGTCCGGACATCTCGCTGCCGAAGACCAGCGCGACCTCGCCGCGCGCGGCGTAGGCGCAGCGCCTCGTGCGCAGCCGCGCGTACCGGCAGTGCGCCGCCGGCGAACTCGCGCCGCCGCGCCGAAAATCCGATCGCCAGCGCCGCGCCCGCCAGCGCCTCGTCGAGCGTGGCGACGACGTGCGCCGCACGCAGGATATCGGTCGCGCCGGACGCGAGCGCGTCGGCCTCGGGATCGGGAAAGCGCTGCGGCGCCACCAGGATCAATTGCGAGAGACCCATCGCGCGCATCGCGCGTGCGCTCGCGCCGATGTTGCCCGGATGGCTGGTCGCGCACAGGACGATGCGGATGCGCGAGAGCGCATCGTTCTTCGCTCGCTGATTGACGACGGAGGGCTCGGATGCGTCCGTCATGCGCGTCGAAAGGCTTCGTTTGCAGGTAGAATGCGCGACGATTGTTCTTTATGCGCCGCTCGCGCGTCAGCGCAAAAGCGGTGAACCCGAATGCATCCGATGCTCACCACCGCGGTCAAGGCCGCGCGCCGCGCCGGCGGCATCATCAATCGCGGCGCGCGCGATCTGGACCGGCTTGTCGTCACCGCCAAGGGTCCGAAGGATTTCGTCAGCGAGATCGATCGCGCCGCCGAAGCGGCGATCGTCGATACGCTGCACGCGACCTACCCCGACCACGCGATTCTAGCAGAGGAAGGCACGGCCGAAGGCGCGAACACGACGTCCGAGCATCTGTGGATCATCGATCCGCTCGACGGCACGACCAATTTCCTGCACGGCTTTCCGCAGTATTGCGTTTCGATCGCCTTGCAGCACAAGGGACAGGTCACGCAGGGCGTGATTTACGATCCGGTGCGTAACGACCTCTTTACCGCGACGCGCGGCCGCGGCGCGTTTCTCAACGATCACCGGCTGCGCGTGTCGCGCCGCCAGCATCTGAAGGACTGCCTGGTCGGCACCGGCTTTCCGTTTCGCGATGGCAGCGATCTGGAAACCTATATCGCGATGATGCGCGCGATGATGCAGCAGACGGCGGGCCTGCGCCGGCCCGGGTCGGCCGCGCTGGACCTGGCCTACGTCGCCGCCGGGTACTACGACGGATTCTGGGAGGTGGGGCTCAATGCCTGGGACGTCGCGGCCGGGAGCCTCCTGATCGTCGAGGCCGGCGGCCTGGTCGGCGACCTGGCCGGCGAAGGCGGCTATTTGCGCGGCGGCCAGATCGTGGCCGCGAATCCGCGGATATTCGCCCAAATGGTCAAGGTGCTGGGTCCTTTCCAGACGTCGCTCAAAGTCGTAGCCGACAAGAAAGCCTGAGGTTTCGACCCGCTCGTCCGACCGATCCTTCCGGGCGCATTGTTGTTTCCAAGCGCCAAATCCTGACAAAGGAAGGATTTGGCGCGCAATCTTCATGACAATTCCAATGTCATTGTGTACGATGGGGCGCCAATGGCACGGCGCGCCGCTCGCGCGAGGCCGGCGCCAACATTCGGGATTGGGAGCGACCGATGGTTCGACGATGGCTGCAACGGCTTGTCCTGCTGGCGCTGTTCGGTGCGCTCGCGTCCACCGCGCAGGCCGAAACGATCTCGCGCATTCGCGTCATGCTGCACCCGTACGCGGCCGCGCCGGGCACGCTTCCCGATGCCGCGCTCGCGCGCCTGCAGACGCTGGCCGGCATATCGCTGACCCTCGCCGGCACGACGCGTACCGGCGGCCTGGAGCTCGACCTCGCCCAGCCGCTCGATCGCCCGACGGTCAATGCGCTGGTCGGCCGTCTTCGCGGTCGATCGAAGCGTGCTTTGGGCCGAGCCGATCTCGAGCGACGCCTCGACCCAGTCAATTCGCAGCAGCGCCGCCACTACCGAGCTCGGCGACAAGCTGATGCTGCGACTCGCCGGCGACCCCGCTCCCGACTGGGCGGTCGCTGCTGCCGCGCTTGAGCGCGCTCGCTGGCACGCCGCTCAGCGTCGATCATCAGGTCGGCACCGTCTGGGTGCTCAAGCTGCAGAACAAGGTCGCGCAGGATCGCCTCGGTGCCATGGCGTCGCTGGTGCAGACCGACGCCGCCGTCCAATACGCCGACCCGGTGCGTCGCGCCACCGCCAAGCTGGTGCCGAACGATGCGAAATACGACCAGCAATGGTCTTTGTCCGATGCCGTCGGCGGCATCGATGCGCCGGCCGGCTGGGACCTGCAGACCGGCAGCGCATCGACGGTCGTCGCGGTCATCGACACCGGCATCACGCAACATCCCGAGCTTGCCGGCCGCGTGCTGCCCGGCTTCGATTTCATCAGCGATCCGGCATCGGCCAACGACGGCGACGGTCGCGACAATGACCCGTCCGACACCGGCGATGCGACCTCGGACGGCGAATGCGGCGACGGCTCGCCGGGCAGAGCCGAGCTCCTGGCACGGCACGTTCGTCAGCGGCATCATCGCCGCGAACTCGAACAACGGCGTCGGCATCGCCGGCCTCAACTGGGCGGCCAAGATTCTGCCGGTGCGCGTGCTCGGCAAATGCGGCGGCACGTTCGAGGACATCACCGCGGGCGTGATGTGGGCAGCCGGCCTCGCGGTTGCCGGCGCGCCGGCAAATCCGAACCCGGCGCGGGTCATCAACATGAGCCTGGGCGGCGCAACGTCGTGCCCGCAGGCGCTGCAGGACGCGATCAATCTGGCGCTGGCGCAGGGCGTGGTGATCGCCGTAGCCGCCGGCAACGAAAGCGACAACGCGTCCGACTCTGCGCCCGCGAACTGCAGCGGCGTGATCACCGTCGGCGCAAGCACGCGCGCCGGCGATCGCGCCAGCTACTCGAATTTCGGCTTGCGGGTCGACGTATCCGCGCCGGGCGGTGACGGCGGCGACGTGCGATACCCTGGTGCTGTCGCTGTCCAACGATGGCACGACCGCGCCCGGGCAATCCAGGTTACGCGATAGCCGCCGGGACCAGCGCTGCCGCACCGCACGTCGCCGGCGTCGCCTCGCTGATGCTGGCGCGCAACGTCAACCTGACCCCCGGCCACGTGCTCGACATCATCAGCGGCACGGCGCGGCTGTTCCCCAGCGGCGGCACCTGCGGCGTCGAGCCGTTCTGCGGTTCAGGCCTGCTCGACGCCGGGCTCGCCATCATGAGCACGTTCCCCGCCGATAGCGTCTCGCCGGCCGGCACGGTGCCCGTGATCGAGTACTACCGCGCCGACAGGACCACTACTTCATGTCGGCGAACGCCAACGAGCAGGCCTTCGTCGACAACTATCTCTCCGGGACCTTCCAGCGGACCGGAGAACTCTTCTATGCCTGGGTGGACCCTGCCGCTGGCGCCGGTCGATGCAGTGCCGGTCTGCCGTTTCTACAGCCCGCTGCCGATGATCGATTCGCACTTCTTCACCGCATTTCCCGACGAATGCAATTTCGTCATCACCCATTGGCCGAACGTGTGGCTGCTCGAGAGCCGCGCGGCGTTCTACGTCGTGCCGGTCGATGCGATCGGGAACTGCCGCGCCGGCACGCTGCCGGTCTACCGCTTCTTCGACAACCGCAACGACGCCAATCACCGGTATACGATCGATCTGTCGGTGCGGCGTGCGATGCTCAATCGCGGCTGGGCGCCGGAAGGCGTTGGCCCGAACGCCGTCGCGTTCTGTTCGCCGATCTGACGATGGTTCAGGCCGGCGCCTGAAAGGAAAAAGCGAGCCTGGTGGCTCGCTTTTTTTACGCCTCGGCGGCGTTGCCGCAGCCTAAGCCGCGGCAGCGGTTTCGCCGGGCCGCTTTTGCGCAGCCAGCGTGTCCAGCGCCGCGCTGACGGCGCGGTCGAACAGCGGTACCGGCTCGACAATCAAGCTGGCTTTGCCCGCGCCCAGCTGCCACGCCAGATCCTCCGGTGTGGCGACGATCGCGCGCGAGCGCTCGCGCGTCGTGAACAGATATTTGCTGCGCAGCGGGCTGATCCACGCCAGCCGCGCATTGACCGTCTGGTCGCCTTCGCCGAAAGCGAGCCAGGTTCCGACGACCATTTCGGCGACGAAATCGTGGACGTTCGGAATCCGCGAGGCTGGCGCCGCCGACATGTCGGCCATCGGCTTCTCCACCGCGGCGGTTTCGACCCCGGCCACGGTCGCTCCCGCCGGCGGTGCGATGGTGTCGGGTGTCCGCGCGTCGTCGGTCGATGGCGTAGCCGCGGGCTTGATCGCGGCCATATGCAACTGATACATCGCGTCGAGCAGCGGCTTGATCCGCTCGTCGCCGACGTTCACCGCGGCAGCTCCGGCGCGCAGATTGCGAATCATTACCGGAACGAGCTTGGCCAGCCGCGCCTTCTGCGCGCTGCGCTCCTTCGCGGTCAAGCTCCATAGAAGATCATCGAGCGTACGCACACCGCGCCCCCAGGCGTCACCTTTGGTGCCTTCCGCAAGCCGCACGCTGGTCAGGTAATCGGCCCAGATGGTTTCGCTGAACGAGCGGACGTCGAACGGCACGTCGACACCCGAGAGCTTGTCTCGGATCAGCGCGCGCACCGCCGAGCGATCGGCCTCGCCCTGCTTCGGCGGCGAGCGCGGCGGCGACGTCGGTGCCGAGTGCGCCGGCTCCCTTCTGGACTTCGGCATCGACGAACTCCTGCACTTTGCGGTCGGCCACGTCGAAGACACCGACGTCGACCTGGAAATCGCGGCAGACCTCTTCGATCACGCCAGCAGCGGTCAGCTCGAACGCGGCGCGATAGCCGGCGTCGCCGGTGGCGCCGATCGCGGCGGCGGCGAGATGGTCGAGCAGGCGCCGCGCCGGATGCTTGCGGTCGGAGAAAAAGCTGCGGTCGAGCAGCGCCGTCTTCAGGATCGGGAGCTGCAGCCGGGTGAACAGGTTGCGAAGATCCTCGGGTATCGACGGATCGCGGAAGATGTAGTCGAACAACAGTCCGATCACATCCATCGTGATCTTGTCGGTCGAGTTGACGACCTTGTCGTCGATCGCCGCGCGGATGAAAGGGATGCGGTTCATCGCCGCGGCGCGCGCGTCGGCGTCGCCCGCGGGCGCTTGCCCATCGCGACGGACGAGCCCCGGATCGAGTCGCTGCCAGCGGTCGAGCACGGCGACGGCGGCCGACAGCGAACCGATCGCCATCAGAGGATCGACCTGCGGCAGACCCGAGTCGTCGGTCGGGGCCGCACCCGCCGCCTCGGGGGTTTGAAGCGCGCGCGCCAGGTCGGCGATGTAGGGATTGAGCGCCGCGGTCAATGCCTGCGCCGACGCCGTATCGAGCAAAGGCGCAGCAGTCGCTTCCGTCGGGGACGAGGATGGCGGCGAAGCCTCGCCCGGCGGCGACGCCGTGCCGCCGCGCGCCGGCGCGGGGCCCGGCAAGTCCTTGAGCTCGGTGGAGGTCGCCGCCGACGCTGCGGGCACCGCGACGTCGAGCGAAAGCAGATCGTCCGCCGCAGCCGAGCGAGCTTCCTGGAACAGCCGCAGAAAGGTCGGCAGCAATTCAGCATCGTCGCGCGGACGCAGCTCGCTTCGCGCGCGAAGCTGCGCCTTGATTTCCGGCAACACCTGGCGGTCGGCGAGAAAGCGATTCACCTTGATGAAGCTCTTGTTGATGCCCAGCGTCACGTCCGACAGCAAGCGCTCCATGAGCGGCCGCCATACCCGCGGATTCGGATACAACGCGCGCGACGTCAGGCCGATCGCGTCGAGCACGTAGTCGGGTGAGAACGGATTGTCGACCTCGCGCGTCCTGAATTCGCGGAACAGCGTGCCGACACGCAGATCGATGGCGTCGAGCTCACGCTTGGTCAGGCGATACAGGAACTGCGTGCTCGCGGTCAGCGATGCCTGCTTTTCGTGATCGAAGGCATTGAGCACCCGCAGCGTCGCCAGCGAGGCGTCGAAATCCGGCCTGCGGCCCTGACGTCGCGTGCCGGCGAGCCGCCGCTCGAACAGGTCGGTGAGCGTCTGCCCGAAACGCTCGACCCATTGTCCGGTCTTGCTGCGGAAGTCGGCGACGTCGGTATCGCTGACGAACTCGTTTCCCTCGAACAAGTCGTTCGTCATCTCGATCGAGATGCGAACCTCGGTGATCAGTCCGGCCTTGAACTCGGCGAAGCATTCGCGCAACAGCGCCTTCGCTTCGTCGCCCGACAGCAGCAGCTTGCCGTCGACGTCGGTCGCCGGGGCGGGCGTTTGCGTTGGGGCGAGATCAGCCATGGTCGATGACCCAAGCCCCCCCAGCACGCGCCATCCTGAGCCGACACCGGCGATGCCTCTAGGGCCGCTGCCTGACCCGGATTGCGCCTGCGCGAGGCTGACCGAATCCTAACGGCATTTGCGGCCTTTGGCGAGCGAGCCGCGACGATTCGCGCGACGGCCGGGACGGGCGGCCGGACTTACTTGGCGGCCGCCATCCTGCTGATCAGCTCCAGCACGCGCCAGCTGTCGTGCTCTTTTTCATAGAAGTACGTCGCACCCAGCGAATAGCTCAAGCCGCCGTACTCGGCGGCGCTGTGGTTGGTCAGAACGACCTTGGTCGCGGCACGCGCGTTGCCGCTTTTCTGCAGCGCTTCGAGCACGTCGAAGCCGCGTGCCGGAATCAAGGGTCACGTCGACCAGGATCAGGTCGGCGTCGACGCGCGACAGATCGGCGATCGCCTGCTGGGCATTGTCGCTATGGCCGACCAGCTCCGCGCCGGCTGACTCGACGGCAGCGGCGAGCAGCCGCGAAAAAACCGGCGAATCCTCAATCATGTAGACGTGAAGCGTACCCGTGCTGTCGACCATCGTCTTCGATACTCCGGCAAAGGACGTCGGCTGCCGCGGATCGGAGCGGCAGCTCGCGTGCAGTATCGCGCGCCTCGGTCGAAATACCTGTAGGAATATCGGACGATCGAAGTCGGACTCTTGCTGAAAATAAAAGCCGAAACGTCGCCCCTGCGCGGAGAAAGGCGCGCGGATCGCCCCGCCGCCTCATGAGCGCGAACGTCGAAGCGCGCTAGGCTGCCGCGGCGTCAGCGATGACCGAGTCGAGGATTTTTTCCAGGACCGCAGGCTCGAGCGGCTTGATCAGGTGATGATCGAAACCCGCTTCACGCACGCGCCGCCGGTCCTCGTCCTGGCCATAACCGGTGAACGCCACCAGGATCATCGAGCGGTGATTGTCCGACTTTCGCAGATGCGCGGCGACTTCGTATCCGTTCATCTTCGGCAAGCCGATATCGAGCAACACCACGTTGGGCCGAAATTCGGCGGCGGCGGCTATCGCCGACGGTCCGTCGTAGAGCGTGCGGACTTCGTGCCCCCACGCCTCGAGCAGCGCCGCCAGCGTGTCGGCGGAATCGCGATTGTCGTCGACGACCAGCACGCGGCTGCGCCGATGCGTCGGCGTGACGGGTTCAGCCGGCTCTTGCGCGCCCGCCAACGCCGATTGCGGCAGCGCCGGAAGGTAGATCGCGAATTCGCTGCCGCGCCCCGGTCCTTCGCTGTGCGCGGACACGGTACCGCCGTGCAGCGCTACCAATCGCTTGACCAGCGTCAGTCCAATCCCCAGGCCCCCTTCGCTACGGTCGAGCGAGCGCTCGCCCTGGACGAACAGATCGAACACCGTCGGAATCAGCTCGGGGGCCATGCCGATGCCCGAATCCTTGACCCGAACAACCGCGTACTCGCCCTCGCGCGCGACGGCAAGCTCGATGCTGCCGCCGGCCGGCGTGTACTTGATGGCGTTGGTGAGCAGGTTCAACACCGCCTGCGACAAGCGGGTCAGGTCGCCGTCGACCGCCAGCGGCTGCGTCGAAAGCCGCACGTCCAGCACGTGCCTCGAGGCGTCGGCAAGCGGGCGAACGGCTTCGACCGCGCGCTGGACCGCGGCGTTGATCTCGACCGGCATCTTGTGCAGCGCGATCTTGCCGCTGGTGATGCGGCCGACATCGAGCAGGTCGTCGACCAGCCGCGTCAACTGCGTCAGCTGACGGTCGATGACATTGCGTGCCCACTCATGGGTAGAATCACCGTTCGACTGGATGCGCATCAGGTCGAGCGCGTTGCGGATCGGGGCCAGCGGATTGCGCAGCTCATGCCCCAGCATCGCGAGAAACTCGTTCATCTTGCGCTCGCTGTGCTCGAGCGCCTCGACCCGCCTGCGCTCGGTCATGTCACGCGTCACCTTGGCGAAGCCGCGCACGTGGTGTTCCGAATCGTAGAGCGCCGTGATGATCACATTGGCCCAGAACGTGGTGCCGTCCTTGCGCACGCGCCAGCCTTCGTCCTCGAACCGGCCGATGCGCGCCGCGGTCTCGAGCTCGAACTGCGGGAAGTTGCGTTCCAGCGCATCCGGCGGGTAGAACCGCGAGAAATGCTGCCCGATGATTTCCTCGGCCTTGTAGCCCTTGATGCTTTCGGCGCCCGCATTCCAGCTCGCGATGTTGCCTTCCGGGTCGAGCATGAACACCGCGTAGTCGCGGATGCCGCCGACCAGCAGCCGAAACTTCTCCTCGCTGCGCCTCAACTCGTCCTCGAGCTTCGAGCGCGCGAGGATATCCTGCTGCAGCGCCTGATTCGCATCCTCGAGCTCCTGCGTCCGCACGCTGACGCGGAGCTCGAGCTCGTCGTGCGCCCGGTGCAGTCCATCCATCGCACGGCGGCGTTGCCCGACGACCGCGCTCAGGACCAGCCCGGTGACCGCGACAATGCTGATGAAGGCAAGCAACAGCAGCAACGATGCGTTGACCGAGGGCGAGGCGAAAGGCCCGCGGCCCAGAATCGTATAGACGACCGCTATGGCGCACAGCGCGGTGATGGCGGCCGCGACTTCGAGCTGGTCGAAGCGCAACGCGGCCCAGATGATCAGCGGAAAGGTAAGCAGCAGAAGCGCAGGCGAATAAGCGGGCGAGGCCATGCCGTTGCCGAACACGATGTAGCCGGCGATGGCCAGCACCAGCGCGAAGCCGGTCGCTTCCAGCTTTTTCGACATCGGCAATGCGCGCGAGGGGCGCGCTGTCCAGAACAGGATCACCGGCGTGACGACGATGATGCCCGTTACATCGCCCTGCCACCACGTCCACCAGTTGGCGGCGATTTCGCTCCAGCTCACCACGCCAGCCAGAGCGATCGCGCAGGCGCCGAGCGTTGCCGCCACCATCGCTGCGCCCGCCGCGATGGTGACGAACTTGAACACATCCTCGCCGCTCTCGAAGCGGCGGGGCAAGCCGATGAAGCGCTGGATCAGCGCCGCCCCGACCAGCGCCTCGAGCGCGTTGCCGGTGCCGATCAGCACGGCGGCGGCGGCCGAGGCCTGCACGGTCAGATTCGCAAGCGCCGCGCCCAGCCAGATGCCCGGCCACATGCGATTTCCCGCAAGCAGGATCGCCGCGACCGCGACCCCCGAAGGCGGCCACACTGCCGTTGCATACCCGGGCGGAATCGCCAGCAGCAGCGAAAGCTTGGCGGCGGCGAAATAGATCGCCGCGAGCAGCCCGACTTGCGCGGCATACGAAAACGGTCCCCCGGTTACGCCCACTTGACGCATTAAGCCCGCTTTCCCTTCGGCTAGATTCGTTGTCGCGAATTGTAGCGTGGAGACGCCAAACTGGGCGCAGTCCCGGCGTAGGACACGGGCCTACAGTATCGGCCCAGGAGCCTTTTCAGAGCCGACTGCGCCATCCGCCGGGACCCGCGCTTGGGCGATAATGCGCGACGAGCGCTGCCCTACGACGACCCTTCCCGCCGATGGATCTCGATTACTCGCCCGACGAACGCGCGTTTCGCGACCAGGTGCGCGGGTGGCTACGCGATCATCTGCCGGCGGCGATGCGCGACAAAGTCGCGCGTTACGCGCCGCTTTCTCGCGACGACTTGCTCGGCTGGCACCGCATACTCGCCAACCAGGGATGGGTCGCGCCGGCCTGGCCCCGCGAATGGGGCGGCACCGGCTGGGACGTCGTGCAGCGCTATATTTTCGAGGAAGAATGCGGCTACGCCGGCGCGCCGCCGCTGATTCCGTTCGGTCTCGCGATGTGCGCTCCCGTGCTGCTCGAGTTCGGCAGCGATGCGCAAAAGCGGCGCTTCCTGCCGCGCATCTATCGCGGTGACGATGTCTGGTGCCAGGGTTATTCGGAACCGGGATCGGGATCCGACCTCGCCTCGCTACGCACGTCGGCGGTGCGGCGCGGTGACCATTACATCATCAACGGCCAAAAGACCTGGACCACCATAGCGCACCTGGCCGACTGGATCTTTTGCCTGGTTCGCACCGATCCCGCGATCGAGCGCAAGCAGGACGGCATCTCGTTCCTGCTTATCGACATGAAGAGTCCCGGCATTACCGTGCGGCCATTGCCGCTGATGGACGGCAGGCACGAAGTCAACGAAGTGTTCTTCGACGACGTCGAGGTCCCGCTCCACAATCTGGTCCACGACGAGGGCAAGGGCTGGACCGTCGCCAAGTACCTGCTGGGGCACGAGCGGATGAATACCGCGCGCATCGGCACGTCGAGGCGCGAACTCGAGCGCCTGAAGGCGTTCGCCGCCGGTCAGCGCAAGAACGACAAGCCGCTGATCGAGGACTCGCGCTTTCGCGACAAGATTTCGCGCCTGGAAATCGAATTGATGGCGCTGACCATCACCAACCTGCGCTTTCTCGACCAGCTGAAAGGGGGCCGCGTCCCCGGTGCCGAAGTGTCGATGCTCAAGATCAAGGGCACCGAGATCCAGCAGTCGCTGACCGAGCTGATGCTGGAAGCCGGTGGTCCGCTGGCACAGGTGCTGGGGCCGGTCGACACGGCCGCTCCCGACGACGATTTCCTCACCGCGCTGGCGCCGCGCTATTGCAACATGCGCAAGACCACGATCTATGCCGGCTCGAACGAGATCCAGCGCAACATCATCGCGCGACATGCGCTCGGCCTCTGACTCGCGATGAATCTCGATCCCAGCGAAGAGCAACGGCTGCTGGCCGCGTCGATCGAGCGCTTTGTCGAACGCGACTATGCGTTCGAGACGCGACGCAGGATCGTCGCTTCACCCGATGGATACAGCCAGGACGTGTGGCGGACGATGGCGGAGCTGGGTCTGCTCGGCTTGCCGCTGCCCACCGCGCACGGCGGCTTCGGCGGCGGCGCGATGGATGCGGTGAGCCTGATGCAGGCGATCGGCGGCGCGCTGATCGTCGAGCCGTGGCTCGCGACCGTCGCGCTGGGCGCGCAATTGATCGCCCGCGGCGGCAATGAAGACCCAAGCGATGAACTGCGCGACGAGCAGCGGCAGCGCATCCTGCCGGCCGTGGCCGAGGGCACGCTGAAGCTCGCGTTCGCGCACGCCGAGGCCGCGGCACGCTACACGATCGCGCATGTCGCCACCCGTGCCCGGGCGGCCGCCGGCGGGTACATGATCTCGGGAATCAAGCGCGCGGTCCCGCACGGCGCTTGCGCTGATCTGCTGGTCGTGTCGGCGCGGACCGGCCGCAACAACAGCGACAGCGATGCCGGGGGGCTGAGCCTGTTCATCGTCGAGCGCGATACGCCGGGGGTGACGGTCGTACCGCTGCGCATGCTCGACGGCACGCGTGCAGCCGATATCGCGTTCGACGACGTTCGCTTGCCGCCGCAGGCGCTCGTCGGTGAAGCGGACCGCGCGCTGCCGCTGATCGAGGAAGTCGTCGATTTCGCGACCGCGCTGGTCTGCGCCGAAGCGGTCGGCGCGATCAAGTCGGCCAACGACGCGACGCTCGAGTATCTGAAGACGCGCAAGCAATTCGGCGTCGCGATCGGATCATTCCAGGCGCTGCAGCACCGGATGGTCGACCTGGTGATCGAATATGAACAGGCGAAGTCGATCGCGCTTCTTGCCTGCTCCGCCGTCGATACCGAGCATGACGCCGCGGCGCGCTCGCGCACGGTGTCGGCCGCCAAGGCGAGGATCGCCGACGCCTGCCGAAAGATCAGTCAGGAATCGGTACAGTTGCACGGGGGCATGGGCATGAGCGACGAGGTCAAGATCAGCCACACGTTCCGGCGCCTGACCGCGATCGCGCAGCAGTTCGGCGACGCCGATCACCACCTCGAGCGATTCGCGGCCCTTTCCGACACTGCGACCTAGACTTCCAGCCACTCCTTGCGCACGGCGTGACTGGCGCGGAGCTGGCGCGCGTCGCCTTCGAACACGATGCGCCCCTGCCCCATCACGTACAGCCGATGCGAGATCGCGAGCGCGATGGTCAGCTTCTGCTCGATCAGCAGGATCGCGACGCCTCGAGCGGCGATCTGGTCGAGCAGACGGCGAACCTGCTCGACCAGCCGGGGGGCCAGCCCTTCGGTCGGCTCGTCGACCATGATCAGATCCGGATCGCCCATCAGGGTGCGGCAGATCGTCAGCATCTGCTGCTCGCCGCCCGACAGCACGCCGCCGGGCGCGTCGATGCGTGCACGCAGCATCGGAAACATCGTCAGCACGTCGTCGAGCGACCAGCGGCCCGATCCGCGCGAAGATTTCATGCCCAGCAGCAGGTTCTCGCGCACCGACAGCGCCGGAAAGATCTCACGGTCCTCGGGGACGTAGCCCAGACCCATGCGAGCGATCTTGTGCGGCGGCAGGCCGTCGATGCGCGCGCCGCGAAAACGAACGCAGCCGACCGGCGGCACCAGTCCGATGATCGTCTTGACTACTGTGGAGCGCCCGGCGCCGTTGCGGCCCAGCAGGCTCACGATCTCTCCGCCGCCGACCTTGAACGTGACGCCTTGCAGGATGTGGCTCTTGCCGTAGTAGGCATGGAGGTCGTCGACTTCAAGCATCGGGCAGCGTTCCCAGATATGCCGCCTGCACGGCTGCGTTGTCGCGTATGCGCTCCGGCGCATCGGTGGCGATGATTTCGCCGTAGACCAGCACCGAGATCCGGTTCGCCAGCCCGAACACGACGCTCATGTCGTGCTCGACGATCAGCAAGGTGCGGCCTTCCGACACCCTGCGGATCAGCGCCACCGCCTGGTCGGCCTCGCCGCGGCTCATGCCGGCCGTCGGCTCGTCGAGCAGGATGATCTGCGCCCCGCCGGCGATGGTGATGCCGATTTCCAGCGCCCGCTGCTCGGCATAGGTCAGGACGCCGGCGGGCACGTCGCGCCGGGCGGCGAGTCCAATATGCTCGAGCGTGGCGAGCGCGCATTCGCCGGCATCGCGCAGCGCATCGGCATCGCGCCAGAAACAGTAACGGTAGCCCAGCGACCAGAGCACGCTGCAACGCAGGTTTTCGAACACCGACAGGCGAGGAAAGATATTGGTGACCTGGAAGCTTCGCGCAAGGCCGCGACGATTGATCGCGAATGGGCGCTCGCCGCCGATCTCCTCGCCATCCATCCGGATCGAGCCCCGGGTGGGCGCGAAGCGGCCGCTGATCAGGTTGAACAACGTCGATTTTCCCGCACCGTTGGGACCGATGATCGCGTGTCGCTCCCCGCGCGCGATATCGAGCGAGACGCCGCGGATGATCTCGGTGGCGCCAAAGCGCTTTTCGACACCGCGAAGCTCGAGGGCACAGGCGGACTTCATCTCATGCCGGCGCCGCGCGTTCCCACGCCGACGCCACCAGGCGAAGGCTGGCGCGAAAGATCCACAGGCCGGCGCCCAACGCGACGGCGGCGACGATCCACGGCGACGGCGAGGCGGCATCGACCGAAGTCCACAGTATCCGCATCTTCGTGCCCAGCTCGGGCTGCGTCGACAGGCGGTACCCCATCTCGATCGCAAGCACCGCGCCCGCCGCCATCAGCGCGAGGGGCAGCAGCGCGACGGCGTATGAAGCAAGCACGCCGGCGAACGCCTCGCGGCGTGCGATCCGCCGATGCATGACGATCAGGCCGGCGAGCCCTGCCGGCGCAAAGAGGATCATCGCGATGAAAAATACGCCGAGATAGAGCAGCCACGCCGACGTGTAATCGGAGAGGCTGCTCTGCAGCCAGGTGATGACGATCGCACCGAGTATCGGACCGATGAAATACGCGGCGCCGCCAATGTAGGCCATGATCAGCACCGTGCCCGAGCGCTGCGCGCTGACCGCGTCGGCCGAGACGATTTCGTAATTGATCGCGTGCAGGCCGCCGGCGAGACCGGCAAAAAGACCAGCCATCGCGAAGGCGATAAAGCGCACGCGCTGCGTGTTGTAGCCGACGAATTCGGCGCGCTCCGGATTGTCGCGCACCGCATTGCACATCCGTCCGACCGGCGTTTGCGTGAACGCGTACATCGCCAGCGCGGCGATGACGGTCCACAGCAGGACCGCGTAGTAGACGTGGAGCTGGGAGCCCAGAGGAAAGCCGAAGTCGATCGCAGCGCGCGTGCGGCTTGCGGTGATGCCCTCCTCGCCGCCGAAAACACCCGGCAGCATGAACGTCGCCGCGTAGACCAATTCGCCGACGCCGAGCGAGATCAGGGCGAATATCGTTCCCGCCCTCCTGGTCGTGACCGCGCCGAACAGCAACCCGCCGATCAATCCTCCCGCCGCGCCGGCCAAAGGGACCAGCAGCATCGGCAGCGGCAAGCCGTGGTTGATCGCGCGCATCAGGCCGATGGCGGCATACCCTCCCAGGCCGAAATACACGGCGTGGCCGAACGACAGCAGGCCGGTCTGCCCGAACAACAGATTGAACGACAGCGCGAACACCGCGGCGATGCCCATCTGCGTGAGCAGCGAACGGCCGAAATCGGATTGGAATCCCGGCAGATGCGGCAACGCGACGAGGAGCGCAAGGGTTGCGAGCAAGAGCCAGGCCCTCCTTCGGCGTCCCGGCACAGCAGACCAGGGGGCGCGCTCGCTGGCCGCCGCGTCGGTCATCGTACGGCCCCCACGCTTGCGGGCTCATTTGCCAATGAGCCCACGGCGCTGCCCCCAAAGGGGGCGCAATTCGCGGCTTGGGGCGGCCCGGCGCCGCTCATACGTCGCGCGTGCCGAGCAGGCCCCGCGGCCGCACGATCAGCATCAGCACCAGCAGCAGATACGGAACGATCGGCGCCGCGGTGGCGAGCTTGATCGCCAGCAGTTCGTAGAGCGGCGAGCCGTGCGAGACGGCCAGGCCCAGAGTGCGCAACAGGTCGAGCAGCGAATAGTCGACCGCTACCGCGAAGGTTTGCAGAATCCCGATCAGCATCGACGCGATCAGCGCGCCCGGAAGCGACCCGAGCCCGCCAACGACGACGACGACGAACACGATCGGCCCGATCGCGTGCGCCAGTGTGGGCTGCGTCAGCAGCATGAAGCCGCCGATCACGCCGGCGAGCCCGGCGAGAGCGCTGCCGACCGCGAACACCAGCACGAACACGCCCGGCACATCGTGGCCGAGCGCGCTCAACATCCTCGGATGCGTCAGCGCGGCCTGGATCACCAGGCCGATCCGCGTCCTTTTCAGCGCCAGATAGAGGAACGCGAACATCGCCAGCGAGATCAGCATCATCAATCCCTTGTAGGCCGGGAATGTGCTTCCGAAGACGTGGAACAGCGGAAAGTCGATGACCGCCGGCACGTTGTTCGCCACGGCGTTGCGCCCCCAGACCATCGTCACCAGCTCCTCGAGCAGGTAGGCGAGTCCGAACGTAAAAAGGATCTCGGCCACGTGTCCGCGCGCGTGGACGCGCGAGAGCCCGTATCGCTCGATCGCCGCCCCGGCCACACCGCACAGCAGCGGCGCAACGACCAGCGCCGGCCAGAAGCCGATCCAGCGCCCGAGCTGGAACGAGAGATAGGCCCCGAGCATGAACACACTGGCGTGCGCGAAATTCAGCACGCCCATCATGCTGAAGATCAGCGTCAAGCCGGACGACAGCATGAACAGCAGCAGTCCGTAGACGATGCCGTTCAGAAGCGAGACGGTGACGAGCTCGAGCATGCGCTCAAGTCAAAGCCGCCGCCGCGGCGACAGCGGCGCGTGTTGCATCAGCGGACCGGACGCGCCGGCCCGGTCACTTCGGCCGCTCCATCTTGCAGGTCGTAGGTAACGCGGTCGCCTTGCCCTCGATCTTGGCGTCGGTCTTCCAGCCGAGACCCGAGCCTTCGCTGTCGTATTTGACGTTCCTGGCCAGGGTCGACACGAACAACGGCTGCAGCAGCTGGTGATTGTCGGCGCGCATCTCGACTTCGCCGAGCGAGGTCGTCATTTTCATGCCTTCCATCGCACGCGCGACCTTGACCGGGTCGTTGGACTGCGCCCTTTTGGCCGCGGCGGCGAACATGTCCCACATCGTCTTGGCGCGCCAATAGGCGTACTCGTTTTCCTTGCCCGGATAACGCTTGCTGAACGCGGCCACTGTTGCATCGAGCTCGGGTGCGGCATTGCGGTGCCACTCCGACACCTGCTTCAGCGTATCGACGCCCGCCTCGCCGATCGCGGTGACCGCGCCTGGGCTGCCGCCGTAATAGGTTTCCCAGTTGACCTTGAGGCCGGCATCCTTGCCGGCCTTGATCAGCAGCACCATGTCGTTGCTCCAGTTGCCGGTAATCACGGTATCGGCGCCCGCTGCCTTGATCTTGGCGACATAGGGCGAAAAATCGTTGACCTTCTGCAGCGGGTGCAGCTCGTCGCCGACGATCTTGATGTCGGGACGCGACTCGGCGAGCATCTTGTTGGCCGCCGCCGCCACCGCCTTGCCGAACGAGTAGTCCTGGTTGATCAGGTAGACGCGATGGACCGTTTTGTCGCGCGCGATCACGTCGGTCAGCGCGGCCATTTTCATGTCGGCGTCGGCGTCGAAGCGGAAATGCCAGAACGTGCACTTTTCGTTGGTCAGCGCGGGATCGACCGCCGCGTAGTTGAGAAACAGTACCTCCTTGCCGGGATTTCGCTCGTTATACTTCTGCACGGCGTCGGTGATCGCCAGCGCAACCGAGCTGCCGTTGCCCTGCACGACGTAGCGCGCGCCCTCGTCGAGCGCGCGCTTGAGCTGGATCAGCGATTCCTGCGGATTGACCTTGTTGTCGAACGAAAGGAGCTCGAGCTTTTCGCCATTGAGTCCGCCGGCGGAATTGATCGCGTCGATGTAGAACTGATGCGTTTTCTGCGCCAGAATGCCGGTGGCGGCGCCGCCTCCTGACAGCGGATCGATGAAGGCGATCTTCACGTCCGCGACGGCGGGCCCGGCAAGGCAGGCGATCGTGAAGCCCAGCGCAAGGATGCGGCGCGTGCAAGCGTTCATGGTTCCTCCAGGGTTTTGGTGGCGGTCCGGGCGCGCGGGCGCGGATCGGCCGCTTCCTGATGGATGCTAACGGGCCGGGTTGCGCCTTACAAGCGCGTAAGAATGCGCGGCAATGCTGCGGCGCAACACGTCGGCGGCAAGGTGGATGAACAGGGAGGTACCGATGCTCGGTCTGATGATGCACTGGCCGCTGATGATCTCGTCGCTGATCCGGCATGCCGATCAGTGTCACGGCGAGGCCGAGATCGTCTCACGCACAGTCGAAGGACCGATCCACCGCTACACCTATCGCGACGCCCACGCCAGAGCGCGGCGCCTGGCTAACGCGCTGGGCCGGTTGGGCGTCGTTCCCGGCGAGCGCGTGGCGACGTTGGCCTGGAACGGCTACCGCCATTTCGAGCTCTACTACGGCGTCTCGGGCATCGGCGCGATCATTCACACGATCAACCCGCGGCTGTTTCACGACCAGCTGACGCACATCGTCAATCACGCCGGCGACCGCCTGGTCTTTTTCGATCTTACCTTCCTGCCGCTGGTCGAGAAGCTCGCCCCCTCCTGTCCGGCAGTGAAGACCTGGATCGCGATGACCGACCGCGCGCACATGCCGGCTTCGCCGCTGCAGCCTCTGTGCTACGAGGAGCTCCTCGCCAGTGAGCGCGACGACTATGCGTGGCCCGAGTTCGACGAGGAGACCGCGGCGGGACTTTGCTACACGTCCGGCACGACCGGCCATCCGAAGGGAGTGCTGTTCAGCCACCGCTCGACGCTGTTGCACGCGATGGCCGTCTGCCTGCCGGATGCCAAAGGCTATTCGGCGCAAAGCGTCATCCTGCCTATCGTCCCGATGTTCCACGTCAACGCCTGGGGCGTTCCGTACTCGGCACCGCTGGTCGGAGCCAAGATCGTCTTTCCCGGCGCGGGTCTCGACGGCAAGAGCCTGTACGAATTGTTCGAAAGCGAGCGCGTCGAATCCTCGGCAGGCGTGCCGACCGTCTGGCTCGGCCTCATCCAGTACATGAAGCAGAACAAGCTCAAGTTCTCGACGCTCAAGCGAACGACGATCGGCGGCTCGGCGTGTCCACCTGCGATGATGCGCACCCTGCGCGACGATTTCGGCATAACCGTCGCGCACGGCTGGGGCATGACCGAGATGAGCCCGGTCGGCACGATCGGGAGCCCGAAAGCCAGGCATCGCGATCTCTCGTCCGACGCGCGCCTGGCGCTGTCTCTCACGCAAGGCAGACCGCTTTACGGTGTCGAAATGAAGATCGTCGATGGCGAAGGCCGCGACCTGCCGCGCGACGGCGTCGCGACCGGCAACGTCATGGTCAAGGGCCCATGGGTCATGCGCGATTATTTCAAGAACGACCAGCCGAGTCCGCTGTCGCCCGATGGCTGGTTTCCGACCGGCGACGTGGGCTCGATCGACCCCGACGGCTATCTGCGGATCACCGATCGCTCGAAGGACGTGATCAAGTCCGGCGGCGAATGGATCAGCTCGATCGAGCTCGAAAACGTCGCCATCGGCCACCCCGGCGTGCTCGAAGCGGCGGTCATCGGCGTGTTCCACCCGAAGTGGAACGAGCGCCCGCTGCTGCTGGTGGTCAGGAAGCAGGACGCGAGCCTGACCCGCGAGCAGATGCTCGAGTTCTACCAAGGCAAGATCGCCAAATGGTGGACACCCGACGATGTCGTGTTCGTCGACGAGCTGCCGCATACGGCAACCGGAAAACTGTCGAAGAAAGTGCTGCGGGAGAGCTACAGGAACTACCGCTTGCCGACCAGTTAGGCGCCGAGTGCGCCGTCCCGGAGGCGCGGTACGCCGACGGGTCCTTCGCCCAGTATTGATCCCGATCAAATGAGGCCAGGCGGCAATGGCTATAGTCCGCAGATGAGCCGGCGGCCACGACTATCGAGCTTGGTGCGATCGGCATCGCAGCAGCGCGTTGTCACGCTCGTCGCAGTCCGGCGGCACCAAATCTTGCGAAGACCAACGCCCATCTGCGCGCGACTCAGGGAAAACATGAGGAAGAAGGGGACTGTTATTCATGGGAAATAGCAGGCAAGCGCTGTCGGTGCTGCATCGTCAGCACGTTGGCATTCACCGTGTGCTTCATGGTGTGGATGATGTTTGGCGTCATCGGCATTCCGATCAAGAAGACGCTTGGCCTCAACGCGACGCAATTCGGTCTGCTGACCGCCACGCCGGTGCTGACCGGCTCGCTGATCCGCGTGCCGCTGGGCATGTGGACCGACAAATTCGGCGGCCGCATCGTCTTGTTCATCCTGATGCTGGCGTGTGCGGTGCCGATCTGGCTGATAAGCGTATGCGACCGAGTACTGGCAGTTCCTCGTGCTCGGACTTTTCGTCGGGTTGGCCGGCGGCTCGTTCTCGGTCGGCACACCGTATGTCGCGCGCTGGTTTCCGCGCAAGCGGCAGGGATTCGCGATGGGCGTCTTCGGCGCGGGCAACTCCGGCGCCGCGGTCAACAAGTTCGTCGCGCCAGCGCTGGTCGTCGCGTTCGGCTGGACGATGGTGCCGCAGGTCTACGCAGCGGTCATGCTGGGCACCGCGATGCTGTTCTGGTTCTTCAGCTACTCCGATCCGGGCCACCTGGTCGACTCGAAGGTCACCTGGCGCGAGCAGCTCGAGGCGCTGAAGGACCCGAAGGTCTGGAAGTACTGCCAGTACTACTCGATCGTGTTCGGCGGCTACGTCGCGATGAGCCTGTGGATGGTCCAGTACTACGTCGGCGAATTCGGGCTCGACATCCGTGCCGCCGCGCTGCTCGCAGCGTGCTTTTCGCTGCCCGGCGGCGTGCTGCGCGCGGTGGGCGGCTGGCTCTCCGACAAGTTCGGCGCGCACGCGCTCACCTGGTGGGTGCTGTGGGTCAGCTGGATCTGCCTGTTCCTGCTGTCCTATCCGCAGACCGACTTGACGATCCTCACGGTGGACGGTCCGAAGACCTTCCACGTCGGACTCAACGTCTGGCTCTTCACCGTGCTGCATCTTCGTGCTCGGCATCGCGTGGGCGTTCGGCAAGGCATCGGTCTTCAAGTACATCTCCGACGAATATCCGGACAACATCGGCGTCATCTCGGGCATCGTCGGCCTGGCCGGCGGCATGGGCGGTTTCGTGCTGCCGATCATGTTCGGTGCGCTGATGGACCTCACCGGCATCCGCTCGTCAGCGCGTTCATGCTGATGTACGGCGTCGTCTGGGTGTCGCTGATCTGGATGTACTGGACGGAGGTGCGAACGCACGCAAGTCATGGGAGCCACGGCCGTCGCGTTCCGACTTGCGCGGCTAGCCGCTCCCGTCAACCAAGGATAGCCATGAGCATCGCCAACCCCGCACTCAAGACTCCACGCTGCGCCGCGGACAGGAAGCCGCGTCGACATCGCCGACTGGCGGCCCGAGGACAGCGAGTTCTGGGAGACGCACCGGCAAGAAGATCGCCTATCGCAACCTGTGGATCTCGGTGCCGGCGCTGCTGTGCGGCTTCGCCGTCTGGGGCATGTGGGGAATCATCACCGTGCAGATGCTCAACCTGGGCTTCCCGTTCACGCCAGGCGGAACTGTTCACGCTGACCGCGATCGCCGGGCATCGCCGGCGCGACGATGCGCATCCCCGCCGTCGTTCCTGATCCGCCTGGCCGGCGGTCGCAACACGATCTTCCTGACCACCGCGATGCTGCTCGCGCCGGCGATCGGCACCGGCATCGTGCTGCAGCACAAGGACTGGCCGCTGTGGGCCTTCCAGCTGATGGCGCTGTGGTCCGGCGTCGGCGGCGGCAACTTCGCGAGCTCGATGTCGAACATCAGCACCTTCTTTCCCGAAGCGGCTGCAGGGCACGGCGCTGGGCCTCAACGCCGGCCTGGGCAACTTCGGCGTGACGACGATGCAGATCGTCATCCCGCTGGTGATGACCGTGGGCATCTTCGGCGCTCTCGGCGGCGAGCCGATGACGCTGGTGAAGGACAGCGGCTGGATCTTCGGCAAGATCGCCGCCGGCACGCCGACCTAGATCCAGAACGCCGGCTTCGCCTGGCTGCTGTCGCTGGTGCCGCTGTCGATCCTGTGCTGGTTCGGCATGAACAACCTGAAGACGGTCTCGCCGGACACCGGCGACCCGCTCGTCGCATTCGCCAAGATCACCTAGCTCTATACGCTGGCCTTCGTGCCCGTCGATCCTCGGCCTGTACCTGTACCTGCCGACGCCGACCGGGCTCGGCGTGCATCAGCATGTGGGTGGCCATTCCGCTCGATCATCGTCAGCGCGCTGCTGGTGATGAAGCTGGCGGCCTTCGGCCCGATGAAGGAGGGCGTCGCGCAAGCAGTTCGAGATCTTCCGCAACAAGCACACCTGGTCGATGACCGCTGCTCTACATCGTGACCTTCGGCTCGTTCATCGGCTTCTCGATGGCGCTGCCGCTGTCGATGAAGGTGATCTTCGGCGTCAGCCACGTGCCCGACGCCAACGGCGTGATGCAGCACACGCTGAACAACCCGAATGCGCCGACCGTGCTGGCCTACGCGTGGATCGGCCCCTTCGTCGGCGCGGCTGTGCGGCCGATCGGCGGCTGGATCTCCGACAAGGTCGGCGGCTCGATCGTCACGCAGATCATCTCGGCGGTGATGGTGGTCGCCTCGGTCGCGGTGGGCTACGTGATGATGCAGGCCTACGGCTCGGCCACGCCGGAGCAGTATTTCCTCGCTGTTCCTGCGGCCTGTTCGTGCTGCTGTTCTTCGCCAGCGGCATCGGCAACGGCTCGACGTTCCGCACCATCGGCGTGATCTTCGACCGCCAGCAGGCCGGCCCGGTGCTGGGCTGGACGTCGGCGATCGCGGCCTACGGCGCGTTCATCGCGCCGATCGTCATCGGCGAGCAGATCAAGGCCGGCACGCCGCAGATCGCGATGTACGGCTTCGCGGTGTTCTACGCGCTCTGCCTGGTTCTCAACTGGTGGTTCTACCTGCGTCGCAACGCGTACGTGAAGAACCCCTGAACGCCAGAACTTCCACGGACGCAACTGCCGCGGAGATCAACGATGAGCCATTTTCTCGACCGCCTCACCTATTTCTCGCAACCCGAGGGAGACGTTCGCCGACGGCCACGGCGTCACCACCGGCGAAGACCGCACGTGGGAGGACGCCTACCGCAACCGCTGGGCGCACGACAAGATCGTGCGCTCGACGCACGGCGTCAACTGCACCGGATCGTGCTCGTGGAAGATCTACGTCAAGGGCGGCATCGTCACCTGGGAAACGCAGCAGACCGACTACCCGCGCACGCGCTGGGACATGCCCAACCACGAGCCGCGCGGCTGCGCGCGCGGCGCGAGCTACAGCTGGTACCTGTACAGCGCCAATCGCGTCAAGTACCCGATGGTGCGCGGCCGCCTGCTCAAGAGCTGGCGCGCAGGCGCGCCTGGCGCACGACCCGGTCGACGCCTGGGCGTCGATCGTCGAGGACGACGCCAAGCGGCGCGACTATCAGAGCGTGCGCGGGCTCGGCGGCTTCGTGCGCTCGAGCTGGGACGAGGTCAACGAGATCGTCGCGGCGGCCAACGTCTACACGATCAAGAAGCACGGGCCGGACCGCATCATCGGCTTCTCGCCGATCCCGGCGATGTCGATGGTCAGCTACGCCGCGGGCTCGCGCTACCTGAGCCTGATCGGCGGCGTGTGCATGAGCTTCTACGACTGGTACTGCGACCTGCCGCCGTCGAGCCCGCAGGTCTGGGGCGAGCAGACCGACGTGCCCGAATCGGCCGACTGGTACAACTCGAGCTTCATCATCGCCTGGGGCTCGAACGTGCCGCAGACGCGCACGCCCGACGCGCACTTCTTCACCGAGGTGCGCTACAAGGGCACCAAGACCGTCGCGGTGACGCCCGACTACTCCGAGGTCGCCAAGCTCGCCGACATCTGGATGCATCCGAAGCAGGGCACCGACGCCGCGGTGGCGATGGCGATGGGCCACGTGATCCTGAAGGAGTTCTACTTTCCGCGGCAGCGGCAAGGAGCGCAGCGCCTACTTCGACGACTACGTGCGCCGCTACACCGACATGCCGATGCTGGTGATGCTGAAGGAGCACACGCTGCCGAGACGGCGAGACCGTCATGGTGCCCGACCGCTACGTGCGCGCGTCCGACTTCAACGACAAGCTCGGCCAGGCCAACAATCCGGAGTGGAAGACGGTCGCCTTCGACGAGACCGGCAAGGTCGTGCTGCCGCACGGCGCGATCGGCTTTCGCTGGGGGCCGGACGGCCGCGCCGACGCAGGGCCAGTGGAACCTCGAAGCGAAGGAAGCGCGTCACGGCGACGACGTGAAGCTCAAGCTGTCGCTGCTCGAAGGCGAGCGCTCCGAGCGCCGAAACCGCCAAGGTCGGCTTTCCGTACTTCGGCGGCATCGTCAGCGAGCATTTTCCGAACAACGCGCAAAGCGATGTGCTGGTGCGCACCGTGCCCGTGCAGCGCATCGCGCTCGGCAAGGCAGGCGAAAAGCGCGAGGCGCTGGTGGCCACGGTGTTCGACCTGCAGGTGGCCAACTACGGCGTTGCGCGCGGCCTGCCGGGCGAACTCGCGGCGACAGATTTCGACGACGACACGCCCTACACGCCGGCCTGGCAGGAGCGCATCACCGGCACGCCGCGCGCCCAGCTGATCGCGGTCGCGCGCCAGTTCGCCGAGAACGCGCACAAGACCGCACGGCAGGTCGATGGTGATCATCGGCGCCGGCGATGAACCACTGGTACCACAGCGACATGAACTACCGCGGCGTCATCAACATGCTGATGATGTGCGGCTGCATCGGCCAGAGCGGCGGCGGCTGGGCGCACTACGTGGGCCAGGAAAAGCTGCGCCCGCAGACCGGCTGGACGGCGCTCGCCTTCGCGCTCGACTGGATCCGCCCGCCGCGCCAGATGAACAGCACCAGCTTCTTCTACGCGCACACCGACCAGTGGCGCTACGAAAAGCTCGGCGTGGACGAAGTGATCTCGCCGCTCGCCGACAAGAAGCTGTATGGCGGCAGCATGATCGACTACAACGTGCGCGCCGAGCGCATGGGCTGGCTGCCGTCCGCGCCGCAGCTGCAGACCAATCCGCTGCAGGTCGTGCGCGATGCGCAGGCGGCCGGCATGGACCCGAAGGACTACGCCGTCAAGGCGCTGCAAGGACGGCTCGCTGAAGATGAGCTGCGACCGACCCCGACCATCCCGACAACTGGCCGCGCAACATGTTCGTCTGGCGCTCGAACATCCTCGGCTCGTCAGCGGCAAGGGCCACGAGTATTTCCTCAAGCACCTGCTCGGCACGAGCAACGGCGTGCAGGGCAAGGACCTCGGCGCCGACGAAGCGAAGCCCGCGGAAGTCGTCTGGCACGACAAGGCGCCCGAAGGCAAGCTCGACCTGCTGGTCACGCTCGACTTCCGCATGAGCACGACCTGCCTGTACTCGCGACATCGTGCTGCCGACCGCGACCTGGTACGAGAAGAACGATCTCAACACCAGCGACATGCATCCGTTCATCCATCCGCTGTCGACCGCGGTGGATCCGGCGTGGCAATCGCGCAGCGACTGGGAGATCTACAAGGGCTTCGCGAAGAAGTTCAGCGAAGTCTGCGTCGGCCACCTCGGTGTCGAGCGCGAGCTGGTGCTGACGCCGCTGATGCACGACACGCCCGTCGCGAACTGGCGCAGCCGTTCGACGTCAAGGACTGGAAGCGCGGCGAGTGCGACCTGATCCCCGGCAAGACCGCGCCGCAACATCGCGGTCGTCGAGCGCGACTATCCGAACGTCTACAAGCGCTTCACCGCGCTCGGGCCCGCTGATGGACAAGGTCGGCAACGGCGGCAAGGGCATCGCGTGGAACACGCAGACCGAGGTGAAGCAGCTCGGCGAGCTGAACGGCCTCGTCACCGCCGAGGGCGTCGACCCGCGGCATGCCGAAGATCGAGACCGACATCGACGCCTGCGAAGTCGATGCTGCAGCTCGCGCCCGAGACCAACGGCCATGTCGCGGTCAAGGCCTGGGCAGGCGCTGGGCAAGCAGACCGGGCGCGACCACACGCATCTGGCGCTCCACCGCGAAGACGAGAAGATCCGCTTTCGCGACATCCAGGCGCAGCCGCGCAAGATCATCAGCTCGCCGACGTGGAGCGGCATCGAGAGCGAGACCGTCTCGTACAACGCCGGCTACACCAACGTGCACGAGCTGATCCCGTGGCGCACGCTGACCGGCCGCCAGCAGTTCTACATGGATCATCCGTGGATGATCGCCTTCGGCGAAGGCTTCTCCAGCTACCGTCCGCCGGTGGACCTGAAGACCACCGCCGGCATCCACGGCATCAAGCCGAACGGCAACCCCGAGATCGCTGCTCAACTTCATCACGCCGCACCAGAAGTGGGGCATCCACTCGACCTACACCGACAACCTGCTGATGCTCACGCTGAGCCGCGGCGGGCCGTGCGTGTGGCTCAGCGAGGACGACGCGAAGCGCGCCGGCATCGTCGACAACGACTGGATCGAGCTCTTCAACGTCAACGGCGCGATCGCGGCGCGCGCGGTGGTGAGCCAGCGCGTCAAGCCCGGCATGGTGATGATGTACCACGCGCAGGAAAAGATCGTGAACACGCCGGGATCGGAGATCACCGGCGCGCGCGGCGGCATCCACAACTCGGTGACGCGCATCGTGCTGAAGCCCACGCACATGATCGGCGGCTACGCGCAGTTCAGCTACGGCTTCAACTACTACGGAACCATCGGCACCAACCGCGACGAATTCGTCGTGGTGCGCAAGATGAACAAGGTCGACTGGCTCGACACGCCGCGCGGCAGACGAGCTGCGCCGAAGCCGGTGCAGGCGACAAGGGGAAGTCGGCATGAAAATCCGCGCGCAAATCGGCATGGTGCTGAACCTCGACAAGTGCATCGGTTGCCACACCTGCTCGGTCACCTGCAAGAACGTCTGGACCAGCCGGCCCGGCATGGAATACGCCTGGTTCAACAACGTCGAGACCAAGCCCGGCATCGGCTATCCGAAGGAATGGGAGAACCAGGACAAGTGGAACGGCGGCTGGGTGCGCAAGGCCAACGGCAGCATCGAGCCGCGCCAGGGCGCGAAGTGGAAGCTGCTGATGCGCATCTTCGCCAATCCGAACCTGCCGCGAGATCGACGACTACTACGAGCCGTTCACGTTCGACTACGACCATCTGCAGTCGGCGCCGGAGATGAAGGCGACGCCGACCGCGCGCCCGCGCAGCCTGATCACCGGCAAGCAGATGGACAAGATCGTCTGGGGCCCGAACTGGGAGGAGATCCTCGGCGGCGAATTCGCGAAGCGCAGCAAGGACAGGAACTTCGACGACATCCAGAAGGACATCTACGGCCAGTTCGAAAACACCTTCATGATGTACCTGCCGCGCCTGTGCGAGCACTGCCTGAACCCGGCGTGCGTGGCGAGCTGTCCGTCGGGCTCGATCTACAAGCGCGAGGAAGACGGCATCGTGCTGATCGACCAGGACAAGTGCCGCGGCTGGCGCATGTGCGTCAGCGGCTGCCCGTACAAGAAGATCTACTACAACTGGAAGAGCGGCAAGGCCGAGAAGTGCATCTTCTGCTATCCGCGCATCGAGGCCGGCCAGCCGACCGTGTGCAGCGAGACCTGCGTCGGCCGCATCCGCTACCTCGGCGTGCTGCTGTACGACGCCGACCGCATCCAGGAGGCGGCCAGCGTCGAGCACGATCGCGACCTGTACCAGGCGCAGCTCGACATCTTCCTCGACCCGAACGATCCCGAAGGTGATCGCGCAGGCGCGCATCGACGGCATCCCCGACAACTGGATGGAGGCGGCGCGCAACAGTCCCGTCTACAAGATGGCGGTGCGAGTGGAAGGTCGCGCTGCCGCTGCACCCCGAATACCGCACGCTGCCGATGGTCTGGTACGTGCCGCCGCTGTCGCCGATCAGCGCGGCGGCCAACGCCGGACACGTCGGCAGCAACGGCGAGATTCCCGACGTCAACCAGTTGCGCATCCCGGTCAAGTACCTGGCCAACCTGCTGACCGCCGGCGACACCGTGCCGGTCGTGCGCGCGCTCGAACGCATGCTGGCGATGCGCGCCTACCAGCGCGAGAAGCATGTCGACGGGCGCATCAACGCGGCCGTGCTGAAGCAGGTCGGCATCAGCCAGGCCGAGGTCGAGGAGATGTACCACGTGATGGCGATCGCCAACTACGAAGACCGCTTCGTGATCCCGAGCACGCACCGCGAGTACGCCGAGAACACGTTCAACGTGCGCGGCGGCTGCGGCTTCATCGTTCGGCAACGGCTGCTCCGAAGGCACGAGCGAAACGTCAGCCTGTTCGGCAGCGAGAAGAAACGCACGATTCCCATCAAGGCGGAGGTCTGACCATGTTGGCACTGTTCAACAACCTCCGATGACGTCCAAGAGCCTGCGCGTGCTGGCGGCGCTGCTCGGCTATCCCGATGCGCGAGCTGCGCGGCCACCTGCCCGAGATGCGCGATGCTGCTGCACGGCGAGCGCGCGCTGTCGCGCCGCGCGCCTGGCCGAGCTCGACGCGCTGATCGAGTCGCTCGCAGCGCGCCGATCCGCTCGACAGCCGAGGCCGACTACGTCGAACTGTTCGACCGCGGCCGCGCCACCTCGCTGCACCTGTTCGAGCACGTGCACGGCGACTCGCGCGACCGCGGGCCGGCGATGATCGATCTGGCGCAGACCTACGAGAAGGCCGGCCTCTTCCTGGCGCCAGGCGAGCTGCCCGACTACCTGCCGGTCGTGCTCGAGTTCGTCTCGACCCAGCCGCCGCGCGAGGCGCGCGCCTTTCTGGGCGAGATCGCGCACATCCTCAACGCGATCTTCGGCGCGCTGCAGCAAGCGCGACAGCGCGTACGCCAGCGTGCTCGGCGCGCTGCTCGAGCTGGCCGGCGAGAAGGCGCAGCCGGTCGCAGCTGGCGGCCGACGAGCCGCTCGACGAAAGCTGGGTCGAGCCGCCGGTCTTCGACGGCTGCTCGTCCAAAGGCCAGGCCAGGCCCGGCCAGCCGCAACCGATCCACGATCGTCCGCAAGAGACCGGCCTGACCAAGGAGCGCGCGCATGAACACGCTGTACGGCTTTGTGTTCGGCGTCTATCCGTACATCTGCCTGACGGTGTTCCTGCTCGGCAGCCTGATCCGCTTCGACCGCGACCAGTACACGTGGAAGAGCGACTCGTCGCAGATGCTGCGCACCGGCACGCTGCGCTGGGGCAGCAACCTGTTCCACGTCGGCATCCTGTTCCTGTTCTTCGGCCACCTGGTCGGCCTGCTGACGCCGCACTCGTTCTACGAGCACTTCATGAGCGCGCCGGTCAAGCAGATGATCGCCATCGTACTCCGGCGGCGCCGTCGGCCTGCTCTGCTTCGTCGGCCTGACGCTGCTGATCTACCGGCGCGTGTTCGATCCGCGCATCCGCTTCACCAGCCATCGCACCGACATCGCGATCCTGATCATCCTGTGGGTGCAGCTGGTTGTCGGCCTGATCACGCTGCCGTTCTCGTGGGCGCACTCCGACGGCAGCGTGATGCTGATCCTGGCCGACTGGGCGCAGCGCATCGTCACCTTGCGTCCGGTCGACGCCGAAGTGCTGGTCGGCCTGCCGTGGCCCTACCTGTTCCACATCGTGCTCGGCATGACGATCTTCCTGCTGTTCCCGTTCAGCCGGCTGGTGCACGTGTGGAGCGGTTTCGCGTCGATCGGCTATCTGTTCCGCCCCTACCAGGTGGTGCGCAGCCGGCGCCTGAACGTGCCGCCGGGCCACAATCTGCCGCGCCAGACCCGGCGCCGGCGACTTGAGGAGCACTGCGATGCCTGACTGCTGCAACGTCCATCGCGGCTCGCCGCGCGGATCAACGGCATCGCCCTGCACGCGCCGGGAGAGGCGCTGGCGCCCGAGGAACTGCGCCAGCGCGCCTGCACCGAGCTGCTGCGCCAGGCCGCGCAGCGCGCCGGCCTGCTCGCCGCCGACGATCCGCCGCCTGCGGACGGCGTGATCAGCGAAGCCGCGGCGGCCGCGATCGACGCGCTGCTCGAGCGCGCGCTGCAGCGTTCCCGAGCCGTCCGAAGACGCCTGCCGGCGCCACTTCGCCGCGCGCCACGCAGTCGTTCAGCGACCGGCGAGCGCGTGCGGGTGCGCCACATCCTCTTCGCGGTGACGCCGGGCGTCGACGTCGTGGCGCTGCGCAAGCGCGCCGAGGCCGACGCTGCTCGACGTGCGCTGCCACGACGGCAGGCCGCAGACGGCTTTGCCGCGGCCGCGCGCAAGCTCGTCCAACTGTCCCAGCGGCGCCGAGGGCGGCGAGCTGGGCTGGCTCGCGCAGCGACGACTGCGCGCCCGAGTTCGCGCGCGAACTGTTCGGCCACACCGAAGTCGGCGTGCTGCCGCGCCTGGTGCACAGCCGCTTCGGCCTGCACGTGGTCGAGGTGCTGGAGCGCGAGCCGGGCGTCGTCCAGGCGTTCGAATCGGTGCAGGGCGCAGTGGCGATGCGCTGCGTCAGCAAGGCTTCGTCACGGCGCTGCGCCAGTACCTGCGGCTGCTGGCGGGCGCGGCGGTCGTCGAGGGCGTGTCGCTCGACGCCGCCGACACGCCGCTGGTGCAGTAAGCCGGAACCCGCGCTAACACCCCTGTGTAACCGGTCGGCAGCGACGACTCGGCGCCTCGCTCGGCGATGATCCCGCCGCCGTGGACCGTTTCACTCCCGCCGGGAGGCGTTTTGTCGCTTTTTTCGCCGAGCCGCCGTCGTGCCCCTACCATCGGCTGCGTGACGCACTTCCTCGAGGCCAAAAAGCATGGCGACGACCTTCCGTAGATCTGCTGCGCTGCTGGTTTCGGCGTTGATCGGCTTTGTCGTGCTTACGTCTTCCGCACGGGCCGACGCGCCGGTGTTCCGTGGCGATCCCTCGCACTCGGGAATCTACGCGACCGACAAGGTGCCCGCGCTCGACCGGCTCGTCTGGAAGTTCAGGACCGGCGCAAAGGTGCTCTCATCCCCCGCCGTCGCCGGCGGCACTCTCTACGTCGGCAGCGCCGATCGCTTCGTCTATGCGTTGAACGCCGCGGACGGCAGCGTACGCTGGCAATACAAGACGCAGGGCGCGGTGAACTCTTCCCCGGCGCTTTCCGCTGACACGGTTTTCGTCGTGAGCGCGGACGGCAACCTTTACGCGCTTGGCGCGAGCGACGGCAAGCTCAAATGGAAGTTCGCGACCGCGGGCGAGCGACGCTTCACCGCGCCCGGCATCCATGGAGCCACGCCGCGGACCGAGTCGATGCCCGATCCCTTCGACGTCTTCCTCTCGTCGCCGACCATCGTGGCCGGTACTGTCTTTTTCGGCAGCGGCGACCATCATGTATACGCTCTGGACGCAGCATCCGGCACGCTGCGGTGGAAGTTCGAGACCGGCAATGTCGTACATGCCTCACCGGCGGTAGCCGATGGCGTCGTCTACATCGGGAGCTGGGACCGCAATCTCTACGCATTGAATGCCAACACCGGTGCGTTGGTTTGGAAGTTCCAGACTGGCGACGACACCGACATTTACAATCAGGTCGGCATCGCCAGCTCGGCATCGGTGGCCGACGGCACCGTATTCTTCGGCTGCCGCGACGGACACCTCTACGCGGTCGACGCCAGGACCGGTGCGAGGAAATGGGCCCACGACAATAAGAAGGGATGGGTGATCGCTTCGCCGGCGGTCGACCACGGCGTCGTCTATTTCCCGACGTCCGACGGCGAGCGCTTCAAGGCGCTCAACGCCGCGACCGGTGCGACGATTTACGACGTCTCGAACAAGGCCGTATCGTTTTCGTCGCCGGCGATCGCGCGCGACACGATCTTCTATGGTTCGTCCGACGGCTGGATTCACGCCGTCGATGCCGCCACCGGCCGCATCAAGGCAGAATTCCAAACCGATGGTTCGAAAGCAAACGCCGCGAAGTATATCGATCGCAACGGCCGCATCGATGGCGCGGCGCTCTATCCGGACTCCACGCTCGATGGCATGATTATCGGCCTCGACCGCATGTTTTCGCTAGGCTCGGTGCTTTCGTCGCCGGTGGTGGTCGACGGGACCGTATACTTCGGCAGCACCGATGGAAACGTGTATGCGATTCGATAGCCCTGCCCGCGGAGGAAAATACGATGCAAGAAACGGAGGCGACGAAAACGAGTGGCGACTGGGAAGACGCCGAGCCCGGCGTGCGGCGGAGAATCCTCCAGGCGCGTGGCGGGCTGATGCTGATGGAGGTGGCGTTCGCCTCCGGAGCCGCCGGATACGTGCACAACCATGTGCACGAGCAGATCAGCTATTGTGTATCAGGACGTTTCGAGTATTCGCTCGACGGCCGGATCCACGTGCTTTCGCAAGGCGACTCGATCTACGTCCCGAGTAACGCCAGGCATGGCGCGAAGGCGCTGGAGGCAGGAACGCTGATCGACGTGTTCACACCCGTGCGCGAGGACCTGCTGCGGCGCTAGCTGGCGCGACAGACGTCGCGCCGCGACTACGGCTCACGATGCCGGCGCTGCGGCTTCGCCCGGGTGCTGGATGGCGTGAACCCTGACCGGGCGCTCGAAGCCCCGCAGCGATATCTCACCGAGGTCCTGGAAGCTCAGACCTTTGCCGATGCAGAGCTCGGCTATCGCGTTCGACACCAGGCTCTGCTCCGGCTGGGCATGCGAACACAGCCGCGCCGCGAGCTGAACCGTCGATCCGAAAAGATCGAGGTGGTTTTCCACCGGCTCCCCCGCGGCGGCACCGATCCGGACCTTGACCGACACCTCCGTCCTGGCCTGGTCGCGCTGAGCGAGCGCACGCTGGATCCGCGTGGCGCAGCGAACCGCCGCCACCGTCGACACGAAACACGCCATGATGCCATCGCCGGTGTGCTTGACCTCGCGACCGCCCGATGCGCCCAGCGCTTCCCGGACGATGGTGTCGTGGATGTCGAGAAAAGCCATGGCAGCATCGTCGCCATGCTGCTGGGTAAGCGCGGTCGAATCGACGATATCGGTGAACAGGACGGTGCGTATTCCAGGATCGCGCTCGCCCTGGGTGGTGCCGGGGATCAGCGCGGCTCCCGCGGGATTGACCTCACATCCCCCGAGGAAGCCCTCGGCGATGTCGGGCGAGACCTCGATGATCTTGGACGCGACCAGGCCGTGGGCTTCGCGGTGGACGGTCGCCGCCGCCTCCGGGCTCGGTGCGGTGCAGAGGCAGAATATCTTGCCGGTACTCTCGTTCAGCCAGTATTTGTGGTACTCGACGCCGTACTTTCCCTGCGTCTTGACGTCGGCGGCGTGCGCCTTGGCGACATCTTCCGCGGTAGCTCCTCGCACTTCGTGGATGTCTATATACATCGGCATGTCGACCTCCGAAAATGCGACGTCCTGGCGTCTTGAGTTTGAGGCGAGCGTTCGTTCATGCGTTGTCAGGCAACGAAAGCCCGATGGGAAACCGTCATGTCCGGCGGCTGGCGCAAGGTTTGATAGACGACGCAATAGCGCTCGGTCAAGCGAATGAGCGTACTCAACTGCTCCTCGGACGCATCGGTCTCCAGATCGAAATGGAGGCGGATACGCTGAAAGCCGACCAGCGCATCCTTGGCCACGCCCAGCGTGCCGCGAAAATCTAGATCGCCTTCGGCTCGAACCGCGCCGCTTCGGATATCGACATTGATCGCCGTCGCGACGGCGTTCAGCGTCACGCCGGCGCAGGCAACGAGCGCCTCGAGCAGCATGTCGCCCGAGCACGCCGCGAGGCCGGTGCCGCCTGTCGCCGGGTGCAGCCCGGCCTCGGTGAGTGCCTTGCCGGTTTGAACGCTGCAGGTGACGCCCTCGCCCAGGCGGCCCTGCGCCTTCAGCGTGATCAGCGCGGCATCCGGCCGCGCCTTGTAGCGCTCCTTGAGCGGTGCCTGGATGGCTCGAAGTTCTTCGACCTTCATTAGAGACCTCGACGTCTTCGCCCTGCCGGGCGCTGCGCGTCCTCGGATCGATAAATGGCGGAGAGGGCGGGATTCGAACCCGCGTTAGGGGATTACCCTAAACACGCTTTCCAGGCGTGCGACTTAAACCGCTCATCCACCTCTCCGCTGCAAACACGCTTTGGCTCCGGCCGCCCCTTCGGGCTTAACTTGCTGCGCAAGTTAGCCTACGCCGCAACAAGCCGCTGCGCGGCGTGTTGTCCAGGCGTGCGACTTAAACCGCTCATCCACCTCTCCGGGAAGCCAAGCGCGGGCCGAATCCTAACATCCGGCCCGCTCTCCGGGTCGATCAAGAGCTCAGCGGGCTCCGCGCCTGACGCTCGTCGCCATGAATCCTTGCCCGCGGCGCCTGCTTCAGAAAGTCGGGATCTGCTCGCCGCCTTGTGGCGCGGTCAGTTCGTTGATCTCGAATTCCTTCGGGAAATAGTAGGGCTTGCCTTGCGCGCCCATCTGCGGATCGTCGCTCGGGTTGGTGTACTTGATGTCATACGGCCCTTCGCCGTGAATCTCGATCACCGTCGCTCCCTTGGTGAAGGCGAATTGCTGCGCCCGCGCCGGCACATAGAGAAAACCGCCCTGCTTGACCGGATGCGCGATACGCTTGTCGTAAGTTTCCTGGCTCGCGACAAAAAGCGCGCCGGAGATCACCGTGACGTGCTCGGTCTTCGAGTGCCAGTGGAACGGCATCTTGTATCGCGGCGGCATTTTCACGCGCATCACGTATTCCCCATCCTTGTTCGGATCGCCATGAAGCACGGCGACCTGCGCGCCCTTGGGCAGTGCCGGGGGCGCGGCGCTCCATTTGATGCTCTTGGCGTTGATCAACACCTGGTCGGCCGCCGGATTGCCGGCAGCCGCCGCGATGGTCGAAAAGCTCAAGGTCGCGATGGTCGACAGCAACAAACTGACCAGACGATGACGAGTTTGCATGGCGGACTCCTTTCAGCGTTGCGGATGTGTCGGCGATGAATTTCGCTTGCTGGCTTGCGCTACTTTTCTGGGAGGCAGGAATCTGGCGGAGAGATAGGGATTCGAACCCTAGATACGCGTCAACGTATACTTGATTTCGAGTCAAGCGCCTTCGACCACTCGGCCATCTCTCCGGGGCCGTGATTTTATCATGGCGCTAGCGCTCGGCCCTTGACCGGCCGGTCTTGCCGACTCCATCGGCCAGCGATGCGATTCGCCGCGTGCCGCGGCCCGCAGCTCATCCATACACAAAAAAAGGGCCGCCCGCGGGCGGCCCTTTCATCGGTACTAGCGTTTACGGCGTGACGGTCAGCTTCTGCACCGCTTGCGCCGTGCCCGGCGTCACGTTCGACGTCATGCTGGCCGTCGACGTGTACGTGCCCGCTTTCTTGCTGGAGGCGTCGTACCCGATCGTCGCGGTTCCGCCGGCAGCCGGCGGGCTCGTGTTGATCGCGAACTCGCTGCCATTCGGCGGCGCGGGCGAGATGTTCTTCCCGCTCGTGCCCGTCCGGTTCTCGGCGCCCCAGTTCTGCCCCGAATCCGGATCGCCGGAGCCGGCGTTACCCAAGCCTGTTCCATCGCCCGGGAAGGTCAGGTTGGGGCCGTACGAGAACGTGATCGCCTCGCTGGACGGTCCGGTTCCTGCAGCAGCGCTCGGCAGCTGCAGCCAGACTTCAAAGCTGTGCGTCGTGGCATTGCCGAAGTTCTTAACTCCACCCCAATCGACCACGATCCAGCTGAAGCCGCCGCCACTCAACACGCCGATGCGGATTTGACCCGCACCACTCGCCGACGGATTCAGGTCGGTCCACAAGGGCGCCAGCACGTTGTTCGGACGTGCGACGTTCGGGAACGACTGAGGCGTGAACACGATGTCCGCCGAAGTGCCCCCGCCGAGTACGAGGTAGCCGTTCGAGACGACGCCGATACTCGTGTACGCCTCGCCGCCGTAGTAGAACGTCGGCACGTTGAAGTTGGTGATCGTGTCGTCGCCCACTCCTGCGATCGGCCCAACGCCAAGCAGCGACAGATCCAGGTAGCCGCCGTCCGGTCCGGTCGTCGGCGTAATCGACGTGATCTGCGGCGGAATCGCGGGAGCCAGGGTGCCGGCCCATTGCAGGCCGTTCTTGATCGCAGTCGCCGGCGGCATGATGTTGCTGTAGTCCAGGCTATTGGATGAACCCAGCACCGTCAGGTTGACGTTGGCCGCGACGGCAGCGAAGTTGGCGACCGTCGACGAGCAGTGCGACACCCCCGTGTTGGCCGGGAACGTCGTCGGCGCGCAGGTCTGCGACAGCGTCACGATGCCGGGCCGCTTAAAGAAGGCGACCGGGATCGTCACCGGGTTGTAGCCGTTCTTCTTGGGATCGAGTGTGATCCTTCCGAAGTACTGGCCATTCGCGATCGTCGGAGCGCTGATCGTGATCCAGATGTCGGTCGTCCCGTTCTTCGCCAAGTGAATCTTGGCGTCGCCGCTGGGAGCGTTCGGGTTCGGCGGACTGCCCGAGACGTAGATTGCCGCGCCCGGTGGAGCGACGGTGGAGACCACGAGATCCTGGTCCCTGCCGCTGACGTTGATGGCGGTGCGCATGGTCGTGATCTGGCCGCTCATCGTCGGCGCGTTCACGCTGGCGATGTTGAGATCGATGCGAGGCAGCGGGTCCGCTTTCGACGCGACGAAGTCGTCGTAGGTCTCGTCGAAGACCAGCGTCGGATTGATCGCGCGGTCGGCGCGGATCGAGCCTGCGCCGTCGTCGAACGGCGTCGCCGGCGTGGTGCCGTCTTCCTTGACGACGCCCTGGGCGGCCGAGGTCATCAGCGCCGACTTGATCATGGCCGGCGTCCAGTCCGGATGCAGGGCCTTGATCAACGCCGAGATACCGGCGGAGTGCGGGCTCGACATCGATGTGCCGGCGATCGCCTGGAACAGATTGCCCGTCGGGCCGTTGGTTGGCGTGGTCTCGTCGGGCTGCGGCGTCATGCCGGCCAGCACCTGGATCCCCGGCGCCGTGACATCGGGCTTGAGGAAGTCGGTCTGCGGTCCGCGCGAGGAGAATGCCGCCATCACGTCGCCCTGCGTCGGCGATGCAATGCCGGTGGTCCACGCGGCCTTCACGTTCGTGTGGCCATTGACGAAGGCGAGCAGCGCCGTCGACGGTCCGTCGACGTGAATCGCCGGCAGCCAGTGGTTGTCGGTCTCCACATCCTGGACGATCGGGTTGTACAGGACCATGCCGGCCGCGCCGCCCGAGAAGACGTTAAAGCCCTTGTCGACGCGGGCGTTGACGCCCCGCTGGCACAGAACGACCTTGCCGGCCGCTGCGCTTCCAGCCGCGAGCTCGGTCTGGCAGAGGACGTCCTCGCCGGGAATGCTCTGCGCGAGGATGACGGGTGTCGCGGTACCGATGCCGCCGGTGATGGTCACACCGGGCATGTCGAAGCTCGCGCCGCCGTCGGCGGTGAGGTGCAGCGTGGAGACGAAAAAGCGGTTCGACGTCGACGCGGCGACCGTGGTCACCCACGGGCCGCCGTGATCGGTCGTGCCCGCCGTGGGGCCGCTGTTGCCGGCCGACGCGTTGACCGAGATGCCGGCGTGGAAGGCATCGAGAAACGCGAGCTCGACCGCGTCCGTGTACGGGTTCGCACCGCCCGAGATCGAGAAGTTGATCACGTCGACGCCGTCGACGATCGCCTGCTGCACAGCCGCGACCGAGTCGGAGCCGAAGCAGCCTTGGGAGAGACAGACGCGATACATGATCACGCGCGCGCCCGGCGCCATGCCGCTGATCGGACCGCGGTTGATGCCATAGAGGGGCGCCGAGTTGACGCGGTCGCCTGCGGCGGTCGACGAGGTGTGCGTGCCGTGACCTTCGGGGTCGCGCGCTGAACATACACCCGTCGTGTTATTGCAGAACTCGAAAGGGTTCGCGCCGATAACCGCCATGTAGGTATCGGTGAACGCGTAGGCACCGACCAGTTTGCGGTTGCACGCGAACGTCGGGCCGAGGTGAGCGACATCGCTGCCGTCACCGAACGCGCAGCCGTACGGACCGCCGGGAGGCGGCGGCAGGCCGTGATCGGCGAACGAAGGATGCTCGGGCCAGATGCCCGTGTCGATCATTCCGACGACGACACTCGAAGCAGCGTTGTCCTGTCCGCCGAGCAGCGGCCAAACGTTCGCGGCGCCGGTGAACTGCGGCGTCACGCTCGTTTGCGGCTGCTCGAGGTTGTCGAGCTGAACGGCTGCGACGCCCTCGATCTGCAGCAGGGTAGCGATCTGATTCGCCGGCACCTTCGCCGCGACACCGCCATAGACCGTCGTGAAGGCCTGACCGATGTTCGCGCTCGGCACCGCCGCCTTGACGGCGGAACTGATCTGCGCCGAGACGCCCGACGCGTGCTGTTCATACGCGTTCACGGCGCCCTTGTTGTCCTTCAACTTCTTGTGCGTGACCGCGGGGCTCGTCGCCGCGAGTCCCGCGATGTCACCCGTGTATGACGCGGTCGCGTCGTAGTCGTACTTGATCAGGACGTTGACCGGCGTCGAGTCGGTGCGTCCGAGCAACGACGGATCGGTCCGAGCCAGCGCGCCTGAATTCGATTTCGCCTTGGTGTAGGTCGAATCGGGCGTCAGCGTCGTGGCGCTGAACTGCGCCGCTGCCGCTTCCGTCGCCGCCACAACACCGGCAATCACGAACAGTGCCGCCAACAGCGATGGCATTGCCTTGCTTTGTCTCACGGTATTCCCCCTTTGCGCCGCGCCGAATGATTTTCGGCGCGAGCAGCGATCAGATGAATTGCATCCGGCGAGGTTCGCTGGAGCCGGTGGCGAACGATACGCGCAAACGGCGATTTCGCGCAACCGAAAAGTTGAGCGTGTTCGCAGAAAAATATGATGCAACGCAAAACGTGTAGGGCAAGGTGCGGCTTGCGCTGTCCTACAAAAGTTCATCGGAGCGGACATCGAATGTGGGACTTTTCAGGTCCCGCAAATAACCCGGACATGCGTGCGGTCAATGCCGCGCAATGTCGTTACTCATAAAGACGGCGCAAACACTTGTATCGTATGCAGCGCTCGCTATCACTGCGCCGGTGTCAGCGGCAGGATCGTGCCGGCGTGCGCGCTATCGCTTCCGTCCCGACCCGGCACCCCGGGCCGCCCGCCGTCCGCTGCGCCGGCTTGCATGCGGTGTATCCATCGCCGGAACCGTCGCTTCGCGCACGGGCTTCGCCTGGCCGACGGCCTCGGTTTCGCGCTCTATTTCCGCATTGACCTGTGCGCCGAGCAAAACGGTGAGGACCGTGACATAAGACCAGAAAAAGAAAATGACGAGCCGATCAGCGGATTGAATCCGGTGAATGCGCTGCCGTGCGCCCGGAGCGGAAAGGCCCGGATCGTGCCGAATACGATCAGCAGGAAGACGCCGCCAAAGCACGTGAAGAGGAGCGCGAGCGACTGCAGATGCCAGAAAGCCGCTTCTTCTCCTCATAAATCAGGTTCAGTGCACCGATCAGGCGGCGTATCGCCCGCATCCCGCTCCACAACGCGAGCATGAGCGCGCCGACCAGCGTGAGACTGGATAGGGTGCGCGAGTGCGATACGATCCGCGTGAGCTGCCCGACGAAGATCACGCTTTCCGGCAAATCGCTTCGTACCGACGACAGCAATGCATGTGGTTTGCGGCGAGACATTTCTTGCGCTTGGACCCTGGGTCAGCCCAAGCGTTTATCGGGCCCGCCCTTGCGTCAAGCAGGCCGCCCCAAATGAAAAACGGGGCCGCGGCCCCGTTTTCGCGCATCGAACGTCGCGCTTACTTCTTCTTGCCGTTGTCCGGCGCCGGCGTCGCGCCCACTTGCGGCGTCACGGTCTTGCCCTTGGCTCTCTGCTCTGCGATGTATTTCGCCGCAACGCGATCCTGCGCCTTGGCGAGATCCGCCTTGTCTTTTTCCGCAGCAGCCGCGTCCTTCTCCTTTTTCTGCTCGGCGGCGGCCTTCGACGCTTCGTCCGAAGGCGGCGGCGGCAGCTTGGCCACGGCCAGGCTGAAGCTCGCGACCACCACGCCGGCGGCGATCAATGCGCGCAATGTCGTCGTCATCGGTGTCTCCTTGGCTAAACTTTGAACGGCCTTAGGCTGCCCTGGGACGTGCGGTCGGGCCCGGGGTCGGCGTGCCGGTGCGCGCCTTGCCCGACTTGATCTCGTTGTACCAGTATTCGTGGTGCTCGCGCGCCCATTCCTCGTCGACGTAGCCGGTGCGCATCGCGTCGTACGCGCCGGCCATGCCGAGCGTGCCCATGTAGATGTGGCCGAGGCTACCGAGCATGAACAGGATCGCGCCGCTCGAATGCAGCACATGCGAGATCTGCATCGTCTGTCGCGTCTGGTCGAAGTTCGGGAAATCGAGGATGAATCCGGTGATGCTCACCAGGATGCCGAGCACGATCGCGCCGCCCCAGAACCAGAGCTTCTCGCCGGCGTTGAACTTGTACGACGGCGTGTCGCGGCCCGAGAACAACCCGCCGAAGCGGCGGATCCACAGGCCGTCGCCCGGCTGCGGGAAGTTGTCGCGCACGAAGTTGGCGAACAGGAAAATGATGCAGACGGCGAACAGCGGCCCGACGAAGTTATGCAGGTTCTTGGCCAGGACCGCCAGCCACGAGAACAGCGTATAGCCCAGTATCGGCAGCAGCACCGTCTTGCCGAACAGCATGATCAGGCCCGTGATCGCCAGGGTCGAAAAGGTGATCGCCGTCGACCAGTGGATCACGCGGTCGAGCCAGGTGAAGCGCATGATCGTGCGACCGGTCGGCGGCTGATGCAGCTGCATCGTCCCCTTGATCATGTAGAAGGTGACGATGCCCAGGAAAAGCACGACCAGCGCCCAGCCGCCGTAAACGGCGATGTCGCTGTTGCGCAGGCTCCGCCATGTTTGTCCGCCGGCCTGGATCAGTACGTTGGTTTCGCGGCCGCGCACCGTCGTCACCTGCGGGCCGCCGGAGCGGACCTCGCGCCATACCGGCGCGCTGTTCAGCGGCTGCTCGACCTGGCGTTGGACCTGCGGTCCGGCGCCGGTGTTTTCCGGCGTCGGCGCCGGCGTCGCAATCTGCTGCGCGAGCGCGACGGCGGCGACGGCCGCACAGAATGCGAACAACAGCGCGCCGGCAACGCGCGCTCCGAAGACCTGCCGCATGGCGACTCCTATTTGATCCGCTGGTACTCGTTCTGCGCCTGGGCGCGCGTCGCGAGCGCACGCTCCCAGGCCGCCCGGTCGCCGTTGTACGGGGCGTTCTGGTAGGCGGGCGTGTCGGGCTTGCCGGCGTACTTGCCCTGCTTGTAGTTGACGACCTGCGGCCGCTCGCCACAGGCCGCGAGCGCGAGAACCGCGGCTAGCGATCAGGCCGATCAGCGCGGCGCGGCTCATGACTTGGTCGCCGGGGCGGCCGGCTGCGGTTGTTGCGCCGGCGGCTGAGCCGCGGTCTTGTCGCCCGGACCGTACGCGGCGTCCCATCCCCACGGCGGTCCGCCCAGCGTGCCGCGCGCGGCGCGGATGGTGACGCGGTCGCGGTAGATGCCGGAAAGCACGTCGGCATCGCCGGCGATCAGCGCCTTGGTCGAGCACATTTCCGCGCACGCCGGGCAGCTTGCCTTCGGACAGGCGGTTGCGCCCGTACTTGGCGAACTCCTCGGGCGAGCCGTCGGGCTCGGGTCCGCCGGCGCAGAACGTGCACTTGTCCATCTTGCCGCGCACGCCGAAGGCGCCCGTCTGCGGAAACTGCGGCGCGCCGAACGGGCAGGCGTAGAAGCAGTAGCCGCAGCCGATGCACAGGTCCTTGTCGTGCAGCACGACGCCTTCGGTCGTCTTGTAGAAGCAGTCGACCGGGCAGACCGCCATGCAGGGCGCGTCCGAGCAGTGCATGCACGCCACCGACATCGAGCGCTCGCCGGGCACGCCGTCGTTGATCGTCACGACGCGACGGCGGTTGACGCCCCAGGGCACGTCGTGCTCCTGCTTGCACGCGGTCACGCAGCCGTTGCATTCGATGCAGCGTTCGGCGTCGCAGAGAAATTTCATTCGGGCCATAGTCTGGTTCCTCTCGCTTGCAGGTCAGGTCGCCTGTGGTCAGACCTTGGCGACCTGGCAGAGCGTCGTCTTGGTTTCCTGCATCATCGTCACCGAATCGTAGCCGTAGGTCGTCGCGGTGTTGACCGCCTCGCCGCGCACGATCGGGGCCGCGCCCTCGGGATAGAACTCGAGCATGTCCTTGCCCATCCACCAGCCGGAAAAATGGAACGGGATGAACGTCGTTCCCGGGCCGACTCGTTCGGTGACCTGCGCCTTGACCTTGAGCTGCGCGCCGGTCGGGGTCTTGACCCACACGTATTCGCCGTCCTTGACGCCGCGGTCGTTGGCGTCCTTCGGGTTGATCTCGACGAAGTTCTCCTGCTGCAGCTCGGCGAGCCACGGGTTCGACCGCGTCTCCTCGCCGCCGCCTTCGTACTCGACCAGCCGGCCCGAGGTCAGCACCAGCGGGAAGTTCTTGGCGACCTTGTCCTGCACGTTCTTCTGCTGCACCGACTTGAACAGCGTCGGCAGCCGCCAGAACGCCTTCTTGTCGTCGTGGGTCGGATATTTCTCGACCAGGTCGGGGCGCGGCGAGTACAGCGGCTCGCGGTGCTGCGGAATGCCGTCGGGGAAGTTCCACACGATCGCGCGCGCCTTGGCGTTGCCCCAGAAGTGCACGCCGTGCTTCATCGTGACGCGCTGGATGCCGCCCGACAGGTCGGTCTTCCAGTTCTTGCCCTCGGCCGCCTTCTTCTCCACGTCGGTCAGGTCGTCCCACCAGCCGAGCTTCTTCATCAGCACGTGGTCGAACTCCGGATAGCCGGTGGTGAGCTCGGAGCCCTTCGGATACGAGCCGTCCTCGGCCAGGAGATTCACGCCGTCGCGCTCGACGCCGAAGTTGGCGCGGAAGCAGCCGCCGCCGTCCATCATCGTGCGCGATTCGTCGTACAGGTTCGGCGAGCCCGGATGCTTGATCTCGGGCGTGCCGTAGCACGGCCACGGCAGGCCGTAGTAGTCGCCGTCGCACGGTCCGCCCTTGGCGCGCAAGGTCTTCACGTCGAACGTCGCCTGGTTCTTCATGTGCAGCTTCAGCCGCTCGGGCGACTGGCCGGTGTAGCCGATCGTCCACATGCCGCGGTTGATCTCGCGCAGCATCGACTCGGGCTCGGGCTCGTCCCAGCCGTCCTTGTCCTTGACGACCTTGATCTTGGTCGTGCCATCCGCCTGCTTGCCGACCAGCTGGTCGCCGTAGCCGAACTTCTTGGCGAACGCCATCATGATCGTCTGGTCGGGCTTGCGACTCGAACATCGGCTCGATCACCTTCTCGCGCCACTGCAGCGACCGGTTCGACGCGGTGACCGAACCCGGAGGTCTCGAGCTGCGTCGCCGCCGGCAGCAGGTACACGCCGTCCTTGCGCACCATCGCCGCCATCGCCGCCGTCGCCGACGGGTACGGGTCGACGACCACGATCGTGTCGAGCTTTTTCATCGCCTCGATCATTTCCTTGCCGCGCGTCTGGCTGTTCGGCGCGTGGCCCCAGAAGACGATCGCGCGCAGGTTGTTGTCCTGGTCGATCAGCTCGTTCTTCTCCAGCACGCCGTCGATCCAGCGCGACACCGTCATGCCGGGCTTTTCCATCATCGCCTGCGAGGCGAACTGCTTCTTGATCCACTCGTAGTCGACGCCCCAGACCGCGGCGAAATGCTTCCACGAGCCGGCGGCCAGGCCGTAGTAGCCGGGCAGCGAGTCGGGATTCGGGCCGATGTCGGTCGCGCCCTGCACGTTGTCGTGGCCGCGGAAGATGTTCGCGCCGCCGCCGGAGACGCCGATGTTGCCCAGCGCGAGCTGCACGATGCACGAGGCGCGCACGATCGCGTTGCCGATCGAGTGCTGCGTCTGACCCATGCACCAGACCAATGTCGAGGGCCGGTTCTTGGCCATCATCTCGGCCACCTGGTACACCTGCGCCTCGGGCACGCCGGTGACTTCGGTCACCTTGTCCGGCGTCCACTTGGTCATCACCTCGTCGCGCACCTTGTCCATGCCGTAGACGCGGTCGTGGATGTACTGCTTGTCCTCCCAGCCGTTCTTGAAGATGTGGTGCAGCACGCCGAACAGAAACGCGATGTCGGTGCCGGAGCGGATGCGGACGTAGACGTCGGCCTTGGCGGCGGTGCGCGTGAAGCGCGGATCGACAACGATCATGCGGGCGCCGGTTTCCTTCGCGTGCAGCATGTGCAGCAGCGACACCGGGTGCGCTTCGGCCGCGTTCGAGCCGATGTAGAGCGCGCACTTGGTGTTCTGCATGTCGTTGTACGAGTTGGTCATCGCGCCGTAGCCCCAGGTGTTGGCCACGCCGGCAACTGTCGTCGAGTGGCAGATGCGCGCCTGGTGGTCCATGTTGTTCGTGCCGAAGAACGACACGAACTTGCGCATCAGGTAGCGTCTGCTCGTTGCTGTGCTTGGACGAGCCGACCCAGAACACCGCGTCGGGGCCCGATTCCTTGCGGATCGCCAGCAGCCTGTCGCCGACCTCGTTGATCGCCTGGTCCCACGACGATCTTCTGCCACTTGCCGTCGACCAGCTTCATCGGCGACTTCAGCCGGTGCGAGTTCTCGTGCATGCCGTGGTCGCGGATCGACGCGCCCTTGGCGCAATGCGCGCCGAGGTTCAGCGGCGAGTCGAACACCGGCTCCTGCCGGATCCAGACGCCGTTCTCGACGATCGCGTCGATCGAGCAGCCGACCGAGCAGTGCGTGCATACGGTGCGCTTGACCTCCACCTTTTTCGCATAGCTGTCGGCGGCGGCATCGGCCTTGCCGATCAGGTTGAACGGGATCTGGCTTGCGAACGCCCCGGCCCCTGCGACGAGGCCCGAACGCTTCAAAAACGCCCGCCTGTCCATCGTCGGGAGTCGAGCCCCCGCGATGCGGCGGAAACGTGGACGAGCTGCGCTGGCGGCGTCGGAAGCACCATCGTGTATTTTGGTCAGCAGCATGATCCGTCCTCCTCCTACTAGACTTTCATCGTCCGGTAATAGCGCCGTACGTGTTCGGTGACCGCGTAGCCCTTGCCGTCTGTCGGGGTCGCGGCGGCCGGCTCGGTGTCGACCACGGCGCCGGTCATCGAGCGAGCGGCGAGCGCCGCAGCGCCCGCGCCGCCGACGCCGAGCGTCAGCAGGAAACCGCGTCTTTTGAGATTGGTACCGCCGGCGGAGGAGCTCGCGGGTGAGGCCGGGTGGGGACGATCGCTACGCTGCGTTTTCCGCATGGCTGCCTCGCAAAAAAGACTCGTGACGTGAATGGGGGCGCAATGACTAGCCTATGGCAAACGAGTCACGTTCGATCGCCATGAACGCTTTGGTGAATTGTGCAACGCGTTTGTAGTAATTGGCAATAGAGCGCCCTTTTATTGCATCGCAACATGAGTCGGCCCATGGATCGACGTGTGCGGCGAAAAATTCCCGCTGGTCGTCGAAGCCGAACGACCCCGGCGCGCCGGCGCCGGTGATCAATACGCGCATGGTGGCGAAGACCGCGGCCAGGTGGTCCTCGTAGAGCGCATTGCCCGCTTGCCGGGACAATCCCAGGCGGGCGAGCGCGGCGCGGATCTCGACCAGCGGCTGGCGGCCGGGCACCTTTTCGTACGCCGACGCATGAGGGCTCACTTCGCTCGCGCCGACGCCGACGAAGAGGTCCGAATACTCGGTGGCCGCGGCTTCCGCATCCATCACCGCGCTGGCCGCGATCAGCATCCGCCACGCCTCCGCCAGGGTCTCGCCTTCGACATTGCCGTCGTCGACTTGCAGCGCATCGGCCGCGGCGATCGACTTAAGCAGTGCCGCGTCGGGTTCGGCGGCGTAGAGCCGCGCCAGCAAAGCATAGAAATCGGCGCGCGCCTGATCTTCCGGCTCGATGCTGGGAGTGAACACGGCCGGCGAAGGTTCCATTCCTGAACCGCTCAGCGCGAAGGCGAATGCCGGCCGCTCATTGCGGGCCCGACCCCGGCGTTCCGTTGCCGGCCGGAACCGGAACGTTCAACTCCTTGTGCATCATGTCGATCACGCGACAGTCGGCGCACATCTTGCAGCCGGTCGAGCGATCCCGGCGCGGCGAACATCGAGTGCCCGGCGAGCTTCGCCAGCATGTTGCCGATCATCTTGTCGGTGCCGAGCGCCTTGCCGCAGCGTATGCACTTGAAGATCGAGGCTTCGTTCAGCACGCGCGGCTCTTTCGCTTCGGCGGCGAGCGACAGCCGCGGCGTCAGCGTGATCGCATCCTCCGGGCAGGTCGCCTCGCACAGGCCGCACTGCACGCATTTGGACTCGATAAAGCGCAGCTGCGGAACCTCGGATTGCGCGTGGTCGAGGATCGCGCCTTCCGGACAGGCGCCGACGCACGCCAGGCACAACGTGCAGGTGTCGCGATTGACGGCGATGGTGCCGAACGGCGCGCCGGCGGACAGCGAGATCGCGACCTGCGGCGTCGGCGCATGCGCCTGCAGGTGCTCGATCGCGAATGCGGCGGTCGTGCGCTTGTCCGCCGACCAGTGGAATGTCGCCGGCGCACGGCACCGCAAGCGCCGGTTGCAGAGCCCAGACGGCCGCCTCCAGCGAGGCAGCATCCGTCGGCGCGCAGGAGATGGAAGTGGCGGCCCTGGTAACCCAGCGCCTGCGCGATCGTGTCGGCGATAGCCCATCTGCCGCTCGATCGCTTCCGGATATTGCGGCGCCTCGGCGCCGGTGGCGAGCACGGCGACGCTCGCTCGCGCCGTAGGCGAGCGCGCCCAGCCAGACGTCGAGGCCGGCAGCCGCCATGTGGTGCAGCTCGACGGGAATCACCCGCGCCGGCAGGCCTTTGCCGCGGCGGCCAAGCCGTTGAATCACTTCGGCGCCGGCCGCGTCGTGGAACAGCAGGCAGGCGTCGCGTCCGCCGGCCCTGCGCGTAGGTCGCGAGCAGCGTGCGCACCCGCGCGCCCAGATCGGGCACACCCGGATACGCGTAGGTCAGCGCGCCGGAAGGGCAGACGGTCGTGCAGGCGCCGCAACCCATGCACAGGTGCGGCTCGACCGTGACATGGTCGCCGTCGGCGCGGATCGCCTCGCGTCGAGCAGACGTCGATGCACTGATTGCAGCCGGGCTGTTGCGAGCGGCTGTGCGCGCAGATCGACGCCTTGTACGCGAAGTATTTCGGCTTCTCGAAATCGCCGACGGCGCCGAGCAGGTCGACGATCGCCGTCGCCTGCGCGGCCGGATCCGCGCCCGGATGCCAGTAGCCCTGCGGCGGCTGGTGCATCGCAAACGCCGGCTCGCGTTGCAGATCGAGCACCAGATCGAACGACTCCTGCCGCGCCGATTGCGCCGCGGTGCGATCGAAGTCGATTGCGCCGATGGCGCCGCAGGCGATCACGCATTGGCGATGGTCGCGGCAGCGGTCGAGGTCGATCTGGTAGCTGCCGTCGATCGCCTGCTCGGGGCACGCACGCAGGCACGCGTTGCAGCGCGTGCACAGATCCAGGTCGATCGGATTTTCCTGCGCCCATTCGGCCTCGAACGCGCCGAGCCATCCGGAAAGGCGGGTGAGCTTGCCCGAGCCCACCGGATAGGCGCGCTCGGGCGGCAACTCGTGGCCGACTGCGCGGCCGGTGATCAGCACGGTGACCCCAAGCTGGTCCTTCAGCGCCTCGGCCCAGTACAGCGCGGCGTCCGCCTGTCCGACGATCAGCAGCCGTCCCTCCGACTTGAAGGCGACCCGCGGCACCGGCTGCGGCTCGGGCAAAGAAGCCATCGCCAGCAATGCCGCGATCTTGGGCGTCGCGGCGCGCGCTTCGGACGACCAGCCCGCGTTCTCGCGGATGTTCACGAAGCGGATCGTCTGCGTCTTGCCCGACTCCTCGGCCACGTCGCCGAACAGCCTCGCCTCCTGCGTGCAGGCGACCAGCACGTCGCCTCCGGCACGGTCGGCGAAGCGCGCGAGCTCCTTCTGGCAGAGCTCGGTGTGCAGCGGCAGCGGGCCGGCGAGATCGAGGGCGCGCGCGAGCGCCTCGCCATCGAGCGGCATCGTGCCGTTGCAGCTGCAGACGTGAAGCGTCTTGTCGGCGGCGCTCATGATTTGGTGTCGCCGGGCGGGTCGGTTTGCGCGGATGGTGACCGGTTCGGCCGATTCGTCGGCTGCGCCCGGCAGAGGTCCCGGTGCTACCTCGCCGATGCCGTCGGAGGTCGCAATCGCGGCGACCGCTTCCGGCTCTTCCGGCTTGGCCTCCTCTACTTGTTCGACCACGTCCACGACATGGCCTTCGGCGTTGACTTCGGTCTTCGGCGGGTTGAAGGTGTGCCGCGAGTGCAGCAGCTGCTTCATCATCTCGGCCGGAATCGGATCGGGTTGGGTGTAATCGTCGATGTAGACATCGAGGCCGTCCATCACATTGAAGCGCGGGTCGCGGAAGAGCTGCTTCAGCGCGGCGCGCTTGGTCGCTTCGGGGACGTCCGGCTTGAAGAACGCGGCGAACTCCGAATCGATGGTCAGCGACTCGATCGGCGGCAGCGGCGGGATCGCATCCGGCGCGACGGGCTCGGCCGGCTGCGTCGCCTGCGCTGCCGGGCGCGGCCGGGGCAGGAGCAGGCTCGCGCGACGGCGCGGTCTGCGCTCGCGCCGCTTCCAGCTTGCGGCGCGACCAGCGCTTGAGCGACAGGCGATCCGCTGGTTGCGACGAGATCCGGCTTGTCGTTCACTTGGCGGGCTCGCCCGGCACGTCGGAAACCTTGTGCTCGCGGCCATCGTGGTGCTTGTCGTCGCGCTCGTAGAGCTCGTTGCGCCGGACCTTGCGCTTCGGCTCGGGCTTGTAGTTGGCCGCGACAAACGGCTCCATCCATGCCAGCACTTCGGGCAGCAACGGCACCGCGTCGACCGTCTCGCCGCCGTCCATCAATCGTGCCGCCTCGTTGTAGCTCACCGTCACCAGTTCGGGCCTCGCCGACAACCCGTCGGGGCCGACACGGTCCCGGTCGAGCATGCGCCACATCACGAAAATCTTCGGTTCGGGGGCGGTGATATTCAGAAAATAGCCTTCGCTTTCGGACGCGTGCAACTCGATGCGGAATCCGGTGAAGCGCCAGCGCGTGCCGCTCGCGTCGTCCGAAATCCTGACCGCGACTTCGAGCGGACTGTCATCGCGCTCGACGGCGCCGACCTGCCATTTTTCGCTCACCCAGCGGTTGGCGAGCGGGATTCGTTCGATGACGACGGCAACGGGAAACCGCAACGCTGACATGGCTTTTTCCGGATTCGCAGCACGATTCGTGTGACGTGCAATCATACCCCTCTCGTGCACCGGCGCGCGCCGTCTGCTACCATCGTCGATCGCAGCGCAAACCCCTTTTCATGGCCAGAATTATTCCCTTGACCGATGCCCGCGCGCTTGGCCGTTCGCTCGTCGCGCCCGCCGTCACGCCGACCGGCATGCTCGCCGACACGCGCGGCCGCATGTTGCGCGACCTGCGCATTTCCGTGACCGACCGCTGCAATTTTCGCTGCGTCTACTGCATGCCGAAGGACGTCTTCGGCCACGACTATCCGTTTCTGCCGCATGCCGAGCTGCTGACTTTCGAAGAGATCGCGCGGCTCGCCCGCATCTTCAAGGCGCACGGCGTCGAGAAAATCCGTCTGACCGGCGGTGAGCCGCTGCTGCGCAAGCATCTCGAGCGGCTGGTAGCGATGCTGGCCGACATCGGCGGGCTCGATCTGACACTGACGACCAACGGCGCGCTGCTGGCCAAAAAGGCCCGCGACCTTCGCGCCGCCGGATTGACCCGCGTCACCGTCAGCCTGGACGCGCTGGACGACGCGGTGTTCCGCGCGATGAACGACGTCGATTTCGCGGTCGGGCGCGTGCTCGAGGGCATCGATGCCGCGGCCGACGCAGGCCTCGCGCCGATCAAGGTCAACATGGTCGTCAAGCGCGGCATGAACGAGCAGGAGATCCTGCCGATGGCGCGGCATTTCCGCGGCAGCGGCCACATCCTGCGCTTCATCGAGTACATGGACGTCGGTCACACCAACGGCTGGCGGATGGACGACGTCGTTCCGTCGGCCGAGGTGATCGACATCATCTCGCGCGAGCTGCCGCTGGAGCCGATCGATCCGAACTATGCCGGCGAGGTCGCGGCGCGCTGGCGCTACCGCGACGGCAGCGGCGAGATCGGTCGTCATCTCCTCGGTGACGCAGGCCTTCTGCCACGATTGCACGCGGGCGCGGCTCGCCACCGACGGCAAGCTCTACACGTGCCTGTTCGCGACCGAGGGCTTCGACCTGCGCGCCCTCGTGCGCGGCGGCGCGGCCGACGACGAGATCGGCAATCACGTCGCCGCGATCTGGTCGCGCCGTGCCGACCGCTATTCGGAAATCCGCTCGGAAAACACGCGCGCGCTGCCCAAGATCGAGATGAGCTACATCGGCGGCTGAGCGGTGCCCGCTCGAAACCGCGACACGCATGCATATCAACGCGCTGATCGAATTCCTGCAGGGGCTCGAGCAAAACAACAACCGGCCGTGGTTCGCGTGGAACAAGCCGGCCTACGATGTGCTGCGCGAGGAGTTCCAGGCGCTGGTCGGCGACGTCGCCGGACGGGTGGCGAAATTCGACCGCGCGCTGGGGCCCGTGGATCCCAAAAAGGCGATGTTCCGCATCTATCGCGACACGCGTTTTTCCAAGGACCGCACGCCGTACAAGACCCACTTCAGCGCGGCGCTGAACGATCGCGCCAAGCGCGGGCTCGCGCCCGGCTACTACTTCCACATCGACCACCAGGGTATCCTGCTGGCCGGCGGCGGCATCTACCGGCCGCAACCCGCGATGCTCATCAACATCCGCCGCCATATCGCGGCCAGGCCGGCGAGCCTCACCAGGATGCTGCGCGAGCCGCGCTTCGCCAAGACCTATGGCGGCCTCTCGGACGAAGACGCGCTCAAGCGGCCGCCGAAGGGATTCGCCGCCGACATCCCCCACATCGACGCCATCAAATTGAGGCACTATTTCGGCATGATCGAAGTCGACATCAAGAAGCGGCAGCCGAAGGACCTGGCCGCCGACCTCAGCCGCTACTTTCGCGATCTCCTGCCGCTGATGACGTGGCTCCGCCGCGCCGTCAAGCCGGAGGATCGATGAACGCTCCGAACGAGCCGTACCGGCCGCTATTGTCCGACGCGGCGCGGCCGTCGACCTTCAACGTGCCCGCGGTCGACGAAAACGGCGCGATCCGCGATACGCCGATCGCCGGCGAGCATCCGCTGACGCTCTATGTCGACAAGCGCGAGATCCTGACCTTGATGACGCTGGGCGCGGCGCCCGAGGCGCTGGCGATCGGCTACCTGCGCAACCAGCGGCTGCTCGACCGCGTCGAAGACATCGTGTCGGTGCAGGTCGACTGGGACGTCAACGCCGTGGTCATCAACACGCGAAGCGGCCTCAAGGATCTCGATGCCAAGCTCGGCAAGCGGACGACGACCAGCGGCTGCGGCCAGGGAACGGTGTTCGGCGATCTGATGGAAGAAATCGACTCGGTCCGTCTGCCCGCCGACGCGTCGCTTTCGCGCAGTACGCTCTACGCGCTGCTCGACCGCGTCCGCGTGCACGAGACGATCTACAAGCAGGCCGGCGCCGTACACGGCTGCGCGCTCGCGACCAACAACCCAAACGGGTGCGAGGCGCCAAGCGAGATCCTCTATTTCGTCGAGGACGTCGGCCGCCACAACGCGGTCGATGCGATCGCCGGGCGGATGTGGCTGGACCGGGTCGACGGCGGAGACAAGATTTTCTACACCACGGGCCGGCTCACGTCCGAAATGGTCATCAAGGCCGCGCAGATGGGCATCCCGTTCCTGGTGTCGCGCTCGGGCCTGACACAGATGGGCTACGAGATCGCGCAGAAGGTCGGCATCACGATGATCGGCCGCGCCACCAACAAGCACTTCCTGCTGTTCACCGGCGGCGAGCGCTTCCGCGCCGACGCGTGATCGTCCCATTGCGCACGTCCGACCATCGCATGCCGGCACCGGCGATCACCGGCCTGGTGCTGGCCGGCGGTCAGGGCCGGCGCATGGGCACCGTCGACAAGGGCCTGGTGCCGCTCGCCGGACGGCCGATGGTCGCGCATGTCATCGAGCGCCTGGCGCCGCAGGTCGACGACATTCTGATCAACGCCAATCAGCATACGGCCGAATACGCGGCGTTCGGCCACCGCGTCATTCCGGACACGATCGGCGGCTTCGCGGGCCCGCTCGCCGGCCTGCAGGTCGGGCTCGCGAACGCGAGCCACGCGCTGGTCGCGACCGTGCCCTGCGATTCGCCGTTCCTGCCACACGACCTGGTGGCGCGACTCGCGGCGGCGCTCGAAGCGAAAGGGTCGGAACTCGCCGTCGCGCGCACGTTCGACCAGCCGCATCCGGTGTTCGCCCTGGTACGGCGCGCGGTGCTGCCGCATCTGACGCAGTTCCTCGAAGGCGGCGGGCGCAAGATCGACGCCTGGTACGCGACGCTCCGGATCGTCGAGGTCGCCTTCGACGACGAGGCCGACGCCTTCCGCAACATCAACACCGCCGACGAGCTGCGGCAAGCCACCCATGGATGACACGATGACCGCAACGCCGAAGACGCTGCGCGAAGCGTCCTGCGCCGACGACTACGATCCGAACTCGATGCCGGTGGCGAAGGCGCGCGAGCTGATCCGCACGTTCCTGACGCCTGTCGGCGCTGTCGAGCGCGTCCACGTGCGAAGCGCGCTCGGCCGCGTGCTCGCGACCGACGTGGTATCGCCGATCGCGGTGCCGGGCCACGACAACTCGGCGATGGACGGCTACGCGGTGCGTTTCGCCGATCTCAAGCCCGATGGCGACACGGTGTTGAAGCGCGTCGGCGAGTCGTTCGCCGGCAAGCCGTGGCCGGGTACGATCGCCGCCGGCGAATGCGTGCGCATATTCACTGGCGGCGTGATGCCGCAAGGTGCGGACAGTGTGGTCATGCAGGAGCGCGCGAGCGAAGACGCGAGCGGCGTGCGCGTCGCGCCGGGCGCGCTGACCAAGGCCGGAACGAACCGGCGTTTCGCCGGCGAAGACCTGAAGGCGGGCCAGCTCGTCTTCCGCGCCGGACAGCGGGTCAATCCGGCGGAGCTAGGCATGATCGCCTCGCTGGGCTTGGGCGAAGTCAGCGTCTACCGGAAGCTTCGTGTCGCGTTCTTTTCGACCGGCGACGAACTGAAGTCGATCGGGACGCCGCTCGCCGCCGGCGAGATCTACGACAGCAATCGCTATACGCTTGCACGGCATGCTGACCCGGCTCAACTGCGAAGTCCTCGACATGGGCGTGGTCGAGGACGCGCCGGACAAGCTCGAACGCGCCTTTTCCTCCGCCGCGCAATCGGCCGACGTCGTCATTACCTCGGGCGGCGTGTCGGTCGGCGAAGCCGACTACGTCAAGCAATTGCTCGACAAGCTGGGCGAAGTGCTGTTCTGGAAAATCGCGATGAAACCCGGGCGGCCGCTTGCCTACGGCAAGCTCGGCGGCGCGCATTTCTTCGGCCTGCCCGGCAACCCGGTGTCGGTGATGGTGACCTTCTACCAGTTCGTGCGTGACGCGCTGCGCATCCTGCAGGGCGAGCGCGACGTCAAGCCGCTGCCGACCTTCCGTGTGCCGCTGTCGGCGCCGATCAAGAAGGCGCCGGGCCGCACCGAATTCCAGCGCGGCATCCTGTCACCGGACGGCGCCGGCGGCTGGACGGTGCGCACGACCGGCGACCAGGGCTCGGGCATCCTGTCATCGATGTCGCAGGCCAACTGCTTCATCATTCTCGGCAGCGACACCGGCAACGTGGCCGCAGGCGAGACGGTCGACGTGCAGCTGCTCGAGGGGCTGATCTAGCGAGCCTGGTTTCGCGCCCGTCGCTCGATGGAGGGAGTGAGCGCTAGCAGCGCCCGTGCTCCAGCCAGCGCATCCGTTGCTCGAGCTCGACGATGTCGGTGGACTTGGCCAGAAAGGCCTCGCGGCTCTTGACTTCCTGCTTCCAGAACCAGGTGTCCAGCCAGTCGAGGAAGCCCCGCCGTGGCTCGGCCGGCGCAGCGTGCTCCCGGTCAGCGTGCTTGATGATGCCGTAAGTCAGTCCGGCCAGCATCCCGACCAAACTGCGGTCTCTCCTGTCATATCCCTTTGATTCCATTGCCTTGTCCTTCGCCTCTCGTGAGGGTTAGCGGGTCGGCGCACCGATTGTGCACCGCACAATGGAATTATGGGGATTCCTGACTCCCTATTCAAATCACCTTTTCAAATCCGGGCGATAGGCGCGCCCAATGGATGTTTAAGTAATTGAATAACAATACATTTTCCAAGAGCGCGCGGACCTGCCCCGCGGTCTGAGAGGCACTACCCGACGTAAGCGGCGTCAGCGGCGGCCGGCCGAAAGCACGCCCGGCACGTCCTGGACCAGCCTCAGCGCCTGCTTCAACTGCTCGAGACTTCTGACCTCCAGGGTGAACGACATCTTGGCCTGAAGATTCCGCGTCAGCGTCTTGACCGCCGTCACATTGATCTTTTCGCGTGAAAACACTTCGCTGACGTCGCGCAGCAGCGCCTGGCGGTCCATCGCTTCGACGACGACGTCGACCGGGAAAACCTCGTCGCGCGGCGTGCCCCACTCCGCGGTGACCAGGCGCTCGCGATGCCTTTCCTGCATGCGCTCGACGTTGCTGCAGTTGCGGCGGTGGATCGATATGCCTTTGCCGCGCGTGACAAAGCCGACGATAAGATCGGGCGGCGCCGGCTTGCAGCAGCGCGCGAGCCCCGTCAACAGCCGGTCGACGCCGACGATCAGGATGCCGCTGCCGGCGCCGGCGGCCTTGCTCGCGCGAGGAAGCAGCGCGTCGTCGCCGGACGGCGCGACCGGCGCTTCGTGCGGCTTGGCGACCGCCTGGATCGCCTGCTGCAGGGCCCGCGTATTGAGCTCGGCGCGCGACACCGCGGCGAAGAATTCGTCGAGCTTGTCGAATCCCGCCTGCGCGGCGACCGCTTCGAGCTTGAGCGCCGTCCTGCCGGCGCGATGCAGCTCGCGCTCGACCACTTCGCGGCCCTGCGCGATCGTCGCCTCGAGTTGCTGGGCCTTGAACCATTGCCGCACCTTGGCGCGCGCGCGGTGGCTTTGCACGTAGCCCAGGTCGGCGTTCAGCCAGTCGAGCGACGGCCCGCCCTGCTTCGCCGCGACGATCTCGATCCGCTGCCCGTTCTGCAGCGCGTAGTTGAGCGGCACCATCGCGCCGTCGACCCGCGCGCCGCGGCAGCGGTGGCCGAGGCTGGTGTGCACCGCGTAGGCGAAGTCGACCGGCGTCGCGCCACGCGGCAGATCGACCACCTTGCCCTGCGGCGTCAGCACGTAGATCGTGTCGGTGAAAAGCGTCGACTTGAACTGCTGCAGCCATTCGCCGGCATCCGCGACCGCGTCCTTCCAGTCCAGGACCTGGCGCAGCCACGCGATCTTTTCGTCGTAACCGGGATCGCGCTGCGCACCGCCACCGCCTCCCTCCTTGTAGCGCCAGTGCGACGCCACACCGTACTCCGAATGCCGGTGCATCTCGTGCGTGCGTATCTGCACTTCCAGCGGCTTGCCGTCGGGGCCGATGACCGCGGTGTGCAGCGAGCGATAGCGGTTGGCCTTGGGTTTGGCGATGTAGTCGTCGAATTCCTGCGGCAGCGGCGCCCACAGGTTGTGCACGACGCCGAGCGCCGTGTAGCAGTCCTTGACGTCGTCGACCAGGATGCGCACCGCGCGAATGTCGTACAGCGCGTCGATGCCCACCCGCTTGCGCCGCATCTTGTTCCAGATGCTGGTGATGTGCTTCGGGCGGCCGGTGACTTCGGCCTTTACGCCGGAGGCCGCGAGCTCGCGCCGGATTTCCGCCACCGCCTGGTCGATGTAGCGCTGGCGGTCGATGCGGCGCTCGTCGAGCGCGGCGGCGATCCTGCGATAGGCGTCGGGCTCGAGTGCGCGCAAGGTCAGGTCCTCGAGCTCCCACTTCAACTGCCAGACGCCGAGCCGGTTGGCGAGCGGCGCGAACAGGTCCTGCGTCTCGCGCGCCTGCGAGGCCCGATACGCTTCGCGCTTCTCGGCCGAACCGCGCGGGTCCGGCGCGTCAGCCGGCGCGGAAACCCAATAGCGCATCGCCTGGGTGCGCTCGGCGAGCTTCACCAGCACGACGCGGATGTCCCCGACCATCGCCAGCAGCATCTTGCGCAGATTTTCGGCCTGCTCGTCGCGCGCTTCCTTGCGCGCGCCGCCCTCGCTTCCCGGCGCGGCGCGGATCGCGCCCATGCGCGCGACCCCGACCACCAGCCGGGCAACGTCGTCGCCGGCCTCCGCGGCAAACGCCTGCTCGTCGAAGCCCTGGCCGTCGGGGATGCCGATCAGCAGCGCCGCGCGCACCGATTCGGCATCCAGCTTGAGCTCCGCGACGATCGCCGCGGTGCCCGTCGCGCGCGAGAGCCACCGCTCGCCTTCGGAGGTGAGCGCATCGCCATAGCGTTTGCGCGCAAGCTCGAACGCCGCCTCGATCGCCGCGCGCTCGGCAGCGGTGTAGCCGCTCGCGGCCTGCGCGATGCGCCCCGCGCAGATGTCGTCGGACGCGGCTTGCGGCGCGGGATTAACGAGCGCAACCATGCGCCGATTATACCGGCGCGTGCGCGCCTGCTTAGCCCGGGAACTGCTGAGCTAAGCAGCTGCAGGCATTTGGCAACGCAGGTCGATCAGACGGCGTTGACCGCCTCCGACACCGCGGCGGCGATGCCGCGGGCGCAGCGGTCGGCGGCGTCGGCTTCCCGCGCTTCGACCATGACGCGCAGCACCGGCTCGGTGCCGGAGGGGCGCAACAGCACCCGGCCCGAGCCGTCGAGCGACTCCATCGCTTCGCGCTCGGCGCGCCGGATCGCGTCGCTGCCGCGCCAGTCGAAGCCGCGGCGGATCGGCACGTTGATCAGACGCTGCGGAAAAAGCGGCGCGTCGGCGGTCGCGGCGGCGAGCGTCGTCTGCTGCTCCCGCAGCGCGCGGATCACCGCCAGCGCGGCGACGATCGCATCGCCGGTCGTGTGCTTGTCGAGGCAGATGATGTGCCCGGAATTCTCGCCACCGAGCAGCCACCCCTTGTCCTTCATCATTTCCAGCACATAGCGGTCGCCGACCGCGCTGCGCTTGAGCGGAATGCCGCGACGGTCGAGCGCCTGCTCGAATCCCAGATTGCTCATCAGCGTGCCGACAACTCCCCCGGCGGTCGCGCCGCGCCGCCAGTAATCGAGCGCGATCACGTAGAGCAACTGATCGCCGTCGTAGATGCGCCCTTCGGCGTCGACCATCATCAGCCGGTCGCCGTCGCCATCGAGCGCCACGCCCAGATCGGCACCGTGCTCGAGCACGGCGGCCTGAACGTGCTTCGGATGCGTCGCGCCGACGCCGGCATTGATGTTGACGCCGTCCGGCTCGTTACCGATCGCCACGACCTCGGCGCCCAGCTCGTGGAACACCGGCGGCGCGACGTGGTACCCGGCGCCGTGCGCGCAGTCGACGACGATCTTCAAACCTTTGAGGTCGAGATCGTTCGGAAACGTGCTCTTGCAGAACTCGATGTAGCGTCCGCCGGCGTCGCTGACGCGAAACGCCTTGCCCAGCTCGGCCGACTTGACGCAAACGATTGGACTGTCGATGCCCTGCTCGATCGCATGCTCGACCGCATCGGGCAGCTTGCTACCGCCGGCGGAGAAAAACTTGATGCCGTTATCCTCGAACGGATTGTGCGAGGCGCTGATCACGATCCCCGCCGACAGGCGCAGCGCGCGAGTCAGGTAGGCGACCGCCGGCGTCGGCAGCGGTCCGGACAGATAGACGTCGACGCCGGCGGCGGAGAGCCCCGCCTCGAGCGCGGCCTCGAGCAGGTAGCCGGAAATGCGCGTGTCCTTGCCGATCAGCACCGCCGGCGTCGTGCCCGGCCGCGCCGCGGATTCGGCCGCGAACACGCGGCCCGCGGCGTAGCCCAAACGCAGCACGAGCTCGGGCGTGATCGGCGAGTCGCCGACACGGCCGCGGACGCCATCGGTGCCGAAATAGTTCTTGCTCATCGTCGCGCTCTCACGGTCGTCATTATGAACTCACGCGCTTCCGATTGCGCTGTCAGCATGTCCTCCTGGCTGCACCGCTTGCCAGACCTTCAGCGCATCGACGGTTTCGCGCACATCGTGCACGCGCACCAGCGAGGCGCCGCGGGCGACCGCCGCCAGCGCCGCCGCCAGGCTGCCGGCGCCGCGCTCCTCGACCTGGCGTCCGGTCAGCGTGCCGATCGTCGATTTGCGCGACAGCCCCGCGACGACCGGGTAGCCGAGCGCGACGACCTCGGGCAGGCGCCGCAAGAGCTCCAGATTGTGCTCGAGCGTCTTGCCGAAACCGAAACCGGGATCGATCGCGATGCGGCCGCGCGCGACGCCGGCGCGCTCGCAGGCTTGCGCGCGCGCCGAGAGAAAGGCAGTCACGACGGCAACGACATCATCGGCGTACACGGCGCTCTTCTGCATCGTCAGCGGCTCGCCCTGCATGTGCATCAGGCAGACCGCGGCACCGCTTTTCGCGATCGCGTCGATCGCGCCTTCGGCCCGCAGCGCATTGATGTCGTTCACCATAGAGGCCCCGGCAGCGATCGCCGCGCGCATCACCGCGGGCTTGCGCGTATCGACCGACAGCGCGACGCCGCGCGCATCGCTTTCCGCCAACAGCGCTTCGAACAGCGGCACGACGCGGTCGAGCTCCTGCGATTCGGGCGTGGGCGCAGAGCCCGGGCGGGTCGACTCGCCGCCGATGTCGATGATCGCCGCGCCGTCCTCGAGCATCCGGCGGGCGTGACCGAGCGCGTGATGGCGGTCGGCGTAGCGGCCGCCGTCGTAAAAGGAGTCGGGCGTGACGTTGAGCACGCCCATGACGCGCGGCCGGTCGAGCGCGATCCGGTGCCGGCCGCAGATCAGGTGCCGGGTGGCGAGCTCCGGCAATTCTAGGGAACGAAAATGAGCGTCAGGCGGGATTGGCCGAAGGCGCGGCGTCCGGACCGGTGTCCGGACCGAACGTCGTGCCGGCGCTCGCTGCCGCCGGCTTGGGCGGACGCGGCGGCCGGCCCTGCATGATGTCCTCGACCTGGTCGCTGTCGAGCGTCTCGACTTCGAGCAGCGCCTTGGCCATCGCCTCGACCTTGTCGCGGTTGTCTTCGATCAGCTTCCGCGCCAGCGCGTACTGCTCGTCGATGATGCGCCGGATCTCGAGATCGACCTTCTGCATCGTCGCCTCGGACACGTTCTTCTGCGTCGCGATCGAGCGGCCGAGGAACACCTCGCCCTCGTTCTCGGCGTAGACCATCGGACCCAGCGTGTCGGACATGCCGTAGCGCGTGACCATGTCGCGCGCCATCTGCGTCGCGCGCTCGAAATCGTTGCTCGCACCGGTCGTCATCTGATGCATGAAGATTTCTTCGGAGATGCGGCCGCCGAAGAGCACGGCGATGCGCTGCAGCAGGTAGTCGCGATCGAAGGAATAGCGGTCGGCCTCGGGCAGCTGCATCGTCACGCCCAGCGCCCGCCCGCGCGGAATGATCGTCACCTTGTGCACCGGATCGGACTTCGGCAACAGCTTCGCGACGACCGTGTGTCCGGACTCGTGGTAGGCCGTATTGCGCTTTTCTCTTCCTCGGACATGACCATCGATTTGCGCTCGGCGCCCATCATGATCTTGTCCTTGGCCATCTCGAAGTCGTCCATGTCGACCAGGCGCTTGCTCTTGCGCGCGGCGAACAAGGCGGCTTCGTTGACCAGGTTGGCCAAGTCGGCGCCGGAAAAGCCCGGCGTGCCGCGCGCGATGACTTCGGCCTTGACGTCGGCGGCGACCGGCACCTTGCGCATGTGCACCAGCAGGATCTGCTCGCGGCCGCGGATGTCGGGCAGCGGCACGACGACCTGGCGGTCGAAGCGGCCCGGCCGCATCAGCGCCGGGTCGAGCACGTCGGGCCGGTTGGTCGCGGCGATGACGATCACCCCGGCGTTGCCCTCGAAGCCGTCCATCTCGACCAGCAACTGGTTCAGCGTCTGCTCGCGCTCGTCGTTGCCGCCGCCGAGACCCGCGCCGCGCTGACGGCCTACCGCGTCGATTTCGTCGATGAACACGATGCACGGCGCGTTCTTCTTCGCCTGCTCGAACATGTCGCGCACGCGCGCCGCGCCGACGCCGACGAACATCTCGACGAAGTCCGAGCCCGAGATCGAGAAGAACGGCACCTTGGCTTCGCCGGCGATCGCCTTGGCGAGCAAGGTCTTGCCGGTGCCCGGATTGCCGACCATCAGTACGCCGCGCGGGATGCGCCCGCCCAGCTTCTGGAACTTGGAGGGATCGCGCAGGAACTCGACCAGCTCGGCGACTTCCTCCTTGGCCTCGTCGCAGCCGGCGACGTCGGCGAAGGTGACCGTGTTGTTCGACTCGTCGAGCATCCGTGCCTTGCTCTTGCCGAACGAGAACGCGCCGCCACGACCGCCGCCCTGCATCTGGCGCATGAAAAAGATCCACACGCCGATCAGCAGCAGCATCGGGAACCAGGAGATGAACACCTGCGCGAGGAAGCTCTGCTCCTCTTCCGGCTTGGCCTGGACCTTGACGCCATCCTTGACCAGGTCGCCGACCATCCAGATGTCGCCCGGGCTGTAGGTGACGTTGGTCTTCTTGTCGGTGCCGACCCAGCGGATCGTGCGGCCCTCGATCGACGCCGACTCGACCTTGCCCAACTTGGCCTGGTCCATGAAGTCGGTGTAGGACACCGCGTCGCGCGTGGTCTGGCGAGCGTCGAACTGCTTGACGACGACGAGGACGACCAGGCCGATGACCAGCCAGATCCCGACATTCTTCAACATATTGTTCAAGGCAATCCTTACGGCTCTGCGAGCCAGCACACCCCGCATCGAGCGGGGCCAAAGATACGAATCTTAGTCCCTGGGGCCATCCTGCGCCAGTCGCGGCGCATTGTCGCCGTCCGGCAACAGCTCTATCCGGCGCTTGCCCACCAAAAATACCTCGCGGCTGCGGTCGCGCGACGCCTTGGGTTTGCGCACGTAAACCTTGTCGAAATGACGCTGCATAAGCCGCTGAAACTCGGTAAAACCCTCGCCCTGGAACGCTTTGACGACCAAATCGCCTCCAGGTTGCAGGCTTCGGCCCGCGAAGTCGAGCGCCAGCTCACCCAAATAGACGCCTCTTGCCTGGTCGGCCGCTTCGATACCGCTAATGTTGGGCGAGAGGTCGGATAACACAAGCTCCGCACGGCGCCCCCCCAGCTCGGCCTCCACCGCCTTGAGCACCGCGTCGTCGCCGAAATCGCCCTGGATGAAGCGCACGCCGGCGACCGGGTCCATCGGCAGCAGATCGACGGCGACGATCCGCGCCGACGCGCCGAGGCGCTGCCGCAGGACCTGGCACCAGCTGCCCGGCGCCGCGCCGAGGTCGACCACCGTCATGCCAGGACGCAACAGCTTGTCCTTGTCCGCCAACTCGGTCAGCTTGAACGCCGCCCGCGAACGGTAACCGAGGCGCTGCGCCTCCTGCACCCAGTGATCGTTGACGTGCTCCTTCATCCACGGCTTGTTGAAGCGATGCTTCTTGCCGGTCGGATTGCGCGGATTCGGGAGTTTGCTCATGGCGCTGCAACATACGCGTGGCAGGCTGTCACGACAAGCCTTCGCGTCTTTTGCATCGCGATATTGCTGCATGTGCAGCATGAATCCGTCGTTGACGCGAGAGCAGAACGGGCCTAGGGTGAAATGTCATCCGGCCTGATTGGAGGCCATCGTGTCCGTCATGCGCAACTTCTCTCCCGATCCACGAAGATCGCACGATCCGATGTTCGATTTCCTGGACGCGTACCAAAACCGCACCTGGTCCAACGACGACGGTGCGCTGCTCGGTCAGCTCGAGATGCTGCGCGACGGCGGCACGTTCGCGCCCGGCACGGACGACCACGTCTGGCAGCAGGCGGTTAGCCGCGCGTTGTCGGCGACGTAATCGATTGCCGTTCGACCCGCATCACGCGGCGTCGAGAGGACTGACGACGCCGCGCCCACCACGGTTGAGCACGTGGGTGTAGATCATCGTCGTGCTGACGTCGGAATGCCCCAGTAGTTCCTGAACAGTTCTGATGTCGTAACCTGCGTCGAGCAGGTGCGTCGCGAACGAATGTCGCAACGTATGCGGCGTCGCCAGCTTGACGATGCCCGCGTCGCGCACCGCCTGGCGCATCGCGCGCTGAAAGGCCTGGTCGGACACGTGATGGCGGCGGACGATGCCGCCGCGCGGATCGTGCGAGATGTTCCGGGCCGGGAAGACGTACTGCCATCCCCAATCGCGCGCCGCGCCCGGATATTTGCGCTGCAGCGCCGCCGGCAGATAGGTCGCACCGAAGCCATCGGCGAGATCCCGCTCATGCAGGACGCGCACCTCGTCCAGATGCGCGCCCAGGTGCGGCGCAAGATTGCGCGGAAGCATCGTCATGCGGTCCTTGGCGCCCTTGCCGTCGCGCACGACGATTTCGCCGCGCGCGAACTCGACGTCCTTTACCCGAAGACGCACGCCTTCCATGATGCGCATGCCCGTGCCGTAGAGCAGCGCACCGATCAGGCGATGGGTGCCGCAAAGACGGTCGAGCAGTCGCGCAACTTCCTCCCGTGTCAGCACCACCGGAAGATGCGCCGATGACTTCGCGTGCTCGACACCCTCGAGCCACGGCAGCTCGATGGTGAGCACCTCCTTGTACAGAAAAAGGAGTGCGCTCCGCGCCTGGTTCTGCGTCGCTGCGGCAACGTGCCGCGTCACGGCAAGATCGGTAAGAAACGCCTCGACCTCGGGCGCACCCATCGAAGTCGGGTGGCGCTTGCCGTGAAAATGGATGTAGCGTCTAATCCAGTCGACATACGCCTGCTCGGTGCGAATGCTGTAGTGCTTCAACCGGATACGGTTTCGCACCTGGTCGATGAGTCGCGTGGAACGTGGAATTGGGTCCATCGGATGAGCGTCGCATTTAGGCGCCACTAATGGGAGAGACAGCGTTGATTCTGCGGCCGGGTTTGCATCCCTCAACTACGACTAATGGCCGATTGACGCTTCTAATAGCGTCGCGACAGATTGCGTTTCCGTCGTTTAGGCGTTCGATTTTTAGTTAGGGTCACGGCGAACGCAATGTAGCTGCCCAGAAGTTCGGTGCCGACAGTTGGTGCGCACCCGCAGACCCGAAGCGGGTGTCGTTGGCCTACACACCGGATAGCGTCTGGCGCAACAGAGCAGAGTTCTTCGCGGGTCGGGAGGCTATCCAGCAATTTCTAGCTCGCAACGTGGGCGAGGAACTCGACTACCGACTGATTAAAGAACTTTGGGCATGTCAAGGCAATCGCATCGCCGTTCGATTCGCCTACGAATGGCACGACGACGCTGGCAATTGGTTCCGGTCGTACGGCAACGAGAACTGGGAGTTCGATGATCAGGGCTTCATGCGCCGTCGGATCGCGAGCATCAACGATCTCCCGATTCCAGCCAACGAGCGTGAGTATCATTGGCCGCTCGGAAGGAGGCCGGACGATCATGCAGGGCTGTCGGCGCTTGGCTTGTGACGCCTAACCACGCGGTCAACCGCACCGCTCGCCGGCGGCGCTTGCGCGCCTTCGGTCGTCGCCGGTTACCTTGGTTCGTTAGGGGGCAACACATGGAGCAAACCTCCCTCTTCGGCGCAGTTTTCGGCGCGGCATGGGTGTACCTCTACTGGGGTGCATGGGGCCTTACAAGCATCGCGTGCGCATATTTTGTGTATCAAGACGCGATCCGGCGCAAACATGCGGCGTTGAAGATTGGGGCTTATTGGTGGGCGTTGTTCACTCTCATTGGTGGCGTTTGGTCGCTCCTCGCGTATTGGCTGATCGAGCGCTCCACTCTTTCATCGCGAAGTGACGACGATGCCCCCTAACCACGCGGTCAACACGGACGCCCACCGGCGGCGCTTCGCGCCTTGGTGGTCGCCGGTTACCTTGGTTCGTTAGGCGTCTTCGCACATGAGCGAGATCGATCGCGCATCTTCGTTGCCGCGAGCGTACGTCTCGCTGGCTTCGAACTGGCGCTTCTGTTGTCGCCTGATCTTCGTCGTGGCGCGCTGTGGGATGATCCGCGTCTGCTGTCGCGGCAACTCGATCGCACTCGGGTTACGCGCACCTGGCGGCTCAGCGGCCTCGGCTTACTCTTCGATGCTGTCGGTGCTGATCGCCATCCTGGGTCGCTACTGCGCGGCGTGCCGATCGTTGCCGACGCTTTCGCATGCGGGCCTGTTGGCTCCGTTCAGTCGGGCGGTATCGCGATTGTGCTTGTCCGCCGTTGCTGATTCATTGGTGCGTGCTACTCGCCGCCTGAGTCGTTGCCTTGTTTCACGCGTGGCGCGCAGCGCCTAACCACGCGGTCAACACGGACGCCCACCGGCGGCGCTTCGCGCCTTGGTGGTCGCCGGTTACCTTGGTTCGTTAGGCGCATGGCAGATAGACGCGATGTGACGCATATCGCAGTCGACTTGCACTCGCAGTGCGACTCACTGGCGCATCTGTCCGGCTATCTAATTGGATCGCGTTCGAGCATTCCCGATCTGCACTGAGTCGCGTGCCGAAGGCATATGCGGACGCTGTGCGTCATCGGTACCAGCTAGTCGGCGCGACTGGCTCACTGTCTTCACGCAACGGCCCGCACTGCGTCGCGCGGATGCATGCGACCGTACCAGTCGCATCTGCTGTCGTGGACGAGGTCGGGTTGCCCTGCTGGTACGCGAGGTCCGTCACTATCGTCGAGCTCGACATGGCAAGCGCTCCGCTGTGTAGCGCTCAATTGTCTGGCCGCAAGGCTCGCTGGACGGACGTAGCCGTCGCACCGAGCAGCGCGCCAGTCGACTACTCAGGAACTGTCGCGCACGGTCCTCGGCGGCGCGAAGCGTCGCCAGCGATGCAGCCTAACCACGCGGTCAACACGGACGCCCACCGGCGGCGCTGCGCGCCTTGGTGGTCGCCGGTTACCTTGGTTCGTTAGGCGTCAGTGCAATGCGCGCGCGGCATTACTGAGTTCTTCGACGTATCGCGATCTTTCGATCGTCATGACTGCGCGTCGCTCACTGAGCGTCTTCGGCGATGCTCAGTGCATAGCGGTCTTACGACGTCAGTCGCGCGATCGCAAGCCGACAACATGGTCGCGTGTGCGCTCTCTGATCGACGCGATGTTACGCAAGCCTGCGTCGGCCATATCATTCGATCTCGCAGGGTACCGATTTGCGGTCGCTGATTCGTCGTGGCATCATGTCAGCGCGAAGCTGAACCGTGGCTGTTCCGCACCATCGTGCATCTTTGTCGCACCGTGCAGTTGCGCGTCGCGCCATCTGCAAAGCGAAGCATCTCGACGCCTAACCACGCGGTCAACACGGACGCCCACCGGCGGCGCTGCGCGCCTTGGTGGTCGCCGGTTACCTTGGTTCGTTAGGCGTCATCGAACAGATCGTGGACTCCGCCTTCTCCTGCCTAGTGCCGTGCCGATCATAGTGCCGCGAGCTCCGTACGTCTCAGCGTCGTACCGTCGAATCGGGTCATCACGGCGTTTGACGCGTCGAACGTCTCGCGAATCGGCGACCTTATGGTTTCGTGCTCAATCGCTTTGCTCCCCGGTCGCGCTTTCATCGCTTCGCGCTTGCGCCGGATTCGGCAACCACGCACTGCATCGGACCGGTCATCTTGCGCGTTGGTCTGTGTTCGTTACGCGCTAGTCATGGCGCTTCGCGCCACGATTTGCGCCTACGTTTCGACTGGTCGTGGTGACGAACGCATGCCGCCTAACCACGCGGTCAACACGGACGCCCACCGGCGGCGCTTCGCGCCTTGGTGGTCGCCGGTTACCTTGGTTCGTTAGGCTCCCCATTGCACGCGTGCGGAGTTCGCTGGATCGCTCTTGCTCGTTGCGCAGGCTTCTGTCATCGGCGCCAGTCGTGCGTGTCATCGCTTACGTCACGAGCAACAGTCACTGGACCGGCCGCGTCTGTGGCGCAAGATGAGCGCGTTGACGATCGTGCGCGTTCGTCCTGGACACATCGGACTCGAAGACGATCCGCCAAGTGTGAGAATGTCACCGCCAGCTGGCAGCTGGGCACATACTTCGTGCGAACGTGGTCGGTCGCCGGTCTCACTGCTCGATGTACGGCTTAAATGGCAGGTCGGCGCTAACCGCTCAACGCGTGGCTTTCGCTCGTAGATCTCGCTAGCCTCGAGGCGCACTCGATTCTCGCGCGTCAGTCGTTCGGCATGATTCAGTCTCGACCCGAGCGCTGTGAGCCTAACCACGCGGTCAACACGGACGCCCACCGGCGGCGCTTCGCGCCTTGGTGGTCGCCGGTTACCTTGGTTCGTTAGGCCTTGCTCCATGACGTCGATGCCGACCTGATGAACGTCGCCTCGGCATCTGGCGTTGATGCTGCGCCGTCGCGCTTGACGTGAACCGTGTGACGGCTCTCGCTTCAACGGAGTGTCAACATCCGAATCGTCGCGATGGTCGCTCGCTTGTCAGACCGAAGTCTCTACACTTGGCTCGAACGCGATTCGACGGACTTTGCGAATCCAATTCTCGGAGCGCTGCAGATTGCGGACATCGGTCTACTGGTGCTCGCCTCGCGGCGTTGCCAAGTCCTAACCGCTCGGTCAACACGGACGCCCACCGGCGGCGCTTCGCGCCTTGGTGGCTGCCGGTCACCTTGGTTCGTCAGGCTGCAGCATGAACACACCGAGTCACGATCGGACAGAGCTTCGACGTGAGGATTTCAAATACGCGGACGTCCGTCGCGGAATGATCAAGAAGTCGACAGTGAATACACGAACCACCGCACGACGTCGTTATTGGTCGCGCAGGGTCTCCTCGTACGCCGAGTGCGACCAATGTGCTGAATTACTATCCCGGAGCAGCCATTTGCCTTGCGGTCATCGGAATACTGGTTGCTTGGTCTTATGGGCATGCGCTTCAGAACAGTATTGACTCACGGCAATCCTCATGGGCCTCTGGGCGAATCGCTGCGATCGCACGGATCAGACATCAAGCGTATTGCCTGTCCACGTGTACCCGCGACAATCGACTGTTGCTTCCCGACAATTCGCGCCGCGCTTCCAGGGATACGATCTGTCCGCTCACATTTAGTGGCTTACGCGCTCGTACTTGTGCCGCTCCTGCCGCCTAACCACGCGGTCAACACGGACGCCCACCGGCGGCGCTTCGCGCCTTGGTGGTCGCCGGTTACCTTGGTTCGTTAGGCGCCATGGCCCCACCAGTAGTGCCCATTGCGAGTGCGATTGTTTGGCATCTGGCTCGCGTTTATGTTGCTCGGTTGGGTCCAGCGTCTTATATCGACCGCTAAGACAATCACCCGGTCTGTGCTCGCCATTCGGACGCCGCCAGTTCCGGTCACTGCCGTGGCGTTGATCATCGTGCATATGAGTTCCTCCAGCGCACCATTGCGATAGCACTGCTGCCGGGTGTTTCAACGGCAAAGCCAGTTGCTTCCTCGCCCAAGCGACGTGGATTGCCGTTGACCTGCAGTTTGCTCTGGTTTGTAGCCGTTAGGGCCTACTTCGTTCCCCGGGCCTGCGTTCCCTACTTTCTCGTTGTCTATCTGCCGTCAGCGACATACGCGAAGATATCAGCTTGCTCGGTGATGTCCACGCGACAGCCATCGAGTTCCGCGATTTCAGATATGCATCGAGGATTTGGTTGATCTTGGCGCGCCGCCGCTCAATCGCCTCTCGAAGTGCACGGCATGCCGTCCCAGAATCGCCGCCTAACCTCGCGGCTCAACACGGACGCCCACCGGCGGCGCTTCGCGCCTTGGTGGTCGCCGGTTACCTTGGTACGTTAGGCGGCACTCGACATCATCCGAAATCGGCCAGAGGGACGTATAGGAATTTGACTCATTGGAGATCGCAATGGAGTATCGATTCAGTTTGTTGTTGATTGTCCTTGCTTGGTCCACGTTGGTTCAGGCCGGCCCTAAAGAAGACGCGCTTGCTGCGTACGAGAAATTCTTCACGTTGTTCACCACTGGCAACCAAATCCAGCTGGCCGCACTCTTTGCTCCAGATGCGTTGTTCTATGGCACCGGTTCTGCCGATGTTGTCACCACTCCAGAAGGCGTAATCGCGTATTTCACGGGAGCCTTGTCTGGAACTCGCGGCGAGGTTAAGGCGAGGCCGTTTGAGAATACGGCGCTACTGCTTTCAGACACCGTAGTGGCGATCTCAGGAAAATGGCAATCCGAGAGAACTCTTGACGGAAAGATGGTTACAGCCGGACCGTCACGAGTCACGGTCGTGATGCAAAAACGCGGTGACAAGTGGCTTATCGTCCAGTTTCACAACTCTCCAACACCAAAGCCACCTCCGGCAACGGCCGCGGCTGTCCCGTCCGGTTAAGAGCATCTTGCTGCGCCTCACGCTGCATTGCTTCCATCTCAGCATGCCTTCGCCGTGCCGCCTAACCACTCGCTCAACCCGGACGCCTCGCCGGCGGCGCTTGCGCGCCGTCCGCTCGGCGCCGGTTAGCTTGGTTCGTTAGGCATCTCACGGAGGCATACGTGGCGAAGAATCAACGTTGCAGTCGTCCTGTTGCTCTTGCGTCGCAGGCCTGTGCGACCGTAGCGCGATACGACTCGCTGAGAAAGACGCTGCTTGTCCGAAGAGATCGCGAATGGGCAGACGCCGCGGCGCAAGGTACGCGACTGTTGGGCGGACTGTTCATTCTGTACGCACGATCAACGATCCTACCTCCGGGCGCCTCGCTCGCAGTTCACGGCAGCGTGGCAATTCCGTGATTACGTGCAGAAGAGCATCGCGATCCTTGGGTTTAAAATTCACTGGCGTCCTACGAACTCAGGCGATTAGCGTCGGATGGCTACCTTGTGCCATTCGACTGGACGAGCAACGCGGTGACTAGTTCCTGGATCCGATGGAAAACTGATCACAATCGCAGGTCGATACGCGACGAATGGCGACGTCGAGACAGCGGTGACTGGCAGTCGTGTCAGTGATAATTGCGCAATTCGCCGGGCCTGATGTGCTCGGATCGATGCCTAACCACGCGGTCAACACGGACGCCCACCGGCGGCGCTTCGCGCCTTGGTGGTCGCCGGTTACCTTGGTTCGTTAGGCCGCATCCCCGACAAAGGACAGCCGACGCAATCGTTCAACGCCGTCAAAGTGGTCGCACATTTGTCGCCTGACCCGTTGATGGCATGCAGGCCACCATTATTGGTCGTTCGGGAAGGAGAATGATTCTGACGCACTTCAGTCGTGGCAATTGCGCTGCTCACGGGATTGCCGGTGGTCGTCATGGCCGGCCCGCCAATGCGGTCGGAATCGTTAGTTCGGGACGTTCGACGCCAATCGAATCTACTCTGCGTCTCACGGCTTCCGCGGCCATTGACGACGAGGCAACCTGTCGACGTTGGCATCTATACCGGAGAGGCGGTCCACATCACAAGCGTAATGGCCATCTCTGACGGCGAATACATCACGCTCGCGATCAATGGCGATCATGTCTCCGGTTCGCACGTACTGCCCACTGGTGCGACGCATGCTGCGACCATCCCGCCGCGCACATGCTTCGCCCGCAAGCCTGCGACTGCGAGCGTGCTGTCCGGCACCGGGAAGTACGCCACCTTGCAAGGGACCGGTTCGTGGGCAGCTTGGGTAGTTTTTGACCCGGCATTGGGTTCACCCGTGTCGGCGAATGACTGCCTCTCAGGGGACGTGCACTACAGTTCACTAAGCGGACGGTGTCGGCATCACGTCCGTCACTGCGGCAATCCCTCCGCGGTTCCCTCTCCTTAGCGAGTGAACAATGATGCGGCCTAACCACGCGGTCAACACGGACGCCCACCGGCGGCGCTGCGCGCCTTGGTGGTCGCCGGTTACCTTGGTTCGTTAGGCCCCAGCACATCGACGTATGAGCACTCTCGAAACAGGTATTCCCGTCGTAATACGGGCTGCTACGGTTGCCGACGTACCCGGCGTCAGTCGCTGCGTTTGCGCAGCCTATCTCCGATACATCGAGCGAGTCGGGAAGCAACCCGCTCCGATGCTCCAGGATTATGCGAACGTGATTCGCCCGAGCAGGTACACGCGCCGAGCGCGAAACGTATCTAGGAGTGTTGGAGTCGCTTGTCTCCGACGAAGGTTCCGTTAACAGCATCGCCGTTGGTCCATTTGCTCGGGCACGGCGTATGGCCTCAGTTGTTTGAGTTCGCTCTCCTCGAAGCAGTGCCACTGATACGATTCACTGGATCGGAGGTACCGTGAGAAGATGGTCGGTTCGACCTCTATTCTCGTAATTGGGTACGTTCTTTTCGATCGACGCAACGTTCAGCGCCACTGTGCGTATCTCATGCGCAAGAGCTACCGTAAGTCCACGTGCGGCCTAACCACTCGCTCAACCGGACGCCCCTCGACGGCGCTTGCGCGCCGTCCTTCGGGTCGCCGGTTAGCTTGCTCCGTTAGGCCTGCATATTGACCCCTCCAGTCCCCAAAGCGGAGACGTCCACGAGACCGGACGCCCCACGCCGCTGCTGTATCGACTCCGCGAATCGTTCGCCTAGCACCATACGCGAGTTCCGCCGACCCTGTGCCACGGCCGCGGTTTTTGGAGATCCTCGAAATGGCCAGCACGGCACCAAGCACCTACCAACCTTGGCGAGTGAATCGCGCTTAGGGGCGAGGTCAAGCGCACGCTCAGCGAGGCGATCTCGCAGGCACATTCCGCGAACACTCATCCATCGTTCTCGCCCTTTCCGCAACCTCCCCCGCCGGACTGCGCCGCGCGGCTGGACGACTTTGGACGGCGTTATACGTGGCACTCGGCATCGACGCGCGGGCATGGCAGCCTGCGCTCGGCAAACCTGACGCATCTTCCTAGTCTTCGTTGCGCCAGTCGGTTTAATCTTCACGATCGATTGTGCTCACGAAGCATGGCTCGCCGATTTCGGACTCTTCCTGCAGGGCTTGATGCTTGCGCCCAAGCCCGCGGCGTGGCGCTGGCGCCAGGTTTCGCTCGTGCGTTACCGAGTCGATAATCGCTGAGCACCTAGCGCTGGCTCCAGGAAGCGGTAACCTGCGTCCATGTCCCTCGCCTATGCGGATGAGCAAGCTGCGGTCAACCACTTGGCGCATGCCCCGAGAGCCGCTCGAGACTCACCGCGGCTCGGCTTCGACGAATAGTCGCAGATGCCGGCGAGCGCTCTATATCGTCGCCGCCGCTTAACCGCAGGCGGTGCCTAACCACGCGCTCAACCGGACCGCTCGCCGGCGGCGCTGCGCGCCGTCCGCTCGTCGCCGGTTACCTTGGTTCGTTAGGCCTCACGACGCGATTCACACCGATGATGTCGCGACTCTGGAAGGGAATAGCCAGGAGCGAAAATCCTGAACGCTGAGTCGACCATTTCAAGGGCGATACATTTCCGAAACTCGCATCGCTCCGCGCGTAGTGCGGCGAGATTTTCCGTCGTAAGTGCCTAGTGGCACAGAGTTCCAAGTGGAGTGTCTGGGCGTCGGCAAACATCAGAGCGTACTCGAGCGCCGAGTCAAGGCACCTCGCTCCGCCTGCGGCGTAAGCGATGGTGCTTGGCGACGTCGGCGGCACATTCTGAAATTGCCCACCTTTGAGGCGGCCGTGGGGCCTAACCACGCGGTCAACACGGACGCCCACCGGCGGCGCTTCGCGCCTTGGTGGTCGCCGGTTACCTTGGTTCGTTAGGCCGCAACCGTCGCGATGCGCCTCCTACTTTTGACCGGCGGTTCTCGCGGAATTGGTCGTGCGATCGGGCAGACCCTCGCGACCCATGGCTTCGACGTTGTTGAGTTCTCACGTACCGCACCCTATTCGTACTCAGTTGCAACCGACTTCGCCTCTCCGCTCGATGCCCATAACACGGTCTCGAATGCCCTAAAGGCGGTTGATCCGAACCAACTCGAGCAACTTCTAGTAGTTAGCAACGCCGCAACGCTCCAGCCAATTGGTCCTGTCTCTCGCAAGCCCGCTGACACCATACTTGCAAATATCAACATCAACCTCAGCTCTCCGGTTCTTTTCATCTCCGCAGTCATCTCGAAGTTTCAGACCGCGGCTTGCCGCAAGGTCATTGCAAACATTTCAGCTGGCGCTGCGGGGCAGGGAGTGTTCGGTTGGTCGCTGTATTGTGCGGCGAAGGTGGGAATGGAGAACTTCATCCGGTCGCTGGCTACCGAACAGGCAACGCAGCCGTATCCGTTCGTCCCCGTCAATATTGATCCCGGCGTCGTCGACACCGACATGCATGTCGCTGCTGCATCGGCGTCTTTGGCGGACTTCCCTGCCGCAAACAGGTTCGCGGCCCGCCGCGCCGAGGGCCAGCTCACTCCGCCGGGGCAAGCGGGCGCCGCCATAACAGAGCTTCTTCTGTCTCCCGACCTCACGCCAGGCGGCAACTACGATGCCCGCGATGTTGCCGCCTAACCACGCGTTCAACCGGACACTGTCCGGCGGCGTCCTGCGCGCCGCCGGCAGCGCCGGTTAACTTGGTCTCGTTAGGCGTCATCAGGTCGCAACATCGCCGCAGAAGGAGCGCCACATCATGCCAACCGTGAACGCTCAGATTACCGTGAAGGCATTGCAGGCCTTCGCAATGCATGGAATCGCCACGATGTCGATGTCCTCATGTCCTTCATGACCGAGGATTGTGTCTTTGAAGCTTCTGCAGGGGCTGAAGTTTGCGGGACCCGATACGTAGGCTCTGAATTGGTTCGCGCGGCTTTCGTCGAGGCTTGGACTACCTTTCCCGACGCACATTGGGGTAACGCACGTCATTTTGTCGCAGGTGATCGCGGCGTGTCGGAATGGATATTCACCGGCACCCGCACCGATGGCACTCGCGTCGAAGTTCAAGGTTGTGACCTTTTCACTTTTCGAAATGGCAAGATCGCGCTGAAGAACTCGTACCGCAAGAACCGCGTCGTATCTTCTACGCACGCTCGGTAAGTGGCTGCCATCTAAACCGATGCCGCCTAACCACGCGGTCAACACGGACGCCCACCGGCGGCGCTTCGCGCCTTGGTGGTCGCCGGTTACCTTGGTTCGTTAGGCGTCACTCACGGACCGCGGCATCTATCAACAACGAATCGATACTAGAGCGAACGATGGCACTCGAAATTTACGGACACCCCTTTGCGGCATTTGTGTGGAAACCGCTGATCGCTGCCTACGAGCGACAGATTCCGTTCGTCTTTCGAATGGTCGATCAAGGGCACCCGGAGAATCTGGCCAAGATGGCTGAGCTCTCGCCGACGGGGCAGTTTCCGGCGCTCGTCGACGGTGATAGGAAGATTACCCAATCGAACGCCGTCGTCGAATATCTCGACCGTCTCGGAAAATCCGAACGGTTGATACCAACTGAACCTGTTCTCGCATTAAGGGCACGTATGCTCACCGACGTCTTTGACGCTTACGTCGCGGGGCCCATGCAGCAGATCGTAGCGGAAGCGTTGCGGCCCAAGGATCAACAGGATCCACGTCGCGTCGCAGAGGCCAAGGCAAGCTTAGATAAAACTTACGAGTGGCTTTCACAGCAGATCAAAAGCATCTGGGCGGCTGCGGATGAATTCACCATTGCCGATTGCGCGGCGGCACCGGCGCTCTTTTACGCTGACTGGGTGCACTCCATCCCTCATGGCAACCTCAAGGACTATAGAACGCGTCTACTCAATCGACCTTCGGTCGCGCGTACCGTCAACGAAGCACGGCCATATCGCAAATTCTTCCCACTCGGCGCCCCGGACAGGGACTAGAGCGGATTGTGCGATGATGCCTATATTGCCGCCTAACCCGTCGCTCAACCGGACGCGCCTTCGGCGCGCCGGTTAGCTTGTTGCGTTAGGGCTCGCGGGCTTTGGCGGGTGCGCACTCAGACCTTGGATTTGTCGCTTCAGTCACCTACGGCCTCGTCCGAAGCTCTTGTAGCAACAAGAGCGTTTCTCGCGTCGGGCGTCGCTCGCGATCAGAGCCACGACATCGCGAAACTCCGAGCGCAGTACTCTTGGCGTTGTCATGCCATTGCCCTTGCTTGCCACAGTGGTTCCCAGGCCGGCCCTACGGAAGACGTCGCAAGCTTAGGCGCAGTGCATCGCGCGTCAGGGGCACGTTCATGGCTCACGGCAGCGGAGTTTGGCGCTAGTGCGCACGGGCGTCCCCACGGGAGCGCATCGGCGCGGTGTCTTTGCCCACCCTTCGCCATCGTTCGCTCGCGCCGCGCGCTTACCTAACTACGCGGTCAACACGGACGCCCACCGGCGACGCTGCGCGCCTTGGTGGTCGCCGGTTACCTTGGTACGTTAGTCGCCCGCGAGCAACGATGGGATCCGTTGCCACAAGCGTGCTCGGCGGGATCGGCAATACGCCTCTGGTCCAATTGCGGCACATTGTTCCGCGCGACGCCGCGCGCGTTGTGGCCAAGTTGGAATGGGCGAACCCTACAGGCAGCATGAAGGACCGCATGGCCAATGCGGCAGTCACGCGAGCCGAGTCCGATGGCCGCCTAATGCCCGGTGGGACGGTCGTCGAATACACCGCGGGAACTACCGGCGTCTCGTTGGCCCTGGTGTGCGCGGCGAAGAGATATGGTCTGGAGATTGTATTCTCAGACGCCTTCAGTGAGGAGAAGCGAAGCACGATGCAAGCGTTCGGTGCGCGCGTGACCGATGTTCCGAGCGACAACAAGAAAATTACCGAGGCCTTGATCAAAGGTATGATCAACGCTGCGGCGGAAATCAGTCGACGTCCCGGCCACTGGTATTGCGATCAACTCAACAACCACGACGCAATCGAAGGATACATTCCGCTCGGCGAGGAAATCTGGCAGCAAACCGATGGGCGGATCGACGCATTTGTCCACTCAGTAAGCACCGCACATTCGATCCACGGCGTGACCGAAGCCCTCTGGAGCCACCGAAGGGAGATCCGAATCGTTGCCGTCGAGCCTGAAGAATCCGCGGTGCTCTCGGGAAAGCCGTCGGGATCGCACAAGATCGAGGGAATCGGTATTGGATTCATTCCACCGCTCTGGCGGCCTGAACTAGTCAATGAAATTCAGACAGTCAGTACGAATGACGCAAAGCAGATGACCCGGCGACTGGCGCGCGAGGAAGGAATCTTCGCGGGTACATCATCGGGAGCCAATGTCGTGGCGGCCATTAGAGTCGCACAACGCCTAGGGCAAGACGCGACGGTAGCGACGATAGCGTCGACTCTGTGAATGCGCTATCTTAGTACCGACATCTTTCGCAATGAATCGGGCGACTAACCTCTCGCTCAACGCGGACGCTCCTCGGCGGACCTGCGGCCCGTCCGTCGTCGCGCCGGTTCCCCTGGTTCGTCAGGCGTCACAAACGTTCAAGGAGCCCAGGTGCTCATTTGCGGAAGCTGCCACTGCGCGAGACATTTCATTCGCGTTGCACTGGCAACCAAATCCAGATGGAGATCCCTGCGCGCGCCTGCACCTGTTCCTTCTGCACCAAACACGGCGGCGTGTGGACTTCCTGCCCGACCGGTAGACTTGCCATTTCTGTCGCTGATCCAGCCAATGTCTCGCAGTATGTCTTCGGGAGTCAGGACGGCCCAGTTCCATATCTGCGCCAGATGCGGCGTCGTGCCGGTCGTCACCAGCGAGATCGACGGTAATACCTATGCGGTCGTCAGCGTGAACGCGTTCAACGGCGTGAACCGCTCTCGCCTCAAGCTTGCTTCGGCTACATTCGACGCGGAAGACGAGCAATCGCGTCTTGCCAGGCGCAAACGAAATTGGATACCGAGTGTTCATTTCAGCAACGGCGGCGCCTAACCACGCGGTCAACACGGACGCCCACCGGCGGCGCTGCGCGCCTTGGTGGTCGCCGGTTACCTTGGTTCGTTAGGGCTCAGTGAGCCACCTTTGCGCCATTGGCCTAAGACCTCAAAATGAAAAACGTCTTGCGTCTTATCTCGACAATCCATGGACTGATGGCCGTTTTGTTCGCCTGCGCCGCGATCATACTTATCGTGATTGCTGCGAGGCTCGGCTGGACTGCGCTTGTCGGCGCGTTCGACCGGGCTGCCGCGCAGACAGTCATTGAGGCTGTGGGCTTGCTCGCGGCCGCGGTTGTCGCCCTTCAAATAAGTCAGACAATACTCGAGGAAGAGGTTATTCGTGACGCTCATGTCAGCGCGCCCACTCGTGTGCGCCGTTTTCTGTCGCGCTTCCTGGTTGTGCTCATAGTCGCTCTTGCTATCGAAGGACTGGTTGCGACATTCAAGGCGATCCATGAGGATGCTTCCCAGTTGGCGTACGCAGCGAGTCTTTTGGCTTCTGTAGGGCTGCTGCTTGCTGGTTGGGGCGTGTTCATTAGGCTCAATCGATACGCTGAGGAGCTGGAGCCTGAAGCAATGGCGGCAGCCAAGCGTGAGGACCGAAAACTTAAATAGTCGAATGTGCGCCCTAACCACGCGCTCAACCGGACGCGCCGGATACGTTGCTTCGTCGTCCGATCGTCGGTGGCGGCGGGCCGGTTAGCTTAGTCGTTAGGCGTCAGAATGTGTGTGCGACGTTTCGGATGCATTGACATGATTACTTTACGACCTTGGCAGCATCTGCTTCTGGCGATTGGCCTTCTCTACGTGTCGTCGCCTGCGGCGCAGGTCAGCACGGGCCCGGTGCGCGGGGGCGAGACAATTAAAATGGGCACCTATGTTGTGACGGCGCCCGCGGGGGATGGTTGGAGAATCCAGAAAGATCCCACCAGAGATGCGTTGCTGTTCCAACGAGACGATCCGCCGACCACCATTGGCGTTGCGCCCCAATCTCTCCCTGAATCAAGCCAAATCGTCGAGGAAGATCACGTTGTTGAAATGGTCTTTGCCTTAGAGGAAAAGAATACGAGAGATAGAGGTCTTTCTCGATCCTATGCTCAAAGCGGCTTCACCAGAGAAGTGCTCGTTGTTTCTGGTAAGACGGTTCACGTGATGCGGTATTCCGTCACGCAGCTTGGACTGCGACCACCGCTCAATCCTCTCGTGCTCAGTGATGAAATACGCTATGTACCTCTATCTGCCGGAGAATTGGAAGGAGTCAAAACGGTGGTAGCGTTCGCGTGTTCGTGATTGGGGCGCCTCAGCAAATGGGTGGCACGAGCTCAGCTCCCATCCTCAAGGAAATAGATTCGGTCATCGCCGCGTTCCAACCTCTCTAGCGACGTCGCGCGTGCTGCCGCCTAACCGCTCGCTCAACACGGACGCCCACCGGCGGCGCTCCGCGCCTTGGTGGTCGCCGGTTACCTTGGTACGTTAGAGTTACGGCCGGACCGTCACGAGTCACCGTCGTGAATGCAAAAAAACGTGGCGAGAACAAGTGGCTTATCGTCCAGTTTCACAACTCAATCCAACGCCAAAGCCACCCACGGCAACGGAACCGCGGCTGTCCCGTCCCGGTTAAGAGCATCTTGCTGCGTCTCCCGCTGCATTGCTTCCGTCTTGAGCATCCCTTCGCCGTGCCGCCTAACCTCTCGCTCAACCGGACGCCTCGCCGGCGGCGCTGCGCGCCTTGGTGGTCGCCGGTTACCTTGGTTCGTTAGGCCACACGGAGAGCGCTGGGTCCTTGCGCTAGTGCACATTTGTGGGGATGAATTCCACACTGGAGTATGGAGTGGGACGGCCGCAAAGAATCGAGCGAATCTTGGCCAAGCACGGCATCGGACTTCGCCCCGATGCTGTGGCGGTTTTTGAGGACGACTTGGCCCTACACGCCCCGATGCGGCGACTCGCGGTGAATCGCGCTTCGTGACACTGGGCGTCGACGGTTTTGGTCGCCATCTTGTGATTGTGTTTACCGAAATCGTGGCGCGCGAATCCGCATTATTACTGCACGTGTCGCGACGAAGGCGGAGCGAAAATCCTATGAAGGCTGAGTACGACTTTTCCAAGGCCCGGCGTGGTGCGGTGGCTCCTACAATTCCGGGCAAGACCCGCATCACTATTCGCCTCGATTCAGACGTAATTGAGTGGTTCAAGACTCAAGTGAACGAGGCTGGCGGTGGCAACTATCAGAGCCTAATTAACGAGACGCTGAAGGACCACATCAAGCAGCAAGGGCTTGAGCGCACGCTACGGCGCCTCATTCGTGAAGAATTGCGCCGAGTCGCCTAAGTTCGTGTGGCCTAACCGCTCGGTCAACACGGACGCCCACCGGCGGCGCTTCGCGCCTGGTGGTCGCCGGTTACCTTGGTTCGTTAGGCCTCAGAATGCCGCCAATCATCACCAAGCCCCCGGATCCCTTTTCGAATTGTGGAATCGCGAAATGGATCTTCTTTCTTCAATCGTTCTCGTTGCGCTCATTTGGCTCTTCCGCACGTGATTGAGCATCGACCGACACCGCTGTGCTCAAAGCTTGCGAATCTCGCCGGCTATGAATTCACCGACTACACGCCACTAGGTCCGATACACCACTCATATCCGCTCTGCACTTGCTCAAAAGACGGCGTTGCGTTTGAGTTACCGATCAAGTAGACAGCCACATTCATGCGGCCTAACCACGCGGTCAACACGGACGCCCACCGGCGGCGCTTCGCGCCTTGGTGGTCGCCGGTTAGCTTGGTTCGTTAGGCCTCGGCGACAATGCGCCGCGGCGCAATTCACTCCGGAGTCCGCAATGTCTCGCGAAATCATCCGCACCACCGACGCACCGAAGTCTCCGCCTACGTACAGTCAAGCAGTCAAGGCGGCCGGCTTGGTGTTTGTTTCCGGCACCGCCCCGTATGACGCGTCGGGCGCAGTTACAGGCAGCACGATTCAAGAACAAACTCAACAGTGCCTGAAGAATATTTCCGCCATCCTTGGCGCCGCGGGAACATCACTATCGAAGGTGGTCAGCGCAACTGTCATACTCCTCGAGGAATCCGACTTCACCGGAATGAACGAAGAATGGGTCAAGTGGTTTCCCGTCGACCCGCCAGCTCGTCAGGCTGCAAAACTGCCCGTCCGTATTCCTGGCATGAGAGTTTCAATTGCCGCAATCGCCGAGGCCTAACCACGCGGTCAACCCGGACGCTCCTCGGCGGCGCGCTTCGCCGCCGTCCTTCGTCGCGCCGGTTACCTTAGTTCGTTAGAGCGCACGCGTACTTATCGAACCGATGAAGAACGTCATATTTGTCGTCCTATTGCTTTCTCTCGCGTGGTATGGGTACGCCCACTACCAACGTCGCGCACAGTTTCCGCTAGTGGATAAAGCGGTTTCATCAGCACCGTCTCCCATCGAAAACAGATTCAAATGCGATGGTCGGATCTACTGTTCCCAAATGACCTCCTGCGCTGAAGCGACGTACTTCCTGCAGAATTGCCCTGGGACGAAAATGGATGGCAACAACGACGGCATACCTTGCGAGAAGCAGGGGTGCAACTAACGGGGCCTGCGCGCCGTTCGTCGCGGTGGCCAATGCGCCCTAACCACGCGGTCAACACGGACGCCCACCGGCGGCGCTGCGCGCCTTGGTGGTCGCCGGTTAGCTTGGTTCGTTAGGGGTCATAAGGATTGCAGCGCGCGTCTACTAGTGAAGGAATCACCATGCTGGGCCTATTTCGCCTTCTTATTGTTCTCCTTGTCGCGTTTTCGGTGGATGCAGACGCACTGCCGCCGTGGAGCACAGCCGGAGAAGCGGTTGCTATTCAAGGCTACGACCCCCGTCACTTACTTCACAAAGGGTGATGCCGTTCGAGGCTCGTCGAAGTGGGCATATGACTGGAACCGAATGACGTGGTTCTTTTCCTCTGCCAACGCGAGACACGTTCATCGCAGCACCTGATAAATATGCACCTCAGTTTGGCGGGTTCTGTACCCCGTCTATCGCGGCCGGAAAGACCTCGCGAGGCGGTGGCGATGCTTGGTTGATCTACGACGGAAAGCTCTATCTAAGCTACGACAAATCTGTTCGAGAAAATTTTCAACGCGATATTGCTCGAACTGGCCAAGGCCGATGGGTGGTGGCCTACGGTGAAAGATCGCTTGGAGAAACAATGACCCCTAACCCCGCGGTCAACACGGACGCCCACCGGCGGCGCTTCACGCCTTGGTGGTCGCCGGTTACCTTGGTTCGTTAGGCATGCACGCGCCCACATACCGCTGGCATTGTCACAAATGTGAACTGGTCAATGAGCCAGGAATTTCCACTTGCGCTCATTGCAGCTTTCCCTCCACTGCCTCGGCAGTTGAGATCGCGCACGCGAAAGGCGAACCGAACCCAATCTCCGCGGCGTACCGCTCCCTCGGTAAGGCTTTCGCATGGTTGCTGTTATTGTTGCCTTGGCCGTTACGCTAGTGAGGCCGCATGCCTAACCACGCGGTCAACACGGACGCCCACCGGCGGCGCTTGCGCGCCGTCCGCTCGGCGCCGGTTAGCTCGGCTCGTTAGGCCGCACGAATACCGAGGAGCATCGCATGTCAGAACATCCTTCGCCCGTACCACCGCGGACCCCCGCCGCGGCGCAGCCGTCTTCGACCTATCAGCCCACACCCGATGAGGAGGCGCTGATCCGCCTTTCGCAGGAATGGATGCACGTCGCCTTGGTCGAAAAGGACGAGCGGCGACTCAGGAGCCTTATGGCGCCTGAATTCACCCTGCAAATCTGGGATGCCTCACTAGCAGCCCAGGATCTGGACACTTGGATGCATACGCTGTTGCAGCGACTAGCCGCCGTCGAGCTCAAGTACACCTCATTAAGCGCCCGCGTCTTCGGCGACATCGGCATCGTGTACAGCGCGTTTTGGTGGAAGGGCACGATGGATGGGCAGCCATTCACCGACGCTGGTTTCATGGCCGACGTCTGGTCGCGCCTGTCCGGTTCTTGGCAGGTGGTTGCGCGACGCAGTGCGCCACAGCAGCAAGTCCGGCAACTTCAAACAACATGAGGCACGAAGTGCGGCCTAACCACGCGGTCAACACGGACGCCCACCGGCGGCGCTTCGCGCCTTGGTGGTCGCCGGTTACCTTGATTCGTTAGGCCGCATTTGGAAGAAACCGGTCCGCGATACACTCAGAGTGCTTGCTAGCGGTACGGCCTGGACAAGATCAGATACTGCGTCAAGGGCGTGACTCACAAGGGAGCCAGCTATGCCGATCATTGCTTTCAACAGTTTTACCGATGGCCTCGACCCGAACCAGAGAAGCCGCGAGCACTTCGTTACCAATATCGACATAGCGAACGACCGTCGCTGGGTGCCTTATGCCGATGGTGTCTGGTTCCAGCCCTGCCATTTCAACTGCACATCCGGCGGATTCAGCGTTGTTCTGAAAGGCCTCCCCGGCGCCGCGCTGGGCACTCACTACCACGTTGGCACTGTGCGTGGTTATACGATGCGTGGGCACTGGCGCTACCTCGAGCACGACTGGGTCGCAAAGCCTGGAACCTTCATTTATGAACCGGCCGGGGAAGCCCATACGTTGGTTATCACGGAGGACTCACCAGAACCGGCGTTGATCATGTTTGTCGTTGAGGGTGGCCTCATCTATCTGGACAAGCCGACCGACGGTCGCCTTGCCGCCTACGAGGATGGATTCACGCTTCTCGACCTGACTCGCAAGTACTATCGCGAGACGGGCCTCGATGCGCGCCAACTGGACCAGCTCGTTCGCTAGCTTAGGCATGCGGTCTAACCAGGCGGTCAACCGGACGCGTCGATTCATGGCTTCTACTTGGCAAGCGCTGGCGCGGCGCGCCGGTTACCTTGATCGTTAGGCCGCTCCAGGCAAATCATCATGGGAGAGAATCGTGAATAAAACGAACATCTTTACTCTGACCGCCAAGGCACTGCTGCTTCTTGGATTCGCGGTGCAATCAGGCGATGCGTTGAGTCAAAAGACGTTGGACGAACAACTCGCTGGTGCTTGGACCTACGTCACAGTAGACGCGGTTCGTGCAGATGGCAGCCGAACCCCGATGTACGGTCCCAATCCCCACGGTCTGGTGATTTTTGATGGCCACGGGCATTATGCGTTGGTGAACTCGCGTGCTGACCTCCCCAAGTATGTTTCCAACGATCGCATGAAGGGTACCGTCGAGGAATACAAGGCTACCGTGCAAGGATCAATCGCCCACTTTGGCACGTATACGATCAACGAGGCAGACAAAACGATCACCTTTCACATAGACACTAGCACGTACCCGAACTGGAATGGAGTTGAGCAGCGCAGGCCTTTTGTTCTCTCGGATGATGATCTGAAGTGGACCACACCCGCTGCGTCCGGAGGCGGTTCAGGTGAAGTCGTGTTGAAGCGAGCCAAATAATCCAGTGCGAACTATATCGCCTACTCACGGCATGCGAAGAGCGGCCTAACCACGCGCTCAAGGGGACGCGCCGGGGAAGGGGCTTCGACTTGTTGCAGGTCGTGGCGGCGCGCCCCTTAGCTTGGTTCCGTTAGGCCGCATGAGAGCCGCGCAGCGCCGAGATAACGACCGCTGGCCACATTTGACGCACATGCAGAGAAGATGCGATGCCGAAGATTGACGTTTCCGCCGTGCCAGTGCTTATCGGCACTAGCTACCCTGAGCCCTTCAATAACGCTTGTGCCGGGCGCACCCGCAAGAGACTCGGCGATGCCGGACGACTCAGCGCCTTCGGCGTCAACCTGATGGCGCTTCCCCCTGGCAGATGGTCAAGCCAGAGGCACTGGCATAGCCACGAAGACGAATTCGTCTACGTCCTTGAAGGAGAACTGACACTCGTCGAGGACGGAGGAGAGACAGTCCTGCGAGCTGGAGACTGTGCCGCGTTTCCCAAGGCAACTGGCGACGGGCATCACCTGCAGAACCGCTCCTCTACCGTGGCGGTGTACCTGGAAGTCGGCTCGCGCCACCCCGACGACCTCACGACCTGCTCCGACGTCGACATGATGAGTTCGAACAAGGACGGAAGGTTTATGCACAAGGATGGAACGCCGTATGTCTAGCCGGGCCAGAGTTCGCCGCAGCCGATTGCGGTTCGACAGTGCGGCCTAACCACTCACTCAACCGGACCGCCCGCCGGCGGTGCTGGCGCGCCGTCCGCTCGCGGCCGGTTAGCTTGGTTCGTTAGGCGTCATGAATGCGATTGAGCTAGTGTTGTACGCCATCGTCGCACCCTTGCCGTTGTTGTTGGGGCTCACGAGCGCAGTCTGGCCTGAGAGAGTTGTCGCAATGTGTCAGAGCCTGCGCCAAAATGGCAGTTGGTTCTCCGGTGGAGCCCTCTACGCGACTCCGCGGCGCGCCAGGCTTACGGGCATCGCTTTATGTCTCGTCGGAGTTATATGCCTTGCGCCTTTCGCGGACGCGATCTTCCACTCATGAGACCTAACCTCTCGCTCAACCGGACGCCCCTCGGCGGCGCGTCCGCGCCGTCCATCGGTCGCCGGTTAGCTTTGTCCGTTAGGCGGCAACGCGAGGGATCAGAACGCCGCTGCCGGACGCGTATCATTCATCGGCGCGGTCCGGCGGCTGCCATTTCAAAACTCAACAGGGAGGAAGCGAATGAATCGTTCCAAGAGGATGTCGTGGCTTGCTGTCGGAATCGTCGCGTTGGTGGGCTCGATGACAGGTCTTGCGCACGCCGCCTCACCGGCGAGCGCGGATGAGGTTGCCATCCGCGCGCAAACCACAAGCTGGGGGAAAGCGTATAACGGCGGCGACGCGAAAGCGGTGGCCGCGCTGTATGCCGAAGACGCACTGCTGCTTCCGCCGGGCGCGTCTGGCGTGAGCGGCCGGGCGGCGATTCTGGAATATTTCACCAAGGACATCGCTGACTCGAAGGCCGCTGGGGCAGTTTTGGCGTTGAATCCCAAAACCGATGTCGGTGTCTCGGGCAACATGGGTTGGGAATCAGGTACGTATAAGGTGACCGTCAAGGGCGCCGTCGTCGAGACCGGCAAGTTTCTCTCGGTCTCTCGCAAGAAGGATGGAAAGTGGCTCTACATCCGCGATACCTGGAATGCCGATGCGCCTCCGGCGCCGCCCCAAGCGCCAGTGGCACCGCCGCCACCGAAGAAATAGCTGCGATTTGCAGCGACCAATGCCGCCTAACCCGGCGGTCAACAGGGACGCCCACCGGCGGCGCTGCGCGCCTCGGTGGTCGCCGGTTACCTTGGTTCGTTAGGCCTCAAAATTCCATGCCTGCCGCAGTCCTCATCATCGATGTCCAAGAGATCCTGTGCTCAGGCGAACAGGCCGCGTACGAGGTTGAACGCGTCATCAATCGCATCAACTTGGTCTCACGAAAGGCCCGAGCTGCCGGTGCGCTTGTAGTCGTCATCCAACACGAGACGCACGGGGGCGAGATGGACTACGGTACTGATGCCTGGAAGCTGGCGCCGGCGCTCGAGGTTCACGCCGGTGATGTCCACGTCAGAAAGACGGCAACGGACTCCTTTCACCGCACGGAACTGCACACTCTTCTACAGTCCCGCGGCATCACGAGCCTCGTCATCTGCGGGCTTCAAAGCGAATTTTGCGTCGATACGACCACTCGGCGCGCTATGGCGCTCGGATATCCGGTTGTTCTTGTTTCGGATGCTCATTCGACCGTCGACAACGGGGTCCTTTCGGCCGTCCAAATTTCCGCTCACCACAACAAGACTCTCGCAAGCATTGAAAGCTTTGGCCCTAGAGTACGGGCGCTCCCTGCCGATGAAGTGCACATTGAGGCCTAACCCGTCGCTCAACCGGACGCCCGCCGGCGGGCTTTCGCGAATATTCTGGGACTCAAGAGCCCCGTGGGCGTGTTCAGCGAATGGGTTGGAAACGTCTGGCGAGCTGCCGCAGTGGTGGCAATAGGGATGCGCAACGCAACCAGCGTCCGGAACCGGCCAAGACCGGACGTTCAGACCGCCGAATCGGGCTCATAAGTGGCGGGAGGCTGGGGATGGCCGAGGGCAGTGGCGGAGCGAGCGCGAGCAGTAGTACGCCCCCGTCTTCATTATTAGCGACGCCTCGCAGGACGCAGTCCGTCAGGCGGGTAAAACCAGCCGCGGCGCGGCTGTCGGCTCAGCCCGCGAGTCCCTCGAGGAATCTGGCGATGCTCATCCAGGTTTGAGTCGCTGAAACCGGTACGGTCAGCAACTGGTCGGCCAGGAGAGTCAGACCGCCATAGACGTATACGTGATGCGGCCGTCCCCGTGTTCGCCAGTCGTAGATCATGGCTACGACGATCAGCAGATCGGCAATCAAACCCGGTGGCACCGCAACGAACACCGGCGGCGGTCCTTGCGCCCCCGGCGGGGCGAAGAGGGCCACCACTACGCGCCCGATGGCTGGATGCATAAACCCCACCATGATGAGGTACATCAACCGCTTGTGCGTTTCCGGTCGTCGCACGTTGGCGATCGCCAGCGAAAAGAATCCTATCAACACCGGTAAAGCGCAAAGCGCCACGGCAGCAAATCGGCGTCCCGCATCTCCATACCCGTTCGCGTCGGCCAGGCGCATGACGGTTATCTGCGCGACGAGAATCGAACACATCATAACGCTGAACAGGGCAATTCCCGCCAGGCCCCACGCGCGGTGGGTGGGCGTGTGCCCCGATGCGATCCATGCGGTTTGCATGAAATAGAACAGTGTCCAGCTGAAGAGTAGCGCACCATGAATGTGAAGGATCGGCGGCCCATGGAAAGTACCGCTGGCGACGGGAGCCCAATAGGTAGGCGTGAAGGCACCGAATGCCACCAGCACGAAGACGCCGGCCATCCACAAATAGAAATGGCGCTCGCTGGAGCGCAGGACAGAGTTGCTGGCTACCGTTGACTGCAACGTGCTACGTGCTTCCACGGCGCGTTCCCCACTGTGTGGTGAGACTTTTGCGGCATTGTCCCCCCATTCTCCCTCATAGGCACGCGCGGTTGCATTTCAAATCGCACTTCCGCGCCGACTGTCTCCAAAAGTCCTCGGGTTAAGACACCCGATAGCAGCCATTGGTGATGGGCGCCTTAGGGTCGATTGTGACATTCGAGGGAACGGAACGGCGCTGGACAAGCCTTCGATAGAAGGATTGCTGCTTCGTTGTGAGAGCCCGCGACGTAGGCACAACCGGCGGTACTGGCGTCGTCATCGGGGCCGGGCGAGAATCGGCGCATGGCCGAAAACATCACGCCGGTGAAACCAACCATACGAGCTACCACAGCGCCCGAGAACGGGCTGCCGCGTCTGCCGTTTCCACGGCGGCGAGCTCGACAACGGCCACATAATCTGCGCGGCGACGGACGGCAAGACGATTGTCTACGCCGCCCACGGATGCTGCTATTGGCGGCGCGAGCCAGGGGCGGACGACGAATAGGCGGCACGTCGGTTGACGCCTTATATCCCCGTCGTTTAGGTTTCCCATTTCTAGTTAGGGCGCACGGACGGGCCAAGGTTCACGCGTTTGGGGAGTGCTCTCCAGAGCAGCTTCATCGATCTCGGAGATCCTCAAGCCATCTGAGCATCTGGCGCCAGTTATCGGTGCCCAGTATCTCTATTGCACAGTCGGTTACCGAACCAAATAACTGGACCTCGAGCTTATTTTCGAATCATCGTAGATAACGGCAATCATCCGCGATAAGTCACAGCACTTCTGAAATGCGAGATCTACATAACCACATCATCTACACGACGTAATGGAATCCAAATCTGCTCCTGCGCACCACTGACCAGATGCGCAAACTCAAACTCGCCGGTGTTCTCGGTGTCGTCGGCTGTGCCTTGCTTGCCGTGGCAAACTGGCGGCGCACCGAACTCTCGCTATTGCTGTTTGCCTCACTTCTGGTCAGCGGTGGACTGTTGCTTTCCGTGGCAGTCCTTTATCCAGTCGTATCGGTGCGCTGTCCACGCTGTGACCTAGCCTGGGTTCAATGGTCGATGCGCACTCAACCCCACAATCGTTGGTTGCATTGGTTATTGGCATTCGTGTCTTGCCCACGCTGTGGCTTTTCCAGCAACAACGGCGCGGAGCGCCCAAATGCGCCCTAACCACGCGGTCAACACGGACGCCCACCGGCGGCGCTTCGCGCCTTGGTGGTCGCCGGTTACCTTGGTTCGTTAGAGAGCACCCGTAACCTCATCGGAGGATGCAATGAGAACGATTCCTTGGCTTACTGCTGCGGTAGTTGCACTTCTGATTGCAGGTTGCGCGGGTATCGCTTCCGCACCTAGTCACGAAGAGCGACAGGCCCTGGCTCCAACCGGCAAGCTCCGCGTGGCGCTCTATCTCGGGGCGCCCGCGTCCATCATTCGCGGTGCCACGTTGGACGAGTCGAAGGGGGTGGGGTTCGATCTGGGCAAGGAGCTTGCGCGGCGCATTGGGGTTCCATTCGAGCCCGTGGTGTACCCCTCCCCAGGGGCCATCATGGGCGGCCTGAAGTCCGGCGAGTGGGACCTAACGTTTTTTGCGCCGAACCCGGAGCGCGAAACGTGTCTTGAATTTCACTGCACCTTTTCTCGTCATCGAGCACGGCTACCTCGTTCCCGCTGGCTCTCCGATCCAGACCATCGACGCAGTGGATCGGCCGGGAACTCGCATCGGTGCGCCGCAGGGCGGGTCCGTGAACGCATCTCTGGTGCGCACAATAAAAAAGGCCACGGTGATCGCGAGTCCGAGTGTTCCCGCCGGGGAGGAACTGCTTAAGTCCGGAAAGGTCGATGTCTTCGCCGCCAATAAGGCAAACCTGTTCGAGTTGTCCGACAAATTGCCCGGGTCCCGGGTTCTTGATGGTCGGATTGGTCGTGGACGAAGTTGCCATAGCACTCCCGAAGGGCCGGGAGACTGGAATGGCCTATGTGCGGAAGTACATTGACGACGCGGAATCCGAGGACTCAATCAAGGCGGCGGTTCGAAGAGCGGGACTGCGCGGCGCGGCCGACAAGTGATATCGACAACGCTCTCTAACCACGCGATCAACACGGACGCCTCACCGGCGGCGCTTCGCCGCCGGTGATCGCCGGTTACCTGGGAACGTTAGGCTCCCGTTGACACGTTTGCGGAGGGCTTGGCCTCTTCTCCTTGTAGCAGGCCTTCTTGTGCTTGGCGCCGTCGCTGCCGTTCGCACGGTTATAAATTCTGGACCAGCCGCGTTGGCGCAAATGGACGATGGCGAGCGTGTTCTTCTGGCGAGGCTCGAAACGATCCGCAAGGGGATGTCGCCGGCCCAAGTGAAAGCCATACTTGGCGACCCGGATGATCCCGGTCCCCTTGGGTTACGCCCAAAATGGCAGGTCGGCGGTAACCCGTTCAACGCGGTCGTTGTATATTTCTTTCCCGATGGCGCACATCGCATCCTTTGGCTCAGCGTTGGTCGATTCAGCTACGACCGTGAGCTGTGAGCCTAACCACGCGGTCAACACGGACGCCCGCCGGCGGGGCTGCGCCCCTTGGCGGTCGCCGGTTACCTTGGTACGTTAGGCGCCATTGACATGTCCGGAATCGGCCAGCCGCGAACGCTCTCCATCCCGGTTGAAACCCGGTCCAGGCTGGGCAAGCCGGCGCCAAGGGTCCGGCTCGGTGCACTTCTTTCGCTAGCGATATAAAGGAGGTTCAATATGTATGCAAAACCCTCGCCCATGGTCTGTAGTGCGGTGTTTGCGGCCGCGTTCGCTGCGTTCACGGCAACTGTTCACGCCGGTGACATTAAGGTTCTTAGCGATAGTCCCCTTCAACCAGCTTTGACCAAGGTCGCCGATCTATTTCGCCAGGAAACGCATAATCAAGTGACGTTGGGATTCGATCCGTCGCCTGCTGTGAAGAAGAGGATTGAGGAAGGTGAAGCGGCAGACGTTGTTATTGTGCAGCCGGATTTTGTCGACGAGCTTACGCGGGCAGGCAAAGTGAACGCCGGAGACCGCCCGATCATTGGTCGCGTCGGTGTCGGCCTCGGAAACCGCGGCAGCGGTCCGGCCTATGACATTTCGACTCCGGAAAAGCTTAGGAAGACCTTGCTTACCGCAGACACGCTTGTCTTCAACAACGTCGCATCGGGAAATACGTTCGCGAAGGCGCTTGAGAAGCTAGGGATTGCGGAGACCCTGAAAGCAAGGATCGTACGGACGGCGCCAAATGGAATATTTGATCCTGTGTTGAAGGGCAAAGGCAACGACTTCGTCGCCGGCCCGATGCCGCTTATCGCAACGACACCTGGCATTAAACTGCTGGGCCCATTACCCGGTGATCTACAGAACTACCTTGTTTACACCGCCGTGCTCATGGTGAACACATCACAGCGCGAGACAGCGCAAGACTTCATCAGGTTCTTGACTTCGTCTGAGGCAAAGGACACTTTCGCAGCTAACGGTGTCCATTGATCTCTCATACCTTTTTGGGCAAGACACCGGTATTGAACAGAGCCTCGTTCTGGTCGGGCGGAGGCTGTTCTCTCAACTTGCGAGCGGTCGCTTGTGCCAAGAAGGAGGCATGAACGTGACACGAGTACGAGTCGAGAGCTTTACGATCTCGCTTGACGGATACGGAGCTGGCCCGAGTCAGGACATCAACAATCCTCTCGGCGTGGGCGGCACAGACTTGCACCAGTGGGCCTTGCCGACGCGCACGTTCCAGCGGGCCCTGTTTGGCGCCGACGGCGGCACAACGGGGATCGATGACGAGTTCGCCGCGCGGGGCTTCAAGAATGTTGGTGCCTGGATTCTCGGAAGGAACATGTTCGGCCCCATTCGTGGTCCCTGGCCCGACACGGATTGGAAAGGCTGGTGGGGGGACAACCCGCCGTATCACGTTCCAGTCTTCATCTTGACTCACCACACGCGACCGCCGATACAAATGGAAGGCGGTACGATGTTTCACTTCGTCACGGGTGGCATTCACGAGGCGCTTAACCAGGCGCGCGACGCATCGAAAGGGATGGACGTCCGTATTGGCGGCGGACCCAACACCATCCAGCAGTATCTTCGTGCTGGCCTTGTCGATGAGATGCACGTCGCAATCGCGCCGGTCCTGCTCGGTGGAGGCGAGCGGCTGTTCGATGCCGTTGACCTGCGGGCCTTGGGATACGAATGCGTCCAGTTCGTGGCGTCGGAAAAGGCCACCCATGTCGTGCTCCGGCGCCAGGAGCGCCGGGACGCCTAACAACCGGTTGCAGCGGACGGCGCTGGCGCGCCGTCCGCTCGCGGCCGGTTACCTTGGTTCGTTATGCGCCTTCCTAACCCGAGAAGCCCTAGCTAATGGCAAACCAACTTTTCTTCTCATGTCTCATGCTTGCTGCAGGTATTGGTATCCCTGTTATGGCAGCGCTAAGCGCGACTTTGGGCACTAAGTACGGCAGCCCAGCGTTCGCCGCTTCTGTCTTGTTTCTGGTAGCGTTGTCTATTTCGGTTGCTTTCCTTTTCGCTGTAGAGGGTGGCCCGAGGCCATTCCCGAAAACATCGCTGCCGTTCTATTTTTACTTAGGCGGTGTGTTCGTAGCCTTTTACGTCCTCAGTGTCACCTGGGTAGCCCCACAGTTCGGCGTCGGCAATGCTGTCGCTTTTGTACTTCTAGGCCAACTCATATCCATGGCGGCCATAGATCAATTCGGTCTGCTCGGTGCTCCGACGCATGCCATCACTTTGCAGAGGTCTATCGGTCTCATTCTGATGTCGGTTGGTGTGTTTTTGGCGGTATTCCGCGGGTAACATGCGCCGGGCGCATAACAAGTCGTTCAAGGGGGCAGGTAATTGCTGCGTCTACTATTCCTACGGTTCCGTGAAGTGCCCGCTATCCAACAAGTCTGCTGCGTGGATGCGAACAATTCCGCCACATCCTAGCCACATGTCGGCGCACTTTTTCCACTTGGCGCCTAACATGCGGTCAACACGGACGCCCACCGGCGGCGCTTCGCGTCTTGGTGGTCGCCGGTTACCTTGGTTCGTTAGGTCTTTCATCTCCGAATGACGCCGCGTTCCCTGTCATCGCAATCGGTTGTCTTGCTTGGGTGGCTGCTGGCTGCGTTCGCCGCAGGTGCAGTGGGGGCCGTTGCCTCCGTTGATGCGGCGTCGTTCTATGCACAGTTAAGCAAGCCTTCTTGGGCGCCGCCCGCTTGGGTGTTCGGCCCCGTGTGGTCGGCGCTGTATGCGCTCATGGGGGTTGCCGCGTGGCTTGTGTGGCGGTCGCCCGGTTCCAAGGGGGTGGCGCTGGGTTTGTTTGGTGCGCAGCTTGCGGCCAATGCGCTTTGGTCGTGGTTGTTTTTTTCCTGGCATCGGGGCGCGCTGGCCGCAGTGGAGGTGTTGGTCCTACTGACGCTCATTGTGGCCACGGCAGTGGCCTTCTGGCGTACCAGTCGCTTGGCTGCGCTGCTGTTGGTGCCATACATCTTGTGGGTAAGCTTTGCTTCGGTGCTTACGTGGGCGGTGTGGCGGAGCAACCCTGGTCTTCTGTAATGCGCGCTTTGGCCGCCAGACCTAACCCTTCGTTGGAGCGGACGCCTTACAGCGGGCTTCGCCCGCTTCCAGGCGCCGCTCAACTCGAACGTTAGGCAGCGCGAGCCTGGTGTCCTATCGCTCGTTGCAATGAGTGTCTGGGTCTCGAGAGCAGCTTAGTCTCCTAATGGCCATATCGGACTGAAGGCAATGCGAATCGGCATTTTTGGCGGTGCCCAGGCTAACAGCCCGCGCCCCGGCGCGGTGATCGGGCAGGGCTTCCATGATTTCATCGACTTCAACGTCGAGGCTGAGGCGTTGGGGTATCACAGCACGTTTCTGGTCGAGCACCATTTCAGCGGCTGGCATCAGGTGTCGGCCACGCTGACCTTGCTCACTTGGCTCGCGGCGCGCACCCGCACACTCCGCCTCGGAACCGCCGTGATGGTGCTGCCTTGGCACAATCCGGTTATCCTCGCCGAACAGGCCGCGACTCTTGACCTCATGTCAGACGGCCGGCTCGATTTCGGAGTCGGCAAGGGCTACCGGTACAGCGAGTTCAAAGGCTTTTCGGTTGCCCGTGAAGAGGCCGATGCGCGCTTTGAAGAGGCACTGGATGTCATCCTGCGGGCGTGGACTTCTGAACAGCGTTTCTCGCACCGCGGGCGCTATTGGCAATTCGACGATATCGTGGTCGAGCCTCCGACCCGGCAGCGGCCGCATCCACCAATCTGGATGGCGGCCGGTAGCGTGCCGTCGATCCGTAAGGTGGCCGCGCGCGATTTCAATCTGATGCTGGATCAGTTCGCTTCGATCGCGGTAATCGGCGAGCGCCTGGCCCAATACCGTGCCGAGGTGGAGGCACATGGGCGCGTTTTCGATCCGAGCCGCGTTTGCATTGCGCGCGACATGTACGTGGCCCGCGATGAAGCCGAGAAGCAGGCGGCGCATGAGCGCAGCGACATGGACCGCCAACGCATCCTGGCGGTCTCGCGCTGGCCGGACCGCGCAGACGGCTCGCACATCCTGGCGTATTCACATTCGGAGGCATCGCGCGCCAATACCTTGATCGGCACTGCGGATGAGATCGCCGATAAACTCGAAGCACTTCGCAGTGTCGGCGTCACGTACGTGATCCTTAATTGCGGCGGCTCCCGTAAAGCGCTGCAGCGCTTCGCACGCGAGATCATGCCGGCCTTTAAGAGCGAGCATGCAGGCACGGCCGGGTAACACCCTGTAATAAGCATCGAAGCACCGGCTGCTACACGGCCCGCCATGCAGGTGTCAAGAGGAAGGTGATGTTCCCGTCTAACGTAGCGCTGCCTAACACGGCGTTCGAGCGGACCCGCCGGTCGTCCCAGTTTTTCCTCGTCGAATGGCGGTGGCGGCGGGCCGCTCAAGTCGGACGTTAGGGCGGCAATCCAAACGGACGACGTCTGAGTTCGGCCAGAAGTGGTTATCGATGGGCCGCGTTTGCATTAAACCCCCGCCGAGGGGAAACTTCAGCGAAATACTCGAAATATGAGAATGATGAAGCGTCTGCTGCGCTGGATAGGGATCGCACTGGCAAGCCTCGCGGCATTGGGCATCATCGCCTACTCCGTTGTGTACGTTCTCTCTGAACGATCGCGCGTATCGTTACGCCTAATCTCACCGCCGCCGTCCGTAAGTACAGCGATTCGGAACTCGTCGGGATCATCAGAAATGGCGTGCGGCCGGGGGGGCGTAGCATGATGGTGATGCCGGCCCAAGAGTTCGTGCTGCCGACTGACGAAGACTTGGGCCGCATCATCGCGTTCCTGAAGTCACTGCCAGCGGTCGAGGGGCCGGGTTCGAGCGTCTCGCCGGGGCCACTCGGGCGAATCGGCATTGTGACCGGCGAGTTCAAACCGGTGGCCGAACTCATCGCGGAAACTGACCCGCCACCCGAAGCAGCGAACGCAGAGGGCAAATACGGGCGGTACCTCGCGCGGACGTTCAACCGGACGCGCCGGCAAGCGGCTTCTATCTGGCGAGCGCCGGTTGCGGCGCGCCGGTTAACTTGATCGTTAGATGGCTCAGATAACACCATGCTCTCCGCGAGTGACGCTCTGAAGCGGCTTCGAGAAGGCAATCGCCGCTTCGCGTCGAATGCTGCTGCAACGCCGCCCCTGAGGTTCACTCGGCGTGACGAACTCAGTCGTCAGGAGCCTTTCGCCATCGTGCTCGGTTGCTCCGACTCTCGTGTGCCGGCCGAGATCATCTTTGATCAAGGCCTCGGCGATTTGTTCGTGATTCGCGTCGCTGGGAATGTCGTCGCCCCGTCCGGTGTAGGAAGCGTTGAATTTGCGGCGGCGCGGTTCGGAACTCGTCTCGTTGTTGTTCTCGGGCACTCGGGCTGCGGGGCAGTTGCGGCCACCATCGAAGAACTACAGGGTGTACCGCAAGTCCACTCCAAAAATCTTCGCTCCATCGTGGACCGCGTACGGCCTTCTGTGGAGAGTCTTCTTGAGGTGTCACGCGCATGGAGCCCGGAGGAACTCCTCCGTCAAGCGGTGCGGGCCAACATTCGCATGTCTGCGAATCAATTGCGGCACGGGTCACAGTTGCTTGAACAGTTGATCCAGGAGGACGGTCTGATGGTTGTGGGTGCTGAATACTCTCTTGAGAACGGTCTCGTCGATTTTCTGGAAGGTCCCGGCGAGCCGTCTAACCCTTCGCTCAACGCGGAGGCGTCGCCGGCGGCGCTTGCGCGCCGTCCGCTCGGCGCCGGTTAGCTCTGTTCGTTAGCCGTCACTTGTCATGGAAGGAGGAAATTTGCGATGAAAGCTCGTTATACGTCTTGGGTGCTCGCATTGCTACTTGTCGCAGCGACCGCTGGGGCTTCGATAAACCTCAACTCCTCCAGAAGCAATATCTACCGCCTAACATATCCCAGCGATCTCGCAAGTCCCGCTCAAGTAAAGGCTATTCTGGCCGACCTGGATAAAATGGGGCCAGTCGACGAAGCGAAACTGAAGCAGTGGCTGCCCGCCAACTTCAAGCGCTTTGGCATCGCCGGCGACCGGATCAAGAAGGTCATCATCATGCCCCGTGGCAAGGAAATGAAGGAAATCGGGATTATCCTTTTGACAAAGCCCGAGGATGAAGCCGCAGCGATCGCGGTCACTGTCAAGTCGAGCAAATCCAACAGTTCCGATTGAGGCTTAGCGGCGGCATACCGGGGGTATCTAGGTGGCGGCTAACCTCGCGGTCAACACGGACGCCCACCGGCGGCGCTGACGCGCCGTCCGCTCGGCGCCGGTTAGCTTGGTTCGTTGAGCCTCACATGAAACGCAGTTGGAGCCCCGGTGAGTCCTGACCCGGCACATTTGCGGTATCGCGAGTTCGAGCACGCGGCCTGGGAACACGCCGCTGCAAATTACGCCGCCTCGTTTGAAACCGTGACTGCGCTGTTTGCTCGCCCGTTGCTGGATGCGGTTGGCTGTGACGCTGGCTTACAGGTTCTCGACGTGGCGTGTGGCAGCGGCCTTGTCTCTTCGTTGGCTGCCTCGATGGGCGCGGCGCCAACAGGCGTCGATTTCAGCGCCGGCATGGTGGCCCAATCACGTGAGCGATACCCTCTCGTTTCATTCGCAGAGGCGGACGCTGAACACCTACCGTTTCGTGACGGTTCGTTTGATCGTGTCGTCATCGGTTTTGGCGTACATCACTTCCCCAATCCACAGCTTGCTATCGTGGAAGCACATCGCGTTCTTCGTCCTGGTGGCCGTCTTGCGTTTACGGTCTGGTCCGCCACCGATCACGCGCTACAACAACTGCTGACTGATGCTATTCGTCAAGGTGGTGTAGCCGGATCGTCGCTGCCCGTCCCGCCACAGGGCGATATCAATCAAGACCACTCTTGCCTCAGCCTCCTGCGAGGGGCTGGCTTTGGCCTAGGAAATACCTCAACGCAGAAGTTGGAGAAGTTTGTCGTAGTTGAGTCAGCAGCGAAGCTGATCGAATTGATGCTCAAAGGCACAGCTCGATCATCCGCACTGATCCGCGCCCAGCCACCACATGTCTTGCCTTCCGTCATTGCTGCGCTTGACGCGGCCCTCCAGACGTATAAGGAAGGCACGGTGATTAATGTCCCGGCTGTCGCGATACTCGCGGTGGGCACACGCTCATGAACGTGGGATGCCAGCGACGCCCAACCCTTCGTTCCAGCGGACCGCCTTCGGCGGCCGGTGAACTCAATCGTTAGGCCTCGCGCAGGCCCACACACTTCAGGAGAACTCATGTTTGACCACGTTGTATTCGGAGTCAGCGACTATGCAGCGAGCAAAGCGTTCTTCCTCAAGGCACTCGAACCGCTCGGCGTAGCTGTTGTCCTGGAGGGGCCGTTGGGTGTCGAGCTTAGCCCAAAGGGTAAGGCTTCATTGTGCCTGTACCAAACCGAGGAGAAGCCGGCGCATCTTCACTTGGCGTTCACTGCCAAGAATCGCCAGCAAGTCGAAGCTTTCTATCGCGCGGCTCTGGAGGCGGGTGGCAAAGACAATGGTGCGCCTGGCCTGCGCCCGCACTATCACGCGAACTACTATGCAGCTTTCGTCATTGGTCCGGACGGGCACAACATCGAAGTGGTTTGCCACGAACCCGAGGCCTAACCCTTCCATCGAGGGGACGTCCACAAGCGGACTTCGCCCACTTGCGGCCGCCCCTCATGTCAAACGTTAGGCATCATAGAACAGCATGACGAGGAGCCAAATCATCCGAGAGATTCAGCGTACTGCGCAAGAAAACGGCGGAAAGCCACTTGGGCGACTCCGATTTCTTGGCGAGACCGGCATCAAGGAATCCGATTGGCGCGGAAAATACTGGCACGATGGAATGATGCATTACAAGAGGCCGGCTTTGACCCCAATAAGCTCCAAGAGTCATACGATGAAAGCCTATTGCTCGAGAAGTTTGCGTTGCTGGCGCGCGAGCTTGGCCGCGTACCGTTAGGCCTCCACATGCACGAAGCGTGGACTCATCAGTTGGAAACTTGGCACGAGTTCTTCATTCTGCTCGGAACCGCCGGTCTAACGCTCACCGGCCTCCTCTTTGTCGTCATATCGTTAGGTCCGCGTGTTGCCGCAGATCGTCACGCCGCCGGCGTTCGCGCGTTCGTATCACCCAATGCGGTCTACTTCACTTCGGCGCTCGTTGTTTCCGCGCTGTTCCTCGTACCCGGTTTGCCGGCGACACTGATTGGCGTCCTGTTGTGCGTCGGCGCATGTGCTTCGCTCGTTTACCTTCTGTACACCAGAGCCCACCAACTGTGGCGCAGCGGCAAGCTTCCGCTGTTGGACTGGATTTGGTTTGTCGGGTTGCCACCGCTTAGCTACCTCCTTCTTTTTTGTGCAGGCGTTGGTTTCTTGGTCGAGATGTCTTTCGCATTGTACGGAGTGGCAACAAGTCTCGTTCTCTTAGTTATCATTGGTATTCGAAATGCGTGGGACCTTGTTCTATGGACTGCCCAGAAGCAGCACACGAAGTGAGGACCGCGACGTGAACGTCGAGACAATCCGAAATCTTCGCCGTGAAGGCAAGCACGAAGAAGCCCGCGCGCTCGCCGTCGAGCTCGTCGCAAGAGCGCCAGGCGACGCTGAACTGCAGTACGAAGCCGCATGCGTCCACGACTATCTGGGCCGTGAGGCTGAGGCGGTTGCATTCTACGTAAGTGCCCTTGCCGGTAGCCTCCCACCCGAATCTTTGCGCGGGGCCTTCCTTGGCCTCGGCAGCACGTATCGGACTCTCGGTCGTTACCGCGACGCAAAGGCAACGCTTCTTGAAGGTCTTGCGCGCTTTCCTGAGGCCAACGAGATCAAGGTCTTCCTCGCTATGGCTCTGCACAACCTCGGCGAAAGCAAGCAAGCCATTGAGTCCCTCCTCCTGGTCCTGGCGGAAACCTCGAAAGATGAGGCCATTCGAGCGTGCCGCAAGGCGATAGAGTTGTACGCAAAAGATATCGAGAAATCGTGGCTATGATGTGGCCTAACCACGCGGTCAACACGGACGCCCACCGGCGGCGCTTCGCGCCTTGGTGGTCGACGGTTACCTTGGTTCGTTAAGCATCTAACTCACGGTGCACTAAATGCGCACTCTAGACGAGGAGATCGCCCGTCATCTCAAAGAAGCCGCCGAGTCGGGTGAGCTTAGCCAGGCTAAGGGCTACGGCAAACCCCTGCCTGAAGATCCGGGCTGGAAATCAACGCCAGAGGCACTTCGCATGCCGATGAAAATCCTTAAAGATGCTGGCGTCGTTCCAGCTGAAATTGAGTGGTTTCACGAGCGCGCGCGCCTGAAGGCGTCGATCGAGGCGGCCTCAGACGCGGCCGAGCGCCGGCAACTGCAGCTCAAGCTGATTGAACTTGAGCAAAAGATAGCGCTTCGTCTGGAGGCGCTACGCGTCAATTCAACTCTATGAACTGCCTCGCCGTTACGCCCGCCCTTTTGCTTGCACACAGCTCGATGCCTAACCACGCGGTCAACACGGACGCCCACCGGCGGCGCTTCGCGCCTTGGTGGTCGCTGGTTACCTTGGTTCGTTAGGGGTCGGTTCGCGATGTTTGCGGAGACTGGAATTGGATCTTAGCTGCGACCGCGACAAGTGGAGCGACAGTTGCGCGTGAAAATCGACCGGCATCGAGCGCAAACGGTTTGCTTACTAGCACTGTTTCTATGGTGCGTCGCGTCGGTGAATGCGGCGCCGGTCGCGCATTTGACACTACATAGCGAACCAGGAGATTTTATCGGACAAGGAAAGAACTTCGACATCACCTATACGCCAAGGACGGCAGATTCTTTTTTCCCCGAAGTTCGTCGAACAATTGGCGCGGCACCTGGCCAGCCCGCGGAGCTATTGTTTATTCTTGGCACAAGCACAGGTGGCCCAGATAACACGTTCGTTTTGCTTTCTTTTGGCACAGACCAACTTGGAATTCCTATGCAACCCGGTGCGTATGAAGATGCCGAGCGTGCAGACTTTGCTGCCCCGGGACATCCTGGTCTTGATGTGGAGTTTCAAAATCGGGGGTGCAACATAGTCACCGGCCGCTTTACCGTTGAGCGCGCCACCTTCGGAACTGACTCTTCAGGCGCTCCAACGATACAAACATTCGCGGCTACATTTGAACAACACTGCGAAGGAGCTGTTCCTGCTCTGTTCGGCACTTTTGTCTTTGACGCAAGCCCAGTTCCCGCGTCGGTTCCCTTGTCGCCTCTCCCTTCGATCCTTGCCATCGCAATCGCCGCTTGCGCAGCGTTTCGAAAAATCAAGCCATTGGGTCAGGAAGGATCCGTCGAACGACCGACCCCCAAACCACTCGCTCAACCGGACTGCTCGCCGGCGGCGCTGGCGCGCCGTCCGCTCGCGCCCGGTTAGCTTGGTTCGTTAGGCGGCGACCAGGTGCGCGATGGCGGCTCCGGTCCGGACCCGCGCGAAACGCCGCCACGCGGTCTGCGGACTCGTGACATCTACATTCCGGACCTGCATATCGACTCGATCAAAGTGACGACGCGGGATTTTCGATAGCGTATGAGCCAAGGTACTATTGTCTCTGCACATCGACGCCCTGGGCTACAACCGAAAAGGCCGGCGCATCTTTCATGGACGCCCGACGGGGTTCGTTGTAAACATTCCGACCCCTTGATTTTAGAGGAGACGCAGCATGGACCGATTCACGGGCGGTTGCCTTTGCGGCAACGTCCGAATTGTGGCGTCGGGACTCCCATACCGGGTCGGCCTTTGTCACTGTCTCGACTGCCGCAAGCATCATGGGGCCCTTTTTCACGCTTCCGCGGTGTTCCCTCAGGATGCGGTGACGATCGATGGCGAAACACGCGACTACGCCGGGCGGTTTTTCTGTCCCCGCTGCGGCTCGTCCATTTTCGCACGCACCGCAGACGAAATCGAAGTGAACCTGGGATCCCTGGATGCCCCTGACCAACTGATGCCAACCTACGAAAGCTGGATCGTCCGTCGCGAGTCCTGGTTGCCGCCGTTTCCGCTCACGAGACGATACGAGCGCGATCGTGACGCCACGGGTCGCTTTGAGGAGTAGGTGGCACGAACGGTGCACTTCTAGATTGAAAGAATTGCGCAGCTCTCACTCCAATGCGCCTAACCAGTCCATCGAGCGGATTACTTGCCTTCGGCAAGCCGCTCATGTCCAACGTTAGGCCGCGCGGATAGAAGGAGCACTATGGTGACGGAGTTGCGATGACCATAGCTCAAAACAGGTGGCAGTTTGACGAAGTCGAAACGCGGCGATTAGTGGCACTCTATGTGACGCCAGATATCGTCTCGCAGCGAGAGGATTTCCTGCGCGCTTTAGACCCCCAGCCAGGCGAGCGGGTGCTCGACATCGGCTCCGGGCCAGGTTTCGTAGCCGCTGCAATCGCGGACGCCGTCAGATCGCCAGGGGTAGTCCATGGCGTTGACATTAGTGAGCCGCTGCTTGCCGTAGCTCGGGCGCATTGCGCTGGCCGGCCATGGGTAGAATTTCATCATGCTGACGCCACGCAGCTTCCATTCCCGGATCGAGATTTCGACGCCGTCATTTCTACGCAAGTTTTGGAATTTGTCCCCGACGTTGACGCGGCGCTGACCGAGATTTACCGTGTAATTCGACCAGCTGGGCGGGTGGTGATCGTAGATACCGACTGGGATTCGATCGTGTGGCACTCGCCGAATTCGGAGAGGATGAACCGGGTCCTGGCCGCATGGGAGCAGCATGCGGTCAATTCCTATCTGCCTCGAACGATGTCCAATCAACTGCGTCACGCCGGTTTTGAGGTAGAGGCGGAAAAAATAATTCCGCTGTTCAATCCAGCCTACCATCCGAATACCTACAGCAATCGCATTATCGACTCCATCGTCCCGTTCGTAACCGGGAGAAACGGGATCGTTCGTGCTGAAGCAGAAGCATGGGCACAGGAGTTACGACAGGCTGGGGAGCAAGGCAAGTATTTCTTCAGCCTCAATCGCTATCTGTTCCTGGCAAGGAGAAGGTAGCATCATGGCGCCGGTTGAATGAAGCTGAGCGTCGCTGCGCACGCGATGAGCCGTGTCGCGGCCTAACCTCTCGCTCAACGCGGACGTCCCGCATGCGGGGCTTCGCCCACGCAGCGGGCCGCCGGTTAGCTGGTTGCGTTAGGCGTGCCAACACCGATCCTCTTCGCCGCACCAACGTGCCCATTCGGACATGGCAAGCTTCGCGGCTATACGATCGGATCGCGCTTGATTGTGGAGGCCCTCCTCTTTGCAGCTCTGTTCATTTACATACCGATCGCATTTTTCATGGCGTCCGGCCCCGCCGCTATCGTTTCCGTCGTCGTGCTTTGGGTAGCCCTAATGGCGGGAATCGCCATGTTGGACTACTTCGTATTGAGCTATCGCTGTTCGGAATGTGGTCTGAAGTTCACCCGCCGAGAACTTGCTCGGCGCGATCCGTCGTGAGCACGCCTAACCTCTCGTTCAACCGGATGCCCCTCGGCGGCGCTTGCGCGCCGTCCTTCGGGTCGCCGGTTAGCTTGGTTCGTCAGGCTGCACAACACCTTGCTGAGATTCACTCCGACACGTCAAGGAATCCCATGTTTAGGAAACTTGCAATGTTGACTGCTTTCGCAATTGGCCTGCTTGCAAGCGCGGTCCCGACTACTTGCCTGGGTCAAACAGGCAAAGGAAGCGACAACTTGGTGGGGGCTTGGCGAGGACAAGTCCAGTTCACAACTGGCGCATTTGCCGAGACGAAGGATCTAGAGTTCATGTATGTATTCACCGCCGGCGGCACTATGACGGAGTCTTCGAACTACGACGCCGCGCCTCCTGTGCCGCCAGCGTACGGCGTATGGAAGAAAGTCGGAATCCGAAAGTACGAGGCGAAATATCAGTTCTTTCAGTCTAAGGCTGTGTCCTCAGTCGATGAACTTGTCAAAGGTGGGGGTTGGGCACCGGACGGATATGGAACACTGTCGCAGAAGATCACGTTATCGACGGACGGCAACTCATTCGATTCGAGCATCACCCTCGAACTGTTCGACAAGGTAGGAAAGGCCATAGCAGGCGGAGGCGAAGCAAATGCCAATGGGAAACGAACCGGTTTTTAGGCGCTACAAGTCTGGCCTAACCCTGCGCTCAACCGGACGGGCCGGCACGTGCCTTCAACTTGGCCGGCGTCGGCGCGGCCCGCCGGTTAGCTAGGTTCGTTAGGCCGCAGTGCATCGAGTCATGAGCGCTCTCGAACCAGGTTCCCCTGTCGTGATACGAGCCGCCACGGCTGCCGATGTCCCTGGCGTCACACGCTGCGTTTGCGCGGCCTATCTCCATTACATTGAACGCGTCGGGAAACAGCCGGCACCAATGCTCCAAGATTACGCACAAGTGATTCGCACGAGCCAAGTTCAAATTGCCGAGCGCGAAGGAATTATTCTCGGAGTGCTGGAGTTACTTGTTACGGACGAAGGTTTTCTATTAGACAGCATCGCCGTAGATCCGTCAGCTCAGGGCACCGGAGTCGGGCGAAGGTTATTTGAGTTCGCGGAACAAGAAGCCAAGCGCCGCGGATACGACTCAATCTACCTGATGACCAATGAGAAGATGACCGAAAACCAGACCCTTTATTCGCGAATCGGGTACATTCTTTTCGATCGACGCATCGTCCACGGCTACCCGCGAGTTCTGGTGCGGAAGACCCTGCCTTGAATCCACTGCGGGCTAACCTCTCACTCAACCGGACCGATCGCCGGCGGCGCTCACGCGCCGTCCGCTCGGCGCCGGTTAGCTTGGTTCGTTAGGGGTCGCATCTCTAGCACAGGGTAGCGTTGCGTGATTTCGGAAGAGCCAGGCGATGACCCAAGCCATAGGCCAAATAGCGCTGGTGGTCCGCGAGTACGATGAAGCGTTGACTTTCTACGTCGATACTCTCGGATTCAACGTTGTTGAAGATAGGTTCGTTCCAGAGCAACATAAGCGTTGGGCTCTGCGTGCTTGCACTGGCTGTGTTTCGACTCTTGTGGCGAGCCTTTGACAACCACCCAGAACCTCCACTTGTGGCTCGCTGGATGAGCATCACCGCCGGCATTGTTCAGGCAGCCCTCTACATACTCCTCTTCGCCGTTCCGCTAACTGCCATCACAGGCGCGTGGCTGGAGGGTCACGCGCTGACTTTTCTCTGGGGCGTTGCACTACGTCCGCCGGTCGCCGAGTCGCACGCGCTGCGGTGGTCACGCCAAAGTTGGCAGAGCCACGCATCGCTGGCTTGACGACGCCGTCATCCCGTTGCTCTCCTGCGCATGGACGGTAACCAGCCTGGCGTCACTGAATTCGCGGTGCAGAAGGTTGAGGCAGTGGCAAGCTGGCACTTCTCCACGACAGATATGGCGGCAGCTGCAAAGCAGACGCCTGGCTTCGCCAGCGCCACACGTCGTTACAGTCGCCGGCGGCTTCCCACTACTCGTCAAGGCCAGTACATCGGCGCCGTTGGTGTTTCAGCCAGGCCCAGAAATGCACAACCTGCCCGATGAAGGCCTAACCCCTCCATCGATCGGACGTCCGTCCGCCCAGTTCGCTCAATCGGACCACTCGTCGGTGGCGCTGGCGCGCCGTCCGCTCGGCGCCGGTTAGCTTGGTTCGTTAGCCGTCGTCACGATCGATAGAAGAGATCCGTGCAACAAATGCCCGCTCCGGTCGACTCTGTCGAGTTCCTGGTCCTCGTGGATAACAGTCTCGACAGTCTCTCCAGCGTTCCCAAGCACGTGTCCCTCGAATGGCCACGCTTGATGCGTCATGGAATGAAGGAGCTTTCCGGCGAAGGCCAATGCTGTGCCAACCACGGACTATCGCTTGTGGTCACGGCCCGAAGAGGTGGCGTCTCGCACACGGTGATGTTCGATGCAGGGCCGGAGAATTACGTTCTGGAACGCAATGCCCCACGGCTTGGAGTCGACTTTTCGACGATTGAAGGAATCGTTCTTTCTCATGGTCATTGGGACCACGCGGGCGGACTCCCTGCGGCTATTCGTTCCACTATTTCTGCTGGTGGTGGTCGCCCGATTCCAGTATTCGTCCATCCGGGAATGTTTCGTCAGCGTGCACTAACGCTACCCTCAGGAACCATCCTTCCGATTAAGGCGATTCCCAATCCTCGCGAGTTGACGGACCTGGGTGCACAAGTCATAAGTTCCGACCAACCACAACTCATCCTTGAGGACTACTTCTGGATTAGCGGAGAAATTCCGCGAGTCACCTCTTATGAGCAGGGTTTTCCAGGCCACTTGCGCCGATCGGAGGACGGATCATCCTGGGAAGCTGATCCTCTCATCATCGATGAGCGATTTCTTGCCGTTGACGTCCGAGGCAAGGGCGTGGTTGTTTTCACTGCCTGCTCACATGCCGGCGTTGTAAACGTCTTACTCCATGCTCGCGAAACGTTTTCACCACTGCCGCTTCACGCCGTAGCGGGAGGTTTTCATCTTTCAGCTGCAAACGAGCGAATCATTCCAGAGACAGTAGCGGACCTCGGTTCGTTTGGATTGACGGTGATCGCTCCCGGCCACTGCACCGGCTGGCGGGCGACCAACGCCTTGGTTAGAACGTTCGGCGAAGACGTCGTGACACCTTCTGCGGTGGGGAAGACCTATGTCATTTGAGCCAACTGGAGCAGCCGGTCCGACGGCTAACCTCTCGCTCAACCGGACGCCCCTCGGCGGCGCTTGCACGCCTTGGTGGTCGGCCGGTTACCTTGGTTCGTTAGGCCTCTCCAAGTGGACCGAAAAGAGCTAGAGAGGATATGGGCCGCTACGGCTAAGCACTTGAATGCGGCCCGAGCCCAATTGCCGGAGGTCCCGGCTCCAGGTGTTGATGGCGCAACAGTCAGCGGCTTCGACGAGTGTTTGCGGCAGAACGAAATGGAGCTGGCGCTCGATGAACTTGAAGACTTGGGGCTTACGAATGCACCGCCAGCGGACTTTTGGCGGCACCTCATCTTCGCGGCCGAGAGCATGGAACTTTCGGAACGTGCCGCAGATTTCAAACGGAGAATGGAAAACGCATGAGGCCTAACCGCGTGTTTAACCGGCCCCGCCTCCGACGGTCCGGTTAACTCAGTCCATTGGCCGTGTTCCAGATCCGCGGAGCTGTACTGCCATTGGGGGTGTCTGTGTTGGGCACCGGTACGCGTCTTCTTCCTCGCAAGCAGCAGTGGCGCCGCACCGGTCAACTTAATCGTTGGGCGACACAACCGCATCTCAACGACGGACTGATCACTACCACGAGGAGGGAAAATGATTGATGCTGCAACGGCCCCATGGGCTGCCTTGATCCTTCGTGTCGGGCTGGGTATCTTGTTCCTCGCTCACGGCCTTCTAAAGCTACTCGTATTCAAACCTGCCGGGGCCTACGGTTACTTCAAGTCACTGGGTCTTCCTGGGGCGCTTGCCTACGTGACCATGACAGCCGAACTCGCAGGCGGCGCAGCGCTGATCATCGGGTTCATGCCACGGTACGTCGCGCTCCTGCTGACGCCATTGATCCTCGGTACCATCGTCACGGTCCATGGCAAGAATGGCTGGATATTCTCAAACAAAGATGGGGGTTGGGAATTTCCGGCCTTTTGGGCGCTCGCGCTATTCGTTCAGTTTCTGCTCGGTGACGGTGCATGGGTGCTCATCGCTTCGCCGCACTGGTTCTAAAATGGTCGTGTTGCCTAACCTCTCCTTCAACCGGATGCGCCAACGGCGTGGCTTCTATCGCATGAGCGAGTGAGGCTTGTGCGTTCTTTTTGCGCTACGCTGACGCGCCAGTTAACTTCCTCCGTCAGGCCTCATGATCGAGACTATGAAGTCACTCGAACTCAGGATTCCGCCGCCCGCAGTTGCGGTACTCGTCGCCGCGGCGATGTGGGCGCTCTCCCGGGTCACTCCTCCGCTTCAAGTACCAACCGGCATTCGCCTATTTTTGGCGGTAGCCGTTGCATTGGTGGGCATTGGATTCTCCGCGGCGGGGGTCATCTCGTTCCGACGTGCAAAGACGACAGTCAATCCAACGAAGCCAGATTTGACATCCTCATTGGTGAGCTCCGGCGTCTACACAGTTACCCGGAACCCCATGTATGTCGGCTTGCTGTTCGTTCTCATTGCATTGGCGATCTTTCTGTCTTCGGCTTGGACGTTGCTCGGGCCAGCGGCATACTTCCTCTACATCGGGCGCTTTCAGATCGCACCCGAGGAGCGTGCGCTCACCGCTCTATTCGGCGCCGAATATGCCGCCTACCTGTCTAAGGTCCGTCGGTGGCTCTGAGGCCTGACCCAGCGTTCAACCGGACGCCCCGCCAACGGGATTTGAACTCCTGCCACGCAGCGGCGGCTGCGGGCAGCCGGTTAACTTCGTCCTGTTAGGCGGTGCCAGGCACCGAAATCGCCTCGTACTGAATTCGATACCCATGAACCCCGTCATTGATCACATCCAGATAACCGTTCGCGATATGGCCGTGGCCGTGCCGTTCTACGATCGGCTTCTTCCTCTCCTTGGCTTCAGTAAGGAACGTCGAACGAGTGCAGTGATCGAAAAGCACGACTTCTTCGTGGTGGAGTATAGCCACCCGCTTCTCGCGTTCGCCATCACGTCGCCACGAAAGGCTCTTCAGAGCGAGGCGGTTCATCGGCGAAGACCGGGCGCGCTTCATCATCTCGCGTTTCGAGCAGAATCCCGCGCGGAGGTTGACCGGCTTCACGAGGAAATCAAGGCAATCGGCGCTTTCATCGTCGCTTCGCCCAGAGAGTATCCAGAGTACACGCCCGCAGGCTACTACGCGTTCTTCTTCAAAGATCCAGATGGCATCAAGTACGAGATTGTCACGCATGGCGCAGAACACGGCCAGCACTGAAGCGCCGCCTAACCCGGCGTTCGAGCGGACGCGCCGGCAAGTACCTTCGACTTGGCGGACGTCGCGACGGCGCGCCGCTCGACTTGTACGTTAGGCTGCAGGCCATCCACTATGCGACTGTGGACGCTCCACCCCAGGTACCTTGACGCACAAGGCCTTGTCGCGCTCTGGCGCGAGGCGCTCCTTGCCCGCGAGGTGCTTCGGGGGCGCACCAACGGTTATCGCCAGCACCCGCAATTGAGGCGGTTTCGGTCTTGTGCTTCACCTCGTACCGCGATCAACCGTTACCTGATGCTCGTGTACGCGGAAGCTCGCTCTCGAGGCTATGCCTTTGATCGATCCAAACTTGGTCGCATCGGGTCCGGACAGCGCATTCTCGTCACCGACGAACAGTTGCAATACGAGTGGCGCTGGCTTCTGAGTAAGTTGCGCCGGCGCAGTCCTTCTCTCTATCGTCGTCACCTTGAAGTTGTCACTCCCGCGGCGCATTCTCTTTTTCGCGTGATACCCGGTCCGATTGCTGATTGGGAACGTGTGCGCAACAGGCTGCAGCCTAACCGGGCGGTCAAAACGGGCGCTCCTCGGGCCTGCGGCCCGTCTTTCGTCGCGCCGGTCACCTTGGCTCGTTAGATTTGCGGGGCAACGTTAGATCTCAGGTGCCTCGTAGCCCGAATAAGGAACATGCCATGAACGAAAAGAAAGTTTGGCTCATCACCGGCGCAGGCCGGGGTCTGGGTGTCCATATCGCCAGGGCCGTCCTGGCGAACGGCCACTCGGTAGTCGCCACAGGCCGCGACGCTGCGAAGGTCGCGGCAGCGGTCGGAAGACATGAAAAACTGTTGGCGATCACGCTCGATGTCACTCGCCCCCAGGACGCGCAAGCTGCAGTCGAGGCCGCCGTTGGAAAGTTCGGGCGGATCGACGTCCTGGTCAACAACGCGGGTAATTTCTTCGCTGGTTTCTTCGAGGAGCTAAGCTCTGAACAGGTCCGCAACCAGATCGAGACGCTGCTGTTCGGCCCGATGAATGTCGCTCGCGCCGTCCTGCCGGTGATGCGCAGGCAGCGCTCCGGCCTGCTGCTCACCATCTCCTCGACTGCGGGCATTGCCGGCCAGATGTTCTGTACCGCGTATGCGGCCGCGAAGTTCGGCATCGAGGGTTGGATGGAGTCGCTCACGCCGGAGATCGCCCCCTTCGGCATCCATACGATGCTGGTCGAGCCCGGCTTCTTCCGTACCGAACTGCTCACCAACAACTCGACCACCTACGCCCATGCGTCCATCGATGACTATGCCGAGCGCACCAAGGAGATCGTCGCCGCGTGGAACAGCATGGATGGCAAACAGAGTGGCGACCCCGCCAAGCTTGCCGACGCCCTCGTGCATCTCGTCGCGCTCGAAGAGCCACCGGTCCGCTTCCCTGCCGGCGCCGACGCCGTGCAGACGTTCGAGGCGAAGGCCAATACCCTGCTTGCCCAAGCCCACGCCCATCGCGAGTTGTCCACTTCCCTCACGTACGATGACGCCTGACTCCAGAACCAAATCTAACTATGCGTTCAAGCCGACGCCGGAACAGGCCCATCGCTCAATCTGGCCGTGCCGCCGGCGCGCCTTGACGCGGCGTCAGGCGTCACAAACGACAGCCCATGTAACGTAATACCTGGGGAAGGCTCTTGCCGCCGATCGACTATCTTCATCCGCAGTTGCCTGCCGGGCTGACGCGCATCCGAATGCCCGTGGTAGACGCAACCTCGGAGTCGCTCCGAGGCTACGGGTGCCTGATTGGCAACCCCGACCAATGCCGAGTCGAGATCGTGCGCTGGCCCCGTCAGGGCAGCCGGCCCATCGATGAAGACACTGGGGACCAGGCTGGAACGACTCAGGGAATTTTCGTCAGCGAATGGCAAGGCGACATCCTGTACGGGCGTAACGAGGCCGTGGGTGGTCACTACATCCTCGCGTACGCGCAGCCCCCGGAGTCCGCCCGGACCGACCATGCGGATGTGCCGCGGCGAATGATGTTGTGGCACGCGAACTATCACCCGGACGGCGGTCAACTCTTCTTTCCACTGGACCATCGACCGTTCTATGTCCCTCTGGCCCTGCCGGGCGACGACGTGACGCCGCAGCGCTTCGTCTGTTTTCGCTTCGATGGCACCCACGGGCTGTACATTCATCCGAACATTTGGCACGAAGGCGTATTCGGCCTTAGCGGGAGGCAGCGCTTCTTCGACAAGCAAGGGGCGGTACACGCTCGTGTTTCAGTCGATTTCGCGCGGGAATTCCAATGCTTGCTCGAAGCTGCAATCGAGTGACGCCAGGCTTACCTTGGTTCCTTAGATGTCATCGCCGGAGGTAACGCTGTGGAGCGAGTTCTTCGAGCTGATGAAATGGCGTCACATTGGCCATGGTCATGACCTCGTAGATATGATCAATCACCTAATGGCCAAGCATCCTTCTGTGGTCGATTCCGGGCGAATGGTGCGACTCCCGCGCGACAAGGTAACGATCAGTGCCGAACTTTGGGATCTTTCACGGCTATGGATATTGATCCACCCGAACCAGATCACGCCAGACGAGCCGTTTGCGTTGTCGGGTCCCGTCGCAGTGCTTCGTTGGGATGGTTGTCACTACCTGGTCGATGGACGTCGCAGAATCAACCATTGGCAGCGGCAGGGAGTCACTGGCCCGCATCGCGTATTGCTCATCAAGAAACGAGGCGATGACATCTAACCACTCGGTGCGCGGACCGTTCGCCGGCAGCGCTGGCGCGCCGTCCGCTCGCGGCCGGTCAGCTTCGTTCGTTAGGCATCGCAAACGCCGCTCATCACTTCTCCTGGAGCAAATCCATGTCGGATCGCACCGTTCGCCTTCACAGAGTCCTCCGCACCAAACCGGAGAAGGTCTATCGCGCATTCCTCGAAGCGAGCGCCTTGGCCAAGTGGCTGCCCCCATACGGCTTCACCTGCAAAGTGCACCACATGGACGCCCGCGTCGGAGGTACATTCAGAATGTCGTTCCACAATTTCTCAAGTGGTAACGGTCACTCTTTCGGTGGGGAGTACATCGAACTCGTTCCACACGAGCGCATCCGATATACGGACAAGTTTGAAGACCCAAACTTGCCAGGTGTGCTTGAAGTAACGGTATCCCTGACGCCAGTTTTTTGTGGAACGGAACTGAGCATCACTCAGGCCGGCATTCCTGAAGCCATTCCTCTGGAAATGTGCTATCTGGGCTGGCAGGAATCGCTGGCGCAACTCGTAACACTTGTCGAACCTGATATCCCGGGCTAGCAGGCGCGATGCCTGACTACTCGCTCAACCGGACCGCTCGCCGGCGGCGCCGGCACGCCGTCCGCTCGCGGCCGGTCAGCTTGGTCCGTCAGGCGTCAAGTCAACGACTTCGTCCACTAAAACGGATCAGGGTCGCGCGCTGATCCTCCGCGGCCCGGCTTAGTGGCCGGCGGCGAGCCCGATGATGGTCTCGAAGCCACCCCAGAACATGCGCTTGCCGTCGAAGGGCATCTTCGAGGGGTCCATCGACTCCTTGAGCTGCGGATCCTCCATGACCGCCTTGCTGATGCGGTCGCGATCCTCCTTGTTCGCGATACACGACCCACGCCAACGCAATCACCTCGCCGTCCTTGAGCTGCACGGCCTGGGGAAACGACGTGACCTTGCCCGGCTGAGCGTCGTCGCTGATCGAGTCGGAGTAATACAAGGCGCCGTGGCGCAGGTGGGCGTTGCCCCATTCCGCGGACATGCGTTTGTAGGTGTCGAGGTTGGCTCGGGGAACGGGGATGACGATGGCGTCGATGTATTTCGGCATGGGACCTCCGTGGCGTGAAGGTAATTGGACCGGTCGCGCCGGCCGCCGTTCCGCTTCGAACCACGGCGTCGGTTCAGCGGGCGACTGCGCCGCAGACCGGGTTCGAAAGCCGGCGGCAATCGCCGGTACGAGGACTGATCCGGCCTGGCTTCCCGGAAGGCCTTCCGAGTTTGAAGCACGCCGACATAAAATGCGAATGGCTGGTTCTGGCCGAATCCGGACACCGATATGAGCCCTGACCCTTCGCTCAACGGGACCGCTCGCCGGCGGCGCTGGCGCGCCGTCCGCTCGGCGCCGGTTACCTTGGTTCGTTAGGCGCCCACCAATGCATCCTCAGCCAATCCTCGAATCAGTGCTCACGTGTCCCCGTTGCGCGTTGGCGGCGGTCGAATCAATGCCGACCGATGCCTGCGTGTACTTCTACGAATGCGCAGGGTGTCATACTTTGCTCCGGCCGAAGGCAGGCGACTGCTGCGTCTTCTGTTCATACGGTTCAGTGAAATGCCCGTCCATCCAGCAAGGCAGCTGCTGCGTTGACGGGAACAATTCCGTCATATCCTAGCCACATGTCCGCGCACTTCTTGCACCTCGCGCCTAGTCAGGTAGTCAACACGGACGCCTAGCGGCGGTATTCTTGTCGAGGCAGTATGAGCACTGGTGCAGCAGCGACCTACCTCCTAAGCGCAGTTGCCGTTGGCCTTGGCGCAACTCTGTTCATGGATCTTTGGGCACTGTTGCTGAAGCGTGCTTTCGGCACTCCTTCGGCCGACTATTGTTTGGTTGGACGTTGGTTCCGCCACATGCCCGAAGGAACGTTTATGCATGCGAGTATCGCCAATTCTTCGCAAAAGCGCTTTGAGTGCGCAGTGGGCTGGATCGCTCATTACATCATTGGGGTCGTATACGCGCTCGTGCTCGTCGCCCTTGTTTCAGGCTGACTGGCTTGCGCGGCCAACCATATTACCTGCCCTGCTCGTTGGCATTGGCACCGTGCTGGTACCGTTTCTCGTCATGCAACCGTCGTTCGGACTGGGCATTGCGGCATCCAGGGCGCCCAGTCCAACGCAGGCCAGACTCAGAAGTCTCATGGCACACATCGCCTTCGGAGTCGGCCTGTACGTTTGTGCGGTCGGCGTGAGCAACGTGGTGCCGGTTCATGCCTAACCACTCGCTTAACCGCACCGCTCGTGACCGGGTCAAGTACGATCCGCCGCACGCCACAACCCGATGCGCGTCGCAAGGCTGGCCACGATCTGAAGCGCATGTTTTTCCGCACCGGGCGGCATGCCACAGATACGCCACAGCAGCGAGAAGGGCAACGACATAGACAAACGCGCCCAGGACGCAGGCGCAGCACAACTCCAGGAAAAGCGAAAAGGTCGCATCGGTGCGAGGCCAAAAATCGAGCAGCGTCAAAACCGCGCCGGACATCACGAGACACGCGGCAACGGTGCGCCAGATGACAGCCCCCACGGCTGCAGGCGAGATTCCGGTCACCCGCCAGATGATCGCGTAGTTCAGGAGCATCTGAAGTAGCGCGGTCGCGCTGGTTGCCCACGCCGCGCCGACCAGACCCCAGATCGATGCCGCCCACAGCATCGAGACAATGCCGACGACGGCCCCGAAGCACGCCAATACGGTCGTCAGATGCGGCAGGTTGAGGGCGAGAAGCTGCGGGTCGCTGTTGGCGGTGAACACGCGGACGACTCCCACGACGGCCAGGATCTGCACCACGGGGACCGCCCCCACCCAATTCGGGCCCATCGCGACGCGCACCAACGGATCGGCGGTCAGCGCGATACCGACGCCGAGCGGCAACGCAAGCATGACGATCACCGCGAGCCCGTCCAGGAAGGCACGCCGCATCGCGGCCGGCTCCTTCTCGAGCGCGGAAAGCCCCGGTAACATCGCGCGACCGATCGGAACGACGAGCTCCGATGTCGCCATCGCCGAGATTTCCCGCCCGACCGAATACAAGCCGACCGACGCCGAATTGAGGATCTTGCCGATGACGAATGCGTAGCCTTGACGCTGCGCGTAATAGAGCAGATTGTTCGCGATCACCCATTTGGAAAACCGCAGGATCGCTCCGGTCCGGACGAGACTGATCCTGGGACGATAAGGATGCATGGTGTAGCCGAACAGCAACGCCGCACAGCGGCCGCTCAGCATTCCGATGACGAGGGCCCAATAGTTGCGCAGCACGACGGCCAGCAGAACGGTGATCGCGAAAGAGACCAGCTTCGTCTGCACCGTCAGGCGAAAGTCCCGATCGAAATTCAGGGATTTCTGAAAGTCGACGATCCCGATGTTGGCCAGACCGCTGATCAGGCTGGCGAGCGACAGCGCGTAGAGCACGTTCTGCAGCCTCGGTTCTGCGAAGAAGTCCGCGGCGGCGGACGAGCAAGCCACGAGCACGACCGCGATCAAACCGCCCCGCAAGACCGACAGCGTCCATGCCGTGTCGTAGTAGCTGCGGTCGATGTCTTGCGTCCGGATCAAATACGTTGCGAACTCGAACTCGCTCGCCAATTCCACAAGACCGATCAGCATGCTCGCGAGGACCACCAAACCGAAGTCCGCCGGAACCAGCAGCCGGGCCAGCACGATCGTGCTTACCACGCCGATCGAGCGCAGCGTGAGACGCATCAGCACCGTCCACACGGCACCCTTCGCCATGCGTCTGCCGAGGTTCGAATGCTTGACGTTCACGCCGAAAGCCGGGAGAGCGAAGGTTTCTGGGCAGGAAAGCGGATCGAGCGGACGGGTATCACGCACGGGTCGAGACTAATATAATTCCGGTTGTCTGCATGTAAGCCAATCGGAATAGGACGGGGCCCGTCATGGTTGCGATATGGCCGACATAGAATTGTGTGCCACACCTGAGGTTGTCGCCGTCGGATCCACGATCGGCGAGGTCGTCGACTATTGGGGCCGCGCCGCGCCCGCCGCCCCGGCGATCGCAGCCAGGAACAGGAAGGACATGAGCTATGGCGAGCTCGCGCGTCTGACGGATAGCATAGCCGCCCAGCTTCAGCATGCGGGTTTCGGTCGGGACAGTCGCCTCGCGGTCGTTCATCGCGGTGGCGCGGAGGCGTTGACAACCGTTCTCGGCGTCGTGAAGCGCTCGATCGCCGTTCCGATCAGCAACGAGTACTCGGCACACGAGTTCGGCAGCCATTTCGATGCCTGTGGCGTCGAGGCCGTCATCGTCGATGCGCGGCTCGACGCGCCCGTTCGCGAGGTTGCACGCGCGCGGGGGCTGCGCGTGATCGAGGTCGGACACGGACGGGACGCGGATGCGGCGGGCCACGTCACGCTCGACCTTCCGTCTCCGCAGGATCGCGCGCTCGCCGCTCCCGCACGCGCCGACGACATCGCTTTCGTGTTCGGCACTTCCGGCACTACTCGCGCGTCCAAGCTGGTCCCCCTGCGCCATCGCCATTTGGTGTCGCGATCGCGAATCGACGGCGCTCCTGCACGAGCTGACGAAGGACGATCGTTGCTTCAATCAGAACCGGCTGTTCCTGTGCAGCGGTATTTCCAATTCCTGTACCGCCCTCTTTGCGGGCGGCTGCGTCGCCCATCCGGACGAGAGAGGTCCATTCGATCTGCGGGCGTTCATCGATGACCTGACCACGCTTCGGCCAACCTGGTACGTCGCCAGCTACAACTTCAATATTGGCGTCCATCAGGCGCTCAAACGCGACGCATCCGCGGTTGCCGGTCACGCCCTGCGTTTCATCCGAGCGACGTCCGGCCCTCTCAACCCTGACATCGTCACCGGCCTGGAGCGGATCTTCGGCGTGCCTGTCATCGAAGCCTATTCGTCGACGGAATCGGGACGGATTTGCGGTAACCCGTTGCCGCCGCAGCGTCGCAAGCTCGGGTCGGTCGGTCGTCCCACCGCCCACAGCGAGGTATCGCTCGTCGACGACCTCGGTCATCCGGTGAAACAGGGCGAGCAGGGCGAGGTAGTCGTTCGCGGCGCCAATGTCTTTGACGGATACGAGCGCAATCCGACGGCGAACGAGGAAGCGTTTTTCGGCGACTGGTACAGAACGGGGGACGTGGGCGTTTTCGACGAGGATGGCTACCTGCGCCTCGTCGGCCGGATCAAGGAGATGATCAATCGCGGCGGACAAAAGATTTCGCCGGTCGACGTCGATGCAGCGCTTGTCGCCCACCGCGAAATCGCCGACGCGGCGGCGTTCGCGGTGCCGCATCCGATGCTGGGCGAGGTGGTCGCAGCGGCGGTGGTCCTGGTGCCGAATTCACAGCTGAGCGACCGTGACATCACCGCTTTTCTTCGCCAGCGCATCGAGCCTGTGAAGTTGCCCGGACCTTCGTGTTCGTCGAGCAGATCCCGAGAGGACCCTCCGGCAAGGCTCGCCGATCCGAGCTTGTCAAGCTGTTCGAGACGTTTGGCCCGATCTCGCAGTCTGCTCGGGGCTCGCATGACGATGAGATGGCGACCCCAACCGAAGCCAAGCTCGCGCAGCTGTGGAAATGGCTGCTGCAAAAGGACGGGCTGGGCCCGAACGACGATTTCTTCCTGGTCGGCGGCGACTCGCTGGCGGCAACGCAGCTCGTCCTGGCAGCCAACGAACTGTTCAACGTTGAGCTGAGCCTCGACCTCATATTCAGCGATGCGAGCAAGATCAGAACGATGGCCGCCATGATCGACGAACGGAAACACTGGCCCAAAACGGGTCGCAATCCCGACTTGCCCGCGCACTCGATCGACGAGCGCATCGCTCGCCCGCCCATCGGAGGCCGCGGCGACACATCGCGCGGACGGTTGTTGAACAGAGCGCGCGACGCGGACGTGTTTGACTTGTTCGTCCTTGAAAAGTCGACCGGCCTGCGCCGGATGCGGCCCGGTGCCAGGTACGCCTGCGTACAGGCCAACTCACAAGGTTATCGAAGCCCCGAGATTCCCCTCGAAAAGGCGGCGGGAACAATCCGGCTCGCATTCCTCGGCGATTCGTTTGCGTTCGGCTCGTGGAAAGGTGGCAACGAGACGACCTGGCCGCTTCACGTGCTCGAGAGGCTGCGCGCCGTGCATGGCGTACCGTCATATGACTACATCAATGCGGGAATACCGGGGAACGGAATTGGCCAGGTGACGATCCAGTTCCGGGAGTCGATCTCGAAGTTTCGACCGGACGTCGTGGCCCTTGTTCCGGGTGCGAGCGGCAGCGCCGCCGACAGGGCGCGCGTGAAGGTCGGATATTCGGGTATTCACTATGTTCCGAGCCGATTCGCACGGCGGTCGGGCCTGTTCGCGTGGATCGAAAAGAACCTGGTCGTCGTCCTGCGCCAGCTGAGGGCGCTCAGCGATCGCGGCAAGTTGGAGTTCGAGCCGCACGAACTCACGGAGCTTTCTCGCGACTTTGAGGACAAGCTGCGCGACCTCGTGACCACGTGCCAGAAGAGCGGAGCTCTCGTCGTGCTGTTGACGCGGGAATCGAAGATACAGCGAAGCGAGGGCAGGCTGGCGCAAATATGGTCGTCCGGTTCGCGTCTGTTCTACCAACCTTATATGTCGATTTCGGGTCTCTTGGATACGAAGGACGAATTCAACCGCGTTTACCGCGAAGTGGCGGCTTCAACCGGCGCATTGCTCGTCGACATCGTAGGGACACTTCCGCCGACGAAGAACTATTTTGAAGACAGCAGCCATTGCACGCCCGTGGCAAACAGGATTATCGGCGAGCGCGTCGCCCACGCGCTCTGCGAAGATCCGCGGTTCCAGCAGCTGTTGCGGAACAGCTCGCGTCCAGGTCGAGACTCGTAGCGGCGTTCGAATGCCCCCAACGCGCCTCGCGCCTTGGTTGTCGCCAGTTACCTTGATTTCTTAGGCCGCGCCAGATCACGCGATGACGATCCCCAAGCCAATCAAGTTGGTGCTCGCGATCCTCATCGGTTTCGTCGTCTGGTTCGTCGTGGCAACTATCGCCAACATGCTCATTCGCGCGTCGCTTCCCGGCTACGCGGAGGCGGAATTGGCGACAAGGTTCACCTTACCCATGTTGCTTGCGCGCCTGGCCGTGGGAGCAGTGAGCTCAGTGGCTGCAGGCCTGGCCTGCGCCTTGGCCGCGCGCTCGATTTCTGTTGCAATCAAAGTTCTCGCAGCCGCACTCGTTCTATTTTTTATCCCGGTGCACTATTCGTTGTGGACGCAGTTTCCGCTTTGGTATCACGCGGTTTTCCTGGTCTCGCTCGCGCCGCTGGTGCTAGTCGGTGCTGGGGTTGCACATCGCTTTGCTTTGCGAGTCCGCAGTGCGCGCCCTTAGGACTTCGCTTTCTTCGAAGGTTTCGACTTGCCAGAACTGTTGAGGGCGACCGCTTGGCGAACGAGCGCCTTGAAGGCGGACTCGTCAACTTCTTCTCCTTCGTGGATGTCGATCGCGCGGCGTACGTTTCCGTCGAGACTCGAGTTGAAGAGACGGGCCGGATCCTTCAGAGACGCGCCCTTGGCGAAGGTAAGCTTCACGACATTCTTGTAGGATTCGCCAGTGCAGATGATGCCGTCGTGCGACCAAACCGGAGTGCCCATCCACTTCCACTCCTCGACGACGTCCGGGTCTGCTTCCTTGATGAGCTTGCGCATTCTGCTGAGGGTTTCCCCGCGCCAGTCCCCGAGTTCGGCGATTCTTTTCGAGATGAGCTCCGATGCCGACTGGCCTTGGCTCGCGCCCGACTTTTTCATGTTCTCATCCTAGAAGTTCCAGATATATTTCATTTGCAAGACGGTGGTGGATAGTCCTGTAAGAACTTCGGAGCAATGTTACGCCGGGCGGCAGTCGTTTGTCGCCACGCGTGGCAGCTGCTCCGGTGGACACCGCCCAACATTGCGTTCAACCGGACGTGCCAGTTAGTTTCGTGCGCTTGACCCACATGCGTAATGTAATATTCAATGTTGCATGCGATTCACAGGCGACGAAACATGAACAGGCAATCTTCTTCAAGAACTTTCGTCGCGCCGGTTAACTCATTTCGATAGGGGTCTTTCCGAGCCATGATTAGCGAAACCGACCCGCGCGTCTTCTTTGCCGCAGAGCGCACACTCCTCGCTTGGCTGCGCACCGGTCTTACGGTAATGGGGCTTGGGTTCGTCGTGGCCCGCTTTGGGTTGTTCTTGCGCCTTCTGTCACAGCAGGCTCAAACCACGTTTGGTCACAGCGAATCTGGGGCTTCCGCAACGCTCGGCGTGCTCTTCGTGCTTGTCGGCGCCGTTGCCATCCTGGTCGCCACCGCGCAGCACAGGCGTTACATTGCAACGCTTCCGCAAGCCGACCTGCCAGCTTCCTACAATCGGGCCTTCGCGGTTGTGCTTTCCGCTACGGTTGGGCTCCTTGGTCTGCTCCTCGCCGCGTATCTTGTTGTCTCGCACGTATGAGGAGGCGCATGGGCCAAGAAGCTGCCGCGCGCTCGCTGGCGCTGCAATCGGGGGGCCAGTTCTTTACCGCATTCGCGATGAGTTGCAGCCTCAATGAGCCGCCTCCTTGAGTTGGGTCGACGAGAACTTACTGCCGGTGACCGGCGATGTTAGGGGTCGGCATGGACAACTACATTACGTCTCTGCTTGAAAGTGAGCTGCCTTTCGGACCCTGGTTCGCACCTCTGGTCTGGTTGACGCTTTTTCTTGCAAATCATTGGGTCGCCAGAGCGACGCGCGTCGCGAATGATGCACAGAACTCGCTCACCGTTGAGGATTGGGGCCCGCTTCGTCGCGGTTTTCAACCCAGGTACGTTGCTGCCCAAGTCCTAATTGCTGGCGTCGTATTTCTCCTTGCAGCGCAACTCGGTGGGTCTGGCTACGTATTTCTTGCCGGCGGTTTCATCGTTGCCATCGTGTACGCGCTTGCGCTGAACCTCCAAGGCCTCTTGTCCGCGCGCGCACTCGCGCGCCCTAATGCGACGACTGGCGCGCTTACCTTTTCGACGGCTTCTGCATTCCGCCACATGGCTCATCGCCTTGTTGGTGGAGCGTGCGCATCGCTCATCGCCGGCCTGGTGGTCGCACATCTTGCGCTACTCGGTGGTGCATTCTTTCTGGCTTCGATGGCAATCGGTTATCGCCGGAGGGCTGAAAATGTGCGCGCGCAGCCCTAACCTCTCGCTCAACCGGATCCCCCTTCGGCCGGTTGGGGCCTATGGAATGGAGACAGATATATGCGATACATTCTCATCGCCACGATCGTGTGCATCGCGACCCACTTTCAGCCGGCCTATGCCCAAGGCCAAGCCATTTCTCCGCTTTCCTTGGTCGGAAAGTGGTCCGCGTCTGAGAGCCTGGCGAATGGCGCGGTGGTGAGGACCGACCTCAACCTCACTCAAACCCTCAAATTCAGCGGAACCGCAACCGTTCAGGGCAAAGAGGTCTGGTGGTATTCTGGTTCATGGGAAGTCAGAGAAGGTCAGCTCGTCTGGCATTACGAAAACAGCTCGCGTCCGCTGCCCGAATCGGCAAAAACCGATATTGATAACATCGTCTCTGTGGATGCAGGAAAACTTGTCCTCGCATCACACTTGAGCGGCAAGCAACATGTGTATTTGCGGAAGAGGTAGGCCCAACCGCGCGGTCAACACGGACGCCTACCGGAGGCATGCATATCAGGCCTGCTCGCTGCGTGTCGCAGCACTTATACCCTTCGATCTCTGAGCATCCTTGATCTTCCTTTGAAAGTTGCAGACTCCAAGGCGGCCGCGATCGAAGGCAAAAGGGCGTTCGCAGACGCTGCTGCGAACGGTTGATCTTACGTCAAGAAGGAGGGTTGCCATGAAGCCGTTCACCACGATCGCAGTTGCTGTGTTCACGCTGATGGCACTCGTTCATTTGGGCCGGCTCCTTGCGGGCTGGGAGGTTGTCGTCGTTGGATTTGTCGTTCCAGTCTGGTGGAGTGCGATTGGTCTGGTCGTTGCCGGCGGCCTGGCTCTGATGGTTTGGCGCGAAGCCCACGCATGAACGCGACGTCAGGCTCTCTTGGGCAGAATCCGGAGCCTGATGGACACGCATGGGAAGCCTTGCCAGTCAGCTACGCCCGGCAGCCAGAGAACGGTACGCAAGGTGACCCATGAAACTTGTAGTCGCGCCTCTCACGCCCGAACGCTGGCCTGACTTCGAAGCGATCTTCAACGCCAAAGGCTGCTCCGTCGCTCGTGGCTGCTGGTGCATGTACTACCGTCGCAGTGGTCGGTCGCTTCCGTCGCCCGCTTTTGTCAAACGTTAGGACCAAACGTGGTCGGCGCAACCTCAAAGATCGTATCTGCCTCCGTCACTCTCGCCATCCTGGCTTGGCTGTTTCTCCTGCTCGGTCTCATGTACGCAACGTTCTTGGTCACCGAGCCGCCACCCAATGTGGTTATCACGTTTTCCGACAAGGGGCTTACTCGTCTGTTCGTCGAGCTCCTCAGCCTCGGCGTCGGTTGCCTTGGCCTTCTTCTAGCGGTCATCGCCGTTGCTTGGGCCCCGCGCAATCGGTTGCTCGCGCTCGCCGCGGCCAGCAACGCCGCCGTTTGCGCCGCTTGCGTCGCGTTGCTACTGTAGGCAGTCAACGTCGGGCAGATCTACCTTATGGGTCGGGGATATGGGAAATGTCGCCTAGGAGCAACGCCATGCATCTCGATGTCCGCGGCCTCCCCGTATCGACCGCGAGCCCCAAGGCTGCCGCTGCATTCGACTATCTCGTCACCGGCTACCTTACCTTTCGAGCCGATACGCCCGACCGTCTCAACGCTGTCCTGGAGGCAGATCCGGACTTCGCGCTAGCGCACTGCATGAAGGGCTATTTCGCCATGCTTGCGTTCAAGCAGTCCGTCGTTCCAGTCGCGGTCCAGGCGGCGCGCACCGCGCAGTTGCTTGCCGCCGGCGCCACCCCGCGCGAAAAGAGTCACGTCGCCGCCCTGACCGCCTGGGCCGAGGGCGAGCTCGATCGCGCCATTGCCTTGTGGGAGTTGATCCTGCGCGCCGATCCGCATGATGTGGTCGCCTTCCGTCTCGCCCATTTCATCAATTTCTGGCTCGGCCGCCCGCAGGACATGGTCGCCTCCGTAGAGCGCATCATCCCCGCCTGGTCGCAGGAGGTGCCAGGCTTTGCATCGATACTCGCCTGCCGCTGTTTCGCGCAGGAGGAGGCCGGAAACTATCTCGCCGCCGAGCCCTCCGGGCGCCGCGCCATCGAGCTCGACGCCGGCGATCTCTGGGCCGCGCACGCCGTTGCCCATGTGATGGAGATGCAGGGCCGCCGCAGCGAAGGCATCGAGTGGCTCACCATGCTCGCGCCCAATTGGGAGGGCAGCCACAACCTGCAGCACCATCTCTGGTGGCACTGCGCGCTGTTCAAGTTCGAGCACGGCGACCATGCCGCCGTGCTCGAACTCTACGACACCCGCTTCCGCGACCTCTCCGCGCCGCTCACGGTCGCCTCCCCGGATGTCTACATCGATGTGCAGAACTCGGCGGCCATGCTCTTCCGCCTCCAGCGCCTCGGCATCGATGTCGGCAACCGCTGGGAGGAACTGGCCGACAAGGCAGAGGCGCGGATCGGCGACTGCCTCTCCGCGTTTACTCTGCCGCACTGGATGATGGCGCTGACCGCCACCGGCCGCACCGGCGCCGCGGAGCGCATGATCGAGGCTATGCGCGCCTTCGCCAATGGCCGCGGCACCGTTCCCCCCCTCGTACGCGACTACGTGTTGCCGATCGCCGAGGCCCAGGTCGCGCACGCCGCCGGACGACACGCCGAGGCCGTCGCCCTGATGCGTCCGGCGCTCGGCGGCATGTACCGACTCGGGGGCAGCCATACCCAGCAGGACGTGCTCGAGCAGCTTTTCGTGGACGCCGCTCTCAAGGCCGGCAGCACCGCAGATATCCGCCTCGTCCTCGAGCGTGTCGCCGGTCGCCGGGCGATTCCGCCGGAGCGCTTCATCGGCTGGCGCGAAGCCGCTACCCGGGTGGCGGTGGGGGCGTAGTGGGCTGCGTCCCGCTCGGTAGAGCTCAAGGCCGGCGGAGCGGCGCTACAATCCACGGCCACCCTCGTCCCGGCATGGCATGAAACGCGAACCTAACCTCTCACTTAGCACGACGCCAGCCGGTTAGCCTGGTTAGTCAGGACTCATCCGGGCAAAATACCGTGTCCCCAGCCGATGTCGTTCAGCGTCAAGTCGAAGCATATAACGATCGCGATCTGACTCGGTTTGTGTCGGCCTATAGCGAGACGATCACGATTTTTCGGATGCCATCGGCCGAACCCACCATCTCCGGCAAAACGCAACTTGCGGAGTTTTACTCGACGCAGAGATTCAACCTCCCTGCGCTGCGGGCAGAGATCGTGAATCGCATCGTACTGGGAGACAAGGTAATCGACCATGAACGGATCTGGGGCGTTCGCGATACGCCGATTGAACTCGCCGCAATTTACCAGGTGGCTGAAGGACTGATCGAACGCGTATGGTTCTTCTCGACATGATGAAACGTCTGTTGCGCTGGACAGGCATCGCCCTGGCAGGCCTGGCGGCACTGGCGATCATCGCTTATGCCGTCGTATACATTCTCTCCGAGCGGATTCTACGACACACCTACGAAGTCCCATCAGTCGCAATATCAGTTCCGACGGACCCCGCATCGATAATCGAGGGGCGGCGGCTGGCGACCATTCGCGGGTGCTTCGGCGGTTGCCATGGGAAGGAGGTCGAGGGCGTCGTGATGTTTGACGAGCCGATGATCGGGCGCGTCGTCGCGCCGAATCTCACGGCGGCCGTCCGTAAGTACAGCGATTCGGAACTCGTCGGGATCATCAGAAATGGCGTGCGGCCGGGAGGGCAAAGCATGATGGTGATGCCGGCGGAGGAATTCGTGCTGCTGACCGACGAAGACCTGGGCCGCATCATCGCGTTTTTGAAGTCATTGCCAGCGATCGAGGGCCCGGGTCCGAGTGTCTCGCTGGGACCGCTCGGGCGCATCGGTGTTGCCGTCGGCCAATTCAAACCAGTGGCCGAGCTCATCGCTGAAACCGTCCCGCCACCCGATGCAACAAGCGAAGGGGCTGCTTATGGGCGGTACCTTGCGCGGACCACCTGCGCATCGTGCCATGGAACAAGCCTGCGCGGAGACTCCAATCCCGATTTCACCAGTCCGAGTCTGCAGCTGGTGGCTGCCTACTCGGCGGAATCGTTCGCTCGGTTGATGCGAGAGGGCGTGGCGCTCGGCGGAAGGAACCTTGGCACGATGAGCCCCTGGGCGCGGCAACATCTGTCGTATCTGACCGATTCGGAGATCGCCGCCCTTTACACTTATCTGCATACCATGCCCTAGACTTCTCGCGGCGAGCGTCAGGTATCTCCGAAGGCACGAATGATCCGGGTCGCCCTTCGTCGCCCCGGCTGGTCGGTCCGTTATTCTTCAGTCGAGCTGCACATTTCAGAGAAGCCTTCGTCGTGACTAACCTCTTCATCGGTATCATCACGGGTGCGCTGGGATTTGCCTATATCGTCTACGGGAGACGGCAAACCAGGTTCGTTCCAGTCGTTGCTGGTGTCGCTCTTTGTGCATATCCCTATTTCATCGCTAGCTGGGTGTGGCTTTGTGTGATTGGCGTTCTGCTTGCGGCCGCACCGTTTGTCATTGATTTCTAGCCAGGCCACACCCGCGAGTCGTTGAATGACCACAGCCGCACAGCTGGTGTTTTTGCCGCCACCGGATGATGGTTTGCTCAGTTCGTCGGACCCGGCAACAGGCCCCTATGCCTACAGCTGAGACGCTCGAACGGTTCATAACGCTGGTCGAACAGAACGCGCACGTCGAGGCCGTTGAAACTTTTTACACCGCCGATGCTTCGATGCAGGAGAATCAGGCCGCGCCACGCATTGGGCGCGAATCTCACGTAGCCAACGAACGCCGCGTCTTGTCGAAGGCGAAGAACTTGATGTCGACGTGTGTCCGGCCGGTATTCGTCAGCGGCGACAAGGTCGTGATTCGCTGGATATTCCAGTTCGAGTGGCTCGACGGAACGGCAACTCGCATCGAAGAACTCGCCTACCAGCGCTGGGAGGGCGAACGCATTGCGGAGGAGACGTTTTTCTACGATCCGGCACAGCTTGCGCCAAGAAAATCGCATCCGTAGGTGTATTGGGCTTGCTTCTCGCTCCGCGCGCGCTGATCGCCCCCTCGGGTTTCTTTCTTGCTGTGCGGGAGGGTATAGACTCACGCCGGGGCGGATCACCGATTGCGCCCGACAATCAGGGGAGGAGTTCGAATGTGTGATGTATGCGGCGATGCGCAACACGAACCTCAAGTATCGCGCCGGGATTTTTTGAGGGCCGGCGCACTCGCGACACTCGTACCGTGGAGCATCGGCGCCGCCATCGCGGCCGACCCGCCGGCCCCCGGCGCAGCGCCTCCAGCGAACGCGATCGCGCCTGCCGAAGCGTTGAAGCGGCTGATGGATGGCAACGCGCGCTACGTGGCCAACACGCTGAACGAGCGCGACTTCTCGTCGGGCCGCGCCGCGCGCGTGCAGGGACAGTATCCGTTCGCTCAGATCCTGAGCTGCTCCGATTCGCGCGTGTCTCCGGAGCTATTGTTCGACCAGGGGCCGGGCGAACTCTTCGTCATGCGCGTCGCGGGTAACATCGTGACCCCCGACCTGCTGGCATCGCTCGAATACGGCGCGCAGTTCCTCGGGGCGCCGCTGATCATGGTGCTGGGCCACAGTGGATGCGGCGCCGTCGACGCCGCAATCAAAGTGCTGAAGGCCAAGACCGCCCTTCCGGGCCATTTGCCGGCGCTCATCGCGGCGATCAAACCGGCCGTCATCGCCGCCGAGAAGGCTAAGACCGGCAACTTGCTCGACAACGCCGTCGCCGAGAACGTGCGACGGCAGGTGGCGCGACTGAAGAGCTCGCCGCCGATCGTCCAGAAGCTCTACGCGGCCAAGAAGATCGATATCGTTGGCGGCGTGTATGACCTTGCCACCGGAAAGATCGCACTCGTCTAGCTTACCGGGAGAGCGAAGGCTTGACGTCTCGCTCGACTGGATTCCTCGGCGGCGGCGCTTGCGCGCCGGCGAGAACCGCCACGACCTGGCCGCCGTCATGGCCACCTTCGGCGTCGACGCGCCCTCGGGCGCCTCGTAACGGTCCTAAGCTGTCCGCTGACTATCGCCAGAGCGCTGTTCCGCTCTCGAGATCGCTGCATGGTCGAGGGAAAATGGTGCACCATGTGGCAAATCGCCGAATAAACTCGTGCCTGCTGCTCGTCAGATGCAAGAGAAAACTGTCACCACAGCTGTCATCATCCTTGTGCTGCTGGCCGGGGTGACTATCGGGTTTGCGTTTGGCGACCGACATGGAGCGGCGAATCCTGTCGGCCGCACTGCTCCTCTCAGTATGGACTCTACGTACGAGAACTCACTTCGAGGCTACGTGGCGCTCCTGGATAACCTGAGTGCCCGCGACGCATCTGACGCCGCTCGGCAGATCCATGCTGCAGACAAAGCGCTATTGCTTATCCGCTTGGCCGATTTGGCAGAACAACGCGGTTCGTCGGCCGAATCAACTCGCTTGGCCGCCGACGCGCTCGCCGTTTGCGCGACCGCCGCGCTTCCCTACTGTTCCTCTGTCGAGTTGCGTCAAAGAGCGCAAGCAATGGATGGGGTTCTGGAAAGGATGAAACAGGTCAAGTGAGACGAGCCTAACCTGACGCTGATGCGGACCTCGCCGGCGGTGCGCCCGTATCGTCCCTCAGTGCCGGCTCGCCGGGTACGCTTGGTACCAAGGTAATCGAGTGTCCTGCTGAAAAGGGAGTCATTATCATGCGGATCCTTTTAATCGTCGTTGGTCTAGCGCTGATGCTTTTTGGAGCGATTTGGGTTCTTCAGGGTATCAGCGTCTTGCCGGGAAGCTTCATGACTGGGCAAACGCAATGGGCGGTCTACGGAGGAATTGCGTTTGTCATCGGTGTCTTTGCTGTCTATCGTGCCCGACGTATGCCCAGCCCTCGCAAGCAACCCTGAGTTGAGCGATCCCGTCGACATGGAGAACGATATGAGCTCCGCCGCGCCAGACTACCCGTACGCGACATTTCTCAATGTCCTTTTCCCTCCACTACGACTGGTTGATGTGCCCTCCCTGGTGGCGGCGTGTTCGGACCGGTGGTACAACCAGACGCTGTGTCAGGTGAACGATTCGGTCGTTCGCCTCGGTGTGCTGCAAGGCGAGTACCACTGGCACAAACACGACAACGACGACGAATTCTTCTTTGTTCTCGAAGGCCGCTTCATTATCGACCTCGAGGGTAGGAGCGTCGAGCTTGCTCAACAGCAAGGCTTCGTTGTCCCGAAGGGTGTCGTTCATCGCACACGCGCCCCCGAGCGGGCGATAATTCTCATGGTTGAAACGGCCGCGATCATTCCAACCGGCGACAGATGATCTCTTTCATTGTCCCGGCCTACAACGAGGAGCGCTCGCTCGCGGCTACGCTTGACGCGCTCCATGCTGCCGGCCGGGCTGTTGGGGAGCCCTACGAATTGATAGTCGTCGACGATGCATCGACGGATCGGACCGCGACCATCGCTTCGCGCCATGGCGCCCTGCTCGTCCGAGTCGCGCACCGCCAAATCGCGGCGACCCGCAATTCGGGCGCCCGAAAGGCGAATGGCGATGTGTTTATCTTTGTCGACGCGGATACGACCGTGAACGAGGCGGTGGTTCGCGCTGCCGTCGAGGCCTTGCGGGGCGGCGCGGTTGGAGGTGGCGCGGCCGTTCAATTCGATGGGGCTGTGCCGCTGTATGCGAGACTCTTGTTGCCGCTCCTGGTCCGGGTGTTCCGGGCAGCGCGCTTGGCGACCGGTTGTTTCCTGTTCTGCACTCGCGATGCTTTCGCGGCGGTGGGTGGTTTCGACGAAGCGTTCTACGGTGCCGAGGAACTGGTCATGAGCCGGGCTTTGAAGCGCTATGGCAACTTCATCGTCTTGCGCCAAGCGGTGGTCACGTCCGGCCGGAAACTGCGCACCCATTCTGTCCGCGAAGTGCTGATCGTTCTCGGGCGCCTGGTGCTCCACGGGCCCGGGGCCGTCAAGCAGCGACAGGGCATGGAACTTTGGTATGCGGAACGACGAGAGGACCCGAAGCGAGATGCCTGAGCGCTCGCGCCGCCCGGAGGTCTCTCCGACGGCGCGCCGCGCAGGCGCCAGTGAGGATAGCCGCGAGTAGCGTACGAAGCGGTTGCAGGCGTCTGGGTGCCGGAGGGGCCGTGGCGAAAGCTGATCGAAGGTGAGTTGCATAAGAACGAAGTGGCGTTTGAGATCCTTTGAAGGAGCCTTGTCGACGAGGACGCCCTTGATGGGGCGTCCGGAGGTCCGGTGACGCTCGAGCTCCTCAAAGACGCCATAAAGCTCGGGCTTATCGTCGCCTTTCTCTATTTTTCACTCAGCGTTTATTCAGGCTGGAATCAACCTGCCTGGTCTGCGTTCGTCAAGCGACGTCGCTTTACGATCCTGCTGGCCCTTGTGCTGGCGGTTCTCGGGATCAAGGTGGGCGAGGACGTGGTCAACCGAGAATCGGGCCCGTTTGACGTTCTTTTATTGCAGTTCATACACGCAAACATCCCGCCCGCGCTCACCGGAATGTTCGAGGTGGCCACGCTCAGCGGCTCGGCCAGCGTTCTGTTGCCGCTTGTGACGATCATCGCAGTGCTGCTTCTTATCGCCCATCGGCGCTTCGAAGCCATGCTCGTGACCGTCTCGGTCGTCAGCGGCGGCTTCGTCGTCTATGTCCTGAAAGCGGTGGTCGGCCGTGCCCGCCCGGATCTATGGGACGCAGACTGGTACTGGGGATCCAGTTTTCCCAGCGGGCATACGCTGGTTGTTGCAGCGCTTGCTACCGCGATGGTTATCTGCGTGAACCGGATCTGGCCCGGCTCGCGCAAATTGGCGCTGTTGATTGCGTTCGTCTGGGTACTGTCCGTCGGCGTGTCTCGTCTGGTGCTCGGCGTTCATTGGCCGACCGATGTGCTTGCGTCCCTGTGCATCGGGATGCTTCTGCCTCTGGCGGTCGGTATTGCGCTCGAGTCCTGGTACGCCTAACCTCTTGCTCGTCGGACGCTTCGCCGACATCGCTCGCGCGCCGTTCGCCCGGTCCGGTTGCTGAAAGGATGTCCTACGAAAGGGACGCCTCAAGACGGAAGTGCCAAGTGCGAACGGAACTCCAACATCAGACGGCGGTTAGTGCGTTCATGAACGTCGCGCAATTGAAACAATTCTGTCGCGATTTTCCAAGCGCCACCGAAACGCTGTATCAGGAGCCCTACAATTTTCTTGTTTACTGTGTTGGTGGCAAGAAATTCGCTTATTTCAAGACCAGCCAGCCGGAACGGTGGCGTTTCAGCACAAGAGTTGCGCCGGATCGCTTTGTCGAGCTGACCGATGTCCCGGGGGTGAAGCCCGCCAGATACAGGGGGCGTTTCCATTGGATCACCATCGTCAACGTGTCGAGCTTTCCCGCCTCCTATCTGACTGAGCTGGTTGAATGGTCATACCGGAAAGCACTTGCCTCATTGAGCAAGGCCAGGCAGGCCGCGATTCGCGCATCAGCCTGATTGTCGATTTGCAGCGGTGCATGAGGGGAGGCACAGGTGAACCGGATACTCGTAGTCGGTGCGACAGGTCAGCTGGGAACTGCGGTTGTGCGCGGCTTAACCGCCTCGGGTCAGAGCGTTCGTGCGTTCGTCCGCCCGACATCGAACCACCAGCATCTGCACGCCACGGGGGCGGAATTGGTCTACGGCGACCTGCGCGACAAAGACAGCGTGGACGCGGCCTGCAAGGACTGTGAAGCGGTGATCGCTACCGCCAACACTGTCATCCCCGAAGGCCGATACAGCTTCGACTCGAATGAGGGTCAGGGCTACGAGAACCTCATAGCCGCATGCCAGCGGTCGACGGTTCGCCAATTCGTGTTCATGTCAGTGCCGGTCACACCCCACGACGACAAGGTTCCGACCTTTCGCCTGAAGCGCCGCAACGAACATCGCATCCAGCAAAGCGGCCTCACCTACACGATCTTTCGTGGCTCGCTGTTCATGGATGACTGGCTGGCCCTGATCGGCAGCTCGATCCCGTTGCGAGGGGCGGAAGCTGCGACATTGCGCAGAGACTATTGGTTCTCCCGCCTGTTTCTGAAGGGTGTCGGCCACCTGATCGAGGACCGAGGCATGGCACTCGTTCCAGGTTCCGGAAAGGCTCGTCATGCCTTCGTGGCGCTCGACGACGTGGCGAGCTTTCTGGTGAAGGCTCTGGAGCTGCCGCAAGCGAGGAACGCCGTCTTTGAACTCGGAGGCCCCGAGGTGCTGTCGTGGGACCAGGCTGTCGACATCTTTGCCAAAGTCCTCGCTCGGCCTGTGCGGGCGATTCACGCTCCCGCCGCATTGTTCCGCATGCAGCAACTGCTGCTCGAGCCATTTTCGCCTGCGGCAGCAAATCTGATGGGCATGAACTGGATCGTCAGCGCGGTTGATACTTGCTATGACATGAAAACCGTTGCTCCGATGTTCGGGATTTCTCTGACCAGTGTCGAACAGTTTCTCAGACACAAGCTGGACATGCCGTCGGCTTGAGGTTGCAGGTGGGCCGCTTCACCCAGTTTCCGGTTCGCGTCCATGGAGCGCGCCCGCGCAGGGCATCGCGATGATCCACGGCACCGATGACGCCGACAGCGCGTCGCTCAACCGCCTGGCGTTCAACGCCACCGCGCATTGTCTTTTTGGCTGCGCAATCGGCGAGGTGCTCGGAATGGTGCTCGCCGCACTTTTCGGCTGGAGTGTGGCGGCCGCGGTCGTGCTCGCTACCATGCTCGCCTTCGTATTTGGCTACCTGATGACAATTTTTCCGCTGTTGCAGGCAGGCATGGCGATCCGAGCGGCCCTGACCCTGGCTTTCGCCTCGGACACTGTCTCGATTACGATAATGGAGATCGTCGACAATCTCGTCGTCGTGCTGATACCGGGCGCGATGAATGCCGGCCTTACCACGTTCTTGTTCTGGGGCAGCCTGGTCGGATCGCTGGTCGTGGCGGGAATTGCAGCTTTTCCGGTCAATCGTTGGCTCGTATCGCGCGGTCGAGGCCACGCGCTCGTCCATCGTCGCCACGTCGGTTAGCCCCATACCCACATTTGCGAGACTCGAATGGCAGATCATCCATACCCGGTTTCCATCGTTGCGGCTGAAGCACCGGCGAGAGCCAGGCCCTCGAACTATCCGGAGCCATTCGCCGGCCGAATGGCGGGAAGGTTAAAGCACCCGCTGGGTGACCTGTTCGGGCTGACCAACTTCGGCGTGAATCTTACGAAGCTTGCGCCGAATGCGGCCTCGGCACTGCGTCATGCACACACCAGACAAGACGAGTTCGTCTACATCCTGACGGGTCATCCGACGCTACATACCGACGAAGGACGGACCCGGCTCTCGCCCGGCATGTGCGCCGGTTTCAAGGCCGGGACGGGCAATGGTCACCGCCTCGTCAATGAAACGGAGGAAGAAGTCGCTTACCTCGAGGTGGGTGACCGTACCCCAGGGGACGAGGGCAGCTACCCTGACGATGACCTTCAAGCGCTGCTGGTGGATGGTAAGTGGAGGTTCGTGCACAAGGATGGCACGCCGTACCGTTAGGTTCTCGCTCGACAAAAGATAGCTGTCATAATGCAATGAAGATTGCGCCACCGGCAAGCCCTGCCGATCCGGAATGGCTTTCGCTGCGCGTGCGGCTGGCGCGCGAGACGACCGCCGGGAGCTAGCGATAAAGGCCGGAGACTTCTTTGCACCTGGCAGAAATATTTCAGCTTCCGTTCGCGATTCCTTTCTGGGTCATATTTTTCTTTGCCTTCGTCCGCGAAGGACGCGTGATCCGAAGTTCATTCACGAGCGCGCCTTCGGCGCAAGACAGAGGCACCAGTGTGGCAATTCTCTTTCTCGTTCATTGTTATCTCTACGGTATTCGGGTCGCCGTCGAGGAAAGGGCCCTGCGCGAGACGGTAGGCGAGGCTTACCTGGCATACGGCGCCCGAACGAAACGCTTCATACCGTTTATCATTTAAGATTGCGGGACGCCCCGACAGCTGCGTGAATTCGTGATGGACCTCGACGAGCGCAAGGTACAGGCACTGCGGCCCGACCGCGAGGTGATGACGCGGCAAGGCCTGCCCTACTTTATCGGTATCTCGGGAGAAACTGTCGGGGCACGAGGCCTGTCGATGCACATCGTCGTCATTCCTCCGGGTGCGCGCGCCGAGCCGCACAAGCACGTCGGCTACGAAACGGGCATCTATGTGCTCGAGGGCCGGGTATGCACGCGTTGGGGCGCCGCACTCGAGCACGAGGTCGTCAGCGAGGCGGGCGACTTCCTGTTCGTTCCGCCCGGAGTCCCCCACGAGGCGATCAACCTCAGCACAACCGAGTCGGCGCGCGCAATCGTCGCTCGCAATGATCCCGCGGAGCAGGACAAGGTCGAGCCCTACGTCGTGACAAAAATGCTGTAGAGGAGTCGAACATCGCGTCGAATTGTGGCGCCACGCTGTAACGGGCAATTGCGAAAGGGAGCACGATGCTCGAACTCAGGCCGACTTGTGAACACTGCAACAAGGCGCTGCCTGCCGACTCGCTCGAGGCGCGCATTTGCACCTACGAATGCACATTCTGTGCGGCATGCGTCGACAGCATGCTGGAGAACGTATGCCCCAACTGCGGTGGCGGATTTGTTGCAAGGCCGATCAGACCATCGAAGAACTGGAAAGGCGACAACTTTCTCGGCAAGGACCCGGCAAGCACCAAGGTCCGGCATCGGCCGGTTGATCCGGCAGATCACGCCCGGTTCGCAGCCGCCATCAAGACCATACCGCCTCACCAGCGATAGAGGCCTCCGCAGTGAACGTCAATGATCTGCGCTCGGCCGTCGGAAGCGCCACCTCGCCGCAAAGGCGCGCACGGTCCCAACTCGACTCGGACCACGGCCGTCGGGAAAGGAGGATCGAATGAAGGATCATCGAATCACCGGCGGCGGAGGCGCACAAATTCACCTCGTCGAAACGGGTAACTCGAAGGGGCGCCCGATCCTCCTGATCCACGGCTTCTCCCAAAGTTGGCTCGCCTGGAGTCGTCAGTTGGACTCGGACCTCGCCGGGAGCTACCGGCTGGTGGCCATGGATATGCGCGGGCATGGCCTTTCCGACAAGCCTCGCGATGGATACAGCGACTCGAAACTGTGGGCCGACGATGTCGGCGCAGCGATACAGGCTCTGGACCTCGATCAGCCGATCCTCTGCGGCTGGTCGTATGGGTCACTGGTGATCCTCGACTATATCCGGCACTACGGTGAGGACGCAGTCGGTGGCATCAACCTGGTCGGTGCCGTCACCAAGCTGGGCAGCGACGAGGCGATGGCCGTTCTGACTCCGGCATTTCTCGCCCTCGTACCCGGTTTCTTCGCCACCGACATCGAACAGGGCGTACACGGCGTCGAGTCGCTTTTGCGCGCCTGCTTCGTGCAACAGCCTTCGGCGCGTGACCTCTACCTGATGCTGGGATACAACGTAGCGGTACCTCCTCATGTCCGTCAGGCGCTTCTGTCGCGCTCGTTCGATAATGACGATCTCCTGCCCGGCATCCGCAAGCCCGTATTGATCACCCATGGAACCGAGGATGCAATCGTCCGTCCGATCGCCGCCGACCAGCACAAGGCCGGCATTGCTCACGCACAAATGCACATGATGCCGAACGCCGGGCACGCCTGTTTCTGGGATGATGCGGCCGCGTTCAACCGGCGTTTGCGGACGTTCGCGGAAAGCCTGTGAATCGCGGGACGCACGCGAGGGAACCAATATGCTAGGCGTCGACCCCATGCCGTCCGACACTTCCGATCAACGCGAAATCGATCTGGAAGAGGATATTTGCGTCCACATATTCACCGTCTCGGCGGCAATGGTCGGCGTCTGCCTGACGGTGATCGGGATAATCCGCATCGTGATCACCATTCGCAATGCCGATACCATAGCCGACGATCTGCTCGCGGCGGATGCGGTGCTCTTCCTCGTCTCTTGCCTGTCTTCGTATATCGCGCTCCGCACCCGCAGCGTTCGCCGAATGCACAAGGTCGAGCGCTTCGCCGATAGCGTGTTCGTCATCGCGCTGATCGTCATGGTCGTCGTGAGCGTAGTGATCACCTACGCGATTTCGTTCAAATGATCTTGCACGCCCAGCCCGACCAGGCGTTCGGCCCGCGTCTCGCCGGCGCCGTCGTCGAAGCCGATGACTTTCGATTGGATCCGAGCTACCCTGATGCAAGGACAGAGAGCGGCGGAGCAGGGTCTTTGATCAGCTCGACAACCGACAAATAGCATGCGCACAGCGGTCATCATCGCAGGGGGGCTCGTCTTGCTTGGCTTGTTCGCGCTCGCCGGCTGGCGGCTTGGCGGCGGGCCACAGTCCACATCGACCGCGGCGACGCTCTTTGTTCCGCTCTGGCTCGTCGTGGCTGCAGTCAACATGTGGCTCGGGGTCTCGCGGGCCGGCTACTCGGTCGCCGAAGAACTGCCGATCTTCCTTTTGATCTTCGCCGTTCCCGCCGCTGCGGCGGCGTTCGTCTGGTGGCGGTTTTCGTAAGCCCTGCGCCTCGCGGGATCACCTCGGAATGACCGGTGCGGTCAAACGACCTCTTTCTGATATTCGCTGCCATCTGGGTCGTTGTCGGGCTGAGTCTGTGGTTTTTCTCCAGACACGCCTCGCAGCAAAGAAGGAAGCAGTGGCACCTGATCCTGGTCGCGGGCGCCGGACTCCTGTTCATCTGCTTTTCCTATGCACTGTCCCAGCGCATTGAAGTCCTGTACATGGCGGTTCCGGTGGTTGTTCTGGTCTCGTTTCTGAACTACAAGCTGACGCGCTTCTGCCCACGCTGCGGCTTTGCCGTACCACGTACCGGCTTGTTCTCGCGGGCGACGTTTTGTCCGAGGTGTGGCGGAAAGCTCGATGACGATGTCCACGGCTGAACTGTCGATTACGCTCGACGCTGCCCTGCCTCCGCCGCGAGAGGCGGCCCGGAGGAGTCAATGATCAATCCTGAATCCGACAAGACCTTCGCCGGGTCGATCCCGAAGCTGTATGAGGAGTATCTCGTCCCGCTGATCTTCCAGCCGTATGCCGAAGATCTGGCGATGCGCCTCGCGCCGCGAAAGATCTCTCGGGTGCTCGAAATTGCCGCCGGCACGGGTGTCGTAACCCGCCAGCTGGCTTCGGTGCTTCCGGACGACGTTTCGATCGTCGCCACCGACCTGAACCGACCGATGCTTGACATGGGCGCTCGGACCGGCACGAAGCGGCCGGTCGAATGGCGTGAGGCGGATGCGATGCAGCTGCCATTCAGCGACGCTGAATTCGATGCCGTCGTATGTCAGTTTGGCGTGATGTTTTTCCCCGGCAAGGCGAAGGCATTCTCCGAAGCGCGCCGGGTCCTCAGAGCGGGCGGCGTGCTGCTGTTCAACGTGTGGGACCGGATCGAGGAAAACGAATTCGCCGATACCGTAATCACGGCGCTCGCATCGCTGTTCCCCGCGGATCCCCCGCGTTTCTTGGCTCGCACGCCCCACGGCTACCACGATACGGCGCTGATCGAGCGCGATCTTCACGATGGCGGCTTTGTCTCGCCGATAAAGTTTGCTACGCTGGCAGCGCGAAGCAAGGCGGCATCTGCGCGCATTCCGGCGGTCGCCTACTGCCAGGGAACGCCGCTCCGCAACGAAATCGAGGCTCGCGACAGGTCGCGCCTGGACGAGGCGACCGACGCCTCAGCGGCTGCGATAACCAGCCGGTTCGGACCCGGTCCGGTCGACGGCAAGATCCAGGCCCACATTGTCGCTGTCGAACGCTGAATGTCGCAGTTTCCGGCCGTTGCGCCCGACAGGATCGGGCATCTGTCACAAGCACGGGGAGAAAGCGTCATGAACATGAGGTTCTTCATCGCCTGGATCGTCATCTTCATCGTCTGGTTCGGGGGTAGTTTCGTCGTCCACGGCCTGCTTTTGCACGATGACTACGCGAAATTGACCAACCTGTTCCGGCCCGAGGCCGACGCGCAGCAGTACTTTTCATTGATGTTGCTGGCCCATGTCATCCTGGCCGGCGCGTTTGTCTGGATCTACTCGCGCGGTGTCGAAGCTGCGCCGTGGCCGGCACAGGGCATTCGCTTCGGCTTGGCGGTCGCGTTGCTGACTATCGTGCCGACGTACCTGATCTATTATGTCGTGCAGCCGATGCCAGGCTCAGTGGTGATCAAGCAAATCGTATTCGACGGGATCCTGATGCTGATCCTGGGCCTGGTCGCTGCCGTGATCTATCGGCAGCCGGTTCGTGCGTGATCGCGACTTGCACCAACCTCCGGCGACAGCGGATGCACTGCCCGATGGATATCCGAATAGACGATTTGAGCAGTTCCGCCGTTTGTCGACTGGTGCGAGAGCACCTGGAGGCTATGGCGCAGCATTCCCCGCCGGAAAGCGTCCATGCGTTGGGCCTCGACGCGCTGCGCAAACCCGACATCACCTTCTGGAGCGTGTGGCAGGACGCCGAATTGGCGGGTTGCGGCGCCCTCAAGGAACTGGACACGCTCCACGGGGAAATCAAATCGATGCGTACTGCGTCGACGCATCTGCGGAAGGGTGTCGCGACAGCGCTTGTGCGGCACATACTGCAAGAGGCCAGACGGCGATCCTATCGGCGGCTCAGCCTGGAGACGGGCTCGATGGATGCGTTTGCGCCCGCTCGCCAGCTCTACACCCGCTTCGGTTTCCGGCCATGCAGGCCGTTCGCGCAATACCTCGAGGATAGGCACAGCGTATTCATGACCATTGAATTGTGAGTTACGCTTGCTGACAGAGCGACCTCGCAGGTTTGCATTTCCGCGTTGATCTGGCGGGCTCTTCAACCGGGTGCCGCGTTGCCTGCCGTTCTACCCGCGTACCTGCAGGTCGTCGACGCCTTGACGCCGCTGATGCGGAAGCCTCGCGGTGTCATTGTCACGATCGATGGGCGCGACGGTGTCGGAAAGACGACGCTCGGGCGCTATCTCGCATGGCACTTCAATGTGACCCTGATCGAGACCGACCTGTTTCTGATCCCGACGCGAGATTACCTGATCCACCTCGACGACCAGGTCAACCGCATTGTCGAGCGCCGGGTTACCTCGCGGCTCCCCGTCATCGTCGAAGGCATCTCGATGCTTGGCCTGATGAAGCGAATCCATCGCGTCCCGGACTTTTCAATCTACGTGACGAACCCGCGGCACTCCGGTAGTAAACTGTTGAGGGAAAGCCTGGCCGCCTATGAAGCGGACTTCTCTCCGGCGGCCAAGGCGAACATCGTGGTGGCGATCGGGGCAGTAGGATCACCGTGAGCGCCTGTGACGCGACCCTGCGGCTCGCGATGTCAAACCTGATCTCGAGTTTCACTTTTCTGGCCATACGATGGACTATCTGCATCAACTCCAGTGGCCGGCAATGATCGTCACGGTCGTCGCCGCGTGGCTGATTGCCTCCCAGGCCAAACACAAGCGTGAAATAGGATTTTGGTGCTTCCTTCTCAGCAACGCCCTTTGGATAATCTGGGGTTGGCATGATCGAGCCTATGCGCTGATCGTGCTTCAAATCGCCTTGGCGGCCCTGAACGTCCGCGGAGCCTACAAGAATGAGCCTGAGTCCTAGCCGTCCGATGCGGAAATACGAAGGCAGTTGCCACTGTGGCGCGGTGCGTTTCGAGATCACGACCGATTTTCCGGAACTCACCCGATGCGACTGCTCGATTTGCCGGCGCAAGAACGCGCTGATGGTCAAGGTTCACGAGTCTCAATTTAAGCTTTTGTCCGGCGAAAACTCGCTTGCCGAATACCGGTTTCACACCATGACGGCTCGGCACTTCTTCTGCAAGATCTGCGGCATCTACCCGTTTCATCGCAAGCGTGTCACGCCTGATAATCTTGGGATCAATGTTTTCTGCCTGCACGACTTCGACCCAGACGGCATACCGGTGCGCCAGGCGGTCGGCGCGGCCATGAAGTAGATCGGTGCGCCGATGCTCGTGTACTCGAACTTCATGCAAATTTGTCACGCCATGGCGCGCCCGCGCGCTGGCGCGGATCGGGGAGTTTACTTTCGCCGAACTCGCATGGGACGCAACCTGCATGCATCATCGACAGAGGAGAAATAGGCCATGCCAAAGGGGTACTGGATCGTGCGCGTCGACATCACCGATCAGGAAAAGTACAAGGCGTACATCGCTGCCAACGCCGCACCGCTGAAGAAGTTCGGCGGCCGTTTCCTGGTGCGGGCCGGCCGCTACGAGAACGTCGAGGGGACGAGCCGCAGCCGCAACGCGGTGATCGAGTTTCCGAGCTACCAGGCGGCAATCGATTGCTGGAAGTCGCCCGATTACCAGAAGGCGATCGAGCTGCGGCAGCCGGTGTCGACTGCCGACCTGGTGATCATCGAAGGTTACGAAGGACCGCAGCCGGCTTGACCGGCCTTTGCCGTCATTTGTCAGGAGATGCGATGGCCGAGCAGCCGAGCGATGAAGAGACCCGTCAATGGCACCGGCGATTCGCCGTCGACACCAATAACCGTGCCTGGCGTCTGTCGGAATCGGCGGCGCGCAGCGCTGCCGACGATGCGGAGATGCTGAACGCCGCGCATGCGGCGGCGCTGCATTGGAGCAAGGCCGGCACGGAGCTGCACGCTGCTCGCGCCGACATGCTGCTGGGACACGTTCACGCGTTGCTCGGACACGGCAGCCTCGCGATGCGCTACGCCAACGCATCGTTCACGTATATAGCTGCTCACGATAGCCCCGACTGGGAGCGTGCGTTCGCACACGCGGTTCTGGCCAACGCGGCATCGGCGGCCGGTGACTCCAAGCTTCATTCTGATCACTATGCGCTGGCGAAGGCGCTGGGGCTGGCGCTGCCGAATCCGGAGGAACGCGAGATATTCGAAGCCACTTTCCGCCGAATCCCGGCGCCAGTCGAATGAAAGTGTTCGTCGACGTAGGCGTGTCGCCGGACGGTTATATCGCCGGACCGAATCGTGGCCCCGGCAATCCGCTCGGCGACAGGGGGCCGAGCGTGATTACGCTGGCGCAGGCGCAGACAAGCAGTTCGCCTCTGGCCACCCATATCCGGTACGCAATCACACTACGGTAGACTGGCAATGGACATGGTCCTTCATTCCGGCGGATGTCACTGCGGCCGGGTCCGGTTCGAGGTCGAGGCTCCGGCCGAGCTGACGGTGTCCGAATGCAATTGCTCGATATGCGCCAAGTCCGGTTATCTGCATCTGATTGTTCCCCGATCGCGATTTCGCTTGCTTCGCGGCGGTGACGTCCTTACCACGTATACCTTCAACACCGGCACGGCGAAACACCTTTTCTGCTCGGTCTGCGGCGTCAAGTCGTTCTACGTGCCTCGGTCGCACCCGGACGGCTACAGCGTCAATGCGCGCTGCCTTGACCCGTCGACGGTCGAGCGCATCGCAATCACGCCGTTCAACGGACAGGAATGGGAAAAACAATATCCGGAAGGCCGCGGCAAACTGCCCGATTGACTCCTCAGACGATAGGTTGCCCCGATGAATACGCAAGCCGGCCGAGCCGAGCAACTGCGATCGCTGCACGAGCGACCCGGCATATTCGTCATTCCGAATCCATGGGACGCCGGGTCGGCCAGGATGCTCGCGATGCTCGGCTTCGAAGCGTTGGCGACGACCAGTGCCGGGTACGCCTTCTCGGCGGGCAAGCCCGACGCCGAGGGCGCGCTCAGTCGCGACGATACCTTCGCTAACGCTCGGGCAATTGTCGAGGCGACCAAGCTTCCGGTTTCCGCCGATCTCGAAAACGGCTTTGGCGACGACCCGGAGACGTGCGCGCGGACGATTGCGCTCGCCGCGGAAGCGGGCCTGGTCGGTGGCTCGATCGAAGACGCGACCGGGCGCGCCGACGAGCCGATCTATCCGTTCGCCCTTTCGGTCGAGCGCGTCGCCGCGGCCGTGCGGGCGGCGCGCGCGCTGCCGTTTCGATTTGTGCTGACCGCGCGGGCGGAGAATCTGATCAACGGCCGTCCCGACCTGAACGACACGATCCGCAGGCTCCAGGCATTCGCCGATGCCGGCGCCGATGTTCTCTACGCTCCGGGCCTGACCACCCGTGACGATATCGCCGCCGTGGTCAAGGCCGTCGCGCCCAAGCCGGTGAATGTGGTGATGGGCCTGTCCGGCGCCGCATTCTCGCTCGATGAGCTCGCAGCGCTCGGCGTCAAGCGCGTAAGCCTCGGTTCATCGCTGGCGCGCGCCGCGTACGGCGCTTTTCTCAAGGCCGCGCGCGAAGTCCACGACACCGGAACGTTTACCTTTGCGCAGCAAGCAGCGCCGTATGCCGCGCTGAACGACATGTTCAGGCGTTCCCGATCCCAGGACGTCGCCTCCGGACCGACGCGATGACCATGATCGAGTCCGCCACACTGCGCCTCGAACCGCTTGCCGTCTCGCATGCGGCCGAGATGTTCGGGCCGATGTCGGCCGCCGCAATCTATTCCTATATCCCCGGGGAGCCGCCGGCATCGGTCTCGGCTTTGCAGCAACGCTATTTGCAACTCGAGCGAGGACATTCGGCCGATGGACATCAACGCTGGCTGAACTGGATTGTCCGCCTCGGTTCCGGACAATGTGCCGGCTACGTTCAGGCCAGCATTTATCCGGAGGCCACTGCCGATTTTGCCTTTGTGTTCGCGCCCGAATACTGGGGACGCGGCGTCGCATTCGAAGCCTGCCGCGTCGCCCTGCCGTGTCTGGCCGCGGACTTCGGGGTACAAGCGGTTTACGCGACCGTCGATCCGCGAAACTCGCGTTCCGTCCACCTGCTGGAGCGGCTGGGTTTCGGCGAAGCGTCCTCGGAAGCCTATCCTCATGGCGAAGTCGAGCCTGGCGATCGCGTGTTTGTGTTGTCCTTGGGCCGGCCATGACCGGCGCGACTATGAATCGGATCGAAGGAAGATGCCTGTGCGGGGCGGTGCGCTACAGCATCGCCGGCACCCCTGTTGCCCAAAGCGTGTGCCACTGTGTTTCGTGCCGGCGCGCGAGCGGCGCCCCGGCCGTCGCCTGGGTCGTGGTCCGTGCCGCCGACTTTGCGGTCGTTGCCGGCAGACCGGTAGAGTTCCGGTCATCGCCGCCTGTTGTTCGAACCTTTTGCGGCCGATGTGGGACACCGCTGACCTATAGTCACGAGCAGAGCCCCGATACGATCGACGTCACGACCGCAAGCCTGGATTTCCCCGAATCGTTTGCTCCGACACGGGAGATCTGGCTCGAACACAGGATTGCCTGGCAGCCGGTCAATGAGGACTTGCCACATTTTGCGCGAACGAGCGCGGAGCATTGACGGACAGCGGAGACCATTCCAGAATCGTGTCGCCGGTCAACGATGGGGGGTGTCATGACAGGCTTGTCCGCACTGGTAGTACCGATCCTGCTTTCAGCCGTTCTCGTTTTCGTCGCGAGCTCGATCATCCACATGCTGCTGCCGTGGCACAAAAGCGACTGCCCGAAATTGGCGAATGAAGACAGCGTGCGGGCCGCGCTGCGGCCGCTGGCCATACCGCCGGGCGACTACATGGTGCCGCGCCCGTCAAGTGCGCACGATATGCGTTCACCCGAGTTCACCGAAAAGCTCAAACAAGGCCCGGTGATGCTGATCACGGTGATGCCCAACGGCCCTGTCTCGATGCGCAACAATCTCGTGCTCTGGTTCCTGTATTGTGTCATCGTCGGCCTGTTTGCCGCATACATTGCCGGACGGGGGTTGCCGCCAGGCACCCCTTACCCGCGGGTGTTTCAGATGGTCGGCGCCGCCGCGTTCGTCGGGTACGTACTCGCGCTCTGGCAAATGTCGATCTGGTATCACCGCGCGTGGAGCACGACCATAAAGACATCGATCGATGGATTGATCTACGCGCTGCTGACCGCAGGAACTTTCGGTTGGCTGTGGCCGCATTAGGCGCCTGATCGAATTCGCCGCGGGCGGCAATCGCACGGGCTGGTCGTGTATCGCCAAAGGTCAGCTTGAAATCCGCGCGCGCACGAGGCCCGTATTCCTGTCATCCTATGATCTGTCGTTTACCTTCTCGAGAACGATGAGACGCTATTGCGCTCATGGTCGGCGCTGGAGACAATGAACGCCGGATCCTATCGAGTTCTGTCGACCTCACATGCTGCACCATTTGTCCTTTGGCACCACTGACCTGGCCCGATCGACTGCCTTCTACGACGCGGTACTCGCGGCTTTGGGTTACGCTCGCGTTTGGACCGACCAGACCGCCGTCGGCTACGGCTATCCTGGAGCGGGCGACCAGCTTGCCATCAAGCTGCGGGCGGACGTCGTCGTGCCGGGGTCGGGATTCCATGCGGCCTTTGCCGCAACGGACAAGGATGCCGTCGTCCGTTTTTACGAGGCCGCGATGCGACACGGAGGCAAGGACAACGGCCCACCGGGACCTCGCCCGCACTACGGCGAGAACTATTACGCTGCATTCGTCTTCGACCCCGACGGTTACGCGATCGAGGCCGTGGTCAACGGCGGCACGCCTAGAACGCCGGACGATTCGGCGACTTTCGGATGAATGACGAAAAAATCACGGTTCGCGTTACCTCTACCGGACAAACGCTCGACGTCGTCGTGCTTAGCAAGCGCGCCGACATGATAGAGGTCGTCCTCGGCGAAGGTGTCCACAACGTGCGGTGCCAGCTGCATCCGACGCGCAATGCGATGGCTTACGTGGGCAATGCGATGGGCCGCGAGATCGTCTACGAGCGCGGACGCGCGGAAGTCAAGGCCGATCTCGAACGCGCCGTTTTCGGCCGCGCCGACTTCAAGCGGCGTTGATCGCCTTGCCCGCCGTGTCGCAGCGAGTCATTTGCTGCCGCGGGTAGCACGCCGCGCATGAATCGAAACGCGCGACATCCGCCTGCGGCTCGCGCATGACCGAGATGACCGAGCGCTGCGAGCATTTCAACGAGATCCGTGAGGTAAGGCCGGACAGTAACGGCTGCGTCGATTGCATGGCGATCGGCGCGACCTGGAACGAGCTCAGGGTTTGCCTGTCGTGCGGGCACGTAGGATGCTGCGAGGATTCGGAGCACATGCACGCGCTCAAGCATTTCAACGCGACCGGCCACGCGATGATCGCTTCGTTCGAGCCCGGCGAAACCTGGGGCTGGTGCTATGTCGACCGTCGCTACTTCGATCCGATGCCCGGGCGGTTGCCGAAACGGCGTTCGGGGCTTGCCGCGTTCTTAAGCCGGCTCGTCGGCCGCTGACGCAGCGGTACAAGCGACCGGGACGCGATGCCCGCACGCGACGTCTTCGTGACCGGCGGCACCGGCTATATCGGGCAACGGCTGATACCAGCTCTTGTTGCACGCGGGCATCGCGTTCGCGCCCTGGCGCGTCCGCAGTCGATCGACCGGGTACCCGCGGGAGCACTGGCGGTCGCCGGGGATGCGCTCGACTCGCGGTCGTTGGCCGCGGCACTTCGGCCCTCCGACACGCTGGTGCATCTGGTCGGAACGCCGCACCCGAGCCCGGCGAAGGCGGCGGAATTTCTGCGCGTGGACCTCGCCTCGGTGAAGTCCGCCGCGACGGCGGCGCGAAGCGTCGGCGTGGTGCATCTCGTCTACGTCAGCGTCGCCCAGCCGGCTCCGGTCATGGCGGCGTACATCGCGGCTCGAGCGGAGGGTGAAGCGGCAATCGCGGACGCCGAGCTGACTGCTACCATACTCCGTCCGTGGTACGTCATCGGGCACGGACATCGGTGGCCGCTGCTGCTCCTGCCGCTCTACGCCGTTGCCCGGCTGGTCCCGGCCTGGCGCGATGGCGCAGGGCGACTTGGTCTGGTCACGCTCGACCAGATGGCAGGTGCGATTGTGCGTGCGGTCGAGAATCCGCCTCCTCGCGGTTCGCGCCGCATCGTCGAAACGCCTGCGATCGCTGGCCCGTGAAGACGCGCGCTCGCTGGTGGCAAACGTTGATCTCTCGACGTGGAAGCAATGTCACAGGGGAACTACGCGGACAGGTCGTCGTCTGATCGTTGGCCCCTACCCCCTGGAGCGTAAAACATGCAGGCACGATTCAACACTCCCGATGATCTATCGGCTGCGACCGCGAATGGTTACGGATCGCTCGCCAAGTCGCTACACTGGGTGGTGTTCGCGCTCGTCCTCATCCAGTTCGTCGTCGCATGGACGATGCCGAAAATACGCCGCGACGTGGTTCCCGAAACGCTGATCAATCTCCACATGTCGTTCGGCATGCTGATCATGGCGGTCGTGCTGATACGAGTGTTATGGCGTCGCGCCCATCCGGTGCCGCCCGCGGCCGAGGACATACCGCGGTGGCAGCAGCTCATCGCCGGTGCGACCCATTGGCTGCTTTACGGCCTGTTGCTGGTTCTGCCGATCCTGGGCTGGGCGGCGGCATCGTCGCGCGACTGGACGATTCGCGTGTTCGACCTGGTCACCCTGCCCCGCCTGGTCCCGGCCCGCGCAGCGATCGGCCACACCGCCGGTGACGTCCATGTCGTGCTGTCCTGGGTGTTGCTCGCAATGATCGGATTGCACATCGCCGCCGGGCTCTACCATTACTTGTTCCTGCGCGACCGGGTCCTGCAGCGCATGCTCCCCGGGGGCTGATACCGCCCGGCGCGCCAGTGCGAATCGCCGCCGCGGGCCACCGCGCGCGGCTTCAATTTTTTGCCAAACCCGTGCATCATGTCGTCCGTGCGTCCGGCAGGCGCGCCGCGTTCCTCCGAGGCAATCTCCCATCCAGGCCACGCATTGGCATGCTGCATCAGATACCCTACCCGGCCGAGCAGCGCGACGTGCGCGACCGCGCCTGACCGTAATGGCCGGCAGCGCGACGTTTCCGCTCGCAGGAGGCTGTACCTGCCGCGCGATCCGCTATCGGATGGTCAGCGCGCCGTTGTTCGTGCATTGCTGTCATTGCCGCTGGTGCCAGCGGGAGACAGGCGCCTCCTTCGCTCTCAACGCGATGATCGAAGCCGATCGCGTGATCGTGCTGGAGGGCGAGCCGGAGGTGGTGGCGACCCCATCGAACAGCGGCAAGGGACAGAAGATCATCCGCTGCCCAAGCTGCCGGATTGCGCTGTGGAGCAACTATGCAGGCGCGGGAGACGCGGTCCGCTTCGTGCGCGTCGGCACGCTCGACGACCCCGATAGCCTCCCGCCCGATATCCACATCTTCACCGCCTCGAAGCAGCCGTGGGTGATACTGTCTGACAAAACCCCTGCGGTTCCCGAGTATTACGATCGCGACCGCTATTGGCCGGAAGAAAGTCTCGAACGCCGCCGCGTCCTGCTGGCCGGCGTATCCGGCCAGGCGCAACGCTAAAGGTGCGTGCCGCCGTAGTCGAGACCGCGAGGCCGACGCAGGAAGAAAGAAGCCCTTGCATGGGTAGGCGTAGCGCGCAGCGCAGGGCAGCGACGAGCGGGGCACCAATGCGCCTCGGTCGCGGCAACCGGAACGAATGAACATCGATCGCATCGACCATGTTGTGCTGACGGTGCGCGACATCGACGCCACCTGCGCGTTCTATTCGCGCGTGCTCGGCATGCGCGTGACGACCTTCGCGGCCGGCCGCAAGGCGCTGCTGTTCGGCGGGCAGAAAATCAACCTGCACCAGGCGGGACGCGAATTCGAGCCGAAGGCCTTTGCGCCGACGCCGGGCTCGGCCGACTTCTGTCTGATCGCCGCGGTTCCGCTGCCGCAGGTAATCGCTCACCTCGAAAGCTGCGGCGTCGCAATCATCGAGGGACCGGTGGCGAAGACCGGGGCGCAAGGCCCGATCCAGTCGGTGTACTTCCGCGATCCGGACTCGAATCTCGTCGAGGTTTCGACTTATGAGCCCAGCTGAAGACGCGGCCAGGCGCGATATCGAGACGCAACCGATCGACCTGCGCTCGGACACGGTGACCCGGCCGACGCGGGAGATGCGCGCCGCCATCGCCGCGGCGCCTGTCGGCGACGACCAGTACGGCGAGGATCCGACCATCAACGCGCTGCAGGACCGCGTCGCGAGCTTGCTCGGCAAGGAGGCGGCGCTCTGGCTGCCCAGCGGCACGATGGCGAACCAGGTCGCGCTGCGCGTCCTCACCCGTCCGGGCGACGACGTCATCGTCAGTCGCGAGAGCCACGCGGTCTGGCACGAAACCGGTGCCTCGGCCGCCAATGCCGGCGTGCAGTTCACCGAGATCGGCGCGCGAGGCGTGTTCAGCGCCGCGGAATTCCTGGCGGCGGTGAAGCAGCGCGGCCATCCGATCTACCCGCCGACGACGCTGGTCGAAGTGGAGAACACGCACAATCGCTCCGGCGGCATCGTCTTCGATCAGGACGAGATCGAGCGCCTGTGCGCTGCCGCGCGCGAGCGCGACATCAGCAGCTTTCTCGACGGCGCGCGCATCTGGAATACCGCCGCCGCGAGCGGCCGTTCGCTGCCGGCGCTCGCCGCGCCGTTCGATCTGGCCGCGGTCGCGCTGTCCAAGGGACTGGGGGCACCGGCCGGCTCGCTGCTCGCCGGTTCGCGCATCCTGATCGACCGCGCGGTCCGGTACCGCCGGATGGCCGGCGGCGCGATGCGCCAGGCGGGGATACTCGGCGCCGCTGGACTTTACGCGCTCGATCATCATCTCGATCGCCTGGTCGACGACCATGCCAACGCGCGCCGGATCGCCGAGCGCCTGGCGCAAAGCCCGCGCGTGATACTCGACCTCGCCACCGTGCAGACCAATATCATCGTCTTCGGCCTGACGCGCGACGCTCCCGATGCGCCGACGATCGTCGCGCAGGCGCGGGAGCGCGGGGTCCTGGTCTTCGCCTTCACGCCGCGGACGGTCCGCGCAGTCACGCACCTGGACGTCTCGCGCGAGCAGTGCGAGCGCGCCGCGACCGTGCTCGCCGAGCTGATCGATCATGGCACCGGTTGAGGCGGCGGCCCGCCAGTCGAGCGAGCCGGCAATACGCTGTCGATTCTCAACACGCAGGCAGAGTCGTGGACGATAGCCCGCGACGCCGACATGCTTGCGCCGTAGCGCGTTGACGCAACAAATCGAAACGGAGGGATCGATGAATACCGAGCTCATGTATCTGGTGTGGATCACCACCATTACCGCGCTGATGTGGATACCGTACATCCTGGATCGCATCGCCGTGTGGGGCCTCGCCGACACCGTCGGCTATCCGGACAACCCGAAGCCGCAATCGCCGTGGGCGAGACGCATGAAAGCGGCGCACGCGAACGCGATCGAGAACCTGGCCATATTCGCCGCGCTGGTGCTGGTGGCGCACGCCGCGAACCTCAGCAACGGCGTGACGGTGTTCGCCTGCGCGCTCTATTTCTGGGCGCGGATCGTCCACTGGTTCGCCTACACGGCGGCGCTTCCGTGGGCGAGGACGCTTGCGTTTGCCGGTGGCTTTGTCGCCCAGATGCTTCTGGCCTGGCAATTGATCATGCGTTGAAGCGGGCCGCCGGTAGCGACCCCGCGGCCGCCCGCCTGTGTAGGAGTGTGCGTAGGCGGCGTGTCGGCAATTGTCTGAAAATAGGCGCTCGCCCAGCGCGGCGCGGCAGGTCGCGATTAACATCGTGGCGGGAGGGCTCTACCCGCGGAGCTCGCATGGATCGACCACCACCTGTCTCTTCTCGCCGTCAGTTGCTCGCGACGTGCACCTTCGCCATCGCGTGTCTGGTGCCCGATGCGACCGCGGCCGCCGCGGAAAGGGTTGACTCAGCCCCCGTCGACGACCTTCCCGCGATCTGGGCGGCGACCGGCAGCACGCAAACCAATGAAGTGGTCGCCGCAGCGCCCGGGACCGGCGCCACGCCGACGGCCGAGCCGGTGCCGGTGAAAAATTACGCACTGCCTGCGGCCGAGATCGTGGGCTTCAGCTTCCTGCTCAACCAGTACAACCGGCACTTTTCCGACGACGATTACGCCAGCAACATTTCGACTATCCGGCACAACCTGCACAGCAGCTGGGTGACCGACAGCGACCCGTTTCGCACCAACCAGCTTGGCCACCCGTACCTGGGATCGATGTATCACGGCTTCGCTCGCTCGGCCGGCCTCAACTACTGGGAAGCACTCGGCTACACGTTTGCAGGAAGCGCGATGTGGGAGATCGCAGGCGAACGCACGCCGCCGTCGCGCAACGACCAGATCAACACCGGCATCGGCGGCACATTTCTCGGGGAAGCGCTGTTCCGCATGGCGGACATCGTGCTCGCGCACGACGAGATCCCGCCGCTCTGGCGCGAGCTGGGGGCGGCGGCGATCTCGCCCGCGACCGGCTTCAACCGTCTCGCCTTCGGCGATCGCTTCGACCGGGTGTTTGCGAGCCACGAGCCGGTGCACTACAGCAAATTGCAGGTCGGGTTTTCCGGAACCGCCGAGAACAACGCGGGGCAATCGGCTACCAGTCTGAAGCGCAATGAGCTGCTGGTCGACTTCGCGATGGATTACGGCATGCCGGGCAAGCCCGGCTATCGGTACGACAGGCCGTTCGACTATTTCAACTTCCAGCTCACCGCCTCCAGCGCCAACGCCTTCGAAAACGTGATGACCCGCGGTCTGCTGGTCGGCAAGGATTACGAACTCGGCCCCGACTACCGGGGCATCTACGGGCTTTACGGCAGCTACGACTACATCGCACCGCAGACATTTCGCGTCTCGAGCACCGCCGTCTCGGTCGGCACTACCGGCCAGTGGTGGGCGTCGAAAGCGATCGCGCTGCAGGGAACGGCGCTGCTGGGCGCGGGCTACGCCGCGGTCGGCACGACGCACAGCGTCGCCGACAACGACTATCACTACGGCGTCGCGCCCCAGGCGCTGCTGGCGCTGCGCGTGATTTTCGCCGACCGCGTGTCGCTCGATCTGACCGGGCGCGAATACTTCGTCAGCCGAGTAGCCGCCGCGAACCGCGGCGGCCACGACAACATCGTCCGCACCGACGCGTCGCTGACGTTCCGCGTCTACCGGCAGCATGCGATTTCGCTCAAATACCTGCTCAACCGCCGCGATGCCTTCTATCCGGATTTCGGCAACAGCAGCCAGACGCGGGCGACTCTCGGCATCTTTTATACCTGGCTCGGGCAGGACCGCTTCGGCGCCGTCGAATGGCGCTGAGCCCGCTACGCACCGCGGCCCGAAGCGCGCCGTGACGTTCTCCCGATGACCCCGATGCAACGGGCGATCGTCGGCTATCATCAGGATGCCGAGCGGCACTGGGTGGCGGAACTCGAATGCGGGCATGACCAGCACGTGCGCCACCAGCCGCCCTGGACCCATCGGCCGTGGGTGGTCAGCCAGGGTGGCCGCGCGCGGCATCTGGGCGCGCTGCTCCAGTGCCGAAAGTGCGAGCGGGGCCTCGCGCCCGACCGCGCCTCGTGACGCCTCCGGCGGACGATTTCGCGACCGGCGCCGCGACGTGGTAACGTTGCAGGTGAACGGTCTGTGCGTTCGTCGCTCCAATCGCAATGAACAAAGTCACGCTCTACAGCAAATCGCGCCGGCAGCCTGTCGCCGAACCGACTGAGGCCGCGGCGCCGGCGCCGGTCCGGACCGCGCCGGCGGCTCGCCTGCGAGGATTCCTGTCGCGCCACGAGCGCATTCTGCTGGTGGCGGTCGCCGTGCTGCTGAGCGTCGCGGCCTTCCTCGCTTATAACTCGATGAAGCCGCCGCCCCGGCAGCTGACCCAGAAAGACGTCGATGCCGCGGTGCTGCACACGCTCGACACCAACGTCCTGCCGTCCCGCGCCGCCAAGGCCTACGAGATCGTGCAGCGCTCGGTCGTGCGGGTGCGCCAGATCGAGCACACCGACGACGCCGACGCCGATCACGTGCGCGGCATCGGCACCGGCGTGGTCATCGTCGACCGCGGCATCATCCTGACCAACCTGCACGTTGTCGCCGGCGCCGACCGGGTGCAGGTCGTATTCTTCGACGGCACCGAATCGGATGCCGACGTGATCGGTCTGCAGCCGGAAAACGACCTCGCGGTGCTGCAAGCCAAGACAATACCCGACGACCTGGCACCGGCGACATTGCGCTCGACGCGCGACCTCGCCGTTGGCGACGACGTGCTCGTCGTCGGCTTTCCGTTCGGCATCGGACCCTCCGCGTCGGCGGGCGTGGTTTCCGGCCTCAAGCGCGAGCATCGCTCGCGCGAAGGCAAGCGGCTGCTGACCAACCTGATCCAGTTCGATGCCGCCGCCAATCCGGGGAATTCGGGAGGGCCGCTGGCGACGATGGACGGCGAAGTGGTCGGCATCGTCACCGCGATCCTGAATCCCAGCGACCAGGGAGTGTTCATCGGCATCGGGTTCGCCGTGCCGATCGAAAACGCCGCCGCCGCTGCCGGCATATCGCCGTTCTGAGCCGCCGGCGGCCGCTTTCGACCGTCTGCCCTGTCATCCCACGAGGCGTCCACGATGAACGACCGCGAGCCCGCAAGCAGCGAATCCATGCCCGGCATGGAGCGCATTCTCTACGAGGTCAAAAAGGTCGTCGTCGGCCAGGACCATTTTCTCGAGCGCGTGCTGGTGGCGATGCTGGCGCAGGGCCATCTTCTGGTCGAAGGCGTGCCGGGACTGGCCAAGACGCTGACGGTCAAGACGCTGGCCCGGACGATCAGGGGAACGTTCCGGCGCATCCAGTTCACGCCCGACCTCGTTCCCGCCGACCTGGTCGGCACCCGCGTCTACAACCAGAAAACGAGCGAATTCGCGACCTCGTTCGGCCCGGTGTTCACCAACCTGCTGCTGGCCGACGAAATCAATCGAGCGCCGGCGAAAGTGCAAAGCGCGCTGCTCGAAGTGATGCAGGAGTACCAGGTCACCATTGCTGGCGAGAGCCATATGGTGCCGCAGCCGTTCCTGGTGATGGCCACGCAGAACCCGATCGAGACCGAAGGCACCTATCCGCTTCCCGAGGCCCAGGTCGACCGGTTCATGATGAAGGTGCTGGTCGGCTATCCGAGCGAGGAGGAAGAAACGGTCATCGTCAACCGCGTCACCGGCGCTCCCGCCGCCGTCAGCGCGGTCGCGACGACCGAGCAGCTGTCGCAGCTGCAGCGCGAATGCCGCAAAGTCTACGTCGACCCCGCGCTGGTGCAGTATGCGGTGCGTCTGGTGTCGGCGACGCGCAATCCGGACCGCTACGGCATCCCCAATACCTCGAAGTACATAACCTACGGCGCCAGCCCGCGAGCGACCATACACCTGGTCGAAGGCGCGCGGGCGCTCGCTTACCTGCGCAATCGCAGCTACGTGCTGCCGCAGGACATGATCGATATCGCACCCGACGTGCTGCGGCACCGGCTGTCGTTGTCGTACGAAGCGCTTTCCGACGCGCTGACGCCCGACCAGATCGTCCTGCGCATCATGAAGCACATTCCCGCGCCCGATAAGCCGCTCGAGACCCATGTCAAAGTGGACGCCAACGCCTGACGCGGTACTGCGTCGGCTCGAGTGGACGGTCATCCGCCGGCTCGACGGTCTGCTGCACGGCGACTACCGGACGCTGTTCCGCGGCTTTGGCGTCGATCTGGCCGACCTGCGGGAATACGAATATCACGATGATGTGCGACACATCGACTGGAACGTCACCGCGCGCCTGCAGACGCCTTACGTCCGGGTGTACAACGAGGAACGCGACATCACCGCATGGTTCGTGCTGGATCTGAGCCCGTCGATCGACTTCGGTTCCCAGGCGATAAACAAGCGCGCCGTCGCCACCGAACTGGTGACCGTGCTGGCCCGCATGCTGACCCGGCACGGCAACCGGGTCGGCGCGCTGTTCTATGGCGACAGCGTGGACACGATGATCCCGGCGCGATCGGGCCGCCGGCAGGTGCTGCACATCCTGCACAAGATAATCGGCCGTCCCGAGGTGGCGCAATCTGGCGCAACCCGGCTCGATGAACTGTTCCGCACCGCCTACCAGGTCATCGCCCGGCGTTCGCTGGTTTTTGTCGTTTCAGATTTTATCAGCCAGCCGGGGTGGGCCAAGCCGCTCGCCGAGCTCGCGCGGCGGCACGAAGTCATCGCCGTGAGGCTGTACGACCCGCTGGAGATGGACCTGCCCGACGTCGGTCTGGTCGTCGTCCAGGACACCGAGACCGGCGAGCAGATGCACGTCGACACCAACGACCGTAGCTTCCGCCGGCGCTTCGCGGCCGCGGCGGCCAGGCGCGAGACCGAGCTTCGCAATGCTTTTCGCCATGCCGGCGTCGATGCGCTGGAGCTCGCGACCGACGACGATCTGATGGATGCGATCATGCGCTTCGCGGATTTGCGCAAGCGGCGGAGCAGGCTCGCTTCCGGCGGCGCGCTGCCGCAGCACCTGGAATATCGATGACCTTCCTATGGCCGGCGATGCTGTGGCTCGCCGCGCTGTTGCCCGCCGCGGCCGCCGCGTATCTGCTGATGCAGCGGCGGCGAAAAAAGCAGGCACTGCGATACGCCCGTCTGGCGCTGGCCGCCAATGCACAGGGCAAGGCGCCGCGCCTGCGCCGCCATCTGCCGCCCCTGCTGATGCTGCTCGCGCTGGCGCTGATGATCGTCGCGATCGCGCGCCCGGCGTCGGTGATCAGCCTGCCGTACCAGTACGAAACCGTCGTGCTGGCGATCGACGCGTCGGGCAGCATGCGCGCCGCCGATGTCGCCCCGACGCGGATCGCGGCGGCCAGGGCTGCGGCAAGCAATTTCGTCGCCGCCCAGCCTCGCGACACGCGGATCGGTGTCGTCGCATTTGCGGCAACGGCGTCGATCGTCCAGGCGCCGACCTTGAATCGCGACGACATCGTCGCGGCGCTCGACCGCATCCAGCTGCAGAAGGGCACGGCGATCGGAAGCGCGATCCTGGTATCGTTGAAGCTGATCTTTCCCGATGTGGAATTCGACCTGCGCGCAGCCAATCCCCGGCCGGGCGGCGCGCGAGAGGCCCAGCGCGGCGCGTCGCTCGACCCGGCGCCGAACGCGAAGGCGGCCGCGGACAAGCCGCAGCCCGGCTCGTTCAAGTCCGCCGCCATCGTCCTGCTCACCGACGGGCAGACCACGGCGGGACCGGATCCCTTCGAGGCGGCGCGCATGGCCGCCGAGCGCGGTGTGCGTGTGTTCACCGTCGGCATCGGCACGCTCGGCGGCGAGATCCTGGGCGCCGAAGGCTGGTCGATGCGCGTGCGGCTCGACGAGGATGCGCTAAAGACCATCGCCGCCACCACCAAGGCCGAGTATTTCCATGCCGGGACGGCCACCGACCTTTCGGGTATCTACCAGGCGTTGACCGCGCGCCTGGTGTTCGAGAAAAGGGCGACGGAGATCACCGCTCTGTTTGCCGCGGCGGCCGCGGTCTTGGCGCTGCTTTCGGGACTGCTTTCGTTGCTGTGGTTCAACCGCATCCTGTGACGGTGCGCGAAGGAGCGAGTCAATGCCAGGCACCCGATCCAAGCGCCGCCTAGCCAAGCCGCGCAAGCACGAGGTCAAGGCCGATCTCGCCAACTTCGAGCTGGCCAAGGCCCGCTCCTCGCTCAATCTGCAGATCTACGCCGACCGCGAAAAGATCGGCGAACTGGAGATCGGACGAGGCTCGCTCTACTGGTACGGCCGGCGCAAGCAAAAGAGCAAGCGCATCGACTGGTCGCAGTTCGCGCAGATGATGGATCGGCTCGCGTACGGCGAGTAGGCCGCACGCGATCCCCATACGGCAGCGCCTTACTTCACCGCAAAGCAGTAGAGCAGGCCCGCGCCGCCGGTCTTGCGCAAGGCCTCGTCGCTGCAGCCGGGCGTCAGGTGTGCCGAGTTCCACGATTTGCCAAGCACCGGGTCGTTGGTGCCGAACCGGTTGTGATGTCCGACCTGAACCGCGCCGTCGCTGCTGCTGGTCCAGTTGTGGCAGGTCTTGTCATCGCCCGGCGGATACGCGGTGCCGTCGGCGTGCGACCCGGTGAGGATGTCGTGCTTGTTCGGCGTGTCGCCGCTGGCATTGACGATCTCGCCTTTTTCCGTCAGCGCCGTTTCCTTGTTGAGGTTATTGTCGCCATGGAGTTCGGCGACGTTCTTGGCGACGACCACGCCTTTGACGTTCTGCCAGGGCCCGGCGCCGATGCGGTCTCGTGCGTTGACCGCGGGCTGCCCCGGCGCGGCGCTGGTGCTGAGGTAAGCGTGCCAGGTATGGCCGCCGGCCCCCGCCGCATTGGCCAGCGTCTGACAATGGCGGTCCGCGCCCGCCAGGCCGCCCAAGTCGGCGCCTTTGCCACCGCCGGTGCTGGTGATGAAAAAACTCATGTCGGCCGCGCCCGCGGCCGTCGCGAACGCCAGCCCGAATGCAAATGCACCGATCGAAATCACAGGAAAGCGGACGTTGTTCTTCATGCCTGACTCCTGGTGGTTAAGCTACCGCCCAAAGCAAGCAGCGCGGACCGCCGCAAACACGGGCGAAGCGAATAATATTCCCACGCCCGGTCCCTGGCGGCTTGCCCGCGCCGGTGCTGGCCAGCGGGGCCCTCTGGTGCCACAATTGACCTCGATTCAGGCAGTGAGCGCGATGCCCGGACATTCGTTCGGCCGCGCGCTACCAAGGGAGCCTGCGATGAAAACTGGCGTAGCGCCTATGGCGCTGGTAGGGATGCTGTTGGCGTGCCCGGCCGCGATCGCTCAGGGCCAGGCACCGAAAGGCGGCCCGGCGGCCGGCACGCCGCCGCCAGCCGCCTCCGCGGCGCCGGCGCCAAGCGAGCGGCAGCGTGCCGACACCCACCCCGATGCGCGCGTGTGCCTGGAATTTCCGAACGATCTCCAGGTCATCGCGTGCGCGGAGAAGTACCGACCGGCCCGGAGCCGCTAGCTGCCGGCGCGGCGCCTTCCGCGACGGACGCGACAGCGATGACCGCGCCACCGACGTCCCGCTCGCGCTTTTCGCTGCAGAGCTTTCAGATACTGGCGCTGCTTTGCGTCGCCCACGCGCTGATGGTTCTGCTGCTGTGGAGCGTTCAATCGTTCGGCAAGATGGCCCTCGTCGCGGGACAAATCTGGCTGGCGCTGGCCTGGCTGTGGCTGATATGGCCGCTGCTGCTGGTGCTGCACCCCGCCGGCTCGCCGCGGCGCATTTTCGTACCGGTTTTCATCGGCGTCGTGTTGCTGGCGCCGTGCATGGCGACGATTTTTCTGTTCACCGCCTGGGCAATGGACGGCAGCGCACGGTAGCGCCCCCGCACGAGGCGCGGTTTCGCGCTCCGCATTCGCGCGCTCGGGGTCGCCGATAGGCGCGTTCGCGGCCCGCAGGCTAGAATCTCCCCGTGGGCACCCGCGCGCTGAAGTTGATGGTCATCCTGCTTTGCTGCATCAACGCGGCGATGTGGCTGTTCTACACCGAATCCCCGGTGATGGCGATGCTGTGGGGCGCCGTTGCGGTCGGATTCCTGGTCTGGATCATCGACGATATGCGTCGAGGCAGCTTCCGCTGAACGACGGTCGGCGATTCCAGGAGAGCGCCATGAGCGAAACGGCAATCGGCAATGACCAGTTCACCACCTTCTGGAACGACGTGCTGGCGGCGAAGTTCGAGCGCTTTCGCAATATTCTGCTCGACGGCCTGAGCTACCACAGCGCCGTCCCGCTCCGCACGCTCGATCTTGCCCCGGGGGCATCGGCGCTCGACGTCGGCTGCGGCTGGGGCGACACGGCGCTGCAGCTCGCGCGCATCGTCGGTTCGCGCGGCTCGGTGCTCGGGCTGGACTGCTGCGATTCGTTCCTCGAGAAGGGCCGCCGCGATGCCTCCGAGGCCGGTTTGCGCAACGTGCGCTTTGTCGCGGCCGATGTTCAGACCTATCCGTTCAAGCCGGAATTCGACTTCTGCTTTTCCCGTTTCGGCATGATGTTCTTCAGCAATCCAGTCGCGGCGATGCGCAATATCTCGCGCGCGCTCAAGCCAGGCGGGCGGCTGATGTTCATCACCTGGCGCGCCATCGAGCACAATCCCTGGGTCGGCGTGCCCAAGGCCGTCATTCTCGGGTTCCTGCCTCCTCCGGGCGACGATGCCGAGACCTGCGGGCCCGGTCCGTTCTCGATGGCGAACACCGACGTCGTGCGCGGACAGCTCAAAGCGGCAGGATTCGAGGACATCGCTTTTCAGCCGACCGACGGGCCCGTCATGGTCGGCAGCACGGTAGAGCAGGCGCTGCAGTTCCAGCTCGCGCTCGGTCCCGCCGGCGAGATATTTCGCGAGGCCGGCGACCAGGCGGTGCGTCGGCAGCGGGAGATCGAGGACGCGCTGCGGGCCGAGCTTTCCCGCTATCGCGGGTCCGACGGCGAAATCGTCATGCCATCGAGCTCCTGGACGGTCACGGCGCGCAAGCCCGCGGCATGAACCGATGCGGCAATTCGATCTGACGACGCAGTGGCAGCTCGAATCGGCGATCGATCGCGTCTGGGATGCGATTGTCACCGTGGAAAAGTGGCCGCGCTGGTGGCGTTTCGTGCACGCGGTCGAGGAGCTCGAAAAGGGCGACGCCGAAGGTCTTGGCGCGCTGCGCAGATACACCTGGTCGAGCAAGCTGCCGTACCGGCTGAGCTTCGCCATGCGGGTGACCGCGGTGACGCCACCGACGTACCTGGAAGGCGTAGCGGTCGGTGACTTGAGCGGCAGCGGTCGCTGGCGTCTGATCGCCGACGGCAGCACGACCCGCGTCCGCTACGACTGGACCGTCCTCACGACCAAGCGGTGGATGAATGCGCTCGCGCCGCTGCTGGAGCCGGTGTTCCGATGGAATCACCACCAGGTAATGGCCGAAGGAGGCCGCGGCCTGGCGAGGTATCTGGGCGTCCGCCTGCTGGCGAATGGCGCGGCGCCCGCACGCTGAGCGCTTAAGACCACGCTCGCGCCCGAACCCATCGCGCCGCCGCCGTTGACGCGCCGCGTCCGGCGTCGCAAAGTTTGATCGCCTGCCAGCCAGGCAAAGGAGCCAACATGAGCCAAGGTGTGCGTAAAGTCGATTACTTTCACGTCATGGTGCCCAATACGCCGGGGCGCGGTGCTCGCGTCCTCGCCGGTCTCGCCGCCGAGCGCGTCAACCTGCTTGCCTTTTCCGGCTTCCCGAACGGCCGCAAAGGTCAGCTCGATCTGATTCCCGAAGACAGCGCCGCGCTCAAGCGCGCCGCGCGCAAGCTGGGGCTTGACCTGAGCGCGAGGAAGACCGGCTTTCTGGTACAGGGCGCCGACCGCGTCGGCGCGATGGCCCGGGTGCTGGAAACGCTGGCGACAGCGAAGATAAACATCACGGCGATGGATGCGGTGACCGCGGGCGCCGGCCGCTTCGGCGCCATCTTCTGGGTGAAGCCGAAGTCGGTGGCCAGAGCGTCAAGACTGCTGCGCGCGCGCTGACGCCGCCGCCCGCGCCGGCGGCGCGATATCGCGCGGGCGCAGCACGAGATACTGACGGCGATCGGATAGAATGCGCCGATGGAAACGCTTGTCCCCGCCAAGCGCCGCGCATTGCGCGCCAAGGCGCATCATCTGCATCCGGTGGTAAGCATCGGTCATCAAGGGCTTACGCCCGCGGTTCTGCACGAGCTCGACGTGAACCTGCTTGCCCACGAGCTGATCAAGGTGCGCGTATTCAGCGATCTGCGCGACGAGCGCGACGCGATGCTTCAGCGCATCTGTCAGGCGCTCGATGCGACGCCGGTGCAGCATATCGGCAAGCTGCTGGTCCTGTGGCGCCCGGGGCCGGACAAGCCGGCCATCGCGGCACCGCGGACGAAGGAAGCGCCGCGCCAGGCAAGCGCGCGGCGCGCGCGCGAACCCGCGCCAGGCGAGCCACGCGGAAAGCGACGGCCGGCAGCGCGTCCCGGACAGAAGACGATGGCCAAATCGACTCCGCAAGCCCGCCGCCCCCGCACGCCGGTCGCGCGCACGACTGCACGACCACCGGTTGCCGGCGCAGTACGGCCGCCTGCGGCCAAGCCCTCCGGCGAGCGAGCGCGCCGGCGCCGCGGCACCGGCTGAGGCGGCACTCTCGCGTGAGCGCGGCGCGGCCGCACCAGCCGCTGCTGCCCTTGCGTGTGGGGCTCGCCGCGAGCGCGCTGCATCGCGTGCCCCCGGCCGGGGCGCTGTTCCGCCTGCTGGCAGCGCTTGAAACGACGATCCGCGACGAGCTCCAGGTGGAGCTCCTTGCCCTTGGACAGACCTGCGACGCCCTTGCCGCCGCGGGCCTGCTCGCCGACTATCCTGCGCTCAAGCGCCTGCCCACGCGGCGCGAAGGCGGCCTTATTCACCTGGTCGCCGCGGTCGTCAGCGACGACCCTCGACGCCGGCTCGACGCGATGATCTATCTGCTCGACCCCGACGATCCAACCGCCGTCTTTCCGGAAGGCCAGGCGCTCAAGCGCGAATGCGTGATCCACGAGACGGTGTTCATTTCCACGCTAGCTCACGCCCGCGAGTGGTTCGAGCTCGCGCGCATCGAGCACGGCTGCCCGGCCAATCCGCTGCTCGATCACGGCTTCGCGTTCGAATCGCAGACGATCGCGCTGATCGCGCACGATGCCCGCAAGGCTGCGATGCTGGACTTCATCCGCGACAACTTCGCCTTCTTCAACCGCTTCCGGCGCCGCATCGCCACCGGCACCACCGGAGGCCTGCTCAACGAGCTCGCGGCCACGCTCGACGCGACAAGCTCGCCATGGGTCGATCGTTTCCGTTCGGGTCCGATGGGAGGCGATGCCGAGATCGCGCTCGAGGTGCTCGAAGGGCGCTGCTCCCGCGTCATCTTTTTCGAGGATCCGCATGTCGCGCGCCAGCACGAGGCCGACATCCAGCTGCTCGAGCGCTCGGCATGGATCACCAGCGAGCGTACCGTATGCATCAGCGATCGCGCGAGCGCCGAGCGCTGGGTCGGACGCTGCGGCAGGCGTGAAGGCCGATCCATGCGTTGACCCTTTGGCGCGCTAGAATGCGGGATCGACCGCGTCGCGGGCGACGTTTCAACCACCGGAGGTACGCATGGGGCCCGCCAAGATACTCGCCATCGTCCTGATCGTCGCCGGCGTCCTCGGCCTGGCGTATGGAACCTTTACCTACACCAAGGAAACGCACACGGCGAATGTCGGGCCGCTGACGCTTTCGGTCAAGGACAAGGAAACGGTCAACATTCCGCTTTGGGCCAGCGTCGGCGCGATCGTCGCCGGTGTCGTCCTGCTGGTGGTCGGGCGCGACAAGTAGCACCCGGGAACACCGCCGCCCCGCCGGCGGCGGTTGTCAGACGTACCGGACGGCGAGCACCTCGTACTCGCGCACGCCGGCGGGCGCCTGCACTTCGGCGGTATCGCCGGCGTGCTTGCCGATCAGCGCGCGGGCGATCGGCGAGTTCGACCGAAATCTTGCCGCCCTTGATGTCCGCCTCGTCGTCGCCGACGATCTGGTAGCAAACGCGATCGCCGGACGCCTGGTCCTCCAGGTCGACGGTGGCGCCGAACACGACGCGGCCGTCGGCGTCGATCTTGGCCGGGTCGACGATCTGCGCCCTGGGCCAGCATTGTCTCGATATCCGTGATGCGCACCTCGATGAAGCCCTGCCGATCCTTGGCCGCGTCGTACTCGGCGTTTTCGGACAGGTCGCCGTGCGAGCGCGCCTCGGCGATCGCGACGATCGCCGCCGGACGGTCGATGGTCTTCAACCGGCGCAGCTCAGCCTTGAGCTTTTCCGCGCCGGTCATCGTCAGTGGGGTCCTGCTCATGATGACACTCTCGAATCGTTCTCAGTGCAAGCGCCGTTGCAGCGCCTGCATCGAATACGGTACCAACTCCCGCATCTCCTGGATGCCCAACGCGGCAGCGCGCGCCCCTGCCATCGTCGTGTAGGTCGGCATCTGGTCGTTGAGCGCCGCGCGCCGGATAGCGTAGCTGTCCTGGATCGCGCTGCGCTTTTCCTCGACCGTGTTGATGACCAGCGCGATCTCGTCGTTCAGCAGCATGTCGACGATGTGCGGCCTGCCTTCGGCGACCTTGTTGACCGGCGGCCACGGGGACGCCGGCCGCGGCGAGCGCCGCCGCCGTGCCGCGCGTCGCGACCAGCGTGAAGCCCAGCCCGGCCAGGATGCGCGCGACGTCGAGCGCCCGCGGCTTGTCCGGATTCCTGACGCTGACGAACACCTTGCCCGCTCTGGGCAGACGGACGCCGGCGCCGAGCTGCGACTTGACGAACGCCTCGGCGAACGTGTCGCCGACGCCCATCACCTCGCCGGTGGACTTCATCTCCGGTCCGAGGATCGTGTCGACGCCCGGGAAACTTGATGAACGGAAACACCGCTTCCTTGACCGAGAAATACGGCGGCACGACTTCGTCGCGTGATGCCCTGGCTCGCAAGCGTCTGGCCGACCATGCAGCGCGCGGCGATCTTGGCCAGCGGCCGCCCGGTCGCCTTGGACACGTAGGGCACCGTGCGCGACGCGCGCGGGTTGACCTCGAGCACGTAGACGACGCCCTCGCCGTCGTTGTCCTGCGGAAACTGGATCGCGAACTGCACGTTCATCAGGCCCGACGACGTTCGAGACCGTGCGCCATCGCCACCGTCTGCCGGCGCAGCTCGTCCTGCAGCTGAGGGCGAAAGCGAAAACGGCGGCAGCGAGCACGCCGAATCGCCCGAGTGCACGCCGGCCTGCTCGATGTGCTCCATGATGCCGCCGATGACGACATCCTTGCCGCCGTGGTTGTCATCGACCAGCGCGTCGACGTCGACCTCGATCGCGTCGTTCAGGAAACGATCGAGCAGCACCGGCGAATCGTTCGATACCTTGACCGCCTCGCGCATGTAGCGCTCGAGATCGCGCTGCTCGTGCACGATTTCCATGGCGCGGCCGCCGAGGACGTACGACGGCCGGACGACCAGCGGATAGCCGATCGCCTCGGCCGCCTTCAGCGCGTCGGCTTCGGTGCGCGCGGTGCGATTCGGCGGCTGGCGCAGCTCCAGCCGGTGCAGCATCTGCTGGAAGCGCTCGCGGTCCTCGGCCATGTCGATCATGTCCGGCGTCGTGCCGATGATCGGCACGCCGTTCTTTTCCAGATCGCGCGCGAGCTTGAGCGGGGTCTGGCCGCCGTACTGGACGATCACGCCGAACGGCTTTTCGACGTGCACGATCTCGAGCACGTCCTCGAGGGTGAGCGGCTCGAAGTAAAGTCGGTCGGACGTATCGTAGTCGGTCGACACGGTCTCCGGATTGCAGTTGACCATGATCGTCTCGTAGCCGTCTTCGCGCAGCGCCAGCGCGGCGTGCACGCAGCAGTAGTCGAACTCGATGCCCTGCCCGATCCGGTTCGGGCCGCCGCCCAGCACGATCACCTTGTTGCGGTCGGTCGGCTGCGCCTCGCACTCGTCCTCGTAGGTCGAGTACATGTACGCGGTCCGGGTCGAGAACTCCGCGGCGCAGGTGTCGACGCGCTTGTACACCGGCCGGATAGCCGAGCGCGTGGCGGCGCGCGCGCACCTCGGTTTCGGTGGTCTTCGAGTCAGGTGCGCCAGGCGACGATCGGAAAAGCCCATGCGCTTGAGCGATCGCAGCCGTCGGCGCCGAGATGTCGTCGAGCCTCGCTTTTCTCGATCGTCGAGCTCGGTGTCGACGATTTCCTTGATCTGCGCCAGAAACCAGCGGATCGATCTTGCGTGTGCGCGTAGACCTCGTCGAGCGGCATGCCGATCGCCAGCGCGTCGGCGACGTACCAGAGGCGCTCGGCGCGCGGGTACGCGAGCTCGTCGGCGATCGTGTCCGGATCGACGGTCTTGAGATTAAAGCCGTCGACGCCGGTCTCGAGCCCGCGCAGCGCCTTTTGCAGCGATTCCTTGAAGGTGCGGCCGATCGCCATCACTTCGCCGACCGACTTCATCTGCGTCGTCAGCCGGTCGTCGGCCTGCTTGAATTTTTCGAAGGCGAAACGCGGCACCTTGGTGACGACGTAGTCGATCGTCGGCTCGAACGAGGCCGGCATGAAGTGGCCTGAGCCGCCGGTGATGTCGTTCTTCAACTCGTCGAGCGTGTAGCCGACGGCGAGCTTGGCGGCGATCTTGGCGATCGGGAAACCGGTCGCCTTGGACGCCAGCGCGGACGATCGCGACACGCGCGGATTCATCTCGATCACGATCATGCGCCCGTCGTCGGGATTGATCGCGAACTGCACGTTCGATCCGCCGGTGTCGACGCCGATCTCGCGCAGGACCGCGATCGACGCGTTGCGCATGATCTGATATTCCTTGTCGGTCAGCGTCTGCGCCGGCGCGACGGTGATCGAGTCGCCGGTGTGCACGCCCATCGGGTCGAGGTTCTCGATCGAGCAGACGATGATGCAGTTGTCCTTCCTGTCGCGCACGACCTCCATCTCGAACTCTTTCCAGCCGAGCAGCGATTCCTCGATCAGGAGCTCGTGCGTCGGCGAGCGGGTCGAGGCCGCGCTTGCACATTTCGACGAACTCGTCCTTGTTGTAGGCGATGCCGCCGCCGGTGCCGCCGAGCGTGAACGACGGCCGTATCACCGCCGGAAAGCCGATGTCGCCCTGCACTTCCAGCGCCTGCTCGAGATTGTGCGCGATGCCGGAGCGCGCCGAGCCCGAGCCCGATGCGCGTCATCGCCGCCTTGAATTTTTCGCGGTCCTCGGCCTTGTCGATCGCTTTCTTCGTCGCGCCGATCAGCTCGACGTCGAACCTGTTCAGAATGCCTTCGCGCGCGAGGTCGAGCGCGCAGTTGAGCGCCGTCTGCCCGCCCATCGTCGGCAGCAGTGCGTCCGGACGCTCCTTCTCGATGATCTTGGCGACCATCGGCCAGGTGATCGGCTCGATGTAGGTCGCATCGGCCATGTCCGGGTCGGTCATGATCGTCGCCGGATTCGAGTTGACCAGGATCACCCGATAGCCTTCCTCGCGCAGCGCCTTGCACGCCTGCGCCCCCGAATAGTCGAACTCGCACGCCTGCCCGATGATGATCGGACCGGCGCCGATGATCAGGATCGACTCGATGTCAGTGCGCTTGGGCATCGTGGCTTGAGCGTCAGCGCGCGGCGGCGTAATTCTCGGGGAAGAGATCGCGCTCGATCAGCTCGATCAGGATGTGTATCACCTTGATGTGCAGCTCCTGCACGCGATCGGCGTAGCGACCGCCCGGCGTGCATATCGCGCAGTCCGCGGTCGCCGCGAGCGGCGATCCACTGCGCCCGGTCAGCACGATCGTCTGCATGCCTATCGTTGCGGCGGTGCTGGCCGCTGCCAGCACGTTCTTGCTGGTGCCGCTGGTGCTGATCGCGACCAGCACGTCGCCGGCGCGGGCATGGCTCTCAAGATAACGGGCGAACACCGCGTCGTAGCCGAAGTCGTTCGCCACGCACGACAGGTAGCCGGCGTCGCTGATCGCCTGCGCCGGCAAGCCCTTGCGGTTTCCGCGAAAACGGCCGGAAAGCTCCTCGGCCAGATGCATCGCATCGCACATCGAGCCGCCGTTGCCGCAGCTGAACACGCGGCCGCCGCGGCCGAATGCGTCGACGATCAGCGCCGCGGCGCGCGCGATCGCCGCCAGCGCAGTCGCATCGGTTCGCAAGGCCTGCAGTGCGTCGGCGCTTTCCGACAGCGCCGCATCCACCACCCGGGCGGCGTCGCCTTCCTTCAGGGCCCTCATGCGCTGACTGCCTTGACCGCGTGCCGCTCCATCATCCGCGTGAAGCGGTCGAAAAGAAATCCGAGGTCGTGCGGGCCGGGGCTTCCTTCCGGATGACCCTGAAAGCCGAATGCCGGCTTGTCGGTGAGCTCGATGCCTTGCAGGCTGCCGTCGAACAGCGACACGTGCGTGATTCGAACGTTGCGCGGCAAAGTCGCCGCGTCGACGGCGAAGCCGTGATTCTGACTGGTGATCAGCACCTGCCCGGTGTCCTTGTCGAGCACCGGATGGTTGGCGCCGTGATGGCCGAATTTCATCTTGACCGTTCTCGCGCCGCAGGCGAGCCCGAGCAGCTGATGACCCAGGCAGATGCCGAAGGTCGGCATGCCCGCGGCGAGGAATTCGCGTATCGCCTCGATCGCATAGGTGCACGGCTCGGGATCGCCGGGTCCGTTCGACAGGAAAATGCCGTCGGGCTGCAGCGCCAAGGCGTCGCGCGCCGGGGTCTGCGCGGGAACGACGGTGAGCCGGCAGCCACGATCGGCCATCAGGCGCAGGATGTTGTGTTTGATGCCGTAGTCGTAGGCGACGACGTGGAACCGATTGCCCTGCGGCGTGCGATAGCCGCTGCCGAGCGCCCAGCTGCCGCCGTTCCAGTCGTAGGGCGCGTCGCAGCTGACGACCTTGGCCAGATCGAGCCCGGACATCGACGGTGCGGCGCGAGCTCGCGCTATCGCCTCGGCCGCGGCGTCCCCACGGCCGGAGCCGCCCGCCGCCATCACGCAACCGTTCTGCGCGCCGTTTTCGCGCAGCATGCGGGTGAGCTTTCGCGTGTCGATGTCGCAGATGCCGAGGACGCCCGCGTCGCGCAAATACGACGACAGGTCCTGCGTGCTGCGCCAGTTGCTGGCCAGGCGCGGCAGGTCGCGGATCACCAGCGCCGCGGCGAAAACGCGCCGCGATTCGACGTCTTCCGGATTGACGCCGGTATTGCCGATGTGCGGATAAGTCAGCGTGACGATCTGGCCGGCGTAAGACGGGTCGGTCAGGATTTCCTGGTACCCGGTCATCGCGGTGTTGAAAACGACCTCGCCGACGCTGCCCTCCGTCGCGTCGATCGCGCCGATTGCGCGGCCGCGAAACAAGCTGCCGTCGGCAAGCGCCAGGATCGCGGGGACGGAGGCGGAAGTCACGGCGAGAGTTTCTCGAAAACGAGTCCAGACGTGCGAAGCGGGAAAGGCAACTCGCCTTCCCCGCTCTGAAGGCTGGAAATTATACCCTAGCAGCGCGTCGCGTTCAAATGCAGCGGCCGCGTTCGAGCAGGAGCCGCGCCATCCTCGGCTCGCGCGCGGCCTCCTCATCTCTCCGCAACGCAACTATCGCCGCGTCGGCCGCTGCGTCGACTCGCCTCGTCGCATCCCCGCGCATTTGCGCGGGGCCCCTGCTCCCGGGCTCGCGCCGCTCTAGTACGCGACGCTGAATCCGCCGTCGACGAACAGCACGTGGCCGGTAACGTAGTCGGCGGCATCGGATGCGAGGAACACCGCGGCTCCGGCTATCTCCGGCGGCTCGCCCCAGCGTCCGGCAGGCGTCCGCGATGCAACCCAGTGCGAAAAGTCGGCGTCGGCGATCAGCGGAGCGTTCATCTCGGTCTTGAAAAAACCCGGCGCGATGCCGTTGACCTGGACATTGAACGGCGCGAGCTCGACCGCAAGCGCACGCGTCAGCATCTGGAGACCTCCCTTGCTGGTCGCGTACGGGACGATGTTGGGGCGGCCGATCTCGCTCGCCAGCGAGCAGATGTTGATAATCTTGCCGCGCCGACGCGCCTTCATGCCGGCGATGACACTCCTGGCGACGTAAAACGGGCCATCCAGATTCGCCGCCAGCAGCGCGTGCCATTGGTCGGGCGTGAACTCGTCCAACGGCCCTCGCCGGTTCACCGCAGCATTGTTGACGACGATGTCCGGCGCGCCGAACTCCCTCTCGATCGCTGCGATGCCACCGGCGACCGCGTCGGCGTCGGCGACGTCGAATGGCGCAACATCGACGCTGCCTCCGGCGCCACCGTCGCGACGGAGTGCGGCCGCCGCGTCTTCGAGCTTGGAGCGATTGCGCCCGTTGATGACGATGCGGGCGCCTGCGGCGCGCAGTCCCCGCGCGATCGCGAGCCCGAGCCCACTGCCGCCGCCGGTGACGAGCGCCAGTCGCCCCGTCAGATCGAAAGGGTGCGACAAGGCCGTTGCGCCATCACTCGAGCTCGAGCACGTCCCGCATCCCGTACACGCCTGGCGACTTCGCGGCACGACGTGCTGCGACAAAGCGGGCCGCGCGGAGTGCGCCCTGAGCGAACGTCGCGCGGGACGATGCCTTGTGCGCGAGCTCGACGCGCTCGCCCGAGCCGGCGAATATCACCGTGTGGTCGCCGATGACGTCGCCGCCGCGCAAGGTCGCGAACCCGATCGAGCCGGCCTTGCGCTCGCCGACAACGCCGTCTCGCGCGAATACGCCATCGGCCTTCAGGTCGCGTCCGAGCGCCATGGCCGCGGCTTCTCCGAGCTGCAGCGCGGTGCCGGAAGGTGCGTCGACCTTGTGTCGATGATGCATTTCGACGATCTCGACGTCGTAGTCTTCGCCCAAGCGTTGCGCCGCGAGCTCGACCAGCTTGAGCAGCACGTTGACTCCGACGCTCATGTTCGGCGCGTAGACCAGCGGAATCGTTCTGCCGGCTTCGGTCAGTGCCTTCTTGTCGGCCTCGCTCAGGCCGGTGGTGCCGACCACCGCGCCGACGCCGGCGCCGGCGCAGGCCTTGACATGATCAACGGTGGCCGCCGGGCGGGTGAAGTCGATCAGGACGTCGGCATCGCGAAGCGCCGCCGCAACATCGGCACCGATCGCCACCCCGGTGGTCTGTCCACAAGGCTCGCCGGCGTCATGTCCTACCAGCGGACTTCCGGCGATCTCCAGCGCCGCGGCAAGCTTCAGGTCGTGCTGGGTCAGGACCGCCGCGACCAGTATCTGGCCCATGCGTCCGCCACAACCCGCGATCGCGACGCGGACCGGCCGTGCGGCTACTTCCACCAGCCGAGCTTTCGCAACAACGCCGACAACCAGTTGTCCTCGCTGGTCTTGGGCGCGCTGGTCAGCGATTTGTCGAGCGCGGCATCGCCGCCGCCGGAACGCGCGACCTCGGCCGGAGGCGGCGGCACCTCGTCGCCCTCCCAGCGCGCCACCTTGTCGTCGACGAAATAAACGGTGAACCGGCGGTGCTCGAGCGTGCGTCCCTGCCGATTGAACTCGTAGAGGTAATCCCATCGGTTGGCATGAAACGGATCGGCCACCAGCGGGGTCCCGAGCGCCAGGCGCGCTTGCTGCCTCGTCTGCCCGACCTTGAGCTTGTCGACCTGATCCTGGGTGATGTAATTGCCCTGGTTGATGTCGAGCTTGTAGACGCCGAGGCTCGGAATCCAGGTGCAGCCGGCCATCAGCAGCGCGATGCCGGCGGCGAATAGGTTGGCGCGCATGCGGAAGGGGTCTTTCACTGCCAAAAAGCGATCGAAGACTATATCATAAGGGCACCCCCGCCTCGCTGGGCGAGCACCCCATGTCCACGCCGCACGATCTCAAGAACGCCGGCCTGAAGGCGACCCTGCCGCGCCTGAAGATCATCAATCTTTTCGAACAGAGCGAAGTGCGCCATCTGACCGCCGAGGACGTGTATCGGAAGCTCCTGGCGGAGGGTCTAGACGTCGGGCTGGCAACCGTCTACCGCGTGCTGACACAGTTCGAGCAGGCAGGGCTACTGGTGCGGCACCATTTCGAAAGCGGCAAGGCGGTGTTCGAATTGAACCAGGGCGGACACCACGATCACCTCGTTTGCCTGCAATGCGGGCGCGTCGAGGAGTTCTTCGACGCTGAGATCGAGAAGCGGCAGACCAAGATCGCGCGCGAGCGCGGATTCGAGATCAGCGAGCACGCGCTCTACCTGTACGCCGAATGCACGCGGCCGAAGTGCCCGTACCGCAAGACCGGCGGCAGCAACTAGACTTTCGGTAGCGCTTTCCTGAAGTGCCTTTGCCATCGTCCGACCTTGATCCTGCCGATGATGCAGCACGGCCGGTAACCCCCCTTGAGGATGTCGCGCAGCGATGATGCGTTCTCAGGGAGGACTGCAACGACGACGCGCCGGTGGCCGGCGCGCTGGAGCTGACACAGGTGATGCGTGCGCAGCGCGTTGGAGATGCCGTGGCCACGATAGGCAGGAAGAATGAACTTGTCGTAGATGCACACGTCGCCTGGGGCCAGGTCGAGCAGGCAGTCAAGGTAGGACAGCCTGATCGGTTGCATCGCGATCCAGTTTGCCGCGACGATTCGCCGGTCGAAGCGCGCGACAAAACAGATTTGACCCGTGTCCAGACGACCGATTGCGTCCGCACGCCCGGTATCGGGCCGAAAAGCGAGATACTCGTCGAGTTCGTCCCGGGTCAGCTGAGCAATTTCTACCGGAAGGGTCGGCGAGAACTCGGGCACCGCATCAGCCAGCGGCCGGTCCAGCAACAGCAGGCGGCGATAGCCCAGTTGAGCGAGCAGCTTGAACCAGAAACTGCGCACGCCTTCGCCGCGCAATGTCAGCAGCGCCCGCCGGACGGCGCTCCCGGTCGGATAGACCGACCTCCTGTCTACGCTTCTGATGGCCGTTGCCGGGCCCTTCGTGGAGCAGACTATGGTCGCGCACAACTGCGATTTTAGCCGGGCGCGATCTAGCCTTCACGCCGGTTGAAATCGGCGATGCGGAATCCGACCAGCCACAGCGCGCCGAAATAAGCGATGCCTCCCGCGGCGATGACGATGCCTAGCCTGCCCACCTTCGCCCACAGTCCCGCCGACAGCCAGAACGCATCGTCCCCGGCCACCCACCACAACACCGCGCCGAGCACGCACAGCGCGACCAGCACCCGGCCAAGAAACAGACCCCAGCCCGGCATTGGACGATAGACGTCACGCCGCCGCATCGCGCGATAGAGAAGTGCCGCGTTCAGGCAGGCGCCGAGCGAAATCGACAGCGTGAGCCCGGCGTGCCCGATCTGGAACATCAGGATCACCGCCATCGTCTGCGACAGCAGCAGCGTCACGAAGGCGATGCGCACAGGCGTTCGCATGTCGTGCCGCGCGTAAAAGCCCGGGGCCAGAATTTTCACTGCGATCAGGCCGACCAGGCCGACGCTGTACCCGAGCAGCGCGGCCCGCGTCTGCCACACATCGACAACGGTGAAACGGCCGTACTGGTAGAGCGTCGCGATCAGCGGCACGGCGAGCAGCGCCAGCGCAAGCGCAGCCGGCAGTGCCAGCAGGAACGTCAGCCGCAGACCCCAGTCGAGCAGTTCGCGATACTGCGCGTCGTTCGCATCGTGATGGTGCTTCGACAAGTTGGGCAGGAGGATCGTGGCAAGCGCGACCCCGAGCAGCGCGCTGGGGAATTCCATCAGCCGGTCGGCATACGTGATCCACGAGATTCGTCCGTCGCCCAGATAGGCAGCGAGCTGGGTATTGATCAGCGTCGAAATCTGCGCCGCCGAAACGCCGAGCACCGCCGGACCCATCGCGCGCAAGACTCGCCGCACGCCCTCGTCGCGCCAGTCGACCCTGAACCTGGGCAACATGCCCAGCTTGGCCAGCGGACGCAGCTGAAAGACGAGTTGCGCCACCCCGCCGACGGCGACGCCGATCGCCAGCGCCAGAATCGGCGGGTCGACGTGCGGCGCGATAAAAACGGCTGCCGCGATGATAGCGACATTGAGCAGCACCGGCGTGAACGCGGGAATCGCAAACTTGCGGTAGACGTTCATGACGCCGCCGGCCAGCGACACCAGCGAAACGAACAGAACGTACGGAAACATGATGCGTATCAGCACCGTGGTCAGCTCGACCTTGCCCGGCGTGCGCACGAAGCTGCCCGCGAGCAGATACACCAGCCACGGCGCGGCGACCACACCGAACACCGAGATGCCGAGCAGCGTCACCGCCAGCAAGGAGCCGACTTTGCCGACCAGGTCGCGAGTCGCCTCTTCGCCGCGCGCGCGCTTGTACTCGGCGAGAATCGGAACGAAGGCCTGCGAAAAAGCGCCTTCGGCGAACATGCGGCGCAGGATGTTCGGCAGGCGGAATGCCGCCTCGAAAGCATCCATCTGCAATCCGGCGCCGAACCCGACAGCCTTGATGCTTTCGCGCATCAACCCGGTGATGCGCGAGAGCAGAGTCAGTGCACTGACGGCGGAGAGCGTCCTCAGCAGATTCATGAAAACGCGATCCGGCTTGCGCGAATCGCGGAAAATCGCTATTATGCCCGGTCTTTTTCGGCGGCTCCAGCGAACTTCCGCCGGAACGCTTCGATACCAAGCAACCAAGGATCCAGTCCCATGGCCAATACCGCCCAAGCGCGCAAGCGCGCCCGGCAAGCCGAGGCAACGCGGCAGCGCAATGCGAGCCTCAAGTCGTCGCTGCGCACCGCGATCAAGAAAGTCAGGAAGGCGATAAGCGCCGGCGACAAGGCTGCGGCGACCAAGGAATTGCAGGCACAGCAATCGGTGATCGACCGCATCGCCGATAAGAAGATCGTGCACAAGAACACGGCGTCGCGCAGCAAGTCGCGCCTCGCGCAGGCGATCAAGGCGCTGCCTTAGGCCGCGTGCCGTCCGCCGGAAACGAGCGCCGCCAGGCGCTCTTTTTTTGATCGCCGGCCCGAATCGACCGGCGCGATCGCGCCACGTATCGATCCGACCGATGCGGGCGGCGGCCGAGCGGCGTGCGGCGGCACCGGGTATCCGCAGTCCAGAAGACCGGCTGCCGTGTGCTAAAATCTTGTTTTAATGGCGTTTCGATTCCCGGCAGCCCGACAACTGGGTGCACGGGGTCGCCTTAAGCCCGCATGCCTCCGAAGCATTTTCTGCAGCTCAACGATTTCAGCCGCGACGAGCTCGACTACCTGTTCGCACGAACGCGTTGGATCAAGGAACGGTTCAAGCGCTATGAAATCTACCAGCCGCTGAGGGACCGGACGCTCGCGATGGTGTTCGAAAAGGCGTCGACCCGCACGCGCGTCTCATTCGAGGCCGGGATGAACCAGCTGGGCGGCATCGCGATCAACCTGAATCGCGGCGACACGCAACTGTCGCGCGGCGAGCCGATCGAGGACGTCGCGCGCGTCATTTCGCGCATGGTCGACGTGGTGATGATCCGCACCTTCGAGCAGCCGATCATCGAGCGCTTCGCTGCGCATTCGCGCGTTCCGGTGATCAACGGACTGACCAACGAATATCATCCGTGTCAGATCCTGGCCGATATCTACACCTTCATCGAGCACCGCGGCTCCATTCAGGGCAAGACCGTGGCCTGGATCGGCGATTCCAACAACGTCTGCAACACCTGGCTGCAGGCGGCTGTCGTGTTCGACTTCGCAATCCGGGTGTCGACACCGCCCGGGTATGAAGTCGACGGCGACGGTCCCGACGCTCGCGGCAATCGCCACTACCAGTCGTTTTCCGACCCGGTCGAGGCATGCGCCGGCGCGGACCTGGTGACGACCGACGTCTGGACCAGCATGGGCTTCGAGGCGCAGAACGACAAGCGGCGCCAGGACTTCGCGCATTGGCAAGTCGACTCGGCGATGATGGCGCGTGCGCAGGCCGACGCATTGTTCATGCACTGCCTGCCTGCGCACCGCGGAGAAGAAGTCGCGGCCGAGGTGCTCGACGGACCGCAAAGCGTGGTCTGGGACGAGGCTGAAAATCGGCTGCATGCGCAGAAAGCGTTGCTCGAATATCTGGTTTGCGGCCGCGTCGACGCCGCCGCGCTGTCGTGATCGCGCTGCTTCGGCCGGGTGCCGCTAAAGGAGGAACCATGCGTTCGCTTTCATGTTGGCTACTCGCCGCGATTGTCGGCTGCGCAGCGATCGCAGCGCCCGGCGCGGCGGCGCAGGCCTGGCCCGACAAGCCGATCCGCTTCATCGTTCCCGCACCCGCGGGAAGCTCGCTCGACGTTCTCGCGCGCGTCATCGGCGACAAGCTGAAGGACAGACTCGGCCAGCCGATCATCGTGGAAGATCGCCCGGGAGCCGGCGGCACGCTGGCCACCGACCTGGTCGCCAAATCACAGCCCGACGGCTCCACGATGGTGATCTCGTTCAACGGCCCGCTGTCCTTCGGCCCGCATCTGTATTCGCGCCTGCCGTACGATCCGCAAAAGGACTTGGCCCCGGTCATCATCACGTCGAGCCAGCCGAACGTGCTGGCGATCAACGCCACGCTGCCGGTACACTCGGTCAAGGAGCTGGTCGCCTATGCCAAGGCGAATCCGGGCAAGCTCAATTACGCCTCGGTCGGCAATGGCAGCTCGTCGCATCTGACGATGGAGCTGTTGAAGTCCGAAGCCGGCATCGACATCGTGCATGTGCCGTTCAACGGTTCTCCGCCCGCGGTCACGGCGACGATCCAGGGCGAGACGCAGATGATGTTCGCCGTCATGCAGCCGCTGCAGGCGCAAATCCAGGCGGGAAAGCTGCGCGCGCTGGCGGTGACGACGGCCAAGCGGTTTGCGCTGAATCCGGAAATTCCGACCATCGCGGAAGCCGGTTATCCCGGATTCGAGGCACTGGCCTGGAACGGGGTCCTGGTCGCCGCGGCGACGCCTGCGCCGATCGTGCAACGACTGAACGCCGAGATCAACGCGATCCTCAACGACGCCGAAGTCAAGTCCAAGCTGAATGCGCAGGGCTTCGAACTGATCGGCGGAACGCCGTCGGACTTCGCGCGGCTGATCAAGAGCGATTCGGACAAGTGGGCGCCGGTGATCGCCAAGACCGGAGCCCGGATCGACTAGTCAAGGGTCTGATCCGGAAGCGCGTTTCTCAACTCGATTTACAGCGAGCCCTTAGACCGATGCACGACGTCAAGAAAGTGGTGCTTGCCTATTCGGGCGGCCTCGACACCTCGGTCATCCTCCGATGGCTGCAGGATACGTACGGCTGCGAGGTCGTCACCTTCACCGCCGACATCGGTCAGGGCGAAGAGCTCGAGCCGGCGCGCGCCAAGGCCGCTGCCAGCTGGGGGTCAAGGAGATCTATCATCGACGATCTGCGCGAGGAGTTCGTCCGCGACTTCGTCTTCCCGATGTTTCGCGCCAACGCCATCTACGAAGGCGAGTACCTGCTCGGCACGTCGATCGCGCGGCCGCTGATCGCCAAGCGCCAGATCGAAATCGCGCGCGAGACCGGCGCCGACGCGGTGTCGCACGGCGCCACCGGCAAGGGCAACGACCAGGTGCGTTTCGAGCTCGGCTACTACGCGCTCGAGCCGGACATTCGGGTCATCGCGCCCTGGCGCGAATGGGACCTGACCTCGCGCGAAAAGCTGCTCGCCTACGCCGAGAAGCACGGCATCCCGATCGAGATGAAGCACAAGAGCGGCGGCAGTCCGTACTCGATGGACGCCAACCTGCTGCACATCTCCTACGAGGGCCGCGCCCTCGAGGACCCGGCCCGCGAGCCCGAGGAAGACATGTGGCGCTGGACGGTCTCGCCGGAAAAGGCGCCCGACGAGGCCGGAGTACCTCGAGCTCGAATACCGAGCGCGGCGACATCGTTGCGCTCAACGGCACGAGGATGTCCGCCGGCGCAGGTGCTGACCGAGCTCAACCGCATCGGCGGCAAGCACGGCATCGGCCGGCTCGACCTGGTCGAGAACCGCTATGTCGGCATGAAGTCGCGCGGCTGCTACGAGACGCCGGGCGGCACGATCATGCTGCGCGCCCACCGCGCGATCGAATCGATCACGCCTCGACCGCGAAGTCGCGCATCTGAAGGACGAGCTGATGCCGCGCTACGCATGCCTGATCTACAACGGCTACTGGTGGACGCCCGAGCGGCAGCATGCTGCAGACGATGATCGACGCCTCGCAGGCAGACGGTCAACGGCAGCGTGCGCGTCAAGCTGTACAAGGGCAATGTCGATCGTCGTCGGCCGCGAATCGAAGACTGACTCGCTGTTCGATACGACCATAGCGACGTTCGAGGACGACCGCGGCGCCTACAACCAGAAGGACGCCGCAGGCTTCATCAAGCTCAACGCCTTGCGTCTGCGTATCGAGGCGAAGCTCGCGCGCAGGAGGTAGAGCCATGCCGTCGTTTCGACATCGTTTCCGAAGTCAACCAGGTCGAAGTCAGGAATGCGATCGACCAGGCCAACAAGGAGATTTCGACGCGCTTCGACTTCAAGGGCTCGGATGCCCGGATCGAGCACAAGGAGAAGGAGCTGACGCTCTATGCCGACGACGACTTCAAGCTAAAGCAGGTGACCGACGTGCTGCTTGGCAAGCTCACCAAGCGCGGCGTCGACGTGCGCTCGCTGAAATTCGGCAACACCGAAAAAATGAGCGGCGACAAGGTCAAGCAGGTCGTGACGATCCGCGTCGGGGTCGAGCAGGAACTGTCGAAGAAGATCGTCAAGATGCTCAAGGACAGCAAGCTCAAAGTCCAGGCGAGCATCCAGGGAGACGCCGTGCGCGTCTCGAGCGCGAAGCGCGACGAGCTGCAGAACGCGATCGCCGCGGTCAAGAAGTCGATCACCGATTTTCCATTGCAGTTCGGCAATTTCCGCGACTGACAGGGCCTAGTTGCTGCCCGAACGCGTCAGTTCGCATCCCGTCCTGCTGCGCCCGTTCACGTCCGCCGATGCGCCGCGCGTGCAAGTGATCGCGGCCGACGCCGACGTTGCGGAAACGACGGCGTCGATCCCGCATCCGTATCCGCAGGGAGCGGCCGCGGCGTGGATCGCAAGCCATGACGCCGACCGCCAGCGCGGAGCGCAGTACGCCTATGCGATCGCCAGCGCCGACGGAGCGGCGCTGGTCGGCGCCATCGGATTGCGTCCGGTGGCCGACGAACACGACAACATTGGCTACTGGATAGGCCGCCCGTTCTGGGGTCGCGGTTATGCGACCGCGGCGACAATGGCGATCACCGCACTGGCCTTCGGCTACCTCGACTGCGAAACGCTGACCGCGTCGTACCTCGCACGCAATCCCGCCTCGGGCCGCGTCCTGGAAAAGTGCGGCTTCGCGCTGCTGCGCACCGTCGAGCGCGAGCATCGCGGACGCATCGAGATCTTTTGCGTGCGCGGCATCACGCGCGATGCCTGGGAACTGCGGATCGGCGGCTCGCCCGGCGCCGGATTGCCCGCCGAGGACCCGGCATCGGACCGGTCATGACGGGCCAGCGTGGTCGCTGGCGCGGCCGCCTGCCGCGCGCCGGCTAGTCGAGGTCGGCGACCAGCGCGCGGCGTGTCGCGTCGGAGACCGCGGGCAGGGTGAACGTGTACGCCGGGTGATCGACGCCGATCGCTACTCCGACGCCATATTTGACTGTCTCGATCATTTCCGGCGTCAACTCGAAGCGCACGAAATGGACCGACGAGGTCTTGGTCTCGTTCTCGCGTTCCAGGTCTTCGTCGGCAATCGCGTAAACACGCGCCGCGCCCTCCACCTGCACCCAGATCCTGTCTTCAATCCCCTTGAGCTTTGCCAGCGCCGCCCTGCGCTCGTCGACGTCTTCGTATTCGACCAGCAGCGTCGCCTTCCAATTGGCGCCATCGGGTACCAGCGGGTTGTATGCATCGAGCTCGTCCTGGATGCCGGCTTCGTCGAAGGTCTTTTCAATGCGGAGCATTTCCTGGATCTGATAGCGTATCGTCAGCTCGTCCTCGAACAGCAAGGTCAGATGATTGCCCAGATGCACGGTGCGGCTCTTCTTGTGGGCGATGACCTTCGCCCGGTACTCGCTTCGGGTCTTGGCGTAAGCCTCCAGCGTAAGCAGGCTCTCGCGGGTGATGCGCGGCGTGCGCTCTGCTTCGAGCTTTTTCATCGCGTGTCCTCTATCGTTCCCGGCAGACCGTAGGCGATTCGCATCAAGGTCAGCGGATGAAGTTTCCGCGCCCGCATCGCCTGCTGAGCCTGCTCGATGCCTTGAAGTATCGCCCGACCGGCGATCGGACAATCGGAGCTGACATAGTCGGGATCGCCCTCCCCCATCTGCCGGAATACCGGCCTGCCGATTTTCATCGACGTCGGGTAGAACTCGGTCTTGACGCCCCAGGTTCCGTCGTGGCCGCTGCAACGCTCGACCGTGGTCACCGTCGTTTGCGGTACCCACTCCAGCACTTCTCGCGTTTTCTGGCCGACGTTCTGCACCCGCGAGTGGCAGGGAATGTGGTAGCTGACCTTGCCGAGAGGCGTCTTGAACTCCCTCTTGAGCAGTCCGTCCTTGTCGCGCAGTACCAGATACTCGAACGGATCGAACATCGCGTCGGACACCGCCTCGGCGTCGGCATCCCCCGCGAACAACAGCGGCAACTCGCTCTTGAACATCAGCGTGCACGACGGCACGGCAGTGAGAATGGCGTAACCGTCGCGCGCGTAGGCTGCCAGACGCGGCACATTGACCGCCTTGAGCTTCTCGACCGCGTCGAAGTCGCCCAGCTCCAGCTTGGGCATGCCGCAGCACACTTCATTCTCGACGATCGTGTAGGGAATCTCGTTGTGCTCGAGTATCGCGATCAGGTCGAGACCGATACCCGGCTCGTTGTAGTTGACGTAGCAGGTCGAAAAGATCGCCACCTTCCCCGGTGTGCGCTCGCCGTTCCTGGCCGGCCAGCCCGACGAATCGGGGGCCAGTCGGTCGAATCGGCGTGTCGCGTACGGCGGCAGCCTTCGATCGCGATGCACGCCCAGCATCCGTTCCATCGCCTTGCGGGCGATCGGCGTGCGGTTCGCCTTGTTCACCGCCTGGACCACCACCGGTATTGTCGCCAGTTTGCCCAACCGGTCGGTGCTGGTCAGCAACCGATCACGAAAGACGGTTTCGCCGCGCTTGAACTTCTGCGCCTTGGCGCGCAGCATCAGATGCGGAAAGTCGACGTTCCACGGGTGTGGCGGCACGTACGGACACTTGGTCATATAGCATAGGTCGCACAAGTAGCACTGGTCGACGACCTTGCCGAAATCGCTCTTGGCCACGCCGTCGATCTCGCCGGTCTTGCTTTCGTCGATCAGGTCGAACAGCGTCGGAAACGCGTTGCAGAGGCTTACGCAGCGCCGGCAGCCGTGGCAGATGTTGAAGATCCGCTCGAGCTCCTTATCGACCGAAGCCTCGTCGTAGTACTCCGGATTCTTCCAGTCGATGGGGTGCCGGATCGGAGCTTCGAGGCTGCCTTCGCGCTGGGTCATCGTGGACTTTCGGGCTTCGCTCTAAACTGCGCCGGACTGCAGGCAACTGCGCGACGCTGGACGGAAAACACGTCGGCGCAAAGCTTGAGCAGTTATTGCGTCGCGGCGCCTTGTTGCCGAGTAAAGTCTAGGCGACGATCGCCGTGACGCAATAACCGAGGATTGAGCGGCGCGGCGGTTGCGCCGCTCCAATCCGGAGACTAATCGGCGAGCGCGTCCAACGCCTTCTGAAACCGATTGGCGTGCGAACGCTCCGCCTTGGCCAGCGTTTCGAACCAGTCGGCAATCTCCTCGAAGCCTTCGCTGCGCGCGGCCTTGGCCATCCCCGGATACATGTCGGTGTATTCGTGCGTTTCTCCGGCGATCGCGGCCTTGAGATTCAGTCGACTGGAGCCGATGGGCAGGTCAGTCGCGGGGTCGCCGACCCCGGACAGATAGTCGAGATGGCCGTGGGCGTGTCCGGTTTCGCCTTCCGCGGTCGAACGAAACACCGCGGCGATGTCGTTCTGGCCTTCGACGTCCGCCTTGCTGGCGAAGTAAAGGTAGCGGCGGTTCGCCTGGGATTCGCCAGCGAACGCGGCCTTGAGGTTGTCATGGGTCTTGGAGCCTTTGAGATTCATCGCATTTTCCTCTTGAGATCTGGATATGCCTGACGACTGCCGAAAACGCGGCAATGAACCGCCACCACGTCAATCTACGCGGACCGCTGTCATTCGTCCAATTGATTGGATCAATGTTTTCGATAGTTATTGTCAATCGACTTGTGTCGGCTGCCGCATCCTCCACACTGCCGCGGCGGACCCGGGCCGCACCGATCGCGAGGAATCCGATGAAGCTAGACGACGCCGCACTCGACCAGCTGTTCCGCACCGCAAGGACTTACCGTGCCTGGCGCGACAGGCCGGTCGACGACCAAACCCTGCGCGCGGTCTACGAGCTGATGAAATGGGGTCCGACCTCGTCCAATTGCTGTCCGGCGCGCATCGTTTTCGTCAAGAGCGCCGACGCCAAGACGCGCCTCGAACCCGCGCTCGACACCGGCAATGTTCGTCAGACGATGGCCGCACCAGCGACGGCAATCATTGGATACGATCTCGAATTTTACGAAAAGTTGCCGCTGCTGGCGCCGCACGCCGACGTGCGCAGCGCATTCGTCGGCAAGGACGAGCTGATCCGCAGCACGGCGTTTCGCAACGGTTCGCTGCAGGGCGCTTACCTGATCATCGCCGCCCGCGCGCTGGGCCTCGATTGCGGACCGATGTCGGGCTTCGACAATGCCAGGGTCGACGCCGAGTTCTTTCCCGGTGGCACCATCAAGTCGAATTTCCTGTGCAATCTCGGCTACGGCGACCCGTCAAAGCTTCACCCGCGCGCGCCCCGCCTCGCGTTCGACGATGCCTGCAGAATCGACTAAGGGAGCCGCGGCCGGTCCGACGATTTGCGATCGATCGACGCGCCCTAGCGCGCGTTGGCGCGCTCCTTGAGGCCGGTCACTATCGACAGCGACCATGGCCGCATGGCGAGCAGCATACCGGTAGTCGCGCGGCGCTCCGAGGGAAGGGTACTGTCCAGGTCGGCGAGCTCGAGAAACTCCGTCGCGATCCGGTCCAGCTTCCGCTGCAACAGCTCGTACGAGGCCTTGGAAAGCTCGCGGTACTCGAACCGGAACAGTGTCTCGATCCGTGGGAACTTGGCCGCGATAAATTCGCCGACGACGCGTCGGCCGTGGACGGCATGGATCGGGCCGCCGGGATGAAGGCGCAGGAGGTTCGGCACCTTCAGCCGAATGCGATCCTGCGGCAGCAGGTCGATCAGACCCAGCCGGTCCAGTCGGACCAGCAGACGGGTGAGCTCGGTCCGTGAAAGTTCGTAACGGGAAACGATGTCGTCGGCTGTCCAGTCGCTA